>NZ_JAFBBS010000001.1:0-2400000 GCF_016907315.1 Microbacterium esteraromaticum
ACCGTCGACACCGACCGCGGGCGGCCGATGAGTCCGAGCACGACATCCGAGAGCGACTCTCCGAGGGCCCGGAAAGTGGTCCACTTGCCGCCGACCAGGCTCACCAGGGGTACAGAGCCCTGCCTATCGACCTCGATGCGGTAGTCCCGCGAGACGAAGCCGGGCGCGGTGTCTTCATGGCGGGGGAGCGGACGGATGCCAGAGAAGGTGTAGACGATCTGATCACGCGACACGGGGATGGTCGGGAACACGTGATGGATCAGGTCGAAGAAGTAGTCGATCTCCTCATCGGTGCACACCGGCGCCTCGCGGGGATCGGCGTCGATGTCGGTCGTGCCGACGAGCACCCGGCCCTTGAGCGGGTAGATCAGGACGATGCGTCCATCCGAATGCTCGAAGAAGATCTCGCGGCCGCCGGTCGCGTCGAGCAGCTCGGGGTGATCGAGCACGATGTGCGAGCCCTTGGTGCCGCCCATGAAGCGCGTGTCCTCGCCGAGGGCGTCGTTCGTCAGGTCGGTCCACGGTCCGGATGCGTTCACGACCACGTCCGCGGCGAGGGTGAACTCTGCGCCCGACTCGAGGTCGCGAAGCCGGACGCCGTCGGCCGAACGGCCGATCGCCTCGACATAGTTCAGGGCGACGGCGCCATCGTGCGCTGAGCGACCGTCCTGCAGCACGTCGAGAGCGAGACGCTCGGGGTCGTGCATCGATGCGTCGTAGTACGTCGCGGTGTACTTGATGTTCGGGTCGAGAGAGGGCAGCTCCGCCAGCGAGCGCTTACGGCCGAGGAACCGATGACGCGGCACCACGCCGCCGTCGCGGGAGAACGTGTCGTAGATCGTGAGTCCGACCTTGATCAGGAAGGCGCCGCGCTCCTGCGGCTTGCCGCTGCGGTGGGTGAGGAAGCGCAGGGGAGCCGAGAGGATGCCCGAGAACGTCGAGTAGATCGGGATCGTCGTCTGCAGCGGCTTCACATAGTGCGGTGCGATCTTGAGCAGACCGTTGCGCTCCTGAACGGATTCCCGCACCAGCCGGAACTCGCCGTTCTCGAGGTAGCGAATGCCGCCGTGGATCATGTGGCTGGATGCCGAGGAGGCGCCCGACGCGAAGTCGCCGCGTTCCACCAGCACGACATCGACGCCCTGCAGGGCGAGGTCGCGGAAGGTGGAGATGCCATTGATGCCCGCGCCGATGACGAGGACGCTCGTGCGTCCAGATTCGCGGACGGCCCGTACCTGCTCGCGCTCCGGCGAGGAGTGTGTCGGCTCAACCATGCTCGACCTCTCTCTGCTCTGATTGCCTTCAGCATCGACCCGCAGCGCTCTGCGTGCAAGCCCATTGCACATATGTGCAAGAATCGTGGACGGAGGACCGGATGCCGACTCGCAACCACCGCGATCAGAAGCTGATCGCCGCGCTCACCGCCGCACGCCTGTACTACATGCAGGACCAGACGATGGAGGTCATCGCAAGGGAGCTCGGCACCTCGCGTTCGTCGGTGTCGCGCCTGCTCAGCTTCGCCCGCGAGGTCGGTCTCGTCGACATCCGCATCCACTCGCCCCTCGAGCGGCTCGGGATGCTCGAGCAGCGCCTCAGCGATCGTCACGGCGTCACCGCCCACATCGCGCCGATACCCGAGCGGGTCAGCGAGGTGGAGCGGCTCGAGCGCGTCGCCCTCACGGCAGGCAGGCTGCTGTCGCAGTTCATCGAGTCGAACATGGTCGTCGGCGTCGCGTGGGGATCGACCATCAGCACCGTGAGCCGTTCGCTCACTCAGAAAGACACCCACGGCACGACGATCGTGCAGCTCAACGGCGCCGGCAACACGCAGACCAGCGGCCTGGAGTACTCGAGCGACATCCTGCAGCGGTTCGGGCACGCCTTCGGCGCGCAGGTCGAGCAGTTCCCGGTGCCGGCGTTCTTCGACAGCCCCGACACGAGGGACGCCATGTGGCGAGAGCGCAGCACCAGGCGCGTGCTCGCCTTCCAGGCCAAGATGGATGTCGCCGTGTTCGGCCTGGGCTCGCCGCAGTCGGACGTCCCCAGCCGGGTGTACGTCGGCGGATACCTGGCGCGTGACGACTATCGCAGCCTCGAAGAGGACGGGGTCATCGGCGACGTCGCCACCGTCTTCTTCCGCGCGGACGGCAGCTGGCGCGACATCCGGCTCAATGCACGTTCGACCGGACCAGGTCTCGACAGGCTCCGGCGCGTTCCTCGCAGGGTGTGCATCGTCTCAGGGGAGGCGAAGCTCGGCTCGCTCCGCGCGGCGATCGGCGCCGGGCTGATCACCGACGTCGTGCTCGACGATGCGCTCGCCAGACGTCTGCTCGACACCGACTGACGACAGACCTCGCGCGGGGCGGGGTCAGTCGCGGACCGAGCGCTCGGGTCCGCCGCGGAACTCGCGGATCAGATGCTGCACGACCTGACGCAGGTCGCCGCGGGCCGCGTCGGCAGCCTCCAGCTGACGGGAGTAGCTCGCGCCCTGCTCGATGATCGTGAGCACGCCCTGGAGCTCGCGCGAGCAGCGGAGGTCGGCGGCGATGGGGGCGAGGTCCTCGACCACCGCGGTCAGATGCTCTCGCACCGGCACCTGCGACCCGGCGCGATCGACGATCACCCTGGCATCCAGACCGTAGCGGGCGGCGCGCCACTTGTTCTCGCGATGGAACCACGGCTGCAGGGTCGGCAGCTGCCTGCCCTCGTCGAGCTCCCGGGAGAAGAACTCCACCAGAGTCTGAGTGAGCGCGGCCACGGAGGCGAGCTCGGCGAGCGTCGACATACCGTCGCACGCGCGCACCTCGATCGTGCCCCACTTCGGGGCGGGTCGGATATCCCAGCGGATCTCAGACGGATCGTCCATCACTCCCGTGCGCGTCATGTCGTCGACGAAGTCCTCGAACTCGCGCCAGCTCGTGATCGGCCAGGGCAATCCGGCCGTCGGGAGCTGCTGGAAGACGAGCGCGCGGTTCGACGCATAGCCGGTGCGCTCACCGGCCCAGTACGGGCTCGATGCGGACAGCGCCTGCAGATGAGGGAGGAACGAGGACAGCGCTCCCATGATGGGCAGCACTTTTGCCCTGTCATCCACTCCGACATGCACGTGGATGCCCCAGATCATCATGTTGCGGCCCCACCACTGCGTCCGCTCGATGAGCTTGTGATACCGGTTCTTGTCGGTCACCCGCTGGTCGAACCACTGAGCGAACGGGTGGCTGCCGGCCGAGAGCAGCTCGATGCCCGCCGGGTCGGTGGAGCGCCGGACCGCCGCGATCGCCGCCGCGATGTCGTCGACGGCGTCCGCGACGGTCGCGCCGACTCCGCTGGTGACCTCGATGGTGTTCGTCAGCAGCTCTCCGGTCACGGTGTGACGCTCGGGCGCGCTCTGCTGCTCGAGGCGCGTCAGCAGCTCGGGTGCACGCCCGACCAGATCTCCGGTGACAGGATCTGCGAGCATGATCTCCCACTCCAGCCCGACGGTCGAGCGGGCGGAGGAGGCGAATTCGATCGGCACGCGCACAGTCTGACACGCACCTTCACCGCGCCGCGCACTCCGTGTCGTGTCGTTTCGCGGACTGCCGTCCGATCTGGCAGAATAGAGGGTCGGACGGCTGCTCGACCCTCTATCCAGCATCCGTCACCCCTTACAGAGCTTCCGCCGGATGTGCACCCCACTCTCCAGGCGACCGGTTCATCTTTCTTTCCACACCATTCAGGAGAATCGTGGCTGTCAAGATCCGTCTCAAGCGCATGGGCAAGATCCGTGCACCGCACTACCGCATCGTCGTCGCCGACTCGCGCACCAAGCGCGACGGTCGAGTGATCGAGGAGATCGGCAAGTACCACCCCACCGAGAACCCCTCGTTCATCGAGGTCGACTCCGAGCGTGCGCAGTACTGGCTCTCCGTCGGCGCTCAGCCGACCGAGCAGGTCACCGCACTGCTGAAGCTCACCGGCGACTGGGGCAAGTTCAAGGGCGACAAGGACGCGAAGTCCACCGTCCAGGTCGCAGAGCCCAAGGCTCCCTTCGAGGTCGACTCGGCCAAGAAGTCGGTCATCAAGCCCAAGGCTGAGAAGAAGGCCGAGGCTCCTGCCGAGGCTCCCGCCGAGGACGCGGCAGACGCCGCCGCCGACGCAGAGTAATCCGCTGTGCTCGCCGCCGCGCTCGAACACGTCGTCAAGGGGATCGTCGATCACCCTGACGATGTCCGCATCACCGCATCCGCGTCGCCCCGTGGTGACCTTCTCGAGGTGCACGTGCACCCGGATGACCGTGGTCGCGTGATCGGGCGCGGCGGCCGTACCGCCAAAGCGCTGCGCACGCTCGTCTCCGCCCTCGCCGACGGACGCCGTGTCCGCGTCGACGTCGCGGACGACTGACGTGGCAGCCGAGAAGAACCAGCTCCGCGTCGGCCGTCTGCTGAAGGCCCACGGCCTCAAGGGCGCGTTGAAGCTCGAGCTCTACACCGACAACCCGGAGCGTCGCTTCGTTCCCGGTGCCGAGTTCACGCTGCAGGTGCCCGAAGCGTCCAGCTGGCACGGCAAGACCGTCACCATCCGCGAGTACCGCGTGATGAACGGCAACTCCGTCGTCTTCCTCGACGGCGTCGACGATCGCACCGCCGCGGAGTCGCTTGTGCGGGCCATCCTGTGGATGGACGAGGACGACGAGACCGAAGACGACGCCTGGTACGCGCACCAGCTCGTCGGACTCGACGTCGTCCGCGACGACACGGTCGTCGGACGGGTCGCACGGGTCGAGCACCTGCCCGCTCAGGATCTGCTGATCGTGAAGACCGATACGGGCGATGTGATGGTGCCCTTCGTCGAGGCGATCGTGCCGAGTGTCGACATCGCCGCCGGCCGCATCGTGGTCACACCGCCGCCCGGGCTCTTCGAGGAGCTGCCCGCTGCGGACAGCCCCGACGACGCCCCCTCCGAGTGATCGGCAGCGCCGACCGATGAGAATCGACGTCGTATCGATCTTCCCGTCGTACTTCGACGGTCTCGCGCTATCGCTCCTGGGGAAGGCCCGCGACTCGGGCATCCTCGACCTGAACGTCCACGACCTTCGCGACTGGACTCACGACCGCCATCGCACCGTCGACGACACGCCGTACGGCGGTGGTGCGGGCATGGTGATGAAGCCCGAGCCCTGGGGGCTCGCGCTCGATCAGCTGGCACCGGCCGAGGCATCCGCTCGTCCGACCATCATCTTCCCCTCGCCTGCGGGCGCGGTCTTCACGCAGGCGACTGCCCGCGATCTGGCGACACGTGAGCACCTCATCTTCGGCTGCGGCCGCTACGAGGGCATCGACGAGCGTGTGTTCGAGTACGCCGCCGATCTCGGCCAGGTGCGCCTGATCAGTCTCGGCGACTACGTGCTGAACGGGGGAGAGGTCGCGGTGATGGCGATGACCGAGGCGATTGCGCGGCTCATCCCCGGCGTGGTGGGAAACCCGGAGAGCCTGGTCGAAGAGTCCCACGAGGACGGACTGCTCGAGTACCCGTCGTACACGAAGCCTTCGGTCTGGCGAGACCGCGAGGTGCCGCCGGTGCTGCTCAGTGGCAATCACGGCGCGATCGCGAACTGGCGTCACGAGCAGCAGCTCGAACGCACCCGTCTGCGCCGGCCCGACCTTCTCTCGGACTGAACCGCCGCGCGGTCGCTCAGCGGCCCCTCGTGGTCGGAACGCCGGGTGACTCCGTGTCCGAGTCCTGCTGCCGCTGACGAGCTTCGCCGCTGGCGTCTGAGCGCCCGGCGCGCCGAGACCGGATGCGCAGGACGACTATCACGACGACGACCGCCGCGACGACGACGATCACGATGTTCTGCACCACGTCCACGTACTGTTCGACGATGTGCCAGCCCGAGCCGAGGAACCATCCGCAGAGGATGAACACCGTGTTCCAGATCAGGCTGCCCGCGGTGGTGAGGGCGCTGAAACGCCACACGGGCATACGTGCGACGCCGGCGGGGATAGAGATCAGGCTGCGGAAGATCGGGATGAAACGCCCGAAGAACACAGCCTTGCCGCCGTGCCGTTGGAACCAGGCGACCGTGCGGTCCACATCCGACACCGCGATGAGCGGCAGGCGGTCGGCGACGCGCCGCAGACGATCCAAGCCCAGCCACGCTCCCAAGCCGTAGAGCGCGAGCGCACCCACCAACGACCCCAGCGTCGTCCACGCGACGGCCTCCCAGAGCCCGAACGCTCCGTCGTGGGCCGCGATGCCGGCCATCGGCAGGATCGCCTCGCTCGGCAACGGCGGGAAGAGGTTCTCCAGCGCGATCGCCAGTCCCGCCCCCGCCGGGCCGATGACGTCCATCAGCCCGATCACCGCATCTATGAGAGCTGAGAGCCAGGAGCCGTCGGCGGTGGTGCTCGTCATCACGTGGCAGGTCCCTCGGATCGTCGGGCGAGTGTCGCACGCGAGTCTAGAAACGGCGGATGCGAGAGTTCTGGGAGCAGACGCTGCCGTGCCGACGGCGCGCCGACCCGGTCCGCACGGCTCGCGCGATCAGTCGACGCCGAGGAAGCCGCGGTCGGTGAGGACTATCGGACCGTCCTTCGTGACGGCGACCGTGTGCTCCGAGTGGGATCCGCGCGAACCGTCTGCGCTGCGCAGCGTCCAGCCGTCGTCATCGGTCACCAGCTCGTCGGTGGTCGCCAGGAACCACGGCTCGAGGGCGAACACCAGGCCCTCGCGCAGCGGGAAACCGCGCCCGGCGCGTCCGTCGTTCGGCACGTGCGGGTCGCCGTGCATGATGCGCCCGACGCCGTGGCCCCCGAAGTCGGTGTTGATCGAATAGCCCTCTCCGTGCGCGACGGCCGCGATCGATGCCGAGATGTCACCGATGCGGTTGCCGACGACGGCAGCGGCGATCGCGGCGTCGAGCGCGCGCTCGGTCGTGTCGATCAGGCGCAGGTCCTCGTCACGGGGCGTGCCGACCACGAACGACACCGCGGAGTCCGCCACCCATCCGTCGACCGACACGGCGAAGTCGAGCGACACCAGGTCGCCGTCGCGGAGCACGTAGTCGTGGGGGAGCCCGTGCAGCACCGCGTCGTTCACCGACGTGCAGATGACCTTGCCGAAGGGGCCGCGCCCGAACGAGGGCGCGTAGTCGATGTAGCAGGACTCAGCGCCAGCGCGGCGGATCAGATCGTGGGCTCGCGCGTCGATGGAGAGCAGGTTCGTCCCGACCTTCGTCTCGTCGCGCAGCGTCGCCAGCGTCTCGGCGACGAAGCGGCCGGCGGCGCGCATCTCGTCGATCTCGGCGGGGGTGCGCAGTTCGATCATGGGGATTCCTCTCGTCGGCATCCATTCTCCCCGATCCGCGCCTCGGTCGACGTCCTCAGCGAACAGCCACCCTCTCCATCGGACGGAGACGTAGCATCGGAGCATGATGGTGCGACGGCTCTTCTTCCGCTGGCTGCTGCCGGCATCCCTCGTCCTTCCGGCTTGGATGCTGGTGGGCTGGGCGATCTTCGGACGCAACGGCTGGGGCCTGCTCTGGGTGCTGCTCATGGCGATTCCCGGCGTCCTCATCGCGCAGCTCGTGCTGACGCTCCTGACCCGGTCGCGTCCGTCGGTTCGTGCAGAGCGGGCCGTGTCGTGGCTGGACGTCGCCGGATTCGGCGTGTGGCACGTGCTGACGATCCTCGTCGGATGCTTCATCGACGGAGCCTTCCCGTGGCTTCTCACCGCTGCGATCGTCACGGCTGTCGTGCTGCTGTGGATGCAGCTCTGGCAGCTCTGGAACGAGGCCCGCGGGGCAGGCGCTCGCCTGCGCGAGACCATCACGTGGTCGACGCTCGCCCCGTCGCAGCATTCCGATCGTGCGGCCGGCGAGCCGGACGTGATCGTGATCGAGGAGTCTCGTTCGCGAGACCTCTGACGCCCCCGTTCCGGATTGGCGCAGGGCCGCCGTTCATGGCAGAATAGCTGTTTGTGCCGTGACCCGGTTCTGCCTCAGGGGAACCTGCGGACGCCTCGCGCGCCGCTCGGCACACACCCGTTCTCACCCCTTTGATTCATGCATCCGACCTGTGGCGAGTGCAGAGAGAGACGATCATGCAGATCCTCGACGCCGTCGACGCGGCTTCGCTCCGTTCCGACATTCCTGTCTTCCACCCCGGCGACACC
This sequence comes from Microbacterium esteraromaticum, assembly GCF_016907315.1. Lineage (NCBI taxonomy): Bacteria > Bacillati > Actinomycetota > Actinomycetes > Micrococcales > Microbacteriaceae > Microbacterium > Microbacterium esteraromaticum. The sequence goes on from NZ_JAFBBS010000001.1 coordinate 8,155, forward strand.
GTCAAGGTGCACGTGAACATCACCGAGGGCACCCGCTCGCGCATCCAGGTGTTCCAGGGCGTCGTCATCGGCCGTCAGGGCGATGGCGTGCGCGAGACCTTCACGGTCCGCAAGATCAGCTTCCAGGTGGGCGTCGAGCGCACCTTCCCGGTGCACTCGCCGGTGATCGACCACATCGAGGTCGTCACCCGCGGTGACGTGCGTCGCGCGAAGCTGTACTACCTGCGCAACCTGCGCGGCAAGAAGGCCAAGATCAAGGAGAAGCGCGACAACTGATCTCGTCGCATCCTTGCGCCAGAACCCCGGGACACTCGTCCCGGGGTTCTGGCGTTCGGTCGCGGGTGTGCGACCCTTGTAGAGCCGCGCGTGCGCGGTGAGTCGATGAAGAGGACCCACATGACATCCGATGCCCCCGCGGCGATGATCCAGCCACCACAGCGGAGGCGAGGGGCACTGGTCTTCCTGAGGGATGTGCTGGTCATCATCCTCATCGCGGCGCTCGTGTCGTTCGTCGTCAAGACCTTCGTGATCCGCTCGTTCTACATCCCGTCGGGATCGATGGAGCGCACGCTGCTCGTGAACGACCGCATTCTCGTCGACGAGCTGACTCCGCGGTGGAGCGGCTACGACCGCGGCGACGTCGTGGTCTTCAAGGACCCGGGCGGCTGGCTGCCGTCGGCACCGCAGACCCCGGCACGCCCTCCGCTCGTCGAAGCCGTCGACTGGGCGCTCACCTTCGTGGGGATCTCGACGACCGACGCGCAGGACCACCTCGTGAAGCGGGTCATCGGCATGCCGGGCGACCACGTCGTGTGCTGCAACGCGCTCGGCCAGACCACCGTCAACGGTTCGCCGATCAACGAGCTCGGCTACCTCAATCTGCCCGAGGGCGACACGGCGGCGTCGAACGCCGAGTTCGACGTCACGGTGCCTGAGGACCGTATCTGGGTCATGGGCGACAACCGGGATCGCTCGCAGGACTCCCGCGCGCACCAGGATCTGCCGGGCGGAGGTTTCGTGCCGCTCGAGAACGTCGTGGGGCGCGCGTTCCTCACCACCTGGCCCCTCGACAGATTCGGGCCGATCGACACGCACGACGACGTGTTCCGCGCCGTGCCCGATCCGGAATGACCGTGGTCGCCCCGACGCTCGCCCTCGAGCGCCGGCTGCTCAAGGAGTTCGACCTGATCATCGCGCTCGACGAGGTCGGCAGGGGAGCGCTGGCCGGCCCTGTGGCGGTCGGCGCGGCCGTGATGGATGCCGCAGGCTCGCGTCGTCGGGTGCCCGAGGGCCTCCGCGACTCGAAGATGATCACTGAGAAGCGCCGGCCCGCCATGGCCGAGCGAGCGAGCAGCTGGGTGCCGCTGTCGGCCGTGGGCTGGTCGACTGCCGCCGAGATCGACGAAGTGGGCATCATGCGCGCCCTGGGGCTCGCCGCCTCGCGCGCTCTGCAGGCCGTCGTCGACGCGGGCGCGAACCTGGAGCGGACCCTGGTGATCCTCGACGGCAACCACGACTACGTCTCCCGGGTGCATCCCGTGCCGCTCACCGTCCGCACCGTCATCAAGGGCGACCGCGACTGCGCCTCGGTGTCGGCGGCATCGGTCATCGCGAAGGTCGCACGCGACACGCACATGGCGGCGCTGCATCCCGAGCATCCCGACTACCAATGGGACCGCAACAAGGGCTATGCGAGCCTCGAGCATCGGCAGGCGATCCGCGAACGCGGGCTCTCGCCGCTGCACCGGGCGTCGTGGGCGATCGCAGACGCGCCGACCCTGTTCTGACGAATCCGCATTCGGCCCCGGGTGCTCATAGGATGGAGTCATCATGGATGAGGATGCCTTCGACGATTACGACCGCGAGCTCGAACTCGCGCTTTTCCGCGAGTACCGCGACGTCGTCGGACAGTTCCAGTACGTCGTCGAGACCGAGCGCCGGTTCTATCTCGCCAACGAGGTGAACGTTGTACGTCGTGACACAGAGCACGACTTCTACTTCGAGATCTCCATGACCGACGTGTGGGTGTGGGACATCTATCGCGCCGATCGCTTCGTCAAGGCTGTGCGCGTGCTGACCTTCAAGGACGTCAACGTCGAGGAGCTGCAGCGACGCGAGTTCGAACTGCCTGAAGAGCTGTCGCTCGACGGCAAGTGACTTCTGTCCCCAGTTCGGGGACAGGAACGAGTTGTCCCCACGCGGTGTGAGGACGAGCTGGCCGCGTCGGCGGCGGACGCCAGGCTGTCGTCATGGCAGCGAAAGACGAGTTCGGGCGGGCGGGCGAAGAGCGCGCGGCACAGCACCTGGAGGCACTCGGCTACGAGATCCTCGAGCGCAATTGGCGCTGTGCGCAGGGTGAGATAGACCTCATCGCGGCGCGGGGCGATCTGCTCTGCGTGATCGAGGTCAAGACACGCCGGTCGGACCGCTTCGGCCACCCCTTCGAAGCGGTCGACGAACGCAAGCGACGCCGTCTCTGGCGGCTCGCCTTCGCCTGGGCGGAGGCGCACCCCGATATCGCGCGAGGCCGACCTCTGCGCCTCGAGGCGATCGGCCTGACGGGCGCCGAACCAGCGGATGCCCGACTCGAGCACCTCGACGATCTGCGATGAGCACCGCGCGCACGTGGGCGGTGGCTCTGACCGGCGTCGACGGACACATGGTGGAGGTCGAGGCAGACCTCAGCAGCCAGACACCGGGGTTCCAGATCATCGGCCTGCCGGATAAGGCACTGGGCGAGGCAGCACAGCGCGTGCGCAATGCCTGCGTGAACGCGGGACTGGACTTCCCGCGGCGGCACCTCACAGTGAACCTCTCTCCTGCCAACCTGCCGAAGGCCGGCAGCGGGTTCGACCTGAGCATCGCTGTCGCAACACTCGCCACCACCGGAGCCCTGCGCCGGGATTCGGTGCGCTCCACCGTTCACGTCGGCGAACTCGGGCTCGACGGCCGCCTGAGGCCCGTGCCCGGAGTGCTGCCTGCGGTCTACGCGGCCGCTCGCGCCGGATTCACCAAGGTGATCGTGCCGTATGCGAACGCGGCCGAGGCTCGGCTCGTGCCCGGTGTCGAGGTCCATGCAGCGGCGTCTCTCGCCGAGGTCGCCGTGTCACACGGTGCTGACATCGAGGTGCGTGACACCGACCCCGTTCACACCGCTCCGCGCGCTGTACCGAGCGATGAGACGCTCGACCTTGCCGAGGTGATCGGCCAGGACGAGGCTGTCGATGCGCTGATCACCGCGGCGGCGGGCGGGCACCACATGATGCTGAGCGGACCACCCGGTGCAGGCAAGACCATGCTCGCGCGGCGACTGCCGGGGATACTCCCCGCGCTCACCGAGGGCGAAGCGCTCGAGGTGGCTGCCATTCGCTCGCTCGCGGGTGAGGCTGTCACGCGCCTCGACTCCCTGCCGCCGTTCGAGGCGCCTCACCACACGGCGTCGGCCGCGGCGCTGGTCGGCGGTGGCTCACGCAGCCCCCGTCCTGGGGCCATCGTCCGCGCGCATCGCGGGGTCCTCTTCCTGGACGAGACGCCGGAGTTCCCACGTTCCGCGCTCGATGCGCTGCGACAGCCGTTGGAGAGCGGCCGAATCGAGATCATCCGCGCCGGGTTCGCGACGGCGTTCCCCGCACGATTCCAGCTGATCCTCGCGATGAACCCCTGTCCGTGCGGTAACTACGGGGTACGCGGTGCCGAGTGCATGTGCCCGCCTATGGCGATCCGCCGGTACGCGGGCCGGTTGTCTGGGCCGCTGCGCGACCGGGTCGACATCGACCTGCAGGTGGCTCGCGTCGCTGCGGCCCGTGCAACCTCCGATGAGCGCTCAGGGGTGTCGACCGCAGACGCCCGGGAGCGGGTGACCGTTGCGAGGTCGGTCGCTGCCGAGCGATGGCGGGGCACCCCCTGGCGGCTCAATGCAGAGGTGCCGGGGGAGCGGCTGAGGCAGGGGGCGCTGCGTCTGCCTTCGGCGGTGCGCGCGCCTCTCGACCGCGCCCTGGAACGGGGCAGCGTCACCCTGCGCGCCTACGACCGGGTGCTGCGCATCGCATGGACTCTGAGCGATCTGGCAGGGCTGTCGTCGCCCGGCGGCGATCAGCTCGGACACGCGCTCTTCCTCAAGAAAGGACTGCTGGCATGATCGATTCCGCACGGTGCGAACTCATCGACGATTCGGAGCTCACGGCAGCGGCTCGGCTGACGCGGCCCGACGTCGAGGCCACCGAGGTCGCCGCTCGTGTCGCGTGGTCGGTGCTGGTGGAGCCGGGCGACGGAGTGGCCGGCGCGCTCGTCCAGGCTCTCGGCGCCGCCGGGGCGCTGCGTACGGCGTTCGGCGACCTCGACCTCGTGCCACCAGGTGTGGTGGCCCCGCGCGCCCTGAAAGAGGCGATGGCGCGGTGGCGGCCGCGTGCCCATCCACGGGCCGTACGCGATGCCCTGCTCGCGGCGCACAGCGTCGGGGCCCGACTGCTGCTGCCGGGTGATGAGCTGTGGCCGGACGGCCTCCGCGATCTCGATGCACATCAGCCCGTGCTTCTCTGGGCCCGCGGAGATGCTGACGTGCTGCGCGCTTCGACGGCCGCAGCTGTCGTCGGGGCGCGAGCCGCCACATCGTACGGCGAGGCCATCGCGGGCGATATCGCCGGTGACCTCGCAACAGGGGGCGCCCTCGTGGTGTCGGGTGGTGCCTACGGCATAGACGGGGCGGCGCATCGCGCCGCGCTGGGTGTCGGCGGGACGACAGCCGCCTACCTCGCCGGTGGAGTGGATCGGGCATATCCCGTCGGCCATCAGCAGCTCTTCGACCGGATCCAGCAGTCAGGCGTCGTTCTCAGCGAGGTGCCCTGTGGCTCGGCACCCACCAAGTGGAGGTTCCTCGCGAGGAACAGGCTCATCGCCGCCGCAAGTCTGGCCACCGTCGTGGTCGAGGCAGGCTGGCGCAGCGGGACTCTCAACACGGCGGGTCATGCGTCATCGCTGGGGCGGCCGCTCGGGGCGGTGCCGGGGCCCGTCACGTCGGCCGCGTCGGCAGGATGTCATCGGCTGCTGCGCGAGTTCGACGCGGTGTGCGTCACGAACGCGCAGGACGTGCGTGAACTGTGGGGAGAAGCGGATGCTTCGTATGTGGCGCCCCCGCCACCGGATCATGACCGCACGCGGATGCTGGATGCGATGAGCATGCGCACCCCACGCGAGCCCGCTGACATCGCACGTCGCAGTGGGCTCTCCATCGAGCGCGCTCGCTCCCAGCTCGGGCTCATGGCACTTGACGGCGTCGTCGCGCAGCGCGACGACGGGTGGGTGCGCCGACAGTGACAGCGGCTCCGGCGCGTCAACGGGCGTGGGGCCAGGTGAGCGGCATGCTGGTGCTGTGCGGTATGAGAGCGCGGTGACGTCCTTCACGTCGTACCTGGAGCAGGTGCGCCGGCTGTCGACGGCCACCGTCCGCGCATACCGCTCGGATCTGGCGGATCTGGGGGCGGTGACGGGAGACGTCGATCTGCGCGACGTCGATCTCGAGCTGCTGCGTGAATGGCTCTGGCGCGCGACCCAGCGTGGCGATGCGCGGTCGACGATGGCCAGACGCGCCGCTGCCGCCCGTTCCTTCTTCGGGTGGGCGCACGAGAGCGAGCTCATCGCCGTCGACCCGAGCCTGCGCCTCGTGACCCCGAAGCGCGCCAAGACGCTCCCCGTCGTCGCCTCGAAGGAAGGCATGCGCCAACTGCTCGATGAGCGGGCGGCGGCTGCAGCAGACGGCGACCCTGTCGCTCTGCGCGACCACGCGATCCTCGAACTGCTGTACGGCACCGGTGTCCGCGTCTCGGAGCTCTGCGGCGTCGACGTCGACGACGTCGACCTCGAACGTCGCACCGCGCGTGTACTGGGCAAAGGCTCGAGGGAACGGGTGGTGCCCTTCGGCACCCCGGCCGCCGAGGCCGTGGGTGCCTACATGACGAGAGGACGCCCGGCCCTGGCCGCGCGAGCCGAGCGCGCGACACCCGCCCTGTTCCTGGGCGCCCGCGGCGCGCGCATGGGGACGCGCGCCGTCTACGCCCTGGTCGCGCGTGTGCTGAGTCCGATCGTCGGCGCCGAGCACATAGGGCCTCACGCTCTCCGTCACTCCGCAGCGACCCACCTGCTCGACGGCGGCGCGGATCTCCGCGCTGTCCAGGAGATCCTGGGGCACGCGAGCCTCGGCACGACCCAGATCTACACGCACGTGTCAGCCGAGCGCCTGCTGGACGGCTATCGCCTCGCGCATCCACGCGCCTGACCGCTCACGACGAGATCGTCCGATCGCATCAGCCCTGACAGCACGGCAGCAGGATCGCCCGGGGAATCGATCCGAACAGCGGCAGAGGGTTGATGTAGTCGCCCTCCAGGCGCACGCCGACGTGAACGGCCCCGCGCACGGTGTGGCCGCCATCCGCGACCACGCCGAGCGGATCGCCGGCCGACACGGAGTCGCCTGGGGACAGGTCCGACGTCACCGGCTCCCAGGTGCTCACATGCCCGCCGCCGTGGTCGATCGTGAGGAGGGGACGATCGACCACCACGCCCCGGAACGCGACCACGCCTGCTGCGGGCGCCAGCACCTCCGTCCCCGGACTCGCTGAGACGTCCATCCCGCGGTGCCCAGGGCCGTAGTCGTGCGCGGGTGCCTGGAACGGCTCCGTCACAGATCGCGGCCCGGACGTCGGCCAGCGCCACGGATAACCGGGCGCCGTCGGCGAACCGCCTGCACCTCCGCTGAGCGAGAGCCCGAGGGAGAGCAGGAGAGCGACGAAGCGAATGCGCATGTGTACACACTCTCCGACCGATCGGATCGATCGGTGCGCGAGCGCCGGCGACCGTGGAGAACTCGTGCATTCCGGTGGATGTGCAGGACGTTCTCGCGCGGCGTCATCCTGTACACTGGGGGAGCACCTCGAAATCGGGGTGACTACGCGTGCCCACAGCGACTCCGGTCGTGGCATCCACTCCCACAGGTCCCGCTCTCTGAGCGGGCGGGCGTGTGCCGGGCACCAGGAATGCCGGTCGGTCGACCGGCGAATCAACCTCAACGACGCGAGAGCGTCAGAACAAGGAGACGACCATGGCTGTGGTCACCATCCGCCAGCTGCTCGACAGCGGCGTTCACTTCGGACACCAGACCCGCCGGTGGAACCCGAAGGTGAAGCGCTTCATCCTGACCGAGCGCTCGGGCATCCACATCATCGACCTGCAGCAGTCGCTGTCGTACATCGACCAGGCCTACGACTTCGTCAAGGAGACCGTGGCCCGCGGCGGCACGATCCTGTTCGTCGGCACCAAGAAGCAGGCGCAGGAGATCCTCGCCGAGCAGGCAGACCGCGTCGGTCAGCCGTACGTCAACCAGCGCTGGCTGGGTGGCCTCCTCACCAACTTCTCCACCATCGCGAAGCGTCTCGCTCGCATGAAGGAGCTCGAGGAGCTCGACTACGAGAACCCCGCAGCCTCGGGCTTCACGAAGAAGGAGCTGCTCCTCAAGAAGCGCGAGCTCGACAAGCTGCACAAGTCGCTCGGCGGCATCCGCAACCTGTCGAAGACCCCCTCGGCCCTGTGGGTCGTCGACGCCAAGCGCGAGCACCTCGCCATCGACGAGGCCAAGAAGCTCGGGATCCCCGTCATCGGCATCCTCGACACCAACGCCGACCCGGACGACTTCCAGTACCCGATCCCCGGCAACGACGACGCGATCCGCTCGGTCTCGCTGCTGACGCGCATCATCGCCGACGCCGCCGCCGAGGGCCTGCAGCAGAAGCACAACCCCGACGCCGGCGACGCCGAGCCGCTCGCCGAGTGGGAGCAGGAGCTTCTGCAGGGCGACGCCGAGGCAGCCGCTGAGGCTCCGGCCGCCGACGAGACCGCTGAGGCTCCGGCCGCCGACGAGACCGCTGAGGCCCCCGCCGCCGACGAGACCGCTGAGGTTCCGGCCGAGGCAGCCGTCGAGGCAGACGCCAAGTAAGTCACCCCGCACACGTAGAGAAGCAAGGAGCCACTACACATGGCCAACTTCACCATCGCCGACATCAAGGCGCTGCGCGAGCAGCTCGGCACCGGAATGGTCGACACCAAGAAGGCGCTCGAGGAGGCTGACGGAGACGTCGAGAAGGCGACCGAGATCCTCCGCCTCAAGGGTGCGAAAGGCAACGCGAAGCGTGCCGACCGCTCGACCAGTGAGGGACTCGTCGTCGCTCGCGAGATCGAGGGTGGCGTCACGCTGATCGAGCTCGCCTGCGAGACCGACTTCGTCGCGAAGAACGAGCGCTTCATCACGCTCGCCGAGAAGGTCGCCGACGCCGTCGCGGCCGTCGCAGCGGACTCGATCGAGGCCGCTCTCGCCGCTCCGGCCGGCGACCAGACCGTCGAGCAGCTGATCTCCGACGAGGCAGCCATCATCGGCGAGAAGGTCGAGCTGCGTCGCGTGCGCACCATCACCGGCGACGCCGTCTCGGTGTACCTGCACCGCACCAGCAAGGACCTGCCGCCGCAGATCGGTGTGGTCGTCGCCTACAGCGGCTCGGACGCCGAGACCGCTCGCAGCATCGCCCAGCACATCTCGTTCGCCAACCCCTCGTACCTCACCCGTGAGGACGTCCCGGCTGCCGAGGTCGAGAAGGAGCGCGAGATCGTCACCGAGATCTCCCGCAACGAGGGCAAGCCCGAGGCTGCTCTGCCGAAGATCGTCGAGGGGCGCGTCACCGCTTACTTCAAGCAGGTCGCGCTTCTCGAGCAGGACTACGCGAAGGACAACAAGCTGTCCGTGGCCCAGGTTGCGAAGGCTGCCGGTATCACCGTCACCGACTTCGCCCGCTTCAAGGTCGGCGCGTAACAACCTCAAGGGGGTTCGGATCTCTGATCCGAACCCCCTTCTTCATGCCCAGAAGGCACTATCTTGAATCGGGACGAGAGGAACTCATCCATGACCGAAGGAAGCGGACGCCGGCGCGTCCTCCTCAAGCTCTCCGGCGAGGCGTTCGGCGGCGGCCAGCTCGGTGTCAATCCCGACATCGTCGGCCAGATCGCCCGTGACATCGCCGCCGCTGTCGACCGCGTCGAGATCGCCATCGTCGTCGGCGGAGGCAACTTCTTCCGCGGTGCAGAGCTGAGCCAGCGCGGAATGGACCGCGGTCGCGCCGACTACATGGGCATGCTGGGTACCGTCATGAACGCCCTCGCCCTGCAGGACTTCCTCGAGCAGGCCGGCGCCGCCACGCGCGTGCAGTCAGCCATCTCGATGACCCAGGTCGCCGAGCCGTACATCCCGCTGCGCGCCGAGCGCCACATGGAGAAGGGTCGCGTCGTCATCTTCGGCGCGGGCGCAGGTCTGCCGTACTTCTCGACAGACACCGTCGCAGCGCAGCGTGCGCTCGAGATCGGCGCAGACGAGGTGCTCGTCGCCAAGAACGGCGTCGACGCGATCTACACGGCCGATCCGAACAAGGATGCGAGCGCCGAGCGCATCGAGAAGGTCACCTACCGCGACGCTCTACAGCGCGGGCTCAAGGTGGTCGACTCCACCGCGTTCAGCCTGTGCATGGACAACAACATGGACATGCGCGTGTTCGGCATGGAGCCCGCCGGCAACGTCACCAAGGCGCTGCTGGGCGAGCCGATCGGCACCCTCGTCACCCCCTGAGCGCCCCGTCGCTCGCTGTCCGGCCAGTCTCCGCCGGATAGACTCGTTCGAAACCCACGACTAAAGGAGTACCCGTGATCGCGGACGTCCTCGAAGACACCACCGCACGCATGAACCGCGCGGTCGACGCAGCCAAGGAGGACTTCGCCACCGTCCGCACCGGACGAGCGAACCCCCAGCTGTTCCAGAAGCTCATGGTGGACTACTACGGCTCGCCCACGCCCATCGCGCAGCTCGCCTCCATGGCGAACCCTGAGGCTCGCACGCTCATCGTCACCCCCTACGACAAGAGTGCTCTGAAGGCGATCGAGCAGGCGATCCGCGACATGCCGAACCTCGGTGCGAACCCGACGAACGATGGAAACATCGTGCGAGTGACCATGCCGGAGCTGACCGAGGAGCGCCGGAAGGAGTACGTCAAGCTCGTGCGCTCCAAGGGTGAGGACGCCAAGGTCCAGGTGCGCGGCATCCGTCGCAAGGCGAAGGACCAGCTCGACGCTCTCAAGAACGAGGTCGGCGAGGATGAGATCGCCCGCGGCGAGAAGGAGCTCGATGCTCTGACGCGTCAGTACGTCGACGCGATCGACGACGCGCTCAAGCGCAAAGAGGCAGAGCTGCTCGAGGTCTGACACGCATGGCCGGTGACAGCGATTCCGACGATCAGCCGCTGACGCGACGCGAGGCCCAGCGGGGTGATCTGCCTTCAGCGGCCGACACTCCGTCGAGCGCGCCCGCTCACGTGGAGGACGTCGACACACCCGTGCGGGGGCTGCCGCTGTCGGATGCGGCATTCCCGTCGTTCGATGCGGAGCGCATCCCGCCTCGGCCGCCGATGCCTGCGCCCGGCACGGATTCGCACGCCATCCGCGAGCAGTGGCGAGCAGCACGCGGCGAGTTCGAATCGCACGTGTCGCAGGCTCGCGAGCAGTTCGATCAGGCGAACGAGCGCATCAAGCAGCGCACGGGGCGCGATCTGATCGTCGCGATCCTCATCGGCATCGGCTTCGGTGCCGTGCTCATCGCGTCGCTGCTGTTCGTCAAGTGGCTCTTCATCCCGATCGCGGTCGCCGCAGGTCTTCTCGGAACGTACGAGCTCTCTCGCGCGTTGCGCACCGCTGGGCGTCGAGTCGACGTCGTCCCTCAGCTGATCGCCGGAGCGGCTGTGCTGCTGACCGGCCCGTTCGCGGCTCTGTGGCTGAGCTGGGTCATGCTGATCGCGGCGGTGGCGTTCGTCAGCGTGTGGCGCATGGTCGCGCAGATGATCGCCGCCGACGGCCGCACCTACGGCGACGTGCTCTCGGATGTCATCGTGGGCGCCTTCGTGCAGGTCTACGTGCCCTTCCTCACGTCCGTCGCTCTCATGCTGCTGAGCCGTGACGACGGCGAGTGGTGGGTGCTGGGCTTCGTCGCCGTCGCTGTGGCGGCTGACACCTGCGCCTACGCGTCCGGGCTGGCTTTCGGCAAGCACCCGATGGCGCCGCGGATCAGTCCGAAGAAGACCTGGGAGGGCTTCGCCGGCGCGGTGATCGGCTCGCTCGTGGTCGGCGTCCTGCTCGCGATCTTCCTGCTGCAGCTGCCGTGGTGGTGCGGTCTCGTCTTCGGCGCCGCGATCGTCGCCTGCGCGACGCTCGGCGACCTGGGGGAGTCGATGCTCAAGCGCGACCTGGGGATCAAGGACATGAGCTCGTGGCTGCCCGGTCACGGTGGCCTGCTCGACCGGCTCGACAGCATCCTTCCCTCGACGATCCCCGCGATCGCCCTCTACCACCTCTTCACCCCTCTGATCGGATCCTGATGACTGACGCAGACCTCGAGGCGCTCACCACGCCACAGGACGACGTGGCGCCGGCCTTCCCGCTGACCAGTGGACGGCAGCGTGGCTACCACCGGGCGGCCGTGGACAGCTTCCTCGATTCCGCACGTGCCGCATTCGAGCAGGCCAGGGCGGACTTCGGCGCCGACGACGTGCGCGCCGCCTCATTCCCGCTGGTGAAGGAGGGGTACGCGATCGCAGACGTGGACGCCGCTCTGTCGCGGGTCGAGGATGCCTTCGCTCAGCGTGAACGTGAAGAGGCGATCCGCCGGGTCGGCGTCGATGCGTGGGTCGCGCAGGCCCGCGATGACGCCCAGCAGGTGCTGGACCATCTCAGCAGGCCGCACAGGCAGCGCTTCGCGCGCACGAGCATCCTCACCTTCGGATACCGCATAGACGAGGTCGATCACGTCGCCGATCGGATCTCGGCCTTCCTGCGCGACGGTGACGCGCTCGACGTCGAGCAGGTGCGCGGCGCGGCTTTCCGCATGCAGCGGGGCGGCTATCGGGAAGAACAGGTGGATGCTCTTCTCGACGCCACCGTCGAGATCATCCTCGCTGTGCGTTGAGGCTTTCTCGGTGAGTTCTCATGGATGTCTCGGCGACGTGTGCGTAGACTGAGGGCCATCGTGACTCCCGATAACGAATTGATCTCGAACCAGACGAGCCCGAACGCTGGTGGTTCGACGAAGAAGACTCAGACGCGACGCCGCGCCAGCGCCCTGCTGGCGGGCCTCGCGGTGGTCGGTATATCAGCTGCCATGATGGCGCCGACGGGCGTGGCCGTCGCCGACCCTGAGCCCGCCGACGCTCCGCTGACCGCGTACTCCCTCGCGACAGCTGAGACGCAGAGCATCACCGTCTCGTCCGTCGAAGGGGCCGATATCGCTCCTGCCGCACGCAGCGGATTCGACGTGTACGTGAAGCCCAAGCCGAAGCCCAAGCCCAAGCCCGCGCCGAAGCCCGCTGCGGAGACCGCGTCATCGAACCGCAGCACTGGTCCCTCGATGCCCCGCTACAGCGGCGGCGGGTCGAAGGAGGACTGGATGACGGCGGCCGGCATCGCGCGCGGCGACTGGGCCTATGTCGACTACATCGTGTCGCGCGAGAGCGGCTGGAACCCGAACGCCACCAACGCGTCCTCGGGGGCGTGCGGTCTGGTTCAGGCTCTGCCCTGCAGCAAGGTCCCCGGCAACGGCTACGACCCCGTCGACAACCTCCGCTGGGGCAACGGCTACGCCGTCGGCCGCTACGGCAGCTGGGCTGCAGCCTACAACTTCTGGTCGCGCAACCACTGGTGGTGAACCGGCGACGTGCCACGCTCACATCGTCGACGACCTGAGCGCAGCAGCTCGGACGACTCCTTCGACCGCCTGCTCGCGGGCTGGAAGCGCACCGAGACGCGGCGGGGCAGGGAATGGATCGTGCAGCCCGTCTCAGCGACCCAGGCTGTGAAGGACTATCGATGCCCTGGCTGCGTCACGATGATCTCGCCTGGTACGGCCCACGTCGTGGTGTGGAGTGGCGACGGCGTGATGGGCGACAGCGCCGATCTGGCTGCCCGTCGCCACTGGCACACCCACTGCTGGCGTATCGCCTGAAGCTCGCACCGCGCCGGCCGCGGACCGCGTCAGCGTTCGTTCATGCGGGGAATCAGCACCTGCCTGTAGATGATCAGCACGCTCGCGGCGACCGGGATGGCGATCAGTGCGCCCAGCAGTCCCAGCAGTGATCCTCCCGCGAGGGCCGCGATGACCACGACCGCGCCCGGCACCGCCACCGCGCGGCTCATGATGCGCGGTGCGATGAAGTACGCCTCGACCTGCATGTAGATCAGGTAATAGATCGCCGCGGCCAGTGCCGTCGCCGGAGAGCCGACGCCGGGCAGCAGGCACGCGAGCACGATGATCGTCGAGCCGGTGAGGGTCCCGACCAGTGGGATGAGCGAGAAGAAGAACGCCACCACGGCCAGAACGGCGGTGAAGGGGGCGTTGATGATCGAGAGGTAGACCATGCTCAGGATGCCGTTGATCACACCGAGCGAGACCTGACCCATCACGTAGTGTCCGACCGAGTCGGTGATCTGGTCGGCGATGTCGATGAAGCGCTCGCGCTTGGAGGCGGGCACCAGCTGGTACACCGCGCGCTTCAGCGAGGGAGTCGACGCGGTCATGTAGATCGTGAGGATCAGCACGATGAAAGCGCCGAAACCCCCGGCGAGCACAGCGCCGCCGACGACGAGGACGCCCTGCCCGATCGACTCGGTCCATCCGGCGACCGTGTTCTGCCACTCGTCTTTCGCCATCCACTCATTGATGTAGGCGAAGACATCGTCCACGGCGAGGTTGGGGAACGTCTCGGTCATCCATGTCCTGAAGCTGCTGATGGTGCCGGGACCATCCTGCACCAGCGGGCTGATCTGCTCGACCAGCTGCGAGACCTGATCGACGAGCACCGGCACGACGATGAGCACGACGGCCGCGAAAACGCTCAGCACGGCGAGGATGGTCACCAGCACAGCCGCCCAACGGGGGAGGCCCCGACGCTCGAGGAACGTGACCAGGGGATCGAGACCCAGACTCAGGAAGAGTGCGGTGCCGATGTACAGGATGATCGTCGACAGAGTCTGGACGCCATTGATCAGCAGGATGCCGAGGCCCACGCCGAGCGTCGCCACCAGAGCGGTGCGGAAGGGACTGTGAATCTTCATGGCTCTCCAGGTCGACCTGCGAAAGATCCTAATCGCCTTGCGGTCGCTCGCCCCCGCGACTGGCCGCAGCGCATGCCCGGCCACCTCGCGCGGGTCGTTCGTGGGCAATGCCCAGGTGGTTTCGCTAGTCTGAAATGTCGAGCGGACCGGCGGCGAATGCCCGGTCACGTAAGGAGTTGATTCGTGCGTTTCGTATGGGCCGTCGTGGCCTTCGTGCTGGCCACGGTTCTCATCGGAGCCGGAATCGCCCAGCGCACCATCTTCATGGGGCCATCTGAGCAGACTATGGAGCTGTCGGTGAACGAGCCGCAGCCCTACGTCCTCGTCGATGCGGAGGTGCTGGGAGCCCACCCCGGACTGCAGACCCTCCTGGTGCGCGGTGAGGGCGAGATGTTCGTCGCCTACGGCCGCACCGACGATGTGAAGGCGTGGCTCTCCGACACCAGCTACACCGACGTGACGCTCGGCAAGGGCGACAAGCCGAAGAGCAGCACAGTGGCGGCGCAGCAGCCACCGGCTGCCGGTGGCGAGACGTCTGGTCGGAATCCGTCTGGATCGGACCTGTGGCTCGATTCGTTCACCGATGAAGAGATTCTCGTGACCAAGATGCAGCTCACCCCCGGGCACAGCGTGCTGATCGCCCGCGACGGCGTGCAGCCCGCGCCCGACGACATCCTGGTGAGCTGGGGCCTCGACACGCGCACACCTCTCGCCGGCCCGCTGATGGTCGCAGGAGGGGTGCTGCTGCTCGCCGGTCTCGTGCTCTACATCCTCGCCATCCGGCACCAGCGTCGCGGTCGGGGTCCGCTTCGAAAGGGCCCCGCGCCGCTGCCGGAGACGGAGCCGATCGAGATGCCTGCCGCTCCGAAGCGCAAGGCGATCGAAGCCGGTGACGGCACGAGCGACGCGTCCGAGCCCGGCTCTCCTGACGCCGTCACCGGTGACCAGCCGGTCTCGGACGGGCAGGACTCGGGGACCGGGCGCACGCAGCGCTCTGCGCTGCGCCGCCGCGCCTGGCTGGGTCTTCCCGCGCTGGCCCTCACCGCGGTGCTCGCAACCGGCTGTTCACCGGAGTCGTGGCCCGACCTCGGCGCCGAGAGCCCGACGCCGACGCCGACGCCGACCGTCGTGACTCCGGAGGACCAGAAACCGCCTGTGGTCACCGAGAAGCAGGGGCACCGCATCATCGCGCAGATCGAGGAGACCGTGTCGAAGGCCGACACCGATCTCGACATCGAGCTGGCCGAGACCCGCCTCGCCGGCGCAGCACTCGAAGGCCGTCGCACGGAGTACGTGCTGCGCGGCAAGATCGCCGATCGCGACACCAACCTCACCGCGCCCCGCGAGAAGGTCACGATCCTGCTGCCGGAGGCCGCAGACGGCTGGCCTCGCTCGGTCCTCGCGCTGACGGTCTCGGAGAAGGACGACACGGTGCCTCCGGTCCTCCTCACGATGACTCAGGACGATCCGTGGTCGAATTACCGGATCTCGGAGATGGCCGACATGCCGGCGTCGTCCGAATTCCCTGACGTCGCACCCGAATGGCTCGGTACCACCCGGGTTCCTCAGGACTCGCCGTTCCTCGCGCTCCCTCCCGAGCAGGTCGCCGCGGCGTTCTCGGATTTCGTCGACAGCGGAGACAAGAGCGAGTACGCAGGACGCTTCGACGAGACCGCCGTGAAGCTGGCGCAGAGCGTGCGCGACAGTCGTGCCGCTGTGGTCAAGGGGCTGAAGGACAAGAAGGCGGACAAGACCTCGAAGGTCGCGTTCGACATGAAGCCCACCGACGAGACTCCTCTGTCGCTCGCCACGCTCGGCAGCGGTGCGGTGGTGTCGGTGAGCGTCGATGACATCGAGACGATCACACCCACCACGAAGGAAGCGGTGATCCGAGTCGGTGACAATCCCGAGGCGAGTGCTCTGACCGGCGTCAAGGAGTCGGCGAAGGGCTTCACGACGACCTACTCGATCCAGCTGTTCTTCTCGGTCCCGGCACAGGGGTCGAACGAGCAGATCCGTCTCCTGGCGTACCACCAGGACCTCATCAGCGTGAAGGTGATCAAGTGACCGAAATCTCCGCGGCCGCACTGCGCGGCGCCGTCGATCTCTCCTCCCTGCGCAATCGACCGACCGCGCCGTCGCAGCCCCAGAGCGCACCGGCGGCACAGGGCGAGGGGGAGCAGGCAGCGCCCGATGTGGTGGTCGACGTCACAGACCAGTCTTTCGGCGAGATCCTCGAGCTCTCCCGTTCGGTGCCCGTTGTCGTCGACCTCTGGGCCGAGTGGTGCGGGCCGTGCAAGCAGCTCAGCCCCATCATCGAGAAGGTGACTCGAGAGCAGCGTGGACGGGTGGTTCTCGCGAAGGTCGACGTCGATGCGAACCCTCAGATCGCCCAGGCGTTTCGCGCGCAGTCGATTCCGATGGTCGTCGCGCTCATCGGGGGTCAGCCTGTCCCGATGTTCACGGGTGCGGTGCCGGAGGAGCAGGTGCGCGAGGTCTTCTCACGTCTTCTCGAGGTTGCGGCGCAGAACGGAGTGACGGGGTCTGTGCCGTTCGGCGGTGCCGACGATGTCGCTTCGGATGAGCCCGAGCAGGCGCCGCTCCCTCCCTTGCACGCCGAGGCGTTCGAGGCCATCGAGGCGGGCGACTACGCCCGCGCGATCACGGCGTACGAGCGAGCTCTCGCGGAGAATCCGCGAGACGACGACGCGAAGGCCGGCCTCGGCCAGGTCAGGCTCCTGCATCGGGTCCAGGGTCTCGACCTGCAGCAGGTCCGCGCGGCGGCGGCCGCGGCGCCCGGCGATGTCGACGCCCAGTTCCAGGTGGCTGATCTCGATCTCGCCGGAGGTCACGTCGACGATGCCTTCGGCCGTCTGCTCGACCTCTTCGCCACCGCCGATCCCGAAGCGCGCACGCGCATTCGTGAGCGTCTGGTCGAGCTGTTCGAGCTCATCGGTCCGGCGGATCCGCGCGTGGCGTCCGCTCGCACCCGGCTCACCTCACTGCTGTTCTGAGCCGCCACGATCAACAGAGCGCCCGGCCCCGCTGAGGGGTCGGGCGCTCTCGTTCACCAGCGACTGGGAGTCGGCAGGTGGGGGTCGGACTGGTAGCGGAACCACAGCGTCGACAGCGCGGGAAGAGTGACCGTCGCGATCGCTGGCGCGTCGTCGGCGTCCCTGTGCGCGCTGATCATGCCGAGGTTGCCGGTGTCGTGCCCGCCGAAGGCAGCGGCATCCGTGTTCAGAATCTCCTGCCAGGTTCCCTCGACGGGAAGAGCCAGCCGGTAGCCGGTGCGGGTGACCCCCGCGAAGTTGGAGATCACCACGAGGCGGCCGCCGTGGGCATCGCGCCGCTCGAACGCGATCACACTCGGGTCCCAGCTCGGCGCTCCCAGCCGAGAGAAGGATGTCCCGTCGTTGTCACGCTCCCACAGCGGAGCCTGAGAGCGATACACGGCGTTCAGCGATCCGACCAGGTCCTGCAGCTGGGCGTGCGAGGGCTGATCGAGCAGCCACCAGTCGAGTTCGCGATCGACCGACCACTCGCCGATCTGCCCGAACTCCTGTCCCATGAACAGCAGCTTCTTGCCGGGATGGCCCCACATGAAGCCGAGATAGGCCCGCAGGTTGGCGAGCTTGTGCGCGTGGTCACCCGGCATCCGCGAGATCAGGCTTCCCTTGCCGTGCACGACCTCGTCATGACTGATCGGCAGCAAGTAGTTCTCGCCGAATGCGTACACGAACGAGAACGTCATCTCACCCTCGTGGTGCGAGCGATGCAGCGGGTCGCGCTTCATGTACTCGAGGGAGTCGTTCATCCATCCCATGTTCCATTTGAAACCGAAACCCAGCCCGGCGTGGTCGGTCGGCGCGGTGACACCGGGGAAAGCGGTCGACTCCTCGGCGATCATCACGATGCCCTTGTGGTGCCGGTAGGCCGTGGCGTTGACCTCCTGCAGGAATCTGATCGCCTCCAGGTTCTCCCGCCCGCCGTGGATGTTCGGCTCCCACTCGCCGGCCTTGCGCGAGTAGTCGAGGTACAGCATCGAGGCGACGGCGTCGACGCGCAGACCATCGACATGGAATTCGCTCAGCCAGAACAGCGCGTTCGCGACGAGGAAGTTGCGAACCTCGCTGCGGCCGTAGTCGAACACGAGCGTGCCCCAGTCCTGATGCTCACCGCGCCGCGGATCGCTGTGCTCGTACAGTGCGGTGCCGTCGAAGCGGGCAAGTGCGAACTCGTCCTTCGGGAAGTGGCCAGGCACCCAGTCCATGATCACGCCGATGCCGGCCTGGTGCAGCCGGTCGATGAGGTAGCGCAGATCGTCGGGGGAGCCGAACCGGCTGGTCGCCGCGTAGTAGCCGGTGACCTGGTATCCCCACGACCCACCGAACGGGTGCTCGGCGAGCGGCATGAACTCCACGTGCGTGAAGCCCGTGGACTGCACGTGCTCGATCAGCGGGTCAGCAGCGTCGCGGTAGGTCAGCCCGCCGCGCCAGGAGCCGAGATGGACCTCGTACACCGACATGGGCTGGGCGACGGCATGGGTGGCGGCCCGCCTCGTCAGCCATGCCGCGTCATTCCAGCGATAGGCGCTGAGCGTGACGACCGATGCGGTCGCGGGCGGCAGCTCGGCCTCCTGCGCCATCGGATCCGCCTTGAGGCGCCAGCGCCCGTCCGCCCCGCAGATCTCGTACTTGTACCGGGCTCCGACCTGGACGTCGGGGACGAACAGCTCCCACACGCCGCTTCCGCCCATCGAGCGCATGCTGTGGCCCTCGCCGTTCCACGCGTTGAAGTCGCCCACGACGCGGACCGCGGATGCGTTCGGCGCCCACACCGCGAAGTCGACGCCCTGCTCGCCATCGAGCGCACGGGGATGCGATCCGAGAACGTCCCACAGCCGCTCGTGGCGCCCCTCGCCGATCAGATGGATGTCGAGTTCGCCGACGGCGCTCAGATGGCGGTAGGGGTCGCCCTCCAGACGCTCTTCCCCGCCCTCATAGGTCGTCGCGATGCGGTAGGCGACGGGCGGCCCGCTGTGGCTGCCCTCCCAGATCCCGTGCGCGACGTGCGCGAGGTCGAGCCTCGAGCCGTCGTCGAAGACCGCCTGCACCGTCTCCGCCAGGGGTCTGCGGGCGCGGATGCTGGTGCTGGTGCGTCCGACCGAATCGGTGCGCGGATGCGCGCCGAGAACCGCATGCGGATCATGATGGGTGGACTCCGCCACTGCAACCCACTCCGCCGAAGCTGTGACGTCCTCGAGATAGCTCATGATCGCTCCTTCACCTTCAGGATGTGCACCGGCTCGGCGAACGCGTCGAGTCGTACGTAGTTGTGGTCGGACCAGGTCCAGACCGCCCCCGTGAGCAGATCCTCGACCTCGAACGTCTCACCCGGTTCGACGCCCCAGATCGTGGTGTCGAGGTGCACGGTCGTCTCCCGCACGGAATGCGGGTCGACGTTCGCGACGACGATGACGGTGTCGGCGCGTCCGGTGCCGGTGAAGGCGGCATCCAGATGCTTCGAGTACACGAAAACGGCGTCGTCATCGCTCCAGTGCGCCGAGAAGTTGCGCAGCTGACCGAGCGCGGGATGCTCGTGCCGAATCTGGTTCAGACGCCGAAGCAGCGGCGCGAGCGATTCGCCGCGCTGCTCTGCGCCGTCCCAATCCCGGAATTTGTACTCGTACTTCTCGTTGTCGATGTTCTCTTCCGAGCCCGGTCTGGCGACGTTCTCGATCAGCTCGTATCCGGCGTACACGCCCCAGATCGGCGCCGCCGTGGCGGCGATGCAGGCTCGGATGCGGTAGGCCGCACGCCCGCCGTACTGGAGGTACTCGGTGAGGATGTCGTGGGTGTTCACGAACAGGTTCGGCCGCATGTAGTCGCTCGTCTCGTGCGAGATCGACGTCAGGAACTCCTCGAGTTCGGCCTTCGTATTGCGCCACGTGAAGTACGAGTAGCTCTGCTGGAAGCCGACGGCCGCGAGCGCTCGCATCACAGCGGGCCGGGTGAAGGCCTCGGCGAGGAAGATGACGTCGGGGTCCTGACCGTTGACCTCTGCGATCAGCCACTCCCAGAACTGCAGCGGCTTCGTGTGCGGATTGTCGACACGGAAGATCTTCACGCCCAGCTTCACCCAGTGCATGACGACCCGGAGCATCTCGGCGTAGCTGCCCGAGGGGTCGTTGTCGAAGTTGATCGGGTAGATGTCCTGGTACTTCTTCGGCGGATTCTCGGCGTATGCGATCGTGCCGTCGGGGAGTGTGGTGAACCACTCCGGGTGCTCTGCCACCCAAGGGTGGTCAGGTGACGCCTGCAGCGCGAGGTCAAGGGCGACCTCGAGCCCCTCCTTCGCCGCAGCGCGGATGAAGGCGCGAAGATCCTTCTCGGTGCCGAGCTCCGGGTGGATCGCGTCGTGTCC
Organism: Microbacterium esteraromaticum; assembly: GCF_016907315.1. Classification (NCBI taxonomy): domain Bacteria; kingdom Bacillati; phylum Actinomycetota; class Actinomycetes; order Micrococcales; family Microbacteriaceae; genus Microbacterium; species Microbacterium esteraromaticum. Next base: position 28,762 of record NZ_JAFBBS010000001.1, read on the forward strand.
GCCGTCGGGGGAGCCGATCGCGTACGGCGAGCCGGGATCGCCGGGCTCGGTCGTCAACGTGTTGTTGCGGCCCTTGCGGTTGGTGGCTCCGATCGGATGGATGGGCACGAGGTAGACGACGTCGAAGCCCATCCCGGCGACCCCAGGCAGCCGCTTGGCCGCCGTGCGGAACGTGCCGCTCTTGACCGATCCGTCCTTGAGACGCACCGCACCCTCGGAGCGGGGGAAGAACTCGTACCAGGCGCCGACGCCCGCGAGCGCGCGCTCTACGCGGAGCGGCAGCCAGTCGGTGACAGAGCCGAGCGAGGTCTGCGGCCTGGCCCTGAAGGCGGCACTGAGCGCTGCGTCGGTCGCGGCGGACCGAAGGGCCGTGGCGTCGGAGGACTTCTGGGCCTTTCGCAGGCTCGTGGCGGCGGCCTTCAGCATCCGGATCTCTGCCGCGGGCCGATCGGCGTCCTTCGACGCGGCCGACAGCAGCTGCACTCCCAGTGCGCACATGACCGGTACATCGACGCCAGCCACCGCCTTCACGTCGGCGGCGTGCGCCCAGGTCGCGAAGTCGTCGGAGAAGGCCTCGAAACGGTAGCGCCAGTCGCCCGCGCGGTCGATGGCCACGGTGGTGCGCCACCTGTCTGTGCCGTCGGCGAGCGCGGTGAGCCGGTGCAGCGTCTCCTCTCCCGTGGGCGAGGAGAGACGCAGGTGCACGCCGATGAGATCGTGACCCTCTCGGAACGAGACGACGTCGAACGGCACTGCCTCACCGACGAACGCCTTCGCCGGATAGCCCTGGGGCACGTGCGGTGTGGGCGAGAACAGCGGAATCCTCCCGGCTCTCAGGCCGGTGCCCACGGTCGTCTCAGCGGCAGGGCGCAGAGGGATCTGTGCGGGGCTTCTCAGGCCCGCAGATTCATGTGCTGTCTGTGCTGCCACACCTTGAATGTACCGCTCTCGCGGGCGTGCGTCACTCCACCCGGAAGAGCTGCATCGAGGTGCCGGCGATCGGCAGAACCTCGCCGGGAGCGTACCGCCGCTGCTCTGCGCGGGGCGCGTCGTCAGCGCTCGACCACAGCGACACGAACTCGGTCGCGCCGGTGAGATCATCGGGCAGGCGGACGTCGATCGGGGCCTCGGTGCCGTGTACGATCAGCAGGATGCGGTTGCTCTCGCCATCGTGCGGATCGCTGGTCGCAACGTACTGCAGGGTGCGGTTGCGGGGGTCGTTCCACTGCTCGACCTCCATGGTCTCGCCGTTCTGGTCGAACCACTCCATCTCCGAGGCCTCGGGCACGTGCTCGCCGAGCACCGCATAGCGGGCGGGCCGCAGAGCGCGGTTCTCGGCACGCAGCCGGGTGAGCAGCGCCACGTGCGCCAGCAGGTCCTTCTGCCACGGCTCGTGGGCCCAGTTCAGCCAGGTCAGCGGAGAGTCGTGGCAATAGGCGTTGTTGTTGCCCTTCTGAGTGCGTCCGAACTCGTCACCCGCGGTGATCATCGGAATGCCTGCCGACAGCAGCAGGGTGCCCATCAGATTGCGCATGGCCTTGCGGCGCGCGGCGATGATGGCAGCGTTGTCGGTCTCGCCTTCGACGCCGTGGTTGAACGATCGATTCACGTCGGCGCCGTCGCGGTTCTGCTCACCGTTGGCCTCGTTGTGCTTGACGTCGTAGGTGACCAGGTCATGAAGCGTGAAGCCGTCATGAGCGGTGACGAAGTTCACGCTCGCCAGGGGTCCGCGCTCCGGCGAGTAGGTGTTGGCGGACCCCGCCAGACGGTTCGCGAACCCGCCGACGCCGACGGGAGCCGAGGCACGACGCGCGTAGTCGATGTCGCTGAGCCAGAAGTTGCGTGCACGATCGCGGTAGCGATCGTTCCACTCGCTCCATCCAGCGGGGAAATTGCCCGTCTGCCAGCCGCCGAGGCCGACGTCCCACGGCTCGGCGATGATCTTCACATCCTGCAGAGCGGGATCCTCGCTGATGGCGCGCAGGAGCGGGTGCTCGATGTCGTACTCGTGCCCGCTGTTTCGGGCAAGCGCAGTGGCGAGATCGAATCGGAAGCCGTCGATCTGCATCTCCGTCGCCCAGTAGCGGAGCGAGTCGAGAACGAGGCGCGCCGGCGCGTCGGATGAGGTGTTCAGAGTATTGCCGCATCCGGTCGTGTCGACGTAGGCGCCGTCTTCGAGCTGCCGGTAGTACAGCGCGTTGTCGATTCCACGGAAGCTGGATCGCGGGCCGCCGATGCCTTCTTCGCTGGTGTGGTTGTACACCACGTCGAGGATGACCTCGATGCCTGCCTGATGCAGCAGCTTGACCATGCCCTTGAACTCTGCGAGCACGGCTTCGGGACCGGAACGGCGTGCCGCCTCGGTCGCGTAGGCGGTGTGCGGGGTGAAGAAGTTCAGGGTGTTGTAGCCCCAGTAGTTGGTGAGGCCGCGCTCGAGCAGCCGCGGCTCTGGAACGAAGGCGTGCACGGGCAGCAGCTCGACGGTGGTGATTCCGAGTTGCTTCAGGTAGCCGGTCATCGCGGGGTGGGCGAGTCCTGCATAGGTGCCGTGCAGGGCCGCGGGAACATCAGGGTGACGCTTGGTGAGTCCCTTGATGTGCCCTTCGTAGATGACTGTCTCATCCATGGGCACGGCCGGCTTTCGCACGTCGCCCCAGTCGAAGCCATCGGCGATGACGACAGACCGCCACTCCTCGTATCCGTGGCCTTGGGCGAGTCCCCGGGAGTAAGGGTCGAGGAGCAGCCTCTCGGGGTTGAAGATGTTCCCAGGACCGTGCGGGCCGTCGACCCGCAGCGCGTACCGCGCTCCCGGCTGCAGAAGCTCGGTCGTCACCTGCCAGATGCCGCCGGTCTGCCGCTCCAGCGGGATGGTCGCCGTCTCCCAGTCGAGATCGTCCTCGTCGAACACGACGAGTTCCATCGACGAGGCGTTCTGCGACCAGACGCGCAGAGTTCCGACACCGTCGTGCAGGCGCACGCCGAGGTCGTTGAGGGTGTCGCCGCCGAGAGACGGCGCGGGCAGAGCGGGCATGGGCAACAGCCTAAACGCGTCGGCGGATCCGCGGTGAATCCGCGTTCCACTGACCCTGGTTCTCAGTCCCGCACCGCGGTGCGGTGGGAGGATGGGAGCATGCGGCACTACCTCGACCACGCTGCCACGACGGCGCTGCGCGCCTGCGCGCGCGATGCCTGGCTGTCGGCGTCGGAGATCGTGGGCAACGCGTCGTCGACACATGGTGCAGGGCAGGACGCGCGCCGGATGCTCGAAGAGTCGCGCGAGCGGGTCGCCGCGGTGCTGGGTTCCGATCCGATCGAGGTGGTGTTCACCTCCGGTGGCACCGAGTCGATCAACACGGCCTTGCGGGGTATGTGGGCCGCGAGACGGGAGGGGGCGCACTCGATCGTGCTTCCGGATGCCGAGCACCATGCCACGATCGACACCGTCGCAGCCCTGGCAGAGGAAGGCGCCGAGGTGCGCGCGGTTCCGGTCGACGGGCTCGGACGTATCGACGCCTCCGCCTTCGCCGGTGCTCTGGATGGCGCTGCGCTGGCGACCGCCCTCATCGCGAACAACGAGGTCGGGACCATCAACCGCGTTGCCGACCTCACCGCCGACAGCGCGAATGCCGGCGTGCCTCTGCATCTCGACGCCGTCGCGGCGTGCGGCCATCTGCCGTTGTCGTTCCGAGAACTGCGCGGCGATGCGCCGGTCGGGGGCGGGCTGGTGGCGATGAGCATCGCCGGCCACAAGATCGGTGCTCCCGTCGGCACCGGCGCCCTGGTCGTGGCGCGCAGCGCTCGAATGGCTCCGCTGCTGCGTGGCGGAATGCAGCAGCGAGGGCTTCGCGCCGGCACGCAGGACATCGCGGGCGCTGCGGCCCTCGCCGCAGCGCTGGAGGAGGCGGAAGCGCAACGCGAAAGCGAGGGCATCCGGCTCGCAGTCCTGCGGGATCGGCTCATCACCGGCATCCGCCACGCCGTCCCGTCTGCTCAGCTGCTCGGCGATCCGATCGACAGACTGCCCGGCAATGCGCATCTGCTCTTCCCTGGTGCGGTGGGAGAGAGCCTTCTCTTCCTGCTCGACATGGCAGGGGTGTCGGCCTCGACAGGGTCGGCGTGCCAGGCGGGCGTCGCCGAGCCGTCGCACGTCGTGATCGCGATGGGACGCAGCGAGCATGAGGCCCGCAGCGTTCTGCGCTTCACGCTGGGCCCGTCATCGAACCGAGCAGATGTCGACGCGGCGATCGCCGCGATCCCGGATGCTGTGCAGCGGGCCTCACGCTGACGGGACCCGCTCAGGCGCTCGCTCGTAGACTGGAGACCATGCGAGTTCTGGCGGCGATGAGCGGTGGCGTCGATTCCGCGGTGGCGGCGGCGCGTGCCGTCGACGCCGGCCACGACGTCGTCGGCGTGCATCTCGCGCTGTCGAGGGCGGGCGGCACTCTGCGCACGGGCAGCAGAGGATGCTGCACGATCGAGGACGCGCTGGACGCGAGGCGCGTGGCCGACCTGCTCGGCATCCCCTTCTACGTCTGGGACTTCTCGGAGCGCTTCCGCGACGACGTCATCGACGACTTCATCTCGGAGTACAAGGCCGGCCGCACGCCCAACCCGTGCCTGCGCTGCAACGAGAAGATCAAGTTCGCCGCTCTCCTCGAGCGCGCCATCGAGCTCGGCTTCGACGCCGTCTGCACCGGCCACTACGCAACGCTCGTCGACGGCTCGGGGGGTCTCGAGCTGCACAGGGCATCAGACGCCGCGAAGGACCAGTCGTACGTGCTCGGCGTCCTGAACGCCGAGCAGCTCGCGCATACGTACTTCCCCCTCGGTGACACGCCCTCCAAGGCGCTGGTGCGCGCAGAAGCGGCCGAGCGGGGCATCACTGTCGCCCAGAAGCCGGACAGCCATGACATCTGCTTCATCCCTGACGGCGACACACGCGGCTGGCTGGCGGAGAAGGTGGGCACCGCGACGGGCGACATCGTCGACCGCAACGGCGAGGTCGTGGGATCGCACGAGGGTGCGCATGCATTCACCGTGGGACAGCGGCGAGGTCTGCGGCTCGGCGTGCCCGCAGCCGACGGGAAGCCGCGCTTCGTGCTCGAAGTCCGCCCGGTGTCGAACACGGTCGTCGTCGGCCCCAAGGAGGCGCTCGCGATCGCGGAGATCGCGGGGGAGCGGTTCTCGTGGGCAGGTGCGGCTCCCGAGGCATCAGAGTTCGCGTGCGAGGTGCAGATCCGCGCCCATGCCGAGCCCGTTCCCGCTCGCGCGTCCGTGACGGACGACGGCGTGCGCGTCGTGCCGGAGGTCGCGCTCGACGGGGTCGCCCCGGGACAGAGCGCCGTGATCTACGTCGGCACGCGCGTGCTCGGGCAGTTCACCATCGACACCACCGTGTCAGCAGTGCCCGTCGACGCCTGATCCCAGCGCGGCCGTCAAGCCCCATGGGCTGTCGGTGCCCACTCGTAGACTTGCGGGGTGCCTGAGAACATCTCGCTGACCGACGCCCGTACTGAAGCCGAAGAGCTCACGACTCGCATCCTCGAGGCGAAGGACGCGTACTACGGACGCGACACGTCTCTGGTCGACGACGCGACCTACGACGGGTGGATGCGCCGCCTCGAAGAGCTCGAGCGGCTTCATCCCGAGCTGCAGGGGCAGGACTCACCCACGCAGATGGTCGGCGCCGCCGAGGCGACCGGGCTCGCGACCATCGAGCACGCGGAGCGCATGCTGAGTCTCGACAATGTGTTCTCGATCGACGAGCTCCGAGAGTGGGCGTCGAAGACCAGAGCGTCAGCCGGGCGTGACGTCGCCTGGCTCACCGAGCTCAAGATCGACGGTCTCGCGATCAACCTGCGATACGAGAACGGGGTGCTGACCTCTGCGGCGACCCGCGGCGACGGTCGAGTGGGCGAGATCGTCACCGAGAACGCGTTGCGCCTCGCCGACATCCCCGAGCGCCTCGTCGGCGAGGGTCATCCGGAGATCGTCGAGGTGCGCGGCGAGGTGTTCATCCCGGTCGCCGCATTCGAACGGCTCAACGCGGCGCAGGCCTCGTTCCGCGACCGAGTGCTCGCTGACGCACGCGAGCGCTGGGAGACGCGCGCCGGTGCGAAGAAGCCGTTCGACGAAGAGAAGGCGCGCACCGCAGCCGCCAGACGGTTCCCTGCATTCGCCAACCCCCGCAACGCTGCGAGCGGTGGCCTTCGCCAGCAGATCGACAAGAAGAGCGGACTCGAGCTCGAGGCCGGGTTGCTGCGCATCGAGTCGCTGTCCCTGTACGTGCACGGCATCGGCGCCTGGACGAACCCTCCGGTGGCCGCCCAGAGCGAGGTCTACGAGCTTCTGTCGGAGTGGGGTCTTCCCACCAGCCCTCACACCAGGGTCTGCCGCACCGTCGACGAGGTCGAGGAGTTCGTCGCCTACTTCGGCGAGCACCGTCACTCGATCGAGCATGAGCTCGACGGCATCGTCGTGAAGGTCGACGAGCTGGCCCTGCACGACGAACTCGGCACCACGAGCCGCGCACCCCGGTGGGCCATCGCGTACAAGTACCCACCAGAAGAGGTGCAGACGCGTCTGCTCGACATCGTCGTATCGGTCGGGCGCACGGGACGGGCGACACCGTTCGCGGTGATGGAGCCTGCCCATGTCGCGGGGTCGGTCGTGCGCCAGGCGACCCTGCACAACAAGGACGTGGTCAAGGCCAAAGGCGTGCTGATCGGAGACACCGTCGTGCTGCGCAAGGCGGGCGACGTGATCCCCGAGGTGCTCGGTCCCGTGGTCGAGAAGCGCGACGGCAGCGAGAGAGAGTTCGTCATGCCGGAGGCGTGCCCTGAGTGCGGCACGACGCTGCGACCGATGAAAGAGGGCGACATCGATCTGCGCTGTCCGAACGCGCGCTCGTGCCCCGCGCAGGTGCGCGGCCGCGTCGAGCACGTGGGGTCCCGCGGTGCGCTCGACATCGAGGCGCTCGGTGAGGTCACCGCTGCGGCGCTCACGCAGCCGAGCAGCCCAGCCGTTCCGCCCCTCGAGACCGAGGCCGGCCTGTTCGATCTCACCCTCGAGCAGATCGTCCCCATCGAGGTCATCGTCCGCGACTCCGAGACGGGACTGCCGAAGGAAGACGATGACGGCGTGGTCAAGACCCGCGCACCGTTCCGCCGCAATCCCACAGCGGCAGAGAAGAAGCAGGGGCTCGAGGGGCCGCAGCCCTCATCGCAGGCGGTCAAGCTGCTGGCCGAGCTGGAGAAGGCGAAGACGAAAGAGCTCTGGCGGCTGCTGGTGTCGTTGAACATCCGTCACGTCGGGCCGGTCGCCGCTCGCGCGTTGGCGCAGTGGTTCGGCTCGCTCGAGGCCATTCGCGCGGCGAGCCGCGACGAGCTCGCCGCGGTGGAAGGGGTCGGCGGCATCATCGCCGACTCGCTGCTCAGCTGGTTCGAGATCGACTGGCATCAGGACATCGTGGAGCAGTGGTCCGAGGCCGGTGTGCAGTGGGCGACGCCTGGGCATCCGGGTCCCGGCGCTGCCACAGCCGAAGGTGGTGTGCTCGACGGTCTCACGGTGGTCGCGACCGGAAGCCTCGACGGTTACACCCGTGAGGGTGCGCAGGAGGCGATCATCAAAGCCGGCGGCAAGGCCGCGTCGTCAGTCTCGAAGAAGACCGACTTCGTCGCCGCGGGCCCTGGTGCCGGATCCAAGCTGGCGAAGGCCGAGGACCTCGGGATCCGGATCCTGGACGCCGAGCAGTTCCACATCCTCGTCACGCAGGGCCCGGGCGCGCTCGACGCGTGACCACGCGCTCGCCACGACGGCCTGCCTCATCTCTCGGGGCGGGCCGTCGTTCGCGAGGTCGCTTCCGGATTCGCGGGCACTCGGCGGCACGGGCATCCGGAGGTTCGACATCCGGAGGTCCGGGCATCCGGAGATCTGGGCACTCCGCGCGGAGAAGTGCGCTTCACGCGGATGAATTCTCGAGATCCGTCCGCGTGAAACGCTCATCCCCGCGGCTGGACGCGGGGATGAGCGGTGAAGAACTGCCTCAGCTCTTGTGACGAGGCTTGCGGTCACCGCGATCATCGCGCGAGTATCCGCTGCTGCGGTCGGGGCGTGCGCCGCGATCGTCGCGCGAGTAGCCACGGCCCCCGCGGTCGTCCCGGCCGCCCCTGTCGTGGCCGGCACGGTCGTCGCGAGGTGCGCGCCGGTTGGGCACGCCGCGGTCAGGGCGGATCTCGATCAGCTTGCCCGAGATGCGGGTGTCGCGGAGCTTGTCGAGCACCGACGGATCCATGTTCACCGGGAGCTCGACGATCGAGAAGTCGGGCTTGATGGCGATCGCGCCGAAGTCGTCGCGGCCGAGCCCGCCCTCGTTCGCCAACGCGCCGACGATCTGGCGCGGCTCGACGCGGTGGCGGCGGCCGACCTCGATGCGGTACGGCGTGTAGTCACCGCGTCCACGGCGCTCACGCGGTGCACGCTCGCCTCGATCGGCCGAGCGATCGCTGCGCTCGCGAGGAGGACGGTTGTCGCGTTCGACAGCTCGCGACAGCTCGTCGTTCTCGGGGTCGAGCAGCAGGGGAGTGTCACCCTGCGCCACGACGGCCAGAGCCGCAGCCACATCGGCCTCGGGCACGTCGTGGTTGCGCACGTAATGGGCGATGATGTCGCGGAACGCCTCGATGCGACGAGTCTCTTCGAGGGCAGAGGTGATGGCGTCGTCGAAACGCGCGAGACGCGTGGTGTTGACGTCCTCGGTGGTGGGCAGCTGCATCTGGGCAGGAGCCTGACGCGTCGCCTTCTCGATGTGCTTGAGCAGGTAGCGCTCACGAGGAGTGATGAAGCTGATCGCGTCGCCCGTGCGGCCGGCGCGACCCGTTCGGCCGATGCGGTGCACGTACGACTCGGTGTCGGTCGGGATGTCGAAGTTCACGACATGGCTGATGCGCTCGACGTCGAGACCGCGCGCGGCGACGTCAGTGGCGACGAGGATGTCGAGCTTGCCGTCCTTCAGCTGGTTCACACTGCGCTCGCGCTGCACCTGCGGCACGTCGCCGTTGATCGCCGCCGCCGAGTAGCCGCGGGCGCGGAGCTTCTCGGCGAGGGTCTCGGTCTCGTTCTTCGTGCGGACGAAGATGATCATCCCGTCGAAGTTCTCGATCTCGAGGATGCGAGTCAGGGCATCGACCTTCTGCGCGTACGAGACGACGAGGTAGCGCTGGGTGATGTTGGTGTTCGTGGCGGTCTTGGACTTGACCGTGATCTCCTCCGGGTCGCGCAGGTACTGCTGCGCGAGCCGGCGGATGCTGGCGGGCATCGTCGCGGAGAACAGGGCGACCTGCTTCTCCTCCGGAGTCTGAGCGAGAATCTGCTCGACGTCCTCGGCAAAGCCCATCTTCAGCATCTCGTCGGCCTCGTCGAGCACGAGGTACTTGAGGTCGGAGAGGTCGAGCGTGCCCTTGGCCAGGTGGTCCATGATGCGCCCGGGGGTGCCGACCACGACATCCACGCCGCGGCGCAGCGCCGACAGCTGCACCCCGTAGCCCTGGCCGCCGTAGACGGGCAGCACGTGCACGCCCTTCATCTTCGTCGCGTACGCCTCGAACGCCTCGCACACCTGCAGAGCCAGCTCGCGGGTCGGCGCGAGCACGAGGGCCTGCGGGGTCTTCTGACCTGGCTCCAGACGCTCGAGCACGGGCAGCGCGAACGCCGCGGTCTTGCCGGTGCCCGTCTGCGCCATGCCGACCACGTCCCGGCCCTGCAGCAGCGTGGGGATCGTTGCGGCCTGGATCGGCGAAGGGGTCTCGTAGCCGAGATCCTTGATCGCCTTGAGCAGCGAGCCTGTGATGCCCAGCTCCTCGAATCCGGGAGGCGTCACGCTCTCTTCAGCGGTCTGGGGTGCGTCGGTGGCAGGGGCGATGTCGTCGGCAGTCACCTGTCAACGATAGTGGGTGCGGATGTGAGAGTGCTGGCCGCTCAGCTTCCCGAGGTCAGCGCCAGCAGGCGCTCCTTCACCTGGCGGCGCAGCACCTTGCCGATCAGCGACGTGGGCAGCTCGTCCACGACGAACAGACGACGGGGAACCTTGTACGGCGTGAGGATGCCCCGGGCGAACTCGCGGATCGCCTCGACGTCGACGTCCTTGCCGTCCTCCACGACGATCGCTGCGACGACCTCCTCGCCGGAGTGGTCGCTGGGCAGGCCGACGACGGCTGCGTCGACGACGTCCGGATGCTGGCGCAGAGCGCCCTCTACCTCGGTCGGCGCCACGTTGAAGCCACCAGTGATGATGAGCTCCTTGATGCGGTCGACGATGCGCACGAAGCCGCCTTCGTCGATCGTGACGATGTCGCCGGTGCGGAACCAGCCGTCGACGAAGACCGCCTCGGTCTCTTCGGGCTTGCCGTAGTAGCCGGAGAACACCTGGGGGCCGCGAACGATCAGTTCGCCCGCCGAACCCGCCGGCACGTCGACGGTCGGGTTCTCAGGGTCGACGACGCGGCACTCCGTGCCGGGCAGCGGCAGACCGACCGTTCCGGCGACGCGGTTGCCCGCAACCGGATTCGCCATCAGCACGGGGGAGCACTCGCTCAGACCGTACCCCTCGACGAGGAAGCCGCCTGACGCCTCTTCGAAGGGGACCACCAGCTCGTGCGCGAGCGCCATCGCACCCGATATCGCGACCTCGGTGCCGGCGAGCGAAACCCCCTTCTCGTTCGCCGCCGACAGCAGCCGCTCGGCGATCGGCGGCACGAGCGGCAGGAAGGTCGCCGGGTGCTTCTTCGTGACCTCGAGCACGAGATCGGGGTCGAACTTCGGGAAGAGGACGAGACGCGCTCCCATCGACATGGCGAACGTGAGGCAGAGGGTGAGGCCGTACGCGTGGAACATCGGCAGCACGGCGTAGACGACGCAGCCGTTGCCTCGGGTGATCGACGGCACCCATGCCTGTGCCTGTGCCGCGTTGGCGAGCAGGTTGCGGTGGGTGAGGGAAGCGCCCTTCGGCGTTCCCGTGGTGCCGGAGGTGTACTGGATGATCGCGAGGTCGTCGGTGCCCGGCCGCCGGTGCGTGGCAGGCAGGGGAGTGGATGCCAGCAGCGATTCCCAGCTGATCGCGCCGCGAACCTTCGCCGTGAGCGCTTCGCGGGACTCTCTCGCCTTGGCTATGGGCAGCTTCAGCATGAGCTGCGTCATGACCGGCATCGCCTTCGTCACGTCCACGGAGATGAGGCTCGTCAGCGCCAGGTCGGCGGGGAACGCCTGCACGGTCTCGACGACCTTGCTCCAGACGATCGCGTGCTTCGCCCCGTGATCCTCGAACTGCTTGCGCAGCTCGCGTGCGGTGTAGAGCGGGTTGTGCTCGACGACGACCGCGCCGAGCCGCAGCACGGCGTAGAACGCGATGATGTGCTGCGGGCAGTTCGGCAGCACGATCGCGACGGGATCGCCGGCGCCGACGCCGAGGTCTCGCAGTCCCGCGGCTGCGCGCTCGATGGCATCCTGCATCTCGCGGTAGGTCGTCTCGCGACCGAAGAACTGCAGCGCGGGGGCATCCGGGTAGTCGCGCACCGATGCCTCGACGATGTCGACCAGCGAACCGGTCACCTCGGGCAGATTCTCCGGAACCCCGTCGGCGTAGCTTGCGGTCCATGGGCGAGGGGGAACGAACTCGGTCACGCGCCCAGCTTACGTGGCCCTGCCCCGCGCTCTCGTAGACTGGAGCGGTGTCTGAAATCACCCCTGATCTTGTGCGCCATCTCGGCGTGCTCGCGCGCATCCAGCTGTCCGACGACGAGGTGACTCAGCTGACAGGTCAGCTCGATGCCATCGTCGACAACATCGCCAAGGTGTCGGAGGTCGCGACGCCCGACGTCGTGGCGACCAGCCACCCGATCGCGATGAGCAACGTCTTCCGACCCGACGAGGTCGGACAGACGCTGACCCTCGAGCAGACCCTGCAGAACGCGCCGGACGCCGCCGACGGCCGCTTCCGCGTCACCGCGATCCTGGGAGAAGAGCAGTGAGCGACATCATCCGGCTGACCGCCGCCGATCTGGGCGAGAAGATCGCCGCCGGTGAGATCTCGAGTGTCGAGGCGACTCAGGCTCACCTCGATCGGATCGCCACCGTCGACGGCGACGTGCACGCCTTCCTGCACGTGAGCGAGCACGCGCTCTCCGCAGCCGCCGACATCGATGCCCGGCGTGCGGCGGGGGAGCAGCTCGGCCCGATCGCGGGCGTTCCGCTCGCGGTCAAGGACGTGCTGGTAACCACCGACATGCCCTCCACGAGCGGATCGAAGATCCTCGAGGGCTACATGTCGCCCTTCGACGCCACGGTCGTCGCTCGCTCGCGAGCCGCAGGGCTGATCCCCCTCGGCAAGACCAACATGGATGAGTTCGCCATGGGCTCGTCGACCGAGCACTCCGCCTACGGGCCGACGCGCAACCCTTGGGATCTCGACCGCATCCCCGGTGGCTCGGGAGGAGGGTCCGCCGCGGCTGTGGCTGCGTTCGAGGCGCCTCTCGCGCTCGGCTCCGACACCGGCGGCTCGATCCGCCAGCCTGCGCACGTGACGGGCACCGTCGGCATCAAGCCCACCTACGGCGGCGTCAGCCGCTACGGCGCGATCGCGCTGGCATCTAGCCTCGACCAGGTCGGTCCCGTAACCCGCACCGTGCTCGACGCCGGTCTGCTGCACGACGTGATCGGCGGGCACGACCCGAAGGACTCGACGTCGCTCGCGAAGCAGTGGCCGTCGTTCGCGGAGGCCGCGCGCGAGGGCGCAAGCGGGCAGGTGCTCAAGGGGCTCAAGGTCGGCGTCATCAAGGAGCTGCCGGACTCGGGCTTCCAGGAGGGCGTCGTCGCGTCGTTCCGCGAGTCGCTCGCGATGATGGAGGCGCAGGGGGCCGAGATCGTCGAGATCTCGGCGCCGCACTTCGAGTACGGAGTCGCCGCCTACTACCTCATCCTTCCCGCCGAGGCCTCCAGCAACCTCGCGAAGTTCGACTCGGTGCGCTTCGGGCTGCGGGTCACACCCGAGGGCGGCGCGACCGTCGAGGACGTCATGTCGGCGACCCGTCAGGCCGGGTTCGGGCCCGAGGTCAAGCGACGCATCATCCTCGGCACGTACGCCCTCTCGGCGGGACACTACGACGCCTACTACGGCAGCGCGCAGAAGGTGCGCACGCTCATCCAGCGGGACTTCGATCAGGCGTTCGCGCAGGTCGACGTCATCGCCACGCCGTCCGCGCCGACCACGGCGTTCAAGATCGGCGAGAAGATCGACGACCCGCTGCAGATGTATCTCAACGACCTGACCACGATCCCGGCGAACCTCGCCGGAGTCCCGGGCATCTCGATCCCGTCCGGCCTCGCGGCCGAGGACGGGCTCCCGGTCGGCATCCAGTTCCTCGCGCCCGCGCACGAGGACGCTCGTCTGTATCGCGTCGGCGCGGCTCTCGAGGCCGCGCTCGTCGACTCGTGGGGCGCGCCTCTGCTCGCCCGTGCTCCGCAGCTGCTGGGAGGAACCCGCTGATGGCCACCGCCAAGCTCATGGACTTCGACAAGGCCCTCGAACTGTTCGAGCCCGTGCTCGGCTTCGAGGTGCACGTCGAGCTGAACACCCGCACGAAGATGTTCTCCGATGCGCCGAACCCGGCGAACGACGAGTTCCACGGCGCGGAGCCGAACACGCTCATCGCCCCGGTCGACCTGGGCCTGCCGGGCTCGCTCCCCGTGGTGAACGAGAAGGCCGTGCGCTCGTCTATCAGCCTCGGCCTCGCGCTCGGCTGCTCGATCGCCGAGTCGAGCCGCTTCGCGCGCAAGAACTACTTCTACCCCGACCTCGGCAAGAACTATCAGATCTCGCAGTACGACGAGCCGATCGCGTTCGAGGGGTCGGTCGAGGTCGAGCTCGAGGACGGAACGCTCGTCACCATCCCCGTCGAGCGCGCGCACATGGAGGAGGACGCGGGCAAGCTCACGCACATGGGAGGCGCCACCGGCCGCATCCAGGGTGCCGAGTACTCGCTGGTCGACTACAACCGCGCCGGTGTGCCGCTCGTCGAGATCGTCACCAAGCCGATCTTCGGAGCCGAGCACCGTGCACCCGAGTACGCGAAGGCGTACATCGCCGCCATCCGCGACATCGTCCGCGGCCTGGGCATCTCCGAAGCGCGTCTCGAGCGAGGCAACCTGCGGTGCGACGCGAACGTCTCGCTTCGCCCCCGCGGTCAGGAGAAGCTCGGCACACGCACCGAGACGAAGAACGTCAACTCGATGCGTTCCGTCGAGCGCGCGGTGCGCTATGAGATCCAGCGCCAGGCGGCGATCCTCGCAGACGGCGGCACGATCACCCAGGAGACGCGTCACTGGCACGAGGACACGGGTACGACCTCCCCGGGGCGTCCGAAGTCTGATGCCGATGACTACCGCTACTTCCCCGAGCCCGACCTGCTGCCCGTGCAGCCGACGCGCGAAGTGGTGGAGGAGCTGCGTGCCGCGCTTCCCGAGCAGCCGGTCGCCCGCCGCCGTCGGCTGAAGGCGGAGTGGGGCTTCACCGACCTGGAGTTCCAGGACGTGCGCAACGGCGGCCTGATCGACGAGGTCGAGGCGACGATCGCCGCCGGCGCCGCACCCGCGACCGCGCGCAAGTGGTGGACAGGTGAGATCACGCGCATCGCCAACGCGCAGGAGCGCGACGCTGCGGGTCTCATCGCTCCGGCCGACGTCGCCGCGCTGCAGGGTCTGGTCGATGCAGGCACACTGACCGACAAGCTCGCTCGGCAGGTTCTCGAGGGCGTCATCGCCGGTGAGGGTTCGCCGCAGGAGATCATCGACGCACGCGGCCTCGCCGTCGTCTCGGACGATGGTGCGCTGATCGCCGCCATCGACGACGCCTTCGCTGCGCAGCCGGACGTGCTGGCGAAGATCAAGGACGGCAAGGTGCAGGCTGCCGGCGCTGTCATCGGCGCAGTGATGAAGGCGATGAAGGGTCAGGCCGACGCCGCGCGGGTGCGCGAGCTGATTCTCGAGCGCGCCGCGCAGTGACCTCTACGGTGCCACCGGCACGATGTCGGTGGCACCGGTCAGGATGGATGCATGGGACGCGGTGACGGATCCGGTCGCATCGTCTCGCCCGAGGGCGCGGACGACAGCGGCACCGGCATCCTGCATGTCGACATGGACGCGTTCTACGCGGCAGTCGAGGTGCTGCACGACCCGTCGCTGCGCGGCCTTCCGCTGATCATCGGCGGTCGTGACGGGCGCTCGGTGGTCTCCAGCGCGTCGTACGAGGCGCGCCGGTTCGGCGTGCGCAGCGCCATGCCCGTCGGTCAGGCTCTCAGACTGTGCCCGACGGCTCGGGTGGTGCCGCCGGATTTCACGCGCTATCAAGCGGTGTCGGCCCAGGTCATGGAGATCTTCCAGAGCATCACACCGCTCGTCGAGCCTCTGTCGATCGACGAGGCATTCCTCGACGTACGCGGCGTGCGCCGGCTGTGGGGGAGTCCGGGCGAGATCGCCGCTCTCATCCGTCGACGGGTGCGCGATGAGGTCGGCATCACCTGCAGCGTCGGGGTCGCTGCCACGAAGCACGTCGCGAAGATGGCATCCACCGTCTCCAAACCAGACGGGATGCTGGTGGTGCCGGCCACGCGCACGCAGGAGTTCCTCGATCCGCGCCCGGTCGGGGCGATGTGGGGCGTCGGTCCGAAGGCAGCGGAGGCGCTGGAGCGTCGGGGGATCCGGCTGATCCGTGACGTCCGCGAGGCGCCGCCGGAAGCGCTCGAACGCGCGGTCGGTCCTGCGCTGGGCCAGAGGATGCAGGAGCTCGCTCGAGGTCTCGATCCACGGTCGGTCCAGACGGAGAGGGTCGAGAAGAGCATCGGTCACGAGGAGACGTTCGATCGCGATATCGCGGACCTCGATCTGCTGCGATCGGAGCTTCTGCGCCTGGCCGATAGGGTCGGAGCCAGGCTGCGATCTGCCGGATGGCATGCCGGTGCGGTGTCGATCAAGATCCGCTTCGCCGACTTCAGCACCATCAGCCGCACGGTCTCGCTGCCCGAGCCGACCGATGTCGGACAGCGCATAGGGGAGACCGCGATCGGCCTGTTCGGGCAGATCGAGCGCCGCGATCCGGTGCGTCTGGTCGGCGTGCGCGCCGAGAAGCTGCGATCGGCCGGGGCGTCTGCGATGGCGCTCTGGGACGACGACGAGGATCAGCGACGGCTGGAGGGCACGCTCGACGACGCACGTGCACGGTTCGGCGTAGGGATGATCACCCGCGCACGGCATGTCGGCGGGTCCGATCGTCGCGGTGCCGACGCAGTGCAACCGCGGCCGTTCGGACGGGAATGACCCCGTCTGCGGTTCGGATAGCGTGGAGCCATGCCGAGTGCGACCTCCCCTGATCCCTTCGGCGAGGGCCTGACGGCTGCGACCGTGCGCATCTGCGATGCGGTCACCGCTGTATCCGCATCGAACCCGGTCGTGGTGATCGACGGGCGAAGCGGAGCAGGCAAGAGCAGCCTCGCCGCGCGCGTCGCGCGTGCGTGGCCGCTCAGCACGCCCGTGCAGCTCCTCGCACTCGATTCGCTGTATCCGGGCTGGGACGGGCTCGAGCGCGGCGCCGATATCGCGCGCGAGAACGTGCTGCGTCCGCACGGCAGGGGCCTGATCGGCATCTGGCGTCGCTGGGACTGGGAACTGGGGGAGGAAGCCGAAGCCCATGCGGTCGATCCGGCGCTCGGTCTGATCGTCGAGGGATGCGGAGCACTCACGCTCGCATCGGCAGCGCTGGCCGATGTCACCGTATGGGTGGACGGCCCGAGCGCGTCACGACGCCAGCGCGCGCTCGATCGGGACGGCGACGGGTTCCGCCGTCACTGGGATATGTGGGCCGCCCAGGAGGATGCGCATATCATGCGTCATGAACCGCAGCGTCTCGCTCGCGTGAGCGTGCTCACCCCGTAGGGTTCTCGTCCGCGGCGTCGACTGCGTCTGCTCGCTGGATGAGATCCTCCAGGCGGTAGCCGAGCCAGTCGTAGACGTGGAAGCGAGGGTCGTCCGCGTCATGGTGGTCGTCGCTGACGACCCCGAGCCTGGATGCGACGACGAGCCGGATCGCCGTGAGAGTGCGCAGCCATGGATCGATGTGCCCGGGTGGCACCTCGACCTCGTGGGGCGTCAGCATGTCGCGCGAGTCCTCGTCGTCGGCGTCGAACTCGTGCAGATCGTCGCGCATCACGATGGCGTCGCTGCGACGGCGGTCGAACAGCTCGCTCTCGGTGCCACGGCGGAACTCCGACGCCGCCGCATCGTCTCCTGGATAGGCGACGGGAGCAAGCCGCAGGAGCGCCGGGTCAGCGCCGTCACGCGGCCCTTCGACCAGCCCGAGGAACTCGTCGAGCAGATGCAGCAGGTTGCGTCCTTCGATCCAGGCGATCGAGATCGTGACCGTCACAGCGGCACCTGCCTGACCGTCGCCCACAGACCGAATTCATGCATCGCGCGGGCGTGCACCTCCATGGTCTCCCTCGGGCCGGTGGCGACGACTGCGTGCCCTTCGTTGTGCACAGCGAGCATGAGAGCGGTCGCCTGCTGCTCGGGATAGCCGAAGTAGCGACGGAACACCCGCACGACATAGCTCATGAGGTTGACGGGATCGTCCCACACAACCAGCTGCCATGGCACCAGCGGTGCGGCGGAGAGATGCTCAGCGAGCTGTTCGTCGAGCAGGGGAGCGGACGCCGGGATGCTCATGCCCACCCCAGCTCGTGCAGCTGCTCGTCGTCGATGCCGTAGAAGTGGGCGATCTCGTGCACGAGAGTGGTGTGCACCTCGTCGCGCAGCTCGCCCTCGTCGGCACACGCACCGAGGTGCGCTCGGCGGTAGACGATGATGCGATCGGGCAGCTCGCCCATGCCGTACTGTCCCCGTTCGGTCAGCGCGAAGCCCTCGTAGAGGCCGAAGAGATCGCCGCCGTCTTCTGGTTCGTCCTCGACCACGAAGATCACGTTGTCGAGTCCCTCGACCATGTCGTCGGGGAGCCTGTCGAGCTCGTCGACCACGAGCCTCTCGAAGGCCTCAGCATCCATCTCCATGCCTGCAGCGGCCTCTTCGGCGCCGGAGGCGATGGCGACCTGTGCCAGGTCGCCATCCGAAACGGGGTGATCGAGCGAGGACATACGTCGATGCTATCGAGAGCGTGCATGCAGCGCCGGGGAATCCCCGCGACCGCAACCGGTGCCCCCTGCAGGATTCGAACCTGCGACCAACGGATTAGAAAGCCGATGCTCTTCCTCTGAGCTAAGGAGGCGTACTGACTCAAGATTACCGTGTCGGGCGCCGTCGCTAGGATCGGATCATGGTTTCTGCGACAGAGAACGACAGGCTCGTCTGGATCGACTGCGAGATGACGGGCCTCGACCTCTCGGTCGACGAACTCGTCGAGATCGCCGTCGTCGTCACCGACTTCGAGCTGAACCCCATCGACCCCGGATTCCAGATCGTCATCAAGCCAGGCGATGCGGCGCTCGCGAACATGAACGACTTCGTCACCAACATGCACCGGACCTCAGGGTTGATCGACGAGATCCCCGCCGGTGTGAGCCTCGCCGAGGCCCAAGAGCAGACCCTGGCCTACATCAAGCGCTTCGTGCCGCAGGAGCGCAAGGCGCCACTCGCGGGCAACACGATCGGCACCGATCGGATGTTCCTCGCCAAGTACATGCAGGACGTCGACCAGTACCTGCACTA
Source organism: Microbacterium esteraromaticum (assembly GCF_016907315.1). Lineage (NCBI taxonomy): Bacteria > Bacillati > Actinomycetota > Actinomycetes > Micrococcales > Microbacteriaceae > Microbacterium > Microbacterium esteraromaticum. The sequence goes on from NZ_JAFBBS010000001.1 coordinate 47,524, forward strand.
CCGAAACGTCGACGTGTCGAGCGTCAAGGAACTTGCGCGGCGCTGGTACCCGCGGGTCTTCTTCCAGGCGCCCGAGAAGAACGGCGGGCACCGCGCACTCGCAGACATCCTCGAGTCGATCCGCGAGCTGCGTTACTACCGTTCCGCGGTGTTCATCGATGCCCCTGGACCCTCGTCAGAGCAGGCCCGCGACATCGCGTCCCGCACCGTGTCAGAGTTCACTCCGAACATGTAATAGACTTATCGAGTTGCCCGCTCCGGCAGGCGCATGGTGGGTATAGCTCAGCTGGTAGAGCACCGCGTTGTGGTCGCGGGGGTCGCGGGTTCAAGCCCCGTTACTCACCCCAGAGAAGGTCCCGGATCCTGAAGGTTCCGGGACCTTCGCTTTTCATGTCTCGTCGTGCATGCCGCGTCGTTCGCTCCACCCGCGGGCGCCGATCTCGCGTGTCAGTGGCGCAGCGACGCCACGGCATCGTCTGGATCCCAGAACTCGCCGACCAGGACGAACGCGCCGGATGCCAGGTGCAGCCGCTCGGCGCGGTAGCGGATGCCGAGGGGATCGGCGATCACGCGCAGGTGACCGCGTATCGTCCCGCGGGCGTCGACGACGCGCCACAGGTGATCTCCGGCTCGGTCGAGATGCTCCGAGCGGCTGCGCAGGGTCGGCGTCTCCCAGAGGAGCGCGGGGTGTGCCGTGGTGAGCGAGGTCATGATGTCTCCTTCCTGATTCGAACATATGAACGGCCACCGACATTCCTTCCCGTAGACTCGGAGGCATGCCCGCTCCATCCCCGTACGCAGCTCGTCTCGCCGCGGTCCCGGTCGAGCGCCGAGAGGTCGAGGTGCTCGGATCGACGACGGCGTACTGGGTCTACGGTGAGCCGGATACGGCGGCGGACGCCCCGACGATCATCGCCGTGCACGGTTTCCGCGGTGAGCACCATGGCCTCGAGCCCGTCGTGGCATACCTGCCTGGCATCCGGATCATCTCGCCCGACCTTCCCGGCTTCGGCGAGACGCCACCGGTGCCAGGGCGTGAGCATGATCTCGGGCTCTACGCGGGCTGGCTATGCGAGTTCGCCCGCGCTGTGGCGCCGGGAGCGATCATCCTCGGCCACTCGTTCGGGTCGATCGTCTCGTCAGCGGCCGTCGCCAGCGGGCTCGAGACGCCGCGCCTCATCCTGATCAACCCGATCGGCGCGCCTGCGCTGGAGGGCCCGAAGGGAGTGCTCACCCGGATCGCGGTGCTGTACTACTCCCTGGGCGCACGCCTGCCGGAGCGCCTCGGAACGGCTCTGCTGCGGCATCCGCTCACCGTTCGCGTGATGAGCATCGCGATGGCGAAGACCCGCGACCCCAGGCTGCGACGCTTCATCCACGATCAGCACGACACCTACTTCTCGCGCTTCGCCGACCGCGAGGTGCTGCACGACGCGTTCGTGACCAGCGTGTCGCATGACGTCCGCGCCTTCGCGGGCGTGATCGACGTGCCGACCCTGCTGATCGCCGCGCAGCGAGACGACATCACTCCGATCGAGGCCGAGCGCCGGCTGGCGATGATGTTCCCGAACGCCGAGCTCGTCGAGATCGCAGAGGTCGGCCACCTCATCCATTACGAGACGCCGGCGGAGGCAGCAGGAGCGATCCGCCGGTTCCTCAGGCTTCCCGTCGCGCGAGGCCGATGAGACCGGCGACGCGGAACGGGATCACCTCGCCCATCGCGAGGGAGGTCTCGGTGCGCTCGACCCCTTCGATGGACAGGATGCGCGCGTCGGTGTCGAAGAGGTGACGAGCATCTCGGCAGGCGACTCGCGCGAGCAGGTCGATCGATCCGCTGAGACCGTGAGCCTGGACGATCTCCGGCACGCGTGAGAGCTCACTGATGATGCGCGGCAGCTCGGTCTGCCGCACTCCGATGCTGATGAAGGCCTGAAGCGGGAATCCGAGAACCTCGGTGGAGTACGACCGCTCGTACGACTCGAACACGCCGGTCTGCTCCAGCCGCGCCATGCGCGCCTGGATCGTGTTGCGCGACAGGTTCAGCCGGTCGGCCAGCTTGACCACCGTCATGCGCGGGTCTTCGGCGAGGGCGGTGAGCAGTTCGAGATCGGTGCGGTCCAACGTGGGCATAGTGCCACACGTTAGCAGGGCTTGGCCCTCACTTATTGCGCAACATGCTCAGCAGTCGCAGACATGCTTGAGCGAGGTGTCACCCAGACGTACCATTCGATCAAGCCCGACGCAGCTGTCGGGAAGCCGTGCACGCCCCACGAAGGCCGCCACGTCAGGAGGACGCCGATGTCACCGCACACCAGCCCGATCGTCGACACGCAGAACGATCTCGAACTCACGGAGCGCATTCTCGCTCCCGACGGCACGCGCGTGCCGAACCCCCAGCTCGACCGCTGGATCGCCGACATCGACTTCCAGACGATGCGCGAGCTGCACCGCGACATGGTCGTGCTGCGCCGCATCGACTCGGAGGGCGTAGCGCTGCAGCGTCAGGGCCAGCTGGGACTCTGGGCGCCGTGCAACGGACAGGAGGCCGCCCAGATCGGCACCGGTCGCGCGCTCGCCCCTCGGGATTTCGTGTTCCCGAGCTACCGCGAGACCGGAGTGATGTACACCCGCGGTGCCGAGCCGGGCGACTACGTCCGCATGTGGCGCGGCGAGGACGGCGCGGCGTACGACCCGTCGCGATTGAACATCGCCCCTCTGCAGATCATCATCGGGGCCCAGACGCTGCATGCGGTCGGCTACGGCATGGGAATCCTGCATGACGGCGCCGACGAGGTCGCCGTCACCTACTTCGGCGACGGCGCGACCAGTCAGGGCGATGTCAACGAGGCGATGATCTTCGCCTCGTCGTATCGCGCGCCCGTCGTGTTCGTCTGCCAGAACAACCACTGGGCGATCTCCGAGCCCGTGGGCCTGCAGTCGCAGTACCCGCTCGCCGGCCGTGCTCCGGGCTTCGGGATCCCGAGCCTGCGCGTGGACGGCAACGACGTGCTCGCCTGCATGGCGGCGATGCGCTGGGCGCTCGACCACACGCGCTCTGGCAAGGGCCCCGCGTACCTGGAGGCCGTCACGTACCGCATGGGTCCGCACACCACCGCAGACGACCCGAAGCGCTACCGTGACGATGCCGAGCTCGCACAGTGGCGCGAACGGGATCCGATCACCCGCCTCGAGGCTTACCTGCGCGCGGCCGGGGAGCTGACCGACGAGCACCTGGTCTCGGTTCAGAAGGCCGCCGACGACGTCGCACGCGAGATGCGCGCCGCGTGCATCGGCATGCAGACCCGTCCCGCTCTCGCCGTGTTCGATCGCGTGTACGCAGAGCCGCACTCCGGCCTGCAGCGCCAGCGCGACGACTACGCCGCGTACCTCGCATCGTTCGAGGAGGCCTGACATGACGACCATGACGATGGGCAAGGCCCTGAACGCCGGCCTTCGGCAGGCCATGCTCGATGACGAGAAGGTCGTGCTGATGGGAGAGGACATCGGCACGCTCGGCGGTGTCTTCCGAATCACCGACGGACTGAAGGACGAGTTCGGCGCCAAGCGCGTGATCGACACGCCTCTCGCGGAGTCCGGCATCGTCGGCACCGCCGTCGGTCTCGCCTTCCGCGGCTACCGCCCTGTGGTCGAGATCCAGTTCGACGGGTTCATCTACCCGGCCTTCGACCAGATCGTCTCCCAGGTCGCGAAGCTGCACTACCGCACCCAGGGCCGCGTGAAGATGCCGATCACGATCCGCGTGCCGTGGGCAGGGGGCATCGGGGCGGCGGAGCATCACTCCGAGTCGCCTGAGGCCTACTTCGTGCACACCGCCGGTCTGCGCGTCATCGCGGTCTCTGATCCTCAGGACGCCTACCGCTGCCTGAGGCAGGCGATCGCCAGCGATGACCCCGTGCTGTTCTTCGAGCCCAAGCGCCTGTACCACCACAAGGGCGAGGTCGACCTCGAGGCGCCGCTGGCCGACGCCCCGCCGATGGGCCTCGCGCGCGTCGTGCGTCAGGGAGCCGATGCCACGATCATCACGTACGGCGCCATGGTGAGCACTGCACTCGACGCGGCCGCGGCGGCCGAAGACGAGGGGGTCTCCCTCGAGGTGATCGACCTGCGCTCCATCTCGCCGGTGGACTACGAGACGGTCTCGGCCTCGGTGCGCCGCACCGGCCGCGTGGTGGTCGCGCACGAGGCGTCCCGCGAGGCGGGCGTCGCCGCCGAGGTCATCGCGAGCATCACCGAGTACTGCTTCGAGTACCTCGAGGCGGCCCCCGTGCGGGTGACCGGGCATGACATCCCGTACCCACCGGCGAAGCTCGAGAAGTTCCATCTGCCCGACCTCGACCGCATCCTGGATGCCGTCGATCGTGTGCTCGATCGTCCGCACAGTCTCAGCGGCGCGGACGCGAAGGGAGATCAGCGGTGATCGCCGAATTCCGTCTGCCCGACCTCGGAGAGGGACTGACTGAAGCCGAGGTGGTCCAGTGGCTCGTGCAGCCGGGTGATCCCGTGGCGCTCAATCAGACTCTTGCGGAGGTCGAGACCGCGAAGGCGGTCGTCGAGCTGCCCTCGCCCTACGAGGGAACCGTCGCGACCCTGCATGCGGACGCGGGGGAGACGGTCGCCGTCGGAGCTCCGCTGATCGCCTTCGATGTCGTCGGCGAGGAACCCGCGTCCTCCTCCGCTCCTGCTTCGGAGGGCGAGGAGAAGGCGCAGCCGAACCTCGTCGGATACGGCGCAGCCCCGGCGTCTTCCGGCCGCCCGGCGCGCCGAGCGCGTCGCGGCGGGACTCCTGCTGCGGCGTCCGCGGATGCGGACGTGCTCGTCGCCGCCCCGCACGATGTGCTTCCGCCGAGCGTCGCAGAGCCGACTGTGGGGGAGCGCCCCCGATCCACCCCGCCCGTTCGCGCGCACGCCAAGCGCCTCGGAGTCGATCTCGTGCTCATCGCCGCTGAGGTCGGCGACCGGGTGATCACCCGCGAGGACGTGGATGCCTACGCCGAGCGCACCGGTGCCACCGCGAACGCGGCGGCACCGGCTCCTGCCGAGCCGGCGATGCCCGCCGCCATGCCGTCCGGTGAGCGCGCCCAGACCCGCATCCCGATCAAGGGCGTGCGCAAGCACACCGCCCAGGCCATGGTGCGCAGCGCCTTCACTGCGCCTCACGTGACGACGTTCCACACGGTCGACGTGACGGCCACGATGGAGCTCATCGATCAGCTCAAGGCCGACAGATCGCTGTCGGAGCACCGGATCGGTCCGCTCGTGGTCGTCGCGAAGGCCGTCGCCCTCGCACTCGGCCGCAATCCCTCGCTGAACGCGACCTGGGACGAGGCGGCCGGCGAGATCGTGCAGAACCACTTCGTCGACCTCGGGATCGCCGCGGCGACGGAGAGGGGCCTGATCGTGCCGATCATCCGGGATGCAGAGCGACTCTCGCTTACCGGCCTGGCCGATGCGCTCACGCAGCTCACCCAGACGGCCCGTGCGGGTAAGATGAGCCCCGCAGAGCTCGCCGGCGGCACGTTCTCGATCACCAACATCGGCGTGTTCGGCATCGATGCGGGAACCCCGATCCTGCCACCAGGGCAGTCGGGGATCCTCGCGGTCGGCGCTGTGCGGCGTCAGCCGTGGGAGCACCGGGGCGAGATCGCTCTGCGTCAGATGATGACCCTGAGTCTCTCGTTCGATCACCGTCTCGTCGACGGCGCTGAGGGCGCCCGGTTCCTCAAGGACGTCGCAGACATCCTCGAGCAGCCGGGGCGGGCTCTGCTGTTCTGATCCGTCTGCGCCTGTCGACGCGATCCTCGTCGAGCACTCGTGGCCGGCGACTGATCTCAGTCGCCGGCCGTGAGCGCCGACATGGCCATGGCTGCGAGCACGCGAGCCGTGTCGGCCCGCGTGCGCAGCGCCGCCGAGGTGCTGTGCGGTGTCGAGTTGAGCAGGCCGAAGCAGGCCTGCACGCGCAGGCGCAGCTCTTCGCGACCCGCGCTGACCAGCATGTGGAGGGCATCGATCCACAGCTCGATATAGGCGCGCTGCAGCCGTCGCACGTCTGCCTGCGAGTCGTCCGACAGATGAGACAGATCGCGATCCTGCACTCGGATGACGTCGGCGTTGCGCAGCGCGAAGTCGACGTGGAAATCCACGAGCAGCGCCATGCGGGCGCGCTCGTCGCTCTCGCCGCGTACCACGGCCGCGCCGCCGGCGACCAGATCCTCACTCACGCCGATCAGCAGCGCTCCCAGCAGAGCCTGCTTTCCTGCGAAGTGCCGGTACACCGCAGGGCCGGAGATGCCCACGGCCGCGCCGATGTCCTCGAGGCTGACGCCCGAATAGCCCCGCGCAGCGAACAGCTCGGCGGCCGCGATGAGGATCGCGTCGGTCCGCTCGGCCTTGGCGCGATCGCGCGCGGTGAGAGGCGTTGTCATTTCGGTTAATCCTCGCTAACCTGAATTGTCGGGTTAGTGCACACTAACCCTTTTGATGCGAATTTTCAGCAATGGTCAAGGAGGACCCGCGATGCCGGTCACCCAGCAGGCACTCGCCGAAGAACTGCGTGAGCGACTCGCCGCCGCCGCGCTGGGCGGACCGGAGCGCTCCCGGGAGCGTCACGTCTCCCGCGGCAAGATGCTGCCCCGGGATCGCGTCACGCGGCTGCTCGACGAGGGAAGCCCCTTCATCGAGATCGCGCCGCTGGCAGCTCACGGGCTGTACGGCGGCGAGGCACCGGCGGCCGGCGTCATCGCGGGCATCGGGCTCGTGCACGGTCGGCATGTCATGGTCGTGTGCAACGACCCCACGGTGAAGGGCGGCACCTACTTTCCGCTGACCGTCAAGAAGCACCTTCGAGCGCAGGAGATCGCGCTCGAGAATCGTCTGCCGTGCCTCTACCTCGTCGACTCTGGCGGCGCCTTCCTCCCGAAGCAGGACGAGGTGTTCCCCGACCGTGACCATTTCGGGCGCATCTTCTTCAACCAGGCGCAGATGTCGGCAGCGGGCATCCCACAGCTGGCGGCGGTTCTCGGCTCCTGCACGGCGGGGGGCGCCTACGTGCCGGCGATGAGCGACCAGACCGTGATCGTCCGCAATCAGGGCACGATCTTCCTCGGCGGTCCGCCGCTCGTGAAGGCCGCCATCGGCGAGGTCGTGACAGCTGAGGAGCTCGGTGGCGGCGAGCTGCACGCCCGCCGCTCCGGCGTCGTCGATCACCTCGCCGACGATGACGAGCACGCTCTCGAGATCCTGCGCGACATCGTCGCGACCCTTCCGCAGCCCCCGCAGCCCGCATGGCAGGTGATGCCCGGTGTCGCTCCGCGCGAGACCGGAAGCATGTACGACGTCGTCCCGGTCGATGTGAACGCCGCGTACGACGTGCACGAGGTCATCGACCGGCTCGTCGATGCCGACACATTCAGTGAGTTCAAGGCCGAGTACGGCACGACCCTCGTCACGGGCTTCGCCCGGCTCCACGGCCACCCGGTCGGCATCGTCGCGAACAGCGGGGTGCTCTTCAGCGAATCGGCGCAGAAGGGCGCGCACTTCATCGAACTCTGCGACCAGCGAGGCATCCCCCTGCTCTTCCTGCAGAACATCACCGGATTCATGGTCGGGCGAGACGCCGAGGCCGGTGGCATCGCCAAGGACGGGGCGAAGATGGTCACCGCTGTCGCCACCACCCGGGTGCCCAAGCTCACCGTCATCATCGGGGGTTCCTTCGGAGCCGGCAACTACTCCATGTGCGGGCGTGCGTACTCGCCGCGCTTCCTGTGGAGCTGGCCGGCGAGCCGCATCTCGGTGATGGGCGGGCCGCAGGCGGCATCCGTCCTCGCCACAGTCAAGGAGGATCAGCTGACGGCAGCGGGAGAGAGCTGGACGCCGGAGGAGCGCAACGAGTTCGAGGCGCCGATCCGCAGCCAGTACGAGGCCCAGGGCGAGCCGTACTACGCGACCGCCCGGCTCTGGGACGACGGCATCATCGACCCGGATCAGACCCGAGACCTGCTGGGGCTGGCTCTCGACGTCGTCTCCCGCACCCCCCTGCCCGAGCCGCGCTTCGGCCTCTTCCGGATGTGATCACCATGACCACAGGCAGCATGACCACAGGCACCACGACCATCGACACCGTGCTCGTCGCCAACCGCGGCGAGATCGCCCGCCGTATCATCCGCACCCTGCGCGAGCTGGGCGTGCGCAGCGTCGCCGTGTACAGCGACGCCGACGCGCGTGCGCCGCACGTCCGCGAGGCGGACCAGGCGATGCACATCGGAGGGTCTGCAGCCGCCGACTCCTACCTCAACGTGGATGCCATCATGGCCGCGGCACGGGCATCCGGAGCCCAGGCGATCCACCCCGGATACGGCTTCCTCTCCGAGAGCGTCCAGCTGGCACGCGCGTGCGCGGCCGCGGACATGATCTTCATCGGCCCGGACGAGCGGGCCCTCGACATCATGGGCGACAAGGCCACCGCGCGCGACCACGTCGCTCGGCACGGCGTTCCGGTGGTGCCGGGCTTCAACGCCGCCGGTCTCGACGATGCTCAGATCCGAACCCGCGCCGACGAGATCGGCTACCCCCTGCTGGTCAAGCCCAGCGCCGGCGGTGGCGGAAAGGGCATGGAGATCGTGCGATCCGGCGACCAGCTCGCCGGAGCACTGGCGACGGCGCGACGGGTCGCGACCGCTGCCTTCGGTGACGATTCGATGGTGCTCGAGCGGCTGGTGCAGCGGCCGCGGCACATCGAGGTGCAGGTGTTCGGAGACGCACACGGCACCGTGATCGCACTCGGCGAGCGCGAGTGCACTCTGCAGCGCCGACACCAGAAGGTCATCGAAGAGGCGCCGGCCGCTGCACTTCCCGATGCGGTCCGGCGGCGGCTGCTCGACGCAGCCGTTGCCGCCGCCAGGAGCGTCGACTACGTCGGGGCCGGCACGGTCGAGTTCCTCGTCGAGGCGGACGCCGTGGAAGACATCTTCTTCATCGAGATGAACACTCGGCTGCAGGTCGAGCACCCCGTGACCGAGGAGGTCACGGGCCTCGACCTCGTCGCGCTGCAGCTGCACATCGCCGCAGGCGGGGCGATCGACCCCGCCCCCGCGGTGCGCGGCCACGCGGTCGAAGCGCGCGTGTACGCCGAGTCTCCCGAGCGCGGATTCCTGCCTTCGACGGGCCGCGTGCTGCTGTTCGACCCGCCCCGTGACGTGCGCGTCGATGCGGCGATCGAGACCGGCTCCGAGATCAGCGGCCACTACGACCCCATGATCGCGAAGGTGATCGCATACGGTGCGGAGCGCACGACTGCGCTCCGCCGCCTCGACGCCGCGCTCGCTCGCACGGTGGTGCTCGGCGTCGAGACCAACATCGCCTTCCTGCGGGCCCTCATCCGAGACGAGCGCGTGATGTCGGGGGACCTCGACACCGGTCTCATCGAGACGATGCTGCCGTTCCCCGCCGGCGCTCCGACGCCATCCATGCTCGCCGCGGCCGCGCACGCCCTCGAGGCGCAGCGCCCGGTCGGGGCGGGAGACATCTGGCACCAGCTGCCTGGTTGGCGGCTCGGCGGCACGGCCCAGGTCGATCGCCCGGTGTTTCTCACCGACGACGACGAGGTGATCCAGGCTCCGGCGGCGTACGTGCACGGCATCCCGACGGCGACCGACGCGGGCGGCGCGGTGTGGACTTTCGCCGAGGGCGCGACAGCCCGTCTGCGGCCGCTGTCGCGTCGCTCGCGCATGCAGCGTCGTCTCGCCGAGCGGGAGCAGGCATCGGGCCCACGTGAGCCCGAGGGCCGTGCACCCATGCCAGGCAGCATCGTCGCCGTGCATGTCGCCGAGGGCGACCTCGTGCGCGCCGGCGACCCCATCGTCTCGATCGAGGCGATGAAGATGGAGCATCCGGTGCTCGCGCCTCACGACGGCACGGTGCACCTGCTGGTCGCCCTCGGCGACCAGGTGAGGCGGGACCAGCCCGTCGTGCGAGTCAGCGAAGAGGAGACAGCATGAGCGCCCAGACCGAACTGACCGGTGTCGACCTGAACGAGGAGCAGCGCGAGCTCGCCTCGATGGTGCGCGAGTTCGCCGAAGAGGTCGTCGCCCCGCAGGCGTACGAAGCCGACCGGACCCACACCCTGAACCTCGACGTGGTCCGCCAGATGGGGGAGATGGGCCTGTTCGGTCTGCCTTTCTCGGAGGAGTACGGCGGCCAGGGCGGTGACTATCTCGCCCTGGGCCTCGCAATCGAGGGACTGGCGCGCGTGGACCAGTCGCTGGCGATCACCCTCGAGGCGGGGGTGAGCCTCGGAGCCATGCCGATCTATCGCTTCGGCACCGAGGAGCAGAAGCAGGAGCACCTGCCGTCGCTGCTCGCGGGCGAGGCGCTGGCGGGCTTCGGTCTCACCGAACCAGAGGCCGGCAGCGACGCGGGCGCCACGCGCACCACGGCGCGCCTCGACGGCGGCGAATGGGTGCTCAATGGCAGCAAGCAGTTCATCACGAACTCCGGCACCGACATCACCCGGTTCGTGACGATGACAGCGGTCACCGGCGAGAGCGACGGACGCAAGGAGATCTCGACGATCATCGTCCCGAACGGCACCCCCGGCTTCACCGTCGAGCCCGCATACGACAAGGTCGGCTGGAACGCCTCGGACACCCACCCGCTGACCCTCCAGGATGCGCGCGTGCCCGAGGCCAACCTGCTCGGGGAGCGCGGCCGCGGCTTCAAGAACTTCCTCAGCATCCTCGATGAAGGCCGCATCGCGATCGCCGCCCTCGCGACGGGCGCCGCCGAGGGATGCCTGGAGGCGGCAGTCGACTACGCAAACAAGCGCACGGTGTTCGGCTCGGCTCTGAGCACCAGGCAGAACGCGCAGTTCACGCTCGCCCGCATGCGGGTACGTGTGCACACCGCGCGTCTGGCTTGGCATCACGCTGCTCGTCTGCGCGACGCAGGCCGTCCGTTCGCCGAAGCGGCGGCGATCGCCAAGCTCGTCTCGGGTGAAGCCGCGATGGACAACGCCCGCGACGCGACGCAGATCTTCGGCGGCAACGGATTCATGAACGAGTACCCCGTGGCTCGCCACTACCGCGACTCGAAGATCCTCGAGATCGGCGAGGGCACGACCGAGGTGCAGCTGCTCGTCATCGCCCGCTCGCTGGGTCTCGTGGGTTAGGAGAGAGCATGACCGACATCGTCCAGCGCGGGCTCTACTTCGAGGAGTTCGAGGTCGGCGCGCGCTATCTGCACCGCCCGGGGCGCACCGCGACCGAAGCCGACAACGTGCTGTTCACCACCCTCACGATGAACACGCAGGCGCTGCACCTCGACGCCGCGTTCGCGGGCGATCAGCAGCCGTTCGGACAGCGCCTGATGAACTCGATGTGGACCCTGTCGACGATGGTCGGGGCATCGGTCGCGCAGCTGACCCAGGGCACATTGGTCGCGCAGCTCGGACTCGGCGACATCTCGTTTCCGCACCCGCTGTTCCATGGCGACACGCTGTACACCGAGAGCATGATCGTCGACAAGCGCCTCTCGTCCTCTCGTCCCGGTCAGGGCATCTGCACGATCGAGCACACGGGTCGCAATCAGGACGGGGTGATCGTGGCGAAGGCGACTCGAACCGCGCTGATGCGCTGTCTTCCGGAGGGCGAGCGATGACTCTCGGCATGGGCCCGGCGCTGCTGTTCTGTCCGGCTGATCGACCGGAGCGCTTCTCAGGGGCGCTGCAGAAGGCGGATGCCGTGATCCTGGATCTCGAGGATGCGGTGCTTCCGGATGCCAAGGCTGCCGCTCGTGAGAACGTCATCGCGGCCGATCTGGATCCGTCCCGGGTGATCGTGCGGGTGAACGCGCCTGAGACGGCCGAGTTCGCGCTCGATGTCGACGCCGTGCGTCGCACTCCGTTCCGCACCGTGATGGTCGCGAAGAGCGAGGACCCGATGGCGTTCGACTCGTTCGGGGCGGAGTTCCGTCTGATCGCGCTCTGCGAGACCGCGCGAGGCGTGCACCGGGCCGGTGACATCGCCGCCCACGAGCGGACCGCGGGGCTGATGTGGGGTGCAGAGGACCTGGTGGCGTCGCTGGGTGGCACGTCGAGCCGGTTCGCCGACGGGCGCTACCGCGACGTCGCACGCGCGGCTCGTGCACAGGTTCTGCTGGCTGCCGGAGCATACGGCCGCACGGCGGTGGACGCCGTGCACCTCGACATCGACGATCTGGATGGGCTGGCTGCGGAGGCCGCCGACGCGGCGGCATCCGGATTCGGCGCGACCGCCTGCATCCATCCGAAGCAGGTCGCCGTCATCCGCGACGCGTACCGGCCGGACGAGGCCACGCTCTCATGGGCTCGCGCGGTGCTCGCCGCAGCCGAGGGGGAGCGGGGCGTGTTCCGCCACGACGGGCGCATGATCGACGAGCCGGTGCTGCGGCACGCCAGAGCTGTTCTCAGTCGAGGGTGAGCCGGCCGGCGGTCAGAGGACGACCGCCTCTTCGAGCAGGCGCAGCGTATCTGGCGATGCCTCGAAGCGATGCAGGGATCCGTTGCCGAGCACGCTGCCGAGTGCAGGCAGCGTTCCGCCTGAGGCGTGGTCGATGAGCGAGCGGATCACTCCGCCGTGGGTCACGACGATCACCGATTCAGCGGTCGGAGCCGAACGGCGGCGGGCGTCGCGTGCGATGCGGTGCAGTGCAGCCATGGCGCGGACGCACACATCCTCGAGCGACTCCGCTCCCGGCACCTCGCCGTGCCAGTCACCGTAGGCCTCGATGTAGTCCTTGACGAGCATCCCCTCGCCGACGCCGAACTCTCGTTCCCGCATGTCCGGAACGAGAGTGGGAGCCGCGAGACCCAGTTCGTCCGCGATGATCTCGGCGGTCTCCCTCGCTCGCTTGAGCGGGCTCGCGTAGATGGCATGGTGCTGGGTGCGGCCGAGCTTGTGCGCCGCGTATCGAGCGTCGTCCCTGCCGGTCTCGTTCAGGGGGATGTCGGTCGTGCCCTGGATGCGGCGGGCGAGGTTCCAGTCGGTCTGGCCATGGCGTACGAGTGTCAGCAGGGTCACCTCTCGAGCCTACGGGAGGCGGCTCAGAGGACGCCGAGCCGGGAGGCCAGCGCCGTGAGCACCTCGGTCGTCCCTCCCGTGATCACCTCGTCTGCCCACACATCGGCCCTGGTGGGCTCGTGGTTGACGATGACGATGGGCATGTCGCGGCGCCGTGCGCGCTCGATCACGCGGATGCCGGAATTGACCGTCAGCGACGTCCCGGCGACGACGAGTGCGCTCGACGCGTGCACGAGCGATTCGGCGAGCGCGAAGCGCGCGACGGGGACGAACTCCCCGAAGTACACGACGTCCGGCTTGAGCATCCCGCCGCAGATCTCGCACGTCGGAATGACGAAGCCCTCGGTGCTCTCCGGCGACACGTCGCCGTCGGGATTGAGCACGATGTTCTCCGGGACGAGGATCCACGGGTTGAGCGCCTCGATGAGCTCGGCGATCGCCCGCCGATCGTAGACCTGACCGCAGTGCAGGCACAGCGTGCGGTGCATCGTGCCGTGCAGTTCGACCACCCGCCGGCTGCCGGCCCGCAGGTGGAGACCGTCGACGTTCTGCGTGACGACGCCCGTTGACGCGCCCGATCGTTCGAGAGCCGCGAGCGCGAGATGCCCGCCGTTCGGATCGGGCGCAGTGAACGCGCGGTAGCCGAGATGGCCGCCGAGCCAGTACCGGCGCCGCGCCGCCTCGTCCGACAGATAGGTCTGAATCGTCATGGGCTTCGATCGGGGCGGCGCACCTGCGCCGCGATACGCCGGGATGCCCGAGTCGGTCGAGATTCCGGCCCCGGTGAGCACGGCGAATCGACGGGACTGCAGCAGATCCGCGGCACGATCGATCGCGTCGGAGATCGTGTCCGAGGATTCGAGCGACTGCACCTCGGAAGTCTAAGCGCGTCTGACGGGCTCCGGGGCCGTCGCGGCCTGACAGCATGGAGGCATGCAGCTGCACGTCCTCACCGACCCACACGATCCGGTGCTCGATGACTACCGTTCTCTCACCGACACGGCGCTGCGTCGCGTGCGCGAGCCGGCGGGTGGGCTGTACATCGCCGAATCGGCGAAGGTGATCGAGCGTGCTCTGCAGGCCGGGCACAGGCCACGGTCGGTTCTGACGCAGCAGAAGTGGACGGATGCCGTCGCCGCGCTCGTCGGAGATCGTGACGTGCCGGTGTACGTCGTCGCCGATGACGTCGCCGAACGACTCACCGGGTTCGCGGTGCACCGCGGCGTGATGGCGGCCATGCACCGTCCTGATCCGGCATCCGTGGCGGAGGTGCTGTCGATGATCGACGGGAGCCGTCCGCGGATCGCGATCCTCGAGGGCCTCACCGATCACACCAACGTCGGTGCGATCTTCCGGTCGGCGGCTGCTCTGGGCGTCGATGCCGTGCTGATCACCCCCACCTGCGCGGACCCCCTCTACCGGCGGTCGGTGCGCGTGTCGATGGGCGCGGTGTTCCAGGTGCCGTGGACACGGATCGAGAGCTGGCCCCAGGAGATCGACACGCTGCGGGCGGCGGGCTATGCGGTCGCAGGAATGACGCTGGGGGAGGCCGCCATCGCCCTGGACGATCTGGTGGCCGAGTCGCCCGAGCGGCTCGCACTGGTGTTCGGAACGGAAGGCGACGGCATCCTGCCCGACACCGACCGGATGCTGGATCGTCGAGTGACCATCCCGATGATGGGCGGTGTCGACTCGCTCAACGTCGCCGCGGCATCGGCGGTCGCGTTCTACGCGACGCGCTGACCGTCGCCGTCCGGGGCGCTCAGCCGATGTCGCCGCGCAGGAAGGGGCCCGCATCGGGGCGCTTCGCAGCGATGTGATCACCGGATGACTGGTGCCGAAGGCGGCGCAGCACCCACGGCACGAGGTGCTCTCGCGCCCAGCCGATGTCCTCGGTGCGCGCTTCACGCCAGGTGCGCACGGGGATGGGGTCGGGTTGCATCGCCTGCAGCGAGTTCGGCACGTTCAGCGCGCGCAGCACCATGCGCGCCACTTCGTGGTGACCAAGAGCGTTCAGGTGCAGCCGGTCGTCGGCGAAGAACCGGGTGTCCTGGATGACTTTGAGAGCCCACTGGTCGGCGACGATGCAGTCGTGGCGGTCGGCGATGGCCCGCACGTTCTCGTTGTAGATGGCGACCTTGCCGCGGAAGGCACGGAACACGGGCGTGAAGTTCGTGTCGATGCCGGTGAACAGCACAACCGCTGCACCCGTGGACGCGAGCCGTGCCACGGCGTCCTCGAGCTGGGCGGCGATGTCGTCGGGGTCGGTGCGCGGGCGGATCACATCGTTGCCGCCCGCGCAGATCGAGACGAGGTCCGGCTTGAGCGCCACCGCCGGCTCGATCTGCTCGGCGACGATCTGGCGGATGAGCTTGCCTCGCACGGCCAGGTTGGCATAGGCGAAGTCGTCGACGTCCTTCGACAGCACCTCGGCCACCCGGTCGGCCCAGCCGCGGTGACCGCCGGGCGCGGCCTCGTCGGGGTCGCCGATGCCTTCGGTGAACGAATCGCCGACGGCGACGAACCGGCGCCACGGGTGGGGCCCCTCGTTGGCGATGTACGGTGTGCGCGACGAATCCTGGTCGACCATCGTCTCTCCTTCGGCAGGCGCGCCTCGGGGTGCCCGGGCACAGCATCCGAGCCTACCCCCGGGCCTAGAAGCGAACTGTCGGCGGGCTGGATTATCGTAGACGGGATGCTCTCTCCGTCCTTCCCTCAGCGCGCCCCGTGGGGTACCGCAGACAAGCTGAGGGCCTGGCAGAGAGAGGCTCTCGAGCAGTACTTCCAGGCCGACCAGCGCGACTTTCTCGTCGCGGCGACCCCCGGTGCAGGAAAGACGACATTCGCCCTGACGCTCGCCGTCGAGCTCCTGCGTATGGGCGAGGTCAACCGGGTCATCGTCGTGGCCCCCACCGAGCACCTCAAGACCCAGTGGGCCGATGCCGCCGCACGCGTGCACATCCGTCTCGACCCGCACTTCAAGAACAGCCACTGGGCGCCCGCGCGGCACTATCACGGCGTGGTCGTGACATACGCGCAGGTCGCGGCGAAGTCATCACTGCACCGCCACCTCACCGAGGACGCGAAGACGCTGGTCATCCTCGACGAGGTGCATCACGGCGGCGACGCGCTCAGCTGGGGTGACGCGATCCGCGATGCGTACGGTCCTGCCAAGCGGCGCCTGCTGCTGTCGGGAACGCCGTTCCGCAGCGACACCGCACCCATCCCGTTCGTCGAGTACCTGCCGGACGAGTCGGGTGCGCGCATTTCGAGCACCGACTACGCCTACGGATATGGGCGGGCGCTCGAAGACGGCGTCGTCAGGCCGGTGCTCTTCCACATGTACTCCGGCAAGATGCGCTGGCGCACGAGTGCGGGCGACGAGCTGGAAGCGCATCTCGGGCAGGACAACACGAAGGATGTCACCTCGCAGGCCTGGCGCACAGCGCTGGACCCGGAAGGGGAGTGGATGCCGGCTGTGCTGCGCGCAGCCGACCGCCGGCTCTCCGAGATCCGCCACCACGTGCCCGACGCCGGCGGCCTGGTGCTCGCCACCGATCAGACAGTGGCGCGCGCGTACGCGAAGATCCTGCACAGCATCACGGGGCAGCAGCCCACCGTCGTGCTCAGCGACGACGCCTCGGCCTCGGAGCGGATCGAGAAGTTCAGCGCGGACGACCGGCGATGGATGGTCGCGGTGCGGATGGTGTCGGAGGGCGTCGACGTGCCCCGTCTCGCGGTCGGCGTGTACGCGACCTCGTCGTCGACCCCCCTGTTCTTCGCTCAGGCCATCGGCCGCTTCGTGCGCGCCCGGCGTCGCGGCGAGGCCGCGAGCGTGTTCCTGCCCAACGTCCCGGTGCTGATGACTCTCGCGAACGAGATGGAGAAGCAGCGCGACCACGCGCTGGATCGCCAGACGAAGGACGACGACGGGCTCGAGGACTCGCTGCTGGAGAGCGCGAACCGAGAGGACGACGCGTCGGATGCCCTGACGCAGGAGTTCAGCTATCAGGCGATCTCGTCGCTCGCGCACTTCGACCGGGTGGTGTTCGACGGCAAGGACTTCGGGCAGCTCGCCGAGCCGGGCACTCCCGAAGAGGAGGAGTTCATCGGCTTTCCCGGCCTGCTCGAGCCTGAGCACGTGCACGACCTCCTGATGCAGCGTCAGGCTCGGCAGAGCAAGCTGCGTCAGGCACGCGAAGCGACCGCGCCTCCCGAGCAGGAGTCGACCCTCCCGGCGCCGCTGCACCGCACGCTCCGTGAGCAGCGGCAGCTGCTGAACAGCCTGGTCGGGCTCTACGCCCGGCAGAGCGGCGAGCCGCACGGTGCCGTGCATGCCGAGCTGCGCCGAGTCTGCGGCGGTCCTGCCGTCGCACAGGCAACGGTCACGCAGCTGCAGTCGCGCATCGACGTGCTGCGCAAGCGCGTGCGCTCCTGAGGGTGTTCGCGCATCGCCGGACCCAGGGCAGTTCGGGAATCCGAAATCCTGTCAATCGCTGATCTGACGCGGTTCCGGCGCTCCGTGATCGATACCGTTGACTGGTCACCCACAGCACGGAGGATGCATGAACGCGCCCGCACAGCCCACTGCCGCCGATCGCCGGCAGTGGGCCCGCTACCTGGTCGAAGAGCGCGCTGAGGGCGCCGTGTACGCGAACCTCGCTGCTCGCCGCGAGGGCGAAGAGCGCGAGATCCTGCTGTCTCTGGCCGAGGCCGAGCGCCGCCACGAGCAGCACTGGCTCGATCTGCTCGGTGAAGAGCCGCAGCGCCTGCCGAAGGCCGGCCTCCGATCACGGATGCTGGGCTGGATGGCGTCCCGCTTCGGATCGATCTTCGTGCTCGCTCTCGCCCAGAGCGCCGAGGCCAGGTCGCCGTACGACACCGAGAGATTCGCCACCCCTGCGATGCGCGCCGATGAGAAAGTGCACCACGAGGTGGTGCGAGGTCTCGCGGCGCGCGGTCGCCGACGCCTGTCGGGCTCCTTCCGCGCCGCGGTGTTCGGCGCGAACGACGGACTGGTGTCGAATCTCGCGCTCGTGCTCGGCATCGGCGCCACCGGCGTCAGCGGCGGGTTCGTGCTGTTCAGCGGCATCGCGGGCCTGCTGGCCGGGGCCCTGTCGATGGGGGCCGGCGAGTTCGTGTCCGTGCGGTCGCAGCGGGAGCTGCTGGCGTCGACCGAGGAGAACAACGACGCGGATGCCACTGCAGCCGATCTCGACATCGACGCCAATGAGCTCGCACTCGTCTACCGAGCTCGCGGTATGGCGGAGGACGAGTCGCTCGCACGTGCGCAGCGCGTCGTCGAGGCTGCCCGGGCGGGCATCCGGCGCGACGCCACCGGCCCGATCGGCATCCACACCGACCACGACGTCGTCGGCAGCGACTGGTCAGCGGCGATCTCCAGCTTCCTGCTCTTCTCGTCAGGAGCGATCGTGCCCGTGCTGCCGTGGATCTTCGGCCTGAGCGGCTCCTCGGCGATCGTCCTGGCCCTCGTGCTGGTCGGCATCGCACTGCTCACAACGGGGGCGATGGTCGGCATCCTCTCCGGCGGGCCGCCGCTGAGGCGGGCCCTTCGCCAGCTCGCGATCGGAGTGGGGGCAGCAGCCGTCACGTACGTCCTGGGTCTCGTCTTCGGTGTCGGAGCGGTCTGAGTCGACTCCCGCGCAGGGCCACGTCAACCCCCTCCCGCGATGGGATGCGATGCGGCTGACTGGGATCTCCATCCAGAAGCGAGGAGTTGAAGATGCCCCAGATCATCGAGACCGTCGACGTGAACGTCCCCGTGAGCGTCGCGTACAACCAGTGGACGCAGTTCGAGAGCTTCCCGCACTTCCTCGACGAGGTCGTCTCGATCACGCAGATCGACGACACCCACAACCACTGGGTCGTCAAAGTCGGCGGTGCCGAGCGCGAGTTCGATGCCGAGATCACCGAGCAGCACCCCGACGAGCGCGTCGCGTGGCGCAGCATCGGCGGCGAGACCGAGCACGCAGGCGTGGTCACCTTCCACAAGCTCGACGAGACCACCACTCGCGTCACCGCGCAGATCGACTGGGATCCGCAGGGACTGCTCGAGAAGGTCGGCGCTCTCGTCGGTGCGGGTTCCCACGCCGTGAAGAAGGACCTCGACAACTTCAAGGAGTTCATCGAGGGCCGCGGCAGCGCGACCGGCGCGTGGCGCGGCGACGTCGAAGCCTGAGCATCATTGCGCATCTCGGTCGTCATCCCGGTGCGGGATGACGCGGCACCGCTCGAGCGCTGTCTCACGGCTCTGCGTGAGCAGACCCGTGCACCCGACGAGGTGATCGTCGTCGACAATGCATCTTCGGATGCGTCGGCGGCGATCGCCATGTCCGGGGGAGCGCGGGTGGTGCGCTGCATGGAGATCGGCATCCCCCCGGCTGCGGCGGCCGGCTACGACGCCGCCGTCGGCGATCTGATCCTCCGCCTCGATGCCGACTGCGTGCCACCGCCGACGTGGGTGCGTGACGCCGAGACGCAGTTCCTGCGGTCGCCGGATCTGCTCAGCGCCACGGGCCCAGCCCGTTTCACCGACGGACCGCGCGCCCTGCGGTGGACCTCTGCCGTGTATCTGGGCGGCTACGGACTCGCCGCAGGAGCAGCTCTCGGGCACCGGCCGCTGTTCGGCTCGAACCTGGCGATGCGGACCGACGCGTGGCGCTCGGTCCGCTCAGAGGTGCACCGTCATCACACCGAGACCCACGACGATCTAGACCTGTCGTACCACCTCGGTGGTCTGGGAAGACCCGGCCGACTGCGCGGTGCGCCGATGGGCATCTCCATGCGACCGCTCTGGCCAGGACGCGGGTTTCGTCGTCGCGTTCGGCGAGGTTTCGACACCGTCGTGCTGCACTGGCCGGACGACTTCCCGCCGTGGCGGTGGCGACGCCTGCGCGCACGAAGATTCGCTGACTGAGACAAGAAGGCCCCGGATCCTGGGATCCGGGGCCTGTCTGTGCGCGAGGGGGGACTTGAACCCCCACGCCCTATTCGGGCACTAGCACCTCAAGCTAGCGCGTCTACCTATTCCGCCACCCGCGCAGGTGATGAAATGTTCGTTGCCGAACGAAGAATGACTCTAGCACGCCGTGGTGAGGTGTTCGAACCAGCGCGACGCCCGGGCGTGGCACGACCGTTGGGTAGCCTGGGGTCATGCCCGACACTGAGCTGCCCGAGGTCGTCCGCATCGCTCGCGATCTGATCCGCATCGACACGTCGAATTACGGTGGGGGTCGAGCGAACGGCGAGCGGGAGGCGGCTGAGTACGTCGGCGCGTACCTCCAGCAGCTCGGCCTCGCGCCGGAGTACTACGAGCCGATCGACCGGCGCACCAACGTCATGGCCCGCGTGGCCGGGCGTGATCCCGACCGGCCGGCTCTGGTCGTGCACGGGCACCTCGACGTGGTGCCCGCGATCGCCGGCGACTGGAGCGTCGACCCGTTCGAGGGCCTCGTGCGCGACGGGTTGCTGTGGGGCCGCGGCGCCGTGGACATGAAGAACATGAACGCCATGATCCTCACCGCCGTCGCCGACATCCTGCGCGCGGGAGAGCAGCCAGAGCGCGATCTGATCCTCACGTTCTTCGCCGATGAGGAGAACGGCGGCGTGGAGGGCTCTGCGCTCGTCGTGCAGAACAAGCCGGAATGGTTCGCGGGCGCGACTGAGGCGATCAGCGAGGTGGGCGGGTACTCGATCACCGTCGACGATCGCCGCGCGTATCTGCTGCAGGTGGGGGAGAAGGCGATGCTGTGGCTGCGCCTGGTCGCGAAGGGACGGGCGGGGCATGGCAGTCGCTACCACGACGAGAACGCCGTTACTCGGCTGGCCGAGGCGGTCGCGGCGATCGGCCGCACGCGCTGGCCGATCCGGCTCACCCCGACCACCGAGTCCCTGCTGCAGGGGCTGAGCGACCTCACGGGTCGTCCTGTCGAGGATCCGGATGCCCTGGCCGCCGCTGCAGGACCCGCTGAGGCGTTCCTGCGTTCGACGTTCCGCACCACGGCGAACCCGACAGTGCTCACCGCCGGATACAAGCACAACGTGATCCCCGAGACCGCCGAGGCGCTCATCGACGTGCGTGTGATCCCCGGCACGGAGGACGACGTCCTCGCCGAGCTGCAGCGCATCGTCGGAGACGACATCGAGATCCAGACCGTCGTGCGCGACATCGGCATGGAGACCCCGTTCGAGGGCGACCTGGTCGATGCGATGGTCTCCGCGCTCGGTCGTCACGACCCGGGCATCCCGGTCATCCCGTACCTTCTCGGGGCCGGCACCGACAACAAGGCTCTGGCCTCGATCGGCATCACGGGCTATGGATTCGCTCCTCTCCGCCTGCCGGCCGACCTCGATTTCACAGGGATGTTCCACGGAGTCGACGAGCGCGTGCCCGTAGAATCGCTTGTCTTCGGCCAGCGCGTGCTGGCCGATCTGCTGCGCAGCTGCTGATCAGCATCGCCCTGCGCGCCACGCCTACGAAGCCTCTGTCAGAAAGCGACGCATGAACCTGCTCGAAGCGCTCATCCTCGGCATCGTGCAGGGACTCACCGAGTTCCTGCCGATCTCATCCAGTGCGCACCTGCGCATCCTCGGTACCTTCCTGCCCTCTGGGGAAGACCCGGGGGCCGCGTTCACCGCCATCACGCAGATCGGCACCGAGGCGGCCGTGGTGGTGTTCTTCTGGCGCGACATCGTGCGCATCATCGCGCAGTGGTTCCGCTCGCTGACCGGCAAGGCTCCCCGGAACGACCCGGACGCCCGAATGGGCTGGCTGATCATCCTCGGAAGCATCCCGATCGTGCTGCTGGGTCTGCTGTTCCAGGATCAGATCGAGACGGTGTTCCGCTCGCTGTGGGTCGTCGCCGTGATGCTGATCGTGTTCGGCGTGCTGCTCGGCATCGCCGACTACGTCGGCGCGAAGCGCCGCAAGCTCGACCAGCTCACCTACGGCCACGGCGCGGCGTTCGGTGTGGCCCAGGCGCTCGCGCTCGTGCCGGGCGTGTCCCGCTCAGGCGGCACGATCACCATGGGGCTCTTCCTCGGCTACGAGCGGGCGGCAGCAGCTCGGTATGCGTTCCTGCTGGCGATCCCGGCCGTCTTCGGCAGCGGGTTCTATCAGTTGATCAAGCACGGGGGAGATGCGGATCAGCACTTCGGGCTGGGCGAGACGCTCGCCGCCACCGGCATCGCTTTCGTCGTCGCACTCGGTGTGATCGCGTTCTTCATGAACTGGATCTCGAAGCGCAGCTTCCTGCCGTTCGTGATCTACCGCGTGCTCCTCGGAGTCGCGATCATCATACTGCTGGCGACAGGCGTCATCCCCGCCGTCTGATTCGCGAGGCCTTCGGGCGCAGTCAGCGCTTGTCGGGGCCGTCGCCCCGTCGGCGCAGGTAGCGTTCGAAGGCCTGAGCGATGGCGTCGCCGGAGGCGTCAGGGGAGTCCCACGTGTCGCGCGTGCGCTCGAGCTGGCGGATGTACTCGGCCATGTCCTCGTCTTCCGCGGCTGCCGCATCGATGGATGCCTCCCAGGCGGCCGCCTCGGTCCGCAGGTGCTCGCGCGCCGGCCCCACGCCCGTGAGCTCCTCGAGACGGTCGAGCAGCGCGAGGGTCGCCTTGGGTGACGGCGATGCGGTCGCGACGTAGTGCGGCACGCTGGCCCACAGGCTGGCTGCAGGGATCTCGGCCTGGCTGAAGAACTGGTCGAAGACGCTGAGGATCCCGACAGGGCCTTCGTAGGTCGACTTCTCGAGGCCGTGCGCCTCGCGTACACGCTCGTCCTGACTCGTCGCGAACACCGAGATCGGCCGGGTGTGCGGCACGTCCGAGAGCATCGCGCCGATCGTGACCAGACCGGTGACGTCGTCGCGCAGGGCGACGTCGACGAACTCGTTCACGAACGCCTGCCAGGCGCGTGCCGGCTCCGATCCCGTCAGAAGCCAGAGCTCCGGTCCGGCGACGGCCGGACGAACCGGGCGCCAGAGCGCGGCCTGCGGCCAGCGCAGCTCACGCGCGCCTTCCGCGTTCAGCCTGCTCGACGGCCGGGTGTACTGATAGTCGAAGTACAACTCGGGGTCGGCAGCGTGCACCTGTTCGTATTCACCTGCCGCACGCAGAGCCGCGATGGCGCCGCTCGCCGCTTCGCCGGCATCGTTCCAGCCGTCGAACGCGGCGACGATGATGCGAGAGCCGAGGACGTCCATCCCTCTCCTTCCGGGAGCCGAGCCGATCCCTCCAGGCTAGACCTCAGGGCCGGGTCAGGGGCGGCGACCCGGCTAGCATGGGTGCAATGAGCAGAAAGCCCCGCGCAGTCCTGTGGGACATGGACGGAACCCTCGTCAACACCGAGCCGTATTGGATGGCGGTCGAGACGGAGCTGGTGGAGTCCTACGGCGGCACCTGGACTCACGATGATGCTTTGGGGCTCATCGGCAGCAACCTGCTCGAGAGCGGACGGGTGCTGCAGCAGGCCGGTGTCGACCGCGAACCGGCCGAGATCGTCGACCTGCTCACCGACCGCGTCGCCGAGCGCCTGCGCACCCAGGGTGTCCCGTTCCGCCCTGGCGCGCGAGAGCTGCTCGCCGACCTGCGCGCCCAGAGCATCCCGACTGCGCTGGTGACCATGTCTCTGCGTCGGATGGCGCTCGATGTCGTGGCCCGGATCGACTTCACCGCGTTCGACCTGGTGGTCGCCGGCGACGACGTCGAACGCGGCAAGCCGTTCCCCGACCCCTACCTCACCGCCGCCGCCAGCCTCGGCATCGACATCGCCGACGCCGTCGTGATCGAGGACTCGCCGACCGGCGTCACCTCGGGCGTGGCATCCGGCGCGGTCACGCTGGGCGTGCCTCACATCGTCTCGCTCGACGGTTTCGGCGCCGACGAGCTCTGGCCCACGCTCGAAGGTCGCACCGCGGCCGACATCATCGACCTGCACACCCGTCTCGCGAAGGAGGGCGCCCGATGAGCGCCGTACGCCCCAGCGGTCCCTTCCGCGAAGGAGACCGCGTTCAGCTCACCGGCCCGAAGGGCCGCCTGCACACCATCACACTGCGTGCCGACGGCGAGCTGCACACTCACCACGGCGTGCTCAGGCATGCCGACCTGATCGGACAGCCCGACGGGTCTGTCGCCACGAACAGCTCGGGCCACGACTATCTGGCGCTGCGCCCGCTGCTGCGCGACTTCGCGATGTCGATGCCGCGCGGCGCGGCCATCGTCTACCCCAAGGACGCGGCGCAGATCGTGATGCAGGCAGATATCTTCCCCGGCGCCGTGGTCGTCGAGGCAGGCGTCGGATCAGGGGCGCTCTCGCTCGCCCTGCTGCGCGCGATAGGCCACGACGGCAGCCTCACCTCGTTCGAGCGGCGAGAGGACTTCGCCGAGGTCGCGAAGGCCAACGTCGAGACCTTCTTCGGCGAGACGCCGCAGACCTGGGAGGTCGTCGTCGGCGATCTGGCGGAAGAGCTGGGCTCCGTGCACCAGCCGGGCACCGTCGACCGAGTGGTGCTCGACATGCTCGCCCCGTGGGAGTGCATGGACGCCGTGGCTGAGGCGCTCACGCCCGGTGGCGTCGTGATCTGCTACATCGCGACTGCGACCCAGCTGTCGCGCGTCGCCGAGTACATCCGCAACACGGGGCTGTTCACCGACCCCGACGCCTCCGAGACCATGGTGCGCGGCTGGCACGTCGAAGGCCTCGCGGTGCGTCCCGACCACCGCATGGTCGCCCACACCGGATTCCTGCTCACCGCCCGCAGGCTGGCACCAGGCGCGGTTCCCCCTGAGGTGCGCCGACGCGCATCCAAGACGAGCTACGGCGACGAGGACGTCGAGCTCTGGACTCCCGGTGCCGTCGGAGATCGGCAGATCACCGACAAGAACCTGCGCAAGCGGGTGCGCGAGGCGCAGAAGGCGGCTGGCGGCGCGCGGGTTGCCGCCGCGTCGCGCGAGGGTGAGCAGGCATCCGAATAGACTGGGGCGCGTGCGTAAAACGACCGCTGCCCTCTCGGCTCTCGCCCTCACCGCAATCGCTCTGACCGGCTGCTCGGCCGCGACGCCGGCCTTCGACGGCTCCGCGTGCGACCGCGACAGCTCAGCCGCGCTGGAGGCCTCGGTGAAGGTGACAGGCGAGTTCGGCTCACCAGAGGTGAGCGTGGAGACGCCCGTGCGGTCAGGAGACCTCTCCTACGCTGACCTCATCGTCGGCGACGGCCGTGCCATCACCGACGGTCGCCAGGAGGCGATCCTCGCTCGTGTACTGGTGAACGGCACGACGGGGGAGCCGATCGACGCTCAGCTGCGGCTCTGGAGCCCGGAATCCGCAGGCGCCGAGCTGCCCGGTGTGGACAAGGCGCTGGAATGTGCGACCGCCGGAAGCCGCATCGTGGTCGCGATCCCCGGGTCCGACCTGCCGGAGGGCGTGGCCGATCAGATCGGCCTCGACGCGAAGGGAAACCTGCTCGCGGTCTACGACGTGCATTACGCCACTCTCGACAAGGCCGACGGCTCCGACGTGTTCAACGACGCGCCTGGTCTGCCGTCGGTCGTGCGGGCCCCCGACGGACGCCCCGGCGTCATCATCCCTGACACCGCGGCTCCGAAGAAGGCCGTGACCGAGACGCTGCTCCGGGGCGAGCACGAGAAGGTGGGCGACGGCACCGCCCTGATCCGGTCGACCTCGGTCGGATGGAGCGACCGCACGGTCGAGCAGACCACGTGGGACGGAACACTCACCGGCACCGACGGACTTTCGGCCGAAGTGGCTGACGCGGTCTCGAAGGCGCGAGTCGGCTCGCAGCTCATGATCGTCGTGCCGTCGGAGGCCGGCGACGCCACCGTTCACGTCGTCGACGTCCTCGGCGTCGTACCCGAGGAGCTGACGGCGCAGTGACAGCCGCCCGCATACCGGCCGAGGAGCGCCTGACGAACCTCGTCGTGGCGCTGATGGCCACGGAGATCGGGCTCACGAAGCAGCAGATCATCGAGAACGTCTCCGGCTATAGGCAGCGGGTCGAGGCTGGCGCCAAGACCGATGCGCTGGAGAAGATGTTCGAGCGCGACAAAGACGAGCTGCGCTCCCTCGGCGTGCCGATCGAGACCATCGGCGACCCCACCGACCCTCAGGATCTCCGCGAGGCGCGCTATCGCATCCCGCAGGCGGATTACGATCTGCCGGCCGACATCGACTTCACTCCCGCGGAGCTGGCCGTCCTCCGCCTCGCGGGCAGCGTCTGGAGCACCGAGTCGGTCTCGCTCGACGCACGCTCGGGTGTCCGCAAGATCCGCGCGCTGGGCATCGACGGCGATGAGCCGATCATCGGCTTCGCGCCGCGCATCGCGGCTCGCGATGCCGCGTTCCCTGCCCTTCAGGAAGGGATCGAGCGCAATCGCGTTGTCGTCTTCGAGTACCTGAAGCCGGGGGAGACGGCGCCGACGCGTCGACGCGTGCGGCCGCTCGCCCAGGTCGAGTACGAAGCGCGCTGGCACCTGTTCGGCATCGACATCGACATCGACGCAGAACGCACCTTCCTGCTCAGCCGCATCGTCGGAGACGTCAAGGTGACTGCTCAGACGTTCGACGTGGCGCTGCGCGAGGGGGCCGCGGATCGGGCTCTCGCAGGACTCGAGCACGTGGCCGCATCGCAGAGCGCCCTGCTCGAGGTGACGCCGGGCACCGAGGCCGCGCTGCGGCTCGGGCGCCGAGCCACACCGCAGGCGCAGGGGATCGCGGTCGGCTATGTCGACCGGCACATCTTCGCCGACGAGCTCGCGTCTTACGGTCCTGAGGTGCGCGTCGTCTCACCTGCCGACCTGCGAGACGCGGTGATCGAGCGCCTCAGGGCGATCGTCGACCAGCACTCGGCCGATCGCCGGGCAGAGGGGAGCAGGTCATGAGCACCTCTGGCGCGCCGCTGCTCGCCGCTGACCGCGTACGGCTCTACCTCACCCTCGTGCCCTACCTGCTCGAGCGCGGACAGGTCACGCTCGACGAGGCTGCCGCCGACTTCGGCGTGACTCCCGAAGCGCTGCGCAGGATGGTCGAGAAGCTGACGGTCATAGGCCTGCCAGGCGACTCGGGTTACTGGCAGCTCCCGCAGGAGATGTTCGACATCGACTGGGACCTGCTCGACGAGCACGACATCATCGAGATCACCAACGACGTCGCGCTTCGGCGCGTTCCGCGGCTGACCGCGCGGGAGGCTGCAGCGCTGCTCGCGGGTCTGCAGATGGTCGCTTCGGTGCCGGCGGTCGCCGAGTCGGGTCTCGTCGCCGGTCTCATGGCGAAGCTCTCGCGGGGCTCCGCAGGTGCACCTCCCGATCTGATCGTGGCCCCTGCCGCCGTCACCGAGGTGCAGCGTGTCGTGTCGCAGGCCCTGCATGACGGGGTGGCCGTGTCCTTCCGCTATCAGGCGCCGGATGCGCAGCCAACGACGCGTACTGTCGACCCCGCGCAGATCCGCATCGACAACGGTCAGTGGTATCTGCAGGGCTGGTGCCATCTGCGCACCGCCATGCGCACGTTCCACCTCGACCGGGTGAGCGACCCGCGCCTCACCGACATTCCCATCACGCACGCCGACGCCACGGTCCCGACCGAGTTCGGCGACGGCGACGGCCCCGCAGGCGAGGTGACGGTCCGGATTCCCGAGCGGCTGGCTCCGATGATCGGGGCGTTCCGCCAGGAGGAGATCGATCGCGCCGACGGGCTCGTCACCCTCCGCATCCGGATGGCCGACCCCCGCGGGATCAAGCGGATCGCCGCACGATTCGGTGGAGCGCTGGAAGTCCTTGACCCCACTCTGGCCCGTACGACCACCCGTGATTGGGCGGCTGCAGGACTCGACCTGTACACGACACCTGGGTCGCATCCCGTCCGGGTAGACTGATCGCACCCTCGATTTAGGAGCTCCACATGTTTGCTGGCCTCAACGGATGGCACC
This sequence comes from Microbacterium esteraromaticum, assembly GCF_016907315.1. Lineage (NCBI taxonomy): Bacteria > Bacillati > Actinomycetota > Actinomycetes > Micrococcales > Microbacteriaceae > Microbacterium > Microbacterium esteraromaticum. The sequence goes on from NZ_JAFBBS010000001.1 coordinate 75,554, forward strand.
TGGTTATCCTCCTCGTCGTCATCCTTCTTCTCTTCGGTGCGGCGAAGCTGCCGGCGCTGGCCAAGAGCATGGGTCAGTCGGCCCGCGTCTTCAAGGGCGAGATGAAGGCCATGCGCGAAGAAGACGCCGCTGACCCGACGAAGAAGAAGGACACCGCGACCGACGTCGACCCCGAATCGCCCGCCGGTCCTGATCGCACTGTCTGATCAGCGTGGCTGCGGTAGATTCTCACGCCGCGAAGGACAGCCAGCCGCGCGGTGAACGGCGGATGTCGCTGGGCGCTCATCTTCTCGAGTTCCGCAAGCGATTGATGCTGTCGGCGGCCGGCCTGCTGGTCGGCATGATCGTCGCGTTCATCGTGACCGACCCGATCATCGCGTTTATCTCAGAGCCGATCAACCGGGTGGCAGAAGAGAGCGATCAGCTTGTGGCGCTCACCTTCAGCTCGGTGACGGCGCCGTTCGATCTGCGGATGCGCATGGCGTTCTCGCTGGGGCTGTTCCTGTCGGCGCCGATCTGGATGTGGCAGATCTGGGCGTTCATCATGCCCGGGCTGACCCGCAAGGAGATCAAGTACACGCTCGGGTTCCTCGGGGCGGCGCTGCCGCTGTTCTTCGCCGGATGCTATGTGGGCACGCTCATCGTGCCTCACATCATCGAGTTGATGGCGACGTTCACCCCCGACGGGGCTCAGAACCTGTACACGGCCAAGGAGTACTACGACTTCGTCTTCAAGATGATGCTGGTGATCGGCGTGGCCTTCGTCCTGCCCGTCTTCCTGGTGGCGCTGAACTTCGCCGGCATCCTGTCGGGCCAGGCGATCCTCAAGGGGTGGCGGGTCGCTGTGCTGATCGCGACGACGTTCGCCGCGCTCGCGACGCCCGCAGCCGACGTGGTCAGCATGCTGATGCTGGCCGGCATGCTCATCGTGCTGTACTTCGCCGCTGCCGGCCTCACGCTGCTGCTCGACAAGCGCCGGCGCAAGAAGCGCGTCGCCGCCGGTCTCGAACCCGACCTGCCGACGGCATGAGCTCGCCCGCTGACCGCTACGCCGCAGCGCGCGCGGCAGCGGAGCATCCTCACACGCAGGCCTTCGCGGACCGGCAGCGCTTCGCGCTCGATCCGTTCCAGGTCGACGCGTGCTACGCACTGGAGCGGGGCCGCAGCGTGCTCGTGGCCGCCCCCACCGGTGCAGGCAAGACCATCGTCGGAGAGTTCGCGATCCATCTCGCGATGCAGACGCCGAACGACAAGGCCTTCTATACGACCCCGATGAAGGCGCTGTCGAATCAGAAGTTCCGCGAACTCGTCGACGTGTACGGCGCCGACGACGTCGGCCTGCTCACCGGTGACACGAACATCAACGGCAACGCGCGGATCGTGGTGATGACCACCGAGGTTCTGCGCAACATGCTGTACGCCGACTCGGATGCGCTGCGCGGACTGCGCTACGTCGTTATGGACGAGGTGCACTACCTTGCCGATCGCTTCCGCGGCCCCGTGTGGGAAGAGGTCATCCTGCATCTGCCCGAACATGTGCGGCTCGTCTCACTCAGCGCGACGGTGTCGAACGCGGAAGAGTTCGGCGACTGGCTCGACACCGTGCGTGGCGATACCGACGTCATCGTGTCGGAGATCCGGCCCGTGCCTCTCGAGCAGCACGTTCTGGTTCGCGATGACCTGCTGCCGCTCTTCGACGAGCGCGCAGGCATCGCCACTGCGCAGGTGAATCAGGAGCTGCTGCGCATCCGATCGTTCACCGGGTCGAGGCACGAGAGCAACCGCCGTGCGCAGGAGTACCGCAGCAATCGGCACGCGGGTCGCGAGGCACATCGCCCGCCGCGCGGCGGTAAGCGCCCGGTGCGGGCGTCGAACATGCGCCGTATCGAGCGCATGGATCGCCCCGAGGTGGTGCGACTGCTCGAGCGGGCGAATCTGCTGCCCGCCATCTTCTTCATCTTCAGTCGCGTCGGCTGCGATGCGGCTGTGCAGCAGGTGCGTCGCGCCGGCGTCCGCCTGACCTCGCAGGAGGAACGCGAGCAGATCCGGGAGATCGTCACCGATCGCACCCGTGCCCTGCAGGACGAAGATCTCGATGTGCTCGGGTTCTGGCAGTGGAGGGACGATCTCGAACGAGGCGTCGCCGCCCACCACGCCGGGATGCTTCCCGCATTCAAAGAGGTGGTCGAGGAACTCTTCCAGCGCAAGCTCGTGAAGGCCGTGTTCGCGACCGAGACGCTGGCACTCGGCATCAACATGCCTGCGCGAACGGTCGTGCTCGAGAAGATGGAGAAGTTCAACGGTGAGGCGCGGGTCGCGATCACCTCGGGGGAGTACACCCAGCTCACCGGCCGCGCCGGCCGCCGCGGCATCGACATCGAAGGTCACGCGGTCGTGCAGTGGACAGAGGGGATGGACCCCCAGGCCGTCGCGGCCCTGGCATCCCGTCGCACCTACCCGCTCAACTCGAGCTTCCGCCCGACCTACAACATGGCGGTCAACCTGATCGACAGGTTCGGTCGCGCGCGAGCACGCCAGATCCTGGAGTCGTCCTTCGCCCAGTTCCAGGCAGACCGATCTGTCGTCGGGCTCGCCCGCAAGGTGCGAGAGGCGGAGGAGTCGCTGGCAGGCTACCGCGACGCGATGAGCTGCGAACACGGCGACTTTCTCGAGTACGCCGCGATGCGGCGCGAGCTCAGCGATCTCGAGAAGAAGGACCGCCGGGATGCCGGTGGTCGCGCGGCTCGGGACAAGCGGATGAAGAAGATCCAGACGCTGCGCAATCGAATGCGGCGGCACGCCTGCCACAGCTGCCCTGACCGCGAAGCCCACGCGCGCTGGGCCGAGCGCTACTTCTCGCTCAAGCGCGACACCGACCGCATCCGACGCCAGATCGAGACCCGCACCGGCACCGTCGCCCGGATCTTCGACCGGGTCATCGATGTGCTGCAGGTCGTCGGCTACCTCGAAGGCGAAGGCGACACGCTTTCGCTGACGAGCGCAGGGGGCACGATGCGCCGCATCTACGGTGAACGCGACCTGCTGGTCGCCGAGTCACTGCGGCAGGGACTCTGGCGCAACCTGGATGCGCCGTCGCTCGCCGCCATGGCCAGCTGCCTGGTGTACGAGCCGCGGCGCGATGAGCAGAACATGGGCGAACGCGGACTGCCTCGCGGTGCGTTCCGCATCGCCTACGACGCCACGACACGGCTCTGGGCCGAGCTGGATGACCTCGAGCACGACTACTCGCTGCCGCGCACCGAGCCCCTCGCACCTGGTCTCGCCGCCGCGATGCACGCATGGGCGCGCGGCGGGTCACTCGACCGGGTGCTCATCGACGCAGACATGGCCGCCGGTGACTTCGTGCGCTGGGCGAAGCAGACGATCGACCTGCTGGACCAGCTCTCGATCGTCGCGGAGGATGCCGAGCTGGGCCGAACCGCTCGTCGCGCGCTCGAGGGTGTGCGGCGCGGCATCGTCGTCTACACCGCGGTGTGACCCGATGACCGACGTCGAGCCGATGCCTTCGGCGCGCCCGCCCCTGCCGCTGTGGGGGGCCGTGGTCGTGGCGGCGGTCGCGGGGGCGCTGATGGCTTTCGCTTTTCCCGCCGCGGCGATCTGGCCGCTGGTGTTCGTGGCGCTGGCGTTGCTGCTGCCTGCTCTGATGGGGCGGCGGATCGGCGGGGCTCTGCTGGTCGGGCTCGCGTACGGCCTGGTCTTCTTCGCCGTGCAGGTCTCGTTCACTGCGAGATATCTCGGTCCTGTTCCGTGGGTGGCGCTGACGGTGGTGGAGGGGGCGCTCACTGCGGTGGCGCTGCTTCCGATCACGCTCGCCTACCGGTGGCTTCCGCGAGCGTGGCCCCGCAGCAGAGCCATCGTGCTGCCTTTCGTCGTAGCGGGGCTCTGGACCGTGCATGAGCTCTTCCTCGGCAACTGGCCCTACGGCGGGTTTCCCTGGGCGCGGCTAGGAATGTCGCAGGCCCAGGGCCCGTTCGCGCCGGTCGCCTCGTGGCTCGGAGTGAGTGGGCTCTCCTTCCTGATGGTCGCTCTTGCCGCGCTGCTCGTAGAGGTAGTGCGGATGCGCGGCTGGCGTCGGCCCTGGTTGCTGATCGCACCGGTGCTGACGGCCCTTGTTCTCTCGCTCACGCCGTTGTTCCCGACGGCTCCGAGCGGCGACATGCGGATCGCGGCGGTGCAGGGCAATGGGAGCACCGGCTACTTCGATGAGCGAGAGCCGTACGGCGTCATGACTGCGCAGACGGACGCGACTCGAGCCATCGGCGACGGCCCTGTCGACCTTCTCGTCTGGCCCGAAGGCGGCATCGATTACGACCCCTTCCAGGATGAGACGACCGCTCGGAGACTGACCCGACTGGTGAACGAGTTCGGCGCCCCCCTGCTCGCGAACACCGCGACCGAACGCGGAGACCGGATCTTCAACACATCGTTTCTGTGGATGGAGGACGGCGACGCCACTCAGCTGCATGACAAGAGGCATCCCGTGCCATTCGGGGAGTACGTCCCCGACCGCGACTTCTACTACGCACTCGCACCGGACCTGATCGGCCTGATCGGGCGAGAGTACACGCCCGGGTCGAACCCGCCTGTCGTCCGGGTCGACGGCGTCGGCGTGGGGCTCGCCATCTGCTTCGACGTGATCTACGACGAGGTGATCCGCGAGAGCGTGACGCAGGGGGCTCAGGTGCTGGTCTTCCAGACCAACAATGCTGACTTCCGCGGTACCGACGAGAACCTGCAGCAGCTCGCATTCGCACGGATGCGCGCTGTCGAGACCGGACGCAGTGTGGTGAACGTGTCGACGGTGGGCACCAGCCAGATCATCCGGCCGGACGGCTCGACTGTCGCCTCGCTGGACGCAGATGAGGCCGGAGCGCTGCTCGAGGATGTCGAACTGCGTTCCGGCCTCACGGCTGGTGTCGTACTCGGCCCGTGGATCCAGCTGGTGATGCTGGTCGCGGCGCCGGGTGCGCTGATCATCGCCGGATTGTGGTCTCGGCGACGCGGGTGAATCAGGCGCCGATGCGCTCGCGCGTCGGGTCGTCGCCGGCGCCACGGCGGGCGCGCACATAGGCGAGGCGCTCAGCGAGGAGCTCTTCGAGCTCGTCGCGGGTGCGACGCTCGAGCAGCATGTCCCAGTGGGTGCGTGCTGCCTTCTCGTCGTTGTCCTCGATCTTGACGGGTGCACCGTCGACCTGCAGCACCGCTTCGGCGCCGCAGTGGCGGCACTCCCATGTCTGCGGTGCCTCGGCATCGGCGGCGAACATCAGGGTGGTCTCCTGGCCGCACGTGTCGCACTTGTACTCGGTGGCGCGCCGCTCCATGAAGACGACGCCCTCCTCGCTCTGAAGGCTCTGGGCACCCAGCCGGATGCCGCGAAGGCTGCGATCTGCCATTGTGTGGTCCTCTCGTCGCTGTCAGGTATAACGCTCGCGCCTGTGCGCTTCATCCACGGCGGCGAGAACGGTCGAGAACTCACAGCGGAATCCCAGGGCATCGCCCATGCTCACCGACGGATCAGGAGAAGGCACGCAGGGCCACGTCCGCGCGGTCGGTGACGACGCCATCTGCACCGGCTGCGATCAGTCGGGTCATGTCGGCGGGGTCGTTGACGGTCCAGACGTGCACCTCGACACCGTGCCGGTGGGCGGCGCGCAGCAGCGACGGAGTGAAGAGGCGGAGTCGGCCGTGGACCTCGGGGATCTGCACGGCGTCGATATCACGGAGCACCCGCGCGGGGGAGAGGCGAACAGCCGACAGCGCCCGCAGTCGTGCGATCACAGAGCGCCCGCCGGACGTGGCGGGGCGGATCTCGGCGCCGGCTCTTTCAGTGGAGGCGAGTGCCGCCAGGCGGTTGCGGTCGGAGAAGCTGGTGACCAGCACGCGGTCCGCATGAGGAGCGAGGGCAGGACCGAGCGGGCCCGCGGCCGCGGGTGTCTTGACGTCGATGTTGAACCGCACGTCGGGGAAGACGTCGAGAGCGTCTGCCACCGTGAGCAGTCCGCCATGCTCTGCGAAAAGCCTCTCGAGCTCTTTCGTGCGCACCGACGCAACCGGGCGCGGATCGCCGGTCAGCCGCGCGAGCGTATCGTCGTGGAAGAGCACGACGTCGCCGTCGGCGGTGACCTGGCAGTCGGTCTCGATGTACTCCGCTCCTGCGGCGTGCGCGGTGGCGAAGGCAGCCGCCGTGTTCTCCCACACCGACGAGTCCTCGCCGTTCGCGGAGGTCAGTCCGCGATGGGCAAGGACTCGGGGGTGAGTCGTGCCGGTGAAGAACGGGTGCGTCACGCGTCGCGCGGGGAGTCGCCAGCGGCGTCGCCGCGCGGCGTGAACGCCGAGCCGATGCCCTTGAGGGCCTCGGTGAGCTCGCTCGGGATGATCCAGAGCTTGCTCGACTCGCTCTCGCTGATCTTCGGAAGCATCTGCAGGTACTGGTAGGCGAGGAGCTTGTCGTCTGGGCGGCCCTGGTGGATCGCTCCGAAGACGTTCTGGATCGCCTCGGCCTCGCCCTGAGCGCGCAGCACGGCAGCCTGCTTCTCTCCCTCGGCCTTGAGGATCGCTGCCTGACGCTGACCTTCGGCTTCGAGGATCTGCGACTGCTTCGATCCCTCAGCCGTCAGGATCGCGGCGCGGCGATCGCGCTCGGCGCGCATCTGCTTCTCCATCGAGTCCTGGATCGAGACAGGCGGATCGATGGCCTTCAGCTCGACACGGGAGACGCGGATACCCCACTTGCCGGTCGCCTCGTCGAGGACCACCCGCAGCTGGCCATTGATGTTGTCACGGCTGGTCAGAGCCTCTTCGAGGTTCAGACCGCCGACGACGTTGCGGAGAGTGGTGGTGGTCAGCTGCTCCACGGCACCCAGATAGTTGGCGATCTCGTAGGTCGCAGCACGGGCATCCGTCACCTGGAAGTAGACGACGGTGTCGATCGAGACGACGAGGTTGTCCTCGGTGATCACCGGCTGCGGCGGGAACGACACCACCTGCTCGCGCATGTCGATGAGGGGCCGCAGCCGGTCGATGAACGGCACGAGGAGGTTCAGCCCCGGCTGCAGGGTCTTGTGGTAGCGACCCAGCCGCTCGACGACGCCCGCCGTGGCCTGCGGGATGATCCGGATCGCGCGGGCGATGGTGACGAGCACGAAGATGATGACCGCGATGGCCAGGATCCACGCGATAGCGGTCGGAATGAACGAGGAGTCGCTCATCTTGCTCCTATTCGGTGACGGGGCGGACGATGGCGGTGGCGCCGCTGATGTCGGCGACCGCGATGCGGGTGCCGGCGAGGATGGGTGCTCCATCGACGCTGCGGGCGGTCCAGATGTCGCCGTTGCTCAGCTTCACCTGGCCAGTGATCTGGGTGATGTCGAGGAGCGCGGTGCCCCGGAGCCCCATCAGCGCGTCGACATTCGACTTCGCCGGATCCTCGCCGCGGCGCAGACGGTGCAGCAGGGGAGGACGGAGGAAGAAGATGAACAGGGCGGCGGCGACCGCCGCGACGATGAGCTGGCCCCACCACGGAAGTCCGAGCAGCCCGCCGACGAGTCCGACGAGACCGCCGAAGGAGAGCATGAGGAAGGTGAAGTCGAGAGTCAGCATCTCGATCACGAGGAAGACGGCGATCAGCACCAGCCAGGCGATCCACGCCCACTGCCCGATGTCGGCCAAGAATGTCGCGAAACCGTCCATGCGCCCTCCTGTCGTCAACCTACCACGCGGACCAGGCCCGGACAGGGCGGCGTTGTAGGGTTGAGTGTCGCCATACGGGCGATCCCCGCGTATCGAGGAGCACGAATGACACAGGTCCTTCCGGCCGGATCCCTCGACGGCAAGGTGGCCCTCGTCACCGGATCGTCGCGAGGAATCGGAGCCGACACCGTCCGCTACTTCGCCGAGGCGGGCGCCGACGTCGTCATCAACTTCCGCAACAAGGCGCCGCGCGCCGAGAAGCTCGCGAACGAGCTGCGCGCCCTCGGACGCCGTGCCCTCGTGGTTGGTGCGGATCTGACCGACCCCGAGTCGGTGTCGGCGATGTTCGATCAGGTGCGTGAGGAGTTCGGCCGCCTCGATGTTCTCGTGCTGAACGCTTCCGGTGGCATGGAAGCCAACATGGGCGAGGACTACGCGCTCAAGCTCAACCGCGACGCGCAGGTGAACGTGCTGCAGACCGCTGAACCGCTGCTCGGAGACGGTGCACGCGTCGTCTTCGTGACGAGCCACCAGGCGCACTTCATCCGCACCACGCCGACCATGCCCGAGTACGAACCGGTCGCGAAGTCGAAGCGTGCCGGCGAGGACGCCCTGCGCGAACTCGTCCCTGACCTCGCCGAGAAGGGCATCGGCTTCACCGTCGTCTCGGGCGACATGATCGAGGGCACCATCACCGCCACTTTGCTGAACCGCCTGAACCCCGGTGCGATCGCCGAGCGTCGCGAGTCGGCGGGCAAGCTATACAACGTGTCGGAGTTCGCCGCTGAGGTGGCGCAGGCCGCGATCGACCCAGTGCCCTCCGACCACACGCGTCTGGTCGGAGACACGTCGGACTTCATCGCCGAGTGATCCTGCGGTGAAGAGGGAGGCGGCCCGCTCGGGGTCGCCTCCCTCTTCTCTGCTCGACGCCGGGCCGCTCAGATGTCGGCGACCGGTGCGTGCGCCGCCTGCACGCTCTTCATGGTGAGCGCCCGCACGAGCTGCACGACACCCAGCGCGACAAGGGAGATGCCGAGGATGAGCCAGAGCACGGTAGCCGCGTACAGGGGCGAGAACAGCACGGCGATGCCGGCGACGATGCCGAGCAGCGCGTAGAGCAGGGTCCACACCTTGGAGGCGTCGAGTCCCATCAGGCTCAGCGCCACCACTCCGTCGGCGATCCAGCTGACGCCGATGAAGATGGCCACGATGATCGCGAGAGTGACGGTCGCGGCGCTCAGATTCGCGAAGGCGATGACGCCGGTGACGATGTAGAGCAGTCCGAGTACGATATGGCCGGCACGGACCCAGCCGCCGCCCTTGCCGGAGAAGACCGCCAGCCCGAGATAGACCAGTCCTCCGACGATGAGGTAGCTGGCGAAGATTCCCGTGACGATGACAGCGGACTTGGCGGGCCAGATCAGCAGCACCAGGCCGGCGATGAGAGTGACGGCTCCGGAGACGCCGAGGAAGATGCGGACGGAGCGCAGGAATCCAGGCTCCGCCGTGCTGAACGATGACATGGTGTTCCTTTCGTGGGCGGACGCTACGCGCACACGCTATCGGATGCCAGGATCGTGGTGTGAGTGAAGAGGGGGATCCGCATCGACTGGCCGAGCTGGTGCGGCTGCGGCGGGTGAGAGACAGGATCGACCGCGAGTACGCGCGTCCGCTCGACGTCGAGACGCTCGCCAGGGGCGAGCACATGTCAGCGGGCCATCTCAGCAGGAGGTTCCGCCAGGTCTTCGGAGAGTCGCCGTACTCGTATCTGATGACGCGCCGCATCGAACGCGCCATGGCGCTCCTGCGCCGCGGCGACGTGAGTGTCACTGAGGTGTGCTTCGAAGTGGGGTTCTCCTCTCTCGGCACTTTCAGCACCCGGTTCAGCGAGCTGGTCGGGGTATCACCGAGCGCCTACCGGCGCGAACCGGGTCTCGGCCCCGGCATCCCGTCGTGGATCGAGAAGCAGGCGACGAGACCGATCAGGAATCGAGAAGCGCCATCCCACAGGCGTGACTAGCGTCGAGAACATGAACATCACCATCAGCGTCAGCTTCCTCCCGCACATCGATCCGGAGGCATCCCTCGGCTTCTACCGCGACGTCCTCGGCTTCGAAGTCCGCAAGGACGTCGGGTACGACGACATGCGATGGATCACGGTTGGCCCGGCCGGCCAGCCGGACACATCGATCGTGCTCACGCCGCCGGCGGTGGATCCAGGCATCAGCGACGATGAACGCCGCACCATCCTCGAGCTGATGGCCAAGGGCAGCTTCGCCGGGGTCGTCCTCACCGCCGACGACGTGGATGCCGCCTTCTCCGAGATCGAGGCCAAGGGCGCCGACGTCGTGCAGGAGCCCATCGACCAGCCCTACGGCGTGCGAGACTGCGCGTTCCGCGATCCGGCCGGTAACTTCGTCCGTATCAACCAGGCCATCGCCTGACGGGGGCGCCGTGACAGGCATCCATCGCCATCCGAATGAAGGAACCACCGTGCCACAGGACCACCCCGCCGACAGCCACGACAGCATTCGCGTCGAAGGCGCCCGCGAGAACAATCTCAAGGACGTCTCGGTCACCCTCCCGAAGCGCCGGCTGACCGTCTTCACGGGCGTCTCGGGATCGGGGAAGAGCTCGCTGGTGTTCGACACGATCGCTGCCGAGTCTCGACGCATGATCGACGAGACCTACAGCGCGTTCGTGCAGGGATTCATGCCGTCTGTTCCCCGTCCCGACGTCGACGTCCTGGAGGGGCTGACCACCGCCATCATCGTCGATCAGGAGCGCCTCGGCGCCAACCCTCGGTCGACGGTGGGCACGGTGACCGACGCGAACGCGATGCTGCGGATCCTGTTCTCGAAGTTCGGCGTACCGTACATCGGCGGTCCGACGGCGTTCTCGTTCAACATCCCCACGCAGAAGGCCAGCGGGGTGATGACCGGACCCAAGGGCGAGAAGAAGATCGTGAAGGACGTCGTCTACCTCGGCGGCATGTGCCCGCGGTGCGAGGGCAGGGGAGCGGTGTCCGACATCGATCTCGCCCAGGTCGTCGACGAGTCGAAGTCCCTCGACGAGGGCGCCATCATGGTGCCCGGCTACACGGCGGACGGCTGGATGGTGAAGGGGTTCTCGCAGTCGGGGTTCTATCCGGCCGACAAGCCGGTCTCATCGTTCACCGAGAAGCAGCGCCAGCTGTTCCTCTACGGCGAGGTGACGAAGGTCAAGATCTCGGGGATCAACATGACCTACGAGGGCCTGATCCCGAAGATCACCAAGTCGATGCTCTCGAAGGACATCGACGCTCTGCAGCCGCACATCCGCGCGTTCGTCGAGCGCGTGGCGACGTTCAAGACGTGCCCTGAATGCGATGGCACCCGTCTCACCGAGGGCGCCCGGTCATCGAAGATCGACGGCACGAGCATCGCCGACGCGTGCCGGATGCAGATCACCGACCTCGCGGCGTGGGTGCGGGGGCTTTCCGTGGCCGGCGCCGCGCCGCTGCTCGACGCGCTGCGCGCGAACCTCGACTCCTTCGTCACCCTCGGTCTCGGCTATCTCAGCCTGGAGCGACCCTCGGGCTCGCTGAGTGGGGGAGAGGCGCAGCGGATCAAGCTGCTGCGCCATCTCGGATCCTCGCTCACCGATGTGACCTATGTGTTCGACGAGCCGACGATCGGTCTGCATCCACACGACATCCAGCGCATGAACACGCTGCTGCTTCAGCTGCGCGATAAAGGCAACACGGTGCTCGTGGTCGAGCACAAGCCCGAGACGATCGCGATCGCCGATCGTGTCGTCGACCTCGGACCCGGCGCAGGCAGCGGCGGGGGAGAGGTGTGCTTCGAGGGCACGGTCGACGAGCTGACGCGCAGCGGAACGCTGACAGGGCGCCACCTGCACGACCGGGCGGCGCTCAAGACCGAGGTGCGGCCGCACGCCGGCGTGATCGAGGTCAGGGGAGCGGACGTCAACAACCTGAAGGATGTGGACGTCGACGTGCCCACAGGTGTGCTGACGGTCGTGACAGGCGTCGCCGGATCGGGCAAGAGCTCTCTCGTGCACGGCTCGATCACTCCGATGGACGGCGTGGTGGCCATCGATCAGACCGCGATCAAGGGATCTCGCCGCAGCAACCCTGCGACGTACACCGGCATGCTGGAGCCGATCCGCAAGGCGTTCGCCAAGGCGAACGGGGTGAAGCCGGCGCTATTCAGCGCGAACAGCGAGGGGGCGTGCCCGTCGTGCAAGGGATCCGGCGTGATCGTCACGGAGCTCGGCTTCATGGACACGATCGAGACGCCGTGCGAGGACTGTGGCGGCAAGCGCTTCCAGCTCGGAGTGCTCGAGTACAAGCTGGGCGGGCTGGACATCACCGAGGTGCTCGACCTGCCTGTAGCGGAGGCGCACACCTTCTTCTCTGCCGCCGAGACGAAGATCCCCGCGGTGGTCTCGGTGCTCTCGCGGATGGAGGACGTGGGTCTCGGGTACCTGACGCTCGGCCAGCCTCTGTCGACGCTGTCGGGTGGTGAGCGTCAGCGGCTCAAGCTCGCGATCCAGATGGGCGAGAAGGCCGACATCTACGTGCTCGACGAGCCCACGACCGGCCTTCATCTCGCTGACGTCGAGAACATGCTCGGTCTGCTCGATCGACTGGTCGACTCGGGAAAGACCGTCGTCGTCATCGAGCATCATCAGGCGGTGATGGCGCACGCCGACTGGATCATCGACATCGGGCCAGGTGCAGGTCACGACGGCGGTCGGGTCGTCTTCGAAGGGACTCCCGCTGAGCTCATCGCGGATGGGTCGACGTTGACCGGCCAGCACCTCGCCGAATACGTCTCATGACGGATCAGGATGCCATCGACGAGCGCATCCACCCCGCATCCGGAATAACCGATAATGCACATTATGTCAGTTCACGTCGACACCACGTGCAGGCAGGATCACGCCTTCGGAGGCATTGGTGAATATCGACTTCTCCGATACGACGTCGTCGACTCGTTCCGACCCGCGCGGGATGTCGCGATAGACGCCTGGGGAGTCAGGCCTGGAACCGATGGCGCGCTCGAAACCCAAGGATTCGAGCCTTGTGGACACGTCACTATCGGTTGGCAGCGGTGAGATCCTGACCTGAAGATCGAGGTACGGTTTGGCTGCAAGCCCGGGCATCGCCGTCGATCCGATGTGATCGTACTCAGCATCGCCAGCGCCAGGTAGACCGGCAAGACGCTCGCCGATCGCGGCCAAGAACCTCGATGCTCCGTGGCCACGAATCGTCGTACGGCTGCAACTCGGCTGGATTCGAGGTCGCCATGCTGACGACGTTACTCGGAAGTCAGGTGGTACGTCGCGAGAAGCGGATAACGGGATTACCCACCGGCCTAGAGTCGACTCATGCCTGCGTTCCCGCATCCCGACCTGACCGTCGAGCAGCTCACGCTGTCAGACCTGACCTCTGACGACGCGCCTGCGCTCGTATCGGCCTTCTCGGACCCTGAGCTGCGGCGGTGGCTGCCCCTCCCCTCCCCGTACACACTGCAGATGGGCGAGGCATGGTGCGCGGAGATCTCTGAGCAGATGAGGCGTGAGGGACGCGGTCTCGTCATCGGCATCCGCCGTGACGGCATGCTCGCCGGAAGCATCGACGCGAAGCGCGTCGACTGGCGCGCAGGCACCCTCGAACTGAGCTACTGGACCGCTCCGCTCCACCGCGGTCAGGGGCTCATGTCGGCGGCACTGCGCCGCACGACGGACTGGCTGATCGAGGGCCTCGGCTTCGAACGTGTCGAGCTGCGGATCTCCCCCGGCAATACCGGGTCGCTCGCCACCGCCCGTGCCGCAGGCTTCACCCGCGAGGGCGTGGCGCGCAACGCCGGCTTCACCGATACGGGGCGCACAGATCTCGTCATCTGGTCCCGCGTCCCGATGGACTATCCGTCCTCATCGGCGAGTCCGTAGACCTCGAGGCCACCGGGGACGATCCGCACGGTCGCCACGGCGGTGCCTCCGTCCAGCGCTGAGACCTCGCCATCGTGCGCGATGTGCACGGGTTCACCCGAGGAGGTCCTGGCCTCGATGCGCACTTCCTGCGCGGTGAACGCCTCGATCGTCGCGAGCTCGGCGCGGCCCGGCACCCGATCGAGCAGGGCGGATGCCCGCACCCCGAACGTCAATGCGACGAGGCCACGAAGGCGCGGCATGCGTCCGCGGGCATGCAGCACGCGCACGTCGAGAACACCGTCATCGAGGCGACGCCGCTGCAGGGGCACCATCGATGCAGATGAGTTCTGCCCTGCTGCGACTGCGACGGACCAGACGCGCGCGGTTCGTCCGTCCACTCGCACTGAAAGGGTGCGAGCCCACGCCAGGACCCGGATGGCGGCGATGAGCGTCGCCACAGGCTTGCCCAGCGCGCCTTCCATCTCTTCGCGCTCGGCGACGAAACCGGGATACACGCCCACCGACGCGACATTCATGACGGTCATGGGGCGACCTCCGTCGATCGCGAGCTCCGCGACGTCGACGCGTCGACCGGCGCCCGTCTTCAGCGCCTGCACCGCATCGTCCAGCGTCGCCGCACCGGCGGTACGGGCGAAGTGGTTGAACGTGCCTCCCGGGAAGATCACCAACGGCAGGTGAGCGCGCCGCGCGGCATCTGCGGTGTTCGCTACCGTGCCGTCGCCGCCCCAGACTCCGATCACGTGAGGAGGGTCATCTGAGGCGACGGCGTCACGCACCAGATGTGCGATGTCATCCCCGTCCGCGAGCAGGTGCACCTCGGCCGACGGGAGCTCCTTCGCCAGGAAAGAGGCGGGCTCCGGACGCAGCGGGTCGATACCAGAGGCGGGATTGGCGAAGATCAGAGCGCCGGCGCCGTCAGGCAGCGCAGCCAATTCGACCATCGCCCCTCGGTGCGTGGGCTCGGGTCGCGGGTGCGCCGGCACGAGCATCCGCCCGAGGACCGCGACCGCGGCGCCGAGCGCCCCTCCCCCGATGACATCCGACAGCCAGTGCGCGCCGGTATGCAGGCGAGAATATGCCACGGCCGCACCGAGCGGTGCAAGCACGGCGCCCGAGCGCCCGGACTCGAGGGCGACCCCCGTCACGAAAGCAGCCGCCGACGCGGAGTGCCCCGAAGGGAACGACCCCGATGTCGGTGTCTTCCGCAGGCGACGCGGGACCGGAACGTCCTTGAGGAGTGGCCGATCACCTCCGAACACGCGTTTCCCGACGAGGTTCGCCAGTGCGCTCCCTACGATCAGCGATCCGATGCCTCGCACCGCGCCCCGGCGCGGCGCTCCGCCCATCAGGTACAGCAGCGTCCCGATCTGGAACCAGAGGCGGCTGCGATCCGCACGATGCGAGAGCCGCGCGAGAGCGCCGTCGAGTTCTGGCAGATGCCGGTGGCCGTTGATCCGCTGCGCCGCGCGTGAGTCGAGCCGCCGCACCCAGCGAGGCAGCAGACGGACCCGGCGCAGAGCGACGGACGGGCGCGTGAGCGACGCCACTCCCCTCTTGAGAAGAGAGGTGCGATGGGATGCGACCTGCCGGTCGCCTTCGGTGCCGAAGTTCCTCATGAGAACGACTCCCCCCTCACCCGGCGGGCGGCGGCGACTGCGAGGGCGTCGACCCCGAGTCACCATCCGGTGTCGGCTTGGTGCCGGGTGACGGCTCGGCTTCCTCCAGCTGCTGATCCCCCGTATCCTCCGCGGCCTCCTCAGCATCCTCGGCCGCTTCCTCGGCATCCTTCTGAGCTTTCTCTACGGCCTTCCGCTGCTCTTCGGATGCTTTCTCGGCTTCCTTCTCAGCTTTGCGATCCTTCTCCGAGTTCTTGTCGTCCGATGTGTTCCCGACGACACCGGAGTCTCGTGTCTCGTCCGGCGCTTCGGGCGTCGGGGTCGCAATCTCCGATGGCCCGGTGTCGGCCGGGTTCGTCGCAGCGGGTTCGGGTACGGCATTCCCGGCCATCCACGCCCCGGCGAGTACCGCGGCGCCCGCGGCCACGGCCGCGACCGCCCCGACGAATCCCAGCCGACGGCGCGTCGTCGAGCGGTCGGGCTCGCCATCCGGCGCTGAGCGGGCGAGAACGCGAGTCGGAGTAGGCTCCGCGGGCAAGGATGCCGCGCCCATCGGCATATCAGACGTCGCTGCTGACGACGGGGATGGAGTCGCGCCGGTCGACGCAAGGGCCCCCGCACCCGTCGAGGTCGTCATCGCGGCAGTCACAGCGTCGGTCGGAGCGGCCATCGCATCCGCAGCCGACGAGCGCGCCACCGCCGCTGCTGCGGCGGCTGCCGCCGCAGCAGCCGGAATCACCGGACGGGGCGGCCGAGCGGAAGCCGTGGTGAGCTCGGATGCTGCGGTGAACACCTCCGACGCTGTGGGCCGCTCCCCCGGGTCTGACGCCGTCATGGCCGTCAGCAGGTTCGACCACGCCGACCCGAGGTCGGCGGGCACCACAGGAGCAGTGTCGAGTCTCGCCAGCGCGGCGCCGATCCCCTCTGCCTGCGGGAACGGCCGAGTCCCGGTGAGGGCCTCCAGCATCATCAAGCCGAGCGAGTAGATGTCGGCCGGCGCGGCAGGCATCGCGCCCTGCAGCTGCTCGGGGGCGATGTACGCGGCGGTGCCGATCACGATCCCCGGTGTGGTGAGCCGCGCGGCGTCGACGATGGCGGAGATGCCGAAGTCGGCGAGCTTCGCGCCCGATCGACTCGTCGGAAACGGCGCCCGCGACAGCAGCACATTGGACGGCTTGATGTCGCGATGCACGATTCCGGCGCTGTGCACGACGTGCAGAGCTTCAGCGAGGTCGGCTGTGAGTGCCGCGACGTCTCCGGGCGCGAGCGGGCCATCGGCAATGCGCTCGGCGAGCGTGGGGCCGTCCACGTACTCCATCACCAGGTACTCGGGACGTCCCGGCACCAGATGGGCGTCGTACAGCGTGACGAGTGCCGGGTGGTTCAGAGAGGCGAGCGCGGTCATCTCACCGCGCGCACGCCCTGCCGAGGCCTCGTTCCCCTCGAGTTCGCTGCGAAGCATCTTGAGCGCTACGACGCGTCCGAGAATCGTGTCGTCGGCGCGGTACACCTGCGCCATCCCGCCGCGGCCGACGCATTCGAGGATCCGGTAGCGCCCATCGATCAGCTCAGCGTTCGTCAACGAGTCATCGGCGGTCATCGAGTCCTCCTGTCGCCTGGTCGGGTGCGCAGCGACGATATGCCACTGTAGGTGCCCGAGACCCGACCAGCCGATGGGCTTGACAGCGCTCGACTCCCCTTGGCATCCGGATCGCTCGGCAGGAGGCCGTTGCCGACGGGCGAGTAGAGATCTTCGATGCGGCGGACGACGAGGTCACATCCTTCCGCGGATCGGTGTTCGTTCCACCGCATCCTCGTCCCCCGGCATCGTCATCTCCGCGCGCACGCCCAGCAGACGCACTTCCCGCTCAGCCTCCACCGTGGCGGCGAGCTCCAGAGCTGCCGCGACGAACTCCGCGCGATCAGAGGTGGGCGTCGCCAGCTTGCGGCCGAAGGTCCGCGTGTCGAACGGCGCGTAGCGCACCTTCAGGTGCACCCGCTGTATCGGGCGGTCTTCCGCTGCGCAGTCGTCGTACGCGCGCACAGCCAGATCACGGACAGCGTCGGCCACCTGCTCCGCCGTCGTGAGATTCTGCTGGTACGTCGTCTCGCGGCTGTGGCTGCGTGCCACCCACGGCGTGTCATCGACTACCGCCGGGCCGCGGCCGTATCCGAGATCGCGATACCAGACGCCCATCTTCGGGCCGAACTCCGCGACGAGCTCCCCCTGATCGGCGTCGGCCAGCTCACGCACCGTCTGGACGCCGTGAGCCGCCAGCCGCTTCTGCACGCGAGACCCGACGCCCCACAGGTCGCGCGTCGACCGCTCCCCCATGACATCGAACCAGTTCTGCTCGGTGAGCCGGAAGACTCCCCGCGGCTTGCCGAACCCCGTCGCGATCTTCGCCCGGATCCTGTTGTCTCCGATCCCGATCGAGCAGTGCAGGGCCGTGGAGGCGAGCACCGCCGCCTGTGCTCGATGGGCAACCGCCTCGGGGTCCTCGGTGGAGACGCCGAGGAAGCACTCGTCCCAGCCGAGCACCTCAAGAGTGACTTCGGGCAGAGCGCGCAGGGTCGCCATGACCTCGGCCGATGCCTGCTCATAGGCAGCGTGGTCCACCGGCAGGAAGACAGCATCGGCAGGAGCCTTGCGCGCCGCGACCTTCAACGGCATCCCGGAGCCGATCCCTAACTGACGCGCCTCGTACGAGGCCGTGGCGACCACCGCCCGTTCAGCCGGGTCACCGTTGCCTCCGACGATGACTGCCTTTCCTGCGAGTTCGGGGTTCCGGAGCACCTCGACCGCAGCGATGAACTGATCCATGTCGACATGCAGCACCCAGGGAGTCATGGTCCGAGTCTGCGCCGCCAGACGCCTCGTGTCACGCGGTCTGTGCGAACCCCGAGCGGCGTTAGCCTTGACGGGTGAGTGCCACTCCCCTCCCCCGTATGACACCTGGTTGGCGCGGATGGCTTGTGTGGGGTGTGGCGGTCGCCGCCTACGTTCTCGCGATCACCAACCGCAGCTCGCTCAGCGCCGTCGGCGTCGATGCCGCCGAGCGCTTCCAGGCTGACGCCGCGACCCTCTCGCTCTTCGCCGTCGTGCAGCTCGCAGTATACGGCGGCCTTCAGATCCCCATCGGGGTGCTGCTCGACAGGTACGGGTCGCGCCCGATCATGGTGGTCGGCATGCTGCTGATGGCACTCGGTCAGTTCGTCATGGCGGTCTCTCCCAGCATCGGCATCGCCCTCATCGCCCGCGTGCTGCTCGGGGCCGGCGATGCGGCGATCTTCCCGGCCGTGCTGCGGCTGGTCGCAACATGGTTCCCCGCTCAGCGCGGACCCGTCATGGGCCAGTTCACCGGACTCATCGGCCAGACCGGCCAGCTGGTCGCCCTGATGCCTCTCGCCGCTCTGCTGCACTCGACCAGCTGGTCGATCACCTTCGGCAGCATCGCTGGTCTCGGACTGCTCTTCGCCATCCTCGTCTGGATGCTCGTGCGCAACCATCCGCCGGAACGCAGCGCCGACGTGACGGTGAACACGGAGACTGGACTGGTCCAGGTGATCACCTCCGCGATCGACACAGGAGTCGGAATCCGCGCGGCGTGGGCGCACCCCGGAACCCGCCTGGCGTTCTGGTCGCACTTCACGACCCCCTTCGCCAGCACGGCGTTCCTGCTTCTGTGGGGCATGCCCTTCCTCACCGCAGGGCAGGGGCTGTCGCCGGCCCAAGCCGCAGGCATCCTGTCGGTGAACGTGCTGGTCAGCATGGCACTCAGCCCCATTCTCGGCACTCTGTCGCGACGCATTCCCACCCGACGCTCTCTCGCCCTCGTGCTGCCGAGCGTCGCAGTCCAGGTCATCGCATGGAGCGCCGTGATCCTCTGGCCAGGTCCTGCGCCGATCTGGCTGCTGGTGGTGCTCGTGGTCTGTCTGGCTGCCGGCGGTCCGGCGTCGATGATCGCGTTCGACCATGCGCGCACCCACAATCCTGCCCACCGTCTCAGCACCGCCACGGGCGTGACGAACTCCGGCGGCTTCCTGGCCGCGCTGGTCGCGATCTTCTTCATCGGCTTCACCCTCGACCTTCAGGGCGCTGGTACGCCGGACACGTACGCGCTCGACGCCTTCCGCTGGGCGTTCGCTACGCAGATCCCGCTGTGGCTGATCGGGGCGTCGTTCATCGTCCGCGAACGCAAGAACACTCGGATTCGCATGGGGCTCGACCCCGAGCGCACGCGGCGCCGCTGACTTCTCAGCCAGCAGCGGGACTCAGAGACGCAGCGCCTGAAACGTCCCGAGGATCAGCTCGAGACTGAGGTGAGACGGGATGTCATCGTCCCCGGCTTCGAACTCAGCGAGCTCGACGCCCGTCACCTGGCCTGGTGCGAGCGCTGCGAAGATCGCTGCCACGTGATGAGGCAGCAGACCCTCGCCGACGCGATAGGCGGCGGGGATGTAGCCGGGCTCGAGCACATCCCAGTCGACGTGGATCCACACGTCGCGCCCGTCGACGAGCTCGGCGACCCTCTCCGGTGTGCTCTCCCGCGGGCTGAGAACGGTCACCCGATGCTCGTCCAGCAGCTTCCGCTCGGCAGGGTCGATGTCGCGGCCGCCGACGATGACCACCTGCGCGGGGTTCAGCCCGGCGCCGTGCCCGCTGTCCCAGAGACCGCATGCCGCTGCGACGACCATGCCACCGAGATATCCCGACTCCGTCGTCTGCGGGGTGTTGAAGTCGCCGTGCGCGTCGATCCAGAGCACGACGGCGTCCGGGAAGCGCTCCGCGACCGCAGGCAGGGTGCCGATGCTCGCACCGCACGTGTTGGTGGTCAGCACGGGAACTGCTCCGCTGTCGAAAGCCCGCTTCACCGCGTCGCGCAGGCCGTGCAGCGTGTCGGTGGCGGCCGGAAGGCACTCCGACCAGTCGTCCGTGCGCGCCGGCGAAGGATCCCCGATGATGCGGGGCTCGAGCCCGAGCATCCGGCCGATCGCCTGGCCCGTCGCGAGTGCGCCCGGAAGCGCGCCGGCGGTGCGGTCGCCCACGCGTCCTTGCGAGACGATGAGCTCGATCGGCCTGTTCATACGCATTTCTCCTGAGTGCTCGAGGTTGGTGGGGTGCGGCGAATGCGCCGCGGATCAGCGTCGGGGTGTCCAGCCCAGCGGCCGTGCTCCGCCGCGTCCGCCCTGCTCGACGTCGGCCTGCGCTGACCATCCCTGGGCGGCATCCTCGCCGTCGAAGGCACCCCGCGCGAGTCTCATGCCCACATCGTCATGGTGCATCCGCGGTCCACCGCCCCGACGCACGGACGCGCGCACGCTCCAGGTGTCGTCGGCGAAGCCGCCGCCGCGGAAGACACGGTAGTCGTCGTACCGCTCCGGATCGAGGAAGTCCCAGCACCACTCCCAGACGTTGCCGAGCGTGTCGAAGAGTCCGTTGAGATTCGGCAGCTTCATGCCGACGTCCCGCGGGGACCCGACTCCGTCGAGCGATGTCCATGCGATCTCGCCGAGGGGGCCGTACTGCGGCCCGATCGACCCGGCGCGGCAGGCGTACTCCCACTCCGCCTCTGTCGGCAGACGGTAGCCGTCGCTGTCGACGTGCCAGGTGATCTCCTCCCCGTCGAACGAGTAGGCAGGATCGAGCCCCTCCCACTCCGACGCGGCATTGCAGAACCGGATGGCGCGGTACCAGCTCAGGTCGCGGGCCGGCCGGCGGGGATGCTGAGCAGCGATGCCCAGCACTTCGGCGAACTGGCCCTCGGTCACCGCGAAGACGCCGATCTCGAACGGCTCGAGCTCGACCGTCCGGTGCTCGCCCCGGCGTGCGTCGTGCAGGACGACGGTTCCGGCCGGCAGCTTTCGCATCTCCCAGAGATCCATCAGCGGTCCACGGGGAGGCGTCGGGTGCGTGGAGCGGGTTCGTGCCCCACCGGTACCGAGAAGATGCGCAGGAAGAGCTGGCAGAGAGGACCCACGAGCAGAGCGCACAGCACGGTGCCTGCACCGACGGTGCCGCCGTTGACGATCGTGCCCATTCCCGGCTTCTGCCGGATGGAGATCCACAGCAGCAGCACGATGGCGCTGACAATCGTAGTGACGACGCCGAACGAGAGGGGCACATGCCTGGTGATGCCCTGGGTCAGCACATCCCACGGCGCCGCGCCCAGGGCACTGCGCACGAGGAAGGCGATCCCGATGCCGTTGAGGAACACCCCGACGAGCAGTTGGGCGATGCGCCGCGTCATCCTTCTGCCGCGGGGTCCGCTCGCTGGGGCGACCGCTCGACCCAGGTCGCATACTTGGCCTCGCGCCCGTCGCCAGACGAGGTGCGTGTCACCCTGCGCTTGACCCAGGGGCCGACGAACTGACGGTAGTACGCGAGACCGACCGGTCCTTCCGGGTGATCGGTGGTCGGCGACCACCACTCCTCCGGTGGTTCGACGCCGACGGCCTGCAGCACGCGTGCAGCCACGCGGTGATGCCCGTTCGAGTTCATGTGCAGCCGGTCGTGTGACCAGTAGCGCGGACGCGAGAGTTCGGCATCGGGCCAGTTCAGCGCTCGGATGACATCCGGGCGATCCTCGATCCGGCGCAGCACCGCTGCTGACAGCAGATCGCCCCGCCGCTGGAACACCGGTCCCATCGGCAGCTGACCGCTGGGATTGGCGCCCGACAGCACGATCAGGGTGACGCCCTCCTCATCGCAGCGGCGCAGCACACGTGAGAAGGCGTCGGCGATGTGCTCGATGTCGGCATTGGGGCGCAGGATGTCGTTGCCACCGCCGTTGAACGACAGATGGGTCGGCCGCAGCGCCAGGGCCGGTTCCAGCTGCTCTTCTACGATGGGCCAGATCAAGCGCCCGCGGATCGCCAGATTCGCGTACTGCACCGTGTCACCGATGGCATCCGCCCACCCCTGCGCCGCGAGATCGGCCCAGCCGCGCACGCTCCCGTCGAGCAGCTCATCGCCTACTCCCTCGGTGAAGGAGTCTCCGATCGCCACGAACCGCACAGTCGCCATGCTCTCAGCCTATTGCGGCGCCGAGCGCGCTGAGGCCGGGGTGACGCCGATCAGCGCTCGTCGAGAGCCCTTCCGCGCAGATCCACCAGGCCCCACGCGGCGACGGTCGCGACGATGAAGAATCCGGCGAAGACGGAGAATGCCAGCGGGGCACCTCCCGAGGCGAGCATGACGGGTACGAGCAGCGGTGCGAGGATCGAGGCGATACGGCCGACGCCCGCAGCCCAGCCGGAGCCCGTCGCGCGCAGCGATGTCGGATACAGCTCTGGCGTGACCGCGTAGAGAGCGCCCCACGCCCCGAGGTTGAAGAACGACAGCGCCATGCCGGTCGCGATGATCGCCTGCTCACTGCCCGCGGTGCCGAACAGTACGGCCGAGATGGCGGAGCCTGCGAGGAACACCGACAGCGTTGCCCGTCTGCCCCACACCTCGATCAGCCAGGCCGCCACCGCATATCCGGGCAGCTGCGCAAACGTAATGAGGAGCGTGAACCCGAAGGACCGAACCAGGTCATAGCCGGCCTGCATGAGGATGCTCGGGATCCAGATGAAGGCTCCGTAGTACGCGAAGTTGACGCAGAACCAGACCAGCCAGATGCACATCGTTCGCACCCGGAACTCGGACGACCACAGCGCGCTCATCCGCTGGGCGGCGTTCTCCGCCACCGCCCGAGGAGCGGGGATCTGGCGCGCCGGTGGGGTGCGCCGCAGGTCTGCTGCGGTCTCGAAGGTCGAGACGATGCGCTCCGCTTCAGCGATACGGCCACGGGAGGCCAGCCAGCGCGGCGATTCCGGCATCCCCCACCGCACGACCAGCGCGTAGACGGCGGGGATGGCGCCGAGGGCGAAGGCCCAGCGCCACCCATCTTCGGATGCCGGGATCACGAAGTATCCGATGAGAGCCGACGCCGTCCACCCGACGGCCCAGAAGGCCTCGAGGATGACGATCAGCCGTCCGCGGATCGCCGCGGGGGCGAACTCGCTGACATAGGTGGAGGCGACGGGCAGCTCGGCTCCGAGGCCCAGACCGACGAAGAAGCGCAGGACGAGCAGCATCGCCACCCCGCCGACCAGCGCACTGGCACCGGTCGCGAGGCCGTAGATCAGCAGGGTGAGGGCGAAGACCTGCCGACGCCCGAGACGATCGGCGAGCAGGCCGCCCACACTGGCGCCGATGGCCATTCCGACGAAACCGATCGATGCGATCCACCCCGTCTCGACGGGCGACAGCTGCCACTGCTGAGCGAGCACGGCGATGATGAACGAGATGAGCCCGACGTCCATGGCGTCGAGAGCCCAACCAAGGCCCGATCCGGTGAGCACCCGCAGATGCGGTCGGCCGAAGGGCAGGGCGTCGAGTCGCGAAGCGATGGATGCACGGCTCGGAAGCTCGGTGTGCGGCATCCTCTCATCGTAGAGGCGCCGCGCACCGAGGCTCAGCCGATGACGGCGGTGCGGAGGGTGTCTAGACCGACCCCGCCGATGTCGAGCGCGCGCTTGTGGAAGTCCTTGAACGAGAACGCGTCGCCCTGCTTCTGCTGCACGGCGTCGCGCACCTGCTCCCAGATCCGCTGACCGACCTTGTACGACGGCGCCTGACCGGGCCAGCCGAGATAGCGGTTGACCTCGAACTGACGGAACTCGTCTGGCATGTTCACGTTGCGGCGCATCTGCTCGAGCGCGTAGTCGTGGTCCCAGACGCCGTCGCCGTCCAGCGTCGGCTTGCCCAGGTGAACGCCGATGTCGAGCACGACGCGAAGAGCACGCATGCGCTGACCGTCGAGCATGCCGAGCCGATCGGCGGGGTCGTCGAGATAGCCCAGCTGCTGCATCAGACGCTCGGCGTACAGCGCCCATCCCTCGGCGTGACCCGAAGTGCCGGCGAGCACACGACGCCAGGTGTTCAGCTCCGCGCGATTGTAGGTGGCCTGAGCGATCTGGAGGTGGTGACCGGGCACGCCCTCGTGGTACACGGTGGTCAGCTCGCGCCAGGTGTCGAACTCGGTGACGCCTTCCGGCACCGACCACCACATGCGCCCCGGACGCGAGAAGTCATCGGTGGGACCGGTGTAGTAGATGCCGCCCTCCTGCGTGGGCGCGATCATGCACTCGAGCTCACGGATCTGCTCGGGGATGTCGAAGTGACTGGCGCCCAGGTCGGCGATCGCACGATCGCTCGTCTCCTGCATCCATTTCTGCAGCGCGTCCGTCCCGTGCAGCTTGCGAGATGGATCGGCCTCGAGATGCGCGACCGCCTCCTCCACGCTTGCGCCGGGAAGGATCTCGTTCGCGATCGCCTCCTGCTCGGCGATCATCCGCTGCAGTTCCTCGCGGCCCCACTCATATGTCTCGTCGAGGTCGATGGTCGCGCCGAGGAAGCGGCGCGAGTTCAGCGCGTACAGGTCACGCCCGACGGCATCCTGGTCGCCTGCCACGGGAGCCAGCTCGCTGATGAGGAACTCGCGCAGCGAGTCGTAGGCCACGCGCGCGGCGCCTGCATGGTCGGCGATGTCGCGGGCGAGCGATGCCGGCAGCTGGCCGTCAGCCGGAGCGGCAGTTGCCGCGAACTCGGCGAAGAAGCCCTGATCGGCGCTGTAGCGCGCGATCTGCGTGGCGACCTCGGTGACCTGACGTCGGGCGGGCACGACACCGTGCCGGATGCCTTCGCGCAGGGTCTCGACGTAGCCCCTGAGGGCACCCGGAACAGCCGCGAGGCGCTCGGACACCACGGACCAGTCATCGACCGTCTCAGTGGGCATCAGGTCGAAGGCCTGACGGAAGTCCTGCGGCGCCGAGGCGATGACGTTGAGGTCGCGAAGGTGCCACTGAGCGTCGTGCAGCTCGAGCTGGAGTCGCAGCTCTGCCGAGAGGTCCGTCTTCGTCACCTCGTCGATGCTGTCGACGGGAGCGGTGGCGTCCAGCTTCGCGAGAGTCTCACGCGCCGCGGTGACCGCGCGCTCATGACCTTCGGGGCTGACGTCGTCGAGGCGTGCATTCGCCTCGTTGCGTCCGATGTATGTGGCGAGGATGGGTGAGAGGTCGACCAGGGTGTCGACCCAGTTCTCCGCGATCTGATCGATGGCAGAGGGGGTGCGAGGCTCTGAACTCATGATCTCGAGCCTAGCCCGCACCCCTCTCCGCATCCGGGATCAGTGCGCCGCTTCGTTCCAATCGCGGCCGCGACCGACCTGCACCTCGAGCGGAACCGACAGAGACGCAGCGCCGGCCATGCGATCGCGCACGACGCTCTCGACCTCGTCCCACTCCCCCGCGGCGACCTCCACGACGAGCTCGTCGTGGATCTGCAGCAGGGCGCGCGACGCGAGACCGCGGTCGCGCAGGTCGGCGTGGATGCGGTTGAGTGCGATCTTCATGATGTCGGCTGCGCTGCCCTGGATGGGCGCGTTGAGGGCGGCCCGCTCCGCGTTCTCGCGCAGCACGCGGTTGGGGCTGGAGAGGTCGGGGAACGGACGCCGGCGACCGAAGATCGTCTCGGTGTACCCGTCTTCCTTGGCCTGCATGACCGAGGCTCGCAGGTAGTCGCGCACGGCGCCGAAGCGGGCGAAGTACTCGAGCATCAGCTTCTTGGCCTCCGACTGCTCTATGCGCAGCTGCTTCGACAGCCCGAACGCGCTGAGCCCGTAGACGAGGCCGTACGACATGGCCTTCACCTTCGTGCGCATCGCGGAGGTGACCTCTTCGGGCTCGACGCCGAAGACGCGTGCGCCGACGAACCGGTGCAGGTCCTCTCCCGAGTTGAATGCCTCGATGAGGCCCGGATCGCCCGAGAGATGCGCCATGATGCGCATCTCGATCTGCGAGTAGTCGGCGGTGAGAAGGGTCTCGTACCCTTCGCCCACCTCGAACGCGCTGCGGATACGACGCGATTCCTCGGTGCGCACGGGGATGTTCTGCAGGTTCGGGTCGGTGCTCGACAGACGGCCGGTCTGGCTGCCGGTCTGCACGTAGGTCGTGTGAATGCGGTGATCCGGGCCGATCGCCGTGTCGAGCGTCTCGATGATCTGACGCAGCTTGGTCGCCTCACGGTGCTGCAGCAGCAGTGCGAGGAAGGGGTGCGGATTGGTCTCCTGCAGGTCGGCCAGCACAGCGGCGTCGGTGGAGTATCCCGTCTTGGTCTTGCGGGTCTTCGGCAGCTGCAGGTCTTCGAAGAGCACCTCCTGCAGCTGCTTCGGTGAGCCGAGGTTGAACTCGCGTCCGACGAGGGCGAACGCCTCGGCGGCGAGAGCGTCGGTGCGCGCAAGCAGCTCTCCGGAGAAGGTCGAGAGAACGTCATGCGAGACCGCGACCCCCGCCGACTCGAGGTCGGCGAGAGCGATCACGGCAGGCAGCTCGATGTCGACGAGCACCGCTGCGACCGAATCCGGCATCGCGTCGCGCACGGCGTCCGTGGTGCGCAGGGTGAACCACGCCTCCTGTGCGGGTGTCGCACCATCCGTCTCGGGGACGAGCTGGGTCGGGTCGGACTCCGGCAGCTTCTCGTCGAGATAGCGGCCGACGAGGTGCGCGAGCGTCTTGTCGGGGAAGCTCGGACGCATCAGCCAGCCCGCGAGCAGCGTGTCGTGGGCGAGACCGCCCAGCCGGATGCCCTCGCGCAACAGCGCCTTCACCTGCGGCTTCGCGTCGTTGAGGACCTTCGGTGCATCGCACTCGAGCCACGGAGTGAGCGCTGCGACCGCATCGGCATTCCAATCGCACTCGTGCAGGGTGTCCACGGTCGCCACACCCACGCGCGTGATTCTGTCGCCGATGATCGTCAGCAGCAGGCCGACCTCGCTCTGCTGGGCGCCGAGCCACGCGGCGATGTCCGTCGCCGATGACTCGGCGGCGACCGGAACCTCCACGGCGGGCTCGTCGTGCACCGGCTCGTCAGGCGCGCCGACCGCCTCGAAGACGCGCGGCAGCAGAGTCCGGAACTCGAGACGCGCGAAGATGTCGCGCACAGCCTGCGCATCGATGGGCACGACTGCGAGATCGGTGGGGCCGACCGGCAGCTCGACGTCGTTCAGCAGACGGTTGAGCTTGCGGTTGCGGCGCACGTCGTCGATGTGGTCGCGCAGGTTGCCACCGACGACGCCCTTGATCTCGCCCGCGCGGTCGAGCAGCTCATCGAGCGACCCGAACTGCGTGAGCCACTTCACGGCGGTCTTCTCGCCCACCTTGGGGACACCAGGCAGGTTGTCGCTCGTTTCGCCGACGAGTGCGGCGATGTCGGGGTACTGCTCGGGCGGCACGCCATATCGCTCCTGCACCGTGACCGGGTCGTAGCGCTTGAGCTGCGACACTCCCTGCACCGACGGGTACAGCAGCGTGACGTCGTCGTTCACGAGCTGGATGGTGTCGCGATCGCCCGAGACGACCAGCACGTCGTAGCCCTGTTCGGAGCCCTGCTTGGCGAGCGTCGCGAGGATGTCATCGGCCTCGATGCCCTCCTGGGTGAGCACGGGGATCGACATGGCGGCCAGGCAGTCCTGCAGCAGCGGGATCTGCCCCTTGAACTCACCCGGCGTCTCTGAGCGGGTGGCCTTGTACTCGGGGTACTCGTCGGTGCGGAACGAGTGACGCGATGTGTCGAAGGCGATCGCCATGTGCGTCGGCTTCTCTGCCTTGATGAGGTTCACCAGCATCGACAGGAAGCCGTAGATGGCGTTCGTGTGCTGGTTGTCCTTCGTGGTGAAGTTCTCGACAGGAAGGGCGAAGAAGGCCCGGTATGCGAGTGAATGGCCGTCGACGACCATGAGGGTAGGCTTTGCGGAGTCCGTCACCCTGCAAGCCTAACGAGGGCGGCGGACACGCGCTGAGGAGGACATGTGACCGAGCAGACCGAGATGACGGGACTGGAGTGGGCGACGCACCGCGGCATGGGCGCACTCGCCGAGAAGATGGGCATCGAGTTCACCGAGTTCTCGGTCGAGCGGGCCGTCGCGACGATGCCCGTCGAGGGCAACACCCAGCCGGTCGGCCTCCTGCACGGAGGCGCCTACGTCGTACTCGGCGAATCGCTCGGATCGATGGCTGCGAACCTCCATGCGGGTCCCGGCCGACTGGCTGTCGGTGTCGACATCAACGCCACCCACACGCGCTCGGCGACCTCGGGCTTCGTCACGGGCGTGTGCACTCCCGTGCACCTGGGACGCAGCATGACGGTGCATGAGATCGCCGTCTCGGATGAGCAGGGCCGTCGCTGCTCGACCATCCGCATCACGAACATGATCAGGTCCGTCGACGCATGACGGATGACGCGAAGAGGCCCCGCCGATCGGCGGGGCCCCTTTTGTCTGGAATCCCGACTCGCTCGCTCTGAGCCGCGTCAGGTCCGCTTCGCGGCAGCGACCCGCATCCGAGTCACTTCTTGGGCGCGAGCTGCTCGATGATCGCCTTGGCGACATCCTGCATGGTGAGGCGGCGGTCCATCGAGGCCTTCTGGATCCAGCGGAAGGCCTCAGGCTCCGACAGGCCCATCTTCTCGTTCAGCAGCCCTTTGGCGCGGTCGACCAGCTTGCGCGTCTCGAAGCGCTCGACCATGTCGGCGACTTCGGCCTCGAGGGTGATGATCTGCTCGTGACGGGCGAGGGCGATCTCGATCGCCGGAAGCAGGTCGTTCGGGGTGAACGGCTTGACGACGTAGGCCAGGGCGCCGGCCTCGCTGGCGCGCTCGACGAGCTCCTTCTGGCTGAAGGCGGTCAGCAGCACCACGGGCGCGATGTTTGCCTTGTGCAGCTTCTCAGCCGCGCTGATGCCGTCGAGCTGCGGCATCTTCACGTCCATGACGACGAGGTCGGGACGCAGCTCGGTGGCGAGCTGGACGGCCGTCTCTCCGTCGCCGGCCTCGCCGACGACGTCGTATCCGTTGTCACGCAGGATCTCGACGATGTCGAGGCGGATCAGCGACTCATCCTCAGCGACGACGACGCGACGCGGGGCGGATGCCGTGGGCTGCTCGGGCTGCTCTTGCTCAGTCACCCGTCCATCCTAGTCGAACGCCGAGCCCGGGGGCGGAAGCCGCGAGCAGCCGTGCCCGCCGCCTGCGCTACAGTCGTATGCGCAGTGTGCCGGCCGGCGTGGCGGAATGGCAGACGCGGGGCACTCAAAATGCTCTGTCCGAAAGGGCGTGTGGGTTCGAGTCCCACCGCCGGCACCTGTTCAGAGGGCCGTCCGGATGCGGGCGGCCCTCGTGCACGGGTCAGCGGGCCCGGCGTCAGCCGGCCAGCACGGCCAGCTCGGCCATCACCCGCGGATGGGCCAGCACCCGGAAGTGCCCGCCGGTGTCGAGTGCGACGTTCTTCGCCCCGGGCAGCTCACTTCCTTCGGGAATGTGGGGGTCGAACCG
Source organism: Microbacterium esteraromaticum (assembly GCF_016907315.1). Lineage (NCBI taxonomy): Bacteria > Bacillati > Actinomycetota > Actinomycetes > Micrococcales > Microbacteriaceae > Microbacterium > Microbacterium esteraromaticum. Next base: position 105,215 of record NZ_JAFBBS010000001.1, read on the forward strand.
TGCGTAGACAGACACGATCCGCGCGTTCGCCTGCCGCTGTGCAGACAGCGCGGCGATCGAGGGGTGCCTGGGAGCGAGGGCGCGAAGGCTGCGTGTGAGCATGACCCTCGCGTAGCGCGATCCGCCGAAAGGGGTCGCGACGGCCAGCATCCCGCGCACGCGCGAGGCGGCCGGCCCGAGCATCACCTGCTTGCCCGCGAGGCCGCCCTTGCTGTGCGCGAGCAGCACGACGTCGTGCAGGTCATGCTGCGTCAGGTATCCGCTCACGCTCTCAGCCATCTCCGCGACCGGTCGCAGGTTCCGGTCGAGAGGCTCGATCACATGCACCGGATGCCCGTCGCGATGCGCTCGCTCGATGAGCGGCTGCATGAATCGCCAGGTCTCGTAGATGCCTGGCAGCACGACGATCGGCACTCCCGCTCCGCGAGAGAAGGTCTCGGCCCGACTGCGGCTCCCGAAGGCTCGCACCTGCCAGACGGCGGCGTAGGCGTAGTCCGCGGCCCACCACAGAGCTCGGCGTAGCACCCCGATCACGCGGTGCCGCCCTCTGATCGGCCGAGCGCGAGCTGGAGGCAGAAGTGGCTGATGGCGGATGCCACAGCAGCAGGCGCCGAGTGCTGCACGTTGTGCGCGCGACCAGGCACTTCGATCAGCATCGTGTCCGGGGCTGCCGACGAGCGCAGAAGCCTGCACCAGCTGCGGGATGCGATGGGGTCCCGTCCCCCTCTGATGACCAGCACGGGGGCGTCGATCGAGGCGATGCGCTCCTCGATCGGATATCCGAGCATATGGCGCAGCTGCGTCAGGTACCAGAACGGCCCGCAGCGCAGATAATCGCCCATGACGAGCGTGTTCGCTCCCGGCGGCTCGCGCATGGTGTCGAGAGCGAGCAGGCGCGCCTGCTGCATCGCGGTGCGGCGACGCTCGTCCGCCACGGGGCCTATGAGCACGACGGCTCGGGCCAGATCAGGGCGGCGGACCGCGAGCTCGACCACCCACTGCGTGCCCATCGACTGCCCGATGAGCACGACGCCGCTGACGTCCAGGCGGTCGAGCACGTTGCCCAGGGCATCCGCCATCTCGCCGATTGCGGCGTCACCGGCGGGCTTCGGCAGCCCGCCGAACCCGGGGAGGTCCACCGAGATCACGGTGCCCTGCGCGGACAGAGCCGCATGCAGTCGCGCCAGATACCGATGCGACATGCCGATGCCGTGCACCAGCACGAAGACGGCGTCGGAGAGACCGGTCGAGGTGAACGAGCGGAAGCACAGATCGCCGATCCGATGCATGCGCCTCGTATCCGACCTCATCTCAGCACCGTACCGCGTCACACGCACACGAGCGCCGAGGGAGGACTCTGCAGTCCTGACCCTCGGCGCTCGAATGCTCAGTCTCAGACTCCGGTCTTGTAGACCGGTGCTGCACCGCGGATCGTGTCGCCGACCTTGTGGACGCGCAGATCGTTGGTGGAGCCGATGATCCCGGGAGGGGATCCGGAGATGACGACGACCTTGTCACCGGTCTCGGCGAGGCCCGAGCCCAGCAGGTACTCGTCGACCTGGTGGAACATCATGTCGGTGTGCGGCACAAAGTCGACCAGCGACGAGCGGATGCCCCAGGTGAGCGCCATCCGGCGACGGATGCCCGGCTCGGGCGTGAACGCGAGCATCGGGATGCGCGAGCGCAGACGCGACAGACGACGTGCCGAGTCACCCGACTGCGTGAACACGCAGAGGAACTTCGCCTCGACGAACTCCGCCACTTCGAGCGCTGCCAGCGTGATGGCACCGCCCTGCGTGCGCGGCTTCGTGGTGAGCGGAGCGACCCGCTCGAGCCCGTGCTCCTCCGTCGACTCGATGATGCGCGCCATGGTCTCCACGACCACGATCGGGTACTCCCCCACGCTCGTCTCGCCAGACAGCATGACCGCATCGGCGCCGTCGAGGACGGCGTTGGCGACGTCGGAGGTCTCGGCGCGGGTCGGCACGGGGCTCGAGATCATCGACTCGAGCATCTGCGTCGCCACGATGACGGGCTTCGCGTTGCGACGGGCGAGTTCGACGGCCCGCTTCTGCACGATCGGCACGGCCTCGAGCGGCAGCTCGACACCCAGGTCGCCGCGAGCGACCATGATGCCGTCGAACGCGTCGACGATCTCCTCGAGCGCGTCGACGGCCTGCGGCTTCTCGATCTTGGCGATGACGGGAACCCGCACGCCCTCCTCGGCCATGATCTCGTGCACGCGGTTCACATCCGCGGCATTGCGCACGAACGACAGTGCGATGACGTCGGCACCGGTGCGCAGGCCCCAGCGCAGGTCGTCCTCGTCCTTCTCGCTCAGCGCGGGAACGTTGACGGCGACACCGGGAAGGTTGATGCCCTTGTTGTTCGACACGGCGCCGGCGACGATGACCTTGGTGGTCACCACGGTGCCGTCCGTCTCGACCACCTCGACGCGCACCTTGCCGTCGTCGATCAGCAGGAAGTCGCCGGCCTTGACGTCCTGGGGCAGGCCCTTGAACGTCGTCCCGCAGATCTCGCGGTTGCCGATGATGTCCTCGGTCGTGATCTTGAAGATGTCACCGACAGCCAGCTCGTAGGGGCCGTCCTCGAAGCGTCCGAGACGGATCTTCGGACCCTGGAGGTCGACCAGCACGGCCACCGCGCGGTCTGCATCCTCGGCGGCGCGACGCACGTTGGCGTAGTTGGCCTCGTGCACCGAGTAGTCGCCGTGGCTGAGGTTCAGCCGAGCGACGTCGACGCCCGCGTCGATCAGGGCGCGGACCTTCTCATAGGTCGAGGTTGCAGGGCCGAGTGTGGCGACGATCTTCGCGCGTCTCAACATCATCTCCAGGGTAAGAGGGCATAAACGATCATGGCGACGTTGCCGCGCTCAGCCTACGCGGGCTGAACGCGGAACGCGACATCTGTGACGGCCACCGGCGCGGGCAGCACGGTGGCGCCCATGAGGTGACGGTCGATCGCGGCAGCGGCCGACCGGCCCTCTGCGATCGCCCACACGATGAGCGACTGCCCTCGTCCGGCGTCACCCGCGACGAAGACACCGGGAATGGCCGTCGCGTACTCGCCGTCGCGCTGAAGGCTGCCGCGGTCGGTCACGACGGGAGTCGTTTCCCCCTCGTACGAGTGCGTCTCTGGACCAGTGAAGCCCATCGCGATGAGCACCAGCTCGGCGGGGATCTCGCGCTCCGTGCCGCTCTTGGGCACGCGCCTGCCGTCGATGTACTCGGTCTCCGCCACGCGCACCGCGCGCACCCGCCCGTCGCCGTCGCCGAGGAACTCGACGGTGGACGCCAGGTAGGTGCGCTCACCACCCTCCTCGTGCGCGGACTGCACCTCGAACAGCGTCGGCATCGTCGGCCAGGGCTGGTCATCGCCGCGTTCCGTGCCCGGCTGGCGCCCGATGGCCAGATTGGTGACGCTGCGCGCCCCGTGCCTGTGGGCGGTGCCGATGCAGTCGGCGCCGGTGTCGCCGCCGCCGATGACGACGACGTGCTTTCCGGATGCCGTGATCTGATGGGCGATCTCGTCGCCTGCACCCACGCGGTTCGACGGCACGAGATAGTCCATCGCGAAGTGCACCCCGTCGAGGTCGCGCCCGGGGATCGGCAGGTCGCGCGGCACGGTCGCTCCGGTGGCGATCAGCACGGCGTCGTACCGGCCGCGCAGTTCGTCCCACGACATGTCTCGACCGATCTCGACGCCGGGACGGAAGCGCGTGCCCTCCTCCTCCATCTGCTGCAGGCGGATGTCGAGGTGCCGCTTCTCCATCTTGAAGTCCGGGATGCCGTATCGCAGCAGACCGCCGATTCGATCGTCGCGCTCGAAGACGACCACCGTGTGCCCGGCCCGCGTCAGCTGCTGAGCGGCCGCGAGGCCGGCCGGCCCGGAGCCGACGACGGCGACCGTGTGTCCCGTGAGGCGCTGGGGCGGCTGCGGCTGCACCCAGCCCTTCTCGAACGCCTCGTCGATGATCGAGACCTCGATCTGCTTGATCGTGACCGCGGGCTGGTTGATCCCGAGCACACACGCGCTCTCGCACGGCGCAGGGCACAGTCGGCCCGTGAACTCCGGGAAGTTGTTCGTCGCGTGCAGGCGCTCGATCGCGCTGCGATCGGCACCGCGCCACGTCAGGTCGTTCCACTCGGGGATGAGGTTGCCGAGCGGGCATGCCGAGTGGCAGAACGGCACACCGCAGTCCATGCAGCGACTGGCCTGGCGCTTCAGCACCGCCCGGTCGCCCGGTTCGTAGACCTCTTTCCAGTCCATGATGCGCACGGGAACAGGCCGACGGGCCGGCAGTTCGCGTTCGGTCGTCTTCAGAAAGCCCTTGGGGTCAGCCACCGGTCACCTCCAGGATCCGGTCCCAGATGACGTCGCCGTCGGGATCGATGCCCGCGGCCTCCGCCTCCTGGCGCATGGTGCGCACGGCGGCGTAGTCGCGCGGCAGCACCTTCGTGAATTCGTTGAGGACGCTCTCGAAGTCGTCCAGGAGAGCGGATGCCAGCGGCGACGCCGTCCGCTCGACGTGCTCGACGAGCAGCTCGCGCAGCACCTCGGCGTCATCGCGGCCGAGCGGGCTGAGCAGCAGCTCGCCGGTGTGCAGCGCCTGGCTGTTCACGTTCGCCTCGCTGAGTGCGTGCACGTACGCCACGCCGCCGGACATCCCGGCGCCGAGGTTGCGTCCGGTCGCGCCCAGGATCACGGCGACGCCGCCCGTCATGTACTCGAGGGCGTGGTCTCCTACGCCCTCGACGACCGCTGTCGCGCCGGAGTTGCGGACGAGGAACCTCTCCCCCACCACTCCGGAGATGAACATGCTGCCGCTCGTGGCGCCGTAGCCGATCACGTTTCCGGCGATCACATTGCGGTGCGGCTCGAAGGCGGAGTCGCGCGCCGGGCGGATGGTGATGTCACCGCCCGAGAGGCCCTTGCCCACGTAGTCGTTCGCGTCACCCTCCAGCCGCAGCACGATGCCCGGCGGCAGGAACGCGCCCAGTGACTGCCCGGCCGTACCGTGCAGAGTGATGTCGATCGTCTCGCGCGGCAGGCCCGCAGCGCCGTAGCGCGCGGTCACGTGATGCCCGAGCATGGTACCGACCGCGCGCTCGGTGTTGCGGATGGGAAGCTCCACGACGACGGGCAGCGCGCTTTCGAGCGCTTCGGTCGCGTGCGCCAGCAGCGTGGCATCGAAGTGCTTCTCGAGCTCATGGTCCTGCGACCTTGCGCTGCGCCGCGGCTCGCTTGCAGGGAAGGCTGGTCCCTCGAGGATCGGGTCGAGGTCGAGACCGTCGGCCTTCCAGTGCCGCACGGCGGGATCCGTGCGCAGCAGATCGTGCCGACCGATGATCTCGTCGATCGAGCGGAAGCCGAGCGCGGCGAGCAGCTCGCGCACCTCCTCGGCGATGAACTCCATGAAGTTGACCACGAACTCGGGCTTGCCTGTGAAGCGCTCGCGCAGCAGGGGGTTCTGCGTCGCGACGCCGACCGGGCAGGTGTCGAGGTGGCAGACGCGCATGAGGATGCAGCCGCTGACCACCAGGGGCGCCGTCGCGAAGCCGAATTCCTCGGCACCGAGCAACGCGCCGATGATCACGTCGCGCCCCGTCTTCAGCTGGCCGTCGACCTGCACGACCACACGATCGCGCATGCCGTTGAGCATCAGCGTCTGCTGCACCTCGGCGAGGCCCAGCTCCCACGGTGTGCCGGCATGCTTCAGGGAGTTCAGCGGGCTCGCCCCCGTGCCGCCGTCGTGGCCCGACACGAGCACGACGTCGCTGAGCGCCTTCGCCACGCCGGCCGCAACCGCACCGATTCCCGACTGGCTGACGAGCTTCGTGTGGATTCGCGCCTTCGGATTCGCCCTCTTCAGGTCGAAGATGAGCTGTTTGAGGTCTTCGATCGAGTAGATGTCGTGGTGCGGCGGCGGCGAGATCAGCCCGACGCCCGGGGTCGCGTGCCGCGTCCTGGCCACCCAGGGGTATACCTTCTGCGGAGGCAGCTGCCCGCCCTCACCGGGCTTGGCGCCCTGTGCGAGCTTGATCTGCAGGTCGTCCGCCTCGGTGAGGTACTGGCTCGTCACCCCGAATCTGCCCGACGCGACCTGCTTGATCGCACTGCGTCGCTCAGGATCGACGAGACGGTCGGGGTCCTCCCCGCCCTCGCCGGTGTTGGACTTGGCCCCGAGACGGTTCATCGCGATCGCGAGCGTCTCGTGCGCTTCCTTCGAGATCGATCCGTAGCTCATCGCGCCGGTCGAGAACCGCTTGACGATCGAGCTCACCGGTTCGACCTCGTCCAGCGGCACCGGCGGACGATCGCCCGTGCGAAGCTCGAACAGCCCGCGCAGCGTCTTCAGCTCGCGCGCCTGGTCGTCCACGAGGCGCGTGTACTCGCGGAAGATATCGTAACGCCGGGTTCGCGTCGCGTGCTGCAGACGGAACACCGTCTCGGGGCTGAACAGGTGCGGCGAGCCGTCGCGACGCCACTGGTACTCGCCGCCGGTCCACAGCCGCTCGTGCGCCCGCGGAGCGCCGTCCTGCGGGTAGGCGTAGTCGTGCCGCTTCTGGTTCTCGGCGAAGATCTCGTCGATGCCGATGCCGCCCAGCTTCGTCTCGGTGCCGGTGAAGTACCGGTCGACGAACTCCTGGCTGAGGCCGATGGCTTCGAACACCTGGGCACCGGCGTACGACGAGACGGTCGAGATCCCCATCTTCGACATGATCTTCAGCACGCCCTTGCCGAGCGCGTGGATCAGATTGTGCACGGCCTCGTCAGGGGTGACGCCGGTGATGAAGCCCGTGCGCACGAGGTGCTCGACGGTCTCCATCGCCAGGTAGGGATTGACGGCCGCCGCGCCGTAGCCGATCAGCGTCGCGACGTGATGCACCTCGCGCACGTCGCCGGCCTCGACGATCAGCCCGACCCGCATTCGGGTCTCGCGGCGGATCAGGTGGTGATGCACGGCAGAGAGCATCAGCAGCGAGGGAATCGGCACCCTGTCCTTGTCCGAGTCCCGGTCGGACAGGATGATGAACTCTGCGCCGCGCTCGATGGCCGCATCCGCTTCTGCGCACATCTCGGCGAGCCGCTCCGGCAGCGACTGGGGGCCGGCGTCGAAGTGGTACAGGCCCGAGATGATCGCGCTTCGGCGCCCGGGCAGAGCTCGATCGACGTGCTTGATCTTGGCGAGCTCGTCGTTGTCGATCACCGGGAAGTCCAGGCTCACGGTTCGGGCGTGCTCCGGACCCCAGTCGAGCAGGTTGAGCTGCGGGCCGAGGCCGAGACGGAGACTCGTGACGACCTCCTCCCGGATCGCGTCGAGCGGCGGGTTGGTGACCTGCGCGAACTGCTGCACGAAGTAGTCGAAGAGCAGACGCGGTCGCTCGCTCAGGACCGCGATAGGAGTGTCGCTCCCCATGGCGCCGAGCGGCTCAGCACCGGTCTGCCCCATCGGGGTCAGCAGCACCTTGACCTCTTCCTCGGTGTAGCCGAAGGTGCGCTGGCGACGAGTGATGGAGGCCGCGGGGTGCACGATGTGCTCGCGTTCGGGAAGATCTGCGAGACGCACCGCGCCGGCATCCAGCCACTCCCGCCAGGGATGCAGGGTCGCGAGGTCGTGCTTGACCTCCTCGTCCTCGATGATGCGGCCCTCGGCCGTGTCGACGAGGAACAGGTGCCCGGGGCGCAGTCGCCCACGGCGCTTGATGCGCTCGGGCGCGAACTCGAGCACGCCGGTCTCGCTGCCGATGACGACGAGGCCGTCGACGGTCTCGGTCCAGCGGCCAGGGCGCAGGCCGTTGCGGTCGAGCGTGGCGCCCACCTGCGTGCCGTCGGTGAAGATCAGGGCTGCGGGGCCGTCCCACGGCTCCATCTGGATGTCATGGAACTCGTAGAACGCGCGCAGGTCCGGGTCGATGTCCGACTGCTTCTCCCACGCCTCGGGAACCATCATCATGATCGCGTGCGGCAGGCTGCGCCCGGTGAGGGTGAGCAGCTCGAGCACCTCGTCGAACGACGCCGAGTCGCTGGCGCCGTCGCTGCAGATGGGCAGCAGCGGACGGATATCGCCGAGGAGGTCGGACTGCAGCTGCGACTGGCGCGCGCGCATCCAGTTTCGGTTTCCGCCGACGGTGTTGATTTCGCCGTTGTGCGCGAGCATGCGCAGCGGCTGAGCCAGCGGCCACGAGGGGAAGGTGTTGGTCGAGTAACGCGAGTGCACGACGGCCAGCTCGGAGGCGAAGCGCTCGTCCTGCAGGTCGGGGTAGAACGGCTCGAGCTGCAGGGTGGTCAGCATGCCCTTGTAGCCGAGCGTGCGGCTCGAGAGCGAGACGAAGTAGGCGCCGAGTTCGTGCTCTGCGCGCTTGCGCAGCCGGTAGGCGAATCGGTCGAGTGTCAGGGCGGAACCCGCTCCGGGGATGCTGACGAAGAGCTGTTCGAAGGCGGGGCGGGCCTCATCGGCGAGCTTGCCGAGGTGTTCGTTGACCGTGGGCACGACGCGCCATCCGAGCACGTCCAGGCCCTCTGCGGCGGCGATGCGCTCGATGCCGGCCTTCTGCTCACGGCGGGCGCTCGACTCCCGAGGGAGGAACGCGAGACCTGCTGCGTACTCGCCTACCGGGGGAAGGTCGAAGGGGACCACATCCCGGAGGAACGCGTCTGGCATCTGCGTGAGGATGCCCGCACCATCGCCGGTGCCGGCATCAGAGCCGATGGCACCGCGGTGTTCCAGGTTGCGCAGCGCCTCGAGCGCCAGCGCGATGATGTCATGGCCGGGTTCCCCGCGGAGCGTTGCGACCATGGCCAGGCCGCAGGCATCCTTCTCGTGGGCGGGGTTGTACAGGCCCTGCTTCGGGGGGTAGGCGCCGGAGGCGCCGTATGGAGGCTGGAAGTACACCAGTCACCGTCCTCAGATTTCAAGTGAACCCGGGGACATCATCGGCCCGTTCGTTCAGTGCGATCTCTCGCGCGGAAGGAGAGCCCGGGCGGGCTCTCGCGTGACGGGAGCGGTGCTTGTGGCGATGGCTCCTAGTTCGCTTCGGCCGAGACGGGAGGCTCACTCACGTCGACGAAGTCGGAGGAATTGTCCTGCGATTCTACATCGTCGCGCTCGGGCTCCCGACCGCGCACGTACGGAGAAGGCTCGACACCCGGGTGACGACGGCTCTGCACGATCAGGATGACGATGCCGACGACGACGCCGATGATCGCGGCCCACACATTGCTGCGGAGCCCCAGCAGCACCTCGCTCGGATCGATGCGGATGCTCTCCCAGACGATGCGACCTGCCGAGTACCAGATGAGGTAGACCGCGAACAGGCGGCCCCACTGCATCGAGAGGCGGCGACCGAGCCAGAGCAGCACGATCACCCCGAGACCGTTCCACAGCACCTCGTACAGGAACGTGGGGTGGAAGAGGGTGCCCTCGGCCAGGCCCGGAGGGAAGGCAGAGTTCGTGGACTCGATCTCGAGACCCCACGGGAGATCGGTGGGAAGGCCGAAGAGCTCGTGGTTGAACCAGTTGCCGAAGCGGCCCATCGCCTGGGCCAGCAGGATGCCAGGTGCCAGCGCGTCGGCGAAGGTCCAGAACCGGATGCCCGTCCACCTGCAGCCGAGCCAGGCGCCGACAGCACCGCCGAGAAGCGCGCCGAAGATGGCGATGCCGCCCTCCCAGATCGCCCAGACCGAGCCTGGTTCGAAGGGGTTCCAGGTGTTCCGTCCCTCGCCGAAGTAGAAGTTCGGGTGGGTCAGCACGTGGAAGATGCGTGCGCCGATGATGCCGAGCGGCACCGCGATGATGGCGATGTCGATCACGACCCAGTTCTCGGCTCCCCGCCGAGTGAGGCGGTGGTTGGTCAGCAGCACGGCCGCGATGATGCCCGCAATGATGCACAGTGCGTAGAAGTGGATCGTCAGCGGGCCGATCTGGAACGAGCTGACCGGAGGGCTGGGGATGCTGGCGGGCACGATCGACAGGCTGCTGAGAGGCGCGAAGGGCATGAGAGAGATCCTAGTATCGCGTCGTCGGCGTACCGCCGGCGAGGGTTCTGGTGGTTTCAGCGAGGGCGTCCAGTCCCCCATCGCGCAGCGCCTTGACGAGCGCGGTTCCGACGATGGCGCCGTCGGCGTACTCGACAACGCCCGCCACCTGCTGGGCATTGGAGATCCCGATGCCGACGCAGGCGCGCACGTCGCCGCGCGCGCGCATGCGCTCGACGAGGGTGCGGGCCGCCAGGTCGAGGGCCGCGCGCTCGCCCGTGATGCCCATGGTCGACACGGTGTACACGAATCCGGTCGACGCGGAGATGACGAGGTCGAGTCTCTCGTCACTCGACGTGGGCGCAGCGAGGAAGATGCGGTCGAGACCCGTGCGGGTGCTGGCTTCGATCCACTCCCCCGCCGACTCGGGAGTGATGTCGGGGGTGATGAGACCTGCCCCGCCTGCGGCGAGCAGATCGTCCGCATAACGGTCGACGCCGTACTGCATGACGGGGTTCCAGTACGTCATGACGACGACGGGAACATCGGTCTCGGCGGTGATCGCCTTGACAGCCGTGAAGAGGTCGCGCATGCGGAACCCGTTCGCGAGCGCGTGCTGCGTCGCCTCCTGGATGACCGCGCCGTCCATCACCGGGTCGGAGTAGGGCGGGCCGAGTTCGATGATGTCGACGCCGTTGCGGGCCAGGGTGAGGGCTGCACGGATGCTCGTGTCGAGATCCGGGAACCCGACGGGCAGGTAGCCGATGAAGGCGCCCCGTCCGGCCGCGTGCGCCTTGTCGATGGCGTCTTCGACCCGGCTCACTCCGCGGCCTCCTCTGCGTCGTACAGATCGAAGTAGCGCGCCGCGGTGTCCATGTCCTTGTCGCCCCGACCGGAGAGGCAGACCGCGATGATCCCATCGGGTCCGAGCTCCCGCCCGATGCGCAGCGCGCCGGCGAGGGCATGTGCGGACTCGATCGCGGGGATGATCCCCTCTGTCCTACTCAGCAGCCGCAGCGCCTGCATGGCCTCGTCGTCGGTGGCGGGGATGTACTCGGCGCGACCGATGTCGCTGAGCCACGAGTGCTCGGGACCGACGCCGGGGTAGTCGAGGCCGGCCGAGATGGAGTGGGACTCGATCGTCTGGCCGTCCTCGTCCTGCAGCACGTAGGTCTTCGCACCGTGCAGCACGCCAGGACGGCCGCGTCCGATCGAGGCCGCGTGCTTCGGCGTGTCGACGCCGTCGCCTGCAGCCTCGACTCCGTACAGCTTCACGCCGTCGTCATCGAGGAAGGCGTCGAACATCCCGATCGCGTTGGAGCCTCCGCCCACGCACGCGACCACGGCGTCGGGCAGCCGCCCTGCCTCGTCGAGCAGCTGTTCGCGCGCCTCCTCGCCGATGATCTTCTGGAAGTCGCGCACCATCGCCGGGAACGGATGAGGACCGGCCGCGGTGCCGAAGATGTAATTGGTCGTCTCGACGCTGGCGACCCAGTCGCGGTACGCGTCGTTGATGGCGTCCTTGAGGGTGCGAGAACCCGTGGTCACCGCAACGACCTCGGCGCCGAGGAGGCGCATGCGCGCGACGTTCAGCGCCTGGCGCTCGGTGTCGACCTCGCCCATGTAGATCGTGCAGTCCAGTCCGAACAGGGCAGCCGCCGTGGCAGTGGCCACGCCGTGCTGCCCGGCGCCCGTCTCAGCGATGACACGGGTCTTGCCGAGACGCTTGGTCAGAAGTGCCTGTCCGAGCACATTGTTGATCTTGTGCGAGCCGGTGTGATTGAGATCCTCGCGCTTGAGGAAGACGCGTGCGCCCCCCGCGTGCTCCGCGAAGCGCGCCACCTCCGTGATCGGTGACGGTCGTCCGGCATACGAGTGCAGCAGAGTGGCGAGCTCGGACCGGAAGTCCGGATCCGCGATCGCGTCCTCGTAGGCGGCGGTGAGCTCATCGATCGCGGCGATGAGGGACTCCGGCATGTAGCGCCCACCGAAATCGCCGAAGAAAGGTCCGTGCTGGTCGCGAAGACTGACGTTCACGTAAGGCGCTCCGTCCTCCCGCGCACCGGCGTGTCGCCGGCCGCGAGGAATGCGTCGAGGGTGGCGACAGGGTCGCCGGTGACCAGCGCCTCGCCGATGAGGACGACGTCGGCACCGGCATCCCGGTACCGTGTGACATCCTCGGGCTGCAGCACGGCCGATTCCGCGATGCGGACGGCCGAGTCGGGGATGCGATCCGAGAGCCTGGCGAACAGATCGCGGTCGAGCTCGAGGGTGTGCAGGTTGCGAGCGTTCACCCCGATGAGATCTGCGCCGAGGTCGATGGCGACATCGAGCTCTTCCGCCGAGTGGGTCTCGACGAGCGGAGTCATCCCGAGCTCCTTGATGAGCGCGTGCAGCTCGGCGAGGACGCCGCGAGACAGACCTGCCGCGATGAGCAGCACCAGATCGGCACCGGCCGCGCGCGCCTCGAACACCTGGTACGGAGTGGCGATGAAGTCCTTGCGCAGCACGGGAACGCCGACACGGCCCGTGACCGCCTCGAGGTCGGCGAGGCTGCCGCCGAAGCGGCGCTGCTCGGTGAGCACGCTGATCGCCGAAGCCCCGCCCTGCTCGTACAGAGATGCCTGCAGAGCTGGGTCCGGGATCTCGGCCAGTGCGCCGCGGGAGGGGCTGGCGCGCTTGACCTCGGCGATGATCTTGACGCGATCCGCCGGAGCGAGCGCTGCCAGCACGTCGCGGGCAGCAGAGCGCTCGAGGGCGTCGCGCTCCACGGCGGCAAGCGGTCGCGACTGAGCGCGCGTCTCTGCGTCCTCCACCGCGCCGGCCGTCAGGTCGGCGAGGACCATCAGTGAGCCTTCGGCGTGTACTTCGGGCCCTTCACACCCCAGCCGGCCTTCGCCATCGCCCAGCCGACGATCGCCCCGATCACGACGACAGCAACGCTGACCCAGACGGCGACGGGCTGGTCGAGGCAGAAGAAGACCGTGCCGGCGGTGAACCCGACGAGCATGATCACGACGGCGGTCCAGGCAGCAGGCGAGTGTCCGTGGCCGGGGTCGGCGATCGGGTTGGTCATGTTCTCCTCCGGGTGGTTAGGCGATGCTGACAGTCTATCGGGCTGAGTCCGTCGGATCGGTGCCGTGCGACAGCTCGTCCCACGAATCGACGGCGTCGAGCGGGCCCGTGCTGTGGTGCGCGGCTTCCGAGGCCGCCCGATAGCGCCGGCCGCCGGCGGGCCAGCGGCGGGCAGTCGCGAGTACGTAGATGGATGCCATGGCGAGCAGGATCCAGGCGATCAGAGCGAACACCGGCCAGGGCGTCGGGGTGATGGCATCCACCACCTCACTCAACGACGCCTCTCCGCCGAGGCCTGTGGCTTTGGTGACGGCGGGCGCGACGGCAGAGAGCGGCGGCGATCCGATGAGCGGTGCCGTGCCGACGAGCAGCGTGACGCCGGCACCGAGACCGAGGACCGCGATGACGTGACGCAACACGAGGCCAGCGATGGAGAGTGCGGCCCCCAGAGCGAGCACCGCGAGCGACAGGGGTGCGAGAAGCGGATAGATCACCGAGCCGGTGACGCTGAGCGACTCGCCCGCATCAGCGCGCTGCACGGTCGCCCAGACCTGAGTCGACGAGATGATCCCGATCCCGCCGGCGAGCAGGAACGCGACGACACCGAGCATCCTGGCCCGACGCAGCACGTCAGCTCACCTCACCGAGCGGGAGTTCGCGCCCGTCGAAACAGGTGCGGGTGCCTGTGTGGCACGCGGGCCCCTGCTGGTCGACCTGCATCAGGATGGTGTCTGCGTCGCAGTCCACCGCGACGCCCACCACCCGTTGCGTATTGCCCGAGGTGTCGCCCTTGCGCCAGTACTCCTGGCGTGAGCGCGACCAGTAGACCGCGCGGCCGCCGGTGAGTGTTCGCCGCAGCGCCTCGGCGTCCATCCAGGCGAGCATCAGCACCTCACGCGTGTCGTGCTGCTGCACGATCACGGGGGCGAGCCCGTCGTCGTTCCAGGCGATCGACGTGATGTCCTGTTCAGTCACCTGACCACCACCCCGTCCGCTCGCAGCGCATCCTTGACCTCGCCGATCGAGAGCTGCCCGCTGTGGAACACGCTCGCGGCGAGCACGGCATCCGCCCCGGCCGCGATGGCCGGCGCGAAGTCGCCCACCTGACCGGCGCCGCCTGAGGCGATCACCGGCACAGCCGAGACCTCGCGCATCAGGGCGACGAGCTCGAGATCGAATCCGTCTTTGGTGCCGTCCGCGTCGATCGAGTTGACCAGCAGCTCCCCCGCGCCGCGCTCGATGGCCTCGCGCGCCCAGTCGAGGGCGTCGAGCGTCGTCTCGGTGCGGCCGCCATGCGTGGTGACCACGAAGCCGGAGTGGGTGGTCGTCGCGCGCTTGACATCGAGCGAGAGCACGAGCACCTGCGCGCCGAACCGGTCGGCGATCTCATCGATCAGCGCCGGACGGGCGATCGCCGCAGAGTTGACGCCGACCTTGTCGGCCCCGACCGAGAGCAGTCGCGCCACGTCGTCGACGCTGCGCACGCCTCCGCCGACGGTGAGCGGGACGAACACCTTCTCGGCGGTGCGCTGAACCACGTCATAGGTGGTCGCCCGCGCATCCACCGTCGCGGTGACGTCGAGGAAGGTGATCTCGTCGGCTCCCTGAGCGGCGTAGTGCGCCGCCAGCTCGACAGGGTCGCCCATGTCGCGCAGATTCTGGAAGTTGACGCCCTTGACGACGCGCCCCGCAGCGACGTCGAGGCACGGGATGACGCGCGCGGCGAGCGTCATCAGAGCCTCGCCGCGTGGATCGCGGTGACGAGGATCGCCCGAGCGCCCAGAGCGTACAGATCGTCCATCACCTGGTTCACGCCCTTGCGCGGCACCATCACGCGCACGGCCACCCACTCCGGGTCGCGCAGCGGTGAGATCGTCGGCGACTCGCGGCCTCCGGCGATCGCGACCGCGGCGTCCACCAGGCCGACCGGAAGATCGTAGTCGAGCAGCACATACTGTCGGGCCACCATCACGCCGCGCAGACGGCGCAGCAGCCGATCGGTGCCTGGCACATCGCCGGGTCGGCTGATCAGCACGGCCTCGGATTCGATGATCACGGGTCCGAAGATCTCGAGTCCGGCCTGACGCAGCGTGGTGCCGGTCTCGACCACGTCTGCGATCACGTCGGCGACGCCGAGCCGCACGGCCGACTCGACTGCGCCGTCCAGCGGCACCAGCACTGCGGTGACGCCGTTCTCGCGCAGGAAGTCGTCGACCAGACCGGGATAGGCCGACGCGACACGCACGCCCTCGAGGTCGTGGATCGACGAGTACCGGCCGGGAGGAGCGGCGAAGCGGAAGGTCGAGCGCGCGAAGCCGAGCTGCTCGATCTCCCTCGCATCGTCCTGGCGGACGTCGCGCAGCAGATCACGGCCGGTGATGCCCACATCGAGGGCGCCGGATGCCACGTAGGTGGCGATGTCGCGTGGGCGGAGGTAGAAGAACTCGACGTCGCTGTCGGCGTCGATGACGTGCAGAGTCTTCGGGTCACGACGGCCGGTGTAGCCGGCCTCCGCGAGCATCTCGGCGGCTGTCTCGGAGAGGGAGCCCTTGTTGGGAACGGCGATGCGCAGCATGGATGTCTTTCGTGTCTTGTGAACGGTCGTCTGAGCGTCGTTCACAGATGTCGGTAGACGTCCTCCAGGCTGAGTCCCTTGGCGAGCATCATGACCTGGAGGTGATAGAGCAGCTGCGAGATCTCCTCAGCGGCATCGTCGTTCGACTCGTACTCGGCGGCCATCCAGACTTCGGCCGCCTCTTCGACGATCTTCTTGCCGATCGCATGCACTCCGCGATCCAGCTGTGCGACGGTGCCCGATCCCTCGGGACGCTCGAGCGCCGTGGCGCTGAGCTCGGCGAACAGTTCGTCGAATGTCTTCACGATTCCAGGCTAGCCGCTCGCGCACGCTCGCGAAGACCGATGACCGCGGCCTCGATGTCGGCCGCCCCGTACACGGCCGAGCCCGCGACGAAGGTGTCGGCCCCGGCAGCCGCGGCCTGCGCGATCGTGGCATCGGAGATGCCTCCGTCGACCTGCAGCCAGACGTCCGATCCGCGCCTGCGTGCCTCGTCGTGCAGCGCGCGGAGCTTCGGCATCGTCTCGGGCATGAACCCCTGGCCGCCGAAGCCCGGTTCGACGGTCATCACCAGGACCTGATCGAACTCGTCGAGGATGTCGTAGAGCGGCTCCCCCGCCGTACCAGGCTTGATGGCCACGCCGGCGCGGGCGCCGATCGAACGCAGGCGCCGTGCGAGCGCAACAGGATCGGCAGCGGCCTCGAGGTGGAAGGTCACGCTCGCCGCTCCCAGCTCCGCATATCCCGGCGCCCAGCGGTCGGGGTCGCTGATCATCAGATGCACGTCGAGCGGGATCGGGCTCGTGGCCTGGACGCGCTCGACCATCTGCGGCCCGAACGTCAGATTCGGCACGAAGTGGTTGTCCATCACGTCGACATGCACGAAGTCAGCCGTCGCGATCCGGGCGAGCTCGGCCTGCATGTTCGCGAAGTCGGCGGCGAGGATGCTCGGGTTGATACGCGGTGCGGGGGGAAGGGTCATGACTGCGTCCTTTCCTGGTCGGTGCGCTGCAGCAGCGCGAGGAACATGGCGTCGGTGCCGTGCCGGTGGGGCCAGAGCTGCACGCTGCCGCTGCCTGGCCCGTCTGCCACCCGCGGGGCGAGGTCGATCGGAGCCTGCGACACATCGGCCATCACGGCACGCGTGTCGAGCTCGACGACGTCGTCGCGTCGACGCAGGATCTCGGCGACCACGCCGGTGGTCTCAGCGAGATGGGGGGAGCAGGTCGCGTACCCGACGATGCCGCCAGGCGCGAGCGCGTCGACTGCCGCGTGGAGCAGCTGCATCTGCAGCTCTACGAGCTCGGCGACGTCAGCGGGCGATTTGCGCCAGCGCGCCTCCGGGCGCCGGCGCAGCGCCCCCAGTCCGGTGCAGGGCGCATCGACGAGGATTCGGTCGAAGGATGCCGGGTGCTGCGCCGCCAGCGCCCTGCCGTCCTCTTCGTGCACGGGCACCTCGATCGGCAGCGGCCGCACGGCGTGACGCACGAGCCCGGCGCGTGCGGGCACCACCTCGTTCGCCTCGAGGCTCGCTCCGCTCTCGTGGGCGAGAGCCGCGAGCATCGCGGTCTTGCCTCCAGGTCCTGCGCACAGGTCGAGCCACCGCTCCCCCGCTCGCACAGGCGCCGCGGCAGCAAGGGCGAGCGCGATGAGCTGCGAGCCCTCGTCCTGCACCCGGATGGTGCCGTTCGCATCGGCGATGGCCTGCCGCGGGTCGCCCCCTGGCGATCCGAAGGCGGTCGCGGCATAGGGGCGACGCGGGGTACCCGGCTCGGCGAGACCGGGGAGGGCTGCCAGGGTGACCTCGGGAGCATCGTTGTCGGCATCCAGGAGCTGTTCGAGCTCGTCCGCTCGGTCTTCGGCTGCGAGAGCGCGTCGCAGCGCGCGTATCACCCACACCGGGTGGGCGGTGCGCAGCGCGAGACGCTCGTCGTCGGATCGCGCTCCCGCCTCGATGCGCTGCTGCCAGGTGTCGGCGTCGTCGCGGCCGATCCGGCGAAGCACGGCGTTCGCGAACCCTGACGCACCGCGGCCCGCTTCAGCTGAGACGAGCGACACCGACTCGTTCACCGCCGCGTGCGCGGCGACCCGCGTCGACAGCAGCTGATGAGCGCCGAGGCGAAGGGCATCGAGCACAACGGGGTCGATCTGGGTCACGGGCCGGCCGGCGGCTTCGGCGATGATCGCGTCGTAGGTGCCCCGGCGTCGCAGCGTGCCGTAGGCGAGTTCAGTCGCCAGCCCGGCGTCCTGAGGGTTGAGCCCCGCCTCGACGATGAGCTTCGGCAGCAGGAGGTTCGCGTACGCGTCGTCGTCAGACACAGCGCGAAGCACGTCGTACGCCACCCAGCGGGCGGCCTGGATCTTCGGCGCGCTCATGCGCCAGCCCTCAGCGACCCGCTGTCGCGCAGACCGCGCCACCAGTCTGCGGCGTTCATCGGCCCCTTTCCTGACGGCTGAACACGGGTGACGGCGAGCGGCGTCGTGCCGGTGCCGATGAGCACCGCGGACTTCGTGCCGGCGAGCTCCCCGGGCTCGAGCGTGACGACGTCGGCGGGCGCGGGCTCGGCGGCGAGGATCTTCAGCCGGGCCCCGTCGAGCGTGGTGTGCGCGCCAGGCTCGGGGGTCACGCCACGGTAGCGCGCGTGCACCGATGCGAGTGGCTGGCTCCAGTCGAGTTCGCCGTCCTCGAGAGTGAGCTTGGGAGCCAGCGTGGGTGCGCCCAGCTGGGCCTCGGCACGCGCGGTGCCGTCGGCGATGCCGGAGACCACGTCGATGGTGAGTGCGGCGCCGTCGTCAGCGAGCACCTCGAGAGCGACGTCGGCCGTGGCATTCTCGGGAAGCGCGACGGTGCGCATGGCGAACACGTCGCCGGCGTCGAGGTCGGGCACGAGCTGGAACACGCTGACGCCGAGCTCGGCGTCGCCGTTGATCAGCGCTCGCTGCACGGGGGCCGCCCCTCGCCACCGCGGCAGCAGGGAGAAGTGCAGGTTGATCCAGCCCCTCTCGGGCGTCGACAGCAGCGGCTCGCGAACGATCCCGCCGTACGCCACGATCACACCGAGGGCGGCGTCGAGCGCGGCGACCTGCGCTGTGACCTCATCGTCGAGGCGCGCCGCCTTGATCACAGCCAGCCCGAGCTGCTCGGCGGCGGCGGCGACCGGCGACGGCGTGAGCACGCGTTTGCGACCGAGCGGCGCATCGGGGCGGGTGATCACCGCCGCGATCTCGTGCTGCGCGGCGAGGGCCTGCAGCGTGGGAACGGCCACCGCGGGGGTGCCTGCGAAAACGAGGCGCATGAAAGGTTCTCCGGTCGGTCGAGCGAGGGTCGGTGATCAGATGTCCGGTTCGAGGATATCGAGGTGGACGGCGAGGGGGATCCGCTGCCGTCCTCGGCCTCGGCGGCTCTGAGCGGCGTCGGCGACGACGCTTGCGCGCAGCGTGTCTGCAACGCTCTGGCCTGCGGCATAGGGGAAGCGCACGAGGGCGCGGACGCGCCCGTCGTCGCCTGTCGGCACAGGGCCGAGTACGGCATCCGCGGGAATGCCGATCTCCGAGAGCGCGTCGAGCGCTCCACGTACGGATGCAGGGATGCCCTCGATCTGGGCGAACCGGGCGGTCGGCGGCATGTGCAGCGGCATCCGGGCATCCAGCTCCGAGCGCGCATAGGCTGCGCCCGACCAGGTTGCCAGGGCACGCGCGACCGGGCCGTCGACGCCGACGAGATGCACGGGCGCGCCGGGCGAGGCGAGGGCAGCGGCGTTGGACCACCACCGCAGGCACGACTCCCCGATCCGCAGGTCGGGGGCCTGCAGCATGCGCGCGCCATCGAGGAGGATGACGGCGCGATACCCGCCCGCGGCTACCGGCTCGGCGCCGCGCGTCGCGACCACCAGGGCGGGGCGGTCGTCGACATGCTGCACGGGGTGCGAACCGTCGGACACGATGACCCGGACACCGGGGAATGCGCGCCCGAGCTCGTCCGCCGTGCGCTCGGTACCGGACGACGCCAGCCGGACCTGATCGGATGAGCACTCCACGCAGCGCCAGGAGTGCGCCGAGCGACCGCACCATCCGCACACAGGCACGGCTCCCCGGCGCTGGGCACCGAGCGGGCCGCCGCACTGTCGGCACCGTGCAGGGAGCCGACAGCTGGCGCAGACGAGGGTCGGCGAGAAGCCGGGGCGGGCGACCTGAACCAGCACGGGCCCCTCCGCGGCCGCGGCACGCGCAGTGGCGAAGGCGCTCGACGGCACCCGCTGCCCCATGGTGCGCTCGAGTTCCTGAGGTGTGCTCAGCCGCACATTCGGGATGACCCGTCTCGCCGCGGTGATGTCGCGCAGCCATCCGTTCTGCACCAGTCGCTCGACGTCGGTCGAGCGGGTGTGCGAGACCAGCAGCAGCGCGCTGCCCTCCTGCTCCTGACGGATCAGGGCAGCGTCACGCGCATGCACGTAGGGCGCCAGGGGCTCAGCCAGCAGAGCATCTGCGTCGTCCCAGATCGCGACGAGGCCCGCGCGTGCGGGTGAGTACACGGCCGACCGGTTGCCGACGACGATGCAGGGCGCGTCGTCGAGAGTCCGCAGGAACGCGCGATAGCGGTCGGGGTTCGGCTGTCGCGCATCGTGCCGCACGACAGCCTCAGACGGAACGAGCGCTTCCAGCGCAGCGAGAAGCAGCTCCTGATCGCGGTAGTCGGGTACGACGAGCACGCTCGAGCGCCCCTCCCCCAATTGGGCGGTGGCAACGGCAGCCAGCAGCGCGGCCCATCCGGGGCGAGAGCCGTCCTGCACGGGGATGGCCTCGACCGCTGCACGGCCGGCGTCGGCGATCGTCTCGCCCAGGCCCTGGTAGCGGTCGATGATCTCATCGGCTCGGGCCAGGGCATCCGGGTCGATGGCCACGGGCTCGTCCACCGGTGCCCAGGCCTTCTCGACTCGCACCTGCCGCTTGGGGATCGCGAGACGGAGGATGTCCGACGCCGAGCCCGCGGCCCGGTCCGCCGCGCGGCGCGCCAGGCGGTAGAGCCGCTCGGGCATCACGACTGCAGGCGAGACCACGCTCTCGATCTTCGAGAGCGAGCGGGTGGCATCCGACTCCACACCGATCTCCACGACGAAGCCGTCGACGACGCGACCGGCCGTGCGCAGCGGCGCCTTGATGCGCACACCCGGTGCGACGTCGCCCAGCTCGAGAGGCAGCTCGTAGTCGAACAGCCGGTCGAGCTGCGGCAGCGGCGAGTCGATCAGAACCCGCGCGATGCGGCGCCCCTCTTCGCGGGCCGCCGGCACTCGCTCAGCACGAGCGTCGGACACGCCGGCCTCAGAGCCCGGCGGCGCGGCGCAGATCGTCGGCGCGGTCGGTGCGCTCCCAGGTGAAGTCCGGCAGCTCGCGCCCGAAGTGGCCGTAGGCGGCGGTCTGCGCGTAGATCGGGCGCAGCAGATCGAGCTCCTCGATGATGGCCTGAGGTCGCAGGTCGAACACCGTCGAGATCGCCTCGGTGATGGTCTCTTCAGACACCCGCCCCGTGCCGAAGGTCTCGACGTACAGGCCGACGGGGCGTGCGACGCCGATCGCGTATGCGACCTGCACCTCGGCACGGTCTGCGAGACCCGCGGCGACGACGTTCTTGGCCACCCAGCGCATCGCGTAAGCACCGGAGCGGTCGACCTTCGACGGGTCCTTGCCGCTGAAGGCACCGCCACCATGCCGGGCAGCGCCGCCGTAGGTGTCGATGATGATCTTGCGACCGGTGAGTCCTGCATCGCCCTTCGGCCCGCCGGTGACAAAGGGGCCGGCCGGGTTGATGTAGTACTTCAGGTCGTCGGCGAGGTCGAGACCGGTCTGCTCGAGCACTGGGTCGATGACCGTCGATCGCACCAGGTGCTTCAGCTCGTCCTGCGAGATGTCGGGGTGGTGCTGCGTCGAGAGCACGACGGCGTCGACGGTCTTCGGCGTGAAGCCGTCGTAGCCGAGTGTGACCTGGGTCTTCCCGTCGGGGCGCAGGAACGCCAGCTCACCCGAGCGTCGCACCTCCGTGAGGCGCTCCGCGATGCGGTGCGCCGTCCAGGCGGCCATCGGCATGAGCTGCGGCGTCTCGTTGGTCGCGAAGCCGAACATGATGCCCTGGTCGCCGGCGCCGAGTTCGTCGCGAGGGTCGGTCGAGCCGCCGTCGCGGTGCTCCTGCGCCTGGTCGACGCCGTTCGCGATGTCGGCCGACTGCTCGCCCACGGAGATGCTGACACCGCACGACGATCCGTCGAAGCCCGTGTCGCTCGAGGTGTACCCGATGCCGTTCACGACATCGCGGACGATGGTCGGGATGTCGACGTAGCCCTCGGTGCGGATCTCACCGGCGACGTGAACGAGACCGGTGGTGACCAGGGTCTCGACTGCGACGCGGGAGTCCCGATCGACGGCGAGCAGACCGTCGAGGATGCTGTCGGAGATCTGGTCGCAGATCTTGTCGGGGTGTCCTTCGGTGACGGACTCGGACGTGAACAGGCGCAGCGCGCTCATCGGTGCTCCAAAACGGGTTCGTGGGGCGGAGCCGGGGCGGGCTCGACGCCAGTGTGCATGGAGCCGCCGAGATCCGGGTGGGGACGTCGGCGGCTCACAGTGCGAAGAGGATCACTCAGCGTGGCGGATGCGCAGCTTGTCCTCGTTGATCTCGTGCAGAGCGATCGTGAGGGGCTTGTCCTCGACCGACGAGTCGACCAGCGGACCGACGTTGTCGAAGAGGTTTCCCTCGTGCAGGTCGGAGTAGTAGTCGTTGATCTGACGAGCGCGCTTCGACGCGTAGATCACGAGCTCGTACTTCGACTCGACGCGCTCCAGCAGGTTGTCGATGGGCGGGTCGATGATGCCGTTGTTGTGTCCGGCCATGGTGGACCTCCTGGTCAGCCGACGGAGTCGTCGGGAAGCGGTGGATGAGAGCGCGCGCGGATCAGCGCGCAGAGTCTGTCGCCAATTCTACGACCTCTTCGGCCGCGGTGGCGACGTCGGCGTTCACGACCAGGTAATCGAACTCGTTCTGCGCGGCCAGTTCGACCCTCGCGGTGCGAAGCCGTCGGGCGCGTTCCTCGGCATCCTCGGTGCCTCGACCGACGAGTCGCTGCACCAGTTCGTCCCAGCTCGGCGGCAGCAGGAAGACGAGGGATGCCGTCGGCTCGGCCGCGCGCACCTGCCTCGCACCCTGAAGATCTATCTCGAGCAGCACAGTCCTGCCTTCGGCGAGGGCGGCGTCGACGGGTCTGCGCGGCGTGCCGTACCGGTGCTTGTTGTGCACCACGGCGTACTCGAGCAGCTGCTTGTCGGCGATGAGCCGGTCGAACTCGGCGTCGTCGACGAAGTAGTAGTGGACTCCGTCGACCTCCCCGGGCCGGGGCGCCCGGGTGGTCGCCGAGACCGACAGGTGGATCTCGGGGTGAGTCTCGCGGATGTGCGCGGCCACAGTCCCCTTGCCGACGGCCGTGGGCCCCGCGAGCACGAGCAGCCGGCTGCGGGCCGGGCGGGGGCGGTGCGGCGGGAAGCGCTCGTCGAGCCAGGCGCTGAGCGCGACGCGCTGACGCACACCCAGTCCACCGAGTCTCTTCACGGGTGCGATGTGCAGCTCTTCGAGGATGCGATCGCGTTTGCCGGCGCCGATGGCGGGCAGCGCCATGAGGAAGTCCGTGACGCGCATCGTGGCGGCGTCGGACTCGGCATCCTCGGTGGCGCGATGCAGGACGGTCTGAGGTGCGATCACTCGGGTGCTCAGATCCCGCTTCAGAGCGGCGCGCGCACGACGACGCTCGAGAGCGCGGCGCGACGCGGCGACACGATCGACGTCGGGGACGGCAGGACGTTCAGGCACGGAGGACCTCCTGGTAGCGCAGGTTTCGGATTCTGATCTCCTCGGCGATGCCGGCGGGACCCGCCCGAAGGATGCTTCGGCTCTCGCTCGCGAGCACATTGCGCGCCACCGCGCCGAACCGCGGGATCAGGTCGTCTTCTGTCGCGCCCTGAGCGCCGAAGCCCGGCGCGAGAATCGGCGTGTCGACGAGCAGGGCGTCGTCCAGACCGACCTCTGCACGGTCGACGGTCGCGCCGACCACGAGTCCGACCGGCCCGAGTCCGCCGGCGAAGGCGGCCGAGTGGTTGACCCAGGTGACATCACGGGCCACCCGCGCCGCGACGGTCTGCTCCTCCGTCGCAGCGACGTCGACCGTGCGGGCGGTCTGCAGTGCCGCCGCCTCCGGGTTGCTCGTCGCCGCGAGAACGAAAACGCCCTTGTCGGCGTGGACCGCCGCGGCGAGCGTGTCGCGCAGCGACTCGGGGCCGAGGTACGGGCTGATCGTGACCGCGTCGGACTCGAGCGGCGAACCCGGCTCCAGCCACGCCGATGCATAGCCGGCCATGGTCGAGCCGATGTCACCCCGTTTCGCGTCGGCGAGAACGAGCAGGCCGGCATCCCTGGCCGCGCCCATCACATCCTCCAAGGCGGCGAACCCACGCGAGCCGAAGCGCTCGAAGAAGGCCACCTGAGGCTTCACCACACCCGCGCGCCCGGCCGCGGCGTCCACCACGCCGAGGCCGAACGCACGCAGCCCATCGGCGTCCTGCCCGAGGCCCCACTGATCCAGCAGGGCCGCATGCGGGTCGATGCCGACGCACAGCGGACCGAACCGGTCCATCGCCGTGCGCAGCCTCACCCCGAACGAGTCGCTCATCGCGTGGCCGCACGATCGAGGGCGTACTCCTGCAGGCTGCGCACCTCGAAGCCGGACTGCGTGGCGTCCATACCCGTGACCGCGGCACCGAGCACGGCCATGGTGGTGAACAGCGCCTTGTCGGCGGCGACAGCCGCGGCGCGGATCTCGTATCCGTCCGCGCGAGCCGAACCGCCGCCTGGCGTGTTCACGACGATGTCGATCTCTCCGTCATTGATCAGGTCGACGATGTTGCGCTCACCGCTCTCCTGCGTCTCGCTGAACTTCGGCACCACCCGAGCCGTGATGCCGTTGCGGCTGAGGATCTCGGCGGTGCCTTCGGTGGCGATGAGATCGAAGCCCAGCTGCTGCAGTCGGTGCGCGGGCAGGATGACGTCGCGCTTGTCGGAGTCGGCGACCGAGATGAACACGGTTCCGGAGGTCGGCATGCCGCCGTACGCGGCCGACTGGCTCTTCGCGAATGCGGTCGGGAAGTCCCGGTCGATGCCCATGACCTCGCCCGTCGAGCGCATCTCAGGACCGAGCACCGAGTCGACGACCTTGCCGTCGTGCGTGCGGAACCGCTTGAACGGCAGCACGGCCTCCTTCACTGCGACCGGCGCACCCAGCGGCACGCGGGAGCCGTCCTGAGCAGGCAGCATGCCCTCATCGATCAGCTCGGCGATGGTGGCACCCGCCATCAGGCGGCTCGCCGCCTTCGCCATCGGGATGCCCAGGGCCTTCGACACGAAGGGCACGGTGCGGCTGGCGCGCGGGTTCGCCTCGATCACGTACAGCACGCCGGCGCTGATCGCGAACTGCACGTTCAGCAGGCCTCGCACTCCCACGCCCTCGGCGATGGCGAGCGTCGCGGTGCGGACGCGGTCGACATCCGTGCGTCCGAGCGAGACCGGGGGCAGGGTGCAGCTCGAGTCGCCGGAGTGGATTCCCGCCTCCTCCAGGTGCTCCATGACACCGCCGATGTAGAGGTCGGTGCCGTCGTACAGCGCGTCGACGTCGAGCTCGATCGCGTCGTCGAGGAAGCGATCCACGAGCAGCGGCTTGCCCTCCTCGATCACGACCTCGCCGGCGGTGCGGACGAAGTACTCGCGCAGCGAAGCGGTGTCGTAGACGATCTCCATGCCGCGTCCGCCGAGCACGAAGCTCGGGCGCACGAGCACCGGGTAGCCGATGTCCTCCGCGATGCGCACGGCACCGTCGACGTCGATCGCCGTTCCGTTGCGCGGGGCGACCAGGCCCGCGTCATCGAGCAGGCGGGCGAAGAGCTCGCGCTCCTCGGCCAGATCGATCGCAGCGGGGCTCGTGCCCAGCACCGTGTACCCCGCTGCCTCGATGCCCTTCGCGAGACCCAGCGGAGTCTGACCGCCGAGCTGGCAGACGACGCCGAGGATCGTGCCGCTGCGCGCCTCCGCGTCGAGCACCTCGAGCACGTCCTCGAGGGTCAGCGGCTCGAAGTACAGCCGGTCGGAGGTGTCGTAGTCGGTCGAGACCGTCTCGGGGTTGCAGTTGACCATGACGGTCTCATAACCGGCGTCCGACAGTGCGAAGGAGGCATGCACGCACGAGTAGTCGAACTCGACGCCCTGACCGATGCGGTTGGGCCCCGAGCCGATGATGACGACCTTGGTGCGGTCCGACGGCGCGACCTCTGTCTCGAAGTCGTAGCTCGAGTAGTGGTACGGGGTGAGCGCGGGGAACTCGCCGGCGCAGGTGTCGACGGTCTTGAAGACCGGACGCACATCGAAGCCGTGACGGATGCGGCGGACCTCCGCCTCGCCCAGGCCGCGCAGCTCAGCGATCTGAAGATCCGAGAAGCCGTGCTCCTTCGCGTGCCGCAGCGTCGCGGCGTCGAGCTCGTCGGCGGACGCCACGGCTTCAGCGACCTCGTTGATCAGGACGATCTGGTCGAGGAACCACGGGTCCATGGCCGTCGCCTCGAAGGCCTGCTCGATCGTCGCACCCTTGCGCAGCGCCTGCTGCAGCACGACGATGCGCCCGTCCGTCGGGGTCTTCGAGATCTCGAGCAGCTCGTCGACCGTGCGGCTCTCCTCGCCCCAGTGGAAGCTGGACCCCCGCTTCTCGAGCGAGCGCAGCGCCTTCTGCAGCGCGGTGGTGTAGTTGCGGCCGATGGCCATGGCCTCGCCGACCGACTTCATGGTGGTGGTGAGCGTGGCGTCGGCGGCCGGGAACTTCTCGAACGCGAAGCGGGGCACCTTCACCACGACGTAGTCGAGAGTCGGCTCGAAGCTCGCAGGCGTCACGCCGGTGATGTCGTTCGGGATCTCGTCGAGGCGGTAGCCGAGAGCGAGCTTGGCGGCGAGCTTCGCGATGGGGAAGCCCGTGGCCTTCGAGGCGAGTGCCGAAGAGCGGGAGACTCGCGGGTTCATCTCGATGACGATGATGCGCCCATTGGTCGGATCGACCGCGAACTGGATGTTGCAGCCGCCGGTGTCGACTCCGACCGAGCGGATGATGTCGATCGAGATGTCGCGCATCTTCTGGTACTCGCGGTCGGTGAGCGTGAGCGCCGGAGCCACGGTGATCGAGTCGCCGGTGTGGACGCCGACCGGATCGACGTTCTCGATCGAGCAGACGACCACCGTGTTGTCGGCGGTATCGCGCATCAGCTCGAGCTCGTACTCCTTCCATCCGAGGATCGACTCCTCGAGGAGCACCTCGTTGGTCGGCGAGTCGTGCAGTCCCGCTCCGCCGATGCGGCGGAGGTCCGCCTCGTCGTAGGCGAAGCCCGAACCCAGACCGCCCATGGTGAACGACGGTCGGACGACCAGCGGGTACCCCAGCTCGTCGGCTCCCGCCAGCAGCTCGTCCATGGTGTGGCAGATGACGGAGCGGGCGACGTCGGCGCCCGCTTCGAGCACGAGCTCCTTGAAGACCTGGCGGTCCTCACCACGGCGGATGGCCTCGACCTTCGCGCCGATCAGCTCGACGTCGTACTTCTCGAGGATGCCGCGCTCGTGCAGCGCCATGGCCGCGTTCAGCGCGGTCTGCCCGCCGAGGGTCGGCAGGATCGCGTCCGGCTTCTCCTTGGCGATGATCGTCTCGATGACCTCGGGAGTGATCGGCTCGATGTACGTCGCATCCGCGAAGTCGGGGTCGGTCATGATCGTGGCGGGGTTCGAGTTCACGAGGATGACGCGCACGCCTTCCTCACGCAGCACCCGGCAGGCCTGGGTTCCCGAGTAGTCGAACTCGCATGCCTGGCCGATGACGATCGGGCCAGAGCCGATGACCAGGACGGAATTGATGTCTGCGCGCTTCGGCATCAGTTGGCGCCCTTCTTGTTGGCGAGCACGAGCTCGCGGAAACGACTGAACAGATAGTGGGCGTCGTGCGGACCTGCCGCCGCTTCGGGGTGGTACTGCACCGAGAACGCGGGCACGTCGAGGGCCCGCAGGCCCTCGACGACCCGGTCGTTGAGGCCGACGTGGCTGACCTCGGCGCGTCCGTAGCCGTGGGGGCTGTCGAACTCGCCGTCGATCGGCGCGTCGACCGCGAAGCCGTGGTTGTGCGCGGTGATCTCGACGCGTCCGGTGGCCTTGTCGATCACGGGCTGGTTGAGACCGCGGTGACCGAAGGTGAGTTTGTAGGTGCCCAGGCCCAGGGCCCGGCCGAACAGCTGGTTGCCGAAGCAGATCCCGAAGTACGGGATGCGCGCGTCGAGAACCTGCCGGAGCACGGCGACCTGCTGATCGGATGCCGCGGGATCGCCGGGGCCGTTCGAGTAGAACACGCCGTCCGGCTCGACCGCCGCGATGTCGTCGAACGAGGAGGACTGCGGCAGCACGTGCACGTCGAAGCCGAGCGCGGCGAGGTTGTCGAGAGTGGACTGCTTGACGCCGAGGTCGAGCACAGCGACGTTGCCGATGCGCTCGGTGCTCGCCGGGATGACGACCGGCTCCGCGACCGAGACGGTCGCCGACAGGTTCTGGCCGGTCATCTCAGGAGCAGCGGTCACCCGCTGGAGCTGCTGCTCGGCATCCATCGCCGCGTCGGCGCCCGAGAAGATGCCACCGCGCATCGAACCCGTGTCGCGGATCCGCCTGGTCAGCGCGCGCGTGTCGATGCCGCTGATGCCGACGATGCCACCGCGCACGAGGGCGTCGTCCAGGGACTCCTCCGAGCGCCAGTTCGACACCCGGCGGGCGGGGTCGCGCACGATGTATCCGGCGACCCAGATGCGTGACGACTCCTCATCTTCGCGGTTCATGCCGGTGTTGCCGATGTGAGGTGCGGTCTGCAGGACGATCTGGCCCGCGTACGACGGGTCGGTCAGCGTCTCCTGGTAGCCGGACATGCCGGTGGCGAAGACGACCTCGCCGAGGGTCGTGCCGCGTGCGCCGTAGGCACGGCCCTCGAAGCGGGTGCCGTCCTCGAGAACGAGCACGGCGGGCTCTGAGTTGATGGAAGTCATGAGTTCTCTCCGTTCTCCGCTGCCGTGCACAGGCGCACGAGCTGCGGAAGGATGTCTGCGGGCCCGCCGGAGGCGAGCCGGATGAAGGAGTCGACGTGCACGCCGTCGGCGATCCGCCACACGAGGCGGATGAGACCGTCGCGCTCCACGACGCGGTCGATGGCGACGGTGGCACGGTCGGCATCGGCGAGCCGGGTGGATGCCAGGAAGACGGTCGGAGCGCCATCGAGGCTGAGCGCGACGCCGCGATCGGTGAGCACGAGCTCTCCGCGCGCGCGGTAGGTCAGCGGGCTGACCGCGAGTCGCTCGAGAGGCTGGTCGTGCTTCGTCGTGGCCACATACAGGATCTCGTGCCTGTCTGTCACTTCGGCATGCTCGGGCACGCCGAGGGGCGCAGTGAGATCGGAGTCGCGTCGCAATCTTCTGCGCCATGCAAGGAACATGGTCAGCAGGATGAGCGCGGCGACGACGCCGATGATCAGACCGGCGGTCTCCCGGCTCACTCGCCCAGCTCCTCGACGAGCACTCCCCCGTCGACCGTCACCACGCCGCCGTGGATGGTCCACTGCACACGCCCCGGCAGCTCGCGCCCGAGGTACGGGGAGTTGCGGCTGCGCCCGTGCAGGTCGGCCTCGGTGAACACACCGGGCACGCTGGGGTCGTACAGCGTGACGTGCGCGGGACGTCCTGCCTCGAGCGCGCCGAAACCGTCGAGTCGACCGATCTGCGCGGGCGCCGCACTCATCACCCGGGCGACGTCGGTCCAGTCGAGCTGACCGGATTCGACCATCGCCTGGTGAACGACCCGCAGTGCGCTCTCGAGCCCGACCATGCCGTTCGCCGCGGCCTGCCACTCGCAGGCCTTGTTCTCAGCCGGGTGCGGGGCATGGTCGGTGGCCACGATATCGATCGTGCCGTCGGCGAGACCCTCGCGAACCGCCATGACGTCCTCAGCCGTGCGCAGCGGAGGGTTGACCTTGTAGCGCGCGTCATAGTCGCGCACGAGGTCATCGGTGAGCAGCAGGTGGTGCGGGGTGACTTCGGCGGTCACCCGGATGCCGCGCTTCTTGGCCCAGCGGACGATGTCGACCGATCCTGCGGTCGAGAGGTGGCAGACATGCAGGCGGGAGCCGACGTGCTCGGCGAGCAGCACGTCGCGGGCGATGATCGACTCCTCCGCGACGGCGGGCCAGCCGGTCAGACCCAGCTCAGCCGAGACGATGCCCTCGTTCATCTGGGCGCCCTCGGTGAGACGCGGGTCCTGCGCGTGCTGGGCGATGACGCCGTCGAACGACTTCACGTACTCGAGTGCGCGGCGCATGATGAGCGGATCCCACACGCAGAAGCCGTCGTCGCTGAAGACGCGCACCCGCGCTCGCGACCCGGCCATCGCGCCGAGCTCAGCCAGGCGCTCGCCCTTCTGGCCGACGGTGACGGCTCCGATGGGCTGCACGGTCGCGTAGCCCGCCGCCTCGCCGAGGGCGAGCTCCTGCTCGACGACGCCGGCGGTGTCCGCGACGGGCTGGGTGTTCGGCATGGCGAAGACAGCGGTGAAGCCACCGGCGGCAGCGGCGCGCGTGCCGGTGAGCACGGTCTCCGACGCCTCGAAGCCGGGCTCACGCAGGTGGGTGTGCAGGTCGACGAGTCCGGGAAGCGCGACCAGGCCGGCCGCATCGATCACTCGCGCGCCCGATCTGGTGAGGCCCGAGCCGATCTCGGCGATGACGCCGTTCTCGATCACGATGTCGGCGCTGTCGCGCCCGAGCAGCTGGACGCCTGCGATGACGAGGGTCTGGCTCATTTCACTTCCCCTCTTCGTTGCGCTCGCCTGCCAGCAGCAGGTAGAGCACGGCCATGCGCACCGAGACTCCGTTGGTGACCTGCTCCAGCACGGTGGAGCGGGGCGAGTCTGCGGCTTCGGATGAGATCTCCAGCCCACGGTTCATGGGCCCCGGGTGCATCACGATGCTATCGCCCGGGAGGGTCGCCGCGCGGACGGCGTCCAGGCCCCACAGGCGGGAATACTCCCGCTCAGTGGGGAAATACGCGGCGTGCATGCGCTCCGCCTGGATGCGCAGCATCATGACGGCGTCGGGCCCGTCGGCGAGAGCTGCGTCGAGATCGTAGAGCACGCGCACCGGCCACTGCGTGACGTTCTGCGGCACGAGCGTCGGCGGCGTCACGAGGGTGACGTCAGCGCCGAGCAGCGAGAGCAGCCAGACGTTCGATCGGGCGACCCGCGAGTGCAGGACGTCTCCGACGATGACGACGCGCAGGCCCTCGAGGTCCTGACCGCGGCTGTCGCGTCCGTACCGGCGCTTGCGGATGGTGAACGCGTCGAGCAGAGCCTGCGTGGGGTGCTCGTGCGTGCCGTCTCCGGCGTTGACGACGCCGGCCGAGATCCAGCCGCTGGTCGCGAGGGTCCGCGGGGCACCGGATGCCGGATGACGAACGACGACGGCATCCGCCCCCATGGCCTCCAGCGTCTGCGCGGTGTCTTTCAGGCTCTCGCCCTTCGACACGCTCGACCCCTTGGCGGCGAAGTTGATGACGTCCGCGGAGAGCCTCTTGGCGGCGGCCTCGAACGAGATGCGGGTGCGCGTGGAGTCCTCGAAGAACAGGTTCACGACGGTCTTGCCGAGCAGGGTCGGGAGCTTCTTGACCTCCCGAGACTGCGTGTCGGCCATGTCCTCAGCGACGTCGAGGATGCGGAGCGCCTGCTGGCGATCGAGGGTGCGCGTGTCGAGCAGGTGCCTCATGACTCGATCGTCACCTCATCCGACCCGTCGAGTTCCCGCAGACGCACGTTCACGCGCTCCGATCGCGACGACGGGATGTTCTTGCCCACGAAGTCGGGGCGGATGGGCAGCTCGCGATGACCGCGGTCGACGAGGATCGCCAGACGCACGACCGAGGGGCGGCCGATCGACTGCAGCGCATCGAGGGCGGCACGGATGCTGCGACCCGAGAAGAGCACGTCGTCGACGAGCACGACCGTCTTGCCGTCGATGCCGTCAGCGGGGATGTCGGTGCGCTTGGGGGCGCGCGTGGGGTGCTTCGACAGATCATCGCGGAACAGGGTGATGTCGAGCGACCCCACCGGGATGTCCGTCTCGGCGATGCCCGAGATGATCGGACCGAGTCGCTCTGCGAGCGTGATTCCTCTGGTCGGGATGCCGAGGAGGACGAGACCGTCTGCGCCTCGGTTGGACTCGAGGATCTCGTGCGCGATGCGCGTAAGAGCGCGCGTGATATCGGCTTCGTGCAGCACTGTGCGTACAGACATCGGCCACTTCCCTTCTCCGCCTCTCAGGACGGGTTTAAAGGTTCGGTGATGAGTCGATTCTAACGATTCGTTCCTGCCGCCGCTGGTATACCAGCCGTCTCGGTGGGTCGATCCTCGAGGCCGTCATCTGTGCTGTCGCGTCGACGTGGGCACTGTCCGGGTCAGCGCAGGGAATGCTCGCCTGCGCGAGTCGGAGTCAGGCGCCGAGTCGCAGAGCGTCCTCAGTCACAGGGCAGCGCTCCGCCCGGATCGGGTGTCCCGTCGTGGTCAGGCACTTGCCCGTCGCGAGGTCCCACTTCCAGTCGTGCATCGAGCAGGTCAGGATGCCGTCCTCGATCTTGCCGGTGCGGGTGAGGTCGGCGCGCAGGTGCGGGCACCGTCGCTGCACGATCCAGTCGCCGATCTCGGCGTCCTCGGTCTGGTCGGTCTGCTCCTGATACCAGTTCTCGACGTACTCGATGCGGTCGACCGAGAGGCACTTGAGGAACGTCGTCAGGAACTCGTTGAACTTGCCGCTGCGCCCCACCGAGAACTGCATCGACAGGAAGATCGAGTTCGACCAGTCGATCTCGTGGTCGCGGATGTTCGTCGAGACGAGGTCAGCAGGGATCGTGTACCAGTAGATGCACTCCTCGCCCGCGTACTCGCGGACCTTCGCCTTGGGGAAGTCGACGACCATGTCGAGGTCGCCGATCTTGAAGCGCACGTTGCCGCCGACGCCGAGACGGATGGTGCGCGACTTCTTCAGAAGCGGCTCCCACCACTCCTTGATCGCAGCGAGCATTTCATCCGGCGGAATGACCGCCGCGCGGGTGGCCTCCTCGTCGATGATCTCCTGCTGCCGCGTGGCCTTCTGCTCGGCCAGGTACTCCCACTTGTCGTCGAAGATGTGGTCGATCTCGGCCTGGGTGTAGAGGCTCTGCGAGACGTTCAGCTCGCCGTGGTTCATCTCGACCACGGTGCCGGGGATGAAGAGATGGCCGTCGTACTGCGGTGCCAGCTCCTTCATGTGCGCCAGGAACTCCTTCTGATCCGTGAAGATCGAGTCGTCGTTCTGGCCCTTGCCGTTGTACTGGAAGAGCTCTTCGCGCAGGAACATGGGCGGTCCCGCCATCGGGAAGACGTGCGGGGCGTCGACCTTCTCGATGTAGTACATCGCCCGCTTGTTCTGCGCATCGCGCTTCAGCCCGGCGAACTTCTGCTTGGCGTCCTGCGGCAGGTCGTAGACCATGGGCCACCAGATCGCTCCGGAGACCTGGGTGAAGTAGGCCTCGGGCTTGCCGAACGAGAGCAGCGCCTCGAGATCGAGCGGGTGCGAATCGTTCTGGTTGAGGATCGACGCCGTGCCGTCGTCGACGCTCAGGGAGGAGTCGCCGATCGGGCCGTCGCTCGGCGCGCGCAACGGGGTGATCATGATCTTCAGGTCGCCGCGCTCGATCACCTGGCCGGCGGGCGCGTAGGTGATGTTGTTGTAGCCGAGCTTGCGGATGTCGACTTCGAGGTCGTCGGTGACGTACTCGGGCAGCAGCACCTCGATGTCCTTCGAGATGTACTTCTCGAGCAGCTTCGGGTCGAAGTGATCACGGTGGCGGTGCGAGATGTACAGGAAGTCCGCGTCGCGTCCGAAGCGCTCCCAGTCAAGGCCGCGGTTGTCGGGGAACGGGAACCACGAGCCGTAGAACGAAGGACCGAGGACCGGGTCGCAGATGATGTTTCCGCCGGCCGTCTCGATGAACATCCCGGCATGGCCGAGTCCCGTGATCCGCATGTCTCTCCTCTGGGTTGGACGGCGTCAATTCTAACGAGCGCTTGCTGTGCGCAGTCGGTGACCGGCCGTGCTTATCCGGATGCCCGTCTCGCCACGGTCAGGAATCCAGCAGCCCGCGGATGTCGTCGGCGGTGAGCGCCTGCGCGAACAGCGCCTCATCGTCCATCACGGCGGTGAACAGCCGGGCCTTGCGCTGCTGCAGCGCCAGGACCTTCTCCTCGATCGTTCCAGCGGCGATGAGCCGGTAGACGAACACCCGCTGCGTCTGGCCGATCCGGTGCGTGCGGTCGATGGCCTGTGCCTCGGCTGCGGGATTCCACCACGGGTCCAGGAGGAAGACGTAGTCCGCCTCGGTCAGGGTGAGTCCGAACCCGCCTGCCTTGAGGCTGATGAGGAACACCGGTGCGTCGCCCGAGCGGAA
Organism: Microbacterium esteraromaticum; assembly: GCF_016907315.1. NCBI lineage: Bacteria > Bacillati > Actinomycetota > Actinomycetes > Micrococcales > Microbacteriaceae > Microbacterium > Microbacterium esteraromaticum. The sequence continues at coordinate 139,479 of NZ_JAFBBS010000001.1, forward strand.
TGCGTCGATGACATCCTCCCGACGGCGAGTCGACCCGTCGAGATGCGCGTAGGCGATGCCGGCTTCGCGGAGCCGCTCGGCCGCCATTTCGAGGTAGGAGGTGAACTGGCTGAAGACCAGTGCACGATGACCCTCCGCGCGCAGCTCCTGCACGTGCTCGAGAAGCACGTCGAGCTTCGCCGAGACGGCGTCGGGGGCATCCGGGTCGATCAGCCGCGGAGACAGCGCGAGCATGCGCAGCATCGTGAGCGAGCGGAACACGATGAAGCGGTTGCGGTCGAGATCGGCGAGCAGCCCGAGCACTTTCTGCCGCTCACGCTGCAGCACCGTGTCATACACAGCCCTGTGGGCGGGGCTCAGGTCGACGAAGAGCTCCTGCACCTGCTTCTCGGGAAGGTCCGCGGCGACCAGCTCTTTCGTGCGGCGCAGCATCAGGGGGCGGATGCGACGGCGCAGCCGCTCGAGGCGCCGCTGGCGGTACGGTGCACCCTCCTCGTTCTCCGGCACCTTGCCCTGCTCGATCGGCTGCACGTAGTCCTCGCGGAAGCGGCGCTTCGAGGGGAACAATCCCGGCGCCGTCAGGGCGAAAAGGGCCCATACGTCGGTGAGGCTGTTCTCTAGCGGGGTGCCGGTGACGGCGATCGTCACCGTCGAACGCAGCTTCGCGATCGCCTGATGCACCTTCGTCGCCGGGTTCTTCGCGAACTGCGCCTCGTCGACGATGACACCCGCCCAATCGATGCCCTGGTATTCCTCGGCGTCCAGGCGGAGCAGGGTGTAGGAGGTGACGAGGATGTCGGCCCCGGCGACCATGGCCGCGATCTGGTCGGGTCGACGGGACCCCGTCCCTTCGACGACCCTTACCCGAAGCCCCGGAGTGAATCTGCCCGCCTCGCTGCGCCAGGTGCTCAGAACGGACGTCGGCGCGATCACGAGGAACGGCCTCGTCTCCCCCGTCTCGACGGCGTGGGCGACCAGGGAGAGCAGCTGCAGCGTCTTGCCCAGACCCATGTCGTCGGCGAGGATGCCGCCCAGACGGTGCTTCCAGAGGAACACGAGCCAGTCGAGTCCCTGCTGCTGATAGGGGCGCAGCTGCGCGCGCACGCCGTTCGGCGGCGCGGTCGGGGGAACGTGCTCGATCCCCCGCAGACCCTCTGCCGTCGCGCGCCAGCTGACTGCCTGCTCGGACTCATCGGCGAGGTCTTCGAAGTCGTCCCAGAGAGCAGTCTGATAGCGGCTGATGCGGGGACCGGTCTCCCACTCGGCGAGAGCACCTGCCTCGTCGATGAGCTCGCGCAGCTCCTGCAGCGCAGGGTGCGCGAGCGAGAAGTAGGTGCCGTCGACCAGCATGAGCTTGGTGCGCCGCATGCTCAGCGCAGTGAACAGCGGCGTGAAGGGAATGGAGTGCCCGTCGATCTTCACGAGCACTCCGAGGTCGAACCAGTCCGGATCGGTCGACTCGACCGTCGACACCGAGATCTCCGGGGTTCCCGTCAGCTCCCGGTATCTGCGGCGTCGCCCGGTGACGACGACCTTGATGCCGGCAGCCTCGAATGCAGGCAGGACGTGAGCGGCCCATTCCGCGGCGGTGAGCTGCTCGAGCTCGCCCTGATGGCGGAACGGCTCGCCGCTCCCGGTGGCCCATACTGCCTCCAGCTCGCGCACGCGGCGGCGTTCGGCATCCGGATCACGGAACGGCTCGCCACCCGTGAACGGGACCGGCCCGCTGCCGGCGTACTCCCACTCGAACCGGTAGTCGATGCGGTGCCCGCTGCGGAAAGCGACGCGCAGCAGCGGCTCCGGAACGGCGAGCATGGGCAGCGCGACGTGGTCGGGCGCCGACACCATGGTCTGGCGCGCGAGCGCGGGGTACGCCTCTGCGAGGAAGCGCTGCCTGTCGTGCTCAGGCACATCGATCGGCGCGGCGGTGTTGAGCGCGCTGAGCACGGGCGGTGCCAGCGCCACTCGTGCGATGGCGATCTCGATGCCGGCCCCGACGAGCTGCCAGCGGTAGACACCGACCCGTCCGATCGGGCGAAGGGATGCCGCAGCCGCCGCCTGGCCGTCGATCACAGCGTCGACGCTCACGGCGAGTCCGCCGCTGTCGTTGGGTTCGATACGGAGCCCGATCTGTGCCGAACCGGCGAGAGCGACCGTCGTGTGCTTCTGCGTCGGGACGATCGGGATGCCCAGCCCGGGGAGCGCATCGAGATGCTGCCAGAGCAGCGGGGTCTCGACGCGGTCGAGTGCGATCCAGTCACCGGCGGTGCCGGAGAGCAGCGAGTCGCGGGCGATGTTGAGGAAGTCCGTGAACCAGCGCGCCTGTTCCGGGTCGAACCGACCCGCGGACCGGCGCACCGAGTCCCAGCTCGCATCGCCCTGAATCCACTTGCCCGTGGACGCGCTGCGCATCAGCGGGCGGACCACGAGCAGCAGCTCTCCATGCTCGCCCGCCAGATCGCGCGGCGTCGCGGTCTGCAGCGCAGCCGGTCCCCATCGATCGAACGAGCGAGCAGGACGCACCCGCAGCTCGATGCCGACCGCGAGCGGCTGAGCATCCACCGGCGTGCGGGATGAGTCCAGGAGCGCACGCCATGCGGGCGGCGGCACGGGCCGCGCGAACGCGCCGAACTGCTCCCACGGCTCCCGAGGCGGAGGCGGCGCGACGGCTGGCTGCGGCTGAGCAGGGGTGGTGATCTCGATGCTCTCGTCCGGACCGACGATGATCGCGGCGATCACGTGCTTGCACGCGGTCGCGACACGACACGAGCATCGGGTCGTCATGATGCGCTGTCCGTCGAAGCGGACGCGGCAGCGATAGGGTGCGCGCTCGCTGCCGAAGACCTCGGCGGCCAGCGTCTGCGTCGCCGCATCCCACCGGGCGACGGCCACGCGCCCTCGTCGTGCGTAGTCGAGCCCCCGCTGGTACCCGCCATCGCCGGCGAGGTCGCGCAGGACGCTGACGGCAGGACGGGGAGGGCTCATGACAGCATCCTCCCCGTCACCGCCGACATGCTCGTCGTGGCGTGTCGCGATCAGATGGAACGGGCGATGCGCGCGAGCACCCCGTGCACGAACGCGCCGGAATCCTCGGTCGAGAGCTCCTTCGCGAGCTCCACTGCCTCATCGATCGCCACCGCCGTGGGCACCTCGTCGTTGTAGACGATCTCCCACGTGCCGATGCGCAGCAGAGCGCGGTCTACGGCCGGCATGCGGTCGAGCTTCCAGTCGTTGCTGTGCGTGGTGATGTGCTCGTCGATCTCATCGCGGTTGTCGATGATGCCGTCCACGATCTCGCGAGCGTAGAGCCACGACGCTTCGCGAGACGGCTCGCTCGCGGCACGCTTCGCGGCGGCTGCGAGCACGACCGAGAGCTCCTCGCCGCGCACGTCGGCCGAGAAAAGGATGTCGAGGGCGCGCTTGCGCGCCTTGGTGCGGGCGCTCAAGATCAGTCGTTGACGCGGCCGAGGTAGTCACCCGTGCGGGTGTCGACCTTGACCTTGGTGCCGGTCTCGAGGAAGAGCGGAACCTGGATCTCGTAGCCGGTCTCGAGCGTCGCGGGCTTGGTGCCGGCCGACGACCGGTCGCCCTGCAGACCGGGCTCGGTGTAGGTGACCTCGAGCACGACCGAAGCCGGGAGCTCGATGTAGAGCGGGTTCCCGTTGTTCAGCGCGATCTGCACCTGCTGGTTCTCGAGCATGTAGTTCTTCGCGTCGCCGACAGTGGCCGCGGGGACGTTGATCTGGTCGTAGTCCTCCTGGTCCATGAAGACGAAGCTGTCGCCGTCGGTGTACAGGTACGTGAAGTCACGGCGATCGACGTTCTCGATCTCGATCTTCGTGCCGGCGTTGTAGGTCTTGTCGACCGACTTGCCCGTGACGACGTTCTTGAGCTTGGTGCGGACGAACGCGCCGCCCTTGCCGGGCTTGACGTGCTGGAACTCCACGACGCTCCAGAGCTGTCCGTCGATCTTGATGACGACGCCGTTCTTGATGTCTGCGGTGGATGCCATGGTGATGCGGGTCCGTTCGTTCAGAAGTTTCGAGGGCCGGGCGCGGTTGCGCGCAGAGAAGTGGCCGAGAAGCGATTCTATCGGATGCCCTGGATCGGGCGTGCGGGGTACCCGCGCCTGGCGTCCTCAGAGCAGCGCCGCGAGCTCCCGCACGGCCAGCGCGTAGCCCTCCACTCCCCTGCCGACGACGCGCACGTCGGCCACATCATCGAGGTACGAGAAGTGGCGGAACTTCTCACGTGCGTAGACGTCGGAGATGTGCACCTCAGCGAACGGCAGGGCGACTCCCGTCAGGGCATCCCGAAGCGACACCGAGGTGTGCGTGAGGCCGCCCGGGTTGATGACGATCGCCGCGCAGTCCTCTCGCGCCGCGTGGATCGCGTCGATCAGCACTCCCTCGTGATTGCTCTGCAGAGCGCGCAGCTCGTACCCGGCCTCTGCCGCTGCCGCTGCGGTGAGCTGCTCGACGTCGGCCAGCGTCGCCGTGCCGTACAGGTCGGGCTCGCGGGTGCCGAGCAGGTTGAGGTTCGGACCGTTGAGCAGCATCATCCTGCGCGTGTCGCTCATCCCGCGATCTCCTGATAGGCGGCGAACATCAGCGACTCGTCGGGAGCCTGCACGACAGTGGGCTTGGCGATGTCGTCGAGGAGGATGAACCGCAGCATCCCTCCCCTGGCCTTCTTGTCGCGCTGCATGGTGGCGAGCAGCTGCTGCCAGGCGCCCGCACGGTAGGTCGTCGGCAGTCCGAGCGACTCGAGCACCGAGCGGTGCCGGTCGGCACCGGCGTCCGGCAGGCGTCCTGCGAGACGCGAGAGCTCGGCGGCGTACATCATGCCGATCGAGATCGCGGCGCCGTGTCGCCACTGGTAGCGCTCGGCGTGCTCGATGGCGTGACCCAGTGTGTGCCCGTAGTTGAGGATCTCGCGCAGCCCCGCTTCGCGGAAGTCATCGGAGACGACCTTCGCCTTCATGTCGATCGCGAGCTCGATCGTCCGACGGAACTCATCGGTCGTCGGGTCGACCGCCCGCTCGGGCGATGCCTCGACGATGTCGAGGATCTCGGGCGCCCAGATGAAGCCCGCCTTGACGACCTCGGCATAGCCTGCAGTGGCCTCGTTCGGGCTCAGCGTCTGCAGCTCGTCGAGGTCGCCGATCACCGCGCGCGGAGCCCAGAAGGCGCCGACCATGTTCTTTCCCTCTGCGGTGTTCACGCCGGTCTTCCCGCCCACTGCAGCGTCGACCAGGCCGAGCACGGTGGTCGGCACCTGAACGACCTGCACACCTCGCAACCAGGTGGCGGCGACGAATCCGGCGACATCGGTGACCGATCCGCCGCCGTAGCCGATCACTGCGTCGGTGCGGGTGAAGTCCGCCTGGCCCATGACCTGCCAGCAGAACGCCGCTACCTCGATGCGCTTGCCCGCCTCGGCATCCGGGATCTCGGCCAGCAGCACGTCGAGACCGCCGTCCGCCATCAGCCTCTCGCGGAGGTCGGCCGCGCGCTTGCCGAGCGTCGGGGGGTGCACGACGAGCACCTTCCGGACGGCCGGATCGAGAGCGGTCTTCACCTGGTCGAGGATGTCCCGGCCGACCGCGATCTCGTAAGGGGTCTGGCCTGTGACGCTGATGGTGGTCGTGGTCATTGCTGCTTCCTCCTCCAGGCGGCGATCTCCTCCGCCAGTGCGCGCATGGGTCTGCGCGACGTGTCTACGGTCAGGTCGGCGACTTCTTCGTACCAGCCACGTCGCTGGTCGAAGATGGCCCGCCACCGCTCCAACGGGTCGTCCTCGCCCGCGAGCAGCGGTCGCCCCGCTCCCCCGATCCGGCGTTCGACGGCGTCGGCGCTGACGGTCAGGAAGACGACCGGATGCCTGTGCAGCAGTGCTCGGGTGCCGGCGTCCATCACGGCTCCCCCGCCGAGCGACACGACGCCGCCCTGTGCGACCGCCGTCGCAACGGCCTTCCGCTCGAGATCGCGGAAGTGCGCTTCGCCGTGCTCGGCGAAGATCCCGGGGATGGGGCCGTGCTCGGCGGCAACGCGCTTGTCGGTGTCGGTGAACGGCATGTCGAGCAGTCGCGCGACCTTCCGGCCCACGCTCGTCTTGCCCGCAGCCATCGGGCCGACCAGCACGAGCGTCAGCGGGTGCTCAGACGAGCTCATCATGGGCGAGCAGCGCCGCCTCGGATGCGGGTGCCGTGCGCAGCGTCTCAGGGATGGACGCCAGGTACGATTCCACGTTGCGACGGGTCTCGCGGATGCTGTCGCCCCCGAACTTCTCGAGCAGCGAGTTCGCGAGCTCGATGGCGACCATCGCCTCGGCGACCACGCCTGCGGCAGGAACGGCGCAGACGTCGGAGCGCTGGTGGTGCGCTGTCGCGGTCTCGCCGGACGCGACATCCACCGTGCGAAGGGCCCGCGGCACCGTGGCGATCGGCTTCATGCCGGCGCGCACGCGCAGCACCGTTCCGGTGGTCATGCCGCCCTCGATGCCGCCGGCACGGTCGGATGCGCGGGTGATGCCGCCGTCACGGACGAACAGCTCGTCGTGAGCAGCAGAGCCTCGGCGACGCGTGGTCTCGAAGCCGTCGCCGACCTCCACACCCTTGATCGCCTGGATGCTCATCAGCGCCTGTGCGAGGCGTCCGTCAAGGCGGCGGTCCCAGTGCACATGCGACCCGATCCCCGGAGGCAGGCCATATGCGAGCACCTCGACGATGCCGCCGAGCGTGTCTCCGTCCTTCCGGGCGGAGTCGACCTCTTCGACCATGCGCGCAGACGTCGCCGCGTCGAAGCAGCGCAGCGGGTCGGCGTCGAGCGCATCGACGTCGTCCGGAGTCGGAAGCTCGGCATCCGCCGGCGCGTGCACCGGTCCGATGGAGAGAGTGTGGCTGACGAGGCGGATGCCCAGCTCCGAGAGGAATGCGCGTGCCACCGCACCGAGCGCGACGCGGGCCGCCGTCTCGCGGGCGCTTGCGCGCTCGAGTATGGGTCGCGCCTCGTCGAAGTCGTACTTCTGCATGCCGACCAGATCGGCGTGACCTGGGCGGGGCCGGGTGAGCGCCGCTCCCCTGCCACGTGACTTCTCGGTCAGCTCGACAGGCTCCGCGCTCATGACCTCGGTCCACTTCGGCCACTCCGTGTTGCCGATGCGCACGGCGATCGGGCTGCCGAGGGTGAGGCCGTGACGCACGCCGCTCGAGATCGACAGCTCGTCCTGCTCGAACTTCATGCGTGAACCGCGTCCGTAGCCGAGCTTGCGCCGCTGGAGATCAGCCTGGATCGCCTCGGCCGAGACGGTCACACCGGAGGGCAGGCCCTCCACGATGGCGATGAGTTCGGGGCCGTGCGATTCGCCGGCAGTGAGCACGCGGAGCATTTCTCTAGTCTTCCATGCCCGCGAGGCGCATGATGTCGACTGTGACGGCCTCGTCAGGCAGCTCATGTCGCTGATCGCCGAAGCAGAAGATGCGGATCTGCCGCACAGCCTGGAACAGCAGCATCTCGAAGCCGGAGATGACGTTCGACTGCGGCCACAGTGCGGCCAGAGCTGAGGGCCAGGGGGCGTAGGCCGCCTCGAACAGCGTGCCTCCGACCGCTGCGAGGGGCTGCGCGAGGTCAGCATCCAGCACGGTGCCGCTGGGCAGCGTGGCGACGGTGACATCGACGTCCGACGCGATCGACGAGAACTCCGCGGTCGTGAGCCTGACTCCGAGCGCCTCCGCAGTCGGTCTCAGGCGATCGACGGCCTCTGGCCGTCGCGCGCGGAACTCGACCTCCGTCGCACCGAGGTCGCTGAGGGCGACGAGGGCGGATGCCGCGGTCGCGCCCGCGCCCAGGATCCGCGCCGTCCGCACATCGGTGACTCCGGCGTGCGTGAACGCGTCGACGATGCCGCCGACATCGGTGTTGAAGCCGCGCAGGCTCTCGCCGAGGAGCAGGGTGTTGACGGCCCCGGTGAGCGCCGCGTGACGATCGAGTTCCTCGGCGGCGTCGTGCGCGGCCTCCTTGAGCGGCATGGTCAACGACAGCCCACGCCATGAGTCGTCGAGAGATGCCAGGGCGTCGCGAAAGGCGTCACGGCCGACCTGCCGACGCTCATACGTCCAGTCCACACCTATGCGACGGTAGGCGGCGAGGTGCAGCTGCGGTGATCGGCTGTGCCCGATCGGGTCGCCCCAGACCGCCAGATGGCGGCGATCGGACATGTCAGCAGCCCTTGTAGTCGGGATTGGCCGAGCACCAGTCGGCGAGCCGGCCGATGCCCTTCTGATGCTGCTCGTAGGACTCGGAGAACTGGGTCTCCCCGGTGCTGAAGTCGACTGTGACGAAGTACAGCCACGGCCCGTCCGCCGGGTGCATGGCGGCGTCGATCGCCGCGTCGCCCGCGTTGGCGATCGGCGTCGCCGGCAGCCCTGTGATGACGTACGTGTTCCATGGGTTGTCGTCGAACTGCGCCTCTTTGGAGGTGCTGGCCTTGCCGGCGTGCAGTTCGCCGTATCCGTACTGCGCCGTCGAGTCCATCTGCAGCATCATTCCGTCGTCGATGCGGTTCTGGATGACGCGGGAGACCTTCGGGAAGTCAGGCGTGCGGGCCTCGCGCTCGATGCTCGATGCGATCGTCAGGACACGCTGGGCCTCGGCATCGGGCACCCCGGCCTTCTTCAGCGACTCGCGGGTGCGGTCGACCATGGCGGCGATCACGTCCTTCGCGGACGCGCCGGGGTCGAAGGTGTAGACGGCGGGGAAGAGCCATCCCTCGAGGTTCTGCGCGTCGACGTCGTAGACCTTCGGGTCCTTCACCGCCGCCTGCAGCTCCTCGAGCGGGATGCCGACGCCTTCTGCGATCCGCGGCAGCGAGGAGTCGACCGTGCTGCCCTCCGCGATGCGCACGGCGTTCTCCATCCGGTTCTCCGGATCCTCGAGAGCCTTCAGGGCATCCTTCGCCGTCATCTTCTGCTGCAGCTTGTAGACGCCGGGGAAGAACGTCGCGTTCGGCTCGTTCTCGATCAGGTAGTCGTAGAAGACACGATCCGTCTTGGTCACCTTGGCTTCGAAGAGGGCTGTCGACACCGGAGAGCCTGTATCGCCCTTCTTGATGGTGACGTAGGCCTCACCCGTGGCGAGGCCGGGTTCGTAGTCCTTCGGCTCGCCCCAGCCCATGATGTCGTCGATCTTGTCCTGGTAGGTGCTGTAGACCCAGGCGCCGCCCGCCGCGATGCCGCCGCCGATCACGAGCAGGATGATCAGGGCGATCAGGCAGCCTCGCCCCCGCCGCCGCCGCGGAGCGTCGACAGCTGACTCCGGAGCGAACAGTGCGTCGATCGGGTGGTCGGAGTCGTCAGCAGGCGTCTGCTCCGCAGGAGCGGCCGCGGGCGCCTCGGCCGGCGCTGCCGGCTGTGCGACGGAAGCCGGCTCGGGCTGCGCGGGAACCTGCCGCGTTTCGTCGCCCGCGCGGGGTGGATGCTCCCGCCCCGCGGACTCGCGGGCGGCCGCCTCGCGTGCTGCGGCCTCGCGCAGCGCACGACGCGAACCGGGCAGCGGCTCATCTCGCACCTCGCGCCCTGGCAGAGGTGTGGACGCGGTGGGGACGTTGTCGAAGAAATCCCCGAGGGAATCGGTCGTGCGGTCGTGCGGGTCAGACATCGCGCGGCGGCTCCTGAGGGGCGGGGATCAACGCACCGGCGGGGCGACCGGTGCTCTTCTCGGTGTCGACCGCATGCTGCAACAGCACCACTGCGGCCACCTGATCGACAATGCTACGAGACTTCTTCTGCGATCGCCCCGATGCACGCAGCGCCGTGTGCGCGCTGACTGTGCTGAGACGCTCGTCGACCATCCGGACGTCCAGCCCTGATCGGCGCTGCACCTCCTCCGCGAACTGCCGTGCGTCGGTGGTCGACAGCGTCTCCTCGCCGCGCATGTTCACAGGCAGGCCGACGACGATCTCCAGCGGCTCCCACTCAGCGACGATCTGCATGATGCGATCGATCGACGCCTCCGAGCGCGGCACCGTCTCGACAGGCACGGCCAGCATCCCGTCGGGGTCGCATCGGGACACGCCGACGCGAGCCCTGCCGACGTCGATGCCGATCCTGGTTCCGCGGCGGAAGCCGGTCACGCGCCCGAGAGCTCCGAGACGACAGCCGACAGAGCGGCGTCAAGCGCCGATGCGTCGGTGCCGCCACCCTGCGCGACGTCGTCCTTCCCGCCGCCACCGCCGCCGAGCATCCCGGCAGCGATGCGCACGAGTGCACCCGCCTTCGCGCCGGCCTGACGCGCTGCATCGTTGGTCGCGACGACGACGATCGGCCGTCCGGCGACGATGCCGCCGAAGGCGACGACCGCGGCGCCTGAGCCGAGACGCTCGCGCACGCTCAGCGCGAGCGTGCGGATGTCGTCCGCCGAGCCGACCTCGCCCAGCGACGTGGCAGCCACGCGGTAGCCGCCCGCCTGAGATGCGGCCTCCACGAGCGCAGGCACGCGGCCGTCGCGCTCCTTGGCCTCGAACTGCGCGATCCGCTTCTCGGCAGCCTTGAGGCTGGCCTGAAGCTCTTCGATACGGGCGCCGAGCTGGTCGCGCGGAGCCTTGAGCGCTGACGTCAGCTGGGAGACCACGGTGCGCTCGGCGGCGAGCTCGCGGAAGGCGTCCTGACCGACCAGCGCCTCGATTCGGCGGTTGGACGCCCCGACCGACGACTCGCCGACCAGGCTGACGAGTCCGATCTCCGAGCTCGTCGACACGTGTGTTCCGGCGCAGAGCTCACGCGACCACGGGCCGCCGATGTCGACCATCCGCACGACATCGCCGTACTTCTCACCGAACAGTGCCATGGCGCCGGCTTCCTTGGCCTCATCGAGCGACACGATGCGGGTGGTCACCTCGAGGGCGTCGTTCACCGCGCGGTTCGTGATCTCCTCGATCTCCGAGCGCGTGTCGAGCGACAGCGGCTGCGACCAGGAGAAGTCGAAGCGCATGTAGCCGGCGCGGTTGAGCGAACCGGCCTGCGTGGCGGTCTTGCCGAGCGTGTCTCGCAGGGCGGCGTGCACCAGGTGCGTGGCCGAGTGCGCCTGCCGCGCGGCTCGGCGGTTGGCGGCATCCACCACTGTGGTCGCCCGGTCGTCGACCGCGACCGAACCCGAGGCGACGTGCACGGTGTGGCTGATCAGCCCGGGGACCGGCCGCTGCACGTCGAGGACGTCCAGTTCGAAGCCCGCCCCGACGATGGTTCCCTTGTCAGCCACCTGTCCACCCGACTCGGCGTACAGGGTGGTCTCGGCGAGGATGACCTCGGCGACCTGGCCCTCCGACGCGGTCTGCGCGGGGGCTCCGTCGACGATCAGTCCGAGCACGCGCGACTCGGTCTGCAGGTCGGTGTAGCCGGCGAAGCCGGTCTCGCCGAGTGCACGGTACTCGCGGTAAACCGACACATCGGCGAGCTGACGCTTGCGATTGCGGGCGTCGGCCTTGGCGCGGTCGCGCTGCTCTTTCATCAGGGAGTCGAACGCGGTGCGGTCGACGTCGAGCCCCGCCTCCTCGGCGACCTCCAGCGTCAGGTCGATCGGGAAGCCGTACGTGTCGTGAAGGAGGAATGCCTCGGACCCGCTGAGAGTGACGCCGCCGGCCTTCTTCGTGTCGGCCAGAGCGAGATCGAGGATGGTCGAACCCTGCGCGAGGGTGCGACGGAAGGTCTCCTCTTCGGCGAACGCGGCAGCGGAGAGGGTGCTCCACTCCGTCTCGAGCACCGGATACGCCGACTTCATCGCTTCCTTCGACGCGGCGAAGAGCTCAGGGAAGGACGGGGCGTCGACGCCGAGCAGACGCATGGCGCGCACCGTCCGACGCATCAGCCGGCGCAGGATGTAGCCGCGCCCCTCGTTCGAGGGCCGCACGCCGTCGGAGAGCAGCATCAGCGACGAGCGCACGTGGTCAGCGATGACCCGGAAGCGCACGTCGTCCTCATGAGCGGCGCCGTACGTCTTTCCCGAGAGCTCCACCGCACGGTCGAGCACCGGACGAACCTGATCGGTCTCGTACATGTTCTCGACGCCCTGCTTGAGGAAGGCGACGCGCTCGAGGCCCATGCCGGTGTCGATGTTCTTCATCGGCAGCTCGCCAACGATGTCGAACTCGGTCTTGCTCCGCACGTTCTCGACGAACTCCTGCATGAACACGAGATTCCAGATCTCGAGGAAGCGGGAGTCGTCGGCCGCGGGGCCGCCGTCCTTGCCGTAGGCAGGCCCGCGGTCGAAGAAGATCTCCGAATCGGGGCCGCCGGGGCCGGGCTGACCGGTGTTCCAGTAGTTGTCGGCGCGTCCGAGGCGCTGGATGCGCTCGGGCTTGAGGCCGATGATGTCGCGCCAGATGGCCTCCGCCTCGTCATCCGTCTCGTAGACGGTGACCCACAGGTTTCTCTCGTCGAAGCCGAGGCCCCCGTCGGCCTCTGAGGAGGTGAGCAGCTCCCACGCGTAGCGGATCGCGCCTTCCTTGAAGTAGTCGCCGAACGACCAGTTGCCCAGCATCTGGAAGAACGTGCCGTGACGCGCCGTGCGTCCGACCTCTTCGATGTCGTTGGTGCGGATGCACTTCTGCACATCAGCGATGCGGGGATGCGGCGCAGGCACGACACCCGTGAGGTACGGGATCATCGGCACCATGCCTGCGACGGTGAAGAGCAGCGACGGGTCGTCGCTCACCAGGGATGCCGAGGGGACGATGAGGTGGTCGTTCTTCTCGAAGTAGTCGAGGTAGCGCTGCGCGATCTCCGCAGTTTTCATAGAGCTCGTGGCATTCCTTGCGTAGGAGCGCCGCGTCGATGCACGCGGCGCGAGAGGGGGGGTCGTGGTCAGTCTTCTGCGGGGTCGGACAGGCGGGCGTCCTGCTGCCGATACGCGTCGCCGATGATGGCGGTGACCTGCGACAGCCTCGCGTCGAGGTCTGCGAAGAGCTCTTGTCCGCGGGGATCCTTGTTCATGAAGTGGGCGGCGACGAAACCGCCGATCAGGAACCAAGACAGTCTCTTCATCGCTCCATCCTACGACGAGAGGCGCCGGGGATACCCCGGCGCCTCTCGCGTGGATGCTGATATCAGCGGGCTGCGTAGTACTCGACGACGAGCTGCACTTCACAGGTCACGGGGACCTCGGCGCGCTTCGGACGACGGACCAGGCGGGCCTGCAGCTTGTCGAGCTCGACCTCGAGGTAGCCCGGAACCGGGGGCAGGACCTCGGCGTGACCGCCGGCTGCTGCGACCTGGAAAGGCTCGAGAGCCTCGGACTTGGCCTTGACGTGGATGAGCTGACCCGGCTTCACGCGGAACGACGGGCGGTCGACGAGCTGACCGTCGACGAGGATGTGACGGTGCACGACCAGCTGGCGGGCCTGCGCGGTCGTGCGGGCGAAGCCAGCACGCAGCACGAGGGCATCGAGACGCATCTCGAGCAGCTCGACCAGGTTCTCACCGGTCAGGCCGTCCTTGCGGCGAGCCTCGTTGAACGCGATGCGCAGCTGCTTCTCGCGGATGCCGTACTGCTCGCGCAGACGCTGCTTCTCACGCAGACGGACGGCGTAGTCGCTGTCAGCCTTGCGCTTGGTGCGGCCGTGCTCGCCCGGAGCGTAGGGACGCTTCTCGAGGTAGCGGGCGGCCTTCGGGGTGAGCGGGATTCCCAGCGCACGGCTGAGACGGACCTTGCGGCGGTCCTGGGACTTCGTGACCACGAAGTATTCCTTCCGTGACGTGGACGCGTCTTTCGCGCCTCACGGGCGTATCGCCTCGCTTCCTCCTTCTCGTCGCGCACGCCGGGGCGCGTCGGGAAGTGGTGCAGGAGAGAGGGATGCCCGAAAACTCTGTTTCGAGCCGATCAATTCTAACAGATCGGCGGACGCCTCAGCGATCGCCGAGAATCCTGCGGATGCGCTCGAGCCGCGGGGCTATGTCACGCTCGGCGCCGAGGTTCTTCGGCTCGTAATAGCGGCGCCCGACGAGCTCGTCTGGCAGGTACTGCTGCGGCAGTATGCCCGCCTCGCTGTCGTGCGGGTAGCGATAGCCCTTGCCGTGACCGAGGCGCTTCGCACCGGCGTAGTGCGCGTCGCGCAGGTGGATCGGCACCCGACCGAAGCCACCGGATCGGACATCGGCGATCGCCTGGTTGATGGCCGTGTACGCCGCGTTCGACTTCGCCGTGGTCGCAAGATAGATGGTCGCCTCGGCGAGGGGGATGCGCCCTTCGGGCATCCCGATGAATGCCACAGCATCAGCCGCCGCTGTGGCGATGGTGAGCGCCTGCGGGTCGGCGAGGCCGATGTCCTCAGCAGCGGAGATCACCAGCCGCCGGGCGATGAACCGCGGGTCCTCCCCCGCCTCGATCATCCGCGCCAGGTAGTGCACCGCCGCGTCGGGATCGGACCCCCGGATCGACTTGATGAAGGCGCTGATCACGTCGTAGTGCTCGTCGCCCTGCCGGTCGTAGCGAAGCAGCGCGCGGTCGACGGCTTGAGCGACGTCTTCGTCCGAGACGACGACGTCTTCCTCTTCCTCATGCTTCGAGATCGCCACGGCGGCCGCCGCCTCGAGCCCGGTGAGGGCGCGGCGCCCATCTCCGGAGGCGAGCCGGACCAGTGCCGCCCTGGCATCGTCGGAGACGGTCACCGAGCCTGCGAGGCCGCGGGCATCCTTCACCGCGCGGTCGAGCAGCACGCCGATGTCGTCGTCGGTCAGGGGCTTCAGAGTCAGCAGGAGCGAGCGCGAGAGCAGGGGTGAGATCACCGAGAACGAAGGATTCTCGGTGGTGGCGGCGATGAGGATGACCCAGCCGTTCTCGACGCCGGGCAGCAGGGCATCCTGCTGAGCCTTCGTGAAGCGGTGGATCTCATCGAGGAACAGGATCGTCGTCTGCCCGTAGAGATCGCGCTGCGTGATCGCCTCCTGCATGACCTCCCGCACGTCCTTGACGCCGGCGGTGATCGCCGACAGCTCGACGAACCGGCGGCCCGACGAGCGGGCGATCGCCTGAGCGAGCGTGGTCTTGCCTGTGCCGGGAGGTCCCCAGAGGATGATCGACACTGCCCCTGGAGCCTTGGCATCCGGATCGGCGAGAGCGACGATGGGCGAACCCGCCCGCAGCAGATGCTGCTGCCCGGCCACCTCGTCGAGCGAGACCGGTCGCATGCGCACGGCGAGCGGGGTCTGTCCCGACAGGAGAGGGGCTGACGTCATCCCTCCAGGCTAGTCGGGGCGGCAGACACCGGGTGGTCGCCAGGTAGGCTCGCACACGATCGGATCAGGAGGACGTTCCATGGCTGCACGCGGCTCTCGCACACCTCAGCGCACACGCACCGAGGCGGAGCGCGCCCGGCTGTACGCCGCTCGCGCCGCGTGGCACGCGAAGATCCTCAGGCGACGCCGTCGCGACACCGTCGTCGCCGCTGTCGTCGGCTCGATCATCGTTGCCGGCGCGATCGTGAGTCAGGCGGTGCACGCGCAGGTGACAGCGCCCGAGCCCACGCCGAGCAGGACATCCGCGCCCCTCGACAGCCCGTCACCCGGGTCCTCCCCCAGCGCGGAGCCGACCCCCACAGGGAGCGTGACTCCGACGCAGACGCCGAGTGAGTGAACTAGGCTGAGCAACGTCCTTTCCCACTCCCGCGGAGCGACCGCGCAAGGAGAACATCGTGTCTGACAACGACGCCCCCACGCCCACCCCTCCCGTACCCGGCCCGCCCGTCCCGGCACCGCCGCGCAAGCCGATGCCCGCTGCCGCACCGGCGGCGGCTGCAGCTCCGGCCGTCGCGCCGATCGCGTCGGATGCCGCCGAATGGGGGCGCGTCGCCGAAGACGGCACCGTCGAGGTGCGCGAGGGCGACACCTGGCGCCCGGTCGGTCAGTACCCTGACGGCACGCCCGAAGAGGCGCTCGCCTACTTCGCCCGCAAGTACGACGATCTCGCCGTCAAGCTCGGCACGCTCGAGACCCGTGCCCAGAACGGCGGTGCATCGGCGTCCGATCTCACCAAGCAGGCCACGCATCTGCGCGGCGAGGCCGCCGACGCTGCAGCCGTCGGCGATCTCGTGTCGCTGCGTGAGCGCATCGAGAACCTTCTCTCCTCGCTCGCAGAGGCCACCGCACAGGAGTCCGCCGCCGCCAAGGAGGCGATGGATGCTGCGATCGCCGAGCGGACCGTCATCGTGGAGAAGGCCGAGGCCATCGCGGCTCGCGATCTCTCGAAAGTGCAGTGGAAGCAGGTCACCGTCGAGATGACCGAGCTGTTCGACTCGTGGCAGGCTCACCAGCAGAACGCACCGCGTCTGCCGAAGGGCGTGGCCCAGCAGCTCTGGAAGCGCTTCCGCGATGCGCGCACCACGGTCGACAAGGCCCGCCGGGCATTCTTCTCCGAACTCGACGACGCGCACCGCGCCGCACGCGATGCCAAGGCCCGTCTGGTCGAGCGCGCCGAAGCCCTCGCCCCGCGCGGGGTCGACGGCATCCCGGCCTATCGTGATCTGCTGGACGCCTGGAAGGCATCCGGCCGGGCCGGTCGCAAGGCCGACGACGCCCTGTGGGCGCGGTTCAAGGCGGCGGGCGACGCACTCTACGCGGCGCGCGCAGAGCAGGCCGCCGCCGAGGAGGCCGACTCCGCGCCGAAGATCGAGGCCCGCGAGGCACTGCTCGAAGAGGCCAAGGCTGTGGCCGATGAGCCCAACCTGAAGCGCGCCCGCGCGCTGCTGACCCGCATCCAGCGGCAGTGGGACGAGGTCGGCCGCATCTTCCCGCGCGAGAAGGAGCGCGCGCTCGATGACCGCATGCGCTCGATCGAACAGGCGCTGAAGTCCCGCGAGGACGTCGACTGGAAGAAGAACAATCCCGAGACCAAGGCGCGCGCGAACGACATGAGCTCGCAGCTGCTTGAGGCGATCGAGAAGCTCGAGGCCGAACTCGCCGCCGCCGAGAAGTCCGGCGACAAGCGTGCGATCGCCCAGGCGACAGAGGCGCTGGCGGCCCGTCGCTCCTGGCTGAGCGCCCTCGGCGGCTGATCTCGGCGACAGAGACCTTATCCACAGTATGAGCCGCGGCGTCCTCGATGAGGACACCGCGGCTCATACTGTTGGACGTGCATCCCGTCCTCTTCTACCGCCCCGGCGATCGGCTCACTCTCTCCGAGCTGAGCGCGGCACGCCTCGACGGCCATGTGGTCGAGGTGGGCGAGGGATACATGCCGTGCGACACGGTCGAGGGGGTGGGCGCGAGGGCCGTCAGCCTGTCCCCGCTCATGCCGGCCGGGACCGCGCTGAGCGGGGTGAGCGCCGCATGGGTGCACGGCGCAGGTGACCTCCCGCCCGCCGTCCATCACGTGACGCGGATCAGCCGCAGCCGGCAGCGCGTCATGGTCTCAGCCAGAGTCGTCCACCACGAGCGTCTGCTCGCGCAGAACGAGGTGCAGTCGATCAGCGGGGTCTGGGTTCAGACACCCGTCGCGGCGGCGGTGACGCTGCTGTTCGGTTCCGCTCGCAGCCGAGAGGACGCGAGGTGGCTGCGCGCCCTCGTCGAGGTCTCCCCCGGGCTCATCGACGATGTGCGCGCCCAGGTGCTTCCGCTCAGGCGCCGCCCCGGCGCCCGCCATGCGAAGCGGATGCTGGACGCCTGGCCTGTCAGGAGGTCGTGACGCGGTAGACGTCGTAGACCGCATCGATGCGGCGCACGGCGTTCAGCACGCGATCGAGGTGCACGGAGTCACCCATCTCGAACACGAACCGGCTCAGAGCGAGACGCTCATCGGTCGTCGACACCGTCGCAGAGAGGATGTTGACGTGATGCTCGCTGAGAACTCGCGTGACGTCGGAGAGCAGACCGGAGCGGTCGAGTGCCTCGACCTGGATCTGCACGCGGAAGACGCTCTTGGTCGTGGGAGCCCACTCGACCTCGATGAACCTCTCGGGATCGGAACCCAGCGCCTTCACGTTCACGCAGTCCTGGCGGTGCACCGAGACCCCGCTCCCGCGGGTGACGAACCCGACGATGGGGTCACCGGGCACCGGCGTGCAGCAGCGTGCGAGCTTCACCAGGATGTCGGAGGCACCACGCACCAGCACACCCGAGTCGCTCGTGCGCGGCTCGCGAGCGGGTGCCTGACCCGGGAGCTGGATCGCTCCGGTGCTCGTGTCCTCGTCGGCGGCGACAAGCGCAGTGACCTTCTCGAGCACCGACTGGGTCGAGACGTGCCCCTCGCCCACAGCGGCGTACAGACCTGAGACGTCCTCGTAGCGCAGCTGACGAGCCACCTCGGCGAACGACTCCTGGTTCATCAGGCGCTGCAGAGGGAGGTTCTGCTTGCGCATGGCGCGAGCGATCGCCTCCTTGCCCTGCTCGATGGCTTCTTCGCGACGCTCCTTGGTGAACCACCCGCGAATCTTGTTGCGCGCCCGGGTGCTCTTCACGAAGGTCAGCCAGTCCTGGCTGGGTCCGGCATCGGGGTTCTTCGAGGTGAACACCTCGACGACGTCGCCGCTCTTCAGCTCGGTCTCCAGCGGCACGAGACGCCCGTTGACCTTGGCGCCCATCGTGCGGTGACCGATCTCGGTGTGCACCGCGTAGGCGAAGTCGACCGTTGTGGCCCCGGCAGGCAGACCGACGACCCGTCCCTTCGGGGTGAAGACGTACACCTCCTTCGCACCGATCTCGAAGCGCAGGGAGTCCAGGAACTCGCTGGGGTCGGCCGTCTCGGCCTGCCAGTCGGAGATGTGCGCGAGCCACGCCATGTCGGCGTCGGCGGCCTTCGCATCCACCTTGCCGCCGTTCATCCGCTCCTTGTACATCCAGTGGGCCGCGACACCGAACTCGGCCTGCTGATGCATCTCGTGGGTGCGGATCTGGATCTCGACCGTGCGGCCGGATGGACCGATGACGGTCGTGTGCAGCGACTGGTAGAGATTGAACTTCGGCGTCGCGATGTAGTCCTTGAAGCGACCGGGCAGTGGAGTCCAACGGGAGTGGATGGCTCCGAGTACGGCGTAGCAGTCGCGCACGGAGTTCACGAGCACGCGGATGCCGATGAGGTCGTAGATGTCATCGAACTCGCGTCCGCGGACGACCATCTTCTGGTACACCGAGTACAGCTGCTTCGGGCGACCCACGACCTTGCCGCGGATGCGAAGCTCGCGCAGGTCTTCGTTGATCGACTCGACGACGTTCTGCAGGTACTTCTCGCGCTGCGGCGTGCGCTGGGCGATCAGGCTGTTGATCTCGGCGTAGATCTTGGGGTGCAGCACCGCGAACGAGAGATCCTCGAGCTCGGACTTGATCGTCTGGATACCCAGGCGGTGCGCGAGCGGCGCGTAGATCTCGAGGGTCTCCTTGGCCTTCCGTGCGGACTTCTCGGGAGGCACGAATCCCCACGTGCGAGCGTTGTGCAGGCGGTCGGCGAGCTTGATCAGGAGCACCCTGATGTCCTTCGACATCGCCACGATCATCTTGCGGACCGTCTCGGCCTGCGCACTCTCGCCGTACTTGACCTTGTCGAGCTTGGTCACGCCGTCGACGAGCATGGCGACCTCGTCGCCGAACTCGGCCGTCAGCTCGGTGAGTGCGTAGCCGGTGTCCTCCACCGTGTCATGCAGCAGGGCCGCTGCGATCGCGCGCGGGCCGAGACCGAGCTCGGCGAGGATCTGCGCGACGGCGAGCGGGTGCGTGATGTACGGTTCACCGCTCTGGCGGAACTGGCCCTCGTGCTTCTCTCTCGCGACACGGTACGCGCGCTCGATGATGGGCAGATCACCTCGAGGGTGATTGGCACGGACCGTGCGGATGAGGTTGTCGAGATCGTTGACCCTGGGCGCGCGAGAGAAGATGCGCGGCACCAGCCGGCGCAGGCTCGACACCTGCGATGTGGTCTGCGAATCCGCCATATCCTGCTCCCGTCCCCGATCAGATCATCCTACGCGGGGCCGGGCGCCTGCCCGACCCCGCGCGGGCCGATCACACCGTTGCGACAGCGCGGTCTCGCGCCTCGTGCACCTTCGCGTCGTGGGCGACGATCGCAGGCTCCTTCTCGCGGAAGAGCGAGTACAGAGGAGCCGCGACGAAGAGCGTCGAGTAGGTCGCGACGATGATGCCGACGAAGATCGACAGCGAGATGTCGGTGAGCGTCTCCGCGCCGAACCACAGAGAGCCGATGAACAGGATCGCGCCGACTGGCAGGGCCGCGACGACCGAGGTGTTGATCGAGCGGATCAGCGTCTGGTTCACCGCGAGGTTGACGGACTCGCCGAACGTGCGAGTCGTCTGATTGACGTCCTCGGTGGTGTTCTCGCGGATCTTGTCGAACACGACCGTGGTGTCGTACAGCGAGTACGCGAGGATCGTGAGGAATCCGATCACCGCCGCAGGCGAGATCTCGAAGCCGGCCAGCGCGTACACGCCCACGGTGATGAGCAGCACGTCGAGCAGACCGATGATGGCGGCTGCCGACATCTTCCACGTGCGGAAGTAGATGGCCAGGATGAGGAACGTCAGCGCGAGGAAGATCGCGAGGCCCCACAGCGACTGCCGCGTGACGTTCTCGCCCCAGGCGGGGCCGATGAACGAGTCGGTGATCTCGTCGGCCTTGACGTCGTACGCCTCGGAGAGGGCCGCCTTGACCTCCTGCGTCTCGTCCGGGGTCATCTGGTCGGTCTGCACCCGCACGTCGCGGTCGTTGACCGTAACGACCTTGGCTGCGGCGTCGGGCACGACCGAGCGCACGGCGTCGGTCGCCAGGCTCTGGTCGGTCGATGACGGCGCGAGCACGACGAACTGCGAGCCGCCGGTGAACTCGATCGAGAACTGCACGGGACGGATCAGGGGCACGAGGGCCGAGCCGACCACGAGCAGGATGGCGATGATGAACCACAGACGACGCTTCCCCACGAAGGGGAACGAGGTCTTGCCCGAGTAGAGGTTGTTGCCGAACTCATTCATGGAGAACATCAGGCGTCGGAGTCCTTTCCGGCATCCTTGGATCCTGCGAGCGCCTCTGCGCGCTTGCGCTCGGCGATGGTCTGTCGCTTCTCGGCCTCACCGCGCGCTCCCTTATTCCGCGCAGCGCGTCCGGAAGAACCGGTGCGCACGTCGCGGAACTGTGCGCGCCCGCGGTAGACCGCGCCGAGCGCCTCGGGGTCGAGACCAGACAGCTTG
The DNA here is from genome assembly GCF_016907315.1 of Microbacterium esteraromaticum. Lineage (NCBI taxonomy): Bacteria > Bacillati > Actinomycetota > Actinomycetes > Micrococcales > Microbacteriaceae > Microbacterium > Microbacterium esteraromaticum. The sequence goes on from NZ_JAFBBS010000001.1 coordinate 160,654, forward strand.
TGCCCGCCGCCGAAGAAGCGCGTCCGCGCCAGCAGCTGCATCACGGGGTGCGTGAAGATCACGAAGATGAACACGTCGATGAGAGTCGTGAGACCGAGGGTGAATGCGAAGCCCTTGACCGTCGCATCGGCCAGCACATAGAGCACGACCGCCGCGAGCACGTTGATCGACTTGGAGATGTAGATCGTGCGCTTGGCGCGACCCCAGCCGTCCTCGACGGCCGCGACGATCGACTTGCCGTCTCGCAGCTCGTCTCTGATCCTCTCGAAGTAGACGATGAACGAGTCGGCCGTGAAGCCGATCGAGACGATCAGACCGGCCACACCGGCGAGAGAGAGCCGGAAGCCCATCCGCCAGGCGAGGATCGCGATGATGATGTAGGTCAGCACGCCCATTACGGCGATGGATGCCATGATCACCCAGCCGAGCGCCCGGTATGTGATCAGCGAGTACAGCGCGACCAGGCCGAGACCGATCAGACCCGTGATGAGTCCGATCTGCAGCTGCTGCGATCCGAGGGTCGCTGAGATCGTGTCGGAGCTCTCGACGGTGAAGCTGAGCGGCAGCGCTCCGTAGCGCAGCTGGTCGGCCAGGGCCTTCGCGCTCTCCTGCGTGAAGTTGCCCGAGATGCTCGGCTTGCCGTTGAGGATGACGGCCTGCATGGTCGGTGCGGAGAGCACCTTGCCGTCGAGCACGAATGCGAACTGATCGCGCGGGGCCTGGTTGGCCAGGCGGTTGGCGTTGAGACGCTGGCTGACATCGCCGAAGATCTCGGTGCCCTTGGAGTCGAACTCGAGGTTGACGGTCCAGCGCCCGCTCTGCTGCTCTCGCCCGGCTGTGGCGTCGTCGATCACGGTGCCGTCGAGCTCGACCGGTCCGAGCAGGTACTTGGCGCTGCCGTTCTCCTCGCACGCGATGAGGGGCCTGTCTTCGGCCGTGCTCGCATCGACCTCGGCGGAGCAGTCGTACGACTGCAGCGCCGCGATCTGCTTCTCGGTGGCCCAGCTCGGGTCCGATTTGTCGGTCGGTGACGGCGAGGGCTCGTCGTTCATCGTCTCGGCCGGAGTCGGGTAGGGCGTCTCCTTACCGTCCTCACCCGCGAACGAGGTCGCGGGGTCCGTGGCCAGGATCACCGGTCGCAGCTCGAGCTTGGCGCTGGCCTGGATGCGATCACGGGTCGCCTGATCGGCGACACCGGGGATCTGGACGACGATGTTGCGGCCGCCCTCCGTCGTGATGTCAGCCTCGGCGACACCCGAGGCGTCGACACGCTGGCGGATGATCGCGGCAGCCTGGTTCAGCTGATCCTCAGTCGGTGCAGCACCGTCCGGCGACTCCGCGCCCAGGATGATCTGCGTTCCGCCCTGCAGGTCGAGGGCCAGCTCCGGAGCCCAGGAGCTCGCAGGCTTGCCAGCGTCGGTCTTGAAGACGTAGACGCCGAGGGCGTTGATGCCGAACAGCACTGCGGTGACGATGAGCAGGCCGAGGAGGACTCGCCAGGCGTGGCGAGTCGGAGATGTGGATGCCACTGAGTTCCGCTTTCGAGTGGGGGTGCCGTGCCGGCGAGTCAGTTCTCGTCGTTGCGCTCGAGGCGCGCCTTGGTCTCTTCCGGCGTCTCGACCTTGATCGACTCGATGCCGTCGGTCTTGTCCTGCGCAGGAGCGTCTGCAGCCGGCGCGACGACGTCAGCAGATGCCACGTCGGTCTGCTCGTTCTCGTCGACGAGACGGAGGATGGCCTGGCTGTGCACCTCGATGACGACGCCGGGGGCGATCTCGATCTGGGCGGGCTTGTCGAGGTCGACCGGGTCGTACGAGACCACGGTGCCGTAGAGGCCGCCCTGAAGCAGCACCTTGACACCCGGAACCGTCTTGGCTGCCTTCTCCTCCTGCTGCTCCTTCATCATCTTCTGACGCTTGCGGGTGTTCACGAACATGAACACGAGCATCACGCCGAGAAGGCCGAAGAGCATGAGGGACATGGGATCCATAGAGATGGGCCTTTCAAGGAGCGCACGCCGATGAGCGCACAAGGGTTCAGGGAGGCTTCAGCGATTATAGGTCATCGAACAATGCCACACCGTCGGGGTGGGCGATGCCGAGGTGGCGGTAGGCGTCGGGCATGGCGATGCGCCCTCGAGGGGTGCGACCGAGGAATCCGATCCGCACGAGGTAGGGCTCGACGACGCTCTCGACCGTCTCAGCCTCCTCGCCCACGGCGACGGCCAGCGTGCTCAGCCCCACCGGCCCACCGCGGAAACGGCGCACCAGCGCATCGAGCACTGCCCGGTCGAGACGGTCCAGTCCGATGGCGTCGACGTCGTAGAGATCGAGAGCGGCTCGGACGTCGGAGATCGACGCGGAGCGGCCGCCGCCGTGCACCAGCGCGTAGTCGCGCACACGGCGCAGCAGCCGGTTCGCGATGCGGGGCGTGCCCCGCGATCGCCGGGCGATCTCACTGAGCGAATCGTCGGGCAGACGCACGCCGAGCACATTCGACGACCGGGCGATCACGCGCTCGAGGTCATCGTCGTCATAGAACTCGAGATGGCCGGTGAAGCCGAAGCGGTCGCGCAGCGGGTTGGGCAGCAGCCCGGACCGCGTCGTCGCGCCCACCAGGGTGAACGGCGCGAGTTCGAGCGGGATGCTGGTGGCGCCGGCACCCTTGCCGACCATGATGTCTATGCGGAAGTCCTCCATCGCCAGGTACAGCATCTCCTCGGCGGAGCGGGCCATGCGATGGATCTCGTCGATGAAGAGCACCTCGCCAGGAGTGAGGCTGGACAGCAGGGCTGCGAGGTCTCCGGCGTGCTGGATCGCAGGTCCGCTCGAGAGCCGCAGAGGGCGCCCGCTCTCGTGGGCGACGATCATGGCGAGGGTGGTCTTGCCGAGGCCGGGGGGACCCGCGAGCAGGATGTGATCGGCAGGGCGCTCCTGGATGCGCGCAGCCTCGAGCAGCAGCTGAAGCTGACCGCGCACCTTGGGCTGACCGACGAACTCGTCGAGGCTGCTGGGGCGCAGGGCACCCTCGATCGCGAGCTCGGTGTCGTCGAGCGCTTCGGCGGCGTCGCGCGAGCCGTCAGCCACGCTTGGCTCCTGGTCCCATGGCGGCGAGCGTGCGGCGCAGCAGCGCGGGCACCGACTCGCGCTCAGCGTCGGTGGCGTCCTCAGCCGACTGCGCTGCGGCCTCGGCCGCGACCTTCTCCGACCATCCGAGTCCGACCAGGGCTGCGGCGACCTGCTCGACGGTGGCCGTCGCGGGTGCCCCTGCCGGAGCCGACGCCACCCGGGGCTGAACCTTGCCAGCAAGCTGCACGACGATCAGCTTCGCGGTCTTCGGCCCGATCCCCGAGACGCGACGGAACGGCGCATCGTCCTCCGCGGTCACCGCTTCGGCGATCTGGTCGACCGTGAGGTGCGAGAGCACCCCGAGGGCCGACTTCGGGCCGACGCCAGTGACGCTGAGCAGCTGGCCGAAGATCTCGAGTTCGTCCCGATCGCTGAAGCCGAACAGCGTGAGCGCGTCTTCCCGGACGATCAGGCTCGTGTGCAGCCGGAGCTGCTCCCCCACGACGGCCGTGTGCGCGACGTCGCCCGGCACGAACACCGAGAACCCGACCCCGCCGGTCTCGATGACGACGTGCGTGGAGTCAGCGTGCAGCACAGTGCCGCGCAGGGACGAGATCATGCGGCCAGCCTATCGGACATATGTTCTAGAGGTGCGGGCGCCGCGCTCGGCCTCAGCCCACGCGCGCTGCGCCGGTGTGAGGCCTGCGGCTGCGCCTGCGGGAGCGGCAGCGCCCCGCCAGGCGTGGCAGAGCGCGATCGCGAGGGCATCGGCGGCGTCAGCGGGCTGCGGTGGGGCGTCCAGCCGGAGAATCCGGGCGATCATCGACTGCACCTGCCGCTTGTCGGCAGAACCGTATCCGGTGACCGCGGCCTTCACCTCGCTCGGCGTGTGAGTGGCGGCGGGAAGGCCGGCTTCGGCGGCGATGAGCAAGGCCACCCCGGATGCCTGAGCCGTCGCCATCACGGTCTGGACGTTGTGCTGCGCGAACACCCGCTCCACCGCGACCGCCTGGGGGCCGTGGTCGTCGATCACGGCCCGGATGCCCGCCGCGACGGCGGCGAGGCGCACCGAGAGATCGGCGTCGACCGGGGTTCGGACGACGCCCACGTGCACGAGGGATGCCCGCCGGGAGCGGTCGACATCGACGATCCCGATCCCGCAGCGGGTGAGGCCGGGGTCGATGCCGAGGACGCGCAGAGTGCTCACTCCCCCAGGCTAGGAGGTGCACGAAGGCCCCGGGCGCAGGCGCGCCCGGGGCCTTCGTGCACGGGTACTACTCCTCGTCGTCGCCTTCGAGCTCGGCCTGCACCTCGGGGGTGAGGTCGAAGTTGGCGAACACGTTCTGCACGTCGTCGCTGTCTTCCAGGGCGTCGATCAGGCGGAAGACCTTGCGGGCGGTGTCGGCGTCGATCTCGACCTTGAGATTCGGGACGAACTCGACGTCGGCCGAGTCGTAGTCGATGCCGGCTTCCTGCAGGCTCGTGCGCACGGCCACGAGATCAGTGGCCTCTGCGATCACCTGGAAGCCGTCGCCATGCGCCTCGACCTCTTCAGCGCCCGCCTCGAGCGCCGCCATCATCACGTCGTCCTCGGTCGTGCCCTCGGAGCCGACGACGATGACGCCCTTGCGGGTGAAGTTGTAGGCCACCGATCCGGGGTCGGCCAGCGTGCCGCCGTTGCGGCTGAGCGCGGTCCTCACCTCTGCTGCGGCGCGGTTCTTGTTGTCTGTCAGACACTCGATCATGAGGGCGACCCCGTTGGGTCCGTAGCCTTCGTACATGATCGAGGTGTACTCGACGGCCTCGCCGCCGATGCCGGCACCGCGCTTGACAGCACGGTCGATGTTGTCCTTCGGGACCGACATCTTCTTGGCCTTGAGAACGGCGTCGAAGAGGGTCGGGTTGCCCGCCTGATCGGGTCCGCCGAGCTTGGCCGCGACCTCGATGTTCTTGATGAGCTTCGCCCACGACTTCGCACGGCGCGCGTCGATGACGGCCTTCTTGTGCTTGGTCGTAGCCCACTTGGAATGCCCGGACATATGTCTCCGCTCGTCGTCTCCGCCCGAGAGTCGCCTCCAGGGCGTCGTCCATTCTATCGAATCGCGGACAGTGCCACCGGCGGTCCGTGGCGAGCTGCGGTGACCAGTGCTCGCGTGGCTACAGGCCGACGACCGCCTCCCGTTCTGCGACGCGCTGCAGGAAGCGCTCGTGGAAGCGCGGTTCTCCCGAGATCTCCGGGTGGAAGCTGATCCCGAGAAGACTTCCCTGTTCGACCGCGACGACGCTGCCGTCGTCGAGTGACGCGAGGACGGAGGCATCCGGACCGACGGATTCGACCACCGGACCACGGATGAATGCGGCGTGCACCGGTCGGGGGCCGAGGCTCGGCACGGCGACAGGGCCTTCAAAGGAGTCAACCTGCCGGCCGAACGCGTTGCGGCGCACGGTGACGTCGAGGCCGCCGAAGGTCTGCTGCCCGTCGATCGCGTCGACCAGGCGGTCAGCGAGCATGATCAGGCCGGCGCATGTGCCGAACATGGGCATCCCCTCTCTGATCGCTCGGCGGATGGGCTCGGCCAGCCCGAACATGCGCGTGAGCTTGTCGATCACGCTCGACTCGCCGCCGGGGATGACCAGTCCGGCGACGGTCGCGAGCTCCTCCGGTCGGCGCACCGGTACGACATCGGCGCCGAGGCGTCCGAGCATGGCCGTGTGCTCTCGCACATCGCCCTGCAGAGCGAGCACTCCGACGCGCCCGCTGCGGGCCATCATCGACTCCTGTGTCACATCAACTCCGTTCGATCGGCAGCCACAATTCGGTGGTCGCGGTGCTGAAGTCGCCGGCGCGATCCAGCACCGCGACGACAGAGGGCCCGGGGCGCAGGCGCCACGGATTGGAGGGGAACCACTCGGTCGCGGTGGCGGCCCACGTGTCCTGCAGCGCCGCCGGATAGGCGCCCGCCGCCCGGAAGACCGCCCAGACCCCTCCGTCGACGTCGATCGTGTCCAGGTCGGCCGGCACCGATGTCGTCGCGCTCACCGCGACGCCATGGAGGTAGGTGAGCTCACTGCCCTCGGTGCTGTCCGGGTCGACGTCGGCGCTCACCTGCAGGATTCCCGACGGCTCGGCATCACCGAGGCTCTTGAGCCGGGCGTGGGCCTCGACGGGCAGCGAAGCGATGTGGGCCTGGATATGGGGATTTGCTCCGCTGTGGATCAGCGGCACGCGCGTTGCGTGGCCGATCAGGCGGAAGGCGTCTCGTTCGACGATGCGGACATCCATAGGGGTGCTCCCTTCTACGGTCAGGCGGAACCTGAGCTGCGGCTGGCTGCGAAGGGGGCCACCGTCACGGCGGACGACACCATGGGCTACGCCGTGCACGGCGCGGAATGCGCGACCGAAGGCCTCGGTCGATCCGTAGCCGTAGCGAACCGCGATCGAGAGCAGGTCCTCGTCGCCCACGACGTCCGCCGCCGCCACGGTCATACGCCGGCGACGGATGTACTCCGAGACCGGCATGCCCGCGAGCGACGAAAACATGCGCCGCACGTGGTAGCCGGTGGTGCCGGTCGCCGAGGCGATGCCGTCGATGTCTAGGTCGTCGCCCAGATGCGACTCGATCTCATCGACGAGGTGGTTGAGGATCTCGATCACGGTGGCTCCCTTCGACATCGAGTCTCCACCGCGTGCGACGTCACGCACCCGACGATCGGGGTCCGATCCTGTCGGATCCGACCCCGACGCCATGTGTCCGTCCGGTGAAGGCCTTACCAGCCGCGCTCGGCGAGGCGGTGAGGTGCGGGCAGGTCCGAGACATTGATGCCGACCATGGCCTCGCCCAGGCCGCGCGAGGCTTCGGCGATGACCTTCGGGTCGTCGTAGAAGGCCGTGGCCTTGACGATCGCCTTGGCGCGGGCAACGGGGTCGCCCGACTTGAAGATGCCCGAGCCGACGAACACGCCGTCTGCCCCGAGCTGCATCATCATCGCGGCGTCGGCAGGGGTGGCGACGCCACCGGCGACGAACAGCACGACGGGCAGCTTGCCGGTCTCTGCGATCTCGGCGACCAGCTCATAGGGTGCCTGCAGCTCCTTGGCCGCGACGTACAGCTCGTCCTTCGAGAGTGCGCCAAGGGCTGCGATCTCGCCGCGGATCTTGCGGATGTGCTTCATCGCCTCGGAGACGTCTCCGGTGCCGGCCTCACCCTTCGAGCGGATCATCGCCGCGCCCTCCGTGATGCGGCGCAGAGCCTCGCCCAGGTGCGTCGCCCCGCACACGAACGGCACAGTGAAGGGCCACTTGTCGATGTGGTTCACGTAGTCGGCGGGTGAGAGCACCTCGGACTCGTCGATGTAGTCGACGCCGAGCTCCTGCAGCACCTGCGCCTCGACGAAGTGACCGATGCGGGCCTTGGCCATCACGGGGATCGAGACGGAGTCGATGATGCTGTCGATCATGTCGGGGTCGCTCATCCGAGAGACGCCGCCCTGGGCTCGGATGTCCGCCGGGACGCGCTCGAGCGCCATGACGGCGACGGCACCGGCGTCTTCGGCGATCTTCGCCTGCTCTGCGGTGACGACGTCCATGATCACGCCGCCCTTGAGCATCTCGGCGAGTCCGCGCTTGACGCGCTGCGATCCGGTGGTCGGGTTCTGGTCGGTGGATGCCATGATCACTCCTCGTTGTGACAATCCGCACTTTGGCCTATGCCAAAAGATAGCACCCTAGACTCAACACGATGGACATCGAGATAACGGGAACCTCCGCCGCGGAGATCGCCGACAGCGTGCGCGCCCTGCGAGAGCGCGGCACCCTGCGTCCCGGAGATCCCCTGCCTCCTGTACGCGAGCTCGCGACGACCCTCGGCGTCAACCGCAACACCGCAGTGGCCGCGTACCGGCAGCTCGCGCAGGCAGGGCTCGTCGTGTCCCGCGGCCGCGCAGGCACGGTGATCGCGGGCGCCGAGCCCGTCGCGCAGGAGGGTGTCGCAGACACGGTGCTGCGCGATGTGGCATCCGGCAACCCCGACCCGACGCTCATCCCCGATCCGACTCCGGCACTAGGGCGCATCGCCGGACGTCCTGTCCTGTACGGCGAGCCCGTCCTCGATGCCGGACTCGAGCAGTGGACCCGCGAATGGATGCTCGCCGACCTGCCCCGCGATGATCTGCACGTCGTCGTCACCAGCGGCGCCGTCGATGCAGTCGAGCGTCTGCTCGCGCAGGCGCTGATGCGCGACGACGCCGTCGCGCTCGAGGACCCGTGCTTCCTCTCCAGCATCCACACCGTCCGGCTCGGCGGCTACCGCGCGGTGCCGGTCGCCGTCGATGAGGAGGGCATGACCGTCGATGGGCTTCGGGCGGCTGTGAACGCCGGCGTCCGTGCCATCATCAGCACCCCGCGCGCGCAGAACCCGACGGGCGTGAGCCTCTCCCCTGCGCGTGCCGCTACGCTCCGCGAGGTGCTGGCCGATCACCCGTACGTGCTGATCATCGAAGACGACCACTTCTCGCTGCTGTCTCAGCACCCTTATGCCTCACTGATCGGGCCCTCGCACCGCCGGTACGCGCTGATCCGCTCGGTGTCGAAGTTCCTCGGTCCGGACATGTGCCTCGCCCTGGCCGGCACCGATCCCACCACGGCGCAGCGCCTGGCGATGCGACTGAGCCCGGGCACGACCTGGGTCAGCCATCTGCTCCAGCGACTCGCACATGCCCAGCTGACCGATGAGTCCGTGCGCGGGCAGATCTCCCGTGCGGCATCGCACTACGCCGCACGCAACAGGGCGTTCAGCGAGGCGCTCGCCGCACGCGGCATCCCGACCATGTCCACCGACGGACTCAGCCTGTGGGTCCGTCTCGACGTGACAGCTCGCGACGCGGCCGAACGGCTGATGCGACGGGGCTGGCTCGCCCGTCCCGGTGACGAGTTCCTGCTGGAGGAGACCGCTGGTCCGTCCCGTCACCTGCGCCTCACCGTTCACGACCTGACAGAGGCCGAGAGCGCGCGCCTCATCGACGACCTCGCGGCCGCCGCGGTGAGAGGATGACAGGATGAAGATCCTCTCGATCCAGTCGGCCGTCGCGCACGGCCACGTCGGAAACTCGGCCGCCGTCTTCCCGCTGCAGCGCATCGGCGTCGATGTGCTTCCGGTGTACACGGTCAACTTCTCGAACCACACGGGCTACGGCGCGTGGCGCGGACCGATGATCGACCCTGCCGATGTACGCGAGGTCATCACCGGCATCGAGGAGCGCGGTGTCTTCGATCAGATCGACGCCGTGCTGAGCGGCTACCAGGGCGGCGAGGGCATCGCCGACGTGATCGTCGACGCCGTCTCACGCGTGAAGGCCGCCAACCCCGACGCCGTCTATGCCTGTGACCCCGTCATGGGCAACGCCAAGTCGGGCTGCTTCGTCGCACCGGCGATCCCCGTGCTGCTGCGCGACAAGGTCGTGCCCGTCGCCGACATCATCACCCCGAACCAGTTCGAGCTCGGGTTCCTCACCGGCACCGAGCCGTCCGACCTCGAATCGACCCTGGCCTCGGTCGACGCGGCGATGGACATGGGCCCCTCGATCGTGCTCGTGACGTCAGTGGAGCGACCCGATCGCGAAGAGGGCACGATCGAGATGCTCGCCGCCGACGACAAGGGTGCGTGGCTGGTCGCCACCCCGCACCTCCCGATGAAGGCGAACGGCTCGGGCGACGTGACCGCTGCCCTCTTCACGGCGCACTACACAGCCACCCGCGACGCGAAGGTCGCGCTCGAGCGCACAGTGTCGAGCGTCTTCGATCTGCTGCAGAACACTCTCGACTCGGGCGACCGCGAGCTGCGCCTCGTCGAGTCGCAGGAGACCTACGCCAACCCGCGCATGCAGTTCACCGCACACCAGGTGCGCTGAGCGCGCCGCGTCGGCCGGATCAGCGGGGCCAGGCGCTCGACACGGCCTCGCGGATCTCATCGAGCAGCTGCGGCAGCGCCTTGGTCTTCGCGATGATCGGGAAGAAGTTGGCGTCCGTCGCCCACCGCGGCACGATGTGCTGATGCAGGTGGGCGGCGACGCCGGCTCCTGCGACCTCGCCCTGGTTCATACCCAGGTTGAAGCCGTCGCAGCGCGATACCTCGCGCAGCACGCGCATTCCTGTCTGCGTGAGTGCGCCGATCTCGGCGACCTCCTCGGGTGTCGCCTGATCGTAGGTGCCGATGTGACGGTACGGGCAGACCAGCAGATGGCCCGAGTTGTACGGGAAGAGATTGAGCACGACGAACGCGGTCTCACCGCGCGCGACGATCAGCCTCTCCTCGTCGGGGTGCTTCGGTGCCTCGCAGAACGGGCACTCGTCACGCAGGGGCTGTGGCCCCGCCTGGATGTACGCCATCCGATGCGGGGTCCACAGCCGCTGGAACTCGTCGGGCACTCCGACGAGGTGACTGCCGTCTTCGACTCCGGTCAAGCCAGATCCTCCGAGGTCATGACGCGCGCGTGGCCAGCAATCGCCGAGCGGATGCGTGAAACGGCATCCGCGATCGGAACACCGTTCTCCTGCGACCCGTCACGGAAACGGAACGAGACCGTCCCCGCGGCGCGGTCCTGCTCCCCCGCGATCAGGATCACCGGCACCTTCGCGGTGGTGTGATTGCGGATCTTCTTCTGCATGCGGTCGTCGGAGTGGTCAAGGTCGGCGCGGACACCGGCCTCCCGCAGCTGGCCGATCACGCCGTCGAGATACTCCGCGTACTGGTCGGCGACGGGTACGCCCATGACCTGCACAGGCGCCAGCCACAGGGGGAAGTCGCCGGCGTAGTGCTCGAGCAGGATGGCGAAGAAGCGCTCCACAGAGCCCAGCAGCGCGCGGTGGATCATCACCGGACGGTGCTTCTGCCCGTCGGGGCCGGTGTACTCGAGCTCGAAGCGCTCGGGCTGATTGAAGTCGAGCTGGATGGTCGACATCTGCCAGGTGCGGCCGATCGCGTCACGCGCCTGCACTGAGATCTTCGGCCCGTAGAAGGCGGCTCCGCCCGGGTCGGCGACCAGCTCGAGACCCGACTCGAGGGCGACCTCGCGCAGGGTGTCGATTGCCGTCGACCACTGCTCGGGCTCGCCGAGGAACTTGTCGTTGCCCTCTTCGTTCGTGGAGAGCTCGAGGTAGAAGTCGTTCAGGCCGTAGTCGCGCAGCAGCGTCAGCACGAGGTTCAGGTTGGTCGCGAGCTCGTCGCGCACCTGGTCCTGAGTCACGTAGATGTGCGCATCGTCCTGCGTCAGACCGCGCACTCTGGTGAGCCCCGAGAGCGTGCCGCTCTTCTCGTACCGGTAGACGGTGCCGAACTCCGCCATCCGCAGCGGCAGCTCGCGGTAGCTGCGGCCACGGGCCCGGTAGATGAGGTTGTGGAACGGGCAGTTCATGGGCTTCAGGTAGTAGTCCTGGCCCTGACGGGTGATGTTGCCCTCTTCGTCGCGCGCCTCGTCGAGGTGCATCGGAGGGAACATGCCGTCGGCGTAGGTCTGCAGGTGGCCCGAGGTCATGAACAGGTCCTTCTTGGTGATGTGCGGGCTGTTCACCACCTCGTACCCGTTGCGCAGAAGATGGCGCCGCAGGTTCTCCTCGATCTCATAGCGGATGATCCCGCCCTTGGGATGGAACACCGCCAGTCCCGAGCCGATCTCGTCGGGGAACGAGAACAGATCCATCTCGACGCCCAGCTTGCGGTGGTCGCGGCGCTCGGCCTCGGCCATGCGCTCCTGGTAGGCGCGCAGCTCGTCCTTGCTCGGCCATGCCGTGCCGTAGATGCGCTGCAGCTGAGGGTTCTTCTCGCTTCCGCGCCAGTAGGCGGCGGCCACGCGAGTCAGGTCCCAGCCGTTGCCGACCATCCGCGTGCTCGGCACGTGCGGACCACGGCAGAGATCCTTCCAGGCGACCTCGCCGTCCTTGGTGACGTTGTCGTAGATGGTCAGCTCTCCGGCGCCGATCTCGGCCGATGCGCCTTCGGCTGCGTCCGCGCCGGAGCCGGGGCCACCGGCGAGGTCGATGAGCTCGAGCTTGAACGGCTCGTTCGCCAGCTCGGCGCGGGCCCCGTCTTCGCTGACGACGCGACGCGTGAAGCGCTGACCTTCCCGGATGATGCGCTGCATCTCCTTCGAGATCGCCTTGAGGTCCTCAGGGGTGAAGGGGGTGTCCACGCCGAAGTCGTAGTAGAAGCCGTCGGTGATCGGCGGGCCGATGCCGAGATTCGACTGCGGGCGGATGCGCTGCACGGCCTGCGCGAGCACGTGGGCCGTCGAATGGCGCAGGATGGCGAGGCCATCGGGGCTGTCGATGCTGATCGGCTCGACGACGTCGCTCTCGGCGACGGGCGAAGCGAGATCCTTCAGCTCGCCGTTCACGCGCATGGCGACGACGGAACGATCGGTGAACAGGGCGAAGCCGTCGCGCTTCTGGGCGCTGGGCTGGGCAATGTCTGACACGGGGTTCTCCAGATAGGGGTATGGAACAGGATGACTCAGCTGCAGGCGCGATCGCGCCCTGCCCGCTCAGGCGTCCGTAGTTCGCACGACGACACCGGTGACAGAGGTCACGAGGGCGGTCGACGCGGATTCCATGCCCTGAAGTCTACGCCGCAGGCTCCCGGCATCCCGCATCCGCCGTGCAGACACGAAAAAGCCCCGGTGTGCGAGCGCCCGCTCTGCGCACCGGGGCCGGGCGTCGATCGCTACCCGTTGACGATCGACGCGGGGTCGGAGGTCACACGCTCGTGTTTCGACCCGAGACCGCCCTGATGAGCCACGCGATCACCGCGAGCGCAAGAAGGACCAGTCCGACCCACAGCAGGAAGTTCAGGGACTGCACCAGTCCACCCGTGATTGCCAGGATGATCGCGATGACCGCGATGATGATCAGAAGAGGATTCATGACCGCTCCTTTCCATTGTGAAGCCCAGGCGAGCTCCGATGACACGACAGTAGGCCTGTGGAACGCGTTCACCGTAGGGGCTTGACTGCGCTGGTGGAACCGTGCGACGAGCGCCCAGAAGGCTTTCTGTCTGTAATGCTGAGCGCATGACCTCCCCCTCGATCGTGTGGTTCCGCGACGATCTGCGGCTGGCCGACAATCCGGCGCTGCGCGCCGCGGTCGACCGCGATGAGCCCGTCATCGCCGTCTACGTCTTCGACGACGAGTCGTCCGGGCTGCGGATGCCAGGGGGCGCAGCCCGCTGGTGGCTGCACCACTCCCTTGACTCGCTGAGGGAACGGGTCAGGCAGAGGGGCGGCGCCTTCATCCTGCGGCGGGGAGCGGCATCCCGTGTGCTCTCCGAGCTGGTCGATGAGACGGGAGCCGGAGCTGTGTTCTGGAACCGGCGCTATGGCGGAGTCGAGCGTGAGGTGGATACGCGGGTCAAGTCCTCGCTCCGGGAGCGCGGCGTCGAGGTGCGCTCCTTCGCCGCATCCCTGCTCTTCGAGCCGTGGACGGTGCGCACCGGCGGTGGCTCCCACTTCTCCGTATTCACGCCGTTCTGGCGCGCCTGCCTTGCCCTCCCCGCACCCAGGGCACCGCTCCCCGAGCCGCGAGAGCTGCGCGGGCCGCGCTCGGCACCGGCATCCGACGATCTCGACGACTGGCGTCTGCTGCCGACAGCGCCCGACTGGGCCGGCGGTCTGCGAGAGACCTGGCGTCCTGGTGAGCCCGCCGCACGGGTCCGGCTGCGTGAGTTCCTCACAGACGATCTGCCGAGCTACGACACCGCCCGAGACGAGCCGTCGGCGGGCGCGACGTCGATGCTGTCACCGAGGCTGCGCTGGGGAGAGCTGAGCCCGTTCACGGTCTGGCACGAGGCGACAGCTCAGGAGGGCGCGGGTCGCTTCCTCTCGGAGATCGGATGGCGCGAGTTCGCATGGCACACGCTGTTCCACTTCCCTCAGCTGGCGACGCGCAATCTGCGCTCCGAGTTCGACGCATTCCCCTGGCCGCACCTCAAGCCCACCCACCTCGTGGCCTGGCAGCGTGGCGAGACGGGCATCCCCCTTGTCGACGCGGGCATGCGCGAACTCTGGCACACGGGGTTCATGCACAACCGGGTGCGGATGGTGACCGCGTCGTTCCTCGTGAAGAACCTGCTGATCGACTGGCGGCGCGGCGAGGAATGGTTCTGGGACACGCTGGTCGACGCCGACGACGCATCGAATCCCTTCAGCTGGCAGTGGGTGGCGGGGTCTGGCGCCGACGCCGCACCGTACTTCCGTGTCTTCAATCCCGAACTGCAGGCGAAGAAGTTCGACCGCGACGGCCATTACGTGAGGGAATGGGCCCGGGATGCCCCTGCGGAGCCCCTGGTCGATCTCGCCGCGACACGCAGAGCCGCGCTCGCCGCATACGAGTCGATGCGACGCGCGCGTACCTGACGGTCCGTGAGCTAGAGCAGATCCGCCGGCAGGTCGTCGAAGCCGCTCACCGGCGGGGTGTCGAGCGCCTCGAGGCGGAACGGCAGCACCGCGATGCGGACCCGGCTGTGGGGCGTGAGCAGGACCGACACCTCCGCGCCCTCTGCCGTGCGGAAATCCACGAAACGGCTCTTCTCGGCGGCCTGTTCGATGCGCTTCTTCAGATCGCCGATGTCCTGGTCGCGTTCGAGCGGGATGCTGTCGTCGTCGTCTATGAGAATGATCGCCTGCTGCGTCTGCCCCGTCGTCATGTCAGCGAAGCTATCCACCTCACCTCGCATCGCAAGAGGGGGTTGCGCTCGCGGAGCGGACTCGCAAGACGTACGCCGCTCCGGCTCCCTCTGCGCGTTCAGTCGTCGTCGCCATCGGCTGCTTGCAGCGCCCGTGAGCCGTCCGTGAGCAGCCGGGTGCCGGGAACGCGTCTGCCTTCCCCGAGATCACCCGGCGACGCGACGAAGCGATTGACCACCGGGGTTCCGCGGAACTGCACGGAGGGGTAGTCCTCGGGCGGTTCGTGCTTCCTGCCCGGCGCGATGTTCGCGGGGCGCCCCTTCATCCACTTCCAGGTGAACTTACCGAACCCTGTGAGGGTCACCTGGTCACCAGCGCGCAGGTGCTCGACGGTGATCCGGATGAACTCGTCGTATACCCGGTCGGCATCCTTGAGCGGAAGACCCGTGGCCCCCGCGAGTTCTCGGATGAACATCCGTTTCGTGACGACGGTGCCGGATGACGACCCGGCGCGCCCGTCATCGTCGCTCTCTTCGTTCTCGCTGCTCACGTGCAGCCCCTCTCGTACCCAGGCCGGTCGTCCCCCGCACACCACACTATTCAGGTGCCCACGACGGGCTGCAGACGCCAGCCAACATGAACCGCACCGTCAGTGCTCCTCGCTCGGTTCTGACGGCGATCAGGCCTGCCGAGACATGAAGAAGCCCGCGCATCGGAAGACGGATGCGCGGGCTCCCCCACCGTGTGGAATCACTGCACGACGACGTTCACCTTCTGCGTGAAGACTCCGTACGGAGTCAGGTACGTCAGCGTCGCCACCTGGGTTCCTGCCCTCTTCGTGTCGACGGCGGAGACGGTCGTCGGGTAGGTCAGGTAGAGCCGGCTGCCCGCGTACGACACCTCGACGGTGTAGGTGGTGCGGAGGGTGTTGGCGACGACGGCACTCTTCGTGCCCTTCTTGACCAGGAGGGATGCCGTCTTGGCGAAGAAGCGATCGACGACGTCTGCCGTCTTCACCGTCAGGGCCGAGCGATCGATCCTGTCGATCTTGCCCGCCGCAGCGCCGAGGAACAGCGCGGAGCCCTTGACCGCGATCGACGTGTAGTTGCCCTGGACGGCACCCAGCTCGGTCCAGTCCCGGCCGTTGGCCGAGGTGTAGATGGTGCTGAAGCCGGTGTGGCGCTTCACCGCGTACGCGGTGGCTCCGTCGATGAAGATGTCGGTCATCTGGGTCTGCAGACCGTTCGCCAGGTGCTTCTCCACCGGATTGGTGCCGGCGAGCACCCGGCTGGACTGATCGGAGACGATACGGCCCGCGAAGGTCTCCAGCTCCTGGTACGCGTTGATCAGCGGAGGAGTGCTCGTGGTCGACCAGGATCCGTTGCGCAAGACGTCCGTCGTCCGCGTCGCCTTCGCCGCGGTGAGAGTCTCACGATCGACCTCCGCCTGGGCGTACAGCGTGTCGCCGACCACGGAGAGCCAGTAGTAACGATCGAGTTCGTCGGTCTCCGTGCCAGACCAGCGCGCCTTCTCGATCTTCCAGGACTTGCCGCCGTCGGTTGACGACTTGATCGCAGCGATGGTGTTGTTGGGGCCGTAGATGCTCTTGTCGGGGTTCACGATCGAGCCCGCGAGAAACAGCGTCTTGCCGACCTTCGCCACGTCCAGCACGTGGACGAACGGCGTGGCGGCGTTGTACTGCCATACGCCGTTGACGTTGGTCGCATACCCGGCGTTGGCCGTCCACGACACCTTCGGATCGATGTCGGGCACGTAGATCGCGCCGTCGTAGATGCGGAGCTTGTCGAAGGCCTCGCCGTTGACGGTGAGGTGCTTCGTCGCAGAGCCTGTGGTCATGTTCACCGAGATGAGATCGGTAGGACCGGAGTTCTGCGTCCAGTCGCCGTAACCGGTGTAGAGCTCGTCACGGAGGACCTGCATCTCTGTGATGCTGCTGCCGGCCTTGCCTGCATCCGCCAGCGCCTTCGCACCGGAATTGACAGCGAAGCTCGACGGGACCGGAGCGGCCGTGGCAGCGGTGGCCGGCGGCACCACGAGGCCTCCGAGAAGGGCGGCCGCCACAAGGGCGCCGCCCCCGACCGCGAGACGGGAATGAGCACGGGAAGAGGGTGATGGCATAGTGAGTCCTTTGCGACACACAGGGGGCATGACGCCCATGAACATGAAGGATTTCGATGCACGCAAGGTCAGCCCTTGCCATCCCCAGATTCACTACTTCCCCGGACTACATGCAGCACTGTTTTTTCCACATACATGTGGAATTTGTCGCCCTGAACCCCTCGAGCTTGAGATCAATATATCAGAGAAGCCCCACCGACCGATACGATTTCTCGCGTGCGAGGACCCCGCCGCACAAACAAGAAAACCCCCGGCGGAACCGGGGGTTTCTGTCTGTGCGCGATACTGGGATCGAACCAGTGACCTCTTCCGTGTCAGGGAAGCGCGCTACCGCTGCGCCAATCGCGCCTAGAAGGCTGTTCAGTTGTCAGAGAGGTGGCGACGGGATTCGAACCCGTGTAAACGGCTTTGCAGGCCGGTGCCTAGCCTCTCGGCCACGCCACCGCGAGGTGGATTCGAACCCACATGCTGAAACCCCCTGAAGGGGGCTCCTGCACTCGAGCGGATGACGAGACTCGAACTCGCGACCCTCACCTTGGCAAGGTGATGCGCTACCAACTGCGCTACATCCGCATATTCTGTTTTCGTTTCCGGCGTCCCGGGCACTTGAAATACATTAGCCCAGGATCGGCGCATCGCCAAACCGCCCCGCGCCGCCGGGCGTGTCTCACGGTCGTCCTCCCCGTCGCCACGCCCGGCCTCCCGGCCGGTGTCAGGGCGCCGCCCCCGATCGGGTATGCTTTCTGACTGTGCCGCTGTGCACGACACAACTTCACATGGGCGATTGGCGCAGTTGGTAGCGCGCTTCCTTCACACGGAAGAGGTCATCGGTTCGAGTCCGGTATCGCCCACACAAAGAAAGCCCCGTCAGGACCGAAATCCTGACGGGGCTTCTTCGTTGTCGAGCGTCGTCGTGGGGCAAACGTGGGGCAGACTCATGCGCCCCAGTCGTCGAAGTCATCCGACGGGGGATCCTCATCCATCTAGGTCGAGTCGGTGAAGGGCTCCCCCAGGATGCACGCGATGCCTCCCTGGGGAAGTTCGAGCTCGTCGGCGGCGATGAAGTCGATCCGGTCATACGCGGTGACCGAAGGCTCGGTGACCAGAGACCGGCCGTCCTTCCGCACGCTCACCCGTAGTACTCCTTCCGGCCGGCGGCCCGCTGGCGCTTCCAGCCGTTCTCCGCCGCGCGTTGCGTGGCGCCGGTTCCTCGGCTACCGCACTCACAGGACCAGACGATGCGCGGGCGCTCGGCGCCTTCCTCGCTCGTGTCGAGCTCGATGAGCTGATGCCCCGCCCGCATCCGCCGACACTCACTGTTGGCCTGGACGAGCTGGAGTTCGCGACCCAGCCTGCCTGTCCGGAGTGCGGCGTTGGCATGCGCACCGAGCCGCACGCCTTCGTCTGCCCGCACTGCGCTCTCCTGCAGCTCGACGGGGTGGAGATGCCGTCTGAGTTCGATGGGCGGGACATCGGTCATCGCGGTTCGCGGGCTGGAGGGTGACCTTTCTCATTCGGCCGCAGCGGGAGGGGCGTATGTGAGTGCAGCGAGGTGGGTGCGTTGCTCGATGAGAGGGCAGGTGAACACGTCGCGTTCTCCCAGTCCGACCCTATTGATGTACCGGACGACGATCGCGTAGCCCTCGAGCAATCCGGTCTGCGTGTAGGGCACGCCGACTTGCCTGCAATAGGTCGCGATCAGCGGGGCGGCTCGCCTCAGGTGTGGTCGCGGCATGGATGGGAAGAGGTGGTGCTCGATCTGGTAGTTCAGCCCGCCCATGAAGAAGTCGAGGACGCGGTTCCCGCGGATGTTGCGGCTCATCATCACCTGCCGGCGCAAGAAGTCGATCTTCATTGTGCGCGGGACGATGGGCATCCCCTTGTGGTTCGGTGCGAACGCGATCCCCAAGTGGAACCCGAAGATGCCGAGTTGCACGGCGAGGAACGTGGCCGCGATGCCCGGAGAGAGCACGATGAACAGGAGGGCGATGAAGCCCACGAGCCTCACGGTGAGAAAGATGATCTCAATGGTGCGGTGTTCGAGGTGACCTCGGGATAGCACGCGACGGACGCTCGACGCGTGCAGCGAGACGCCCTCAAACAGCAGAATCGGGAAGAACAGTATCCCTTGATGCGCACGTAGCCACGCGACGAGTGGTCCATGATCGTGCTGCGCGGTCTCGGCGGTTACCGCAATCACTGGCAGCTCGATGTCCGGGTCGGTGCCGAGCTTGTTCGGATTCGCGTGATGGCGGGTGTGCTTGTGCTGCCACCACCCGTAGCTCATGCCCACCATCAGGTCCCCTATGACCAAGGACATCCAGTTGTTCCAGCGGCCCGACACGAAGATCTGCCGGTGCGCGGCATCATGTCCGAGGAACGCAGCTTGAGCGAAAAGGATCGCGAGGACGACAGCGGTGAACAACTGCCACCAGGTATCACCGATCCAGACGAACGCCCACAGTGCGCCTGCCAGGGCGAGGAACAGGATCGCGATCTTGCTCCAGTAGTAGCCGTAGCGTCGACGCATCAATCCGCTGCGGTGAACTTGCGCCGCGAGCTCGGTGAACAGGTTCGCCCCCGGGGCAGCACCTCTGTCCGCTTTAGGTGTGGTGGTGCGTATAGGCCCCATGATGACCTTCTTCTTGAGGCGGCTTCCCTAGCGAGAGGAGGCGCCTCCCTCATTAGCCCAGACTTGAGCAGGTTCAGCCTCAACTGGGCCTGGCACGAACGCCACCGCCTCGGCGAGCGCGGCAACCGCAGCCGCCCGGGTCTGTTCACGGTCTGCAAGGTTTCGCGCTTCTGCTGCCGCAACCGCACGATGACCGGACAGCGTGGCGTCCACTTCGGCGAGGCGGTTCGCGATCACCGTCGAAAGACCGGTGCTGAGGTCTTGCAGGTTCGTGTTGCGGATCTCAAGGCGACGGTCCGACACGTGCAGTTCGACACCCGCGAAGCCGTGCTCCTCGAGGTAGCGCCGCGTCGCGTCGCTCTCAATAGCAGCGACTTCATCATGCTCTACCTTGCGGGTGAAGACCGCCTCGACCGTGTACCGGTTTGGCGCTCCGGGGCTCAGCAGAGAGCCAGGAAGTGACCCGGCGAGAACGTGCCCGAGCCCGAGCACCTCCGGTTGGTGTGCGTCGGTGGCAGCGTTCATCTTGTCGGCCTTCCTTGTCCGCGATTGCGGCGAACGAGGCCGAAGATGATCGTCCCGAAGAAGAGGATGACCCCGATCACGCCGAGCCAAAGCAGACCTTCGAAGGCAAACCCGACTACAGCGAGCACCGCCCACGCGATCACGAGTACCACGATCATCGTCCACATATTGCTGACCATACGCTCACCTGTGGTCGCCCGGTAGACCACTCTGGTGCTGGCCCTTTCGCGCAGCCTCGTGATTGGGACACGTCGGACTGCGCCCGTGCGGTGTGGAGGAAGCTCCCACCGCGCACGTCCCCTTGCGCGGACGGTGAGAGTCCCATCATCCGGACCCACCGTTGCGGCGCCTTTGCCAAGCGACGGGCCCTAATCGTCACCGTACGCTCCCAGCATTCGGAAAGATAGAGCAGTCTCGACAAGCCATGGCCAGGTAAAGGGTCGGGCCGCCCTCCTCGGCACGATGTCGCACCTCATCGACCGGCCGCGTCAACACTGAACCCCGTGTCGCCGCCTACCGCAACCCCATCAGTCGAATCACCCGATACGAGCTAGCGTCCGGCCTATGACCTCCTCCCAAACCGACGCCAGAACGCTCATGTCCATCGACGATGAAACAGTCGTGCTTTCCCCCGACCAAGATGTGGGAGCGATAGAGCAGCGCCTCCAGGACGCTGTTGACCATCCTCAGTTCGTGCACGTCAGACTCACCGACGGAACCGACCTGTCATTTCTCATGTCGATTGCGCGCCGCGTCAGCATCGCGACCGGCGCCCGCCAACCGAAATCCCCGCCCGTACTATCACTCGTTGATGACGACACCATCGGCGTCCTCGACTTCTGATCCAGCCTTCGTCTTGTCGGCTTGGGCCTTGTCGGCTTGGGCCTTAATGTCTCGAGCCGAAGTCTCGGCACTCGGAGAACTGCCGTGCCAGTGAGCAGCCCGCGCCCGATCCCAACTCGACGGTGGCGGCCCTGGCGCATTATTGTCTGTCATCTCCGGAACATACGCGCCCAGGATGTGCGTTCACCTGGCTCCCCTGCCGGACGAGCATCAATTATGACGGCACGCAGCACGCGAAACGAAGGCTTCCGGTGTCGGACAACCCGACGCTGTATCACTTCAGAGCGAGCAGACGCCCTTCAGCGCGACTGACGTTTCTGCCGAGCAACTGCCCGGTGCACATTGCCTGTATCGCGTGAGGCCGGTTGCCCGCGTGCGCACCAAGCCGCGCGCGTTCCTCTCCCGCGCTGCGCTCACCCGCTGCAGTCGCTCACCGAGCGCGAGCGTAGTATCCGGCTACGTTTCGCCTGAGCCGCTATCCAGCCTTTGGGGCATCCCCTCGTAAAAGGTCATCGGTTCGAGTCCGGTATCGCCCACCATCGAGAAGCCCCGTCAGACCCCTGACGGGGCTTCTGCGTTGTCAGCACCCGTAGCACAGACGGTCGCGAAACGCGCCCCCGTTCACACATTCTCGAGGGGCCCTCAGGCTGGTGCCATGCTTCACCGGATCGCAGACGACGCTCCCCTGCTCCTCGTGCACGGCTACGACCTCGGCGCACGCGTGTGGTCACGCGTGCGAGACGGGGCCCGCGGTGCGCCCATGCGGCTTCTCGGCCATCGCGCGGTGTTCGTGCGCGGCGCCGAGGGAGTCCGCCTGTTCTACGACGAGAGCCGCGTCGCGCGGCACGGCGCCATGCCGCGCTTCGTGCAGGAGACCCTCTTCGGCCACGGGTCGGTGCACAGCCTCGACGGCGCGGAGCACCGGCACCGCAAAGCCACCTTCGTCGACGTCGCCTACGAGGACGAGCAGGTGCGCCGTCTCGAACCCGAGCTCGAACGCGAATGGCAGCGCGAGCTGGACGCCTGGCTCGCGGGCGGTGACCGCTCGGCGTACGACGCGGCGGTGGGCGCCCTCGGCCGTGCCGGGATGTCGTGGGCCGGCCTGCCCGGCTCCGATGACGCGCGCACGAGATGGGCGGCGCGGCTGGCGCAGATCGTCGACGGCTTCGGCCGCCCCTTCTCCCCCGACTTCGCCATGGCCGCGTTCAACCGTCTCTGGTCCGACCGCCGCTCCGCCCGGCTGATCCACGACGTGCGTTCGGGCGTGCTGACGCCTCGGCATGGCACCGCGCTGTTCGAGTGGGCGTGGCACCGCGGGCCGGACGGCCGGCTGCTGCCGGAGCGACTGGCCGGTATCGAGCTGCAGAACAGCATCCGACCGGTCGTCGCCGTCGCTCGCTTCGTCGCCTTCGCAGCGAAGCGCCTGCACGAGAACCCCGACTGGCGGCTGCGCATCCACGCAGAGACCGCGAGAAGCGGTCGGCTCGTAGGCGGACCCCTAGCCGTCGCGTTCGCTCAGGAGGTGCGCCGCACCTCTCCGTTCGTGCCGATGCTGCCGGGCAAGGCGATCACAGAGATCGACTTCGACGGGCAGCAGGTGCCCGCGGGCGGCCGCGTGGTGATCGACATCCTCGGCACCGACCTCGACGAGGCGTCCTGGGATGACCCGAACGAGTTCCGCCCAGAGCGCTTCAGTCACCGGCCTGACTACGAGGCCATCCCGGCCTTCATCCCGCACGGAGGCGCCGACGTGCAGACCGGGCACCGCTGCCCAGGCGAGAAGCTCGCGATAGCGGCCCTCTCCGCGGCGATTGCGGCTCTCAGCGACCCGCGCGTGCACATCTCGGCGCAGGGGCTCGAGGTCGACAGGCGGCGACTGCCCGCCATGCCCGCATCCGGCGGCTGCGTGCATGCCGCCGCCGCACGCGGCTCCACCGCAGACCGAGACCAGCACGACGAGACCGACGAGCAGAGGAGCACACCATGAAGGCACTGACCTGGCACGGCAAGCGCGACGTCCGCATCGAGCAGGTTCCGGACCCGACTATCCTCGAGCCGACCGACGCCATCATCCGCGTCACGTCCACTGCCATCTGCGGCTCGGATCTGCACCTCTACGAGATCCTCGGTCCATTCCTCGAGCGCGGGGACATCCTCGGCCACGAGCCCATGGGAGAAGTCGTCGAGGTCGGGTCCGCGATCCGCGACCTGAGCGTCGGCGACCGGGTCGTCATCCCGTTCAACATCGCCTGCGGGTCGTGCTGGTTCTGCGTGCGCGGTCTGCAGTCGCAGTGCGAGACGACCCAGGTGCGCGAGTACGGCAGCGGTGCTGCCCTCTTCGGCTACACGAAGCTGTACGGTCAGGTGCCGGGCGGGCAGGCCGAGTACCTGCGGGTTCCGCTTGCCGACCACAACCACGTGAAGGTCGGAGCGGACCTGCCGGACGAGCGCTACCTGTTCCTCAGCGACATCCTGCCCACCGCATGGCAGGGGGTCGAGTATGCGCAGGTCCCGGCGGACGGCACCGTCGCAGTGCTGGGCCTCGGTCCGGTCGGGCAGTTCGCTGCCCGCATCGCCCGGTCCCGCGGGTATCGCGTGCTCGCTGTCGACCCCGTGCCCGAGCGGCGCGCCATGGCTGCGCGCCACGACATCGAGGTGTTCGATCTCGACGATGACACCACACCGCACCTGCGCGACCTCACCGCGGGACGCGGTCCTGATTCGGTGATCGACGCCGTGGGGCTCGAGGCCCACGGCAATCCGGCGATCTCGCTGATGCAGCAGACGGTCGGGCTGCTGCCCGACGCCCTCTCGCGTCCGATGCTCGAGCACGCCGGCGTCGATCGCCTCGCTGCTCTGCACGCCGGCATCGATCTCGTGCGGCGCGGCGGCACGGTCTCGCTCAGCGGGGTGTACGCGGGTGAAGCCGACCTGATGCCCATGAAGACGCTGTTCGACAAGCAGATCACCATGCGCATGGGACAGTGCAACGTCAGGCGATGGACGGACGAGCTGCTCCCGCTCGTCGAGGACGACTCCGATCCGCTCGGCGTGATGGACCTCACCACCCACCGGGCTCCGCTCGACGACGCGCCCGAGCTCTACCGCACGTTCCAGCGCAAGGAGGACGGCTGCATCAAGGTCGTGCTCCGCCCCGGCGACCCGCACATCACGCCCAGCTCGCCGGCCGTCGAAGGCGGCCTATGATCGAGCCCATCGGCGCCGGTCGTGCGCCTCGCAGGGAGGGCCCACCACATGAATGACTCACGTGTCGTCATCTCTGGAGCGAGCGGCCTCATCGGCAGCGCTCTCACCCGGTCACTGCGCTCAGACGGCATCCGCGTGGTGCACCTCGTCCGGCGAGCGAGCCGCAACGCCGACGAGGTCGAGTGGCTGACCGGCGCGAGGCTCGAACCGGCCGTGCTGGCCGGCGCCGCCGCGGTGGTCAACCTCAACGGCGCGAGCATCGGGCGCCTGCCGTGGGGGCCGCGCTACCGCCGCACCCTGCTGCAGTCGCGCGTGGAGCCGACAGGGGCACTGGCCGACGCGCTTCTCGAACTGGCATCCGACGGGCCGGCGCTTCTGTCAGCGTCGGCCGTCGGATACTACGGCGATCAGCCGGGAGCGCACCTCGACGAGGCCGCGCCCGCCGGCGACACCTTCCTGGCCGAGGTCTGCGTGCAGTGGGAGCGCGAAGCCATGCGCGCCGCCGCTGCGACCAGGGTCGCGCTGCTGCGCACCGCGCCGATCCTGCACCCGGAGGCCGTGCTGAAGCCCATGATCGCCCTCACCCGCTTCGGGCTCGGTGGCCCGCTCGGCTCCGGGCGGCAGGTCTGGCCGTGGATCTCCCTCGACGACGAGGTGCGCGCCATCCGGCATGTCATCGACTCCGGACTGCACGGCCCTGTCAATCTCGCCGGTCCGCAGCGCGCCACGGCCGGCGGGATAGGTCGTGTCCTGGCATCCCGGATGCACAGGCCGTACCTGCTCCCCGCACCGTCATGGGCGCTGCGGCTGGGGCTGGGCCGAGCAGCGGCGGATTCGCTGCTCCTCGCCGACGCCGATGTGGCGCCAGACGCGCTCGCGCGCTCGGGCTTCGAGTTCAGGCATCCCACCGCAGCGGAGGCCATCGCCGCAGCGATCGGCTGAGCGCCGGGCGTCGGTCTCAGTGCGCGCCGGCGCGCAGCGCGGCATCGATGGCCGAACCGACGCCCCGCGTCCAGGGATCCCCGTGCCCCGGAAGCAGGACCGAGTCGTCGACCTCGCGAAGCATGTCGAGCGAGGCGAGTGCACGCGTGCTGTCCACGGTCGCGGCGCCCGCGACGATCTGCGGCCCGCGCGCGCCGGTGTAGGGATCGAGGGTGACGATCGCGTCGCCGCAGAGCAGCGCTCCCACGCTCTCGAAGAAGTACGCGCAGTGCCCGTCTGTGTGGCCGGGCGTCCAGATCGCGCGCGGATGGCCTGGTATGTCGAGAGTCTCGCCGTCTGCCACGCCCGGCGCGACGTCCACCCCTCGCACGGCGAGGGCACCCTTTCCCACCATCGCGAGCATCGATGGAACGACCCGGGGGTGACGCAGGGGGTACGACCAGATCGGCGCCTCGTGCGAGTAGCGGTAGGGATGCCGGGCGAGCCGGGCATCCCCGGGATGCACGAGTGACGCGACGCCCTCGCCGGCCAGGGATCGCGCCATCCCCACGTGATCGAAGTGCCCATGGGTCAGCAGCACAGCGTCGATGTCACCCCGCCTGGCACCGATGCGGCTCAGCACGGAGTCGAGAAGACGGGCGCTGCGAGGCAGCCCGGCGTCGACGAGTGTCAAGCCGCCCTCGGCCTCGATGAGGTAGCAGTTCACGTGCGCCACATCTATTCGGTGCACGCCCGGTGCCGGCTGAGTCCATCCGGTTGCTCTTCGGCTCATGGCACCACTGTGGGCTGACGGCGCCCGACACGTACGTGCCTTGCCGTCACCCCGCGGTGGTGCTAGTCGTGCGGCTCAGGCGCGGGCGGTGGCCAGCTTGGCCGTGACCGGCTGCGGCTCGGAGAAGATCACCACCAGGATCACGGTGATGCCCACGACCACGTGGGGAACCCAGGCGTTCGGCGAGGCGGAGACGAAGCCGAACAGCCACGGCGACAGAGCGAGGAACAGGCTGGCGACGACATCGAACACCAGGTGCACCGGCATCGGGATCAGCTTGATGGGTCCCCATTCATAGCTGGTGAGCAGGCTGTAGACGATCAGGCCGACCCCGAGGATGACGGGGATCACGACGGCGGGCCCGCCCATCGAGGCGAAGCCGAACAGCCAGGGCGCGGCGATGAGCGCGATTCCGACCAGGTAGTCGAGCACGCCGTGGACTTTGGTGGGGATGAAGCGCATGATTCCTCCTTGATCGATGAGTCGCGTTTGGCGGCTCGACGGGGGTTCGTCACCCCCGTTCCGATCGGATTGGATGCCGGCGCCAGGCGCCCGCGCTCCGCTAGGGCGCCATCAGGCGCGAGCCCATCCGTAGCGCTCGATCAGTGCCTGCGCCACACGGCCATAGCGGCCTGCGTCGAGCGCAGCCGCCTCGCGCCGCATGCCCTCGTGATGAACGCTGTAGAGCTGCTCGATGTCCACCCATGACTCTCGACCCTGACCGTCCCAGGCCCCCGAGCCGATGGAGATGAAGTCGCGGTCCCGATCGTGCGGTTTGCTGGTCATCCGGACGGCGTACACGCGGTCGGCGCCGTGGCGGCCGATGACCAGCACCGGACGGTCCTTGCCGCGTCCGTCGTTCTCCTCGTAGGGAACCCAGGTCCAGATGATCTCGCCGGAGTCGGGAAGTCGGTTGCGAGACGGCGAGTATCCGACGCTCACCTCACGGACGCGCGCAGAATCGACCTGCACGGTCTCCGATCCGGGTATCCGGCCTGCGGATGCCTCGCCCGACGCTCTGGTCTCGCGCGAGGGGGCGGAAGCGGGGCCTCTACCGTCCGGCCGCAGAGTGGCGCGCGGACGGGGGCGGGCCTGCTGCCCGCCCCCGCTGCGCCCCGACAGCACCCTGCCGAGGATGTCGACGATGGCCGAAACGATCCTGCTGCTCGAACTCACCCGCTCACACTAGCGGCGTGCGCCGGCTCGAGCGCGTAGCCCTCCTCGCCGTGCACCGCCAGGTCGACTCCGGCGACCTCGTCCTCGCGGGTGACACGGAACCCGATCGTCTTCTCGATCACGAACCCGATCGCGTACGCGACGACGAACGAGTAGATCATGACTCCTCCGGAGGCGATCACCTGAACCACGAGCAGACGCCAGTCACCGCCGGTGAACAGGCCCTGCCCTGTCGCGAAGAAGCCCAGGTACACCGTGCCCAGCAGACCGCCGACGAGGTGCAGGCCGACGACGTCGAGGGAGTCGTCGAACCCGAGCCGGAACTTGAGCTCGACCGCGAGTGCGCACGCCGCACCGGACAGAGCGCCCAGCAGAAGCGCCCAGCCCGGAGTCAGGCTCGCGCAGGCCGGGGTGATCGCCACGAGACCGGCGACGAGTCCCGAGACAGCACCGACCGAAGTGGGCTTTCCAACCCGGAGCTTCTCGATGAGCACCCAGCCGAGGATGCCCGCCGCCGCCGCTCCCAGCGTGTTGATGGCGATCAGGCCGACGCCGCCCATGTCCTCCGAGAGCCACTCGGCTCCGGCGTTGAAGCCGAACCAGCCGAACCACAGCAGTGCCGCTCCCAGGAGCGTCAGCGGCACGTTGTGCGGCTTGCTCAGTTCGCGTCCGAACCCGATGCGCTTGCCGAGCACGATCGCGAGGGCGAGAGCAGCGGCGCCCGCGTTGATGTGCACCGCAGTGCCACCTGCGTAGTCGATCACCGCGATGCCGCTGTCCGCCCCGAACAGGGTCGTGCCGAGGTGCATGATCCATCCGCCGCCCCACACCCAGGCGGCGATCGGGAAGTACCCGATGGTGCCGAACACACCCACGAAGATCAGCCACGGCCCGAAGCGGGCGCGGTCGGCGATAGCTCCCGAGATCAGTGCGACGGTGATGATCGCGAACGTCGCGCCGTAGGCGATGCCGAGCAGCGCGACATTGGCCTCAGGGCCGGTCGAGGCCGCGGCCAGCCCGAGATCGGCGAACGGATCTCCGGCGAACTGCGTCGGCGAAGTCACCGAACTCATCGAGAAGCCGTACAGCACCCACAGCACGGCGATCAGACCGATCGCGCCGAAGCTCATCATCATCATGCTGATGACGCTCTTCGCCCGCACCAGGCCGCCGTAGAAGAACGCCACCCCCGGTGTCATCAGCAGCACCAGCGCGGTCGCGGTGATCACCCACGAGACGTTGCCTGTGGCATCCATGTCGAACCTCCTCCGTTTAGCGAACGAGGTCAGTCTGTGCGCGTCATGTTTCGGGCGGCCGCGCGTCATGTTGCCGGCACGTTACGTGCCGGCTCCCGATGTGACGATCGTGTTACTCGGCGGCGGAGTGGGTCAGCGCATTGAGACGCGAGATGGCGCGCAGGTACTTCTTACGATATCCGCCCGCGAGCATCTCATCGGCGAACACCTGGTCGAGGGCGACGCCCGTGGCCACGATCGGCAGCTGCGCGTCATACACGCGGTCGACGAAGGCGACGAACCGCAGCGCCTCGGACTGATCGGTGAGGGTGCGCACCTCGCGGAGTCCCACCAGGGAGAGTCCGTCGATGAGACGGATGTAGCGCGACGGATGCACCTGGGCCAGGTGATGGATGAGCGCGCCGAACTCGTCGTCTGAGGCGACGCCGGACGTCGCCTCAGACTCGATCGCCTGGGTGAACTGCGCGTCGTCCGAGACCACCGCGCTGCCGTCGAGTGCGCGCTGGCGGTAGTCCACACCGTCGATACGCAGCGTCTCGAAGCTCTCGGACATGGCGTGGATCTCGCGCAGGAAGTCCTGCGCCGCGAAACGCCCTTCGCCCAGTGCGTTCGGCGGGGTGTTCGAGGTCGCCGCGAGCTTCGTGCCCGAGGAGACGAGCTCTCCCAGCAGCCGGGTCATGACCATGGTGTCGCCCGGGTCGTCCAGTTCGAACTCGTCGATGCACAGCAGATCCGCGCCGCGAAGCAGGTCGACGGTGTTCTTGTAGCCGAGGGCTCCGACGAGAGCGGTGTACTCGATGAACGAGCCGAAGTACTTCCGTCGGGCCGGAAGCGCGTGGTAGACGGATGCCAGCAGGTGGGTCTTGCCGACGCCGAAGCCGCCGTCGAGATAGACGCCCGGCTTCATCGGAGCCTCTTTGGGGGCGCGTCGGAAGAACCCGGCCTTCTTTGCGGGTGCTGCCCCGCCGCCCGCGAAGCGCTGCAGCAGCTGCTTCGTCGCCTCCTGCGAAGGGTAGCGGTCGTCGGAGCGATAGCTCTCGAACGTCGCATCGTCGAACTGCGGCGGGGGTACGAGGCTTGCCAGCATCTCGGTTCCGGTCACGACGGGCGTGCGCTCGGTGAGGTGCACGACGCCCGTGCTGATCTGCTGGGTCATCACGTTCCTGAAGTCATAGTCTTACGATCCTGATGCGGGTGCGCGCCAGGGGATCTATCGTCATAAGGGACGGCTCAACTTTACGCCGTCGCCATGCCCACCCGATCCTGACCCCTGAGGAGCACCCGTGGCCGTCGATCACGACACGTCATCCGCCAAGTTCGCCGAGTACGCCGCACCAGGGCGGCTCGTGAGCACCGAGTGGCTGGCCGCTCATCTGGACACCCCCGGCCTCGTGGTCGTGGAGTCCGATGAGGACGTGCTGCTCTACGAGACCGGCCACATCCCCGGTGCGGTGAAGGTCGACTGGCACACCGAGCTCAACGACCCGGTCGTGCGCGATTACGTCGACGGCGAAGGCTTCGCAGAGCTGCTGAGCCGCAAGGGCATCTCGCGCGACGACACCGTCGTCATCTACGGCGACAAGAACAACTGGTGGGCCGCATACGCGCTGTGGGTCTTCTCGCTGTTCGGTCACGAAGACGTCCGACTGCTCGACGGCGGCCGCGACCGCTGGATCGCCGAGGGACGCGAGATCACCACCGCGAAGACCGAGCGACCGGCCACCGAGTACCCTGTCGTCGAGCGCGACGACTCGACCCTGCGCGCCTACAAGGACGACGTGCTCGCCTTCATCGGCAAGGGTCCGCTGATCGACGTGCGGTCGCCCGAGGAGTACAACGGTGAGCGGACCACCGCCCCTGCCTATCCCGAGGAGGGCAGCCTGCGCGCCGGCCACATTCCGACGGCGCAGAGCGTGCCGTGGGGCAAGGCGGTCGCCGAGGACGGCGGCTTCAAGACCCGTGCGGAGCTCGAGGCCATCTATCGCGACGGCGCCGGGATCACGGACGGCGACGATGTGATCGCCTACTGCCGCATCGGAGAGCGCTCGAGCCACACGTGGTTCGTGCTGCAGCACCTGCTCGGTTTCGAGAATGTGCGCAACTACGACGGCTCGTGGACCGAGTGGGGCAGCGCGGTGCGTGTGCCGATCGTCAGCGGCAGCGAGCCCGGCTCGCTCTGAGCGCCCCGACTCTCCGCAGGGTGGGATGATGGCAGGGATGACTGATACGCACGTCCCCGCCGCTCTCGCCGAGTTCCGCGATGAGTTCCTCGAGCTCCCCGAGCCAGACCGCCTCGAGCTGCTGCTGGAGTTCGCGAACGAGCTCCCGCCGGTCTCCGATGAGATCGCGAGCCACCCTGAGATGTGCGAGCGGGTGGCGGAGTGCCAGTCCCCCGTCTACATCTACATCGAGGTCACCGACGGCGTCGTCACCATGCATGCGACGGCGCCGCCGGAGGCTCCGACGACGCGCGGATTCGCCAGCATCCTCGTGCAGGGGCTCACGGGTCTCACCGCCGACGAGGTGCTGGCGATCCCGAACGACTACCCGCAGAGCATCGGCCTGACGCGCCTCGTCTCGCCGCTGCGGATCGGCGGCATGACAGGGATGCTGATGCGCGCGAAGCGACAGGTCGAAGCCAAGCGCTGAATCGTCGCCCCCCCTCGCGCAGAGCCGTTCTGCGTCAGGTCAGACCCTTGGCGGTCATCCACTGTTCGATGGCCGCCGTCCACCCGTCCTGGTCGTAGTTCCAGATCTTCGTGTGCCGCGCCACCCGGAACTCGGGCATCGTCACCAGATCGGGTCGAGCCTCTGCCAGTGCGTGCGAGGCGTCGGCAGGCACGAACCCGTCGTCTTCGCTGTGCAGGATGAGAATCGGAGCGCTGAGCTCGGACGCCCTCGCGACCATGTCCAGTCTGTCGAACGGGATCGCCTCCTCGGCGCCGCTGAGCCGCGCAAGGAAGGTGTTCCCCAGCGCGCCCATTGCGAGCCCGGGCAGAGGCTCGCGCAGACCCGACTCACGCGCCTGGAAACGCAGCACGGTGCGCCAGTCGACGACCGGTGACTCGAGCACGATTCCGGCTATGGCGTCCCGGTGCCCCGATGACACCGCCGTCTGCAGCACGATCGCGCCGCCCATCGACCAGCCCATGAGCACCACCCGCGTCGCGCCGTGGCGCAGCGCGTGACCGATCGCCGCATCGACGTCCCGCCATTCCGAAGCGCCGAGCGCATAGCTGCCGCCGCGCGAGCGCGGCGCCTCGCCGTCGTTGCGATACGAGACGACGAGCGTCGGCAGGCCGAGCGCCTGCATCACGGGAACGGCGCGCAGGCACTCCGACCGGAGCGTTCCCCGTCCGTGCACCTGGATCACCCACGTCGACGAGTCGGCGGGGAAGAACCACGCGGGGCACGGCCCCGCAGGCGATCCGATGAGCACGCTCTCCCACGGCAGGTGCAGCTCGCTCGGGGTCACGTGGTACCAGCCGCTGAAGGCGGCGTCCCGATCCACGCGAGCACCCGGCTCGATCTGAGTGAGCAGCTTGCGACGGACTCTCGTCCGGTCTGCGCTGAGCACCGCGCCCAGCTTCACGTAGCCGTAGGTGCCGGTCGTGAAGAGGCCGTACCGACCCGGCAGCTCGGTGTCAGGAGTGCGCGAGAGCTCTATCGTCTGCGCACCCGTGTCTACGGCGAGGATCTGCGTGTCGTTGCGCCGCAGCGAGGGCGTCACCACTCGCCGGGCGGTGGCGAGGACGGCCGCGCCGGCCGCGATCCCCGCGGCGACGACAGCAGGGACGGCGAAGGCTACGGCGTGCCTGAGACTCTTCATCGCCTCCCGACTCTAGCCTGTCCACGTGAGCGCACACCCGGAGGCCGCAGCGCTGTTCGACGCAGCGGCGGCAGAGCTTCGTGAAACGGCGTTCCGCGCCGACATCGTCGTGCGGGAGATCCCGTCTCCGGCAGGCCTCGCGCCGTTCGCGCTGGCGCTCGCAGCTGACGTCCGTCCGGACGATCACGGCGACTCGGTCTACGGCACCGGTCGCTTCGTGCTGCTGCACGATCCGGATGAGCCGGATGCCTGGGGCGGGGCCTGGCGCATAGTCGCGTTCGCGCAGGCGCCGCTCGAACCCGAGATCGGCACGGACCCGCTGCTCGCGGATGTCGCCTGGTCATGGCTCGTCGATGCTCTCGACTCCCGCGACGCGCACTATCACTCGGCATCGGGAACCTCCACGAAGATGCTCTCGAAGGGCTTCGGCGGACTCGCAGCCGAAGGCGACGGAGCGCAGATAGAGCTGCGCGCGTCGTGGACACCGGATGCCCCGCTGCGCCCGCATGTGGAAGCATGGGCGGAGCTGGTCGGGATGCTCGCAGGCCTCCCGCCGGGTTCAGAGGATGTCGCCGTGTTCGGCGCGAGAAAGGGCGCACGTGGCTGAGTACTCCGTGATCGACGACCGGACGGAGTTCGAGAAGGCCGCCGCAACGCTGGCGAAGGGAAGCGGCCCAGTCGCCGTCGACGTGGAGCGCGCGTCTGGTTTCCGTTACTCCCAGCGCGCCTATCTCGTGCAGGTCTATCGCCGCGATGCCGGCGTGTTCCTCTTCGACCCGCCCGCGATCGGCGATTTCACCGCGCTTCAGGTCGCCATCGGAGAGGCTGAGTGGGTCTTCCACGCCGCAAGCCAGGATCTCCCGTCGCTGCGCGAGCTCGACCTGATGCCGGCGCGCATCTTCGACACCGAGCTCGCGTCGCGCCTGCTCGGCAGCGACGGCTTCGGTCTGGCCGCGGTGGTCGAGCACGCCCTGGGGATCACCCTCGCCAAGGCTCACTCCGCAGCCGACTGGTCGACGCGGCCGCTGCCTGACCCGTGGCTCGAGTACGCGGCTCTCGACGTGCTCCATCTCGTCGACGTCCGGGATGTGCTCACGGCCGAACTCGAGGCGGCTGGCAAGACGGAGATAGCCGCGCAGGAGTTCGAGGCCACTCTCTCCCGCCCGCCGAAGCCTCCGCGCGAGGAGCCGTGGCGGCGTCTGAGCGGCCTGCACAAGGTGCGCGGTGCCCGCCAGCTGGCCGTCGCCCGTGAGCTGTGGACGGAGCGGGAGCGATATGCAGAGGAGGTGGACGTGTCGCCGGGTCGTCTTGTGCCCGACCGCTCGCTGCTGGCCGCGCTGCTCGCCGCGCCCCGATCGAAACAGGAGCTCGCCGGGCTCAAGGAGTTCAACGGCCGCGCCAGCCGCACGCAGCTCGATCGATGGTGGGGTGCCATCGAACGCGGGCGCACCACCCACGATCTGCCACGCGAGCGCGTGCCCAGTGATGCACTCCCTCCGCCCCGCGCCTGGGCTGATCGCAATCCCGAGGCGGATCTGCGGCTGAAGGCCGCTCGCCCCGTCGTGGAGGCGATCGCCGAGGAGCTGCACATGCCCACCGAGAACCTGCTCACTCCCGAGCACCTTCGCCGGGTGGCCTGGCTCCCCCCGGCCGAACTCACCGCTGAAGCCGTCGGTGCGGCTCTCGCGGAGCTCGGCGCACGGCCCTGGCAGGTTGCGCATACTGCACAGAAGATCGTGGATGCTTTTGTAGAGGGACCGCAAACCACGGTCGAGGGCTTCCCGACCGCTTCGTAGGTTCGATCCAACCGATTCCAAGCGGTCGGACCACGCTCCTAGGCTGGACGCGAACCCCAACCTATGGAGGCAGAGTGGCCGAGATCTCGGACGTCTACTTCGTCGATGGAGTGCGCACACCCTTCGGGCGCGCCGGCGAAAAGGGCATGTACTGGAACACCCGCGCTGATGACCTCGCCGTGAAGGCGACCATCGGCCTGATGGAGCGCAACGCCGCAGTGCCGGCCGATCGCATCGACGACGTCGCCATCGCGGCGACCTCCCAGACGGGCGATCAGGGTCTGACCCTCGGCCGGTCGGTCGCCATTCTCGCCGGGCTTCCTCAGACGGTTCCGGGCCTCGCCGTCGAGCGCATGTGCGCCGGCGCGATGACGAGCGTCACCACGATGGCGGCGTCGATCGGCATCGGCATGTACGACTTCGCTCTCGCCGGCGGTGTCGAGCACATGGGCCACCACCCGATCGGCGGCAACGCCGACCCGAATCCGCGCTTCGTCGCGGAGAAGATGGTCGATCCCGGTGCCCTCAACATGGGGGTCACCGCTGAGCGCATCTTCGACCGCTTCCCGCACCTCACCAAGGAGCGCTCCGACCGCTTCGGCATGCTGAGCCAGCACAAGGTGCAGGCCGCGTACGACGCCGGCAAGATCCAGCCCGACCTGGTGCCGGTGGCCGTCAAGGGCGCCGATGGCGCCTGGGGCCTGGCTACCGAGGACGAGGGCCGCCGCCCGCAGACCACGATGGAGGATCTCGCCGCACTGAAGACGCCGTTCCGACCGCACGGACGCGTCACTGCCGGCACCTCCTCGCCCCTCACCGACGGCGCGACGATGTCGCTGCTCGCAGGCGGTGGCGCGGTGAAGGAGTTCGGCCTCACCCCGAAGATGAAGATGGTCTCGTTCGCCTTCGCGGGCGTGCAGCCCGAGATCATGGGCATCGGCCCCATCCCCTCGACCGAGAAGGCCCTGAAGAAGGCCGGTCTCGAGATCTCCGACATCGGGCTCTTCGAGCTCAACGAGGCCTTCGCCGTTCAGGTGATCTCGCTGCTCGACCATTTCGGCATCGCCGACGACGACCCGCGCGTCAACCAGTGGGGCGGCGCGATCGCACTCGGGCACCCCCTCGCGGCATCCGGAGTCCGCCTGATGATCCAGCTCGCCGCGCAGTTCGCCGAGCGTCCCGACGTTCGCTACGGCCTCACCGCCATGTGCGTGGGTCTGGGCCAGGGCGGCTCGGTCATCTGGGAGAACCCGTTCTACGACGGCAAGAAGAGGAAGTGACGCGTGATGGCTGACACGATCCACGAGCAGTACGCCGGCGTCGACTTCACGCCGCTCTCCGCCCTCGCCGACGGCGAGGTGATCACCCACTCCCCCGTCCGCGACATCCGCCTGGCCTCCGGCAAGGTGCTCGCCCTCATCACCCTCGACAACGGCCGGGACCACACGCGGCCGAACACGCTGGGCCCCGCGACCCTCACCGAGCTCGGCGAGACGCTCGACTCGCTCAGGGCCCGCGCCGCCGCGGGTGAGATCCAGGCCGTCGGCATCACCGGCAAGCAGTACATCCTCGCCGCCGGCGCCGACCTCTCCGACATCAGCCGGCTCGGGTCGAAGGACAATGCCCGGCTGATCGCGCAGCTCGGCCACAAGGTGCTCGGCTCGCTGTCTGAGCTCGGGGTTCCGACCTTCGCCTTCGTCAACGGTCTCGCGCTCGGCGGAGGCATGGAGATCGCGCTGAACTCCACCTACCGCACCGTCGACGCGTCGGCGGCGGCGCTGGCCCTGCCCGAGGTCTTCCTCGGCATCATCCCCGGCTGGGGTGGCGCCTACCTGGTGCCGAACCTGATCGGCATCGAGAAGGCCCTCGAGGTCGTCATCTCGAACCCGCTCAAGCAGAACCGCATGCTCAAGCCGCAGCAGGCCTTCGAACTCGGACTGATGGACGCCATCTTCCCGGCGGCCAACTTCCTCGAGAACTCGCTCGCCTGGGCGGACTCGGTGCTCGCAGGCAGGAAGGTCGAGCGCCGCAACGAGCCGGGCAAGATCGAGCGCACGGTCAAGTGGCCGATCGCGATCAAAATGGCCAGGGGCATGCTCGAGTCCAAGATCGGCACGATGCCCCGCTCGCCCTACGTCGCACTCGAGCTGCTCGAGAAGGCCAGGAGCGGCACGAAGGCCGAGGGCTTCGCTCGCGAGGACGAGGCTCTCGCCGAACTCGTCACCGGCGACCAGTTCGCGGCATCGATGTATGCGTTCGACCTGGTCCAGAAGCGTGCCAAGCGCCCCGTCGGAGCCCCCGACAAGGCTCTCGCGAAGAAGGTCACCAAGATCGGCATCATCGGCGCAGGCCTCATGGCCAGCCAGTTCGCGCTGCTGTTCGTGCGCAAGCTGCAGGTCCCGGTGCTCATCACCGACCTCGACCAGGCGCGCGTCGACAAGGGCGTGGCCTACATCCACGACGAGATCGGCAAGCTGGAGGCGAAGGGCCGTCTCGACGCCGACACCGCCAACAAGCTGCGCTCGCTCGTCACCGGAACCACCGACAAGGCGCAGTATGCCGACTGCGACTTCGTCATCGAGGCCGTGTTCGAAGAGGTCGGCGTCAAGCAGCAGGTGTTCGGAGAGATCGAGAAG
Organism: Microbacterium esteraromaticum; assembly: GCF_016907315.1. Taxonomy (NCBI): domain Bacteria; kingdom Bacillati; phylum Actinomycetota; class Actinomycetes; order Micrococcales; family Microbacteriaceae; genus Microbacterium; species Microbacterium esteraromaticum. Next base: position 197,145 of record NZ_JAFBBS010000001.1, read on the forward strand.
ATCATCGCCGACGACGCGATCCTCGCGACGAACACGTCGTCACTGTCGGTCGAGGAGATCGGCTCGAAGCTCGCTCATCCCGAACGTCTGGTCGGCTTCCACTTCTTCAACCCCGTCGCGGTCATGCCGTTGATCGAGATCGTGAGGACTCCGCACACGGCCGAGGCGGCTCTGTCGACGGCGTTCGTCGTCGCGAAGGGACTGGGCAAGAACGCCGTGCTGACGGCCGACGCACCGGGCTTCGTCGTGAACCGACTGCTCGCCAAGGTCATGGGAGAGGCGGCGCGCGCCGTCTACGAGGGGACCCCCGTCGCGGATGTCGAGAAGGCCTTCGGCCCTCTCGGGCTGCCGATGGGCCCCTTCCAGCTCATCGATCTCGTGGGCTGGAAGGTCGCCGCACATGTGCAGGACACGATGGTGCGTCACTTCCCCGAGCGCTTCTACGCCAACGAGAACTTCCACGCTCTCGCCGAGCTGGACGCGGTTGTCGAGAAGGACAAGGGCGGTCGCGTCACCGGCTGGACCAAGAGCGCCGAGAAGGTTCTCAAGGGACACGTGGGCAGCGCTCCGGCATCCGCCGAGACCATCCTGCAGCGTGTGCAGGATGGTCTCGCCCAGGAGATCCGCCTCATGCTGGACGAGGGCGTCGTGCCGGAGGTCGAGGACATCGACCTGTGCCTGATCCTCGGCGCCGGCTGGCCCTTCATCGACGGTGGCGCGTCGCCGTACCTCGACCGCGAAGGCGCGTCTGAGCGGGCTTTCGGCGGCACCTTCCACAACCCGCCGATCCGCGGCGTCGCGCACAGCTGACGACCGCATGCACAGGGGCCGCACCTTCCGGTGCGGCCCCTCGTCGTGCCGGCGCCGAACACCTGGCCAACAGCGGATGAACACCCGCCGCGATCGGCCCGATTCCGCGGTCTGCCCGACTGGAGCGGGGCACGATGGTGGGCATGGACATGATTCTCACGATGATGGGTGGGAAGGGCATGTCGGGCCTGCTGAAGACGGGCACCGCGCTCCTCACCGTCCTGCTGGTGGTGCCTGCCCTGCTGCGGCTGTTCGTCGTGACGGTGGACGAGGGCTGGGCAGCGATCCGCACCCGGAACGGCAAGCCGATCATCCGCAATCGCCCGCAGCGGCGACCCTCACGAGGCGGCGGTGCCGTCGGAGAGGTGGTCGTGCTGCATCCTGGTACCCACGGCGCGTTCCCTCTGTTCTACTGGTACAAGCTCGTCGACGTGCGCTGCAGGGCTACGGATCTTCCCGTTCGCGAGATGACAGGCGCGAACGGCCGCCAGCACCGCGTGCACGCGTCGTTCGAATGGCGCCCGATACCCAGCGGCCGCGATCTGCGGGTCTTCGAGCTCGACGTGGTCAACGTGAAAGAACGCGCGTCGAACATGGTGGGCGCGGCGCTTCGGGACATCGTCCGCGGGATCGACGCGGTCGAGCTGCCGCACAACGACGAGCTGAGCACTCGCGTGCTGTCAGCGTGCTCCGCAGACGTACGCGATGCCTGCGGTGTCGAGATCGTCCGAGTGATGATCACCGGCGATGCACTGACCGACGGCTATCTGCTCGCGGGCGCACTGCGAGACGGCGACCGCGCATCGTCCGGCGTCGCCGCCCTGCATGCGCTCAACTGAGCAGGCGTCATCTCCGCGGCAGCATGACCACGAGCGCGTCGGGGATGATGCCGATCTCGCACTCCCCCACCCCGATCCGCTCGCCGTCGGCGTAGACCATCAGGTCCTGCGCCGATACGTGCACCCGCCGGCAGTGCTCGTGATCGACCTCGGGACGGGTGAGGTGGGCGCCGCGCAGCAGCAGCGGGAAGAGTCGAAGCAGCCGTGATCTGCTGAGCGGCGCGACGTGGACGGCGTCGAGCAGGCCGTCATCGGCACGCGCGCCCATGCACATCGGCATCCCTCCGCCGTAGCTCGATGTGTTGCCGACGGCGAACAGCGTGCCTGGCAGGCACACCGAGGGCGCACCGTCGATCGCGATCCGGAACCGGGTGGGGCGCAGCCGCAGCAGCTCTATGGCCAGCGCGACGTGATACCGCAGGCGACCGCCCGGCCACCGGAGCCGGTTCGTGCGTTCGCTGACCTTCGCGTCGAACCCCATCGCGGCCACGGTGAGGAAGACGCGCGTGCGACCGTGCGAGGTCGCGGTTCCGAGGTCGGTCGGACGTCGGATGCCCGTGAGCACGGCCATCGCTGCCTCCGGAGGCTGCACATCGGCGATGCCCAGCGCGCGAGCGAAATCGTCGCCCGTTCCGGCCGGCACGACCGCGACAGGCAGAGCGGCGTCCATCACCAGGTCGACGATGCCTGAAAGCGTGCCGTCCCCTCCGACCACGACCATGCCGTCCCACCGCTGCCTCAGCGCGTCGATCACCAACTCGCGCGCGCGATCGGCGGTCTCGCCGACCACCGCGTGCACGATCGCCCCGGAGGAGCGCAGTGCCTCTGCCGCGCGATCGCCGGCGTGCGCTCCCCGGCCTCTGCCTGAGCCCGGGTTGATCACCAGCAGAAGGCGGGGCGCCGCACTGCCCATGGCAGCGGCGTTCAGCGGCTCTCGCTCAGCGGGAGCTCGATCGCCCCGGTCTGTCCGGGAGCCTTCGCCACCGGGATGCGCGTGCCGCCCACCTGGGCGACGATGTCGGCCGTGATCTTGTCGACCGAGAGGCCGGCATCTTCTAGGATCTGCTCACGCGAGGCGTGCTGGAGGAACTGATCGGGGACGCCGAGCTCGTCGACGCCGGTGTCGATGCCGGCTTCGCGGAGCACCTGGCGCACCCGAGTGCCGATCCCGCCCACGCGGATGCCGTCCTCGATCGTGATCACCAGGCGATGCCGAGCGGCGAGCGAGACCACCGAGGGCTGCACGGGCACCGCCCACCGGGGATCGATGACGGTCGCGCCGATGCCCCGCTCACGCAGGCGCTGGGCGATCTCGACCGCCATCTCGGCGAACGAGCCGATCGCCACGATGAGCACGTCCTCGTCGTCGCTGCGGGCGAGCACGTCGGTGCCGTCCGACAGGCGCTCTACGGCGACCATCGTGTCCGGAACCTCGCCCTTCGGGTAGCGGATGACGGTCGGCGCGTCGTCGATCGCGACCGCCTCGGTGAGAGCCTCGTGCAGACGTTCAGCGTCGCGCGGTGCTGCAATGCGGATACCAGGAACCATCTGCAGCATGGCGAGGTCCCAGACGCCGTGGTGGCTCGGGCCGTCGGGTCCGGTCACGCCGGCGCGGTCGAGCACGAAGGTCACACCTGCGCGATGCAGCGCGACGTCCATGAGCACCTGGTCGAATGCGCGGTTCATGAACGTCGCATAGATCGCGACGACGGGGTGCAGACCGCCGAACGCCAGGCCGGCCGCTGAGGCGACGGCGTGCTGCTCGGCGATGCCGACGTCGTACACGCGATCGGGGTAGCGCTCTGCGAATGCCGCGAGTCCCGTCGGTCGCAGCATGGCGGCCGTCATGGCGATCACCTTGCGGTCGCGGCCGCCGATCTCGACGAGCGCGTCGGAGAACACCGAGGTCCACGAGATTCCCGACGAGGATGATAGCGCGCCGCCGGTCTTCGGGTCGATGCGACCGACGGCATGGAACTGGTCGGCCACGTCGTCGAGTGCAGGCTGATAGCCGCGACCTTTCTCGGTGATCGCGTGCACGATGACCGGCGCGCCGTAGTCCTTGGCGAACTGCAGGGTCTCGATCAGCGCTCCGACGTCGTGGCCGTCCACCGGGCCGAGGTACTTGATGTCGAGGTTGGAGTAGAGCGCCACGTTGTTCGTGAATCGCGACAGGAATCCGTGGGTCCCGCCTCGAACGCCACGGAACACGGCACGCCCCAGCGGCCCGAACGCTCGGAAGAGCCGGTCGGACTTGCGATGCATCTCGCGGTACACGCCCGCGGTGCGCACGCGGTTGAGGTAGCGCGACATGCCGCCGATCGTCGGCGCGTACGAGCGCCCGTTGTCGTTCACGACGATCACAAGGTTGCGCTCGTTGTCGTCGCTGATGTTGTTGAGCGCCTCCCAGGTCATCCCTCCCGTGAGAGCGCCGTCGCCGACGACTGCGACGACGTGACGGTCGCTGCGCCCTGTCGCCGTCAGGGCGCGGGAGATGCCGTCAGCCCAGCTGAGCGAGCTCGACGCGTGCGACGACTCGACGACATCGTGAACGCTCTCCGAGCGCTGAGGGTAGCCGGCGAGCCCGCCGCGCGAACGGAGGTTCGAGAAGTCCTGACGACCGGTCAGCAGCTTGTGCACGTACGACTGGTGACCGGTGTCGAAGATGATCGGGTCGTCGGGTGACGAGAACACCCGGTGCAGAGCGATCGTCAGCTCGACGACGCCGAGATTGGGTCCGAGGTGCCCGCCCGTGCGTGCCACGTTCTCGACGAGGAAGGCCCTGACCTCGGCCGCCAGCTCGACCAGTTCATCGTCGGAGAGGCGATCGAGATCTCGGGGGCCGCTGATGCTCGGCAGGATCGGCATGGACGTCCTTCCGCGTCATGGAGCGCTCGTCGGAGACGACGTGCGCATCAGAACATTCTAACCGGGGATGCGACAGGGGCCCGGATGCAGACGCATCCGGGCCCCTGTCGTGAGCGATCAGACGAGCGAACGCAGCACGTACTGCAGGATGCCGCCGTTGCGGTAATAATCCGCTTCACCGGGGGTGTCGATGCGCACGACCGCGTCGAAGGTGATGGGCTCGCGGCCCTCTGCGGAGAACTCGCTGGGGGTCGCCGTCACCTTGACGGTCTTCGGGGTGACGCCCTCGTTGAGCGCCGTCAGACCCTCGATCGAGATGATCTCGGTGCCGTCGAGTCCGAGCGTCTCCCACGTCTCGCCGGCGGGGAACTGCAGCGGGACGACGCCCATGCCGATCAGGTTCGAGCGGTGGATGCGCTCGAAGCTCTCGGTGATGACCGCCTTGACGCCGAGAAGGTTGGTGCCCTTCGCCGCCCAGTCCCGCGAAGACCCGGAGCCGTACTCCTTGCCGCCGAAGATCACCAGCGGCACGCCCTGGTCCTGGTAGTTCTGCGAAGCGTCGTAGATGTACGCCTGCGGTCCACCTTCCTGCGTGAAGTCGCGCGTGAACCCGCCCTCGATCTGCTGGCCGTCGTTGACGGCCTTCACGAGGGCGTTCTTCAGGCGGATGTTCGCGAAGGTGCCGCGGATCATGACCTCATGGTTCCCGCGACGCGAGCCGTAGGAGTTGAAGTCGCGCTGCTCGACACCGTGCTCGGTGAGGTACTGCGCGGCCGGAGTGCCGGCCTTGATGTTGCCCGCAGGCGAGATGTGGTCGGTGGTGACCGAATCGCCCAGGGTCGCCAGCACGCGAGCGCCGGTGATGTCGGTGACAGGTGCCGGGGTGAGCTCCATGCCGTCGAAGTACGGGGCCTTGCGGACATAGGTCGACGCGTCGTCCCACTCGAAGATCGGGCCCGTCGGCGTCGGCAGGTTCTTCCAGCGCTCGTCACCGTCGAAGACGGTCGCGTACTGCTTGATGAACTGGTCGCGCGAGATCGACGTGTCGATGATCTCCTGCACCTCTTCGGGTGCAGGCCAGATGTCCTTGAGGAAGACGTCGTTGCCCGCTTCGTCCTGACCCAGCGGATCGCTCTCGAAGTCGAAGTGCATCGACCCGGCGAGAGCGTACGCAACGACCAGCGGCGGGCTGGCGAGGTAGTTCATCTTCACGTCGGGGCTGATGCGACCCTCGAAGTTGCGGTTGCCCGAGAGCACAGCGGTCACGGCGAGGTCGTGCTCATTGACGGCGGCCGAGACCTCCTCGATCAGGGGGCCGGAGTTTCCGATGCAGATCGTGCAGCCGTAGCCGACCGTGTAGAAGCCGAGACCCTCGAGGTCTTTGTCGAGACCCGACTTCTCGTAGTAGTCGGTGACGACCTTCGAGCCGGGCCCGAGCGTGGTCTTGACCCACGGCTTCTGCTTCAGGCCCTTCTCGCGGGCCTTGCGGGCGAGAAGACCAGCGGCGATCATGACCGACGGGTTCGAGGTGTTGGTGCACGAGGTGATCGCTGCGAGGGTGACGGCACCGTTGTCGAGGATGTACTTCTGCCCGTCGGGGGTGGTCACCTTGACCGGGTTGGATGCCCCGTGGGTGCCGCTCGACGCGAGCATGCTCTGCTCGTGCGCGGTCTCATGCTGATACGAGACGCCCTCTTCGGACACGTGCTCGCGCTCGACACCGGGGGCGTTGCCCGGGTCGGATGCCGGGAATGTGCCCTCGACCTCGACCGAGCCCTCGGTCACCGAGGTGTAGTTCAGGATGTCCTTCTCGAACTGGCTCTTTGCCTCGGCGAGCAGGATGCGATCCTGCGGACGCTTCGGACCTGCGATCGAGGGGACAACGGTCGACAGGTCGAGCTCCATGTACTCGGAGTACGAGGGCTCCTTGTCGGCGTCGTGCCACAGGCCCTGCACCTTGGCGTACTGCTCCACGAGCTCGACGGCGTGCTCGTCGCGGCCGGTGAGCCGCAGGTAGTCGAGGGTGACGTCGTCGATGGGGAACATGGCCGCGGTCGAGCCGAACTCGGGCGACATGTTTCCGATGGTCGCGCGGTTGGCGAGCGGAACGGACGCGACGCCCGCGCCGTAGAACTCGACGAACTTGCCCACCACGCCGTGCTGGCGGAGCATGTCGGTGATCGTCAGCACGACATCGGTCGCGGTGACGCCGGCAGGGATCTCACCGGTGAGCTTGAAGCCGACGACGCGCGGGATGAGCATCGACACGGGCTGGCCGAGCATGGCTGCCTCTGCCTCGATGCCGCCGACGCCCCAGCCGAGCACGCCGAGTCCGTTGACCATGGTCGTGTGCGAGTCCGTTCCGACACAGGTGTCGGGGTAGGCGCGCAGCACGCCGTCGACGGTGCGGTCGTAGATGACCTTCGCGAGGTGCTCGATGTTCACCTGGTGCACGATGCCGGTGCCAGGGGGCACGACCTTGAAGTCGTCGAAGGCGGTCTGGCCCCAGCGCAGGAACTGGTAGCGCTCGCCGTTGCGCTGGTACTCGATCTCGACGTTGCGCTCGATGGCGTCGGGACGACCGAACAGGTCGGCGATGACCGAGTGGTCGATCACCATCTCCGCCGGGGACAGCGGGTTGATCTTGCTGGGGTCGCCACCGAGGGCCGTGACCGCCTCGCGCATCGTGGCGAGGTCGACGATGCAGGGCACACCGGTGAAGTCCTGCATGACCACACGCGCGGGCGTGAACTGGATCTCGGTGTCGGGGTCGGCGCTGGGCTCCCACGAACCGAGCGCCTCGATCTGCGCCTTGGTGACGTTCGCGCCGTCCTCGGTGCGCAGCTGGTTCTCGAGAAGCACCTTCAGCGCGAAGGGGAGCTTCTCGTGACCCGCGACCGTGTCGATGCGGAAGATCTCGTAGTCGGTGCTGCCGACCGTCAGGGTGCTCTTGGCACCGAAGCTGTTCACCGTGGACACGAATCCGTCTCCTTCTGATCGAATGGACGCGACAGGCGCTTCCATCTTGCTCGCCGAGTGATCGCCACGGCTAGCAAGGTTGGCCTTACCAGTCTGCGTCGGGCGACCGCTCGAGGGAATGAGCAATTTATCTTGACGTCAAGATAAATCTAGCAGAAGAAGAGTTCGCGGGCCGCTACCCGGCGCGTCGGTAGAGCGCTCGTACTACGAGCCAGGTGACGGCGACCATCGGCGCAAACAGCGGCAGTCCCATGACGAGCTTGAGCGTGCCCAGAAGCGTCACCTGATCGGTGAGGTACAGGGGCAGCTGCACCGCGAGCCGCAGCAGGAAGAGGGCTCCCCAGGCCAGCCCGAGCCAGAAGAACGCCCTGCGCTTGCGGCGGTCCGACCTCCAGGCCGTGCCCTCCCCCATCAGGAAGCCGACGGCGAGGCCGATGATCGACCAGCCGACGAGCGCGGCGACGACCATCACCGTGCCGTACAGGGCATTGGTGATCAGACCGGGAACGAAGTTGTCGGCGCCTCGCCCCGTCCACAGTGCGAGTCCGGCGGCCGCTGCGGCCGCGACCAGTCCGCCGACGGCAGCCGACGGGGGCGACTTCTGCACGAGGCGGATGATGGTGAAGACCGCCGCGATGCCGACCGACATGCCGAGCGAGAGCAGCAGAGGCTCGGGCTGAATGGTGAAGAGGATGACGAAGGCGAGGCTGGGGAGGACCGACTCGACGATCCCGCGCCAGCCGCCCATCGCACTCCAGACGATCGTCTGGGTACTCTCCTCGGTCTGGGACGTGAGGCCGGCCCTGCGCGCAGCGCCGCCTAGAGCCGCCCCGATCATCTCCGCCGCGGTCGGCTCCGCGTCGCCCCTGTCGCCCGCATCGGCCTCTGCGCGGTGAGCGTCGTCCGGGCCGTCGGCCGAGGTCACGCCGAACCCGGCGTGGAGGGCATCTTGAGCGGGATGAGGTCACGCGGGGGCATCGGCGAGCCGCCGCGCACCACGACGATGGAGCGGAACAGATCCTCGACCTGCTCGGCCGCGGTGGGGTCGGATGCCGCATCGCCGCCGATCACGCCGCGCAGGAACCATCGCGGTCCGTCGACTCCGACGAACCGGGCGAGGCGCATTCCCGAGCCCTCAGCGGCCGTCGCCGGCACCTCGGCCAGCAGCTCCTTGCCCAGGGGGCCCTCGCGCTCTTCGACGCGGCCGCCCTGGGTGCGGATCTGATCGCGCAGCTGCACACGGGTCTCGTCCCACAGGCCGCGGGTGCGCGGTGCCGCGAAGGGCTGCACCTGCAGCGAGGAGCCCGCATAGTCGAGGCCGACGGCCACGATCCTCTTGCTCTGCTCCTCGACTTCGAGCCGCAGGTTCAGCCCCTCGCGGGGCAGCACCTTGATGCCGCCGAGGTCGATGTACGGACGGACCGGGTTCGCCTCGCTGTCGTCGAACGGGCCAGCGGTCGCACGATCGGCCGGTGCGGACTTCAGCGTGGGTTCGATCTCTTCAGTCATTCGCTCTTTCCCTGGGTGTAGCCGGTGGACCCGAAGCCGCCGTCGCCGCGGACGCTCTCGGGCAGCTCGTCGACCGGCTCGAAACGGGCCTGCACGACGGGCATCACGATCAGCTGTGCGATCCGGTCACCGACCGCCACATCGTACGCTTCCGCGCTGTCGGTGTTCAGCAGGCTCACCTTGATCTCGCCCCGATAGCCCGCATCGACCGTACCCGGCGAGTTCACGACCGTGATCCCGTGCTTGGCTGCGAGCCCGCTGCGCGGCACGACGAATGCCGCGAACCCCTCGGGCAGCGCGATCCGCACGCCGGTGCCGAGCAGCGCGCGCTCGCCTGGCGCGAGACGCACGGCCTCGGTCGACACGAGATCTGCCCCGGCGTCACCGGGGTGCGCGTAGAACGGGACGTTCGCGGAGATAATGGGAACGGCAACGGAATGAGTCACCCCATGAGGCTAATGCAGAACACGCGCCCCGATACCCGTGAGACCTACCGCGAGCGACTGGCCCCCGGGCTGTGGCTCCTGGTCACGATCGCCCTCGCCGGGCCGATGGTCTCACTCGTGCTGACCCCGCTCGATCCGAGCCTCGCACTGGTCGTCGGCGGCGCGGTGTCGCTCGCGCTGGTGACTCTGAGCGTGGCCCTGTCGCCGAGGATCCGCGTCGCCGACGGAGTGCTGCACGCGGGCCGCGCGCACGTAGATGCCCGCTGGCTCGGCGACGCTGAGCACTTCTCGGGCGAAGACGCGAGGGCGCGTCGAACCCACGCGATCGATAAGGACGGGTGGAATCTTCTGCGGGGAGGCATCGACGGCGTGGTCGTGGTTCCGATCACGGATCCGGACGACCCGGTGAAGAGCTGGACCATCTCATCGCGTACTCCCGACCGTCTCGCTGCCGCGATTCGGACAGCTTGCGCGGAGAGTCGCTGACCGCTCCCCTACGACGCAGAACGCGCCCCGAGCCATCAGGCCGGGGCGCGTGCGTGTCAGGTGTCAGGCGGCGCATTCCTTGCAGATGGGGCCGTCCGCGCCGTCGTGGTCGAGCTGCGAGCGGTGCTTCACGAGGAAGCAGCTCATGCAGGTGAACTCGTCCTGCTGCGCGGGCAGCACGACGACATCGAGCTCCATGTCGGAGAGGTCAGCGCCGGGGAGCTCGAAACCCGTGGGGTTGTCGGAGTCCTCGACGTCGCCGGCGCCGGACTGGGTGCTCGGCACGCGCTCCTTGAGGGCTTCGATCGACTCGGAGTCGTCTTCGCTCTTGCGAGGGGCGTCGTAATCGGTTGCCATGCGGTGATTCTCCACTTCCGTGGTGCGTGTGGGTCTGGGTGGGGGGATCCGATTTCGGGTGATCGGCGGGCCATAGTTTGCACGACTGCGTTCCATTTAGCAAATGCCTCTTGACCCGCAGGGGGAAACTCGCGGCGCGCCCGCGATATTCCCCGCCCGATCAGGGTGGTCGTGACACCATGAATGCACACCCATCAGAGGGGCATTGGCATGGAAAACGTCACCATTGTCGGAACGGAAGCGGGAGTCCTCGTCCTCGCGACCGAGTCCGGACAGCGCTTCGCGCTGCCCATCGACGACGTCCTGCACCGTGAGGTGCGTCGAGCGACCCGCGAGGCCGACCCAGCACCCGCGCGGCTGGCTGCGAGCCCGCGCGACATCCAGGCGCAGATCCGCGCCGGCTTGTCTGCCGCCGAGGTGGCGGCCCTGCTCGGCGTCAGCGAGTCCGACGTCGCGCGGTTCGAAGGTCCCGTCCTCGCTGAGCGCGAGCACATCGTCAACCAGGCACTCGCCGTGCCCGTGCTCATCGGCAGCGATGTCGAACCCGACGCCCAGCCCACATTCGGCACGGCGGTACGCGCGAAGCTGGCGGACCTCGGGGCTTCCGACGAGCGCTGGGCCAGTTGGAAGGACGACTCGGGCTGGACCGTCAAGCTCGAGTTCACCGCCAACGAGGTGGCGCACGATGCGCGTTGGGCGTTCGATCCACGCCGCAGCACTCTCTCCTCCATCAACGCCGACGCCACGCAGCTGTCACGTCAGGGGTCTCTGCCAGAGGGTCTGATCCCCCGCCTGCGAGCGGTCGACGCCGAGCGGGTCTCACCGTACAAGGACGACAGCCGCTTCGACTCGGGCGCCTTCGGACCTCGGCTGCTCCCGCAGCCGGACGAGGCGGAGGAGTCGACCGTCGAGCACTCCAGCGCCGCCGCTCACGATGCAGCCGCACGACGCGCACCAGACGAGCATCGCACCAGCTCGGAGACGGCCGATCTGCTGGAGGCACTTCGTCGCCGTCGTGGACAGCGTGAGTCCGCGCCCCTCTTCGAGGACGCCGAAGACGACGAGCCGTCGCCCATCGCGCTCTTCGACGGCCTCGACGAGCCAGAGCAGGAGCCCGAGACCACGCCCGCTCCCGAGCAGGCGGAGCCTGCCGAGCAGCCCAGCGGCCGCCGCAAGCGACGCAACGCCATGCCCTCCTGGGACGAGATCGTCTTCGGAGCACGCACAGACGAGTGAGCGACGGCCCTGATCAGCGGCGGAAGGCTCCCATTCGGATGAATGGCACTCGCCATTCCTCCGGAGTCAGCGCGCCGTGCTGTCCGATCATTCCCCGCCCGCGCTGGTCCTCTGCCTCCGCGTCGTAGAAGGCGACGTTCCCGCGCGCGACGACGAGCATGTCCCCGATGCGCTGGCTCACGGCATCCGATGTCACCGGGCCGAACAGGCCCGCGTCGATCGCCTCCGTTCGGCTGACCACGTCAGCCGAACCCTCGAGGTCGCGCCGCCATCGGACGAGCATCCCGGGCTGATCCGCATCGGGCTCTGCATAGACGTGCAGCATGCGAGGTTCCCCGCCGATGTGCCGGACGCCGTCGTGCCACCCTCCCGACGCGTCGAGCACAAGCTGTCGGTGGTGCGGCACGTCGATCATCCCGTGGTCTGCGGTGACGAGCACTCCCACCCCATCGGGGACCGGCCGGGTCAGCGCGGCGTCCACGTCCTCGAGCGCCGCGACCCAGTCGGCGGAGGCGATGCCATGACGATGGCCCGCCTTGTCGACCTCGGGCAGATAGCAGTACACGACGGCGCCGTCGTTCGCGTCGGCCAGCTCCCATGCCAGCTCGACACGGTCGGCGGGGCTGCGTGCCCCGTGGAACCGGGACCCGCGCAGGGTCGCACGCGAGAACCCGCTTCCCCTGTACGCCGGGATGCCGACGGCGAAGGCGGGTTGGCCGGCCGCCTCGGCCTGTTCGAACACGGTCGGGCTCTGCTGCCACTCCAGCGGATCGATGCCGTCGTCGTCCCAGCCGGAGAGCAAGTTGACGAGTGTGTCGCCGTGCGGATCCCGTACCCGGTACCCGACCAGCCCGTGCTCACCCGGCGCGACCCCGGTGAGCAGAGTCGTGAGCGCGGCGGCCGTCGTCGTCGGGAAGACGGATCCGGCCACATCCTTCTTCGTCATCGCAGACGACAGGGTGCGCGCATGTCCGGCGTGCGCCCGCAGGGGCACGACCCCGAGACCGTCCACCACCACGAGGACGACGGATCGTGCCGGGGCGAGGTCCGCGGATCCGCCACGCAGCGCTGCGAGCAGCTGAGGCGCCACCCCGCTGATGTTCCGCGTCGAATCGAGGCTGGTCGGTAGGATGAGAGGCATCCGGGTCAGTCTCGCACAGGTGACCCGACGCACCGCGCCCGAGCGCCGTCGCGAGCCCGCCCCGAGCGACCAGCAGGAAGTCCATGCCAAAGCCCTCGCCATCCGAGCCCGTTCAGGAGCGCATCCAGGACATCGACCTGTCCCAGGAGATGCAGGGCTCGTTCCTCGAGTACGCCTACTCCGTCATCTACTCGCGTGCTCTTCCCGACGCGCGTGACGGACTCAAGCCCGTGCAGCGACGCATTCTGTATCAGATGGCGGAGATGGGGCTTCGCCCCGACCGGGGGCACGTGAAGAGCGCCCGCGTCGTCGGTGAGGTCATGGGAAAGCTGCATCCTCACGGCGACTCCGCGATCTACGACGCCCTGGTGCGTCTCGCACAGGGCTTCGCCCTGCGAGTGCCGCTCGTGGACGGTCACGGCAACTTCGGCTCGCTCGATGACGGACCAGCCGCGTCCCGCTACACCGAAGCGCGCCTCGCGGCATCGGCGCTCGCGATGACCGAGAGCCTCGACGAGGACGTCGTCGACTTCGTGCCCAACTACGACGGCCAGTTCCAGCAGCCCGCGGTGCTCTCCGCGGCGTTCCCCAACCTCCTCGTGAACGGCGCGAGCGGCATCGCCGTCGGCATGGCGACCAACATGGCCCCGCACAACCTCATCGAGGTCGTCGCCGCAGCCACCCATCTGCTCGAGAACCCCGATGCGTCGACCGCCGAGCTCATGGAGTTCGTGCCGGGGCCCGACTTCCCTTCCGGCGGCATCCTGATGGGGCTCGACGGCGTCAAAGACGCGTACGAGACCGGCCGCGGGGCCTTCAAGCTGCGCGCCAAGACCTCGATCGAGCCGCTGGGGCCGCGCAAGACCGGCATCGTCGTCACCGAGCTGCCCTATCAGGTGGGCCCCGAACGCGTCATAGAGAAGCTCAAGGACGCCGTCGGCGCCAAGAAGCTGCAAGGCATCAGCGATGTGCAGGACCTCACTGATCGCAAGAACGGCCTGCGTCTCGTCATCACCGTGAAGACCGGATTCGACCCGGCAGCCGTGCTCGAGCAGCTGTTCCGATTCACCCCGCTCGAGGACTCGTTCTCGATCAACAACGTCGCGCTGGTCGACGGTCAGCCTCGCACTCTCGGGCTCAAGGAGCTGCTGCGGGTGTACCTGCAGCACCGCATCGAGGTCGTCACGCGTCGCAGCCGCTACCGCCTTGCCCGGCGCAACGAGCGCCTGCACCTGGTTCGAGGACTTCTTCTGGCCATCCTCGACATCGACGAGGTCATCCAGGTCATCCGCTCCTCCGACGACTCCGAGACCGCGCGCGCCAGACTCCAGCAGGTCTTCGAGCTCGACGAGGTGCAGGCCGAGTACATCCTCGAGCTGCGCCTGCGCCGACTGACCAAGTTCTCGCGCCTCGAGCTCGAGGCCGAGCGCGACAAGCTGCTCGCGGAGATCGCCGAGCTCGAGACGCTCCTCGCAGACCCCGCGCTCGTTCGCGCGCAGGTCGCGAAGGAGCTCGACGCCGTGGCCGAGCAGTTCGGCACGCACCGCCGGACACTGCTCCTCAACGCCGCACCGCCCAAGGCGCGCACGACCAAGACCGCGGCCGATCTGCAGATCGCCGATGCCCCGACGACGCTGCTGCTGTCGACCACGGGCCGTGCCGTCCGCGTCGATCTCGAGCAGGGCGCGACGATCACGACCCCCGCCCGCCGCAGCAAGCACGATGCGATCCAGGCGCGACTCGAGACGACCACACGCAGCGAGATCGGGGCCGTCACCACCGCCGGCCGCGTCGTGCGCTTCACGCCCGTCGACATCCCCGCAGTTCCCGCCACATCGGTCGGTCTCGGGGCGGGGGTTCGCATCTCCGACTACCTCGGCATCACAGACCGCACCGAGCGGATCATCGCTCTGATCCGCTTCGACGACGACACTCCCCTGGCTCTGGGCACGAAGGACGGCGTGGTCAAGCGCATCGTCCCCTCGTCGCTCGCGGTGCGTCCCGAGATCGAGATCATCGGGCTGAAGCCGAAGGACGTCGTTGTGGGTGCCGCGCCGGCGCCCGATGACACGGAGCTGGTGTTCGTCACCTCGGATGCGCAGCTGCTGCATTTCCCGGCGTCGAACGTGCGTCCCCAGGGCGCGCCCGCCGGAGGGATGGCGGGTATGAAACTGAGCGCCAAGGGCCGGGTGATCTCGTTCACGGTCGTGGCCTCAGCCGAAGACGCCGTGGTCGTCACGGTGTCGGGTTCCGAGGGAACTCTCGCGGGGGCGGATGCCGGACGCGCCAAGGTGTCGGCATTCGCCGAGTTCCCCGCGAAGGGCCGTGCCACGGGAGGAGTGCGTGCGCACGCTCTCCTCAAGGGCGAGGACGGCCTGCGTCTCGCCTGGGTGGGCGTAGAGCCCCGCGCCATCGGCGCAGACGGCGCCGCGCGCGTGCTGCCGCCGTCGGGTGCGAAGCGCGACGGCTCGGGCCAGCCGCTGGATGCCGTCATCGGCTCGGTCGGCACCGTCATCGGCTGACACGCGCCGCCTCTCACTCAGCGCCGTCCGGCCTGTTCATGCATGCCGGAGGGCGTCCGACGTGCTGAGGATCAGGCGTCGATGGATTCGCGGCTGAGCCGATCGCTCGAGCTCATGATGAACTCCCGTCGCGGAGCGACCTCGCTGCCCATCAAGAGCTCGAAGGTGCGCACGGCGGCGTCCGCCGACTCCGCATCCTCGATCGTGACCCGACGAAGCAGACGACCGGACTTCTCCATGGTCGTGTTCGCGAGCTGATCGGCGTCCATCTCGCCCAGGCCCTTGTAGCGCTGGATCGGATCCTGCCAGCGCTTGCCGGACTTCTGCAGCTTCGCCAGCAGCGTGTGCAGCTCGGCCTCGGAGTAGGTGTAGATGGTCTCGTTCGGCTTCGAGCCGGGATTCATCACGATCACGCGATGCAGCGGCGGCACAGCGGAGTACACGCGTCCGGCTTCGACGAGCGGCCGCATGTAGCGGAAGAAGAGGGTGAGCAGCAGGGTCCTGATGTGCGCCCCGTCGACATCGGCATCGCTCATGAGAATGACCTTGCCGTAGCGTGCAGCGCTGATGTCGAACGAGCGGCCGGAGCCGGCCCCGATCGTGGTGATGATCGCGGCGCACTCGGCGTTGCCGAGCATGTCGCTGATCGATGCCTTCTGCACGTTCAGGATCTTGCCGCGGATCGGCAGCAGTGCCTGGAACTCGCTGTTGCGCGCGTGACGGGCGGTGCCGAGCGCCGAGTCGCCCTCGACGATGAACAGCTCGCTGTGCTCGACGTCGTTCGACCTGCAGTCGACGAGCTTCGCCGGCAGCGACGACGATTCGAGCGCGGTCTTGCGGCGCTGCGTCTCCTTGTGCGCACGAGCAGAGACACGCGCCTTCATCTCGGAGACGATCTTGTCGAGCAGCATCGACGCCTGGTTCTTGTCGTCCCGTCGGGTCGACGCGAAGCGCTCGGCGAGCTGCTTGCGCACCACCTGGGCGACGATCGTGCGGACGGCGGGTGTGCCGAGCACCTCTTTCGTCTGCCCTTCGAACTGCGGTTCGGGGACGGTGACGGTGAGCACGGCGGTCAGACCGGCGAGCACGTCATCCTTCTCGAGCTTGTCGTTGCCTACTTTCAGACGGCGGGCGTTCTGCTCGACCTGGGCGCGCAGCGTCTTCAGCAGCTCCTGCTCGAAGCCCTGCTGATGCGTACCGCCCTTGGGTGTTGCGATGATGTTGACGAACGAGCGGACCGTCGTGTCGTAGCCGGTGCCCCAGCGCAGCGCCACATCGACCTCGCACTCGCGTTCGACCTCGGTCGCCTTCATGTGGCCGTCGGGCTGCAGCACGGGAACGGTCTCGGTGAACCGGCCGCTGCCCTGGATCCTCCAGGTGTCGGTCACCGGTGCATCGGATGCGAGGAACTCGACGAACTCCGAGATGCCCCCCTCGTAGAGATACGAGGTGATGCGCGGCTGCGCGGGTGCATCTCCTTCGGGAGACGGCGTCGAGAGCGGGCGCTCGTCACGGATCTGAAGCTCGAGTCCTGGTACGAGGAAAGCGGTCTGGCGCGCGCGCGTCTCGAGCTCGGAGAGCTGGAACGCCGCGTCCTTCGTGAAGATCTGGCGGTCGGCCCAGTAGCGCACCCGGGTTCCGGTGACGCCCTTCGCGACCTTGCCGACGACGCGCAGCTCGCTGCGCTGCTCGAACGGGGTGAACGGGGCATCCGGACGAGGGTTGCCGTCGTCGGCGAACACACCGGGCTCGCCACGGTGGAACGACATCGCGTAGGTCTTGCCGCCGCGATCGACCTCGACGTCGAGACGCTCCGACAGCGCGTTCACCACGGAAGCGCCGACACCGTGCAGGCCGCCGGAGGCCGCGTACGATCCACCGCCGAACTTCCCTCCGGCGTGCAGCTTCGTGTAGACGACCTCGACGCCGGTGAGGCCGGTGCGAGGCTCGACGTCGACGGGCACGCCTCGGCCCCGATCGGCGACCTCGACGCTGCCGTCGTCATGCAGAGTGATGTCGATCTTCGAGCCATTGCCCGCGACTGCCTCATCGACGGAGTTGTCGATGATCTCCCACAGGCAGTGCATGAGACCAGGCGAGCCGTTCGACCCGATGTACATGCCGGGGCGCTTGCGCACGGCCTCGAGGCCCTCGAGAACCTGGAGATGGTGGGCGGAATACTCGGCAGTCACAATGATCGATTCTATTTCGGCGCACCGACGCGCCCGCTCCACGACACTCCCGGCGGCGCAAGTGCGGACGGCATGCGTACGCGCACAGCGAAACACGCCGCGATACGGGCATGCGCACAGGCAGCGCGTGGTTGTATTGAGCACGATCTCAAAGGATCTGATCGCTGAGGAGGCACCGAGATGAACGCTACGACTGAGCGCGAGACTGTCGAGTACCGCCTCACTGCGATGGACCGCTGCGACTCCTGTGGAGCGCAGGCGTACATCGCCGCCGAGGTCAACGGCACCGAGATGCTGTTCTGCGCGCACCACGGACGCAAGTACGAGGAGAAGCTGCGCGCCGTCGCCACCTCGTGGCACGACGAGACCGCCCGCCTCATCGAGGCCTGAGCGGACTCAGCACCGAGCGCGGGCGCGTCAGTCGACGACGACGCGCCGCACGCGCGGCGACAATCGCAGCGCGATCTCCTCGCCGATCGAGCCGATGCGCTCGCCGAGGGCGGTGACGTCGGCTTCGCCATGCTCGCCGGCGCCGTAGATCCGCACGCGATCGCCGACCTCGGGGGCATCCCAGCTCTCCACGACGCTGCTGTGCGCGCCTATGTGCAGGATGCGTCGCAGGCCCCCCGGCGTCGACACGACCTGGCCGACGAGGGTGGAAGGCAGGCCGTGCAGCGCGCCGAGGCCGACTTCGACACGATCAGCTTCCACTCGGTCGACTGATGCGGTGAGGGCGGCGATGGGCACGACGCCGGGGATCTGCGGGCCGTCGCCCGAGCGGATGCCGTAGCAGAACGCCCCGATGCGGCTGAGAGTCCCGCGGAGCTCCGGACGCCACCAGGACGCCGCAGATGCGGTCAGATGCTCGGCTTCGAGCTCGGCACCGGCGTCGCGGAGTTCGGCCGTCGCTGCGCGGAAGACGGCCGCGGAGTCATCGTCGTCGGCATCGCTGGCCTCGCTCAGGTGACTCCAGACCCCCACGACATGAATATCGGAGCGCTGCTGCGCCTTCATGGCCGTCTTCACGAAACCGGACCACTCCTCGGGTCGCACACCGTTGCGGTGCAGCCCGGTGTCGATCTTGAGATGCACGCGCGCGGTCCGGCCGAGGCGGGCGGCCGTCTCGATCACGCGCTGCAGGTACCCGACGGTGCCGACACCGAGGTCGACGTCGGCCGAGATCGCCGAGGCGACCTCCTCACCGGACGCGATCGCCCAGGCGAACACGCGCGCATCACCTCGCAGCGCGCGGATGCGCAGCGCGGTGGCCACGTCGTACGAGCCGAACCAGCGCACGTCATCAGCGGTCTGCACGACCAAGTCGAGACCATGACGGTACGCATCGTCCTTCACGACGAGCATCACCTCGCTCGGCGCGACATGCGCAGCGACAGCGGCGATGTTCGAACGCAGCGCAGACCGCGAGATCGTGAGCTCGGGAACGGAGTTCATGAGACGTGCTCCCTTCGCGCGTTCATGCCGACGACGGTGACCAGCTCGGCCGCGGCGAGACCGGTGATGCTGCTCCATTCGGCGAGGTGCTGCGCGGCCGGTCCGTCTCCGCCGAAGTAGATGACCTCGTCACCCTCCTCGATCAGCGCATCGCCGATCTCGACCACGCACACGTCCATCGCGACGCGTCCGACGACCGGATGCAGGTCTCCGCGGATCTCGACGTGGGCGCGGTTGCCCAGTGAGCGCACGACGCCCTGCGCGTACCCGCCCGTGACGAGCGCGACTCGCGTCCTCCGCGAGGCGCGGTACAGGTAGCCGTATGAAACTCCGTCACCGACCTCGAGGGGCTTGGTGGAGAGCACAGCGCCCGTGAGGCGCAGCGCTGGTCGCACTCCGGAACCAGGCAGACCGAACAGGATGCTCGAGTCCGCGTCGGGCGACGTGTTGCACGAGGCCTGCATCCCGAGCGCCGTCAGAGGCGCCAGGTCGACCTCGTCGACGAGTACGGCGGAGGCACCGGCGTCGAGAACGATGCGAGCGACCTCGGCCACGCCGTGGCCCCAGGCATCCGCCCTCAGGTCGAACACCGACCCGCCCTGCGCCAGCACGGCCTCGGCCCCGGACCGAAGAGCCTTCTTCGACACCAGAGCGCGCGGAAGACTGCTGCTGGCGGTCGGGCTCACACTTCCACAGTACCGCTCGCACGTAGACTGGAATCTTCCGACACCGACTGGAGATGTGCATGCCAGCCAAGGGCCTGGGCCTCGCCCCCCGCCTTCGTTACCTCGTTCAGCGCGCCACCCGAATCGACGTCGGGTCCGTCTTCACCCGCGCGAAGGAGGTGCGCGCCGAGCACGGCAAGCCGGTGCCTGCCGTCGTCGCGGACATGATCTGGAGCGCCGCGAGACACAATGTCGGCTTCCAGGACTACGTCGACTTCGACTTCGCGATCCTGTCGAAGGCCGAGCGCGAGACATATATGACCCACCCGATCTCGAACCAGTACTCGCAGCGCTTCGATGCCCCCGAGTACCGGCACTTCTTCCACGACAAGATCGAGTTCAACAAGGTCTTCGACGCCTACCTGCGCCGCGAGTGGATGATCGTCGACGAGTCGAACGCCGATGCGGTCGAGCAGTTCGTCTCGAAGCACGGAACCATCATCGCCAAGACGCCCATGGGCCAGGCAGGCAGCGGCGTGCGGCGCTACCACTCCGCCGACGTCACCGACTGGAAGGCGTTCCACCGCGAGCGCCTCGAGCGCGGCGAGCTGCTGCTCGAGGAGGTCATCGTGCAGCACGCAGACCTCGCCGCCGTCTGCCCGGGCACGGTCAACACCACGCGCGTGACCGCATTCTTCGATGGCAGTCAGACGCACATCCTCGCGATCGCCCAGAAGTTCGGCCGCGGCGAGGTCAGCGACCAGATGAGCTTCGGCGGGTTCTACACCATGCTCGACGACGACGGTCACGCCCGCTCCGCAGGCTATGACTCGCACGGTCACGTGCATGTCGACCACCCCGACTCGGGCTTCCGCATAGCCGACTTCCAGCTGCCGCTGATGGATCAGCTGCGCACATTCGTCGACGAGGTCGCGCGCGTCGTGCCTCAGGTGCAGTACGTCGGCTGGGACTTCGTCATCACTCCGAACGGCCCCGTGCTCGTGGAGGGAAACTGGGGCGCCGGCGTCTACGAGAACAAGCCGTCTGTGTCGGGCATCCGCACCGGCCACCGCCCTCGATATCGCGCCGCGATCGGCCACTGACATATGAGAAAGGCCCGGGCTGATGCCCGGGCCTTTCTCATATCTCTGTGCCGCCTGAGTCTCAGGCGCGGCGGATGACTCCGAGGGGCGTCGACTGGTGTCCCTGACCGAGAGGGTTGTCGCTCAGGATCTCGACGAGACGCTGCTCGCCCGCACGATCGAGCGTCGAGCCGAGGATGTTGCCGCCGATGTCATTGATGTCGACGACCGCGACGTCCACACCCTCGATGCCGACGAGCCTCTGGAGGGTGCGAGCCACCTGCTGAGGCTTCTCCGGCCCGAGCACCACTGCCTTGTTGTACGGCGGGATGGTGCCGGAGGTGGGTCCGTCGATGGCCCGGGCCTTGTCGCCGGCGATCCGGTAGAAATCGCCCTTGCGACCGAGCGCCTTCGTCACGGCCGAGACCGCGGCGGCGAACAGGATGCGCGGAGTGCCGCACTCGCGCAGCGCCATCTCCATGGTCTCGGGCATGCCGAGCCCGATGCCGTACGGCGTTCGCGTGACGTACTTCGACAGGAAGCGGGCCAGTGGGCGCGGGTGGATCTCGTCGAGGCGGAACGACCGCCCCTGCGTGATCGCGACGATCTTCTCGGTGACGAAGAGGATGTCTCCGGCGCGCAGGTGCTCCGGCGCGTACTCGCGGATGAACTCCTCGAGAGAGTCGCCCGGCATGACCACCCGGGTGCGGATCGGGATGCGCTGGTACGACGTGCCCCCGACCTCGACGGTGAGGGCCTTGCCCTCGTTGGCCTCTGACATCATTCGAGGTAGTCCCGCAGCGACTGCGAACGGCTCGGGTGACGCAGCTTCGCCATCGTCTTCGACTCGATCTGGCGGATGCGCTCGCGCGTGACGCCGAACGTGTCGCCGATCTGGTCGAGGGTCTTCGGCTGACCGTCGCCGAGCCCGAAGCGCATCCGGATCACGCCGGCCTCGCGCTCGGACAGCGAGTCGAGCAGCTGCTCGAGCTGACGCTGCAGCATGGTGAAGCCGACGGCGTCGGCAGGAACCACGGCTTCGGTGTCCTCGATGAGGTCACCGAACTCGCTGTCGCCGTCCTCGCCGAGCGGGGTGTGCAGCGAGATCGGCTCGCGACCGTACTTCTGCACCTCCACGACCTTCTCAGGGGTCATGTCGAGCTCACGCGAGAGCTCCTCGGGCGTGGGCTCGCGGCCCAGGTCCTGCAGCATCTGGCGCTGCACTCGGGCGAGCTTGTTGATGACCTCGACCATGTGCACGGGGATGCGGATGGTGCGCGCCTGGTCGGCCATGGCGCGGGTGATCGCCTGACGGATCCACCAGGTGGCGTACGTCGAGAACTTGAAGCCCTTGGTGTAGTCGAACTTCTCGACCGCGCGGATGAGACCCAGGTTGCCCTCCTGGATCAGGTCCAGGAACTGCATGCCACGCCCGGTGTAGCGCTTCGCCAGCGAGACGACGAGACGCAGGTTCGCGCCCAGCAGGTGGCTCTTCGCGCGCTGACCGTCGCGTGCGACCCACTGCAGGTCGAGTCCGAGCTGACTCGACTTCTCGGCCGCCGACATCGTCGACAGCTTCTCCTCGGCGAAGAGACCCGCCTCGATGCGCATTGCGAGCTCGACCTCTTCGGCCGCGTTCAGCAGAGCGACCTTTCCGATCTGCTTCAGGTAGTCCTTGACCGGGTCCGCCGTGGCACCGGTGATCTGCGTCGAGTAGACGGGGACGTCGTCCTCATCCTTCGACGTGAGGACGATCGCGCCGGTCGGAAGCGGCTCGGTGAAGGCGGGCTTCTTGTCGCCCTCCTCCTCGTCGGCTTCCTCGGTCTCGACGGCCTCGTCTTCGACCTCGGCGGACTCATCGTCCTTCTTCTTCGCCGTGCGACGGGCGGGCGCCTTCTTCGCCGGAGCCTTTGCGGCCGCCTTCGTCGCCTTCTTGGGCGCCGCCTCGGCGGCGTCGACCGTCTCGACCTCGGCGGACTCGGTCTCGACAGCGGTCTTCGTCTTGGTCGTCCGGGAGTTCTTGCTCGTGGCAGGAGTCACGTTTCGCCTTTCACGGAGCGGTGCACACGCTCCGAGCCATTTCGGACACTAGTAAGACCCTTGTCAAGTCCATTCGCGAGGAATGTCTGTTGACAACGGGTCAGACATCCATTATCACACACACCGGCGATGGGTTGCTCCTCTTCGCCCGATCCGCGCGTCGGCTCAGCGCTGCTTGTCGTCGTCGCCCGGACGCCGCGTCGCGAGATAGCGCTCCAGCTCGGCGGCGAGCTCGTCGGCGCTCGGCAGATCGCGCTCGTCGAATCCGGCCTCTTCTCCTGAGTCCTCGCGCCCGGCCATGTAGGCGTCGTAACGCTGCTCGAGCCCACGCAGCATCTGCATCAGCTCCTCACTGCCCTGCACCTGCTCGGTGACGCGCGCGTGGAACTCCTCGCCGCGCTCGTGGACGGCATCCATGCGCAGGACCAGCCCGGTGCCCGCCATCAGCTTGTCGGCCGCGGTGACGACCGTGTCGGGATACTCGGTGTCCGCGAGATAGTGAGGCACGAGCAGCACGAACCCCGCGACCCGCACGTCGCTCTCTATAAGTCGGAACTCGAGCAGGTGCGCCGCGGTCGCAGGCACCTGCGTACGGGGGCGCCACACGGAGTGCACCGCCGTGAGATCGCGGCGATTTCCGCTGACCGTCACACCGAGCGGGCGGGTGTGGGGAACGGGCATCGCGATCGAGTGCACCCAGGTCACGGTCGACACCTGGAAGGCCTCGACGAAATCGACGACTGCACCGGCGAAGGCGTTCCACGCGAAGTCCGGCTCGTAGCCCGACAGCAGCAGGAACTGCTGCCCGAGCGCGTCATGCGCGATCGAGAGCTCGAGCCGTGACGGCCGGTATTCGGTGAGGTGGTCCTGGTCGAACAGCACGATCGGGCGCCTGGCGCGGTAGTCCAGCAGCGCGTCGCTGTCGAACACGGCGAGCGGAGTCGGATCAGTGGTGGCGTTCAGGTGGTCGATGAGACCGGCGACCGCGCTGCCCGCGTCGGTGAAGCCGGTGAGCAGGATGACCAGAGGCAGGCCGGTCGGCACGTCCGGCGCACCGGGGACCAACTCGAAGAGGTCTGCAGGTGACGGCATGTGTCCATGCTACGAGGCGTGTCCGGGCCCGGGGCGGCGAGGTGAATGCTCACAGCGAACACGGCTTCGCCCGCACGGCGTCACGCGCGTCCCCGTCCATAGGATGGAGGCATGACGCTTCCCGTGATCTCGCACACGACCGATCCGTTCCCCGGAGGCACCGCAGACGCCGCAGTGCTCGTCATCCCCGATCCCTCCACCGCCGCTGACTCGCTGAGCGCGTTCGAGGGCCTCGCCGACACCCTGGCAGGCATCGGGTACAAGGGAACCCCTTCCGCATACACCCGCGTGCACCTGCCGACAGTGACGTCGGCGCCGCTCGCCGTCGTCAGCGCCGGCAAGCAGCCCGACGCCGCCGCCGTGCGCGACGCCGTCGCAACCGCCGTCCGGTCGCTGACCGGCTTCGCGACGGTGTCGATCGGCTTCGCCGGCGACCTCGGCCAGTACGCGGACGCTGCGGCCGAGGGCGCCCTGCTCGGCGGCTACCGCTTCGACGACTACCGGTCCGAGAAGAAGCCGAGCCGGGCAGACGCCATCGTCCTGCACGCAGCAGCCATCGGCGACGGCGCACTCGAGCACGCTCGCACGGTCGCGGAGGCCGTCGCCCTGGTCAAGGACCTCGTGTCGGTGCCCGCCGAATGGCAGAGCCCCGCGCAGCTCGCAGACGAGGCGGCGAAGGCCGTCGCGGATCTGCCGGTCACGGTTGAGGTCCTCGATGAGAAGCAGCTCGAGGAGCAGGGCTACGGCGGCATCCTCGGCGTCGGTCGCGGCTCCGATCGGCCGCCGCGCCTGGTTCGCCTCGACTACTCCCCCTCGAACGCCGTGCGCCACATCGCCCTCGTCGGCAAGGGCATCACGTTCGACACCGGCGGACTGTCGCTCAAGCCGGCGACCGGCATGGTGGGCATGAAGTTCGACATGGCGGGAGCGGCAACCTCGCTGGCAGCGCTCCGCGCGATCGCCGCACTCGAGCTCCCGGTGCGCGTCACCGCCTTCCTCTGCATCGCAGACAACATGCCTTCCGGCCGGGCCACGCGCCCCGGCGATGTGCTGCGAATGCTCGACGGCCAGACGGTCGAGGTGCTGAACACGGACGCTGAGGGTCGTCTGGTGATGGCGGACGGCCTCGTCGCCGCCAGCCGCGAGAACCCCGATGTCATCATCGACGTCGCGACCCTCACGGGGGCGATCATCGTTGCCCTCGGCATGCGCCACACCGGCGTCATGGGCGACGACGATGCCGTCGCCGAGTACCTCGCCGCCGCCGAGTCGGTCGGCGAGGACGCATGGGCGCTGCCGCTCCCCGAGTTCATGGAGGAGAGCCTCGACTCGCAGATCGCGGACATGATCAATGCGAACATGGGCGACCGTTCTGGCGGCTCGCTGTTCGCCGGCCTCTTCCTGCGCCGGTTCGTCGGCCGGACGACGGACGCAGACGACGCGCCGCGGATCCCGTGGGTGCACCTCGACATCGCCGGGTCCAGCGAGCACAAGGGCGCACCGTACGGCTTCACTGAGAAGGGGCCGACCGGCGCAGCCGTCCGCTCCCTCATCGCCTTCGCACGCGCATCGGTCACGGAGTCCTGATGGCCACGCACGAGTTCGACGTCGTCATCCTCGGCGGAGGCAGCGGCGGGTACGCCGCGGCGCTGCGCGCCAGCGAGCTGGGCAAGAAGGTGGCCCTCATCGAGAAGGACAAGGTCGGCGGCACCTGCCTTCACCGCGGCTGCATCCCCACCAAGGCTCTGCTGCACGCCGCCGAGGTCGCAGACCACGTCCGGTCTGCTGCCTCGGTGGGCGTGACGGCGACCCTGGAGTCCGTCGACGCGGCCGGCGTCCGCGCGTACCGCGAGGGCATCGTCGCCAAGAAGTTCAAAGGGCTCGAGGGCCTGATCAAGGCCCGAGGCATCACCACCGTGAGCGGCGAGGGTCGCCTCGAGGCCGATCGCACGGTCGTAGTGGGCGACGACCGCTACGTCGGCGGCGATGTGATCCTCGCGACCGGCTCGTACAGCCGCTCACTGCCGGGTCTCGAGATCGGGGGGCGCATCCTCACCAGCGAGCATGCGCTCGCTCTCGACGAGGTGCCGAGCAGCGTCATCATCCTCGGCGGCGGCGTCATCGGCGTCGAGTTCGCCAGCGTGTGGAAGTCGTTCGGCGCCGAGGTGACGATCGTCGAAGCCCTGCCGCACCTCGTGCCCAACGAGGACATCGTGCTGAGCAAGGGGCTCGAGCGCGCCTTCCGTCGCAGGGGCATCACGTACTCGCTCGGTACGCGCTTCCAGAGAGCCGAGCAGGACGACACCCAGGTGACGGTGACGCTGGAGGACGGCAAGACCTTCAGCGCCGACTATCTGCTCGTCGCCGTCGGTCGAGGTCCCGCCACGGCCGGACTCGGGTTCGAGGAGGCTGGAGTCGGCCTGGAGCGTGGTTTCGTCACGGTCGACGAGCAGCTGCGCACGGCAGTGCCCGGCGTATGGGCCGTCGGTGACATCGTGCCGGGTCTGCAGCTCGCGCACCGCGGGTTCCTGCAGGGCATCGCGGTCGCGGAGCGCATCGCCGGCATGGAGGTTCCGACCCTCCCGGAGTCGCAGATTCCCCGCGTCACCTATTGCAGCCCTGAGGTGGCTTCGGTCGGCATCACCGAGGAAGCAGCCGTGGCGGCCCACGGTGCCGACAGCGTCGTCTCGTACGAGTACAACCTGGCAGGCAACGGCAAGAGCGAGATCATCGGCACCGGCGGCACCGTCAAGGTCGTGCGACGCAAAGACGGCCCGGTTCTCGGTGTGCACATGCTGGGCGACCGCGTCGGCGAGCTCATCACCGAGGGTCAGCTCGCGGTGGCCTGGGAGGCGCACCCCGAGGACATCGCACCGCTCATCCATGCGCACCCCACGCAGAGCGAAGCGCTCGGCGAGGCTTTCCTCGCACTCGCCGGAAAACCGCTGCACGCGCTGTAGGAACGCACAAATATCCGTAGACTCCCAGGTCACTAAGCTGGGGGCATCACAATTTTCCGAAGGAGACTCGACATGAGCACAGCCGTGGTCCTTCCCGCACTCGGGGAGAGCGTCACCGAGGGCACGGTCACTCGCTGGCTGAAGCAGGTCGGCGACACCGTGCAGGCCGATGAAGGCCTGCTGGAGATCTCGACCGACAAGGTCGACACCGAGATCCCGTCCCCCGTCAGCGGCGTCATCGAGGAGATCCTCGTCGCCGAGGACGAGACCGTCGAGGTCGGCGCGCTGCTCGCGCGCATCGGCGACGGCAGCGGGGCAGCTTCCGGCGGCGACGCACCCGCAGCCGAGGCTCCGGCCGCCGACGAGGCGCCCGCGCAGGAGGCGCAGTCCACGGCTGCTCCTGCCGAGAACGAGGTAGAGGCCTCGCAGGCATCCGACCAGGCCCAGGCGCCGACCCCCGCGGCATCGGGAGATGCGACGGACGTCGTTCTCCCCGAACTGGGTGAGAGCGTCACCGAGGGAACCGTCACCCGCTGGCTGAAGCAGGTCGGCGATGATGTCGCCGTCGACGAGGCTCTGCTCGAGATCTCGACCGACAAGGTCGACACCGAGATCCCGTCGCCCGTCGCGGGTACGCTGCAGGAGATCCTGGCTGACGAGGACGAGACCGTCGAGGTCGGCGCTGTGCTCGCCCGCATCGGCTCCGGCGCTCCGGCTGCTGCCGCACCCGCCGCAGAGGGTCCCGCCGCCGAGGCACCGGCCCCAGCAGCTGAGGCACCGGCCCCCGCGGCTGAGGCACCGGCCGCCGCGGCCGAGGCACCGGCCCCGGCAGCTGAGGCACCGGCCGCCGCCCAGCAGGCGCCCGCGGCAGAAGCGGCCGCTCCCGCGCCGGCAGCTCCGGCGGCTGAGGCGCCCGCCTCGGCTGACTCCGACTCGCTCTACGTGACTCCGCTGGTGCGCCGCCTGGCCAGCCAGCAAGGTATCGACCTGTCGACCGTCACCGGCACCGGTGTCGGGGGACGCATCCGCAAGGAGGACGTCCTCAAGGCAGCCGAGTCGAAGTCGCAGGCTCCTGCCGCCGCGGCCGCGGCTCCGGCCCCCGCGCCGCTCGAGGTCTCGCCGCTGCGTGGCACCACGCAGAAGATGTCGCGTCTGCGCAAGGTCGTGGCAGAGCGCGCCGTCGCGTCGATGCAGCAGACCGCGCAGCTGACCACGTTCGTGGAAGTGGACGTCACCAAGCTGGCGGCGTTCCGCAACGCGAAGAAGGACGAGTTCAACCAGAAGACCGGCGCAAAGCTGTCGTTCCTGCCGTTCTTCACCCTCGCAGCCGCCGAAGCGCTGCAGGCGTTCCCGATCATCAACTCGACCGTCGACGGCGACTCGATCGTCTACCCGGCGAGCGAGAACATCTCGATCGCGGTCGACACCGAGCGCGGACTGCTGACCCCCGTCGTCCGCGATGCGGGAACCAAGAACATCGCCCAGCTCGCGCAGGAGATCGCCGACCTGGCGGCTCGCACGCGCGACAACAAGCTGAAGCCCGACGAGCTCGCCGGCGGCACCTTCACGGTGACCAACACGGGTTCGCGCGGCGCACTGTTCGACACTCCCCTGGTGTTCCTGCCGCAGTCGGCGATCCTCGGCACCGGCGTCGTCTTCAAGCGGCCCGGCGTCGTCACGGTCGACGGAGTGGATGCCATCGCGGTCCGCTCGTACGTGTACCTGGCGATCTCGTACGACCACCGCACGATCGACGGCGCGGACGCTGCTCGCTTCCTCGGCGCGATCAAGACCCGTCTCGAGTCGGCGGAGTTCACCGCGAATCTCGGGATCTGAGCTCGCTCAGCCCGCATCCGATGGCTGGTCAGCGACGTCATACACGTCGCGGACCAGCCATCGGTCTTTCTGGCGCACGAGCACGAGCATCTGCTCGCCTCTTTCGCCCGATGGCCCGAGTCGCAGCACGCTGACGTCGCCGTAGTCCTCCACCGCTGTCACCGGGCGGCTCGCGTCCGCTCCGGCGAGGCGCTCCTGCACGAGGGCGCCGGAGCCATCGACGACTGCGTCTTCGCACACGGCGTCCCTCGCGTCCTCACATGCGGCGACAGCCTCAAGCAGCGCGACCGCCTGCTGCTCAGCCGAGCCGTCCTTCAGGCCGTCAGGGCTCGGCGACGGATGCAGACCCGGTACCGCATCCGTCGCCGACCCAGCCTCGTCGGGTGTCGCAGCCCCCGCCGGTGTCACGCCCGGCGATGCGGTCGGCCCGCTGCCGGCGTGGGCCGACTGCTGACCTGACGTGTCGCCGACCGGACGCTCTGTTGCAGCCGAATCCTCGTCGGAGGACGGCCACATCAATCCGCCTGCGAGAACGGCCCCGGCGGCGGCCGCTCCGGCGAGAATCACACGCAGCCGCCCTGACTTCGTCCCTTGAGCCCTCCCGCGGGCGAGCAGCGCGGCGACTCGACCTCGACCGGGTAGGCGCTCGAGAATCCGGCGGCCCGCGCTCGAAGCCCTCTCCGCGATCCGACCCCAAGCCAGCCGCACGGCATGCGGCTGCTCCGCAACCGCATCGACATCGGCGAGCAGCCACGAGCGGTCCGCCTCGATCGCCACGGCCGGCGCCGAAGGGAGCTCACGACCCAGCGGACGCGGCGCCGCGAGATCGGTCAGCTCGTTCTCCCACCGCTCAGCCGAGCGCAGCACGACTCTCCAGTCCCCCGCAGCACCTGCGATCTCGCCCAGCAGCCGATCCATCGCACGATCGGTGCCGCTCTCGCGCAGCCGTGTGATGATCGCGACGGCCTCCTCTGCACACCCGGCGCCCTCCCCCGGCGCGAACATCGGACATGCCTCATCGGTCAGCCACCATCTGCCGGAAACGCTGCGATCGGCGACCTCCACGATCCCGCGCATCATGCTGCCCACCAGGGTCACGGTCTCCCCCGCAGACAGGCCCGCCTCCGCGGCCGTTCGCCGTCCGAGGAACACCTCGACCTGGTCGGCGCACCACGGCAGCACCGCGTCGTGCCCATCAGCCCTGCGCACCACGTCGCGCACGCCGGCCACATGCTCCGCGCCGGCGAAAGCCCACAGCGCGTCCGGCACGGTCTCCGCATCCACGCGCACGCCCCGCCGCTCGCCGTCACTGATCAGATCGCCGCGGTACGCCGACTCCTGTCGATCGAGCATCCGAATGACCCGATGCGCACCCGGTGCCAGCACTGCCGTCTCATCCATCCGTCCATCCCAGCGCGCATCACGGGGCGATGGACCGGAAATCCGCGCTTTGGGGACGGAATCCACGTCGAGGCGGGCTGTGCAGGAAGAACGGCCGGCCCGGGAATCGGTAGGCTGTATGCATGGCAAAGAGTGCTCCCGTCACCGAGAAGCGGCCCGGCTTCTTCTCGCAGATCCGTTCCCTGTTCCGTTTCACACGGGACGTGTACGGCTGGCTGCCGTGGGCGCAGGTCGCCATCCTCGTCGCGGGCGTGCTCATCGGTCTGATCATCGGCTTCCTCATCAGCGGCGCCTCGGTGCTCGGCCTCATCCTCTGGGGCTTCACCGGTCTCATGTTCGGCGTGCTCGGCGCCATGTTCCTGATGACCCGCCTGTCCACCACGGCGATGTACGCCAAGATCGACGGGATGCCCGGCGCGAGCGGTCACGTGCTGAGCACCAGCCTCGGACGCAACTGGTCGGCATCCGACACTCCCGTCGGCATCAACCCCAAGACGCAGGAGGCCGTCTATCGCGTGGTCGGTCGTGGCGGCATCGTGATCGTCGGCGAGGGCGCTCGAGGTCGCCTCACGCGCCTGATCAACGAAGAGCGGCAGAAGGCGCAGCGCGTCGCGCACGGCGTGCCCGTCACAGTGCTCTACGTGGGCCACGGCGACGAGGACGTCGCCATCGCTGATCTGTCGAAGACGATCAAGAAGCTGCCGAAGGCCATCGACAAGGCCACGATGGCCGCGGTCATCCGCCGCATCGATTCGGTGTCGCAGTCGCTGTCGTCGCTGCCCATCCCGAAGGGCATCGACCCCACACGAGTGCGGTCGCAGCGCCCGCGCTGACCGCCCGCCCAGATGCACCGAACGGCCCCCGTCGCAACGACGGGGGCCGTTCTCGGTATGTCACTCGCCGAGCGGCTCCTTGGGCAGGCGGCGCACGCGCGGCCGTCGACGGCGCTTCTCGGGGATCATCGAGCGCATCTCCTCGAGCTTGCCGAAGCACAGCAGCCGATCCTCTGCCTCTAGCTCGACATGCTTGCGCGGGTTCGGGATCACGCTGACACCCCGGTGCAGGGTGAGCACCGTGATGTCGCGGTCCCAGAGGCCGAGGTCGCCGAGCTTCATGCCGACCTGCTCCGCACCCGAGTGGATGAGCAGCTCCGCGACACCGTAACCGGTCGAGACGCTGAGCCGCTGACGGATGTCGATGTCGGGGAATGCGACCTGGTTGGCGATGTAGTCGATGATCGCGCCGGCGACATCGAGGTTCGTCGCCGCCTCGATGCCCTGCAGACCAGGCGACGAGTTCACCTCCATCACCAGCGGACCGTCGTCGCTCTCGAGCATGTCCACGCCGGCGACGCGAAGCCCCATGATCTGCGCCGAGCGCACTGCGGTCTGCTCGTAGATCGGGTCCAGGGTGACGGGCTCGACGCGACCGCCACGGTGGACGTTCGAGCGGAACTCGTCTCCGTCCGCCACACGGCGCATCGCCGCGACGACGCGGTCGCCGACGACGAGCGCCCGGATGTCCCGCCCTCGGCTCTCGGCGATGAATTTCTGGATGAGGACGTTCTGCTTCGTCGAGTGCAGTGTCTCGATGATGGCCTCGGCGACCTTCACCTGCGGGGCGAGGATCACGCCGATGCCCTGCGTGCCCTCGAGCAGCTTGATGACCACGGGGGCCCCGCCGACCCGCTCGATCGCCGGACGCACGTCCGCGCGGTTGCGCACGAACGCGGTCGGCGGCATGGCGATGTTGTGTCGCGACAGGATCTGGTTGGCGCGCAGCTTGTCGCGCGCGCTCGAGATGCCATTGGCGGTGTTCGGCGTGTACACGTCCATCTGCTCGAACTGCCGGACCACGGCTGTGCCGAAGTAGGTGATCGAGTTACCGATACGCGGCAGGATCGCGTCGTAGTCACTCAGCTGCCTGCCGCGGAAGAACAGGTCAGGCGCGTCTGCGGTGAGGTCGATCGCGAAGCGCAGCGTGTTCAGCACCTTCACGTTGTGTCCGCGCTGCTGCGCGGCGGCACGGAGACGCTGCGTCGAGTACGACTGCGGGGCACGCGAGAGGACGGCGATCTTCACAGATTTTTCCTGCCAGGATGTAGGAGTGACACGGTCCTCTCATTCAAACACGTCCACGGGGTGGCGAGAGTGGGTCGGGCTGCCGGAACTGGGGATCGACTGGCTCAAGGCCAAGATCGACACCGGTGCGCGAACGTCGTCGCTGCACGCCTTCGACGTCGTCGAATTCGAGCGCGACGGCGAGGAGTGGGTGCGCTTCACGGTGCACCCCTGGCAGGACAGCACGGATGACGCCGTCGTGCACGAGACGCGTGTGAGTGACCGACGCGCCGTTCGCAGCTCGTCGGGGCACACCGAGCACCGCATCGTGATCACGACGCCCGTGCGCCTGGTGGGCAGGGATGTCGACGCCGAGGTCACCCTGACCAACCGCGACGAGATGGGATTCCGGATGCTGATCGGGCGCGAGGCCCTGCGTCAGGGGTTCCTCGTGGACCCTGCCCGATCGTTCCTCGGTGGTCGCGCTCCACGCGAGATGCGCCGCCGCAACCGCGGCGGCTAGATCGACCCGCGGCTCACCCGCGAACCAGCACGGTGCCGGCGATCTTGTCGTGCAGGCCGCGCTGATCCGTGTCCCAGATCACCGCAGGGATCACGAACACCAGCAGCAGCGTCCGCACGATCGGACGCCACAGCCCCACCCAGGCACCGTCCAGACGCTGCACGCGCATGCCGAGCATCCGGTGCCCAGGGCTCCCGTTGGCGGTCGCCAGGAAGACGATCTGCAGCACGGCGAACACCATCATCGGAGCGAACTGGCGCCAGCCGGCCTCGGCCGGCAGCGAGAGCGGGTTGTAGGCGAGGAAGCCGATCGCGATGATCGTGGCCGCGAAGTAGTCGATCAGCAGGGCCGAGATGCGACGGCCGGGGCGGGCGATGCTTCCCGGTCCTGAGATGGGCATTCCGAGGCGTTGGCCGGGGTAGTCACTCACCGGTCCAGCTTATCGAGCGGCTGTAACATGCCCGAAACACGGTGGACACGGCGGGGAAATGCCATCGACATAATCTGCGTAAGGTTGATGCAACCGATACCCGATCAGGAGTCGTACATGTTCACAGAGCCCGCAGAGGTCATCCGCTACATCGAAGAGAACGACATCAAGTTCCTCGACATCCGATTCACCGACCTTCCCGGGGTCCAGCAGCACTTCAACATCCCCGCATCGACGGTCGACGAGGACTTCTTCCGTGACGGGCAGCTCTTCGACGGATCGTCGATCCGCGGGTTCGCGAGCATCCACGAGTCGGACATGCAGCTGATCCCCGATGTCACCACCGCGTACATCGACCCGTTCCGCGCCGCGAAGACGCTGGTGATGGTGTTCGACATCTACAACCCGCGCACAGGCGAGATCTACAGCAAGGACCCGCGTCAGGTCGCCAAGAAGGCCGAGAAGTACCTCGCCTCCACCGGCATCGCCGACACCGCGTTCTTCGCCCCCGAGGCCGAGTTCTACATCTTCGACGACGTGCGCTATTCGGTCACCGCCGGAGAGAGCTTCTACAAGGTCGATTCCGAGGAGGCCGCGTGGAACTCCGGCCGCGAGGAGGAGGGTGGCAACCTCGGCAACAAGACGCCCTTCAAGGGCGGCTACTTCCCCGTCGCCCCCGTCGACAAGACCGCCGACCTTCGCGACGACATGACCCTGCGGCTGATCGACTCGGGCTTCCAGCTCGAGCGCTCGCACCACGAGGTCGGCACCGCCGGCCAGCAGGAGATCAACTACCGCTTCGACACCATGGTCAGCGCGGCAGACGACATCCTGAAGTTCAAGTACATCGTCAAGAACACCGCCGAGGAGTGGGGCAAGACGGTCACGTTCATGCCCAAGCCCCTGTTCGGCGACAACGGCTCGGGCATGCACACCCACCAGTCGCTGTGGCTCGACGGCAAGCCGCTGTTCTTCGACGAGGCCGGCTACGGCCAGCTCAGCGACATCGCCCGCTGGTACATCGGCGGCCTGCTGAAGCACGCGCACGCGGTGCTCGCTTTCACGAACCCGACGCTGAACAGCTACCACCGTCTGGTGAAGCACTTCGAGGCTCCGGTGAACCTGGCCTACTCCGCTGGAAACCGCTCGGCCGCCATCCGCATCCCGCTCACCGGGTCGAACCCGAAGGCGAAGCGCATCGAGTTCCGCGTGCCGGACGCCTCGTCGAACCCGTACCTCGCGTTCGCCGCACAGCTGATGGCGGGCCTCGACGGCATCAAGAACCGCATCGAGCCGATGGAGCCCATCGACAAGGACCTGTACGAGCTTCCCCCGGAGGAGGCCGCGAACATTCCGCAGGTGCCGAACTCACTGCTCGACTCGCTCGAGGCACTCCGCAAGGACCACGACTTCCTGCTCGAGGGCGGCGTGTTCACGCAGGAGCTCATCGACACGTGGATCGAGTACAAGTACAACAACGAGATCCTGCCCATGGCCCAGCGCCCGCACCCGTACGAGTTCGAGCTCTACTACGGATGCTAGCCAAATCCTGCGACTGAGCCGGTCTTAGTCCGCAGGGAGTCCGCAGAATCTCACGAAGAGCCCGTCCCGGCGTCCTGCTGGGACGGGCTCTTTTGTTGCTACGGTCATCATCATGAGCCTGCGAAACGAAATCGACCAGATCTGGAACGACGCGCAAGAGCGCATTCGGCAGCGGGCACCCCAGCCGGGAGTCGCTGCGCCGGTCAACGGGCCGGACATGCGCTTCGTCATTGTGAATGAGAACTTCACTGCCACCGTCGAGGCGTTCAGGTTGCTGGCTGACCGGATCGATGCCCTGGAGTCATCTCGCTCCTGAGGGCTGCCGCCACGGCGCTACGGGAAGACTCGTCGCGGTCTGGCCAGAGGTGACCGTAGGTGTCGAGGGTGTGCTTCGCCGACCCGTGACGCACGCGCGCTTGCACGGTCTTGATGTCGAGGCCGGCAGCGATGAGCAGTGAGGCGAAGTAATGCCGCAGGTCATGGATGCGGAACCCGTCGGGTAGGCCCTCGACCTTGACTCGAGCCGTCCTGAACGCGGTCTCGATCGTGTACGGATCGCCGACGGGCGGGCGCCTGGCGCTCTCTGGCGGCGAGGCGATCATGCGACCCGAGTTCACCCGCCTCGTCGGCGGGAAGGCCGGTGTCGACGCGCTGAACGCCGCCGCCCGGTCCGGGTCGCTCGCGTTCAAGAACGGCGGCGTGTGGGGCGACCTCAGCGACTTCGCTGGGGACGTCCTCGACAACATCGCCTCCGTCGCTTCGGTCGTCGGGGACTTCCTGACCGACCCGGTGCGCGCGATCCAGAAGCACGTGATCGACGGGATCATCCGCCCCCTGATGGGTGAACAGAACCTCTTCGGTCGGACGGTCGGGCAGATGCCGATCAACCTCGTCCGACAGCTCGCGAAGTCGTTCAACCCGCCGTCGCGTGGCAGCGCCGGGATGGGCTGGAAGGCGATGCAGGCCATCGTCCTGAAGAACATCCCTGGTGCGCGGATCTCGTCGGCATACCGGTCGGCGGCGGGCAACGCCTCCGTCGGCGGTGCGAAGGGCTCGTACCACATGCAGGGTCGGGCGATCGACGTCGTCCCGCCGAGCATGGCGATGTTCAACTCGATCAAGCGGCTGTTCCCGAACGCGACCGAGCTGATCTACACCCCTGCGGGTGGAGCTCAGCTGCGCAACGGGCGACCGTTCGCCGGGTGGTCGTCGCGGGTGAAGGCGCAGCACTACAACCACGTGCACCTGGCGATGGCGAACGGCGGGGTCTGGCCCGGCCTGTACGACAACGGCGGGATCCTGCCGCACGGCGGGATGGGCGTGAACCTGTCCGGGAAGCCGGAGCGGGTGCTGAACCCCGAGCAGACCCGCGAGTGGGAGCGCCGTGGGCTGCGTCCCGGCGACCGGCTGCGGCTGGTGGTCGACGGTCGCGAGTTCAACGCGTACGTCGACGACCGCGCCGATGGTCGCGTCGAGGAAGCGCTCGAGGGTGTGTCGGACATGGCTATGGCGGACGAGTTCGGCGACTAACCCCGGAGGGGCGTGGGCTTCGGCCCGCGCCCCTCTGTCGTGCCCAGGGCCTCATTACCCCGGTGCTTTCCGGAGGGGGTCCGCTATTCTCGGGTATTCTCCGCGGCTAGCCGCGCTTGCTCTTCAAAATCGTCGTACTCCGCGCGCCGCAGCACAGGTTCACCGATCCCATCCAGGGTGTACCAGACCGACACCTCCAGTCGGGACGCGCCGGCATCAAGACTCATCGTGACTTCGGGATCCGTAATGAAATGCAGGGCTTCTCCACGGTGGACACGCGCTGGCAACATCTCGTCCTCATCGACGAGAAGAACGAGATCGACGCCCGAAGCGATGGTGTCATACGAAGCACCATCGGCTCGCCGATCAGTGCATTCGTACGCCCAGTCGAGACGCGCTTCATGTATGAACGCTGTTGCGCCGTCGCAAAAGATCGAAACGCCAAGAGCGCCGGTTTCGTCGGCTCTGAGCTGATAGTTCGGGGCTGCCGTGAATCGAACATCTACTCCCGCAACACTCGCTGCGAGCGCTTGGGCGGCAATCTGCGCAGTCCGCTCGGCACTGGCGGCAGAAGCCTCTGCCGACTTCGCGAGGCGACGCGTGAGCCATGCGTACCACCCGGTCACCAGCACGAGCACGATGGTGCTGATCGAACTGATCCATGCTTCGGGCGTCGTCATCGCCTCAGCCTATCGACAGCCAATCGACTCGCTTATTACGCGCTCAACGAGATAAACGCGCGCCCCCTACTTGGCGCTCGTCTTGCCGAATCTGGGTGGGTGTCATGCCGGCCCACATGCCCGCGGTCGGCTTGCCAGCGGCGGCGAACGCTGCGCAGAGGTCGAGCAACGGGCACGCCCTGCAGATGCCGCGCATCATCACGGTCTGCTCGGGGTCGTCGAAGCGGTCGGCGGTGAACACCTCGAGCCCGTCGCACGCCGGCGGCTCATCCTGCATCGCGCGCATGAGCGCTGCATGCTCACGTTGACCGTGGAAGACGGGGAGCTCGGCGAGCACCCGCAGGAACGCGTCTGAGGTGGCCTCAGCGGGGTCGGCGTCGTCCGATACCTGGGATGCGCCTGATGCAGGCTGAATCGCGCCCTGCGCCCGCTCCGGTGCACGTTTCGGGATCGGAGGCGGTGTCTCGCCCCGCGCGATCGCTGCACGACGCAACCGCGCCTGGTGAACCGGGCTCGAGAGCATCCGCTCGCGCCACCACTTCAGCAGCACGCTCTCCTCGACGACGCGGAACCTCTGCCCGCTCTCGTCGGTGCGCCATTCCATCGGCATCCCGTCCCGATGCCACCTCCGCACTGAGCGGTCGTCACGCCCGACGCGCTTCCCCGCCTCGGCATACGTCAAGTAGACCGGTTCGTCGTCGTCGGGAGTCATCGCCAGTCCGCAGAAAGTCCGCAAACGTGCCGTTTCCCGCCAACAGTCCCCATCGCCACACAACACCCCAAACCGCGGAATCACACGGATCCCAGCCGTCACCAACAGCCGCCATCCACCCGGCACTAGTCCGAGCTCTACTACGGCTGCTGATCGATGGGCTTCGCGGTGCGTCGCGTCATCATCTGACCGACGCACCGCGAAGCGCAGACGTTCATGCGTTCAGCACAGCGCGTCCGCCACCGCGTCCCACCACCGGGCTGAGTCCGCGCGGTGATCATCAAGGCGCTCGGCGGCGGCGAGAGCCACGGCCGCGCCGGACGCGGCGAGCTCCGCGAGCCGTGCGGGCGCATCTGCCAGCGCATCGAGGTCGGCGACGGCGTCCTGACCCCAATGGCCCAGCGCACCGGTGAGTTTGACGCGGGTGTAGGCGTCGGCGGCGAGTGCGAGGACCGGAACCCCCGCCGGCGCGGCGAACACCGCGGGGTGATAGCGGCTGGTCACGAGGAGCCGCGATGTACGAGCCAGGCGCGCAGCCGACACTGAGTCGCCGCTCGGGACCACCTCGCTCGCATTGCGCATCCGCGCCCGCACCCGCTCATGCAGCGCGGCATCGCCCGACGGCTCGGAGTCTGCCGACGCGGGACCAAAGTGCGCGTGGAACACGACGGGTCCGACGGTGTCGGCAGCACGGTCGAGCAGCACGGCTATGTCGCGCTCGGTCTCATCCGCCGGGCGTCCCGCGAACCAGCCGGACAGGCTGACGAGTACACGATCTGACGCATCCGGGCCCTCACCGCTACGCGGCCCCTGTCCGAGGAACGAGGCGTCGTCGACGCCGGCACGGACACGGACGCCCCACCCGCGTGCGAGCGTCGCCGAGGCGGGCTCACGCACGCCGGTGTACAGGGCGGAGCGGGCCATGGCGGCGACGCGCTCGGCATCGCCTGCCTCCAGGTCGGGCCCGAACGTCTGTCCCGACACCACGACCGGCAGACCGCGGGCCCGCGCCATCGCGGCCAGCGTGGTGCGTTCGTAGATGTGCACCGGCCAGCGGGATGCCAGATTGCCCCCGCCCGCGATGAGCACGCCCGACGACTCGTCGAGCGCGTCCAGGACCGACTGTGCAGGATCCCCCGCGTCGAGCCGGGTACGGCCGGCAGCCGCATCCGTGAGCAGCGCCGAACGGCGGACTGCTGCGTCGCGCGCCAGGCCGGCGAAGCCGAGACGAGGCACGCACGGCACGTCGTAGCGCGCGGCAGACTCCTCCGGCGCGGAGGAGATGCCGACGATTCCGAGGCCTCGGACGGCGAGTTCGTCGCGCGCCGCTTCGAACATCGCCTCGTCGCCGATGTGGATGATGCCCGACAGCACGCCGATGTCGCCGATGGTGAGAACGCCCACGTCTGCCCTTCGCTCGCGATCCGGTGCCGATGATCGGCGCCTTGTCAACCGTAGGCTCATTTTTTCTCGCCGCAGTACGCTTCCCCTCAGTGCCTATGTCGGCGCTCGTTCGGAGGGCAGCATGGGTATCCAGACCGCGATGGACCGCATCACCGAGTCCGCGTCGATCGTCGAAGCGATGCGCGCCGGCGACGATCTGGCGTTCGAAGCGGGGCGGGATCCCGGCGTACGCACGCTGCGCGTGCTGTCGGCGGCCCTCGCCGGCGACGACGACCTCGCTGCGATCGCTGCCGTGCACGCTCTTGCGGAGATGAACGACGAGGAGGCCGTCAGGCTGCTGTCGAGCCTGCTGTCTTCGCCCCGGCCATATATCGTCGAGCACGCCGCCCACGCCCTCGGACGCCGACCGGCCAGGCCCGAGGCAGTCGGGCGGCTGGTGCGCCTCGTCGCGGAGGGCGGTTTCGGCGGCATGCTCGCCCAGCACACACTAGAGAAGTGGTCGACGGGCGCGGCCGAGCTGCTCGCGGTCGCTCTGGAGTCGGCGTGCACCGGCACGCTGTCCCACGAAGCCCGCGCACGGCTGGTCGAGACGCTGGGTCTCGTACGCCACCCGCTCGCCGTACGGCCCCTGCGGGCATGGGCGACCGACGCTTCGGAACCGGCGAGCGTTCGCCACGCGGCTGTCGCTGCGCTGGGACAGCGACGGGAGCCTGCCGCGATCTCTGCGCTCGAAGGCATCGTCGTCGAGGGAGGTGCGCTCGGCGAGCTGGCCCGCCTGGCCCTCATCGACGCGGAGCCACCGTCCACTGCGCGCGGTGGCGTCGAAGGTCTCACGGTCGGGCAGCTCTTTCTGCACACCGACGTGGACTCGACGCTGTCAGCAGCCGGCGCCGGCGACAACGGCGGCATCGCAACGCTGCTGGTGCGGCTGGGCGATGCGCTCGTGACGGAGACCTCGGCCGTTCAGCGGGTGCTGACCCTGTCCCGCGGCACGGCCGCGCAGGCCGCACCAGACCTGCTGCAGGTCGCAGGCGGCGGAATCGGCCACCTGTACGGCCACATCCCGCTCGACGCGCCGCCGGTGAGCTCCGCGTCCGCCTGGCCGTTGCGCGTGAGCGTGCGCCGTGGCATCCGGCGACTGCTGCGGGCCGCGGGACGCGTCGACGTGCTCCACCTCAGGATGGCGGATGTCGGCAGCCTCGCGGCTGCCGATGTGGCACGTGAACTCGGGATCCCCACGGTGTTCACGGTGGCCCCCGATCCGCACAGCGTCATCTCGGCGCTCGAGCGCGCGGGCACGCTCACTCGGAAGGATTTCGGCCAGGCAGACCTCGCCGAGCACTACTGGTTCCGCACGCATCTGGTTCAGAGCCTTGCCGCCTCTGCTGCGCATTCGGTGTTCTTCCCGCGCCCAGAACTCGAAGCGGATATGCAGACGCTCCTGGGTATCGACATGTCATCCCACCCTGAACGTCACACGGTGGTCGCAGAGGGCGTAGATCTCGCGGTTGTCGACCGTGCGGTGGAGCGCGCTCGACTGGTCGCCGATGGAGCCGATCCGACGGGAGCGCTCGCCGAGCTCGCCGGCTTGCTCGATGCTCTACCCGAAGCGCGGCGAGGCCTGCCGCTTCTGGTCACGGTCGGGCGGATGCACCGTGTAAAGGGCACCGCCACGCTGGTGAGGGTCTGGGCCGAGGGACCGCTCGCAGATGCCGCCAACCTCCTGGTGATCGGC
This sequence comes from Microbacterium esteraromaticum, assembly GCF_016907315.1. NCBI lineage: Bacteria > Bacillati > Actinomycetota > Actinomycetes > Micrococcales > Microbacteriaceae > Microbacterium > Microbacterium esteraromaticum. The sequence goes on from NZ_JAFBBS010000001.1 coordinate 237,674, forward strand.
GGTGACCTCGAGCATCCGTCAGCGGACGAGCGCGAGCAGCTCGACCTCATCCGTGCCGCCATCCCTCCGGCACAGCACGCGTCGCGCGGCCTGCTGCTGCCTGGCCATCGATCCAACGACGTCGCGGCGGAGTGGCTCGCCGCCGCGCGGTTCGGCGTCCCCGGGCGCTCCGCCGCCGACGGGGTGTACGTGTGCGCGAGCCTGAAGGAGGAGTTCGGTCTGGCGATCCTCGAGGCGATGGCCACCGGCCTGCTCGTCGTCGCTCCCGACAGTGGCGGCCCGGCAACCTATGTCGAGGACGGCGAGAGTGGATTCCTCACACAGACCGGGGACCCGGTCACGCTCGCCACCGCGATCGGGCGCGCTCTCGAGCGCGCGTCAGCCGGAGAACAAGGCCCCGCGGGGCGTGGGCGGGCCCTTGTCGCTGAGCGCTTCACCATCCAGGCCATGGCCGCAAAGCTCGCGCCGGTGTACGAGTCGGTGGCGAGCAAGGAAGCTGAGCTGCAGCGCGCGGCGGAGGAGCTGGTATGACATTGCTGATCATCAGCCCCGACTACGCCTCGCACCTGCTTCCGCTGGCCTCCCTGGGCACGGCGTGGCGGGACGACGGCCACGAGGTCGTCGTGGCGACGGGCCCGGCCACCGCAGCGATCGTCTCGGATTTCGGCTATCGACGGACGGACCTGCGACTCGGTCGGGGCGCGAACGGCGGCGTCATCCGCAGCTCCGAGCAGCAGACCGAGGAGGCCGAGTCGCTCGAGGGCTTCTTCGCCGCGACGCGGATAGGAATGGTCTCGACGCTCGCCTATCAGGCGAGCGAGCGCCTCACCGACCTCATGTGGCAGCCGGTCGACGCGGCGCAAGCGACGCTGCGGATCATCAAGGATGTCTCACCCGACGCGATTCTCGTCGATCACCTCGCCTACAGCGCCCGCGTCGCCCTGCATGCTCGAGGGATCGCCTACGGTGATGTCGTGCTGGGCCATCCGAGTGCGCTTCCGGTCGCCGGCGAGGTCTACGGCTATCCGCCCGCGTGGCCGACGGCCTTCTCGCCGCACGCCGATGAGCTCGGCGAGCTGCGCACGCTGTGCGAGGAGGTGTCGCGGCGCTTCACGAAGCAATGGAACGACGCGGCTGCAGCCATCGAGCCGCACGCGGAGCCCGTCGCCGATGCATTCGCGCTGCACGGCTCCACCGTGCTCTACAACTACCCGGCCCAGCTCGCTGCGGGCGACGGGCGGACCCTGCCGCCGCATCGCTTCCTCGGATCGACGCCGCGTGACGAACCTGTCATCTCCTCGGTCGATGAGTGGATGGCCACCGGGGAGCCGTATGTGTACGTGAGCTTCGGGAGCTTCCTGTCCGTCCGCGGCGATGTACTCGCGCGCGTGGCTGCGGCTCTGCGCGCGGTCGGCGTGCGTGCGGCGATCGCGACAGGCACGACCGACGCAGCGGAACTCGGCCACATCCCCGACGGCTGGCTGATCGCCGAGTATCTGCCGCAGGTACGTCTGCTCTCGTCCGCCGCCGCGGCAGTGACGCACGGAGGCAACAACTCCGTCACCGAAGCGGTCGCCAGCGGGGTTCCGCTGATGGTGCTGCCCTTCTCGACCGACCAGTTCGCGGGTGCTGCTGCGATCGAGCGCGCGGGTGTGGGCCGTGTACTGGATCCCAACGCGGCATCGATCGACCAGCTCGCGGCGGCTCTGCGGGAGATCGTCGATCCGGCGTTCACCGGGCGCGCGGCCCTGAGGGCCGCGGCCGATGAGCAGCAGGCGCATCCGGGCCCGTCGATCGCCAGAACCGTTGTGCCTACGATTCAGGGCACGGTGCCGGGCAGCGGCACCACGCCGACCAGCCGGCCCATCGCCGACGGAGAGCCGGCGGCGGCCCGGTAGTCGTCCATGCGCGCCGCATTGGCGTCGTAAGACGCTCCCGCCCGGACCTCGCCGACGTGATGGAGCGCGTACACGCGACCGCGGTGTCGGATCGGCGGTGCACCGAGAAGAGTCGAGTGGGCCAGAAACCAGGCTGCATCCTCGAAGCCCCAGCCTCGGAAGCCCTCATCCTGACCGCCGTGGCTCGCCCATGTACGCGGGGTCGCCACGTACACGCCGGAGCATGCGCCGTCGACGTACTGCTCGACCGTGCAGTCTTCGAGCGGAACACCTGCCGCGTGATCTGCCGATCCGGTGCGGCCGAGCCAGCGGTACTCGTCGTACGGCAGATGAACGTAGCGGCTCTCGGCGGCAGCGCGGATCGCCGCGATGAGCGGCTCACGCTCGGGGATCGTGTCCGCATCCCCCACCACGACCACCTCGTGTTCAGCGGCGTTGCGCATCGCAGTGTTGCGGCAGGCGGCGAGCACGAACGGCACGTCCCCCGTGTCGATGGTCTCCAGCGAGACCTGCGGCAACGTCTCGCGGTACCAGGCGATGACCCGTTCGAATGCGTCGACGCGTGAGGGAGCAGACCGCCATGGGATCACGATGCGCACGGGGGGCAGCGGTGTCTCGACGAGCGTCATGCACCTTCCTTTCCCACTGAGCCTAGGCGAGATCGGCGCCTCTCCCCCACGCGGACCCGGCCGCATCTGTCGGTCAGCAGAGAACCCGCAGCGCGCCGGGCTGCACGCGCACGGCGAGCTTCGAGACGTCGCCCGCCTCTTCACCGTCGATCTCGAACGGCACGGGGACCGGAAGAGCCACGGCGATCGACTCGCCGGTGAGATGCTGGGCGAAATCGATGCTCACGGTCTCGTCGTCACCGCCGAGCAGACGCCGGATGCCGTTGTCCCACACGACCGTGCGCAGAGTCTGCAGCCACTGGGTGGCGTTCTCTGCGCTGATCATCAGCAGGTCGAGACGGCCGTCGTCGACCACCGCGTCAGGGAGAAGCGTCACGCCGCCCTGTATGTCGCCGCAGTTGCCGATGAGCAGCGTGTGTCCGCTGAGCGTCTGCTGCTCGCCGTCGTCGAGCGTGATCTGGAAGTCGACAGTCTCCGAGGCTTCGAACGCGCGTCCCATCGCCGCGACGTAGGCCAGCCACCCAGCCTTGTTCTTGAGATCGTCGTCCGTCTCGGCCAGCATGTGCGCGTCGAGCCCGAAGCCGACCATCACCAGGAACCCGACTTCGACTTCGGCGTCGTCGGTGCGCGTCCAGCCCATGTCGATGCGACGCTCGTTGCCTCCGGCGATGACGCTCAACGCCTTCGGGATGCTGCCGAGCGGAATGCCCAGGTTGCGCGCAAGAAGGTTGCCGGTGCCCTGCGGCACGATACCCAGGGCTGGTCCGTCGTCCCCCGCGGACGCGAGGATCTCGGCCACCGTTCGCACGGTGCCGTCGCCGCCGACGGCGACGACGACATCGCAGCCGGCCTGCACGGCCTCGGTGGCCATCGCACGGCCGGGATCGTCAGCCTCGGTCTCCCACCACATCAGCTCGGTGTCCGCGGGCACGGCCGCGGACACTGCATCCCGAAGCGCGTCCCCGTCGATCTTGGTCGGATTCCATACGATTCCGAAGCGCTGCGCCATCTCACTACCCTCAATCTCGGCTGAGCCTCAGCCGTAGAACTGCTTCTCGAAGACCCGCCGCGCCCGGCGCGTGACTCGGAGGTAGTCCTCCTCGAGCACGGTCGCGGCGCGGTCAGGATATCCCAGAAGACGGCCGACGCCGTCGAGCTCGCGGACCTCGGCGGGCAGGACATCCTTGGTCTGCCCGGTGAGCAGCGTCATGGCCGAGCGCAGGCGACTGGCGAGCACCCAGGCCTCACGCAGCCGCTCCGCGTCGTCCGCGGGGATGAGGTCGGCGAGCACCGCGGCGTCCAGCGCCTGCAGCGTCGACGTGGTGCGCAGGTCCGGCACACGGTGGCCGTGCTGCAGCTGAAGAACCTGCACCATCCACTCGACATCGCTGAGCGTGCCGGGTCCGAGCTTGAGGTGCCGACGCGGGTCGGCGCCCTGAGGCAGCCGCTCGCCTTCGACGCGCGCCTTGATGCGCTTGATCTCGCGGACGTCCTGCAGCGACACGGTCTCGGGATAGCGGATGCTGTCGGCGAGCTCCGTGAACCGGCTGATGAGCTTCAGGCTGCCGGCGATCCCCCGCGCGCGCAGCAGGGCCTGGGCCTCCCACGACAGCGACCACCGGCGGTAGTACTGCGTGTACGCCTCGATCGTGCGCACCATGGGTCCGTTGCGTCCCTCAGGGCGCAGGTCGGCATCGAGCTCGAGCGGCACACGCTGATCCGCGAGATGCTCGCGGAGGCCCGCGACGATCTTGGCCGCGTACTGCTGCGCCCGCTGCGGGTCGACCCCGTTCGGATCGTAGATGAAGAGCACGTCGGCATCGGAGCCGAAACCGAGTTCGGCGCCTCCGAATCGCCCCATGGCGATGATCGAGAAATCCATCGCGTCGTCCTCCGGCGGCACGACCTCGCGTCGCACCGCGCGCAGAGCCGCCTGGATGGTCGCCTCGGTGATCTCGGTCAGAGCCCTCGCCATCTCGTCGACACCGACCTGCTCGAGCACTGCCGCCATCGCGGTCCGCAGCAGCTCGCGCCGTCGCAGAGCCCGCACGGCCCGCAGCGCGGCCTTGGTCGTCGCATGCCTGGTCTGGATCGCCCTCGCCTCCTCGTCGAGAGCGGCGCCGCCACGCGGCCGCAGGGCTGCCGGCGTGTCGAGCCAGGCGACGGACTCGGGGATCCACTCCATGAGCTCTCCGACGTAGCGCGAACTCGAGAGCAGTCGGGTGAGGCGCTCGGCGGCGCCGGACGAATCACGCAGCATGCGCAGGAACCAGTGCGTGTCGCCCAGCCGCTCGCTGATGCGCCGGAACGCGATGAGCCCGTAGTCGGGATCGGTGCCGTCGGCGAACCACCGGAGCATCACCGGCATGAGGTGCTTCTGAATGGTCGCCTTGCGGCTGAGGCCCGATGTGAGCGCCGCGATGTGGCGCAGCGCGCCGGCAGGGTCGCGGAAGCCGATCGCGGCCAGTCGGGACCCCGCCTGCGCGGTCGACAGCGTGCGCTCCTCGGCGGGCAACGAAGCGACGGCCGACAGCAGCGGGCGGTAGAACAGCCGCACGTGCTGGTCTCGCACCGCACGTCGGACCTCGTCCCACACCTCCTGCAGCCCGGAGGCGCTGTCAGCCAGCGCCGTGGCGCGGGCGAGGCGGCGCATACCCTCGTCGTCGCGAGGCATGAGGTGGGTCCGGGTGAGGTCGTGCAGCTGCAGCCGGTGCTCGAGCAGGCGCAGGATGCGGTACTGCTCGCCGAAGGCGCCGGCCTCTGCGCGTCCGATGTAGCCGCCCTCCACGAGTGCATCAAGCGATTCGAGCGTGCCACGCGTGCGGATGCTCTCGTCGCTGAGCCCATGCACCAGCTGGAGCAGCTGGACGGTGAACTCGATGTCCCGGAGCCCACCGGGGCCGAGCTTGATCTGGAAGGGCACGTCCTCGGGTGGGATGTGCTCTGTCACCCGCTCGCGCATGCGCTGCACACTCTCGACGAAGTCCTCGCGCTCGGCACTCGTCCACACCTTGGGCTGCACGGCGGCGATGTACGCTGCTCCGAGCTCGGGATCGCCTGCGAGGGGACGCGCCTTGAGCAGCGCCTGGAACTCCCAGCTCTTCGCCCAGCGGTCGTAGTAGGCGACGTGAGACGCCAGGGAGCGCACGAGCGCACCCTGCTTCCCCTCGGGCCGGAGCGCCGCGTCTACTTCCCACAGCGGCGGCTCGACGTCGATGCCGCTCAGTGTCGTCATGACCTCCCGGGCGAGCCGAGTGGCGATGTCGATGGCCTTCGCCTCCGACACGATCGCCTCGTCCGCCGTGCCCGCCACGAAGATCACGTCGACATCGCTGAGGTAGTTGAGCTCTCGGGCGCCCGCCTTGCCCATACCGATGATCGCCAGCCGAGTCGCCGCGATCTCCTCGCGCGTACCAGCGCGCCCGGAGTCGTCGAGCACCGCGCGCGCAACGGCGATCCCGGCTTCCAGGGCGGCGCCGGCCGCATCCGCGAGGGCAGCCGAGACCTCCCCGATCACCGCGGTCGCGGAGTCCGCCCCGAGGTCGGCCGCCGCGATCTCGCTCAGACAGCCCCGGTACTCCACCCGGAGGGCGCGTACCGGGTCGCCCGCGCGGGCGAACCCGCTGTGCGCGTCGACCGCCGCGAGCATCCGTGCCGTCAGCTCGGCGGCTCCGGGCAGATCGCTGCGCAGCAGTGCCTCCGCGCGCAGGCGGGAAGGGTGCCGTTCGAAGAAGGCGCCCAGCGCTGGGGACGCCCCGAGGAGCCGCCACGCGGCCTCCCGCGCCGCAGGGTCGGAGAGCACAGCGGTCACCTGCGCCGGGTCGCGGCGCGCCACCGTCACGAGGCCGCGCACCGCGGCATCCGGATCGGCCGCGATCATCCCCTCTGCGAGCACGGCGCGTTCGAGGCCCGTCAGCTCGGCCAGCTCGGTGAGGTCTGCCGATGCCGACGTCAGCTCGACGAAGCCGAGTCGCGCCAGGGCGGACAGCGACACGGACGCATCAGGTCGCGCCATCGCCGCGCCTCAGAGCAGCCCGAGATTGCTCTTGAGCTCGAACGGCGTCACCTGACCGCGGTAGGCCTCCCACTCCTTCTGCTTGTTCAGCAGGACGTAGTTGAAGACCTGCTCGCCGAGTGTCTCGGCGACGAGCTCGGAGTCCCTCATGTAGTCGAGCGCGTGGTCGAGGCTCGCGGGGAGCGGCGCGTACCCGAGTGCCCGGCGCTCGGAGTCGCTGAGCGACCACACGTTGTCCTCGGCCTCGGGGGGCAGCTCGTACTCCTCCTCGATGCCCTTGAGTCCAGCCGCGAGCATGAGCGCGTATGCCAGGTAGGGGTTGGCTGCAGAGTCGAGAGCGCGGTACTCGATGCGAGTCGACTGGCCCTTGTTCGGCTTGTACATCGGCACGCGGATGAGCGCCGAGCGGTTCGCGTGTCCCCAGGTGACGAAGCTGGGCGCCTCGTCGCCGCCCCACAGGCGCTTGTACGAGTTGACGAACTGGTTCGTGACCGCGGCGATCTCGTTCGCGTGGCGCAGGAGGCCCGCGATGAAGCGGCGGCCGGTGAGCGACAGCTGATACTCGGCGCCCGCCTCGTAGAACGCGTTCACGTCGCCCTCGAACAGCGACATGTGCGTATGCATGCCACTGCCGGGATGGTCGTTCAGCGGCTTGGGCATGAACGTCGCGTACACGCCCTGCTCGATCGCCACCTCTTTGACCACGGTGCGGAAGGTCATGATGTTGTCGGCGGTGGTGAGCGCATCGGCGTAGCGCAGATCGATCTCGTTCTGACCCGGACCGCCCTCGTGGTGGCTGTACTCGACCGATATGCCGAGGTCCTCGAGCATCCGCACGGCGCTGCGCCGGAAGTCGTGCGCGGTGCCGCCCGGCACGTTGTCGAAGTAGCCGGCGTTGTCGACGGGTACCGGACCCTCCGATCCGAGCTGCGAGGACTTGAGCAGGTAGAACTCGATCTCGGGGTGCGTGTAGAACGTGAAGCCGGCGTCTGCCGCCTTCGCCAGCGCCCTGCGCAGGACGTTGCGCGGGTCGGAGACCGCGGGACGGCCATCGGGCGTGGTGAGGTCGCAGAACATGCGAGCGGTCGGGTCGACCTCGCCGCGCCACGGAAGGATCTGGAACGTCGACGGGTCGGGCTGCGCGAGCAGGTCGGACTCGTAGGTGCGGGTCAGGCCCTCGATGGCCGAGCCGTCGAATCCGATCCCCTCGGCGAAGGCGCCCTCGACCTCGGCCGGCGCGATCGCGACGGACTTGAGCGTGCCGATCACGTCGGTGAACCAGAGCCGGACGAACTTGACGCCGCGCTCCTCGATGGTGCGCAGCACGAAGTCGCGCTGCTTGTCCACCCTCACTCCCCCGACTCGAGGGAGCTGCCGCCGGCACGCGAGCCGGAGCCCCACGAGTCGTCGGCCGCGTCTTCCTCGGCCCACGCCCGCGAGCGCTCTTTGAGCGTCTCGGGGGCCCGGGCGGCATCCGCCTCGGTGTCGAAGGGCCCCACCCGGTCGACGGCCGCCGACTGCATGCCGAACTCGACCTCCCCGGTGCTGAGGTTGTACCAGTACTTCTCGTCGCCGTCGGACATGTCAGCTCCTTCGTCGGGATCTCGTCACGATCCTAATCGCTGGGCCGAGCATCGCTAGGCTATTCGCCATGGCACAGGCAATCGGCGTCGACATCGGCGGAACGGGCATCAAGGCGGGAATCGTCAACCTCGACACGGGCACACTGGATTCCGACCGGATCCGTATCCCCACGCCGCAGGGTGCGCACCCCGCCGATGTGCTCGAGACCGTCCGCGAGGTGCTCGACACTCTGGGAGTCAGCGACTCGTCTCTGCCCCTCGGCGTGGCGTTCCCCGCCATCGTCAAGTACGGCAAGACGCTGTCCGCCGCGAACATCTCGAAGGAGTGGGTCGATTTCGAGGCCGAGAAGTTCTTCGAAGACGGTCTGGGCCGCCACATCACCTTCGTGAACGACGCTGACGCGGCCGGCGTCGCCGAGGCGCGTCACGGCGCAGCGCGCGACGCCAGGGGCCTCACGATCCTCACCACCCTCGGCACGGGCATCGGCTCCGCATTCCTGTACAACGGGGTGCTCGTGCCCAACACCGAGCTCGGTCATCTCAAGCGCGACGGCGACTCGATCGAGCGCTGGACCGCGTACTCGGCGATGGAGCGCGAGAGCCTGTCGTGGGAGGACTGGTCGGCGCGCCTTCAGGAGTTCTACTCGCACGTCGAGTTCCTGTTCAGCCCCGACCTGTTCGTCGTCGGCGGAGGCGTCTCGAAGCACCCCGACAAGTTCCTGCCGCTGCTCGACCTGAAGACGCCGATCGTCGCAGCCGTTCACCGCAACGCCTCCGGCATCATCGGCGCAGCGACGCTCTCGGCTGACTAGCCGCCACCACGAAGGGCCCGGTCTCTCGACCGGGCCCTTCGTGCGTTCGGGGCGAGTGGGCCGGCCTGTACGCCGGGTTCTGTTCAGGAGTACTTCGCTCCCTTGACGGCCATCTCTCTCGACGACACGTTGCCGTGTCGTTCCAGCGACCTACCCGAGGACTCGGCGAGCCGCGTCAACGTCCTCTGTCTGGTCTTGCTCCGGGCGAGGTTTACCTGGCGGAGCGCGTCACCGCGCTCCCCGGTGGTCTCTTACACCACCCTTTCACCCTTACCTCCATCATGAAGATGGCGGCGGTCTTCTCTCTGTGGCACTGTCTCGCGGATCACTCCGGGTGGGTGTTACCCACCGCCCTGCCCTGTGGAGCCCGGACGTTCCTCGGTGCGCTCACGCGCCACGCGACCGTCCGGCCGACCCACTCGCCTCTCGATTCTACGCGCCCTTGGATGCGTCCTCCGCGACGTGCACGTCGAGCGGCACGTCGATGGAGAAGCCAGGGAAGAGGCGTGCGGTCGCGGCGTCCGCAGCATCCCGCACGATCGCGGCGACCGCGCCGGCCTGGTTCGTCGGAGCGTGCACGATCACCTCGTCGTGCAGGAAGAAGGCGAGGTGAGCGCGGTCGCGGAAGACGGGCCCGGACGCCACCGCGGCATCGGATGCCGGCGGCAGCGTCATGAGGCGATGACGGATCTCGGCGAGCCAGAGCAGAGCCCATTCGGCCGCCGTGCCCTGCACGACGAAGTTGCGGGTGAAGCGCCCCCGGTCGCGGGCTCTGCTGCGTGCCCTGCTCTCCTCCGCGCCGGCCGCGTCGGGCCCGCTCGCCTGCGACTGGGCGAGGCGCCACGCGTCATCCGGGCGGGGTGAGCTGCGACCGAGCAGAGTGCTCACCACGCCGCCCTGCTCGCCGGTGCGTGCGGCAGAATCGACCAGCCCCATCGCCTGGGGATAGACGCTACGCAACCGGGGCACCAGTTGCCCGCTCTTGCCGGTCGTGGCTCCGTACATCGCTCCGAGCACCGCGTACTTCGCTTCATCGCGCGTCGCCACCGCGCCGGAACGCACGACGCCTTCGTACAGATCCCGTCCCCGTGCGGCCTCGACCATCGCCCCGTCGCGCGACATGGCAGCGAGCACCCGTGGCTCGAGCTGCGCGACGTCGGCGTCGACGAGCGTCCAGCCGGCGTCCGCGCGCACGGCGCCACGCAGCTGCCGCGGGATCTGCAGGGCTCCCCCGCCCGACGATGCCCATCGGCCCGTCACGACCCCGCCGGTGAGGTAGATCGGCCGGAAGCGCTCATCGCGCACCCACTCGTCGAGCCACGCCCACCCGTTCGCGGTGAACAGTCGCGCGAGCTTCTTGTACTCGAGGAGAGGCGCGACGGCCGGATGCTCCACACGCGTCAGCTCCCAGCGCGACGTTGATTCTACGAACACCCCCGCGCGGTGCAGCGCTCGCAGCAGCCGCGAAGGGCTGTCGGGATTCAGCGCCGGATCATCGAGATGCCGCCCGATCTCGGCTGCGAGAGCGGCCATGCGCGCGGGGCGCGCGCCACGCATCGGGCGCGAGCCGAGCTGCTGTTCGAGGATCCGGTGGTGGGCTGCGGTGCTCCACGGCAGGCCGGCCGCCGTCATCTCCTCGGCGATGAGGGCGCCGGTCGACTCCGCCGCGCACAGCAGGGCCAGGCGCGAATCGGGCGCCGTCCCGAGTGCCGTCAGCTGCGCGCGCCATTGGCTGCGCACCTCGATCAGGTCGTCGTGCCGCTCCGCCTCGGCATCGCCGACATCGAAGAGCCCCGGCTGAGCGAAGGCATCGTCGACATCGTCGGTGCGGATCCAACGGCGTGACGCCGGCAGCGGCTCGGGCAGCGACGCGGTGTCACGCAGAATCGCGTGGCAGAGCAGCAGATCATGCGCCCGGCGCAGTCGGATCCCTTCCGCCAGGAGCGGAGGGTAGAAGGTGCGCAGGCTCCGGACGGTCCATCGGGGCGAGAGCTGTGCCTCGAGCTCGCCCACTCGCAGCGCGAGAGCGTCGTCGGCGACGTGACTGAGCACAGGCTCCGCGTCGGCCTGCGCATAGAGGGCGATGACCCAGCCACCGCCGTCGCGCGCTACCAGGGCGTGCGAGGGCTCAGGCGGTCGGGTCACAGCATCCGGTCTATCACCGGCATCCGACGTCGACGACGTTCTGACGACCGGCGAAGCGAGCGGACGCTCGTCACAGACCGGACTCCTCGGTGCGCACGAGGATCCCACCGCACTCGGGGCAGGACACGACATCGTCGGCGGCAGCGGCGCGCACGGCGTTCAACTCGCTGCCTGCGAGCACCATCTGGCATCCCTCGCAGATGCGGCGGCGCAGCAGACCGACTCCGATGCCGCCGCGCGCGGCGCGGCGCGTGTACTCGGCGAGCAGCTCGGCTGGCACGCTCTCGGCGATCGCGGCGCGGTCACGGGTGAGGTGCTCACCTTCGTTCGCCGCGGCTGCCATGTCGGCCTTCGCGGACGCCGTCAGCTTCGCGCCCTCCGCCTGCGTCTGATCGATGAGCGCCTGCTGCGCGTCGACGGCTGCCTGAGCCTCTTCGACGCGGCCCATCACATCGAGCTCGGTGTCTTCGAGCATCGAGATCCGGCGTCCGAGGCTCTCGATCTCGTTCTCGAGCGCCTGCGCCTGCTTCGGATCGGTCGCCACAGCCAGACGCTCCGCGTCCTTGTCACGGCGCTGCGCTGCCAGAGCGACATCCGATTCGAGGCGGGCCAGCTCAGCCTTGGCGTCGTCGAGCACGCCGGCCAACGCCGTCAGCTCGCCGAGCTGCCGCTGACGCACGGCGGCGAGCTCATTGATCCGCGCTCCCTGCGTCGGCGTGGTGCGCGCGCGCTCTGTCTGAGCGATCCGCCTGTCGAGGTCGGCGATGTCGAGAAGGCGGCGCTGGTGCTCGGGACTGGCTTTCACCCCTCAAATCTAGCTGTTGCCGATGTCAGGCTCTACGTCAGGCAAGCCGGGCGTCAGGCGACCGGCTGCCTCCGACGATGCCGTCGACGTAGAGCCACAGCCGAGTCTCGCGCACGAAGGTGCTGCGCTCGCGCAGGCTTCCACGCCCCTCGGCTCCCCGGTAGAACGCCTCGAACTCCACGATGCCGTGGTCGTCGAACGGACCGCCGAGCTGCTGATACAGGATGTCGAGACGCTGCCATCTCACGTCGTCGTCGAGGTCGAGCCGTTCGGGACGCGTCGAAGGGTGCCAGGTGCGCAGCAGATGCTGCGCATCCCCGACCGCGAACGCGGTGAAGCGGGAGCGCATCAGCCGGACCGCGGTCGGGGCCGCACCGGATGCCAGCACGGGGCCGCAGCACGAACCGAACACGTCACCGCTGGCGCAGGGGCAGCGCTGATCGCTTGCGGGTGTCGACATGCGTCCATGCTGTCACGGAGCCGACGTCGTCAGCGGTCGTAGGCTAGCGGTGACCGACGATCCGGAGGATTCCCCATGACCGCTGTTCCCGTCTTCACCGCCCACAACGGATTCCGGCTGCCCGCCGTCGGCCTCGGCACCTACCGGCTCAACGGGGAGGACGGTGCACGCTCCGTCGCCGCGGCGATCGAGCTCGGGTACCGCCTGATCGACTCGGCGTTCAACTACGAGAACGAGGGTGCCGTTGGCGCCGGCGTCCGGGCATCCGGTGTCGACCGGTCCGAGATCATCGTGACGACGAAGCTGCCAGGCCGACACCATGAGACGTCGAAAGCACGCACGAGCATCGAGGAGAGCCGGTTCCGCCTCGGCCTCGACGCCACGGATCTGCACCTCATCCACTGGCCGAATCCGAGCGCCGGCAGGTACGAGCAGGCATGGCAGGCGCTGGTCGACGCTCAGCAGCGAGGCACGGTGCGCCACATCGGCGTGTCGAACTTCCTGCCCGAGCACCTCGATCGCATCGAGGCGGCATCGGGCGTCCGGCCCGTCGTGAATCAGATCGAGGTGCACCCCTACTTCCCGCAGGAGGAGGCGCTCGCGTTGCACGCCGAGCGGGGGATCCTCACGGAGGCGTGGTCTCCGCTCGGGCGCGCCCGCGAGGTCGTGAATGAGCCGGTGATCACGGAGATCGCCGATAGCCACGGCATCTCCCCCGTGCAGGCGATCGTCGCCTGGCACGTCGCCCGAGGCACGGTGTCGATTCCCAAGGCATCGTCGCCCGAGCATCAGCGCACGAACCTCGAGGCGGCAGCGATCGTGCTCGATGCGGCCGAGGTCGAGGCCATCACCGCGCTCGGCCGCCCGGGCGGACGGCTCTTCGACGCCGATCCGGCCACCCACGAGGAGATGTGACACTCACCTCGACGTCCACCGCCCGACAGCGGATCCGGTCGCGGTTCCCGACGACCCGTCGTTCGGCTCCGTATCGGCGCTTCCCGACGGGTGAGCAGGTCGCCGCCTCGTATACTGACGCGGATGTCTGAGCACAGCGAGCCCCCCGTCACGCCGACCCCCCTCACCCGCGCCGAGGCCCGGCGCTCCGGCGCGACCCCGCCCGCCGCGGAGCCGACGGTCCCGCCCACGACGCAACCGGGTCGCGGCGCAGACATCAGCCGCGCCCTCGAACGTCACGACCGTCGCATCGGCTGGATGGACCTGCTGCGAGGCCTGTCGATCCTGCTCGTGATCCTGCATCACAGCACTCAGATCGTCGCCTACCGCATCGACGAGGTTCCTGCGTTCTTCGAGTTCCTCAGCGCGTTCTTCGCACCGTTCCGCATGCCGATGCTGATGTTCCTGTCGGGGCTGCTCGTCGCCGGATCCCTGAACGCCCCGACCGGCAAGTACGTATGGGGCAAGGTGCGCCGCATCGTGTGGCCGATCATCGTGTGGACGTTCATCTACACGGCGTCCCAGCTGGTCGCCGACCCCGGCCTGAAGCACATGCCGTGGGAACCCGGTTTCTGGGACACCTACCTGTGGTTCATGCAGTTCATCTTCGCGTACTACATCGTCGCGCTGCTGCTGAAGTGGGTGCCGGCGTGGGTGATGGTCGCGGTGCCGTTCGCCGCGATGTTCCTGATCCCCGCCGACCTCGAGCTGCTTCAGCGCTTCTTCTACCTGATGCCCTTCTTCTTCCTCGGCGCGTTCATCGAGAAGCACTGGGATCAGTACGCCCGGGTGCTGAGCGTGCCGCTCGCGGCTGCCCTCGCCATCATCCCGATCGGCGTCGCCCTGTACTCGGGCTTCATCGACCCGCTCTGGTACGAGCCGCTCTCCGCACTGCCCGCGATGCTCGGCATCCTGATCCTGGTGCGGCTCACAGCCGCCGCCCCCGAGGTCGGATGGCTCGCACCGGTGCGCTTCGTCGGGCAGTACTCGCTGATCTACTACGTCGCCCACTACCCCGTCTTCGCAGCCCTCGGCTGGCTGGCCGCGAAGGCCGGCATCACGAACCCCGGGCTGGGTCTCGTGATCATCTTCACCGTGACGGTCGCGATCGCGACCGGATTCGCTCTGATCGGCCGGCGGATGCCCGTGAGCCTGCTCTTCGAGCTTCCGCGTCGGATCGGTCCGTCGAAGCGGACATGACCTTCTTCGAGCAGGTTCCGGGTCCTTCGCCCTCATCGCGCTCGCAGCGGCCCGGTGCTCGCGGCGTTCCGACCGCCGTCCTGCTCGTGATCATGGCCGCGGTGACCGTCGGCGGTCTGTGGCTGATGTCGGAGGACGCCAAGTCCGACGAGCCGCTCCTCAGCCGCATCCTGCCCGGTATCTTCCCCGCCGCCCCGGAGATGACGACCGACTTCGCGGAGCTGGCCGACCGGATGACTCTCACCGCCGAGGGCCGGGAGGTGCTCGCATCGACGCAGCCGCGGTTCGTCGATGCGGCGGAGCTCGATGATCTGTGCGGCAGCAACTCCCACGGTGTCGACGACGGCACCATCCTCGGCTGCTTCACGGGCTTCTCGGACTCGCGCGCGCAGGACCGCATCGTGATCCTCGAACCGACGGACGAATGGGTGGCGCAGTCGCTGCTGACGACGACTGCTCACGAGCTTCTGCATGCCGTGTACGCGCACATGCCCGAGGACGAACAGGCTCACGTGGCCGATCTCGTGGCGGCTGCGACCGCGCGCATCCCCGCCGAAGACCCCGTGCACGAGCAGATCGCCGCATCCATGGGCGGAAACGAGCAGAACCGCGCCACCGAGCAGTTCGCCTATCTCGGCTCGCAGGTTCCACTCGACGCGCATCACGATGCGGAGCTCGAGCAGATCTACGCGCAGACCTTCGAAGACAGGTCGGTGCTTCTGAGCCGGTGAATCACGGTGGGCCCTGCCGGGATCGAACCGACGACATCCACGGTGTAAACGTGGCGCTCTACCAGCTGAGCTAAAGGCCCTGGTACCCACATTCTACGGTGCGGAATATGAAGAACCCGTCATCGGAACGGATATAGGCTGAGCACAGCGCGTGTTGTGCAGAGCCGACAAGGCTCCCCCACGCCGCATCCCGTTTCCTTGGCACGACCTGCCAGCTTGACGAAAGGCTCCACGTGACCGTCCACGATCAGGATCCGTACTCCCAGGCACCTCTGGACAGCGACCCGGAGGAAACCGGCGAGTGGCAGCAGTCACTCGACGAGCTGGTGGACGCGAAGGGTCCCGGCCGCGGCCGGGAGATCATGCTCAGCCTTCTGAAGCGCTCGAAGGAGCGTCACCTCGGCGTGCCGATGGTGCCGACCACCGACTACATCAACACGATCGCGGCCGAGAACGAGCCCGAGTTCCCCGGCGACGAGGAGATCGAGCGCCGCTACCGTCACTGGATCCGCTGGAACGCCGCAGTCACCGTGCACCGCGCACAGCGCCCCGGAATCGGGGTCGGCGGACACATCTCCACCTACGCCGGAGCCGCATCGCTGTACGAAGTCGGCTTCAACCACTTCTTCCGTGGCCAGGACCACCCGAGCGGCGGCGACCAGGTCTTCATCCAGGGCCACGCCTCTCCCGGCATCTACGCCCGGTCGTTCCTCGAGGGCCGGTTGAGCGAGGCCGACATGGACGGCTTCCGCCAGGAGAAGTCGCACGAGGGCAGCGCCCTCCCGTCGTACCCCCACCCGCGCTCGATGCCGCACTACTGGCAGTTCCCCACCGTGTCGATGGGCCTCGGGCCGATCAACGCGATCTACCAGGCGCAGGCCAACAAGTACCTCACCAATCGCGGCATCAAGGACACCGGCGACCAGCACGTCTGGGCGTTCCTCGGCGACGGCGAGATGGACGAGGTCGAGAGCCGCGGTCAGCTGCAGGTGGCGGCGAACGAGGGCCTCGACAACCTCACCTTCGTGATCAACTGCAACCTGCAGCGTCTCGACGGCCCCGTGCGAGGCAACGGGAAGATCATCCAGGAGCTCGAGTCGTTCTTCCGCGGTGCGGGCTGGAACGTCATCAAGGTCATCTGGGGCCGTGAGTGGGACGACCTGCTCGCCCGCGACACCGATGGCGCGCTGCTCAACATCATGAACGCGACCCCTGACGGCGACTACCAGACCTACAAGGCGGAGTCGGGTGCGTACATCCGCGAGAACTTCTTCGGACGCGACGAGCGCGCCGCAGCACTGGTCAAGGACCTCTCCGACGACGACATCTGGCACCTCCGTCGCGGCGGCCACGACTACCGCAAGGTCTACGCGGCCTACAAGTCGGCCGTGGAGCACAAGGGTCAGCCCACCGTCATCCTCGCGAAGACCGTCAAGGGCTACGGCCTCGGACCGCACTTCGAGGGTCGCAACGCGACCCACCAGATGAAGAAGATGACGCTGGACAACCTCAAGACGTTCCGCGACACCATGCAGATCCCGATCACGGATGCGCAGCTGGAAGAGAACCCGTACCTGCCCCCGTACTACCACCCGGGTCAGGACGACGAGACCATCCAGTACATGCTCGAGCGCCGCCGCAACCTGGGTGGTCTGCTGCCCGAGCGCCGCACGAACCACACGTCGATCTCGCTCCCCGAGGAGTCGACCTATGCGCTGCCGCGCAAGGGGTCCGGAACGCAGGAGATCGCCACGACGATGGCGTTCGTCCGGCTGCTGAAGGATCTGCTTCGCGCGAAGGACTTCGGCAACCGCATCGTGCCGATCATTCCCGACGAGGCCCGCACGTTCGGTATCGACGCGTACTTCCCGACCGCGAAGATCTACAACCCGAACGGCCAGCACTACACCTCGGTCGACCGGCAGCTGCTGCTCGCCTACAAGGAGAGCCCGCAGGGCCAGATCGTGCACGTCGGCATCAACGAGGCCGGGGCCATGGCCGCGTTCACGGCGGCGGGCACGTCGTACGCGACGCAGGGCGAGCCGCTGATCCCGATCTACATCTTCTACTCGATGTTCGGCTACCAGCGCACGGGTGACGCGATGTGGGCTGCGGGCGACCAGATGGCGCGCGGATTCATCATCGGCGCCACCGCGGGGCGCACCACGCTGACGGGCGAAGGCCTTCAGCACGCCGACGGCCACTCTCCGCTGCTGGCCTCGACGAACCCGGCCACCGTGTCGTACGACCCCGCCTACGGCTACGAGATCGCGCACATCGTGCGCTCGGGTCTCGAGCGCATGTACGGCGGGTCGCACCCCGACCCCGACGTCATGTACTACATCACGGTCTACAACGAGCCGCTCGTGCAGCCGGCTGAGCCCGAGGACGTGGACGTCGACGGAATCATCCGCGGCATCCACCGCATCAAGCCTGGTACGGGTGAGGGCCACAAGGCCCAGCTGTTCGCGTCGGGTGTCGGCGTGCCGTGGGCGCTCGAGGCGCAGGAGCTGCTGCAGAAGGACTGGGGCGTCAGCGCAGATGTGTGGTCGGTGACCTCGTGGAGCGAGCTGCGCCACGACGGCCTGGCCGTCGACGAGCACAACTTCCTGCACCCCGAGGAGGAGCCGCAGACCGCGTACCTGACGCAGAAGCTGCAGGGCGCAGAGGGCCCGGTCGTCGCGGTCAGCGACTTCATGCACGCCGTGCAGGACCAGATCCGGCCCTGGGTGCCGAACCGGTACTACACGCTCGGAGCCGACGGCTTCGGCTTCTCCGACACGCGCGCCGCGGCTCGCCGCTTCTTCAAGATCGACGGCCCCTCGATGGTGGTGCGGACGCTCCAGGCGCTGGCCGACGAGGGCAAGGTCGACCGCGCAGTCGTCGGCCAGGCGATCGAGAAGTACCGCCTGTTCGACGTGAACGCCGGCACCAGCGGAAACGCGGGCGGCGAGAGCTGAACCTGTGAGCAGTACCTCTCAGCAGGCCATGGACAAGGCCGCGACTCTCGCCTGGCTGCGCCGGATCTCCGGTGACATCGCGACGGTGACGATCAAGCGGCTCGAAGACACCCTGCCCTGGTACGCCGACATGCCACCGGCCCGACGCTCAGCCGTCGGGCTGGTGGCCCAGGCCGGCATCACCTCGTTCATCCAGTGGTACGAAGACCCCACGTCCACACCGTGGATCGCCGCCGACATCTTCGCCGCCGCTCCCCGAGAGCTGCTGCGCAGCGTCAGCCTGCAGCAGACGCTGCAGCTGATCCGCGTCACGGTGGAGGTCACGGAAGAACGCGTCGCCGGTCGCGGCGAGGATCTGCGCGAGGCGATCCTGCTGTACTCGCGCGACGTGGCGTTCGCCTCAGCCGATGTGTATGCGCGCGCCGCCGAGGCGCGCGGGCTGTGGGATGCCCGGCTCGAGGCGCTCGTGGTCGACTCGATCCTCACCGGTGAGGCCGATGAGGAGCTGCCCAGCCGCATCGCGGCCCTCGGATGGCACGGCCACGGAGAGGTCTGCGTGATCGTGGGCACTACTCCCCCGCAGTTCGACGTCGACCTCGTGCGACGCACGGCACGGCGCCTGTCGGTCGATGTGCTTATCGGCGTGCAGGGGTCGCGGCTCGTGCTCGTAATCGGACGCGCACAGGTACCAGGCAAGGAGGACGAGGGCGAGGATCTGCCGTTCAGCGAGATCGCCCAGCGTCTCGAGCCGTCGTTCGGCCCGGGCTATGTCGTGCTCGGTCCGCCGGTCTCGGCGCTCGTCGACGCCGGTCAGAGCGCGCGTGCGGCTCTCGCGGGCTTCGCCGTCGCCCGGGCCTGGCGTGGTGCACCCCGCCCCGTCGAGGCCGACGATCTGCTGCCCGAGCGCGCACTCGCCGGTGACACGCTCGCGAAGCAGACGCTCATCGAGCGGATCTTCCGTCCCCTCCAGGCGCACTCGACGGACCTGGTCACGACCCTGTGGAGCTATCTCGACAACGGCCGCTCCCTCGAGGCGACCGCGCGGGAGCTGTTTGTGCACCCGAACACGGTGCGATATCGACTCAAGCGGGTGACCGAGGTGATCGGGTGGGACGCGACAGGCCCGCGCGAGGCGCTGATTCTGCAGACAGCACTCATCCTGGGCTCGATCGGAGCCGCGGAGCCGGCTCGGCGACGAGCGATCCAGCGGCGCCGCTGAGGCTGCCTTCGGTGCCGTGGCGGACTGCCACGCGCGCGACTGTGCGCCACGCACAATCGATTTGCTGATTGTTGTGATGTTTCATCCACCGTCTACGGCCGATCGTTGGCAGACTGGACTGGTGATTGTCGTCGCATCGCCCGGACAGGGTTCCCAGACTCCCGGTTTCCTCGCACCCTGGCTCGAGCTGGACGGCGTCGCCGATCAGCTCGCCACCTACTCCGAGGCCGCTGAGGTCGATCTGATCGCACACGGCACCGAGTCGGACGCAGACACGATCCGCGACACCCGCATCGCGCAGCCGCTCATCGTCGCCGCGTCACTCATCGCGGCGAATCAGCTGGCACAGCGCGCTGGTCGCCCCGCAGACGGCGTCGCCGGCCACTCCGTGGGCGAACTCGCGGCGCTGGTCGGCGCGGAGGTGCTGACCGCTGCCGACGCGATGCGCCTCGTGGGCATCAGGGGGCGGGCGATGGCGGATGCCGCAGCGCAGACGCCCACCGGCATGAGCGCGGTGCTCGGCGGCGACGCCGACGATGTGCTCGCGCTGCTCGACGAGCTCGAGCTCAGCCCGGCGAACTACAACGTCGCCGGCCAGATCGTCGCGGCAGGCGCCCTGCCTGCCCTCGCGCAGCTCGCTGAGAGGGCTCCGCGCGGCGTGCGGGTCATGCCGCTGCAGGTGGCCGGTGCGTTCCACACCTCCTACATGGCGCCCGCCGTAGACACGCTGCGGACCGCCGTGGCCGAGATCAGCCCGAGCGATCCGACGGTCACCCTGTGGTCGAACCGAGACGGCTCTGTCGTCCAGGACGGCCAGGAGGCGCTCGACCGCATCGTCACGCAGGTCTCGTCGCCCGTCCGCTGGGACCTCTGCATGGAATCCTTCGCCGCGGCCGGCATCACGGGCTTCATCGAGGTCGCGCCGGCGGGCGCCCTCGTCGGACTCGCGAAACGAGGCCTGCGCGGCATCCCGAACGTCGCGGTGAAGACCCCCGACGATCTCGACGCAGCTGCAGAGCTGCTGAATGGAGCAGTCTCGTGAGCACCCTCAAGCAGGCCACCGGCGCCGCGTACACGCGCATCTACTCCGTAGGAGCAGCGCGTGGCGAGAACTCCGTGCCCAACGACGACCTCGTCGGGCCGATCGACTCCAGCGACGAGTGGATCCGGCAGCGCACAGGCATCATCACCCGCACCCGGGCCGTCGCCGAGACGAGCGCGATCGAGCTGTCGACCGACGCCGCCAAGGAGGCCGTCGAGCGGTCCGGCATCGACCCCGCCGAGATCGACCTGGTCATCGTGGCCACGATCAGCAATCCGAAGCAGACCCCCTCCGTCGCGGCGATCGTGGCCGACCGCATCGGCGCCACGCCAGCCGCCGCGTACGACATGAACGCCGCATGCGCGGGTTACGCATACGCGGTCGCCCAGGCCGACGCGCTCATCCGGGCCGGAGCCGCGCGTCACGCGGTGGTCATCGGCGCAGAGAAGCTGTCGGATGTGGTCGATCCGACCGACCGCAGCATCTCGTTCCTGCTCGGCGACGGCGCAGGCGCTGTGGTCATCGGCCCCAGCGAGACCCCCGGCATCTCGGCGACCGTGTGGGGCTCAGACGGCTCGAAGGCCGATCTGGTCGGCATGAACCACACCCTCACCGACTTCCGTGACGGCAAGGCGCCGTGGCCGACGCTCCGTCAGGAGGGTCCTCGGGTGTTCCGCTGGGCGGTCTGGGAGATGGCCAAAGTCGCGCGCGAAGCGCTCGAGAAGGCCGGCATCGAGGCGTCCGACCTCGCGGCCTTCATACCGCACCAGGCGAACCTGCGCATCATCGAGGAGTTCGCCAAGCAGCTGAAGCTGCCTGAGACCACCGTCATCGCACGCGACATCGAGACCACGGGCAACACCTCAGCCGCCTCGATCCCCCTCGCCACCCACCGTCTGCTCGAGGAGCATCCCGAGCTCAGCGGCGGACTGGCGCTGCAGATCGGCTTCGGCGCAGGGCTCGTGTTCGGCGCGCAGGTGGTCGTGCTCCCCTGATCGGGCGCGCGCCTTCCCTAGACTGTTCACCGGTTCCAACCAATTCTGAATAAGGAGAAACCATGGCTCTCACCCACGACGAGGTCCTCGCCGGCCTCGCTGAGCTGGTCACCGACGAGACGGGCATCGACGCCTCCGAGGTCCAGATGGAGAAGTCGTTCACCGACGACCTCGACATCGACTCGATCTCGATGATGACGATCGTCGTCAACGCCGAGGAGAAGTTCGGCGTCACCATCCCCGACGACGAGGTCAAGAACCTCAAGACCGTCGCCGACGCCGTCAACTTCATCGTCGCCGGCCAGGAGTAACACCCCTCGATGCCACCCCCGCGGACCGCGGGGCGTGGCATCCTCCTTCCTGCTCTGATCCCCCTCCTCACGAAGGACACCCATGACCAAGCGCATCGTCGTCACCGGCATCGGCGCCACCTCCGCCCTGGGCGGCACGGCACCCGAGAACTGGGCGAACCTGCTGGCAGGCCAGTCGGGCACTCACACCCTGACGCACGACTGGGTCGAGAAGTACCAGATCCCCGTGCAGTTCGCCGCCGAGGCCGTCGTGCGTCCTGAGGAGGTGCTGCCTCGCCACGAGGCCAAGCGCCTCGACCCGTCCACGCAGTTCGCGATGATCGCGGCGCGTGAGGCATGGGAAGACGCAGGAGCGCCCGACGTCGCCCCCGAGCGCCTGGGCGTCGACTGGGCGACCGGCATCGGCGGCATCTGGACGCTGCTGGACGCCTGGGACACCCTGCGCGAGAAGGGCCCGCGTCGCGTCATGCCGCTGACCGTGCCCATGCTTATGCCCAATGCCGGCGCCGGCAACCTCTCGCTGCACTTCAACGCTAAGGCCTTCGCGCGCACGGTCGTGAGCGCATGCGCGTCGAGCACCGAGTCGATCGGAAACGCATACCAGCACCTGCAGGACGGCCTGGCGGACGTCGTGATCGCCGGTGGTGCCGAATCGGCCATCCACCCGATCACCATGGCATCGTTCTCGTCGGCTCAGGCCCTCTCGCGCCGCAATGACTCCCCCGAGACGGCATCGCGCCCCGGCGCGATCGACCGTGACGGCTTCGTGATGGGCGAAGGCGGCGCCGCCCTCGTGCTCGAGACCGAGGAGCACGCCAAGGCCCGAGGCGCGAAGATCTACGCCTACGTGGTGGGCAGCGGCGTCACCGCCGACTCGTACCACATCACCGGCAACGACCCCGAGGGCGCGGGCGCCGCCCGCGCCGTCGAAGCGGCGCTCGCCCAGGCGGGAGCCTCGCCCGACGAGGTCACCCACATCAACGCCCACGCCACCTCGACTCCGGTCGGAGACCCGAACGAGTACGAGGCTCTCAAGCGCGTCTTCGGCGCGCGCATCGACGAGATCCCCGTGTCGGCCACCAAGGCGTCGACGGGTCACCTGCTCGGCGGCACCGGTGCACTCGAGGCCGTCTTCACTATCCTCGCGCTGCGGGATCGCGTCGCGCCTCCCACGATCAACATGACCGAGCCCGACCCGGCCGTGCCGTTCAAGCTCTCGACCGAGCCGCAGCCGCTCGGTGACGGTGACCTGCTGGCGATCAGCAACTCGTTCGGCTTCGGCGGACACAACGCCGTCGTCGCGTTCCGCAGCGCGGACTGAGAAGCGAACACGGAAGCGGCCCTCGAGGGAACTCGAGGGCCGCTTCCGTGTTCCCGACCTGGACGCGGGATCATCGCGCGCGCAGTGCTCGTGTGCTCTCACCGGTGGTGACGGCACCGGATCGGCGCTCGCGGATCCTCGTGAACATCGGAAGGAACCAGCCGATGAGTGGTCCGACCCCGAAGGCGAAGAGCACGGTGCCCACGCCGACGGGGCCGCCGAGCAGGAATCCGATCGCCAGCACGCCGCCCTCGAGCAGCGTCCGGATGAGCCAGACGGGCCGCCCCGTGCGTCTGACCAGTCCGGTCATGAGCCCGTCGCGCGGTCCAGGGCCGAAGTCTGCAGAGATGTACATGCCTGTGGCGAGGGCCAGCAGCACCAGTCCGCCGAGGAAGAGCGGCAATCCGGCCCACGGCGACGGCATCGGCGGCACCAGCAAGAGGGTGATGTCAGCCGATGGCCCGAGCACGACGGCGTTCAGCAGCGTGCCGAGGCCGACGCGCTGGCGCAGAGGGATCCACAGCAGCAGCACGATCCCCGCGATCAGGCACGTGACCAGGCCGAAGCCGAGCCCGGTGCGCTCGGTGAGACCGAGTGCCAGCACGTCCCACGGCGAGACCCCCACGCCCGCACGCACCATCACACCCATGGCGACCCCGTAGAGCACCAGTCCGCACAGCAGCTGCGCGAGGCGTTCGACGAGGTCACGACGGGACGAGAAGGCGATGGGGAGGAGGACGGAGCGGAGTGGCATGACTACATGCTGGCGCTGCGAGAGCTCCATCGAGCGAGACCACTCTGGAGGAAGTGGCCTGCTTCTCCGATGCCACTCTGCGGCATGCTGGAGTCATGTCCTCCCGCCTCGTCGAGCAGATCGGCGCGCACAGCGCTGCAGGAGCCTCGGCGTCTGCGCTGTCGATGCAGATCCGCGCTCTCATCCTTGACGGCCGGCTCACGGTCGGCGAGAGGTTGCCCAGCGAGCGGGCCCTTGCCGCCGAGCTGCGTCGATCGCGCTCGACGATCACGCGGGTGTACGACCTGCTCGAGGCCAACGGCTACGCGCTGCGACTGCACGGAGGCGGCACCCTGGTCGCGCTCCCCCATGCGCCAGGTGCACTCCCACCGGTCGATGGCGCTACGAAGGCGATCGACCTCTCCATCGCATCCATGGATTCGACGCCTGGCCTCTACGACGCGACGGTGCGCTCTCTCCCGCGGCTTGCGGCGATGCGCGGGACGAGCGGCTACTCGCTGCAGGGCCTGCCGGAGCTGCGGGATGCCATAGCTCAGCGCTTCACGCAGCGCGGGGCGCCCACCAGCGCCGACCAGATCATCGTGACATCGGGCGCGCTCAACGGGATGAACCTCGTACTCGCGACCATCGGCCGTCGAGGGGCACGCGCGCTGATCGAGCAGCCGACGTTTCCGCACGCCATCGAGGCGCTGCGCCGTCATGGATACCGGATGCTTCCCACACCCGTGGACGTCGGCGGGTGGGATCCGCTTCACCTCATGGATCTCCTGCTCCGCGCCCGACCGCATGTCGGCTACCTCATCCCGGATTTCCACAATCCGACCGGGGCCAGCCTCACCGATGAGTCGCGGTCGCGCATCGCTGCGACAGCTCGAAGCGCAGGCACCCGCCTCATCGTCGACGAGACGACCGCCGAGCTCGACATCGACAGGGGCTGGACGCCGTCTCCTCTGGCCGCGCACAGCCCGCAGATCATCTCGATCGGCTCCATGTCGAAGATCGCCTGGGGAGGGATGCGTCTCGGCTGGATCCGCGCCGAACGCGACCTCGTCGACCGCCTGCTCGCCGTTCGGCCGTCCTTCGAACTGGGCACGGCACTGCTCGAGCAGTGCATCGCCATCGAGCTGCTCGACGACATGCCGTCTCTCTCTGCCCACGTGACGTCTCGACTGCGCGCGGGGAGAGCGGCGGTCGCGACCGGCCTGGACGCGATCAGCGGGCTGCAGATGCCCCCGACGCCAGGCGGGCTCTCGGCCTGGCTGGACCTGGGCGCTCCCGTGTCGACGCAGCTCTCGCTCGCGGCACGCGAGCGTGGACTCGTGCTCCCGCCCGGTCCGAGGTTCGCGACCGGCGGGGTGCTGGATCGACGTCTGCGGATTCCGATCACCCTGCCGCCGGAGCGCACGCGTGCAGCCATCGACCGCCTGCGCCTCGCGTGGGAGGACGTCTGCGAGGGCTCCGTCGCGCATGCCGGCGAGCTTCCGCGGGCAACGGTCATCTGACGGACACGACGAAGCCCCCTGCTTCCCCGCAGGGGGCTCCTGTCATGTGCGGAGGATTCGCTTTCTCGGTCCCCGGGTGCGATCACCGGGTCCCGGTACCGGCGCCTCCTCCGCAGGTCTCTCGGGCCGGCCCCACGTCACCTCTCACGGAGGCCATCTCCCTAGCCCACCTTGTGCAGCCAGACGACATGAGTGTCGTCGCCGGCGTGCCGGAAAGGCTCGAGCTCTTCGTCCCACGCCGAGCCGAGGGCGACGTCGAGCTCGCGCTGCAGCTCGGCCGCATTGCCTGCGGCGATCTCCATCGCGTAGCGGATGCGGTCTTCGCCGATCACGATGTTGCCCGCCGAGTCGGTCTGCGCGTAATGGATGCCGAGGTCCGGCGTGTGCAGCCACCGACCGCCCTCGGTGCCCGGAGTGGGGTCTTCCGACACCTCGAAGCGCAGGTGCTCCCACCCGCGGATCGCGGTGGCGAGAGCTGCGCCGGTGCCGGCAGGGCCGTCCCAGTAGAACTCGGCGCGGCGCGTTCCCTGCTGGACAGGCTGATCAGTCCAGTCGAAACTGACGGCACGACCGATAGCGCGTCCGACCGCCCATTCGAGGTGCGGGCAGAGCGCGCGTGGAGCGGAGTGGATGAACACCACTCCGCGTGCGTATCCCGTCGCCATGATCTCTCCGTTTCATCAGGTACGTCTTCCCCTACGACCTGATCCGAAGATGCGGCGAGCTATGCGGTTGTACGGCGATTATCGCCCAGAACAGCAGGAATCACAACCGTGTGGTTCGACATGCGACGGCGGCCCCGATCCTGAGGACCGGGGCCGCCGTCGTGAGCCGATGCGGCTGCTTACGCCTCACTCATCGCGAGCTTGGCCTGCTGGCCCTTCGCGGCGTAGTAGGCGGCGCGGGCGGCGTCGCGGCGGGCCTGCTCCGCGTAGCCGGCCTCGAGGACGTCCTGCGGAACCTCGACCTGCTCGTGCTGGTCGGTGCCGTGGTACTTCTCGATGTAAGCGTCGAGCTCGGGGCCCGACTCCCACGAGGTGATCAGGCAATAGCGCGGCTCGGTGCCGTTGTGCGTGGTGGCGTGCCACAGACGCTGCGTGTCGACGATGAGCTGAGCACCCGCGGGGAGAGCGATGCGGTACTCGATGCTCGGGTCGGTGCGGTTCTCGCGCAGGACGAAGTAGCTGTCCTTGTCGTCGGTCAGGTTGAAGAAGCCGCGCACGACCCAGCCGGTGCCGTCGGGGTTCAGACGGTTGTTGTCGTCCTGGTGCAGGTTGTACAGGCACTCGCCGTACGGGGTCGGCTGCAGCTCGATGACGCGGCAGCGACCGACGTTGGCACCGGGCTCCTTGGCACGGGCGGTGAGGGTCGGAGCGATCGCGGTCTGCGAGTCGATCCAGACGCCGTCCTTATCGGTGCGCGGCGGCTTGTGGTTCCAGAACCCGTTGCACTCGATCTCGCCCTTCGCGCTGGCGAGAGGTGAGAAGCGGGTGTCGCCCGAGGACTTCCAGTCGACGTACTCGATGTCGAGCCATTCCTTCGGGTCCATCTCCCCGCCGTACGGGTCGAGGATGACGAATCCCTTGTCTTCGAGGGCTGCGGACTTGATGTATCCCATGATCTGAGTCATGTCCTTTCGTAATGGGCCAGCACCTTTTAACAGGCCCTACTTAGGTAAGCCTACATCGGCGCCCTGTACGCGCCGGGTGGCTCGGCCGGAGAAAATGGCCGCGGGCTAGACTCGATCCGGCGGACCGTCACCCCGCCGCTCGGAGGAATCACGCAGCCATGGCAACGGCCACCAATGTCGAAGCACACGCAACGGGCACGATCCAGTGGCTCTCCGCCCCGACGACCAACATCGTCGTCCCGGTCTACCAGCGTCAGTACCGGTGGGACATCGGCGGATGCGAGAAGCTGCTCTCCGACATCAGGGCAGTCGCTGGTGAAGACGACGGTCATCGGCACTTCATCGGGTCGATCCTGTCGGGTCGCGACGCGGCACCCGAGGCGGAGCCGGATGCCGAGACGGGCGACCTGATCCTCATAGACGGTCAGCAGCGCATCACGACGATCATGCTGCTGATCGCCGCGCTGCACCACGCTGTGCGCGACTGCGACTCCGCGCTGGCCGCCGAGCTCGAGCGGGTGCTGGTGCGCGCCGACGATCCGAGCCGCACCAAGCTGCGGCCGCATCACGCGTGGGCAGAGCTCTACGAATCGGTCGTGCTCGATCGTCGTGGCGACGCGGACCGAGAGTCGCGCTTCGACGACAACTATGCGTTCTTCCGCAGCCAGGTGCACGCGGACGAGGCGCCGTCGATCTGGCGCGGACTGCAGCGTCTCGAGCACGTGTCCATCACGCTGGGCCCACAGGCGAGCGCGCAGCAGATCTTCGAGAGCCTCAACTCCACCGGCCAGCCGCTGCGCGACCACGAGCTGATCCACAACTACATCCTCATGGGTCTCTCGCACTCCGAGCAGCTGCGCATCGAGGAGGAGTTCTGGCTTCCGGTCGAGCGGCACACGGGAGAGACGATCGGCGCCTTCTGGAGGCACTACCTCGTCATGACCACCGGACGCGAGATCGATGCGGCGGGCGAGCACGGCGTGTACGCCGCGTTCCGGGCGTCCTTCCCGCGGGTCGATCTCGACCGGTTGCGCGACGACGCGGAGGTCTGGCGCGAGTACGCCGAGATCTACGGCATCCTGCTGGACCCGACGCGGGAGCCGGATGCCGGGATCCGCACCCAGCTGCGCAATGTGAACACGTTCGGCCGCACCTCGTACCCTCTCGTGATGAGCGCCTACGGCAACCACCGCCGCGGCGTCATGACCCGCGACGAGCTCATAGAGGTGCTGGAGTGGATCCAGGCACTGTTCCTGCGCCGCGCGATCGTCGGTCTGCCCAGCGACCGCCTGATCGCCCGGCTCTGCCGTGCGCAGGCCGAGGGCCGCGACCCTCTGATGCGCGCGATCGCGCGCATCACCCCGTCCGATGAGCGGATCAGCGCGGTGCTGAAGTACGGCGAGCTCCCCCACCCGGCGTACGTGCTCGGTCGCATCGCCGGAGTCGAGGATCTCGCCGACTACGACGTGGAGACCATCGTGCCGCCGGTGCCCGCCACGTCATGGAGCGGTGACGGCGTTCGGGAGTGGAAGGAGTACAGCGAGGATGAGCAGAACGCTCACCGCGCGCTGACTCCGACTCTCGGCAACCTGACCCTCCTGGAGGATTCGCTCACTCTGCGTGTCTTCGGCGCGTCGTTCCCCGAGAAGCGCGATCAGGCCTACGCCCGCAGTGCGGTCCCGGCGACCCGTGAGCTGGCCCGCGTCCCCGCGTGGAACACGGCGGCGATCGCCGCGCGCACCGTGCGGCTGACCGAGGAGCTCGTGCGGATCTGGGCGCGACCCGACGTCGACGAGATCGACGATGACGGTCTGACGCCGGTGCTCGACGCGGTGCGCCGGCGCGGGTGGCCGGCCGGCTGGGATCGCGAATTCGACTACTGCGAGTACCGCGGAGAGCACTGGGAGATCAAGGATGTCCGTGCTCTGTTCAATCGCGTTTTCCGGCGCGCGTGGACCGACGACCGTCCCGCCGCCCTCGCCTACAGCGCCCGCCACGGTGGACCGCTCTACAGCGAGACGGCGTGGAAGGGCCAGTGGGATCAATTCGACGAGTCGCACTTCCTCTACATGGGCTGGGATTCGCATTACATGATGACCGCCTTGCAGGGGGTGCTGGAGGAGTCCGGCATCGCCTCGGAAGTATTCGTGAAGTACTCGTACATAGGGAACGTGATGTGATGACCAGCACCATCGTCCGGCGCATGCAGGACCTCACCGTCGAAGAGCACACCCTCACCGTTCCCCTGGTGTGGGGCGACCCTTCGGACACGCGGACGATCGACGTCTTCGCCGCCGTCGTCAGCCGCGAGGGCGGCGAAGACCTGCCCTACCTGGTGTTCCTTCAGGGCGGCCCCGGGCACGAGGCGCCGCGTCCCTTCCACGGGCCGTCGGTGCCATCATGGCTCGACGCCGCTCTTGCCGGGCATCGCGTGGTGCTGCTCGATCAGCGCGGCACTGGCCGCTCCACGCCGGTGGGCGACGGGCATCTGCAGCGCGGTGCTGAGGCGGTCGCCGAGCACCTCACCCACCTTCGCGCGGATTCGATCGTCCGCGACTGCGAGGCGTTCCGAGCGCATCTCGGGGCCGAACGATGGAACGTGCTCGGTCAGTCGTTCGGCGGGTTCACGACGCTGGCCTACCTCTCGACCGACGCGTCGTCACTCGAGCGCGTCTACATCACCGGTGGATTGAGCACCCTCGACCGCACGCCCGACGAGGTGTACGCACTCTGCTACGACAAGATGCGCGACGCCTCGGAGCGGTACTACCGTCGCTTCCCCGAGCACCGCGACCGCATGCGCCGGCTTGCGGATCTCGCCCTCGCGGGCGAGATCGTGCTACCCGATGGAGAGGTCGTGTCGTTGTCGCGCCTGCGCTCAGCGGGATCGGCGCTCGGCACCAACGACGGCTGGCAGACGCTCTGGTCGCTGCTCGAGCTCGACCCCTCGTCGAACGCCTTCCGTCACGACCTCGCCGCGGCGATGCCGTACGGCGGACGCAATCCGCTGTACTACGTCTTCCACGAATCGAGCTACGCCTCCGGTCACGCCACACGCTGGTCAGCGGAGCGCATGGAGCCCTCCGACTTCGCAGCAGATCCCACGCTCTTCACCGGGGAGCACATCCGCCGCGAGTGGACCGAGACGGTGCCCGCGTTGCGTCCCTGGCGCGAAGTCGCCCTGGCGCTCGCCGAGCACGAGTGGCCCACGATCTACGACGCGGCCGCGATCGAGGCATCCGGGACAGTGGGCGCCGCAGCCGTCTACGTGAACGATGTGTACGTGCCGTACGAGTACTCCATGGAGACCGCGCGACTGCTCCCTGGCGTGCGCACCTGGGTCACCAGCGAGCACGAGCACAACGGTCTGCGGGCCGGCGACGTGCTCCCCCGCCTGATCGATCTCGCGCACGACCGCCGCGTGCGCTGAGCGGCAGCCCGTCAGTCGGCCGCCTCTCGTTCGTCTTCGTCTACGGGCACGGCGATGCTCTGCTCGACCACGTCGGCCGGATCGGCGTGGATCCCGTCCGGCGCCGGATCGCTGACGGTGCTCTCCGGGTCGAGCGGCTCCTCTGTCTGCTCACGCGTCTGCTCGAGGGCATCCGCCTCGGGGATCTCGGCCGTCGGCCCGTCCTGATATCCGCTCATGCTGTCCTCCTTCGCGATGGGTACCCAGCGTGACCGCCGACACTCGTCGCGTCAAGGGCGTGGCGTCGCCAGAGCCGCAGCTCTACGGTGAACCGGATGACGCCACACGACGCACTCGCCTCCCGCCGTCACGCCGTGCGGGTGGGCACCTCAGGGTGGCGTTACCGCTCGTGGCGCGGCGACTTCTATCCGGACGGACTCGTGCAACGCGCTGAGCTGAGCTACATCGGCGAGCAGTTCTCGACCGTCGAGCTGAACGGGTCGTTCTACTCGCTGCAGCGACCGCAGAGCTACCTCCGGTGGCGCTCGGCCGTGCCAGACGACTTCGTCTTCGCGGTGAAGGGCTCGCGCTACATCTCGCACATGCTGCGGCTGCGCGACGCCAGCACCGCCCTCGCGAACTTCTTCGCATCGGGCGTGCTCGCCCTGGGTCCGACGCTCGGCCCCATCCTGTGGCAGCTGCCGGAGCGACAGCGGTTCGAGCCCGATGTCCTCGAGACCTTCCTCGAGGGCCTGCCGCGCACGACGAGGGAGGCACGGGCACTGGCCGAGCGTCATGACGCGCGGATGAACGGACGTGCGTGGCTCGACCACGTCGACGAGCGACCGCTGCAGTACGCGCTCGAGCCCCGATCGGAGACCTTCGACGACCCCGCGCTCACCGAGATCCTCAACCGCCACGGAGTTGCGCTGACAGTCGCCGACACCGCCGGCAGATGGCCGCAGTTCGAACCAGGAGACGCCGATCTCGTATACGTGCGCCTGCACGGAGCATCGGAGCTCTACACGAGCGGCTACTCAGCCGAGGAGCTGCAGACGTGGGCCGATTGCTGTCGCCGCTGGGCCGCCGCGGGCGACGGACGAGACGTCTGGGTCTACTTCGACAACGATGCGCGCGGGCACGCGCCGCACGACGCGCGTGCCCTCGCCCGCCTGGTCGGCGACGCGCCGACGCCTCGGTGAGCCTCTGAGCTCACCTTCGAGAGCGGCGCAGCCGCCGCGCCAGGCGCTCATCCGCCACGTCGTTCTCGGCCGTCTTCTCCAGCCGCGTGGTGTCGCGCAGGGGGATCTGCAGCTCGCGCTCGGCGGGAACGCCCCGACGCAGCTCGCGCACACGCTCGAGCTCAGCGTCGAAGAGCGCCCCCACGAGCAGGGCGATGTTGCCGATCCACAGCCACAGAAGGAAGAGGACCACTCCTGCGAACGAGCCGTACAACCGGTCGTAGTCGGCGAGATTGCTCACGTAGAAACCGAATCCGACGGATGCCACGGCGAACGTCCCGATGGCGACCAGCGCGCCGACGCTCATCAGGCGGAACCGGGGATGGGCGATGTTGGGTGCGAAGTAGTAGAGGATCGCGACGATGAGACACACCACGAGCACCAGGGCGGGCCAGCGGGCGATGCGCCACACCGTCAGAGCCACCTCACCGGCTCCTAGCGACGCACCGAGCGACTTGGCCAGCGGCCAGCTGAGGGCGGCCAGTCCGCAGGCGATCATCACGAGCACGAAGACGGCGAACGTGACCAGCAGGTGCGTCGGCTTCGCCTTCCAGAACATGCGCCCCTCGGGAACCCCGTAGATCCGGTTCATCGCCCTGCCCAGCGCCGTCACATACCGAGCGACCGACCACAGCGCGAAGATCAGGGCGAGAACCATCAGCCAGCCGGCGCCGGCGGTCGACGCGACCTGCTCGAGCGGCTGCTGCAGGGCCTGCACGATGTCAGCGGGCGCGACCTCGCGCAGCACGTCGAGCGCAGCCTTCGCGGCCCCGCGCTTCTCACCGAACACGCCGATGACCGAGAACGCGGCGATGAGGGCCGGGAACATTGCGAGAATCGCGTAGAACGTCAGGCCGGCTGCCGCATCCGGCGAGTAGGTGCGGAAGAAGCCCCTGGCCACCCGTCTGATGATGAGTGCGGTGGCCTCTCTGCGCTCGCCGTCGCGATGCATGCCGTCGTGCGGCGCGTCTGTCCCCATCCGTCCAGGATGCCCCATCCGCGCCCTCGTGCCACCGGCCTTGCGGCGAGCAGAGCCGCGATGCTACCCGGCTCGAGCCGCTGGTCAACCCCTTTGCCCAGCCGGTCCGGCCACGGCACGGTGGACACCGGAAAGGAGCTGCCATGTCGAACGTCCACGAACAGCCCGATGAAGAGCCCACCACCGAGGAGCTCGAAGAGCCGAGCACCGAGAAGGAGCCGGGCGAGGAGCCGAAGGTCGAGCACCCCGAGCAGCCTGAACCCGACCACGAAGCCGTCGGCATCGGCGTCGTCGGCGGGCCGCAGAGCGATACCGCCGACGCAGCCGCCCCTCAGTCGGCGGACAATGGTCAGGCGCAGCCGGTGGACGGCGATCAGTCCGACTGAGGCTGCGTGCGCAGCGAGCTGCGACCGGCCTCGAACGCCTGAAGGATGTGCTCGCTCGCCCAGCCGTCGACGGTGAGGCACGCCGACGCTCCGAACAGGATGTCGTCGAGCAGATCGGGGTCGTCCTCTGCGAGCGAACCAGCCAGATCACGCGCCGCGATCTGCTCGTGCACGGCATCGGCTTCGACGTGCTCGTCGTAGTAGGCCGCGACATCATCGTCGAACCCCACCCGCCGCAGCCCCTCCGCGATCGCACGGCACGGCAGCGACGACGTCATCTCGAACGCGGCCAGGTGACCGACGGATGCTCCGCGCAGGCGCCGGTTCAGGCCGAACATCGTCATCAGGTTGAAGGAGGCGAGCGTGATCGCCGGCACCTGGTTCACATACGCGCCGTAGGTGTCGTCGAGCCCGGCCCCGCGCATCGCCCGAGCGAACATGACCTGGTGCATGCGCTCTGCCCGTCCCCCGCCGTACTCATCGGCCTGGATCTCGATGAGCGCCGCCTTGGCCCGTCCCGTGAGACGAGGGATCGTCCACGAGTGGGCGTCTGCCTCGCGCAGCGTGTACACGCTCCGCTGGATCAGAAGCTCCCGTGCCTGCTCGATGTCGGCCTTGCGGCTGATGAAGTGCGACAGGCTCGGGCCGGGCTGCGGCGCGGTGAGTGCGAACAGCGCCGCAGCGACGGACTCGCGCGTCGGCTCGGGGGCCTCTACCAGCGGAGCCGACGCGCGAACGGCGTCTTCGAACGCCCGCTCGAGCACAGCGCGGGCGGTGAGCAGCGAGGCGTCCCACTCCCAGTGGGCGCTGAACTCGGGCAGAGAACCGTACGACACCGCGTACAGCAGGAACAGCGACAGCTGCACATCCTCATCGGTGATCGGATCCTCGACCAGCACAGCGTCGCGTGCGAGCTGCGGCAGCATCTCAGCCCGTTCCGGCGCTCGATTCAGCAGCACCTTCAGCAGTTCGGCACTGAACGGACCGCGAGCGGTGATGGCGGAGGTGGTCTGGTCGGCGGAGAGGCTGAGCGTCATGGTGCTCCTTCGGCAGGCTGAGCCGGACGGGGGATCCGGCGTTCCCGCAACCCTAAGTCTCGGCGACGGGGCGATGACAGGCCTTGACACGACCCCGTCCGGGTCGTCAAGTCCCTATCACCCCTCGGCTGGGCGCGTCACACTCGGAACAGACGACGAGGAGCCCGCATGACCACGACGAGCGAGACCCCCACGATCACCGCCTGCACAGACGGGCCGCTCCTCGTGCGAGGGGATGTCGAGCTGCAGACATCGGCGGGGCGTCCGGTCGAGCGCCACCGCCGGACGATCGCACTGTGTCGCTGCGGGCTGTCGTCGATCAAGCCGTTCTGCGACGGTGCGCACAAGACATCCGGTTTCCGCACCGATGACTGAGCCGACGCCGGGGCTGCATCGAGAACGCCCTCACCCCACTGGGAGGTGAGGGCGTCGCGATCACCGGCGGAGGTTGGGAATCCGGCGATCGACGGCGATACTGCAGCTGGGGGGCCAGAGCATCGCGGCATGATTCGGAGGGCGGACGCTGCCAGCGCCCACGCTCCTGAGTCCGACCGCAGCGGGGCACGTATTCTCTCCATCGCCACGCCCACCGCGTCGGCCCGCTGCGTTCAGTCGAGCAGTCCCTCGTCCCATGCGACCTTCGCCAGGTCGACTTTCGTGCTGACATCGATCCCGTGCTTCTTGTACTTCTGCTTCACACGGTTCAGATACTTGCGCGCCGTGCCGGCCTGCACCCCGATCGCGTCGGCCACGGCGCTGATGGAGTGGCCTGCGACGTACAACACGAAGACCTTCTCTTCCTGGGCGCTGAGCTTGGGCACGCTGGGAGCACGATCGACAGCTTGACGAGCAAGCTCGGTGACCGGATGTTCGCCATCGACAACCGCTGCGATCGTCGACAACAGCGTTTCCTCCGTGTCCAGTTTGGACACGACGCCGTCGAACCCCGCGTCCACCAGGCGACGCGCTGCGCCCCTCTGGTGGAGTGAAGAGACCAAGACGATCCGCATGCCGGCGTGCCTGAGCGCCATGACCGATTCGAGGTCGCGTGAGTTCTCCGAGCGTGGGAGGAGCTCGGTGAGCACGACATGCGGCCACACGGTGCGACTGTGACGCCGCACCCAGGTGATCAACTCGCTCACGGAAGCGCATGAATGCACCACATCCATCCCCGCACCGTCTCGAAGCAATTCGACCGCCCTCAGCCGTTGCAGCACATGCGGCTCCACGATTGCGGCTCGATACCTTTTCGGCTCTCGCACGTGAACTCCTTCCCCGGGCGATGGCGCATCTCCATCACTCGCCGATTCCCGACCCCCTCGGCCGGTGCCGATGGGCCGATAGGCTGCCCCGCTCTCTTCGGATCCGAGAGCGCGGGGATGCCTGTCAGCCGCGTCTTTCAGAGGCAGCTGATCGTGGGCAAGGAGGTCCCGATGTCGTCGGTCGACGCAGAGCCGTTCGTCGCGCTTCTCTGGAACGCGGTCCAGGTGTAGCAGATGGTGACGCTGCCGGTCGTGGGCGCGGTGTAGGTCACCGTCCACGTCTGGTTGGTGTAGTTGCTCCCGTTGGCAGCGGTGGTGAGCCGGTTCGCGTTGGTTCCCCCCGGAGTTCCGCTCTTTCCTGTCGAGCCGACGGTGTACCCCGCCCAGACCTGAGAGCCGCCGATGGTGAACACCAGGTTCGCAGGCGAGTCCGGCAAGGGGTTCGACCGGTTGGCCTGCGTGGTGAAAGTGATCGAGTAGGTGTTGCCCGCGGTCATCGACACCGTCGCGCACTTTCTCAGAACGTAGTTCGAGGTCGTACTTGCATCGCACCACTGCCAGAATATGCCGTCTGCGCCAGGCTGCGTGCCACCGCAGGTTCCGGAGGTGAAGCTGCCGGTCGTGCTCTGGCTCCACGCAGACCACGCCGGCACGGGGACGGCGCAGGCGGTCGAGGCCGTCGAGCTCGGCGCCGCGGTGGCGACGGCGATCACCGGTATCGCCCACGCCGTTCCTTTGACGAGCGTGCGGCGGCTGATGCCGCTGGACGCGTGCCTGTCGTCGAGATTCGGCATGGGCCCTCCCCAGAGCTGTGACTGCAAGCCCCCCAGGTCGGGGGCAGGGCGATAACTCTCGCAAATAGACAGATGAGCCAGGACAACATTCATTACGCGACAGTCGGAGGTCAATCCACGCCATAGCGTGGAAGAGCTACACATAACGGGAAGTCATGACGCGCATTGATGAGCACATCGATAGATGAATGTCGACTCGACACTGCAGTTCTCATGGAAAGGCGCGGTCTGCTACCCGGTTAGCGAACTGCCGGTTCGGGCACAGTTGGGGGTCAGCGCTGCACGGCGAGGGGTGGGCGGCCGAGTACAGGCCCGCTTTTCGTGGCAGGCGACCCACCGATCCGCAGCGCGTGCGCCCGGCAGAGAGGAGTTCGTGCGCCGTCGTGGTCGGCCTCTGTCCGCGCTCCCAGCGCAGCGCTCGAGCAGCTCGGCCTCTGACACTCGAGCGTCGAAATAGCGCTGCAGCCATTTGGGCCGCGCGAGGGCTCGCCTGGTCGATGAACTTCCACGGCGAGCACGTACCCTGCTGCGTCGCCACCCATGAAGTTCGGGCGACCCGGATGTTCTCTGAGTAGGGCGGGTCGGACTTGAACCGACGATCGTTGGGTTATGAGCCCACTGCCTTAACCAGCTTGGCCACCGCCCCGTAGGTCACCAGCCTATCGTCCGCTGTCCTCCCTCCTGCGGCTGAGCAGCCGCATGAGTGTGCGTGTGGTCGAGATAGATCCCGGCGTTCGCGACCAGACCGCGGCGCTCTTCATCCGTGAGGCGGCGGCGCACCTTCGCCGGCACTCCGGCGACGAGCGAGCCGTCGGGCACCTCCGTGCCGCCGAGCACCACTGCGCCGCCCGCGATCAGGCACCCCTCGCCGATCACCGCACCGCTGAGCACGACGGCACCCATTCCGATGAGCGATCCGTCGCCGATCGTGCAGCCGTGCACCACCGCATTGTGACCGACCGACACGTCCTCGCCGATGAGCACCGGGTGCTCGCTGTCGACATGCACCGACACGTTGTCCTGCACGTTGCTGCGCGCTCCGAGCGTGATCGACGCAGAGTCGCCGCGCAGCACGGCGTTGTACCAGACACTCGCCGCGTCGCCGAGGGTGACATCTCCGACGATGCGCGCCCCGTCGGCCACGAACGCGTCGGCCGCGATGCGCGGAACCTGGTTTCCGAGGGCGATGACAGAAGCCTGAGCGGAGATGGTCATGAAGGTGAGACTACCCTCAGTTCCGCGTGTTTCTGCGGTAGAACGGGCGGGTAAGCGTTGCCTACACTTGCTTGCGGAATGGTTCTGGCTGAGTAGCGTTGTAGTCACAGGACGTGACACGAGACACCCGGAGGTTCACATGAGCAACGCCCAGACCGTACCAAGCATCGCCGTCGACCCGACCGTCGCTGCGGCTGCAGCCCAGTTCCTCTCCCCCGTGGTGCACGGTCTTCAGGCGCTCACCGTAAACGGCAAGCAGGCGCATTGGCACGTGCGGGGCGCGAACTTCATCGGCGTCCACGAACTCCTCGACACGATCGTCGAGCACGCCGGTGACTTCGCCGACACCGCCGCAGAGCGCATCGTCGCCCTCGGACTGCCGATCGACGCGCGCGTGCAGACCGTCGCCGCGAAGGCCGGTCAGACTGCCGTTCCCGCCGGCTTCGAGCAGTCCGCCGAGCTCATCCGCGCCGTCATCGGCGACATCGACGCGATCCTCGTCGACGTGAAGGCTGCCGTCGACGGACTCGACGAGGTCGACCTCACCAGCCAGGATGTCGCGATCGAGATCCAGCGCGGCCTCGAGAAGGACCGCTGGTTCCTCATCTCGCACATCGCCGCCTGAGGCCGACTGACGAAGAGAAGGGCACCGCAGCGCTGCTGCGGTGCCCTTCTCTTCGTCAGCCGGTGGGGTCACGACAGATGGGTCAGCCTGCCACCCAGCACAGTGGCGGCCACGGGCATCCGGCTCAGCGCCGAGCGATCCGCGGTCAACGGATCGACGTCGCACAGCACGAGATCTGCGATGCCGCCGAGCTCGATCTCGGTCTCTCCATGACGGCTGCTGGCCCGGAGCGCCGCATCGACGGTCACGCGCTCACTCGGCTGCCACGGCTCGCGATCATCGCCGGTGCGGTGGACCGCTGCCGCGATCGTCAGCCACGGGTCGAGCGGAGCAACAGGGGCGTCCGACCCGAAGCGCACCGGGATACCCGCCGCGAGCAGCGACGCGAGAGGGTGACTCAGCGCCTGCTGGTGCTGCCACAGGCTGCCGACCATGTCGCGGTCATCCACCGCATGCTCCGGCTGCACGCTGGCGATCACGCCAAGACGCGCGAACCGTGCGAGGTCGGCGTGCCGAACCAGCTGCGCATGCTCGATGGTTCCCCGCGCCTGGGTGAAGGTGAACGCATCCAGCGCCGAGGCGACCGCTCGGTCTCCGATAGCGTGCACGGCCACGTCGATGCCCGACGCGGTGGCGAGGGTGAGCAGATCCCGAAGGCGATCCGGCTCGATCGTGAGCACGCCGAAGTTGGAGGGGTCGTCGTCGTAGGCGTGCGAGCACGCCGCCGTTCGGGTGCCGAGTGAGCCATCTGTGATGAGCTTCAGAGAGCCGACGTGCACGAGACCGCCAGTTCCGGACAGCTCATCCCCCGTCCGCAGACCGCGCTCGATCGCGCGATCGAGGTCTGCCGCATAGAAGGCGAACTCCACCCTGTGCGCGTCGAATCCGGCATCCGCACGCCGACGCCAGGCATCCGCATTCCATGCCATGTCGAAATCCACCAGCCCGGTCACGCCCCGAGCCGCCGCACGATCGGCGGCTCGACGCACGGCGGCGTCTGCGGTGGCATCATCCGCCGCATTGAGCCGACGAGAGATCTCGAACGCATCCTCTTCTCGGAGCATCCCGTCGTCGGTCGGTGCGAAACCCTCCCGCCGGAACGCAGCCGTGTTGAGCCACACACTGTGCACGTCGGCATTGATCAGGTACGTCGGTTCTTCACCGGTGTGCTCGTCGAGCAGTGCAAGAGACGGCGCGTCGGGCCAGAGCGCGTCACGCATGCCCGCGCCCACCCGACGCCCGTCGGCGAGGGCTTCCGCCTCTCCCATCGCGCGAGCGGCTTGGGCGGCCGACCGCATGTCGCCGAGCGGTGATCGCTCCGCGTTCAGCGCCCACTGCACGGTGTGGACGTGGTGATCCCAGAGACCCGCCACGACGCGGCGTCCCTCGCCCTCGAGGACCGCCCCTGCGGGACGCAGCACGCCGGTCGGCGCGACGTCGACGATCCGCCCGCCCTGCACCATGAGGTCGACGGGATCGTCGCCGAAGGTCAGGGTCAGCGGACCGCTCACGCGCACCGCACGGACGACATCGACCCGGTCGCCGCGAGCGATCATGCGTCGCGCCCCTGGCGCGCGTCGCGAGCGCGACGCATCTCGGCCGCCAGCGCCGCATCGGCATAAGGACCCTCGCCTTCCAGAGCCGCGATCACCTCGTCCACGGTCTCTGCCGGCTTGTTCTGGCTGAGCTTGCGCTTGGCGACGACCCTGGAGGGAGTCAGCCGGAATCCGACCGTGCCCGCAGCGAGACGGTTCACGAACGCGTCGTCGTTGGGCAGCTGCCACATGCCGCGAGGACTCGGCATGCGCTTCTCGAAGATGTCGACCATGCGCTCGAGCACCCGCAGATTCTCCTCGTCTGAGAGGATCTCGGGAACTCCGCTGAGGTGCACGGAGACGTGATTCCACGTCGGCACCGCCTGCACGTCGCCGTACCAGCCGGGAGAGACATAGCCATGAGGTCCCTGGAACACCAGCAGGATCTCGCGGTCGCCGAGCCCGTGGATCAGGTCGTCGGGGCGCCCGACATGCCCGACGACGGTCAGGTCGTCGCGCTCATCATCGAGCAGCACGACGTAATGGGAGGCGACCAGGCCATCTGCCGTGTCGCTGACGAGGGTAGCCCACGGGTTGAGCTCGATGATCCGGCGCAGTTCGGCCGGGTCTGTCATGGCGAAGCTGGGGTTCTGACGCACCCCACCAGCCTATGACCGACCCGGCCGAAAGGCGTCTCACACCTTGGACTTCACCACCGGTACGGCCTGGGTCTTCCAGTCCTCGAAAGCCTGGTCGCCGGCCATGAACGCGTTCACTTCGTCGGTCGTCGCTGAGAGCTTGGGATCGTTGTCGAGGTACTTCTTGGTCTCCCGCGCGATGAGCCCGGACAGCAGAAGCAGTCCGATCAGGTTGGGGATGGCCATGAGGCCGTTCATCACATCCGAGAACGCCCACACCACCCCGAGCTGCACGGTGCAGCCGATGAAGACGACCAGCGAGAACACGATGCGGAACGGCATCACCGCCTTGCGTCCGATCAGGCGCTCGATGTTGCGCTCGCCGTAGTACGACCACCCCAGGATGGTGGAGCCAGCGAACATCACGAGGCCGATCGTGACGATGTAATGACCCCACTCGCCTGGCAGGCCGTGCGAGAAGGCCTCGCCAGTCATCAGCGCTGCATCGATCTGCTCACCGGTCTCGGGGTCCTTCATGTTCCACACACCGGTGGTGATGATGACCAGACCGGTGCAGGTGACGACGATGATGGTGTCGATGAAGGTCTGAGTCATCGACACCAGGCCCTGGCGCACCGGATGGCTCGTCTGCGCGGCTGCGGCCGCGATGGCCGCCGATCCCATGCCGGACTCGTTGGAGAAGATGCCTCGAGCCACGCCGTACTGCACCGCGATGATGATCACCGAGCCGGCGAAGCCCCCGACGGCGCTCGTTCCGGTGAAGGCATCGGTGAAGATCTGTGCGAACGCCGCGGGCACTCCGCCGATGTTGGCGATCAGGATGTAGATCGCGCCGAGCACGTAGAAGATGATCATGACCGGCACGAAACCAGCCGTGACCCGTCCGATCGACTTGATGCCTCCCACGAGCACGAGCATCGCGAAGACCGTCAGCACGATACCGGTGACCCAGGTGGGGACGTTGAAGCTGTGCTCCAGGTTCGCCGAGATCGAGTTGCCCTGGGTCATGTTGCCGATGCCGAAGCAGGCGAAGACGGCCGCGATCGCGAAGAACAGCGCGAGGAACTTGCCGAAGCGGTTCGGGATGCCCCGCTCGAGGTAGTACTGCGGGCCGCCCGACTTCTCGCCCGCGGCATCAGTGGTGCGGTAGCGCACTCCCAGGAACGCCTCGGAGTACTTCGACGCCATACCGAGCAGTCCGGTCACCCACATCCAGAACAGCGCCCCAGGGCCGCCGATGCCGATGGCCGTCGCGACGCCGACGATGTTGCCGGTGCCCACCGTCGCAGCGAGTGCTGTCGTCAGGGCCTGGAACTGCGAGATGTCGCCATCGGACCCCGCGTCCTTGCGCGTGAACAGACCGAGACGCAGCGCAGCGCCGAGGCGGAGGAACTGAAGGCCGCCGAGGCGGATCGTGAGGTAGAGACCGGTACCGAGAAGCAGCGGGATGAGGACCCAGGGTCCCCAGATCCAAGAGCTGATGTTCTCGAGCACAGCCTGCAGGCCGGTAAGGTCCATGGGATCTCCTGTCGTGCGGCGTTGCGAACGGACTCAGCCATCTTATTCACAGGGCGCACTCAGGTTCGCCTCTGGGTCGCGCGTCGCGATCAGCGCTGGCAGGAGGGGCACCAGTAGAGCTTGCGAGCCCCGATCTCCTCCAGAGCGATCTCCGTGCCGCAGGCGCGGCACGGAAGCCCCGCGCGGTGATACACCCAGTGCCGGTCGTCTCGGCTCGCCATGGCGGCACGGTACGCATCGCCGGAGAGCCCGTCCATCGTCATCATCTGTCCGGTCTCCACACCGACGGCGAGAAGCCGAACCCAGTCGCGCCACAGTTCCCGCACGGTCTCTTCGGGCACGTCGCGCCCCGGGGTGTGCGGTTCGAGGCGGGCCCGGAAGAGCATCTCCGCGCGGTAGACGTTGCCGATGCCGCTGACCACCGACTGATCCATGAGAAGAAGGGCGATCGGCGTGGGCTTGCGGCGCACGATGCGCACGAAGCGCTCCTCACCCTCGGCCACGTCGCCGACGAGCGGGTCGGGTCCGAGCTTGGCGATCGTCGCGAGCATCTCGTCGGTGGTCTGCAGCACGCACGCGGTCGGCCCGCGCAGATCGGCACAGGTCGTGTCGTTGAGCAGACGCAGACGCACCTGGCCGACGACGGGCGGGGGCCACTCGTCGCCCTCGTCGACGAGCCCCTTGGTCTGCTCCGACATGCGCACGTGCACGCGCGACCTGCGCGGTGCGCCGATCGACGTCAGAGAGTTCTCGCCCGCATCGTCGTAGATGGCCTCGATGTCGTCCGAGCCCAGCTCGGTGCCGCGCTGGTTCGTCTGCCCCATGCGTCCGTTGGCGGAGGCGATCGTGGCGTCGGCCACGATCTCGCCCGCGAAGTCCCAGGCGCCGTACAGCCCCAGGTGGACCCGCAGCCACACGGCGTCTTCGAACTCGAGGAACATCTGCTTTCCAACCGCCATGGCGCGCAGCATCTCCCGACTGTCGAGCACGGCCGCGCCCTCCGCGAAACGGCCCTGAGGGCTGGACGCCCGGACGGGCCGATCGACGAAGTTGCGCGAGAACTGCCGGGCGATGCGGTGAACGGAATGGCCCTCGGGCATGTCAGGCTCGCGGGTCGGGCAGCAGCGACCCGTCCTTCTCGAAGTCGGCGATCTGGCCGATGCGGCGCACGTGCCGCTCATCACCAGGGAACGGCGTCGCGATGAACAGGTCGATGAAGGAGATGACCTCGTCGAAGCTGTGCTGGCGTGCGCCGATCGAGATGACGTTCGCGTCGTTGTGCTCGCGTGCGAGCTCTGCGGTGGAGAGGTTCCAGACCAGGGCCGCACGGATGCCCTCGACCTTGTTCGCAGCGATCTGCTCGCCGTTGCCCGAGCCGCCGAAGACGACGCCCAGGGCTTCGACGCCTGCCCGC
Source organism: Microbacterium esteraromaticum (assembly GCF_016907315.1). Taxonomy (NCBI): domain Bacteria; kingdom Bacillati; phylum Actinomycetota; class Actinomycetes; order Micrococcales; family Microbacteriaceae; genus Microbacterium; species Microbacterium esteraromaticum. The sequence continues at coordinate 280,714 of NZ_JAFBBS010000001.1, forward strand.
TGGTCGGCGACGACCGCCTGCGCCGCGCGGATGCAGAAGGCCGGGTAGTCGTCGAGCGCGTCGTACTCCACTGGTCCGTGATCGATCACATCGTGCCCAGAGCTGCGGAGATGCTCCTGCAGACGGGTCGAGAAGTCGAGTCCGGCGTGATCGGTGGCGATGTGGATGCGCATGAGGACCATCCTATTTCGAGGTGACGGCCGGCGAGCGAGGGGTCACGCGTCGCCGAGGCCGCCGCAGCCCGAAGCCCCGAGGACCGGCGGGCGCGAGGGTCAGGGCGCGATGCCGGCCGCAGCGGGCTTGAACCCGGCTCGGATGTTCTCGCAGCAACCCGGTCGGCAGACATCGAACCACGGACCGAGCTCCGTGACGTGGGCGCGGTCTGCGGCCGGTCGTCCCTCGAGACGCTCCTGGATGAGGTCGACGATGCCGGCGACGAACGCGGGCGAGACGCCGGGCGTCGGGGTGCGGGTGAAGGCGAGTCCCGCGTCTCCGGCAGCCTCCTTCGCCTCGGTGTCGAGGTCCCAGAGAACCTCCATGTGGTCGCTCATGAAGCCGACCGGAACGACGACGACGGCTCGGCGTCCGCGGTCCGGCAGCTCGCCGATGACGTCGCAGACGTCCGGCTCGAGCCACGGCTGCGAAGCCGGGCCCGAACGGGACTGGTATACGAGCTCCCAGGGCACGTCCGCGGCGGCCGGCGTGAGCTCAGCGACTCGGGCCATGACCCAGGCCGCGACCGCCTCATGCTGCACGGCGTAGGCACCGCCTTCGCCCCAGTCGATGTCGCGAGGGCCGGATCGGACCGCATCATCCATCGGGATGCTGTGCGTCGAGAACAGCACCTGGATCTGCTCCGCGGAGAGCCCCTCGTCGAGCCTCTCGCGCACGGCGTCATGAACGCCCTCCACGAACGCCTGCACGAAGCCGGGGTGGTCGAAGAAGGGGCGGATCTTGTCGATCGTCACCACACCATCGAGCTCGGTGCCGTCGAGGATCCGCGAGAAGTCCTCACGGTACTGGCGGCAGCTCGAGAAGGAGCTGTAGGCGCTGGTGGCGAACGCGAGAAGAGCAGTGTCGTCGTTCGCAGCGGCGTCGGCGACCGCCTCCTCGAGGTAAGGCGCCCAGTTGCGGTTGCCCCAGTACACCGGAAGGTCGATCGATCGAGCAGCGAGCTCAGCCTCGAGCGCGGCCTTCAGCGCGCGATTCTGCGCGTTGATCGGGCTGATGCCGCCGAAGTGCCGGTAGTGGTGCGAGACGTCCTCGAGGCGCTCGTCCGGGATGCCGCGGCCGCGCGTGACATTGCGCAGGAACGGGATCACGTCGTCCTGGCCCTCCGGTCCGCCGAAGCCGGCGAGCAGGATGCCGTCGTAGGCGACGGGGACCTCGATGTGCGCCGAGCCTGCGGATGCTGCCGGCGACGCGTGCGGGACGACGATCTTCTCTGGGGAGCTCACGTGGTACATCCTGTCACCGACTCTCTATGAGCCAGCATCGAGGTCTGCGCACGTCTGCGGCGCTGGCGTAGGCTGTCATGGTTGCCGTCGGCGCCAGCAGCGTCGATGCACCTCGACATCCCCTCCACCCATGGGAGAAGACAGCTGTGCCTGGAGAAAACCTCACCCGTACCGAAGCGCAGGAGCGCCGTGCCGTCATCGACACGCAGTCGTACGAGATCTCGCTCGACCTGACCAAGGGCGCGGAGGTGTTCGGCTCGCGCAGCGTGGTCCGGTTCACCGCCACGCCCGGCGCATCGACGTTCATCGACCTGATCGCGCACGAGGTGCGCGAGATCACGCTCAACGGCGAGCAGGTCGACCCGAGCGCCGCATTCGCCGACTCGCGCATCGCCCTCGACGGGCTGCAGGCCGAGAACGTGCTCATCGTCGACGCCGACTGCCTGTACACGAACACCGGCGAGGGTCTGCACCGCTTCGTCGATCCGGTCGACGGCGAGGTGTACCTCTACTCGCAGTTCGAGGTGCCCGACTCGCGCCGCGTGTTCGCCGTGTTCGAGCAGCCCGATCTGAAGGCGACGTTCCAGTTCACCGTGACTGCTCCTTCCGCATGGAAGGTCGTCTCGAACTCCCCCACTCCCGAGCCCATCGTGCACGACTCGTCCTCGGGCTCCGAAGGCGTGGCGACCTGGGGCTTCGAGCCCACCCCGCGCATCTCCTCGTACATCACCGCGCTCGTGGCGGGTCCGTACGAGTCGACGTTCTCGGAGCTGACCAGCGCCTCGGGCAAGGTCATCCCGCTCGGCGTGTACGGCCGCAAGAGCCTGTGGCAGCACCTCGACGCCGACTACATCTTCGACAAGACCCGCGAGGGCTTCGAGTACTTCGAGGCGAAGTTCGGCGTGCCGTACCCGTTCGAGAAGTACGACCAGCTGTTCGTGCCCGAGTTCAACGCGGGCGCGATGGAGAACGCAGGCGCGGTCACGTTCACCGAGACCTACGTGTTCCGCAGCAAGGTGACCGACGCCGTCAAGGAGCGTCGCGTCGTGACGATCCTGCACGAGCTGGCGCACATGTGGTTCGGCGATCTCGTCACCATGAAGTGGTGGAACGATCTCTGGCTGAACGAGTCGTTCGCCGAATGGGCGTCCACCATCGCAACGGCCGAGGCCACGGAATGGAAGGCCGCCTGGACGACCTTCAACGCGATGGAGAAGACCTGGGCCTACCGGCAGGATCAGCTGCCGTCGACACACCCCATCGTCGCCGAGATCAACGACCTCGAAGACGTCATGGTGAACTTCGACGGCATCACCTACGCCAAGGGCGGCTCGGTTCTCAAGCAGCTGACGGCGTGGGTCGGCATCGACGCGTTCTTCGCCGGAGTCGGCCAGTACTTCCAGAAGCACTCGTGGGGCAACACCGAGCTGAGCGACCTCCTCACCGAGCTCGAGGCGACCAGCGGCCGGGACCTCACCACCTGGGCGAAGAAGTGGCTCGAGACCGCCGGTGTGAACACGCTCGCCCCGGTGATCGTCGAAGACGCCGCAGGCGTCATCACCCGATTCGCGGTGACCCAGACCGCTCCGGCCGACTACCCGACCATCCGTCCCCACCGTCTCGGCATCGGCTTCTACAGCCTCGCCGACTCCGACGGTCGCTCCGAGCTGGTGCGCACGCACTATGTCGAGGTCGACATCGATGGCGATCGCACGGAGATCCCCGAGCTGCAGGGTCTTGAGCGCCCCGACATGGTGCTGCTCAACGACAACGACCTCGCCTACGCGAAGATCCGCCTCGACGAGCGCTCGCTCGCTACGGCGATCGAGCACCTGTCCGACATCTCCGACCCGCTCGCGCGGTCGCTCGTGTGGGGTGCGGCATGGGATCAGACGCGCGATGCCGAGACTGCGGCCTCCGACTACATCGACCTCGTGCTCGGCAACATCGGTCACGAGACCGAGTCGACCACGGTGCGCACCACGCTCGCCCAGCTGCAGCTCGCCGCCAACATCTACGTCACTCCGAGCTCCCGCGCCGCCGCTCGCGAGAAGATCGCCGACGGCCTGTGGGCGCTCGCCCAGCAGGCGGAGGCAGGCAGCGACAGCCAGCTGCAGCTGGTCACCGCGTTCGCCAACTCGATCGCCACCGCCGAGCACGCCGGCGTCGTCGGACGCCTGCGCGCGGGCGAGGAGACCCTGCCCGGTCTCGAGATCGACGCAGATCTGTCGTGGCTGCTGCTCGTTGGCCTCGCGGCCGCCGGCGCGACCGACGCCGCCGCGATCGACGCGGCGCTCGCTGCCGACAACACGTCCAAGGGCGGCGAGTTCGCCGCCCAGGCTCGCGCCGCTCTGCCGACTGCTGAGGCGAAGCAGGCCGCCTGGTCGTCGCTCATCGACAACAGCGACCTGCCGAACACGATCGTGCGCTCGGCCGCCCTCGGCTTCGTGCACCCGTCCGGCGTCGAGGTGCTCGGCGCTTTCATCCCGAAATACTTCGAGATGCTGCTGCCCATCTGGGAGGAGCGCACCTACCAGATCGCCGACTATCTGGTCGTGGGCCTCTACCCTCGCTCGCTCGCCAGCGTCGAGCTTCGGGATGCGACCCGCGCCTGGCTCGCCGAGAACCAGGATGCCGCTCCCGCGCTGCGTCGCCTCGTGCACGAGAACCTGGCCGACGTCGAACGTGCCCTCGCCGCGCAGTCGCGCGACGCAGAGGACTGATCCGCACGGCTCACTCGCCGTGATCGAGGCCTCAGCGCTCAGTGAGCGCTGAGGCCTTCTCGGTACCATCGAGGTGATGGACATCCGCTTCCCCGCCGCGACACCCGCTCCCGACCCCACCGATGCCGGATGGTGGGGTGACGTGCTCGACCTGCTCCTCAAAGTCGGCGGAAAGGCCTTGGCCGTCGCCGTGATCATCGCGACGTGCGTGGTGATCGCCTTCGTACTGCGGGTGGTGATCCGCCGCGTCGTGCAGCGCATCGTCAACAGCGCGAAGACGAAGGCGCGCGTCGACGACACGCAGGCTCTCGAGCGCTCGCCCCTCGCCGACATGCGGCTCGTGCAGCGCACCCGCACCCTGGGCTCGATCCTGCAGAACATCGTCAACGTGATGCTCGTCGTGATCGCGCTGGTGCTCAGCGTGAACGCCGTCGACCCCAGCCTTCTCGGCTCTCTCACCCTGCTGACCGCCGCCGTCGGTGCCGGTCTCGGTTTCGGCGCGCAGAACATCGTCAAGGACGTGCTGAACGGCATCTTCCTCGTCGCCGAGGATCAAGTCGGCATCGGCGACGTGGTCGACCTGGGTCTCGCCTCAGGTGTCGTGGAGTACGTCAGCGTCCGGGTCACGCAGGTGCGCGATGTGAACGGCACGCTGTGGTACGTGCGCAACGGCGAGGTCACCAGAATCGGCAACATGTCGCAGGGATGGGCGCGCGCGATCATCGATCTCGGGGTGGAACCGGATGCCGATCTGGAGGTCGTGGAGAAGACCATGCTCGAGACCGCGCAGGGTCTGGCGAAGGATCCGAAGTGGCGTACCCGCATCATCGCGAAACCCGAGATCTGGGGCCTGGAGAGCATCGACGGGGACGCCCTGGTGGTGAGGGTCGTGATGAAGACCCGGGCCAACGCCATGGACGATGTGTCGCAGGAGCTGCGCAGCAGGCTGCGCACGGCGCTTCTGGAGCACGAGATCGGGATCCCGCGGATGAATGCCGTCACCCTCTCCGGCCTCGACGGCGCGCGCCGCGTACGCGGCGCCAACCCGCCCGTCACCAAGCCGAACCCGGTCACGGGGGTGCCGAAGCTCATCGAGCGCGGCATCTGGCGACGCAAGAAGACGACCGACGAGGAAGGCGGCGCACAGTGACGTTCTACGACGAGGTCGGCGGCCAGCCCACTTTCGAGCGGCTCGTCGCGGTGTTCTACCGCGAGGTCGCGCTCGACCCCGTGCTCAAGCCGATGTATCCCGAAGAGGACCTCGGGCCTGCCGCTGAGCGACTGACCTGGTTCCTCGCCCAGTACTGGGGCGGGCCGAGCACATACGGCGAGCAGCGCGGTCATCCCCGTCTCCGCATGCGGCACGTGCCGTTCCACATCGATCCCGACGCGCGCGACCGCTGGCTCCGGCACATGCGCACGGCCCTCGACGAGGTTCAGCTCTCGCCGATGCACGAGGCCACGCTCTGGGACTATCTCGAGCGCGCGGCATATGCCATGGTGAACACATTCGAGCCCTCGGGCATCGGGACGAGCCCCCAGGGCCGCCCCACGCTCGAGCACCGCGCCGCCCCGGAGTCGACGGAGACCGCATGACATCCCTGCCCCGCACCCCTGCATCCGATGTGCTCGTGATCGGCTGGGGGCTGGCGGGGCTGGTGTCGGCTGCCGAGGCGCTCGCCGCGGGAAAGCGCGTGACCATCATCGATCAGGAGCCCCGCCAGAACCTCGGCGGGCAGGCATGGTGGTCGTTCGGCGGACTCTTCCTGGTGGACTCACCGGAGCAGCGTCGGATGGGCATCCGCGACTCGCTCGAGCTGGCGCGACAGGACTGGTTCGGCAACGCCGGCTTCGACCGCGACGTGGACGCCTGGCCGAGGCGCTGGGCCGAGGCGTACCTGGAGTTCGCGGCGGGCAGCAAACGGGCCTGGCTCCGCGAGCGCGGAGTCGGCTTCTTCCCAGTCGTCGGCTGGGCGGAACGCGGCGGCAGCGGCGCGATCGGGCCCGGCAACTCGGTGCCACGATTCCATATCACCTGGGGCACGGGCCCTGGCATCCTGGAGCCCTTCATCGCCGCGGTCGAGCAGGGCGAGGCAGAGGGCAGGATCACGATCCTGTCGCGGCACCGGGTGTCCGAGCTGATCGTCGAGTCCGGCGCTGTCGTCGGCGCCACGGGTGTCGTACTCGCAGACACGCACGCACCTCGGGGCGTGCCCACGTCGCGGGAACCGGTGGCTGATTTCGAGGCGAGGGCGGATGCCGTGATCGTCGCCTCCGGCGGCATCGGCGGCGACCATGACCTCGTCCGCGCCTTCTGGCCCGATCGTCTCGGGGCTCCGCCGAAGCGCATGCTGACCGGGGTGCCTGCGTACGTCGACGGCTCTATGCAGGCTGTGGTCCGCGCCGCGGGGGCCGGCCTCATCAATACCGACCGGATGTGGCACTACGTCGAGGGCATCGAGAACTGGGATCCCGTGTGGCCTGGTCACGGCATCCGGATCCTGCCCGGCCCGTCGTCGCTGTGGCTGGATGCCACGGGCGCGCGTCTGCCTGTGCCGCTGTATCCGGGTTTCGACACCCTCGGCACGCTCGCTCATCTGCGGCGCACGGGGCACGATCACTCCTGGTTCGTCACCTCGCTGAAGATCATCGAGAAGGAGTTCGCCCTGTCGGGCAGCGAACAGAACCCTGACCTGACCGGCCGAGACGTCCGCCTGCTGCTGAAGTCGCGTCTGGCGAAGGGACCAACGGGTCCCGTGCAGTCGTTCCTCGACGAGGGCGCCGACTTCGTCGTGGAGCGCGACCTCGAGTCGCTGCTCGACGGCATGCGCGCCATGCCAGGAGGCGATGTGCTCGATGCGGGACGCGTTCGCGATGAGGTCGTCGCCCGCGACCGTGAGATCGAAAACGACTTCACGAAGGATGCCCAGATCGCGATGCTGCGCTCCATGCGCGGCTACCGCGGCGACCGGCTGATCCGCACCGCTCCCCCGCATCGGCTGCAGGACCCCGCGGCAGGGCCGATGGTCGCCGTCAAGCTCCACGTGCTCACGCGAAAGTCGCTCGGCGGCATCCACACCGATCTCGACGGACGAGCGCTCGACGCCTCAGGCGACCCGATCCCCGGCTTGTTCGCAGCGGGAGAGGCGAGCGGCTTCGGGGGCGGTGGGATGCACGGCTATCGCGCACTCGAGGGCACCTTCCTCGGCGGATGCCTGTTCTCGGGCCGGCAGGCCGGTCGCGCAGCCTCCCGCTAGCCGTTCCCGCCCGTGCTGCGCACCGCCGTGAGGCCCGTCACCGCTGGTCCACGGCTCAGCACGTGCCCGCGGGCGAAGGCGAGCCGGGTCCACCGGCCCGACTCTGTCACCCGCACCTGCTCGGCCCCGCTGATGAAGCCGAACGCGTGGGCGGCGAAGGCGACCCCGCGAGGCAGACCTCCGAGGGCCTCATCGGGCTCGCCCCAGATCCGTGCTCGAAGTGCGCGAACGGCTTCCTCGCCGGAGCCGGGCGAGGTGCCGTGCGCGACCGCAGCGATGCCCCACTGCGCGCGCTCGGCCACGATCTGCGCGGTGAGGTCGGCCACGTGCATCCACTCGCCGCGCGGCGGGGCGACGCCCGCCCACGCCGGCGCACGGCCGGTGTCGGGAAGCGTGAGCTCATGGGGATTGGAGCCCTCGGCGAGGTCATCGACCACGATGTCGCAGCGCAGCTCGGGATCGGCGCGGACGATGCGCATCGCGAGCACCGTCGGCGTCTGGTCGAAAAGGCTCTGTGGCGCGAGCGCAGCCGATGTGAGAGCGAGCACCCCGTCGGCTGCCTGCAGTCGCACCCCGTCGGCGCCCGCTTGAGCGGCCCGTCCCGAGAAGGTCAGCACGTCACGTGCGGTCTGGGTGTCGGCGAGCACGAGCGGTCTGGTCACTCCTCCTAAACTAGTCGGATGACCGCTGAGCAGGATGCCCGCCGAACCGTCGACGCCCTGCTGGACGTGCTCGATCTCGCGGCGTCGGAGGCGAGGACGACCGAGGACATCTTCACCGGTCGATCGCACTTCATGCCCACGGGGCGGGTATACGGCGGCCAGGTGCTGGCGCAGTCGCTGGTCGCTGCCGAGCGGACCTTGCCCGAGGACCGCGTGGTGCACTCGATGCACGGATACTTCCTGCGTCCCGGCGACACCTCGAGCGGCATCACGTTCGCCGTCGACCGCATCCACGACGGCCGGTCGTTTTCGACGCGGCGTTGTCAGGCCTTCCAGGGCGGGGTGCCGATCTTCTCGATGATCGCCTCGTTCCAGGACGAAGACCCCGGTGCCGACCATGCCGAGCCGATGCCCGCCGGCATTCCGGAACCAGAGCAGCTGCGGCCCGATGAGGAGCTTCTCGGCGATGTGCATCCGCTGACGCGGAAGATGCTCACGGAGCGACCCGCCGATGTGCGTCATGTTGAAGGGCCGCTCTTCGTCGATGTGGCCGGTGAGCGCGTGGCGCATCAGGCGGTGTGGATGCGGCTGCGAGCGGAGATGCCAGACGACCCGCGACTTCACCGCGCCGCGCTGGCCTACCTCAGCGACATGACCATTCAGGAGTCGATCCTGCGTCGGCACGGCGTCACGTGGAACACTCCGGGTCTCAAGGTCGCGAGCCTCGATCACGCCATGTGGTGGCACCGCTTCGGCCGCGCCGATGACTGGGTGCTCTATGTGCAGGAGTCGCCCAACGCCCGCGGCGGTCGTGGTCTCTCGACCGGCCGGATCTACGATCGCGAAGGCGCCCTGCTCGCCAGCGTCGCGCAGGAGGTCATGGTGCGGGTGCCAGGAGCCGATTCCTGAGGGCGGGCCTCAGCGGCGCGAGTAGCTGATCGGCTCGCCGACGAAGGGCTCCCACGCAGCGCGCATCTCGGGGCTGATCCGCACCGGTCGTCCGGACGCCGCGTCGACCAGCACGATCACCGCGGTCGAGCGCGCGTAGAGGGTGCGCTCGACGCTCGCGGGGTCGTTGTGCACCTCGTAGCAGACCTCGAGGCTCGAACCGCCGAGCTTGCCGAACCACATCTGCACCTCGAGCGGGCGGCGCTGGTAAGGCACCGGCGCGAGATACTCGATCTCCTGCCGGGCGATCAGAGTGAGGATGCCCTGCTCGATGCCGGAGTCGAGCACTGCCGTCGCCGGCGCCTGCTCACCCTCCTCCGGCTTCCAGAAGGCTCGCACCCGCGCCTCTTCGAGCAGCTTGAGCATCGAGGTGTTGTTGACGTGGTTGAACGCGTCCAGATCTCCCCATCGCAGGTGGATGGGGATGTGCAGCCGCTCAGTTGTCACGCTCACACCTCTCGTCAGGTTCGATCGACGCGGAGACCACGCCCCGCGGCTCCGCGCAGCGAGAACGACGCCCGGAGCCGAGTGGGTTGCGATCAGTCGCGGGTGAGCTTGCGGTGGGTGGTGCGGTGCGGACGAGCCGCCTCCGGGCCCATGCGCTCGATCTTGTTCTTCTCGTAGGCCTCGAAGTTGCCCTCGAACCAATGCCACTGCGAGGGGTTCTCGTCCGTGCCTTCGTACGCGAGGATGTGCGTGGCGATGCGGTCGAGGAACCACCGGTCGTGCGTGATCACCACGGCGCAGCCGGGGAACTCCAGCAGCGCGTTCTCGAGCGAGCTCAGCGTCTCGACGTCGAGGTCGTTCGTCGGCTCGTCGAGGAGCAGCAGGTTTCCGCCCTCCTTGAGCGTGAGCGCCAGGTTGAGACGGTTGCGCTCACCGCCCGAGAGCACGCCGGCCTTCTTCTGCTGGTCGGGCCCCTTGAAGCCGAACTTCGACACGTAGGCGCGAGAGGGGATCTCGGTCTTGCCCACCGTGATGAAGTCGAGCCCGTCGGAGACGACCTCCCACAGCGTCTTGTTCGGGTCGATGTTGGCGCGCGACTGGTCGACATAGCTGATCTTGACCGTCTCGCCGACCTTGAGGTCGCCGCCGTCGAGCGGCTCGAGGCCGACGATGGTCTTGAAGAGCGTGGTCTTTCCGACACCATTGGGGCCGATGACGCCGACGATCCCGTTCGGCGGAAGGCTGAAGCTCAGCCCGTCGATGAGCACGCGGTCACCGAACGCCTTGTGCAGCTTCTTCGCCTCGATGACGACGTTGCCGAGGCGCGGACCTGCGGGGATCTGGATCTCCTCGAAGTCGAGCTTGCGGGTGCGCTCAGCCTCGGCAGCCATCTCCTCGTAGCGGGCCAGACGCGCCTTCGACTTCGTCTGACGTCCCTTGGCGCTCGAGCGGACCCACTCGAGCTCGTCCTTCAGTCGCTTGGCGAGCTTGGCATCCTTCTTGCCCTGGATGTCCAGGCGCTCGGCCTTCTTCTCGAGGTAGGTCGAGTAGTTGCCCTCGTAGCCGATCAGCCGGCCGCGGTCGACCTCGGCGATCCACTCAGCGACGTTGTCGAGGAAGTACCGGTCGTGCGTGATCGCGATGACCGCGCCCTTGTAGTCCTTGAGGTGCTGCTCGAGCCAGAGCACGCTCTCGGCGTCCAGGTGGTTGGTCGGCTCGTCGAGCAGAAGCAGATCAGGCTTCTGCAGCAGCAGCTTCGCCAGCGCCACGCGGCGCTTCTCTCCACCGGAGAGCGGGCCGATCTCGGCGTCGGCAGGCGGGGTGCGCAGTGCGTCCATCGCCTGCTCGAGCTGCGAATCGAGGTCCCAGCCGTCGGCCGCGTCGATCTCCTCCTGCAGCACGCCCATCTCGGCGAGCAGCGAGTCGAAGTCGGCGTCGGGGTCGGCCATCAGCGCCGAGATCTCGTTGAACCGGTCGAGCTTGGGCTTGATGGCCACGCCGTCCTGGATGTTCTCGAGGACGGTCTTGGACTCGTCGAGTTCCGGCTCCTGCATGAGGATGCCGACGCTGAATCCGGGGGTGAGCTTCGCCTCGCCGTTCGACGGGGTGTCGAGGCCGGCCATGATCTTGAGGATCGTCGACTTTCCGGCACCGTTCGGGCCGACCATGCCGATCTTCGCCCCCGGCAGGAACGCCATCGTCACGTCGTCGAGGATGAGCTTGTCGCCGACCGCCTTGCGGGCCCGCACCATGGAATAGATGTATTCAGCCATACCGTTCAACGCTCCTCTGGAAGACCTGTCTCAGCGCCCGTGATCCGGCGCAGCGCATACCGGTGCCGGATGCGCGAAGTGTGTGGCCGACGATGGGGCGGGGCCCCGACTCTCATCGGCTCGACTCACCAGCCTACCGGTCGCAGCTTCACGCCGCGCTCAGGCGCCGTAGGACGACGCACGAGGCGACAGGCGTCACCAGTCGATGGTCCTGGTCCGGCCCGCGAGACACGATCCGTCCGCCAGCCGCGGCATGAGAGCGGTCTGCGGCTCGCCTGTCGACGGCCCCACCTGACCGACCAGGCACTCGGCATCGCTCCATGCGACCGAGAACTGCAGGCTCTCCGCCGGGTTCCCGACCGTGCTCAGGTCTGAGGTGACCTGCATGCTCTGCTTCGCGAACCCCGCCTGCACGAGCGCGTCGATGTATGCGCGTCCCTGGTCGCGGGCATCCGATCCCCAGATCCGCACGGTCACGTCGGTGAACGATGCGAGCGCGTCCTCGGCGCCCGTGGGCGTGGCCGACGGGGTCGGTGTCGGGCTCGCCGCGGACGCCGCCGCCGATGGCGATGAGGACTCCTGCCCCGGCAGCTCCGGGGCAGAACCGCAGCCGGTGATCGTCAGGGCGAGGACGACGACGGAGGCGCCGAGCGGCAACCGAACACAGCGATGGCGCCGGACGGAGACGGATGACCCTCGAAGCACGCGAGAAGTCTAAGGGCTGAGGGCCCCGCCTCCGTCTCTCGCGCTCACGCGAGGGACATCGCGCGCCCCTGAGCGCCTTCCAAGTCGGTGGCCACGTCGCCGTCCCCCGTCGGAACCAGGCCCGCGTCGCCCCACGCGTCGTGCTCGGCCGACGTCGGCTCGTCGTCGCGCGGCGCCTCTTCCGACTGAGCCGGAGCCGAGCCCTGTCCGGCGCGCGGCCGACGGACGAACGCGCTCGTGCCGCGACGGAGATCGTGCCCGATCGCATCGGCGGTGAGCTCGATGTCGATCCCCTTCTTGCCATTCGCCTCCCACTCCCTCTGGCGCAGGCGCCCGACCACGATCACCGGGTGACCGCGGTGCAGGGATCCCTTGGCGTGCTCGGCCAGGTTGCCGAACGCCGACACCGCGTACCAGTTGGTGCCGTTCTCGACCCACGCACCCGTCCGCTGGTCGAAGTAGCCCGAGGTGGTCGCGACGCGGAAGTTGATCACAGCCTTTCCGGCGCGGGTCTCGTTGCTGATGGGGTCGTTGCCGATGTTCCCGGCGATCGTGACGACGTCGTTGCTGATGCTCATGCGGTACTCCTTCGTTGCCGGGACGAGCCCGGGTCAGAACAGAGTGCACCTCGCCACGGGACGCTCGCGGCGGGAATCCCGGTGGTGGTGGACAACTCGTCGACGAGTGAATCGGTGCAGGAGGACCGGATCGGCGCGCACCGCCGTCAGTGCACGAACAGCAGCAGCCCCGCGACGAGGATGAACAGTACGCCGAAGACCGAGTTCAGGACTCGCTGTCCCCTGACATCACGACTGAAGCGACGGAACGGCTTCGCCGCTGCGGCGAAGAAGAACCACATCACGAGGATGTCGACCACGACCACCGTGCCGATGAGCACGAGGTACTGCGGCAGCGGATCACGGTCGAGACGCACGAACTGCGGCACGAAAGCGAGGAAGAAGACGATCGCCTTGGGGTTGAGCAGGTTGACCCAGAAGCCGCGTCGGAAGATCGACAACGCTCCCTCACGGACGACGCTCGAGCGCTCGATCGTCTGAGGGTCGGGCCTGGCGATGATCAACCGGATGCCCAGGTACACCAGGTACGCCGCTCCCGCGTATCTGATGATCTCGAACAGCACCGGCGACCGCGAGACCAGCAGTCCGACACCTGCGGCGACGATCATGACGTGCACGATGAGAGCGGCCTGCTGCCCGAGCACCCCCCAGAGCGAGCGACGCCACCCCTGTGCGAGCGCATTGCTCATCGTGTTGATGGCGCCGGCGCCGGGTGTGAAGCTGATCACCACGCACGCCGCGAGCAGCGAGAGCCATACCGTCCACGTCACCAGCACAGCGTAGTGACAGAGCGCCTCCGGCGCGGAATCGGCGATGTCGGGGCACGCTCCTATGGTGAGGCCATGGCCCTCCCGATCCACGCCGCTCCCTGGCTCGCCCGTGTGGGCGTCTTCGACCTCGAGACCACCGGCCTCGACGTCACGGACGACCGCATCGTGACCGCTCATGTGGGCGTTCTCGACAGACACGGCAGAGAGCTCGCCGCACGGGACTGGCTCGCCGATCCGAGCATCCCGATACCCGACGGTGCGACGGCCGTTCACGGGATCAGCACCGACCACGCGCGCGAGCATGGTCGGCCCGCGCAGGAGGTGGTCGCGCAGGTGATCCACGCCCTGCGCGTGCTCTTCGCACAGGGGCTGCCGATCGTCGTGTACAACGCCTCCTACGATTTCTCGCTGCTCGCTCACGAGGCGCGGCGCCACGGCATCGACGAGCTGACCATGCCCTCACCGGTGATCGACCCGCTGGTGATCGATAAGGCGTACGACCGCTACCGGCCGGGCAAGCGCACGCTCAGCGTCGTCGCCGATCACTACTCGGTGCCCCTGCAGGGCGCGCATGAAGCGTCAGCGGACGCGGTGGCGGCCGGACGCGTGGCCCTCGCTCTGGCGAAGGAGTTCCCGCTGCCGCACTCGGCCACTGAGCTGCACTCACGTCAGATCGGCTGGGCGCGCGAACAGGCGGCCGGCCTCACCGAGTACTTCATCCGCACCGGTCGGCTCGAACCGGAGCAGACAGTTGACGGCACGTGGCCCGTCCGCGCATGACGCAGGCACGCCCGGGGACGGATCCCGGGTACGACGAAGGCCCCGCCGGAGCGGGGCCTTCGCGGTGGCAGCTTACTTGGAGGAGCCGCCGAAGCCCTTGAAGCGCTGGTTGAACTTCTCGACGCGACCGGCCGAGTCCATGATGCGCTGCTTGCCCGTGTAGAACGGGTGCGAAGCCGAGGAGATCTCGACGTCGATGACGGGGTACTCCACACCGTCCAGCTCGATCGTCTTATCGCTCGTGACGGTGGAGCGGGTGAGGAAGGTCTCGCCCGATCCGAGGTCGCGGAACACGACGGCCTTGTACTCGGGGTGGATGTCAGTCTTCATGGGATTCCTTACGTGGTGCCCTGGATTCTGCCAGGGACGAGGGAAGTCTGCGGTGCGATCGCACCAAGGATCTACTTTAGCACCTCTCAGGCAGCACGTGCCGCGTAGCGGCCGGCCTCACGGGTGAGCACGATCGGCATGCCGAACGCATCGGTGAGCGCCTCGGCCGTGAGGGTCTCTGCGATCGGCCCCGAGGCCACGACACCCCCATCACGCAGCAGCAGGACATGCGTGAACCCGACCGGGATCTCCTCGACGTGATGGGTGACCATGACCATCGCCGGCGTCGTTGGCGATGCGGCATAGCCGCTGAGAAGCTGAAGCAGCTCCTCACGGGCGCCGAGGTCGAGGCTCGCCGTCGGCTCATCGAGCAGCAGCAGTTCAGGATCGGTCATCACGGCACGAGCGATCTGCACCCGCTTCTGCTCACCATCGCTCAGCGTGCCGAACAGACGCTCCGCGAGGTGCTCGAGGTGCCAGTCCGCCAGAACGCGGCGCGCACGGCGTTCGTCGATCGCCTCGTACTCCTCGTTCCAGCGGCCCATGACCGAGAACGCTGCCGTCATCACGGTGTTGAGGACGGTCTCGTCGCGCGGGATGCGGCGGGCCATCGCAGAGGAGGCGAAGCCGATCCGAGGACGCAGCTCGAAGACATCCGTTCGACCGAGGGTCTCCCCCAGCACCGTGACGGTTCCCGACGTGGGGTGCATGAGCGTGTCCGCCAGCTGCAGCAGCGTGGTCTTGCCTGCGCCGTTCGGCCCGAGCACCACCCACCGCTGATCCTCCGACACCGACCAGGTCACCTGATCGACGATGTTGCGGCCTTCGCGACGCACGACGACATCAGTGAGATCCAGAGCGCTCGACATGACGTCAGCCTATCGGCTCAGGAGGTCAGCTCCTCGTACAGCGCGCGCGTGGTGTCGGCGATCGCTCCCCAGCTGAACTCGCTGCGAGCACGCTCGCGCCCTGCCTCGCCGTACTGCTTCGCCCGCCCCTGATCCCCCGTGACCTCGGTGAGCACGGCGGCGAGATCCGACACGTAGCGGTCAGGATCGACGGGAGTCCCGGTGCCGTCCTGCAGCTGCTCGATCGGGACGAGTCGGCCGGTCACACCGTCGTCGACCACCTCGGGGATGCCTCCCGTCGCCGTCCCGACGACGGCAGCCCCGCACGCCATGGCCTCGAGGTTGACGATGCCGAGCGGCTCGTACACCGACGGGCACACGAACGTGGTCGCGGCGGCCAGGATCGCCGAGAGCTCGTCGCGCGGCAGCATCCGTTCGATCCACACGACCCCCTCCCGCGTCTGCTGCAGCAGGCGAACACCCTCCTGCACCTCAGCCATGATCTCGGGGGTGTCGGGAGCACCAGCACAGAGCACGAGCTGCACGTCCTTCGGCAGCAGCTGCGCTGCCCGCAGCAGGTACGGCAGGCCCTTCTGCCTGGTGATGCGTCCGACGAACACGACGGACGGGCGCGACGGGTCCATGCCGATGCTCTCGAGGAACGCCGGGTTCTCGACCGGGCGCCAGCGCTCGACATCGATGCCGTTGTGGATGACCCTCACGCGAGCGGGGTCGACCTGCGGATAGCTGCGGAGGATGTCCTGCCGCATACCGGCGCTCACGGCGATGATCGCGGCGGCGTTCTCATAGGCGAGTCGTTCGATGCCGCTCGACACGGCGTATCCGCCGCCGAGCTGCTCGGCCTTCCAGGGCCGCAATGGCTCGAGGCTGTGGGCTGTGAGGACGTGCGGGATGCCATGCAGCTGCGAGGCGAGGTGGCCCGCGAAGTTCGCGTACCAGGTGTGGCTGTGCACGAGGTCGGCTCCCGCGACGTCACCGACCATGACCAGGTCGGTGCCGAGCGTCTGCAGCGCGGGGTTGGCACCGGCGAGCTCAGCCGGGACGCTGTACGCCACGGTTCCGGGCTCTGCGCGCTCGGCGCCGAAGGCCCTCACCCGTACATCGATGCTGCTTCGCAGCGCGGCGACCAGCTCCGCGACATGCACCCCGGCGCCGCCGTATATCTCGGGCGGATATTCCTTGGTGATGATGTCGACTCGCATGTCTGCACGGTAGTACATCGACCGCCGGGCGCTCTATGGTGGACGCATGTCGGCTCCAAAGAAGGTTTTCGGGATCATCCTCGCCGGCGGCGAGGGCAAGCGACTCATGCCCCTCACTGCGGACAGAGCCAAACCGGCGGTGCCTTTCGGCGGCCAGTACCGGCTGATCGACTTCGCCATCTCGAACCTCATAAACTCCGGCCTCAGACAGGTCGTCGTGCTGACGCAGTACAAGTCGCACAGCCTCGACCGGCACGTGTCCCAGAACTGGCGGATGTCGGCGCTCCTCGACTCGTACGTCACCTCGGTGCCGGCGCAGCAGCGTCTCGGCAAGCGCTGGTTCTCGGGTTCGGCCGACGCGATCCTGCAGAGCCTCAACCTGATCAACGACGAGAAGCCCGACATCGTGGTCGTCATCGGCGCCGACCACGTCTACCGCATGGACTTCCAGCAGATGATCGACGCGCACATCGCATCGGGCGCGCCCGCGACCGTGGCGGGCATCCGCCAGCCGATCGCATTGGCATCCCAGTTCGGCGTGATCGACGCCGACCCCGAAACGGGGCGGATCCGGGACTTCCTCGAGAAGCCCGCTGACCCGGTCGGGCTGGCCGACTCGCCCGACGAGGTGCTGGTCTCCATGGGCAACTACGTCTTCGATGCCGATGCACTCGTCGCGGCGGTGGAGGCCGACGGCGAATCCGCCTCCTCCGGTCACGACATGGGCGGCGACATCATCCCCTACTTCGTCGAACGCGGCGAGGCCGGCTACTACGACATGAAGCAGAACGACGTCCCTGGCTCATCGCCACGCGACCGCTCGTACTGGCGCGACGTGGGAACCATCGACTCGTACTTCGACGCGCACATGGATCTGATCTCGACGCTGCCGATCTTCAACCTGTACAACACCGACTGGCCCATCCGCACGCAGAACGTGAACATGCCCCCGGCGAAGTTCGTCCGCGACGCGGTGGGTCGCATCGGCAACGCGATCGACTCCGTCGTCGCGGCAGGCTCCGTGCTCTCCGGCACGCACATCGAGCGCAGCGTGATCGGTCTCGGCGGCGTGGCGCTCGGCGGATCGACGATCACCGACTCCGTGCTGCTCGACCACGTCCATCTGGGCCTCGGGGCACGCGTGCGGCGGGCTGTGCTCGACAAGAACGTCATCCTCGAAGATGGAGCGACCGTCGGCGTCGATCGGGAACGCGATCTCGAGCGCGGTTTCACCGTGACCGACACCGGCATCACGGTCGTCGGCAAGGGCGTGCGCATCACTCGCTGACCGATACGCTCGACGGGTGACCGCTGCGCGCTTCCTCGTCGTCCTCGATGCCGATTCCACGCTCATCCGCAACGAGGTGATCGAGCTGCTCGCCGACGAAGCGGGCCGCCGCGCTGAGGTGCAGGCGGCGACCGAGGCCGCCATGCGCGGCGACGTGGATTTCGCCACGAGCCTGCGCTCGCGGGTCGACGCGCTGCGCGGTGTGCCGACGGCGGCGTTCGAGAGGGTGCTCGCCCGCATCGAGCCGACTCCTGGAGTGCGGGAGCTCACGGATGCGGTGCACGAGCGGGGCGGAGTCGTGGGTGTCGTCTCGGGTGGCTTCCACGAGATCCTCGATCACATCGCCCCCGACCTCGGCGTCGACCGGTGGCGAGCCAATCGACTGCTCCTCGACGGCGACGCGCTCGCGGGGTCGGTCGAGGGCGAGATCGTGGATGCCGAGGCGAAGGCGGCCTCTCTGCGGAACTGGGCTGAAGAGCTGGGCGTCGCACCGCACGCGACCATCGCGATCGGCGACGGCGCGAATGATCTCACCATGATGGCCGTCGCGGGCCTCGGCATCGCGTTCAACGCGAAGCCCGCGGTGCGAGCGGCGGCGTCGCTCGTGATCGGGCCGCAGGATCTGTCGGAGGTCATTCCTCTGCTGCCCTGATGTCGGCGGTGGCGGCTAGCGTCGTCACATGGACATCATCCTCATTCCCGGCCTGTGGCTGGACGCGTCCTCGTGGGACGACGTGACTCCGATTCTGAGCACCGCCGGGCATCGAGTTCATCCGATGACGATGCCCGGACTGGGCGAGGCGGCACCCGAGGTCGGCATGGCCGACTGGGTGGATGCCGTCGTCGCGCTCATCGACGACCTCGAGGGCCCCGTGGCCCTCGTCGGTCACTCCGGCGGCGGCAACGTCGTCTGGGGCGCAGCCGACGCGCGACCGGACCGGGTAGCCCGCGTGATCTTCGTCGACACCGTACCTCCGGCTCCTGACCGCGGCATCGGCGAGTTCGAGGTCGTGGAGGGCGTGGTGCCCTTCCCCGGGTGGGATCATTTCCCCGACGAGGACGTGCACGACCTCGACGACGAGACCAGAGCACGCACCGCCGCTCAGACCACGAGCATCCCGGCACGAGTTCCGTCAGATCCGATCAGCCTCGCGGATGAGCGCCGCTTCGCCGTCCCGGTGACGCTGCTGATGGGCGCATACGACCGGCAGCGGCTCGAGGCGGAGCTCGCGGACTGGGGCCCGTGGGGTGCCGAGTTCGCGTCGATCGCCGATGCGACCGTCGTCACGCTCGGATCAGGTCACTGGCCGCAGTTCTCGATGCCGGAGCGGCTCGCGACGGCGATCCTCGACGCCGTCAGATCCTGAGCCTGTCGCGGCGGTCGGGTCAGTGCCCCATACCCAGGCCGCCGTCGACCGGGATCACGGCGCCCGAGATATAACCGGCGTCGTCGCCGGCGAGCCATGCCACGGCTCCGGCCACCTCATCCGGGGTGGCGAAGCGACCCGCCGGGATGCTGGCCTTGTACTGCTTCTGGGTCTCTTCGGGCAGCTCGGCGGTCATGTCGGTCTCGATGAACCCTGGCGCGACGACGTTCGCCGTGATCCCCCGGCCACCCAGCTCCCGCGTGAGTGAGCGGGCGAAGCCCACCAGGGCGCTCTTGGACGCCGAGTAGTTCACCTGCCCAGCCGAGCCGTAGAGCCCGACCACGCTCGAGATGAGGATGACCCGACCGAAGCGAGCGCGGAGCATGCCCTTCGACGCGCGCTTGACCACACGGAACGCGCCGCCCAGGTTGGTCGCGACGACGCTGTCGAAGTCGTCCTCGCTCATGCGCATGAGCAGGGTGTCCTTGGTGATCCCGGCGTTGGCGACGACGATCTCGACGGGCCCGAGCTGCTGCTCGACCTCGGTGAACGCCGCATCGATCGCGGCGGCATCGGTCACATCGGCTCGGACCGTGAGCGTACCCGCGGGGCCCTCGCCGCTGCGGGCGGTGACCGCGACGCGGTAGCCCTCGCGGACGAAGCGTTCGGCGATCGCGCGGCCGATGCCGCGGTTTCCGCCGGTGACGAGGACGACGCGCTCAGCGCTCATGGGGAACTCCTGACTGGGAACGGATCGCTCGCCATCCTATCGAGCGCCGACCCTCCGAACGGCGACCGGTGTGCCGGGCGCGGCGTAGGCTGGAGGCACCGTGAAAGAGAAGCACCACGCCCCGTCCGTCACCTCCCTGCCGCCGTCGCCGCGGGACGAGGCTGACCACCGCGTGCGCCGTTACGCCCTGACGATGGGCATCCGCTCGGTCTGCTTCCTGCTCATGGCGCTCGTGCAGCCCATCGGCTGGTGGACATGGGCTTTCGCGGCTGCCGCGATCTTCCTCCCGTACATCGCAGTCGTGTATGCCAACGCCGGCAGCGACAGCACTCCGAGCACCGTCGAATCGCCGGTCGCTGAGCTCGACGCCCCTCGGGCATCCGCTCCCGACTCCATCTCCACGCAGCCCGAGGTGATCACGATCATCGAGAAGCGCGACGACCCCGGAGCCGACGAGAGATGACCGACGCGCTCGAATGCGCGCGGGCGGAGTGCCGGCAGCCCGCTACGCATTACATCGTCTGGCGCAATCCGCGCATCCATGCCGCTGACCGACGCAAGATCTGGCTCGCCTGCGACGCGCACGTCGGATTCCTCAGCGACTATCTGCGAGCCAGGGACTTTCCCGTCGAGGTGCACGAGGGGACGCCGGAGTGAGTCGTCTGATGCGCTGGGGCGTCTATCTGCTCGTCGCCATCGGCTTCGCGATCGCGTGCGCATTCCTCTCGCAGTGGCAGTTCGATCGCAATGAATCGCGGGCGGAGCAGATCGCGCTCGTGGAGCGGAACTACGACGCCGACCCCGTGCCGGTGTCGGACCTGCTCGGAACCGCCGGAGTGCTGCAGGCTTCCGATGAATGGCATCCGGTGCTGCTGCGGGGCGAGTATCTCGCCGACGAGCAGCTTCTGGTGCGCAACCGCCCGCACGGCGGTACCAGCGCGTTCGAGGTTCTCGTGCCGTTCCGCGACGAGAGCGGACTCGTGCTGCTCGTCGATCGCGGGTGGATCTCACCCGGCGAGGACAGCGTGCCGAAGTCGGTGCCCGCTCCCCCGGAGGGCGACGGCACGGTCGTCGTGCGGCTGCGCCCTGGCGAGTCGCTTCCGGCATCCGGGCGCAGCGCTCCCGCGGGCCAGGTGCCGACGATCCATCTGCCGACGATCGCCGATCGCGTGAATCCGTCGCTCGTCACCGGCGCCTACGGTCAGCTCGTCTCCGAGGACCCGGCTGCGGAAGCCGGACTCGGCGGGTTCGCATCACCCACCGATGATCCTGGGCCCCATCTCTCCTACGCGATCCAGTGGATCCTGTTCGCGATCATGGGCTTCGCCTTCATCGCCTACGTGATCCGCATCGAGATCGTGAAGGCGAAGGAGGACGCCGGCGAGCTGCCGAAGCGGCAGCCACGGCGACGCGACCGCGATGCCGACGACGAAGACGCGCTGCTCGACGCCGTCCCGCGCTGACGCGTCCGTGCTGAGGCGACGCTCCCGTCGGATCGGACTCAGGCGAGCTCGATGAGGTCCTGGTAGTCCTTGCTCCAGATGTCCTCGACGCCGTCCGGCAGGATCAGCACGCGCTCGGGGTTCAGCGACGCGACCGCGCCCGGATCGTGCGAGACCAGCACGACAGCGCCTTCGTAGTGAGCCAGCGCGCCGAGGATCTCCTCACGCGAGGCCGGATCGAGGTTGTTCGTCGGCTCGTCGAGCAGCAGCATGTTCGCCGACGAGACGACCAGGGTCGCCAGTGACAGACGCGTCTTCTCGCCGCCGGAGAGCACGCCGGCCGGCTTGTGCACGTCATCGCCGGTGAAGAGGAACGATCCGAGCACCTTGCGAGCCTCGGTCTCGTTCAGATCCGGCGCCGCCGAGATCATGTTCTCGAGCACCGAGCGCTTCACGTCGAGGTTCTCGTGCTCCTGCGCGTAGTAGCCGATCTTGAGTCCGTGGCCCGGTTCGAGCTGGCCGGTGTCCGGCTGGTCGACGCCTGCGAGCAGACGGAGCAGCGTCGTCTTGCCTGCGCCGTTGAGGCCGAGCACGACGACCTTCGAGCCGCGGTCGATCGCGAGGTCGACATCGGTGAAGATCTCGAGCGAGCCGTACGACTTGGACAGCCCTGACGCCATCAGCGGGGTCTTTCCGCACGGAGCGGGCTTCGGGAAGCGCAGCTTGGCGACCCTGTCGACCTGACGCACCTCATCGAGGCCGGACAGGAGCTTCTCGGCCCTGGCGACCATCTGGTGCGCCGCAGCGGCCTTCGAGGCCTTCGCGCCGAAGCGGGCGGCCTGAAGCTGCAGCTGCGTCGCTTTCTTCTCGGCGTTGGCACGTTCCTTCTTGCGGCGCTCTTCATCGGCCACCCGCTGACGCAGGTAGTTCTTCCAGTTCATGTTGTAGATGTCGATGACCTGGCGGTTCGCATCGAGGTAGAAGACCCGGTTGACCGTCTCGCCGACGAGCTCGACGTCGTGACTGATCACGATGAGCCCGCCCTTGTAGTTCTTCAGGAAGTCGCGAAGCCACACGACGCTGTCGGCGTCGAGGTGGTTGGTGGGCTCGTCGAGGATCATCGTCTCAGCATCGGAGAACAGGATGCGGGCGAGCTCGATGCGGCGGCGCTGTCCACCGGAGAGGGTGTTCAGCGGCTGGTCGAGGATGCGGTCAGGGAGCGAGAGGTTGTGGGCGATGGATGCCGCTTCCGCTTCGGCCGCATAGCCACCGAGCGCTTCGAAGCGCTCGGTGAGATTGGCGAACTTGCGCATGGCACGCTCGGCGATCTTGGGGTCTTCGGACGCCATGTCGTGCGAGGCGTTGCTGATTCCCAGCTGGATCGAGCCCAGGCCGCGTGCGTCGAGGATGCGCGTGCGCGCGAGCATCTCCGGGTCGCCGGTGCGCGGGTCCTGCGGCAGGTACCCGATCTCGCCCGACCGGGTGACCTTGCCCTCGGAGGCGAGCACGTCGCCGGCGAGCACCTTGGTGAGGGTGGTCTTGCCGGCGCCGTTGCGGCCGACGAGGCCGATCTTGTCGCCGTCGGCGACTCGGAACGAGACGTCCGACATGAGCACGCGGGCTCCGACGCGGATCTCGAGTTCGTGCACGGCGAGCACAGCGCAGTCCGATCTTCGGGAGGTGAGGATGAGCGGCCGAATGGCCAGCCTCCCAGTGTACGCGACTGTCGTGCGTCGGTCCGTCGCCCGAACGACGCCGTCGCGGGACCGCTCTGTGTCAGCGGGCGAGACCGCGAGCGGACAGGGCATCCCCGACGTCGTCAGCATGCCGCATCGCGAGAACCAGCAGCGGAAGCGCGACCCGGGGACCGAGCCGCACACCGCGGGCGTGCTGCGCCTCGCGAACCTGCCGCAAGAACCCGGCGAGGGCCGGAACCATCGCGATCGTCAGCGAGATGGTGAGCGCGGCTGTCTCGGGGTTCACCCCCACGCGACGGAAGGGGCCCAGTCCCCGCTCGATCACGTCGAGCAGATCTCCCATGCGCGTCGTGCGGGTCACGGTCTCAGCCAGAAGGATCAGCCCGACGACCCGCGAGGTGTTCTGCACGGCGGTGAACGGGTCGACGAACACCCATAGCGCGCCGCCGAGCAGAAGGATCAGCCAGCGCAGATTCCACCACGCGCTCGCGACCTCCCGCGGGCCGAGGCCTGCGATGAACAGAGTCGCGGTCGCGATGACCACAACGCCCACACCGCCTACCACGCCGAGGGGCACCAGAGAGATCGCGAGCGCCGCGACGATCAGCCCGCACAGCTTCGCCCCGGTGGGGAGTCTGTGCACGATGGTGCTCCCTGGCCGGAACAACGAGATCATGCGACCAGCCGCCGGTAGGCGTCGATGACGTCGTCGGGTTCCCCGACACCCCGCACCCTGCCCTCATCGAACAGCACCACCTCGTCGCACGCCGCGGCGAGATCGAGATCATGGGTGACGATCACCACCGGCGCATCGAGCGACAGCAGCAGATCTCCGATCCGCTGGGCGTTGCGAAGGTCGAGGAGCGTGGTCGGTTCGTCGGCGACCACCAGATCGGGTTCGGTGGCGAGCACCGACGCGATGGCCAGCAATTGGCGCTGACCGCCCGACAGCGAGGACGCGGGCTGGTCCCCTCTGCTCTCCAGGCCGAACCGCGACAGCGTCTCGTGAACCCGCTCAGCCCGCTGCGCTCTCGGCAGACCGCGCAGCGAGAGCGCCACGTCCTCCGCGGCGGTCGGCATGAGGATCTGGGCCTCGGGGTTCGTGAAGACGAAGCCGACACGATCGCGCAGCGCACGGGCATCCCGGCTGACGTCATACCCGAGCACAGTCGCCCGACCGCTCGTCGGCGCGCGCAGCCCGTTGAGCATGCGCGCGAAGGTCGACTTTCCCGATCCGTTCGCCCCGATCACAGCGGTGCGAGCCGCGCTCAGACGCAGATCGACGTCGTGCAGGACGCGCTCCCCGTCCACCGTGCACTCGACGCCGTCGAACCGGATCCCGGGATCGGTCACGGGAGGGCTGATGCCGGCGACGCGGCGCCGCGCACGGGGAACGCCCGCGGGTAGGCCCGACGCAGGGCCAGCGCCAGCACCGTGGCAGCTCCGGCCTTGATGAGATCTCCTGGCAGGAAGACGAGAGCGGACAGAGCCGTCAGGTCGAGCGGCACCCCCGTGACGGCGGCCTGCACCGGGACGCCGAACAGATACACCACGGCGATGCCGCCGATGATCGTCGCGGCGGCGGTGCGCCACCAGACGGGGCGTCCCGAATGGGCGATCAGGCCGATGACGATCGTCCCGAAGACCCAGCCGAGCATGTAGCCCGCCGTCGGTCCGACGAACACCCCGAGTCCGCCTCGCCCGCCTGCCAGAACCGGGAGCCCGACCGCGGCCAGGGCGAGCACGACAAGGATCGCCAACGGAGCTCGCCGCGCACCCAGCACCAGTCCAGCGAGCATGACCCCGAGCGTCTGACCGGTGATCGGCACGCCTCCCGGGAGTGGCACGATCACGGTGCCGAGCACGATGATCAGCGCAGCGAAGACGGCGATGCGGGCGATCTCTGCACCGAGCGGGCGGGGTTCGGTCATGGGTCCTCCGTGAGTCGTGGCCTGCGGACGCCTGAGCGTCATGGGAACACTGTTCACTGTATTGACGTGCCTGCCGACACCAGCACGGAACAGATACAGCGTCGCCGGGAAAAGCTTGTCGCCGGTCGACACGCATACCCGCGCATGTCAGCGCTGTGCGTCGCCCATCCTCAGACCGGGCAGCACTGCCAGGATCGTCAGCACGGCGGCGAAGGCGTACACCGTCAGGTACCCGCTGCCGAGCAGCGGCAGGGCGACGAACCCGAGACCGGCGACGGCCACGGCGAGGGCTGAGCCGGTGGCGTCCGAGATCGACAGCGCGGAGGAGTTGAATCCCTCGTCCCTGGGCGTCGAATACGCGAGGGTGAGCACCGTCAGCCGAGGGTAGAGCAGACCCATCCCGGCGCCGGCGAGCCCCCAGCCGACCACGATGATCCACGGCAGCGGCCAGAACAGCACCACGGCGATGATGCCGAGCAGAGCGGCGATGAGCAGAACGAAGGTGATCAGCATGATCCGCCGGCTGCCGAGCCTGTCGCCGTAGCGTCCCTGCACCGCCGACGCACTCGACCAGCCGAGCGCTGCGAGCGTGAGCGCGAGGCCCGCGATCGAGGGCGAGAAGTCGAAGTCGTCCATCAGCAGCTTGGGGATGTACGCCTCGGCGGCGAAGAACGCGCCGGCGATGAGGCCACGGGTGAGGACGACGCTCGGCAGACCCGGTGCGGCCTTCAGAGTGCGGCGCGGAAGCAGAGGAAGCAGAGCGAACCCGATGATCGCGATCCCGATCGCCGCGAGGGGCCCGCCGGCAGCCGGCGGGAGCTCAACGGTGAACCCCACTCCCACGGCGCAGATCGCGACGACGACGGCGAGCAGCATGCGCATCGCGAACGCACCCTGATCGGCAGGTTCGACTCCTTCGGCATCCGCGATGGCGGCGTCCGGGTTCTCTTCGCCCGCATCCGTCTCGAGACGAACGCCGCTCAGTCGCTGCACGACGAGCACGAACGCGCCCGCCGTCAGCACTGCCACGCCGAGGAAGGTCCAGCGCCAGTGCAGCAGCTCCGTGACGAGCCCCGCGAGGAACGGCCCGATCATCGACGGGACCACCCAGGCGGCGGCGTATGCGGCGAAGATGCGCCCATGCAGCTGGGGCGGGTAGACGCGGGCGACGACCACATACAGCGCGACCGTCTGTCCGCCGGCGCCGAGTCCCTGGATCAGCCGGCCGGCGAGGAAGGTGTACATATCGAGGGCGAGGCCGGACACGACGAGCCCGACGAGGAACAGCGCGACCGCCGTGTACAGCGGAGCGCGGGGTCCCGAGCGATCGCTCCATGTGCCTGCCGCGACCATGCCGATGACGCTCGTCGCGAGCGTGCCCGAGAACGCCACCGCATACAGCGCCTCGCCGTGCAGATCGGCGCTCACCACCGGCATCACCGTGGTCACCGCGAGAGCCTCGATCGCCGCGAGGAAGATCAGGACGACCGAGCCGATCGTGATGCCGAGACGGGTGCGATCCCAGATCGTCGCGACCGGTGAGGTGGTGGTCACTCCTCGGCCCCGGCGGGGCGAGCCGAGTCGCCGGTGCGCAGCGCGGCGATCCTGGTTATGGCCTCTGTGATGATCTCAGGGCTGGTGCCGAAATTGAGGCGGACATGTCCCGCACCCTCGGCGCCGAACGCCGGCCCGTAGTGCAGCGCGACATCCGCCTCCCGCAGAATGCGTCTCGCCGGGTTCTCGCCCCAGCCGAGGTGCGTGAGGTCGATCCAGGCGAGGTACCCGGCGTCGGGCATCCGGTAGCGCGCCTCGGGCAGGTGCTCAGCCAGAAGCGCTGCGAGGAGACGGCGATTCTCGTCGAGCGTGCGGAGAAGACCGTCGAGCCAGTCGTCGCTCTCGGGAGCGAACGCGGCCACAGCCGCCAGCAGGCCGAACTGACCGGTGCGCCACTCGACCTCGACCGGCAGCTCGCGAAGAACCCGCTGCGTGTCAGCGCTTGCGGCCACCATGAGCGCGCACTTGAGTCCTGCGAGATTGAACGCCTTGCTGGCGCTCACGACCGCGTATCCGACTCGCGACGCAGCGTCGCCGGTCGCGAGGAACGGCGTGAAGCCGGACCCCGGCTGACTGAGCGGCGCGTGGATCTCGTCCGAGATCACCGCCACGCCGTGCTCAGCGGCGAGCTCCGCCAGCGCACGCAGCGACTCGGCCGAGTGAACGGTGCCGGTCGGATTGTGAGGGTTGCAGAGCAGAACCGCACGGGCACCGGATGCCAGAGCGGCGGCGATGCCGTCGAGATCCAGCTCCCACCCATCGCCCGTGTCGCGCAGCGGCACGCGCTCGACGACTCCCCCGGCCTCAGCGACCAGGTCGAAGAACGGCGGGTACACGGGCGGGTTGACGACCACCCGCTCCCCCGGCACGATGACCCGACGGAGGATCTCGACGATGCCCATGCTCACATCCGCTGTGCTGCGCATGCCGGCCAGGTCCGGCGACCAGCCGAACCAACGCTCCGCGAACGCCGCGTATGCTCCGGCGAGCGGACTGCGGGAGGCGACATATCCCGTATCGCCGATGCGAACGGCACGCTCGAGCGCAGCGCTGACGGCCGGAGCGAGTGGGAAGTCCGTCTCGGCGACGAAGAGCGGGAGCACCCCTGCCGGGTACTCCCGCCACTTCTCGCTCGTGCGCTGCCGCAGTTCCGCCAAGGGAAGAGCCACGACGTGAGCCGTCATGTCAGATCGCGAATCCGAGGGCGCGCATCATGTCGCGCCCGTCGTCCGTGATGCGCTCGGGGCCCCACGGCGGCATCCACACCCAGTTGATGCGGAACTGGTCGACGACCGAGTCCAGTGCCTGCGCGGTCTGCTCCTCGAGCACGTCCGTGAGCGGGCATCCGGCGCTGGTCAGCGTCATGTGGATGACAAGCGCGTCGTTCTCGTCGTCCCACGAGAGGTCGTAGATCAGGCCCAGGTCGACGACGTTGATCCCGAGCTCGGGATCCATGACGTCCTTCAGAGCCTCGGTGACCTCGTCGTGCTTCTCAGGAGTGAGCGTCGCGGTCATGCTCTCAGCCTACGCTTCGATGGGCTCTGAGGGGTCGAGGAAGCGGTCGTAGCCCTCTTCCTCGAGGCGGTCGGCCAGCTCGGGGCCGCCCTCTTCGACGATCTTCCCCTTGACGACCACGTGCACGAAGTCGGGGCGGATGTAGCGCAGGATGCGGGTGTAGTGCGTGATGAGCAGCACACCGAGGTTGGTCGCCTCCTTGGCGCGGTTCACGCCCTCCGAGACGATCTTCAGTGCATCGACGTCGAGACCGGAGTCGGTCTCGTCGAGCACGGCGAGCTTCGGCTTGAGCACCTCGAGCTGCATGATCTCGTGGCGCTTCTTCTCGCCGCCCGAGAAGCCCTCGTTGACGTTGCGCTGCGCGAACTTCGGGTCCATGCGCAGGTTCGACATGGCCTCCTTGACGTCCTTCGTCCACTGACGGATCGAGGGCGCCTCGCCGTCGATCGCGGTCTTCGCGGTGCGGAGGAAGTTGGTCACCGTGACGCCGGGGATCTCGACCGGGTACTGCATGGCGAGGAACAGGCCGGCACGTGCCCGCTCGTCGACGCTCATCTCGAGCACGTCCTCACCGTCGAAGGTGATGGTGCCCTGGGTGACGGTGTACTTGGGGTGACCGGCGATCGTGTAGGCGAGCGTCGACTTTCCTGAGCCGTTCGGGCCCATGATGGCGTGCGTCTCACCGGTCTCGATGGTGAGGTCGATCCCGTTGAGGATCGGGGTCTCGCCCTGGTCGGTCTCGACCGTTACGTGCAGGTCGCGGATCTCGAGCACAGACATTCAGACTTCCTTAGTGACAGTGGGGTCGATGAGCACATCGTCGCCGTCGATCTCGACGACGAACACCGGGACGGGCTCGTAAGCGGGGAGGTTGAGGGGGTGACCGGTCTCGAGCGAGAACGCCGAGCCGTGGGCCCAGCACTCCAGCGTCTTGCCTTCCACGAAGCCCTCGGACAGCGAGATGTCGCCGTGGGTGCAGCGGTCGCCGATCGCGTGGATCTGGTCGTCGCCGTCCTTCACGATGGAGATCGCGATGCCGTCGAGTTCGACGCGCAGCGGCGTGTCCTGCTCGAGCTCGCTGACGCTGCAGGCGCGCTGAGCGCTCACTTGGTCACCGCCTCGAGCTCGGCCTCGAGGGCGGCGATCAGTTCGTCCTGCAGCGAGGGGATGCCGATGCGCTGCACGACCTCGGTGAGGAAGCCGAACACGACAAGGCGACGCGCCTCCTCCTCGGAGATGCCGCGCGCCTGCAGGTAGAACAGCTGCTCGTCGTCGAAGCGTCCCGTCGCGCTCGCGTGACCGGCGCCGGCGATGTCGCCGGTCTGGATCTCGAGGTTCGGGATCGAGTCGGCGCGGGCGCCCTCGGTGAGCACGAGGTTGCGGTTCGCCTCGTACGAGTCGGTGCCGGTGGCATCCGGTCCGATCAGCACGTCGCCGATCCACACGCTGTGCGCGCTCTCACCGTGCAGCGCGCCCTTGTAGAGCACGTCGCCGGTCGTGTGCGCGCCCTTGTGGTGCAGGTAGACCTGGCTCTCGAGGTGCTGGCCCGAATCCGCGAACGACAGACCGTACAGGTAGCCGTGCGAACCGGTGCCGGCGAGCTCGACGTTCGGGTTCACTCGGACGACGCCGCCGCCGAGGCTGACGACGATGTGGGTGAGCTCGGCATCGCGGTCGACGCGAGCCTGGTGGGCGGCGGCGTGCACAGCATCGTCTTCCCAGCGCTGCACCGTCACGAGCTTCAGCTTCGCGCCGTCGCGCACGATGATCTCGACGTTCTGCGCGTACTCTGCCGTGCCGCTGTGCTGCAGCACGACCGTCGCCACGCTGTGGCGTCCCGCCTCGATCACGAGATGCGCATCGGCTCGACCGCCGGTGCCGTCGATCGTGACGACGATCGGCTCGGCGACCTCTTCATCGGCGGGGATGCTCAGGTGCAGCGCCTCGCCGGCGCCCTGCCACGCGACGGCCGAGACGACGTCCTCGGGGACGAAGAACTCGCCGCGAGGAGCCGTGCCGTGTGCGAGCGGCGTGCTGACGTACTGCTCGTGGCTGAAGGCGTAGGTGACGCCCTCGCCCGCGTCAGCCGTCTCGAGGAGCGACTTCAGCTGTGCGATGGGCGTGTGCTTCCAGTTGACCTCGCGGCCCGTGGGGGCGCCGAAGTCCTGAGGGTCGAACGACCGCGGCCGCTCGGAGCGGGTCTGCACCGGCACGAAGCCGGCGTCTGCGACCTGCGCGGCAGGGTCGATGTGCGCGTTCGTCTGCGGCGCCAGCTCGGGCGCCTGTGTGGGGGCCGTCATCAGCCGACCGATCCTTCCATGCCCATCTCGATGAGCTTGTTCAGTTCCATCGCGTACTCCATGGGCAGCTCGCGCGCGATCGGCTCGATGAACCCGCGCACGATCATCGCCATGGCCTCGGTCTCCTCGATGCCGCGGGACTGCAGATAGAAGAGCTGCTCCTCGCTGACCTTCGAGACCGTGGCCTCGTGGCCGAGCTGCACGTCGTCGACGCGGATGTCGATGGCCGGATACGTGTCGGAGCGCGACTGCGTGTCGACCAGCAGGGCATCGCACACCACCGAGTTGGCGGAGTGGTGCGCCGCCGCGTCCACGCGGACCTCGCCGCGGTAACCCGCACGACCGCCGCCACGGGCGATCGACTTCGAGACGATCGACGACTGCGTGTACGGCGCCATGTGCACCATCTTCGCGCCGGCGTCCTGGTGCTGGCCGGGACCAGCGAACGCGACCGAGAGCGTCTCGCCCTTGGCGTGCTCGCCCATCAGGTAGATCGACGGGTACTTCATGGTCACCTTGGAGCCGATGTTGCCGTCGACCCACTCCATGGTCGCGCCCTCGTGGGCGACCGCGCGCTTGGTGACGAGGTTGTAGACGTTGCTCGACCAGTTCTGGATCGTGGTGTAGCGAACGCGGGCGTTCTTCTTCACGATGATCTCGACGACGGCCGAGTGCAGCGAGTCCGACTTGTAGATCGGCGCGGTGCAGCCCTCGATGTAGTGCACGTAGCTGTCTTCATCGGCGATGATCAGCGTCCGCTCGAACTGACCCATGTTCTCGGTGTTGATGCGGAAGTACGCCTGCAGCGGGATCTCGACGTGCACGCCCTTGGGCACGTACACGAACGACCCGCCCGACCACACGGCGGTGTTCAGCGCTGCGAACTTGTTGTCTCCCGACGGGATGACGGTGCCGAAGTACTCCTCGAAGAACTCGGGGTGCTCGCGCAGCGCCGTGTCGGTGTCCATGAAGATGACACCCTGCTCCTCCAGGTCCTCGCGGATCTGGTGGTAGACGACCTCGGACTCGTACTGAGCCGCGACGCCGGCCACGAGACGCTGACGCTCGGCTTCGGGGATGCCGAGTCGCTCGTAGGTGTTCTTGATGTCGTCGGGCAGGTCTTCCCAGCTCTGCGCCTGCTTCTCGGTGGAGCGCACGAAGTACTTGATGTTGTCGAAGTCGATCTCGCTGAGGTCGGCGCCCCAGGTGGGCATCGGCTTGCGGTCGAAGAGCGACAGCCCCTTGAGGCGGGTCTTCAGCATCCACTCCGGCTCGCTCTTGAGAGCCGAGATGTCGCGCACGACGTCTTCAGACAGACCGCGACGCGCGCTGGCTCCGGCGGCATCCGCGTCGTGCCAGCCGAACTCGTACACCCCCAGCCCTTCGAGTTCCGGGCGGTCGATCAGCACATCCGACATGACACACTCTCCTCAACACGGGCCCAGACGGTGTCATCCGCCCCGGCACACCGGTTCCCCGTCGAGTCTTCAGGGAATGGATGCCGCTGATGGGCCCTCATCTTCGGCGCAGGACTCGCGCCTAAACTGTCGGTGAGGGAATTCGCGCTGCGCGCAGCCCCTCACCACAATCCCGATTCTACAGGTTCCGCCTCGCGCGCGGGCCGCGCCCGCCTGTCGATTCCGCGAACCGGAGGCACCATGAACCACACCGCCGCCCCGGATATGATCCCGGGTCGCCACACCCGCAGTGACCGCTTCGGGTGGCTCCCGACGACGATCGACCGGCGACTGAGGATCTTCGCCTGGCTGTCGTTCCTCGCCGAGGTCATCATCATCGGCACCGGCGGCGCCGTGCGCCTGACCGGGTCCGGACTCGGATGCTCCGAGTGGCCGCTGTGCACGCCCGAGTCTCTCGTGCCGATCCTCGAGGTGCAGGGCCTGCACGGCGCGATCGAGTTCGGGAACCGGGTGATGACCGGGGTCGTGGGGCTGCTGGCGCTCGCGGTGCTGATGATCACGCTGCATGTCATCAGCGGCCGACGCCTGGTGGTACGGGCCCTCTGGTTCGCGCTCGGCGGCATCGTGCTCGGTGTGCTGGTCTACACGGCGACGGCCGTCATCGGCGTGCCAGGCGCCGACGGCCGGACGACCGCGGTGATCGCCGCGGCCTTCATGTCGGCGGCCCTGCTGCTCGCCGTGCTCGTCGGCGCCACCGATTCGCTGCGTCAGCCGACGCCCCGGAAGGATCTCGCCGTGCTCGCCTGGGTCGTGCTGGTCGGCGTGATGGCACAGGCCGTGGTCGGCGGTTTCGCGGTGATCAGCAACCTCAACGCCTTCGTCGTCGGCTTCCACTATGCGGTCTCACTGACCCTGGTGTGCGTCACAGCCCTGTTCCTCGTACGGCTCGACACGCCTGAAGCGCCGCAAGCGCCGGCCGTGCCGAGGTGGTTCTCCGTCCTCACGCACGTCACGGGCCTGGCTCTGGCGCTCACCATCGTCTTCGGGGTGCTGACGACCGGTTCCGGGCCGCACTCGGGCGACGAGGCCATCACACGTCAGGGCTTCGACGCGACGGTGCTCGCTCATGTGCACTCCTGGCCCGGATACATCCTCGCTGCTCTGGTCGTGACTCTGCTCGTGACCGCCTGGGTGATGCGTCTGCGGCCGCGCACCTGGCTGCTCGTGCTGACCGCAGCGATCGCCGTGCAGGTGGGCGTCGGCGTGCTTCAGGCCCGCACCGGGCTGCCGCCCGTGCTCGTCGGCGTGCACATGGTGCTCGCAGCTCTCTCCGCCGCGACCTACGTGGTCGTCGTCACGAAGCTTAAGAAGCCAGTGGCCTGAGGCCCTCCCTCACCGCACATGACAGTGGCCCCGCCGGATCGGCGGGGCCACTGTCATGAAGTCCGATGATCAGAACGGCAGCAGCGGGTCGACCGCGACGGCGAGGAAGATCAGCGTCAGGTAGGTGATCGATGCGTGGAACACGCGCATCGGGCGCGCCTCGCCGCCGTGCACGGCGCGGTTGTACAGGCGGTGCGACTCGTAGATGAACCAGCCGCCGAAGACGAGCGCCGAGACGGTGTACACCAGACCCATCTGGGCGACCGGCACGAGCAGCAGCGAGCAGGCGACGGTCGCCCACGCGTAGAGGATGACCTGCAGCCCGACCTGCGAGGCAGAGCGGGTCACCCCGAGCATCGGCACGTCGACGTCGTCGTAGTCGTCCTTGTACTTCATCGACAGCGGCCAGTAGTGCGGGGGCGTCCACAGGAACACGAGCACGAACAGCACGAAGGGCGGCCAGTCCAGCGATCCCGTGACCGCGCTCCAGCCGATGAGCACGGGGAAGCATCCGGCGATGCCGCCCCACACGATGTTCTGCTCGGTGCGACGCTTGAGGATCATCGTGTAGATCACGACGTAGAAGAAGATCGCGACGACCGAGAGCGTGGCTGCGAGCCAGTTGGTCGTGAGCAGAAGCCAGACGGTGGATGCCACGGCGAGCACCCAGGAGAAGACCAGGGCGCCCCGCGGCGACACCTCTCCCGTGACGAGCGGACGGTTCTCGGTGCGCTTCATGTGCACGTCGATGTCCCGGTCCAGGTACATGTTGAAGGATGCTGCGGATGAGGCGCTCATCGCACCGCCGATCACCGTCGCGATGACGAGCCAGATGTCGGGCATCCCGCCTTCGGCGAGGAACATCACCGGCACGGTGGAGACGAGCAGCAGCTCCAGCACACGGGGTTTGGTGAGGGCGATGTAACCGCGGATCCTCTGACCGAGCGAGTGATGAGTCGCGGCGGTCTGCGATGTCGTCGAGATCGCGATCCCCTCCTTATGCGTGCATGGCGGACGTCGTCCCAGTCTATGCCACTCGGCGTGTCGCACCGGGTGGCCCGAGAGTCCGCGGCGCAGTCGCTCCTCAACAGGCTGGAAAGCGATTTCCCTGACGCTGTGACCTCGCGCAACACACGCCGGACGACCGGGGGCACCCCGCTATGCTGAAACCCACTCGCGCACCCGCAGCTGTGCAGTTCCACTCCGTGACGACGCGGAAAGCGCAGGAATACGGGAGCCTCCGCAAGCGTCTGAAGGAGTATGGCCGTGGCAGAACTTCACTGGGATGAGATCGACCGACGTGCGGTGGACACCGCCCGAGTGCTCGCGGCCGACGCCGTCGAGAAGGTCGGCAACGGTCATCCCGGAACAGCGATGAGTCTCGCCCCTGCCGCGTACCTGCTGTACCAGCGCGTCATGCGTCATGATCCCGCCGACACCGACTGGCTCGGCCGCGACCGTTTCATCCTCTCGGTCGGCCACTCGTCGCTCACCCAGTACGTGCAGCTCTACCTCGGCGGCTTCGGACTCGAGCTCGAAGACCTGCAGTCGCTGCGCACCTGGGGATCGAAGACCCCTGGGCACCCCGAGTACGGTCACACGAAGGGCGTCGAGATCACCACCGGCCCCCTCGGCCAGGGCCTCGCCTCGGCCGTCGGCTTCGCCTACGCCGCGCGGTACGAGCGCGGTCTGTTCGACCCGGATGCCGCCCCGGGCACCAGCCCGTTCGACCACTTCGTCTACGTGATCGCGGGAGACGGCGACCTCCAGGAGGGCGTCACCAGCGAAGCGTCGTCGCTCGCCGGGCACCAGCAGCTCGGCAACCTCATCGCCATCTACGACTCCAACCAGATCTCGATCGAGGACGACACCGACGTCGCGTTCACCGAGGATGTCGCCGCGCGCTACGAGGCCTATGGCTGGCATGTGCAGACCGTCGACTGGAAGAAGACCGGCGAGTACGTCGAGGACGTGGCGGAGCTGCACGCCGCGATCGCCGCCGCGCAGGGCGAGCAGGCGAAGCCGTCGCTGATCATCCTGAGGACCATCATCGGCTGGCCGTCGCCCGGCAAGCAGAACACCGGCAAGATCCACGGCTCCGCGCTCGGCGCCGACGAGCTCGCCGCCACCAAGAAGGTGCTGGGCTTCGACCCCGAGCAGCACTTCGTCGTCGCCGACGACATCATCGCGCACACCCGCAAGCTCGGTGAGCGCGCCGCCGAGGCACGTGCCGAATGGCAGAAGTCGTTCGATGCATGGGCCGAGGCGAACCCCGAGCGCAAAGCGCTGCTCGACCGTCTCGAGGCGCACGAGCTGCCCGAAGGCATCGCCGACGCGCTGCCGGTCTTCGAAGCAGGCAAGGACGTCTCGACCCGCGCGGCCTCCGGCCAGGTCATCAACGCCCTCGCCGCAGAGCTCCCCGAGCTCTGGGGAGGTTCCGCCGACCTCGCGGAGTCGAATCTCACCACCATCAAGGACGCGCCGTCGTTCATCCCGGTCGAGTGGTCGACGCACGAGTGGAAGGGCAACCCCTACGGCCGCGTGCTGCACTTCGGCATCCGCGAGCACGCGATGGGCGCGATCGTCAACGGCATCGTCCTGCACGGACCGACCCGCGCGTTCGGCGGCACATTCCTCATCTTCAGCGACTACATGCGCCCCGCGGTGCGTCTGGCAGCGCTCATGAACGTGCCGAGCATCTTCGTCTGGACCCACGACTCCGTCGCTCTCGGCGAGGACGGCCCGACCCACCAGCCGATCGAGCAGCTCGCCTCCTTGCGTCTCATCCCCAACTTCACCGTCGTGCGCCCCGCCGACGCCAACGAGACCGCTGCCGCGTGGCTCGAGCTGCTGCGCCGCCACGGCGGCCCCGCGGGAATCGCGCTGACGCGTCAGAACATCGCGGTGTTCGAGCGCGGCGACGGCGAGGCATCCGGTGACACCTTCGCCTCTGCAGCCCACACGGCCAAGGGCGCATACGTGCTCGCAGAGGCGCCGGGCGGGACGCCCGACGTGATCCTCATCGCCACCGGCTCCGAGGTGCAGCTCGCCGTCGCCGCCCGCGAGACGCTGGCAGCCGAAGGTGTGAACGCCCGCGTGGTGTCCGCGCCGTCGCTGGAGTGGTTCGCCGAGCAGGACGAGGCGTACCGCGAGTCGGTGCTGCCGGCGTCGGTCACCGCCCGAGTCTCGGTCGAGGCCGGATCCGTCGCCAGCTGGCGCGGCATCGTCGGCGACCGCGGCCGCTCCGTCGGCATCGACCACTTCGGCGCGTCGGCCGACTACAAGACCCTGTTCGAGAAGTTCGGCGTCACCGCCGAGGCCGTCGTGGACGCCGCCCGCGAGACCATCGCCGCGTCAGCGCGCTGAACGACGCAGAAGGAGAACAAGACATCATGAGCACCCCCACCGAGAACCTCGCACAGGCCGGCGTCAGCATCTGGCTCGACGACCTGTCCCGCACCCGCATCAGCACCGGAAATCTGCAGCAGCTGATCGAGAGCCGCAACGTCGTCGGCGTCACGACCAACCCGACCATCTTCGCGACAGCCCTGATGGACCAGAACGACACCTCGTACGACGCGCAGACTCACGAGCTCGCCGTGGCAGGCGCCTCAGCGGAGGACGCCGTGTTCGCGGCCACCACGCAGGACGTCGCCGCCGCGCTCGACATCTTCCGTCCCGTGTGGGAGAAGACGAACCACGTCGACGGCCGCGTCTCGATCGAGGTGTCCCCCGACCTCGCGCACGACACCGAGGGAACCGTGGCCCAGGCCAAGCAGCTGTGGGAGAAGATCGACCGCCCCAACCTGCTGGTCAAGATCCCGGCCACGAAGGCCGGCCTTCCCGCCATCACCGAGGCGATCGCAGCAGGCATCAGCGTGAACGTCACGCTCATCTTCAGCCTCGAGCGCTACAACGACGTCATCGACGCGTACCTCGCTGGTCTCGAGGGCGCCAAGGAGGCGGGCATCGACCTCTCGACGATCCACTCGGTCGCGTCGTTCTTCGTGTCGCGCGTCGACACCGAGACCGACAAGCGACTGGTCGAGATCGGCACCGACGAGGCCCTGGCGCTCAAGAGCAAGGCCGGTCTCGCCAACGCGCGCCTCGCCTATGAGCTCTTCGAGAAGAAGTTCGCCGAGAAGCGGGCGCAGGACCTCATCGCCACTGGTGCCAACCTGCAGCGCCCGCTCTGGGCATCCACCGGCGTCAAGGACCCGAACCTCCCCGACACGCTCTACGTCACCCAGCTCGTCGCCCCCGGCGTCGTCAACACGATGCCCGAGAAGACGCTCGAGGCCACGTTCGACCACGGCGAGGTCACTGGGGACACGATCACCTCGACCTACGCCGAGTCGCACGAGGTCTTCGCCGGTCTCAAGGCCGTCGGCGTCGACTTCGACGACGTCACCCAGGTGCTCGAAGACGAGGGAGTCGCCAAGTTCATCGACTCGTGGCACGGTCTGCTCGCTCAGGTCGCAGAGGGCCTGGAAGCCGCACGATGACCGTCTCGGTGCACGTGTCGCATGCGGCGCAGCCCGCCGTCGACCAGGTCGTCGCAACGCTGGTCGGCGACCTCGTCGCGTCACGTGTCACCGCAGCGGACAGCGACCTCTGGGGTCCGGATGCCGCCGCCGAAGCAGCCATCAGACTCGGCTGGGTCGAGGCCGTCTCGAACTCGCGCCCGCTCGTCGCGGAGATCGTCGCGCTGCGCGATGACCTCCGCGCACGCGGAGTCGATCGCATCGTCCTCGCGGGCATGGGCGGATCCTCGCTCGCCCCCGAGGTCATCGCCAACACGGCGGGTGTGCCCCTGACGATCCTCGACAGCACCGCGCCCGCGCAGGTGCTGCGCGCGATAGACGACGACCTCGCGCGCACGGCGCTGGTCGTGTCGTCGAAGTCCGGATCGACGATCGAGACCGACTCTCAGCGCCGCGCGTTCGAGGCCGCCTTCAGCGACCTGGGAATCGACCCGGCAGAGCGCATCATCGTCGTCACCGATCCCGGCTCGCCGTTGGAGTCCTCGGCACGGGATGCCGGATACAGGGTCTTCACGGCCGACCCGAACGTCGGCGGACGGTACTCCGCACTCACCGCATTCGGGCTGGTACCCGCGGGCCTCGCCGGCGCCGACATCGGGGAGCTGCTCGACGAGGCAGAGGCCTCGCTGCTGCAGTTCGCCGTGGACTCCTCCGACAATCCGGCACTGCGGCTGGCAGCGGCGATCGTCGGCACCGCCCCCCGACACGACAAGCTCGGCCTGATCAGTGACGGCACCCACATCGAAGGACTGCCCGACTGGATCGAGCAGCTCGTCGCGGAGTCCACAGGCAAGGCGGGCACGGGAATCCTCCCCGTCGTGCTGCTGCCCGTCTCCCCCGAAGTCGACGCCCGGCCGGCCGACCTGCAGATCGTGCGTCTCGTCGACGACGCCGACGAGCTCCACCTGCGTCACCAGGGCGACATCCTCGTCAGCGGAACCCTCGGAGCGCAGTTCCTGCTCTGGGAGTATGCGACCGCGATCGCGGGTCACCTCCTGGGGATCAACCCGTTCGACCAGCCCGATGTCGAGGCAGCGAAGACCGCCGCGCGAGGCCTTCTCGACGCCAGACCCGAGGTCTCCGCGCCGGCGTTCATCGAGGAGGGCATCGAGGTGCGGGCATCCGACCCCGCTCTTCTCGCCGCCGGCACTCTCGCGGGCGTGCTCGATGCGCTCTGGGCCCGCCTCGGCGCCGACGGCTACGTCGCCATCCAGGCGTACGTCGACCGCACCGGCGTTCCCCAGCTGCGGGGGCTGCGAGAGATGGTGGCGGCCGACTCGGGCCGGCCGACGACCTTCGGATGGGGCCCGCGCTTCCTGCACTCGACCGGCCAGTATCATAAGGGCGGCCCCGCGCAGGGCGTGTACCTGCAGATCACCGAGCGCACCGACGTCGATCTCGAGGTCCCCGGACGCCCGTTCACCTTCGGGCAGCTGATCGAGGCGCAGGCCGCGGGTGACGCGGCCGTGCTCTCGGGCCTGGGCCGTCCCGTCGTCACCTTGACCATCACAGATGCCGTGGATGACGTGCTGGCGCTCTTCGAAGCCGCCCAGTGAGATCACCCGCACCACTTGGAGAACTCCCCCACCGATGACTGCCCCCGTCTCCCGCGGACACAACCCCCTCCGCGATCCCGATGATCGCCGTCTGAACCGCATCGCAGGGCCGAGTGCCCTTGTGATCTTCGGAGTGACCGGCGACCTGTCCCGCAAGAAGCTGATGCCGGCGGTCTACGACCTCGCCAATCGCGGCCTGCTGCCCCCCGGATTCGCTCTCGTCGGGTTCGCCCGGCGGGAATGGGAGGACCAGGACTTCGCCAAGGTCGTGTACGACGCCGTCCGCGAGCACGCCAGGACCGAGTTCCGCGAAGAGACGTGGCAGCAGCTGGTGCAGGGCATCCGCTTCGTGCAGGGCACCTTCGACGACGCCGACTCCTTCGCGCGTCTGCGCGAGACCATCGAGACGCTCGACGTCGAACGCGGCACCATGGGCAACCACGCCTTCTACCTCTCGATCCCCCCGAAGGACTTCCCCACGGTGGCGCGACAGCTGAAGGAATCCGGACTCGTCGGCGAGCACAGCGACGACGACAGCTGCTGGCGGCGCGTCGTGATCGAGAAGCCGTTCGGCGACGATCTCGAGTCGGCTCGAGCGCTGAACAGCGCGCTCGAGGTGGCCTTCCCCGCCGACTCGATCTTCCGCATCGACCACTACCTCGGCAAGGAGACGGTGCAGAACATCCTCGCGCTGCGCTTCGCCAACGAGCTGTACGAGCCGATCTGGAACCGCAATCACATCGACCACGTGCAGATCACCATGGCCGAGGACATCGGCGTGGGCGGACGAGCCGGGTACTACGACGGCATCGGGGCCGCGCGCGACGTCATCCAGAACCACCTGCTGCAGCTTCTCGCCCTGACCGCGATGGAGGAGCCGATCAGCCTCTCGGCCGAGCACCTGCGCGCCGAGAAGGAGAAGGTGCTCGGGGCCGTGCAGCTGCCAGACGACCTCTCGCTCGCCGCAGCGCGCGGCCAGTACGCCGGCGGATGGCAGGGCGGTGAGAAGGTGAACGGCTTCCTCGAAGAGGAGGGCATGAACCCGGAGTCGACCACCGAGACGTACGCGGCTCTCAAGCTCGAGATCGCCACTCGCCGCTGGGCCGGCGTTCCGTTCTACCTGCGCACGGGCAAGCGCCTCGGGCGCCGGGTCACCGAGATCGCCGTCGTCTTCAAGCGCGCCCCGCAGCACCTCATGGGCCGCTCGTCCGAGCTCGGCCAGAACGCCCTGGTCATCCGCGTGCAGCCGAACGAGGGCGTCACCATCCGGTTCGGCTCGAAGGTGCCCGGCGCAGGAGCCGAGGTGCGCGACGTGACCATGGACTTCGGCTACGGCCACGCGTTCACCGAGGCGAGCCCCGAGGCGTACGAGCGGCTCATTCTCGACGTCCTGCTGGGCGATCCCCCGCTGTTCCCTCGTCACGAGGAGGTCGAGCTGTCGTGGAAGATCCTCGACCCCATCGAGGAGTACTGGGCATCGCTCGACTCGCAGCCCGAGCAGTACGCACCAGGGTCCTGGGGGCCGGCGTCGGCCGATGACCTCCTCGCCCGCGACGGACGAGTCTGGAGACGCCCGTGATCATCGACATCCCCGACACGACCGTCAGTCAGGTCGCCAAGCAGCTCGTGAAGGTGCGCGAAGAGGGCGGCGCCGTCGCCCTCGGTCGCGTTCTGACGCTCATCATCGCGGCCCGCAACGGCGTCGCTGAAGAGGCCATCGAGGCGGCCAACGACGCTTCCCGTGAGCACCCCATGCGCGTGATCGTGCTGACCCTGGGCGACGGCGACGCTCGTCTCGACGCGCAGATCCGTGTCGGCGGGGACGCCGGTGCGAGCGAGGTCGTCGTGCTGCGTGCATACGGAGACGCCGCGAGTAACGCCGAGAGCCTGGTGACCGGTCTTCTTCTGCCCGATGCCCCGGTCGTCGCGTGGTGGCCGGATGAGGCGCCCCTCGACGCCGCCGACTCTCCGCTGGGCCGCATCGCGCAGCGCCGCATCACGGATGCCGCGACGTCACCCGACGTGCGCGACAGGCTCACTCTGCTGGGCAGCACGCATGCACCGGGCGACACCGATCTCGCCTGGACGCGCCTCACGCACTGGCGTGAGCAGCTCGCTGCCGTTCTCGATCAGCCCCCGTTCGAGAGCGTGACGGCTGCCGAGGTCAGGGGCGCCGCGGCGTCGCCGTCGACCGCACTGCTGGCCGCGTGGCTGCAGATGGCTCTCGACGTGCCGGTGACCTGGTCGTACGAGAACCCCGACGAGTGGCAGGAAGGCATCAAGTCGGTGCGACTGACGCGCGAGAGCGGCGACATCCTGCTCGAGCGTCCGTCGCCGAGCATCGCCGTGCTGACGCAGCCCGGTCAGCCCGATCACGAGCTGCACCTGCCACGGCGTACCCTGCGTGAGTGCCTCGCCGAGGAGCTGCGCCGCCTCGACGCCGATCTGCTCTATGGTCGAGTCATCACCGAGGGCTGGTCGCACCTCGGCCCGCCAGAGCAGAGAGCGTGATCGGATGAAGGTGCAGGGGACGATGAAGTCCGTCGTCGTCGAGGAGACCCCCGAAACTCTCGCCTCGCGCGTAGCCGACCGCTTCATCACCCGGCTCCAGGCGCGAACCCGCAACGGGCGCCTGGCGCACGTCTGCCTGACGGGCGGGTCGATGGGCGGCAAGGTGCTCGCAGCGACCGCACGCGATGCCCGCGCGGCCGATCTCGACTGGTCGCTTGTGCACTTCTGGTGGGGCGACGAGCGCTTCGTCGAGCGCGACGATCCCGATCGAAACTCGCTGCAGTCGCGCGCGGCCCTCCTCGACCACATCCCGGTGCCGGCCGAGAACATCCACGAGGTAGCAGCTCCGAGCGACGGTGTGACCCTCGACGAGGCCGCCGCGGCGTACGCAGCCGACCTGGCACGGTTCTCGAGCGACCACGGCGACTGGCCGTCGTTCGCGGTCTGCTTCCTCGGTGTCGGTCCCGACGGGCACATCGCATCGCTGTTCCCTGACCGCCCAGAGGTGACCGTCACCGACGTGGCCGCACTGCCCGTGCGCAACTCTCCCAAGCCACCGCCTGAGCGCGTCACCCTGACCCGCCCCGTGCTCAACTCGTCCAAGCGCGTCTGGCTCGTGCTGACGGGCGCAGACAAGGCATCCGCCCTGGGTCTTGCTCTCGCCGGAGCCAGCTACGCGAGCGTCCCCGCTGCAGGAGCGAAAGGTCGTCGTCGCACGATCTTCTTCGTCGACGAGGCCGCGGCGTCCGAGGTCTCGCCCGAGCTCATCGACCGGGACTACTGAGCGGAGCCCGGCTCGCTGCCGCGTCGGATGCCGAGCTCCTGGCTGTCGCTGAGCACCTGCGGGTGGTAGCGCGCGAGCCCGAACACTCCCCAGATGGCGATCGCACCGGCCACGGCGAACAGCACGAGCACCCACACGGGCGCCGCAGCCGCCTCGCCGAGGACAAGAGCGCCGATGAGCACGGCGACGATCGGATCGACCACGGTGAGTCCGGCGATCACCAGGTCCGGCGGGCCGGAGCTGTATGCCGTCTGCACGAAGTAGGCGCCCACCGCGGCGGCCGCGATGAGGGCGATCACGCACACCACGGTCAGCCACTCGAAGTCGCCCGCCTGGATGCGGCTGATGACCGCCTTCGCAAGCGTGGCGACGAAACCGTAGAGGATGCCGGCTCCCGTGACGTAGAACAGCGCGCGCATGCGACGACGGAGGATGAGCCAGCAGGTGCCGAGAACGATGATCACGACCAGAAGGATCGTCAGGATCATGAACAGGTCGTCGTTGCTGATCGGGCGCTCGGTCGCATAGAGCGCGGCGAGGATCACGAACAGGAAGATGCCGCCAAGGCACGCACCGATCGCGATCAACGACTGCCTGGTCGGGGTGTGCCCCGAGATGCGGGCGTTGAGCAGCGTCGTCACCACGAGCGCGATCGCGCCGAGCGGCTGCACGACGATCAGCGGAGCGATGGCGATCGCGCTGAGCTGGCACGCGATCGCGAGCCCCAACATGATCGTTCCGATGATCCACGAGGGTCTGGTGAGCAGCGCCCTGATCTGAGCGCCGCTGAGCCCGGTCGTGCCCTCGGTGCCGCTGAGCCGCTCGACCTTCTCGACCCCGCGATGCTGATACTGGGCGCCGAGCGACATGAAGACGGCGCCGGCCAGCGCGAGCGGGATTCCGAGCAGCAGAGCCGGGTTCTGGAAGACTCCGACCAGCTGATCGCTGACGTTCGCTGCGAACTCCACCCCATGATGCACCGTCTCACCCTACCTGGCACCGCGCTCCCATTAGGGTTGTGGCGTGGCTGTTCTTC
The DNA here is from genome assembly GCF_016907315.1 of Microbacterium esteraromaticum. Lineage (NCBI taxonomy): Bacteria > Bacillati > Actinomycetota > Actinomycetes > Micrococcales > Microbacteriaceae > Microbacterium > Microbacterium esteraromaticum. The sequence continues at coordinate 324,270 of NZ_JAFBBS010000001.1, forward strand.
CGATCCGCATCATGGGTGACCCTGTCCTGCACGCACGAGCGAGCGAGGTCGACGACGTGACCGACGAGATCCGCACCCTCGTCGCCGACATGTACCAGACCATGGACGTCGCGCCCGGCGTCGGCCTCGCGGCCCCCCAGGTCGGCGTGGGCCTTCGCATCTACGTGTACTCGTACGTCGATGACGATGACAACCCCTGGCGGGGCGAGATCATCAACCCCGTGCTCTGGATCGCGCCGATCGAGCCGGGGTCGCCGGATCCCGACGAGGAGTCGGAAGGCTGCCTGTCGTTCCCCGGCGAGCGATTCGCCCTGCGCCGATCCGATCGCGTCCTGGTCACCGGGAGCGACCTCGAGGGGCGCGACGTGCGCATCGAGGTGGACGGCTGGCGTGCGCGCATCATGCAGCACGAGTTCGATCACCTCGACGGCATTCTCTACGTCGATCGCCTTGACGACTCCGATTGGAAGACCGTTCAGAAGATCGCGCGCAAGCGCGGCTGGAACCGCGGCTCGCACAGCTGGATGCCAGGAGTCGACGACCTCGAGGGCTGACACCGACTTGCCGCGCGCCCTCGGGCGTCAGTACGGTCTGAGAGGCGGAATCCCGTCACCTCTCCCCTGCACTGGAGCGCTCTCCCATGTCACTTCGCTCGTCCCTTCGCCCTCTCGCCCTCACCGGGTCGGCCCTCGCGGCCGCTGTGCTGCTCAGCGGCTGCAGCATCCCCGCCAACGTCTTCAGCGGCGACGCTGAGCGCAATGAGAAGGGCGCTGTCACCGCCGACTCGAAGATCGACATCTTCGAGTTGAAGGTGGGTGACTGCAAGCTCGCCGACGACGCGTCGAGCACCGAGCTCAGCGACACCAACGTTGTGCCGTGCGATGACCCGCACGACGAGGAGATCTTCTACGAGTTCGACCTTCCCGAGGGCGATTTCCCTGCGGCCGATGTCGTGGAGAAGACCGTCTGGGAGACGTGCGATCCGCAGTTCGAGGCATTCGTCGGCCTCAGCGAGGCGGACTCGACGCTGACCTACGCGTACTTCTCGCCCACCAAGGATGGCTGGGAGCAGCTCGACGACCGCACGATCCAGTGCGTGCTCTTCAGCGAGGAGGGCACTCCGCTCGAGGGGTCCGCCAAGGGCACCAAGATCTGAGCCGCACCGGCGCGCGGTCGCCGGGAATCACGGACGATCCGGTGTGTCGGGGCGCGAGCCTGCACCGACACACCGGATGCCGGGCATCCGGTCCGATGTCTCCGGCAGGCGCGCTCGGCAGCTCTGCGCGCATACGACGAAACCCCGCCACGAGGGCGGGGTTTCGAGGGGATTGGCTCCCCGGCTTGGACTCGAACCAAGAACCTGCCGGTTAACAGCCGGCTGCTCTGCCAATTGAGCTACCGAGGATCATTCGGTCGCTGCCCGCTGCGCGGGCAACTCCCCCAGCTTAGCAAACTCCGCGGGCACTGCCGAACACGGACGGCACCCCGGGCGTGGCGCGGTCAGGGTGCCAGATCGGTCTCGGCGTTGGGTGCCCAGATCAGGTCAGACCCGATACCCCTGGCGACCACGTGGCCCGTCTTGAGCAACAGCGTCTCGGCGTCGAGCTCGCGGATGAAGGCGGCATCGTTCGTCACCAGCAGCGCCGCCATCGCGCGCTCGGTGCGGCGGCGGGTGATCGCGTCGAACACGACCGGCCGTACCTCCAGGTCGAGGTTCGAGAGGGGCTCGTCGGCGATCAGCACGTGCGGCTCGAGCATGAGAGCCCTGGCGATCGCGACGCGTTGCCGCATGCCCGCGCTCAGCTCGTACGGGAACTTCGATGCGAGGCCGAGCGGCAGGTGCAGCTCGTCGAGCAGAGACGCCACACGGATCGCCAGCGCCCTGCCGTTGACCTTCTTCTCGCGCGACGTGATGGGTTCCGAGATCGCCTCCCCGACGGTGAGCCGCGGTGGCAGCGATGCCCCCGCGCTCTGCGGGAGGTGACCGGTGAGCGCCGTGAGAGTGCGTCGCCTACGGCCGGGCCTGCGGATGTTCACGCCGCAGACCGTCGCACGGCCGCCGGCGACCTTCAGTGACGCATCGCCCATGCCGGCGAGTGCAGTCACCAGGGTGGACTTGCCAGAGCCTGTGGCCCCGCCGATGCACATCAGCTCCCCGGGCTTGAGCGCGAAGGTGACGCCGTCGACCGCGCGGGTCGTCCCACCGTGACCGATCCTGTCGATGACCAGGTCGTGGCAGTCGATCGCGAACTCGCTGTCGGCAGGCATACCGTCCATCCTGCCCGCTCAGCGCCCGAATGCGCTCAGGACTCGGCGAACCTGAGCCGCTCGGCGTCCACATCACGCAGCCGCATGCGCAGCGCACGCCCGCCGTCGGAGTCGGCGGGAACCCGCTGCACGGCACCAAGAAGCTCCTGCTTCTCGCGTTCGATCGCCCTCAGGATCAGGCGGCGGCAGAGGTCGACGGACGAGGCGAGAGCACCTTCGTCGTCCCGGGCGGGGAACGGCATCATCAGCAGCTCGCCCGCGAGGCTTCGATACGGCTCGCGCACGGCATCCGCGGCAGCCGTCGCCCAGCCGACGCGGGTGCGGTCGGAGACGGATGCGACGGCGTCGCGCACAGCCTCCAGCGCCGGATGCCGGAAGGGCTCGTTCAGCGCGCGCGCCAGCGTCTGCTGGTCGAGGCGGTGTCCGTACTGCAGCACGCCCATCAGGGCGTCGCGCTCGAGCGCGACCTCGGGGGTACGCGGCAGGTCGGCCAGGCGCACGCGGCTGATCGCCTCCCCGCCGTCGGCGGGAGCGTTCTGCTGGCGCAGCACGGGCTGCTCGCGCTGGCCCTTCGCGGCTCGCTGCACCTGCTGGTGCACGGCGGTGGGATCCATGCCGAGCCGTCGTGCGAGCACGCGCTCATAGCCGGGGCGCAACAGCTCATCGCGGATCTCGGCGACGATCGGAGCGGCTGCCCGCAGCGCGCCGACCTGGCCTTCCACGGTCGCGAGATCGTAGCCCGCGAGCTTGCGGTCGATCGCGAACTCGAACATCGGCACCTTGGCGTCCATCAGACCCCGCACCGCGGCATCCCCCCGCTGCAGACGCAGATCGCAGGGGTCGAGTCCGTCCGGCGCGACGGCGACGAAGGTCTGCGCGGTGAAGCGCGAGTCCTCTGAGAACGCGCGCAGCGCGGCCTTCTGCCCCGCCTCGTCGCCGTCGAACGTGAAGACGACCTCGCCGGCGGCGGAGTCGTCGCCCATGACGCGCCGCAGCACCTTGATGTGCTCGGCCCCGAAGGCCGTACCGCAGGTGGCGATCGCGGTGGTCACACCCGCGAGGTGACAGGCCATCACGTCGGTGTATCCCTCGACGACGACGACGCGACGCGGGTCCCCCCTGCTGATGTCGCGCTTGGCCAGATCGAGGCCGTACAGCACCTGGGCCTTCTTGTAGATCGGCGTCTCGGGGGTGTTCAGGTACTTCGGGCCCTGATCGTCGTCGTACAGCTTGCGCGCGCCGAAGCCGATGGTCTGCCCTGTGACGTCGCGGATCGGCCATACGACCCGGCCACGGAACCGGTCGTACACGCCCCGCTGGCCGGCCGAGACGAGGCCTGCGGCCGTGAGCTCCTCACGGGTGAATCCCTTGGCGGTGAGGGCCTTCAGCATGTTGTCCCAGCCGCGTGGAGCGTACCCGACTCCGAAGTGCGCCGCGGCACCCGCGTCGAAACCGCGTTCGCCGAGGAAGCGTCTGGCGCTCTCGGCCTCAGGGCTGAGCAGCTGCGAACGGAAGTACTCACCCGCGGCCGTGTTCGCGGCATACAGCCGGCTGCGCCCGCTGGTCTCGGGGGCGGCGCCGCCGTCTTCGTAGTGCAGCGAGTAGCCCACGCGCGCCGCGAGTCGTTCGACCGCCTCCGTGAAGCTGACGTGGTCCATCTCGCGCAGGAACGAGTAGACGTCGCCCGAGGCCCCGCAGCCGAAGCAGTGGTAATAGCCGACCTGAGGCCTGACGTGGAAGCTCGGGCTCTTCTCGTCGTGGAACGGGCACAGTCCCTTGAGCGATCCGACGCCCGCCGACTTCAGCGCGACGCGCTCACCGACGATGTCGGCGATGTTCGTGCGGGTCTTCACCTCTTCGACGTCTGCCTGCAGGATGCGGGGCATCAGAGCACCCCTTCGGCGACCACCCGGGATTCTGCGCGGCGCTGCACACCCGGACGCGCATGACGCGGACTCCAGATGCCCACTTCGGCCGGATCGATCTCGCCGACCAGGCGGTTGTGCCAGTCCACGGCCGTCTGGTCCGTGAGGCTGGCGATCTGATCGACGACCACGCGGGCACGCTGGGCGTCGGTGCCTGCGGCGAGGAAGTCCGCCGAGAACGCGGGCTCGAGCACGTCGGCGCCGGCCGACCACAGCGCGTCGGTCGACCAGAGGGCGTCGGCGAGGCGGTGCAGTACCCGACGCTGCTCTTTGTAGACGCCCTTCCTGGCGTCTATCGTCACGATCGCCTGCCCCATGATGCCCTTGAGCACGGCGATCTCGGTCTCGACCTCGCGCGGGATGACGACGTGCGCGCTGTATCGGGCAAGGGTCTCGCCGGGGTACGCGGCTCTGGTCGCCGCGACCGAGCCGCGTGCGAAGCGGCCGATCATGTCGCTGGTCAGGTTCTTCAGGCGGGCGAGGTCGCGACGCGAACGGTCGAACGACCGCATCCACATCGTCTCGCGGGTGAGACGGTACAGCGCGTCGGCCAGCTCATCGCGGGTGTAGTCATATCCGACCCACTGCTGGATGCGCCCGACGAGCGGATGGTGCTCGACCGGGTCCGAGAGCTGGGCGACATCGACGTAGCCGTTGACGATCGCGTCCTCGAAGTCGTGCACCGAGTAGGCGATGTCGACGGAGAGATCCATGATCTCGGCCTCGATGCAGCGCTCGCGGCCGGGTGCGCCCTCGCGCATCCATCGGAAGACCGGCTCGTCTTCAGGATAGACGCCGAACTTCAGGCGCCCTCCCGGGTCGGGCACGGGCTCGTCGACCGTCCAGGGATACTTGCACGTCGCATCCAGGCTGGCTCGTGTGAGGTTCAGCCCGACGGAGTGATCGCCGTCGTCGAGCACCTTGGCCTCGAGGCGCGTCAGGATGCGCAGAGACTGGGCGTTGCCCTCGAAGCCGCCGATATCCTCCGCCCACTCGTTCAGCGCCCGCTCGCCGTTATGGCCGAACGGCGGATGCCCGAGGTCGTGGCTGAGGCAGGCCGTATCGACCACATCGGCCGAGACTCCCAGCGCGCTGGCCAGTTCACGGCCGACCTGGGCGACCTCGAGCGAGTGCGTGAGCCGGTTGCGGGCGAAGTCCGCTGTGCTGGCGGGGCTCAGCACCTGCGTTTTGGCAGCCAGACGGCGGAGGGCGGCCGAGTGCAGCACGCGTGCACGATCGCGTGAGAAGTCGTCTCTCTCGGAGCGATGGGTCTCGGCGAAGAAGCGTTCGGCGTCGTGGGCGCGGTAGCCGCGGGCGGGAGACGGGTCAGCCGCCATCGTTCTCGGTCTCCGCTCCGCGCATCATGTCGCCGACGCCCTCACCGAGCTCGCGCGAGTCGAGCCAGCCTTCCGGCAGGGCCGTGCGCTTGGGCGAGCCGGCACGACCGCGCTGCCCCTCGGCACCCGCGCCCGGATAGGGCGCGTCGCCGATGGTGCCGAGCAGGTCGTCGATCTCCTGCAGCGTCGACGCCCGGGCGAGCGCCGCGCGCAGCTCGCCGCCGACCGGGTAGCCCTTGAAGTACCAGGCGACGTGCTTGCGGATGTCCTTGCAGCCTCGGTCCTCGTCCTCGAAGAACTCGACGAGCAGCTCGGCATGCCGTCGGAAGGCGTCCTTGACGAAACCGAGGGTCGCGTCGACGACCGGGCGCTGGCCGGCGGCGGAGGACTGAGGTCCGAGCGCTGCGGCGAGCTCGCCGAAGAGCCACGGGCGCCCCAGGCATCCGCGTCCGACGACGACGCCGTCGCAGCCGGTCTCGTCCATCATCCGCACGGCGTCGTCCGCCGACCAGATGTCACCGTTGCCCAGCACGGGGATGCTCGTCACGGCCTGCTTGAGCTCGCCGATGGCGCTCCAGTCGGCGTGCCCCGAGTAGTACTCCGACGCGGTGCGCGCGTGCAGGGCGACAGCGGCGGCACCGGCGTCCTCCGCGGCGCGACCGGCGTCGAGGAAGGTCAGATGGTCCTTGTTGATGCCTTTGCGCATCTTCACGGTGAGCGGCACGTCGCCCGCCGCGGTGACCGCGCGCTGCACGATCTCGGAGAACAGTCCGATCTTCCACGGCAGCGCCGCTCCCCCGCCCTTGCGCGTGACCTTGGGCACGGGGCAGCCGAAGTTCAGGTCGATGTGATCGGCCTTGTCCTCGGCCACGATGATGCCCACGGCCTCTGCGATCGTCGCTGGGTCGACACCGTACAGCTGGATCGATCGAGGTGTCTCGCTCTCGTGATGCTGGATGAGCCGCATCGTGATCGCGTTGCGCTCGACGAGAGCCCTCGAGGTGATCATCTCGCTGACGTAGAGACCTGCGCCGTACTCGCGGCAGAGCCGTCGGAACGCGGTGTTGGTGATGCCCGCCATCGGGGCGAGCACGACCGGGGTGTCGAGTTCGATCGGGCCGATGCGCAGCGCCGGAGTCGGAGCGGCTGCGATGGCGGAGTCAGTTACCAGAGTCATGTCCTGTCCATTCTCCCAGACACCGGCCGGGCGCGGGCGCAGCCGATCTAGGCTGTGCACATGACCGATCCGACCCTGCGACAGATCCCCTTCACCGACGCCACCGGCGCCGAGAAGACACTCGACGACGTCGGTGCCGACGTCGTGCTGATCGTGAACGTCGCCTCGAAGTGCGGGCTCACACCGCAGTACACGCAGCTCGAGGAGCTGCAGCGCCGATTCGGGGAGCGAGGCTTCAGCGTGATCGGCTTCCCCTGCAACCAGTTCTTCGGGCAGGAGCCGGGTTCGCTGGACGAGATCCTGGAGTTCTGCTCCACCTCGTACGGCGTGACGTTCCCCGTGAACGACAAGGTGAAGGTCAACGGGCGCAGCGCGCACGAGCTGTACAAGGCGCTGAAGCAGACCCCTGATGCCGCTGGAAGAGCCGGACGGGTGGAGTGGAACTTCGAGAAGTTCCTCGTCGACGCCGATGGCGCGGTGCAGCGATTCCGTCCGAAGCAGAAGCCGGACGACCCCGAGATCGTCGCCGCGATCGAGGCAGCGCTGGCAGACGTCGACCGCTGACGCGAATCGTTCACCCCGACCCGCCCGGCCCCGGCGCGGCTCGTTCACCTCGCATTCTCCTCCTGGCCTCTCTGCGGCCCTAGGTTCTCGTGTCGGCGACACCGCCGACGAACGGAGAACCGAGAATGACCGAACGACCGCCCCTCAGCCGCCGAACCGTCCTGACCGCAGGCGCGCTGGGCGCCGTCACCGCCGCCCTGCCCCTGAGCGCGGCCAACGCCGCAGCCGCGGCATCCACCTCCGGACCCGCCTCGGGCCGGCCAGGGCCGCGCGCGCCTCGTCTGCGCTTCCGCTCGGACCGCACGTTCAAGGTCGTGCAGTTCAACGACACGCAGGACGACGAGCGTACCGACCAGCGCACGGTCGAGCTGATGGAGAAGACGCTCGACCAGGAGAAGCCCGACTTCGTCGTGATCAACGGAGACGTGATCACCGGCGGCTGCGAGACACGGCTGGCGGTGAAGCAGGCCATCAACAACGTCGTGTCGCCGATGGAGGCCAGACGGATCCCCTGGGCCGTCACCTACGGCAACCACGACGAGGATTCCCTTCCGCAGTCGGGCGTCGACGAAGCGGGGATGCTCGAGATCTACCGTTCGTACGACTTCAACGTCAACGCGGAGAGCACTCGAGGCCTCACCGGCACGAGCAACACGATCGTGCCGATCGCCTCGTCGTCGCGGAAGAACCGCGAGGCGTTCGCGCTGTGGCTGATCGACTCGGGCCGCTACGCACCGTCGAAGATCAACGGCCAGAACTTCGACGGCTACCCCACGTGGGACTGGCTGCGCATGGATCAGGTCAGCTGGTACCGGGAGCAGTCGCAGGGTCTGGAGAAGCGCCTGGGTCGCAAGCTGCCCGGCCTCATGTTCATCCACATCGCACTGTGGGAGCACCGGTTCATGTGGTGGGGCGGTGTCGACACGCGCACGGCCGCAGACGCCGCACGAGGCAAGGCACGTCACGGCATCGTCGGCGAACGCAACGAAGACGAGTGCCCCGGTCCGTTCAACTCGGGCATGTTCAACGCGATCCTCGAACGGGGTGATGTCAAGGGCGTCTTCGTCGGCCACGATCACATCAACGACTATGTGGGCGACTACTACGGGGTGAAGCTCGGCTACGCGCCAGGCACCGGCTTCGGGGCGTACGGACTGGCCGGCGCCGAACGCAACCGCATGCGTGGCGGGCGCGTGTTCGAACTCACTGAGAACGGCGACGACGTCACGATCGAGACCCGGGTCGTCTACGCGCGCGATCTCGGCATCGACCTGACGGCGAACGACCAGCCGATGGAGCCGCGGCCGCTGCCTGCGAAGCAGCAGGCTCTCTGAGCCGACCCGACGCAGACGAGGGGCCCGATCCGGCTGGATCGGGCCCCTCGTCTGCGTCGGGTCAGTTCGCGGCGGCGGTCTTCTGCGTCCAGACGTCGCGGATGACGTTCTCGAACGCCTCCGGAGGCTGGGCTCCGCTGACGCCGTACTGCCCGTCGATCACGAAGAACGGCACGCCGTTGATGCCGTACGCGCGAGCCTGCGCCTGATCGGCGCGAACGGCATCGAGGTGCGCGTTCGTCTCGAGCGCGGTGCGCGCCTCATCCGCATCCAGCCCGACCTCCTCCGCCAGGGCGACGAGATCGTCGATGCGGCCGACGTGGCGGCCCTCGGTGAAGTACGCCGACATCAGGCGCTCCTCCATCTCGTGCTGAAGACCTTCGGCCTTCGCGAAGTGCAGCAGCTCGTGGGCCTTCACGGTGTTGGTGTGCTGCAGCAGGTCGAAGCGGTATTCCAGCCCTGCTCCGGATGCCACGTTCGTGACGTGCGCGAGCATCTGCTCGACCTGCTCGCGGGGCATGCCCTTGTGCCCGGCGAGGAAGTCGACCTCGTCGCCGTCGAAGTCGACGGGCGTGTCGGGTGAGAGCTCGAAGGAGTGGAAGGTGACGTTCACCTGCGGGGCGTCGTCGTCAGCCGAGGTGGCCGCGAGCCCCTTCTCGAGGTTGCGCTTGCCGATGTAGCACCAGGGGCAGGCGATGTCGGACCAGATGTCGATCGAGATGGGTTCAGTCACAGTGACATACAACCGCATGCCCCCGTGCGCATATTCCCGTTCGGGTAGCCTTCTCGGGTGCTCACCGCAGTGGACCCTCTTCCGTTCCGTCCTTCACGGGTGCTGATCGCGGGCGTCACGGGCTCTGGCAAGACCACCCTCGCACGGCGTCTCGCCGCGGTATGGGGTCTTCGCCACGTCGAGATCGACGGGCTGTACCACGGCGCTGGGTGGAAGCCACGGCCCGACTTTCTCGACGATGTACGGGCCTTTGCTGCCGAGAGTCGCTGGGTGACCGAGTGGCAGTACACGAGCAAGGGCACCGACGAGATCCTCGCTCCCCGCGCGGAGGCGGTGCTCTGGCTCGACTACCCCTACCGGGTGGTGCGCTCGCGTCTCGTGCGCCGGACGGTGGCCCGCCAGGTGCTGCGGACCGAGCTCTGGAACGGCAACAGGGAGCGGGGGATCCTCAACATCTTCAACCGAGACGCCGAAGACAACATCCTGCTGTGGCAGACGCGGACTCTGCACAAGTGGACGGAGCGCATGCCTGAGGTCGAGGCGCGGTTCCCCCATCTGAGCATCGTGCGCTTCACCCACCCGCGGGAGACCGAGCGCTGGCTGAGCGCTCAGGTCGAGACGTCGGGAGAGTCGACCGCTCCCCCGAAGCGGCGGTCGCGCGACAAGTAGATCTCGATCGCCCGCCACAGCTCCTCTCGGGAGAAGTCGGGCCACAGGGTGTCGAGGAACACCATCTCTGCGTAGGCGGCCTGCCAGAGCAGGAAGTTCGAGGTGCGCTGCTCGCCCGAGCTGCGCAGGAAGAGGTCGACATCGGGCATGTCCGGCACGTAGAGGTGCCTGCGGATCTGCTTCTCGGTGATGGCGCTGGGGCGCATCCGCCCCGCCTTCACCTCTTCGGCCATGGCGCGCATCGCGTCGACGAGCTCGACGCGGCCGCCATAGTTCACGCACATCGTGAGGGTGAGCACGTCGTTGTCTCTCGTGAGCTGCTCGGCGAACTGCAGCTCCTTGATGACCGATCCCCACAGACGCGGCTTGCGTCCGGCCCAGCGCACCCGCACGCCCCACTCGTTGAGCTGATCGCGGCGGCGGTGGAGCACGTCACGGTTGTAGCCCATGAGAAAGCGAACCTCTTCGGGCGAACGTGCCCAGTTCTCGGTCGAGAAGGCGTACACCGACAGGTGCTTGACCCCAGCCTGGATGGCGCCGGCGACGACGTCGAGCAGCACCTCTTCGCCGGCTTTGTGCCCCTCAATGCGGTTGAGGCCGCGACGGTTCGCCCAGCGTCCGTTGCCGTCCATCACTATCGCGACGTGCTCTGGTACCGCGGGGAACGCCGGCGGGGTCTTGCCCGTCCAGTCGAGCGGGCGGAACGGCACCGCATCCTTGTGCGTGTACGGCTTCGGGGTCACCGTGCTCCAATTCTCGGGGGGTGCGTGACGTGCTCGAGTGAGCGGATCCCGCGCTCGAGGTGCCACTGGGCGTACGCGGCGATCGTGCCTGACGCGGCGGCGAGATCGGGCTGCGGTGCGGCGTCGACCGTCTCCCACTGGCCGCTCATCAGCGCTCGCAGCAGTCCGAGGGTCGACGGCGAGATGCGGGGACTGCCGGCCGGCGCGCACGAATCGCACACCGATCCCCCGAGCTGCGCGCCGAAGTGCCGGTGCGGACCGGGCGCTCCGCAGCGGGCGCAGTCGTCGAGTGCGGGAGCCCAGCCCGACAGGGCCATGACGCGCAGGAGGTAGGAGTCCAGGATGCTGCGAGCAGCGTGCTCACCGCGCGACAGCGAGCGCAGGCCGCCCACGAGCAGCAGGTACTGCTCGGCCGTCGCCTCTGCCTCGTTGAGCCGGTCGGCCGTCTCGACCATCGCACTGGCCGCCGTGAAGCGTTCGTAGTCGACCGCGATGTCGGCGCCGTACGCGCCGAGGGAATCGGCCTGCTGCACGATGTCGAGGGTGCGGCCCTTGTACATCTGCACGTCGGCGACCATGAACGGCTCGAGCCGTGAGCCGAACTTCGACGAGGTGCGCCGCACGCCCTTCGCGACCGCACGGATCTTGCCGTTGCGCCGCGAGAGCATCGTGACGATGCGATCTGCTTCACCCAGCTTGTGGGTGCGCAGGATCACCGCTTCGTCTCGGTAGGTGGGCACTCAACGATTATCTCCCGGGCACGAGAGAATGGACGGGTGACGGAACCGCTCTTCACCATCCCGCTCTGGGCCGATCTTCTCGGTGTCGGGCTCGGCGGCATCCAGGGGGCGATGTTCGCCTCCGGCTTCCAGGGCCAGCGCCGCCTCGACTGGCTCGGCGTCGCGATCATCGGCATCATGATCGGCATGGGCGGCGGTCTCATCCGCGACCTGCTGATCGGCCAGCCGCCGGCGACGCTGCAGAACGACTGGTATCTCATCACCGCGGGCGGTGCGGCACTGTTCGGGATGCTGCTCGCCGGCGTCTTCAACCGGATCAACACGTTCATCGTGGTGCTCGACGCGGCCGTGATCGGCATGTTCGGGGCCTTCGGCGTCAGCAAGGCGCTCGGGTTCGGCATCCCGCCGGTACCGGCTGTGTTCATCGGCGTATGCGCCGCCGTGGGCGGCGGCGTGCTGCGCGACGTGCTCATGGGTCTGCCGGTCGCGATCATGCACGTCGGTTCGCTGTACGCCGTGGCGGCCGGGGTCGGATGCACGGCGATCGTCATCATGCACGCCTTCGGCGTCCCGATCGCCCTCGCCGCCGTCATCGGCATCGTGGTCACCGCGGTGATCCGCGTGCTCGCGGTGATCTTCGACGTCTCCCTCCCCGAGCAGCGCCGGCTCTACCGCCGCAAGGTCGCCACCGAGACGGGGATGATTCCGATCATCAAGCCGTGAGGCAGCTCAGCGCGACGAGCCGTCTCCCTGTTCGATGATCGGCGCCAGCCCGTCGAGCACGCGTTCCAGGCCGAAGCGCCACGCGGCATCAGCGTCGTAGGCGCCATCGAGCTCGGCACCCACCGCGGCGCCGACGCGCTGGGCGAGCGGATGCCTCTCGCCCAGGTGCCCAGCCAGCGGCATGGCGACCCGCTCCCAGTCCAGCGCGCCGGCGCTCTGCGCTTCACGACGCCGCAGAGCGCCGGCCCTGGCGAAGTCGAGGACGAAAGACAGCGCCGCGTCACGCCGGAGGTCGTCGAGCCGCAGACCGTCGAAGACCGCCAGCTCACGGTCGTACTTCGCAATCGTCCCCGGGCCGAGCACCAGTCGCGGGTCGTGCACCTCGAGCAGCCAGGGCCGCGCGCACAGCAGGTCGCGATTGCGGTCGGCGAGATCTCGCACTCGTTCACGCCACGTCGACGGATCGCCGCTGCAATCGGGGGCGGGCATTCGGGTGTGTGCGAGGTCAGCCATAAGCACGAGCAGGTCTTCACGGCTGTTCACGTAGGTGTACACAGCCATCGGCGTCAGGCCGAGCCGCTGCGCCAGCGCCCGCACCGTCAGCGCCGAGAGGCCCGACTCATCGGCCAGGGCGATCGCGGTCGAGACCACCTCGCGCGGCGTCGTTCGCCGGCGCGGGCCGCGACGAGCTGCGCCGGCGTCGGACTCGTCGCTCCACAGAAGATCGATCAGATCCGGCATCGGGGAATACCTCCTCACGTCATTCACTTACTCTATACGCTGTATAAAAAACAATGGGAGGCTTCATGAACATCACCCGCACCGCGATCTCACTCAACGTCGCCGACATCACGGCATCCGCGGCCTTCGCCACCACGCACTTCGGGTATCAGCAGGAGATGGCCGCCGACGGGTTCGTGTCGCTCACGCACCCGACCGGAGGAGGCAACATCATCTTCCTCGAGACGGGGCTGAGCACCTTCCGGCCGTCCGAGAACGCAGGGCCCGCAGGACAGGGGCTTCTGCTCGTGTTCGTGATCGACGACCTCGACGCTCAATACGCCCGCATCGCCGCCTCCGGGGCACGAGTGGTGACCGAACCCGAGACCGAGCCATGGGGCGAGCGCTACTGCCAGTTCGCCGACCCCAACGGCATCATCTGGCAGCTCGTCCAGTGGGTCGACTGACCTCGTCGATCGGCCGACGCGAACACGATGGCCCCGGGTTCACGACCCGGGGCCATCGTGGTGAACCTCAGACCGCGGCGAGTTCGCTTTCGCGCGAGCGGATCGAGCGGTTCACGCACGAGACGATCGCCTTGAGCGAGGCCGTCGAGATGTCGCCGTCGATGCCGACTCCCCACAGTCGCTGGTCGTCGACCTGCAGCTCGACGTAAGCGGCCGCCTGCGCGTCGCCACCCGTCGACAGCGTGTGCTCGACGTAGTCGTAGAGCGAGATGTCGAAGCCGCGTTCACGCAGCACCTCGATGAACGCGGCGATCGGGCCGTTGCCGCTGCCCGAAGCGCTCTCGCTGATCTCGCCGTCACGCAGCACGACGTCGAGCGAGACCTCGCCCGACATGTCGCTGCGCGTCTGCGTGCCCAGCAGCTCGAAGCGGCCCCACTTCGAGGCATCGTCGTGCGAAGGCAGGTACTCGTCGTGGAAGATCGACCAGATCTGCTCGCTCGTGACCTCACCACCCTCGGCATCGGTCTTGGCCTGCACGACACCCGAGAACTCGATCTGCAGCTTGCGGGGCAGGTCGAGAGCGTGGTCCGTCTTCAGCAGGTAGGCGACGCCGCCCTTGCCCGACTGCGAGTTGACGCGGATCACGGCCTCGTACGAGCGACCCAGATCCTTCGGGTCGACCGGCAGGTACGGCACGCCCCATTCGATCTCGTCGACCGAGACGCCCTGCTCGGCGGCCTTTGCCGCCATGGCCTCGAAGCCCTTCTTGATCGCATCCTGGTGCGAGCCGCTGAAGGCCGTGAAGACCAGGTCTCCGGCCCACGGGCTGCGCTCGGGCACGGGCAGCTGGTTGCAGTACTCGACGGTGCGCTTGACCTGGTCGATGTCGCTGAAGTCGATCTGCGGGTCGATCCCCTGTGTGAACAGGTTGATGCCCAGCGCGACCAGGTCGACGTTGCCCGTGCGCTCTCCGTTGCCGAACAGGCATCCCTCGATGCGGTCGGCGCCGGCCAGGTATCCGAGTTCGGCGGCGGCGATGGCCGTGCCGCGGTCGTTGTGCGGGTGCAGGGAGAGGATGACGTTCTCACGGTGCGCCAGGTGACGGTTCATCCACTCGATCGAGTCGGCGTACACGTTCGGCGAGGCCATCTCGACGGTCGCAGGCAGGTTGATGATCACCTTGCGGTCGGGCGTGGGCTCGAGAACGTCGAGTACCGCGTTGCAGACCTCGACCGCGTAATCCAGCTCCGTGCCGGTGTAGCTCTCAGGCGAGTACTCGTAGTACACCTGCGTGTCGGGGATGCGCTTCTCGAACTGACGGCACAGTCGGGCGCCCTCGAGTGCGATCTGCTTGACGCCCTCGCGGTCCGAGCGGAACACGACCTCGCGTTGCAGGACGCTGGTGGAGTTGTAGAAGTGCACGATGGCCTGCTTCGCGCCGGCGATCGCCTCGTAGGTGCGCTCGATGAGGTGCTCACGGCACTGCGTCAGGACCTGGATCGTGACGTCGTCGGGGATGAGGTTCTCTTCGATCAGCTGGCGCACGAAGTCGAAATCGGTCTGGCTGGCCGACGGGAAGCCTACCTCGATCTCTTTGTAGCCCATGCTCACGAGCAGCTCGAACATCACGCGCTTGCGCTCGGGCGACATCGGGTCGATCAGCGCCTGGTTGCCGTCGCGGAGGTCGACGGCGCACCAGCGCGGCGCTTCGGTGATGCGCTTCGACGGCCAGGTGCGGTCTTCGAGGTCGATGCGGATCTGCTCGTGGAACGGACGGTACTTGTGCACCGGCATAGCGGAGGGCTTCTGGTGATTCTTCATGATTGGGGCTGCTTCTCTTCGTCAGATAACGTGCTCGGGCCAACACAAGCGCCGCGACGAGGAAGGCCCGATGATCAGGACTCGTCGCGGCAGCTAAGAAGAAGCAGACCGCCCAGAGGCATGCCTCGATGCTAGCACCTCGCTGAGCACAATGCTCACCCTGGCGCTCATCACGGGATCAGCGCGATCTTCCCGCCCGGATGCCCCTCCGCGAGGAGCGCGAGCGCCTGCGGCGCCTGAGCAAGCGGATACTCATGCGCGACGGGAACGATGAGCTCGCCCCGTTCCGCCGCCTCGACGAGGCGGGTGCGCACGGCATCGCGGTATCTCGCGGTCGCGGGATCGGAGCCCGAGCTCGCCAGGAACCCGTGCTCGGCCGCCGAACCAGGGGCGGCGATCGTGACGATCCGCCTGCGGTCTGGCACAAGGGCGATCGACGCGTCCGTCGCCTCGGTCGTGCCAGCGGCATCGAGGGCCGCGTCGATGGCCCCGACCCCTGCATGTGCCATCGCCTCGCGCACGTGCGATGCGAGCATCCCGTCGCCGTACTCGACGGGAATCCCGCCGAAGCGTCGCACCTCGTCGAAGCGGGCCCGGCTCGCCGTGCCGATGATCCGGATGCCCTGCATCGCCGCCTGCTGAAGAACGCTCACTCCGACAGCACCGGATGCGGCGTGCAGCAGCAGCGTCTCGCCGCGCATCGCGCCGACGGCGTGCAGCATCGCCGCTGCGGTGGTGCCTGCGAGCAGCAGGTTGGCCGCCTGCGCGTGACTCAGCGCGCGGGGTTTGCGCAGCACCTTCTGTGCCGGGACCGTGAGCTCTGAGGCGTACCCTCCACGCACGCGGAAAGCGATGACCTCATCGCCGACAGCGACCGGTCCGGTGACGATCTCGGTGCCAGGGCCGACAGCCGTCACGACGCCGGAGATCTCGTAGCCGATGGGAACGGGGAGCTCGACACCCGCGCGAGCGGTTGCGACATGCTTCGCGTCCGCCGGGTTGACCCCGGCCGCGTGCACGCGGATGGTCAGCTCGCCGGCGTCCGGAGCCGCGACATCGAAGGGCTCGAGACGCCACCCCTCAGGCGAACCCCACTCGTGGGCGACCCAGTGCTCGGCCATCGTGGAGGCCGCCTTCAGAATCCGAGACGCCCGAGCTGCTTCGGGTCGCGCTGCCACTCCTTCGCGACCTTCACATGCAGCTTGAGGAACACGCGGGTGCCCAGCAGCTCCTCTATGCCCTCGCGGGCCACGGCTCCCACGTCGCGCAGACGAGCGCCCTTGCGGCCGATGATGATCGCCTTCTGGCTGTCGCGCTCGACGACGATCGACGCATACACGTCGGTGAGATCGCTGTCCTCGCGAGGCGCGACGTCGTCGACCACGACGGCGATCGAGTGCGGCAGCTCGTCGCGCACGCCCTCGAGCGCCGCCTCGCGGATGATCTCCGCGATGCGATCCTCGTCGGACTCGTCGGTGACGATGCCGTCCTCGTAGAGACGGGGCCCGGTGGGCATGAGCTGCAGCATCTCGTCGGCGAGCACGTCGAGCTGCTCGCGGGTGAGGGCCGAGAGCGGGATGACCGCCGCCCAGTCCTCGCGCAGCGAGTCGACCTCCATGAGTCGCTCGATGATGGCGTCCTTGTCAGCCGCATCGGTCTTCGTGACGATCGCGACCTTCTTCGCGCGCGAGTATCCGTCGAGCGACGCCGCGATGCGGCGGTCGCCAGGGCCCACCTTCTCGGTCGCAGGAACGCAGAAGCCGATCACATCGACGTCGCCGAGCACCTGCTCGACCAGATCGTTGAGCCGCTCCCCGAGCAGCGTGCGCGGCTTGTGGATGCCAGGCGTGTCGACGATCACGAGCTGCCCGTCGGGGCGGTTCAGGATGCCCCGGATCGCGCGCCTCGTGGTCTGCGGCTTCTCACTCGTGATCGCGATCTTCTCGCCCACCAGCGCGTTCGTCAGCGTCGACTTGCCGACGTTCGGCCGTCCGACGAACGTCACGAAGCCGCTTCGCGTCTCGTGCCCTGCCATTCCGGTCTGCTCACTCATCGCCGTGTCCTCCATCGCCTTCATCGTCCCAGCCCTCGGGCGCTCGCTCCACGAACACCGTCGCGATCCCTCTTCCTCGTCCTCGGGACGCGCCGCCGGTGAGCACCAGGCCCTGCACCGTGGCGGTGACGCCAGGCTGCGGGATCTGCCCCAGAGCCTTGGCGAGCAGACCGCCGATGGAGTCGACGTCATCGTCTTCCAGCTCGAGCCCGAACAGGTCGCCGACATCCTCGAGGCCGAGGCGCGAGTTGACCCGATACCGGCCGTCCGGCAGCTCGACGACCTCCGCAGGTCCGCGGTCGTACTCGTCGGCGATCTCGCCCACGAGTTCTTCGATGAGGTCTTCCAGCGTGACGAGCCCCGAGATGCCGCCGTGCTCGTCGATCACGATGCACACGTGCACCGCGTCGCGCTTCATCTGCTGCAGCAGCGTCTCGGCGCGCATCGACTCGGGCACGTAGACCGCGGGCCTGGCGATCGGCCGCACCGGCCTGCCGCGCCACGCGCTCTCGTCGCGGTAGGCGAACTGCACCAGGTCCTTCAGATACAGCACGCCGACGACGTCGTCGGCATCGTCGTCGACCACGGGCATGCGCGAGACGCCCGTGCGCAGGAACAGCTCCATCGCCTCGGTCGTGGTGGCCTCGGCATCCACCGTCATCATCTCGGTGCGCGGCACCATGACGGCACGCACGAACTGGTCGGTGAAGTCGAACACAGAGTGGATCAGGTCGCGGTCGTCCTCTTCGATGAGCAGGTTCGACGCGGCCTCGTCGACCATGCTCAGCAACTGCTCCTCAGATGCGAAGCTGCTGCGTCCCGCACCGGGCGTGACCCGCTGACCGACCGAGACCAGCGCCTGTGCGAGCGGGCCGAGAAGGATGCGCATGCCGTGCACGACCGGCGCCCAGGCGCGGAGCATCGACGCGGCGTGCAGACGGCCGAACGAGCGAGGGCTGGCGCCGACGAGCACGAACGTGATGCCGGTCATCAGCACCGCGGCGGCAAGCATCGCCCACCAGATGCTGGGCAGCAGCGCGTCGAGCGCCACCGTCACGAACACAGCCGCCGTGGTCTCCGACAGCACGCGCATGAACGCGACGGCGTTCACGTGCGGGGCGGGGTCGGCGGCGATCCGCGCGAGCGCGTCGGCGTTGCGTCCGTCGGCCGCCATGTTCTCGAGGTCACTGGTCGAGCTGACCGAGAACGCGGCGTCGACGGCGGCCATCAGACCGCCGAAGGCGACCAGCAGCACGGCCGCCGCGAGGAGTATCGCCGGGGTCATCGACCGCGTTCGGCGCGCGCGAAGCCCTCGATCAGCGACTTCTGCAGCCCGAACATCTCACGCTCCTCGTCGGGTTCAGCGTGGTCGAAGCCGAGCAGGTGCAGCAGGCCGTGCGTCGTGAGCAGGATGAGCTCATCCATCAGCGAGTGACCGGCGGTCTGCGCCTGCGCTTCGGCGACCTGCGGGCAGAGCACGATGTCGCCCAGCAGACCGGGAGCGGTGGGATTCTCGGCGCTGCCCGGTCGCAGCTCGTCCATCGGGAAGCTCAGCACGTCGGTCGGCCCTGGTTCGTCCATCCACTGCACGTGCAGCGACTCCATGGCGCCCTCGTCGACCAGCACGATCGCGACCTCGGCGTCCGGGCTGACGTGCAGCTGGGCGAGGTTGAAGTCGGTGAGCCGCTGCAGCACGGTCTCGTCGACCGCGATCGCAGACTCGTTGTTGATCTCGATCATTTCAGGCCTCGCTTCGGCATACGGTCTCGGGGTTTCTGCGGCTGACCGCTGCGGCGCTCGGCACGGTTCGCGAACTGGTGCGCCTGCTCGCGCTCGACGCGCGCGGCCGTGCGCTGCTCGTCGTACTCGCTGTAGGCGTCGACGATGCGACCGACGAGGGAGTGGCGGACGACGTCATCGCTGGTGAGACGGGCGAAGTGGATGTCGTCGATGTCGCTGAGCACGCGCGTGACCAGGCGAAGGCCCGACGCACCCTGCGGCAGGTCGATCTGGGTGATGTCACCGGTGACGACCATCTTCGTGCCGAAGCCGAGGCGTGTCAGGAACATCTTCATCTGCTCGGGCGTGGTGTTCTGGGCCTCGTCGAGCACGACATACGAATCGTTGAGGGTGCGGCCGCGCATGTACGCGAGAGGGGCGACCTCGATGGTGCCCGTGGCCATCAGCCGCGGCACGACCTCGGGATCCATCATCTCGTTGAGCGCGTCGTAGAGCGGGCGCAGGTATGGATCGATCTTGTCGTTGAGCGACCCGGGCAGGAAGCCGAGCCGCTCCCCCGCCTCGACGGCGGGGCGGGTGAGGATGATGCGCTGCACCTCTTTGCGCTGCAGTGCCTGCACGGCCTTCGCCATCGCCAGGTAGGTCTTTCCTGTACCGGCTGGGCCGATGCCGAACACGATGGTGTTCTGCTCGATCGCGTCGACATATTCCTTCTGGCCGAGCGTCTTCGGACGGATGACCTTGCCGCGCGTCGAGAGGATGGCCTCGCCGAGCACCTCGCTCGGACGCGGCCCCTCGTCGCGACGCAGCATGCGCGCGGAGTGCTCGACATCGCTCGGCACGAGATCGTGCCCGGAGCGCGTCATCTCCATGAGCTCTTCGACGAGACGCCTGGCGGCGCCGACGTCTTCGGTCGATCCGCCGAGAGTGATCTCGTTGCCCCTCACCAGCACCTGGACGCTCGGATGCTGCTTCTCGAGCATCTTCAGCAGCCGGTCCTGCGGGCCGAGCAACTGCACCATGGCGATACCGTCTGCGTAGATGCGCTCGGTGCGCTCGGGCTGCACGGGGAACTGGGGTGGTGCGCTCTCCGGGTGAGCGCTGTCGTCAGAAGCCAACGAGCTTGCCTTCCTCGATGTTGCCGAGCACGTGCGCGTGCACGTGGAAGACCGACTGCGCGGCGCTCGCGCCGTTGTTGAAGATCAGACGGTACTCGCCGTTGGCGTGCTCGGTGGCGATCTGCTTCGCGACGGCGACCATGTCTGCCATCAGCCCGGGGTCGCCGGCCGCCAGCTCGGTGACGTCGCGATACTGCTCGGTCTTGGGGATCACGAGCGCGTGCAGCGGCGCCTGCGGATTGATGTCGCGGATCGCGAAGACCCGGTCGGTCTCGGCGAGGATCTCGCCGGGGATCTCCCCGTTCAGGATGCGGGTGAAGATCGAGGGTTCGCTCATGCCTGCAAGTCTATTCACCAGCGGCCGAGGTTGGCCGAGAGCACCGCGATCGCCGCGGGACCGGCCGTCGACGTGCGCAGCACCGTGTCTCCGAGGCGCACGCGCTCGGCGCCTGCCGCCTCGAGCCGCTCGATCTCGTCTGGCGCGATCCCGCCCTCCGGACCGACCACCAGCACCAGATCGCGCCCGTCGGGGCGGATGCCCGTGAGCGGCGTCTCTGTCCACGGGTCGAGGACGAGGAGGCGCGCGTGCGCCGCTCGTTCGGCCAGCTGAGCTGTCGAGTGCACCGGCGCGACCTCAGGGACCCAGGCGCGATGCGCCTGCTTGGCGGCCTCGCGCACGATGCTCGCCCAGCGCTCGCGGCCCTTGGCCGCTTTCGGCCCCTCCCAGCGCGATACGCTCCTGGCCGCCTGCCACGGCACGATCTCGTCGACGCCGAGCTCGCAGGCCGCCTGCACGGCCATCTCGTCCCGGTCCCCCTTGGCGAGCGCCTGCACGAGCACTATCCGCGTCTCGGGTCCGTCCTGCACGCGGCGCTCGGTGATCCGCACCGACACCTGGGACGCCGAGACGTCCTCCGCCGTACCCTCGAGCCACACGCCGCGGCCATCGCCGATGGTGACGGTCTCGCCCATGCGCACGCGGCGGACCACCGAGGCGTGCTTGGCCTCAGCGCCCGTCAGTCTCACGAGCTCGCCGACGGCGGCATCGGTGCAGTCGGGTACGACGAAGTGCAGGGCCATGGGGGCTCCGATCGGCTGGGGAAGGTCGGTCAGTGGCTGCGGAAGCGATCGCGCAGCTTCGAGAACAGCCCCTGCTGGAACTGAGCGAGCTTCGGCGCAGGCGCCTTGGCCTTCTTCGCGAAGTCCTCGATGAGCTTGCGCTGCGACCCGTCGAGCTTGGTGGGGGTGATGACCTGAACGCCCACCCGCAGGTCGCCGCGCTGCGATCCGCGCAGCGGGGTGATTCCCCGCCCGCCGATAGTGAGCACGTCGCCCGACTGCACGCCCGCACGAAGTTCGAGGTCGACGGTGCCGTCGAGTCCCTCGATGCTCGTCGTGGTGCCGAGGATGGCATCCGTCATCGACACCTCGAGCGTCGCGAGCAGGTCGTCGCCGTCGCGGCTGAAAACAGGATGCGGTGCGACCGAGACCTCCACGTACAGGTCGCCGTTCGGGCCGCCGGCGCGGCCGACCTCGCCCGATCCGGGAAGCTGAAGGCGCAGACCCGTCTCGACGCCGGCGGGGATGTCGAGCGCCACGGTGCGGCGCGAGCGAACCCGGCCCTGACCAGCGCACGAACCGCACGGGTTGGGGATGACGGTGCCGAAGCCCTCGCAACTGCCGCACGGCTGGGTCGTGACCACGTTGCCGAGGAGGCTCCGCACCTGGCGCTGCACGTGACCGCTGCCACCGCAGACGTCGCAGGTGACCGGCGATGTTCCTGGCTGGCAGCAACTGCCCTGGCAGGTCTCGCAGAGCACCGCGGTGTCGACCTCGATGTCGCGGTGCACGCCGAACACGACGTCTCCGAGTTCGAGGTCGATGCGCACCAGGGCATCCTGCCCCCGCTCGCGACGCGAGCGAGGACGCGCCGAGCGGCCTCCCCCGGCCGCGCCGAAGAACGTCTCGAAGATGTCGCCGAAGCCGCCGAACCCTCCGAAGCCGCCGTTCTGGTCGCCGCCCATGTCGTACCGGCGGCGCGAGTCCTCGTCGCTCAGCACGTCGTAGGCGTGCGTGACGAGCTTGAACCGCTCTGCCGCGTCTTCTCCCGGGTTCACGTCCGGGTGCAGCTGCCGAGCGAGCTTGCGGTACGCCTTCTTGATCTCGTCCTGGGAAGCGTCTCTCGACACCCCGAGGACCTCGTAGTGATCCGCCACGGTCACCTTTCTTCGTGTGCGTTCGTGTGTTCGACCGTCCGCATCAGCGGGCGGCCTCGTCTTCTTCGAGCATCCGCGACAGGTAGCGGGCCACGGCCCGGGCTGCGGCGAGGTTGCTCGGATAGTCCATGCGGGTCGGTCCCATCACGCCGACACGCGCCGTGCCGCCGGGTGCGGCGTAGTTGCTCGCGACGATGGACGCCTCGCCGAGCCCGAACGGCGCGTTCTCGGTGCCGATGCTGGTGGCCAGGCCGTGCTCGTCGGTCACCATCTCGCTCATCAGGCGAAGAAGGGTCACCTGCTCCTCGATCGCCTCGAGCAGAGGGTGGATGCTGCCGCGGAAGTCCTGCTCGCGGCGCGCGAGGGTCGCCGCACCCGCCATCACCAGCCTCTCCTGCCGGAACTCGGCCAGCTCCTCCGCGATCACGGCGGCGAGAGCGCCGAGGGCGGGCTGCAGACGCGCGCCCGTCTTCGGCTCGATCGCCGAAGCGATGCGCTCGGCGGCCTCGCCGACGGCGCGGCCGGTGATGAGCGCCGCCAGCTGCGCGCGGAGCACCGCCAGATCGGCATCGTCGATGTCTATAGGCAGCGGTGAGATGCGCTGCGATACACCGCCCGCGTCGGTGACCAGCACCACGAGCACGCGGTTCGGCGCGAGGGCGACGAGCTCGACGTGGGTGATGCTCGCCCGGGCGAACGACGGGTACTGCGCGAGCGCAACCTGACCCGTCAGCTGCGTGAGCACGCGCACGGTGCGCGCCATCAGGTCGTCGAGGTCGCTGGGTGCCGCCAGGAACGATTCGATGGCGGTGCGCTGCGGCGCCGACAGCGGACGCAGCTGAGCGAGGTGGTTGACGAAGACGCGATAGCCCTTGTCGGTCGGCACCCGGCCCGATGAGGTGTGCGGAGCCGTGATGAGCTCTTCGTCTTCGAGCTGGGCCATGTCGTTGCGGATCGTCGCCGCCGACACGCCGAACGCATGCCGCTCGACGATCGACTTGCTGCCGACCGGCTCGTGCGTGGCGACGTAGTCCTGCACGATCGCGCGGAGGACCTCCAGCCCTCGCTGTGTGACCATCATCCCTCCCGCTGGCACTCGAACGTTCCGAGTGCCAATCCTACCCTGGAGCGGCTGTGGCCGGAGCGGCGCGCGGCGATCACTCGGTGAGCGCGCGCACGACGGCATCGGCCAGCAGCCGGCCGCGCAGCGTCAGCCGCACTCGGCGCTCTCGCAGCGCGGCGCTCGCGTCGGCGAGGCCGTCGGAGATGAGCTCGGCGACGCGGTCCCGACGGCTCTCTGCTATGTCGTCGATGGGCAGCCCCTCCGCTAGACGGCTCTGCAGCAGCACGCGCTCGAGGGTGCGCGCCTCGAGGTCGGGCCGCTCACGTCCCGCTGCGGGCGACTCGGCCAGCGCGAGCCGCTGCGCATAGGCGGCCGGATGCTTCACGTTCCACCACCGCAGCCCCGCGACATGGCTGTGCGCTCCGGGTCCGAATCCCCACCAGTCCGATCCGCGCCAGTACGCCAGATTGTGCCGCGAACGGTGATCGCCGCCGTCGGCGCGCGCCCAGTTGCTCACCTCGTACCAGTCGAAACCTGCCGCGCCCAGCCGCTGATCGGCTGCCTCGTACATGTCGGCCTGCAGATCGTCGTCGGGTGCAGCGACCTCGCCGCGACGGATCTGCCTGGCGAGCTTGGTGCCGTCCTCGATGATCAGCGCATACGCCGAGATGTGGTCGGGTGCGAGTGCGAGCGCCGCGTCGAGCGACCGCTCCCAGTCGGCCAGCGACTCCCCCGGCGCGCCGTAGATGAGATCGACGCTGACGTCGAGCCCGCCGTCCCGAGCGGCATCGACGGCCGTGCGCACGTTCTCGGGACGATGCGTGCGGTCGAGAGCGGCGAGCACGTGCGGCACGACCGATTGCATGCCGATCGAGAGGCGGGTCACACCGGCATCCACCAGCGTCCGCACGACCTCGGGCGTGACCGTGTCGGGGTTGGCCTCGACCGTCACCTCGGCGCCGTCACGGATGCCGAAGGCGGCCGTCGCCGCGGTGAGCATCCGGGCCAGATCACCGGCGGGCAGCAGAGTGGGTGTGCCTCCGCCGAAGAAGACGGTGTCGAGCGGACGGATGCCCCCGGCTTCGTCGAGCACATCGCGGGCGAGTGCGATCTCGCGGATCAGCGTGTCGGCGTACTCGTCCTGCTTCGCGCCGCGCAGTTCGGTCGCCGTATAGGTGTTGAAGTCGCAGTAGCCGCAGCGCACGCGGCAGAACGGCACGTGCAGATAAGCGGAGAAGGGCGCCGCAGCGTCGACGACGAGGTCTTCGGGAAGACGTCCGTGGGATGGGGCGGGGTCACCCAGCGGAAGAGCACCCGCCATCAGATCGGCGTCGCGTACAGCGGCGAGATGGCGCGCAGGTACAGCGCGAACAGCTCGCGGCGCCGGCGGCGCACCATGCCGGGAAGACGGTAGAGCAGAGCCACGGGCGCGTCGAAGGCACGCACCGTGAACCACACCTCGTCGGTGTCCTCGCGCCACTCGATGTCGAACGACTCCTCACCGCTGACCACCGAGCCGCCGACGGTGCCGAGCACGAAGCCGATACGACGATGCTCCTCGGTCACCGAGATGACCCGCAGCTCGGCATCCGCCCGCATGCCCTTCACTCGGCCGTGCAGCTTGAGCGTCATCCCCGGCGCGACGAAGGGCATGCCGTCGGCGGCGAAGCGCTGTTCGACCTGGGTGCGGTTCGGCGCGATGGGAGCACCCTCCGCATCGAAGCTGACGCCCGTGTACGCCGACCCGGCGGCGGGACGGACGTCGCGCAGCTCGAGGCCGGCGGCGCGCTGCGCCGTCCAGGACAGCAGGGCTTCACCCGCGGTGCGGAAGCGATCCTCGCCGCTGCCGAGACGCCACGAGTCCTCGGCCGGGATGCTGCGCTCCGGCGGATACTGCATGAGGTCGGGCGCATGGGTCGCACCCACCGCGGCATAGTCCACCGTGCCTTCTCGGAAAGTCCCGCGCCGCATGATCTCCAGCCTAAGTGACCTGTCTGAACAGACTCCGAACGACACCGCGTTCGCGGTGGACTACTTCTTATCCTTGCCTTCGACGTCACCCGACAGGGCTGCGATGAACGCCTCCTGCGGCACCTCGACGCGGCCGACCATCTTCATGCGCTTCTTGCCCTCCTTCTGCTTCTCGAGCAGCTTGCGCTTGCGGCTGATGTCACCGCCGTAGCACTTGGCGAGCACGTCCTTGCGGAGTGCGCGAATGGTTTCCCGAGCGATGATCCTGGCGCCGATGGCGGCCTGGATCGGAACCTCGAAGTTCTGACGAGGGATGAGCTTGCGCAGCCGCTCGGTCATGAGCGTGCCGTACGCATAGGCCTTGTCGCGGTGCACGATGGCGCTGAAGGCGTCGACCTTGTCGCCCTGCAGCAGCACATCGACCTTCACCAGGTCGGCCTCCTGGACTCCGGCGGGCTCGTAGTCGAGCGATGCGTAGCCCTGAGTCCTGGACTTGAGGTGGTCGAAGAAGTCGAACACGATCTCGCCGAGCGGCATCATGTAGCGCAGCTCGACGCGCTCCTCCGAGAAGTACTCCATGCCGAGCAGCGACCCTCGCCGCGACTGGCACAGCTCCATCACTGTGCCGACGTAGTCCTTGGGCAGCAGGATCGCCGCCTTGACCATCGGCTCGGCGACCGAGGCGACGCGCCCATCCGGATACTCGCTCGGGTTGGTGACGGTCACGTTCTCACCCGTATCGGTGGTCACCTCGTAGATCACGCTCGGAGCCGTGGTGATGAGGTCGAGTCCGAACTCGCGCGACAGGCGCTCGGTGATGATCTCGAGGTGCAGCAGTCCGAGGAAGCCGCAGCGGAAGCCGAAGCCCAGCGCGACAGAGGTCTCGGGCTCGTACTGCAGGGAGGCGTCGGACAGCTTGAGCTTGTCGAGTGCCTCACGCAGCTCGGCGTAGTCGCTGCCGTCGATCGGGTAGATGCCGGAGAACACCATCGGCTTCGGGTCGGTGTAGCCGGCCAGCGCCTCGGTCGCGGCGTTCCTGGCGGTTGTGACGGTGTCACCGACCTTGGAGAGGCGCACGTCCTTCACACCGGTGATCAGGTAGCCGACCTCGCCGACGCCGAGTCCCTTCGACGGGATGGGCTCGGGGCTCGAGACGCCGATCTCCAGCAGGTCGTGCATCGCCTTGGTCGACATCATCTGGATGCGCTCGCGCGGGTTCAGCTGGCCGTCGACCATGCGCACGTAGGTGACGACGCCGCGGTACGAGTCGTAGACGGAGTCGAAGATCATGGCGCGGGCAGGGGCATCCGGATCTCCGACCGGGGCGGGGATGTCCTGCACGATCCTGTCGAGGAGCTCCTCAACTCCGACACCGGTCTTGCCCGAGACGCGCAGGACGTCCTCAGGCTTTCCGCCGATCAGATCGGCGAGCTCCTTGGCGAACTTGTCGGGGTCTGCCGCGGGCAGGTCGATCTTGTTCAGGACGGGGATGATGTGCAGGTCGTTCTCGAGCGCCAGATACAGGTTGGCGAGGGTCTGCGCCTCGATGCCCTGCGCAGCATCGACGAGCAGGATGGCGCCCTCGCATGCGGCCAGTGACCGCGACACCTCGTAGGTGAAGTCGACGTGGCCCGGGGTGTCGATCATGTTGAGGGCGAACGTCTCGCCCTCCGCCGACCAGGGCATCCGCACGGCCTGGCTCTTGATCGTGATGCCGCGCTCACGCTCGATGTCCATGCGGTCCAGGTACTGCGCGCGCATGTCGCGATCCGCCACCGAGCCGGTGACCTGCAGCATCCGGTCGGCCAGCGTCGACTTGCCGTGGTCGATGTGGGCGATGATGCAGAAGTTGCGGATCTGCGTGGCGGGCGTCGCCGCAGGCGACAGCGGGGTGAGAGCGCGGGGTGACATGTGGTCCTTGAGGCGTCCGAGAGGGTTCAGGCAAGTCTACGTTCAGGCGGGCGGATCACCCATTCGTGCAGACCGGTGATAGTCTCGCGAAGTTGCCCTGATGGCACTGGATGCCGTCGGTGACAAGACTCCGTCACGGACCGCCCGTGTCTGACGGCGTTCGCTCCCCCGGGGGTGTGTTTGAATGCATCCCGACCCAGCGTTGCGTCGGCAGATCCCGAGCGCGTCTGTAAAAGAGAAAGACTCAACACCTTGATCAAGTATCTGTTGCGCCGCCTCATCGGGTGGGTGCTGATGATCGTCATCGCGACGAACATCACCTACTTCCTCGCGTGGCTGTATCTCGACCCAGAGAACAACTACTCCCAGCGCCGCCCGCCCATGTCGCCCGAGCAGATCGACGGTCTGCTCCGGCCGCGCAATCTGAGCGAGAACGTTCCGCTCGTGGAGCGCTGGTGGACCTGGCTCTCGAACATCGTCCTGCACTGGGACTGGGGCATGGGCCCCACCGGAGAGTCGGTCAACGAGCAGGTCGCCTACCGCGTCTGGGTCAGCGCGGAGCTCGTGCTCGGCGCGACGATCCTCACCACGGTCATCGGCATCGCGCTCGGCGTCTACACGGCGTCTCGCCAGTACAAGCTCGCCGACCGCATCGGCCAGGCGACCAGCATCGTGACGATGAACATCCCGACCGTCGTCGCCGGTTTCGGTCTCGTGCTGCTCGCGATCGGCTTCAACAACTGGGTCGGCACCACCGTCTTCTACGTGGTCGGCTCATCGAGCAAGGGCGTCGAGGGCTTCTTCCCCGTTCTGATCGACGCGCTGCAGCATCTCGCACTGCCGACCATCGGACTCGTGATCGTCGGATACGCGCAGATCCACTTCCTCCAGCGGTCGCTGCTGCTCGACAACATCAAGGCCGACTACGTGCGCACCGCTCGCGCCAAGGGCCTCACCAAGCAGCAGGCCATCCGCAAGCACGCCCTGCGCACCTCGCTGATCCCCGTCACCACCCAGGTCGCCTTCACCATCCCGCTGGTCTTCACCGGCGCGGTGATCACCGAGACGATCTTCAACTGGCGCGGTATGGGCAGCTACTTCATCACGACGCTGAACACGAACGACGTGCACGGCACGGTCGCCGTCGCCGCGTTCGGTGCCCTCATGACCGCCATCGGCGCCATCCTCGCCGATGCCATGGTCGTCATCCTCGATCCGAGAGTGCGGGTGAGCTGATGTCCTCCATCACCACGAATCCCCCGGCCGACGTCACACCCAAGGCACGCAAGCGCACGTCGATGCTGTCGCTGTACACACGGCGGTTCATGCGCAACCGCGGCGCTGTCATCGGCCTCGTCGTGCTCGCCCTGCTCGTGCTGTTCTCGGTCATCGGGCCGCTGATCTCGCCCTACGGCCCGGAAGACCTCGACTTCATGGCGCTGCGCACGCCACCGGACGCGACGCACTGGTTCGGCACGAACGGCTCGGGCAACGACAACTTCTACCAGGTGGCCACTGGCCTTCAGCGCTCGATGATGATCGCGGCTGTGGTCTCGATCGGAACGACCGCACTGTCGGCCGTGATCGGAGCCACCGCTGCGTACTTCGGCGGCCCCTACGAGCGGATCATGCTCACGGTGATCCACTTCATGATGGTGATCCCGAACTTCCTCATCCTCGCGATGATCTCGAACGACGCGGGCGGAAACTGGATCGTCATCTCGCTGGTGATGATCTTCGTCGTCGGCTGGTTCATGCCGGCGCGGATCATCTGGACCCTGTCGCTCTCGATCCGCGAGCGGGAGTACATCCATGCCGCGCGCTACGCGGGCATCTCGGGCATCAAGATCGTGCTGCGGCACATGCTCCCGAACATCGGATCGCTTCTCGTCATCAACTTCACGATCGGGGTCGTGAACGCGGTCGTCACCGAGACGGCGCTGTCGTTCCTCGGTTTCGGCGTCAAGCTGCCGGACGTCTCCCTGGGTGCGCTCATCGGGTACGGCTCGAGCACGCTCGTCAGTGCACCGTGGCTGTTCTACTTCCCTGCTGCTGCGCTGACCCTGCTCACCGTGTCGATGGCGCTCATCGCCGACGGCCTGCGTGACGCCCTCGACCCGACTTCGGCGGCTGGAGGTCGCGCATGAGTACTGTTCTTTCCGTTCGCGACCTCAAGGTCAGCTTCGCTTCCGAGGCCGGGCGCGTCGATGCCGTGCGCGGCGTCTCGTTCGACCTCGAGGCGGGCAAGACGCTCAGCATCGTCGGGGAGTCCGGATCAGGCAAGTCGGTCACGTCGCTGGCCATCATGGGCCTGCTCGACGAGAACGCCAAGGTCACCGGGTCGATCATGTTCGACGGCCAGGAGCTCATCGGCAAGTCCGACAAGCAGCTCTCGGTCATCCGCGGCAACGGCATGGCGATGGTCTTCCAGGACCCTCTCACCTCGCTCACGCCGGTCTTCACGATCGGCGACCAGCTCATCGAGGCGCTGACCGTGCACCGCAGCCTGCCGAAGAAGGATGCCTGGAACCGTGCCGTCGAGCTGCTGACCCTGGTCGGCATCCCCGAGCCGGAGCGCCGCATGAAGTCGTTCCCGCACGAGTTCTCCGGCGGCATGCGCCAGCGCGTCGTCATCGCTATCGCGATGGCCAACAACCCGAAGCTGATCATCGCCGACGAGCCCACGACGGCCCTCGACGTGACGATCCAGGCGCAGATCCTCGAGCTCATGGACAAGGCTCAGGACGAGACCGGCGCAGCCATGATCATGATCACGCACGACATGGGCGTGGTGGCCAAGACCGCCGACGACGTGCTGGTGATGTACGCAGGCAAGCCCGTCGAGCACGCGCCCGTGCGCGAGCTGTTCTACCGCACGCGGATGCCCTACTCGATCGGCCTGCTCGGGGCGATCCCGCGGGTCGACAAGAGCGAGAAGGTGCCCCTGATCCCGATCAAGGGCAACCCGCCGCTGCTGATCGATCTGCCCGACGCCTGCCCGTTCGCCGCGCGCTGCCCGATCGCGATCGAGGCGTGCGTCCAGCGGGAGCCCGACCTCATGCCGATCGGCACCGACGGCGACGCGCCGCACACGGTGGCCTGCATCCGCGCTCACGAGATCGACGACGAGGGCAGGATCGGCGGCCTGCCGGTGTACCCCGTTCCGGTCATCCCGGAGAGCACGCTGACCCGCATCCCGCGCGAGGAGCGTCCGATCACGCTCGAAGCGGTCAACCTGAAGAAGTCGTTCCCGCTGATGAAGGGCTCGTTCCTCAAGCGCAAGGTCGGCGAGGTCCAGGCGGTGAAGGGCATCAGCTTCGACATCCGCGAGGGCGAGACGCTGGCGATCGTCGGCGAATCGGGCAGCGGCAAGACGACGACCCTGCTGCAGATCATGGATCTGGTGAAGCAGGAGGACGGCGACATCCGGATCACCGGCACCAGCGTCGCGGACATCCGCAACCGTGCTCAGGAGCGCAAGCTGCGCCGCGACCTGCAGATCGTCTTCCAGGATCCGATGGGCGCGCTCGACCCGCGTATGACGGTGTGGGACATCATCGCAGAGCCGATGCTGGCGATCGGGATGCCCAAGGCCGAGGTGTTCGATCGCGTGGAGGAGCTGATGGGGCTGGTCGGTCTCGACCCGGCGCACGTCGATCGCTTCCCGCAGGCGTTCTCGGGCGGTCAGCGTCAGCGCATCGGCATCGCCCGCGCGCTGTCGACGAACCCGAAGATCGTCGTACTCGACGAGCCCGTCTCGGCGCTCGACGTGTCGATCCAGGCCGGCGTCATCAACCTGCTCGACGAGCTCAAGGCGAAGCTCGGTCTCTCGTATCTGTTCGTCGCCCACGACCTCGCCGTGATCCGGCACATCGCCGATCGCGTCGCCGTCATGTACAAGGGCGCTTTCGTCGAGCAGGGGGATGTCGATCAGGTGTTCGACGACCCGCAGCACCCGTACACGAAGGCTCTGCTGTCGGCCATCCCGATCCCGGATCCTGACATCGAGCGCACACGCGAGCGCATCATCCTCCCCGTCGACGGGTTCGATGCGGTCGCCGCTTCCTGACTCGCGATCGATTATGCACAGTCCGATAACGAAACGGCTGTGGCGTCGAACCGCGTTGCAGGGGCGGAGTTAGTCTGCCCCTATCCCAAGAAAGGCCGACAGGCACTAAGGAGTACCATGAAACGGCATCAGAAGCTGGTGGGCATCGCAGCCCTCAGTGGCGCCCTCGCACTCGTCATGAGCGGATGTGCGCCCGCGGGCAACGGCAACGGAACCGGCGACGAGGGCGACGCCCAGACCGTCACCGGTGCGGACTACAACCCGCAGCCGCGCGAGAACCTCAAGCAGGGTGGCGAGCTTCGCATCCCCGTCTCGAACATCGCCGAGCAGCTCAACTACTTCCACGGCGACGGCGACGCTCGCGTCACCCAGATCGGCACGTGGTTCCGTCCCCAGATCCTGCTGATGAAGCCGGACGGAACGGTCTACAAGAACGACGCGTACCTCGACGAGTACAAGTTCGGCGTCGAGGACGGCAAGACCGTCCTGCACTTCAAGGTCAACGAGAAGGCTGTCTGGAACGACGGCACCCCGATCGACGTCTCGGCGTTCAAGGCGACCTGGCAGGCCCAGAGCGGCGAGAACGAGGAGTACCAGCCGAACTCCACCGATGGCTGGAAGGAGATCGAGTCCGTCGAGGCCGGCGAGAACGACCGCGACGTCATCGTCACCTTCAAGGGCGAGTTCGCCTGGCCCGAGATGGTCTACTCGCAGCTGCTGCACCCCGCTGTCGACACCCCCGAGAAGTTCAACACCGCGTTCCTCGGTGACTGGCACCCGGAGTGGGCAGCCGGCCCGTACACGATCAAGGAGTTCGACAAGACCGGTGGCGTCGTCACCCTCGAGCCGAACGACAAGTGGTGGGGCGAGAAGCCGCTGCTCGACGAGGTGAGCTTCATCCAGATGGAGCCGACCGCTGCCGTCAACGCTCTGCGCAACGGCGAGGTCGACATGGCCGAGACCGGCTCCGCCGAGCTGCTCGCGCAGGTCGAGGACCTCAAGGGCGTCAAGACCTACAAGGGTCAGGCCACCGCTAACGCGCTGTTCACCCTGAACGCCAAGTCGCCGGCGCTCGAGGACCTCGAGGTCCGCAAGGCCGTCATGACCGCGATCAACCTCGAAGAGGTCAAGAAGATCGTCTTCAACGGCCTGAACTACACCGAGGACCCGGCGGGCTCGCTCACGCTGTTCTCGTTCCAGCCGAACTACTCGAACTCGCTCGAGAAGGCCGGCCGCAAGGACGGCGACACCGAGGCTGCGAACAAGCTCCTCGACGAGGCCGGCTGGGTTGCCGGCGACGACGGCATCCGTGAGAAGGACGGCGAGCGGCTGAAGCTCGTCTTCCCCGTGCACAGCGACACCGAGACCGCCAAGGCTCGCTCGCTCGCCGTGCAGGCGCAGCTGAAGAAGGTCGGCGTCGAGGTCGAGGTGGACATGCGTCCGTCTGCAGACTTCGCCGAGGACTACAACACCCAGAACGGTGACATCTTCTTCCTGAACTTCACCTCGTCCGACCCGTTCGGCGCGGCGTGGTTCTGCCAGCTGTACTGCCAGGGCGACAGCCTGAACCTCACCGGCACCCAGACGCCGGAGATCGACAAGATGATCCACGAGGAGCTGGAGACCATCTCCGACCCCGAGAAGCAGACCATCAAGGCCATGGAGATGGAGGCCGAGATCATGTCGCAGACGTGGGGTCTGCTTCCCGCCTTCAACGGCCCGGAGATCTGGACCGTCAAGGAGGGTCTCGCCAACCTGACCCCCGAGCCCTACGTGGGCCTCGACCTCTTCGGCATCCAGCCGGTGGAGAACGTGGGTTACGAGAAGTGATCTGACGGGTAGCTGAGCAGACCGCACAGCGCCCGACGAGCGGGGCCGGTGGATGATCCACCGGCCCCGCTTTCTTTCTTATGCTGAACGTGTGAGCGTTCAGGTCGTCCTCGTGCACGGGATCCGCACGTCGGCGACGATGTGGCGTTCGCAGCTCGAGTGGCTGGCCGAGAACGGGATCGCGGCGACTGCGGTCGATCTGCCCGCGCACGGCACGCGGATGGATGAGGACTTCACCCTGCATGAGGCTCTGCACACCATCGACGTCGCGGTGCGCAGAGCCGCTGCCGCCGGACCGGTGCTGCTCGTCGGCCATTCGATGGGCGGGCTGCTCTCCCTCGCCTATGCGGGCGGCGAGGACCCGCCGCCGATCGCGGGGATCGTCGCGGTGTCGTGCACCGCTCTTCCCCGCGGGCCGGCGCTGCGCGCGTACCGTGTGCTCGCCGGGGCGATGAACTCGCTCCCAGGGCGTGGGCAGTGGCTCACGGATCGGGTGCTCGCGGCGACGCTGCCTGTCGACACCCGCGGCGACTTCGCCGCGGGTGGGTACGCGTTCGACGCACAGGATGCCGCCCTGAGCAGCCTCGAGGCGCTCGACCTGTCGACCTCGCTCTCGCGCATCCGGGTTCCGCTCTGGTTCGTGAACGGGCAGTTCGACCAGCTGAGAGTGAATGAGGGGCTGTTCCAGCGTCTTGCGCCGCATGCCGAGCTGATCGTCGTGCCACGGGCGTCGCACCTGGTGACGGCGATGCGCCCGTCCGTCTTCAACGCGGTGCTGCGAGTGGCGACGGCGGTCGTTGATGCACAGGGGCGGACGTGAGCGAGGGCCGGCACGCTGATGAGGCGGGGTCCGCACCTGGTCCCGGCTGCTGGTAGTATTGTTTCTTGGCTTGCGTGTGGGTTCGTCCCTCACGACCGCTGTGCGACGTCCCTCTACCGTCGGCAGCATCCGATTCCCATCCAGACAGAAAGTGTCCACACGTGGCAAACATCAAGTCGCAGATCAAGCGCAACAAGACCAACCTGAAGGCTCAGGAGCGCAACCGCGCCGTCAAGAGCGAGCTGAAGACGCTGGTCCGCAAGACCCGCCAGGCCATCGCCGCCGGCGACAAGGAGGCCGCAGAGGGCGCCCTCAAGGTCGCTTCCGTGAAGCTCGACAAGGCCGTCAGCAAGGGCGTCGTGCACAAGAACCAGGCGAAGAACCGCAAGTCGGCCATCGCCAAGCAGGTCGCCGCGCTCTGAGCTGAAGCATCCTGCTCTGAAGGCCCGTCCCGTTCGCGGGGCGGGCCTTCTGCTGTGTCAGGTCAGTGAGAGGCGGTGAAGGCGTCTCGGGTGGCGACGACCGTCACCATGCGCTCGAGGGCGAAGATCGGGTCGCGTGCGGCGCCCTTGACCTCGGCATCGGCGCGGGCCGTCGCCTGGATCGCCATGCCGAGCGAGCGCTCGTTCCACCCTGCGAGATCTTTGCGGGCGCGATCCACCTGCCAGTCCTTCATACCCAGCTGCTGCGCGAGCTGACGGCTGGGCTCGCGCCGGCCGGCGACGCGCGCCATGGTGCGCAGCTTCATGGCGAAGGCGGCGACCATGGGCACGGGGTCGGCTCCGGATGCCAGAGCGTGACGCAGTGCGACGAGAGCCTCGCCGTAACGACCGGCGATGGCGGTGTCTGCGACGACGAACGCCGATACCTCGACCCGGCCGCCGTAGTACTTGCTGATGACGTCATCCGTGATGTCGCCCTCGACGTCGCCGATCAGCTGCTGACACGCAGCAGCGAGCTCGGTGAGGTCATCGGCGAAGGCCGAGACGAGCGCACGCAGGGCGGTCGGCTGGATGCGCTTCTTCACGGACTTGAACTCGCCCGCGGCGAAGTCGACGCGGTCGGAGTCTCGTTTGACGGCGGCGCAGGGGATCTCGATGCCGCCGCCGGTGCCGGCGCGCACCGCGTCGAGCAGCTTCTTGCCGCGCACGGTCGCTCCGGTGTGGCGGAGGATCACCGTCGCACCCTCCTGCGGTGCCTCGAGGTAGCGAACAGCCTCCTGGAGGAAAGCGTCAGTGCACTTCTCGACCCCTGCCACGCGAACGAGACGGGGCTCGCCGAACAGTGAGGGCGAGGTGAGCCCGAGCAGGCTGCCGGCGGAATAGTCATCAGCTCGGATGTCGCTCACTTCGAGCGCGGGATCTTCCGCACGCAGGTAGTCGCGCACACCGGCGATCGCACGCTCGGCCAGCACCTCTTCAGGACCCGACACGAGCACGATCGGAGCGGGTCGCGGCTCACGCCACGACACCTGCGGGATCTTGGCGCCCTTCGCGGCCGTGCTGCGTGCCGAAGAACGAGGAGCTGCCATGCTCTCAGCCTACCGGCGGGTGCCGACCTTCACTCCTGGTGCTCGGTCCACACGGCGAGCCGACCGTCGTGCCCGCCCACCAGCACAAGCCCTCGCCGGTCGGTGCGCAGCGCCCGAGAGCCCGCAGCCTCGAGCAGCGAGAGAGTCTCCTTGCGCGGATGCCCGTAGTCGTTCCCCTCTCCGACGCTGATCAGCGCCACCGGCGCCGCGACCTCGGCGTACAGCGCCGGCTCCTGGTCACGACTGCCGTGGTGCGCGACCTTCACGACCGCATAGCGGTCGTTCACACGTCCGCTCGACAGCAGCTGCCGCTGAGGAGCCGCAGAGAGGTCGCCGAGCATCAGCATCCGCGGGACTCCCCCGCCGGCGATGTCGACGACGAGACTCGCGTCGTTGCCGCTCGGAAACGCCGCTGAGTCCGGCGGCGGCCAGACTATCCGCCATCGGGCCGCACCCAGCGACCCGTGTGTGCCGACAGCCCCCTCCCGGAGCACCGCGCCTGCCGCCGCCAGCTCGTCCAGGATCCTCTGATCGGCGGGTTCGGCGACCGGTCCGTGCAGCACCGTCGCGACCCTTCCCGCGAGCGATGTCGCCGCGCCGACGTGATCGAGGTCGAAGTGGGTGAGCACGAGCAGGTCGATCTGCTCGGTGCCGGTCTGGGCGAGACAGCGACCGAGGGCGTCGGGATCAGCACCCGTGTCGACCAAGGCCGTGTGGCCATCCGATCTGATCAGCACCGCATCGCCCTGCCCGATGTCGCAGGCGGCGATCGACCATTCCCCTGGCGCCGTCATGGATGCGAGAGGCCCGGTGAGCAGCATCCGTGCCGCCGATACGGCCAGGGCGATGACGACCACCGCGGCGGCGGCGAGATGCAGCCGTCGCGAACGAGGTCGGACGAGCACGAGCGTGACCGCGGTGCTCAGCAGCGCGACCACGAACGCCGTCACAGGACCAGCCGGCACAGCCGCTGTCGCGCCGGGGAGGCCTGCGGTCACGGTCGCCGTCGTCTGGATCCAGGCCGCGGGGAGCCACGCGGCCGCGGCGAGCAGATCCGCCAGCGCGGGCAGAGGTGCCGCCAGGCACGCGAGAAGCCCGATGACCGTCGCGATGGGTGCGGCGGGCGCCGCGAGAAGATTGGCGATCACTCCGACGATCGATTGCGTCTCGGAGAACAGTGCGACGATCGGACCGCACACGAGCTGCGCTGCGAGCGGCACCGACAGCGCCAGCGCGAGCGGCCGGGGCATCCACCTGACGAGCCCGCGCAGCAGCGGCCTCGACAGCACGAGCAGCGCGGCGGTCGCCGCCGCCGAGAGCGCGAAACCCGGTGCGGCGGCCAGCCACGGGTCGACGATCAGCAGCCCGCAGACCGCCAGCGACAGCATCGGCAGTCCCGCGCTCGGACGACCGAGCAGCACCGCGAGCATGGCGAGCGACGCCATGACCGACGCGCGCACGACGCTCGGCTCCGGCGTGACGAGCACGACGAATGCCCCCAGTGCGAGCAGCGACAGGGCGACACGCAGAAAGAGTCCGCCGGCGCACAGCGACACGAGCCAGAAGACGGCTGCGACGACGATCGCGCAGTTCGCGCCGCTGACGGCAGTGAGGTGGCTGAGGCCGGATGCCAGCATCGCCGCGCTCACGTCTGGAGGCACGGCTCTCGTGTCGCCCACGGCGAGACCGGGCAGAAGTCCGGCGCCGGGTTCGGGCAGTGCCCCGGCGCGCTCGATGAAGCCCTCACGCACCCCGGCAGCGACGGCGAAGATACCGGTCGCCGGTCGAGCCACCTCCGCACGGGAACCGAATACGACCAGCACGACACGCTCGCCGGCATCCGTGCGCTTGCCCTGCCCTGTGACGCGAAGGACAGCACCGAGGTCCGCGCCGTCGATCGGGTCGACTCCGACGCGAACCGGCGCGCTGATCCGCTGATGCTGCGCCGGCGGCCCGATCTCGAGTGTCTGCGCGTCGAACCACAGCCGGCCGTCACGGCCCGCGGACGCCGAGGAGGTGACCTCCACCAGAGCCTCGATCACGTGTCCGTCCTGTGCGGCAAGGATCTCTCGCGCCGGCTGCGCCGCTGCGACGGTGGCTGCGAGCCCCGCGGCGCACAGCAGTCCGAGCACGACGAGGCCCGCACCGCGCCGCCGCAGAGCCACTACGAGCACGGCGCCGGCGATGCCTGCGCCGCTCGCGGGGACGGCGAGGCCAGGCACATGGACCAGAAGCAAAGCGATGCTCCACAGCGCCACCGCCAGCAGGGCGGTGCGCAGGTCTCTCACACCCTCACCTTCTCGCGCACACCGGCGAGCAGCTTCTCGCCGATACCGGGCACGGCCAGCAGATCGTCGACGGAGCGGAACCCGCCGTTCTCATCACGCCAGTCGATGATCCGCTGAGCGAGGGCGGGACCGATTCTCGGCAGGGTCTCCAGTGCCGCGGTGTCAGCGGTGTTCAGGTTCACAACGCCATCGCTGTCGGGACCGGCACCTGCCGCTCCGGCAGCTCCTTGCGCCGGCTCAGCGCCGATCTTCGGTACGACGACCTGCTCGCCGTCGCTCAGCGGCCGAGCCAGATTCACCGCCTGGAGGTCGGCGCTCTCGAGCGTGCCGCCGGCCGCGGCCAATGCGTCCACGAGCCGGGCCTCGGGATCGACGACGTACAGCCCCGGCGCGGTGACCTCGCCGAGCACGTGTACGTACAGCCCATCGGCGGGCGCGACCCCGGATGCCTCGCCTTCTGGGAATGACGTCGACGAGCCGTCATCGAACGCGATGCTCTCGACCGGTGCACCCTGCCCGCGCAGGATGCCCCACCCGACCGCGACCGAGAGCACCACCAGCCCCAGCGTCACGGCGGCGCCCACGCCCAGTCTGAGGCGCGAGCGCGCGCCGAGACGCGACTCTGCGGGTTCGTCAGCTGGCACCCTGCAACGCTAGGCCGCACTTCGCATCGCGCCGGGCGCGGATCCCACTGCGTGTGGACAACTCACCAGCGCCGATGGCTGTGCAGAACCGGGGCATCTAGCGCGCGCCGTTCCATAGGGGGCGATCATCCGCCGCATGGCCGGAGAACCGACCACGCGGCGGGCGTCCGCTGAGCCCGTCAGCCCTTGACGGCGAAGTTGACGATCTTCGGCGCGCGGACGATCACGCGCACGATCTCCTTGCCCTCGAGAGCGCGCTGCACCTTCTCGTCGGCGCGTGCCGCGGCCTCGAGGTCTGCGTCGGAGATGTCGGCTGCGACGTCGAGGGTCGCGCGGACCTTGCCGTTGACCTGAACCGCGACGGTCGCCGTGGCCTGCACCAGCAGGGCAGGGTCAGCATCCGGCCACTGCACGGCGCTCACCGACGGCTCGTGGCCGAGTCGTGCCCACATCTCCTCCCCGGTGTGCGGGGAGATGAGCTCGATGATCATCGCCACCGTCTCGGCGGCCTCGCGCACCGCAGAGTCGGCGGCGCCTGCACCGGTGTCGATCGTCTTGCGGATGCCGTTCACGAGCTCCATCAGACGGGCGACGAGCACGTTGAACTTGGTCTGCTCGACCAGTGACGGCGCATCGGCCAGCAGACGGTGGGTGATGCGACGCAGGGTCACGTCACCGGCATCGGGAGTCGTGCCTGGCTCGCTCGCGACCTCGTCCGCGACGCGCAGCGCACGCGAGAGGAACTTCTGTGCGCCCGACAGCGAGACGCCGTTCCACTCCTTGTCGTCCTCAACCGGGCCGGCGAACGCCAGCCCCAGGCGCAGCGCGTCGGCGCCGTACTGCCCGAGAAGGTCGGACAGCTCGACGAGATTGCCCTTGCTCTTCGACATCTTCGCGCCGTCCATGATGACCATGCCCTGGTTCACCAGGTTCGAGAACGGCTCCTCGAAGTCGATCAGACCGAGGTCGAACAGCACCTTGGTGATGAAGCGGGCGTACAGCAGGTGCAGGATCGCGTGCTCGACACCGCCGAAGTAGCCGTCGATCGGAGCCCACCGCTTCGCCTGCTCGGGGTCGAAGGCGAACTCGTCGCTGTTCGGCGACAGGAACCGCAGGAAGTACCACGAGCTGTCGACGAAGGTGTCCATCGTGTCGGCGTCACGCAGAGCGGGCTCGCCAGAAGCCGGATCGATCGTGCGCACCCACGACTCGGCCGCGCCCAGGGGCGACGAGCCCTTGGGGCGCAGGTCGAGACCGTCGACGCTCGGCAGCTTCACGGGCAGGCGGTCCTCGCGCACCGGCACGACGCTGCCGTCGTCCAGGTGGAGCATCGGGATCGGGGTGCCCCAGAAGCGCTGACGCGAGATCAGCCAGTCGCGCAGGCGGTAGTTCTTCGCGGCGCGGCCGGTGCCCGCCTCGCTCAGCTTCTCGACCGTGCGGGCGATGGCCTCGTTCTTCTCGAGGCCGTCGAGCTCACCCGAACCCGTCATGCGGCCGTTGCCGATCAGAGCGACGCCGGTGATCGCAGGGTCGAGCTCAGCCAGGTCCTCACCCTCGTTCGCCCCGCCAGCGACGGTCGTGTCGAGCACGACCCGGATCGGCAGATCGAAGGCGCGGGCGAAGTCGAGGTCGCGCTGGTCGTGCGCCGGCACGGCCATCACGGCACCGTGACCGTAGTCGGCCAGGACGTAGTCGGCGGCCCAGATCGGCATCCGCCCGCCGTTCACCGGGTTGATCGCAAAGCGCTCGAGGAACACGCCCGTCTTCGGACGGTCGGTCGACTGCCGCTCGATCTCGCTCTGCTTCTGCACCGTCTCGAGGTAGCCCTGGAAGCGCTCGCGCACCTCGGACGACGCTCCGGATGCCAGCTCCGCCGCCAGGTCGGAGTCAGGGGCGATCACGAAGAACGTCGCGCCGTGCAGGGTGTCGGGGCGCGTCGTGAAGACTGTGACGGGCTCGTCGCGACCCTCGATCAGGAAGTCGACGTCGGCTCCCGTCGATCGGCCGATCCAGTTCCGCTGCATCTGCAGCACCTTGTGCGGCCAGTGGCCTTCGAGGGTGTCGAGGTCATCGAGCAGACGGTCGGCGTATTCGGTGATCTTGAAGTACCACTGCGTCAGCTTCTTCTTGACGACCTCGGCGCCGCACCGCTCGCATCGGCCGTCGACGACCTGCTCGTTGGCCAGCACCGTCTGGTCGTTCGGGCACCAGTTCACGGCGCTCTTCTTGCGGTACGCGAGACCGCGTTCGTACAGCTTCAGGAACAGCCACTGGTTCCAGCGGTAGTACTCGGGGTCGGAGGTGTGCAGCACGCGCGACCAGTCGTACGACATGCCGTAGCCGCGGAAGCCGGCCTTGTGCTGGTCGATGTTCTTGTAGGTCCACTCACGCGGGTCAGCGCCGCGCTTGATGGCCGCGTTCTCAGCGGGCAGGCCGAACGAGTCCCAGCCGATCGGGTTGAGCACGTTGTGGCCGCGGTGACGCCAGTACCGCGCGACGATGTCGGGGTACAGGTAGTTGATGGCGTGCCCCATGTGCAGATCGCCCGACGGGTACGGGAACATGCCGAGGATGTACTTGCGCGGCCTCTCGTCGTCGTCGCCGCCGGCCACGAACGTCTCATTGTCGGCCCAGTACTCCTGCCACTTGAGCTGGATGTCATGTGCGGACATGACTTCAGTGGACTCGGCGTGCGACGCGTGCTCGGTCAAGGAAACGGCCAATCTGACGATGCGGGACAGCCCGGAAATCGGGTCCTTCCAGGGTATCGCGAGCCAGACGCGCCTAGGTAACCGGCAGCAGGTCCCGCCACGGCTGCGGCAGCTGCGCACCGAGGGCGGCGAGCGGCGCTCGCGCCTTCGTCGCGACCTCGGCAGCCTCGGCTTCCGGCTGCGACAGCCAGGTGATCCCGCCGCCGGCGCCCACGGATGCCGAGTCCGCGTCGACCACGATCGTGCGGATGACCATCGCCAGGTCGACGCGTCCGTCGAGGCCGACGTGTCCGAAGCATCCGGAGTAGATGCCGCGAGGCGCCCGCTCGAGGCGGTGCAGGATCGTCATCGCCGACAGCTTGGGCGCACCGGTCATGCTGCCCGCGGGGAAGGCGGCGTCGCACAGGTCGCCGAAGGTGACGCCCTCGCGCAGCCGAACGCTGACCGTGCTGACAAGCTGATGGACCGCGGGATACGTCTCGACCTGCCAGAGCCTCTCGACGTCGACCGTGCCCGGGACGCCGACGTGCGACAGGTCGTTGCGCATGAGGTCGACGATCATGACGTTCTCCGCGCGCTCCTTGACATCGGCGCGCAGCTCATCGGCGAGCCGGGCGTCGTCCTCCGCCGTCGCACCGCGCGGCCGGGTCCCCTTGATGGGGCTCGTCGACGCCCGCCCGTCGCCTGTCGCGAGGAACTGCTCGGGGCTCGCGCTGAGCACGTGCTGCTCCCCCACCCGCAGGTAGCCGCCGTGATGAGCGGGCGTCGCCGCACGCAGTCGCCGGTAGACGGCGAAGGGATCACCGGGCCGCGCTGTCGTGAATCGCGTCGTGAGGCACAGCTGATACGCGTCGCCGCGCCGGATCGCCGCCCTGCACTCCTCGACGAGTGCGGTGTACTCGGTCACCCCGTGCCTCGGGGTCGCGATCTGCGAGCCTGCGGGGTCTGCGGCGGGTTCGAGAGCAGAGGCGCTCATCGCCTCGCTCACGGTGCGCGCCCATGCGTCGATCTCGTCCGCAGGCGCGAGCGCATGCACCTCGCCCGTGGCATGGTCCACCGCAACCGCGCGGGCGACGGCGATCCAGGTCGGCGGCGCTGCGGTGCCGGCGACGGGCGCGCCGTTCGCCGCAGCGCCGTGCTCGTACGGCAGCCAGCCGACCCAGCCGCCGAGGAACGGGATGGGCGACGTCTCCGCCGGTCTGCTCAGGTCGACGGCGCGCACCGCCCCGAGATCGAGCTCGGCGAGGCCCGTTCCGATGAGACTCCAGCCGACCTGCGGGTCGATGCCGGCATCCAGCCAGAAGACATCCCCCTCGCGGCCGAACAAGCGGGCGAACATCGTCTCGA
This sequence comes from Microbacterium esteraromaticum, assembly GCF_016907315.1. Classification (NCBI taxonomy): domain Bacteria; kingdom Bacillati; phylum Actinomycetota; class Actinomycetes; order Micrococcales; family Microbacteriaceae; genus Microbacterium; species Microbacterium esteraromaticum. The sequence goes on from NZ_JAFBBS010000001.1 coordinate 366,804, forward strand.
CGTCCGGATGCCGATCGTCGACGGCACGCGCGACGCGTGCGCTCAGCGGGAGTGGTGCGGGCACCTTCACAGCGTATGGCTCCGCGGCAGGCTTTACGCTCATGGGGTGAACGACTTCGTGCTCTGGGTCATCGAGGCCGTGCAGGCCGTCGACCCGGTGCTGCGCACGGTGCTGGCGGGTGTGGCGATCATGCTCGAGACGAGCATCCTGATCGGCCTCGTCGTCCCCGGCGACACGGTCGTCCTCGTGGCGGCGATCGGCGTCGACGGCTGGGCAGAGGGCATCGCACTCGGCGTCACGGTGGTCATCGGCGCGCTGATCGGCGAGTCCATCGGCTTCTGGCTGGGCACCTGGGCAGGTCCGCACATCCGCGCCTCCTGGCTCGGGCGCCGGATCGGCGAGGAGCACTGGCAGCGCTCCGAGCGCTATCTTCGTCGCCGCGGCGGCGTCGCCATCTTCCTCTCCCGGTTCCTGCCGGTGCTGCACTCGCTCGTGCCGCTCACCGTGGGGATGAGCGGGTACGCGTACCGCCGGTTCATCGCCTGGACGCTGCCTGCGTGCGTGCTGTGGTCCGGTCTCTATGTCGGCCTCGCCGCCACCGCTGCCGGCAGCTACCACGAGCTCTCGGACCGAGTGCACTACGCCGGCTACCTGTTCGTCGGGGTCATCGTGGTGCTGCTGGTGGTGCTGCTCGTCGGCAAGAAGCTGCTCGCACGGCGCGAGGAGCGGCACATGCGCCATCCCGGCGAGGTGAACGAAGGCGAGCGGCACTCCGAAGGGTGACCCTGCAGCGCAACCGTGAAAGACTGGTGACGATGTCTCCTGCCTCACCGGCCAAGATCCACTGGTTCGCCCGACTCGAACACCGCGTCCACGTCTGGCGCGAGCGACGCGCTCGCCGACGGGGGCGTTCGGCGACCGCGGTGCCTTTCCCCGGCTACGGCAGCACCGCCGGCTGGGTCCGCGTCGTGGGTCGCGCGCTGATCGTGCCGGCGCCGCTGAAGAAGACCCGCGGCGAGGGCAGTGTCCGGGGCTGGCGCTCGTTCGTCAGTATCCCGGTCAGCTTCGCCTCCGTCGTCATCGAGATCGGCGGGCGGACGCACACGGTCGTCGCCGACCGCGGCGGCGTGATCGACACGGTGATCGACGCGGACCTCCCAGCGGGCTGGCAGACCTTCACGATGTCTGTCGAGGGACAGAAGCCGCTCGAGGCCACCGCCTTCATCGTCGACGAGAACGTCGAGTTCGGCGTGGTGTCCGACGTGGACGACACCGTGATGGTCACGGCGCTGCCGAGGCCGTTCATCGCCGCATGGAACTCGTTCGTGGTCGACGAGCACGCCCGCACGCCGGTGCCCGGCATGGCGGTGCTGCTCGAGCAGCTGCGGCGCGACAACCCCGGCTCGCCGATGATCTACCTCTCGACCGGAGCGTGGAATGTCGCGCCGACCCTGCGGCGCTTCCTCAGCCGTCACCTCTTCCCGGCCGGCGCCATGCTGCTCACCGACTGGGGCCCCACGCACGACCGCTGGTTCCGCAGTGGCCAGGCGCACAAGACGAGCAACCTCCGCCGCCTGGCGCAGGAGTTCCCGAACGTCAGGTGGCTGCTGATCGGAGACGACGGACAGCACGACGAGGCGATCTACTCGCAGTTCCAGGAGGAGCATCCCTCATCGGTCGCCGCGGTGGCGATCCGCCGCCTGCTGCCGGCCGAGGCGGTGCTGGCCGGCGGTCGTGCGTCAGGTGAGCACGCCGACGGGGACGTTCCGTGGGTGAGCGCCGAGGACGGCGCCGGCCTGCGCGAGCGGCTCACCGAGGTCGGCATCCTCAACGACCCGTCATGATGACTCTGTCGCGCGCCGAATGGTCGGCTCGTGCTGAGGCGCATTCCGAGCGAGCCGACGCTCTGACGGCTGCGCACCGCAAGCGTCAGCAGCGCGGCGAGAAGCATCCGGTCGAGGACTTCCTCTTCACCTATTACTCGTACAAGCCCGCGCAGCTGCGCAGGTGGCATCCCGGTGCGGGGGTAACGCTTCACGACGCCGCCGAGCGAGCCGGCTGGCGGTGGTACTCGCCCGGCCCCCATTCCGGTGACGTCGTTCCCGATGCGGAGATGTTCCGCGCAGAGAAGCCGCAGCTCGCCTCGCTCATCGAGCGCATGCTGCGGCTGACGGCTGCACGCCCCGGTCAGTTCGGATGCTTCGGACTGCACGAATGGGCGATGGTCTATCGCACCGAGGAGCACCGGCATGCCGTTCCCCTGCGGCTGGGCAGCGCTGGTACGGATGCGGTCGTCGAGGACGGCGACCTGCGATGCACGCATTTCGATGCCTTCCGCTTCTTCACCGACGACGCGGCGCCCCGCAACCGGCTGCCCCTGAGTCGTGAGAGCCAGCCCGATCTCGAGCAGCCCGGATGCCTCCATGCGGGCATGGACGTGTACAAGTGGGCCATCAAGCTGGGTCCGCTGGTACCGGGTGAGCTCATGCTCGACGCCTTCGAGCTCGCCTCCGACATCCGCCGTCTCGACATGGAGGCCGCGCCCTACGATCTGTCGGAGTGGGGTGTTCGGCCGGTGCGGATCGAGACCGCGGAGGGCAAGGCCGAGTACGTGCGCCGGCAGCGGGTATTCGCTGAGCGGGGTAACGCTCTGCGTCACGCCATACTCGACGCCTGGCTCGGGGTGCCACTCGCCGCGGAGTCGGCGGCGAGCTGAGAGAGCTGCCGGCGCACACCGGTCGCTGCAATGCGCCCGGCGCGGTTGGCTCCGATCGTGCTCGCTGAGGGCCCGTAGCCGACGAGCTGGATGCGGGGATCGGCCACCGCGGTCGTGCCGCGCCCGCCACGATCGAGCTGGATGCCGCCTCGCGGGCCGCGCAGACGAAGCGGGGCGAGGTGGGCGATCGCGGGCCGGAACCCGGTTGCCCAGACGATGATGTCGACAGCTTCGAAGGACCCGTCCGCCCACCGCACGCCGTCGGGCTCGATCGACGAGAACATCGGGCGTCGTGCCGCGTACGCCCCGAGCCGCTCGGCTTCCCGCTCCTGCGGACGCAGCATCAGTCCTGTGACGCTGACGACGCTCTCGGGCGGCAGGCCCTGAGCGACTCTCTGCTCGACCAGGGCGACCGCAGCGGCCCCCGCCTCGGGCGTGAAGTCGTCGGTTCGCCAGACCGGCGGCCTGCGGGTCACCCACACCGTGTCGGCGATCGGGGCGAGCGCACCGAGGAACTGCACGGCGGATGCGCCGCCGCCGACGACCAGCACCCGCTTGCCGCGGAAGTGCTCGGGTCCCGGATAGTCGACGGTGTGCAGCTGCTCACCGACGAAGGTCTCCATGCCCGGGTAGTGCGGCACGAATGGCTGGGTCCAGGTGCCCGTCGCGTTGACGAGGGTGCGACTGCGCCAGGACCGCTCCCCCGCCCGGACCACCAGGATGCCGTCGTCGTCGCGCACGTCGTCGACGTGGACAGGACGGATCACGGGCAGGTCATGCTCTCGTTCGTATGCAGCGAACGTCTGCGGCACGGCGATGTTCGCTCGGGCATCGTCATGCACGGGCGCGTCGTCGCCGGGCAGCTCGGCGACGCGATGCACATCGCGCATGGTCAGGGCATCCCACCGGTGCTGCCAGGCCCCGCCCGGGTGCACGTTCGCGTCGAGTACGACGTGCTCGACGCCGAGCCGCTGCAGGTGGTACGACGCAGAGAGGCCCGCCTGGCCAGCTCCGATCACGACGCTGTCGAGAATGCTCACACCCGTGCACAACATCTGCACAGGCGCCGTTGTTCCTGCTTGCTACCCTGGTTCTGAAGCGACCGGCGGGACGACCCGGCGGAGAGATCACAGGTGGGGACGGCCCCGCAGATTCGGTTCGCACCGTGACCCGCTCAGACCTCCTCCGCTCCGTCCTCACTCGCAGCGCCATCGTGCGTCTCGTGCTCGGCTGGGGCTCATTCGTCCTCCTGCTGGCCCTCGGGCCGCTGCTGTCAGGGCCATTGCCGACGATCATGCTCTGGCTGGCGCTGGCGGCCATCGTCGCGGTGATCGTCGTCTGCGCATTCGGCGTGGTCATCGAGGCCGAGCATCTGGCGCATCGCCTCGGTGATCCGTACGGCACCCTCGTGCTGACGCTGTCTATCGCCGCGATCGAGGTGATCCTCATCGCCGCCGTGATGCTCGGGCCCGGTGAGCATCAGACGATCGCGAGGGACTCGGTGATGGCCGTGTCGATGATCATCATGAATCTGGTCATCGGCGTCGCGCTCATCGCCGGCGGACTGCGTCACTCCGAGCCCAGGGCGAATCGGACGGGCGTCTCGACGTACCTCGGCATGCTCATCGTGCTGCTCGCGGTGGCCTTCGCGTTCCCGGCGTTCCTCGGTGACGGCGGCGCCTATGCCCCCGCCGCAGCGGTGGCGATGATCGTGCTCGTCGTGCTGCTCTACGCGTTCTTCCTGCTGCGTCAGATGGGCGCACAGAAGACGGATTTCCAGGAGGTGGACGACAGCCGGGATGCCCGTGGCGATGGCACCCGCACCTCCGCGGTGGCCGTGATGGTCGAGCACCGCGCGGAGCTCATCGCCCGCGCCCTGCTTCTGCTCGCCCTCGTGCTGCCGATCGTGCTGCTCTCGCACGACATGGCGACGCTGCTCGACGATGGGTTGGGGAGACTCGGAGCGCCGGTGGCACTGTCGGGCATCCTCATCGCGATGATCGTGTTCCTGCCCGAGACGATCACCACCGTGCGGGCGGCGCTGGGCGGCGAGATGCAGCGGGTCAGCAATCTGTGCCACGGTGCCCTGGTCTCGACCGCCGGGCTTACGATCCCCGCGGTGCTCACGATCGGCCTGCTGACCGGGCAGACCGTGCTGCTCGCCGAGAGCCCGGGGAATCTGCTGCTGCTGGGCCTCACCCTGCTGCTGACGATGTCCACCTTCAGCGCGCGGCGCCTGAACCCGTTGCACGGCGCCACGCATCTGCTGCTCTTCGTGCTCTACGTGTTCAGTGTGTTCGCATAGCGGCGGCGCCCAGGCATCCGGGAGCAGACGTCGTGCGCTCTGGAGAGCCTCTGGTGAGCCGACGGACGTGGAGGCCTTCAGCGGTGCGCGGCGGGAAGGCTGAGAGCCTGTTCTCGGGCGGAGCGGATCCAACCGAGAACAGGCTCTCCAATGGGGAACTCCAACGGCGTCGAGGAATCAGTCGCGCGGGAACGGCTCGCGCGTCGGAATGTCCTCATAGTCTTCGGGGTCGAGGTTGTCGATGCTGCCGTCAACGACCGCGTCGACGAGGCCCATGAGACCGGTTTCGACCTGCTTGACCAGCTTGCCGCTGGACTTCGTGCCGTCGTACTGTGTCTGGCTCGAGGTCTCGAAGAGGACCGTCGCGCTGCCACGCAGAGCGAACGAGCCGAGAGCAGTGCCGGGGAGGTTTGTGTCCTGCGGGTACAGCGTCACGTTGCCGAAGCCTGACTCGCCGCGGTTCTGCAGAGCGTTGTACACAGCGACGTTTGCGCGACGCGAGTGATCGTAATCGAACTTGGGCCAGTCGCCGAACGCGGTCGGGTCGGCGATGAAGCGGCCCGAGATCGACAGGAATGAACGCTCTCCTGTGGCGGAGTCCAGGTAGCAGTTGCCCTGGTTATGCAGGTCCACGAAGTAGTCGACGGTGCCGAACTCACCTTCGAGGTCGCGATACAGGTCGCGCACGAGCTGGGTCTCGGGGTTGATGTACCAGCCAGTGCCGGCGCTCGTACCAGGGAAGTCCGCGGGGTTCGGAACATAGTCGAGGTCGGGGTTGAAGTCGCGGTTCATGTCGAAGCCGCCGACGCGCGAGTTGTAGTTCCACGAGGGCTGCGCACCTGCGAGCTGGGGGAAGTCAGCGACGACCTCGTCCCACGAGTGCTGGTTCTGACGCGTGTCGTTCTCGCCGCCGTCGACGTTCATACGCGGGATCGTGACGATCGTGACCGCATCGCGCAGCTGCTGGGCGGCGCGCGTGTTGCTGCCCCAGTCAGCGAGCAGGTTGAGCAGCGCCTCGGTGCCGTGGTTCTCGTTGCCGTGGATCTGCGACTCGATGAAGATGACGGTGTCGCCATGGCCGACGCGCGCGGTGTAGATGTCGGTTCCATTGCCCGTCTGACCGAGGACGTCGACCGCGACGGTGCCGTTGGTCGTGTGCTCGATCTTGTCGAGAGCCTTCGTCAGCTGCGCGTGGTTGACGAAGCCGTCGATGTTGTTGCTGGCTTCTGTGCCGCAGTGTGCGTTCGCGGGCGGTCCTGCGTAGGCCGGGGCTGTGGCCAGAAACAGGCTGCCGACCATGGCCGTAGCGCTGGCGATAGCGAGGACTTTGCCGCGAGTTCTCTTCGTGGGACGTGATTCGATCATTGAATCTCTCCTTCTGAGTTCGGTAACTGACCGTCACACGGTTTGTGGAGAAAGCGCAAGCCTGTCTGCGGAAATGACCTATTTCTCGTGTTCGACCTACATGAAGTCGGCGACACGCGCTCGAGTGCAGGGATCTTCCTGTGGATCTCCGCCACGATGGGGCGTTTGGGCATCGCCAGACTGTCTACCGGGGTCAACGAGGCGTGCACCGCCGACCGGAGCGCCAAACGAAGAACTCCCCGCCGAGGCGGGGAGCTATCTTGGTGGACCTGAGGGGACTCGAACCCCTGACCCCCTGCATGCCATGCAGGTGCGCTACCAGCTGCGCCACAGGCCCATCTTCGCTGCCGAACTCGGCAACCTGATCAGCATACTACGTACCGGCGGGCGACAGCCAAATCGCCCGTGCCGGTCGGGAGTGTCGGCTACTCCTCGGTCGACGCGGCGTCAAGAGCCTGCGGTGCGCGCCGCACGCGAGCTAGATTCACGGCACCCGGCTCGCATCGAGTCGACGAGCAGAGGAGCGATCATGACCAACCCCACCCCCAACATGCTTCCCGAAGATCCCGACCTCGAAGAAGACGACGCGGGCCTGCCGACCAGGGAGATCGACGGCGAGGTCGAGATCGATCCGGACGCCGATCCGGATCAGGTCGACAGCATCGACGCCGATCGCCTGGCCTCCGGTGCAGAGGAAGAAGACGACGCATGGGCGGGCGACAAGCGCATCGACTGACGTCAGCTGATCGCGAGGGGCCCCTCGAGAGCGTACGAGATATCGGCGACCTCGAAGCCGATCGCCCGGTTCAACGAGAGCATGGCGCTGTTGTCGACGGCGGTCGACGTCTGCACCCATCGTGCGGCGGCCGCCGCCGGCACCGAGCGCAGCTGCCGTAGATTCTCAGCCTTGAGCAATCGCGCGATTCCGCGGCCGCGATACGCGCCCTCGACGAAGGTGTCATCCTGCACGATGATCTCGTCACCGTCTCTCGCGACGAAGATCACCGTGTAGCCGACGCCGCGCGATCCTGCGCGCGCCATCGCCCGAACGAGGATCCACCCCTGATCGCTCATGCGCTTCTCATGAGCACGCACCCAGTCCGGGTCGATCACGGTCGCCCGCCTGGTGAGCTCGCCCAGGGGCACATCATCGCGCATGCTCGCGTTCAGGCGCACCCAGTCACCGAGGAGCCCATCGGGAACGGCCCCCGTCCACGCGACGACGTCCACGCCCGAGACCGCAGGGGCATCGGGCGCCGCGGACGCGCTGTCGCGCAGCATCCGGAACTCGCTGTTCGCGATCGACAGGCCGATGCGCTCCGCGAAGGCCACTCCCGGCGCTGACCACGTCTCTGACTGCACGACAGCAGGCGAGTGCTCAGCGAGCAGCTCTCGCGCGGCCTCCCAGAGCGCCGTACCGCGACCGCGACGACGGTGTTCGGGGAGCACTCCGACAGTGACCTCTGCAGGATCGCCGTCGCTCACCGCCACATCCGCCGCGCCCGCGACAGAGCCGTCGTCAGCGTGATAGACGAGCGCCCAGCGGCGACGGCCCGAAGGCGGGTCGGCGAACTGCGCCAGAACGCTCTCGTCGCTCGGCCACCAGGCCCCGACGCGGTCTTCGACACATGATCGCCGGATCGCAGCGCTCCATTCGATGAGCGCCGCCGCGTCGACCGGGTCGACGACGGAGACGCTCACCGTCACTCCCCCGCGGCGGGGGCGGGAAGCTCGATCGGAACGACCGGGCAGTCCTTCCAGAGACGCTCGAGCCCGTAGTAGACGCGCTCCTCGGAGTGGAAGACGTGCACGACGAGGTCACCGAAGTCGAGCAGCACCCAGCGCGACTCGGCCCGGCCTTCACGGCGCACGCGACGGTGACCGGCCTCGAGAAGCTGGTCCTCGATCTCGTCCGCGATGGCGGCGACGTTGCGCTCGCTGTTTCCGGTGACGAGAAGGAAGATGTCGACGAGCGGCAGCGGCTCGGAGACGTTGAGGGCGATGAGGTCCTCCCCGCCCTTCGCATCCGCCGCGCGCGCGGCGATCTGCAGCATCTCAACGGCGGTCTGAGGGGATTGCATCAACCGAGGACTCCTGAAGTGAAAGCGATGATGAGCGACGCGGCCAGCGCGAGCGCGAGACCACCGGCGACGATCGCCAGGGTCAGAGTGAGCTTGTTGCTCTTGTCGGGGGCGGGCGGTCGGATGACCTCGCCCGCGGGCTTGGAGGTGCTGATCGCCGAGCTGGCGGCGATCGGGGTGGGCGACGAGGCGGGAGCGAGCTCGCCGTCGAGCAGCACGGCGTCGATGTCTTTGCCGTCAGTGGTGCCGAGTGCGTGGCCCTGCGAGCCGACGCCCTCAGGAAGCTGATAGGTGCCGGTGATCAGCAGCTCACCGGTGGACGCGACGGGCCCCGAGAGCGACCCCGCCCCCGGCGACGGCGTGAAGATGAGGGTGCTCGCAGTCTTGTGGGGGCCGGCGGAACCGCTCTCGAGCAGTTCGTCGAACGCTGCGGGAGCAGCGTGTTCGCCGTGTGACCTCTTGACGCCGATGCCGAACGCGGCACCGACCATCGGACGATCCGCTTCGCTCTCGGTCTCTATCACCTGCGCGGCCGCAGAACCGACGGTCGGCTCGGTCTGCGAATCGACGCCGGACTCAGCTGAGATCGGCTCGAACGGGGCAGGCTCGTCGGCGGCCGGCTCCGAGTCAGCGGGCTCCGACGGCGCGTCGACGCGCGGCGCCTGTGCGGGCTGGGGAGCGAAAGCGGGGATGCCCGACACGAGGCCGGGCGACTCGACAGACGGCTCATCCGGCGTGACCTGCTCGATGACAGGCTCGTCGACGACGGGCTGCTGGACCACCGGCTCGTCGACGACCGGTTGCGCGACGGCCGGCTCGTCAGCGACCGGCTGCTCGCCAGTGGCGACCACGGGGACGGACCCGGTGCGAATGCGCTCCTGCTCGCGCGCGGCGCGACGGGTCAACGGCGAGGCTGCGGGCGGCACGGACTGTGGCCCAGCGGAAGGTGTCGGAGCGGTCGTCTCGTCGGAGGGCTCGGCGACCTGCAGCTCGGCAGGCTCCGGCTGAGCGGCAGCCGCGGCCTCCTCACCGCCGACGACCGGTGTCGAGCCGGTCAGACGAAGCTCACGCAGCTGCTTGCGCGTGAGGGTGTGCCCGTCCTCTTCAGTGCTCATGCCTTGCTCCGATACAGATGATGCTTCGCGATGTACTGGACCACGCCATCCGGTACCAGGTACCAGACCGGCTGCCCGTCGGCGACGCGCTCTCGGCAGTCCGTCGATGAGATCGACAGCGCCGGCACTTCGAGCTGACTCACATCCTCGGTGGGCAGTCCGTCCGTGCTCAGCACGTGGCCTGGTCGAGAGACGGCGACGAAGTGGGCGAGATCCCACAGTTCATCATGGTCCCTCCAGCTGAGAATCTGCGCCACGGCATCGGCCCCGGTGATGAAGAACAGCTCGGCGTCGGGTCGCTGCGCCTTGAGATCGCGCAGGGTGTCGATCGTGTATGTCGGACCGTCGCGATCGATATCGACCCGGCTCACGGTGAAGTCGGGATTGGATGCCGTCGCGATGACCGTCATCAGGTAGCGATGCTCGCTCGGTGAGACGTTCTGCTTCTGCCACGGCTGCCCTGTGGGCACGAACACGACCTCATCGAGGTCGAACGAGTGCGCCACCTCGCTCGCCGCGACCAGGTGACCATGGTGGATGGGGTCGAACGTGCCACCCATCACGCCGATGCGCGGTGCTCGAGCGGTGGAATCGTGCATGCGGTCCTAGTGGCCGTGGCCGTGGCCGTCCTTGCCGTGCTTCAGCGCGTACGCCTCGGCCTTGGCCGCGTGACGGTTGGCGACGTTGCGGAAAGACAGCGTCACCAGGCCCATCACGGCGAAGATGATCGCGGCGATGACACCGAAGATGAAGGTTTCGGCAGCCACGTTGCCGTGGTGCTCCGTCTCGGCTGCGGCCATCGCAATCTGTGCGACGAGGTTCATCCTGACTCCGTTCGTGACCTGGCGAGCAAACGCCTGTCCAGTCTAGTCCTCAGCCGCGGATCTGACCGGACCCGCGCGCGAGCCACTTCGTGCTGGTCAGCTCGCCGAGGCCCATGGGGCCGCGCGCGTGGAGCTTCTGCGTCGAGATGCCCACCTCGGCACCGAAGCCGAACTCCGCACCGTCGGTGAACCGCGTGGAGGCGTTGACCATCACGACAGCGGAATCGACCTCGGCCAGGAAGCGCTCGGCGTTGCGCGAATCGGTCGTGATGATCGACTCCGTGTGACCCGTGCTGTAGCGACGGATGTGCGCGAGTGCCTCGTCGAGGTCATCGACGACCTTGATCGCGATCTCGAGCCCCAGGTACTCGGTGGCCCAGTCCTCGTCGGTGGCCGGGATCGTACCCGCGACGAGGCCGACGACCATGTCGTCTCCATGGATCGCCACGCCCTCACTGAGCAGAGCGCTGGCGATGACAGGCACGAGCTGAGGGGCTGCCTGGCGATGCACGAGCAGCGTCTCGACGGCGTTGCACACGCTGGGTCGCTGCACCTTCGCGTTGACGACGATGTCGCGCGCCCAGTCCATCGGCGCCGACTCGTCGATCACGATGTGCACTACGCCGGCCCCGGTCTCGATGACCGGCACCGTCGACTCGGTGACCACGGTCTCGATGAGAGAGGCGCTGCCACGCGGCACCAGCACGTCGATGAGCCCGCGGGCGTGCATCATGGCCTTCGCGCCCTCCCGTCCGAAGTCATCAACGCTCTGGATCGCTTCGGGATCGTGCCCGAGCGCCTCGACAGCCTGGCGCATGACCGAGACGAGAACCGTGTTCGAGTCCCGTGCGGCGCTGCCGCCCCGCAGCACGACCGCGTTGCCCGAGCGCAGCGCGAGCGCGGCGATGTCGACGGTCACGTTCGGCCGTGCCTCGTAGATCGCTCCGACCACCCCGAAGGGCACGCGCACCTGCTCGAGAGCCACGCCGTTCGGCATTCGGTGCCCGCCCACGACCTGACCGACCGGGTCGGGCAGGGTGGCGACGTCACGGACCGCGGCGGCAAGGGCCGCGACGCGCCGCTCATCCAGCCGCAGCCTGTCGATGAGCGCGTCGCCGATGGCATCCGCCCGTCCTCGCTCGACATCGCGGGAGTTCGCCTCGACGATGCGCGCCGTGCTCGATTCGATCGCGGCGGCGATCGCCTCGAGCAGGTCGGCCTTCTCGCCGCTGGTCAGACGGGCGACCGAGCGAGAGGCCTCCTTTGCGCGCGTCAGGCGATCCAGCGCGGTGTCCGCGGGGGCGTCGGTGACGGAGGAAGTGCTCATCCGGTCAGTGTATCGACGGCCGAGCAGCCCCCGGGCCGCCGTGACGTCCGCCGTCAGGCCGTGACAGAGGGTGCGAACCAGGTGCCGATCTGCGCGCCCTCGAGAGCCTTGCCCACGAGGTCGGCGCTCGTGACCAGCACGCCGATGCCCGATCCCGCCGCCATTCTGGCCGCGGAGACCTTGGTGGCCGCTCCCCCGGTGCCGACGCTGTTGACGACTGACGCACCGAACTCGAGCCCGCTCAGATCGGAGTCGGCGGGTATCTCGTCGATCGGCACCGCCGTCGGGTCGGTCGGCGGCTTCGTGTACAGCGACTCGACATCGCTCAGCAGCACGAGGGCGTCGGCGCCGACGAGCTGGGCGACCAGGGCCGCGAGCCGATCGTTGTCTCCGAAGCGGATCTCCTGCGTCGCGACCGTGTCGTTCTCATTGACGATGGGCAGGATGCGCAGCGACAGCAGCCGCTCCATCGCGCGCCTGGCGTTGCTGCGAGATGTCGGGTTCTCGAGGTCGCCCGTCGTCAGCAGCACCTGGCCGGCGACGATGCCGAACGGCCGCAGCGCCTCCTGGTAGCGGAAGACGAGCACGTTCTGTCCGACCGCCGCAGCGGCCTGCTGGGTCGCCAGATCGGTCGGACGGGAGTCGAGCGCCAGAAACGGGATGCCCGTGGCGATCGCGCCTGAGGAGACGAGGATGATCTCGGAACCGCGGCGATGCGCCGATGACAGCGCCTGCACGATCATCGGGATGCGCCACGACGACTCGCCGCTGATCGACGACGAGCCGACCTTCACGACGATCCGCCCCGCGGTCGCGAGCTCCGCGCGGGTGCGCGCGGTCATTCCTCGTCCTCGCGGGATGCGAGGCGCTTCTCCTCGAGCTCCGCCCGGGCTGCAGCCCTGGCATCCATCATCTCGTGGTACTGCTCGCGACGTTCGGCCGTGGTACGACGGTTCGACCCGCCGATGCGGACATCGGTACCGCGCGGCGAGCTCATCAGCTCGGCCGTCGAGGCGATCGAGGGCTCCCAGTCGAAGACCACGCTGTTGTCGCCGGTGCCGATCATGACGGTCGCCCCCGGGACGGCGCCGGCCTTGAACAGGGCGTCCTCGACGCCGAGGCGCTCGAGGCGGTCACCGAGGTAGCCGACAGCCTCCTCGTTCTGGAAGTCGGTCTGCTGAACCCAGCGCCACGGCTTCTCGCCGAGCACGCGGTAGACGTTGCCGTAGGTGCCGCCCTCGACGCGGATCGAGAACTCCTCCCTGGCGCCCTTCGGACGGATCACGACGCGCTCACGCGGAATCTCGGCGGCGACCTCGGCGCGGTGCTGGTCGACGAGCTCGGCCAGCGCGAAGCTGAGCGGGCGCAGGCCCTGATGGGCGACCGCAGAGATCTCGAACACGCGGAAGCCGCGCGCCTCGATCTCGGGGCGCACCATCTCGGCGAGATCGCGCGCCTCAGGGACGTCCACCTTGTTGAGGGCGACGAGCTGCGGGCGCTCGAGCAGCGGCTTCTGCCCCTCGGGCACCTCGTACGCGGCGAGCTCGGCGAGGATGACGTCGAGGTCGGAGAGCGGGTCGCGCCCGGGCTCGAGCGTCGCGCAGTCGAGGACGTGCAGCAGAGCGCTGCAGCGCTCGACATGCCGAAGGAACTCCAGCCCGAGGCCCTTGCCCTCGCTCGCACCCTCGATCAGTCCGGGCACGTCGGCGACGGTGTAGCGGCTGTCGCCGGCCTGCACGACGCCGAGGTTCGGGTGCAGCGTGGTGAACGGGTAGTCGGCGATCTTCGGTCGCGCTGCCGACAGCGCGGCGATCAGGCTCGATTTGCCGGCCGACGGGTAGCCCACGAGGGCGACATCCGCGACGGTCTTGAGCTCGAGGACGACCGAGCACTCCTGACCTGGCGTGCCCAGCAGCGCGAAGCCGGGAGCCTTGCGCTTGGGTGAGGCGAGAGCCGCGTTGCCGAGCCCTCCGCGACCGCCCTCGGCCACCACGTACCGCTCGCCCGGGGTGATCATGTCGTGCAGGACTTCGCCCTCGACGCTCTTGACCACGGTGCCGACCGGCACGGGCAGCTCGAGGGACTCGCCGTCGTAGCCCGAGCGGAGATCTCCCATGCCGAAGCCGCCGTTGCCACCGGTGCGGTGCGGCGAGTGGTGGTACGACAGCAGCGTCGTCACCTGGGGGTCGGCGATGAGGATGATGTCTCCGCCATCGCCGCCCTTTCCGCCGTCGGGGCCGCCGAGCGGCTTGAACTTCTCACGACGGACCGAGACGCAGCCGTTGCCGCCCTTGCCGGCGCGAAGGTGCAGCGTGACGGTGTCGACGAACGTGACCATGTGCGTGCTCCTCCGAGGGTTGTGCTGGGATACGAGGACGGGGCGAGCCGAAGCCCGCCCCGTCCAGGAAGTCTGCTGCTCTTACTGAGCAGCTGCGACGATGTTGACGACCTTGCGGCCGCCCTTCTTGCCGAACTCGACAGCGCCCGCCTCGAGAGCGAACAGCGTGTCGTCGCCGCCACGACCGACGCCTGCGCCGGGGTGGAAGTGGGTGCCGCGCTGACGGACGAGGATCTCGCCGGCGTTGACGGTCTGACCGCCGAAGCGCTTCACGCCGAGTCGCTGTGCGTTGGAGTCACGACCGTTGCGGGTCGAGCTCGCGCCCTTCTTATGTGCCATGTCTGAGCCTCTTCCGTGCTTACTTGATGCCGGTGATCTTGACGCGCGTGAGCTCCTGACGGTGGCCCTGGCGCTTCTTGTAGCCGGTCTTGTTCTTGTACTTCTGGATGACGATCTTCGGTCCGCGGAGGTTGCCGAGAACCTCAGCCGTGACCTTGACCTTCGCCAGCTTGTCGGCGTCGGTGGTCACAGAGGCACCGTCGACGAGAAGCACGGCGGGAAGCTCGATGTTCTCGCCCTGGGCAGCCTGAACACGGTCGAGCTGAACGATCGTGCCGACCTCGACCTTCTCCTGCCGGCCACCGGCGCGCACTACTGCGTAAACCACTTCATACCTGTTTCGTTGGGGAGCGGATCGCTCCGGGAATCTCACGGGAAGACTGTTGCTTGCGTACATCGCCCGGGGCGACGGGTGCAGACGCAAGACTTCTCCTGCGACCGGAAAAGCCGTCAGGGGTCTCGCACCAAAGGACAACTTTACCGGATCATCGCCGATGCCGCAAAGCGAGGCCGGAGGTGTGTCCCGGTCCTAAGATCGCGACATGACCGTTCTCGTCGACGACCCCATCTGGCCAGCGCACGGCCGGCTCTGGGCGCATCTCGTCAGCGACTCGGATCTGGCGGAGCTGCATGCGTTCGCCGCAGAGCAGGGCATCCCCGCTCGCGCCTTCGACCGCGACCACTACGACGTTCCCGAGGACTCGCTGCCGAGACTCCTCGCCGCCGGTGCGGTGCACGTGGGCGGCAAGGAGCTCACCAGGCGACTGATCCGCTCAGGACTCCGGGTTCGAGCCCGCGACCGGCGCTGATCCCTCGCCCTGTGCCTGCGAGGCGTTGGGCGTGAGCATGGCGGTCGTGACGCGACGGCGGTTGCGTCCCTGTCCAGGGGCCTTCGGCTCAGGAAGCGCGTCGAGCACGGAGTCGAGCAGCTGCTCGGTCTCGGTCTTCGGCGCCTTGCGGTCGCCGCCGCGCTTCTTGCGCTTCTTCGGGCGCTCGCTCTGCGCAGGCGCCTCGACGACGGTCTGCGGCTCGGCTGCAGCCGGCTGCTCGCCGGGGGTCTCACCGTTCGCGACGATGGTCGAGGCGGCGATCGCGGCGAGAGCCGACTTCGCACCCTCGGTGATGCTGTGCGTGCCGCCGTTCGCCTGCGGCTGCTGTGCCTGAGCGGCGGCGGGCTGCTGCGACTGCGATCCGCCGCGCGAGCGACGGTTCTGACCGCCGCCGTTGCTCGAGCCGCCGTTGCCACTGCGATGCTTGACCACAGGATCGTGGTGCACGATCACGCCTCGGCCGGCGCACACGTCGCATGCCTCGCTGAAGGTCTCGAGCAGACCGAGGCCGAGCTTCTTGCGGGTCATCTGCACGAGGCCGAGCGAGGTGACCTCGGCGACCTGATGCTTCGTGCGGTCGCGGCTCAGGCACTCCACCAGGCGGCGCAGCACGAGATCGCGGTTGGACTCGAGCACCATGTCGATGAAGTCGACGACGATGATGCCGCCGATGTCGCGCAGACGCAGCTGGCGGACGATCTCCTCGGCGGCCTCGAGGTTGTTCTTGGTGACGGTCTCTTCGAGGTTTCCGC
Organism: Microbacterium esteraromaticum; assembly: GCF_016907315.1. Taxonomy (NCBI): domain Bacteria; kingdom Bacillati; phylum Actinomycetota; class Actinomycetes; order Micrococcales; family Microbacteriaceae; genus Microbacterium; species Microbacterium esteraromaticum. Next base: position 382,797 of record NZ_JAFBBS010000001.1, read on the forward strand.
CAGAGCCGACGAACTTGCCGGTGTTGACGTCGACGACCGTCATGGCCTCGGTGCGGTCGATCACGAGCGAGCCGCCCGAGGGCAGCCAGACCTTGCGGTCGAGCGCCTTCTCGATCTGCTCGGTGATGCGGTACGCGTCGAACGGGTCGACGTCGTCGGTGTAGGTCTCGACGCGCTCGAGCAGATCGGGGGCGACGCTCTCGAGGTACGCGCGGATGGTGCGCTGCGCGTCGTCGCCCTGGATCGTCATGCGGGTGAAGTCTTCGTTGAAGACATCGCGCACGATCTTGACCAGCAGGTCGGGCTCGGCGTGCAGCAGCGCCGGAGCCTGCTGCGTCTGCACCTGCTTCTGGATGTGCTCCCACTGCGAGGTGAGCCGCTGCACGTCGCGCGTCAGCTGCTCCTCGGTGGCGCCCTCGGCCGCAGTGCGGACGATCACGCCCGACGACTCGGGGAGCACCTCCTTGAGGATGCGCTTCAGGCGGGCGCGCTCGTTGTCGGGGAGCTTGCGCGAGATGCCGTTCATCGATCCGCCCGGCACGTACACGAGGTACCGGCCGGGAAGCGAGATCTGGCTGGTGAGGCGGGCTCCCTTGTGTCCGACAGGGTCCTTGGTGACCTGCACGAGAACGCGGTCGCCGGCCTTCAGAGCGAGCTCGATGCGGCGCGGCTGGTTGCCGGTCTCGACACCATCCCAGTCGACCTCGCCCGAGTACAGCACGGCGTTGCGGCCGCGGCCGATGTCGACGAACGCGGCCTCCATGCTGGGCAGCACGTTCTGCACGCGACCCAGGTACACGTTGCCGATCAGCGACGCGTCCTGATTGCGGGCGACGTAATGCTCGACGAGCACGTCGTCTTCGAGCACGCCGATCTGGGTGCGGCCGTTCTTGGCGCGCACGACCATCATGCGGTCGACCGACTCGCGGCGGGCGAGGAACTCGGCCTCGGTCACAACGGGACGACGGCGACCGGCATCGCGACCGTCGCGACGGCGCTGCTTCTTGGCCTCGAGGCGCGTCGAGCCCTTGATGGCCTTCGGCTCGGTGATGTACTCCACCTGGCGCTGACGCTGGCGCGGCTCTTCGCGCTGGTCGTCACCCTCCCCGCGGCGACGGCCACGGCCACGGCGGAAGGCGCTGCCGCGGTCGTCACCCTCGTCGTCGTCACGGCTGCTGCGCGCGGGCAGCGGCACCACCTCGGGTGCGTAGAAGTGCAGCTGGGTCGACACCTTCGAGACGAAGACCTCGGGCAGCAGCCCCAGGCTCACGGCCGTCACCGGCTTCGGAGCCTCGGGCTCCGCAGCCGTCTCGGGCTCCGCGACCGTCTCCGGCTGCGGCTGAGGCTCGGGCTCCGCGCCCGTCTCAGGCTCTGCGGCCGTCTCCGGCTCCGACTGAGCCTCGGACTCCGCGGATGCCTGTGGTGCGGCTTCCGCGTCTGGATCCCCGTCGCGCTCGGCGGGCGCATCCGCAGCGGACTGGTCGTCCGCGGCGGGCTGCTCCACAGCATCCGGCTCCGCGACGGGCTCAGCCGTCTCGGCGGTCCGGGCGTCCTCGACTACCGGCTGCGCCGGCGTCTCGTCGAGGGTGGGGGTGTTGTTGTCATCGTTCTCATCGGCCATCTCTGGCTAGCTCCCTGCGCGGGCACTGCGTGCGCCGCGAAAACTCGTGCGGCGAAACAGCGGCCGCGAACTCAATCGGCTGGCGGTCGGCTCTGCGGCGCGACCACCTGGGGCACATGACCCCGAAGTCTTGTCGATTCGATCGCGAATGCACGCGACGTCGTCTTGAGCCATTATCGCACTACCCGACGCCGACGACCGCACGCGTTCGACTCGCGCGCCGCGATTCACCCGAGCCGCATAGACACCGTTGGGATAATCGCGCCATGACCACGCAGCGCTCCCGCCATGTCGGCTACGGAATCTGGCTCGTCTTCGCCACGATCGTCGGCTGGTGGGCGGCGTTCCAGCTCACCATGGAGAAGTTCTACGTTCTCGAGAACCCGGGCGAGACCACCAGCTGCTACGTGAGCGTGATGCTGCAGTGCGACAAGAACCTCTCGTCGTGGCAGGGCGAGGTGTTCGGGTTCCCCAACCCCCTCATCGGCGTGACCGCGTGGATGGCGGTACTGGTGATGGGCGTGGCCGTGCTCGCCGGCGTGCGATTCCCGCGCTGGTTCTGGGGGCTGTTCGGCGTCGGCGTGCTCGGGGCCTTCCTCTTCGTGTGCTGGCTCATCGGCCAGAGCATCTACAGCCTGCACACCCTCTGCCCGTGGTGCATGGCGACGTGGTCTGTCACCATCCCCACCTTCTTGGCGACGACGCTGCATCTCATCCGCAACGGCACGCTGGGTCGTTCGGCCGCGATGCGCGAACGCGCCGGACGCCTGATGGTCTGGGTGCCGCTGGCGACGATCGTCGCCTACGCGATCATCATCGCGATGGCTCAGCTCGCCGGCCTCGACCTGCTCGGCGAGGTCGTCGGCATGATCTTCTGACGCAGGCAGATGCGCAGACGAAGAGAGGGATGCCCGTGCGGGCATCCCTCTCTTCGTCTGCGGTCGGGGTTCAGTCGAACCAGATGCCGAGCTCGCGCGCAGCCGACTCGGGGCTGTCGGAGCCGTGCACGAGGTTCTGCTGCACCTTGAGGCCCCAATCCCGGCCGAAGTCGCCGCGGATGGTGCCGGGAGCGGCAGTGGTCGGATCGGTCGTGCCCGCGAGCGAGCGGAAGCCCTCGATGACACGGTTGCCCGCGAGGCGGATCGCCACCGACGGGCCCGACATCATGAACTCGAGAAGCGGCTCGTAGAACGGCTTGCCCTCGTGCTCGGCATAGTGCGCCGCAAGGCGGTCTCGGTCGGGCTCGACCAGACGCAGGTCGACGAGCGCGTAGCCCTTCGCCTCGATGCGGGCGAGGATGCTGCCGGTCAGGCCGCGGGCGACGCCGTCGGGCTTGACGAGGACGAGGGTTTCTTCAGTGGCCATGTCATTCGCTCTCTGTGTGAGGTTCTGCCGGCGGGCCCGCCGGCCGCTGTCGGTCGATTCGGGCCCCACCGATCGTCGCATACGCCCACATGCCGCCGAAAATCAGCACCACGAAGATGATGGCGGGCTCGAAGATGCCGCCGAGGGCGATGACGCCCTGCAGGACCCACCCTGCCGGGATCGCCCATGGCCTGGTGATCGACCCGGCGACACCGATGAGGGCGACGGCGACCACCACGCCTGCGACGATCCCCCACCACGACGGGATGCCCGCGGGCAGGGCGTCGAGTCCGAAGATCACGAGACCAGCGAGCAGCGCGCCGACGGCCTCGAAGCCGAGCACGATCGAGCCGAGCTTCTGCACCAGGGTGCGCTGCGTGCGAGGACGAGGCGCTCTGGGCGCGCGGGCGCTCACGCGCGCCACCCCGACTTCCAGTCCTCCTCCTCGGAGAGCAGGATCGCCTCGCCCGCGAGCACGATGGACCCGGCGATGACGACGGCGCGGCGATCGGCGGAGGCCGCCCATTCGCGCGCGGCATCGACGGCGTCGGCGAGGGTGGGATGCACGCTCGCGCGGCGTCCACGCTCCTCCACCAGGTCGGCGATGGCATCGGCATCCGCCGCTCGATCGGAATCGGGAGCCGTCGCGAAGACCTCTGCCACCTGCGGCAGCAGCGCGTCGACGATGCCCGCGGCGTCCTTGTCTGCGAAGACGCCCAGCACTAGAGCCCACTCGTCGAAGTCGAAGCTGTCGTCGAGCGATCGTGCGAGGGCGGCGGCTCCGTGCGGGTTGTGAGCGGCGTCGACGACCACGGTCGGCGCGATGCCGAGCAGCTGAAGCCGTCCGGGCGACGTGGCGTTCTGCAGGCCGTCCGCGAGGATGTCGCCGACGATGCGCTGCGAGGCGCCGCCGATCAGCGACTCCACGGCCGCCACCGCGAGAGCGGCGTTGTGGCCCTGGTGCGCGCCGTACAGCGGCAGATACTCGTCGGTGTACTCCCCCGCGAGGCCGCGGATGCTGATCAGCTGACCCCCGACGGCGAGCTTCTGCTCGCTGAGCCCGAACTGCTCGCCCTCGAACGCGATCGTCGCGTCCTTCTCACCGGCCACCCGGCGAAGCACGGCAGCGACCTCCGGCTTCTGCTCGGCGGAGACGACGGCGGCGCCGTCCTTGATGATCCCTGCCTTGACCTCGGCGATCGCCTCGACCGTGTCGCCGAGGCGGTCGGCGTGGTCCATGTCGATCGGAGCGAAGACCGCGACATCGCCATCGGCCGTGTTCGTCGAATCCCAGGATCCCCCCATGCCGACCTCGAGCACGAGCACGTCCACGGGCGCATCCGATGCGGCGACGAACGCGAGCACGGTCAGCAGCTCGAAGAAGGTGAGCGGAGCGTCGCCCGCGGTCTCGAGCTCGGCGTCGACGATGCCGACGAACGGCTCGATCTCGTCCCAGGCGTCCGCGATCGCACCGTCGGCGATCGGCTCGCCGTCGATCATGATGCGCTCGGTGAACCGCTTGAGGTGAGGACTGGTGAACAGGCCGGTTCGCAGACCGTGCGAGCGCAGCAGGCTCTCGATCATGCGGGCCGTCGAGGTCTTGCCGTTCGTACCGGTGATGTGCACGACCCGGTAGGTGCGCTGCGGGTCGTCGAGCAGGGTGAGGATGCGGGCGACCCGCTCCTTGCGGGGCTGGACCCACCGCTCCCCCGCACGCTCGAGCAGCTTCTCGTAGACGATGTCGGCACGCTGGACGTCACTCACTCTGAGGCTCCGATCCTCGAGACGGCGACGGTGAAGTCGCCGCGGTTCGCATAGGTTCCCTTGGCGATGACCGCGGAGAACTCGCTCTCCGCCAGTACGTCGTCCGCGCCCAGCAGGGCGTGCTCCAGCGCGAGCGTCTCGCCCGCGACGTCGGCGATCTCGAACGCTGAGTACACGGCATCCCCGTCTTCGGCGTCGTCGAAGCGCAGCGCGAGACGGATGCGGTCGCTGACGTCGAAGCCGGCGTTCTTGCGCGTGTCCTGCACGGCGCGGATCACGTCGCGCGCGAGTCCCTCTGCTTCCAGCTCGGGCGTGGTCGCAGTGTCGAGCAGCATGAATCCGCCGCCGGGAACCAGCGCGAGCGCCTCACCCTCGGGCCGGCCGGACGTCTCGAGCACCAGGTCGTACTCGTGCGGCTCGAGAGCGACGCCGTCGGCGGTCACCACTCCGCCCTCTTCGGTCCAGAAGCCCTCCTTCGCCGCCCGGATGACCTTCTGCACCTCCTTGCCGAGGCGCGGACCGGCAGCGCGGGCGTTGACGCTGAGGCGGTGACTGATGCCATAGTCGGATGCCGTGGTCTCGGCGAGCTGCACGAGCTCGACCGACTTCACGTTCAGCTCCTCCTGCAGGATCCCCTCGAACTGGGCGAGGTCCGCGGCGAGCGGCGACACGACGGTCAGGCGCGCGAGCGGAAGACGCACGCGCAGCTTCTCCTTCTTGCGCAGGGCGTTGCCCACGCTCGACAGCTCGCGCACCGCATCCATCGCGTCGCGCACCTCGTCGGCCGCCGGGAACACGGCCGCATCCGGCCAGTCGGTCAGATGCACGCTGCGCCCGCCGGTCAGACCCTGCCAGACGCGCTCGCTGATGAGCGGCACGAGCGGAGCCGCCACGCGGGTGAGCGTCTCGAGCACCGTGTAGAGGGTGTCGAACGCCTCGCGGCTCTTGGGGTCTTCGCTCACGCCCTCCCAGAACCGGTCCCGCGAGCGGCGGATGTACCAGTTCGTCAGCACCTCGGCGAAGTCGCGCAGACGCGCCGATGCGGTTGTGGAGTCGAGCCCCTCGAGGTCGACACGCACCTCGCGCACGAGATCGCCGAGGCGCGCCAGGATGTACCGGTCCAGCACGTCGGTGCTGTCGGTGCGCCACGCGGCCTCGTAGCCGCCGCTCGCGTTGGCGTAGGTCGCGAAGAAGTACCACGAGTTCCACAGCGGCAGGATGAACTCCCGCACACCAGCGCGGATGCCCTCCTCCGTGACGGCGAGGTTGCCGCCGCGCAGCACCGAGCTCGACATGAGGAACCAGCGCATGGCATCCGAACCGTCGCGGTCGAGCACCTCACTGACATCGGGATAGTTGCGCAGCGACTTCGACATCTTGTAGCCGTCGCTGCCGAGCACGATGCCGTGGCAGCTCACCCCTGTGAAGGCCGGACGGTTGAACAGCGCGGTCGACAGGACGTGCATGACGTAGAACCACCCACGGGTCTGCCCGATGTACTCGACGATGAAGTCGGCCGGCGCGTGGGAATCGAACCACTCCTGGTTCTCGAAGGGATAGTGCACCTGTGCATACGGCATCGAACCGGAGTCGAACCAGACATCGAAGACGTCTTCGATGCGGCGCATCGTGCTGTTCCCGGTCGGGTCGTCGGGGTTCGGCCGGGTGAGGTCGTCGATGTAGGGGCGGTGCAGATCGATCTCGCCCTCGGGATTGCGGGGCAGCGTGCCGAAGTCGCGCTCCAGCTCCTCCAGCGATCCGTAGGCGTCGACGCGCGGGTACTCGGGGTCATCGCTCTTCCAGATCGGGATGGGCGAGCCCCAGTAGCGGTTACGGCTGATAGACCAGTCGCGCGCCCCCTCGAGCCACTTGCCGAACTGACCGTACTTCACGTTCTCGGGCACCCAGGTGATCTGCTCGTTGTTCGCGAGGAGGTCGTCCTTGATGTCGGTCACGCGGATGAACCAGCTCGAGACGGCCTTGTAGATCAGGGGGTTCCGGCAGCGCCAGCAGTGCGGATAGGAGTGCACGTAGCTCTGCTCGCGCAGCATTCGGCCAGAGGCGCGCAGCAGGCGGATGAGCGGCGTGTTGGCATCCATCCACAGCTGCCCGGCGACGTCTGTCACGGACGACAGGAAGCGTCCGCCGTCGTCGAGGGAGATGATCGTCGGGATGCCTGCGGCGTTCGTGACCCGCTGGTCGTCCTCACCGTAGGCGGGCGCCTGGTGCACGATGCCTGTGCCGTCGGTGGTCGTCACGTAGTCGTCGACGAGGATGCGCCAGGCGTTCTCGGTGCCCCAGGTCTCCGCATCCGCGTAGTAGTCGAAGAGCCGGTCGTACGCGACGTCCTCGAGGTCGCGACCGAGGACGGTCTGCTGCACAGCGGCGAGCGCGTCGTCAGCCGACTCGTACCCGAGGTCCTTGGCGTAGCCACCCAGCAGGTCGCGGGCGAGCAGGTAGCGGTGCGCGTCGCTCTCGGCCACGTCGTCGCCGGGGACGATATCGGCGGCGCCGTTCGGGCCGCCGGGCACGACGACGTACTCGATCTCGGGTCCGACGACGAGCGCGAGGTTCGTGGGAAGGGTCCAGGGCGTGGTCGTCCAGGCCAGCGCGCGCACTGCGGTGAGACCCAGGCTCTCGGCCTTGGCTCCCACGAGCGGGAAGGTGACCGTGACCGACGGGTCCTGACGGTCCTTGTACACGTCGTCGTCCATGCGCAGCTCGTGCGCAGACAGCGGCGTCTCGTCGCGCCAGCAATACGGCAGCACGCGGTATCCCTCGTAGGCGAGGCCCTTGTCGTAGAGGGTCTTGAACGCCCACAGCACGCTCTCCATGTAGCCGAGGTCGAGCGTCTTGTATCCGCGCTCGAAGTCGACCCACCTGGCCTGACGCGTGACGTAGTCCTGCCACTCGTGCGTGTAGGTGAGCACCGAGTCGCGCGCCTTCGCGTTGAAGACGTCGATGCCCATCTGCTCGATCTCGCTCTTCTCGGTGATGCCGAGCTGCTTCATCGCCTCGAGCTCGGCGGGCAGACCGTGCGTGTCCCACCCGAAGACGCGATCGACCTTCTTGCCGAGCATGGTCTGGAACCGGGGGAAGACGTCCTTCGCATACCCGGTCAGGAGGTGACCGTAGTGCGGCAGTCCGTTGGCGAACGGAGGGCCGTCGTAGAAGACCCACTCGTCGGCGCCGTCGCGCTGCGCGATAGAGGCCCGGAAGGTGTCGTCGGCCTTCCAGAAGTCGAGCACCTCGCGCTCGATCTCGGGGAAGCGCGGGCTCGGGGTGACGGCGTCGGCTGCTGCGCCGAAGGAGGAGCGCGGGTAGGTCATCGTCTCTCGCAGTGGTCGTGGGCGGATGCTGCTGCAGGGACGACCCGTGCTGACGCACGAACCGCGGTACCACCCTGCGTGCTTCTCGCGAAGCCACTCTCACTGCGGCGATGACGGGCCTGCCCCGCTCGGTTCTACTTCCCCGCCGAGGCGGAGGGTTCTTCCGAGAGCTCCCCGGTGATGGCCGGATCACAGCTGATGCGCCCATTCTACGCGGCCCCCGCGGTCATCGCATCCGCACCCGCGCCCACCCCGCCCGCCTCGCCTGCGCCCGACGCACCGCGAGTGCGTCCGACCCGCCGCCCGTGCGTCCGACCTGCACCGTGCGCCTGCCGCGGAGATGTACGCCTGCCGCGGAGATCTCTCGCGAATTCGTCCGCGCGAAGCGCACATCTCCGCGCGAAGCGCACAGACGACTACCGCGGAACATGCAGACCCTGAGCGATGGCTCGCATGATCACGTCCTGCACAGCGGGCCAGTCGAACATCACCTGCGAGTACGAGACCCTGATGACGTGGTACCCGAGCAGCATCAGCTCGGCGTCGTGCTTGATGTCCTCCGAGCGCTGCGCTCCGACGTGGTGCCTGCCGTCGATCTGCAGCACCAGACGGTCACCGAGGAGGGCGTCGACGCGGTGACCGTGGATCCAGATCTGGATGCGAAGGGGTTGGCGCAGCCAACGCAGTCGGGGCCTCAAGTAGGTCTCGAGTCCAGCATCCGCGAATGGAGACGCAGAGGCGAGCACGCGGCGAGCCGCCGGCCGCAGAGGCAGTCGCGAGAGAGCGTCGATCTGGACCAGGCCCTTGTTGAGCGCCGAGTCCCACGTCGCGAGCGCACGCTCGAAGGGCTCGCACTCCGCGATGTATCCGAGCGTGTTCTCGATCGGATCGATGACCTCATCGGGTGAACGCGGGATCAGCGGCGCACCCCAGTGCACCTTGGCGCCGACACCCACCTTCCCTGTGTGGGACTCCGGCACAGCGACGTGGGGTCTGCCGGATGCATCGTGCAGCCAGAGCCTGTAGTGCTGCGCGGCCGTGCGACAGGTGATCACCACGCCGGTCTTCACAGCGTCACGCAGAGTCGGGGCGAGATCAGGCGTGGCGATCCAGCCGCGACGCGGACGAGTCAGCGTTCCCGCCGACACGGCGGATTCGATGGTTCGTCGCGCGAAGCCGTGCTCCGTGATCAGCGCCATTCGTGCATACCCTCCCTGCGCCCTCACGAGCTGGACGAGTTCGACTGCTGAAGGGACGACCATCTGCTCAGGATCCGGCGACGCGCCAGCCCGGGCATCCGGCAATCGCGCTGTCTGGGGACAACTGGCCCTGAGCGCCCGACTGTGGAGACTCGAAACGGGTGCTCTCGCCGCGGGGATGTACGCCTGCCGCGGAGAGCTCCCGCGAACTCGTCCGCGCGAAGCGAACTCGTCCGCGCGAAGCGCACATCTCCGCGCGAAGCGCACATCTCCGCGCAGGGCTCACGGCGCACGGCGCAGGACGCGCGGGAGACGCAGGAGGCGCAGGACAAGCAGGACGAGCAGGAAGGCTACATGGACCCGCATAGAGTCGAGGGCATGGCCAGCCGTCGCACCGCCCTCCGCCCGCCCCTGGTCTCGGAGCCCGATCTGCCGGACATCGTGAGTCCCGCCGCTCCCCGTCGCAGTTCCGATCTGAGAGCCGCGATCATCGAAGTAGACGGCGAGGCCGATCTCGCGCATTCGACGCTCGAGCAGTGCGTCCTCAGCGGCAGCGGGTCGGCACTCGACCTCGACGGCGCCACGATGATGGATGTGGACGTACGCGATCTCCGCGTCGCCAAGGTCTCGGCACGGCGATCGACTCTCCGTCGTGTGCGCATCTCAGGAGGTCGCCTCGGGACCCTGGATCTCAGCGACAGCGGCGTCCACGAACTCGAGCTGCGCGATGTGCGCATCGACTACCTCACGCTGGCCGGATGCAAGGCCGTCGACGTGCGCGTGGATTCCTGCAGGATCGCTGCCCTCGACATGCCGGGCGCGACGCTCTCGCGTGTGGCGTTCGCAGCCACGTCCAGCGACGAGGTCGACCCGCGCGGCATGCGAGCGGAGCATCTCGATCTTCGCGGACTCGACGCCCTGGGCTTCCTCGACGTCACGGCATTGCGCGGCGCGACGCTGACGCTGCGTCAGGTGGAGCTGCTTGCGCCGGTCTTCGCCACGGCGGCCGGCATCCTCATCAGCGACTGAGCGCGCTCCGCTGCCGGATCAGACAGCGGCCGCCACCAGTTCTCGGGTGAACGGATGCCGAGGGCGCCCGAACACCTCGCTCACGGCGCCCTGCTCGACGATGACCCCGTCGCGCATCACGAGCACGTCGTCGCACACCGCGGCGATGACCGCGAGATCGTGCGCGACGAACACCATCGTGAGCTGCCGTTCGACCTGCAGTCGCGAGAGCAGATCGAGGACGCGTGCGCGCACCGTGGGGTCGAGTGCCGACACCGGTTCGTCGAGCACCAGCACCTGCGGATCGGCGGCGAGCGCTCGCGCGATCGCCGCTCGCTGACGCTGCCCGCCCGAGAGCTGCCGAGGGCGTCGAGCAGCCAGCGTCTCGTCGAGACCCACCTCGCTCAGCAGCCGGACGACAGCTCGGGGGCGTTCGCTGCGCGGCATGCCGGCCGCCTGCAGCGCCTCCGAGATCGACCTGCCGACCGTCCACCGCGGGTCGAAGGCTCCGAGCGGGTTCTGGTGCACGAGCTGCACACGCTGCGCACGCGCCCAGTCGATCGAGCCTTCGTCGGGGCGCTCGACGCCGATCAGCAGCCTGGCCAGCGTCGTCTTGCCCGACCCCGACTCGCCGACGATGCCGAGCGTTCGCCCTGATCTGAGCGTGAACGTCGCCCCGACGACGGCAGGACGCGCGAACCGCTTCGATGCCTCACGCACCTCCAGCAGCACCTCACCTGAGACGCCGTCCTGCATGCGCGGTGTCGCGACGCTCGCCTCGATGAGCGACCGCGTGTACGCCTCCCGCGGCGAGGTCATGACCTCGGTGACCGCTCCCTGCTCGATGATCCGCCCCTCGCGCATCACCAGCACGCGGTCGGCCACTCGGCGCACCGCGGCGAAATCATGGCTGATGAACAGCACGGCGCGCCCCTGGTCGGCTATCGATCGCAGCAGCGAGAGGATGCGCGCCTGCACCGTCGCATCCAGTGCGGTCGTCGCCTCGTCGGCGACGAGCACGGCGGGATCCGCGGCGAGCGCCGAGGCGATCAGGGCGCGCTGCCGCATGCCTCCTGACAGCTCGTGGGGATAGCTTCGGGCGCGGTGTCCCGGTTCTGGCAGCGAGACGGATTCCAGCAGCTGCACGGCCCGCTCATCCCGACGGCCTCGGTGCAGGCCGTGGATCTCCATGGGCTCGGCGACCTCGCGGCCGATGCGGCGCAACGGGTCGAGTGCGGCGAGAGCGTCCTGCGAGACGAGGGCGACGCGCCGGCCACGGAGCCTCCGCCAGCCGGACTCACCCAGCGCCGCGGCGTCGGTGCCGTCGATCCGCAGCTCGTCGACCGTCATGCGAGCACCGTCGGGCAGCATCCCGAGCAGGGCTCTCGCCGTGAGGGACTTGCCCGCTCCGGATTCGCCGACGATGGCGACGCACTCCCCCGGTGCGACGTCGAGGTCCACCCCGTCCACGACGCGCTGTGCGTCGATCTCGATGCGCAGCCCGCGCAGTCGGACCGCAGTCATGCGCGCCTCCCCTCCACGCTGGCGCGCAGCGCACGACCGATGACCGTCGCGCTGATCACCGTGAGGGTGATCGCCAGACCGGGGAAGACCGAGATCCACCAGGCCCGGCCGAGGACGTTCCGACCGCCCGAGAGCATCAGCCCCCACTCCGGTGCGGGCTCCGATGGCCCGAGGCCGAGGAAGCTGAGGCCTGCGGCGGCCAGGATGCTCGATCCGATGCCGATCGTCGCGAGCACGCTCAGCGATCCGAGCACCCCAGGCGCGACGTGACGCGTGAAGGTGCGCACGGGCCCGACGCCGAGAATGCGCGCAGCCTCGACGTGCTCGGCGACGCGCAGCGTGCGGGTCTGCGTGCGGGCGAGGCGGATGTACACCGGCACCGCGGCGATCGTGACGGCGATCGCGACGTTCACCGCGCCGGGTCCGAGCACGGCCACGACGATCAGGGCGATGAGGAACTCGGGGAAGGCGAGCAGGACGTCGGTGGCGCGCATCGCCGCCGAGTCGAGAATCCGTGGCGCGACGCCCGACAGCGAGCCGAGCACGAGACCGACGGCCACGGCGAGCAGGGTGGCGAGCAGACCGATGCCGACGGAGCGCCCGGCTCCGTGGACGACGCGGGAGAAGACGTCGCGCCCCGACTGATCCGTGCCGAAGAGATGCGCTCCTCCCGGCGCCTCGAGAGCGGAGCGCACGTCGGCGCGCAGCGGATCATGAGTTGCCAGGGCATCGGGGAACACCGCGGCGAGCGCGACCGCGGCGAGGAACATCACCGCGAGGACGAGTGCGGTACGTCTGGCGATCATCGCCGCTCCTCGATCGCGGGCGCTTCGAAGGCTGCGGGACGAGCACGCAGCCGCGCGTCGATGAGCGGGTGCAGCAGCTCGACGATGACGTTCACGACGACGAAGACCGCAGCACTGAGCATGATCACGCCGGCGACGACGGGCAGGTCGCGGTCGACGATGGCGGTCAGCGTCACGCGTCCGAGCCCCGGCCTGGCGAAGACCGTCTCGACGAGCACCGCACCGCCGAGAAGCGAACCGATGAGATACGCGGTGAGCGTCAGGGCGCCGGCCGCGCCGTGACGCAGCGAGTGACGCAGCACGAGGCGGGCGGGCCCCGCGCCGCGCGAGCGCGCTGTCTCCGCGAACGGCTGCCGCTCCGCCTCGTCGATGCCGTCTCGCAGCACCTGGCTGATCAGCGCCGACACCGGGAGGGCGAGCGTGACGGCGGGCAGCACGACCGTGGCGGGGCTGCGGGTCCCTGCCACGGGGAACCATCCGAGGCTGAAGGCGAAGACGGCGAGCAGCACGATGCCGATCCAGAACACCGGCGACGAGAGCACGATCAGCTCCCCGGTCACGACCGCCGCCCGAGCGATCCCCCTGCGCGCGAGCAGCGCCACGGCCAGGGCGATGAGGATCGCGATCAGCAGGGCCAGACCGGTGAGCTGCAGCGTGGAGCCGAGCTGGCGCCCGATGACGTCGCTGACGGGCATCCGGAGCTGGTATGACGTACCGAGGTCGCCGCGCAGCAGCCCGCCGACGTACGAGAAGTACTGCTCGAGCGGCGGCCGGTCGAGGCCGAGCTCCGCGCGCACTCCTGCCTTGACGGCATCGCTGACCTTGGCCTGGGGGCCGAGCATGACCGAGACAGCATCGCCCGGGATGATCCGGAACGCGAGGAAGGCCAGCGTCGCCGCACCCCAGAGCACGAGGACGGCAGACGCGGCGATCCCCACGATCCGGATCAGGGCGTGCCGCACGTCAGCGGCTGACGCTCGCGTCGTAGAACAGCGGACGGCCGTACAGGTCGTACTCGATGCCCCCGACGCCCTTCGCGGAGCCGGTGATCAGCGACGACACGTAGAGCGGCACGATCGCGACGTGCTCGGCGTTCCACTGCTGCAGCTCGGTGTAGATCTTCGCGCGCTCGGCGGTGTCGGACGTCGAGAGACCCTGCTCGAGCAGCTCGTCCACAGCAGGGTCGCTCACCTGCGAGGCGTTCTGGAAGCCGTCGGTCCCCAGGTGGCTGCGCAGCAGATCGGCGTCCACGCCCGAGAAGTCCCAGTCGGTGATGTCGTAGGTCTTCGGGCCGTACTGCTCGTTGTAGGCGGCGGGCTCGAGCTTCTCGCGCACGATCTCGAAGCCGACGTCCTTCAGGTCGGACTGAATGGCGTTGGCCAGCGCCGTGCGGTCGTCCGAGATCGGGGTCCAGGCGATCCAGCGGGCTGAGAGACGCTCGCCGTCCTTCATCCGGATGCCGTCTGCGCCACGCTCCGTCCAGCCGGCGTCGTCGAGAAGGGCGTTCGCCTTGTCGGCGTCGAATGCCCAGGTGCCCTCGAGCGACTCGTCGTAACCAGGGGTGGTCGGGCCGAGGATGCTCCAGGCACGGGGGAACTCGCCGAAGAAGATCTCGTCGACGGCCGCATCGATGTCGATCGCCAGGGAGAACGCCTGGCGCACCTTCTGATCGGCGAACACGCCGTGCTTCTCGTTCAGGAACAGCGAGTAGGGCAGGCCGGGGTACTCCTTGGCCGTCACGGTGATGTCGTCGCCGAGGTCGGCGACGACGTTCGGCGGCAGCTGGGTGGCGACGTCGGCCTCGCCCGACGAGAGCACGCCGGCGCGGACGGATGCCTCGGGCAGCAGCTCGATGCGGAGCGTCTTGATCTTGGGAGCCTCGGCCCCGTCCGGCCCCCAGGCGTAGTCGTCGTTGCGGGTGTAGACGATCTCCTGGTCGGCGGTGTACTCGCTGAGCACGAACGGGCCGGTGCCGACCGTGACATCGGGACCGCCTGCCGCGAGCTGATCGGCCGAGCTCTCGAGCACCTTCGGCGACCAGAAGCCGAGCTGCGCGGTGCTGGCGGCCTGCAGGAAGGGTGCATACGGCTGGGTGAAGCTGACCTCGACCGTGTGCTCGCCGACCACCTCGGTGCCCGCGTACAGCTCGCCGCCGAGCATGCTGGCGGCCTGAGCAGACTTCGTCGCGGGGTCGACGATGCGGTCGAAGTTCGCCTTCACTGCGGCGGCGTCGAACGCCGTGCCGTCGGAGAAGGTGACGTCGTCGCGCAGTTCGAAGGTGTACGTGCGGCCGTCGTCCGACACCTTCCAGCTCTTGGCGAGCCACGGCGAGAACGAGCCATCGGCCTCCTGGAAGACGAGCGAGTCGAGCACCTGGCGCTGCACCATGCCCGATACGTCGAGCTGGCTGGTCTGCGGATCCATGTGTCCTGCGGAGAGGTTCGCCCCCTCGATGGCCCAGACGAGTTCGGCGTCGGTGTCGGCGGACCCGCCGTCGTCGGCGGGTCCAGCGCAGGCGCTGAGGAGGAGGGCGGATGCTGCTGCCAGGGCGACAACGGGCAGAAGGCGACGCACGGGGAAGGAAGGCATTCGGGAACCTCGATGAGTGCGGGAAAAGGGGAACACTCCATCCTACCGGCGGTTGTTGCACTGGGTCGATCTACGAGTCCCACTGTGGCGACCGATAGACTCGCGGGACAACCCACACTCAGGCACGCTCACACAGTGCCGCACACATCGCTCGAGGAGACCTCCATGTCCAGCATCCCTGACAAGCCCGCACTCGAAGGCCTCGAGACGAAGTGGGGAGAGCGATGGTCGGCACAGGGCACCTTCCTCTTCGACCGCGCCCGCGCCGTGGCATCCGGCCGTGACAGCGTCTACTCGATCGACACTCCCCCGCCCACCGCCTCCGGCAGCCTGCATATCGGCCACGTGTTCTCGTACACGCACACCGACATCAAGGCGCGATTCGAGCGCATGCGCGGACGCAACGTGTTCTACCCGATGGGCTGGGACGACAACGGCCTGCCGACCGAGCGCCGCGTGCAGAACTATTACGGCGTGCGCTGCGATCCGTCTCTCCCCTACGACCCCGACTTCACCCCGCCGTTCGAGGGCGGCGACAACAAGTCGTCGCGCGCTGCCGACCAGCAGCCCATCAGCCGGCGCAACTTCATCGAGCTCTGCGAGAAGCTGACCGTCGAGGACGAGAAGCAGTTCGAGGCGCTCTTCCGCCAGCTCGGATTGAGCGTCGACTGGACGCAGACGTACCGCACGATCTCCGACGACACGATCAGGCAGAGCCAGCTCGCCTTCCTGCGCGGTCTTGAGCGCGGAGAGGCCTACCAGTCGCTGGCGCCCACCCTGTGGGACATCGACTTCCGCTCGGCGATCGCGCAGGCTGAGCTCGAAGACCGCGACCAGCAGGCGGCGTACCACCGCGTCGCCTTCCACAAGACCGACGGATCGGGTGACATCCACATCGAGACCACCCGTCCCGAGCTGCTTCCCGCCTGCGTCGCGCTCGTGGCGCACCCCGACGACGAGCGCTACCAGCCGTACTTCGGCAAGACGGTGCGCACCCCGATCTTCGACGTCGAGGTGCCCGTGCTCGCGCACCACCTCGCGCAGCCCGACAAGGGCTCCGGCATCGCGATGATCTGCACCTTCGGCGACGTCACCGACATCATCTGGTGGCGGGAGCTCGACCTTCCCAACCGCACCATCCTCGGCAAGGACGGCCGCGTGCTCGCCGACGTCCCTGAGGCCATCGTCTCCGAGGCGGGCAGGAACGCCTACGCCGAGCTCGCCGGCAAGACCGTCTTCAGCGCCCGTAAGAGCATGGTCGAGCAGCTGCAGGCGTCCGGTGACCTGCTCGAGGTCGGCAAGCCCTTCAATCACGCCGTGAAGTTCTTCGAGAAGGGCGATCGCCCTCTCGAGATCGTCTCAACGCGCCAGTGGTACATCCGCAATGGGGCGCGCGACCCGCAGCTGCGCGAGCAGCTGCTCGAGAACGGTCGATCGCTGAACTGGCACCCCGACTTCATGCGCGTCCGCTACGAGAACTGGGTAGGCGGCCTCACCGGCGATTGGCTCATCTCGCGCCAGCGGTTCTTCGGTGTGCCCATCCCTGTCTGGTACGCCCTCGATGAGAACGGAGAGCGCGACTACGACCGTGTGCTGACCCCCTCGCTCGATAGCCTGCCGATCGATCCGACGACCGATCTCCCCGACGGGTACACGGAAGAGCAGCGCGGTGTGCCCGGCGGCTTCGACGCCGAGCAGGACATCTTCGACACCTGGGCGACCTCGTCGCTCACCCCTCAGCTGGCCGGCGGCTGGCAGCGTGACGAAGAACTGTGGAACACCGTCGCCCCGTTCGACCTGCGCCCCCAGGGCCAGGACATCATCCGCACCTGGCTGTTCTCGACCATGCTTCGCTCGACACTCGAGGACCAGCGCTCGCCGTGGCGCAACGCCGCGATCTCGGGCTTCATCGTCGACCCCGATCGCAAGAAGATGTCGAAGTCGAAGGGCAACGTCGTCACCCCGGCGGACATCCTCGACAAGCACGGCTCGGATGCGGTGCGCTACTGGTCGGCATCCAGCCGTCTCGGCATGGACGCCGCGTTCGACCCGCAGAACCCCACGCAGGTGAAGATCGGCCGTCGCCTGGCGATCAAGATCCTGAACGCGGCGAAGTTCGTGCTGTCGTTCCCGGTGCCCGAGGGGGCGCAGGTCACGCACGCGCTCGACGCCTCGATGCTCACGGCTCTCGACCAGGTCGTGCGCGACGCGACGAAGGCGTACGAGAACTACGACCAGGCGAAGGCGCTGGAAGTCACCGAGGCGTTCTTCTGGACGTTCTGCGACGACTATCTCGAACTGGTGAAGGAGCGCGCCTACGATCAGACCGACGTGGGCCAGGCCTCGGCCGCGCTCGCGCTGCACCTGGCGCTGTCGACGCTGCTGCGCCTGCTCGCCCCGATCGTGTCGTTCGCGACGGAGGAGGCGTGGTCGTGGTTCGAGGAGGGCTCCATCCACACCGCCGCCTGGCCCGAGCCGCTCGGCATCGAGGGCGACCCCGCGGTGCTCACGACCGCCAGCGAGGCGCTGATCGGCATCCGCCGCGCGAAGACCGAGGCGAAGGCATCGCAGAAGACTCCTGTCGCGACCGCCACGATCGCGGCGCCCGCGGCGAAGGTCGAGGCGCTCCGCGCCGCTGCCGACGACCTGCGCGCCGTGGGCCGCATCGCCGAGCTCACCTTCGCAGAGGCCGACGAGCTCGCCGTCACAGCGATCGAGCTGGCACCGGTGGAGAGCTGATGCAGCTCGGCACTCGCTGGGCGACGGGAGCCGAGCCGCCTGCGTCGGTCCCCGCCGCCCTGCGCCCGGCGATCGCCGAGGTCGAGGCCCGTGGCCTTACCGGGCACTGGACGCTCACCTGGCTCGAAGGCCGGCCGATCGCGGAGCTGGATGCCGGGTGGGAGGTTCTGCTCACGGCATCCGGCGACGTCGTCGCCCGCCCTTTCCAGGACTGACCCGGGTCCTCTCTTCACCGCGGCGCATCGGACCGGCGCTCAGCGGCCAGAGAGACCGACCATCGCAAGAAGGTGGTCGACCTCGTGCGGGTCAGCGCGGCGGGTCTGCTGCTCCTGCAGCAGACTGAGCGCGATCTCTCGGCGCTCGGCACGAGCGGTCACCCGGCGCTCGACGTGCCGGGTGAGTGCTGCGGCCAGCTGCTGCAGCAGACGCTCGAACGGCGTGGGCGATGCGAGGCGAAGAGTTGCAGTGGTCATGGTCACTCCTGATTCATGGCGCCGCGGCTGTTCGCCACGGGAAGATCGAAGACCTCGGCGCGCAGAGACACGCGCCGGGTGCCGGGCAGCGACTCCTGCCCCCGATAGCGCTCGACCGCCGCGTCGACCACGGCGGTGAGCTCATCCTTCAGCTCGGCCATCTGCTCAGGCGTGATGTCGAGCATCGTGGTCATGACCAGGCCGGCATCCCTCCAGCCCTCTGGCTGCTCGGACTCAGGACGGTTGATGTACTCCATCAGGGTCTGGTGACGAAGACGAAGGAACTCGGTCGTCACGATCTGCGCAGCGGCGCGGTTCGACGGCGACATCGCCTCGGCGGGACCCGGCATGTTGATCCGCCCCTTGGGCCGCTCCCACCAGCGCTCCCGTGCGGTCCCCCGGTCGGGAACCTCACGGATCAGATCGTGAGCGGCGAGGGCGCGCAGGTGGTAGCTGGTCGCGCCCGAGGTCTCGCCGATCAGCGCGGCGAGCGTGCTCGCCGTCTGGGGTCCGCGTTCGCTCAGCAGATCGTAGATCCGCACACGCAGCGGGTGCGCAAGAGCTTTCAGCGCACTGGCGTCAAGGGTGCGTATCTGCTGTTCGTCCGTCATGCATGCAAAGATACTCTTGCAAATAGTTCTTTGCAAGAGTTTCTTTGCACGTCTTCTCGAGTCAGTTCTCGGCGTCGCGGGCGGCGACGAACGCCGCCACGCAGCGTTCGACCTGCTCGCTCGTGTGCGCCGCTGAGAGCTGCACACGGATGCGCGCCTTGCCGCGCGGTACGACAGGGAAGCTGAACGCAGTGACGTACACGCCCTGGCGCTGCATCTCGTCGGCGATACGCGCGGTGAGCGCCGCGTCGCCGAACATCACCGGCACGATCGGGTGCTCGCCGGGGAGCAGGTCGAAGCCCTCCTCGGTCATGCGGCGGCGGAACAGCTCGGCATTCCCGGTCAGTCGTGCCCGCAGGTCTGCCGAGCCCTCGACCAGGTCGAGCGCAGTGAGGGTGCCCGCGACGATCGAGGGCGCGAGCGTGTTCGAGAAGAGGTACGGTCGCGAACGCTGACGCAGCAGGGCGACGATGTCGCGGTGTGCGGCGACGTAGCCGCCCGATGCTCCACCCAGCGCCTTGCCGAAGGTGCCGGTGTAGATGTCGACGCGGTCAGAGACGCCGCAGAACTCGGGAGTGCCGCGTCCGTTCTCACCGACGAACCCGACCGCATGCGAGTCATCGACGAAGACGAGTGCGTCGTAGCGCTCCGCCAGGTCGCAGATCTCACGCAGCGGGGCGATGTAGCCGTCCATCGAGAAGACGCCGTCGGTCACGACGACGCGGAATCGGGCATCCGACGCGGCCTTGAGCTGCTCTTCCAGATCAGCCATGTCGCGGTTGCGGTAGCGCAGACGGCGCGCCTTCGACAGTCGGATGCCGTCGATGATCGACGCGTGGTTCAGCTCGTCCGAGATGATCGCGTCGTCCGCCGTGAACAGCGTCTCGAACACACCGCCGTTCGCGTCGAAGCACGAGGAGTACAGGATCGCGTCGTCGGTGCCGAGGAAGGCGGCGAGACGCCGCTCGAGCTCGAGGTGCTGCTCCTGCGTGCCGCAGATGAAGCGGACGCTCGCAAGGCCGTAGCCCCACTCGTCGAGTGCGCCCTTCGCGGCCGCGAGGATGCGCTCGTCGTCGGCGAGACCCAGATAGTTGTTGGCGCAGAAGTTGAGCACCTCGACGCCTCCGGTCACGATCTCGGCCTTCTGCGGGCCCGAGATCCCTCGTTCCCGCTTGGTGAGCCCCGCCTCCTCGATGCCGGCGAGCTCGGACTGCAGGTGATCCTTGAATGTCGTGTACATGGCTGCTCCTTGCAGTCGTTCTTACAGCTCGGTCCAGTCGAGGATGATCTTGCCCGTGCCCGCCGACTCGGCGGCGGCGAAACCGCGCTCCCAGTCGCGTGCGGGGATCACGTCGGCGATCACGCGGGCGATAGACTCACGCAGCGTCGCGCTGGTCTGCAGCATCGCGCCCATCGCGTTCCAGGTCTCGAACATCTCGCGGCCGTAGATGCCCTTGATCGTGAGCATGTGGGTCACGAGCTTGCCCCAGTCGATGTCGAATCCTGAGCTCGGGAGCCCCAGCATGGCGATCTGGCCGCCGTGGTTCATGTTGTCGATCATCGCGGGCAGTGCCGAGGGTGCACCGCTCATCTCGAAGCCGATGTCGAAGCCCTCGCGCATGCCGAGCGCGCGCTGCGCGTCGCGGATGTCCTCCTGCGAGACATCGACGACCGCGTCGGCGCCCATCTGCTTCGCCATGTCGAGGCGCGGCGCGCTGACGTCTGTGGCCACGATGAACCGCGCGCCCGCGTGCCGGGCGACGGCGATCGACATGAGGCCGATGGGGCCGCATCCGGTGATCAGCACGTCCTCGCCGATCACGCGGTACATGAGTGCGGTGTGCACGGCGTTGCCCAGCGGGTCGAAGATGGCGCCGAGCTCAGGCGTGACGTCGTCGTGGTGCACCCAGACGTTGGTCGCGGGAAGCGAGAGGTACTCGGCGAAGGCACCGTCTCGCTGCAGCCCGAGGCCGATGGTGCGGATGCACATCTGGCGGCGCCCGGCGCGGCAGTTGCGGCAGGTGCCACAGACGATGTGCCCCTCACCCGAGACCCGATCGCCGACCGATATGTCGTGCACGAGCGGCCCGACCTCGACGACCTCGCCGTAGAACTCATGGCCGGGGATCAACGGCGCCTCGATCGCTGAAGCGGCCCAGTCGTCCCAGCGGTGGATGTGCAGGTCGGTGCCGCAGATGCCGGTGCGGAGCACGCGGATGACGACCTCGCCGGTTGCAGCGACGGGGTCGGGGCGATCGACGAGCTCGAAGCCCGCGCGCGGACCGCTCTTGAACAGTGCCTTCATGCTTCGATCTCACCGTATCCAACCATGTAGAACAACGACCTCTTACTGCACGGTCGATTAAGAGGATCTGAAAAGTAGGATCGGATCATGGAACTCCATCAGCTCCAGATCCTGCGCGAACTCGGCGCCCTCGGCAGCGTCACGGCCGTCGCCGATGCGCTGCGGGTCACGCCGTCAGCAGTGTCGCAGCAGCTCGCCGCGCTGCAACGCGGCGTGCGCACTCCCCTCACCCGGAGACAGGGGCGCACACTCGTGCTGACGGCCGCCGGGCAGGTGCTCGCCGAAGCCGGCGGTGAGGCGCTGGATGCCATGGCCGCCGCGCGCGGTGCCCTCGACGCCTTCGAGCACGACGCCGCGGGCGTCGTCAGTGTGAGCGGCTTCCACAGCGCAGGCCAGGCTCTGTTCGGCGCGCTGCTGCGCGAGCTCTCCGGCAGCGACGACGCTCCCACCGTGCAGCTCACCGACGAGGATGTCGCACAGAGCGAGTTCCCCGCCCTCACCGCTCGATACGACATCGTGCTCGCGCACCGCATGGAGCACTCCGAACCGTGGCCCTCGCAGGGCGTGCGCAGCCTCACCCTCGTACGCGAACCGCTCGACGTCGCGGTCGCCGTATCGCACCCTCTCGCCACACGCTCCTCGGTCTCGCCTGCGGACATCGCCGGCGAGCGCTGGGTCACGAGCCGCATCGGATATTCGCCCGACGACGTTCTCGGCGCCGTCGCCGCAGTCGCGAACGTGGCCCCGCGCGTGCAGCACCGCATCAACGACTACGGGGCGGTGGCGGCCGCCGTCGCGGCGGGCGACGTGATCGGCCTGCTCCCCCGCTTCACCTCACGCAGCGTCGACGACAGCGAGATCGTGCGCATCCCGCTGCTCGGCGTCAGCACCCACCGTCTGATCGACGTGCTCGCACGCCCCGAGACACTGCGCCGTCGAAGCGTGCGGCTCGTCGTCGAGGGTCTGCAGCAGGTCATGGCGCGCCTGAGCGGCTGACGGCATGTCATCGGCTCGGAACGGCAGAGGGGCCGGCCCGAAGCAGCGCTTCGACCGGCCCCGGTGCCCTCCGCCTCAGGAGGAGCAGGTGACCTCGGTGCGGTAGATCTGCATGTCACCGCCGGCCGCGTGCGGCGTCATGCACGGCGTGTGGGCGATGTACATGACCTGCTGATACAGCGGCTGGATCACCTGGTCCGCGAGGATGCGGTCCTCCGCCTTCTGCCAGAGTGCGTCCGCCTCATCCTGGCTCGGCGCGGCGAGCGCGGCGTCGACCGCCGCCTGCCCCTCCGCGTCCGCGTACTGAAGCCGGTAGTTGGCGTCGACGTACACCGACGCGACCCACTCGGATGCCGCGGGGAACGACGAGCCCCAGAGCTGGATGACAGGACCGTCGAGCTTGTAGGAGTTGATCGTCTCGGACAGGGCCGCAGCGGGAACCGGCTTCGGCTCGACCTCGAGCCCGATCTCCTTCGCCGAGTTCGAGACGGCGAGCGCCGTTGCCGCATCGGTGGTGTTCTCCGACGAGTAGTTCAGCGGAATGGTGCCCGTGAAGCCAGACTTCTCGATCAGCGCCTTGGCGGCATCGGGATCGAACGTGCAGGACTCGCCGCATGCGTCTTCGCGGTATGCCGACACCGAGTTCGGCATCAGCGAGCCGGCAGGCACCGTCGCCTCCTTGAACAGGTCCTTCGAGATGCTCTCCCGGTCGACGATCATCGAGAACGCCTGGCGGACCTCGAGCGGGAACGTCGCGTCGAGGTAGGTCGGCCAGGTGAAGTAGGTCTCGAGCGTGTTGCGCTCGATGGCCGTCAGCCCCTTCTCACCGAGCGAGTTGCGGCCCTGCGCGATGAGCCCGGGCGGCAGGCTGCGCAGCACATCCGCATTGCCGGCGAGCACATCCTGATAGGCGGTGTTGGTGTCGGTGTAGACGCGGAAGGTGATCTTGTCGGCGGCGCCCTCGGGCACCCAGCCCTTGTACTTCGGATCCTTCTCGAGCACGGCCTCGACCTGAGGGTCGAGGGACTTCAGCGTGTAGACGCCGTTTCCGATCGGCTTCTTGTCGTACGCGAGCGGGTCGGCGAAGGCACTTTCGGGCATCGGGCAGAACGCGAGCTGCGAGAGGATGTAGGGAACGTCGTTGTTCGGCGTCTTCATCTCGATCGTGAAGGTGGTCTCGTCGACGAGGGTGATCCCCGAGAACGTCTCGGCCGCCGCCTCACCCTCGGCGGGGTTCATCTCGTCGTAGCCCTTGATGGGGCCGTAGGCGTAGTTCGACGGCATCGCGTTCACGCCGGCGCCGACGAAGTTGAACGTGTCGACATAGGTCTCAGCAGTGATCGGCGTGCCGTCGGAGAACGTGTGCCCGTCGGCGACCTCGATCGTCCAGGTGACCTGGTCTTCGCTCTCGACCGATTCGGCTCCGCGCATGAAGACCGTGCCGTCCTCTTCGATGCCGGTGAGGGGTTCACAGAGGGCCATCGCGATCTGACTGCCCGGGTTCTGGGCTCCGGTGATGCGGCCGATCTCGCCGTTGTTCACCGCCACGAGCGATGTCGTGCCGTCGCCGGTCTCGGTGGGCTGACCGAGACAGCCTGTCAGCATGGTGGCGCATGCGGCAGCGGCGACGATGCCGGTCCCGATGCGACTGGTGGTGCGCTTCATGGGTGGGTCCTTTCGGAGGGGGTGGTGCTCTGCGTGTCGGACGGGAGGATCGGAATGGTCGAGACCATTCCGACGGAAGAGTGCGTGATCTGCGCCGAGAGATGGCACGACGCCCGGTGCGAGGGCGCTCCACCCGGCACGGGTCGGAGTTCGGGCACCTCGACGGCGCAGCGTTCGATGGCCGCGTAGCAGCGGGTGTGGAACGGGCATCCCGGCGGCGGGTCGATCGGCGAGGGCGGGTCGCCTTCGAGTACGACTCGCTCCAACCTTTCGTTCGGGGCCAGCTTGCGGGGAATCGCAGACAGGAGTGCACGCGTGTAGGGATGCGCGGTCGCTCCGTACACGTCATCGCCGTCGCCCTGTTCGACGACCTTGCCGAGGTACATGGTCACGATGCGATCCGACATGTGCTGGACGACGTCGAGGTCGTGTGCGATGAAGATGATCGACAGACCCAGCTCGCGCTTGAGACGGTTCAGCAGGTTGAGAACCTGCGCACGCACGGAGATGTCGAGGGCGGACACCGGCTCGTCGCACACGAGCAGCTTCGGCTCGACGGCCAGAGCGCGGGCGATGCCGATCCGCTGCAGCTGGCCGCCCGAGAACTCGTGAGGATAGCGGTGCGCGTGGTCGGGGTTGAGACCCACCTGTGCCAGCAGCTCGGCCACGCGGCCGTCGATCTGGTTCGCCGGGAGCAGCGCGTGGGTCACGATCCCCTCGGCGATCGACTGCCCGATCGAGCGGCGGGGATCGAGCGAGGCGTGCGGGTCCTGGAACACCATCTGCACCTCGCGGTGCAGGAGCGTCTTGCGGTCGGCGCGCGACATCGTTCCCACGTCCGCACCGTTCCAGCGAACGGTCCCCTCACTCGGCTCCTCGAGACCGCAGATGATCCGCGCCAGCGTCGACTTCCCGCATCCGGATTCTCCGACGAGTCCGACGGTCTCGCCCTCGTCGACGGCGAAGTCCACTCCGTCGACGGCTCGCACCTGCCCGTGAACCGCTCGCGAGAACAGTGCGTGCTTCTGCTTGTAGAACCGGCGCACCGATTCAAGCTCCAACAGGGGCATCCGCGAGCACCTCCTCCTTGTGATGGCATGCGGCCGCGCGCTGGGCGGCGAACGGTTCGAGCAGCGGCAGCACTGACCGGCACTCGTCGGTCGCGAACTCGCACCGCGGGTTGAAGCTGCAGCCCGGCGGCCTCAGCGCGATGTCGGGCGGAAGGCCGGGGATGGTGGGAAGATCCGCACCGCGATGGGCTGCGCTCGGGATCGAGCCGAGGAGTCCTCTCGTGTAGGGATGCGCGGGACGATCGAACATCGTGCCGATCGGACCCGACTCAGCGACGCGGCCGGCGTACATCACGAGAGCCCGGTCTGCCAGCTGACCGGCCACACCCAGATCGTGCGTGATCATCAGCAGCGCCATGCGCCGCTCCTGCGTGATCTCACTCAGGAGCTCCAGGATCTGCGCCTGAACCGTCGCGTCCAGCGCCGTCGTCGGCTCATCGGCGATGAGGACATCCGGGTCCAGGGCCAGAGCCATCGCGATCATGATGCGCTGACGCATGCCCCCCGAGAACTGGAACGGGTAGTCGTTCGCGCGGTTCGCCGCATCGGGGATGCGCACCGCACGCATCATGTCGATGGCCGCTGCGATCGCCTGCCTCTTCGGCATTCCGCGGTGCACGCGATACAGCTCCGCGATCTGCGTGGACACGGTCTGCACAGGGTTCAGGGCACTCAGGGCATCCTGGAAGATCATCGCGATGCGGGCGCCCTGCACTTTGCGCAGCCTGGCCGGCGGCAGTGTGAGCAGATCTTCCCCGTCGAACATGATGCGGCCGCCGGTGACGCGGGACGCGGGCTTCGGGAGGATGCCCATGATCGCCTTGGCGGTGATGCTCTTGCCGGAGCCTGATTCGCCGAGAACGGCGAGAGTCTCACCGCGGTCGAGAGTGAAGCTGACGTCCTGCAGCGCGGGGATGGGCGGGCGTCCTCCCGATCGGAATTCGAGGGAGAGGTTCTGCACGTCGAGCAGCGCGGTCATCGGCGGGCCTTCGGGTCGAGGGCGTCGCGCAGGCTCTCGCCGAGCACGACGAAGGCGAGCGTTGTGAGGCCCAGCATGAGCGCGGGGAAGAACATCAGCAGTGGTGCGATCTGCCAGTTGCCGTCTTGACTGGCGAGCGCGATCTGGATGCCCCACGAGAAGGCGGGAAGACGAAGGCCGACCCCGAGGATCGAGAACCCAGCCTCAGCCGCCATACCGGCGCCGACGGACAGCGTGGTCATCACGATCAGCGGTGTCACCGCATTCGGGATGACATGGGTACGCAGAATGCGCCATGGGCCCACGCCGAGTCCACGCGCTGCCTGAATGTACTCGAGGTTGCGCACCTGCATGACGGAGCTGCGCATGTAGCGCATGGTCGCCGCCCAGCTGAAGAGCACGAGCACCATCACGATGGTCCACACAGTGCGGGAGCGGAACTGGTAGAGGATCACGAGGCTGGCGATGCCGACGGGGATGCCGAGGATCACGTTCGATGTCCAGGAGATGACCGAGTCGGTGATCCCGCCGAAGTAGCCGGCCAGGGATCCGGCGATGAGTGCGATGACGAAGGAGATCGCCGCTGTGTACACGCCCACCTCGAGCGAGGTGCGCGCTCCGTGGACGATGTTCGACCAGTAGTCGCACCCCTGGATGTCGAAGCCCATCGGATGCCCGGGCTGCGGACCGACGCGCGACATCGACAGGTCGCAGTCCCGGGGGTCGATCGACGTGAAGAGGCCGGGGAAGAGCGACATCAGCGTCACGACGACGATGATCAGCGCGGCGATGTCGAAGAAGGGGCTCTTCCACAGGCTGCGCAGTCCGCTGCGGGGGCGCCCGCGTCGCATGCGCGTGCCGCGCATGGCGATCAGCGTGGTCGTGGATTCAGGCATGACGGACCCTCGGATCGATGATCGGGTACAGCAGGTCGACGACGAGAGCAGCGACCAGGTAGAACAGCAGCAGGAACACGGAGACCCCGACCACGACCGGGCCGTTCTGCGTGTCTATCGCTCTCGCCAGGGTCCCGCCGAGCCCGGGAAGGTTGAAGATCGTCTCGATGAGGACGGACCCGCCGAGCAGCGCGGCGATGCTGAGCCCGAGGTACGTCACGACCGGCACGAAGGCGTTGCGCAGGGCATGCACCCACATGATCCGCTGCGGACCGATCCCCTTCGCGGTGGCCGTCACGATGTAGTCCGAGCGGAGCACGTCGACGAGGCTGGTGCGGCTGAGCCTGGCCAGCGGGGACGCCGTCTCCAGAGCGAGCACGATCGCCGGCAGGATGAACGCGAGCGGGAACCCCGCTTGGACCCCGGAGATCGGGAGCCAGTGCAGCTTGATGCCGAAGACGTACTGCGAGAAGTAGGCGATGATGAAGCCAGGCACCGCCAGGAAGAAGATCGTGAAGAACAGGTTGAACTTGTCCGGGAAGCGGCCCTGACGAAGACCTGCCCAGACGCCGAGGCAGACCCCGATCACGATCTTGAGAACGAACGCCGACAGCGCGAGCACCACGGTGTAGGGAAGCGCGGTGGCGATCAGCGTCGATACCGAGTTGCCGTTGAAGTCATGACCGAAGTCGCCCTGCAGCACGCCCCACAGGTATTTGCCGTACTGGACGAAGAACGGATCGTCGAGGTTGTACTGGTCGCGGATGGCCGCGATCGTGGAGTTCGAGAGCCGCTTCTCTCCCCCGGCGAGCCGCGCGACAGGGTCCCCGGGGATGAGGAAGACGAGCAGGTACACGAGGAACGTCGATCCGATGAGAGTCGGGATCATCATCAGGATGCGGCGCAGCGCGTAGCGGAGCATCAGCGGCGGGACGGCTGGTGCGCCGCGTAGTACTCGAGCAGGTCGTCGCTCAGACGAGGGATCTGGACCGGCGCGGACTGGGAGCGGATGGACAGAGCGCCACCGATTCCGGCCGCCACTGCGTCGCGTGCGGCGACGGGACTGGTGTCGGTGGGCGTTCCGCGGCGGACGAAGTCGACGAACTCCGCAACGGTCAGCGGGTCCGCTCCGCCGTGCCCGCCGTCCCCGCCGTCGTCGATCGGGTACCGAACGTGGCCCTTCTCGAGGTAGTCGCTTCGGGCGTTCCACAGCCGGATCTCGCCGCCCGCGTCGTCGTCGAAGTTCTCGATGCGCCCCTCGGTGCCGATCACCGTGTAGTTGCGCCAGTAGTCGGGCGTGAAGTGACACTGCTGGTAGCTCATGAGCACGCCCGAGTCGGTGCGCATCATGATCATCGAGATGTCCTCGACGTCGATGACGGGGTTCAGGTCCTGCTGCGCCGCCGGAGGCCAGTTCGACATCGAGAACCAGTCACCCATTCGACGGTCGGAGTTGTCGCGTCGCGACTCGACGTCGCCGTACACGGCCAGGTCGCCCACACCCACCACCGAGCGGGTCGAGGTGCCGGCGATCCAATGCATCACATCGATGTCGTGCGCACCCTTCTGCAGCAGGAGGCTCATCGCCTTGTCGCGCTCGGCGTGCCAGTCCTTGAAGTAGTAGTCCCCGCCGTGTCCGACGAAGTGACGGCACCAGATGGCCTTGACCTCGCCGATCTCACCGCGGTCGACGATCTCCTTCAGCATCCGGACGACTCGCATGTGGCGCATGTTGTGGCCGACGTAGACCTTCGTGCCTGTGCGGTGGCCGGCCTCGAGGATGCGATCTGCGTCTTCGATCGAGATCGCGAGCGGCTTCTCGATGTAGGTGGCGATGCCTGCCTCGAGCAGCTCGACCGACACGTCGGCATGCGTGAAGTCGGGCGTCGTGACGAATGCGCCGTCGATCTCGATGCCGGATGCGAGCAGTTCCGCCACCGAGCCGAAGACCGGGATGTCACCGAACAGGCGCCGTGCACGCTCGTGGGTCTTCACATCGGGGTCGACCGCCGCGACCACGCTTCCGCCTGCCTCCCGCACGTGCAGGGCGACGCCCGCGCGGGCGCCCACGCCGATCACCGCGGCGCGGAACGGTGCGGCCTCGACGGCTGGGTCAGTGGTCATCTGTTCGTTCTCCGATTCGGTGGTGATGAGGGGCGCCGGCACGTCCGGCAACCCGTAGATGGCGTGCGAGTGCTTCTCGAATGCGAGTCCCAGAGCGCCGAGAGCAGCGGCATCCGGGCCCAGATCGCCTCCGCGGATGACGCGCGCGCCGGCCTCGATGCCGGTCACGGCGACGCGGATGCCATCGGCCAGCGGCCCGGCGAGGAGGTCGGCGTACTCGCTCAGTTCGCCGCCGAGGACGATGACATCGGGGTCGACGGTGAGCAGCAGCGCAGCCATCGCCGGGGTCATCGCCGCGCTCAGAGCGTTCAGCGCCGCGAGACCGCGCTGATCGGCTGGGTCGTCGCGCAGACGACGCAGCTCGCTCTCGACGCGCGGAACGGCTTCAAGGAGGCTCCCCTCGGGCACGTCGACATCGCTGAATGCGCGCAGCAGGCCGACCTCGCCCGCGCGTCCCCTGCGGCCCCGAAGCACGCTGCCTGAGGCGGTGACTCGCGCAGACACGTGGTGCCAGGTGAGTGCATACACCCCGGTCTCAGCGTCTGCGAGCGCGCCCTGCCGCGACTCCGCTTCGGCCGCCAGCGACAGGTCGTTGTCGACGACGGCCGGCACGCCGAAGTAGTCGCTGAACATGGTCTGCAGATGGCGCCCGCTCCACTCGCTGATCTGAGGCGCCGAGACCAGGATTCCGTCCTCGTCGATGAGACCGGCTACTGCTATGCCCATCGCCGCGACGTCGGAGAGCCCCCGCCCGACTCGCTCCAGCGCCTGCACGAGCAGAGAGCGCACGGGCACGAGGGAGGGGCGGCCTGTCGTGGGCGGGGCGATATCGGAGCCGCCTGCGATCAGCACACGTCCCGTCCGATCAGCGATGACCAGGCGGACGGTGCTCCGGGTGAGATCGAGCCCTACGGCCACCGTTGAGCCCGCAACCGGGGAGTAGGTGCGCGCCGGACGCCCTGCCGCTGCCCGGGCGTCGTGCTCGGTGGCCTGACCCGATGCGACAAGGGCGTGGAGCGCCGCGGTCACGGTCGGCCGGGAGAGCCCTGTCATCTCGGTGAGGTCCGAGATGGTGGCGCGGCCCAGGTCGCGCAGGCTTGCGAGGGAAGCTGCGACGAGCTTCGCATCGATGGTGGACATCTTCGACCCCATTTACGAATTCGGTTTCGTAACCGTTATGAAATGACTTTCATCATTGTGAGGGTCGCGCGGGCCGGTGTCAAACCGGCAGATCCGTCACCCTAGACTCGGCTCATGACCGAGGCCGTGAACCCGCTGCTCACCCGCTCGACACTCCCCTACGAACTGCCCGACTACGCGGCCATTCGCACCGAGCACTACCTCCCCGCGTTCGAGGCGGCCTTCGCTGAGCACCTCGCTGAAGTCAGAGCCATCACCGTGGTGCGATCGATGCCGACCTTCGAGAACACGATCGAGGCTCTGGAGCGCAGCGGCGAGATGCTGGATCGCATCGCGCACGCGTTCTACACGGTCAGTTCCGCAGATGCGTCGCCTGGCATCCAGGCAGTCGACGAGCAGCTCGCCCCGATGATGGCCGCTCACGACGACGCGATACGGCTCGACGGCGCGCTCTACTGGCACGTGTCGCAGGTGCATGATCAGCTCGATCAGCTCGACCTGACAGACGAGCAGCGCTATCTGGTTCAGCGCCATCTCCGCGAGATGACCCATGCGGGAGCCGCGCTCGACGACGCATCCAAGACACGTCTGACCGCAGTGAATCAGCGCCTGTCAACGCTCAGCACGACGTTCGAGAAGAACCTCCTGGCCGACACGAACGCCCTGGCCGTGGTCTTCGACGACGCCGCAGAACTCGACGGTCTCTCCGAGGGCGAACTCAGCGCGACCGCACGCGCGGCAGCGGAGCGCGGTCTCGAAGGGAGGTATCTGGTCTCGCTGCCGCTGTTCAGCGGCCATCCCTACCTCGCTTCCCTCACCCGGCGCGAGAGCCGTCGTCGCATCATGCAGGCGTCACTCGCCCGCGCCTCACGCGGGAACGAGCACGACAACAGAGCCGTCCTCGCTGAGATCGTGTCTCTCCGCGCAGAGCGCGCGGAGCTGCTCGGCTACGACTCGCACGCCGCGTACGTCACCGCAGACGAGACAGCCGGCACGCCGTACGCCGTCGAGCGCATGCTGCGAGAACTGGCCGCTCCCGCCGCCCGCAACGCGCGGCGCGAGTCGGCGGCGCTGCAGCAGATCATCGACGAAACGGAGCCCGAGCCATTTCCACTCGAGGCTCACGACTGGGCCTACTACACCGAGAAGGTTCGACAGGCCCGCTATGACATCGACACCGCAGCCCTGCGGCCGTACTTCGAGGCCGGACGAGTGCTGCGCGACGGCGTCTTCTTCGCCGCGACGAAGCTGTACGGGATCACCTTCACGGAACGCACCGACCTGGTGTCGTACCACCCCGGAGCGCGGGTCTTCGAGGTGCACGACGAGGACGGCTCAGCGGTCGGGCTGTACGTGCTCGATCTGTACACCCGCGATTCCAAGAGAGGCGGAGCGTGGATGAACCCGATCGTGAGCGAGTCGGCGCTGCGCGGCACCCTGCCGGTGGTGGCGAACAACCTCAACGTCTCGCAGCCCGCCGAGGGGATGCCCACCTTGCTCACGCTGGATGAGGTGACCACGCTGTTCCATGAGTTCGGTCACGCGCTGCACGGACTGTTCGCCCGGGTCACGTACCCGCACTTCTCGGGCACGAACGTGTTCCGCGACTTCGTCGAGTTCCCGAGCCAGGTGAACGAGATGTGGATCCTGTGGGAAGAGGTTCTGCGGAACTACGCGCGCCACCATGAGACGGGAGAGCCGCTCGACGCGGGGATCATCGCGCGCCTGCGCGCGTCGGAGAAGTTCGATCAGGGTCACGCGACAAGCGAGTACCTCGCCGCAGCGTGGCTCGATCAGGCATGGCACCGGGTGGGCGCGGGCGCCGAGCCGGGCGACATCGCGGCATTCGAGCGCGATGCTCTGGCCGACGTCGGACTGCTGAGCCCGGTCGTGCCGACCCGCTATTCATCCGCGTACTTCGCTCACATCTTCTCGGGCGGGTACAGTGCCGGCTACTACTCGTATATCTGGAGCGAGGTGCTCGACGCAGACACCGTGGAGTGGTTCCGGGAGAACGGCGGCCTCACCCGCGCGAACGGGGATCGCTTCCGCCGGCGTCTGCTCGGCGTGGGCGGGTCGAAGGATCCGGTCGAGGCCTACCGCGACTTCCGGGGTCGGGATGCTGAGATCGCTCCGCTGCTCGAGCGCCGCGGACTCGATCGTTGAGAGCCTCGCGTCTCAGCTGTGATGCTGCCGCGTCAGGTACTGCATCGCCTTGTACCAGGTGAGCTGATGGTAGCTCTGCGTCAGGTGCTCGCCGAGCGCTGACACAGGCATGACTCGCACCGCGATGCTCTCGGTGTCGTCGAGCCGCTGCTCCCCCGCGCGAACGCAGTCCAGAGCGAGGAAATGGTGCACTCGATTCGTGTGGTTGCCGAAGTTCGCCCAGGTCGGTCCGAGGTCGATCACCTCGGATGCCGTGAACCCCGTCTCCTCACGCAGTTCGCGATGCGCAGCATCGAGCGGGGACTCGTCCGGTTCCACGGCGCCGCCGATCGTGCCCGGAGCGACGATGCGGGCGCCATGCCGGTACTCCTCGACAATGATGGCGTCGCCGCTGCGGTCCAGCGCGAGCACCGAGATCCAGTCACCGGGTTGCAGCACGTAATACGGCGCGATGCGCCGACCCCGGGCGTCTTCGCAGTCATCCGCTCGCAGCGTGATCCAGCGATCGGCCACGATGGTGCGCGTGGTGACCACCCGCCAGGGTTCGGGGCCGTCGCCCGTCATGCCGCTCAGGCGCTCTTGCGCTTGCGCGAGAGAACCACGGTGGGCGGTGCTCCTTCTTCGACGGCCGCCTTGGTGACGACGACCTTCGAGACGTCTTCAGCAGACGGGATCTCGAACATGATCGGGCCGAGCACGTCCTCGAGGATCGCACGCAGCCCGCGGGCGCCGGTCTTCCGGAGCACCGCGAGGTCGGCGATCGAGCGCAGCGCGTCGTCTTCGAACTCGAGCTGCACGCCGTCGATCTCGAACATCCGCTGGTACTGCTTGACCAGCGCGTTCCGCGGGCCGGTGAGGATGTCGATCAGGGCATCCTGATCGAGGGGCGAGACCGAGGTGACGACGGGCAGGCGGCCGATGAACTCGGGAATGAGCCCGAACTTGTGCAGGTCCTCGGGAAGAACCTCGCTGAACAGATCGAGATCCTTGCCCTTGTCGTGCAGCGGAGCGCCGAAGCCGACGCCATGCTTTCCGACGCGAGCCGAGATGATCTCCTCGAGGCCGGCGAACGCACCTGCCACGATGAACAGCACGTTGGTCGTGTCGATCTGAAGGAACTCCTGGTGGGGGTGCTTGCGACCGCCCTGCGGGGGAACGGATGCGACGGTGCCCTCGAGGATCTTCAGAAGCGCCTGCTGCACGCCCTCACCCGACACGTCGCGAGTGATGGACGGGTTCTCTGCCTTGCGGGCGATCTTGTCGATCTCGTCGATGTAGATGATGCCGGTCTCGGCGCGCTTCGTGTCGTAGTCGGCGGCCTGGAGCAGCTTGAGCAGGATGTTCTCGACATCTTCGCCGACATAGCCGGCCTCGGTCAGAGCCGTCGCGTCGGCGACGGCGAACGGCACGTTGAGCCGCTTCGCGAGGGTCTGAGCGAGGTAGGTCTTGCCACAGCCGGTCGGGCCCAGCATGAGGATGTTGCTCTTCGCGACCTCGACCTCTTCGGCCCGCTGCTCGGCGGACTGGATGGTACCGCGGGCGCGCACGCGCTTGTAGTGGTTGTAGACGGCCACCGCGAGCGAGCGCTTCGCGGCGTCCTGGCCCACGACGTACTCCTCGAGGAACGAGAAGATCTCACGCGGCTTGGGCAGCTCGAAGTCGGCGACCGGCCCGCTGCCTGCCTCGGCCATGCGCTCTTCGATGATCTCGTTGCACAGCTCGACGCACTCGTCGCAGATGTAGACGCCGGGGCCGGCGATCAGCTGCTGCACCTGCTTCTGGCTCTTTCCGCAGAAAGAGCATTTGAACAGATCAGCGCTTTCACCGATGCGTGCCATGCGCGTCCTCCTCGGGGCAATGAGAGATCGTCATTCGAGCGTAACCGCTGGCCCCGACACCGGGCCGCATTGACGGGCGCACGACACGGGCCCGACTCCGCTCTGGGCGGAATCGGGCCCGAGATCAGTCACTCACACCATCGACTTGGTGTGCCACACGGTCTTGGTCTCGGTGAACGCGGTGATCCGATCGAGACTCGGCTCGACCGCTCCAGGGCGCAGCACCCGCTTCAGCGTGTCCGCCGCGGCGATCTCGAGATCGACCCAGTCGAGAGCGCCGGCGCCGCTCAGGTCGAGCGCATTGACGTCGGCGTGGGATGCCAGCCAGGGTGCGATCTCGGCGGGCGAGCCAGTGAGCACGTTCACCACTCCCCCTGGTACGTCGCTGGTCGCCAGCACCTCGGCCAGGCTGATGGCCGACAGCGGGAACCGCTCGCTCGCGACGACCACGACCGTGTTGCCGGTGACGAGGGCCGGCGCGATCGCCGACACCAGTCCGAGCAGCGCGGAGTCCTGCGGCGCGATCGTGGCGACGACGCCGGTGGGCTCGGGAACCGAGATGTTGAAGTACGGGCCCGACACCGGGTTGGCGTTTCCTGCCACCTGCGCGTATTTGTCGCACCAGCCTGCGTACCAGACCCACAGGTCGATCGCGGCGTCGACCTGTGCGCTGGCGGCGCCGGCGGACACGCCCTCCTGGTCGGTGATCTCATCGATGAACTGCGCGCGCCGGCCCTCGAGGATCTCGGCGACGCGGTAGAGCACCTGGCCGCGGTTGTAGGCGGTCGCTCCCGACCACCCCTTCACGGCGGCCCGTGCGGCGACGACTGCATCCCTGGCGTCCTTACGGGATGCCTTCGCGGCGTTCGCGAGGAAGGCTCCCTTCGGCGTGACGACCTCATACGTGCGACCCGATTCGCTGCGCGGGAACGCACCCCCGATGGCCAGCTTGTATGTCTTCGGAACGGTGAGGCGCTTGCTCATGCCGATGCTCCCTTCAGGTATGCGGTCAGGCCGTGCCGGCCGCCTTCACGGCCGTAGCCGGACTCCTTGTAGCCGCCGAACGGGCTCGACGGATCGAATCGGTTGAACGTGTTCGCCCACACCACGCCGGCGCGAAGGCGATCCGCCACAGCGAGGATGCGCGAGCCCTTGTCGCTCCAGATGCCGGCCGACAGGCCGTACGGCGTGTTGTTGGCCTTGGCGATCGCCTCGGCCGGGGTGCGGAATGTCAGCACCGACAGCACGGGGCCGAACACCTCGTCGCGCGCGATGCGGTGCGAGGCCTCCACCCCGGTGAAGATGGTCGGGGCGAACCAGAAGCCCTTCTCGGGGATGGCGCAGTCCGCGGTCCAGCGCTCAGCGCCCTCAGCCTCGCCGATGTCGCTGAGCTCGCGGATGCGGGCCAGCTGAGCGGCCGAGTTGATCGCGCCGATATCGGTGTTCTTGTCGAGCGGATCGCCCAGACGGAGCGTCGACAGACGCTGCTTGAGGCGGTCGATGACCTCATCGTGGATCGACTCCTGCACGAGCAGACGGCTGCCGGCGCAGCAGACATGCCCCTGGTTGAAGAAGATGCCGTTCACGATGCCCTCTACGGCCTGGTCGATCGGCGCGTCGTCGAAGACGATGTTGGCGGCCTTGCCTCCCAGCTCGAGGGTCACCTTCTTGTCGGAGCCGGCGATCGCCTTGGCGATGTCGCGGCCGACTCCCGTCGATCCGGTGAAGGCGACCTTGTCGACATCCGGATGCCTGACCAGCGCCGCGCCCGTGGCACCAGCACCGGTGACGATGTTGACGACACCGGCGGGCAGGTCGGCCTGCTGGAGGATCTCGGCGAAGATCAGCGCGGTCAGCGGCGTCGTCTCAGCGGGCTTGAGCACCACGGTGTTGCCTGCGGCGAGAGCCGGGGCGACCTTCCACGCCAGCATGAGCAGCGGGAAGTTCCACGGGATGACCTGTGCGGCGACACCGAGCGCCTTCGGGTTGGCGCCGAGACCCGCGTAGTCGAGCTTGTCGGCCCATCCGGCGTAGTAGAAGAACCACGATGCGACGAGGGGCACGTCGACGTCGCGGCTCTCCTTGATCGGCTTGCCGTTATCGAGGCTCTCGGCGACGGCGAGCTCACGAGCGCGCTCCTGCACGAGGCGGGCGATGCGGAAGAGGTACTTGCCGCGGTCGCGACCGCTCATCTTCGACCAGACCTTGTCATGGGCGCGGCGGGCGGCTGCGACAGCGCGGTCGATGTCGCCGTCGGACGCCGACGCGATCTCGGCGATGCGGTGCTCGTCGGCGGGCGAGATGGTGTGGAAGCTGTCGCCCGTGCCGTCGACGAACTCCCCGTCGATGAACAGACCGTAGCTGTCCTTGAGGCGCAGGATCGCCGTGGACTCCGGCGCGGGAGCGTATTCCAGGAATGACATATCTATCCTCGGTTGCTGAGTTCGACGGAGTATCAGTCGATGGTGACGTAGTCGGGGCCGGAGTAGTGTCCGGAGACGAGCTTCTGACGCTGCAGCAGCACGTCGTTGAGCAGGCTGGAGGCGCCGAAGCGGAACAGGTGCGGCTGCAGCCACTCCTCACCGGCGGTCTCGGCGACGGTGACGAGGTACTTGATCGCGTCCTTCGACGAGCGGATGCCGCCGGCCGGCTTCACGCCGATCTTCTCGCCCGTCGCCCGGTGCCAGTCGCGCACGGTCTCGAGCATGAGCAGCGTGGTCGGCAGGGTGGCTGCGGGCTGCACCTTGCCGGTCGACGTCTTGATGAAGTCGCCGCCGGCGAGGATCGACAGCCACGAGGCGCGCTTGATGTTGTCGTAGGTGTTGAGCTCCCCGGTCTCCATGATGACCTTGAGCGAGGCGCAGCTGCCGTCCTCGCGGCGGCACGCCTCCTTGACCTGGGCGATCTGGTCGAAGACGAAGCCGTAGCGCCCTTCGAGGAACGCGCCGCGATCGATGACCATGTCGATCTCGTCAGCGCCGGCGGCGACCGCCTCTGCCGTGTCGGCGAGCTTGATCGCGAGCGAGGAGCGCCCGGACGGGAAGGCCGTGGCGACGGCGGCGACCGAGATGCGGCCGTCGTCGGGGTCTCCGTGCAGCGCTCCTAGCGCCTCGACGGCATGGCCGACCATGTCGCCGTACACGCAGACGGCCGCGACGAGCGGTGTGGTCGGGTCAGCCGCATCCGGGTTCTTGGCCTTGGCGACGAGCGAGCGCACCTTGCCCGCCGTGTCGGCGCCCTCGAGGGTGGTCAGGTCGATCAGCGAGATGATCTTGTCGAGCGCCCATGCCTTGGACGTGGTCTTGATCGAGCGCGTTCCGAGCCCTGCCGCGCGCTGTTCGAGACCGACGGCATCGACACCGGGCAGACCGTGCAGGAACCGGCGCAGGGTCTGGTCGTCGGGCTCGCCGCCGAGCAGGTCGACCGCGCTGCGGCGGGCCAGTTCTGTAGTCGTCACTTCTCCTCCAAGAGATCGCGAGCGGTGGGTTCGTCGGTCACCAGGATGCTGCACAGCCCGCTGTTCACGACTGTACGCGCGATGTCGTGCTTGGCGGCACCGGCGGTGACGAAGATGGATCTGGGTGCGCTGCGCAGCTGCTCGAGGTCGACGCCGACCGTCCGCTCGTCGAGCTGCGGATCGACGATGTTGCCGTCGGCGTCGATGTAGCGCCCCAGCAGATCGCCGACGGCCCCACGGCGCACGAGCTCGGCGATGTCGTCGGTCGTGAGGTAGCCGTTCTCGACGTGGGCGGAGCCTGCGTCAGCCGGGCCGGCGGTGAAGAGGAAGGTGTTCGCGCCTGCGGCCTGCTCGAGTATGGCGGACACGGTGCGGTCGGACTCGATCGCGCGCTTGGTCTCCACGCGCTCGAGTATGGCGGGGCTCGGCAGGAG
The DNA here is from genome assembly GCF_016907315.1 of Microbacterium esteraromaticum. Lineage (NCBI taxonomy): Bacteria > Bacillati > Actinomycetota > Actinomycetes > Micrococcales > Microbacteriaceae > Microbacterium > Microbacterium esteraromaticum. The sequence goes on from NZ_JAFBBS010000001.1 coordinate 420,895, forward strand.
CACAGCGTGACCGCCGCCGCGCTGCGCGATGGTGGCGGCGACGGATGCGGCGCCGCCGGCTCGACGGTTGAGGCTCACTCCTCCATTGGCCTGCACGACCGTCACTCCGCGCGCCCAGCCGTCGGGCAGCGCGTCGGCGATCGCGGTCAGCGTTCGTCCCCAGCTCACGGCGAGGGTGCGTGGCACGGGCCGGAGGGCGGAGAGCAGATCGGCCGCAGCGCGCGCGACGCGCTCCAGCATGGCATCCGGCCCTTCCGGGGCGGGAACGACCACCGCGTCCCGCAATCCGTATCGCTGCACGAGCTCGCGCTCGAGTCCGAGACGCCGGGCGCGCGGGTGCACGATCTCGATGCGCACGATGCCGCGCTCTCGCGCCTGCACGAGCAGACGGCCCACCTTCCAGCGGGATATGCCGAGGAGGGCGCCGATCTCGTCCTGCGTCTTGTTCTCGTCGTACGAGAGCTCTGCGACACGGACCATGAGCAGTTCGTCGTCCACGGCATCCTCCTTCCGCTTCCAGCTTAGGAGCCCACCGACGCACGCGCAGGTTCCTGCTCAGATGAGCAGCGGAGCCCAGCTGCCTTGCGCATTCGTCGGCATATGCCCCGCACACGCAGAAGAGCGGCCCGGACATCTGTCCGAACCGCTCTTCTGCTGGGCAGGTCTCAGCCGCGCTTGCGCGAGGTGAGCACCTGGTCGACGATGCCGTACTCGAGAGCCTCGTTGGCCGACAGGATCTTGTCGCGATCGATGTCGCGGTTGATCTGGTCGACGGGCTTGCCCGTGTGGCGCGCCATGGTCTCTTCGAGCCAGGTGCGCATGCGCAGGATCTCAGCTGCCTGGATCTCGATGTCTGATGCCTGGCCGTGGCCGGCCTCGCCCATCGCGGGCTGGTGCATCAGCACACGCGCGTTGGGAAGCGCGAGGCGCTTGCCCGGCGCGCCGGCGGCGAGCAGCACGGACGCTGCCGATGCGGCCTGTCCGAGAACGACGGTCTGGATGTGCGGAGCGACGTACTGCATCGTGTCGTAGATCGCCGTCATCGCAGTGAACGAGCCGCCGGGCGAGTTGATGTACATGGTGATGTCGCGCTCGGCGTCCTGGCTCTCCAGCACGAGCAGCTGCGCCATGACGTCATCGGCGGATGCGTCGTCGACCTGCACGCCGAGGAAAATCACGCGGTCCTCGAACAGCTTGTTGTACGGGTCCTGGCGCTTGAAGCCGTAGGCCGTGCGCTCTTCGAACTGCGGGAGGATGTAGCGGCTCGAGGGCAGGTTGCCGGCCGCGCGGAACGTTGGTGTGTACATGCGTGTCTTCCTGCCTTACTTGTCCGCGCCGGTGCCGCCGCCGCCGTGCACGTCACTGGCGTGCTCGCGGATGTGGTCGACGAATCCGTATTCGAGCGCCTCGTCGGCGGTGAACCAGCGGTCACGGTCTCCGTCGGCGTTGATCTGCTCGACCGACTTCCCGGTCTGCGCGGCGGTGATCTCCGCGAGGCGGCGCTTCATCGACAGGATCAGCTGAGCCTGGGTCTGGATGTCGCTCGCCGTACCGCCGAAGCCGCCGTGGGGCTGGTGCAGCAGCACGCGGGCGTTCGGGGTGATGTAGCGCTTGCCCTTGGTGCCGCTCGTGAGCAGCAGCTGGCCCATGGACGCCGCCATGCCGATGCCGACCGTCACGATGTCGTTGGGCACGAACTGCATGGTGTCGTAGATGGCCATGCCCGCGGTGATCGACCCACCGGGAGAGTTGATGTAGAGGTAGATGTCCTTCTCAGAGTCTTCGGCGGCGAGAAGGAGGATCTTCGCGCAGATCTCATTCGCGTTCTCATCGCGCACCTCAGAGCCCAGCCAGATGATGCGGTCCTTGAGCAGCCTGTCGAAGACGCTCGTCGCCATCAGGGGTTCAGCCATGTCAGCTCCTGTTTCCGTGTTTCGGTGATTCGAATCTACCGGCGGTCACACGCGCCTCCGGCCGTGTTCGCCGTCGGCATATCAGCGTGGCGTCGTCACGTCCTCAGACTTCCCTCGGGTCCAGCAGCTCGGCGGCGTAGCCTGTGACTGAGCGCGTGTAGCGGGTGAGGTGCGGGGCGAGCGCTTCCAGAGCGATGGATGCCCCGCGCACCGGGTCACCGGAGGAGACCAGAGCCAGGGCGTAGAACGCCGCGGCCTCGTCGGCCATCGCCGCACTCCGTGTGCGCTCGTACTCGTCCGCGAGCAGCTGCAGCGACTCGTCGACGCGGCCGAGGTTGCGGATGGTACTGGCGAGCTGGATGATCGCCCTTGTGCGCCGTTCGGGGTCGAGTCCCGCGTCGAGGGCAGCTCGGTACAGCGGCTCGGCTGCCTCCTCCTCCCCCGCGCTGTCACGCGCGCCGGCGCGCTCGAACAGCGCAACCGGATGCCCGGCGCCGAGTTCCGCGGCCAGAGCGTCGATCCGAGCGATGCGCTCGTGATCGCTCAGCGCGCCGTCCGCCCACACTGCATCGATGCGCGACTGCCATTCGTCCGGTGCATGATCCATGTCGTCCTCCTCATACGACGAAGGGCGGATGCCGCAGCATCCGCCCTTCGCTCTATCACGAAGTGATCACTCGGCCTTGTCAGCCTCGTCCTTCGCGGCGGCCTTCTTGGCCGGAGCCTTCTTCGCAGCCGGCTTCTTGGCAGCGGGCTTCTCAGCCTCTGCGTCCTCGGCGGCGTCCTTCTTGGCAGGAGCCTTCTTCTTCGCCGGGGCCTTCTTGGCAGGCTTCTCCTCGGCGGCGGGCGCCTCCTCGGTCTCAGCGGCGTCCTCGTCCTCGGCGTCGCCGATGAACTCAGAGAGGTCGACCTTGGCGCCGTTGCTGTCGACGATGCTGACCTTGCCCAGCGTCACGGCGAGGGCCTTGTTGCGAGCGACCTCGCCCACGAGGGCAGGCAGCTGGCCCGCACCCTGCAGCGCCTCGACGAACTCCTGCGGAGCCATGCCGTACTGAGCGGCCGACTGGATGAGGTACTGGCTGAGCTCCTCCTGCGAGACCTGGACGTTCGCGTTCTCGGCGATCGTGTCGAGCAGCACCTGCGTGCGGAACTGCTTCTCGCTGGCCTCGGTGACCTCGGCGCGGTGCTCGTCGTCCTCGAGGCGGTTCTCGTTCTCGAGGTGCGCGTGCACCTCGTCCTCGATGAGCTGCGGCGGAACCGGGATCTCTACCTGCTCGAGCAGCTTGTCGATCAGCTGGTCGCGAGCGGCGGCACCCTGGGTGAACACGCCCTGCTGGGCGACGCGCTCAGAGAGGCTCTCGCGCAGCTCGGCGATGGTGTCGAACTCCGACGCCATCTGCGCGAAGTCATCGTCAGCCTCGGGCAGCTCGCGCTCCTTGACAGCCTTCAGCTTGACCGAGACCTCGGCCTGCTCGCCGGCGTGGTCGCCACCCACGAGGGCGGAACGGAAGGTGGTCTCCTCACCGGCGGTCAGCGAGTCGAGCGCCTCGTCGATGCCCTCGAGCAGCTCGCCCGAGCCGATCTCGTACGAGACGCCGTCGGCGCGGTCGATCTCGGTGCCATCGATCGTGGCGACGAGGTCGAGCTCGACGAAGTCGCCCTTCGCGGCGGGACGATCGACCGGGATCAGGGTGCCGAAGCGGGCGCGCAGGCTGTCGAGCTCGCTGTCGATCGCCGCGTCGTCTGCCTCGATGGCGTCGACGGTGAGCGTGATGTCCGAGAGCTCGGGAAGCTCGATCTCGGGACGCACGTCGACCTCGATGTCGACGAGCAGGTCGCCGGAGAAGTCCTTCTCGTTCGGCCACTGGGTGATGTCGGCTGCCGGACGACCGACGATGCGCAGGTTGTGCTCGGAAGCCGCCTCGCGGAAGAAGCCGTCGAGCGCCTCGTTGGCGGCGTGCTCGATGACCGCACCGCGGCCGACACGCTGGTCGATGATCGGCGCGGGAACCTTGCCCTTGCGGAAGCCGGGGATCTGCACGTCCTGAGCGATGTGCTCGTAGGCGTGCGCGATGCTGGGCTTGAGGTCCTCAGGGGTGACCGTGATGGTGAGCTTGACCCGGGTCGGGGACAGCTTCTCGACGGTGCTGTTGGCCATGCTGGTGTGTTCTCCTTGTGGTTTCCGCGCGAACGGCGCAAGTCTTCGGGCCGTGGTCGGGGCGACAGGATTTGAACCTGCGACCTCCCGCTCCCAAAGCGGGCGCTCTACCAAGCTGAGCTACGCCCCGGCTTGAACCCGCGCACACGGGAACGGCCCTGACGAGTCTAACGGACAGAACACGTCTCTCCGTCCGCTATGCTTGACGAGGTGCTTCGCTCGACGGAGCATCCGAGAGGGCGACAGGCCCCCGGAAACGCGGGGATGTAGCTTAATGGTAAAGCCTTAGTCTTCCAAACTAATGACGCGGGTTCGATTCCCGTCATCCCCTCCGATCAGAAGGCCCCCACCGCGAGGTGGGGGCCTTCTTCGCATGCACGGCACCGGATCCCCCGCGGAACATGAAGAACCCCCGGAGCAGATGGCTCCGGGGGTTCTTCATGTCAGGTCTCAGCGTCCGCCGCGGCGCTCGCGAAGCTGCGTGAGCGCGTCTTCGAGCAGCTGCTCGGCCTCTTCGTCCGTGCGGCGCTCCTTCACGTATGCGAGGTGCGTCTTGTAGGGCTCCGCCTTCGCGAGCGCCGGCGGGTTCTCACGGTCGCGGCCCGCGGGCAGTCCGCTCTGCGGGTGGTCGATCGTCTCGGGGATCTCCTCGTCGGGCAGGCCCGCCGCGAAGTAGCGGACGGTCTCGTTGCCCAGGCCGTCCCAGTACGAGACGGCGATGCGGTCGGCGTGGTAGCCGTGGTCCTGCTCCCCCATCGGCCCTGAGCCGACTCGGGTGCCGCGGATCGCATTTCCTCCGGTAGCCATCAGATCACCTGGAACTTCGTGATGAGACCGAGCGCGACGATCGAGATGAACCAGATCAGCGCGAGAACGATCGTGAATCGGTTGAGGTTGCGCTCGGCGAGGCCTGACGAGCCCACCGCAGCGGACATGCCGCCGCCGAACATATCGGAGAGGCCGCCACCGCGGCCCTTGTGAAGAAGAATGAGGAGCGTCAGCAGCACACTGGTGATGCCAGTGAGCACCTGCAGAACGAACTCGAGAACCTGCACGGGGAAAGCCTTTCGCCGGGGCCGATAGGCCCGCCTAGCGGTCAATTATAGGACGAGGCGCTCACGCGCCCCGTCCCGACTCACACGCCGACGTGCTTCTGGAAGCGCACGATCGCCGCGAATTCGTCCACGACCAGGCTCGCACCGCCGACCAGAGCGCCATCGACGTCGGGCTCGCGCATGAAGCTCGCGATGTTGGAGGACTTCACCGATCCGCCGTACAGCACCCGCGTGCGCGCGGCAGCGTCCTCGTCGAGCGTCTTCGCGAGGACGCCGCGCAGCGCCGCGCAGACGTCCTGCGCCTGGGCGGGCGTGGCCGCCTGCCCAGAGCCGATCGCCCAGACCGGCTCGTACGCCACGACGATGTCGGCCGACGCCGGAACGCCGTCCAGCGCCTTCTCGAGCTGGCCCGCGGGCACGGCGCTCGCGCCGAACTCCTCGAGATCCTCAGCGGTCTCGCCGACGCAGATCACGGGCACCAGGCCGTGCTTGAGCGCGGCCTTCACCTTGGCGTTCACGATCGCGTCGTCTTCGCGGTGGTACTCACGGCGCTCGGAGTGGCCGATGATCACGTAGCCCACGTTCAGCTTCGCGAGGAATGCACCCGACACCTCGCCGGTGTAGGCGCCCGAATCGTGCGCGGAGAGATCCTGCGCGCCGAGCGCGAACGGGATCTTGTCGGCGTCGATGAGCGTCTGCACGCTGCGGATGTCGGTGAAGGGAGGGAAGACCGCCACCTCCACCGAATCGCCCTCATGACCGGCATCCTTCAGCGTCCAGTGCAGCTTCTGCACCGTTGCGACGGCCTGGAGGTGGTCGAGGTTCATCTTCCAGTTGCCCGCGATCAGCGGCGTGCGGCGAGTCTTCGCAGTGGTCACGGAGTTCACTCCCATCCGAGGACCGTCAGGCCCGGTAGCTTCTTGCCCTCGAGGAACTCGAGGCTGGCGCCTCCGCCCGTCGAGATGTGGCCGAACTGATCGTCCGAGAACCCGAGCTGGCGCACGGCCGCGGCTGAGTCGCCACCGCCGACGACTCCGAGGCCATCGACCTCGGTGAGCGCCTGCGCGACAGCCTTCGTGCCGGCGGCGAACGCGGGGAACTCGAACACACCCATCGGGCCGTTCCAGAAGACCGTCTTCGACTCGCGCACAGCCTGGGCGAACACTGCCGCCGTGTCGGGTCCGATGTCCAGTCCGATTCCGGATGCACCGAACGAGCTCTGCTCGATGGCATCCGCCGCGACGGTCTCGTGGTCTGCGTCCGCCGCGAAGCCGGAGGCGACCACGACGTCCGTCGGGAGCACGAGCTCGACGCCGCGCTCCTTCGCTTCTGCGATGTAGCCGCGCACGGTCTCGAGCTGGTCCTTCTCGAGAAGACTGGATGCCACGGCGTGTCCCTCTGCGGCCAGGAAGGTGAACAGCATGCCTCCGCCGATCAGCAGACGGTCGACGCGAGGCAGCAGGTGAGAGATCACGCCGAGCTTGTCGCTGACCTTCGATCCGCCGAGCACGACCGTGTAGGGCCGCTGGGGGTTCTCGGTGAGCCGGTCGAGCACATCGAGCTCGGCGGCGATGAGAAGACCCGCAGCCGAGGGCAGCAGGTCCGCGAGATCGTAGACGCTGGCCTGCTTGCGGTGCACGACACCGAAGCCATCGGAGACGAGCGCATCGCCGAGCTCGGCGAGCTCGGCGGCGAATGCCTCGCGGGTCGCGTCGTCCTTTGAGGTCTCGCCCGGGTTGAAGCGCAGGTTCTCGAGAACGGCGATCTCGCCGTCCCCGAGACCCGCGACGGTGTCGCGTGCCGAGTCGCCCACCGTGTCCGTCGCGAAGGCGACAGGCACGGTGAGCAGCTCCGACAGCCGCTGCGCGACCGGCTCGAGACTGTACTGGGGGTCGGGCGCGCCGTCCGGGCGCCCGAGGTGCGAGCACACGATGACGCGTGCGCCCGCATCGGCGAGGGCCTTGAGGGTCGGCAGCGATGCCCGTACGCGACCGTCATCCGTGATGACGCCGTCCCGCAGCGGGACGTTCAGGTCGCAGCGGACGATGACCCGCTTGCCCGAGAGGGAACCCAGTGAATCGAGAGTGCGCAGCGCCATGGTTCAGAGACGCTCGGCCACGTACTCGGTCAGGTCGACGAGACGGTTCGAGTAGCCCCACTCGTTGTCGTACCAGCTCGACACCTTGACGAGGTTGCCGCTGACGTTGGTGAGCTCGGAATCGAAGATCGAGGAGTGCGGGTTGAGCTGGATGTCGCTCGAGACGATCGGGTCCTCGGTGTACTGGAGGATGCCCTCGAGACGGCCCTCGGCTGCGGCCTCACGGTAGGCGGCGTTGATCTCTTCGACGGTCAGATCGTCGCGCTCGGCGATGATCGTGAGATCGACGATCGAGCCGGTGGGAACCGGCACGCGGTACGACGAGCCGCTGAGCTTGCCGTTGAGCTCCGGGAGCACGAGGCCGATGGCCTTGGCGGCGCCGGTCGACGCGGGGACGATGTTGACCGCGGCTGCGCGCGCGCGGCGAAGGTCGCTGTGCGGGCCGTCCTGGAGGTTCTGGTCGGCGGTGTAGGCGTGCGCCGTCATCATGAATCCGCGCTCGATGCCGAACTTGTCGTTGAAGACCTTCGCGAGCGGGGCGAGGCAGTTGGTGGTGCACGATGCGTTCGAGATGACGTTCATCGTGGCGGAGTCGTAGGTGTCCTCGTTCACGCCCACCACGAAGGTTCCGTCGACGTCGGTGCCGGGCGCCGAGATGATGACCTTCTTGGCACCTCCGGCGATGTGCTTGGAGGCGTCCGCGGCCTTGGTGAAGCGACCGGTCGACTCGATCACGATGTCGACGCCGAGCTCGCCCCACGGGAGAGCGGCGGGGTCGCGCTCTTCGAAGACCTTGATGGCCTTGCCGCCGACCGTGATCACGTCGCCCTCGTAGGTGACCTCGACGCCGAGGGGACCACCGACGGAGTCGTACTTCAGGAGGTGTGCCAGAGCGGCGTTGTCGGTGAGGTCGTTGACCGCGACGATCTCGAGGTCAGCGTTCTGTGCGAGAGCCGCACGAAGGAAATTACGTCCGATACGACCGAAGCCGTTGATACCGATCTTGACAGACACGAAAGTCTCCTGGTTCTTACTCAAGGAAATACGTATTTCTTGCGGAAAGCGCGGACAACGGCGTCCTGATGGGCCAGACGCCCATCAGGACGCCGGTCTTTTACGACAGTACCAGCAGACCGGAGGTCTTCTCGCGCGCGATTTCGAAGCGTGACGCGACGTTCTCCCAGTTCGCGATGTTCCATGCGGCCTTGATGTAATCGGCCTTCACGTTGAGGTAGTCGAGGTAGAAGGCGTGCTCCCACATGTCGAGCTGGAACAGGGGCACCGTGCCCTGCGCGGTGTTCGACTGCTGGTCGAACAGCTGCTGGATGATCAGGCGTGCGCCGATCGGGTCCCAGCTCAGCACGGCCCAGCCAGAGCCCTGGATACCAGCGGCTGCAGCGGCGAAGTGCGCCTGGAACTTCTCGAACGAGCCGAAGAACTCGTCGATGGCGGCCTTGAGCTCGCCCTCGGGCTGTCCGCCGCCCTCCGGCGACAGGTTGGTCCAGAAGATCGAGTGGTTGACGTGGCCGCCGAGGTTGAACGCGAGGTCCTTCTCGAGCTTGTTCACGTTGGCGAGGTTGCCGCTCTCGCGGGCCTCGGCAAGACCGTCGAGCGCCGCGTTGGCGCCGGCGACGTATGCGGCGTGGTGCTTGTCATGGTGCAGTTCCATGATCTTGCCGCTGATGTGCGGTTCCAGAGCCGCGAAGTCGTAGGGAAGGTCGGGGAGCGTGTAGGTCGCCATGTCGATTTCATCCAATCCGCGCCGCGCCGCGGCGCTTGCCGATCCTCTGCGAGGCCGAAGTGCCTCTCAGAGCAGACGTTTTTCATCCTACTGACGACAACGCCGCAGGCGGCGGGATGTTCCGAATGGCGGACGGATGCGGCCGCTCCTCGAGTTCTCAGCCGTCCAGGCCTGCGGGCACGGCCGCCTCGGTGCCAGGGATGCCTTCCTGCTGGGCGCGCTTGTCGGCCATCGCCAGCAGACGGCGGATGCGTCCGGCGACGGCGTCCTTCGTCAGCGGGGGGTCGGCATGGTGGCCGAGCTCGTCGAGGCTGGCGTCGCGGTGCGCGAGCCGGAGGCTGCCAGCGGTGCGCAGGTGCTCGGGGACGTCGTCACCGAGGATCTCGAGCGCGCGCTCCACGCGCGCGCACGCCGCGACGGCGGCCTGTGCCGACCGGCGCAGGTTCGCGTCGTCGAAGTTCACCAGGCGGTTGACGCCGGCGCGCACCTCACGGCGCTGACGCATCTCTTCCCAGGCGACGGCGGTGCGACGGGCGCCCATCGCCGTCAGGATGGCCCGGATGGCCTCGCCCTCGCGCACGACCACACGAGGCAGGCCACGCACCTCGCGGGCCTTCGCTGCTACACCGAGTCGGTGGGCGGCGCCCACGAGCGCCATGGCGGCCTCCCCGGACGGGCACGAGATCTCGAGCATGGCCGACCGGCCCGGCTCGCTGAGGGATCCGGATGCCAGGAATGCGCCGCGCCAGATACCGGCCAGCTCCTCCGGGGAGCCGGTGGTGAGGCGGTTCGGAAGCCCGCGGACGGGGCGACGACGAGCGTCGAGCAGACCGGTCTGGCGTGCGAGGGTCTCGCCGGCCGCGATGACGCGCACCGCCCAGCGGGCCCCGCTGTTCGCTCCGCTTGCGCCGGCGACGCTGGCCTTGACCTGCGCGATCTCGGGACGCACGCCGTAGATCTCGGCGAGATCGCGGCTCACGCGACGGGCCAGCAGCTCGGCATCCACCTCGGCTTCGACCGCGACACGACCGGCGATGGAGTGCAGACCTCCCGCGAACCGCAGGATGGTCGTCACCTCAGCGACACGCACCGTCGGAGGTGCGTTGCGCACGCTGACGAGCTCGGCCTTGACGTCGGTGGTTAGTGCCACGGGACTCCCTCACGATCCTGGCGTCGGATCGCGACGCAAGGGACTAGCCTACAAGGCTCACGGGCTTCGCACCGACTCGATCGAGTCCGGGCCGACGCCGAGGCGGGTCACTCGCGCCCGAGATCCCGATGGCGCACGTTGATCGCGACGCCGGGCACGTCGGCCAGCCGTCTGGCCAGCTCCTCAGACATCGCGACCGAACGATGCTTGCCGCCGGTGCAGCCGATCGCCACGGTGGAATGCGTCTTGTTCTCGCGCTGATAGCCCTCAAGAACCGGTCGCAGCGCGTCGGCATACGAGTCGAGGAACTGCGCCGACCCGGGCAGACCGAGCACGTAGTCGCGCACTGCGTCGTCGCGGCCGGTGAGGTCGCGGAGCTCGTCGTTCCAGAACGGGTTCGGAAGGAACCGCATATCGGCGACGAGGTCGACGTCGGTCGGAAGGCCGTACTTGAAGCCGAAGCTGAGGATGGTGAGGCGGTGGCGGGCGGTGCCCTCCTCCGAGAACATCTCGGTGACCTGCATCGCCAGCTGGTGGATGTTCAGCGTCGACGTGTCGATCAGCAGGTCGGCCGACTCGCGGATCGTGGCGAGACGGGCACGCTCGGTGCGGATGCCGTCGAGCAGCGTGCCGTCGCCCTGCAGGGGATGCGGGCGTCGCACCGATTCGAACCGGCGCACGAGCACATCGTCGGAGGCGTCGAGATACAGCACCTTGACGCCGCCGCGGGAGCGCAGGGCACGGTACACCTCGGGAAGCTCGTCGAACAGGCCCCGGGCCCCGTACATCCACGACGGCAGCCACCTTGGGCAGGTTGCCCCCGCCCATGTCGGTCAGCTCGAGCAGCGGACGCAGGATCTGAGGAGGGAGATTGTCGACCACGTACCAGCCGAGGTCTTCGAGCGCGTTCGCCGCGGTCGTGCGACCGGCTCCCGACATCCCCGTGACGATCAGGAACTCGCCCTCTTGTGCGGCCGTCATGGTGTGTGCTCCCTTCCCTGCACCAGCCTAGCGAGTCGCAGGGGCGAGCCCGCCCGCCAGGTGCGCATGGATCGTCGCTGCGAGCACGGGGCCTATGCCGGCGACCTCGCTGATCTGCTCAGGGCTGGACGCCCGGAGCGCGGTCACCGAGCCGAAGTGCGTGAGCAGCGCCTTGATCCTCGCGTCGCCGAGTCCAGGGATCTCCTTGAGGACCGACTGGATGTCGCGCCGGCGGCGCTTGCGCTGGTGCGTGATCGCGAAGCGGTGCGCCTCGTCACGCAGCCGCTGCACGAGGTAGAGCGCTTCGCTTGTGCGCGGCAGGATGACAGGGAAGTCGTCATCGGGCACCCAGATCTCCTCGAGCCGCTTCGCGATGCCGCACAGCGCTATCTCGGTGCGGCCGCTGTCACGCAGGGCGCGAGCCGCCGCCTGCACCTGCGGCTGGCCGCCGTCGACGACGAGCAGCTGCGGCCGGTAGGCGAAACGAGGACGCCGCCTGCCCTCGGCTTCGTCATCCTCATCCGTCTCCGGGCCCGAGTCCACGCGCGCAAGACGTCGCATCAGCACCTGGTACATCGAGTCGGTGTCATCGGTCGTCTCGGCGATGTTGAAGGACCGGTACTGGTCCTTCCGCGGCAGGCCGTCTTCGAAGACGACCATCGAGGCGACCACGTTCGTGCCGCCGAGGTGCGAGATGTCGAAGCATTCGATGCGCAGCGGCGCCTCGTCCATGCCGAGCGCCTCCTGCAGGTCGGTGAGCGCCTGCGTGCGCGCAACGTAATCGCTCGTCCTGCGCGTCTTGTGACGCAGGAGCGCCTGCTGGGCGTTGAGTGTCGCGGTGCGCATGAGCTCGGCGCGCTGTCCACGCTGGGCGACGGCGATCTCGACGCGGCGACCGCGGCGGTCGCGCAGCCACTGCTCGAGCTCGGCGGCGTCGTCAGGCAGGGTCGGCACGAGCACCCGGCGAGGGATGTCGGCCGATTCGCCGTAGACGCGCTGCAGGATCTGGTCGACGAGCTCGCCACGGCTGATGTCGAGCTCCTTGTCGACAGCGAGCGACCGCACACCGCGGACACGACCGCCGCGGATCACGAAATGGTGCACGGCAGCCGAGAGCTCGTCCTCGGCGATGCCGAACAGGTCGGCGTCCTCATCCGATGGGAGGACGAGCGCGCTCTTGCCGAGCACGGCTTCGATCGCCGAGAGCTTGTCGCGGAATCTCGCGGCGGCCTCGTAGTCCATCGCTGCAGATGCTGCCAGCATCCGCTTGGTGAGGTCGCGAGTGAAGCGCTCATCTCCCCCGGCCATGAAGGCGACGAAGTCGTCGACCATCGCCCGGTGCTCCTCGATCGTCACCGTCATCGAGCACGGCCCGCCGCACTTGCCGATCTGACCGGGGAAGCACGGACGCCCGGTCTGCATCGCGCGTCTGTAGCTGGAGTCGCTGCACGTGCGGATCGGGAACGCCTTCACCATCAGGTCGATGGTCTCGTGCACCGCCCAGACCTTGGGATACGGACCGAAGTAGCGGGCCCCTGGGATGCGCCGGTTGCGCGTGACCATGACCCGCGGCGCCTCGTCGCCGAGGGTGATGGCCATGAACGGATACGACTTGTCATCGCGGTAGCGCACGTTGAACGGCGGATCGAACTCCTTGATCCACATGTACTCGAGCTGCAGCGAGTCGACGTCGGTCGCCACGACCGTCCACTCGACCGACGCCGCCGTGGTGACCATCCGCCGGGTGCGCTCGTGCAGGGTGCGCAATGGCGCGAAATAGTTCGACAGCCGCTGACGGAGGTTCTTCGCCTTGCCGACGTAGAGCACGCGGCCGTCGGCGTCGCGGAAGCGGTACACCCCCGGATCGGTCGGGATCTCCCCCGGCCGCGGTTTGTACGGGAGCACATCGGCCATCAGCCGGCCTTGCGCCTCGCTCCGGGCTCCTGCCCGAGGATCTCGGCGAGGAAGGCGCCGGTGTGACTCTCCTCGACCTCGGCGATCTGCTCCGGTGTGCCGGCGGCGAGGATCTGACCACCGCCCGAGCCGCCTTCGGGCCCGAGGTCGATGACCCAGTCCGCCGACTTGATGACGTCGAGGTTGTGCTCGATGACGATGACGGTATTGCCCTTGTCGACGAGGCCGTTCAGCACCTCGAGCAGCTTGCGCACATCTTCGAAGTGCAGCCCGGTGGTCGGCTCGTCCAGCACATAGATGCTGCGGCCGTTGCTGCGGCGCTGGAGCTCGGTGGCCAGCTTGACGCGCTGCGCCTCGCCTCCCGACAGCGTGGTCGCTGCCTGACCGAGGCGCACGTAGCCGAGACCCACGTCGACCAGAGTCTTCATGTAACGGTGGATCGCCTGGATCGGCTCGAAGAACTCGGCCGCCTCGGCGATCGGCATCTCGAGCACCTCGGCGATGTTCTTGCCCTTGTAATGCACCGCGAGCGTGTCTCGGTTGTACCGCTTGCCGTGGCAGACCTCGCAGTCGACGTAGACATCGGGCAGGAAGTTCATCTCGATCTTGATCGTGCCGTCGCCCGAGCACGCGTCGCAGCGACCGCCCTTGACGTTGAAGCTGAAGCGACCCGGCTGGTAGCCGCGCACCTTCGCCTCGGGCGTCTCGCTGAACAGGGTGCGGATGCGGTCGAACACGCCTGTGTACGTGGCGGGGTTCGACCGCGGGGTGCGGCCGATCGGCGCCTGGTCGACGTGCACGACCTTATCGAGGTTGTCGAGGCCGGTGACGCGCGTGTGCTTGCCCGGCACGGTGCGGGCGCCGTTGAGCCGGCCCGCGAGCACCTGGTACAGGATGTCGTTCACCAGCGACGATTTGCCCGAGCCGCTGACTCCGGTGACGGCGGTGAGGACGCCGAGGGGGAAGTCGGCGGTGACGTTCCTGAGGTTGTTCGCGCGGGCGCCGACGACACTCAGCATCCGCTTCTTGTCGATCTTGCGGCGCTTCGCGGGCGTGGCGATCTCACGACGGCCTGCGAGGTAATCGCCGGTCATCGATCCCGTCTCGGCCAGCAGCGCCGAGTACGGACCGGAATGAACGACCTCACCGCCGCCTACTCCGGCGCCCGGTCCGATGTCGACCACCCAGTCTGCGGCCTCGATCGTCTCTTCGTCGTGCTCGACGACGATCAGCGTGTTGCCGAGATCACGCAGACGCACCAGGGTCTCGATGAGACGACGGTTGTCGCGCTGGTGCAGGCCGATCGACGGCTCGTCGAGCACGTACAGCACGCCTGTCAGACCGGAGCCGATCTGCGTCGCCAGGCGGATGCGCTGAGCCTCGCCACCCGACAGCGATCCCGCTGACCGGCCGAGGTTCAGGTACGACAGGCCGACCTGCAGCAGGAACTCCAGGCGCAGTCTGATCTCTCGCAGGACCTGCGCGGCGATCTTCGCCTCGCGCTCGGTGAGCTCGAGCTCGTGCATGAAGGTACTGGCGTCGGCGAGGCTGAGGCTCGACACCTCGGCGATCGAGTGCCCGTGCACCTTCACGGCGAGCACCTCGGGCTTGAGCCGCGCGCCGTCGCACACCGGGCACGGCACCTCGCGGAGGTACTCGCCCCAGCGGCCTCGCTGCGTGTCGGACTCGGCCTGCAGGTACTGGCGCTCGATGTAGGGCACGACTCCCTCGAAGCCCGAGGTGTATCGCATCTCGCGTCCGTAGCGGTTCTTCCACTTGACGCTGACCTTGTAGTTGTCGCCGCGGAGCACAGCCTCCCGCACATCGGAGTGCAGCTGGTTCCACGGGGTGTCGAGCGAGAAGTCGAGGTCACGCGCCAAGCCCTCGAGCAGCCGCTCGTAGTACTGGAACAGGCCCTTGCCCTGCGTCGTCCACGGCAGGATGACGCCTTCACGGATCGACAGCTCCTCATCGCCGAGCATGAGGTCCACGTCGACCGACATGCGGGTGCCCAGACCGGCGCACGCAGGGCACGCCCCGAAGGGCGCGTTGAACGAGAACGTGCGCGGCTCGATCTCGGTGAGCGTGATCGCGTGGCCGTTGGGACACGCGAGCTTCTCGGAGAACGACTGCCAGGCGGCATCGCCCTCTTCGTCAACGAAGTTGACCTGCATGACGCCGCCGGCGAGGCCAAGCGCCGTCTCGACCGAGTCGGTCACGCGCCCCAGGATGTCGCCGGACGCCACGAGGCGGTCGACGACGACCGCGATGTCGTGCTTGTAGCTCTTCTTCAGCTTCGGCGGCTCAGCCAGCTGCACGAGCTCGCCGTCGACGATCGCGCGCGAGTATCCCTTGGCGCCGAGCTCTTTGAAGAGATCGACGAATTCGCCTTTCTTCTGCGTGACGACCGGCGCGACGATCTGGTAGCGCGTGCGCTCCGGCAGCTCGACCAGCTGGTCGGCGATCTGCTGCACCGTCTGGCGCTGGATCCGCTCGCCGCACTCGGGGCAGTGAGGGATGCCGATGCGCGCCCACAGCAGACGCATGTAGTCGTGGATCTCGGTGATCGTGCCCACCGTCGACCGCGGGTTGCGGTTGGTCGACTTCTGGTCGATCGACACGGCTGGGCTGAGTCCCTCGATGAAGTCGACATCGGGACGGTCGACCTGGCCGAGGAACTGTCGCGCGTACGCACTCAGCGACTCGACGTAGCGACGCTGCCCCTCCGCGAAGATCGTGTCGAACGCGAGGCTTGACTTCCCCGACCCCGAGAGGCCGGTGAACACGACAAGCGAGTCGCGTGGGATGTCGATGTCGACGTTCTTCAGATTGTGCACGCGGGCACCGCGGACACTCAGTTTTGCGGAGGAGGCGACAGGAACGATGGGCACCGTCCAAGTCTAGGAGCGGCCACCGACACCGGGCTCCGCATCAGCCGAGGGCGAACGCACTGACGGTGCGGAGAGCACCGGCCGACGGCTGCGGGGACCCTCAGCCGACGGGGGTGGCGCGCCCGGCGAACGGCTTGAGCGCGTCGCGCAGCGACGCGACCTCGTCGATTCCCGTGCCGACCGCGGCCATCACAGCCCGCGGCACGTCGACGGCCCTCTCGCGCAGAGCCCGTCCCTCCGCGGTGAGGGTGATGTCGAGGCGGCGCTCGTCGGTGGCGCTGCGTGCGCGTTCGACGAGTCCGTCCTTCTCGAGCCGCTTCACGAGCGGGGAGGCGCTCGCAGGCTCGAGAGCCAGATCAGCCGCGAGATCGGTGAGGGAACGGGGCGCGCGCTCCCACAGAGCGAGCATGACGAGGTACTGCGGATGCGTCAGTCCGAGCGGCTCGAGAATGGGCCGGTAGACGGCGACGACGTTGCGGGCTGCGGTGACCATCGCGAAGCAGAGCTGGTTCTCGAGCCGCAGGAGGTCGTCATCGCTTGTCATGATCCGAGTCTATTCGAGCACAGATATTTAGTACACTAAAGATATGGCAAAGGATCCCGACCACGTCCCGCTTCGCACGCGCATCCGAGAGGCCGGCGGACTGTACGCCTGGTTCAACTCGAACCTGATTCGCTTCGCCGGACCTGCTTCGGTCGGGCCCTACGAGCCCACGCTTCCGCCCAGCGCCGAAGAGCGCGCTGAGCGCGCCTGCCCGCTGTGCGGCGCGCCGATGAATCAGCACACGATCGACCGAAGCGGACCTAAGCCGCTGATGCACTGCCCCTGACGCAGGATCAGCAGGACCGCACTCGCGGATGAGCGACGTTCAGGCGTGCCCGGCGCGCTCCATCGCCCGCAGCTCCTTCTTCAGGTCCTGCACCTCATCGCGCAGACGGGCTGCCAGCTCGAACTTCAGCTCGCTGGCGGCCGCCAGCATCTGATCGGACAGGTCGGCGATCGTGTCCTCGAGCTGCGTGGCACCCTCAGCCGCGATGCCCGTGCGTCGCAGGTTCGGCGTGGGCGACTTGCCCTTGCCGCTCTTGTTTCGCGCCGACCGCATGTCAGCCGTGTCGGCGGCCTCGCGTGCGAGCACCTCGGTGATGTCGGCGATCCGCTTGCGCAGCGGCTGCGGGTCGATACCGTTCGCTTTGTTGTAGGCGATCTGCTTCTCGCGACGTCGGTCGGTCTCCTCGATGGCTTTCGCCATCGAATCCGTCATGTTGTCGGCGTACATGTGCACCTGGCCAGAGACGTTTCGCGCCGCACGGCCGATGGTCTGGATCAGCGACGTGCCCGAGCGCAGGAAGCCCTCCTTGTCGGCGTCGAGGATCGCGACGAGCGACACCTCGGGAAGGTCGAGGCCCTCCCGAAGCAGGTTGATGCCGACGAGCACGTCGTAGACGCCCGCACGCAGCTCGCTGAGCAGTTCGACGCGGCGGAGAGTGTCGACGTCCGAGTGCAGATAGCGCACCCGCACGCCATGCTCGCCCAGGAAGTCCGTCAGTTCCTCGGCCATCTTCTTCGTGAGCGTCGTGACCAGCACGCGCTCGTCGCGTTCGACCCGCAGGCGGATCTCCTCGAGCAGATCGTCGATCTGGCCCTTGGACGGCTTCACGATGATCTCGGGGTCGACGAGCCCGGTCGGGCGGATGATCTGCTCGACCACGCCATCGGCGATGCCCATCTCGTACTTGCCAGGGGTGGCCGACAGGTAGACGGTCTGGCCGATCCGGTTCTTGAACTCGTCCCAGCGCAGAGGACGGTTGTCCATCGCGCTGGGCAGGCGGAAGCCGTGCTCGACGAGCGTGCGCTTGCGCGAGGCGTCGCCCTCGTACATCGCGCCGATCTGCGGCACGGTCACGTGCGACTCGTCGATCACCAGCAGGAAGTCGTCGGGGAAGAAGTCGAGCAGCGTGTGCGGCGGCTCGCCAGGAGCACGTCCGTCCATATGGCGCGAGTAGTTCTCGATGCCCGAGCAGAAGCCGAGCTGCTGCAGCATCTCGATGTCGAACGTCGTGCGCATGCGCAGCCGCTGCGCCTCGAGCAGCTTGCCCTGGCGCTCCAGTTCGGCCAGCCGCTGTTCGAGCTCGTGCTCGATGGTGCCGATGGCACGCTGCACCACGTCGGTGCCCGCCACATAGTGCGATGCCGGGAAGATCGGCACGGAGTCGAGCTTGGCGATGACCTCGCCGGTGAGCGGGTGCAGAGAATACAGAGCCTCGATCTCGTCGCCGAACAGCTCGATGCGGATCGCGTGCTCTTCGTACACCGGGATGATCTCGATCGTGTCTCCTCGCACACGGAAGTTGCCGCGCGAGAAGTCGACGTCGTTGCGGTTGTACTGCATGGCGATGAACTGGCGGATCAGAGCGTCGCGGTCGTACCGCTCCCCCACCTGCAGCGCGACCATGGCACGCAGGTACTCCTCGGGCGCGCCGAGGCCGTAGATGCACGAGACGGTCGAGACCACGACGACGTCTCGGCGGCTGAGCAGCGAGTTCGTCGTGGAATGCCGCAGACGCTCCACCTCGGCGTTGACCGAGGAGTCCTTCTCGATGAAGGTGTCGGTCTGGGGCACGTATGCCTCGGGCTGGTAGTAGTCGTAGTACGAGACGAAGTACTCGATCGCGTTGTTCGGCATGAGCTCGCGGAACTCGTTCGCAAGCTGGGCCGCCAGCGTCTTGTTGTGCGCCATGACCAGCGTCGGGCGCTGGACCTGCTCGATGAGCCACGCCGTCGTCGCGGACTTTCCCGTACCGGTCGCGCCGAGCAGCACGACATCGGTCTCACCGGCGTTGATGCGCGCCGCGAGCTGCGCGATGGCCTGCGGCTGGTCGCCGGCCGGCATGTACTCGCTGACGACCTCGAAGGGGCGGACGCTGCGCGTGGGTTGCATCTCTCCAGCCTACGAGCACCCTCCGACATCGAGGGCGGCCTCGGCGCATCCCGTCCGGCCCGGCCTAGAGTGTGACCGTGATCGAGTTCATCATCGGCAGCAGCCTCGCCGCCAGCGCGGGGCTGAACGCCTGGATGCCCCTCTTCCTTCTCGGCCTGTCCGACCGGCTGCTTCCGGCGGTCGATCTCCCCGGAGGCTGGTCCTGGCTGTCGAGCGACATCGCACTCTGGATCGTCGGCGCTCTGCTTGTGCTCGAGATCGTCGCAGACAAGATCCCGGCGCTCGACTCTGTCAACGACATCGTGCAGAGCATCCTTCGTCCGGCATCAGGCGGCATCGCCTTCGGAGCGGGTGCGAGCGCGCAGACCGTGGCCGTGGACGACCCGTCCGCCTTCTTCTCCGAGAGCACCTGGGCGCCCATCGTCGCGGGAATCGTGATCGCCCTGATCGTGCACGTCGTCAAGGCGACGGGGCGACTCGCCGCGAACACGGCGACGGCGGGCCTCGCCGCCCCTGTCCTCAGCACCGTCGAGGACGGCGCGTCCTTCGCACTCGCCGCCGCCGCGATCGTCGTCCCCGTGCTCGCGCTGCTTCTGCTGATCGGCCTGATCGTGGCTGCCGTGCTGATCGTCCGCCGTACCGCCCGACGGCGACGCGAGCGGATCCCGCGTCAGCCGGGCAGCGGCGTCCAGACATAGGGCGTGGTGGTCGACACGCGCACCAGTCCCGCCCGCTCCAGGATGGGTCGCGAGAACTCTGTCGAGTCCGACTGCAGGTAGCGCCTACCCAGAGCCAGCGCCGCTCGGGCGCGTTCAGCTGTCAGCGCGCGGTAGATGCCGCGCCCTCGCCACTCAGGCAGCGTTGCACCGCCCCACAGCCCCGCGAGCTCCGTGTTCTCGACGGGTTCGAGGCGTCCAGCACTGATGACCTCCGCCCCGGCGACAGCCGTCCATAGCTGCAGAGAGTCGTCGACGCGCAGCCGTCTTAGCGTGGCGTCCGCGCGCGAGCGCCAATCACGGTCGCCGAAGACGAGTCCCTGCATCCGCTCCATGGCGAGCACCTCGTCGTCAGTCGTGGCACGACGCAACTCGACTCCGTCGGGAAGCGACACATCCTGCACGAGCAGGGCGGCCTCGCCGACCATGATCGACTCGGTGTCCTCAGGCTGGAAACCGCGCGCCATCAGCGCGTCGGCCAGCCCGGGCGCAGGGTCATGCGCCCGGGTCTTCCACTCGACCGATCGGATGCCGGGGCGGGACGTGAAATGCTCCAGCGCGGCGTCGACGAGCCCTCCGAGGTCGGTCAGGTCCAGGTCACGGCCGCTGATGAAGCCCCTTCCGCCGTCGAACTCGGCCAGCAGCAGCGGTCCGAACTCGACAGCGTCGACTGCGTGCGCCGCCTCGGACCGACCGCGCAGCTGACTGTCATAGGCCGCCAGGTAATCCGCGATCATGCTCGCGGTGCCAGCGAGGTCCAGAGCGCGTCGACCTGCGCGAGCGTTCGGTCCATGCTTCCGGAGGTGTCGATCACGACATCCGCGATCGCGCGACGCTCCTCGTCCGACACCTGGGCGCCGATGCGGCGGCGCGCGTCTTCCTCGTTCATCCCCCGAAGCTGAACCATCCGACGCACACGTTCTTCAGCGGGTGCGTCGGCGACCACGATGAGATCCCAGGGGTCGTCGACCCTCGCCTCCACCAGCAGGGGCACGTCGTACACGACGACCGAGGCGGGGTCGGCGGAGAGTGCCTCCGCAAAGCGCCGGTGCGACTCCGCGCGCACGGCCGGATGCACGATCGCGTTCAGCCGCTGCAGAGCCTCGTCGTCTCCGAAAACGCGGGCTCCGAGGGCCGCGCGGTCCAGTGCGCCGTCGGCGGCGAGCATCTCCCGGCCGAACTCCGCGACGATGGCGTCCAGCACCGCGCCGCCGGGCTGCTGCACCTCGCGCACGATCGTGTCAGCGTCGATGACGGTCGCACCGTGCTCGGCGAGACGGGCGGCTACGGTCGACTTTCCCGAGGCGATGCCCCCGGTGAGTGCGATGAGTGGCATTCACCCATCCTGGCACTGCGCAGGGTGCCGGATATGCGGAACGGGCCGCCACCCGAAGGTGACGACCCGTTCCTGGTGTGATCAGAGATCAGCTGTTGCCGCCCGAGAGCTTCTCGCGCAGCGCGGCGAGAGCCTCGTCGTCGGCCAGGGTGCCGGCACCGGTCGAGTCGCTCGAGAACGTCTGCGCACCGAAGTCGTCGCCTGCAGCGGCCTCGGCCTCGGCAGCCTTGACGACCTGAGCCTTGTGAGCCTCCCAGCGGGTCTGAGCCGCGGCGTACTCCTGCTCCCAAGCCTCGCGCTGAGCGTCGAAGCCTTCCTTCCAGGCACCGGTCTCGGCGTCGAAGCCCTCCGGGTACTTGTACTCGCCGTTCTCGTCGTACTCGGCGAGCATGCCGTACAGAGCCGGGTCGAACTCGGTGCCGTTGGGGTCGACCGACTCGTTGGCCTGCTTCAGCGACAGCGAGATGCGGCGACGCTCGAGGTCGATGTCGATGACCTTGACGAAGACCTCTTCGCCGACCGACACGACCTGCTCAGCCAGCTCGACGTGCTTGCTGGAGAGCTCGGAGATGTGCACGAGGCCCTCGATGCCGTCTGCGACGCGCACGAACGCACCGAACGGGACGAGCTTGGTGACCTTGCCCGGTGCGATCTGGCCGATCGCGTGGGTGCGGGCGAAGACCTGCCACGGGTCCTCCTGTGTGGCCTTCAGCGACAGCGAGACGCGCTCGCGGTCGAGGTCGACCTCAAGGATCTCGACGGTGACCTCCTGGCCGACCTCGACGACCTCGGAGGCGTGCTCGATGTGCTTCCACGAGAGCTCGGAGACGTGCACGAGGCCGTCCACGCCGCCCAGATCGACGAACGCACCGAAGTTGACGATCGACGAGACGACACCCTTGCGGACCTGACCCTTGTGCAGGTTGTTCAGGAACGTGGTGCGCGACTCCGACTGCGTCTGCTCCAGCAGCGCGCGGCGGCTGAGCACCACGTTGTTGCGGTTCTTGTCGAGCTCGAGGATCTTGGCCTCGAGCTCCTGGCCGAGGTACGGGGTGAGGTCGCGGACGCGGCGCAGCTCGATGAGCGACGCGGGCAGGAAGCCACGCAGTCCGATGTCGACGATGAGGCCACCCTTGACGACCTCGATGACGGTGCCGGTGACGACGCCGTCGTTCTCCTTGATCTTCTCGACATCGCCCCAGGCGCGCTCGTACTGGGCGCGCTTCTTGGACAGGATCAGGCGGCCTTCCTTGTCCTCCTTCTGGAGGACGAGGGCCTCGACCTGGTCGCCGACGGCGACGACCTCATTGGGGTCGACGTCGTGCTTGATGGAGAGCTCGCGCGAGGGGATGACACCCTCGGTCTTGTAGCCCACGTCGAGCAGAACCTCATCGCGGTCGATCTTGACGATCGTGCCCTCGATGATGTCGCCGTCGTTGAAGAACTTCAGGGTCTTCTCGACCGCGGCCAGGAAGTCCTCAGCAGAGCCGATGTCGTTGATCGCGACCTGCTTGGTGGCCGGGGCGGTCGTTGCGCTAGTCATGTAGTGGGTTGTCCTTGTGAATGGATGATCGGGCTTCGACGGCCGGCGCGCACGCCGGGATGAGTCCTCGAAGCGGTTGGATTGTGAGTGCGATGCCATGAGGGCAGGCACATGCCTGCCACGAATGACACTTCAGATTATCAGATCCACCCGGGTTGCGCTCCCCTCTCCTCCTATGCTGGAGCAGTGACCGAACGACTGATGCTGCTCGACACCGCCAGCCTGTACTTCCGGGCGTTCTTCGGCGTGCCCGACAAGGTGAAGGCGCCGGACGGATCGTCGGTGAATGCGACTCGCGGACTGCTCGACATCATCGCGAAGCTCGTCACGCTCTATCAGCCGTCCCAGATCATCGCGTGCTGGGACGACGACTGGCGTCCGCAGTGGCGCGTCGATCTCATCCCGAGCTACAAGGCGCATCGCGTCGTAGAGGAGATCACCGCGTCTCCCGATGTGGAGGAGGTCCCGGATGCCCTGCAGCAGCAGATCCCTCTGATCCGCGCGGCGCTCGGCGTACTCGGCATCCCGATCATCGGCGTGGCCGAGCACGAAGCCGACGACGTCATCGGCACACTGGCGACGCACGCCGCCCTTCCTGTGGACATCGTCACCGGCGACCGCGACCTGTTCCAGCTCGTCGACGACAGCCGCGACGTGCGCGTTATCTATACCGCCCGCGGCATGAGCAACCTCGAGATCATCACCGACGAGACCGTGGTCGCCAAGTACGGCGTCCTCCCCTCGCAGTACGCCGACTTCGCCACCATGCGCGGAGATGCATCCGACGGCCTTCCAGGGGTCAAGGGCATCGGCGAGAAGACCGCCGCCACCCTGCTCCGCGCGCACGGTGATCTCGCCGGCATCCGCGCTGCGGCTGCGGAGGGACTGCTCTCGGCGACCGCGGCCACCCGCTTCTCGGAAGCGTCCGACTACCTTGACGTGGCGCCGACCGTCGTCGAGGTCGCGACCGACCTCGACATCGCCGCCCCCGGCACTGCGCTGGGCGATCTGACCACGGCCGACCGGGACGCCGCGGAGGCCCTGGCCGAGCAGTGGAACCTGGGCACGTCGATGAGCCGTGCGCTCACCGCCCTGGCATCCGAGGACTGAGTCGCAGCCGATGCTCAGCCGCGTGCCCAGGCGCGGAGCCGCTGCAGGCCCCAGGTCGTGACGATGCGCTCCGCCGGCACACCAGCCACCTCGGCACGCTCCGCCCCATGATCGATCAGCGAGAGCTGGCCCGGCGCGTGAGCGTCGGAGTCGATCGAGAACAGGCACCCCTCCTCGAGGGCGATCGCGATCAGATCGTCCGGTGGGTCCTGCCGCTCGGGCCGTGAATTGATCTCCACGGCGACGCCGTTCTCGGCGCACGCGGCGAAGACCGCCCTGGCGTCGAACTCGGAGCGGGGTCTGGTGCCGCGTGATCCTTCGACGAGGCGACCTGTGCAGTGCCCGAGCACGTTCACCCGGGGATCTGCGACAGCGGCGAGCATCCGGCGCGTCATCGGAGCGGAGTCCATCCGCAGCTTCGAGTGCACTGACGCGACCACGATGTCGAGTGCGTCGAGCATCTCGTCGGTCTGATCGAGCGCTCCGTCCTCGAGGATGTCGACCTCGATGCCAGCCAGCACCGTCAGCCCTGCACCCGACTGCGCGCGGACCAGCGGGATCTGCTCTCGCAGCCGCTCGACCGAGAGGCCCCGTGCGACCTTCAACCGGGGCGAATGGTCGGTGATCGCCACGTACTCGTGGCCGAGTGCTCTCGCGGCGGCCACCATCGCCTCGATCGGGGTCGTTCCGTCTGACCAGTCCGTATGGCTGTGAAGGTCGCCCTTCAGCCGCGCCCGCAGCTCGGAGCGCCGCTCGGGCTCGACCTCGCCTCGCAGCTCGATCAGATAGTCCGGCACCCGCCCCTCCTGCGCCTGCCTGATCACGGCGAACGTCGAGTCGCCGATGCCCTTCTGCGACTTCAGCAGAGTGGGATCGTCGACGACCTCCGGAGGCAGGGACGCCACGACCGCCGCGGCCTGGCGGAACGCCTTGGCCCGGTAACGCGAAGCACGCTCGCGCTCGAGCAGAGCGGCGATCTCGAGCAGGGCCTCGGCGGCGTCCATGACTGATCCGCTCCGCTCAGGCGGGCACTGGCTCCTGGGTGACCTGCACCCACTGATCCAGCTTCGCTGCGGCGCGCCCGTCGTCGATGACCGCCGAAGCGCGCTCGTACGCGTCTCGCAGACGCTCGACGATCGGAACCTGCGTCAGCGTCGAATCGTGCGACAGCTCGTAGGCGACGATGCCCGCCGCCGCGTTCAGGAGCACGATGTCGCGCACCGCGCCCGTCTCGCCGGCGAGAGTGCGTCGCAGCACCGTGGCATTGTGCTCGGGAGAACCGCCCACGAGGTCGTCGAGGTCGGCCAGCGGGATGCCGAGATCGCGAGGGTCGAGGTCGTGCTCGTGGATGTCTCCCCGCGTCACCTCCCAGATCCGGCTGTGGCCCGTGGTGGTCAGCTCATCGAGCCCGTCGTCGCCGCGGAAGACCAGCGCCGTGGCGCCCCGGGTGCGGAACACCCCTGTGATCAGCGGAACCCGATCCAGCTGCGCGACGCCGACGGCGTTCGCCTCGGCTCTGGCCGGATTGCAGAGCGGGCCGAGCATGTTGAAGACGGTCGGCACCGCGAGCTCGGACCGAGCGGCTCCGGCGTGCTTGAACCCGGGGTGGAAGGCCGCCGCCCATGCGAAGGTGATGCCGGTGCGCTCGAGAGCGGCAGCGACCCGCCCGGGGTCGAGAGAGATGTCCAGTCCGAGCGCGGCGAGCACATCCGACGAGCCGGACGACGAGCTCGCCGCCCGGTTGCCGTGCTTCACGACGGGGATGCCCGACGCGCCGATGATGATCGCGGCGGTCGTCGAGATGTTGACGGTGCCGATGCGATCGCCGCCCGTGCCGACGATGTCCAGCACGTCGGAGGAAACCGGGAGCGGCACAGCCGCCTCGAGGATCGCGTCGCGGAATCCGACGATCTCATCGACGGTCTCGCCCTTCGCACGCAGCGCGACGAGGAAGCCGGCGAGCTGCGCATCCGACACCTTGCCCCGCATCACCTGGCGCATGGCCCAGGTCGACTCCCACACACTCAGATCACGTCGGTCGAGCAGCGTCGAGAGGAGATCGGGCCAGGTCAGGGTGTCAGCCATGACTGCGATCCTAATCGCGGCGCGATGATGCCGATTCGAGATGACGACTCGTGCTCGTCCGCTGGACAAGCGGTTGTCCGCAGAATGAAGGCACATTCGCAGGTACTTCTTAGGTTCTCCTTAGTCGCGGGACAGCGAGACAGGCCACGTCGGTGCAAGAATCCCCGAGCGGAATCGGCCATAATGGTCAGGTGACCACCTCAGCGACGTATGCCCCGGCGGCAAGAACCATCAAGCGCCCCAATCCGGTCGCTGTCGGCACCATCGTGTGGCTCGGCAGCGAAGTCATGTTCTTCGCGGGACTCTTCGCGATCTACTTCACGCTGCGCAGCACCTCCCCCGAGCTGTGGGCAGACCGCACCGAGCTGCTGAACGTCGTGTTCGCAGCGGTGAACACCGCGATCCTGGTCGCGTCGTCGTTCACCTGCCAGATGGGTGTGTTCGCTGCTGAGGACCTGCAGCCCTACCGCATCGACAAGGGCCGGGTGAACGCCTTCGGCCGTCGCCGCCTGTTCGGCTGGGGAATGGTCGAGTGGTTCTGGCTCACCTTCATCCTCGGCGCGATCTTCGTCAGCGGTCAGGTCTGGGAGTACGCCCAGCTCGTGGCCGAGGGCATGCCGATCCAGGCCGACTCGTACGCTTCCGCGTTCTACCTCACGACCGGCTTCCACGCCCTGCACGTCACCGGCGGCCTCATCGCCTTCGTGCTGGTCATCGGCCGCGCGTACGCCGTCAAGAACTTCGGCCACAAGGAGGCGACCTCCTCGATCGTCGTGTCGTACTACTGGCACTTCGTCGACGTCGTCTGGGTCGCCCTGTTCGCCGTCATCTACTTCCTGAAATAAGAGCGGAGCGATTTCCCGAAATGGCACGAGAGAAGAAGCACCGCTCACGCGGTCGCCGCAGTCCACTCGCCGCTGCCGCCCTGATCGGCGCCGGCCTGCTGCTCACCGGTGGTGTGTACGCCGGAGCATCGGCTGCGATGGCATCCACCACCGATGCGCAGACCAGCGCGACAGCAGAGCTGACGGTGCAGGACGGCGAGAAGCTGTTCACCGCGAACTGCGCGACCTGCCACGGCCTCGACATGCAGGGCACCACCGAGGGCCCGAGCCTCGTCGGCGTCGGTGAGCTCTCCGTCGAGTTCCAGCTGGCCACGGGCCGCATGCCTCTGCAGATGCAGGGCCCGCAGGCCCCGCAGAAGAAGCCCCAGTTCACCGACGCGCAGATCCGCGCGATGGCCGCGTACGTGCAGAGCGTCGCGCCCGGCCCGAACTACCCGCAGGACTGGGTCACCGCCGGCGAGGAGAACCCCGACAACTCGCAGGACGAGGTCGACATCGCACACGGTGCGGAGCTGTTCCGCATCAACTGCGCCATGTGCCACAACGTCGCCGCCGCTGGTGGCGCTCTGACCGAGGGCAAGTACGCCCCCGCGCTGACCTCGACCAGCCCCCTGCACATCTACGCGGCCATGGTCACCGGCCCGCAGAACATGCCGGTCTTCGGCGACATGAACCTGAGCACCGAAGACAAGCGCGACATCATCGCCGCGCTCGTCTACCAGCAGGAGGCCGTGCAGATCGGCGGCTTCACGCTCGGCTCGCTCGGCCCCGTGTCCGAGGGCCTGTTCATCTGGATCTTCGGAATCGGCGCGCTCGTCGCCCTCACCGTGTGGATCACGGCGAAGTCCAACTGACGCACTTTCATCGAAGAGTTACGTACGAGGAGCACCATGGCACACGACGACGACACGCAGGCTCTTGAGAGGGCCTACCAGCCCTCGCGGGGGCTGGGCGTCGCAGTCAGCGATCCTGCGGAGAACCCGGGACTGCCGCCACACCGTGAGCGGATGACCGACAAGGACCCGCGCGCCGAGAAGGCTGCGGTCCGCACGGTCTACACCCTGTTCTACCTGTCGCTCGCTGGCAGCATCTGGGCGGTCGCCGCATACATGCTGTTCCCGATCGAGAGCGGCCTGGCGATCGACATCCGCCACAACAACATGTACATCGGCATCGGCATCGCATTCGCGCTGCTGGCGCTCGGCATCGGCGCGATCCACTGGTCGAAGGCGCTCATGTCCGACAAGGAGTACATCGAGCACCGCCACCCCACTCGCGGCAAGGACCTCACCCGCGAAGCGGCGGTCAAGGCGTTCTCGGATGCGAACGACGACTCGGGTTTCGGTCGCCGCACCGTCATCCGCAACTCGCTGATCGCCGCGGTCATCGCGTCGATCCTTCCCGGGGTCACGCTGTTCCGCGGTCTCGCACCGCACAACAACTCGCACGGCAACCCGATCGCGGGCGACCCGGTGGCGCTGCTCAAGCACACCATGTGGGAGAAGGGCATGCGCCTGGCCCGCGACCCGGAGGGCACGCCCATCCGCGCCGCGGACGTCACCCTCGGCTCCGCCTTCCACGTGATCCCCGAGCCCCTCGCCGAGCTCGGTCACCACGACGGCTACATGGAGGAGAAGGCCAAGGCCATCGTGCTCCTCATGCGTCTGCGTCCCGAGCAGCTCATCGAGGCCGAGGATCGCAAGGACTGGTCGTACGACGGCATCGTCGCGTACTCCAAGGTCTGCACCCACGTCGGCTGCCCCGTCGCCCTGTACGAGCAGCAGACCCATCACCTGCTGTGCCCGTGCCACCAGTCGCAGTTCGACGTCACGGACCACGCCAAGGTCATCTTCGGCCCGGCCGCCCGCCCGCTGCCGCAGCTGCCCATCGCCGTCGACGATGAGGGCTACCTCATCGCGCAGCGCGACTTCACCGAACCCGTCGGCCCGAGCTTCTGGGAGCGTCATTGAGCACCGCAACTCTTAAAGAGGACAACAAGCAGAAGCCCCTGGGCGGACGCTTCATCGGCGCGACGGCGAACTACCTCGACGAGCGCACCAGCATGTCCGGCTTCGTCAAGGAGCTCGGTCGCAAGATCTTCCCCGACCACTGGTCGTTCATGCTGGGTGAGATCGCACTGTGGGCGTTCGTGGCCGTGTTCCTCTCGGGCACGTTCCTGACGTTCTTCTTCCAGGCGTCGATGGCGCCCACGCACTACACCGGCGCCTACGCTCCGCTACGTGGCGTCGAGATGACGGCCGCCTTCGAGTCCGCGCTCCGCATCTCGTGGGACATCCGCGGTGGCCTCCTGGTGCGCCAGATCCACCACTGGGCGGCTCTCGTGTTCATCGCGGGCATCGGCATCCACATGCTGCGCGTGTTCTTCACGGGCGCATTCCGCAAGCCTCGCGAGCTCAACTGGGTGATCGGGTTCGTGCTGTTCATCCTCGCTCTGGCCGAGGGCTTCACGGGCTACTCGCTGCCTGACGACCTGCTCTCGGGCAACGGTCTGCGCATCATCGACGGCATGATCAAGGGCCTCCCGCTGATCGGAACCTGGACCTCGTTCCTCATCTTCGGCGGCGAGTTCCCCGGTGACGACATCGTCGGACGCCTCTACACGATGCACATCCTGCTGCTTCCGCTGCTGGTCATCGGCATGATCGTCCTGCACCTCATGCTGATGATCGTGAACAAGCACACCCAGTTCGCAGGCCCCGGCCGCACGAACGACAACGTGGTCGGCTACCCGATGATGCCGGTCTACATGTCGAAGATGGGCGGCTTCTTCTTCATCGTCTTCGGCGTGATCGTGCTGATCGCCTCGTTCTTCCAGATCCTCCCGTTCTGGGACTACGGCCCCTACGACCCGTCTCCGATCTCGGCCGGTACCCAGCCTGACTGGTACATCGGCTTCGCGGACGGCGCCCTGCGTCTCGCTCCCCCGCACCTCGATGTCCCGCTCGGCAACTTCACGCTGTCGCTCGGCATCGTGATCCCGGTGCTCGTGCTCGGTCTGTTCATCGTCGCCGTGGCGCTGTACCCGTTCATCGAGGCATGGATCACCGGCGACAAGCGCGAGCACCACCTCGCCGACCGTCCGCGCAACGCTCCGACCCGCACTGCGATCGGCGTCGCCGGCATGATCTTCTACGCCGTGCTGTGGGCTGCCGCCTCGTCGGACCTGATGGCCACCCACTTCATGCTGACGATGGAGGGCGTGATCCACGCGCTCCAGGCTCTGCTGTTCGTCGGACCGATCCTCGGATACTTCGTCACGAAGCGCATCTGCATCGCGCTTCAGAAGAAGGACCGTGAGATCGTGCTGCACGGCTATGAGTCGGGCCGCATCGTCCGCCTGCCCGGTGGCGAGTTCATCGAGGTGCACCAGCCGGTCGACGTGTACGACCGCTGGAAGCTCATCGACTACACGACCTACGAGCCGCTCGTCGTTCGCCCGAACGCGAAGGGTCGTATCCCGTGGCACGAGAACCTGCGCAGCTCGATCTCGCGCTGGTTCTACGAGGACCGCCTCCAGCCGCTGACCCAGGCCGAGATCGTCGCTGCAGACGCGCATCAGCACCACACGCTGGCGCACGACGAGGAGATCGAGGCAGCGGAGATCGCGGGTGCTCACGAGCGCGCCGGTGTCACCTCCGACGACCAGATCGCTCCGGCTGACCTGCACGTCGGTGAGACGCCGAACACACCGAGCTCGGTGATCGCCAAGGAGCCGGCCAAGCCGCGCAAGCGCAAGAAGTCGGAGGACGGCGAGTAACCCGCACTCCCCCACGAACGAGGGCCCGTCCGTTATCGGACGGGCCCTCGTTCGTCTTCCGGCGTTGCTACGGTGGAGTCATGTCGTCCTTCGTCGTCCGCACCGCTCGCGAGACCGACGCGGAGCGGATCGCCCTGATCGAAGCGGAAGCGGATCAGATGCTGGTCGCGCTGTTCCAGGCCGATGACTGGCCGGCACCCGACAGCGCAGCCCACCGTCTCATGCTGCCTGGCGCTGTACTCGTCGGCGAATCGCGGTCGGGCGAGGTCGCCGGGTTCGCGCATCTGCTCGAGGTCGACGGACATGCGCACCTCGAGCAGGTCTCCGTGCTCCCCCGGTTCGGCCGCCGCGGGCTCGGCCGGATGCTGGTGACCTCAGCCCTGCATGAGGCCGCTGCCCGCGGTCATCGCGAGGTGACGTTGCGCACGTACGCGGATGTGCCGTGGAACGCGCCGTTCTACACGACCTGCGGATTCGTTGAGACAGAGCCCGACAGCGCCTTTCTGACAGGGCTGCTCGACGTCGAAGAGCGTCTCCGCCTCTCTATGCACGGCCGCCGGCTCCAGATGACCTCGCCAGTCCCGTCCCCGGACGTCACGAGTGGCTGAGCTCGGCGAGGCACGCAGTAGCCTGTGACCATGATCGATCGACAGGAGTTCTTCTCCGCCAAGCTTCAGTACGAGACCGACCCGAGCGACGTGTACGCCGCGCAGAAGACGGCAGCTCCGATCGTGATCGTCGATGTCCGGTCCGATGAGGCGTGGGCCCAGGGTCGCATCGCCGGCGCCGTGCACATGCACTACAGCGAGATCGCAGCGCGCGCACCCGTGGAGATCCCGCAGGACGCGGAGGTCGTCGTGTACTGCTGGAGCCCCGGTTGCAATGCGGGCGCAAAAGGCGCGCTCGAGTTTGCCAAGCTCGGCTACTCGGCCCGCGAGATGATCGGTGGCTTCGAGTACTGGGTGCGCGAGGGGTATCCGGTCGCCGACCACGACGGTGTCCATCGTCGCCCGATCGACCCGCTCACGGGCGTGCCACGTGTGCGCACGCGAGCCTGACGGCGCCCCTGGCACGGCGAAGGCCCCCTGGATGGTTCCAGGGGGCCTTCGTGTGTACCGGAAGCGTCAGCGCGCGAAGTGGCCGCGGTAGTACTCGTACACCCAGCCGACGATCGCCACGAGGAAGATCGCGAAGCCGATCGGGAGCAGGAAGTGACCGACCGCGAGACCGAGCAGGAACACCGCCGCGGAACCGGCGAGAACCAGCGGCCACCACGACCACGGAGAGAACTCGCCGAGCTCGGGGTCTCCGTCGTCGATGTCTGCCGTCAGCACGTCTTCAGGCAGCTCGCCGCCCTGCGCCTTGTAGGTGCGGTGCAGGTACACCGCGATCATGGCGCTCATGAAGGCGACGAACAGCAGGGCCACCGTGCCCACCCATTCCACGTAGCCATGGAAGGGGTCTACCAGGTTCCAGACGGTGTAGATGGCGGCAGCGATCGTGAAGAACACGACCAGGATCCACCACAGGATGACGTTGCTGCGCATGACTTACTTGACCTCTCCCGCTGCGACACCGACCGGGTGCTCAGCGGCCTCCGGGTGGTTCAGATCGAATGCCGGACGCTCGCTGCGGATGCGCGGAATCGATGTGAAGTTATGACGCGGGGGCGGGCACGAGGTCGCCCACTCGAGCGATGCGCCGTAACCCCACGGGTCGTTGACGGTGACCTTCGGAGCCTTGCGGGCCGTGATCCACACGTTCAGGAAGAACGGCAGCATCGATGCGCCCAGGATGATGGCACCGATCGTGGAGACCTGGTTGCCCCACTCCCAGTTGTCGTACGAGGAGTAGTCGGCGTAACGACGCGGCATGCCGTCGACGCCCAGCCAGTGCTGCACGAGGAACGTCATGTGGAAGCCGATGAACAGCATCCAGAAGTGGATGTAGCCGAGACGCTCGTTGAGCATGCGCCCGGTCCACTTCGGCCACCAGAAGTAGAAGCCGGCGAACATCGCGAAGACGACTGTTCCGAAGACCACGTAGTGGAAGTGGGCGACGACGAAGTACGAGTCGCTGAGGTGGAAGTCCAGCGGCGGCGCCGCGAGGATCACACCGGTCAGACCGCCGAACACGAACGACACGAGGAATCCGAGGGCGAAGACCATCGGCGTCTCGAACGTGATCGAGCCGCGCCACATGGTTCCGATCCAGTTGAAGATCTTCACACCGGTCGGGACCGCGATGAGCATCGTCATCAGGGCGAAGAACGGCAGCAGGACACCACCGGTCACGTACATGTGGTGAGCCCAGACGGCCACCGAGAGCGAGGCGATCGCGATGGCCGCGTAGACCAGCGTCTTGTACCCGAAGATCGGCTTTCGGCTGAACACCGGGAAGATCTCGGAGACGATGCCGAAGAACGGCAGCGCGATGATGTACACCTCGGGGTGACCGAAGAACCAGAACAGGTGCTGCCACAGCAGCACGCCGCCGTTGGCCACGTCGTAGACGTGCGATCCGAGAACGCGGTCGGCTGCGGCGGCCAGGATGGCTGCCGCGAGCACCGGGAACGCCATCAGGATCAGCAGGCTGGTGATCAGCGTGTTCCACGAGAAGATCGGCATGCGCCACATGGTCATACCGGGCGCGCGCATCGTGATGATCGTGGTGATGAAGTTCACGGCACCGAGGATCGTGCCGAAGCCCGACAGGCCGAGGCCCAGCATCCAGAGGTTGCCACCCACACCGGGCGAGAACGACGAGTTGGCGAGCGGCTGGTATGCGAACCATCCGAACGACGCGGCACCCTGCGGGGTGAGGAAGCCGGCGACGGCCATGACCGAGCCGAACGTGAACAGCCAGAAGGCGAACGCGTTCAGACGCGGGAAGGCGACGTCAGGAGCTCCGAGCTGCAGGGGCAGGATCGCGTTGGCGAAGCCGGCGAACAGCGGCGTCGCGAACATCAGCAGCATGATCGTGCCGTGCATCGTGAACAGCTGGTTGTACTGCTCCTTCGTCGGCACGATCTGCATGCCGGGAGCGAAGAGCTCTGCGCGGATGATCAGCGCCATCACGCCGCCGAGCAGGAAGAACAGCACCGAGGCGATCAGATACATGTACCCGATCGTCTTGTGGTCGGTGGAGGTGATCCACTTGACGATGATGTTGCCCTTCTCCTCCACACGGGAAGAGGTGAGCAGAGCCGCCTGACGAGGAGGCAGGGTGGTCGGACGAGCGCCCGGCACCGTGGTGGGTTCAGCTGTGGTGGTCATGGCTTACTCCTCTTCCTCGGGGTGCGTGCTGGCGCCGTTCCCGGGGAGATTGCTGAGTCTGTCGTAGGCGTCGGTGATGTCGCCCGTGTTGCCCTGCTCGCGCAGGTCCTCGATGTATGCGTCGTACTCGTCCTGCTCGACGACCTTCACGTTGAAGAGCATCATCGAGTGGTACTCGCCGCAGAGCTCGGCGCACTTGCCGTCGTACTCGCCGACGCGCTCCGGGATGAAGGACCAGGAGTTGTCCTTGCCGATGTACATGTCCTTCTTGTAGAGGAAGTCGATGATCCAGAAGGAGTGGATCACGTCCCGCGACTGCAGATCGATCGTGACCTTCTTGCCGACCGGAAGCACCAGCGTCGGCAGCTTCTCGCGGTCGATGTCGCCGGCCTCGTCGGGGTCGGCCTGGACGCCCATGGTCCACACGGCGTCCTCTTCGTCCTCAGCGCCGTACTGGAAGTCCCAGGCCCACTGCTTGGCGATCGCGGTGATCTCGACGTCGGGGTCATCCCACTGCGTCTCGATCGCGGTCTGGTCGCGGGCCGTGAAGAAGAACATGCCCAGCACGAGGATCAGCGGGATCACCGTGTAGAGGATCTCGATCGGCATGTTGTAGCGCAGCTGGACCGGGAGCCCGGTCTGCCCTGCGCGGCGGCGGTACATGACGAGCGCCCAGGCCATGAGGGCCCAGGTGATGACACCCACGGCCAGCAGGACGACCCAGGACGTGACCCACAGGCCCGAGACCGTCTCGGTCTGGTTGGTCGTGGGGGTGCCGTCTTCGACGAAGCCCGGAAGGAATCCATTGAGTTCGGTGGGAGTACATCCCGCCAGGGCCACAGCTGCCGCTGCTCCCAGCGGGAGCGCGGCCCAACGAAGGCGGCGTTTCGAGGGCACGATGCACCTTTCAGATCTCGGACAGGAGCAGACTCAAGTCTAGGGCAACCTCACACGCGATTCATGCCAACCACGCAGGTTGGCGCGCCTCAGTGGAAGCTGTCGCCGCAGGCGCAGCTGCCCGCAGCATTGGGGTTGTCGATCGTGAACCCCTGCTCCGAGATGGTGTCCTTGAAGTCGATCGACGCCCCGTCGAGGTACGGGACGCTCATGTTGTCGATGATGACCTCGACTCCGTCGAAGTCGACGGTCTCGTCGCCCTCGAGGTACCGCTCGTCGAAGTACAGCTGGTAGATCAGACCCGAGCATCCGCCGGGCTGCACGGCCACACGGAGGCGCAGGTCGTCGCGACCCTCCTGCTCGAGCAGGCTCTTCACCTTGAGAGCTGCGGCATCGGTCAGCGAGACGCCGTGGGCGGGGGCGGCGGTGGGCTCTGAGGTCAGGGTGGTGTCGCTCATCTCAACTCCTTGCAACGGGCAGCGCGGTCTCGCTGCTCGTGCTCGATTCTACCGCCGCGGATGTCCGCGGGGCCGCGCTTCGCAGCCTCGCGGACGTCCGCGGCGGAGGCTCAGGAGCTGGTGCGCTCGTTCATCCGGGCCAGCAGCAGCGCCTCCGTACGGACAGCGTTGCGGAAAGTGTCAAGATGCAGGGACTCGTTGGGGCTGTGGGCCCGGGAATGCGGATCCTCGACACCCGTCACCAGGATCTGCGCGCCGGGGAACTCACGGACGAGATCGGCGATGAAGGGGATCGACCCGCCGATCCCCAGATCCACGGCGTCCACGCCGTACCCGTCGCCCATCGCGCCGCGGGTGAGCTGCACCGCCCAGCCCGACGTGTCGACGAGGAATCCGTCACCCAGGTCGACGTCCGAGAAGGTGAGCTCGGCACCGAACGGCGCGTGTGCGCGCAGGTGGCTCTCGAGTGCTGCATATGCGTCGGCGGCCTTCTGCCCGGGCGCGACGCGGGCACTGATGACGAGGCTCACCTCGGGCAGGAGGGTGTTGGATGCCGCGGCGACGCTCGTCACGTCCATGCCGGTGATCGTGATCGACGGCTTGTTCCAGATGCGACCGTAGATGTCGTCTCGTCCGACCGCACTCACGCCGTCCAGCAGGCCCGTCTCGTCTCGCAGCGCCTGCTCCGAGTACTCCGGCGTCTGCGCCTCGCGGCTGGTCATGCCCTCCACGGCGACAGCGCCGTCGGCGTCCCACATCGTCGCGAGCAGCGTGACCGCCGCCATCATGGCATCCGGAACCGCTCCTCCGAACATGCCCGAGTGGGATGCGTGCTCCAGAGTGCGGACCGTGAGGGTGAAGCGGGCGTTGCCCCGCAGCGAAACGGTCAGGCCTGGCGTCGTCGAATCGAGGTTGCCGGAGTCCGCGACGACGATGGCGTCGGCACGGAGCGCGTCGGCGTTGTCGCGCAGGAACCGGGCGAAGGAGCGCGAGCCGTACTCCTCCTCCCCCTCGATGAACATCGAGACGCCGAGATCGAGATCGTCGCCCAGCACCTCGGCCACCGCACGCAGCGCCGCGATGTGCGCCATGATGCCCGCCTTGTCGTCCGCAGCACCGCGGCCGTACAGTCGTCCGTCACGCACGGTCGGCTCGAACGGCGGCGTCTCCCACAGCTCGTCGGCCCCGGGGGGCTGCACGTCATGGTGCGCGTACAGCAGGATCGTCGGGCGGCCGTTCCTCGCCGCACGTGTGGCGAGCACCGCGGGCTGGCCGAGCTCTTCGGTGTCGTCGACGTGAGCGCGCAGCACCCGCACGTCGTCGAAGATCCCGATACCGCGCGCGAGCTCGGCGACCGCGTCAGCCGAGCGCTGCAGCTGCGTCTGGTCGAACGCCGGCCACGCGACGCCGGGGATGCGCACCAATGCGCCCAGGTCGGCCAGAGCGGACGGGATGCCGAGGGACACGGCGTCGAGGAGCGCGGCCTCTGCGGCGGAGGAGACGGAGGATGCAGGGGATGTCATGCGAGTAATCTTAAGGTGAACCCGATTCCGAACTGAGGTCGAACGTGCCCAACCCCATCACCCCCGCCGACGACGCCCCTGAGACGCCCGCCGTGGGCAAGGGTCGTGCCACCCCTACTCGCGCCGAGCGCGAGGCGGCGAATCGCCGCCCCCTCGTCGCGAACACCAAGGAGGCGCGCGCTGCGGCCAAAGCCGATCTGCAGGCACGCCGCAACCGGGCGCGCATCGGCATGGAGAACGGCGAGGACAAGTACCTCCCCGCCCGCGACCGCGGTCCGCAGCGACGCTGGGTGCGGGATTACGTCGATGCCGGCTGGCACATCTCCGAATGGCTGATGGCCGCGATGCTCCTCGTGATCGTGCTGAGCCTCATCGACATCCGCGAGGTGCAGCTCTGGGCGATGGTCGGGTTGTGGGGCTTCATGCTCCTCGCGGTCGCCGACATGGTGCTTCTCAGCATCCGCGTCAAGAAGAAGGTCGCAGCGAAGTTCGGCCTCGAGCGCCGCGAGCGGGGCCTCGGCTGGTACGCCGCGATGCGATCGCTCCAGATGCGCTTCATGCGTCTGCCGAAGCCACAGGTCAAGCGCGGCCGGTACCCGGAGTGATCCGTCGGAGTCCTGTTCAGAGGCCTGTGCCGCTCAGCGGCGCAGGCCTCTGTTGATCTCCCTGGCCCACAGCGGACCGCGATAGAGGAAGGCCGTGTACCCCTGCACGAGGGTGGCCCCGGCATCCAGTCGTCGCTGCACGTCCTCGGCGGTCTCCACTCCCCCGACGGCGATCACGCAGAAGTCCTCGGGCACGGCCGCCTTGACGACGGCCAGCACCTCAAGAGAGCGTTCCTTGAGCGGTGCACCAGACAGCCCTCCCGCTCCGGCGGCCTCGACGATCGCGTCGTCGGTGACGAGACCCTCGCGTGAGATCGTCGTGTTGTGCGCGATGATGCCTGCCAGCCCCTCGGCGACAGCCATCCGCGCGATCGCGTCGATCTCGTCGTCAGGAAGGTCGGGCGCGATCTTCACCAGTAGTGGCGTGTCGCCCGCAGCCTGCTTGACGGCACGAAGCAGCGGAGCGAGCGTCTCGACGGCCTGCAGGCCGCGCAGACCGGGTGTGTTCGGTGACGACACGTTGACCGCGAGGTAGTCGGCGAGGGGAGCGAGCCGGGCCGCCGAGGTGACGTAGTCGCCGATCGCATCCTCCACGGCGACCACACGGCTCTTGCCGATGTTCACGCCGATCACGGCCCGCGGGGCGCGGCGCCGCAGCGCCGTCAGCCTGCGCGCGGCCGCATCCGCTCCCTCGTTGTTGAAGCCCATGCGGTTGATGACCGCCCGGTCGGCGACGAGACGGAACAGCCGCGGCTTCGGGTTGCCCTCCTGCGGGATCGCCGTGACAGTGCCGATCTCGACATGACCGAAACCGAGCGCGTCGAGTCCTCGCACACCGATGGCGTTCTTGTCGAAGCCGGCGGCGACACCGAATGGCGAGGGGAAGACCAGGCCGAGAGCGTGCACCTGCTGCTCGGGCCGCGGTGCCGTCAGCGCACGCGCCGCCCACGAGAAGGGCGGCACACCGAGCATGCGGATGACCGCCATCGCGGCGTGATGCGCGAACTCGGGGTCGAAGCGCGTGAGGACGTGGCGAAAGAGCAGTGAGTACATCACTGCCCAAGATTACCGGTCGCCGAGTTCCGCCCCGGACGTCGCGTGGTCGGCGCGGAGATCGCCGATCGCTCGCTCGAAATCCTCGAGGGAGTCGAACTCCTGGTAGACGCTGGCGAATCGCAGATACGCGACCTCGTCGAGCTCCCGCAGCGGTCCGAGGATCGCGAGCCCGATCTCGTTGGTGCCGAGCTGGGAGGCGCCCGTCTGCCGCACCGCCTCTTCGACCTTCTGCGCGAGCAGAGCGAGGTTCGCCTCTGTCACGGGTCGGCCCTGGCAGGCCTTGCGCACCCCCGAGATGACCTTGTCGCGGCTGAAGGCCTCCATCACACCCGAGCGCTTGATGACCATGAGGCTGGCCGTCTCGGTGGTCGAGAAGCGTCCGCCGCATTCGGGGCACTGCCGCCGACGACGGATCGACAGACCGTCGTCGCTGGTGCGGGAGTCGATGACGCGGGAGTCCGGGTGCCGGCAGAAGGGGCAGTGCATGATCGGTCAGCCTACTCGCTCGGGATCAGCTCACCTGGGAGCGTCCCGGAAGCGCGCCTCCACGGCATCGCCGTGCGCGGGCAGCACCTCCGCGTTCGCGAGAGCGACGACGCCCGACCGCACCTCGGCGAGGGCGGCGTGGTCGTACTCGATGACCTGCTGCGGCCTGAGGAACGTGTAGGCGCCGAGTCCGGCAGCGTAACGCGCCTGTCCCCCGGTCGGCAGAACGTGGTTGCTGCCGGCCATGTAGTCGCCGAGGCTCACGGGAGTCTGGTCGCCGACGAACACCGCGCCCGCACTGGTGAAGCTCGCCGCTGCCTCCGTCGCATCGACGAGGTGCAGCTCGAGGTGCTCCGGGGCGTAGGCATTGCTGAAGGCCACGGCCATCTCGCGGTCGTCGACGAGCACGATCGCGGACTGCGGCCCGGCGAGTGCCTCGGCCACCCGCGCGGCGTGCATCGTCGTGACGGCGAGCTCGGCGACCTTCTCGGCCACCTGCTCTGCGAGAGCCGCCGAATCGGTCACGAGCACCGCTGACGCCTGCTCGTCGTGCTCGGCCTGACTGATCAGGTCGACGGCGATCAGGGTGGCGTCGGCGTCGGCGTCGGCGACGATGAGGATCTCGGTCGCACCCGCTTCCGAGTCGGTCCCGACGACGCCGGCGACGACGCGCTTGGCTGATGCGACGTAGTTGTTGCCTGGGCCGGAAACGACGTCCACGGGATCGAGGCCGATGCCGGAGACCCCGTGCGCCAGAGCGCCGATGGCTCCGGCGCCGCCGATCGCATAGATCTCGTCTATGCCGAGAAGGGACGCGGCGGCGAGGATCGTCGGGTGCACCCTGCCGCCGTGGGCCGCCTGCGGCGGCGAGGCGAGGGCGATCGACGTGACGCCGGCGACCTGAGCGGGGACGACGTTCATCACGACGCTGGACGCCAGCGGTGCCTTGCCGCCGGGGATGTACACGCCGGCCCGGGTGACCGGCTGCCACCGCTGAGTGATCCGAGCGCCGGCGCCGATGTCGGTGGTCTGCGGAGCAGGGACCTGAGCCGCTGAGCCGCGACGGACCCGGTCGATGGCCGCCTCGAGGGCTGCGCGCACGGCGGGGTCGACGGATGCGGCGGCTTCGGCCACGTGCTCCTCCGGAACGCGGATGGCGTGCCCGCTCACGCGATCGAAGCGCTCAGCCTGATCTCTCAGCGCGGCCTCGCCTGACGTGCGCACTGCCTCGACGATGGCTGTGGCCGCCTCAAGCGCTTCAGCTCGAGCCTGGGCAGCTCGCGGAACCGCGGCCAGCATGTCGGCGGGAGAGAGCGACTGCCCTCGGAGGTCGATCGTGCGCACGTGCTCAGCCTTTCGTGATGTCGGAGATGTCGTGGAGGTAGCCGATACGGCCGTCCTCATGTCGCACGACGAAAGCCCCGCCGCGGTCCTCGATCGCCAGCGCCCATGCCGTCGGGCCTATCCGGAACAGCGGCTCGCCGTGTTCATCGAGGACGTCGCGCTCGGTCGGCGCGAGGATCCAGAACGGCTCCGGCCGGCTGGAGGAAGGAGCGTAGGAGTCGGTGCCGACGGGCGACTCAACACCCATGGGCTCCGCCTCGGTGGGCTCGGAGGGCTGCTCACCGCGGTCGCGACGCAGCATCGGCTCCCCTGGGGAATCCAGTGCGGACGTGTCCTCGGAATCCGGGGAGGGACCTCCTGCGGCTCCGGCGATGTCGGCGCCGGAGATGCCGTCGGGCGCAGTGTTGTGCTCGACCGGGCGTCGCGGGTTGGTCGTCTCGTCGACGTCGAAGATGTCGCGCAGCGCTTCCACCGCCGCGGTGTTGTAGAGCACGTCGTCCTCGGGCTCGGAAGCGGGCTGCTCGGGCACCGCGCGCGCCGGCGCTGAGGTGCCGGCCTCGGCGGCATGCTCTGCGGGGATGACCACGGTCAGCGCCGTCTCGACGCGCGGGTCGGCGGCGGGATCCATCGGCTCGTGCGTGGGGGGCTCCTGGTCCGCCTCGCGGCCGGGCGCGTCCGGTGCGCCGAACGGTGACCGAGCGGCCTCGCGCTCGGCGCGTGGTCGTGCGATCACCGGGCGGACAGGGTTGGCGTTGCGGTGCGCGAGGGTCTCGAGTCGACCCTGGAAGTCCTCGCGCAGACGGGGAAGCACGGGGCCGAAGACGGTCACCGCGACGAGCACGAGCATGGCCAGCAGCGCGACGATCGCCGCCCATCCGATCAGGAAGGCACCGGTGGCGACCGTGGCCGCGACCTGCTGCCACAGCACCTGCGCCCAGGCGACGGCCGCGACGGATGCTGCCACCGACGCGAACTGGTCGATGCCGAGCGAGCCGACACGGCGAATCCCCTCGGGCGAGAGGCGGCGCAGGACGACGAGGAACACCGCGGCGGTCGGCACCCCCATCATGAGGACCCAGTGGATGCCGCTGGTCCAGACGGTGTCGCCGATCGGGCCGATGGGGAAGAACGAGACGAGGAACCCGACGAGCCACGCACCGATGATGACCAGCTCGCGCAGGGTGAAGCCGAGGATGCCGTACTCGGGCTTGACCTGATCTTCATAGAGCACACCGTCATCCGGCTCGCCATCGCCGTCCAGCCGCTGCGCGTCGACGCCCGCCGGTGCCGCGAGGGCGTCCTCCTGGACGCTGTCCGCGTCGTCGGGCCAGTCGGCATCGCGTTCCGAGGCAGCGCGCACGCTGTCACCTGATGCGTCGCCGGGTGCAGTGCTGGGCCTGTCGAAGCTCATCGAGCAGTCCTTTCCTTCACGGGTGGGGTCGCCACGCGAGTCACGATCCTACCCACCCGACCCTGGAGTTCGGTCGGTCGTTTCGTCGTCGTGCGCTCAGCCCAGGCAGGCCGGGCCGAGCAGCGATTTGAGATCGCCGAACAGGTCGGCGGAGACCTTGACGGGCATCGGCACCTCGAAGACCTTGGCCGAGGTTCCGCGGTGCACGCGCAGCAGCACCTCGGTCTCTCCGGCATGCCGGCGCAGCACGTCGGCGAGGTCGTGCATGACCCGTTCGGTCGCGCGCTGTTCGGCAACGAGCAGAGACAGCGGCCCCGCGGCGTCGAAGGATCCGACGTCGGGTGCGAACGCCGATTGAGCGTGCAGGTTGAGACCGTCGTCACGCCGCGAGACGCGGCCGCGGACCGCGAGGATCGCGTCCTGCTGGAGCGTGTGCTGGAACTCGGTGTACGTCTTGCCCATGAACATGACGGTCACCTCGCCGTTGAAGTCCTCGACCGTGATCATGCCGTAGGGGTTGCCGCTGGCCTTCGCCACCCGGTGCTGCACGCTGGTCACGAGTCCGGCGACCGTCACCTGGTCGCCATCCTGCAGGTCCTCCGATGTCAGCAGGTCGTTGATCGAGATGGACGCGTGCTTCGCGAGCGGAACCTCGAGACCCGCCAGCGGGTGATCGGACACGTAGAGCCCCAGCATCTCGCGCTCGAAGGCCAGCTTGTCCTTCTTCACCCATTCGGGCCGGTCAGGAACCTTGGCGGGCGCCGCCTCTTCCATGTCGTCGTACAAGCTGTCGAAATCGAAGCCGATCGCACCCTGAGCTTCGTTCCGCTTGCGGTCGACCGCGGCTTCGACGGCGGACTCGTGGATCTCCATCAGTGCACGGCGAGTGTTGCCCATCGAGTCGAAGGCACCGGCCTTGATCAGGGACTCGACGGTGCGCTTGTTGGAGACGTGCAGCGGCACCTTGCTGAGGAAGTCGTGGAAAGACGTGAACGCGCCACCCTTCCGCGATTCGACGATCCCGTCGACGACG
The DNA here is from genome assembly GCF_016907315.1 of Microbacterium esteraromaticum. Lineage (NCBI taxonomy): Bacteria > Bacillati > Actinomycetota > Actinomycetes > Micrococcales > Microbacteriaceae > Microbacterium > Microbacterium esteraromaticum. The sequence goes on from NZ_JAFBBS010000001.1 coordinate 463,236, forward strand.
TTGCTGCCGACGTTGCGCACGGCCCCGAGGCCGAAGCGGATGTCCTCTCCGACGGCCGCGAAGAAGTTGATCGACTCCGAGACGTCAGGCGGGAGCACCCGGATGCCCATGCGCCGGCACTCGTTGAGGTAGAGCGCCATCTTGTCTTTGGAGTCACCGACGCTCGTGAGCAGCGCGGCCATGTACTCGGCCGGGTAATGCGCTTTGAGGTAGGCGGTCCAGTAGGAGACGAGGCCGTATGCGGCGGAGTGCGCTTTGTTGAACGCGTAGTCCGAGAACGGCAGCAGGATGTCCCAGAGCGCCTTCACGGCGGCCTCGCCGTAGCCGCGCTCCTTCATCCCGCCGGAGAAGCCCTCGTACTGCTTATCGAGCTCGGACTTCTTCTTCTTGCCCATCGCACGACGCAGGATGTCGGCCTGGCCGAGGCTGAACCCGGCCACCTTCTGCGCGATGGCCATGACCTGCTCCTGATAGATGATCAGGCCGTACGACTCCTCGAGGATGTCTGCCAGCGGCTCTTCCAGCTCGGGGTGGATCGGGGTGATCTCCTGGAGCCCGTTCTTGCGCAGGGCGTAGTTCGTGTGCGAGTTCGCCCCCATCGGGCCCGGGCGGTAGAGCGCGATGAGTGCCGAGATATCGCCGAAGTTGTCGGGCTTCATCAGTCGCATCAGCGAGCGCAGCGGCGGGCTGTCGAGCTGGAAGACGCCCAGCGTGTCTCCACGGGCGAGCAGATCGTAGACGGCGCGATCGTCGAGGCCGAGGTGCTCGAGATCGAGCTCCTCGCCCCTGTTCGTCCGGATGTTGTCGAGCGCATCCGAGATGATCGTCAGGTTTCGCAGCCCGAGGAAGTCCATCTTGATCAGACCGAGCGACTCGCACGACGGGTAATCGAACTGCGTGACGATCTGACCGTCCTGCTCGCGCTTCATGATCGGGATGATGTCGAGCAGCGGGTGCGACGACATGATCACGCCGGCGGCGTGCACACCCCACTGACGCTTCAGCCCCTCGAGTCCGAGCGCCCGATCGAAGACGGTCTTCGCCTCCGGGTCTGTGTCGATCAGTGCACGGAACTCGCTGGCCTCCTTGTACCGCGGGTGCGCACTGTCGTACATACCGCTGAGCGGCATGTCCTTGCCCATCACCGCCGGTGGCATCGCCTTGGTCAGGCGATCGCCCATGCTGAACGGGAAGCCGAGCACGCGCCCGGCGTCCTTGAGCGCCTGCTTCGACTTGATGGTGCCGTAGGTGACGATCTGCGCGACGCGCTCGGAGCCGTACTTCTCGGTGACGTACTCGATGACCTCGCCGCGGCGACGGTCATCGAAGTCGACGTCGAAGTCGGGCATCGAGACACGGTCGGGGTTGAGGAAGCGCTCGAAGATCAGACCGTGCTCGAGCGGGTCGAGATCCGTGATCTTCATGGCGTAGGCGACCATGGAGCCGGCTCCCGAGCCACGCCCGGGCCCCACCCTGATGCCGTTGTCCTTCGCCCAGTTGATGAAGTCGGCGACGACGAGGAAGTAGCCGGGGAAACCCATCTGCAGGATGACGCCGAGCTCGTACTCCGCCTGCTTGCGCACCTTGTCGGGGATGCCGCCCGGATAGCGGTAGTGCAGGCCGGCCTCGACCTCTTTCACCAGCCAGCTGTCTTCCGTCTCTCCGTCGGGTACGGGGAACTTCGGCATGTAGTTGGCCGAGGTGTCGAACTCGACCTGGCACCGCTCGGCGATCAGCAGGGTGTTGTCGCACGCCTCCGGGTGGTCGCGGAACAGCTGACGCATCTCCTGGGCGGTCTTGATGTAGTACCCGTCGCCGTCGAACTTGAAGCGGTTCGGGTCGTCCATCGTCGAGCCGGACTGCACGCACAGCAGAGCCTCATGCGCGTCCGCCTCGTGCTGGTGCGTGTAGTGCGAGTCGTTGGTGGCGACCAGCGGGATGCTGAGGTCTTTGGCGAGTCTCAGCAGGTCGGTCATCACCCTGCGCTCGATGGAGAGCCCGTGATCCATGATCTCTGCGAAGAAGTTCTCCTTCCCGAAGATGTCCTGGAACTCGGCAGCAGCTGCCCGAGCCGCGTCGTACTGCCCGAGGCGGAGCCTCGTCTGCACCTCGCCCGACGGGCATCCGGTCGTGGCGATCAGCCCCTTGCCGTACGTCTGCAGCAGTTCGCGGTCCATGCGGGGCTTGAAGTAGTACCCCTCCATGCTCGAACGCGAGCTGATGCGGAACAGGTTGTGCATGCCCTGCGTGGTCTCGCTCCACATCGTCATGTGGGTGTAGGCGCCCGATCCCGAGACGTCATCGCTCTTCTGATCGGGCGAACCCCACGACACTCGGGTCTTGTCGCTGCGGTGGGTTCCGGGCGTCATGTACGCCTCGAGACCGATGATCGGCTTGATTCCGGCGTTCTTCGCCGCGTTGTAGAACTCGAATGCGGCGAAGGTGTTGCCGTGGTCGGTGACGGCGATCGCAGGCATCCCGTAGTCGGCCGCAGCCTGCGTCATCGCATTGATCTTCGCCGCACCGTCGAGCATCGAGTACTCGCTGTGGACGTGGAGGTGCACGAAGGAGTCGGATGCCATGATTCGAGTCTACGGCGGGCCCACCGACACGGCAGTCGGCCGGATCGACGGGCCCGCCGACGCGACGCTAGGGCGCTGCGTCGACCACGGACACCTCGTACGTCTCACGGCGTTGCCAGTCCGGGAGTCCTCCGATGGCGGATTCCTCGCCCGTGAGTGCGCCCGAGTCCGTGACGCCGACGATGAGCCCGCGCTCGGTGTCGAGCGCGATGTCGCGCCACGCCGTCCACCATTTCGTCGACCATTCGAACCGGATCGTGGTCACATCCCCGTCGACTGATCTGACGCTGGAGCCGTCGAGTATCGCCAGCGTCCGCAGCACGGCTGCTCGAACCTCCGGGGGCGCCAGCGGCAGGGAGGGATCATCGACCAGGGTCTCCACGATCGAGCTGTCGGACGCTATGCTGTCGGCGGACTCCCCGACCCTGGCACGCATCCAGGCGAGCAGCTCGCGCGGCTCAGTGGACGGCATGTCGGCCCAGAACCGCCGACCGTCCAGGTACTGCGTCACGGTGCCCTCGCCGTCTTGGCCGTCACGGATCTCCTGCGTGCCGCCCGCAAGGCGGAGCGTCTCGCGCTGGAGCTGGTCGGGCTCGGTCGCCGCGTCCGCCAGAGCTTCCCGAGCGCGATCGCCGAGGGCCTCAGCGGCCGGTGACGGCTCGTTCACGCTGATCCATTCGGCGGATCGATCAGCCGGCACGTACAACGACCTGACGCCCATGGTCAGCAGCGCGGCCTCGGCATCCGCGCGATTCCCGTTGTTGAACCGCATCCACTCCTCCCCGGGCTTGACCGGCATATCCGCGTCCCAGTACCGGACGCCTTCCGAGGACGACCGGATCAGGAGATACTCTCCGGCCGGGACGGCGATGTCGCCGGCCCGGATGGTCACATCGGCCGCCGCGTTCAGCACCTGGGCCGCCGAGGCGCTCTGCGCCGTCGGCGGGGCGAGCACCGAGCCGATGACGATGGCAGTGACAGCCGCGCCCGCCACCAGGCTTCCGATGCCGAGACCCGTCCATCGGGGCATCCGGCGCCGACCTCGCGCCGGTGCGCCGTGGCTGATCTCTCGCATGAGCGCTGCTCTGGCGGCAGCCACCGTGCGCTCCTCGACATGCGCGTCGTGTGCTCCCAGCTCACGCGTTCGTTCCATAAGCGACATCGCTCTCCTCCTTCACCATCCAGGTCAGTCGGGCCGCGGAGTGCGAGCCCGGAGGTGCGAGCTTTCGACGTACCCGGTTGAGTCTCGAGCGGACGGTTCCGACCGGCACGGCGAGCGCGATGGCGATCTGCTCGTAGGTCAGATCGCCCCACGCATACAGCAGCAGCGTGTCGCGATCACGAGCCGAGAGCGCCGCGATCCGCGGCGCCAGCGCCCGCACAGCGGCATCGGCGTCCATCCGCTCGTCGCTACCGAGGTGACCGACGTCGTCGACAGACGCCGCGCCCGAAGCCGCCGCGAACGAGCGCCACTGCCTGGCCTCGTCGGCCCGGTGGCGCTTCATGATGCGCGTCGCGATTCCGAGCAGCCACGGCAGCGCCGAGCCGACACTCCGGTCGAACGCCGCGCGACGCCGGAACGCGACGAGGAACGTCTCGCTCAGCGCGTCATCGACGGCATCGGCCCCGACCCGCCGACGGATGTAGGCGCCCACGGGCCGGACGTGCCTCTCGAAGATCCCGGAGAAGGCCTCAGGCTCGTCGAGCGACCGCTCGATGATCTCGCTGTCTGTGCTCACATCCGGTATTGCCTTCGCCTGCGGGAACGGTTCACAGAATCTTCGCACCGCCGTCGATACGCTGGAGCGCATGGCCACCCCTGATTTCGTCCTCGCCCTCCGCGAGCACGTCGGCACCGCACCGCTCGCTCTCGTCGGAACGACCGCGATCGTCTTCCGCGACGAGAAGGTGCTGCTGGGCAAGCGCGCCGACAACGGCGCGTGGCAGGCGATCTCAGGCATCGTCGAGCCGGGCGAGGAGCCGGCGGATGCCGCGGCGCGTGAGTGCCTCGAAGAGGCCGGCGTCGTCGTCTCGGTCGACCGGCTCGCCCTCATCCAGCAGCTTCCGCGCATGACCTACGCCAATGGCGACGAGGTCGACTACCTCGACATCGTGTTCCGCTGCACCTGGGTGTCGGGGGATCCGCATCCCGCTGACGGCGAGCTGACCGAGGTCGGCTTCTACGACCTCGCGGCGATGGGCGACGTCGACGACGCGCATGTGCGCAAGATCGCCCTCGCGATGGCGGAGGACGATCCGGCGACCTTCCGCGGCGGGCGGGTCAAGCGCTGAGGTCGAGCCGCATCAGGACGCGGGGGAAGCCGTCGAGAACGGAGCCGGTGTCGGCTGCCTTCTCGAAACCTGCGTTCTCGAACAGGGAGCGGGTGCCGACGTACATCATCGTCTGGTTGACCTTCTCACCGCGGTTGTCGACGGGGTAGCCCTCGATCGCGGGCGCACCGCGCTCGCGTGCGTACGCGACCGCCCCCTCGACGAGGGCGTGCATGATCCCCTGCTTTCGATGGCCCGGTCGCACGCGGAAGCACCACAGCGACCACACATCGAGCTCATCGACATGGGGGATCAGACGGTTGCGGGCGAAGCTGGTGTCGCGGCGCGGATGCAGGGCGGCCCAGCCGACCGGCACGTCGTCGAGGTACGCGATGACGCCTGGTGGCGGGTCGTGATCGCACAGCTCCCTGACACGATCCGCCCGCGCCTCGCCCCGCAGCGCGACGTTCTCTTTGCTGCCGATGCGGTAGCTCAGGCAGAAGCAGACGTTGGATGCGGGATTCTTCGGCCCCACCAGCGTGGCGACGTCGTCGAAGCGCGTCGCCGGTCTCACCTCGATGCTCACCCGAGCAGTCTTGCGCACGCCGCCGACATCGCCGCGGAGGCGGTGATCAGTCCGTCCCGCGGCCGGGGTCGAGCACCTCGAGGGCGTGCTGGAAATCTGCCGGGTACGGGGACTCGAACTGCACCCACTCCCCTGTGGCGGGGTGGCTGAAGGCGAGCTGGTGGGCGTGCAGCCACTGCCGCGTGAGCCCGAGCTTGGCCGACAGAGTCGGGTCGGCGCCGTACAGCGGGTCTCCCACACACGGGTGCCGATGCGCTGCCATGTGCACGCGGATCTGATGCGTGCGCCCGGTCTCCAGGTGGATCTCGAGCAGCGAGGCGCCGGGGAACGCTTCAAGGGTCTCGTAGTGAGTCACTGACGGTTTGCCGTCCGGCACGACCGCGAACTTCCAGCTGTGATTCGGATGCCGGCCGATCGGCGCATCGATGGTGCCGCTGAGCGGATCCGGATGCCCTTGCACCACCGCATGGTAGATCTTCTCGACGGTCCGCTCTTTGAACGCCCTCTTGAGTGCGGTGTAGGCGCTCTCCGTCTTCGCGACGACCATGAGCCCGCTGGTCCCGACATCGAGCCGGTGCACGACGCCCTGGCGTTCCGACGCTCCGCTCGTCGCCACTCGGAACCCGGCCGCGGCGAGGGCTCCCACCACGGTCGGTCCCTCCCACCCGAGCGAGGGGTGAGCCGCGACGCCGGAGGGCTTGTCCACCACGACGATGTCGTCGTCGTCGTACACGATCCCGAGATCAGGCACCGGGATCGGTTCGATGCGAGGCTCTTCCTTCGGCGACCAGCTGACATCGAGCCAGCCGCCGGCGCGAAGACGGTCGGACTTGCCGAGCGGAGCGCCGTCCAGCGTCACCCCTCCGGCTTCCGCCACTTCGGCGGCGAAGGTGCGCGAGAAGCCGAGCATCTTCGCCAGCGCTGCGTCGACGCGCTGGCCGTCGAGCCCGTCAGGGACGGGAAGGCTGCGAGACTGCACGATCAGGCGCCCGCGGACGCTGCGGCGTCCTCCTGGCCGCTCACGGCCTCGACGGCGCCGCTCTTCCCGTGGTCGCGCTCGCGGGTGCCGTCCAGGCGCAGACCGAACACCACGAGGAGTGCGACCGAGATCATGCCGGAGACGATGAAGATGTCGGCGACGTTGAAGATCGCGGGCAGCATCCACGGCATCGAGATCATGTCGACCACATGGCCGACGGCGAAACCGGGCTCGCGCAGCAGTCGATCGGTGAGATTGCCGAGAACCCCACCCAGAAGACATCCCATCACCACGGCCCAGAGGCGGGAGCTGAGTTCGAACGTCTTCCAGACGATGACCCCCGCCACGATCGCCATGGCGATCGTGAAGATCCACGTCATGTTGGAGCCGATGGAGAACGCTGCTCCGGAGTTGCGCACGTAGTACAGCTGGAGGAACTCACCCAGCACCGGCACGGCCTCGTGCTTCGGGAGGTTCTCGATCGTGAGGTGCTTCACAAACTGATCGGCGGCCAGCACGAGCGCCGCGAGAATCGCGACGATCGCACCGGCCGCCGACCGACGAAGGGGACGACGTCCTGCCAAGAGTGACCTACAGGCCGATGGCGGAGACGGGCGTCGAGTCCGTCGGAGACTTCTGGTCGAGGTCGCGCAGCTGGCCCTCGATCATCGCGCGCAGCTTGCCGCGGTAGTCGCGCTCGAACTCGCGGAGCTCGGTGATGCGACCCTCGAGGGTGTTGCGCTCGCGCTCGAGTCGTGCCGACTCCTCGCGCTGCTTGGCCTCGGCCTCGGTGCGGATGCGAGCGACCTCTGCCTCGGCATCCTCGATGAGCTGCTTGCGCTTCGCCTCACCCTCGGCGACGTGCTCGTCGTGGAGGCGCTGAGCGAGTTCGATGATGCCGGCGGAGGTGCCGGTCGACGACGCCTCGGCGGCAGGAGCCGGAGCAGGTGCAGCTGCGACGGGTTCCGGCGCGTTCTCGCCGGACTCGAAGGCCGCGAGCTTCGCCTTCAGCTCGTTGTTCTCCTCGATGGTCTTGCGCCATTCAACGACGATCTCGTCGAGGTAGTCGTCGACCTCCTCGGGGTCGAAGCCGTCCTTGAATCGGACGTGCTGGAACTCCTTGTGGACGACGTCATCCGGGGTAAGTGCCATGGGTGGCTCCTCTTTCGATGAGTTCAGTTGCCAGTCGCTGAGAGCCGGCGATGTGGTTCTTTTGACGCGTACCCGGGGCGCGCGCCTGGGAGCCAAGCATAGTCCCCCAGTCTGAGCGGCGCAGGTCGATCAGGTCAGTGCGCGCACGATCGCCATCAGGATGAACACGCTGAGCATGGTCAGCATGAACCCGAAATCGAGCGCTATGGCGCCGAGCCGCAGCGGCGGGACCAGCCTGCGGAAGAAGCGGATGGGCGGGTCGGTGACCGTGTAGACGATCTCCGCCGCCACCAGGCCGGCGCCCGAGGGGCGCCAGGATCGGTTGAACATCGGGATGTACTCGAGCACCAGGCGAACGATGAGCACGAACACGTAGAGCGTCAGCACCAGTTCGACGATGCCGCCGATGATGCTGAGGATCGTTCCCACGGCTCAGGAGTCGAACGAGGCGGAATCCGCCTGCGCGATGCCGCCCTGTCCCGACACGGCGATGTTCTCGGGCGAGAGCAGGAAGACCTTGCTGGTGACTCGCTCGATACGTCCGTAGAGACCCAGCGACAGGCCGCTCGCGAAGTCGATCAGGCGACGCGCGTCGGCGTCGCTCATCTGCGACAGATTGATGATCACGGGAACGCCCTCGCGGAAGTTCTCGGCGATGATCTGCGCGTCACGGTACTGCTTCGGGTGCACGGTGAGGATCTCGTTGACCGCGCCGGCGGCCGGCTGACGCACGGCGGTCGGTCGACGCAGGGGCGTGACAGGGGCCGGCACGACCTCGTCCCGCTCAGGGGTCTCGTGCTTCTCACGCGGGGCTCGCGCAGGCGTCTGCGCGGCCTCCTCCTCGTAGACCTCTTCCTCATCGGCGAGGCCGAGATACACCATGGTCTTCTTCAGCGGGTTACCCATCGTGTCCTCCGGTTCGAACGTTCGGGCTGGTCTGGTTGAAAGGCTAACCCCGGTCGGGGCGCGGGCCTGTGATTGCGGAACCGATCCGCAGGTGTGTCGCACCCGCATCGATCGCCGCCTCGAAATCGCCGGTCATCCCGGCGGAGATCCACGTCGCGGCGGGTGCCAGCGCGCGGATGCGGTCGGCCACTCCGCGCAGCCGCGCGAAGGCCCTCGCGGGCTCCTCGTCGAGTGGAGCGACTGCCATGACGCCGCGAAGTCGGAGCGACGGAAGCTGGAGCACGTGCTCTGCCAGCGTCTCGGCATCGAAGAGCGTGCTGCCACCGCGACCGAGATCGTCTGTCAGGTTGACCTGCACCAGCACGTCGAGCGGTTCGCCGCCCGCATCCGCACGATGCAGGGCATCCGCGAGCTTCACCCGGTCGACGGAATGGACCACATCGGCGTCGCGGCGGATCGCCGCGGCCTTATTGGTCTGCGCCTGACCGATGAAGTGCCAGCGCATGTCGACATCGTCGAGAGCGGCGCGCTTCGCGGACATCTCCTGCTGCCGGTTCTCACCGACATCGACGACGCCGAGAGCGTGCAGCTCGCGCACCAGGAAGGCCGGATGGAACTTGGTCACCACGATGCGGGTGATCTCTCCTCGATCCCGACCCGCCCGGCGCGCGGCGTCGGCGATGCGCTCATCGATCGCCGACAGCCGCGCACTCAGATCCACGTCGGGCACAGGATCACTTCAGGAACTCGGGGATGTCGATGTCGTCGTCCGAGAACGCCGGCTCGATGTGCGATGCCACGGGCGCCGGGGCTGCGGCCGGCTTTGCCGGCTCGACGCGCTCCTCGGAGGGCTTCTCTTCGACACGCACCTCGGGCAGCGGGTTCGCTGCCGGACGCTCGACGACCATCGGCTCCAGCCGCGGGGCGGGCTCGCCACCGTCGAAGCCGGCCGCGATCACCGTGACGCGCACCTCGTCTCCGAGGGTGTCGTCGATGACGGTTCCGAAGATGATGTTCGCCTCGGGGTGCGCGGCCTCCTTGACGAGGTCGGCGGCGTCGTGGATCTCGAAGATTCCGAGGTTCGAGCCACCCTGGATCGACAGCAGCACGCCATGCGCGCCTTCGATGGACGCTTCGAGCAGCGGCGACTCGACAGCCAGCTCAGCCGCCTTGATGGCCCGATCGGCGCCCCGCGCAGAGCCGATGCCCATGAGAGCCGAACCGGCCCCCTGCATGACGGACTTCACATCGGCGAAGTCGAGGTTGATCAGACCCGGGGTCGTGATGAGGTCGGTGATGCCCTGCACACCGGCGAGCAGCACCTGGTCGGCGGTGGCGAACGCCTCGATCATGGAGATGCCGCGATCGCTGATCTCGAGGAGTCGGTCGTTCGGCACCACGATGAGCGTGTCGACCTCTTCCTTCAGCTTGGACACGCCCGCCTCTGCCTGACTCTGACGGCGGCGACCCTCGAAGGAGAACGGCTTGGTCACGACGCCGATCGTCAGCGCGCCGATCGACTTCGCGATGCGCGCAACGACAGGAGCACCGCCCGTGCCGGTTCCGCCACCTTCACCCGCGGTGACGAACACCATGTCGGCGCCCGTGAGAGCCTGCTCGATCTCCTCAGCGTGGTCCTCGGCTGCGCGGCGACCCACCTCGGGGTCTGCGCCTGCACCGAGTCCACGGGTCAGTTCGCGACCCACATCGAGCTTGACATCTGCGTCGCTCATCAGCAGCGCCTGCGCGTCGGTGTTGACGGCGATGAACTCGACTCCGCGGAGTCCGAGCTCGATCATGCGGTTGACGGCGTTGACGCCGCCACCGCCGACGCCGACGACCTTGATCACGGCGAGGTAGTTCTGGTTCTGGCTCATGGCCGGCCTCCGTTATTCGAGCCTGACGAGGGATAAACCTTAAACCTCAACGAGAGGGTTAAACTGTTTCCCGGTATTGCGTTCTCGTGATCGACGGTATGCGCAAGACCCGCGAGCGCTCGCACCCACGCGGCGTGTCGCCGTGATCGACGCCTCTTGGAGTTCCCCGGCGCGATGGACCGCCTCCGCGCGACGTGCAAGGAGGGATCAGCGCACCACCGGCACGGTCGGAGAGGACACGTCGAAGGCCTTCGATTCAGGCGACGCGGCGATGAGCCGGACGAGAACGGCGGCTTTGAGGACCGAATCCTTCTCGCTCCCCCACACCACGGTCTTGCCGTCGGCCAGCCGCAGCGTCACGTCGTCGCCCGACGTGGCTCGAACCGTCGTCACGGTCGCACGCAGGTCGGCCGGCAAGGAGCGCATCACCAGCCCGGCACTGCGAAACGCCGCGGAGTCGATGCCGCCGGTGATCTCGAGCTCAGGTCGCCCCTCCGGCAGCTGGGCACTCGATGAGAGCACGACGCCCGCCGCATCGACGACCGCGTAGCCGTCCGCGTCGCGGATGGCGCCGATGGGCGTCCGCTCCACGATGCGCACGAGCAGCTCTCGCGGCGGCCGCACCTCGAGCGCGTACGACTCGATGATGGGGAATCCGCCCAGTGCTGACTTCACCTCGTCGGCATCGACCAGCGCCAGCGGTGCACCGATCTGATCCGACAGGGACTGCTGCACGACGGCGGGGTCGATCGTCTTGGCGCCGGCGACGGTGATCTTCTCCACCGCGAACATCGGGCTGTATGCGGCTATGACGCTGCCGAGCACCAGGGCGACGACCGCGCCGACCGAGCCCCACACGATGAATCGGCGGCGGCGCGACCGCTGCGTGAACCGCCTGATCTCCGCACGCAGCGCCTTGCGGCGAGCTCGCGCCGCCCGCCACACCTCACCGCTGCGGATCGAGGCGCTGACAGCGTCTCGATCCCCCTCGTCGATGACAGCCGTGATCGACGAGGCGTCGCCGCTGGCGACGTCGGTCCCGTCGTCGTGGGTGTCATCGGCATCCGGTGCGGCGGGATCCGGCATCCGCACGTCGGCGGAGGCGGCAGCGGCATCCGCTCCCCCACCGCCGAAGCCCAGCAGGGCACGACGCCGACGGACGGACGGAGCGCTCTCGACGCCCTCGTCCGGGTGCGGCTCCTCGGGCGATGCCGGAAGCGGTGCCGGTCGCCGCATCTCAGTCCTCGGCGGACCGGCGCAGCGAGTCGAGCACCTGCGGGATGATCTGGTACACGTTTCCGCAGCCGAGCGTCACGACGTAGTCGCCGTCACGGGCGATGCGCGCCGTGTAATCGGCCGCCTCCTGCCAGTCCGGCACGTAGTGCACATTCCCCTGATCCGTGAAGGCCCCGCTGACCAGCTCGCCCGTGACGCCGGGAACAGGATCTTCGCGGGCGCCGTACACATCGAGCATGACCGTGTGATCGGCGAGCTCCTCGAGGACCTCGGCGAACTCGCGGTACATGTGCTGGGTTCGCGAGTATGTGTGCGGCTGCTGGATCGCGATGAGGCGCCCCGAGCCCGCGACCCCGCGCATCGCCTCCAGCGCCGCGCGCACCTCGGTCGGATGGTGCGAGTAGTCGTCGTACACGCGCACACCGCGGGCCTCACCGTGCAGCTCGAGGCGCCGGACGGTGCCCGCGAAGCCCTCGACTGCGCGCACGGCGGCCTCGAGGTCGTAGCCGAGAGTCAGCAGCACGGCGACGACGCCACCGGCGTTGATCGCATTGTGCGCTCCCGGCACACCCAGCTGCATGCGCACCGACTGGTCGCCGTGCACGAGCGTGGCGGATACCCCGCCGGCTGCGGCGATGTCGTCGATCCGCAGGTCTGCGTCGGCAGCACGGCCGAAAGTGACGACCGTGCGGTGGGTGAGGCCGGCGCGCACGCGCTGGGCTCCCGCATCGTCGCTCGAGATCACGACAGCCTCTCGGGCCCCATCGGCGAAGCGCACGAAGGCGTCGTAGAAGGCGTCCTCGGAGCCGAAGAAATCGAGGTGGTCAGGGTCGACGTTCGTGATGACCGCGATCGCCGTGTCGTAGAGCTCGAAGGTGCCGTCCGATTCGTCGGCCTCGATGACGAAGAGCTCGTCGGTGCCGGTGCCGCTGGAGACGCCGAGCTGCTCGATGACCCCGCCGTTGACGAAGCTCGGGTCGGCACCGAGAGCCTGCAGTGAGGTGACGAGCATCCCGGTCGAGCTGGTCTTGCCGTGCGCCCCGGCGACCGACACGAGACGGCGACCCCCGATCAGCCAGAACAGGGCCTGGGAGCGGTGGATGACGTGCAGTCCGCGCTGCTTGGCCGTCGTGAACTCGGGGTTCTCGGGCCAGATGGCGCCCGTGTGGATCACCGTGTCGGCGTCGCCCAGGTGCGCGGCATCATGGCCGACGTGCACCGTGGCACCGGCGGCCGCGAGAGCACGCAGGTTGGCGCTGTCGGCGCGGTCGGAGCCGGAGACGCGGATGCCCGCATCGAGGAACATCTTCGCGAGTCCGCTCATCCCGGATCCGCCGATGCCGATGAAGTGGGCGGAGCGGATCTCGTCGGGGATGGGGAGGGTGAGGTCGGGTCTGATCATGTCGCTCCCAGTCTACTTTTCGGCGAGGGCGCGATCGACGAGCGCGATGAGATCCTCAGCACCCGTCCGCGACCCGATGCGCTCGGCGGAGGACGCCATCGCGTCGATCTGCTGACGATCGCCGAGCAGCGGGATGATTCGCTCGCGCACCACATCGGCGTCGAAAGTCGCGTCGTCGAGCAGGACGGCCGCGCCCGCCGCGACTGCGGAGGAGGCGTTCAGGCGCTGCTCCCCATTGCCGACCGAGTAGGGCACGTAGACGGCGGGGATGCCGAGCGCACTGATCTCGCTGACGGTGGCGGAGCCCGCGCGGGAGACGATCAGGTCGGCAAGAGCGAAGGCCAGATCCATCCGGTCGATGTAGCGACGCATCGCATAGCCGGGCACCTCCGGATCGACGAGGTCGCTGCGCTCGCCCGTGGCATGCAGCAGCTGCCAGCCCGCTGCGAGCACGTCGCCCCACGACCCGGCGAACGCCTCGTTCAGTCGGAGGGCTCCGAGCGAGCCGCCGAAGACGAGCAGAACGGGTCGATCCGCGTCGAGCCCGAAGTACTCGGCCGCGTCGGCACGCAGGCCGGCGCGATCGAGCTCGACCACCTCCCGGCGCAGAGGCATCCCGACGACCTCCCCTCTCCGCAGCGGCGTGCCCTCGAAGGCCACCCCGACCGCTGCCGCGGTGCGAGCGCCGAGCACGTTGGCGAGCCCGGGCTTGGCGTTCGCCTCGTGCACCACGAACGGGATCCGCTCGCGGCGCGCGGCGATGTACGCGGGCGCAGATGCGTAGCCGCCGAAGCCGATGACCACATCGACGCCATGGCGCCGGATGTGCGCGCGCACCTGCGCCACCGCCCGCTGGAACGCCGCGGGGAACACGATGGCCGCCCGGTTCGGGCGGCGCGGGAACGGCACCTTGTCGACGATGAGCAGCTCGTAGCCGCGCTCGGGGACCAGGCGCGACTCGAGCCCTTCCTTCGTGCCGAGCACCAGCACGTCATCACCTTCGCGCTGACGCAGCAGATCCGCGACGGCGAGCAGGGGGTTCACATGGCCGGCGGTGCCACCGCCGGCGAGGAGGTACGAAGTCACCTCGCGACCTTACCCCTCGCTGTCGCACCGGCGGCCATCGCGGGTGCGGGCGGGGCCTCGGCTGCAGAAGCGGGCATGGTGCGCGCGAACGCCAGCAGCACTCCGCACGCCGCGAGGACCGAGATCAGTGCCGTGCCGCCCTGCGACATGAACGGCAGAGGAACGCCCATCACCGGGAAGACCCGCAGGACGACGCCGATGTTGATGAGCGCCTGACCCAGGATCCACACGCCGATCCCGCCGGCCGCCACGCGGACGAACGGGTCATCCGAGCGGCGCACGATGCGGAAGACGCCGATCGCGAGGACCGCGAACAGCGCGAGCACCAGCACGCACCCGATCAGCCCGAGCTCCTCGCCGACGATCGCGAAGATATAGTCGTTCTCGGCCGCCGGGAGCCAGCCGTACTTCTCCTGCGAGTTGCCGAGGCCCACGCCGAAGATGCCGCCGTTCGCCATGCCCCAGATGCCGTGCACGGCCTGGTAGCAGGGACCGGAGTTGTCGCAGGCCTCCGGGTTGAGCGCCGACAGGATGCGCCCCATCCGGTTGTCGCTCGAGGCCGCATAGAACGCCACGGCGATGACCCCGAGGATCATCGGCAGGATGAAGAGCCGCAGCTTGACGCCCGAGAAGAACAGGCAGCCGAGCATGATGAGCACGAGCACCATCGCCGTGCCCAGGTCTTTCGCTCCGATCACCGTCCCGATGACGAGCGCAGAGACGGGCACCACGGGGATGAACACGTGATGCCAGATGCCGAGGCGCGCGCGCTTGCGCAGCAGCACGTAGGCGATCCACAGGGCGAGGGTCAGCTTGAGGAACTCGGACGGCTGCAGCTGGAACCCGGCGATGCGGATCCAGTTGGTGTTGCCGTACGACGACACGCGCAGACCGGGGACGAACACGAGCAGCTGCAGCACCGTCGCCCCGATCAGGGCGGGCCACGCGATGCGCCCGAGGAACTTCACGGGGAGCCGGCTGATGAGCAGCATCAGCGGGATGCCGATCAGCGCGAAGATCCCCTGCTTGATCGCTCCATCCCACGGGTCGGGCTTCGCGCTCGTGGCGGACAGCACCATGACCCATCCGAAGACTGTGAGGACGAGCGCGGTCGAGGCGATGAGCACGAACTCGGTGGTCGGCGCGGTGAAGAGGCGCCCCAGAGAGACCCGGGCTGCGAGACCCCGTTCGTCAGTGCGCGGAGGGCGTCCGACCTGTGTCATCCGCGACTCCCCTGCTCACGATCCGGACTGCTCGATCCATGCGCGCACCGCCTGTGCGAAGCGCTCTCCCCGGTCCGCGTAACTCGAGAACTGGTCGAAGGATGCCGCCGCGGGGGCCAGCAGAACCGTGCCCTCGCCCACGATGATCCCCGTCGCCAGTTCAACGACGCGATCCATGACATCCCCAGTCTCACCGGGGATGACCTCGAACACCGGCACCTGGGATGCGTGTCGCTCGAATGCCGTCAGAACGGGTTCGCGGTCGACGCCGATCACGATCGCCGCGCCCGCGGTCCGCCCTGCCTCAGCGACGAGCTCGCCGAGATCGACGCCCTTGAGGTCGCCTCCGACCACCCACACCGCGCCGGGATACGCCCGCAGCGACGACGCCGCCGCATGCGGGTTGGTCGCCTTCGAGTCGTCGACCCAGCGGATGCCCCGATGCTCGGCCACCACCTGGATGCGGTGCGCATCGAGGGAGAATCCCTGCAGCGCCTCACGGATCGCGAAGGGCTCGACGCCGAAGGACCGCGCGAGCGCAGCCGCGGCGAGGATGTTCTGGACGATGTGCGGCGCATCGAGGCCAACGGCACGCAGGTCGGTCACCGTCGTCAGCTCGAGGGCGCTGTTGCGCCGATCGTCGTGGAAGGCTCGATCGACCAGGATCCCGTCGACAATGCCGAGATCACTGGGACCTGGGGTGCCAAGATCGAATCCGATGGCGCGCGCACCCTCGGTGACGTCGGCATCTTCGACCATCCGTCTGGTGGCCACGTCCGCCTTGTTGTACACGCAGGCCACCTTCGTGTGCCGGTACACGAACGACTTCGCCTCGCGGTACGCGTCGGCGCTGCCGTGCCACACCAGGTGGTCGTCGGCGAGATTCAGGCAGACCGAGGCGTAGGGGACGAGCTGACCGGCGACCTCAGACTGACCGATGTACCAGAGCTGGTGGCTCGACAGCTCGACCACGAGCACATCGAATCCGCCAGGGTCGCGCACGGCGTCGAGCACGGGGACTCCGATGTTGCCGCACGGCGCAGCGCGCAGCCCACCCTCCTGAAGCAGCGTCGCGGTGAGCTGAGTGGTCGTCGTCTTGCCGTTGGTGCCGGTGATCAGCACCCATTCGGCCGGCTCGCCGTCGGCGCGCACGACCTTGTCGCGTACGCGCCATGCGAGTTCGACGTCTCCCCAGAGCGCGATGCCGCTCTCGCGCGTCCACCGGATCAGCGGATGCGAGGGCGGGAAGCCGGGCGAGGCGATCACGACGTCAGGCGCGAACTCGCGCAGCGCCTCGGGCACATCGGTGAGCGGGCCCAGTTCGAGGCGCGCACCGATCACAGGCACGAGGCGGGCGTACTCGTCCGATGCGCCCTCCGAGAGCACGAGGACCTCGGCGCCGAGCTCGGTGAGGGTGTCGGCCGCGGAGAATCCGGTCACCGACAGCCCGAGTACGGCGACGCGCAGTCCCGACCAGTCGGAGTGCCAGCTCGTGAGCGTATCCAGCCGAGCGCTCATGCCTGGATCAGCCAGTCGACGTAGAAGAGGCCGACGGCCGAGACGGCGAGCAGGCCGGCGATGATCCACAGGCGCACGACGATCGTCACCTCTGCCCAGCCGCGCATCTCGAGGTGGTGGTGGAACGGGCTCATCAGGAAGAGCCGCTTGCCCCCCGTCACCTTGAAGTAGAGCCGCTGCAGGATCACCGAGCCTGACGAGAGCACGAAGATGCCGGCGATCACGAGCAGGAGCAGCTCGGTTCGCGTGAGGATCGCCATCGCGGTGATGACGCCGCCGATCGCCATGGATCCGACGTCGCCCATGAACACCTTCGCCTTGGGGGCGTTCCACCACAGGAATCCGACCAGTCCGCCCGCGAACGCCGCGGAGACGGTGGCGAGGTTCAGCGGTTCTCGGACTTCGTAGCAGCCGGCCTGCACCATGAGCGCGCCGACGCACGACTGCTTGAACTGCCAGAACGCGATGAGGCTGTATGCACCGACCACGACCACACCGGCACCTGCCGCCAGACCGTCGAGTCCGTCGGTGAGGTTGACGCTGTTCGAGGTCGCGACGCCGATCACCGACACCCAGATGAGGTACAGGATCCAGCCGAGCACGGCGCCGAACGCGAAGAGGTTCAGCCAGGAGATGTCACGGAACAGCGACACGTGTCCGCTGGCCGGGTACTGGCCGAGGCGGTTCGGGAAGTTCAGGGCCACGATGCCGAACGGAACCAGCACGAGCAGCTGCCCGACGATCTTGCGCCAGCCGGAGAGGCCGAGGCTGCGCTGACTGCGGATCTTCATGTAGTCGTCGATGAAGCCGACCACGCCGAACCCGACCATCAGCCACAGCACGAGGATCGCCGACAGCGCCGGAGTCGTGCCGCCGAACAGGCTCCCCGCGAAGTACCCGAGGATCGTTCCGACGATGAAGATGACGCCACCCATGGTGGGGGTGCCGCGCTTGGCCTCGTGGCTCGGGTTCGCGATGTCCTCGGGGGTGCGGATCACCTGCCCCCATCCGATCCGGCGGAACACCTTCAGGAAGACGGGGGTCAGGAAGAGCGAGAAGGCGAGCGAAATCGCCGTCGCCATAAGCAAGGACCTCACGAGAACGATTCTCCCAGACGATCGCCGAGATGCCGGAGCCCCGCGGAGTTGGACGACTTCACCAGCACGCGGTCACCGTCGCGCAGCTCGCCCTTCAGGTACTCGAAGGCAGCGTCCTGGTCCAGCAGGTGCACGGCCTCGCCGTCCCAGGATCCCTCGCCGACGGCCGCGAGATACAGCCGTCGTGCCTCAGGGCCGACGACCACGATGCGCTGGATGTTCAGACGCACGGCGAGCAGCCCGATGCGGTCGTGCTCCTCCCCCGCCGTCTCGCCGAGCTCGCTCATGGCACCCAGCACCGCAACGGTGCGCTCGCCAGGCGCCACGATCTGGGCGAGGGTGCGCAGCGCTGCTGCCATCGAGTCGGGGCTCGCGTTGTAGGCGTCGTTGATGATGCGCACGCGGTCGGAGCCCATCGGCTGCATCCTCCACCGCTCGGCGATCTCCACGGTCTCCAGACGGCTGATCGAGTGCGTGACGGGCACACCGAGGACTCGGGCCGCGGCGATCGCTGCGAGGGCGTTGTGCACGTGGTGGGCGCCGAGCACCTGCAGCCGCAGCGGGATCTCCTCGCCGTCGGCCTGGATGACGGCCGACGTGCCGTTGGCAGCCACCTCGATGCGGTCGGCCCGGACCTCGGCATCCGGATGCTGACCGAACCCGACCACGTTCATCCCGCGCTCCTCGGCGAGCGACCGCATGGCCCAGACGCGCGGGTCGTCGATGTTGAGCACGGCCGTGCCGTCGGTTCGAGCGGCGGAGACCAGTTCCGACTTCGCCTTCGCGGTCGCCTCGATGCCTCCGAAGCCGCCGGCGTGCGCGAGCCCCACCATCAGCACGACCGACACATCGGGCGTCACGAGACCTGCGAGGCGCGCGATGCTGCCGGCGCCTGCGGCGCCGAACTCGCTGACCAGGAACCGTGTGGTGGGTGTGACCCTCAGCATCGTCAGGGGCGCCCCGACCTCGTTGTTGTACGAGCGCACCGGGGCCACGGTCTCGCCCTCCTCCGAGAGGATCCGGGCGAGGAAGTTCTTGGTGGTGGTCTTGCCGTTCGACCCGGTGATGCCGACGATCTTCAGCGCGCCCGCGGCGCGCACGCGCGCGACGACCTCGCGGGCGAGGTCGGCGAGGGCGGCGACGGCGTCGGCGACGACGATCTGGGTCACCGCGACGTCGACCGGGCGCTCGACGATGGCGAGCACCGCGCCGGCCTCTGCGGCGGCGCCGACGAAGTTGTGACCGTCGGTCACCTCGCCGGGCTTGGCGACGAAGATCGAACCGGTGGTCATCTCGCGGGAGTCGGTGTCGACGGTCCCGTCGACGACGGTCTCGGCCGTGTGCGGGGCGTGCAGACGCAGCTCACCGTGCAGGATCTCGGCGATCTCGGCGAGCGGAAGGGCGATCATGTGGCATCTCCTTGCGCGGCGCGATGCCGGCTAGTCGAATTTCGGGAGCAGCTCATCCATGGGCTGCGAGGAGGGGGCGACGCGGTAGGTCTTCAGCACCTGCGTCATCGCCTTCTGGAAGGCGGCGGCGGTGGCCCCGGAGTTCCTAATCCTAGTCGGCTCGTCCAGGGTGACCAGCACGACGAACTGCGGATCCTCGATCGGCGCCATGCCCGCCATATTGGTGAAGTAGACGCCCTTCTTGTAGCCGCCCTTGCCGTCCGGCTTCTGCGCCGTACCGGTCTTGATGCCGATGCGGTAGCCGGGCACCTCGATCGTCTTGGCGAGACCGCCCTGCACGGCGACGTTCTCGAGCATCCGCTGCACGGTCTTCGCTGTCTTCTCGGTCACGACGCGCTCGCTCTTCGGGGCGTCGGGGGTGATCACCGTGCCGTCCCCGCTCGTGCATGATTCGACGAGCGACAGGTCGAGCTTCTCGCCGCCGTTCGCGAGGGCCTGGTACGCGCCCGCGATCTGTGCGGGAGTGACCGTGAACGCCTGCCCGAAGGTGGTGGTGTACAGCCCCTGCGGCCCCCATTTCGCGGGATCGTGGATCAGGCCGGACACCTCTTCAGGGAAGCCCACAGCGGTCTTCTGCGCGACGCCGAACTTCTTCAGGTAGTCGTAGCGCTTCTCGGGCGAGATCATCGTGCCGAACTGTGACAGCGACACGTTCGACGAGTCGATCAGCGCGCCGGCGAACGTGTACTGATAGGTCGGGTGCTTGAACGGATCGTTGACGACCGCTCCGTTCGGGAACTTCTTGTGGTCGGGAGCCGTCACCGAGGTCAGCGGCGTCGCCGCTCCCTCATTGATGACCGACGCCGCCGTCACCGGCTTGAACGTCGAGCCGGGCTCGAACGAGTACGAGAAAACCTGCGAGCGCCAGTAGTCGTCGTCCACCGAGTTCACGTCATTGGGATCGAGCGACGGGTACTCGGCCATCGCGCGGATCTTGCCCGTCTTGACGTCGACGACGGTGACCGAGCCCGCCTTGGCGCCCTGCTTCTTCGCCTCCTCGGCGATCATCTGCTGCAGGTACCAGTTCAGATCGCTGTTGATCGTGAGCTGCACCGTGCCGCCGTCGGTGGCGGGGGTGATCTGCTCGCTGCCAGGGATCTTCACGCCGCCCTGTCCGCGCAGGTAGGTCATCTCGCCGTTCTTCGCCGAGAGGCACGCGTCGTCCATCAGCTCGACGCCGTAGAGGGGCTTTCCCGACCCGTCGAGGAAGCCGAGGGCGCTGCCGGCGACCGCTCCGTTGGGGTACACCCGCACAGAGCGCGGCTTCATCGCGATGTAGGCGAGGCCGTCGTCGGTCTTCAGTTCGCGCAGCTTCAGGTACTGCTCGGTGCTGAGCCCTGTGGCGAGCGCGAGGTACTGGGAGTTCGGGTCCTGCTCGATCTTCTTCGACACGTTGTCGCGCAGGTCGTCGACGTCGATTCCCGCGATGTCGGCGATGCGCTCACTGGCGTCTTCCCAGGCCAGCTTCGGCTTCTTCTTCTCGTCTGTCTGCTCTTCGAACTGACGGATCAGCAGCGGTGAGAGCTCCGCGTCATAGACCAGCACGCTCGAGGCGAGCACCGTGCCGTCGGTGTCGGCGATGTCACCGCGCGCCCCCGCGATCACCTGGGTCGAGCCGAGGTTGCCGGTGTTGACGCCTTCGGCGACATGGTCATCGGCGTGCACCACCTGGATGTCGACGAGGCGGAAGACGAAGGCGCCGAGCACCATGAGGATGACGGCCAGGGCGACCGCTGTACGTCGGCGCTGTGCGCGAGTGGCTCGAGTCGTCATGCGCGTCTCCGTCGGGTGCGGCTATCGGGTGGTGGGGGTCGGAAGGCCGTCTGTGATCACGGGAGGGCCTGCCGGTTCGACTGTGCCGGCGGCAGCTTCGTCGCGCTTCGCGGCGGCCTCCTCCGCGGCCTTCTTCTCCGCCGCCGTGGGCGGCGGAGGGGCGAGGAGCGCGTTGCCGACCTTGGTTGCGCCGTTCGGATCGACGGTGGATGCCCAGTTGGCGCCGTCGCTGGCGCCGAGCACCTTCCCGTCGCTGAGCCTCAGGTATGACGCCGATCCGGCCACGACGAGGCCCATGCCATCCGCCTTCACCGCGAGGGACTGCGGCGAGCTGATGCCCACGAGGTTCTCGTGCAGCGCCTGCTTCTGCAGACCGAGTTCGTGCTGCTGGATGTTCAGGTCGGCGAGCACGAAGGCGTCCTGGGTGGTGGCGAGCGAGATGCCCATCTGGGCGGCCCCGATGGCCAGAGCACCGCCGACGGCGAGGGCTGCGTACGCCAGCCGGGGTCGGCGCGCGGCTGCGGGCGCGGTCACGGGCGTCAGCCGACGCCGGGGTTCACTGCGCTGGGGCTGCGGCTGCGGCTGCGGCTGCACGCGGGCTGTCTGCAGGCTCATGACGTCTCCCTCAGCTTCTCTGCGGCACGGAGCCGCACCGGTATTGCGCGAGGATTGCGCGCCTTCTCGTCATCGCGCGCGAGCTCAGCGCCCTTCGTGAGCACGCGGAAGCGGGGGGCGTGCTCCGGCAGCTCCACGGGGAGCCCGGCGGGTGCGGTCGACGACGACGCCGCGGCGAACGCCTGCTTGACCAGGCGGTCCTCCAGGGACTGATAGGCCATGACGGCGATCCGACCGCCGACCGTGAGCGCATCCATCGCAGCCGGGATGGCGTCGGCGAGAACGCTCAGCTCGGAGTTCACCTCGATGCGCAGCGCCTGGAAGACGCGCTTCGCGGGGTGACCGGCACGCTGCGCCGCGGCGGGGGTCGCTTCGACCAGAAGGTCGACGAGCTCGCCCGAGCGGGTCAGCGGATGCTGCTCCCGCGCCTGCACGATGAACCGGGCGTAGCGACCGGCGAGCTTCTCCTCACCGAAGCGCTCGAAGATCCGGCGCAGCTGCCCCTCGCTGTACTCGGCGAGGATGGTCGCCGCCGTGCGCCCCTTGGTCTGATCCATGCGCATGTCGAGCGGGGCGTCCTTCGAGTACGCGAAGCCTCGTTCTGCTTCGTCGAGCTGCAGGGACGAGACGCCCAGATCGAAGAGGATCGCCGAGGCGCCCTGCGCGTGCAGGCCGATCTCGTCGTAGACGGTGTGCACGAGGGTGACGCGGTCGCCGAACGGCGCCAGCCTCTCCCCCGCGATGCGGAGGGCGTCGGTGTCGCGGTCGAGGCCGATCAGCCGGGTGCCGGGGAAGCGCTCGAGAAATGCCTCGGAGTGGCCTCCCATGCCGAGGGTGGCGTCGACGAGCACCGCTCCGTCGTGCTGCAGCGCGGGTGCGAGCAGCTCGATGCAGCGTTCCAGCAGCACCGGGGTGTGGATGTCGCGGATGCTCATGATCTTCTCCCGTGACCTCCGGCTCTGATTCCTCTCCGCTCGACCCGGCACCGGGGAAGTGTGTCGGGGCGGAGCGGCGAGGCATCACAGCCGTGGTCAGAACAAGCCGGGAATCACCTCCTGTTCCAGATCGGCGTAGGACTCTTCGTTGCTCTCGAGGTATGCGTTCCAGGCGGCCGCGTCCCAGATCTCGGCGTGGGCGCCGACACCGGTGACGACCAGCTCCTTCTCCAGACCCGCGTACTGACGCAGGTGGGCCGGGATCGTGATGCGGTTCTGGCTGTCTGGCATCTCAGCGCTGGCTCCGGAGAGGAACATGCGCAGAAAGCTGCGTGCCTGCTTGTCGGTGAGCGGGGCCTGACGGACCCGCTCGTGCTTGGCCTCGAATTCGGCGGTGCTGAACACGTAGAGGCAGCGCTCCTGCCCGCGGGTGACCACGATGCCCCCGGCGAGGTCCTCTCGGAACTTCGCAGGAAGGATCACACGGCCCTTGTCGTCGAGCTTCGGTGTGTGGGTACCCAATAGCACTGGCCATCACCCCCTCTGCGTCCGGCCAACCCGAGGTGCGCACCACTTTACTCCACTTCGCTCCACTTTCCTACGAAAATCCGCCCCTCGTTCCTGCTGATCTTCTGAGTGCGGAACGCAGAACGCCCGTCATTCCGCGGAATGACGGGCGTGGAGGGCAGTGGAGTGCGAGTGGAGGGCGGGTGGAGGGAAGCAACCAGTCGAAGCACGAAAAAACCCGGATGCATGGCATCCGGGCTTCGTAGTGGGTCAGATCAGCGCTCGTCCTGGCGTCGATCCCAGCGATCGCTCATGCGATCCATGAAGGAGGAGTCGCGTGACTTCGCCGCCCGCGGCTTCGTGGATGCGGCAGACGCCGAGGTACGGCGAACAGGCGTGAAGGCCAGAATCGCGCCACCCAGCATGGCGAGGAACGCGACGACACCGAGGATGACGCTTCCGACGACACCCACCTTGTCGCCTGCGGCCACGGCGGCCACGAGTCCGCCGATGCCGGCGAGCAGCAGGAGCGCGCCGTAGACCAGGTTGCGATAGCTGAGCGCGCGATCGCCGGACGGCGCGGTGACGACGTCTGCGTCGTGCTGGAGAAGATGGCGTTCCATCTCATCGAGCATGCGCTGCTCTTGTTCGGAAAGAGGCATGTCCAACCCCCTCGGTTCGGTCAGTCAAGTCTACCCTTGCACGCGGGCCGTCGGCTAGCCGGGCCGGCCCCGATTGCCTGCATCTAGGCTGGGAATCGTGTCAGCATCTCCCGTCACAGACGCCGTTGCGGAACGCCTTGACGCGTTTCTGCTGAGCATGCGCTCCCGCAGCACCGAGTACGGCCCGGACGCCGAGACGTTCCTCGGCGCCGCTGCAGCGACCTTGAGCGGCGGAAAGCGTCTTCGGGCGCGCTTCGCCCATGCCGGATGGCTCGCGGCATCAGGCGGTCGCGAGCCGGATGCCGCCCTCTGGGGCCTCGGAGCTGCGCTGGAGATCTTCCAGTCGGCGGCTCTGGTGCACGACGACCTCATCGACAACTCCGACACGCGCCGCGGTCGCCCCGCCTCGCACCGCGCGCTCGAAGCCGCACACCGCGAAGCCGGCTGGCACGGCGATGCGGAGGCTTTCGGCCGGTCTGCTGCCGTGCTGCTCGGCGACCTCCTGGTCGCGTGGAGCGACGATCTTCTGGAGGAGACGCTCGACGGGCATCCGCATGCCGCCGCGACCCGAGCCGAGTACGCGCGCATGCGTCGCGACGTGACCGTAGGGCAGATGCTCGACATCACCGAGGAGTCGGCATGGAGCGTGAATCCGCCCGACTCACTCCTTCCACGGGCGCTGCGGGTCGCTGCCCTCAAGTCCGCCCGCTACAGCGTCGAGCAGCCGATCCTGCTCGGTGCGACTCTCGCCGGCGCGGACGACCGTCTGCTCGCGCGCTTGCGCGCCTTCGGGCATCCGGTCGGCATGGCCTTCCAGCTGCGCGACGATGTGCTCGGCGTGTTCGGCGACCCGGTCGTCACCGGCAAGCCCGCCGGCGACGACCTTCGCGAAGGCAAGCGCACGGCGCTCATCGCGATCGCACGTGAGGCGCTGCCACAGGACGCACGCGCGCATCTCGACTCGCGCATCGGCGACCCGCATCTGACCGCGACCGACGTGGCGGAGCTACAGCACCTGATCCGCTCGACGGGAGCCGCCGAACAGGTCGAGCAGATGATCGCCGAGTACTCGGAGGCCGCGGTGGCCGCTCTCGAGGACGCGGACCTGAACGAACAGGCGAGGCAGGCGCTGAGCGCTCTCGCCGAGGCGGCTATCGCGCGTTCCGCCTGAGCGAACCGTGCTAAGAGGGCCTCAGGCCAGGGTTCGCGCGACGCGTCGGACCTCGCTCTTGTGGCCGGCCAGCAGAGCCGCGATCGGCGTGCGTCCGAGCGTCTCCTCTTCGGCGAGCAGCCAGTCGATGACCTCGTCGTCCGAGAAAGAGACATCCTGCAGCGCCATGATCGTTCCGCGCAGCGACGGCAGCGGGCGGCCATCGACGATGAACGCGGCCGGCACGGCGAAGGCGCCATGGCGACGCGAGCCGATCAGGTAGTGCTCGTCGAGAAGACGGCGGACGCGCCCGGGGGTCTCGTCGAGCGCCTCGGCGAGTTCGGGGATGGTCAGCCAGGCGGAGGGGTCAGCAGCGTTCTCAGACACCCCTCCACTATCTCATCCAGCGCCGCATGCGCCGTCACCGGGACCGCTGATCACAGCAGTCACACGAGTCACACCAGTTGACAACGGTTTACATGCGTGTCAGCGTTTCTTCTGCATCTACGGGGAGAGAGACGATATGAGCATCACCACCCAGCGCACACTGCCGGTGCGCTTCACCGCACCCGCCGCTGTCGTCGGGACGCTGGCGGCAGCGCTCACCGTAGCCCCCGCCCAGGCCGCCGAGACCGGATCGCGTTCGGCGAGCGGCGCGCCCCACGTGCAGGCGCTCCCATCGAGGGACCTCGACAGCCGGGGCATCGCCCATCCTGCTGCCGCGCGCACGAGCACGTACACGATCAAGCCCGGTGACACCGTCTCCTCCATCGCCCGCGCGCACGGCGTCGCGACCGCCGACCTCCTGTCCTGGAACAAGCTGGGCTGGCGCTCGGTGATCTATCCCGGCCAGAAGCTGCGCCTCTCCCCCGCGTCCGCGGCTGCCGCGTCGGCGAAGCCGGCTCCGGCTGCACCTGCGACTGCCGTGACGCACACGGTCGTCCGCGGCGACACGGTCTACGGCATCGCGAAGAAGTACCGCACGACCGTCTCGGCGATCATGTCGCTCAACAGCATCGGTGGGTCTGCCGTCATCAGGCCAGGGCAGAAGCTGCGCGTATCCGGAACGATCGCCCTCGTCTCCGCATCGAAGCCGGCCCCAGCCCCGGCCGCCGCGCCCGCCTCGACGGCGAAGCCGACCTCGCACACCGTCGGCGCAGGAGACACCCTCTACGGCATCGCCGAGAAGTACGGCACGAGCGTCGCCGTGCTTCTGCAGGCGAACGACCTCGGACAGGGCAGCATCATCTACCCCGGCCAGAAGCTGCGGCTGCAGGTCCCCGCGTCCGCACAGCGGTCAGCCGCTCTGAACGACACCCAGAAGGCCCATGCCGCGCGGATCATCCGCATCGGTCGCGAACTCGGAGTGCCCGAACGCGGCATCGCGATCGCACTCGCCACCGCGATGGTCGAGTCATCGATGCGCAACCTCGACTACGGCGACCGTGACTCGCTCGGGCTGTTCCAGCAGCGCCCGAGTCAGGGCTGGGGAACCGCAGAGCAGATCACGGACGTCGATCGCAGCATCCGCGTCTTCTACGGGGGTCCGCAGAATCCCAACGGCAACGCGACCCGCGGGCTCCTCGACATCGCGGGATGGCAGCGCATGTCGTTCACGGGCGCAGCGCAGGCGGTGCAGGTCTCGGCATACCCGCATCGCTACGGCCAGTGGGAGCAGCAGGCGAATCGCTGGCTCGACACGCTGCGATGACACGCGCATCGTCACCGGATCGAAATTCAGCCGGGGTGCGCCGTTGCCTGTTCACCCAGACTGTTCTTCATAGACTCGACCTGTGAACACTCCGCAGGCCGACCCCCTCATCGGGCGGCTTGTCGACGGCCGGTACCGCGTCCGTGCGCGCATCGCGCGCGGTGGCATGGCGACGGTGTACGTGGCGACCGACATGCGCCTCGAGCGGCGCATAGCGCTCAAGGTGATGCACGCGCACCTCAGCGACGACTCGGCGTTCCAGAGCCGGTTCATCCAAGAGGCCAGGGCCGCGGCCCGCCTTGCCGACCCCCACGTCGTGAACGTCTTCGACCAGGGACAGGACGGCGAGCTCGCCTACCTCGTGATGGAGTACCTGCCCGGCATCACCCTCCGCGAGCTGATGCGCGAGCAGAAGCGTCTGACCGTCGCGCAGACGATCACGATCATGGATGCGATCCTCTCCGGTCTCGCCGCCGCGCACAGCGCCGGGATCGTGCACCGTGACGTCAAGCCCGAGAACGTGCTGCTCGCCGAGGACGGCCGGATCAAGATCGGCGACTTCGGCCTCGCCAGGGCGACCACGGCGAACACGGCCACCGGAGCGCAGCTGCTCGGGACAATCGCCTATCTCGCCCCCGAGCTCGTCACCCGGGGCACGGCCGACGCACGCAGCGACATCTACGCACTGGGCATCATGCTCTACGAGATGCTCGTGGGCGAGCAGCCCTACAAGGGCGAGCAGCCCATGCAGATCGCGTTCCAGCACGCCACCGAACAGGTGCCCCGGCCGAGCGTGCGCAACCCCGGCGTGCCCGAGCAGCTCGACGAGCTGGTGCTCTGGGCCACCGAGAAGTCACCTGACGATCGTCCGCTCGACGCCAAGGAGATGCTGACGCGACTGCGCGAGATCGAGCGCGAGATCGGCGTCACTCCTGTTCCCACCGCGACCGACGTCGCGTCCAGAGAGTACGACTCCGGCTCTGTCACCAAGATCCTCCCCGGCACCGCAGTGCTGCCCGCCCCCGTCGACGAGGCCGACGAGGGCACCGACAACGCCACGCGCCTGCGTCGCCGCACGGCGCGACGGCGCTCCACAGGCGCAGCGCTGCTCACCCTCGTGCTGCTGCTCGCTGTGCTCGCCGGCACGGTCGGATGGTGGTTCGGCTCCGGCCCCGGATCGCTGATCCCGGTGCCGCCCGTCGCCGGCATGACCTATGACCAGGCGGCAGCCGCGGTGAAAGCGGAGGGCCTGACGCCCGAGAGGGCAGAGCAGTCGTCCATCGACATCGACGCGGGCGAGGTGATCGAATCGGCACCGGGCGAGGGCGAGCGCGTCGAGAAGGACAGCGCAGTGACCCTCGTCGTCTCCACGGGGCCTGCCCAGCACGAGCTGCCCGCGCTGCGCGGAAAGAGCGCAGACGAGGTTCGCACGCTGCTCGCCGACAACCGCGTCAACGTCTCGGACGACGTCGAGGAGTACTTCGACGGGCTCGACAAGGGACTCGTGCTGAACGTCCGGATCAGCCCTCGCGACGAGGGCGAGGCGTACGGCTGCGCCGACGGATGCCAGGTGTTCGAAGACGACTCGGCCGTCATCCAGCTCTCCCTCGGGGCCGTGCCGGATGTCGTCGGCAAGCCGCTCGACGAGGCTGTGCGAACGCTCGAGGGCGTTCAGCTGAAGGTCGCCGACGACCGCCCCGAGGACTGGAGTGAGTCCGTCGCCAAGGGCTCGGTGATCGCGCAGACCAAAGAGCGGCCGGAAGGCGGCGCCTGGCGTCCGGGCGACACTGTGACGCTCACGGTGTCGAGGGGACCGCAGCCGCTGCCCATCCCCGATGTGAAGGGCAAGACCGTGCGTGAGGCGGTCGCGACTCTCAAAGACGCCGGCTTCAAGGTGAACCCCTCGATCGAGGACATGGAGCTCCCCCTGGGCGGCAAGTACTGGGACGTGTACAAGGTGTGCAGCTACGACCCGAACGGCACCGCGGCGCGCGGTTCGACCGTCACCCTCACTCCGGGCTTCTTCTGCTGAAGCGCTGCTCCCCCGGCATGACCGCGCGTCCCTGACGCGGATGCGAACCCCTTGTACGACGACAGAGCGGCTGCCCCCTTCCGGGGCAGCCGCTCTGTCTCGTGGGGTCAGCGCTTCTCGAGCTCCTCGGCGACGAGGAAGGCCAGCTCGAGGCTCTGCATGTGGTTCAGACGCGGGTCGCAGAGGCTCTCGTAGCGGGTCGCGAGACCGGCCTCGTCGATCTGCTCGGATCCGCCGAGACATTCGGTGACGTCGTCACCGGTGAGCTCGACGTGGATGCCGCCGGGGAACGTCCCCACTGCGCGGTGGGCCTCGAAGAAGCCGCGCACCTCGTCGACGACGTCGTCGAAGCGGCGGGTCTTGTAGCCACTGGGAGTGGTGATGCCGTTGCCGTGCATCGGGTCGGTGACCCACAGCGGCACGGCGCCCGAGTCCTTGACCGCTTCGAGCAGCGGCGGAAGGGCATCCCTGATCTTCCCCGCACCCATCCGGGTGATGAAGGTGAGACGGCCGGGCTCGCGGTTCGGGTCGAGCTTGTCGATCAGCGCGAGCGCCGTCTCGGGAGTCGTGGTGGGTCCGAGCTTGACGCCGATGGGGTTGCGGATCTTCGAGAAGTAGTCGACATGCGCACCGTCGAGGTCACGCGTGCGCTCGCCGATCCAGAGGAAGTGCGCCGAGGTGTTGTACGGATTGCTGGTGCGCGAGTCGATGCGGGTCATCGGGCTCTCGTAGTCCATCAGCAGGCCCTCATGACCCGTGAAGAACTCGACGCGCTTGAGCTCTTCGAAATCGGCTCCGGCGGCCTCCATGAACTTGATGGCGCGATCGATCTCGGCAGCCATCCGCTCGTAGCGCTGGTTGGCGGGGTTCTGCGCGAAGCCCTTGTTCCACGAGTGCACCTCCCGCAGGTCGGCGAAGCCACCCTGGGTGAACGCGCGGATGAGGTTCAGGGTCGATGCGGCCATGTGGTAGCCCTGCAGCAGACGACCCGGGTCTGCGGTGCGCGACGTCGTGGTGAAGTCGTAGCCGTTGACGATGTCGCCGCGGTACGCCGGCAGCGTGACGTCGCCGCGCGTCTCGGTGTCGCTCGAGCGCGGCTTGGCGAACTGCCCTGCCATGCGCCCCATCTTGACGACCGGCATCGAGGCGCCGTACGTGAGCACGACCGCCATCTGCAGCACGGTCTTGATCCGGTTGCGGATCTGGTCGGCGGTCGCGCCGGCGAACGTCTCGGCGCAGTCGCCGCCCTGCAGCAGGAAGGCGTTTCCGGATGCCGCGCGTGCGAGCCGCGCGCGGAGGTTGTCGACCTCGCCGGCGAAGACCAGCGGCGGCAGGGCCGCGAGCTGCGTCGACACCTCGGCGGTGCGCTCGGCGTCAGGCCACTGCGGCTGCTGCTTGATGGGAAGGGATCGCCACGCGTCGAGTTCGGGGTGCGAGGGAAGCATGTGCACCAGCTTAGTGTCCGCCCGGGACGCCGATTCGCCGCATGACGGCGGCCGCGCGGGCAGTCGCGAACCGGGTCACGGGCGACCGGGCGCGCCTGGCGGCAGCCGGTCTTTCACGGTCGATGCGTACACGTCGTCGTAGCGCTGTGCGCCCAGCCGCTGCAGTGCGATCATGATCTCGTCGGTGACGGAGCGCAGGATGTAGCGGTCGTTCTCCATGCCCTCGTAACGGGAGAAGTCGAGCGGCTCCCCGATGAGGATCCCGACGCGCATGATGTTCGGGATGCGCTGGCCGATCGGCATCGCCGTGTCGGTGTCGACCATGATCACGGGGATCACGGGGATCACGGGGACCTTCGCCTCGAGAGCCATCCGGGCGATGCCCGTGCGCCCCCGGTAGAGACGACCGTCGGGACTGCGCGTGCCCTCGGGGTAGATGCCGAGCAGGTCGCCCCGGCCCAGGATCTGCAGGCCCGTGTTGAGCGAGGCCTCGGAGGCCTTGCCGCCCGATCGATCGATCGGTATCTGACCGGTCCCCTTCATGAAGACGCGCGTGGCCCAGCCCTTGAGGCCACGACCGGTGAAGTAGTCGCTCTTCGCCAGGAACGACATGGGTCGATCCAGCACCAGGGGCAGGAAGATCGAGTCGGCGAATGAGAGATGATTGCTCGCCAGAATGGCCGCGCCACTGGTCGGGACGTTGTCGCGCCCCACGATCCAGGGTCGGAAGATCGCCTTGACCAGCGGACCGATCGCGACGTACTTCATCAGCCAGTAGAACATCGTGAGGAAGTCTAGCGCCGTGCAGACCCAGGCGACCGAGTTTCATTTCTCATGCGACTGGGTCTCATGCCATAGACTCGGAGATCACACGTCCGATCGGTGCCGAAGGAGCTGCCGTGGCCCAGTTCGAAGTCCCCGCAATCGTCCCTGCTGACCCGGAAGGGAACGTCAGCGATCTGCTGGCTCAGCGGGTTCAGAAGACCCCGGATCTCGCGCTGTTCAGCGTGCCGGACGGCAGCGGCTGGCGGGACATCTCAGCGAAGGACTTCGAGACCGCCGTCATCGCCCTCGCGAAGGGCTTCGTCGCCGCCGGCATCCAGCCCGGCGAGAAGGTCGGGTTCATCGCCAAGACCACCTACGACTGGACTCTCGTCGACTTCGCCCTCTTCTATGCCGGCGCGGTCATGGTGCCGATCTACGAGACCAGCTCCCCCGCGCAGATCCAGTGGATCATGGAGGACTCCGGCGCGACAGCTCTGATCGTCGAGTCGGCCGAGCACTTCACCCGCGCCGACGAGGTGCGCGGCGATCTGCCGCTCGTGCGCGAGATCTGGCAGCTGCACCTGGGCGCGATCGACACCCTCACCGCCCGGGGCGCCGAGATCGACGACGCCGAGATCGAGCGCCGTCGGGGCATCGCCGTCGGCTCCGACATCGCGACACTCATCTACACGTCCGGATCGACCGGTCGGCCGAAGGGCTGCGTGCTCACGCACAGCAACTTCGTCGAGCTCTCCCGCAACTCGGCCAAGGCTCTCGACGCCGTCGTATCGGCTCCCGGCGCATCGACGCTGCTGTTCATCACGACCGCGCACGTGTTCGCTCGCTTCATCTCCATCCTGGCCATCCACTCCGGCGTGCGCACCGGGCACCAGCCCGACACGAAGCAGCTGCTGCCGGCGCTGGGGTCGTTCAAGCCGACCTTCTTGCTCGCCGTCCCCCGCGTCTTCGAGAAGGTGTACAACTCGGCTGAGCAGAAGGCCGAAGCGGGCGGCAAGGGCAAGATCTTCCGCGCAGCCGCCGCGGTCGCCATCGAGCACTCGACGCTTCTCGAAGAGGGCAAGCCGATCCCGTTCGGCATGCGCCTCAAGTTCGCGCTCTTCAACAAGCTCGTCTACAGCAAGCTTCGCGAAGCCATGGGCGGCAACGTCGCCTACGCGGTCTCGGGGTCTGCGCCCCTGGGCGCGCGCCTCGGCCACTTCTTCCACAGCCTCGGCGTGGTGATCCTCGAGGGCTACGGCCTGACCGAGACCACGGCGCCCGCGACCGTCAACCTGGCCGACAAGTCGAAGATCGGCACCGTCGGACCCGCGCTTCCCGGTGTCGGCGTGCGCCTCGCCGAAGACGGCGAGATCGAGGTCAAGGGAATCAATGTCTTCAAGGAGTACTGGAACAATCCCGAGGCGACCGCAGCGGCGTTCAACGACGGCTGGTTCCGCACCGGCGACCTCGGCAGCTTCGACTCCGAGGGCTTCCTGACGATCACCGGCCGAAAGAAGGAGATCATCGTCACGGCGGGCGGCAAGAACGTCGCGCCCGCCATGCTCGAGGATCCGATCCGCTCGAACCCCATCGTGGGACAGGTCGTCGTGGTGGGCGATCAGAAGCCGTTCATCTCGGCACTGGTGACGCTCGACTCCGAGATGCTGCCCACCTGGCTTGCCAACAACGGCCTGCCTGCGGACATGTCGCTCAGCGAGGCGAGCCGCAACCAGGCGGTGCGCGACGAGGTGCAGCGTGCGATCGATCGCGCCAACAAGACGGTGTCGCGTGCCGAGTCGATCCGCAAGTTCACGATCCTGCCGATCGAGTGGACCGAGGCCAGCGGCCACCTCACCCCGAAGATGTCGATCAAGCGCAATGTGATCCTCGACGACTTCGCCGACGCGGTGGCCGAGATCTACGACGCCCCGGTGCACACGACCAACACTCCGCTCGGCTGAGTCGAACGGATGCATGAAGAAGGGCCCGCGCATCAGCGCGGGCCCTTCTTCATGAGGCAGTTCGAACTCGTCTAGAACCAGTCGCTCTCGCGCACCTGGCGCATCGCGAGCTTGCGGGTCTCGCCCTCGAGCCGGCTCAGGTACACGCGTCCGTCGAGATGGTCGGTCTCGTGCTGCAGCGCCTGCGCGAGCAGC
This sequence comes from Microbacterium esteraromaticum, assembly GCF_016907315.1. Classification (NCBI taxonomy): domain Bacteria; kingdom Bacillati; phylum Actinomycetota; class Actinomycetes; order Micrococcales; family Microbacteriaceae; genus Microbacterium; species Microbacterium esteraromaticum. The sequence continues at coordinate 496,371 of NZ_JAFBBS010000001.1, forward strand.
CCCTCGCCCTCGAGCACGACCGGCTGGCCGTCGAGGTCGATGCCCTCCACTCGTGCCCACGGGTGACGGGGCGTGTCGTGCCACAGCCCGGGCACCGACAGGCATCCCTCCCCCGTCGGCGCGGCCTCGCCGCGCACCTCGGTCAGCACGGGGTTGATGACGTACCCGACCTCGCCGTCGACGTTGTAGCTGAAGGCGCGAAGCGCGAACCCGATCTGGTTCGCCGCCACGCCCGCTCGTCCCGGCAGCTCGACGGTGTCGATCAGGTCTGTGATGAGCGCACGCACGCCCTCGTCGATCTCGTCAATGGGGGCGCATACGGTGCGCAGCACAGGGTCGCCGTAGAGGCGGATCTCACGAACGGTCATCAGACGGCCTTCGCTCGCAGACCTTCGATGAGCGCGGCGGCCACCTCGCGCGCAGCCTGGCGCGTCGCCGGCTGAAGACTGGCGAAGTCGATCGCGCCTCCGCCGGCGATCTGCGCGTCATACGGGATGCGCAGCACGTGCTTGGCGCGCGTCGCGAAGTGCGACTCGAGTTCGCTCAGGCGCACCAGCGGGGCACCGGGAGTCGACTGGTTGAGCACGACGATCGCCTCACGTGCGAGGGCCGCGTGACCGTTCGTCTCGAGCCACGTGATGGTCTCGGATGCCAGACGAGCCTCGTCGACGCTCAGCCCGGAGACGATGATCAGCTGATCGGCGAGATCGAGCGTCGCACCCATCACCGAGTGCACGATGCCGGTGCCGGAGTCGGTGAGCACGAGGGAGTAGTACTGCGCCGCGACGGTGGCGACATCTCGGTAGTCTGCGTCCCCGAAAGCCTCGGACACGCGCGGATCGGCGTCGGATGCGAGGACATCGAGTCGGGTCTGATCGCGGGCGACGAGGGCCGAGACGTCGTGGAAGCCGCGGATGTCGTGCTGTGCGCGCACGAGGTCGCGCACCGACTTCGCATGCGAGCCGACGACGCGCTCGGCGAGCGTGCCACGGTCGGGGTTCGCATCGACGGCGATCACGCGGTCGTCGCGCGCATCGGCCAGTGCCATTCCGAGCAAAGCTGTCACTGTCGTCTTGCCGACGCCTCCCTTGCGCGACAGCACCGGCACGAACCGCGCGGTTCCAGTGAGCGGCGCCGCGATGCGAGCGCTGAGCTGCTTGCGCTCTCGGGCCTTGCGGCTGTCGCCGACATTGATGCGGCCACCGGACACCGAGTAGAGCAGGTGGCTCCAGGTGCCCTCGGGCTCCGGCTTCGCCACGCGTGCCGGGTCGAGCAGGCGGTCGGCGGTGAGCAGGTCGGCGGTCTCGCTGCTGGAGGCGGAGCCGAGATCGTCCAGACGCTTCGAGGTCAGGGCGATCTCAGCGGGACGCACGGGCGCGGGGCGCGCCTCGGGTGCGGAGTCGTCGGTGGCCACGGTGTGGTTCTCCTCTGCGGGGGTGGCAGCAGGCCGCGGCGACACGGCGACTGCCGACAGGGCGGCGGATGCCGGAGCGGTCGTCGCCGTGGGGTCTGGTGCGAGCCGAGGGGCGGGTGCATCGTCCGGCGCCGGCACGCTGTCCGGCATAGGTGCGGTGACGGAGACCGGAGCCGCCTGGGTCATGGCCGATCCCTCGGAGCCGGAAGCGGGCTCAGCGGGCGCACTGGAGCTGGATGCCGCGGCCGCCGACGACCCGGCGGGAGGCAGGTCTTCGCCGGCGGCTGTGCGCTCACCGACCTCCTCCACGCCGGCGAGCTCTGCCACGCCCTCGACTTCTGTGGCTCCTTCGCCGAGAGCGCCGTCGTCGAGTCCGTCGTCGTCGTCCTCGTCCTCTACCTCGTGGACGTGCTCCGCCTCGTCGTCCTCTAGATCTTCGTCGTCGTCGTCATCATCGTCGTCGTCGTCATCTTCGTCATCGTCGTCATCGTCGTCGTCGTCGTCGTCATCATCGTCGTCGTCGTCGTCATCATCGACGTCATCGACGTCATCGTCGTCATCGTCGTCGTCTTCGTCGACGTCGTCGATATCCGAAGCCGCGGCACCGGCTTCGGCCACTGCATCGACCACGTCGCCGAACCGGTCGTCGACGCCGTTCGCCTCGGTCTCCGCCGGCGCAGCCTCGACCGGCTCATCCTCGATCGGCTCGACCGGCGTCGAACCGACCTCGACCGGCTCGTCGACGAGGTCATCGTCGTGATCGGCCTCCCCCTCGATGACGTCGAATTCGACGACGTCGGCGTCCGTGGAGTCAACCATGTCAGCATCCGCCGGATCGTCCTCGACTGCCGCATCCGCCTCGATCTGCTCGGCTGCAGTCCCGTCGTCGATGATCTCGGCGACCAGTTCGGCCTCCTCTTCCGCCGGAACGTGGTGTGCCTCGTCCTCGACGCTCGGATCGGCGTGCGGCGCTGCAGGCAGTTCCTCTGCGGGCAGCTCGATCACGACGTCTGGCGCCTCCTGCTGAATGCGCGCGAGCACCTCGGCGTCGGCGACAGCCGATGTGTCGATGATGAGATCCGTGACCATGGACGTGGGAATGTCGTCGACGACCTCGTCATCGACCGCCTCGTCGTACATGTCGTCGTCCCCGCCGGTCGGCAGGACCACCGAGACATGAGCGGTGCCGCCTGTCAGGCCGATTCCCATCGCGTCCGACGACGGGGTGTCATCGAGCACACCCAGCGAGTCGTCCCCTTCGGGATCGACGTTGTTCTTCGGATTCACGGTTCAACTCCCAGCTCGCGCGCGTGTCGGCGCCCGGACAAGGTTAGTGCTCCTGGCTGATCACGAGCAAAAGACCGGTATTCCCCCTAACCCACCGCCCCGGCTGAGTGCCCCGCAAAGAAGCGCACGGTAACGTGTAGGGCGTGCACGTACTCAGCGTCAGCTCCCTCAAGGGAGGCGTCGGAAAGACGACCGTGACCCTCGGTCTCGCTTCCGCCGCCTTCGCCCGTGGCATCCGGACCCTCGTCGTCGACCTCGACCCGCAGTCCGATGTGTCCACCGGCATGGACCTCCAGATCGCCGGCCGGCTGAACATCGCCGACGTCCTCGGCAACCCCAAGGAGAAGGTGGTGCGTCAGGCGATCACCACCAGCGGCTGGGCAAAGGTGCACCCTGGCACGATCGACGTACTGATCGGCAGCCCCTCTGCCATCAACTTCGACGGCCCGCACCCCAGCGTGCGCGACGTGTGGAAGCTCGAAGAGGCACTTGCGACGGTCGAGAGCGAGTACGACCTCGTGCTCATCGACTGCGCTCCCTCGTTGAACGCGCTCACCCGCACCGCATGGGCTGCCAGCGACCGCGTCATGGTCGTCACCGAACCAGGACTCTTCTCCGTCGCCGCTGCCGACCGCGCACTGCGGGCAATCGAGGAGATCCGGCGGGGACTCTCCCCCCGCTTGCAGCCGCTGGGCATCGTCGTCAACCGCGTGCGTCCCCAGTCGATCGAGCACCAGTTCCGCATCAAAGAGCTGCGCGACATGTTCGGCCCCCTGGTGCTCTCCCCTCAGCTGCCCGAGCGCACATCGCTTCAGCAGGCGCAGGGTGCGGCGAAGCCGCTGCACATCTGGCCGGGCGACTCGGCTCAGGAGCTCGCGGCCGATTTCGACCAGCTGCTCGACCGCATCATCCGCACCGGCCGCGTGCCCGTGCCCGAGGGTGGCGCAACCGCCTGATGGCCCCACAGCAATGAAAGAAAGCCGCCCCTCGGGGCGGCTTCTCTTCTTTCCAGCCGGTTGCTCCGACCGCAGATCAGGCGGTGCGCTTCGAGCGGCGGGCGGCGAGCTCGTCGACAGGGTCGGGCGCCGTCGGATCGAACTCCACGAGAGTGGACTCCACCTCTCGCAGCACCTTGCCCACGGCGATGCCGAAGACGCCCTGGCCGCGGCTGACGAGGTCGATGACCTCGTCGTTCGACGTGCAGAGATAGACAGAGGCTCCGTCGCTCATCAGCGTGGTTCCGGCGAGATCCCGGATGCCCGCTGCGCGCAGCTGCTCGACCGCGGTGCGGATCTGCTGCAGCGAGATGCCGGTGTCGAGCAGTCGTTTGACGAGCTTGAGCACGAGGATGTCGCGGAAGCCGTACAGCCGCTGCGAGCCCGACCCGGACGCACCGCGGACGGTCGGAACGACCAATTCGGTGCGCGCCCAGTAGTCCAGCTGCCGGTACGTGATGCCTGCTGCACGGGCGGCGACCGCACCGCGGTAGCCGACCTCGTCATCCATGGCCGGAAGACCATCGGTGAACAGGAGTTCGGTCACGAACCGCGGGTCGCCTCCACGCTCATCCGCATTCATAATCTGTCCCTCCTGAACGGCCTATTCCCCCACGGTAGAGCAGGACCACTGCCCCGGCAATGACATCCGCCCCGGGGGGAAGGTGTGTCGCAATCCGTTCGTTACGAAAGCACTCGTGCGAGCGACTGGCTGACCAACTGACGCCGCACCTCGTCGATGTGCGTGGCGAGTTCAGGGGCCAGTTCCGCGGCTCGCCCGCGCGATGCGGAATCGGTGCGGCGAAGCAGCGTCGACAGCGCCGACTCGATCAGAGCGGCCTCGCGCTCAGCGTTCTGCCGCATGCTGCGCAGGTGGCGCGGTTCGATGCCGTGCCTGGCCAGAGTGACGAGTCCCGACAGCAGCGTCGCCACCTGGTCGGTGTAGTGCTCGGCACCGATGATCAGCCCGGCGCTGATGGCGTCGTTCAGCAGCTGCGGCGTCGCCCCCGTGTGCCGCAGCAGCTCGTCCCGTCGGTGGTGACGGGCGGGCGGCGAGATCGAGGGCGGCGCGATGCTGCCCCAGCCTTCACCCTTAGCCTCTGCCTCGTCGAGCTGCTCGCGGATGACACTGAGCGGCAGATAGTGATCGCGCTGCAGCGTGAGCGCCGCCCGCAGCCGCTCGACATCCGAGGCGGAGAACTTGCGGTAGCCGGACTCGGTGCGCGACGGGGTGACGATCCCCTGCACCTCGAGAAAGCGGAGCTTGCTCGAGGTGAGCTGCGGGAACTCGGGGGTGAGCCGAGCCAGGACCTGACCGATGCTGAGAAGTCCCGCGGAGGCGGAGCGGTCCCTGGCGGCGCCAGCCGCCGCCATCAGCCGTTCGCCGTCGCGAGATCAGTCGGCGAGGCGAAGAAGTTCATGCGGAACTTGCCGATGCGCAGCTCGTAGCCGTTGGCCAGCTCGCTGCGGTCGACGCGCTCCCCATTGACGTAGGTGCCGTTCAGCGAGCGCTGATCGACGATCTCGAACGCGGTGCCCGAGCGGGTGATCTCGGCGTGACGGCGCGACACGGTCACGTCGTCGAAGAAGATGTCGGCCTCGGGGTGGCGTCCGACAGTCGTGACGTCGGCGTCGAGCAGGTAGCGAGCACCGGCCAGGGCGCCGGCGCGCACCAGCAGCAGAGCCGATCCGGAGGGCAGCGCGGCGATCGCCGCGGCCTCGGCTTCGGTGAGGTCTGCGCCGAACGGCACGAAGGAGAGATCGGAGTCGTGTCCGAACGTCTGGGTCACATCGTGTCGCTGCTCGCCGCTGCGATGAATCGCGCCTCCGGCGCCGATCGTGCTGTCGTCTGTCACGGTTCTCCCTCCTCCGGCACTCCAGACTATCTGATGCTCTCGCTCCCGCGGAGGCCGATACAGTCCTGGATGCCACTTTCTGTCGGGTCACGCGCCCGCCCGCGCGTTCGGCCAGGGATTAGGCTGTGGGCATGCCACATTACGATGTCGTCATCCTCGGCGCGGGCCCTGGCGGATACGTCGCCGCCGTCCGCAGCTCCCAGCTCGGTCTGTCCACCGCGATCATCGAGGAGAAGTACTGGGGCGGTGTGTGTCTGAACGTCGGATGCATCCCCTCCAAGTCGCTCCTGAAAAACGCTGAGATCGCGCACACGTTCACTCACAAGGCCGAGTTCTTCGGCATCTCTGGTGACGTGAGCTTCGACTTCGGGGCCGCGTTCGATCGCAGCCGCAAGGTCGCGGACACGCACGTCAAGGGCATCCACTTCCTGATGAAGAAGAACAAGGTGACCGAGTACGAGGGCCGCGGCACGTTCACGGGCCCGAAGGCCATCTCGGTCGCCAAGAGCGACGGCTCCACCGAGGAGATCACGTTCGACAACGCGATCATCGCGACCGGCTCGACGGTCCGCCTGCTGCCCGGCGTGCAGCTCAGCGACAACGTCGTCACCTACGAAGAGCAGATCCTCTCGCGCGAGCTGCCCGAGTCGATCGTCATCGTCGGCGCCGGCGCCATCGGCATGGAGTTCGGCTACGTGCTGACGAACTACGGCGTGAAGGTCACCATCATCGAGTTCCTCGATCGCGCCCTCCCCAACGAGGACGTGGAGGTCTCGAAGGAGATCCAGCGCCAGTACAAGAAGCTCGGCATCGACATCCTCACCTCCACCGCGGTGAAGACGGTCACCGACAACGGCTCCTCGGTGCACGTCACCTACGAGACCCGTGACGGCAAGCCCGGCGAGATCACCGCGGGCAAGGTGCTCATGTCGGTCGGCTTCGCACCCCGCGTCGAGGGCTTCGGACTCGACAAGACCGGTGTGAAGCTCACCGAGCGCGGCGCGATCGACATCGACGACCACATGCGCACCAACGTCGAGGGCATCTACGCGATCGGCGACGTCACCGCCAAGCTGCAGCTCGCGCACGTGGCCGAGGCACAGGCGGTCGTCGCCGCCGAGACCATCGGCAAGGCCGAGACCCAGACGCTGGGCGACTACCGCATGATGCCGCGCGCGACGTTCTGCCAGCCACAGGTCGCGAGCTTCGGTCTCACCGAGGAGCAGGCCAAGGCCGAGGGTCGCGAGATCAAGGTCGCCAAGTTCCCGTTCAGCGCGAACGGCAAGGCCAACGGCCTCGGCGAGCCGGTCGGCTTCGTCAAGCTCATCGCCGACGCCGAGCACCTCGAGCTCATCGGGGGTCACCTGATCGGCCCCGACGTGTCGGAGCTGCTGCCCGAGCTGACGCTCGCCCAGAAGTGGGACCTCACCGCTCTCGAGGCCGCGCGCAACGTGCACACGCACCCGACGCTGTCCGAGGCGCTGCAGGAGGCCTTCCACGGCCTCGCCGGTCACATGATCAACATGTGACATCCGTCTCTGAAGAGGGGGCCCGGTCCGCATGGACCGGGCCCCCTCTTCATGCGGCGCTCAGACCAGATGCCCCGCGCGCACCAGCATGAGCCGGGACGGCAGCCGGCGCTCGACCCGCCAGCCGGTCGGCGCGGCGGCTGCGAGCTCGGTCGCGGTGTACGAGCGACGGATGCTGAGCATGCCGTCTTCCCGGATGAACGAGCCCTTCAGAAGAGTGCCGGCGAGGGGCAGTGTGAGCCCGCCGAAGAGCGCGTAGGCGGTGACGCTGCGGGCGATGTCGCTGTGCACCGCGATGCCCCCACGGGCCGTGAGACGCTCGCTGTCATCGAGCAGTCCGCCGAGCTGCGACGCGGTGAGGTGATGCAGCACATGGTTCGAGAGCACGACGTCGAACCGCTCACCCTCGGCGACGAGGTCGGAGCTCGACAGGCACCGCCACTGCACGAGACCGTCCTGGTCGGCATCCGTCGCCCAGCGCACCGCGCGCGGGTCGATGTCGGCGCCGACCACCTCGGCACGGCGACCGTCACGCTGCAGCCGGCGGGCGACATACCGCGCGATATCGCCGCCTCCGCAGCCGATGTCGAGCACGCGGATCGCTCCTCTTCGCGCGCGGGGTGCGATCTCGCGTCTGTACACGCCGCCCCGGCCCGAGACGATCGCGTTCACATATCGGAAGCGGTCGTACGTGCGCTCGAGCATGGCGAGGTCGGCGTCGTCGGCATCCATCCGCTCGGGCAGATCGAGCGCACGCCGCCGTAGGTCGACCGGCGGTCGATCCGGATCAGCGCGCATGGTCGTCTCCGGCGACGGTGAGCAGCGCGCTCTCGGCGGTGAGCCCGGGGCCGAAGGCCATCGCAGCGACGCGTTCACCCGGTTCAGGCCGCTCGGTCTCGAGGATGCGCTGCAGCACGAACAGCACGGTGGCGCTCGACATGTTTCCGTTCGCGCGCAGCACCTCGCGGGCGGGCTGCAGCTGCCGGTCGTCGAGTTCGAGCCGTTCCTGCACGCGGTCGAGGATGCTGCGTCCGCCCGGGTGAATAGCCCAGTGCCGCACGACCTCGGCGAGCCGCTGGCGGTCGAGCGCAGCCGCGATGCGGTCGTCGCTCTGCCACAGAGGGCGCAGGGCGTCGACGATGTGCGTGCCGATCAGCTGCGGCACCCTGGTCGACAGCACCATCTCGAAGCCGGTGTCGCCGACCGTCCAGGCCATGTCGTCCTCGCCGTCCGGGATGAGCCCGGTGTGGAAGCCGTCGAGGGTGAACCCCGGCGCAGCGGTCGGCAGCTCGCGCGCGGTGACCACCGCCGCGGCCGCACCGTCGGCGAACAGGGACGAGGCGATGATCGCGTCGGGGTCGCTCGACGAGCGCAGGTGCAGCGTGCACAGCTCGACGCTCACCACGAGCACGACCGCCTCTGGGTCGGCGCGGCAGAACTGCGTAGCGGAGCGCAGCGCAGGCAGGGCCGCATAGCAGCCCATGAACCCGAGGTGATAGCGCTGCACGGCGGGCGACAGGCCCAGCGCGCGGACGATGGCGTAGTCGGGCCCCGGTGCGTGGAATCCGGTACATGAGACGGTGACGACGTGCGTGATGTCGGATGCGGTGAGGTCGGGGTCGGCATCGAGGCTGCGCCCTGCGACCTCGATGAAGAGCCGGTCGGCCTCGCGAGCATAGATCTCATTGCGCGCAGCGGTGCCCGGCTCGAGCAGCAGGCCCGACTCGTGGTCCAGGAACTGGGGCGACTGCGGCGCCGCCGTCGCAGCGAGCTCGCCGAGCACGGTGTGCCTCGTCTCCACCCCGGCGCCGTCGAAAGACGTGGCGATCAGGCGCTTCGCCAGCCGCGAGATGCCCGGCTGCCCGGCGAACATGTCACGCACCGCGTGCTGCTCGACGGTCACCTCGGGCACGAGCGTCTGAATGGAGCGCAGCTGCACAGAGGAGGTCATGCTGCGACTCAAGCATCACCCGCTGTGCGAGTGAAAGGGGTTGCCTGCGCGGGCGCAGCTGTGTGAGGGCCGCCGTCAGAATCCGAGTGCTCGGGCGAGCTTCGATCCCGATGACGGCTTGCGGCCTCCCGCGGCGAACACCGCGGCATCCACGGCAGCGAAGAACGCGCCCCGATCGCCGGGGGCTGCGGGACCGAGCTCCATCTCCCATTCGCGCCACTCTCGGCGAGTGCCGGTGCGCAGATCCGTGGCGCGGACGTGGTCGTCGACGAACTCGGCGATGATGCCGTCAGCACCGAGCAGATGGAAGGCGGTGCGGGAGTTCTCGATGCGCGCGATCGGATGCAGGTCGGCGTCCGTCCACTGCGCGACCATCTCGGCGACAGCATCGGGGAGACGATCTGCGTCGCCGAGCGGCCAGCCGAGTTCGAGTCGGCCGTCGCCCTGCCTTGGGCCCTTGATGTGCCAGCCGGCATCGGGTCCGCCCGTGCGGCGGCGAAGGGCGATGCCGTTCCTGGCGAGGGCGGCGTCGACGGTGTCGAGATAGCGCGCATCGAGCTCACGGGGTTCGCCGTCGGTGACCGAGAGGACTCCGGGAATGCCCGTCCAGTCGGGAAGTGCCGTGTCTGCGTCGGCGTCGTACTTGCGCTCGATCTCGAAGGTGCGCTGAGGCTCTTCTGTCACGTGCTCGGCGCGGTCAGTCGTCGCCAGGGCTGATGTCGTCGCCCGCCTCGACGAACCAGAACGCGGTCTCGGTCGGGCCGTCGTGCGCACCGGTCCTGGTCGCCTCACCCTCTCGACGATAGGTGAGCTGCGTCTCGCTGTACGGCAGGATCAGCGAGTCCTGATCCGCGTCGTCGAGCGGGATGATCTGCCCGTCGAGCGGGCCGCCGTGAAGTCGTGCGAGTGCCATGTGCTCACCCTATCCCCCTACGCCGACAGCACGGCGTATGTGCCGCCGATCGCCAGAACCGCCCCGATGATCATCCACGGCCCGAACGCGATGCGGGTGTGCCTGGTGGCCCGGCGGAGGGCCATCAGCACGAGTGCGTGCAGCGCCCCGAGCAGGAAGGCTGCTGCAGCCCCGATCAGCAGCGTCGACCAGCCGTGCCAGGCGAGGACGAGACCGATGACGGCGGCGAGCTTCACGTCCCCTCCGCCCATGCCCTGCCTCGATGCGAGGCGCAGCACCGCATAGAAGACCCCCAGAGCGAGACCGCCGAGCAGCGTGCGCGTCATCCGCCCTCCGTCGCCCGTCGCGAGCGCCTCCATGACCACGAGCGGGATCAGAGCGGCCAGCGTGGGCAGGACGATGCGGTTCGGCAGCCGGTGCGTGCGCGCGTCGATCACGATGAGGCATAGGCCGACGACGGCGAGCGCGAGGTGCACGATGAGCACGGCTGCGGAGTGGAGCGTCACGCTCGCAGGCTAGGCGATCCGTCGCGTACGCCTGAGAGGGCTGTGGAGAACCTCAGACGTCGAGGATGTCGAGATCGACCGTGACGACATCGCCCTCGTCGATCCCCTGCTGCTGGCGCACCTGCTTCTTCAGCGGCAGCACGAAGGCGGAGCCGTCGAAGAAGATCGATGTCGTCCAGACCGTGAGGCCTATCCGCGCCTGCACGCGGAGCGACCCGAAGCCGCGTGGCGGGGTCGGCAGCTCGCGGATCTCGAGCGAGAGCTGCTCAGGCAGCGTGGCGAAGTACCAGGCATCCGTCCTTGCCTGCCATCGGGTGACCTCGCTGTCGAACTCGATCCGCATGGTCCCAGCGTACCCGCGGCCGGATTCGGATGATGTCGGATGTGCGAATTAGTCTCGCAGAAGAACTTGAAGTGTTCGAATCTTTATTCGAGGATGGATGCATGGGGATCAGAACGACCGCGGCCCTCTCCCCCGCCGACGAACGCGCGGGAGACATTCTGCGCCTGCGCCGCGAGATCGGGCGGATGCAGCGCCGCCGCAGCGACGACGCGCACCTGCCGATGCCCGCCGCACTGCGTGATCTGCTCCCGCAGGGCGGGTTGCAGACGGGAACGGTGTACTCGGTCTCGCCCTCGCCGAGTCTGATCTTCGCGCTGATGAGCACCGTCTCGCAGCGAGGCGGCTGGTGCGCCGCAGTCGGCATGCCCGCTCTCGGGCTGGAGGCCGCCACCGCCTTCGGAATCGACCTGTCCCGGCTCATCCTCGTGCCCGAGCCGGGCGAGCGCTGGCTCGCCGTCGTCTCGGCGCTGGCCGAGGTGGTGCCGCTGATCGCGATGAATCCTGGCTCTCAGGTGCGGGATGCCGATGCCGCCCGTCTCGCGGCACGCCTGCGCGATCGCGGCTGCACTCTGCTCACCACCTCGCCCTGGCCGCAGGGCGAGGGCCTGATCACGCTGCACGACCCCCACTGGGAGGGTCTCGGCGAGGGGTGGGGCCTGCTGTCGGATCGCACCGTGACGGTGACTGCGCAGACCCGTTCCGCCCCGGTGCCGAAGAGCCTGCGAGTGCGACTGCCCGACGACCTCGGGCGCATCGACACGGCCGCCGAGCCCGTCGTCGAGCCGCGTGAGACGCTGCCGACGCATCCGAGCTGGGCGGTGGCATCATGAGCACCCCGGGCGCGCTGGTCGCCGAGGCGATGCGCGTGCATGTGCTGTGGTTTCCCGACTGGCCGCTGCGTGCCGCGCTGGGCGCCGCTCCCCCGCATCCGCCCACCGCTCTCGTGCGCGCGGGGATCGTCTCGGCCTGCACGGATTCCGCCCGCGCGCACGGGGTCCGGATCGGGCAGCGCAAGAGGCAGGCGCAGAGCCGGCTGCCGTCACTGCGGATGCTGCCGCACGACGAGACTGCTGACGAGCGCGCCTTCCTTCCCGTGCTGCGACTGATCGAGGCTCACGCCCCTGGGGTGCATCTGCTGCGTCCTGGACTCGCCGCCCTGCGCTCGCGGGGCATCTCCCGCTATCACGACGGGGAGGAGGGGGCGGCGGCCGCACTGGTGCGCGTGCTCTCCGATGCCGGATACGACGAGACGCGCATCGGCGTGGCAGACGGCATGTTCACCGCCGAGCTCGCCGCACGAGCCGCACCGCCCCGGGGCGACGGGATCGATCCGTGGGTCGTGATCCTCTCTGGCGCCTCCCGGGCGTTCCTGGCTCCGCTGCCCCTGCAGGTGCTCGGCGAACCCGAGCTCGCCGACCTGCTGCGAAGGCTGGGCGTCGGCACCCTGGGTGAGTTCGCCGCCCTCGACGCGCTCACGGTGCGGGCGCGATTCGGCGAGCACGGCGCGCGGCTGCACGACCTGGCATCCGGCGCCGACTCACGGCCTCTCACACCTCGTCCACCCGACCCGCAGCTGGCGAGAGAGGTGCAGTTCGAGACTCCGCTCGGGCAGTCCGACCAGATCGCCTTCGCGGTGCGTCAGACGGCAGATGCCGTGCTGCTCGCTCTCGCCGACGTGTCTGCCGTGTGCACCGAGGTGCGCATCGATCTCACCGACGACGACGGAGCGGTCTTCTCGCGCACCTGGCTGCACCCGACCTGCTTCGACGCCGGCGATCTGGTCGACCGGGTTCGTTGGCAGCTCGAGACGATCGTCGACGACGCTCCTGACGATGCCGCCCATGCCTTCCGCGGCATCGTCGGGGTTCGGCTCGCGCCGGTCGCGGTCGATGACGCCGCTCATCATCAGCCTGGGCTCTTCGGCTCGGGCACCGACGAGCGGCTGCACCATGCGGTCTCGCGCGTGCAGACTCTGCTCGGCCACCGAGGGGTGAGCACGGCGGCGATGTCGGGCGGACGCATGCTGGCCGACCGCCAGGTGCTCACGCCGTGGGGCGAGCGGCCTCTCGTGCAGCGGGATCCGTCGCAGCCGTGGCCGGGCAGCCTGCCCGATCCCCTTCCGACCGAGGTGTACTCGCCCATGCGGCCGGTGCGGGTGCGCGGCGCCGGTGGCGCCGAGATCGAGATCGATGAGCGCGGAGCGCTGTCCGCCCCGCCGGCGCTGATCGACAACAGCGAGGTGGTCGGCTGGGCGGGCCCGTGGCCGGTGCACGAGCACCGGTGGGATGTCGAGCGCGCCCGCTCAGGGCACCGCTTCCAGATGCTCGATGCGGGGCATCGCGCCTGGCTGGTGTTCCACTCATCCGGCGGCTGGTGGGCCGAGGGACGGTACCGCTGATGGGCTGGCACAACAACCCAGGGCAGACGTGGGGCCAGATCGAGCGCACCCTCGATCTCGAGGGACCGGCTCCGGTGCAGAGCGAACCGGTTCGTCCTCGCGCCGATCCAGGACCGGTGAGCCGCCGCCGCAGACCCGCCGCTCACCTCGAGGTCACACGCCCAGCCGATGCGGTGCCCTACGCCGAGCTGCACGCGCACTCCTGGTACTCGTTCCTCGACGGCGCCTCATCTCCCGAGGATCTGCTGGCCGAGGCCGAGCGCCTGGGACTCAGCGCGCTCGCGATCACCGACCATGACGGCTTCTACGGGGCTTCCCGCTTCGCCGAGGTGGCCGAGATGATGCAGGCAGGGGTGCAGACGGTCTACGGGGCCGAGCTCTCGCTCGGCATCGCCGAGAACCCTCCCCGCGCCCGTTCGCGCGTGAGGGCGGGCGCTCCCGATCCCGAAGGCGATCACCTGCTCGTGCTGGCCCGCGGCACCGAGGGCTACCACCGTCTCTCCGGCGCCATCTCAGCCGCCCAGCTGCGCGGCGGCGAGAAAGGCCGCCCGGTGTACGACCTCGACGACCTGGCCGAACGCGCGGGCGGGCACTGGACGGTTCTGACCGGATGCCGCAAAGGCGCCGTCCGTCGCGGCCTGGAGGCCGGCGATGCGGAGACCCCGCTGCAGCGGCTGGTCGATCTGTTCGGGCACGACCGGGTCGCGGTCGAGCTCTTCGATCACGGTGACCCGCTCGACACCCGCCGCAACGATGCCCTCGCTGAGCTCGCCACCCGCATGCGCCTGCCGGTGGTGGCGACGAGCAACGCGCATTACGCCTCGCCAGAGACCGCACGACTGGCCGAGGCGGTGGCCGCCGTACGAGCCGTGCGCAGCATGGACGACCTCGACGGCTGGCTGCCTGCGCACGGCGGCGCGCATCTGCGCAGCGGCGCCGAGATGGCCACCAGGTTCCGACGCTATCCGGGGGCGATCGAGCACGGGCTCCGCCTGGCAGGCGAGTGCGCGTTCCCGCTGCGCCTGGCCAGACCTGCGCTGCCGAAGCAGGAGGTGCCGCCCGGTCATACCCCGATGACGTGGCTGCGTCACCTCGTCTGGCAGGCGGTGCCCGAGCGGTACCCGCGTCTCGATGCGGCCGGCCGGGCGCGCATCGAGCGCGAGCTCGATGTCATCGACGAGAAGGATTTCCCCGGGTACTTCCTCATCGTGCACGGCATCGTGCAGGAGGCCAGGCGCCGGGGCATCCTGTGCCAGGGACGCGGCTCGGCCGCGGCGAGCGCGGTCTGCTATCTGCTGGGCATCACCGCGGTCGACCCGATCCTGTACGGGCTGCCGTTCGAGCGCTTCCTCGCCACGACCCGCACCGAGGAGCCCGATATCGACGTGGACTTCGACTCCGACCGCCGCGAGGAGATCATCCAGTGGGTGTACGAGACCTATGGCCGTGAGCGCGCCGCCCAGGTGGCGAATGTGATCCAGTACCGGCCGAAGAACGCCGTGCGCGACATGGCCAGGGCACTGGGGTACTCACCCGGTCAGCAGGATGCCTGGTCGAAGCAGGTCGACGGATGGAGCTCGGGCCTGCAGCCGGTCGAGGGGCATGACATCCCCGATGACGTGCTCGGCTATGCCGACGATCTGCTGCGGGCCCCTCGGCATCTCGGCATCCACTCCGGCGGAATGGTGCTCACCGACCGCCCTGTGGGCGAGGTGGTGCCGGTCGAGCACGCCCGTATGGAGAAGCGCACGGTGATCCAGTGGGACAAAGACGACGCGGCCTCGATGGGGCTGGTGAAGTTCGATCTGCTCGGTCTCGGAATGCTGGCAGCGCTGCAGCACTGCTTCGATCTCATCCAGGCATCCACCGGCGAGCGCTGGACGCTCGAGAGCATCCCCAAAGAGGAGCCGGGTGTCTACGACATGCTCTGCCGGGCGGATTCGATCGGCGTGTTCCAGGTCGAGTCGCGAGCGCAGATGGGTCTGCTGCCTCGGCTGCAGCCTCGATGCTTCTACGATCTTGCCATCCAGATCGCGCTCATCCGTCCCGGCCCCATCCAGGGCGGTGCGGTGCATCCGTTCGTGCGTCGCAAGCTCGAAAAGGACAGGGTTGATGCCGAGAACCGCGAACGTGCTCGCCGGGGAGAACCGCCGCTGCCGTTCGAGATCCCCTATCCGCACCACGATCTCGAGCCGATCCTGAAGCGCACGCTGGGCGTGCCGATCTTCCAGGAGCAGCTGATCCAGATGGCCACGGCGATCGGCGACTGCACCGCTGACGAGGCGGATCTGCTGCGACGGGCGATGGGCTCGAAGCGCGGGCTGGAGAAGATCGAGAAGGTCAGGGCGAAGCTGTACGCGGGAATGAGCCGCCGCGGGCTTGGCAAGGAGATCTCGGATCGCATCTATGCGCAGATCCAGGCCTTCTCGAACTTCGGCTTCGCGGAGTCGCACTCCCTGTCGTTCGCGCTGCTCGTCTACGCCAGCTCCTGGGTGAAGCTGCACTATCCCGCGGCCTTTCTCGCGGGCCTGCTTCGAGCGCAGCCGATGGGCTTCTACTCGGCGGCATCGCTGACCTCGGATGCCCGTCATCACGGCGTGCAGGTGCTGCGCCCCGACCTGCATGCCTCCGGGGTCATGGACGGCATGGAGCCGATCCAGAGCACGGAGGCCGGGACCGGACCGGCTCCAGGACCCACCGGACGGGAGTCGTGCTGCTCCTTCGACCAGCCGGCTCCCCTGCGTTTCGATGCCACTGCTCCTGACGAGTCGGCCGCGCATCGTCGTGACGGCCGGTTCGCCGTGCGACTGGGCCTGTCTGGCGTGCGCGGCATCGGCATGAAGCTCGCGGAGCGGATCGTGGCGGCGCGTGACGAGCACGGACCGTTCCGAGACCTGCACGACCTGGTGCGTCGCACCGACGCCACGACGGCGCAGATCGAGGCGCTCGCGACAGCCGGAGCCTTCGAGTGCCTGGGACTGAGCAGGCGCGAGGCGATCTGGCTCGCAGGCGCCGCCGCTGAGGACCGGGCGCGCTTTCTGCCTGGCACCGCCCTCTCGGTGCAGCCGCCGCTGTTCTCCGACCAGTCGGGGTACGAGCGCCTGGCAGCGGATCTCTGGGCGACGGGCGTCTCGACCGACGACCACCCGATATCGCATCTGCGTCCTGCGCTCGATGAGCGGGGCGTGCTGACCTCCGCCCGGCTTCGCACGCACGAGTCGGGCCGGCGCATAGAGGTCGCGGGAGTCGTGACGCACCGTCAGCGCCCGGCGACCGCCAGCGGCATCACCTTCCTGAACCTGGAAGACGAGCACGGCCTGATGAACATCATCTGCACGACGGGCGTCTGGGCGCGCTATCGGCGGGTGGCGCGCGACTCGCCGGCGCTCATCGTGCGGGGCATCCTCGAGCGCTCCCCCGAGGGCGTCGCCAACGTGCTGGCCGACGCGTTCGAAGACCTGCGCACCGGGCTCGCACACCGCTCGCGGGACTTCCGCTGAGCGATGCGGTCGGGTTCACCGATCGAGGATCGCGGCGACCTCGCCGTAGCCCAGCCGGCGCGCGTTCTCGAGAGCCGTTCGTCCCTTCGCATCGCGGATGCCGGGGTCGGCACCCGCGTCGAGCAGAGCGCGGACGATGCGCTGGGCATCCGCGCCGCCTCCGCCGAACACCACGGCCTCCTGCAACGCGGTCCAGCGATTGAGGTTCTGGTGATCGAGATCGATGTCGAGCTGCACGATGCGCTCGATGTACTCGACGTGCCCGCGCTCGGCGGCCGGGTTCGCCGGAGTTCCGCCGCGGCGATTGCGGATGCCGAGATCGGGCTGTCCTGGCAGCAGAGCATCGAGCATCCGCACGCTGCCGGTCACGCCGGTCATCGCCCAGGGCGTGTCCTTGCGGTAATCGAAGGCATCGACGTCGGCGCCGAGGGCGACGAGCAGCTGCGCGACCGCGACGTGATCGCCCATGACGGCGTGGAACAGCGGGGTTCGCTGCAGCTCGGCATCCCGATGCTCGAGATCGGCTCCTGCACGGATCGCGATCATCGCCGCGTCCGCATCACCGTCTCGGGCTGCAGCGAGCAGCGCCGCTGTCGGGTCGGCCGGCGCCGTGCGATCGCTGGCGGCTGCGAGGATCGCCCTGCTGCCGTCGAGTCCGCGCGCCTCCGCCATCAGCTGCGGCGTCTGGTGCTCGCCTTCCGACGCGCGATCGAATTCGGCGCCGCCCGCGATGAGCGCCCGCACCGTGAGGTGATACGGCTCTGTGTCCTCGCCGAAGATGACCGCCTCGTGGATGGCCTGGTATCCGATGCGGTTGACGTGGTCGCGTTCGATGCCCGCCTGCAGCAGCTCGCCCACGATGTACCCGTGGCCGCGCTCGGCGGCACGGATCAGGCCGGTGCCGTTCCAGCTGTCCTTGTCATCGACGTCGCCACCATGAGCGAGGGCGAGGCGCAGCAGGTCGAGATAGCCCTCGCTGGTGGCGATGAGGTAGGCCGACTGCTGCGTCTCGTCCTTGGCGTTCACGTCAGCACCCGCGGCGACCAGCTCGGTCGCGCGCGGCACATCGTTCTGCCAGGCGGCGTCTCGCAGCTCGGCGTTCATCGGATTCTCTGCCGGGCTCGGCCCGGCAGCCGGGGTCGATGACTGACGCGGCACCGGAACCGTCTCCGGGCTGCAACCGGCGAGCGCCAGCGCGGCGACCACGGCGAGCGCGCCGACGGCAAGCGAACGATGAGTCATCTGACCTCCTGAGCGGCTCCCAGTCTTCCCGAGCATGCGGGTGCAGGGCATCGCTCGGCCGGCGAGATCGACATGGCCGATCGGATGATGCGCTCAGCTTCCGGACGGCACCTCGATCGGAGCGGTCCACAGCGTCTCGGTCTCGGCGAACCCCTCGCGTGCGTAGAGACGGCGCGCATCGTCATTGCTGCCGAAGACGTTGAGAGCCAGAACATCGAGTCCGGCGGCACGTATCTCGGCGGCGGCTGCGCGCAGCGCCTGGGTGCCGATCCCCTGCCCTCGGCGGCTCTCGTCGAGAGAGATGTCGTTGATGAACCCGAAGCCGTCGCGAATGGCGACCCACAGGATGCCGGTGCGCTCGCCCTCATCGTCGCGCACTGTCCACAGAAGCTGCCCCGCGGTACGCGGCCCGTCCGGCAGCATCTCGATCATCTGCGCGGCGGCCGTGTTGCGAGCCGCCTCGATGCTGGGGTCGGCGCCGGCCGCGAAGCGCTCCTGCGCGTACTCCTCATCAGCGTGCTCACGATAGGCCGCGTAGTCGGCGTCGTCCATCGGCTGCAGACCAACACCCACCGGGTCAGGCGCGTCACGCACGTCGAGCTGCATCTTGGTCGCCACGCGCCGGGCATCCGGAATCCCGGTGAGAGAGGCGAGAAGCGGATCCCCGTCGATCACCCCGAAGCGCCAGTTCCCGGTCCACCCGGCGGCAGCCGCGAGCTCGGCGAGCAGCTGCCGCAGGCCCTGCGGGTCGTCGCCGTAGCGAGCGGGCGCATCGATGTCGAGCAGGGTCACCGAACGGGCATCCGGCATCGCCCACACCGTCACCGCCTCTTCGGCGAGGTGCCAGACCTCGCCCCGCTCGGCTTCGGGCTCGACCCAGCCCTGCACCGCACGGCGCCGGGCCTGCACACGGGAGGCAGCGGCGGCGATCACCGCCCGGCTCGCGTCGTGCTCGGCGACCCGCGTCCAGATGCCCATCACCAGAACCGATCGGCGACCCGCGTCCAGATGCCCATCACCAGAACCGATCGGCGACCTGAGCGGGCCGCTTGTCGGCTCCACCCCAGCGATCCGATTCGGCCTTCGCCGCCGCGGCCGCCGCGTCGGCCTCGCTGAGCGCCTCTTCGGCCGCCGATGCCGCATCGGTGAACGAGACGAGCAGCGACGTGCTCGCCCCGCGAGCCGACTCGGTCACCCGGCAGTCGCGAACGACCGCACGCCAGACGTCGATGCGCTCCCGGGTCACGTCCCGCACCTGGTACTGGATGCCGCGATCGATGTCGCGCACGGCGATAACGGTGCCGTCCGCCGTCTGCGCGACCTCGACGCGATTGCCCTTCGGCACCGGCGCGGATGCCGAGATGACGAGTGTTCTCTGCATGCCCTCATGCTAGGCCTGTCAAGCCTTCCGGGGACCTTTCTTCGCGCCGGTAGCGTGGAGGTGTCTACGAGGAGATGCACATGACGACACGGGCCGAGCTTCGCACCGAGCAGCACAAGCCGAGGACGCTCTGGCGTGCTCTGCTGTCGGCGGCGCTCATTCTGCTGTGGCTGACCGGCGCCGGGCTCGGCGGCCCACTGTTCGGCAAGATCGACGAGGTCTCGTCGAATGACCGCACCGCATACCTGCCCGACTCTGCTGATGCGACTGAGGTGCAGCGCGCACTCGACGACTTCCTCGGCTCGGATTCGATACCAGCCGTGGTGGTCTTCGCGTCGGAGGAGAAGATCGACGATGCCGTCGCTGACGATCTGACCGCGGCACTGGACGAGGCGACGACGGCTGAGGGAGTGAAGGACGGCTCTTCGCCCGTGATCGTCTCCGACGACGGACTCGCCGCCCAGGCCTTCGTGCCGATCGACACCGACGCCGATGTCGGAGACGTGTCGACCGCGCTCTCGAGCGACCTCCGCGATGCGGTCCCCTCGGGTGTGGATGTCTACGTCACCGGCCCCGCCGGCTTCACCGCCGACCTCGTCGCCGGGTTCTCGGGCATCGACGGCATCCTGCTGCTCGTGGCGCTCGCCGCGGTGCTGGTGATCCTGGTGATCGTGTACCGCTCCCTGCTTCTGCCCGTGGTGGTGCTCAGCACCAGCCTCTTCGCCCTCTGCGTGGCGCTGCTGGTGGTGTGGTGGGCGGCCAAGCTCGGCATCCTGCTGCTGAGCGGACAGACTCAGGGAATCCTGTTCATCCTCGTCATCGGCGCCGCGACCGACTACTCGCTGCTGATGGTCGCGCGCTTCCGCGAAGAGCTCCACATCACCCAGAACCGCTGGACCGCTGTCGGAAGAGCATGGCGCGGTTCGTTCGAGCCGATCCTCGCCTCCGGAGGCACGGTCATCGCCGGTCTGCTCTGCCTGCTGCTCAGCGACCTGAAGTCGAACAGCACGCTCGGTCCCGTTGCCGCCATCGGCATCGTGTTCGCGATGCTCGCCGCTCTCACCCTGCTTCCCGCCCTGCTCGGCCTGTTCGGGCGCACGGCGTTCTGGCCCCGACGCCCGAAGTACGAGCCCGAGCGCCTCGCCGAGGTCAGCCCGCTCGAGGGGCGCGGTCTCTGGCCGCGTCTCGCCCGCGGCATCCGGCGCCGCCCGCGCCTCATCTGGATCTCGACGGCGATCGTGCTCGCGATCGCCGCGGTCGGCGTGGTGCAGCTCGATGCCGATGGCGTGCCGCAGTCCGACCTCGTTCTGGGCGCTTCCGAGGCGCGCGACGGGCAGAAGGTCCTCGGCGAGCACTTCCCCGGCGGCTCCGGCAGCCCGGCCTACGTGCTGGTCGACGAGGACAGGCTGCAGGATGCCGCTGACGTGCTGCTCGCTGACGACGGCATCGACGGCGTGAGCGTGACCTCCGAGGACTCGCCGTCCGGCAGCGCCCCGGTCACGGAAGACGGCATCACCGCCTTCGGCCCTCCAGGCACCCCTGCCCCCGAGCCGACGGTCATCGACGGTCGTGTGCTGCTGCAGGGCACACTGTCCGACGCCGCCGATTCGGCAGACGCCGAGGCGACGGTCGACCGCCTGCGCGCTGATCTCGACGAGACGGGTGCCCTGCTCGGTGGCGTCACCGCCACTGCGGTCGACACCAACACGGCGTCGATCCACGACCGCAACCTGATCATCCCTGTGATCCTCGGCGTGATCCTGCTGATCCTCATGCTGCTGCTGCGCGCGATCCTCGCGCCGGTTCTGCTGATCCTCACCACGGTGCTGTCGTTCGGCTCCGCGATGGGCGTTGCCGCACTGCTGTTCAACGGAGTCTTCCGGTTCCCCGGCGCGGATCCCGCGGTGCCGCTGTTCGGCTTCGTGTTCCTCGTCGCTCTGGGCATCGACTACAACATCTTCCTCATGACGCGCGTGCGCGAGGAGTCGAAGCGGCACGGCACCCGCGAGGGCATCCTTCGGGGCCTGTCGGTGACCGGTGGCGTGATCACCTCTGCTGGTCTCGTGCTGGCGGCGACCTTCGCGGCGCTGTCGGTGATCCCGATCCTGTTCCTGGTGCAGCTGGCTTTCATCGTCGCCTTCGGTGTGCTGCTCGACACGTTCGTCGTCCGGTCGCTTCTCGTGCCGGCGCTCGGCTACGACATCGGGCGGGCGATCTGGTGGCCTTCGAAGCTCAGTCGACGCGACGACGAGGCGGAGGCTGAGGCTGAGGCTCTGGCGGCCGAGGACGCAGCAGCGGCGGATGGCACGATCCGGCGGTGAGGATCTGGTCTCTGCACCCCTCGCACCTCGATCGGGCCGCGCTCGTCGCGGACTGGCGAGAGACTCTGCTCGCGCAGGCGGTGCTCGCGGGGCGCACGAAGGGATACACCCGGCATCCGCAGCTCGAGCGCTTCCGCGCTCAAGCCGATCCGCTCGCATCGGTCGGCTTCTATCTCGCGTGCGTCGCGGATGAGGCGGATGCCCGCGGCTACCGCTTCGACCGCACGCGTATCCTCTCCCCCGGCTCGCCGGTCTCGCCGATCTCGGTGACGGACGGACAGCTCGCGCTGGAGTGGACGCACCTCGGTGCGAAGCTCGCGGAGCGGAGCCCGTCGGATGCCGTGCGCTGGCGCGCCGCGTCGCCGACGCCGCACCCGCTGTTCACCGTCGTTCCCGGCCCGGTGGAATCGTGGGAGCGGGCGGTTCTCTGACTGGTGGTCGCAAGTTCCTCTCGCTCTCGTGTCGCGAGGCGCGTACCGTTCTTACATGACCATCGATGCGTCTGATCGAGCCGCCGTCGCGCACTTCGTCCGCGTGTGCGGATCGGGCGTCGTGGCGAGCATCGGCACCGACGGCGGACCTCAGGCTTCCTACGTCGGGCTGACCGCCACCGATGACGGTGTGCTCGTGTTCGACGCGACCAGCGATTCGCGGAAAGTGGCCAACATCCGTGAGCGCCCGCAGGTGGCCATCGCGGTGACCGGGGCTGACACGTCGGTGCAGCTCGAGGGGCGGGCGCGCGTGGCTCGCGATGAGGAGCGATGGCGGCTCGGCGAGGTGTACAGCGAGCGCTTCCCCGGCTCGAGGGCTCTGGATGCCGGATTCGAGGTCGTCGCCGTCGAGGTGCGCTGGGTGCGCGTGTACGACGCGGGTGAGCGTCCGCCGAAGGTGATCGAGGCGAGCTGGGCGTGATGCCTCGTTAGGCAGGGCGTCTGCGGGTGTCAAGGCCGTTCGAGGCGTCGTCAGGCGTGCGTATCGTCGGGCTCGTCGCTGACTGCGACATCCGACGATCCGAGGAGGCGGCCATGCCGAACCAGCCAGCGCTCAAGGACGAAGAGCTGTACGAGAAGCTTCGCGACGAGGGCGCATCGAAAGAGAAGGCGGCGCGCATCTCGAACGCCGCAGCGCGAGACGGCCGATCGACCGTGGGGCGCCGAGGGGGCGAATCGGGCGACTACGAGGACTGGACGGTCGACGAGCTGAAGAAGCGCGCGAAAGAGCTCGGCATCGAGGGGTACTCCGGCAAGCGCAAGGCCGAGATCATCAAGATGCTGCGCGACCACTGAGCACGCCGAGCCGGCACCGATCCGCCGACCCGTACGATGACGGGGTGACTCCCACCTCCGGCCTCCGCACGCTCGGCATCATCGGCGCCGGCCGGCTGGGGCGGGTGCTCGCGGCGCTGGCGGTGGATGCCGGATACCGCGTGCTCATCGCGCGCTCGGGTGACCCCGCCCCGATAGCCAGGGCGATGGCGGCGATCGGCGCCGAGGCGGTCACCGTGTCAGAGCTCGGTGCACGGGCGGATGCTGTCGTGCTCGCCCTCCCGCTCGGCAGCTACCTGACGCTGCCGGCAGAGCAAATGCGCGGGATGCTCGTGATCGACGCCATGAACTACTGGTGGGGCGCCGACGGCGACAGGCCCGACCTCGACGATCCTCGCACCTCGACGAGCGAGCTGGTTCAGCGGCACCTCGCCGGCGCGCGGGTCGTGAAGGGGCTGGGGCACATGGGGTACCACGACATGGAAGACGAAGCACGCCCCGCCGGGGCATCCGGTCGCAAGGCGATCGCGATCGCCGGTGAATCCGCCGCCGATCTCGAGACGGTGTCGCGTGTGGTCGATGACCTCGGTTTCGACCCCGTGATCGCTGGCTCTCTGGCATCCGGGATCATGCTCGAACCGGGGGCCGACGCGTTCGGCGCCGATGTCGGGGCCGACGAACTGCGGGAGATGCTCGCGGGATTCGCACGTTCACGGCGCGGCATCGTCGTCGCCAGGGCGAGGGGCGGCGCGCTGCCCACCTGAACAGTGTCGGGACGCGCGGTCGCAGCGGCTCGCACGACGTGCTCGAGCCGGTGCACCCAGCAGAGGATGATCGCGAACACGATCGCCTCGAAGAGCGTGAGAGAGATCACTCCGGTCTTCACGACGACGAGTGCCGAGATCAGGGTGATGGCGCTGATCACGGTGGACCGCTGGAGGCCCGTCGAGAGCTGCCACAGCAGCAGGCGATGCGCGAGCAGCAGCACGGCGAAAGCCAGAACGGCGCCGTTGGTCGCCCACTCATGGGCAACGGGGTCCACCGAGAGCGGGAAGACGCCGATCGAGAGCAGGCTCACGCCGAGTCCGGTGATCGCCTGCGGCATGAGTCGCGTCGCGGCGCGGACGCGGCGCGACGGAGGGGTCAGATCACGCAGCCGCATCCGGAGAACCCATGACGAGCCGGCGATGATCGCCCCGCTGAGGATGAGTCCGCCGTTGAACGCGAGGCTCGAGAAATCGCCCATCATGCCGAGTCGGCTGAAGTACAGATGCCACCAGTTGGAGTCGGTGGTCGTCGCCGCCGATACCAGGATCGACCCGCACAGCAGCAGGCCGGCGCAGAGCACCCACGTCAGACGGGGAACGCGATCGGGCGGTCCGAGCTGCTCAGACCGTTCTGTTCGCTCTGCTATGACCGGTGTGCCGTCGTCGACGACGACCACCACCGGTACTGTCAGCAGAGCATCGGCTCTCATCCCACCGCCTGATCACCGCGTTCGGGCGACGGCGGGGAGAACCGTGTCCGGGTGCGGAGCGAGTGCGGAGCCCCTCTGAACGCTCCGCTTCTTGGAAGCCTATTCGGGGCAGGCAGAATTGTGGCACTCATTCTCGGCCTCGGAGCACGGATGCCCGGCTTTTCAGCCTTCAGGCGAACAAGAGTTGCGTTCTTTGTCAGCTGTCCCGATCGACGGGGATCACCGATACGTCCACGGCGTGGCTGTTGGTCTCGACGATCATCATCGTGCAGACGGGCTGCCTGCGTCGATCGGTGGGCGATCCGGGGTTGAGCAGCCGCATCCCTGCGGGCGTGACGGTGTCCCAGGGAATGTGCGAATGCCCGAAGATGAGGATGTCGGTGTCGGGGAACGCCTCATCCATGCGCTCCTCCCGATTGCGAGCGGCGCCCGTCTCGTGGATCACCGCGAACCGCCGGCCGTCGACGTCGAAACGCGCGATCTCGGGAAGACGCGCACGCAGGTCGGCACCATCGTTGTTGCCGTACACGCCGTAGAAGCGCTTGGCGCGCGATTCGATCTCATCGAGCGTCGCGACGTCGACCCAGTCGCCGGCGTGGACGACGATGACCGCGCCGTCGATCGCTTCGAGCACGACACCCGGAAGGCGTCTCGCCCGTGCCGGGATGTGCGTGTCGGCGAGCAGCAGCATCGTCGTCATGCAGTCCATCATGGGCCATGCTGCTCTCTTGAGAACCAGTGGAAATGAGCCGGGTGCAGGCGCACCATGAACTCATGAGCGCATTCACCCCCGAGCGGGCCTTCAGTGGCTTCAGCGTCGACGACCTCGACGCAGCCCGCACGTTCTACAGCGAGACGCTCGGCATGCAGGTCTCGAGCAACCCCATGGGCTTTCTCGAGATCGGCCTGCCGCAGGGCGGCTCGCTTCTCGTGTACGACAAGCCGGACCACCAGCCGGCGACGTACACCGTTCTGAACTTCGCGGTGCCTGATGTCGAGGCAGCCGTCGACGATCTGAACGCCCGCGGTGTCGTCACCAAGATCTACACCGATCCCGACTTCGGCACGGATGAGAAGGGCATCGCCCGCGGGGGCCCTGATGGTTCGACGGGACCGGAGATCGCCTGGTTCAAGGACCCTGCGGGGAACGTCATCTCGGTGCTCGCTACGCCGTGATAGGGAGGCGCTCTGCGGGCTCACCTGTGGAAGCCCTCACCACTCGGGAAGCCCGTCACGCCACTCGTGGTCTGGCGGTAGACCGACGCGCTCGGTGAGCGCGAGGTCTCGGAAGGTCGAGGGCAGCATCACCGGTGCCGCGCTCTGGTCGACATCCAGCAGATCCCAGCGGTCCTCGTAACCGGCGAAGGTGGAAAGGAGAACGCGAGAGCGTTCAACCGGCGCATTGCGCTTTCCGGGGAACGCGTCGGGGTGGGTGAGCCAGTTCATGTGTTCGATCCACGCCGCCGCCGCGACATGGATACGCGGCACGACGAAGTTGCGGGGATGCGCGTGCAGGTCGTGCGGGATCGCGACCATGACGAAGTACTCCCGCTCGTGAAGGCTGGGCGCCTGCGACTTCGAGCCGAGCGGCCAGCTGATCGAGTGCATCCGGGCTCCACGCGCCGCTTTGACCTGGACCTCTACAAGGCGCCGTTCGCCGCCCTCTGCGCGCACCGCAAGGATGTCGGTGCGTTCCAGTCCATCGCGAGTGAGCGCCGGTGCCCACCCCCGTCGAGCCAGCTCAGCAGCAACACGGGAACTTCTCCCGCGCGAGCTCGTAGCGCTGCTGCGAGACCAGCACGGCTCGGAGCAGCCATCGGCTCTCGGGTGGCATGCGGGCCAGGTCGATCGCGGCGAGCTCCTCGTCGCGGACATGGGCCTTACGGGCCTGGATCCTGGCTGAACGATGCTCGGGGCGCTGGGCCTGGGCCGGCGTGGGACCGACGTACTCGGCCAGGCGGTCGAAGTACCGCCACAGGGCGTAGTAGTCAGAAGGAGCCCAGTCCGCCTGGTTCTCGTAGTAGATTCTGTCGGTCACCGGTCGTCCCTCCTCCCTGCGCACGGAGCCGTGTCCATTCTCGCCCGTTCTTCCTCCGGCTCTGGCTGTGTAGGTTCGGGGCGCTATTCCTGCACGTTGAACAGCTCGAGGTAGTGGCGGATCGCGGTCGCGTGATTATCGTCGTCCGCGGCGGACTTGGCGAGCTTGGATAGACGAGCAGCTTTGTCGATGTCGTACTTGGCTGCGTACGCCTCGGTGAGCCCGGTTGCCCCCGTGCCGATCCTGCGGCCATAGTTCGTGGGGTCGTTCATATCGCGCAGCCCGTCGCTGGAAAGGCCGCTGAAGAAGTCCCGGAGGTCCCACGGATAGATGATGGGATGATTCGCACGGGCGTACTGGGTCACTCGCATCTCCAGGTAGAAGGACGAGAGCGGAACGTGGTTCCAGGCCTTCCAGGTCTTGACGAGCCTGATCAAGTTCTTCGCGCGTCCGTCGGTCATTCGCTGCGCTTCATTGACGTACTCGAGGTGCACGGCTGGGTTGCTACGCACCCATCCGGTGCCGGCAGGATCGGGGATGTCGTAGTCGTCAGTCTCGCGGAAATAGGCCGGAGTGATCTCAACTGCAGGTGTGCCATCGAAATACACGATCCGAACTGCAGGGCGGTCGATGGACACGAAGCAGTTGCTCAGCCCCTTGGAGAGCGATGCGCGAAGCTGTTCCAGCGCGTCCCACGAATTCGTCGGCTTCGAGCCGGACATCGTGACGAAATAGTCGACGTCGCTGTGGTTGATGATCGCGGTGCCATGGTGCCACGAGCCGGTCTCGCGCATGCGAACGATTTCCAGGTCGTCCCGGAGCCAGGCTTCGATTGCAGCTCGGTGAGTCGCAGCGGCGGTCCGGGCGGCCTCGTCCGGGGTCATGGCGCGGAAGATCGAGACCAGTGTCGAGTCGGCAGTTGCTGCAGTCATTTGCCGTCGACCTCGAAGCTCTGACCGCCGTCCTGTTCAATGTTCCGTTTGGCCAAGAGGTATCCTCGGCGAGGGATCGCGTCTGCTGCTTGGTCGATGCTGGCGGCCTGCTCAGCCAGCGACTCCAGCGCTTCACGAAGCTCAGCAAGTGGATCGGTTGCCACTCTGATGTCCCGAAGACGACGAGCGTTGTTTCGGAGAGCGATGTAGTCGTTCGCACTCGTCTGGGCGCGCTCTGCGAGACGATCCGGGCGGATACCCGTCAAGAAGCTCACTGCTATGGCAGCGAGGACCGCAAGTACGCCAGAAGCGATCTGGCTTCCTGATGCGAATGTGATCACAGCGGCGGTCGTGCTCAAGGCCGCGGTGAGCGCACCCAGACCCCAGTGGATCGCGCGCCACATCTTGGCGGCCTCGAACTGACCTTGGCTCGACAGCACCGCGCTCTCATGGATACGAGACAACTCCCTGCGAATGGCGTCACGCTCGACGGCCGCCTCGTCAGCCACGGCGCTACCGGTTGCCCTTGGCTCTGTTGTGCGTCACGCAAAGCATCTCGCAGTTTTTCAGGTCGGTGGAGCCACCCTTGGACCACGCTGTCACGTGGTCGGCGTCCATCTCGTTCTGCTTGTAGATGCGGGTCTTGTTGGCGTTGCCACTGATTGCGCACAGCGGGCAGTTGGAGACTCCGTCTGCCTTGGCCTTGTCGGTCTGCTGCTTGTAGGCCAGGGCCTTGGTCTTGTCGTCGAACAGGCGGACGGAGAGGAGGCTGGGCTCGGTCTCGCCGCTGAGCAGGAACTCGTAGGCCCCTTTGCGGTTGTTGATGAATGGGCTGTTGAGAAGCTCGTTCAGGCGGGTGTCGATCTTCGCAGTGTTGTACGACGTCGAGTGGTACTGCTCGTAGAGGCGGCCCCACTCGAGACCCTGCATGAGCTTGTCGGGCGGGCTGACAAAGACGCCAGCCACCCAGTCGATCACCGAGGTGAAGTACGTCTTCAGATGCGCGATGTTGTCGTCGTCGCGGTGCTGGGCGAGGTAGCTCTCGACGGTGACGCCTTGCGACGAGGCGGCCCATTCAAGCGCGACAGCGAGCACGCCCTGGCGCTTCGGGTCGCCCTTCACGTAGGCCAGCCACTTCTGCAGGTTGGAGTTGTTGGAGTTGCTGTACTCCTTCTTGGCGGCCGTGATGAAGGGACCGGAGTAGATCGCGTTGAGCAGCTCCTGCTTGTTGAGCGGCACGCCAGCGATGTTGATCGTCTCGAACCACTGCTTGATCTCGGTCTCGGATCCGTTGCACTCGTAGATATCGAGCTTGGCCTTGAGGATCTTGTCCTTTTGATCCTGGGGCAGCGATGAAAAGGTCTGCTCGTTGCCATCGACCTTGATGGCGAACTTGCCGGTAACGAAGCGCCCAATGCTCGTGATGCGCTGCTGGCCGTCCAGCACCTCGAGCGTGTCCCCTTCGACGTTGAAGTAGATGAGCCCGAGCGGGTAGCCCTTGAGGATCGAGTCGATGACGGCCACGTCCTTCTTGCCGTCGTTGTAGATGTAGTTCCGCTGGTACTCGGGCTGGATCACGAGCTTGCCTGCCAGGCCGAAGAGGCCCTTGCCCTCGAGCTCGTTATAGACGAAGCCGTCGACGACCTGCTCGACGGTGTAGTGCTGGAGATCGGTCTTCATTGATCGGCCTTCCTGTGACGGATGAGGATGCGCTTGAACACGGCCTTGTTCGTGCTCGCGAGCCCGAGCTTGGTCCGGCCGACGTTGCCGGCATACTCGGGCCCGAGAGGCGTCACTCCAAGAGCAGCTGCGAAGCCGCCGTCGCTGGTGCCGACGATCTCGAACTGCTCGGGGTTGTACTTGTCCAAGAAGGTCACGGGAACGCCCATGAGCCCGTCGTAGTCAGCAGGAATGGCGTCTGTGAACGGCACTTCGATCGCGTCGAAGTTCGAGTACGCCTCGTAGCCGACGCCACGGATGCCAGCGTGCTTGCTGTACTTGATGTTGTCGGCCTCGGTCATGAGTTGGAGCGGCTGGTGGCGTCGACCGTGGTCGATGTTCGTAAGCCAGCAGGAGTTCCCGAGGCGGGTGAAGTCGTATTTCTCGTCCGGTGGGTACCCGAGGCGTTCGGCCTTGAGCCTGTCTGCAGCGCTCACCTCGGACCCCTTGGGCACGCCGAAGACCATGTCGGTGCTGTTGGCTGTCGCGCCCTTCCAGAGTTTGTTGTCACGGATAAGCGGGAACACCTCTTTGTATGTGATCGCGTTATTGCTACCGATGACGGAGAACTGCTTGCCACTGGCCATCAGCCAAGTGATGAACGGGCGGAAGAGGCTGAACGGAGGGTTTGTGATGATGATGTCGGCCTCGTCGCGCAACGCGGTGACCTCGGCGGATCTGAAGTCGCCATCGCCTTCGAGGTACTCCCACTGCAAGTCGTCGATGTTGATGACGCCGTCTTGATTGATATCGTGGCTGTCCAACGTGAACTTCTTGCCGTTGGTTCGAGTCTTCGTCTCGTCAAACTGAGGATCGTTCAGCTCGAAGAGCGTGGGCTCGTAGGAAAACGCGGCGGGGTTCGAGTCCGGAGCGTAAGAGGTCGAGATGAGCTTCTTGATGCCGTAGTCCGCGAAGTGCAGGGCGAAGAACTTCGCGAAGTTGCTCCACTCAGGGTCGTCGCACGGCAGCAAAACGACCTTGCCTCGGAACACGTCAGGATCGTATTCAAGGTAGGCGTTGACCTCGCGCTCGATGTCGGCCCACTGCGTATAGAACTCGTCGTTCTTGGCGTTCTTCGCGGCAGCGAGACTCGAGTTTGATGTTTGTTTGGTCACTGTTGCCTGCCTTGGGTACACCGATGAACGCACTCCTGGGGGACGGTAGCGCGGATGATGCCTCGATCCTATCGGCAGGGTATGACATTGACCGTTGGCCCTTCATCTCGACTGTGAGAAGCGACGGCTGCGGCTACCGCCGGCGCGCATCACACCAATCTGACGCGACGGAAGCCCCGGATGAACGCGGGCTCTCGCACACGCCCCTTGCTGCCGTCGAAGGCTTCCAGTAGGCGAAGCCGCCCACCACCTTCGTGAGCACCACGGGCACTCCGTCGTCCAGCCGCCACCATATGTCTTCGATCTCTGCCATGCCACCGACGGTAGCCAAGAAGCGGATCAACATTGTTGTCAGTTTTGGAGGGCTGGCTGCAAGACCCCTGCAGGCGAACCTGCAGGGGTCTTGTGCTCTAACGGCGAGCAGCAGCTTCTGCCTGCTCGGCCTTCTCGACGAGCGCCCGGTGCAGCTCGGAAGCGGTGAGGCCCGGTTCCTCGGCGAGCATCTCGCCGACCACGCGGGCCGCGTACTGCTTGGCAGCCAAGTCGAGCTCTGCAGTGAACGGAGGGCCTGTGATCGCCCTGAGGTCGATGTCCACATGATCAGGCCACCAGCTTGGACTCGACAAACGCGTCGAGGTCGGTCGGCCTGTAGAGCACCGGGCCACCGATCTTGGCGTACTTCGGGCCCCTGCCCTCGGAGCGCCACTTCTTCAGGGTCGAGTAGCCGACGCTGAGGTAGACGGCGGCGTTGGCCGAAGCACGGAGCGATCTCGGGGTGTCTATCGGGTGTCGTGCATCCTGAGCAAAGACAAATTGAACCTGCGATCTTGGTTCTTTGTAGACAGGTTCCGAACGAACAACTGACGCAGGCACAAAGCGATCAAGAGCGCTATCTTGGGAGACCGTATTTCAAATCAGGCCGGGCGTGTCGCGGTGACATCTGCCTCTTACTGGTGACATCTGCGGTGACATTTGGTGATTGAGACGACGAAACCCCGATCGGAATCATCTTCTGATCGGGGTTTTTGTCGGGCTGACAGGATTTGAACCTGCGACCCCTTGACCCCCAGTCAAGTGCGCTACCAAGCTGCGCCACAGCCCGTGGCAGTCCGCGCTTTCGCGCGGGCAACTCCACTATCGTAGCCGACGGAATCGGCCACCGCGAACCGGCGCCCCCGGGCGTGGCGAACCGGACCTCACCGCGACCGTTGCCGATGTCGGCGCCTCCGCGTAGCGTGCCTGCCATGGCGACGATCACCACAGAACCGGCCACGATAGCCCGGTGGGACGACGTGCAGCACTCGCTCTCGGGTGGCGGCGACGGGCGCAGCTGCCAGTGCATCTGGCCCATCGTGCGCAACAAGGTCTGGAACACAACGAACCTTGACGAGCGCCGGGACATGCTCCACGACGAGATCGCCGCAGGTCCGGCTCCCGGGCTCATCGTCTACGTCGACGGCGCGGCAGCAGGGTGGATCCGCGTCGGCCCTCGCACCGTGCAGCAGCGCATCCTGCACACCCGCGCCATCGCAGCGGCCACCACGCAGCCGCTCGACGACGACACCGTCTGGGCCGTGACCTGCTTCGTCGTCCGCAAAGAGCACCGCGGCAAGGGCCTGAACGCTGAGCTTCTGGCATCCGCTCTCGACTACGCCCGCAGCTCCGGCGCGCGGATGATCGAGGCCTATCCGGTCGACACTTCGATCGGATCGCACCGATCCAATGACCTCTTCCACGGCACTCTCTCGACGTTCCTCGCCGCGGGATTCGAACGCGGCCCGGCTCTGACGGGAGGACGAGTACTCGTGACGCGCGGGCTGGCCGACTGATCACAGCGCATCGAGGTACTACGGTGGCGCCATGAGCACCCAGTACCCGACCATCGAAGACCCGGAACTCGGTACCCTCTCGCGCGCCGAGACCACGCTCGACGATGGCGACGTCGTCATCCATGACTGGTACTCAGGTGCGCTGACGATCGACGGGCGTGAGCTCGAGCTGATGATCGACGGAGCCGACGCCGACGCGGTCGGCGCGCTGCTCCCCCGTGCACATGCGATCGTCGCTGACCTCCGGGGCGTCCGTCGCCGGGCATCCGAAGCCGTCATCTCCCACTTCAGCGACAGCGAGCCGACTCCTGCTCAGCTCGAAGAGGGCGCTGTCGACCTCGTGCTCGACACTCTCGAGATCACCGACGACACCACCGTGCTGCACTTCACCGACTCGTGCGGGCAGCACTTCCCCGAGGGATACTGGCCGGCGGTGCACCTCGACCTTGACGGCGAGGTCGCCGAGGTCACGGTCGAAGGCTGACCGCTCAATACGATGGGAGGATGCGCCGCAGCATCCGCCCGCTCGACATCGCCGTCTGGGCGCCGTACATCCTCCTCGCGATCATCCACGTGATCGCGCTTGCCGCGCAGAGTCCGCTCGCCGCGCCGACGAAGCTGACGCTGATGCCGCTGCTCGCGGTGCCCGTGCTGGCTGCGGCACCCCGGCTCCGACCACGCATCGCCGTATTGCTGCTCCTCGCCGCACTGCTGTTCTCGTGGCTCGGCGACGGCGCGGGCACCTTCTTCCCCGGCGGGCCCGAGCTGCCGCTGATGCTGCTGTTCTTCGGCATCGCCCACATCGCCTACATCGTCGTCTTCCTGCGGCTCACCGCCCGCCGCCGGCTGCCCTGGTGGACGCTGATCTATGCCGTCTGGTGGATGGGGATGCTGGTCATCCTCGGTCCGCACATCGGCGGCCTCTTCTTCGCCGTCGCCGCATACGGCCTCGTGCTCGCCGGCACCGCGGCGACCTCCGCCCGCAGCAACGCGACCATCGCCACCGGCGGGGCGTTCTTCCTCGCCAGCGATTCGATCCTCGCGTTCCGCCTCTTCCTGCCCGACATGATGCCCGCCTGGACGAGCCCGGCCGTGATGCTCACCTACACCCTCGGCCAGGGGCTCATCATCGCCGGCGTGATCCGTGCGCTGCGAAAGGCAGAGGTCGGATGATGGATGCTATGAAACCCGTGCGCGTCGACAGCTGGCTCTGGGCGATCCGCATCTACAAGACCCGCTCGGCGGCCACCACAGCCTGCCGCGCCGGGCATGTTCGGGTGGGCGGTGAGCGCACCAAGGCAGCGCAGACGGTCAAACCCGGCGACGAGGTGAGAGTGCGGATGTCGGGGTTCGACCGCATCCTCATCGTGAAGCAGACCCTGTCGAAGCGGGTCGGCGCCCCGGTCGCCGTCACCGCCTACGAGGACCGCACTCCCGCGCGCGAGCCGTCGGCGATGCTCGCAGTCCGCGACCGCGGTGCCGGAAGACCCACCAAGCGCGAGCGGCGGGAGATCGACCGGCTGCGCGGGCGGGATCCGCACGACGACTGAGTCCGAGCCGCGCCCGCTGAGACGCATCCGACGCTGGGCTGCGCTCAGCCGCGGGCATCCAGCTGGCGAAGCAGCCAGCCGGAGGACACGACCCTCGCGCCCGCCTCTTCGAGACGCAGCACGAGTTCGCGGTCACTCGTCACGGCGGTGACATCGGCACCGTCGCCGACGAGGCGCCGCGCCTCCTCGACGATGGCGTCGTCGCCGGCGCCGTCCGCCCGCACGATGGCGACGCGGGCGCCGTGCGTCTGCTGCTGCTGCTCGGCATCCGGAATCGCGCGGGCAGCGCCCTCCACGACCATCGACACCGGCGGGAACCAGCGGTCGGCCTCGAGGCCGAGCCCGGCGGCCTGCACTCCGCCCGCGGCCCATTCTGAGAGCCGGGCATGCAGACGCGACGCGGCGCCCGCGCGGTCTTTCCACCAGCCGTCCGGGACCGAGCCGACGACGTTCGCGGCATCCACCACGATTGCGGGATGCTCCGTCAGCAGCGACCGCAGCAGTGGCCACGAGTCGGCGAACCCGGGGTGCAGCGGCCGCTGGTCGACCTCATTGACCGGCACCCACTCGAGGGCGAGGCTCTCGGGATCGCTGATCACCGGGTCGAAGGGTGCGAGCACGTCTGCGACGACCGTCGTGTACGACCAGATCTCGAGATCCAGCACCCGAGCGAACCGCGCGTGCAGCGCGCCGTCCGGAATGCCGGCCTCCTCCTGCGCCTCACGCAGAGCGCCGTCGAGCGGCGACTCGTCTTGATGCAGGGCTCCGCCCGGGATGCCCCAGGTGCCGCCGAAGTGGCTCCACCCGACGCGATGCTGCAGCAGCACGCCGCGCTGCGGATCGACCGCGAGAACCCCGGCGGCGCCGAAGCGACCCCAGTACTTCTCACCGGTCGGCGCGAGAACCCAGGCGTCTCCCGGATCCTGCGGCCCGAGCGGGCGTCGAGGCTCGTCAGGGGCCGGGGGAACGATCGTCACTCCCCCAGCCTTTCATGCCTCGACGCCCACCGGCGCAGCGGATGGCGAAGCGGATCGCGGAACGTGTGGCGGAAGGTCAGCGTGCGCCGACCGCCGCTCCGGACCGCAGACGCGAAGCCGCGAGCTCCTCCGCGGCGAGCAGAGGCGTCACCCCACGGCTCTCGGCATCGTCGAGGATCCGCCGCACGGTGTCGCCGATGCCGGCCACGCGCTGCATGATCTCTTCGCTCGACCCGATGCGCTTGGCTTCGAGGTCGAGGTAGATCACGCCACCGGCGTTCACGACGAAGTCGGGCGCATACAGCACCCCGCGCTGCGCGAGGCGGTCGGCGCCGGAACGGTCGGCGAGCGGGTTGTTGGCCGGACCGCACACGGCCTGCACGTCGAGCGCATCGATGACCTCGTCGGTCAGCACGCCGCCGATGCCTGCCGGCACGAAGACGTCCCCCGCGACGAGGTGCTCGGTGCCCGGCTCCACCCACGTGGCGCCGATCTCATCAGCGAACGCACGTCGCGCGGGGTTGATGTCGGTGACGGTCAGCTGCGCGCCCTGCTCGGCGAGCCGGGATGCCAGGCGTCCGCCCACCTGCCCCAGGCCGGAGATGGTGATGCGGCGTCCTGCAGCGTCTGCCGATCCGGTCAGGCGCTCGAGAACCGCCTGCAACGAGGCGTAGACACCGAGGCTGGTCGGACCAGCGGGCTCACCCGAGCCGCCGACCGTCGACGGCAGGCCGACCACGTGCTGCGTGCGCTCGCTGACCGTGAGCATGTCGTCGGTCGTCGATCCGACGTCTTCCGCGGTGCGGTACAGGCCGCCCATCAGCTCGACCGCATCGCCGAGGTCGAGGAACGCATCGCGACGACGATCGGCGTCGAGAGTCTCGCCGGGCGCGAGCCCGATCACCGACTTGCCGCCACCGGCATCCAGCCCCGCCGCCGCGTTCTTCAGCGTCATCGCCGCCGAGAGCCGCAGCGCGTCGCCGAGCGCGTCACTCCAGTGCGGATACGTCCATAGACGCGCGCCGCCGAGGGCGGAGCCGAGTACCGAGGAGTGCAGCGCGACGGCGATGAACAGTCCGCTCCGCCGTCCCGTCGTCACCTCCACGCGCTCGTGGACGAAGTCGGGCAGTGGCAGGGTGTGCGTCATCGCAGTCTCCTCGGGCGGGCCTCGTGGGCCGGGCTGGGGGCGGATGCCGGGATCATGGCATCCGCCCCCATTCTGCCTCAGAGACGTCTAGCGCTGGCGACGCTCGCGCACGCGCATGTTGATGACGATCGGGGTTCCCTCGAACGAGTACAGCTCGCGCAGGCGGCGCTGCACGAAGCGGCGGTAGCCCGGGTCGAGGAATCCCGTCGTGAACAGCACGAACGTCGGCGGACGCGTCGACGCCTGCGTGCCGAACAGGATGCGAGGCTGCTTGCCACCGCGCAGCGGGTGCGGGTGCGCGGCGACGAGCTCGGCGATGAACGCATTGAACTTGCCGGTGGGGATGCGACGGTCCCAGTTCTCGAGCGCCTGCTCGAGCGCGGGCACGAGCTTGTCGAGGTGACGGCCCGTCTTCGCCGAGATGTTCACGCGCGGAGCCCAGGCGACGTGCGCGAGGTCCTGCTCGATCTCGCGCTCGAGGTAGCGGCGACGGTCGGCGTTCTCCATGTCGTCGTCCGACAGGCGGTCCCACTTGTTGAAGGCGAGCACCAGCGCACGGCCCGACTCGAGCACCATGTCGATGATGTTCAGGTCCTGCACGCTGATCGACTGCGAGACGTCGAGCACGACGACAGCGACCTCCGCCTTCTCGAGAGCGGCCGAGGTGCGCAGCGACGCATAGAAGTCGGCGCCCTGCTGCAGGTGCACGCGGCGGCGGATGCCTGCGGTGTCGACCAGGCGCCACATCTTGCCGCCCAGCTCGACGATCTCGTCGACCGGGTCGCGCGTCGTGCCGGCGAGGTCGTTCACGACCACGCGCTCCTCGCCCGCGGCCTTGTTCAGCAGCGACGACTTGCCCACGTTCGGGCGGCCGATGATCGCCACGCGACGCGGTCCGCCGATCTCGGCCTTCGCGACAGCGGAGACCTCCGGCAGCTTCGCGATCACCAGGTCGAGCAGGT
The DNA here is from genome assembly GCF_016907315.1 of Microbacterium esteraromaticum. Lineage (NCBI taxonomy): Bacteria > Bacillati > Actinomycetota > Actinomycetes > Micrococcales > Microbacteriaceae > Microbacterium > Microbacterium esteraromaticum. The sequence continues at coordinate 533,018 of NZ_JAFBBS010000001.1, forward strand.
CGGCCACTCCGCGGCCGTGGATCGCCGAGACGGGGTGCGGCTCACCGAGCCCCAGGTTCCACAGCGGAGCCGCCTCGGGCTCCTGGCGGGCGTCGTCGATCTTGTTCGCGACGAGGAAGACCGGCTTGCCGCTCTTGCGCAGCAGCTTGACGACGTACTCGTCTGTCGAGGTCGCGCCGACCTTCGCATCGACGACGAACAGCACCATGTCGGCGAGATCGATCGCGACCTCGGCCTGGGCGGCCACCGAGCGGTCGATGCCCTTGGCATCCGGTTCCCACCCGCCGGTGTCGACGAGCGAGAAGCGCCGGTCGTTCCACTCGGCCTTGTAGGTCACGCGGTCGCGGGTGACACCGGGGGTGTCTTCGACGACGGCCTCACGGCGACCGAGGATGCGGTTCACGAGCGCCGACTTGCCGACGTTCGGGCGACCGACGATCGCGACCACCGGCAGGGCCGGCGAGTACTCGATGCCGTCGTCGCCCTCGGTGAGACCCTCGAGAAGCGCCGCGTCGTCTTCTTCCAGCTCGTAGTCGCTGAGCGATGCGCGCATCGCGGTGGCGCGCTGCTCGGCGAACTCCTCGTCGAGCGAGGCCATCTTCTCGGCGAGATCGTCGGGGGCGCCGGTGTACTCTTCATCGGCCATGTTCAAGCTCCTCTGTCAGCGTCGCGCCGCTGGGCGATCACCGTGAGCACGGCGTCGATGGTCTGCGCGAAATCAAGTTCGGTGGAGTCGACCACGTCAACGCCCTCTGCGGCGTTGAGGAAGTCGACGACGGCGCTGTCCGACGCGTCGCGCTTGTGCAGCGCTTCGGCGACAGCGGCGGCGTTCTCGCCCGCCAGCTCGCCGGCGCGCCGGGCGGCGCGCACCTCCGGCGCGGCGGTGAGCAGGATCCGTACGGGCGCATCGGGCGCCACGACGGTGGTGATGTCTCGTCCTTCGACGATGACGGCCGGGTAGTCGGACTCCGCCACGATGCGGCGGAACATCTCGTTCACCTGGACGCGGATCTCCGGCACGCGGGCGACACCGCTCACGGCTCCCGACACCCGCGGCTCGCGGATGGCTGCGGTGACGTCGACGTCTCCGACGCGGACGATGCGATCATCGGGGTCGAGCCCCTGCGTAAAGGGGAAATCGGATGCTGCCGCGCGAACGGCCTCGGGGTCTGCTGTGTCGTCGCCGCGGTCGAGCACGTGCCAGGCGAGCGCACGGTAGGCGGCACCCGTGTCGAGGTAGCCGTAGCCCTCACGCCGCGCGATCTCCTTCGAGACGCTCGACTTGCCCGAACCCGCAGGTCCGTCGATCGCGATGAACTTGTCGGCATCAGTCATTGGTGTTCCCCGCAATCCGCCAGCCCCGTGCTTCCAGTCCCTCGATCGCACCGCGCAGCGCGGCCGGCGCGACGCTGATCTCGGCGAGACCGAACTGGGCGCCAGGAGAGTGCTCCAGACGCAGATCCTCGACGTTCACGTTCAGCTCGCCGAGCTCGCCGAACAGGCGACCGAGCTGGCCTGCCGTGTCGTCGACCATGACGACCAGCGTCTCGAAGCGGCGGTTCTGACCGTGTTTGCCCGGCAGACGCTCCACGCCCTCGTTGCCCTGGCGGATGGCATCCGCGACGGTGCGACGGGACCCGGGGGCGTTCGGCTCCCGCAGGGCATCGGCCACCTCCTTGAGATCCACCGCGAGCGCGTCGAGCAGCTCGACGACGGGTGCGGCATTCGCTCCGAGGATCTGCACCCACAGCTCGGGCGCAGACGCGGCGATGCGCGTCGTGTCGCGCACGCCCTGTCCTGCGAGGCGCAGCGAGCCCTCCTCGGCCTCGGCCAGCCGCCCGGCGAGCAGGCTCGCGACCACCTGAGGCACGTGGGAGGTCAGGGCGACCGAGCGGTCGTGCTCTTCGGGAGTCATCTCCAGCGGCATCGCGCCGACATCGAGCGCGAGCGCCTCGACGAGCGCGAGGTCGGCGGGGCGGGTCTCCTCGTCACGGCAGACCACCCACGGACGGCCGATGAACAGGTCGGCACGCGCGGAGATCGCGCCTCCGCGCTCCCGTCCGGCCAGCGGGTGCGAGCCGATGTAGCGCGAGAGGTCGAGCCCGCGGCGCCGCAGCTCTTCGAACGGCTCGAGCTTCACACTCGCGACGTCGGTGACGACGGCATCCGGGTAGGCAGTGAGTTCCGCCTCGATCACGTCGGCGGTGACGTCGGGCGGCACGGCGACGACGATCAGTCGCGGCGCGTCGCCTGCCTGCGAGGCGCGGCCCGCGCCGTAGTCGATCGCGAGCCGCAGCTGCGACGGCGATGCGTCGGCGAGCACGACGTCGACCCCTTTGGATCTGAGGGCGTGCCCGATGCTCGAGCCGAGAAGCCCCGCTCCGACGATGCGCACCGTCCCCGAGAGCCGCGCGGCGTTCTGCGTCGCGCGCGCGTTGTGGGAATCGCTCACTCGTTCTCCTGAGGGCTGTCGTGCGCTCGGCGCTGCTCGGTGGCAGCGGGCGCCGGGGAATCCTGGCGCGACAGAGTCAGAAGTGCGCCTCGTTCGATTTTAGTCAGCTCGCGCGCCTTCCCGACCGGGAGAGTTCCCAGGTGCAGCGGACCGAACTGACGACGCACGAGTTCGTCGACCGGATGCCCGACCGCGGCCATCATGCGGCGGACGATGCGGTTGCGTCCGGAGTGCAGGGTCAGCTCCACCAGGCTCGACCCACGCGACACGTCGAGCAGCCTGGCCTTGTCGGCCTTGATCGGGCCGTCTTCGAGCTCAATCCCCCGCGTCAGCCGCGCGATCGTCTGCGCGGTGACCTCGCCTGAGACCTTCGCGATGTACACCTTCGTCACGCCGAACGACGGATGCGCCAGCACGTGCGCCAGGTCGCCGTCGTTGGTGAGGACGAGCAGTCCGCTGGTCTCGGCATCCAGCCGGCCCACGTTGTAGAGCCGCTCCGGCCACTCCTTCGTGAAGCGGCGCAGGTCCGGTCGGCCGTTCTCGTCCTTCATGGTGCTGACCACGCCGGTGGGCTTGTTCAGCATCACGTAGCGCTTCGAGACGTCGAGCTGCACGGCCGTGCCGTCGACGTCGATGAGGTCGGTCTCGGGATCGATGCGCGTGCCGAGCTCGGTGACGGTCGTGCCGTTGACGCGGATGCGACCCTCGACGATGTACTGCTCGATGACGCGGCGGGAGGCCACCCCGGCGTTCGCGAGCGCCTTCTGCAGCCGGATGCCGTCGGGCAGGGCGTTCGCGTTGCTGTCAGGGCTCATCGCATGACTCCTTCTTCGAATCCGTCGGCGCCGTCGTCGAGCAGCGGCGAGATGGGCGGCAGCTCGTCGATCGAGTTGATGCCGAGGTGCTGCAGCAGCTGGTCGGTGGTGCCGTAGTTGATGGCGCCGGTCTCGGAGTCGGCGAAGAGCTCGGTGATCAGCCCGCGGGCGAGCAGTGTGCGCACGACCGAGTCGACGTTCACGGCGCGGATGGAGGCCACCTGCCCGCGGGTGACGGGCTGCTTGTAGGCGATGACCGCGAGCGTCTCGAGCGCAGCCTGGGAGAGGCGAGCCGGCGCCTGCCCGCCGATGAAGTCGGCGACGAGGTCGTCGTGGTCCTCGCGCACGTACAGCCTCCATCCCCCGCCCACCTCGCGCAGCTCGAAGCCTCGCCGCGGGCCGTGGCCGCGACCGTCGTAGTCATCGACCAGCGCCTCGAGAACCTGGCGGACCGCGGGCACCGGCGCGTGCACGGCAGCGGCCAGCGCGACCAGCGCGATCGGCTCGTCGACGATCAGCAGCACCGCCTCCACTCGCTCCGCCAGAGGAGTCTCGAGGGTCTCTTCGGGCTCTGTCGGCGAGGTCGCCTCATCCACTGGCTCGATGTCGGTCATGGCATCCGTCTCATCTGTCATGGTCATCTCACCTGTCGTAGTCCGCGCCGAGGGTCGCCAGCTGCTCGTCCGACCAGCTCTCTGCCGACCACCGCAAGGTCAGCTCTCCGAGGGGCTCGAGCTGCTCGAACGAGAGCGCGGCATGGCGGTACAGCTCGAGCACCGAGATGAAGCGGGCGACGACGATGCCGGGCTCGCCCACCCCCGCGACTAGCTCGCGGAACGTCAGCGATTCGCTGCTGCGCAGCAGGGTCACGACGATCGCGGCCTGCTCGCGGATGCTCACCAGCGGCGCGTGCAGGTGATCGAGCCCGACCGTCGGCAGCTCCTTCGGCGTGAAGGCCATCAGCGCGATGGCCGCGAAGTCGGCGGGCGTCAGGGTCCAGACCAACTCGGGCGTTCTGCTGCGATGCTTCTCGTCGAGTGGCACGGCGCGCACGTGTCGGCGATCCTCGCGCTGAAGGCAGCGTGCGAACCACGACGACACCTCCTTGAACGCCCGGTACTGCAGCAGCCGCGCGAACAGCAGGTCCCGTGCCTCGAGCAGCGCCACGGATTCAGCGTCGACCAGCTCGCCCTGCGGCAGCAGACCGGCGATCTTCATGTCGAGCAGGGTGGCCGCGACCACGAGGAACTCCGACGCCTGGTCAAGCTCGGCGTCTCCGTCGAGCTCCTTCAGATACGAGATGAACTCGTCGGTGACCCGGCTCAGCGATACCTCGGTGATGTCGAGCTCGTGCTTCGAGATGAGATTCAGCAGCAGGTCGAAGGGCCCGTCGAAGTTCGACAGCGAGACCCGGAAGCCGGTGTCGGCAGCAGCTTCCTGAGCGTCGTCGAGCGGCTCAGGCGACAGCGCCACGGGCGACCAGCTCCCGCGCCAGTCGCAGGTACGCCTGTGCTGCGGCGTGCTCGGGCGCGAACTCGGTGATGGGAACACCCGACACCGACGCGTCGGGGAACTTCACGGTGCGACCGATCACGGTCTCGAGGACGTCGTCTCCGAAGGCCTCGACGACGCGCTCCAGCACCTCACGGGAGTGCAGCGTGCGCGGGTCGTACATGGTGGCCAGCAGACCGTCGAGCTCGATCGCCGGGTTGAGACGGTCGCGCACCTTGTCGATGGTCTCGATCAGCAGCGCCACACCGCGCAGCGCGAAGAACTCGCACTCGAGCGGGATCAGCACGCCGTGCGCAGCCGTGAGCGCGTTCACCGTGAGCAGACCGAGCGACGGCTGGCAGTCGATGAGGATGACGTCGTACTCACCCGACACGTGCCGCAGCACGCGCGAGAGGATCGTCTCGCGGGCGACCTCGTTGACGAGGTGCACCTCGGCGGCCGACAGGTCGATGTTGGCCGGCAGCACGTCGAGGTTCTCGACCGACGAGTGCACGATGGCCTCACGCGGGTCGCGCTTGGTGTCGAGCAGCAGGTCGTACACCGTCGGCACGTCGTGTGTGGGGATGCCGAGACCAGCCGACAGAGCGCCCTGCGGGTCGAAGTCGATGGCGAGAACCTTGCGTCCGTACTCGGCGAGGGAGGCGGCGAGGTTGATCGAGGTGGTCGTCTTGCCGACGCCGCCCTTCTGGTTGCACAGCGCGATGATGCGTGCAGGGCCATGCCCGTCGAGCGGCGCGGGGATCGGGAACCCCTGATAGGGACGACCGGTCGGGCCGATGGGGGTGTCGTCACCCTTCGTCGCCTTCGACCTGCTCTTCGTCACCTTGTCCGCCATCCTGCTCCTTCGTGCTCGCTCGATTCTAGCCGCAGGGCGCCCGCGCGCCGGGGTCGGCACGCGGCGTTGCCTCAGCGAGCCCGCGGGTGCGAGGTCGCGTAGATGTCGCGCAGGGCATCGACCGACACATGCGTGTAGATCTGGGTCGTCGCGACTGAGGCGTGACCGAGCAGCTCCTGCACCACGCGCACATCGGCACCGCCCTGCAGCAGGTGGGTGGCGAAGCTGTGGCGCAGGGTATGCGGCGAGACCTCCGCGGTGATCTGCGCCCGCTCGGCCGCAGCGCGGATCACCAGCCAGGCGCTCTGGCGCGACAGCGGGGCGCCCCGCGCACCGAGGAACAGCCGCGCCGTCGCGCGGCCCTTGGCGGCCAGCTCGGGCCGGACGCGAGTCAGGTATGCGTCGACTGCGGCACGCGCGTACGAGCCGATCGGCACGATCCGCTCTTTGTCGCCCTTGCCTCGAAGGCGCAGCACGTCGCCGTACGCAAGATCGTCGACGTCGAGCGAGACGGCCTCCGACACCCGCGCGCCGGTCGCGTACAGCAGCTCCAGCAAGGCCCGATCGCGCAGTCCGATCGGCTCATCGGGGGACGGTGCGGCGAGCAGCCGCTCGACCTGCTCGATCGTCAGCGCCTTCGGCAGTCGCTGCGGCGTCTTGGGCGGACGCAGGCGGCCGGTGGGGTCGTCGGATTCGATGCCCTCTCGCACGAGGAAGCGGTGCCATCCGCGCACCGCCGACTGTAGGCGCGCGAGACTGGTAGCCGCGGGCGGCGGCTCGGCCCCAGCACGGTCGGCGATGAAGGCCGTCACCGTGCGCGGGTCGATGGCATCCGTCGTGTCGATGCCCCGCTCGCCCAGCCATGCCGCGTACCCGGCGAGGTCGCGCCGGTAGGCGGCGACCGTGTGCTCGGAGAGGCCTCGCTCGATCGTGACGTGTCGCAGGTACGCGTCGAGCGCCCGGTCGACCTGCACGTCAGTCCTCGGCGCGCCGCTGCTCGCGCAGGCGGCGCTCCGCCGCGAGGACCCCGATCGCCAGGATGCCGTTGTGCAGCCGCCCCGCGAGCACGCCGTCGGCGGCATCGGCGAGCGGCACCCACTCGACGCGGATGTCGGCCTCCTCGTCCTCTCGGTCGTGCGCGTCTGCGTCAGAGAGACCGGTGGCGAGATAGACGTGGATCATCTCGTCGTTGCCGCCGGGAGTCGTCCATGCCGAGACGAGATGCTCCCAGTGCTCGGCGACGATGTCCGCCTCTTCGGCGAGCTCCCGCCGGGCGGCGGCCATCGTCTCCTCCCCCGGCACATCCAGCAGACCTGCGGGCAGCTCCCAGTCCCGGTGCCGGATCGGGTGCCGGTACTGCTGGATCAGCAGCACCCTGCCGTCGGCGTCGAGGGCGACGACCGCCACAGCACCGGTGTGCGCCACGTACTGACGACGGATCTCACCGTCTCCGTAGCGCACCCGGTCGTCACGCACATCCCAGACGGCGCCGTGGAATGCGAGGTCGCTGGAGACGACCTCAGGCTCGAACGGCTCGTCGTGGATGGCGCCTGCGGGAGCGGGCACGGGGATCACTCGTCGTCTTCGGTGAACAGCTCGCTGGCGCGGTGCCGCTCGATCGCCGCACCGATCAGGCCGCGGAACAGCGGGTGCGGTGCGGTCGGACGCGAGCGCAGCTCGGGGTGCGCCTGAGTGGCGATGTAGTACGGGTGCACATCACGGGGCAGCTCGACGAACTCGACGAGGTCGAGATCGGGGTTGAGTCCCGAGAACACGAGACCCGCCTCGGCGAGACGCGGACGGTACGCGTTGTTCACCTCGTAGCGGTGACGGTGACGCTCGGAAGCAGTCGGGCCGTCGTAGAGGTCGCGCGCGAGGGTGCCCTCGCCGAGAGCCGCTTCGTACAGCCCCAGGCGCATGGTGCCGCCGAGGTCTCCGCCGTCGAGGATCTGGATCTGCTCGGCCATCGTCGCGATGATCGGCTCTGCGGTGTCGGGGTCGAACTCCGTCGACGAGGCCTCGGCGATACCGGCCACGTTGCGCCCGTACTCGATGACCATGCACTGCAGACCAAGGCAGATGCCGAGCGTCGGGATGCCCTGCTCGCGGGCGAACTTCAGTGCGCCGAGCTTGCCCTCGATGCCCCGGATGCCGAAGCCGCCCGGTACGAGGATGCCGTCGAGGTCGCCCAGGTTCTTCGCGGCGCCCTCCGGGGTCTCGCACGTGTCGGAGGCGATCCAGCGGATGTTGACCTTGGTCTCCTGCGCGAAGCCGCCGGCCTTGAGCGCCTCGGTGACCGACAGGTAGGCGTCGGGCAGGTCGATGTACTTGCCGACGAGACCGATCGTGACCTCGTGCTTGGGGTTGTGGACGGCGTGGAGCACCGTGTTCCAGCGCGTCCAGTCGACCTCGCCGGCCTTGGCGTCGAGACCAAGGCGTCGGATGATGTACGCGTCGAGGCCCTGGTCGTTGAGCGTCGAGGGGATGTCGTAGATGCTCGGCAGGTCGACGGTGTTGATCACGCCTTCGACGTCGACGTCGCACATGAGCGCGATCTTGTTGCGGTTGCTCGCGCTCACCGGACGGTCGCTGCGCAGCACAAGCGCGTCGGGCTGGATGCCGACCTGGCGCAGGGCTGCGACAGAGTGCTGGGTGGGCTTGGTCTTCTGCTCACCGGAGGCACCCATGAACGGCACGAGCGACACGTGCACGAAGAACACGTTGTCGCGGCCGAGCTCGTGGCGCAGCTGGCGCGCCGACTCGAGGAAGGGCTGCGACTCGATGTCACCGACCGTGCCGCCGACCTCGGTGATGATGATATCGGGCTGCGGCTCTTCTGTGGCCTGCAGGCGCATGCGCCGCTTGATCTCATCGGTGATGTGCGGGATGACCTGCACGGTCGCGCCCAGGTAGTCGCCGCGACGCTCGTTCGCGATCACCTCGGAGTAGATCTGACCGGTGGTGACGTTGGCCGCCCGCGAGAGGTCGATGCCGAGGAAGCGCTCGTAGTGCCCGATGTCGAGATCGGTCTCAGCGCCGTCGTCGGTGACGAAGACCTCACCGTGCTCGAACGGGTTCATGGTGCCCGGGTCGACGTTGAGGTACGGGTCGAGCTTCTGCATCACGACGCGCAGTCCGCGCGCGGTGAGCAGGTTGCCGAGGCTGGCTGCGGTGAGCCCCTTGCCCAAAGAGGAAACGACACCGCCCGTCACGAAGATGTGCTTCGTGGTGAAGGAGCTGGTGTCGTTGTCTGGCGCCGCAACAGAAGAGTTCATCACGGGCTTTTATCCTATCAGTTGATCGCGGAGCCGAGGCTCAGCAGTTCGCGGGCGTGAGTGAGTGCGGCGTCGGAATCGGTGAGACCCGAGAGCAGACGAGCCATCTCGGCCTCGCGCTGCGCTCCCTCGAGACGTGTCACGCTCGACGCGGTGACGGCACCGTCATTCGATTTCACGACCGAGAGGTGATTGTTCGCGAACGCCGCGACCTGCGCCAGGTGGGTGACGGCGATGACCTGCGAGGTGCGCGCCAGCTGCGCGAGGCGTCTGCCGACCTCGATCGCCGCGGCGCCGCCGATTCCGGCATCCACCTCGTCGAAGACGAACGTCGGCACGGGATCGGTCCCGGCGATGACGACCTCGATCGCCAGCATGACGCGCGAGAGCTCGCCGCCGGATGCCCCCTTCGACACCGAGCGGGGCTCTGCCCCGGGGTGCGGAGCGAGCAGGATGGCGACATCGTCGCGCCCGTGGGCCGTTTCGGCGCCCGGCGAGACGCGCGCCTCGAGCGTGGCGTCCGGCATCGCCAGAGCATGCAGCTCTTCGGTGACGGCTGCCGAGAGCCGAACGGCGGCCGCGGTGCGCACCTCGGTGAGCGCGGCTGCGGCAGTGTCGAGAGCCTCGCGAGCGCTGTCAGCCTCGGCAGTGAGACGGTCGATGCGGTCGCCGTCGTCGTCGAGCTCGGCGAGGCGAAGCGCTCCCGTCTGCCAGACCTGCAGCGCCTCGTCCAGAGAGCCGTGCTGGCGGATCAGTCCGCTCAGCGCAGCGCGACGCTCTTCGACGGCGGCGAGCTCGTGCGGTCCTGATTCGTCGAGGTCTGCGAGGTAACCAGAGAGCTGCTGTGCGAGGTCGGCAGCACGGTACCCGAGGTCGGCGATCGCGTCGGCGATCTCGCTGAGCTTGGGGTCGGCACTGCGCTCGAGCGAACGACGGGCTTCGGCCAGAAGCGCCGCCACGTCCGGATCGCCCTCCTCGCTCGACAGCGCCGACCGGGCGACGGACGCCGACAGCCGCAGCTCCTCGGAGTTGGCGAGCCGCTCCGCGCGCTCGTTCAGCTCGACGTCCTCGCCCGGCTGGGGCTCGAGCTGCTCGATCTCGGCCAGCTGCTCGCGAAGGATCGCGGCCTCGGCCGCACGTCGATCGCGGTTCTCGGTGATCTCGGTGATCTCGGCATCCAGTTCGCGCCAGCGGCTGAAGCACTCCCGGTACGTCGCAAGCGCGGCCGCGACCTGCTCGCCGCCGAAGCGGTCGAGCGCATCGCGCTGAGCTGCGGCCGAGCGCAGCCGCAGCTGGTCGGACTGGCCGTGCACGACGACGAGCTCTTCGGCGAGCGAGGCGAGCACTCCCGCCGGCGCCGGACGTCCGCCGACGCTGGCGCGGCTGCGTCCTTCAGCGCTGAGAGTGCGCGAGACGTACAGCTCTGCGGTCTCTCCCGCCGGCTCGAGCTCGCCGCCGGCGTCGGTGACGATGTCGGCGACCGGTCCCTTCTGCGGCACCATCCAGACTCCGGCGACGGATGCCTGGGCGGCCCCGGCACGGATGGCGGAGGAATCGGCTCGCGCTCCGAGCAGCAGCCCGAGCCCGGTGACCACCATGGTCTTCCCGGCACCGGTCTCGCCGGTGACGGCGGTGAAGCCGGCGCCGAGAGGCAGCACGGCGTCATCGATCACGCCGAGACCGCGGATGCGCATCTCATCGATCACAGAGCACCTCGCCATCCCGCGACGGGCAGCTGGAACTTGCGCACGAGACGATTCGTGAAGGCGGTCGGATGCAGGCGAGCGAGGCGCACCGGTCGCGAAGAGCGACGCACCACGACGCGTGCCCCTGGAGGCAGCTCGTGCGAGCGACGACCGTCACACCACAGGATGCCGCTGCCGTCGGTGCGCTCGAGCATCTCGATCGCGACCGAGGCCTCGGGCCCGACGACGAGAGGCTTGGCGAACAGCGCGTGCGCCGACAGCGGCACGACGGCGATCGCCTCGACGGTCGGCCAGATCACCGGACCGCCGGCGGAGAAGTTGTAGGCAGTGGATCCGGTGGGGGTCGATACGACCATGCCGTCGCATCCGAAGCTCGACAGCGGCCGGCCGTCGATCTCGATGACCACCTCGATCATCCGCTCGCGACTGGCCTTCTCGACGGTCGCCTCGTTGAGCGCCCAGGTCTCGTAGACGACGGCGCCGGCGGCATCCTTCACCCTCACCGAGAGCGCGAGACGCTCCTCGACGTCATAGTCGCGGTCGATGACGCGAGCGACGGCGGCGTCCATGTCGTCGCGGTCGATCTCGGCCAGGAAGCCGACGTGGCCCATGTTGATGCCGAGCACCGGAGCCTCGGAGCCGCGCACCAGTTCGGCGGCGCGCAGGATCGTGCCGTCTCCGCCGAGCACGATGGCGAGTTCGAGGTCGTGGATGGCGACGTCCGTTCCGAGCAGTCCGACGTCGGCGAAGCGGTGATCGAGAGCGACGAACTCATCGTGATCGTCGGCGGGAAGCACCGGCGTGGCGCCCGCAGCTCGCAGCGCGTCGACGACGCGCAGGGCCGCTGCGACCGTGTCCTCACGCTTGGCGTGGGCGACGACCAGGATGGGGCGCGCGTTCATCGTCCTCCTGCCACGTGTGCGATCTGCTCCGACCATTCTGACGGATCCGTTCCGCGTCCGGGCGCGAGATGCACGAGATACTCGGCGTTGCCGTGCGTGCCGAGGATCGGCGACGGCAGGATGCCGAGCATCCCCAGGCCGACGTCGTGTGCGCTCCACAGGGTGCGCTCGACGGCGTCCAGTCTGGCGTCGACGCTGGTGACCAGCCCGCCCTTCACGGCCGTTCGTCCCACCTCGAACTGCGGCTTTACGAGCAGCACCACATCGGCGTCGGGGCTGATCGTGTCGACGACCGCGGGCAGCACGAGCGCGAGCGAGATGAAGGAGAGGTCGCCGACGGCGAGATCCGGGCGTTCGCTCTCGTGCGTGGCCTCGGCCAGCGACTGTGCGGTCATGTGGCGGACGTTGAAGCCTTCGACAGCGGTGACGCCGGGGTCGGCTGCGATCTGCTCCGCGAGCTGTCCGTGGCCGACGTCGACAGCGAGGACGCGTCTGGCCCCGCGTTCACGCAGCACCTGGGTGAATCCACCGGTGGACGCGCCCATGTCGAGCGCAAGACGTCCGTCCACCGCGATGCCGAAGCCGTCGAGCGCGGCGATGAGCTTGTGCGCCGCTCGGCTGACGTAGTGGTCGCCGCCGTCCAGGGCGATGTCGGCCGCGTCGTCGACCGGCGTCGACGGCTTGATGACCGTGCGGCCGTCGACGCGGACGAGTCCGTCTGCGATGAGGGATGCCGCGTGCGTTCGAGAACGGGCGATGCCCCGCGCGGCGAGGGCTGCGTCGAGGCGCGTCATCGGGTGCCGGGCGCCGTGTCGACGTCGCGCGGTGCGCTTTCGAGACGCTTCATCAGCTCGTCGTGCAGCGACCCGTAGGCTTCTGCGCGGTCGGCGAGGGGCTGGCCCTCGATCAGGCGCAGTCTGCTCCAGAGCGCATCAGCCGGCTCATCTCGCGTGTGCTCCATCCGACCACTGTAACGCGGGCCGCCGACGCGGCAGCCCGCGACTCTCAGGGCCTGTGGAACGGATCGTCGTAGAGCTTCTCTGGCACGCGGAAGGCGTAGATCGCGAGCCCCGTCGCCCAGATCGCCGCGGCACCGGCGCGCAGCAGGTCGATCTGCGCAGTGCCCTCCGAGAGGATCTGCACGTCGGCGTTCACGATGCGCACCGAGGCTCCGTTGACCGTGAACACGCCGTCTTTCTCTACGATTTCGGGGTACGGCTCGTGAAGATCGCGGAGGTCCGCCAGGATGTAGTCCGGCCGCGAGCCCTTCGGTGCAGCCAGCACATGCTTCGGGCGATCGATGCCGGTGAGCACGAGTGCCGAAGCGATGCCGGCTCGCACCGCGCCCATGATGTCGGTGTCGAGCCGATCGCCGAGGAACAAGGGGCGCTGCGCGCTGAAACGCGCGATCGCCTCTTCGAAGATCGGCGTCTCGGGCTTGCCCGCGACGGTCGACAGCCGGCCGATCGCGGTGTGCACGGCCGAGACGAGCGTGCCGTTGCCTGGGGCCACACCGCGCTCGCGGGGAATGGTCCAGTCGGTGTTGGTCGAGATCCAGGGGATGCCGCCCTCGTCTTCGGGCACTTTCAGAGCGAAGGCCGCCTCGGCGAGGTCGGTCCACGCGACATCCGGGCTGAAGCCCTGCACGACCGCGGCCGGCGAGTCCTCGGCGCTGCGGGTGACGGTGTATCCGGCCTTCTCGGCTTCGACGACAAGACCCTCTCCCCCGACGATCAGGATGGTGGCCGGGGCGGGAACCATGGTGGTGAGCAGACGCATGGCCGCCTGCGGACTCGTGACGACGTCATCGGCCGCGACCGTGAGTCCGAGGCCGGTGAGGTGCTCGGCGACCGACGCGTCGGTACGCGACGCGTTGTTCGTGATGTAGCCGAGGCGCATCGACTCCGCGACGCGGTTGAGGCTGTCGACGGCGTACGGCACAGCAGTCGGCCCGGCGTACACCACGCCGTCGAGATCGGCGAGAACCGTGTCGCGACCGGTCAGCGGCGTGGATGCCTGCTTCGCGCGGCGGAACAGCGCCATCAGCGGTCGGACTCCGCGTCGTCGGCCTCTCCGTCTTCAGGGACGCGCTCATCGGATCCGTTCGGCTCGGAGGCTTCGGCTTCGGCTTCGGCTTCGGCTTCGGCTTCGGCTTCGGCTTCGGCTTCGGCTTCGGCTTCGGCTTCGGCTTCAGGATCCTCGCGGTCGACGGTCTCAGCCGGTTCAGCATCTGCATCTGCTTCTGCATCTGCTTCTGGGACGTCGGTGGCGTTGGCTTCGTCAGCATCCCGGTGAGACGCCTCTGCCTGCTCGTCGGACGCCTGATCGTCATCGAAGTCCTCGACGTCATCCACGAGGCCGTCCTCGACGATGATCTCGTCGTACTCGCCGTCGTGCCCCAGGGCGGATGCTGCGACCTCGGCACGATGAGTCCAGAACTCGGCCTCATCGTTGCGGCCGAGGTCTTCGAGCACGGCCGCGCGGGCGGCGAAGAGCGCGGGGCTCCATTCGAAAGCCCGGTTCGGGTCGAGCTCGGGGATCTCGAGCTCGCCGAGCGCCAGCTCGGTCTCACCCCGGTCGAGGCGTGCCCCCGACATCGCGATGGCGAGTGCGACGCGCACAGCCGGTGTCAGGGCAGCACGGTCGACAGCGCGTCCCTCCTCGAGCGCGCGGTCGGGACGACCGACACCGCGCTCGCTGTCGACGATCAGAGCGATCTGGTCGTCGTTGCCCGAGATGCGACGGTAGGTGCGCAGTTCACGCAGCGCGAGGGCGAAGTCGCCGATGCCGTACGCCGTGATCGCGAGGGTCTCGCGAACGACCGCGACGCGGCCGGCTCGGCGGGATGCTGCGAGGGCGTGCTCATGAGCGCGAGCGGGATCTTCGTCAACCAGCTGAGCCACCATCGCGAGGTGACGCGCGACCTGCTCGGCGTTCTCCTTGCTGAGTGTCTTCAGCTCGTTGCGCGCTGCGGGGTGCAGATCGCGTGCGGTGATCTCGTCGGGCAGCGGCGGCTCGGGAATGCGCTCGCGCACGGGGGCGAACTCGTTCTGCGGGCGGTCGACGCCTCCGCGCGGACGGTCGCGGTAGGAGGGCCGCTCGCCTCGGCTGTCATCGCGATCGTGGCGGGGGCGGTCACCGAACGACCGGCGCTCCCCGGACTGGTTGCGATCACCGGACTGGTTGCGATCACCGGACTGGTTGCGGTCGCCGTACGGACGACGCTCACCCTGATTGCGGTCACCCTGGTTGCGGTCACCGTACGGGCGACGCTCACCCTGGTTGCGGTCACCATAGGGACGACGCTCACCCTGACTGCGGCCACCCTGGTTACGGTCACTGTACGGGCGACGCTCACCCTGATTGCGGTCACCATAGGGACGACGCTCACCCTGGCTGCGGTCACCCTGGTTACGGTCACCATAGGGACGACGCTCACCCTGATTGCGGTCACCCTGGTTGCGGTCACCGTACGGGCGACGCTCACCCTGGTTGCGGTCACCATAGGGACGACGCTCACCCTGGCTGCGGTCACCCTGGTTGCGGTCACCGTACGGGCGACGCTCACCCTGGTTGCGGTCACCATAGGGACGACGCTCACCCTGGCTGCGGTCACCCTGGTTGCGGTCACCGTACGGGCGACGCTCACCCTGGTTGCGGTCACCATAAGGACGACGCTCACCCTGATTGCGGTCACCCTGGTTACGGTCACCGTACGGGCGACGCTCACCCTGGTTGCGGTCACCATAAGGACGACGCTCACCCTGATTGCGGTCACCCTGGTTGCGGTCACCATACGGACGACGCTCACCCGACTGATTACGGTCTCCGTAGGAGCGACGCTCACTCTGGTTGCGGTCGCCATAAGGACGACGCTCACCCTGGCTACGATCGCCATCACGACGAGGACCGCGCGACGATGAGTCATTGTAGCGCGGTCTGCGGTCGGAGTCCGAACGTCGGTTGTGCGCGCCTTCGCCGTCGTTCCGGCGGTCCCGCTGCTCATCTGACATTCTGACTCCCTGTTCTACCGCTAAACGCAAAATGGCCACCCAGCTCTGGGTGGCCATTTTACTTAAGAGAAGTCCGGCGGTGTCCTACTCTCCCACAGGGTCCCCCCTGCAGTACCATCGGCGCTGTGAGGCTTAGCTTCCGGGTTCGGAATGTGACCGGGCGTTTCCCTCACGCTATGGCCGCCGTAACACTATTGACGTTTCGGCAACGCACACGTTGAGTGTGGTTGTTTGGTTCCGACCGTACGTCGAGAACCACAAAGTGGACGCGTTCATCTCGCAGAAAGGAGTGTTATCAAGTCATCGGCTTATTAGTACCAGTCAGCTGCACGTGTTGCCACGCTTCCACATCTGGCCTATCAACCCAGTAGTCTGGCTGGGAGCCTCTCGCCCCGAGGGGCATGGAAGTCTCATCTTGAGGCCGGCTTCCCGCTTAGATGCTTTCAGCGGTTATCCATCCCGAACGTAGCTAACCAGCGGTGCTCCTGGCGGAACAACTGGCACACCAGAGGTTCGTCCAACCCGGTCCTCTCGTACTAGGGTCAGATCCTCTCAAACTTCCTACGCGCGCAGCGGATAGGGACCGAACTGTCTCACGACGTTCTAAACCCAGCTCGCGTACCGCTTTAATGGGCGAACAGCCCAACCCTTGGGACCTACTCCAGCCCCAGGATGCGACGAGCCGACATCGAGGTGCCAAACCATGCCGTCGATATGGACTCTTGGGCAAGATCAGCCTGTTATCCCCGAGGTACCTTTTATCCGTTGAGCGACAGCGCTTCCACAAGCCACTGCCGGATCACTAGTCCCGACTTTCGTCCCTGCTCGACCTGTCAGTCTCACAGTCAAGCTCCCTTGTGCACTTACACTCGCCACCTGATTGCCAACCAGGTTGAGGGAACCTTTGGGCGCCTCCGTTACTTTTTGGGAGGCAACCGCCCCAGTTAAACTACCCACCAGGCACTGTCCCTGAACCGGATTACGGTTCGAAGTTAGATATCCAATATGACCAGAGTGGTATTTCAACAATGACTCCACCGTAACTGGCGTCACGGTTTCATAGTCTCCCACCTATCCTACACAAGCCACACCGAACACCAATACCAAGCTGTAGTAAAGGTCACGGGGTCTTTCCGTCCTGCTGCGCGTAACGAGCATCTTTACTCGTAGTGCAATTTCGCCGAGTTCGCGGTTGAGACAGTTGGGAAGTCGTTACGCCATTCGTGCAGGTCGGAACTTACCCGACAAGGAATTTCGCTACCTTAGGATGGTTATAGTTACCACCGCCGTTTACTGGGGCTTAAATTCTCAGCTTCGCCTTGCGGCTAACCGGTCCTCTTAACCTTCCAGCACCGGGCAGGCGTCAGTCCGTATACATCGACTTGCGTCTTCGCACGGACCTGTGTTTTTAGTAAACAGTCGCTACCCACTAGTCTCTGCGGCCACCACACCCTTTCCGGAGCAAGTCCGTATAAGCGGGTGGCCCCCCTTCTCCCGAAGTTACGGGGGCATTTTGCCGAGTTCCTTAACCACGATTCTCTCGATCTCCTTGGTATTCTCTACCTGACCACCTGAGTCGGTTTGGGGTACGGGCGGCTTGAACCTCGCGTCGATGCTTTTCTTGGCAGCATAGGATCACCCACTTTTTATCCGCATCGTGTCTCAGCCTGTATGAGTCACGGATTTGCCTATGACTCGGCCTACGCACTTGCACCAGGACAACCATCGCCTGGCTTGGGCTACCTTCCTGCGTCACACCTGTTAATACGCTAGCCGCACCAGCATAGGGTCGTGTGCTCCACCGGACGGTGAACCCCGAAGGGTTCGATGTCCGGCTTTGGACACTTAGCATTACTGGATTGACTGGGGCGGTTCTTCGCCGGTACGGGAATATCAACCCGTTGTCCATCGACTACGCCTGTCGGCCTCGCCTTAGGTCCCGACTTACCCAGGGAAGATTAGCTTGACCCTGGAACCCTTGGTCTTCCGGAGGACGTGTTTCTCACACGTCTTTCGCTACTCATGCCTGCATTCTCACTCGTGTGGCGTCCACGGCTGGTTTACACCGCCGCTTCACTCGCCACACGACGCTCTCCTACCCATCAACACGGCTGGACCACGAAGGCCTACCACAAATGTCAATGCCACAGCTTCGGTGGCGTGCTTGAGCCCCGTTACATTGTCGGCGCGGAATCACTTGACCAGTGAGCTATTACGCACTCTTTCAAGGGTGGCTGCTTCTAAGCCAACCTCCTGGTTGTCTAAGCAACTCCACATCCTTTTCCACTTAGCACGCGCTTTGGGACCTTAGATGGTGGTCTGGGTTGTTTCCCTCTCGACTATGAAGCTTATCCCCCACAGTCTCACTGCTGCGCTCTCACTTACCGGCATTCGGAGTTTGGCTGACGTCAGTAACCTGGTGAGGCCCATCGGCCATCCAGTAGCTCTACCTCCGGCAAGAAACACGCAACGCTGCACCTAAATGCATTTCGGAGAGAACCAGCTATCACGAAGTTTGATTGGCCTTTCACCCCTATCCACAGCTCATCCCCTCAGTTTTCAACCTAAGTGGGTTCGGCCCTCCACGACGTCTTACCGTCGCTTCAGCCTGGCCATGGATAGATCACTTCGCTTCGGGTCTAGAACATGCGACTGAAACGCCCTATTCAGACTCGCTTTCGCTACGGCTACCCCACACGGGTTAACCTCGCCACATATCACTAACTCGCAGGCTCATTCTTCAAAAGGCACGCTGTCACCCCTACTAAGGAGGCTCCAACGGTTTGTAAGCAAACGGTTTCAGGTACTATTTCACTCCCCTCCCGGGGTACTTTTCACCTTTCCCTCACGGTACTTGTCCGCTATCGGTCATCTGGGAGTATTTAGGCTTATCAGGTGGTCCTGACAGATTCACACGGGATTTCTCGGGCCCCGTGCTACTTGGGATACTCTTCACGCTGCGCACAACATTTCGACTACGGGGCTGGCACCCACTATGGCCCGCCTTTCAAGACGGTTCGTCTATATCGTCACATCACGTCGAACACTCGGCAGAATGTTCAAAAGAGTCCCGCAACCCCGGGCATGCAACGCCTGCCGGCTATCACACACACCCGGTTTAGCCTCATCCGCTTTCGCTCGCCACTACTCACGGAATCACTGTTGTTTTCTCTTCCTGTGGGTACTGAGATGTTTCACTTCCCCACGTTCCCTCTACCCGCCCTATATATTCAGGCGGGAGTCACCAGGTCGCAAAACGCCTGGCGGGGTTTCCCCATTCGGACATCCTCGGATCAACACTCGCTTATCAATTCCCCGAGGCTTATCGCAGATTGCTACGTCCTTCTTCGGCTCCAGATGCCAAGGCATCCACCGTTTGCTCTTAAAGACTTGAAATCACATGAGATGAACCAGATCCAGGAAAAGATCTGATTCGGTTTTCTTTAAGATGCTCGCGTCCACTGTGTAGTTCTCAAAGTACGGGCGGTCCCCCACCCCCACTGCCATACGGCAACAGAAGTAAGGGCCGAGAGGTTCAGAACGACCCGAAGGCCGGCCCGGTCCCTCAGGACCCAACAGCGTGCAGGCACCCCACCCTCCAGGCCAAGCGTTCCCCCTGCCGAAGCAGCGTACTAACTCAAACCCTCAGGTCGAATGCCATGTCAAATGTTCCACCCATGAGCTCCGGTCACACACATTCGGTGTGAATCCGGCTCTGTCAGACCCGAAGGCCTGCAGTGCTCCTTAGAAAGGAGGTGATCCAGCCGCACCTTCCGGTACGGCTACCTTGTTACGACTTAGTCCTAATTACCGATCCCACCTTCGACAGCTCCCTCCCACAAGGGGTTAGGCCACCGGCTTCAGGTGTTACCGACTTTCATGACTTGACGGGCGGTGTGTACAAGACCCGGGAACGTATTCACCGCAGCGTTGCTGATCTGCGATTACTAGCGACTCCGACTTCATGAGGTCGAGTTGCAGACCTCAATCCGAACTGGGACCGGCTTTTTGGGATTCGCTCCACCTTACGGTATTGCAGCCCATTGTACCGGCCATTGTAGCATGCGTGAAGCCCAAGACATAAGGGGCATGATGATTTGACGTCATCCCCACCTTCCTCCGAGTTGACCCCGGCAGTATCCCATGAGTTCCCACCATTACGTGCTGGCAACATAGAACGAGGGTTGCGCTCGTTGCGGGACTTAACCCAACATCTCACGACACGAGCTGACGACAACCATGCACCACCTGTTCACGAGTGTCCAAAGAGTTGACCATTTCTGGCCCGTTCTCGTGTATGTCAAGCCTTGGTAAGGTTCTTCGCGTTGCATCGAATTAATCCGCATGCTCCGCCGCTTGTGCGGGTCCCCGTCAATTCCTTTGAGTTTTAGCCTTGCGGCCGTACTCCCCAGGCGGGGAACTTAATGCGTTAGCTGCGTCACGGAATCCGTGGAAAGGACCCCACAACTAGTTCCCAACGTTTACGGGGTGGACTACCAGGGTATCTAAGCCTGTTTGCTCCCCACCCTTTCGCTCCTCAGCGTCAGTTACGGCCCAGAGATCTGCCTTCGCCATCGGTGTTCCTCCTGATATCTGCGCATTCCACCGCTACACCAGGAATTCCAATCTCCCCTACCGCACTCTAGTCTGCCCGTACCCACTGCAAGCCCGAGGTTGAGCCTCGGAATTTCACAGCAGACGCGACAGACCGCCTACGAGCTCTTTACGCCCAATAATTCCGGATAACGCTTGCACCCTACGTATTACCGCGGCTGCTGGCACGTAGTTAGCCGGTGCTTTTTCTGCAGGTACCGTCACTTTCGCTTCTTCCCTGCTAAAAGAGGTTTACAACCCGAAGGCCGTCATCCCTCACGCGGCGTTGCTGCATCAGGCTTCCGCCCATTGTGCAATATTCCCCACTGCTGCCTCCCGTAGGAGTCTGGGCCGTGTCTCAGTCCCAGTGTGGCCGGTCACCCTCTCAGGCCGGCTACCCGTCGACGCCTTGGTGAGCCATTACCTCACCAACAAGCTGATAGGCCGCGAGCCCATCCCCAACCGAAAAATCTTTCCACCCGCACACCATGCGGTGACGGGACATATCCAGTATTAGACGCCGTTTCCAGCGCTTATCCCAGAGTCAGGGGCAGGTTGCTCACGTGTTACTCACCCGTTCGCCACTAATCCACCCAGCAAGCTGGGCTTCATCGTTCGACTTGCATGTGTTAAGCACGCCGCCAGCGTTCATCCTGAGCCAGGATCAAACTCTCCGTAAAAAAGAAATGCATACACAACCGGGAAAACGGTCATGCAGCGAGTTTGAAACTGACCAAAAGAGACGAACATCATTGCTGACATTCATATAAATTGATCCAAAGGAATTCTCAACCAACCCCCACAGGGATTGGACGAGGATAATTTGGCATTTGACAAGTGCACGCTGTTGAGTTCTCAAGGATCGGACGCACCCGCACACCCACCCCTCAGGGCAGAGAAGCGCAGGGCAACTTCACAATCTTATATCTTCCCGACCAGGCAGTCAAATCCGACACGCCGTAAGGACCAGGTGAAGACATCCGCCACCTCAACGAGGCAACCGCTCCAGCCTATCCCAACCAGCGAGCTTGTCAAATCGACGAACCCGAACCGGGAACCACACTCCCCGGGCCTAACAGCCCCTCCAAACCAACAAGTGATCCAGAGTGAAGGTGGGTGGTTCGCTACTTGGAGGGGAGCCAGGCCCTTCAGGCCTTCCGCTCAACCGCTTGGGGCGAACAAGTAATAATTTACGCGCCACCCACCACCCCCGCAAATCACCACCACACCCCGGGCGTGTCGCACCTGAGGTTCCGCGTGATTCCGCGGTTCTGCGGGCGTAGGGTCGGCTCATGAGACAGCCCGCCGCAGGCCACACCGTGCCACTGCCCTCACGCCTCGCCGTGGGCGAGCTGGCCTGGAGCAGCGTCCTCGCCGCGGGCGCTGCCCTCTCCCCTGACGCACCGACTGCGCCGGATCCGGCCCAGGTCGCCGCCGCTTATCGCAGCGACCGGCATCTGCTCATCGACGGCGAGGCGCCCGATGTGTGGTCTCCGCTGTCGCGGTTCTGGCGCGTGTCCGACGGCTGGGTGCGGACGCACGGAAACTATCCGCATCACGCGGCCGCGCTGCGCTCCGGCATCGGCGCACCGGAGGATGCCGCAGCCGTCGACATCGGCGAGCGTCTCTCTCGCATGACGGCTGAAGCCGCGACTCGGATGATCACATCGGCCGGGGGCCTGTGCGTACCCGTGCGCCGAGAGCATCCTCACGACGATGCCGCCCTGCGGAGGCATCCGATCGTCGAGACGCATCGCCTCACCCACTCGCCCGCTCGTCGTCGGAGCGCGGCCACGACGCACGCTCCCCTTGCGGGCCTGCGCGTACTCGATCTGACCCGGGTGATCGCAGGTCCCGTCGCGACCCGCACCCTCGCCTTCGCCGGCGCCGATGTGCTGCGCATCGATCCACTGCGTCTGCCCGAGCCCGCCTGGCAGCACCTGGACGTCGGGCACGGCAAGCGATCCGCGCTGCGGGACGTCGACGCCGACCGTCCGCTGTTCGAATCGCTACTGGCGGACGCGGATGCGGTCGTGCTCGGCTACCGGCCGAGCGGCCTCGCGCGGCTCGGGCTCTCCCCCGAAGCCCTGGCGGAGCGGCATCCCCATCTCGTCATCGGTCAGCTCAGTGCGTGGCCCGGCGACGGGTCACCCCGTGGCTTCGACAGTCTCGTGCAGGCGGACTCGGGCATCTCGTGGATCGAATCGCCGGACGGCGCGACCCCTGGCGCCCTTCCGGCACAGGCGCTCGACCACTCCGCCGGCTACCTGCTCGCGGCCGGCATCGCAACCGCGCTGCGGCGCCGAGGCGAGACCGGCGGCGGGTGGCTGGTGCGCACCTCTCTGCGCCGGGTCGCGGCGGAGCTGCTCGGGATGCCCCGAGACGCCGCGCCCGCCTACGCCGCCGACCCCGGGTCATCGACGCACGCCACGTACACCGCGCGGACGCAGGAGTTCGATGTCGGCGGGCGGCGCGTCACCACGGTGGCACCGGCAGTGCGATGGCCGGGGTCGCCCGAGGCATTCAGCCCGCCTCGTCCCTGGGGTGGCGATGCCGCCGAGTGGTGGTGACAGACCGGCGGACAGCAGACAGCAGCGGTCACGCCTGCTTTTCGGATGCCTTCCGGCGACGATCCGCGACGAGGACGAGCACCACTGAGAGCGCGATCGTCACGGCTCCCCACAGTCCGGACGCCGGCGGGAGCACCCGATAGGCCAGATGCTGCACGGTGAACGAGCTGTCCAGCGGGCCCAGCATCGCCAGCCCGAAGGCCCAGGCCGCGACCAGCAGAGCAGGCAGGCTCAGCATCCACGCCCAGCGCACCCAGGCGGGCAGCATCCGGACTCGCCGGACCGCAGGCCGGCGGATCAGCCAGAGCACCGCGAAGACGCCGATGATCAGCAGCCCCACCACGCTCGAGCCATGCTGCAGCCACTTGTATCCGGCCAGAGGGCCCCACATCTGCTGCAGCGCGGGAACCGCCTGCACCCCCCAGCGCCCCTCATGCGTGAACAGGTCCCAGCCGATGTGCGAGAGCACGCCGAGCACGAGCGAGATCGCCAGCAGCAGCGGATGCCAGCGAATCCCCCGCTGCGAGGTCGTCTCGAGCGCCGCCTCGGAGCCGGTACGCCGCCAGGCGTCGGGAAGACGGTCGGCGATGGCGTCCGGCGCCAGTTCCACAGCTGCCGGCCGAAGCACCATGCGCCACACCAGCAGCAGCACGAACGCGACCAGCGTCGTCCAGACGATGTTCGACCACCCGTGCGTGAACCCGTAAGACAGGCCGGCGCCGCGCAGGAACAGCGGCAGGTCGGGGGTCATCGCACCGACCGCGATCGCCGCCGGAACCAGCGGCGACCGCGCGAACGGCAGCGCGATCACCGCATGGCTCGGCGTGAACGGCATGCTCAGCCGATGAAGACGCCGGCGAGGGTCTTCTTGCCGCGGCGCAGAACCGACACCCCGCCCGGCAGCGTGCCCTGCACGGTCGCGTCATCGTCGGCGACCTTCACTCCGTCGAGCGTGACACCGCCCTGGGCGATGGCGCGACGCGCCTCGGACGCGCTGGCGACGAGTCCCGTGGCGACGAGCGCCTCGACCACGGGTGTGCCGACAGCCACCGTCGCGTTCGGGAGCTCGTCGAGCGCCGTGCGCAGCGTCGCCGCGTCGAGCTCGCTCAGATCTCCCTGCCCGAACAGCGCCTCGGATGCGGCGATGACGGCGGCCGTCGCGTCAAGACCGTGCACCGTGGCGCACACCTCGAGCGCGAGGCGCTTCTGCGCCGCGCGACGGAACGGCTCGCTCTCGACCAGCGCCGCGTACTCCTCGATCTCGGCACGCGTCAGGAAGGTGAAGACCTTGAGCCGCTCGATCACATCGGCGTCGGCGGTGCTGAGCCAGAACTGGTACATCCGGTACGGGCTGCACATCTCGGCGTCGAGCCAGACGGCGTTGCCCTCGCTCTTGCCGAACTTGGTGCCGTCGCTGTTGGTGATCAGCGGCGTGCCGATCGCATGCGCCGACACGCCCTCGACACGGTGGATGAGGTCGGTTCCGCTGGTGAGATTGCCCCACTGATCGCTTCCGCCGGTCTGCAGCACGCAGCCGTACTGCCGGTAGAGCTCGAGGAAGTCCATGCCCTGCAGGATCTGGTAGCTGAACTCGGTGTAGCTGATGCCTGCCTCGGAGTTCAGTCGAGCCGCGACCGCATCCTTCTTGAGCATGGTGCCCACGCGGTAGTGCTTGCCGATCTCACGCAGGAAGTCGATGGCGCTCATCGGCGCCGTCCAGTCGAGGTTGTTGACCATCCGGGCGGCGTTGTCGCCCTCGAAGCTCAGGAAGCGCTCGACCTGCGCGCGCAGACGCTGCACCCATTCCTCGACCGTCTCACGCGTGTTCAGCGTGCGCTCGGCCGTGGGGCGAGGGTCGCCGATCAGTCCGGTGGAGCCGCCGACGAGGCCGAGCGGCTTGTGCCCGGCGAGCTGGATTCGACGCAGCGTGAGCAGCTGCACGAGGTTGCCGAGATGCAGGCTGGGTGCGGTCGGATCGAATCCGCAGTAATACGTGATGGGATCCCCGGCGAGAAGGGCGCGCAGCGCCTCCTGATCGGTGGACACGTGGACGAGGCCGCGCCACAGCAGCTCGTCCCACACGTTCTCGAACGTGGGATCGAGCGCCACGGAGGCGGTCGTCAGAGCGGGATTCGACACGCGTTCCAGGCTATCAGCGGCGCTCGGCTCAGCTGTGCACACCCCACCACAGCAGGAATGCGGCACCCAGGGCGACGACCCAGCTGACCAGGCTGCCGACGAGGAAGTACTCGGCGCGTGCACCGGTCTCGCCGTCTTTGGAGATCTCCGGGAACCGGACGATGCCCTTCGCCGCGAGCATCGCAGCGAGAAGCGAGTACGCGCCGGCGAGCGTCAGCACGACGACGAGCAGGCGTTCGAGGGGGCCGATCAGCCTGCCGCCCTGGAAGCCCGACGCACCCTGCTGGGGTTGACGCAGCTGCCCTCCGCGGAAGCGTCCGCCCGCCTCGACGGGGCGCCAGGTGCCCTCGCGGTCGAGGGCGGCGCGCACGATCAGGTTCCCCGATTCTGCGACGACGAGCAGCACGCCGACGGCGAGGACCGCAGCGTCGAAGCCGATCTCGCCTTCGGGCGACGGCAGATGCCAGACCTCGCCGATGAGTCCCGGGGTATCGCGCTCGGGCATCAGCGCGGTGGTCGCACCTGCCAGCACCGCGAGCAGCACCGCAGGCCAGAAGGATGCGCTGCCCGTCGCATCCAGTGGCATCGACCGCACCCAGGCGAGTCCGACCACGACCGCGATGGCCGCCTGCACGCCCGCGTCGCTGAGGACGCCGGCTACCACGATCGCCGTCGCCAGCAGGATCAGGAGGACCACGCGGACGACGGACCGGGTGGCGAAGCGCCGGATCAGGTCGGCGGCGCCGGCCGCTGCCAGGGCCAGCCCCGCGAGGATCATGAACGCTCCCCCGTCATGAGCGCCAGCCCATCGAGAAGCGCGGCAGCGCCCGAGCTGCGCAGTGCCTTCGACACAGCGGGCTGCGTGATGCCCTCCTGCTCGGCGAGCGCGCTCTGGGAGAGTCCGCCGATACGGCCGTAGGTGAGGCGCCGCTCGCGCTCGGTCATGCGCACGACGATCGCGTCGCGCGCCAGCAGATAGGCGTTGCTCGTCGACACCTGGGATTCCATGACCTCATCCTGCCCGGGGGCGGCGACAATCCAGCTGCGGGCCGTCGGCACGGCTCGCTCCTGACGGGCGTGCACCGTATCGATCGCCTCTCGCGCGGCCCACCAGCCCGGGCCGTCGGTGAGCTCGCGGTGCGCGGACTCGATCGCGCGGATCTCGCCGATGCCCAGCCCATAGCGGAACTCGATGCCCTCCGGCAGCGCGAGCTGCAGCAGCAGCACGCCTGCCAGCGCGTCGTCGAGAGTGCGGTACACGCCCTGCTGCTCGTCGCCGACCGTGGGCTGCAGCGGCTGATCGGCGAGCGGATGCTCGCGCTGGACGCGCACGATCGTCTCGTCGAACACCCGCTGGGCTCCGGCCCGGTCGCGGAGTCGACGTGAGCCGACGATGTCGGCGATCACTGCGACGACCATGCCATCACCGTAGCACGAATAGTTTCGATTTATGCCCCATTCGGTTATAAGTCGGAACTATTCGCGGAGACTCCGATCAGAGCCCGATGGCGTGCGCGGCGGCCTGAGCCCGCGCCACGAGCTCCGCGCGCTGCTCGACTACCCTCTCCGGCGCCGTTCCCCCTACGCCTGAGCGGGACGCCACCGATCCCTCGATCGTCAGCACCTCTCGCACGTCGGCCGAGAGGTGGTCCGAGACCGACAGCAGCAGCTCGTCATCGGCGTCCTCGAGCCCGATACCGCGCTCTTCGCATGCGCGCACCAGCGCGCCCGATATCTCATGCGCGTCGCGGAACGGCACGCGCCGCTTGACCAGCCACTCGGCGACATCGGTCGCGAGCGAGAAGCCCTGCGGCGCGAGCTCTGCCATCCGCTCGGCGTCGAAGCGCAGCGTCGCGATCATGCCCGCGAACGCCGGCAGCACCACCTCGAGCGTCTGCACCGAGTCGAAGACCGGCTCCTTGTCTTCCTGCAGATCGCGGTTGTACGCCAGGGGCAGGCCCTTGAGCGTCGCCAGCAGACCCGACAGGTTGCCGATGAGACGACCGGACTTGCCGCGCGCGAGCTCGGCGATGTCGGGGTTCTTCTTCTGCGGCATGATGCTCGAGCCCGTCGAGTACGCGTCGTCGAGGGTGACGAAGCCGAACTCGCGAGTGTTCCAGAGGATGATCTCCTCGCTCAGACGCGACAGGTCGATGCCGGTCATCGCGGTAATGAAGGCGAACTCGGCGACCACGTCACGCGCCGAGGTGCCGTCGAGCGAGTTCTCGGCTGGGCGGTCGAGACCCAGCTCACGGGCGACGAGTGCCGGGTCGAGTCCGAGGGTCGAACCTGCCAGCGCTCCTCCGCCGTACGGAGAGACGCCCGCGCGGCGACGCCAGTCCACGATGCGCTCCAGCTCGCGGACCAGGGGCCATGCGTGAGCCTGGAGGTGATGCGCGAGCAGCACCGGCTGCGCATGCTGGAGATGCGTGCGCCCCGGCAGGATCGCGTGCGGATGAGCCTCGGCCTGGGCCACCAGCGCATCGATCACGCGCAGCAGATGCTTGGCGATGACACGGGCATGGTCGATGAGGTACATGCGCACGAGCGTGGCGATCTGGTCATTGCGGCTGCGACCGGCGCGCAGGCGGCCGCCGATGTCGGCGCCGACCTCGGCGATCAGCGCCTTCTCGAGCGCGCCGTGCACATCCTCGTCGCCCGGATCCGGCAGCAGCGTGCCGTCTGCGATGCGGGCGGCGAGAGCGTCGAGTCCGTCATGCATGATGCGGGCCTCGTCGGCTTCGAGGTACCCGGCCGCCTCCAGCGCCGTGGCGTGCGCATGCGATCCGGCGATGTCGTACGGCGCGAGGATCCAGTCGAAGTGCGTCGACCGGCTCAGCTCCGCCAGCTCCGGAGACGGCCCGCCGGCGAAGCGGGCACCCCACAGCGCGCCCTCGTTCGTGCCGTGTGCGTCTGCACCTGCATCCGCGCTCATCTCGTCTCGCTCCCGTCGCTCAGCGCACCGCGTGCTGCGTCCTCCTGCTTGCCGAGCAGCCAGACGAGCAGCGCCTTCTGCGCGTGAAGGCGGTTCTCCGCCTCATCCCAGACGACGCTCTGCGGGCCGTCGATGACCTCGGAGTCCACCTCGTAGCCGCGGTCGGCGGGAAGACAGTGGATGAAAATCGCGTCGGCTTCCGCCTGCTCCATGATCGCCGTGGTCACCTTGTACCCGCCGAGTTCACGGAGACGCTCGATCTTCTCCTCCTCCTTGCCCATCGACACCCAGGTGTCGGTGACGATCACATCCGCGCCCTGCGCGGCCTGGCTCGGATCGGCGACGAGTGCGATGGAACCGCCGGTCTCGGCCGCACGCTTCTGCGCGGCGATGACCACATCGGCGCGGGGAGCATAGGAATCGGGCGAAGCGATGCGCACGTGCATGCCGGCGGTGACACCGGCGAGCGCGTACGAGTGCGCCATGTTGCTGCGTCCGTCGCCGAAGAATGTGAGCGTGAGTCCCTTCAGATCGCCCTTGTGCTCGCGGATGGTGAGCAGGTCGGCGAGCAGCTGACACGGGTGGAAGTCATCGGAGAGCGCGTTCACGACGGGCACGCGCGTGCCGCGTGCCATCTCTTCCAGGCCCGCCTGCGCGTACGTCCGCCACACGATGGCCGCGACCTGGCGCTCGAGAACGCGCGCGGTGTCGGAGGGGGTCTCCTTGCCGCCGAGCTGGCTGTTGGCGGTCGAGATGATCAGCGGCGACCCGCCGAGGTCTGCGATGCCGACCGCGAACGAGACGCGCGTGCGGGTCGACGACTTGTCGAAGATCACGGCGACGGTCTGCGGACCGGCCAGCGCCTTGCTCGCCCAGCGGTCCTTCTTGAGCTCGATCGCGAGGTCGAGGATCTCCGCCTGCTCGGCGGGGGTCAGGTCGTCGTCGCGCAGCAGGTGGCGGGTCACTTCGGCTCCTTGATGTCGGGAAGGTTCTGGGCGACGGCTGTGAGAGCAGCGCCGAAACGCGTGACGAACTCGTCGATCTCATCGTCGCCGATCGTGTAGGCGGGTGCGATGCGGATGACGTCGTCCGTCGGCGCATTGACGATCAGGCCGCGTTCGTGCGCGGCGGCTCGGACGGCGGCGGCGACCGGCTGGGTGAGGCGGATGCCGATGAGCAGGCCTGCGCCGGACGTGCCGCCGACGAGCGGCAGCGACAGCACGGCCTCGCGCAGCTGCGCTCCGCGAGCAGTGACATTCGCGAGGAGGTTCTCGCTCTCGATGTGACCGAGCACGGCGTTGGCGACGGCGCTCGCGAGCGGATTGCCACCGAAAGTGGAGTTGTGCGTGCCGGGATAGAACAGGTCGCTGGCGGCACCGAAGGTGATGAGCGCGCCGAGCGGGAAGCCCGCTCCGATGCTCTTAGCCACGGTCACGGCATCCGGAGTCACGCCCTCGCGCTGGAAGGCGAACCACTCCCCCGTGCGTCCAGAGCCGGTCTGCACCTCGTCGAGGATCAGCAGCGCATCGTGCTCGGTCGTGAGCTCGCGGGCGCGGGCGAGGAACCCGGCCGGCAGCTCGACCACTCCTGCCTCGCCCTGGATCGGCTCGACGATCATCGCCGCGACGGCGTGCGATGAGAAGGCCGACTCGAGGCCCTCGATCGAGCGCTCGACCGTGATGACATCAGGGAGGGCGGGCTGGAACGGGTCACGGTACGCAGCCTTGGGCGTCAGCGAGAGCGTACCCATGGTTCGTCCGTGGAAGGCGCCCTCGACGACGAGGATCGCCGTGCGTGCGCGCCCCTCGGTCTCGGCGAAGCGCGCACCGTGCAGCCGCGAGAGCTTGATGGCCGTCTCGTTGGCCTCGGCGCCGGAGTTCGCCAGGTACACGCGCCCCTGCTCACCCGTGCC
This sequence comes from Microbacterium esteraromaticum, assembly GCF_016907315.1. Lineage (NCBI taxonomy): Bacteria > Bacillati > Actinomycetota > Actinomycetes > Micrococcales > Microbacteriaceae > Microbacterium > Microbacterium esteraromaticum. The sequence goes on from NZ_JAFBBS010000001.1 coordinate 562,677, forward strand.
GGCGAGTCGTTTCAGCCGTGCGGCGATCTCGAGCTGCGCCGGCGAGGCGAAGTAGTTCGAGACATGCGAGAGCGTCGCCGCCTGGCGGGAGACGGCGTCGACGAAGACAGGATGGGCATGCCCGAGGCAGTTGACCGCGATGCCGCCGAGGAAGTCCAGGTAGCGGTTCTCGTCGGCATCCCACACCCAGGACCCCTCGCCGCGGGTCAGCAGCGCCAGCCGTCCGCCCAGGCTCATCAGGTCTCGTGCGGCGTCTTCGCTCCACTCATGCATCCTTGACCACCTCCGTGCCGATTCCCTTGCTCGTGAACAGCTCGACGAGCACCGAGTGCGGCACCCGTCCGTCGATGATGGCTGCGGCGTCGACGCCGCCCTCGACGGCGTCGAGGCAGGCGCGCATCTTGGGGATCATGCCCGACTCGAGCTGCGGGAGCATGGCGGTCAGGTCGTGCGACGTGAGGTGCGAGACCAGCGAGTCGCGGTTCGGCCAGTCGGCGTAGAGACCCGGCACGTCGGTGAGGATCACCAGCTTGCGGGCGTTCAGCGCGACCGCGAGTGCGGATGCCGCGGCATCCGCGTTCACATTGAGAGACTGGCCGGGGTGATCGAGGTCGGGCGCGATCGACGAGACGACAGGAATGCGTCCGGCGGCGAGATGATCGAGGACGGGAGTCGGGTCGACCTGCACGACGTCGCCGACGCGACCGAGATCGACCTCCTCGCCGTCGATCATGACCCCGCGGCGACGGCCGCCGAACAGACCCGCGTCCTCCCCGCTCAGGCCGGTGGCGATGGGGCCGTGCGAGTTGATCTTGGCGACGAGCTGAGGGTTCACCTGACCGGTGAGCACCATGCGCACGACCGAGATGGCCTCGGTGTTGGTGACCCGGTACCCGCCCTTGAACTCACTGGGGATGGCGAGCCTGTCGAGCATGTTGGAGATCTGCGGACCGCCGCCGTGCACGACGACGGGCTGCACGCCGACGTAGCGCAGGTAGGCGATGTCCTGGGCGAAGGCCTCCTGCAGCTCGTCCGAGACCATCGCGTTGCCGCCGTACTTGACGACGACGATCTGGTCGCGGAACTTCTTGAGCCAGGGCAGGGATTCGATGAGGGTGGCGGCCTTGACGGCGGCCTCCTCGGGGGCGGTGTCCTGAATATCCGTCATGAGGCGTATGCGCTGTTCTCGTGCACGTAGTCGTGGGTCAGGTCGTTGGTGAGGATCGTCGCCGTGGCGTCGCCGACCTTGAGGTCGATCTCGATATGCGTCTCGCGAGGCGTCAGATCCACCTCCTCGCGGGGCCGGTCCGGTCCGCCCGCGGTGCACACCCGCACTCCGTTCATCGACACGTCGACGTCATACGGGTCGAACTGGGCGGAGGTGGTGCCGATCGCGGCGAGCACCCGCCCCCAGTTGGGGTCGTTGCCGAAGATCGCAGCCTTGAACAGGTTGTTCCTGGCGACGGAGCGGCCGACCTCTACGGCCTCGGCCTCGGTCACGGCGTTCTTCACTTCGATCGCGATGCTGTGACTCGCGCCCTCGGCGTCGGCCTGCAGCTGCACAGCCAGGTCGCGGCACAGGTCGGCGAGAGCGTCGGCGAAGTCGTCGAGGTCGGGCCGGATGCCGCTGGCCGCGCTCGCGAGCAGCGTCACCTGGTCGTTGGTGGACATGCATCCGTCGGAGTCGAGTCGGTCGAAGCTGACCCCGGTCGCCTTGCGCAGCGCCGCGTCGGCTTCGGATGCCTCCAGATCGGCGTCGGTGGTGATCACGACCAGCATGGTGGCGAGCCCAGGTGCGAGCATGCCCGCGCCTTTGGCCATGCCGCCGATCGTCCATCCGCCGCGGCTGATGACGGCGGTCTTCGGCACGGTGTCGGTGGTCATGATCGCGGCGGCCGCATCGTCGCCCCCGTCAGGGCTGAGGGCTGCGATGCCGCGCTCGAGGCCGTCGAGCACCTTGGTGCGGAAGACCTCGTCGCCGGTGCCGATCAGGCCGGTGGAGCACACCAGCACGTCGCCGGCACTGACATCCAGCAGCTCCCCGGCCTTCTCGGCGGTGAGGTGGGTGGTCTGGAAGCCGAAGGCGCCGGTGAAGCAGTTGGCACCGCCGGAGTTCAGCACGATGGCCTCGACCACCCGGTCGACGATCACCTGCTGCGACCAGATGATGGGGTTCGCCTTCGCGCGATTCGTGGTGAACACGGCGGCGCCCACCTTGCGAGGGCCGCGGTTGACGACGACGGCGACGTCGGGCTTGCCGGTGCTCTTCAGACCGGCGGCGACTCCTGCCGCCTCGAATCCCTGGGGGGCGGTGACGCTCACGGCGCGACTCCGTTCACGGTGAGGGCGCGGCCTTCGGGCAGGCCGAGCGCGATGTTCATGGACTGCACAGCGGCACCCGCGGTGCCCTTGACGAGGTTGTCGACGGCGGTGACGATGGTCACGCGGTTCGCCGCGCGGTCGATCGCCAGGCCGATCAGCGCGGTGTTCGCGCCGAGCACGTCTGCCGTGCGAGGGAAGTGCCCTGCTGGCAGCAGCTGCACGAAGGTCTCGTCACTGTAGGCGCTCTGCCACGCGTCGCGGATCTGCGCGTCGCTCACCCCCTCGGCGATGGTCGCTGTCGAGGTGGCCAGGATGCCCCTCGCCATCGGCACGATCACGGGCGTGAATGAGATGCGGATGCCGTCGGGCGCCGTTCCGGATGCCGCGGCGAGCGCCTGACGGATCTCGGGGATGTGCCGGTGCGTGCCGCCGACCGCGTAGGGGTTGGCGGTGCCGAGGATCTCGCTGCCGAGCAGGTTCGTCTTCAGGCTCTTTCCCGCGCCGGACGGGCCCACAGCCAGGACACTGACGATGTCGGATGCCTCGATCACACCGGCTGCCACACCGGGCGCGAGGCTGAGGCTGACGGTGGAGGCGTTGCAGCCGGGGGCCGCGATACGCCCCGCACCCCGCAGGTTCTCGCGCTGCTTGCCGCCATCGACGAGCAGCTCGGGCACGCCGTAGGTCCAGGGTTCGTGGAATGCACCGCCGTAGAAGGCGTCCCACGCGTCCTCTGAGGTCAGCCGGTGGTCAGCCCCGGCATCGATCACGAGAGGAACGTCGCCCAGGGCGTCCGTGTACTGACCCGACTGCCCGTGCGGCAGGGCGAGGAAGACGACGTCGTGGCCGGAGAGGATCTCGGGAGTCGTGTCCTGCAGAGTGAGGTGCGCGAGCGAGCGCAGATGCGGCTGGTGCTCGATGAGCGCCTGACCGGCGTTGGAATGCGCGGTCACGGTGCGGATCTCGATGTCGGGATGGGCGGCGAGAAGCCGCAGGATCTCGCCTCCTGCATAGCCGGATGCGCCGGAGACGGCGACGGAGTACGTCATGCTTCCACCTTAACGGTCGGTGCTCGGTCGACCCGGGAGATGACGCGGGCGAGAGCGGAGAACGGGGCCGGGGCGGCGACACCGGCGCCGTGCCCGCCGAGCATGACGGGAAGCGCGGGGTCGCCTAGAGTCGGCGGCCGCCGCGGCGTCGGCGCACAGGAGCAGCGCTCAGAAGGCGCTGAGCGATGTGGTGTGCGGCCGAGGGCATGCCGTGACAGTAGCGCCGGGAACGCGGCGTTCGCAAATCGAGGTGTCCCCGGCGCCACGGTTCAGCGCAGGTCGAAGAACGCCCGCTCGTGCTCGGACGCGAGCATGAACGCGCGCTGCATCCGCCGCCTGACCTGCTCGTCGGCAGTGGCCGCCGCCGACATGACGAAGCCGATCGCTCGCTCGCTCGCCTCGGCGAACCCCGGGTCGGCGTAGGTCGTGAGCCACGACGCGTAGCGATGCCGGGGATCCAGAGCGCGTGCTCCGAACGCACCCGCACGCAGGCGGGCGCCGAGGTCGGCGTACAGCCAGAAGCAGGGCAGCACCGCCGCGATGAGCACCGCGTACTCGCCGGAGAACGCCGCCGCCCGCAGGTGGTCGAGGTAGGCGGTCGTCACCGGGCTGGGCTCGGCGTCGAACGTCTCGGCTTCGACGCCGGTCTCTGGTGTGAGCCACGACGCGTGCAGCTCGAGCTCGCCGTCGATGCAGCCTCTCGCCGATTCCGCCCAGAAGGCCTGCTCCTCAGGACTCGGCGCGAGACGCGCGGCCTCGGCGAGAACCCGCGCGTACTCGCGCAGGTACAGCGCGTCCTGCGCGAGATAGCGGAGGAACCGCTCGCGGTCGAGAGAGCCGTCCGCCAGCGCGCGGATGAACGGCAGCTCGTCGATGGCCGTCCGGACGTCGGCGATGCCCTGCCACCACTCGTCACGGACCTCATAGGGCGTGGGGCGGGTTCTCAGGCCGCCCCGCTGCCACAGTCCCGCGAAGTGATTCACCGGACCATGGCCCCTGCCCACGTCGAGCGCGTCGCCGGCGCGCAGCGACTCCCGCAGCCACGCGCGCGCCTCGCACACGGCATCCGGCCACTCGTTCCCCGCGGCACGCAGCGTCGCCAGCCCGGACGACAGCGAGCACCCCGTGCCATGCGTGCTGCCGGTCTCGATGCGCGCGCCGTCGAAGGCGGCGATGACGCCGTCTTCGCCGACGAGGGCATCCGGCGCCGACGGGCCGCCGAGGTGACCACCCTTGGCGAGCACGAGGGCGCCGGTCTCGGCCGAGACGCGCTGCGCGGCGCACAGGGCGTCGTCCCAGCCATGCAGCGGCCGCCCCGCGAGCACGGCCAGCTCGGCGAGGTTGGGAGTGACGACATCCGCGAGGGCCGCGAGGTCACGCAAGGCCGATTCCGCCCGTGCATCGAGCAGTCGGTCGCCGCTGGTGGCGACCATCACGGGGTCGAGCACGACCGTGGCCGGCCGATGCGCGGAGAGCCATTCGGCGACGGTCTCGATGACCTCGGCGCTCGCCAGCATCCCGATCTTCACCGCGTCGATCCCGATGTCGTCAGAGAGGGCTCGCAGCTGGTCGCGCAGGAACCCGGCCGGAGGCACGTGCACAGCACGCACGCCCTGGGTGTTCTGCGCGGTCAGCGCCGTGATCGCCGCCATGCCGTAGCCGCCGTGCGCGGCGATCGACTTGAGGTCGGCCTGGATTCCGGCACCGCCGGAGGGATCGCTGCCCGCGATGCTCAGCACCCGCGGCGCTGTGCGCCCCGTCCACAGCCGCCTGATCTCCTGCGCCGCCTGCCTGGCGTCGTCGGCGGCGCAGATGGCAGAGACGACCGCGACGCCGGCAGCGCCCGCCTCGCGGAGGGGTGCGATGTCGTCGACGCCGATGCCGCCGATCGCCACGGCGGGAACCGGGCTGTCTGCGGCGAGCGCACGGAATCCATCGACGCCCAGAGCCGGAGGATGATCCGGCTTCGTGGCGGTAGGGCGGATCACTCCCACACCGATGTAGTCGACCGTTCCCGCGGGCAGGGCACGGACGGCATCGAGATGCGCGGTGGTGTTCGCGGTGAGTCCGATCAGCGCATCGGGGCCGAGCAGGCGCCTGGCGTCGGCGACGTGGATGTCGGACTGGCCCACATGCACGCCGTCGACGCGCGCTCCCCGCCGTCGGGCCTCGACCACCGCATCGACGCGATCGTCGACCACGAGCAGGGCCCGACCGGCGATCGCCTCGCTCAGCGCGATCAGCTGCTCGACGATCGAGGCGTCCGGGGCGTCCTTGTCGCGAAGCTGTACCACGGTGACACCGCCGGCCACTGCATCGCGGACCGTGTCGACGACGCCCCGATCGCCGCACAGGTCCGGATCGGTGACGAGATACGTCGACAGGTCGGCACTCACAGCGCACCCGCCTCGATGCGGTTGGTGCTCTCGTCGACGCGCGCTTCGGCCTCGATGTCAGCAGGATCGATCCCGGAGAGCGCGTCGAGCAGGGCGACGGCGAAGCTACCGGGGCCGTCCGCCGCGCGGGCGGCGTGCTCGGCGGCGATCGTGTACACCAGCGTCGCGGAGGCGACGGCATCCAGCGCGTCCGCTCCGACCGAACGCGCCGCGCCGAGGAACGCCGCCATGAGCGCGCCGAGGGCGCAGCCACCGCCGGTGACGCGAGTGAGCAGGGCGTCACCGTTCGCGATGCGGATCGTGCGGGTGCCGTCTGTCAGCAGGTCGACCGGCCCGGAGACCGCGACCACGCTGCCGCATCGCTCGGCGATCGCGCGAGCGGCATCGATGGCCGCATCCGGCGCATCGACGGCATCCACGCCCCGACCTCCTGCGCCGGTTCCCGCCAGCGCGAGGATCTCGCTGGCGTTGCCGCGCACGGCCGTCGGATGCAGCGATGCGAGTTCGGCGGCGAGCGCGGTGCGCACGGGCAGCGCGCCGACCGCGACGGGGTCGAGCACCCACGGGGTGCCGGCGGTGTTCGCTCCGGCGACGGCCTCGAGGCTCGCCGCACGCTGCTCCGGGGTGGGCGTGCCGAGGTTGATCAGCAGCCCGGACGCGACTCCGGCGAACATGCCGGCTTCTCCGACGATGTCGACCATCGCCGGTGACGCTCCGACGGCGAGCAGGGTGTTCGCGGTGAAGCCGGTGACCACCGCGTTCGTGATGCAGTGCGTGAGCGGTGGCGCCTCTCTCACGCATGTCAGGAGGGCGGCGGCGACGGCCGGGACTCGGGTGGACGGACGCAGAGGATCGCTCATGGGCGACATCCCTTCGCTAGTACGAACTAGATCAGGTTCGACGGGTGTGATCTCAGCCGCGGATGCGGCACCCCGTGTCACTGCACGCGAGTCTAGCGAGGCGTCGGTCGTGTTCAGCGCCGAGAGACGCCGGATGTCAGGACGACGTCAGCTCGTGGATCAGGGCCTCCTCGTCGTCGCGGCTCAGCCCCGCCCGCCGCTCGCGGTCGAGACCGCGAGCGCGCTCGTCGTCGAGCACAGCGCGGATGGTGTCATCCGGCGGGGTGAGGCGTCCCCCGGCGGCGCGATACGCGGAGTTGTCACGACGCATGAACCCGGGCATGTCGGCCGGCAGCCACAGCGGCAGCGAGCGCTCTCCCATCCAGTACTGCACATCATGAGCTTCGAGCCAGGCGTCGCCGGCCTCCAGCAGCTCGCCGGTGTGGCCGGCTGCCGCACGGATGCGGCTGAGCAGGTCGGCGAGCAAGTGCACATCCCCGATGGCGTTCACAATGCCCCGGCGCGGCTTGCCGGAGAGGAACTCCGCGAGGTCGTCGACGTCGATCACCTGGGCCGAGCGTCCGGCGAGCTCGGGCACCAGCACCGGCCCGATGCCCGCCCTCGCGAAGGCCGCCGCCCAGTACCCGAATCGGTCGCTCGGGTCACCAGGGCCGACGATCAGCCCTGGTCGCACGATGAAGGCTCGCTCGCCGAGAGTCGAGACCGCCTGTTCGGCGGCGACCTTCTGGGCACCGTACTCGTACTCGTCGCCGGGTCGCGCAGGCGCATGCAGCTCGCCCGACTCGTCGAGCCCCTCGCTCGCATCGTCGGAGTACACCGACATCGATGAGACGTACGTCCAGTGCTCGGTGCGATCGCCCAGCGCCTCGACCGCCTGCGCGACGTGCTCTGCGCGCGAGGAGATGTCGACGATCTCGTCCCAGCGGTGCTCGGCGAGCCGGTCGTACACCCCGGGTGCATCGCGGTCGCCTCGAAGCAGGACAGTGCCGTCCGGCGCCGCCCGATCGCCGCGCGCGAGACAGGTCACCTCCGCTCCGGCATCCCGCCATCGACGCGCGATGCGCCCCGAGAGCCATCCTGTTCCACCGAGTACGAGCACCTTGGTCATGCCGCAATGACACCACTCGGCTGGAGGCGACGGAAGCGATTCCGCTCAGAGCGTCAGACGGCGCTCACCATGGCATCGGACGGTCCGGGCCGCGCCGGGAGTCGTCCGGCATGTGCGGAAGACTCTCGCCGCCGGAGCGGATGCACAGCCAGCGCAGCTCTGCCGGACTGTCCGGCAGGGCGCGCCAGGTGCGCCAGACGCCCTGGCCCACGCGCACCACCGTGCCCTCGGCGACGTCGACGACGTCATCGTCGAGACCCATCTGGCCGCGGCCGCCGAGGAAGACGTACAGCTCCTCGACCTTCTCGTGCACATGCCAGTAGCCGGCCTGCTCGCCTGGCACGAGCGCATTGGCCGTCATGCCGATGTACTGCATGGTCAGCTCGTGGTCCACGACACGTCGTCCGTCGCGCGAGCGCGCCTCATCGAAGCCGCCGTGGAAGGCACGCCAGTCCTGCTGCGCGCCGATCTCGATCACCTGGTAGTCGCTCATCCCTGCTCCTCGATGTCGTCGGTCTTCTCTGCGCGCTCGACGCCGTGCACCCAGCCCCGGTCTCGCAGCCGGTAGATCAGCCGCACGTGGTCGCGATCGGGGCGTCCCTGCCAGAACTCGACGCGCTCGGGGACGACGCGCCACAGCATCCACTCCCCCGGCAAGACGCGGGCGCGCGCCGACCGGGAACGCGCGGCGAGGTCGGCGGCGCTCTCCTCAGCCGTCGCCTCGACCACCCGGCCGCGCACACGGACCGCGCGCATGAGCGGCTGCCACCAGAAGGCGAGCGCTGCGCTGGGCCGGCCGGCCAGCTGCATGCTCTTCGCCGAGCGACGGTGCCCCGCGAATGCCCAGCCCCACTCGCTCACGTCCTTCAGGATCAGGGTGCGGGCATCAGGCATCCCCTCGGAGTCGACCGTCGCGAGCGTCATCGCAAGAGGCTCGGCCACGCAGCGATCCAGTGCGTCGTCGAGCCAGCTCAGGAACAGCGCAACCGGGTCTGCCGGCGCATCGCTGGGGTCGAAGGCGGGGGCGTCTCCGGTCAGGCTCGGCACGGCCCTGAGGCGGGCGGCGGTGGTCATGCTCTGAGCCTACGCACCGCCGGGGCTCGGAGGGTCCGCAATCGCAGCAGCCCTCCTGAGCCGACCGGCTCAGAAGGGCTGCTCGCAGACGGGTCAGTCGCGGATGCTCGCGCCGACACGCTCCGCCGCGAGAGCGACGCCGGCCATCTTGGCCTCGCTCGCCTCGGCGGCTGTCAGGGTGCGGTCTGATGCCCGGAAGCGCAGCGCGAAGCTGAGGCTCTTCTGCCCCTCGCCCAGGCCATCGCCACGGTAGTCATCGACGAGACGCACCGACTCGAGCAGTTCGCCGGCGCCCTCGACAAGGGCGTCGCGCACCTCGGATGCCGGCACCTCGACGCCCACGGCGAGCGAGACGTCCTGAGTCGCGGCGGGGAACGTCGACAGCGACTCGGCAACCACACGGTGACCGGCGAGGGTCAGCACGCGATCCAGATCGAGTTCGAGCACGTAGGCCCGACCGGGGAGGTCCGCGTCGGCCGAGACCTGCGGGTGCAGCTCGCCGACGTAGCCGACCTGCTCACCGGCGACGGTCAGCGCTCCGGCACGGCCGGGGTGCAGGGCGGCGCGCTGCGTCTGCTCGACCTCGATCTCGACACCGGCTGCGACGGCGATCACCCGCACGGCGTCGAGGGCGTCGGACAGGTCGACGTGCTCGGCGGCGCGGCCAGGCTGGCGCGTGGTGATGCTGCCCGTCAGCAGCGCCGACACGAGGCGAGGCTGCGGCGGGATCGACGCGTTCAGCTCGGCGAGCGTCTCGTCCGAAGGGCGCTGACCGAGTGGCGGGACGATGTCGGTGCCGTACACGACGCCCTCTTCGGGCGTGAACACCGAGCCGACTTCGAACAGCGCGAGATCGACCAGCCCGCGCGAGATGTTGCGGTGGGCGGTCTGCATCAGGCCCGGCACGAGCGAACGGCGCAGGAACGGCAGCTGGCCATCCAGAGGGTTCGCCAGGCGGATGCCGGACAGGTGCGCTCCGGAGGGCGAGCCGTGCAGATCGTTCTGCTCCTGCGTGGTGAAGGGGAACGACGGCGTCTCCACGAAGCCGGCCGCGGCCAGGGCATCCGCGACGCGCTTGCGGCCCACCTGGAGGGCGGTGTAGCCGCGGCCTGACGGCGGCGTCGGCAGGACCGACGGAATGCGGTCGAGTCCGTGAATGCGCGCGACCTCCTCGACGAGTGTCCACTTGTCGGTCAGGTCGCGCCGCCAGCTCGGCGGGATGACGAACCAGCCGCCGTCGGCCTCGGAGACCTCAGCGCCGATCATCTCCAGCGCGCCCGTGATCTCGTCGTCGGTGTAGTCGACGCCCACGACGCCCTGGGTGAAGCCGCGCGGCAGATCGATGCCGGCGATCTCGACCTCGGCGTACAGCGCACCGCCCTCGTCGGTCAGCGTCCCACCGGCGAGCTCGACCATGAGGTCGGCGACGCGGCGCGCGGCGACGAAGGGGATCAGCGGGTCGACACCGCGTTCGAAGCGCTTCGACGCCTCGCTGGGCAGCTTGTGCCGACGGGCCGAACGGGCGATCGTCACCGGGTCGAAGGTGGCGGCCTCGATGAGAACGTTGCGGGTCTCATCGCTCATCTCCGTGGTGCCGCCGCCCATGACGCCGGCGAGGCCGATCGGACCCGAGCCGTCGGTGATGAGCAGGTCCTCGACGTGCAGGTCTCGTTCCTGGCCGTCGAGCGTCGTCATCCGCTCGCCGGCGGTCGCACGACGCACGACGATCCCGCCCTGCAGCTTGTCGAGGTCGTAACCGTGGACCGGGTTGCCGAGCTCGAGCATGACGTAGTTGGTGATGTCGATGAGCACGCCCAGGGATCGCATCCCCGCGAGGCTCAGTCGCGCGACCATCCACGGCGGAGTGGGGCGCGACGGGTCGACCCCGCGCACGACGCGTGCGACGAACTCGCTCGCGCCGACCGCACCGCGGATCGGGTTCTGATCGTCGACGCGGATCTCGAAACCCGCGCCCGGCTGCAGCTCGGCGAAGTCGCGATCGGCGGGGTCGCGGAACTCCGCTCCGGTCGCATGCGAGTACTCGCGAGCGAGTCCGCGCATCGAGAAGCCATAGCCGCGGTCGGGCGTCACGTTGACGTCGACGGCGAAGTCGTCGAGGTGCAGAAGCGCGATGGCATCCGTGCCGACCTCGGGGTCGAGCCCCAGCGTCGACAGCACGATGATGCCGTCGTGCTCGTCGCCCAGACCCAGCTCGCGTGCCGAGGCGATCATGCCGTCCGAGACGTGACCGTAGGTCTTGCGAGCGGCGATCGGGAACGGGCCGGGCAGCACTGCGCCAGGCAGTGTGACCACGACCTTGTCGCCGACCACGAAGTTGTGGGCGCCGCAGACGATGCCCCGGGGCTCGGCCTCGCCGACATCCACCTGGCACCAGTTGATCGTCTTGCCGTTCTTCTGCGGCTCCGGCTCGATCGACAGCACCTGACCGACGACGACCGGACCCGAGATCTCGAAGCGGTGGACATCCTCCTCTTCGAAGCCGACCGACACGAACGACTCCAGGACGTCCTCAGCCGTGGCATCCGGTGCCACATCGACGTACTCGCGCAGCCATGAGAGAGGAACGCGCATCACACCACCATCCCGAACTGCTCGCTGAAGCGCACATCGCCCTCTGCCATGTCGCGCATGTCCTTCACATCGCTGCGGAACATCAGGGCGCGCTCGACGCCGATGCCAAAGGCGAACCCGCTGTACACCTCGGGGTCGATGCCCGCCGCGCGCAGCACGTTGGGGTTGACCATGCCGCAGCCGCCCCACTCGATCCAGCGCGCGCCGCCCTTGAAGGTCGGGTGCCACAGATCGAACTCGGCTGACGGCTCGGTGAACGGGAAGTAGTTGGTGCGCAGGCGAGTCTTCGCCTCGGCGCCGAACAGCTGCTTCGCCAGGTGATCGAGCGTTCCCTTGAGGTGAGCCATCGTGATGCCCTTGTCGACCACGAGACCCTCGACCTGGGTGAACACCGGAAGGTGCGTCGCGTCGAACTCGTCGGTGCGGTACACGCGTCCGGGGCACAGCACGTAGATCGGCACCTCGCGATCGAGCATCGAGCGCACCTGCACGGGGCTCGTGTGCGTGCGCATCACGAGATGGCGCGAGGTCGGGTCGACGTAGAACGTGTCCTGCTCCTGTCGGGCAGGGTGATCCTCGTCGAAGTTGAGTGCGTCGAAGTTGAACCACTCGTGCTCGAGCTCGGGACCTTCCGCGATCTCCCAGCCCATTCCGACGAAGATGTCGCTGATCTGCTCCTGCATGAGCGGCAGCGGGTGGCGGGCGCCGACGCGAGAGCGCGACGCGATCGCGGTGATGTCGACTCGCTCGGCCTCGAGGCGCGCCGCCGTCTCGGCCTCGGCGAGCTCGGCCTCCTTGGCGGCGAGCGCCTGGGTGACCCTGCCCCTCCCCTGCCCGATGAGCTTTCCGAACGCGGCCTTGTGCTCGGGCGCGACCTGACGCATCGAGGCGTTGAGAACGGCCAGCGGCGAGCCCTCGGCGACGTGGGCCCCGCGGGCGGCCTTCAGCTCTGCCGTGTCGGCTGCGGCGCCGATCGCGGCGAGCGCGGCGTCGACGGCCGACTCCACCGCCTCGGGTGTGATCTGGGGTGTTTCGGGCGAGTCTGACACGAGAGAAGAGTCTACCGGCGGACGGGCTGCCGCCCTGCCCGCGGCCTCCGGCGTGATCGAGCGGCGAGAAGCAGAGAAGGCGTCCCCGGTCGGGGACGCCTTCTCTGCCGCGTCTTGGGTCAGAACTGCGCGGGCGGGGCGCCCGAACCCGGGTCGAACTTGCCCGCACCGCGCTGCATGGCGATGACTTCGGTGACCGTCGACTCCCCGTGGATGCGGGGGTCGGCGCCACCGGCATCCGGCGTGTAGCCCTTGAGCTTGGGCGAGTGCCGCGTGCGCACCTCCACCCACTTCGCGATCCCGGCGAGGATCAGGCAGAGCGCGATGTAGATGCCGCCGATGACGAACGCCGACTGCAGGATCGGGCGACCCTGCTGCGAGCTGAGCAGCTTCGCGTAGTACAGCAGCTCGGGATAGGTGATGATGAAGCCGAGCGCGGTGTCCTTGAGCGTGACGACGAGCTGCGCCACGATCACGGGCAGCATGGCGCGCACGGCCTGCGGCAGCAGGATCAGGCGCATGACGCCGCTCTTGCGCAGACCGATCGCGTAGCCGGCCTCCTTCTGGCCCTTTGGCAGCGACTCGATGCCGGCGCGGAGCGCCTCGGCGAGCACCGAGCCGTTGTAGACCATCAGGCCGATGACCACGGCCCAGTACGGGTCCATGTCGACGCCGACCACGGGCAGGCCGTAGTACAGCAGCATCATGAAGACCAGCACCGGCACGGCGCGGAACAGCTCGATGATCACCCCGACCGGGATGCGCACCCACGCATGGTCGGACAGCCGCCCGATGGCGAGCACGAAGCCGAGGATGAGACTCAGCACGGCTGCGAGGGCGAAAGCGCCCAGCGTCTTGCCCAGGGCCCCCAGGATCCCCATCCACACGTTCGAGAACGTGAAGACGTACCATTTCTGCGGCTCGAACTGTCCGCTGGCGTACATGCGGTAGACGACGAAGCCGATCGCACCGAGGACGACGAGGATCGTGATGACGGCGAGGATGCGGTTGCGAGCGATCGCCCGCGGACCGGGTACGTCATAGAGCACTGAGGTCATCGTGCGATCCTCCACTTGTTCTCGAGGTGGCGCTGCACCGCGCTCATCGCGAGCACCAGCACCACGAAGACGATGGCGACCCAGAGCAGGACCTCCATCGGGTTGCCGGGGCGGCCAGGTGCGTCGTTGATCGTGGCCCGCAGAGCAGCGAGCTCGCCGATCGAGAAGCCGGCGGCGACGGTCGTGTTCTTCAGCAGCGCGATGAACACGCTCATCATGGGCGGCACGACAGACCGGAACGCCTGCGGCAGCACGACCAGGGTCATGACCTGGCCGAACGGCAGGCCGATCGCGCGTGCGGCCTCGGCCTGCCCGACCGGCACCGTGTTGATGCCGGCGCGCAGGACCTCGGCGACGTACGTCGCGGTGTAGATGCCGATGGCGAGGATGCCGAGCACCGTGTTCGACAGGTCTGGCAGGCCCAGCTGCGGGTAGCCGAACACGAAGAAGAAGACGAGCGTCAGCGGGGTGTTGCGGACGATGTTCACATACGCCGTGCCGACGGCACGCGCGATCGGCACGGGCGAGACGCGCATGGCGCCCACGATGATGCCGAGCACGAGCGCGATGAGACCGCCGATGAAGAACACCAGGAGGGTGTTCGCGATCGCCTCTCCCCACAGGTCGAGGTTTCCGAAGATGACGTCCACGCCGTCTTCCCTTCTCAGGAGGTGTTCGGGGCGGCCCGTTCAGAGCCGCCCCGAGAGGTGATCAGTACGCGTCGACCTTCGGCTGCTCGACCTCGATGCCCGACTCGCCCAGGTTCTTGTCGAAGATGCCCTGCCAGATGTCGTTGTTCTCGGTGAACAGGTCGTTGATGTGCTTGCGCAGCACGTCGTCGCCCTTGGCGAGGCCGACGCCGTAGCGCTCCTCGGTGAAGAGACCGCCGGTGACCTTGACCTCGTCCGGGTACTGCGCGGCGTAGCCGATCAGGATGGCCTGGTCGGTCGTGACCGCGTCGACCTTGCCGTCGATCAGGTCCTGCACGCAGGCGGAGTACAGGTCGTACTCCTGCGTCTTGATCTCCTTGAAGTTCGCCTTGATGTTCTGGATCGGCGTGGAGCCCGTGGCCGAGCAGACGGTCTTGCCGTTGAAGTCCTCGAGCTTGTCGGCGTCGGGGTCGTCCTTGCGGATCAGCAGACCCTGACCGGTGATGAAGTACGGACCGGCGAAGTCGATCTGCTCCTTGCGCTTGTCGTTGATCGAGTACGTGCCGACGTAGTAGTCGATGTCGCCGTTCACGATCGCCTGCTCGCGGTTCGCGGACGCGATCGGCTTGAAGTCGATCTTGTCCTCGTCGTAGCCGAGCGAGGCGGCGATCCAGCGAGCGATGTCGATGTCGAAGCCCGTGCGTTCGCCCGTCGTCGCGTCGAGGTAACCCAGGTTGGGCTGGTCCTCCTTGACGCCGACGGTGACCTTGCCCGCGTCCTTGATCTTGTCGAAGGTGGGGCTGCCGTCGAGCTTGACGTCCTTGGCGACCTCGAAGAGCGGCTTGTCGCCGCCGTCACCGGTGCCGCCGCCGCCCGGGTTGCTGGGGCTGCCGCTGTTGCAGCCGGTGAGGGCGAGCAGCGCCGCCGTGGCGACTCCGATGCCTGCGAGAACTCGTGTGCGTCGCATGTGCGTCTCCTTCTGTGCTGTGGTGCTGTTCGGTGTGCGGGTCAGTGGGTGAGGAGCTTCGAGAGGAAGTCCTTGGCGCGGGTGCTCTTGGGGTTCGTGAAGAACTCCTCGGGCGTCGCCTCTTCGACGATCTGGCCGTCGGCCATGAAGACGACGCGGTTGGCGGCCTTGCGTGCGAAGCCCATCTCGTGAGTCACGACGATCATCGTCATGCCCTCCTTGGCCAGTTCGACCATCACGTCGAGGACCTCGTTGATCATCTCGGGGTCGAGCGCGCTGGTCGGCTCGTCGAAGAGCATGACCTTGGGATGCATGGCCAGAGCGCGCGCGATCGCGACGCGCTGCTGCTGTCCGCCCGAGAGCTGCGCCGGAAGCTTGGACGCCTGCTGCGCCACGCCCACGCGTTCGAGGAGCGCCATCGCCTCCTTCTCGGCCTCGCCCTTCGGCTTGCCGAGCACCTTGATGGGCCCCAGGGTGACGTTCTCGAGGATCGTCAGGTGCGCGAAGAGGTTGAACGACTGGAACACCATGCCGACCTCGGCGCGCAGCTTCGCGAGGCCCTTGCCCTCGGCGGGAAGCGTCTTGCCGTCGATGCGGATCTCGCCGCTCGTGATCGTCTCGAGACGATTGATCGTGCGGCAGAGCGTCGACTTGCCCGACCCGGACGGGCCGATGACGACGACCACCTCGCCCTTGTCGACCTGCAGGTCGATGTCTTTGAGCGCGTGGAACTCGCCGTAGTGCTTCTCGACGTTCTCGACCACAACCAGCGGTTCGGGTGTGCTCATGCTGTCTCCTTCGGGACGAGGGCTCCGATGGAGTGCGACGCGCCGTTCGGGCGTGACGCGACAGGATCCCCATCGAATCCACTGACGGTCTCAGGATATTCAGCCCCGCACAAGGGGGCCAGCCTCTTGAGTGATTCTTGAGCGTGCGGTACTCAGCCGTGCGCGTCGCGGTAGTACTCGATCGCACCGGGGTGGAGCGGTATCGGATCGGTGAAGATCGCGAGGCGTCGATCGAGAAGCGCCGCGGCGGGGACATCCCCGGCGATCTCCACCCGCGACGCGAAGAGGACGTCCAGCACCTCGCGGACCAGATCGTCCGGCACATCCGCGGACCCGACGAGGTAGTTCGGCACCGTCATCGCGCTCGTCGGCTGCTCACTGCCGTACGCTCCGACGGGGAACTCCGCCGGTCGGTACACCCCGGGGTGCGCGAGGCCGGCACGTTCGACGGCGTCCGCATCGATCGAGAGCAGCCTGATCTCGCGCTCCCCCGCCAGCCGCTCGATCCCCGGCGTCGGCAGGCCGCCGACCCAGAAGAAGGCGTCGATCCGTGACCCGTCGAGCGCGGCGATGGAGGCATCCAGACCCAGCTGGCGGTCGTCGACCGCCTCTGTTCCGATGCCGGATGCCTCGAGAACCCTCTTCGCGACCACGCTCACGCCCGAGCCGCGCGCTCCCAGCGAGACGCGGCGGCCGGCGAGGCCGGAGATCGAACGGACGTCGGAGTCGGCGCGCACGACCACGTGCACATACTCGTCGTAGAGGCGCGCGACCGCGCGGATCGGCAGCGGATCGTCGAACTCCCCCGTGCCCGACACGGCGTCGGCCACGACGTCGCTCTGGGCGAAGCCGAGATCGGCATCGCCCGCGCCGATGCGGCGGAGGTTGTCGACCGAGCCGTTGGTCTCGTGAAAGCGCACATCGGCGTCCATGTCGGACGACAGAGCTTCTGCCAGGCGCTGACCGTAGTCGTAGTACACCCCGGTCGCGCTGCCCCCGGCGAGCCGGATCGGCCGCTGTGCCCACGTCGGCTGCGGCGGCGCGCATCCGGATGCCAGAAGCACGGCGACGAGGAGCAGCGCCGCGACCGGGCCCCTGAGAAGCCTGCTCATCGCTCCCCCGCTGCCGGAAGGCCGAACGACACGCAGAGACCTCCGCCCTCCGCGCGGTCGACCGTCACGCGGCCCCCGACCGAGCGCAGCAGGTCGGTCGCGATCGCCAGACCGAGCCCTGAGCCGGGACTGTTCTGGTCACGGGCACTGCGCCAGAACCGGTCGGTGGCCTGCTCGAGCTCCGCCGTCTCGAGGCCGGGGCCGTGATCGCGCACGGCGATCCGGCATCCCTCATCCGTCCTGTCGACCGACACCTCGATCCGCCCACCGCGAGGCGAGAACTTCACCGCATTGTCGATCACCGCGTCGAGCGCGCTCTCCACGATCGCCTCGTCCGTGCGGCTCCGCACCTCTGCGACCCCGCTGACCCGGAACGCGACGTCCCGGCGAGACGCCACATCCTGCCACGCAGCTGCGCGCCGCCGCGCGAGAGCCGACAGGTCGACGTCGACGAACGTCGAAGGCTGTCCGCCTCGCCGCGCGAAGCCGAGCAGAGTGTCGAGGATCCTGGTCATCCGCCGGCCCTCTTCACGGATCTTCTCGACATCGGCGGCACCGACACCGCCGTCCCCGAGATCCGCGGCGAGAACCTCGACGCGCAGCAGCAGAGCGTTCAGCGGGTTGCGGAGCTCGTGAGACGCGTTCAGCGCGAACTCCTGCTGCCGCGACAGGACCCGCTCGATCTCGTCAGCCATGCGGTTGAACATGACGATCATCCGGTGCAGCTCCTCCGGCCCGGTCTCATCGGCGATGCGCGCGTCCATGTCGCCGCGCTCGATCGCCTCCATCGCCCTATCCAGCCTTCGCAGCGGCCGCAGCACCCAGCCTGCCAGGCGGGAGACGACGAAGAGCCCCGCGGCGATCACCGCGATGACGACCGCTGCGGTGAGCAGCCACAGCCTCGCGATCTCCGCGCGCGGCACATCGACACTCGCCGACATGACCACCGCCCCGATCACGTCTCCGCCCTCGTACACCGGCTCGACCAGCGACAGGTCGCCGAACTGCCACGGCATGACGTCCTGCGGCAGCTCGCCGCGGCGGCCCGAGAGCGCAAGCGCGATCCTCGCGGCAATGTCGTCCACCTCGAGCAGCGGCCTCTCGTCGCGCGGAGCCCACGGCCGCCCTGCGCGATCGACGATCACGATGCTCGTGCCGTACAGCGAGCGGTAGCGCTCGGCCTCACCGTCGAAGACCTCGCTGCTTCCGGACAGCAGAGCCTGCCGGGCGCTGGTGACGAAGTAGCTGAGGTCACCCAGCTGCTCGGCGTAGAACTCCTGCTGCACGCCCCTGGCCGCGCTCCATGCGAACCCGCCGCCGAGCACCGTCACGACCAGCACGAGCGGCAGGAGGAAGACGATGAACAGTCTTCGGCGCACCCGTCATCCCTCCAAGCGGTAGCCGACGCCGCGCACGGTCTCGATGAGCGAGGCGCGGCCGATCTTGCGGCGGATGGAGGCGACGTGGACCTCCAGCGACCGGGCGAAGCTCTGCCAGTCGGTGTTCCACACCTCGCGGATGATGCGATCGCGCGGCACCGGCACGCCGGGGTACCTCGCGAGCACGGCGATGATGTCGAATTCCTTCCGTGTGAGATCTATCGGCTGCTCGCCGACCATCACCCGGCGGGCGACGAGGTCTATCCGCACGTCGTGGATCGCGATGAGCGAGCGGTCGGCAGGACTCGAGTGAGCGTCGAGCGGATGCAGACGGCGCGTGACCGCCTCGATCCGGGCGAGAAGCTCCCGAACGTCGTACGGCTTCACGATGTAGTCGTCTGCACCCGCGCGCAGGCCCCGGATGCGCTCGTGCACGTCGGTGCGGGCGGTCGCGATGATCACCGGCACCCCGCTCTGCGCGCGGATGCGCCGACAGAGGTCGACGCCGTCGACATCAGGCAGGCCCAGATCCAGCAGAACCACCTCGGTGTCGGAACCGAGCAGTCCGAGCGCCTGAGCGCCGTCCTCCGCGCGAACCGTCGCGTAGCCCGAGCGGCTGAGGAAGGCCTCGAGCGCCTCCGCGACGCGGTCGTCGTCTTCGACGATCAGGATGCGCATCCGTCTCCGTTCAGACGTCCGCGCGCTGGGCGAAGGCCGACTCGTACAGGCAGACGCTCGCGGCGGTGGCGAGGTTCAGCGACTCGGCGCGGCCGAAGATGGGCAGACGGAGCGCGCGATCGGCCTGCGCCAGCGCATCGTGCTCCAGACCACGTGCCTCATTGCCGAAGAGCCAGGCCGTCGGCTGCGCGAGCACACCCTGGGCGCGGGCGGCGAGCAGATCATCGCCCTTCACGTCGGCTGCGAGCACGTTCATGCCCGCATCGTGCGCTCGGCGGATCACGTCGTCGAGGTCGCCGCCGACCGAGACCGGCAGGTGGAACAGCGAGCCGGTCGTCGACCGAACGACCTTGGGGTTGTACGGGTCGACTGTACGGCCGGTGAGCACCACGGCATCCGCCCCGGCCGCATCCGCAGCGCGGATGATCGTCCCGAGGTTGCCGGGATCGCGCACCTCCTCGCAGATCGCGATGAGCTTCGGCGAGGCCGCGAAGATGTCGCGCACCGACGTCGGGGTCTGCCTGGTCACGGCCACGAGACCCTGCGGCGTGACCGTGTCGGCCATCGCTGCGAGCACGGCTTCGGTCACGTACTCGACCTCGACGTCATGCTCGGCGGCGAGGGCGCGCACGTCGGCGTGCTTCTCCCACGCAGTGGGCGTCGCGAACAGCTCGACGATCGCGTCGGGCAGGTAGTGCAGCGCCTCGCGCACGGACTGCGGCCCCTCGAGCAGGAACAGCCCGGTCTCGACCCTCGCGCTGCGCTTGGTCAGCTTGGCGACGGCACGGACGCGGGGAGAGCGGGGGTTCTCGAGCACCGGCCCAGTCTATCGGGGCACAGGATGCGCGAACGGGCGCCTCCCCGAGGGGAGACGCCCGTTCAGAACGTTCAGAACGCGAGGATCAGGCAGCGGCCTTGGGCGCGTTGACGTCCGAAGGCAGAGCGTTCTTGGCGACCTCGACGAGGGCGGCGAACGCACCGGCGTCGGTCACGGCCAGGTCGGCCAGCATGCGACGGTCGACCTGCACACCCGCGAGGCCGAGGCCCTGGATGAAGCGGTTGTAGGTGATGCCGTTCTGGCGGGCAGCGGCGTTGATGCGCTGGATCCACAGACGACGGAAGTCGCCCTTGCGCTTGCGACGGTCACGGTACGCGTAGACGAGCGAGTGGGTGACCTGCTCCTTCGCCTTGCGGTACAGGCGCGAACGCTGGCCGCGGTAACCGGACGCGCGCTCGAGGATGACGCGACGCTTCTTCTGCGCGTTGACTGCGCGCTTGACTCTTGCCATTTTCGTGTGTTCCTTTTCGTACGGGCGTCGCGCTCAGCGACCGAGAAGCTTCTTGGCGACCTTGGTGTCGGCCTTCGAGAGGACCTGGTCCTGGTTCAGGCGACGGGTGCGACGGCTCGGCTTGACCTCGAGGTTGTGGCGCATGCCGGCCTGCTGCTTCTTCAGCTTTCCGCTGCCGGTGATCTTGAAGCGCTTCTTCGCACCCGAGTGGGTCTTCTGCTTCGGCATCTTCTCTTCCTTCGTGTGGCGCCCTGGCGGGCGACGGTGGGTACCCGCTCGGAAGCGGGAGCTGGTGGGGCGGCTTATGCCGCGGACTCGTCGGTCGGCGCGGAATCGGCGCTGGCGCCGTTCTTCGCCTCGCGGGCAGCCTGCTTGTTCGCGGTGCGGACCGCGTTCTGCTCGGCCTTCGCCTCGGACTTGTTCTTCAGCGGAGCGACGACCATGACCATGTTGCGTCCGTCGATGGTCGGGTTCGACTCGACCGTGCCGAACTCGGCGACATCCTCGGCGAACTTGCGCAGCAGACGCACGCCCTGCTCGGGGCGCGACTGCTCGCGACCGCGGAAGAGGATCATCGCCTTGACCTTGTCGCCCGCCTTGAGGAAGCCCTCAGCGCGCTTGAGCTTGGTCGTGTAGTCGTGTGCCTCGATCTTCAGGCGGAAGCGCACCTCTTTGAGGATGGTGTTCGCCTGGTTGCGGCGTGCTTCCTTGGCCTTCTGCGCGGCCTCGTACTTGAACTTGCCGTAATCCATGATCTTGACCACGGGCGGCTTCGAGTTGGGTGCCACCTCGACGAGATCGAGGTCGGCCTCCTGGGCAAGACGCAGTGCGGCCTCGATGCGGACAACACCGATCTGCTCACCCGCGGGACCGACGAGGCGGACCTCGGGGACGCGGATGCGCTCATTGGTACGGGGATCGCTGATGCGGAGCTCCTAAGACGTGATTTCCAGGCCACCGGGACGCGGGCCGCGTCTCGGGCGAAATCGGAGTTCTCCCCACCCGCCGGCGCATTCAGACACACCGGCTTGTGACACCCTTTCCACCGGAACCGGCGGGGTGCTGAACCCGGTAGCCTGGAACGGCAAGCGCGGGTGGGATTGAGAATCCTCTTTCGTATCGGAGCATGACACTCCGAAGCCCGCAGAAGTCTACCAGAAAGCAACCCGAAGTGACGATTCCTGCCGAGCACCATGATGACCGCCACGAGCGCTGGGAGCAGCAGGAGCACGCGGCGAGCGCCGCGACCCGCGACATCGCCGACGTTCCCGCGGTCGAGGTGATCACCACTACGGCTGTGCACCTGATGAGCGCCGCGGCCGTGAAAGTCGGCCTCGCGGACTCCCCTGACGAGCAGACGGACCTCGACGAGGCCCGCAAGCTCATCAACGCCCTGGCGGGTCTCATCACTGCCGGCGCCCCCGAGATCAGCGACATGCACGCACGCTCGCTGCGCGACGGCCTGCGCTCCCTTCAGCTGGCATTCCGCGAGGCATCCGTCATCCCCGACCCGATCGGCAAGGGCCCTGGCGAGAAGTGGACCGGTCCGGTCAACTGACGAGCATCACCGTGTGAGCGTTCCGCGGCCTCCGCACAGGTCCGTCGAACGTCTCCAGTCGATGCGGTGCTCGTTCGATTGAAGGCCCCTCTCCGGCGGCACCGCCCGACGGGCGCCTGCCGCGGAGATGTGCGCTTCGCGCGCAAGCATCCGCAGGATCTGTCCGCGCGAAGCGCGCATTCGCGCGCGAACCGTACGCGCCTCAGCCGGCGGACCGAGTGAGCTTGACCGTCAGGGAATCGACGAGCACGGCCATCCGGTCATCCGCCGCCCAGCGCTGCGCGAGTCGCGCGAGCACCGCGTCGAGCGTCTCGCGCTCGAGGCCGTCGACCAGTTCGAGAGTCACGATGAGCTCGGGTCCGCGCATCCGGGCATCCGGATCCCCCGGGGCGACCGACACGTCGATCACGGCGAGCTCGTGCGCGATGCTCTCGCGCAGCGCCGTGAACACCTCGGGCGAATGGAAGCTCGGTTCCCAGCGCTGAGCCTGGGCGATCGCCCAGACCGCCGGGCGCCGGAAGACGAACTCGGTCTCGGATGCCGGGTCGAGCACGATCAGATCCGTCTGCTCACTGGACGCCGACAGCGCCACCCGGATCGCCTCGACCGGAATCGGCCGGGCGGTGGAGTCCCAACGGCGCATCGTGTCGACGGAGGAGAACACCGGCTGCACGCGACGGCCATCCGGGGCCGCGACCGTGACGATCGAGAGCTCCTGCGTCTTGTCGACCTTCAGACCGGTCGGACCGACGCCCTCATCGCCCCGCTCGGCGACGAGCGGCACCAGCACGCGGGCAGCGCGGAAGGCGTCGACCACCTCGACCTGCGAGCCCTCACCGGACCGGAAGCGAAGCAGAGCGGCGTGCAGTGCGGGGTCAGCGGAACCGTCGTCCGCGGCGTGCGGATTCGATTCGAAGCTGCGGCCCACCCATGGCACACCGGCCGAGTCACCGCTGTTCGCGGCGCCGTGCCCGTGGTCGCAGGCGTCGTCAGTCGCCGGCGACATCCAGCGCCTCTGCCAGCGTGAACTGTCCGGCGTAGAGGGCCTTGCCCACGATCGCGCCCTCGACGCCCAGCGGCACGAGCTCGCGGAGCGCGGCGATGTCGTCGAGCGAGGCGACGCCGCCCGATGCGATCACGGGCTTCGGGGTGCGCGAGGTGATCTCACGCAGCAGCTCGAGGTTCGGTCCGCGCAGCGTTCCGTCCTTGGTGACGTCGGTGACGACGTACCGGCTGCAGCCGGCCTCTTCGAGGCGCTCGAGCACATCCCAGATGTCACCGCCCTCCTTCGTCCAGCCGCGCGCCGCGAGAGTGGTGCCGCGGACGTCGAGACCGACGGCGATGGCGTCGCCGTAGCGGCTGATGACGTCGGCGGACCACTCGGGATTCTCGAGTGCCGCCGTGCCGAGGTTGATGCGTGTGGCACCGGCCTCGAGAGCTGCGTCGAGGCTGGCGTCGTCGCGGATGCCGCCCGAGAGCTCGATGTTCACTCCGCGGTACTGCTTGATCACCTTGCGGAGGATGGCGGTGTTGCTTCCGCGACCGAACGCCGCGTCGAGGTCGACGAGGTGGATCCACTGCGCGCCGGCGTCGACGAACTCGCCCGCCGCGTCGACGGGGTCGCCGTAGCTGGTCTCGGTGCCCGCCTCACCCTGCGTCAGGCGCACCGCCTTGCCGCCGGCGACGTCGACCGCCGGCAGGAGGATCAGCGAGGGGGACTGTGCGAAGTCGTTCATGTCGTCCTTCGAAGGGGATGGTGGCGGCCCGAGCGGGCACGAGAGACGAGACTAGTCCCGCACGGCGGAGTCATCAAACCCTGTGTCGGGCATCGGACTTCTCGCATATCCCGCCGGTACCATCGGATGCGCACGCGCAGCGCTGTCATCGCGCGTGTCCGTCGACAGGAGGGACGTCACGCATGGCTGATGCGCACCACGAGACCGAGGCGGCTCCGTTGCGCCGACGCGCGACTGCGACCCGCCGCGGCGGAGCGCAGGCGACTCCTCTGGCCTCTGAGGAGCCATCGCCCTCCGCAGCGCCGCTGGTCTCCGACGTGCCCGTGATCTCCGATGTGCCGCTCCTGCCCTCTGACGCCCTCACCGAGCCGCCTCGCTACCACCGCGAGTCGGCTGCGCCCACCGCGACGCCCACCCCGCCGGCGACGACCTCAAGGCGCGAGCAGCGCGAGCGTCCGTCATTCCTGCAGCAGGAGCGCCGGGAAGAGCCGGCGCGAACCGGTGCGCGAGGGATGCTGAACCGCATCGGATTCTCGCTCCCGCCCGGAACCGCCGAGCGGGCGATCCGTGACAATGAGCTGGTGGTCGGCCAGCACTGGCCGGGGCCGCGCACGATCGCCGTCGTCAACGGCAAGGGCGGCGCGGGCAAGACCCCGACGACAGTGCTGCTCTCAGCCGTGTTCGCACGCTTCGGCGGCGCCGGCGTACTGGCATGGGACAACAACCAGACCCGCGGCACCCTTGGCTGGCGCACCGACACCGGGCCCCATGACCGGACGCTGTTCGAGCTGCTGCCGGAGGCGGATCGTCTTCTCGGGGCGGGCGCGCAATCGGCCGATCTCGCTCACTTCGTGCATCATCAAGCACGGGAGAAGTACGACGTGCTGCGTTCGAAGCCGATGCGACTCGCACAGGAGAACCGGCTGCACTCCTCCGACATCGACGCGATCCACGCCGTCGCGGCGAAGTACTACCGCCTCATCATCATCGACTCCGGCAACGACGAGTCCGACCCCATGTGGCTTCGGATGATCGATCACGCCGACCAGATCGTCGTCGCGACCACCACCCGAGACGATCACGCCGAAGCCGGCGCGCTGCTGCTCGAGGCACTGGAGGACCGGGACGAGCGATCAGCCGATCTCGCTCGCCGATCGGTGGTCGTCGTCACCCAGGCCGATCCGAAGGCGACGGCGGCGGATGTCGATCAGGTGGTCAGTGGATACCGCGACCTGGCGCGCGAAGTCGTCTCGATCCCGTTCGATCGCGAGATGGTGGACGGCCATCTCCGACTCGGGGCCCTCGCGCCCGTGACCCAGACCGCCTGGCTGGCGGCTGGAGCCGCGGTCGCACGCGGACTCTGACCCCTTGATCGGGCCCAGAGGTGGGCCCATGCCGCGGAGGCAGCGCTCAGAGCGAATCGACCCAGTTGCGCAGCAGTCGGATGCCCGCGTCGCCCGACTTCTCAGGATGGAACTGCGTCGCCGACAGGGGTCCGTTCTCGACGGCGGCGAGGAATCGCTCGCCGTGCGTCGCCCAGGTCACCGCGGGCTGCGGGAACGGCGGGATGACGTCGAGATCCCAGGTCTTCGCCGCGAAGGAGTGCACGAAGTAGAAGCGCTCGTGCTCGATGCCGCGGAACAGCACGCTGCCTTCGCCGGGTTCGACCGTGTTCCACCCCATGTGCGGCAGCACAGGCGCATCGAGCTCGGTGACCGTACCCGGCCACTCCCCCAGCCCTTCGGCCGGCTGACCGCGCTCGACACCACGCTCGAACATCACCTGCATCCCCACGCAGATGCCGAGCACGGGGCGACCTCCTGCGAGCCTGCGGTCGACGATCTCGTCGCCGCCGTGGGCGACGAGTGCGTCGCGCACCGCGGCGAAGGCGCCGACGCCAGGGACGAGCAGGCCGTCGGCCTCGAGCGCACGCCCGCGGTCACGGGTGAGTTCGACCTCGGCGCCTGCGGCCGCGAGCGCCTTGACGGCAGAGTGCACGTTGCCGGACTCGTAGTCGAAGACGACGACGCGGCGACCGGTCACAGCGCGCCCTTCGTCGACGGGATGCCCTCTACGAGCGGGTCGTTGGCCTTGGCCTGCCGGAACGCCCGGGCGAATGCCTTGAACTCGGCCTCGGCGATGTGGTGCGGGTCGCGACCCCCGATGACGCGCACGTGCACCGTCAGACCGGCGTTGAAGGTGATGGCCTCGAAGACGTGACGCACCAGCGATCCGGTGAAGTGCCCGCCGATGAGGTGGAACTCGAACCCGGCGGGCTCGCCCTCGTGCACGAGGAACGGTCGGCCTGAGATGTCGACGACGGCCTGAGCCAGCGCCTCGTCGAGCGGCACGAGCGCGTCGCCGTAGCGAGAGATGCCGGCCTTGTCACCCAGAGCCTCTCGGATGGCCTGTCCGAGCACGATCGAGATGTCCTCGACCGTGTGGTGAGCGTCGATGTGGGTGTCGCCCGTCGCGCGCACCGTGAGATCGGTTAGCGAGTGCTTGGCGAACGCCGTCAGCATGTGGTCGAAGAACGGCACCGTGGTGTCGATGTCGCTGCGGCCGGTGCCGTCGAGGTTCACCTCGACCTCGACGGTCGACTCGGAGGTGCTGCGGGTACGGCGTGCGGTGCGGTCGGTCATGCCGGCGATCCAATCGACGCGAGGGCTTCCAGGAAGGCTGTGGTCTCGGCTTCGGTGCCCGCCGTGACCCGAAGGTGGTGCGGTATGCCCACGTCGCGGATGAGCACGCCCTGGTCGTACAGCGCCTGCCACACCGCCTTGGGGTCGTCGACTCCGCCGAACAGCACGAAGTTCGACCACGACGCGTGCG
The DNA here is from genome assembly GCF_016907315.1 of Microbacterium esteraromaticum. NCBI lineage: Bacteria > Bacillati > Actinomycetota > Actinomycetes > Micrococcales > Microbacteriaceae > Microbacterium > Microbacterium esteraromaticum. Next base: position 589,174 of record NZ_JAFBBS010000001.1, read on the forward strand.
GCGTGTAGCCGAGAGCCTCAAGAGTGGCTGTGATCCGCTCGCGCTGCTCGACGATCTCGTCGACCATGCGCAGCATGGTGGCGGAGTTGCGCAGCGCCGCGACGGCAGCCGCCTGCGTGAGCGCGCTGAGGTGGTAGGGCAGGCGCACGAGGCGCAGCGCATCGATGAACGCCGGGTCGGCGGCGAGATAGCCGACGCGCGCGCCTGCGAAGGCGAACGCCTTGCTCATCGTGCGCGAGACGGCGAGGCGCGGGCGTCCGTCGAGCAGGCTCAGCGCCGAGGGCGCATCGTGCGGGGCGAACTCCTGATAGGCCTCATCGACGATGACGACGCCCCGCGCGGCCCGGTAGACGGCCTCGATCACGTCCAGTGAGAGCGGAGTGCCCGTGGGGTTGTTCGGCGAGCACAGCAGCACGACATCGGGGTCGGCCTCGGCCACCTGACGCGCGGCGTCGTCCGGGTCGATCGTGTAGTCGTCGTGGCGGGTGCCCGCCACCCATCGTGCACCCGTGCCCTGCGTGATGAGCGGATACATCGAGTACGTGGGCGCGAACCCGAAGGCTGTGCGGCCGGGGCCGGCGAACGCCTGCATGATGTGCTGCAGCACCTCGTTCGAGCCGTTGCCTGCCCAGATCTGCTCTGCCGTCAGACCGTGGCCGAGGTACTCAGCGAACCCTTCTCGAAGGGCAGTGAACTCGCGGTCGGGGTAGCGGTTGACGTCACGCAGTGCGAGCGCGATCTCGTCGAGGATGTCACTCGCGACCTCATCGGGAACGGGATGCGTGTTCTCGTTGACGTTCAGAGCGACCGGAAGCGGCGCCTGCGGCGCGCCATACGGTGTGAGCCCGCGCAGATCGTCGCGGAGGGGCAGCTCATCGAGGGATGTCACATGATCCATCGTAGGCCGCGCATCGCGAGCACCGTCGCGGATGACGACTCACTCGGAGTACGCGGTCGGGATGGCGATCGAGGCACCGACCTGGATCATGCCGGAGCTGAGGTTGTTGAGGCTCTTGATGTCGTCGATGACCTCGCGCGGGTCGACACCGGGTGCGGCATCGGCGGCGATCGACCACAGGGTGTCGCCGGGAAGCACCGTGACGGTCTCGAACGCGACGGGCTCGGCGCTTTCGCCCGATGCGACAGCCGAGCCGCCGGCGAGGAGCGAGAACGCGATGGCACCGAGGACCGGCGCTGCGGCGAGTGCGGCGAGCAGGCGGCGGCCACGCGCGGTGAGGCGCAGCCGCGTCGAGACAGAACGCCCGGCAGCGGCCGCGACCGGGACGGTCAGGGGGGCCTGGATGCTGATGGTGCTCATGTGATGCTCCTCTTCACTCTCCCCGCCCGTCGGGCGGAAGTGGTGCAGCTTTCGCATCCGGCATCCGGCCGGGGACGCCGGATGCGAAGCTACGTTCCGAATGTATCTTCGATATCGAACATCTGTCAAGAATTCTTCGAATACTTGGGCGGGACTTCGCAGACACGCTCGAACAGATCTTCCGATTTCCGAGAGAACTCGGATACGGTTTCGATGAAGCCAGCCCACCATGGGCCACCGACATTCGAATCAGATCCCCGCGATGACGCGGATCAGCACCGCATGAGGGCATGAAGGAGCACCGATGAGCGATACCCCCGAGACGGCAGCCGAGGCTCCCCGCACGCGGCGCCGCAAGAACCTCAGCCCCAAGCAGATGGCGATCCTCGAGGTCATCCAGACCTCGATCGCCCGCCATGGCTATCCGCCGAGCATGCGCGAGATCGGCGACGCCGTCGGGCTCAAGTCGCTCTCCAGCGTCACCCATCAGCTCGGCCAGCTCGAGCTCAGCGGCTACCTGCGTCGCGACCCGGGCAAGACCCGCGCGATGGAGGTGCTGATCGACCTGCCGGGCACGAGCGCCGAGAACCCGGCCGACAGCGCCCCGGCGGTCGGAGATGCGGCGCTGGTTCCCCTCGTCGGTCAGATCGCCGCAGGCATCCCGATCACCGCCGACCAGCAGGTAGAGGAGATCTTCCCTCTCCCCAGGCAGCTGGTCGGGAAGGGCGACCTCTTCATGCTCAAGGTGAACGGCGAGTCGATGATCGACGCAGCGATCTGCGACGGCGACTGGGTCGTGGTGCGCACTCAGAACAACGCGGAGAACGGCGAGATCGTCGCCGCCATGATCGACGGCGAGGCGACGGTCAAGACCTTCCGGCGCCGCGACGGCCACACCTGGCTGCTGCCCCGCAACTCCGCATTCGAGCCCATCCTCGGAGACGAGGCCGTCGTCCTGGGCAAGGTCGTCGCCGTGCTGCGCGCGGTCTGACGTCCACCCCGCGCCGCTGAGCGCGACCGCATCGCGAAAGGGGCTCCCCGTCCGCTGGACGGGGAGCCCCTTTCGGCATCCGGGACCGGGTCGGACGCTGCAGGTCAGGCCGGGACGACGACGTCCTCACGCACGCGGCGGGTGGCCTCGACGATGTTGCGCAGCGACTGCACGGTCTCCTCGTACGCGCGGGTCTTCAGACCGCAGTCCGGGTTCACCCACAGCTGACGAAGAGGCAGTTCGTCGACGGCACGGCGCAGCAGCGCCTCGATCTCCTCGACGCTCGGCACGCGCGGAGAGTGGATGTCGTAGACGCCGGGCCCCACGCCGTGGTCGAACCCGAAGCGGGCGATGTCGGCGACGACCTCCATGCGGCTTCGAGCGGCCTCGATCGAGGTGACATCGGCGTCCAGGGCACGGATCGCGTCGATCACGACACCGAACTCCGAGTAGCAGAGGTGCGTGTGGATCTGCGTACCCGGCGCAGCGCCGCCGGTGGCGAGTCGGAACGAGCGCACCGACCAGTCGAGGTAGGAGGCCTGGTCTGCGACCTTCAGCGGCAGCAGTTCGCGCAGCGCAGGCTCGTCGACCTGGATGATCGCGATGCCTGCGGTCTCGAGATCGGTGATCTCGTCGCGCAGTGCGAGCGCCACCTGATTGGCCGTCTCGCCCAGAGGCTGGTCGTCGCGCACGAACGACCAGGCGAGGATCGTCACGGGTCCGGTGAGCATGCCCTTGACCGGCTTCACGCTCAGCGACTGGGCGTACGTCGCCCAGGAGACGGTGATCGGCGCAGGACGCGACACATCGCCCCAGAGGATCGACGGACGCGTCGCGCGCGACCCGTACGACTGCACCCAGCCGTGCTGCGTGACCGCGAAGCCGTCGAGGTGCTCGGCGAAGTACTGCACCATGTCGTTGCGCTCGGGCTCTCCGTGCACGAGAACATCGAGACCGAGCTCTTCCTGCAGCGCCACGACCTGGTCGATCTCGCGGCGGAGGAAGTCGTCGTAGTCTTCCGCCGGAAGCTCACCGCGCAGGAACTGCGCGCGGGCACGGCGGATGTCACCGGTCTGCGGGAATGATCCGATGGTGGTGAGGGGCAGAGCGGGCAGGTTCAGCGCCTGCTGGGCGCTTTCGCGCTCCTCGTACGCGACACGCGAGAACTTCTCCTCGGTGACGGCGTGCCCGCGCACGGCTCCATCGCGTACACCGGGTGCGCTGCGTCGGTCGGCGAGGGCTGCGGATGCCGCATCCAGAGCGTCGGTGATGGCATCCCGCCCTTCCGCGAGACCCGCCGCCAGGGTGACCACCTGGCCGACCTTCTGGTCGGCGAAGGCGAGCCACGAGACCAGTCGCTCGTCGAGATCCGTCTCGTCGTCGACGTCGTGCGGCACGTGCAGCAGCGAGGTGGAGGTGGATGCTGCGACGGAAGCCGCCCCGAGCTCGCCCAGGGTCTCGAGCTTCGTGAAGGCGGCGTCGAGGTCGCCTCGCCAGATGTTGTGCCCGTCGATCACGCCGCCGACGAGCGTCTTCCCCTCGAGTGCTGGCAGCACGGCCGGCACCTCTCCGCGGACGAGGTCGATGCCGATCGCCTCGACGGGCGCCGCAGCGAGCACGTCGAGCGTCGCCCCGAGGGCGGCATAAGGAGCTGCGACGAAGATCGCCGGGCGCTGCGCGGCTGAGCCGAGCACGGCGAGTGCGCGGGAGGCAGCATCGGCGAGTGCGGTGACGTCGACCGGCAGCGACTCGCTGACCAGCGCCGGCTCGTCGAGCTGCACCCACTGCGCGCCTGCAGCCTGCAGCCTGGCGAGCAGCTCGGCGTAGACCGGCAGCACGTCGTCGAGGCGGCTGAGGGGATCAAAGCCCTCAGGAGCGTCGTCGGAGGCCTTCGCCAGCGCCAGCAGCGTGACGGGTCCGACGATCACGGGCCGGGTGACATACCCGGCGTCCGCGGCTTCGGCGACCTGCTGGATGAGGTGCTCGCTCGCGAGCGAGAAGACGGTCTCCGGACCGATCTCGGGTACGAGGTAGTGGTAGTTCGAGTCGAACCACTTGGTCATCTCGAGCGGTGCGCGCTCGCCCTCGCCGCGGGCGACGGTGAAGTACGCGCCGAGACCGATCGAGCCGTCGGCGTCGCGCAGATCGTCGAAGCGGGTGGGGATGGCGCCGACGGTGACGGCGGCATCGAGAACCTGGTCGTAGAACGAGAACGATTCGGGGATCGACGAGTCATCGCGTCCGAGGCCGAGCTCGGCCAGGCGCGCGCGGGTCGTGGCACGCAGATCCGCGGCGGTGCGTTCGAGCTCGGCCCGGTCGGTGCGGCCGGCCCAGAAGGCCTCGACGGCCTTCTTCAGCTCGCGACGACGGCCGATGCGCGGGTAGCCGAGGATCGTCCCTGCGGGGAAAGCGGTCATGAGATTCCTTTCGATGCTGCGGAGAGCTGGCGCCCGGGGATGACCCCGGCGGACTGGAGGACGTCGAGCACGGTCTCGTGCTGGTTGAACGCGTACAGGTGAACCCCGGGTGCGCCGCCGTCGACGACGGCGCGGATGAGGTCGGATGCCCACCGGATGCCGATCTGCCGGCGTCCCTCTGTGGTCGGCTCGATCTCGAGCTCGATAGCGAGCTCCCCAGGCAGCTCCTCACCGGTCAGCTCGAGCACCCGCGTGAGGCGGGCCGGTGAGGTGATGGGCATGATGCCGGGGAGGATCGGGATCGTCACACCGGCGCGGCGGGCGCGCTCGACGAACGCGAGGTAGTGGTCGGCGTGGAAGAACAGCTGAGTGATGGCGACCGTCGCGCCCGCCGCCTGCTTGGCGAGCAGCGCATCGACGTGCTGACTGCTGTAGGCCGAACGCGGGTGCCCGTTCGGGAAGGCGGCGACGGCGATGTTCACCTTGCGTCGAGGGGCGACACGCACGGCGCCGGGATTGCCTCGCACCGGGGACTCCTCGTACGGCGCGCGCTCGGCCTGCACGCGGTCGATCAGCTGCACGAGCTGGGCCGAGCTCTCGAGGTCGCCGAGGAAGACGTCGTTCTCGCTCTGCCCGGCGGGCGGATCGCCGCGGAGGGCGAGGAAGCTCAGCACCCCGGCGTCGAGGAATTCGCGGATCAGGCGCGCGGCGCCCGCGTAGGTGTTGCCCACGCAGGTGAGATGCGCGAGCGGCTCGGTGTCGGTGTGGCTGCGGATGTACTTGAGCACCTCGAGCGAGCGGCCTCCGGTCGAGCCGCCCGCGCCATAGGTCACGGAGATGAACTCCGGACAGGCTTCCGCCAGGCGGTCGATCGTGTCGTGCAGCGCTCGTGCGCTCTCGGCCGTGCGGGGCGGGTACAGCTCGAAGGAGAAGGGGGTGGTGCTCACGTGTTCTCCTTCGATGCTCGGGGCGGGGGTGTTCTCAGAAGGTAGGACAGCCCCTCGTCGCGACGCACACTGTGTGACGCCGTGTGTCGGGTACGGGGCTGGTTAGGCTCGAGGCATGACCGCACCTCATGGCTCGTGGCCCTCTCCGTTCACCGCGCAGATGATCGCGCAGGCGTCGCCTCGCATCGACGGGGCCCGCTTCGTCGGCGCCGAGATCTGGTGGGGAGAATCGGTGCCGGCCGAGGGCGGTCGCGTGACGGTGCGCAGCTCCAGCGGCGATGAGGTGCTCTCCGCTCCGTGGAACGCTCGCTCGCGGGTTCACGAGTACGGCGGAGGCGCATGGACAGCGGGTGCTGACGGCGCCCTCTGCTTCGTGCACGGCGCCGATCAGCGGGTGTACCGAACGCCGCGCGGTGGTGAGCCCCAGCCGCTGACTCCGGCGGGCGTCTCGTACGGCGGCCTTCGGATGCAGCACGGCCGGCTGCTCGCCGTGCGCGAGGATCTGCGGCCCGAGCAGCACCAGCGTGCGATCGTCGAGATCCCCCTCGACGGCTCTGCTGCCGACGACGAGTCCGCGGTGCGGACGTTCGTCGCGACCAGCGGCTTCGTTGCGCATCCCGCGCTCTCCCCCGACGGCGACCGTCTCGCCTGGGTGCAGTGGAGCACCGTGCGGATGCCCTGGGAGCAGGCGCTTCTGCATGTCGCTCCGGTCGATGGCGATGATGCCGAGGCGGTCCCGACGCACGCGGCTCTGCAGCCGGAGTGGCTGAGCGACGACGAGCTGCTGTACCTCGACGATCCATCCGGCCGCTGGAACCTGCAGCGTGTGCGCCTCGGCGGAACCGCGACCCCCTTCGCGGCGGCAGACGCAGACACCGGCGGTGGGCTGTGGGTGCTCGGCAACCGCTGGTACCAGCGCCTCGACGACGGCCGGACCGTTGCGGTGCGCACGAACGGGGCGGATGAGATCGTGCAGATCTCAGCCGACGGCGCCTCGGTCGAGCTGCTGACCCTGCCGATCACGGCAGGAGCGAGCATCGACGACGCACAGGGCTCGCGAGTGCTCATCTCGGGTGCGGGGCGCACGGTGGGCGCGGGGCTGTGGTGCGTCGATCTCGACGACGGCACGATCACCACGGTCACCGGCGGCGCCGAGGCCGACGCCCGCTGGGTGCCGCGTGCGCGCCCAATGACCTTCGACGGCCCGCACGGACCGGTGCACGCCTTCGACTACCCGCCGACGAACCCTGGAGCCTCGGCTCCTGACGGGGAATTGCCGCCGTATGTGGTGATGGTGCACGGCGGTCCGACCTCGCACGTCTCGGGTGCGGCATCCACCGCCTACGCGTACTGGACCAGCCGCGGCATCGGCGTGCTCGATGTGAACTACGGCGGCTCGACAGGCTACGGCCGCGCGTACCGCGAGCGCCTGGACGGGCAGTGGGGCATCGTCGACGTCGACGACGTCATCGCCGCGGCCCGCGGCATGGCCGACGCGGGTCTCGCCGATCCCGACCGGATCGCCATCCGCGGCGGATCGGCCGGCGGGTGGACGGTGCTGTGCGCGCTCGTGCGGGGCGGCACCTTCAGCGCCGGCATCTCACGGTACGGAGTGGCTGATCTCCGGATGCTCGCGGCCGAGACGCACGACTTCGAAGCGCACTACCTCGAGGGCCTGGTCGGGCCGCTGCCCGAGGCGGAGAGCGTGTACATCGAGCGCTCGCCCCTGTCGCACGTCGATCGGATCGACGTGCCGGTGCTGCTTCAGCAGGGTTCGGACGACCGGGTCGTGCCGCCGTCGCAGTCGGAGGCGATCAGGGATGCTCTGGATGCCCGAGGGGTCCCCCACGAGTACCTGCTGTTCGAGGGCGAGGGGCACGGTTTCCGCGCCGCGGAGACGATCATCGCATCGCTCGAGGCGGAGCTCCGCTTCCTGGGGCGGACGTTCGGCTTCCAGCCGGAGTTCACCGCCGCCGTCTGAGCGCTACTCCCCCACGCGGTTACGCAGTCGCATGGCGCGCTCGGCCTCGCGCGTGTCCTGACGCTCGCGCAGAGTCTGCCGCTTGTCGTACTCCTTCTTGCCCTTCGCGAGGGCGATCTCCACCTTCGCGCGGCCGTCGGAGAAGTACAGCTTCAGCGGCACGAGCGTGTAGCCGCCCGCCGATACCGCGTGCTCGAGCTTGCGGATCTCGTCTTTGTGCAGCAGCAGCTTGCGGATGCGCTTGGCCGAGTGGTTGGTCCAGTGCCCCTGCGAGTACTCGGGGATGTGCACGGCGTCGAGGTACGCCTCGCCGCCCTTGACGTAGGCGTAGCCGTCACTGAGGTTGGCACGCCCCTGGCGCAGCGACTTGACCTCGGTGCCGGTGAGCACGAGGCCGGCTTCGAACGACTTCTCGAGGTTGTAGTCGTGACGTGCGCGACGGTTGGTCGCGACGACCTTCTCCCCGCGTTCCCTGGGCATGTTGTTCTCCTGACGACAGACAGCCCACCAGCATAACGGCTGTCGGGCGTCCGCAGTGCGAACGGGTCAGGTGCGAAGCCAGCGGCGGATCGCGAATCCGGCCGACAGGGCGGCGAGCACGACGCCGATGCCGATCAGCACTGGCACCACGAACACGGCATCCTGCATGTCGACCAGCGGACGCATGAAGGGCACCCGTTCGGCGAGATATCCCTCGACGCCCCACTTCACCCCCGCGAGCACGGCGGCACTCGCGAAGACCGATCCGAGGAACGCCGCGAAGACGCCCTCCAGAACGAACGGGGTCTGGATCGACCGGTTCGACGCGCCCACCAGGCGCATGATGCCGATCTCCTTGCGACGCGCGTAGGCCGACAGGCGAATCGTCGTGGCGATGAGCAGCACGGCGGCGACGAGCATGAGCGCTGCCACGCCGACGGCGATGTAGGTGGCGACCGTGAGGGCTGAGAACAGCGGGTCGAGCAGGCGGCGCTGATCCTGCACCTCGTCGACGCCTGCCTTGCCCGAGAACGCCTCGGTGAGCACGCGTGACTGCTGCGGGTCCTTCATGGTCACGCGGAAGGCGACACCCATGTTCTCGACGCCGAAGGCGTCGGCCTGCTCCTGACCGAAGCGCTCGACCCAGTTCTGGTAGGTGGTCTCCTTGTCGTCGAAGCCCACCTCGCTGATGAGGGGCTTGAGCGCGGGCCCGGCGAGGTCGTCCTTCACCGTCTTGATCTGATCCTCGGTCGCCTCGGCGGCCGTGCAGTTGTCGGAGGTCGACAGCGGCGAGCACATGTAGATGGTCACCTCGGCCTTCTCGCCCCAGTAGCCGCGCATCGTCTGAATCTGCGTCTGCATGAGGATCGCCGCGCCGACGAACGTCAACGAGACGAAGGTGACCAGCACCACCGAGATGACCATGGAGATGTTGCGGCGAAGGCCGATCAGCGCCTCGCCGACGATGAGTCCGAAGTTCATGAGGTCGGGCCCACTTCCTCGTCGTCGTCACCCGAGAGGCCGAGACGGTCGGCCATGCCGAGTTCGGCGACCTCCACCTCCGGGATCACGATCGGGTTGGTTCGAGGACCGACGGTCGCCGGTTCCTCGGCCGGTGTGGGCACCGCCGGCGGTTGCTGGTCGGCTGGTTCTACCGGATGCCGGGCATCCGGACCCGATGTCGGCGCCGACGCCGTCTCGACAGGAGGCGTCGTGACGGTGGCCGCGGTGATCGTCTCGCGCTGCACCTCCTGCACGGCGGTGAGGGCGGCCGCGGCGGCAGCACCCGGCACCGCTTCGGGGGTGAGGCGGGGGATGCTGGAGGTGTCGCCGTATCCGCCGCCGACCTCGTCGCGCACCATCTCGCCGTTCTTCAGCTCGATGACGCGGCGCTGCATCTGGTCGACGAAGGCCGCCTCGTGCGTCGCCATGACGACGGTCGTGCCGCCCGCGTTGATGCGGGTGAGCAGCTGCATGATGCCCACCGAGGTCGCGGGGTCGAGGTTTCCGGTGGGCTCGTCGGCGAGCAGCACCTTCGGACGGTTGACGATGGCGCGCGCGATCGCGACACGCTGCTGCTCACCACCCGAGAGCTCGTGCGGCATCCGCTTGGCCTTGCCGTCGAGGCCCACGAGGGCCAGCGCCTCGGGCACGGCCTGCTGGATGAACCCGCGCGACGAGCCGATCACCTGCAGCGAGAAGGCGACGTTCTGCGCCACGGTCTTCGATGGCAGCAGGCGGAAGTCCTGGAACACCGATCCGATGTGCCGGCGGAAGTAGGGCACCTTGCGGTTCGCGAGCGAGCGCAGGTCGCGCCCGAGCACGGCGACCCGGCCGCTGGTGGGGACATCTTCGCGAAGGATCAGCCGCAGGCAGGTCGACTTTCCAGAGCCCGAAGCCCCGACGAGGAAGACGAACTCGCCCGCCTCGACGTCGAAGTCGACTTCTGACAGAGCGGGTCGTGTGGTGCCGCGGTAGCGTTTGGTGACGTTCTCGAACCGGATCATGGCCATACGAGCCTATGCGCGGGGTCGTCGCCGATGCTCAGCGACACTCCCCCGTGTCTTTCCCGTCGACGGCGACTGATATACACGTAGAGGCGCTGATGCGCCATGAGGGGATGTCGCGGGCTCACCGCCGGCGGCGCAGACGGACACGCAGACGAGGAGGCGCCATGAGCGTTCCCGCAGGATGGTACGACGACGGATCGGGACGCCAGCGCTGGTGGGACGGTGAGCAGTGGACCGACCACTTCGTGCCCGAGACGCCCGCCCTGCCCGAAGAAGGCGGCACGGTTCTCGCCGGCGGGGAGGCGGCCGGCGAGGCACTGGATGCCCAGGCATCCGCCGCCTCGTACGAGCCTCCGGTCGCACCCGGCGCGCAGGAGAGCCCGGCAGCCCAGCAGGACGCGCAGCCCACGGCGGCCTACCCGCCCGTCTCGGACGACGGCTACCCGCAGAGCGCATACGGCCGGGCCCCGTACGGGCAGACCCCCTACGGCCAGGAGCCGTACGGTCAGGCCCCCTACGGTCAGGCCGGATACCCGGGTGCCGGCGCCTACGACGCCCAGAACCCCTACGCCGCTCCGGCGCCCTATGGCACCGACGCCGCCTACGGCGCGTACGCCGCACCCGAGCCCGGACCTCGCAAGACCCCCGTGCTCGGCTACATCGGTCTCGGCCTCGCGGTCGTCGGTGGCATCATCGCCTGCATCCCGAACCTCGTGACGTTCGGCATCGGTTCATTCCTGCTGTTCGCCGCCTTCGTGGTGTCGATCATCGCCCTGTTCATCAAGAACACCGTGAAGTGGCCAGGCATCGTCGGCCTGATCCTGTCGGTCGTGATGGGCATCGTCGCGTCGATCGTGCTCGCCGTCACGTTCTTCGCCAGCTACGCCGACGACTCGTGGAATTCGCCGTCGAGCCCCTACTCCAGCCAGGAGCCGTGGCCGGACGAGTCGTCCGCGCCCGAGGGCAGCGCGGAACGCCCGACACCCGAGGAGCTCGCTCCCGGTATCGAGACGATCGTCGCCGACACGGGTTCCAGCCCGTTCCCCGATGAGGTGATCGTGTGCCTCAGCGATGAGTTCTACGCATCCGAGATGAGCGATGAGGCCCTTCAGACCGTCGCCGAGGGCAGCACCGACTTCGCCGACCCCATGGATGCGCTCGACTTCGCGAAGACGTTCACGGATTCGGCATCCGCCTGCAGCTGACCAGGCGCAGATGCGAGAACGGGCCCGGGAGCACTGCTCCCGGGCCCGTTCTCATGTCGCGCACGCGTCTCGCGCGTCGGAGTGAGGGTCAGTCCTCTTCTTTGCGCTTGCGCCAGCGGATGCCCGCCGAGATGAAGTCGTCGAGGTCGCCGTCGAACACGCTGGCCGGGTTGCCCGACTCGTGCCCGGTGCGCAGGTCCTTGACCAGCTGCTGGCCGTAGAGGAAGTACGAGCGCATCTGGTCGCCCCAGCTCGCGGTGATGTTGCCCGCGAGCTCCTTCTTCTTCGCCGCCTCTTCTTCCTTCTGCAGCAGCAGTAGGCGGGTCTGCAGCACGCGCATGGCGGCCGCGCGGTTCTGGATCTGCGACTTCTCGTTCTGCATCGACACGACGATGCCGGTCGGCAGGTGGGTGAGGCGCACGGCCGAGTCGGTGGTGTTGACCGACTGCCCGCCCGGTCCCGACGAGCGGAACACGTCGACGCGGATGTCGTTCTCGGGGATCTCGACCTCGGTCGCCTCTTCCATCAGCGGGATGACCTCGACGGCGGCGAACGAGGTCTGGCGCTTGTCGGCGGAGCCGAACGGGCTGATGCGGGCGAGGCGGTGCGTGCCGGCCTCGACCGACAGCGTGCCGAACGCGTACGGGGCGGTGACCTCGAACGTGGCCGACTTGATGCCTGCGCCCTCGGCGTACGAGGTGTCGAGCACCTTCACGGGGTAGCCGTGCTGCTCGGCCCAGCGCAGGTACATGCGCATGAGCATCTCGGCGAAGTCGGTGGCGTCGTCGCCGCCTGCGCCCGAGCGGATCGTGATGATCGCGTTGCGCTCGTCGTATTCGCCGTCGAGCAGCGTCTGCACTTCGAGCTGGTTGATGGTCTGGGTCAGCGATTCGAGCTCAGCGCGCGCTTCGGCAGCGGAGTCCTCGTCCTGCATCTCGTTCGCGAGCTCGACGAGAACGTCGAGGTCGTCGAGACGGCGCTCGACCTCGGTGACGCGCTTGAGGTCAGCCTGCTTGTGGCTGAGCGCGCTCGTGACCTTCTGCGCCTTCTCGGGGTCGTCCCAGAGGTCGGGGGCGCCCGCTTCCTCGCTGAGTCGCGCGATGTCTTCGCGCAGAGAATCGACGTCGACGACCTCGCGGATGTCGCCGAAGGTGTGTCGCAGGGCCTGTATGTCGGCGGAGAGATCGAGTTCGAACATGGCAGTCAACCTTATCGCGCCGCGGCCCTGCTTCTCTGACCGCGGTATGTCCCGCCGTCGGTCGCGTGCCGTCGGGGCTAGCGTGAGCCTTGTGAGCGACAGTGCGGCGAGTGTTCTGAGACGTTTCGGACCGATGGTCTACGCGCCCACCGTGCTCTTCTCGCTCGGCGAGGGCGCCGTGATCCCGCTCATCCCGGTGATCGCCACCCGGCTCGGCGCCGACGTCTCGCTCGCCGCCCTCGTGGCATCGGCCCTCGTGATCGGTCAGCTGTGCGGCAATCTGCCCGCCGGCGCGCTGGTCGCGAAGATCGGCGAGCGCTTCACGATGGTCGTGGCCGGCGCGCTGTCGATCGCGGCCGGTGTCGTGATGCTGCTGGCCGACGCTCTTGCGCTGTTCGCCGTCTCGGTGTTCGTGCTCGGCTTCTGCGCCGCCGCGTTCGGCCTGGCGAGGCACGCGTTCATGACCACCAGGGTGCCACCGCGGTTCCGCGCGCGGGCCCTGTCGCTGCTGGGCGGAAGCTTCCGCTTCGGCGTGTTCATCGGGCCGTTCGTCGCGGCGGCGCTGATCCAGCTGACCGGATCCGAGCAGTCGACGATCTGGGCGCTGATCGTGTGCTGTGCGGCGATCGTGCCGCTGGTGCTGTTCGGCCCCGACCCCGAGAAGAGCAGTCCCGTGCTGCTGAAGCCGACCGGTGCCGCGGTCGCCGAGGATTCGGGAGAGGTGGTCACCGGATCCATCCCGACCCGTGACCGGTATGGCGTGCTCGCCACCATCTCGTATTACCGCGGGGTGCTGATGCGTCTCGGCACCGCGGCGGCGGCGCTGTCGGCCGTGCGCTCTGCGCGCCAGGTCATCGTGCCGCTGTGGGGTGTGTCGCTGGGGCTCGATGCGAGCACGATCGCGATCGTCGTGGGTGTCTCGGGCGCGATCGACTTCGCGCTGTTCTACGCGAGCGGTCAGGTGATGGACCGCTTCGGTCGCATCTGGGCGGCGCTGCCGGCCATGCTGCTCATGGGCGTCGGGCTGATCGCCCTCTCCCTCACCCACGATCTCGATCAGGCGTCGATGTGGTACGCGCTGATGGCCGCTGTGCTGGGCCTGGGCAACGGCCTGTCGAGCGGCATCCTGCTCACCTACGGCGCCGATCTCGCGCCCGAGACCGATCCCGCGACCTTCCTCGGCGCGTGGCGGACGCTGACGGATGCCGGCGGCGCGGCGGCCCCGGTGGTGATCGCATCGATCGTGGCCCTGGCCTCGCTGCCGCTCGCTACCGGCATGATGGGCGGCGTGGCGCTGCTGGGCGCGGCGGGCTTCGCCGTGTGGACGCCGCGTTTCCTGCCGCGGCACGACGACTGAACTCTGCTGCCGTCCGCTACCGCAGTGCCGTTCGGCTCGTCGCGGTGGCTTCGAGTGGCACGCCGTCGGGCACGAAGGCCGAGAAGAGCGGCGGATGCCAGTCCGCGGCGACCGTGACTCGGGCCGTGACACCATCAGGGGTGCCTGCCGACACGAGAGTCGCCTCCGAGTCCACAGCGTCGACCAGCGCCTCTGCCTGGTCGCGCACGTCGTCGTCGGTGAGCTCTGCCCGTACGTCCGCCCCCTCGGATCTCAGGATGAAGCCGTCTGATGCGGCGAGCGCAGCCGCATCGGCAAGTGAGTCGAGGCGCTTCTGTGCGATGTAGAGGTCGGTGGCGCACACGCATACGAAGAGGAGCGCCGCCGCGAGCAGCGCGTACCCCACGACCATCGGAAGCACGCTGCCCTCATCGTCGGTCAACACAATGCGATTCCTTCGGCGGGTTCTCATCCGCTTCCCCACTGACGCGACACCTTCTGCGCCGACTGCGCCTCGACGGGGATCGCCGTCAGCTCGTCCAGTCCGAAGATCGGCGGCAGAAAGGGCAGCGACACCTGCGTGCGCACGGTGACGATCACGGTGGCGCCGGCCGTCGGGCACTCCCGGGCGGCCGGCCGGCAGGTGATCCTCACGCCGACGGCATCCGCATCCATCCCGTACTCGCGGACGATCCCCGCCAGCACCGCGTCACCTCGCTCGGTCGCGGTGTCGGCATCCGGCGCCTGACCGATCACTCGCGCGGTGTGACGAGCAGCGGCCTCGGCGCCGAGCGTCTGCTCCTGCACCGCGCCCAGCACGAGCACGAGGTAGGCGAGCGGAACCAGCATGAGCACGCCTGCCACCATGAACTCGAGAGCCGCGGAGCCCCTCTCATCGCCGATCAGCGATTCACTCCTCTCCGAACGATTCGACGGGTGCACGGGCTTCCACCTCCATTCCATACGGCACGCCGACGAGCCCCAGCACGGGGAGGGCCGTGCGCACTCGCACCGTCACGCAGGGATATCCGAGGCTGTCGTCTTCACCCACCGCGATGTCGTCGGCATAGTCCGCGCCGACCGCACGGATGATCACCGCCTTCGTGCGCGATGCGCCCTCCTCGAGGGACGTGTCTGCGAGCGCGGCATAGTGCGCTCCTTCGACCGCCGCGTCGTGCACGACGTTGCGGACGTACACGGCGAGGGCCACCTGCAGCACCGCGAGGGTCAGGGCGGTCAGCAGCGCGCCGACCAGCACGAACTCGACGGGACTCGAGCCCCGGTCATCGTCGTCGAGTGATCGCGCGTGCATCGCCGGCTCCGATCAGAGGCCCGAGACGCGCGAGATCGCCTGCTCGAACAGGTTGACGAGGGCAGGGCCGGCGACAGCCCAGATCACCACGACGAGCGCGGCCGTCATGAGCGTCACCAGAACCCAGCCGGGCACGTCTCCCCGTTCGTCGTCGACGAGCCCACGACCAGCAGCGAACCATCTCTTCAGCGTCTTCATTTCTCTTCCCCAATCGGATAGCGGATCGTGTGTGCGACGAGGCTGCGTTCAGCCCAGCCCCAGTCGCAGAATGAACAGACCGGGGTAGACCGCGAACAGGACGCTCAACGGCAGGATCAGGAACACGAGCGGCTAGAGCATGGTATTAAAGTACCTTTATGGATTGCGTCATATACACCCGCGTCAGCATCGACCGCACTGGTGAGGCGCTGGCCGTGACTCGCCAGGAGCAGGAGTGCCGCGCGCTGGCCGACCGTCTCGGACTCAAGGTGATGGCGGTGCACTCGGACAACGACATCAGCGCCACCAGCGGCAAGGCTCGTCCCGGCTTCGAGGCCATGCTGAAGACCAAGCCCACGGCCATCATCGCTTGGCATCAAGACCGCTTGTTGCGTCTGACCCGGGACCTCGAGCGGGTGATCACACTGAACGTGCCGGTCTACACCGTCACGGCAGGCACCCTGGACCTGACGACACCGGCTGGCCGTGCAGTAGCGCGAACCGTTGCCGCATGGAGCCAGTACGAGGGCGAGCAGAAGGCCACGCGCCAGGTCGCCGCAAACGTGCAACGCGCCGCTAATGGGGTCCGCACTGGACGCGTCGGATACGGATACCGGCGTGCGGGTACCACCGTGGTCCTGGACGACGCTGAGGCTGCGACGATCCGGTCGGCAGTGAGGCGCGTACTCCATGGCGAATCGCTACGAGCGATCTGCAAGGACCTCGATGCACAGGGCATCCCGACCCCTGGCCGTGGTGCAAAGTGGAACAGCACCACCCTCAAGCAACTACTACTTCGCCCCTCGTTGGCAGGGCTGACGGTCCACCGAGGCCAGGTCGTGGGCCGCACGCCAGACGATTCCCCTCGTGTGATTGACGAGGACACGCACGAACGATTGAAGGCCGCGTTGACAGACCCTGTTAGACGGACCGCCCCCGTGGGCAGAGCACCCAAGTACCTGCTGGGAGGCATCGCCCGTTGCGGACGCCCGACCGGCACTTTGGACGACAAGGGCGAGCCAGTGTTGTGCGGCGGTGTGATGGTGCGCGCCGTAGGGCGTAAGACGACCACCAAGTCCGGCGGGACCAAGCGTCAGCCTCCGAGCTACGTGTGCAGTGCGTGCTACCGCGTGCGCCGCATTCAGGATCTGGTGGACAAGATGGTCGAGGGCATCGTGGTTGGGCGACTGGAAATGCCCGACGCCGCACAGCTTTTCGCGACGGGCGACCCGGTAGCTCTGCAAGAGGCTCGCGACTCTATCGAGGCTATCGACGCGCGCCTGACCAACGCGGCCGACATGTTTGCGGCAGGCACGATCGACGCGGCACAGCTCACGCGCATCACCGAACGCCTGAGAGCTGACCGCGCACAAGCCGCCACCGCACTGGACGCCGCACTCCCCCCGGCTATACCTGCCGATCTGATCGGAGCCAACGCGGGCGAGGTGTGGCATGGCCTCAGCATGGATGTCAAGCGCGCGGTGATGGACACCCTCGTGACGGTGACGATCCTGCCGAGTGGGAGCGGGAAGGCGTTCGACCCCGACACCGTGCAGGTGGTCTGGCGTAGCTGAGCCCTCCGGGCACAAACGGGCGTCTGCGCGTTACGCCGTACCCGCGACCACCGAACGACGCAGGCGGTCGCAGAGAGCCGTTGCTGGCCTGCGACACGCCGAGGCACGCCACAAGTTTGCAGCGAGTCTTTCCCTACGGCCGCTATGCACGGCGTCATTTTGCGGCATTTCCTGACGAGCGGAGATGGCCCCGGTCGGCAAGGCTTATGGCATGGCAAACCAGCGATACACGATCAAGGTGCTCTGCAGGGGCACGTCCCGGCATGCACACTCTCGTCGTGAGATCGCCCGCTACGAGTGGTCCGAGTCGGGTACTTTCTGGGATCGGATCGACCACGCCGACTCTGGCAAGGACTGGGCCGGAGGAATGAACGACGAAGGCAAGATCGAGATACGACCACGCCCCGTGTTTGAGTGCCAGTGCGGCAACCGTCCGGTGTACACTCACGACGAGCTTCAGCAGAAGCTCCAGCTCGCCGCAGACGAAGGCAAGCACCTGACGGTCTAGCACCGGCAGACTTTACAACTGAATACCGCTGGTGATCGGCGGGATACAAGGCACGGTCACATTTCATGGCTTACAAGCCGGTGGGAGCCGTACGCGAGACGGACATAGCCCCGGTGCCTAGATCAGAGCCCCTGGTCGAGCTCCTCAGCGGGAGTCAGTACTTCGCTGAAGGAAAGCTCCCATGGCTACTATCACTCGCACGCTCACTGCGTCGGCGCACGTCGCTGTCGCTGTCCGACTCAAGGACCCCGAGCGGGAGACCGTTGCACGCCGCAACCTGGCAGAGGCGCAGATCGCCGATGCCATCGACCGCGCACTCACAACCGCGCCACCCCTGAACCCCGGCCAGATCAGGACACTGACGACTCTCCTCAAGGCAGGGGGTCAGCGATGAAGAAGTTCCCCGCCGACTACCCGAGCAAGCACTCCCTCACTGAGACCGAAGCGAACAACGCGCTTCAGTTCGGGCCTGACCTGGCATGGTTCGAGCCGTGGGCCGAGCGTGCCATCAACATCTCCGACGTCACCACGCATGCATACGGGTATACCCACGTCTACAGCAGCCACGGCTCGTTCAACTACGACTTCGCCTCGTGGCCGACGAAGGAGGGTCTCGCGCTGGGTCTGGAAGACCTCTGGCGAGACCACACAGGACGCGGCTTCACCACCACCGACCGCACCTTCCCGAAGTGCCAGGACTGCCAGGGCGTCGTCTACTTCGCCCCGGATGAGCCACTCCGGCTGTACCTCGTGATCGAGCAGGACGACGATGAGGATGACCCCAGCGATGACGGCGGGGCCGACCAGTGATCGCCGCAGACCAGAGCATCAAGGCGATTCTGGGAGACGGGACCATCGAAGCTGAGGCCGCTCGCCGGCTGAAGGTCAAGGTGGCAGGCGTCGGCACTCGCGATAGCTGGTCGCCGGTCACCGATGCCCGCGTGCGCATGGCGGTCACCCGCGTCCTCAGCGCCATCCACGACGAGCTGGTGGCACGCCCCGGCATCGTGTGGGAGGAGTCCGTAGCGCTCGATGCGCTGCTGGGTCAGTACTGGCTCAACGTCGTCATCGACTACGTGTTTGATGGCAGGGCCGAACGATGACGGTCCCGGTAGGCGCTGCTCTGCGACTGGCCCGTGCGGGCTGGCGCGTGGTCCCACTCAACGGCAAGAAGCCCTTCCTCCCCGGCTGGATGGAAGAGGCCACCACCGACCGCGACACGATCAAGGGCTGGTGGGCCGAGCAGGACTTCAACGTCGGCGCGGTCATCCCGCTCAACCACGTCGTGATCGACATCGACCCGCACAACGGTGGCTCTCTCGAAGCTCTGGAAGACCTGGCCGGGGTCAAGATGCCACCTACGCTTTCGATCCTGTCCGGCCGGGGAGACGGCTCGGTGCATCTTCACTACCTCCGCCCGTTCCCGAAGACGACCAAGGTGCGCATGCCCGCTGGCATCGACGTGCTCACGCGCGCACAGGTGGTCATGCCGCCGAGCGTGCACCCCGACACCGGCAAGCGCTACCGCTGGGGTGACGACGTACCCGTGGCACGACTCCCCCTTGAGGTTGTCCGCCTCATCCGACCGAAGGTGCACATCACTCGCGGAGCCGGGAACGGTCGGGACGTCAGTGCGCTGATCGCCTACGTGCGTCGGCAGGAGAAGGGCCAGCGGCACGACGCCTATCACTGGGCAGTTCGCAGGGCTGTGGAGCAGGGGGCACCCGAGCGTCAGATGAACCGGCTCATCGAGGCCGCAGAGGATCTCGGCTTCACGCCGCAGGAGGCTCGCCGCATCGTCGAGTCCGTGAGAAAGGCATCAGCATGACCTCCGCACCGTCTAGCCGCAGTGGCGCTCCCAAGAAGCGTCCTGTCCGGAAGCCGAAACCTGCCTCGGGAGATGGCACCCTCACGCCGGAAGAGAAGGCGCTGATCGCGCAGAAGGACTACGAGGAGGCCGTCGAGGAACGGGTGCGCTCGATCCAGATCGGGGAGGAGGCTAAGCGTCGCCTGGCCGAGGAGAAGGCGGGCGCGCTGGAGATTCCGAAGCTGGAGACGCTGGATCGGTTCCTGCGCCGCAAGATGCCTCCGCAGAAGTACCTGATCGACGGCCTGTGGCAGGCGGACGGCAACGTCCTACTCGCAGCACAGAGCAAGGGTGGCAAGACGACCATCGTCGGCAACCTTGCCCGCTCGCTCGTTGACGGCGACCCGTTCATGGATCACTTCGAAGTGGTCGAGACACGGACGGTAGCGCTGCTCGACTTCGAGATGTCGGAGCACATGCTCCAGGACTGGATGCGGGAGCAGAGCATCCGCAACAGGCGCAACATGGCGCTCGTACCCATGCGGGGCAGGGCTGGTGCTTTCCGGATCACCGACGACGCCACACGGGCGCTGTGGGCGCGGATCATCGAGGACGCCGGTGCCGAGGTACTCATCTTGGACCCGCTGCGACCAATCATCGACGCGATCGGACTCAAGGAATCGAACGAGCTGGGTGAGTTCCTCCAGGCGTTCGCAGCGCTCAAGGTCGAGGCGGGCATCAGCGAGGGGCTGATCGTGCACCACTACGGCCATGGTGCTCAGCGCGCCTCCGGTGATAGCCGCCTGTTGGGGTGGCCCGATGCCATCTGGAACGGAACCCTGCAGGAGGTCAACGACCCCACATCGATCCACTACTTCCAGGCGTACGGCCGTGACGTGAACATCCCCCGAGGTGTGGTCCTGATGGACGACTTCAAGCGCCTGGAGTTCAAGACGGACGTACCCGAGGAGAGCAAGACGGTCCTCTACGACCGGCTGGTCGAGTGGCTCAAAAAGCAGAAGGAACTGGACATGGAGGCAGTCGCCAAGGGCGAGGAAATCGACGGCAACGAACCCGGCGAACGCAGGTCGTCTCAGATCATCAACGCGGGCATCAAGGGCATCACCAAACACACGGCAGCCGAGGAGCTCAAGAAAGCGACCAAGGCCGAGCGCGTGGTTCTGCGTGACGAAGGAAACGGGAAGTCGAAATGGTACTCACTGCCTACCTCCTGACCACCACTACCCAGCACAACCACCACCACCGCCCCCCTCTCTTAAAAGAGAGGAGGGGGTGGGGTAGGTGGCTAAGCGGGGGGCGGCTCAACCCCAATCTCTGGGGGTGGGTCTTGGGGGTGGTTTACACCACACCGGCTGTGTGGCCGAGTACTCCACCGCACCGGAAGACACACCCCACACGCACGAAACGCACGCGACGCCTCTCTGTACGCGCAATCTGCCGGTCTCTGGCCAAGGGGCAACCGAGCATCACGCTCAGGCGGAATCGGCCGACTACGACTTCAGCCGCGTTCCGCCTCATCTACCGAAGAAGGACATCTAGATCATGACTGACACCATCCGCACCGAGACAGCCGAGATCGATAAACCCTACGTCGAGGTAGTCCTGAACGGCGGCGACGAGCGCGCGCCTGAACTGAGCGCCGTGTGGGCGGAGATTCGCGCGCTGCTCAACGACGGCACGCACACGGTCGATGACCTCGTGGACACCACCGGCTTTACTCGGGCGACCGTGAGAGCGCTGCTCTACTACGGACGGAAGCGCCGGAAGGTTCGCATGGTCGAGGTCCGGCGTCAGGTCGAGGTCTCTCCCGACCTGTTCATGGTCCGCACTGTTCGTGCGTACAGGGCGCCGAGCCAGTGACTCCCGAGGACGCGTGGGATGCACTCGATGAGGCCTTGCAGGAATACGAGCCCCCTTGTCGGGATGACCCCATGTTCACCACGACTGACCGGCTCAGCCCCGAAGATCATGCCTTCTGCGAGTCGCTCTGCGCCGGGTGCAAGGTGCTCGACCTGTGCGACACCTACGCCACCACGGCAGACGTCCGGATGGGGTTCTGGGGAGGGCATCGACACACGCAGAAGGGCAAACAGCCTGCCGGTCCCAGGACGCTCCCGGGGCCACCCCGGCAGGCCAGCACCTAGGCCACACCACCCCAACGACCCAGCGGGACGCTCAGCGATACCCACCGAGACACCCGCACCACCCCACAGACACCGCACCGGGACGGATTCCCGGAACCCAGTAGAAGCAGAAGGAACACATCATGGCTAAGCACACCGCAGCATCCGTCGAGACGAGCCTCCCCAAGGCGCAGAGCGGCTACAAGGAGCGGGCGAGCGCCGTCAAGGCCGCACACGACTCCACCAAGCAGGCGATTAAGGCCGACCCGATGACGTCCGACCTCGCGAAGAAGGACAAGCTCGAAGCCCTCGACAAGGACACCAGGGCCAAGCTCGACGCGATCAAGGACGAGCAGGTCACCTACGAGAAGGGTCTGCGCGACACCATCGAGCGTGAGTTGCGCGGGAACCAGCCCGCCGACGCGAACAGCGTGCTGCTCCGTCGCGACGCCGCCGACCGTGTCCGCAAGATCACCGACAAGCAGGAGGCGATGGACATCCTGCAGGACGCTCTGGCCAACTCTGACGAGTCGATGGCCCACGCGATCGGCACCCGTGCACGGAACGCCGCTTGGCTCGACGTGGCCGAGGCATACCAGGCCGCGTACCCTGCCACGGCTGACTCGGCGGCTGCTCTCGCCTACGTCGAGGCGAACACCAGCGGAGCCGCCTACAACCTGTCCAACCAGATCACCTACTCGGCGCCGCTCCACTGATCTGCCTATGACTGGGTGAGAGGGTTTCCTCCTTTTCCCTCCTCACCCCGCTGGGACGGGGTATCCCAGCACCAAGAGACCCCTGGTCACGATCCGGGGGTCTCTTGCATGTCGTCAGCATGCACGTCCATGGCCGCATGGATTCAGTAATTTGCGGTGCTCATCAGGCGTCAGCAAAAGTTTCAGGCACAAGGCGATGTCGGACATTTCTGCCGGACCCGAAGGAGACCACGCGATGAGCAAGCACATGATCGGATACGTCCGCGTCAGCACCGAGGAGCAGGAGCGGTCCGGGCTGGGAGTCGAAGCACAAGAGGCCTCTATCAAGGAGGCGTGCGAGCGCCGGGGCTGGACCTTCGAGTTCTTCCGCGACCTGGGATGCTCAGGTAAGCATGTCAACCCTGAGTTGCGCCGTGGCCTCGACATGCTGTCCGCGGGGCAGTTCGACGGGTTGATGGTTGCCAAGCTCGACCGCCTCGCCCGTAGCGTGCGGCATGCATCCGCCATCATCGACTCGGCAGTCACGCAGGGCTGGGCGCTTGTAGTGCTGGACAACGCGCTCGACCTAACCACGCCGGGCGGACGGGCCATGGCCAACATGCTCGCCACCTTCGCCGAGCTGGAGCGTGACCTGATCGCTACTCGCACCCGTGAGGCGCTGGCCGCACGCAAGGCACGGGGCGAGCACAACGGACGACGCACCGCTATCCCGGCTGGCGTGCTCCGGCGCATCGTCACCAGCCGGGAGGAGCACCGCCTTAGCTTCTGCCGTATCGCAGATGCCCTCACGGCTGAGGGTGTGCTGTCGCCTACCGGCCTACCGCGCTGGCATGAGTCCACAGTGCGCCGCGCATACGCCTCAGCCACGGCGACCGTCACCGTCTGACCCTTCCGGCAGACTGATCGACAGAGGAGCACCAACATGAGCAATCTGAACGACAGCGGCACCGAACGGGTCGGCCTGCCCGACGTCACTCGACTGTCGGTGAAGCATCTGCTGCTGCTGGAGGCCAGCGTCGTGAAGGAGCTTCGGCGTCGCGATCTGGTGCGGACCAACAACAAGCCACTGGGAGACATCGCGGAGTACGTCGTGTGGCTGGCACGCGGCGGAGTGCTCGAACCCAACTCGACCAAGTCACACGACATCACGACCGAGTCCGGGCACCGCATCCAGGTCAAGGCGATGGCAAACCGCGCGGCTGGAGCCGGGGCGAAGTTCAGCCCGTTCCGGAGCGCGGGCTACCACACGGCGGTGTTCCTGCTGTTCAACCTGGAGTTCGAGATCGCGGAGGCATACGAGGTCGAGGCTGATCTGATCGAGGAGCACGTGCGGTTCGTCCCTCATGTAGCTGGACGCCAACCGAGCCTGACTCAGGTACGCGCGCTGGGCACCGACGTTACCGCCGAGATGCAGTCGGCATACGCACGCATCGACGGCGCGCCTCTCTCCGACTGATCACCCCGCACCGAGTCCTCTGGGAAACGCTCCTGGGGGTCTCTTGCGGGCCTGAGGCTACCTGGCACCTAGGCCAAGCGCTGCTGGCGACCCAGCGGGACGCTGAGAGACGCGCGCAGAGACATGCAAGGGCAGCCCGTCGCCGGCTTCGAATGTCGGCGCGCACTGAGATCATGTTGAGATGACCGAGCGCGAAGGGCACAAGTTCACGCTGTCAGCAGACGACTACAGCATGTGGGTCCTTGACTGGCGGGCGAAGCAGATCCGCATCGTCATGCAATCGGGCGAAGAGCACGTTGCTCCTATGGACGCGGACGAGCGACGCCCTAGCAACCAGATCGCGCGATCATTCTTTGATTGGGACCGTTGGTGGCTGACCACCGAGACCGAGAAAGGTCACCTCGTCTTCTGCGAGGTATGGAGTCCGGTCGGTGACCCTGTGAAGGGTCGGCCATCGGTATACCTTGACCAGCTCCACTGGAGCACGATCGCAAAGGCACTGGTCAAGCCCGAGGCTCTGTCCGAAGCGGACCTCACCGCCGCTCAGCGGATCATGAAGCTTGGCCATGATGGTGGCATCCGGCTCCCCCTCTCCTCAGCGACGATGCAAGAGACAGCCGCGTTGTTCGGGGACAGGCGCTACGAGGTCGGCATCGCTATTGCATCTCTCAGCGGCGGTTGGCAACTCCGCGACCCCCTCGAGCTCCGACGCCGGGAGTTCGCCGCGTGGTTTGCCGAGCGGCTCTCTCTGGATGCGCCCGTTCCGGCGGCTGACGCGGTCACGCTCGCACCCAGAAGCATATTTGGTGACCGCGTCGGGTCCGCAGCAGGGGCCGATCTGAGCGACAGCATGCGCCAGTTTATGGACGCTCTCACCTGGCCTTCGGTGCTTGTCTCCATGCTGATCGACCCTGCCCCAATCACCGGTGCACCTCCCACGCGGTGGGCCGAAAGCAACGGCGACATTGCTAAGTGGATGGCTTCAATGTCGCGTGAACAACGGGCATCGGCGGCCACGTGGGCGGCTATCCAGGACAACGAAGGCTTGATGTCGTCCGCTCTTTCTCTCATTGGTGACCCCTCCACGCTGGTGGGTCGCCTCAATCCGACGGACCTGGCTGACGCGGTGACCGATACTCGCTTCGGAGGACTGTACACCGCGATCATGGGCGAGCGGCATCGCGATCCGAACCGTCGATGGCTACCCAACGATCTCAACGACATCATGTTCCTGACTTGCGCTGCCGCTTACTGCGACTACGTCGCAGCCGAGCGGTCAACTGGTCGCCAGATGGCGCAACTGTTGACTCGACGCAAAGTGAAGCCGAACATCTACACCACCCTGCCTGACCTTGTCGAAGCACTCGACCGTGACGGCGTTCGTACGGTGTCCGAGGTCGAGGGTTCATAGCACTGGCGGGCAGCCGCAGTTCAGGTCAGGTCAGGCGGAAACGTACGACTACGACGTGTGCCGCACCTGCCGACCGCCTCCTCCAGCTGTCAAAGCCGTGACCGCATACGACCCTCACAAGAGACCCCGAGTCGACTGGCCATGGGACTCTCGCAGTTCTAGGCGAGGAGGTCAGCCGCTGGCACGTCGAGAGCCTGGGCCAGCTTTTGGATGATGTCCAGGGTTGGGTTACGAGTACCGCGCTCGATGCCGGAGACGTATGTGCGGTCGAGGTTCGCACGGTGCGCGAAGTCCTCCTGTGACCAACCGCGCCCGGTCCTGAGTTCGCGCACGCGCGCACCGAACGCGGCTCTGTGAGGTGGAACGGGCATCTTCCAACGCTCGCGCTAAGCTGACAATGAGTCCACGGACTATGAGTCACATTTACGAAAGGTGCAGAGAGTGTCGAACCATCTGAACGTCTTCAGCCAGAAGGGCTGCGTTGATTGCAAGTCATGCGAGAAGGGCGGAGCGCACGTTGGGCGAATGGCAACCCTGTGGACGATTGGGGTCTGCACGGCCGGAGTCGGCCTTCTCTACCTGCCGTTCTTCAAGAAGTGCCAGTACTGCTCTCATAACACCTGGTGGAACAAGCACTACGGGCCGGATCTGCGTCGAGCGGCACAGGCGCCTGCAGCTGTCGCCAACTGAGTGAGGCTAGCTAAGATAACGGCCAACCTGTCGACTATAAGTCACATCAACCAAGGAGCAACATGCCTCGCAGAGCCAAGTTTGCAACGACCGTCGCCGCACTCGCGCTAGCCGTGACCGCTCTTGCCGGATGCGCCGCCTCGACCACGCCGCAGTCGGCTGACTCTACGCCGACCGTCAGCCCCACACCGACCCCGGACTACCTGACCGAGCTACCCCAGTGGGCGGCAAACACCACACCGTGGATCATCTACCCGGACGGTTTCGAGTGCTACGGCACCGAGGGGTGCCCCAACGACTACCGCTGGCACTTCGGCGAGCCCGGCCCGGTCCTACCCGAAGGCGTCGTCTTCTACGACCCGGCTGTGCACGACTGCGTAGAGGTGAGACCCCTAGGTATGGAGTGCGGGAAGACCCCTGCTGGCTAGCGCGGCACCGTATGAATCTGCCCGGATGGGCGGCTACCCACGGAGCACTTCTTGCCGCCGACATCAGCGATCTAACGCCCCGAGGCCTTCTCCTGCCAAGAACTCCGCGGTCTCTCGTTGCGCAGTAGCCACCAGTTCCCTGAGCGTCGACTCCAACGTGAGAATCGCTGAGGCCCTGCGGGCGGGCGAAGCAGTCGTGTAGGCGGCTAGCGCATCAACCACTTGATCCATCGATCGAATTTGCACGTTCGAGTAAGCGGGGGTGGTTGCCGTGAGACCCCCAATCGCGTTGACTACGCGATGCTCCGCGTCCTTCGCGATGGTCGCAGCCTCGAACAGCCGCTGTGTGAGCGACACCATCGCGATACGGTACTGCTCGAACCCGTTCCCGACCGACTGGTTCGTACGCATCGCGTCGTATACGGCTCGACTAGCGTTAGCGAAGTGGCGCGTGGCCTCTATGACACGGGGCCACTCACGGCGAATGCGCTCGTCGTACTCCCAGTCCCTTTGTTCCTCTCGCTCTGCGCTGCGAGCTTCGCGGTCTAGAGCGCGTTCGGCCTCTCGATCGAGTCGATCCTGTTCGCGCTCCTGCGCTCGGTCCTCCCGCGCGCGACGGCGTAAATCAAGCGAGAAGAGCCATGCCGCCAGAGCACCCACGATCGCGCCGCCGAGCGCGCCCCACATCGTCGCCCAGAAGGTATTCCAGAAGTCCATGCTGGAACTCTAGCCAGGACGCTTGCGTAGCCTAGTGACATGGACGATCTCGACCGTCAGCGAGAGTTGCGACGGCTCCGCGATGAGGTGCTGAGCACTCCAAACTGCCTCCGGTGCGTGCAACGCATGGAACCCGCCGAGGTGGACGGCGAGCCTATCTGGCAGTGCCCGGAGTGCGGCGCGACGCGGTCGGCGTAGCCACACCGGCGAACATCTCTCGATGTCGGACATCGCATCTATGCTGAGCACATGGCTGCTCCACCACCATGGATGAAGAGCTGGCGGAAGACCCGTCGCTCTTCCCAGGAGCGCGCGAAACGGATCCGCGTACTTAACGCCGAACTCGACGTTCTCCGGGGCGCATCCGCCGACCGGTCGCGGACCATCGACACGAAAGCGTCATTCATCGTGGTGGTCGCGGGTGTGCTGGCGTCGGTTACCGGACTCTCGCTAGTAACCACTGATACCTGGCTCGTTGGGCTCGTACCGTTCGGACTCACCGTTGCCGCCGTAGCTGTGGCGACGGCCGCCCTGTGGCCACGAAAGATTGACTTACCGTCCGCTCGCGATGTTGTCGATGCGTGGGTGGATGCCGACATGCCCGCTGACGAGCTGGAAGACAATGTGCTTGAGGTCAAGGCACGTGAGGTCACCAACCGCGACGCGCAGAACGAGGAACGAGCGAAGCTGACGAACTGGGGTTTCGGCCTCGTGCTCGCCGGTCTCGTGACGACTCTTGTTGTAGTAACCCTCAATGCAGTTAGCCCAATCTGGAGTGAACATGACGAAGCCGAACCCGCCCAAGCCCCAGTCAGCACCCAAGCCCCGGCCACGCCCTGACGTGTCGATGGTGATGCAGACGCTGACCCACAGCGACGACACGCCCATGGAGACGCGATGAGCGACGACCAGAAGCCGTCCTCCGCCCCCGCCTCAACACGACCAGACGTGGAGGTCGTCTTCAAGGAAGTCATGGCCACCGAGCACGGCAAGCCGAAGAGCCAACCGTGAGCGATGACACCCCTCCCCCGCCGCCCCCGCCGCCCGCACGGCCCGACGTCGAGAAGGTGTTCAAGCGGGTGACCGAGAACGACCGCAAGCCTCAACCACGAGGGGATGGTCAGCGGGGCTGATATCCGACTCTCCAGTACGCGGTTCCGTGGAACGCAACTTTGGAGCCGCTATGGTTGGGCCATGTCAGCAGAGGCGACTCAGGAAAAGGGGCGACGGGGAGTCGCGCACACCAAGCGGTGGTTGGAGGCGACAACTTTTGTCGAGCTCCAGTTCAATGCCTACGAAGATGAAGGCATGTGCGAGCTAGAACTACTTTCGGGAACAAAGGTGTTCGACATGTACGGCTCCATGCTCGGCCCGAACCGCCGACCCGTCTACGTTGAAAACAAGGACGACACGAATGTGTCCAGACTGTACTCGGCGTATCAAGAGTTCCTCGCCAACGCTTATAGTGCGACCGCGCGGCGGATCCAGGTCGCGAAGGACCAGAAGGCCGAGTTCATGTGGGTGAGCACTCACCCGTTTAATCAGGCCGGATGGGGAAAGCTCGCAACGCCTGATGAAGTAAAAACCGCACTTGGCAAGTATCCCGGAGTGCTCGGAGCCACAACGGTAGACGACGAGCTGCTCCGGACCGTAGCCTCCCGGATCTGGGTGCTGGTGATGAATCACCGTCAGCTTGACATCAGCCTTACCCACGAGGAGGTCCAGCTTGTTATGGGGCCACTGAAACGAAAGGTACCGACGCTGTGACGTTTGTCGAGACGCTCAAAGCCGCGAAGGACACCCGCGTTGCTGATGACTACATCTCTCGGGTTAAGTCAGCGGTGTCCGCGGAGCTGGAGTCCCTCGATTCGTCTGCAGTGATCGAGGACACCTCCTATTTCAACCACTCGGCTATTCCTGATTTAGTCCTCACCTGGCCGCGCGAGAGGGCCACCCGAGCAATCTTCCTTCGCCACAGCTACCAGTCAGTTGTTGACGCCGATGACGTCGATTACTTGGCCGAGAGACACCCGGTGTTCATGTCGCTGGATACCCGCGAGCGGGAAGACAGTCGGGCCGAGACTGTCCTTCGGGAGACGGCAAGCAGTGTTCGAACCTTGGTAACTGATCCCACCGCGGTGGACGTAATCCGCGGCGAAGAGTCATCCGGGAGCCCCCTCGCCGATCTTGTGCGGGCGAACTTCATCAGGGGCGGACGTGGCCTCATCGATGAAGGCCGCGCCACATCACTAGTGGAATCAACCCAAGCGGCTGAGCCGACTGCACGCGAACTGCTCATCTCGGAGAGTTTCAGCGAGGATGCTGCCGCACGAATCACACGGACCTCTCAGCTAATAGCGCTCGCCCTCGACCCAGATTTCTCACTTCTCGATGGAGAGGAAAGCCCTCTCGTCGGCGGGAAGCTCTCGATCGCAGAGCTCCGCCACCTGGTCCCTTGGCTTCTTAGACAAGACGCGGCGATAGAGAATACTCAGTTCTGGCGTCACCTTGGCGACTACGTCACGTTCGCCGAGCTAGAGAACATTCGCGCGGATCTGGCCGACATGGATCTGACCCCACTCGTTAAGGCGAACGCAGGTCGCTGGAGTGCGAAGTGGGCCTACGTGGGTGTTGCAACCCCGGTTGAAGGAGATGAGACCTACTCCCTCCGCTCCGACTACTGGTCATTCCGGAATGGCGGAGCACTGGGGATCGATGTCGAAGAACAACGACTCTCCCTCGCCCATAACGGGCAACTAGCGAGCAAGGGCAGAGACGGCACCTCGAGTGCGACGTGGGAGCGAATCAAGGACGCGGTTGCGTCAGACCGTCTGGCACGTATCGATCTGCGCGGGATTACCCGCTCAGTGATTCTGAACGCCGAGCGAAGTCCAGATATCCGGAGCGACATCCAGAAGGTCACAGACAGTTTGGATGATTCATACACGGTCAACGAGGTTGTGCTGCGGACGAAAGCGCCTCAGGAAGACGGCACCACCGAGATAGAGGTGAAGTTCGATAACGCGCTCGTGATAGCGGCATCCGGAGCATCAATCGCTGATCTGGCTCGTGTGTCGCTCCAAGTGCTGAACTACCGCACGCCAGTGACCGACGAAGTGGTCGGCGGGTTGTTCGATGAGACCGCTCCGGCGGACGAGAGCAACAACGGCTGACGACGCCTCCGGCTGGGAATCAGCTATCTCACCTACCGGCAAGGTACCTTTTCCCATTTGTGCCGGGGAGCAGCATGAGGATCTCCTTCTGTCCCGCCTGCTCGATGAGCACCCGCTTCGCCTCGTCTCGCGCGTCGGCCGCCTGCGAATGCAGCACTGCGGCGAGCGGCGCGCCGTGCTCGAGCGCCGCGATGATCTGGTCGGTGGCTCGCGAGAGGCCGGACAGCTGCAGTCGTGCGGCGGTCTCGCTGAGTGCGTCGGCGAGCGGAGAGCCCGTCCGCACGGCGAGCACCGTCTGACGCAGCTCTTCCGTGAGCTCGCCCGTGCCGATGGCCGACACACGGCGAAGCGCATCGAGCAGCGACTCGCCCGCCGACAGGCAGAGCGCGAGGAATTCGAGAGTCGTTGGCAGCTCGTCCGCGAGTCGCGCTCGGCGTGCACGGGCACGGGCTGTGAGCTGCATGTCGTAGGCCACCGTGGTCCCCGCGGCGGCGATGACCGGCAGCAGGACCGCGGGCGGCGTCATCCGTCCTGAGACAGCGATGAGCACGACGACGACTGCGCCGGCCAGCAGGCCGCCCACGCCCCACGCGAGCTGCCGCCCGCGGAAGGCGGCGGGAGTCTGGGCGAGACCGGCCTGTGCGATGCGCAGCCGCAGTGTCTCTCCTCCGCCCAGGATCCGATCGAGCAGCTCATGCAGACGGTTCCAGAGCCGTCGCCCGTGCACGGGCATGACTCCGACGGCAGGCAGGATGCCTGAGGGCAGGGCATCGTCGGCGACGACGTCTCGCACATAGGGCGCGATGCGGCGCTCGAGCGACGGTCCGCGCCATCGGGGCAGTGCTGAGAGCACGCTGAGAAGCCCGAGCGCGAGCGTCCCGCCCAGCAGCACCGCGATCGCGGCATCGGTCACGCCTGTCATCCGAACCACCGTTCGGGCTCTGGAAGGCGCCCGATGCGCAGCATGATGCGGAAGGCGATCACCGACACGACCGCCCCCGCGAGGATGACGAGCACGCCCTCCGTGCTCCCGTACGCATCGCGTCCTTCAGGTCGCATCGCGAGCAGAGCCAGGATCACCCACGGGGCGACCGCGCCGAGCACAGCTGCACCGCGGATCCACGACTGGCGCGCCTCGACCTCACCGCGAAGCGCCGCATCCGCTCGCACCGACGACGACAGTGCGCGCAGCACTCCGGTCAGCTCGGCGCCGCCGACCTGACGGGCCATCCGCAGCGTCTCGACGATGCGATCGGCGATCGGGTCTGCGAGGGTCGCCTTGAGTCGGTCGAGACTCGATTCGAAACGGCCGGTCTGCTGCAGATCGCGTGCGAACACCGCGAAGGCAGGACGCACCGCGGGTGGAGCGGACTCGGTGAGGCTCGCCACGGCATCCGGCAGCGACAGACCCACTCTGATGGCGGCGACCAGCAGATCGCACACGTCGGGCCACACCTGGCGACGCGCCTTGCGCAGCCGGAGGCGACGCCCCCGCAGAAACATGACAGGAGCGGCGGCTGCGGCGAGCGCAGCGAGCAGCGCCAGCACCGGGATGCCGGCGAGAAGCCACGTCAGTGCTGCAGCCCCCGCGGCGACCGCCACCATGACCATCACGACCGTGCGCGTCGCCGTGCGGGAATGCCCGGCCTCGTCGAGCAGGCGACGCAGTCGGGTGCTTCGCACCTCGCGGGCGGTCTTCTCTCGCGGCGGCCAGAGCCACGGCGACGCGCAGAGCAGCAGACCCGCACCGAGCAGCGCGCCGAGGAGGAGAGTCATACCCGCTCCTCCGCTCGGTATACGGACGTGCTCAGGATCCGCCCGTCGATCACCTCGCCGGTCGGCGCGATCACCTCGCCGATGCCACGCGTCCCGTCCGCTGCGCGCCGGCAGTGCACGACGAATGAGATCGATGAGGCCAGCGCGGGAGCGATGAACGCGCGGTCGATGTTGCGCCCCGCGAGCAGCGGCAGCAGCGCGAGCTTCTCGAGCGCCTCGACGGCCGAGTTGGCGTGCACGGTTCCGGCGCCGGGCACTCCCGTGTTGAGCGCCAGCACCAGGTCGAGCGCCTCGGCGTCGCGCACCTCGCCGACCACGAGGCGGTCGGGTCGCATGCGCAGCGCCTCTTTCACGAGGCGGCGCAGAGTGATCTCTCCCGTGCCTTCGAGGCTCGCCTGACGTCCCTGCAGCGCGACGACATCAGGCCCGTCGACAGCGAGCTCGAAGGTCTCCTCGACCGTGATGATCCGCTGCCCGGCGGCGGTCGCCGCGAGCAGTGCGCCGAGCAGAGTCGTCTTGCCTGCATGCGTGGCGCCGGAGACGATGATGCTCCGACCGTCGCGCAGCGCGGCGAGCAGCATGTCCGCGATGTGCTGTGGCACCGATCCCTGCGCGATCAGCGCCTCGAGGGTGCGGTGGCGCTTCAGGAACTTCCTGATGTTCACCGCCCAGGATCCGTGCACGACGTCGGCTATGGCGACGTGCAGGCGCGACCCGTCCGGCAGCGAGGCGTCGACGAACGGCTGGCTGACGTCGACCCGCCGCCCCGTGGTCTGCAGCATCCGCTCCACGAGGTCGCGGATCATGGCATCCGTCAGCTGCAGGTCGACGCGGTGCGACACACCGCCCTTCGCGGCGAAGATGCGATCGGGTCCGTTGAGCCAGATCTCCTCGACCTCGGGGTCGTCGAGCAGCGGCTGCAGAGCTCCGAAGCCCGATACAGACGCCAGCACATCGCGGACGAGCGCCTGCTCGTCGTCGATCAGAGCCTCGCCGCGCTGCAGCGCGAGGTCGTTGTGCCGCCGCACCTCGAGTTGAGCGATGCGCCGCGCCTCGTCGGGCTGCGCACCGGGGTCGGTGTTCTCCAGGCGCAGGCGACGTCGCACTCTCTCGGCGACGGCAGGGGACGGGTGACTCACGCGGGCATCCTGACAGAGATCGGAGAGCTGTCGCGGAAGTTATCCACAGTCCGCCGACCGACCGGTCTGAGCACAGGGCAGATCTACGGAAAACCCGACCGACCCGATCGCTAGACTCGGAAGCGCGCGGAAGTGGTGGAATTGGTAGACACGCAGGATTTAGGTTCCTGTGCCCCTGGGCGTGTGGGTTCAAGTCCCATCTTCCGCACAGCATCCCCCATGCACTCCGCCGAAATCGAACGACGGGAACACTCTTGCTTCACACCATGCTTCAGGCGCCGACCGCGCTGATCCCGTGGCTCGACCCGGCGAACATCATCCACGGCGCGGGCGCCTGGGCGCTCGCCGTCGTCTGCTTCATCGTGTTCGCCGAGACCGGTCTGCTCGTCGGCTTCCTGCTGCCGGGTGACACGCTGCTGATCATCTCGGGTCTGCTCACGCACACCAACGACATCTTCGGCGTCAACATCTGGGTCGTCTCGCTGCTCATCGCCCTCGCGGCATTCGTCGGCGGAGAGGTCGGCTACCTGATCGGCCACAAGGGCGGGCCGGCGGTGTTCGAGCGCAGGGAATCCGGCCTGTTCAGCGTCAAGAACGTCGAGCGCACGAACGCGTTCTTCGAGCGCTTCGGCGGCATCACGATCATCCTGGCCCGCTTCGTGCCCATCGTGCGCACGTTCGCGCCCGTGGCGGCCGGCGTCGGACATATGCCGTGGAAGCGATACTCGCTCTACAACCTCATCGGAGCGCTGCTCTGGGGATTCGGCCTCACGATGGTCGGCTACGTCATCGCCTACATCCCGTGGATCCGCGATCTGGTCGTCGACTACATCGACGTGATCCTGCTGATCGCCGTCGGGGGCACCGCCGTCGTCACGCTCTGGCACTACCTCGTCGAGCGGTGCAAGGCGAAGAAGGCCGCGGCCGCCGGGCAGGACGTCGACACCGACGCCGCCGAGGCCGCGGCGCTCCGACTCGACCCTGAGGTCTTCGACCGCGCACCCGACATCGACGGAGACGGCAAGCACTGACCTCGGTCAGCATCGATCCGCGGGCCGGCTGACGCCTCGAGCGTCAGCCGGCCTTCTTCTTCGCCGTCGTCTTCTTGGGCTTCGACGCGGACTTCTTGTCGTCCGCTTCGCCATCGGCATCGTCGTCAGCATCCTTCGCCGCGGTCTTGCCGCCGCCCGTGCGAGCGGCCTTCGTGCGCTCGACGCTGGCCCGCAGGGCCTCCATGAGGTCGATGACCTCGCCGCCCTTCTCCGCCTTGGCCTCGTCGCCGAACGTCTCCGACACGTCGAAGCCCTCGCCCGCCTCGATCTTCGCGTCGATGAGCGTGCGCAGCTCTTTCTGGTACTCGTCGACGAACTCCTCTGGATCGAAGTCGCTCGAGTAGCTCTCGACCAGCGCGGCCGACATCTCGAGCTCCTTCTTGCTGATCTTCACGTCCTCATCGAGGGCAGGGAAGGCGGCCTCTCGCACCTCGTCAGACCAGAGCAGCGTCTGCAGCACGAGCACATCGCCGCGCACCCTCAGGGCCGCGAGCCTGGTCTTCTGGCGCAGCGTGAAGCGTACGACCGCGGTGCGATCGGTCTGCTCGAGGGTCTTGCGCAGCAGCACATACGCCTTCGGCGACTTCGAGTCGGGCTCGAGATAATACGGCTTGTCGAGGGTGAGCAGGTCGATCTGCTCGGTCGGCACGAACTCGACGACGTCGATCTCGCGGCTCTTCTCGGCCGGAAGCGAAGCGAGGTCGTCTTTCGTGAGCACGATGGTCTGGCCGTCGTCGACGTAGGCGCGATCGATGTCGGAGTAGGCGATCACCTTGCCGCACACCTCGCAGGTGCGCTGGTACCGGATGCGCCCGCCGTCCTCATCGTGAACCTGATGCAGCGGCACGTCGTGATCCTCGACGGCGGAGTACACCTTGACCGGGACGTTCACGAGACCGAACGTCAGGGCGCCCTTCCAGATGCTTCTCATGCCCCTAGTGAACACCAGCCGCTCCGCCTGCGGCGAGGGGCTTGCGGATCACCGCTAGCCTGGCCCCATGGCATCCGGCGAGCAGGTCGTGCAGATCGACGGCCGACGCCTGCGCATCACCAACCTCGACAAGGTCGTGTATCCCGAGACGGGCACGACCAAGGGCGAGGTCATCGCCTACTACTCGCAGATCGCTCCGCTCATGCTGCCGCACATACGAGGGCGACCGGTCACCCGCAAGAGGTGGGTCGACGGCGTCGGCACAGCGGATGCCCCAGCCGAGAGCTTCTTCACCAAGCAGCTCGAGCGAGGCGCGCCTGATTGGCTCAGGCGGATGCCGATCGAGCACTCCGACGGACCGAAGGAGTACCCGCTCGCCGACGACGTCGCATCTCTCGTCTGGTTCGCGCAGATCGCCGCCCTCGAGCTTCATGTGCCGCAGTGGCGGTTCACCCATTCGGGCGGACGCGGGATGCCGGATCGCCTGGTGCTCGACCTCGACCCCGGCCCCGGGGTGGGACTCGCCGAGTGCGCGGAGATCGCGCGGATCGCCCGAGGCATCCTGGGCGGGATGGGGCTGGAGCCCATGCCGGTCACGAGCGGCAGCAAGGGCATCCATCTCTACGCCCGGCTGCCGACGACCGACGACGGCACCGGTCTGCAGACGAGTGACGACGTCTCGGCGGTCGCGAAGGAGCTCGCGCGCCTGATCGAGGCCGATCACCCCGATCTCGCGACCCACGTCATGGCGAAGTCGCAGCGCGGCGGGAAGGTGTTCATCGACTGGAGCCAGAACAGCGCCTCGAAGACGACCATCGCGCCCTACTCGCTGCGGGGCCGCTCACGACCTTGGGTCGCCGCCCCGCGCACCTGGGACGAGCTCGACGACCCCGGTCTGCGGCACCTGGAGTACCACGAGGTGCTCGAGCGGATGGAGGCGGGGATCGATCCGCTCGCCGCGCTGGCGCCCGCCAGCACCGCTCTCACCTCGTACCTCGCGAAGCGCGACTCGGCGAAGACGCCGGAGCCCATGCCGCGCACGGCATACGCGAGCTCTGGCGGCGCGCCTCGCTTCGTGATCCAGGAGCACCACGCCAGCCGACTGCACTACGACCTGCGCATCGAGCGCGACGGCGTGCTGATCAGCTGGGCGGTGCCGAAGGGCGTGCCCGAGACCGCCGAGCGCAATCACCTCGCCGTGATGACCGAGCCGCATCCGCTGGAGTACCTGACCTTCGAGGGCGAGATCCCCGCGGGCGAGTACGGCGCCGGATCGATGACCGTGTGGGACACCGGCACGGTCGCACTGGAGAAGTGGCGCGACGACGAGGTGATCGGCACGTTCACCGGCCAGACGGGTGGGCGGCTGGGTTCCGCCCGGCTCGCGCTGATCCGCACCAGCGGAGAAGGTGAGAAGTCGCAGTGGCTGCTGCATCGCATGAAGGACGAGTCCTCTGCCCCCGAGCGTGCGACGTCTCGGCACCCTGCTCCCCCTCGCTCAGCGACCGCTCGATCAGCGACCGCCCACTCATCGCCCGCTCGCTCATCGCCCGCTCGCTCAGCGACCGCCCACTCAGCGGCGCCTGAGCGCATCGCGCCGGGTAGCGCCGTGACGCCGCCCCACGCGGCCGCGTCCGCGTCGTTCATCGCGCCGATGCTTTCGGAGTCCGGTACACCGGGTCTCGCCCGCTCGCTCAGCGACCCGTCCTGGGCAGAGATCAAGTGGGATGGCATCCGCGCGGTCGGCACCTGGCAGAAGACCGATGACGGTGACGGGCGCTTCACGCTGAGGGCCCGCAGCGGCACCGACATCACGGCCCGCTACCCCGAGCTCACCTCCGACGGCGCCCCGCACCTCCCGGCATCCGATGCGGTCGTCGACGGCGAGATCGTCGCCTTCGACCGCGACGGCCGGCCCAGCTTCGCTCGGCTGCAGAACCGGATGCATCTGACCAAGGGCCGCGAGATCGAGCGCGAGGTCGTGCGCACCCCCATCGTCTACATGCTCTTCGACCTGCTTCGCCTCGACGGGCACGACCTCACCGGCCTGCCCCTGCGTCAGCGTCGCGAGCTGCTCGAGCAGCTCGCGACCGGCCTCGATGCCCCCGTGCAGGTGCCACCCGTCTTCGACGACCTCGAGGCAGCGCTCGGCGCCAGCCGCGAGTTCGGGCTCGAGGGTGTTGTCGCGAAAGACCCCGATTCGAGGTACCGCCCCGGCCGCCGGACCGGCTCCTGGCTGAAGCTGAAGCAGACGCACACGCAGGAGGTCGTGATCGTCGGCATCCGCCCCGGTCAGGGCAACCGCCGCAGCGGCATCGGCTCGCTGCTGCTCGCCGTCCCCTCCGCCGAGGGCGGGCTGCGCTACGTCGGCCGCGTCGGCACGGGTTTCACCGACCGGATGCTGAGTGACCTGGCGACGCAGCTCGAGCCGCTGCGGGTGAAGGCGGCGCCGCTCGAGGTGCCCTCCCCCGATGCATCCGACGCGCTGTGGGTCAGGCCCGAGCTGGTCGGCGAGGTGGAGTTCGCCAACTGGTCGCCGGGTGGCATCCTCCGGCACTCCCGCTGGCGCGGACTGCGCCCTGATAAATCTCCCGACGAGGTGCGGCTCGAGGACTGACCGTCACCGCCGCCGTTCAGGTCGCACGTCAACCAGGATGGACGCTCGAACAGCGGGACCAATCGCCACCTGAGGACTGATCGGTGCGAGGAACCCACACCGGGTGCGGGTCAGGCGTGCGCCGCTTCGCATTCGTCGTGATCGGCCGGCTCGAGCTGGAAGGTCGAGTGCTCCACGTCGAAGTGGTGGGCCAGGCATCCCTGCAGCTCCTGCAGGAGCTTCGATGATCCGCCCGCCGCCAGCACCGCCGATTCGACCGTGACGTGCGCGGTGAACACGGGCGCG
This sequence comes from Microbacterium esteraromaticum, assembly GCF_016907315.1. Lineage (NCBI taxonomy): Bacteria > Bacillati > Actinomycetota > Actinomycetes > Micrococcales > Microbacteriaceae > Microbacterium > Microbacterium esteraromaticum. Next base: position 626,990 of record NZ_JAFBBS010000001.1, read on the forward strand.
CCGCGTGTCAGCTGCCAGACATGCACGTCGTGCACGTCGACCACTCCCGGGTACACCTTCAGGTGATCGCGGATCTCGCTCACCGCCATGCCTTCCGGCGCCGACTCCGCGAGCACCGAGAACACCTCCCTCAGCAGCGAGACAGCGCGGGGCAGGATGAGCACGGCTATGAGCAGCGAGGCGATCGCGTCGGCGGGCATCCATCCCGTCGTGACGATGACCACGGCGGCGACGATGACCATAGCCGAGCCGATCAGGTCGCCCATCACCTCCAGGTACGCTCCGCGCACGTTGATGCTCGTCTTCTGCGCGCGGCTGAGCACCCACATCGCGACCGCATTGGCGATCATGCCGATGACCGCGACCGTGAGCATGAGCGGTCCCGCCACCTCGACCTCGCCCGGGTCGATCAGGCGCTGAACGCCCTGCACGGCGACCACCACCATCAGCACGATGAGGATGATCGCGTTGATCAGCGCACCGAACACCTCTGCGCGCTGGTACCCGAAGGTGCGCCGGTCATCCGCGGGGCGCGCAGCGACCGCGGTCGCGATCAGCGCGACCACGAGAGCAGACGAATCGGTGAACATGTGCGCAGCGTCAGCCAGCAAGGCCAGCGAGCCCGAGAGGATCGCGCCGATCACCTGCACCACCATCACGGTTGCGGTGAGCGTCAGCGAGATCGCCAGCAGGCGCCGGTGGCCGGCGTCGCGGATGCCTCCGGAGGCAGGAGCGTGGTCGTGCATGCATCCAGGCTAGGCCGGGCGCACGCCCGGCAAGCCCGGATCCGGGTAGTCGGGAACGGTAACGCTTCTCAATAGCGAGAAGCCCGGATGCTAGAGCGCGGTGAGCAGCGGAATCAGTGCCTGGAAGGCCCTGGCACGATGCGACTGCGACTGCTTCTCGGCGTCGGTGAACTCACCGACCGAGCGCTCGGCGTCGGGAGCCTGACCGTCGGGGATGAAGATGGGGTCATAGCCGAATCCGCCGGCACCGGATGCCCGGTGTGCGAGGCGCCCTGGCCAGATGCCCTCGACGGTGCGCTCGCTCTCGGCGGTGACGAGTGCGATGGTCGAGTGGAACTGCGCGGCGCGGTGGGGGTCGGCGACATCGTGGAGCTGATCGAGCAGCAGCTCGAGGTTCGCCGTCGCATCCTTCTTCTGGCCAGCCCAGTACGCCGAGAACACTCCGGGTGATCCGCCGAGGACATCGACGCAGATGCCGGAGTCGTCTGCGAGCGACGGCAGCCCGGTGTGCGCGAACGCGGCTCGCGCCTTGATCAGCGCGTTCTGAGCGAACGTGACGCCGTCTTCGACCGGCTCGGGGCCGTCGTAGCCGATCACTTCGAGGTCGGGCCGCGTGGCCGCCACGATCTGCTGGAACTCGGCGACCTTGTGCGGGTTGTGCGTGGCGAGGACGACCTTCACTCGGCACCGCCCTCAGCCAGCGCCGCGAGCTGGTGCTGCTGCAGCGTCGCGCAGCCGTTCACTCCGAGCTCGAGCAGAGCATCCAGCTCGCGCTTGTCGAAGGGTGCTCCCTCGGCGGTGCCCTGCACCTCGACGAAGAGTCCACGGCCCGTGACGACGACGTTCATGTCCGTCTCAGCCCGCACGTCCTCGACGTAGGCGAGGTCGAGCATCGGCTCGCCGTCGATGATCCCGACCGAGACCGCGGCGACGGTGTCGAGCAGAGGGGTGGAGTTCTTGCCGATGAACTTCTTCGCGCGGCCCCATTCGATGGCGTCGGCGAGGGCGACGTACGCTCCGGTGATCGCCGCGGTGCGAGTGCCGCCGTCGGCCTGCAGCACGTCGCAGTCGATGACGATCGTGTTCTCGCCGAGTGCCTTCGTGTCGACGACGGCACGCAGCGCCCGGCCGATCAGTCGCGAGATCTCGTGCGTGCGGCCGCCGATCTTGCCCTTGACGCTCTCGCGGTCGTTGCGCGAGTTCGTCGCGCGCGGCAGCATCGCGTACTCGGCGGTGACCCAGCCCTTGCCCTTGCCCGTCAGCCAGCGGGGAACGCCGTTGGTGAACGAGGCCGTGCAGAGCACCTTGGTGCCGCCGAAGCTGATCAGCGCGGATCCTTCGGCGTGCGCGGACCAGCCGCGTTCGATCGTGATCTCGCGAAGCTGGTCGGTGCTGCGGCCGTCGGCGCGGACGATGTCTGACATGGTGTCCTCTCGGAGGGGTGAGGGCTGAGGCTGTCGGCTCTCAGGGCTGGTGGTCGGCTTCGCGCAGGTACGGCAGCTCGAGAACGCCGGTCTGCACGAGCTGCACGTCGCGCACCTCGTGCCCCATGAGGCGGTTGGCGAGCACGGCGAAGTCGGTGGCGGATGCCCCTGTCGCCTCGTACACGTAGCTGGCGACAGCGCCGGGCGAGGCGAGTTCGCCGCGCTTGACCAGCTGGCGGTAGACATCGGCGGCGGTCTCGTCGTCGCTCGACACGAGAGAGACTCCGTCGCCCATCACGTAGCTGATCGCGCCGCGCAGGAAGGGATAGTGCGTGCATCCGAGCACGAGCGTGTCGACCTCGGCCTCGCGCAGCGGCGCGAGGTACTCCTCTGCGACGGCCAGCACCTCAGGTGTGCCGGTTATGCCCGCCTCGACGAATTCGACGAAGCGAGGGCACGCGGCGGTGAACACCTGCAGTCGCTCGTTCACCTCGAGCATGTCCTGGTAGGCGCGGGATCCGATCGTTCCGACCGTGCCGATCACCCCGACACGGCCGTTGCGGGTCGTCGAGACGGCGCGGCGCACCGCAGGGCCGATGACCTCGACGACGGGAACGTCGTAGCGCTCCCTCGCGTCGCGCAGAACGGCGGCGGATGCCGTGTTGCACGCGATCACGAGCATCTTCACGCCCTGGTCGACGAGCGTGTCGAGAACCTCGATGCTGTATCGCCTGACATCGGCGATCGGCTTGGGGCCGTAGGGCGAGTGCGCGGTGTCTCCGACGTAGACGAGCGACTCCTGCGGCAGCTGGGCGCGGATCGCGCGAGCCACGGTCAGTCCGCCCACACCGGAGTCGAAGATGCCGATGGGCGCGTCGTTCATGATGCCCAAGCCTACTCGGCGGGGTGCTCGCCCCGGGCCGCGGCGAGCGCCTGGCGCAGGTTGCCGCCCGACTGCTCGAGCGCAGCGCGCGCGACGTCGGCATCGACGCCGGTCTCGACGAGCGCGATCGCGAGCTTCACGGATCCGTCTGCGGTGCTCAGCGCCTCGGCGGCCTTCTCCGGCGAGCAGCCGGTCGCATGCATCACGGTGCGCTCGGCGCGAGCCCGCAGCTTCTCGTTGGTGGACTGCACGTCGACCATGAGATTGCCGTACACCTTGCCCGACTGCACCATCGCGACGGTCGAGATGGCGTTGAGCACCAGCTTCTGCGCCGTGCCCGCCTTGAGCCGGGTCGAACCGGCGACCACCTCGGGACCGACGACGACCTCGATCGCGACATCGACGCCCTGCGAGATCTCGGAGTCGCGGTTGCACGCGAGGCTCACGGTGAACGCGCCCCGTTCGCGCGCCGCGCGCAGCGCGCCGCTCACGTAGGGAGTGCGACCCGATGCCGAGATGCCCACGATCGCGTCATCAGGGCCGAGCCGGCTCGCTGCCTCGGCGCCGGCGTCGACGTCGTCTTCGGCGTTCTCGACGGCGTTGCGCAGCGCGTGCTCGCCGCCCGCGATGATGCCGACCACCAGCGAGGGGTCGGTGCCGAACGTGGGCGGGATCTCACTGGCATCCAGCACCCCCATCCGCCCCGCCGTGCCTGCGCCGACGTACACGAGCCGGCCGCCGCGGTGCAGCCGGTCGACGATCCCGTCGATCGCGCGGGCGATGCTCGCACCCTCGGCGGCGACAGCCTGTGCCGCCACGATCCCCTGCTCGGTCATCAGTGCGACCTGGTCGACGGTGCTCAGCAGGTCGAGATCGGCGAACGCCGGGTCGACGCGCTCGGTCGACAGGGTCTCGAGGGTGGAGCGCAGCTCTTCGCGGTCTGACATGTCGTTTCTTCCTTCGGCGTTGCGGCGGATGCCCGGTGAGGGCGTTCAGTGGGTGAGCAGAGCGCGCCGTGCGGCCCGAGCGGCCAGCCGGCTCGCGGCCGGAGACGAGACGACGGGCCCGTCGGCGTGCGCGGGCAGGCCGACGTTGACGGCGACCACGCGCGGCGCGACCGATCGGATGGTGTCGAGCACGTGCCGCTGCGGAGTGCTGGCGTCGATGCGGTCGACGAGCACGATGGTCTGAGCCGCGCCCGCACGCTGCACGACGCCCCCGATCTCGGCATCATCAGCGGACTCTGCATCGAGCCTGATGATGTCGCCGCCCTCGGCGAGCGCCAGGGCGACGTGAGACGCGGCGCTGTCGACGGCCAGGCTCGAGGCGCGGCGAAGGTCGATGACCGTGGTGGGCTGGTCGATGAAGACCGGCAGGTCGCCGTGCACGCGCACGGCTCGGTCGGCGATCGCGTCTGCGTCGAAGGGCACCTCCGATGCGGCGGAGCGCGGGCGCACGGCATCGGCCATCGCCGCGACTCGCCCCGCGGCCTCCGCGACCCGCTCGTGCGAGAGCTCGCCGCTGCGGATCGCGGCGATGACCGCGTCACGGGCGATCAGGTAGTCGATCTCGTCCTGGTCGGGCAGCATCGCGGGGCCGGGGTTGGTGGGGTTGCCGATGCACAGCAGATCGGCCCCCGCCGCAAGAGCGCGCACCGCTCCCCCGCCGATGCCCACCCGCTGGCGGATCGCCGCCATGTCGAGGGCGTCGGTGATGATCACGCCATCGAATCCGGCTGCGCGCAGCCGCCCCAGCACATCGCTGTTGAGTGTGGCGGGCGCGTCGCCCCACTGCGGGGCGCAGATGTGCGCGGTCATGATCGCGCGCACGCCCGCGTCCACCGCGGCCGAGAACGGCGGAAGGTGGTGCGCGTCGATCTCCTCCTGAGAGAGGGTCAGCGCCGGCAGATCGTGGTGCGAGTCGGTGTGGGTGTCGCCGTGGCCGGGGTAGTGCTTGGCGCAGGCCGCCACTCCCGCCCGCTGGATGCCCCGCACGGCGGCGGCTGTGTGCCGCGAGACGAGGGCGGTGCTGTCGCCGAACGCCCGCACGCCGATCACGGGGTTGCGGGGATCGGTGTTCACGTCTGCCACAGGGCCGATCACGACGTCGGCGCCGATCGCATCGACGCGCCGCCCGATCTCGTAGCCCGTCGCCTCGGTGGCGTCCAGGTCGTCGACGACCCCGAGCTGCGCCGCTCCCGGCACCGTCGAGCCCGTGTCGGTCTCGAGCCGGGTGACGCTGCCGCCTTCCTCATCGATGCCGATCAGCGCTCGGGGCGCGCGGCGGTGGATCTCGGCGCTCAACGCCGCAGTGTCTCCATGCAGGTTCTGCGCGAAGTACACGACGCCGGCCAGACCGTCGTCGAGGGCCGTCCCGAGCCACTCCGGCATCTCGGACCCCAGGAAACCCGGCCAGAGCACGCCGTTCACGAGTCGAGTCAGCTCATCGGCCTGCGGCATGCGGGAATCCTCCATGATCGGGTGGGTGCGGAGTGGGGCTGCGCCCTTCAGTATTCCGGATCCGGCGCCTCGATACACTGGCCGGATGAGCTCCGCGTTCCTCACCGACCGCTATGAACTGACCATGCTCGCAGCCTCGCTGCGCGACGGCACGGCATCGAGGCCCAGCGTCTTCGAGCTGTTCTCGCGTCGCCTCTCGGGCGGTCGTCGCTTCGGTGTCGTCGCCGGCACCGGCCGGCTGCTGACGCTGCTGCGCGACTTCCGGTTCGGCGACGACGAGCTGCGGTATCTCCGCGATAACCAGGTGGTGGATGCCGAGGCCGTCGCGTACCTCGAGAACTACCGCTTCACCGGCACCATCCTCGGCTATCGCGAGGGCGAGCTCTACTTCCCCGGCTCCCCCATCCTCACCGTCGAGGGCACCTTCGCCGACGCCGTCGTGCTCGAGACGCTGGCGCTCAGTGTGATGAACCACGACTCCGCCGTCGCGACGGCGGCATCCCGCATGAGCATCGCCGCCGGCGAGCGCCCCCTCGCCGAGATGGGCTCGCGCCGCGCGGCCGAGCAGTCGGCGGTGGCTGCGGCGCGCGCTGCGTACATCGCGGGATTCGGATCGACGAGCAACCTCGAGGCCGGCCGCCGATGGGGCATCCCGACAATGGGCACGGCAGCGCACTCGTGGACGCTGCTGCATGACTCCGAGGAAGCCGCGTTCCGCTCGCAGATCGACAGCCTCGGCACCGGAACGACGCTGCTCGTCGACACCTACGACATCGAGAAGGGCGTCGAGACGGCCATCCGAGTCGCCGGCACCGGGCTCGGCGGCGTGCGCCTCGACTCGGGCGACCTGCCGCTCGTCGCCGCAGCCGTGCGCCAGCAGCTCGACGAGCTGGGTGCCACCGAGACCAAGATCACGGTCACGAGCGATCTCGACGAGTACGCGATCGCCGCGCTGGCGGCCTCGCCCGTCGACTTCTACGGCGTCGGCACCTCGGTCGTCACCGGCTCCGGATACCCCACCGCGAGCATGGTGTACAAGCTCGTCGCCAGGCAGGACTCCGCCGGGCGCTGGGTCGCCGTGGCCAAGGCCTCGACCGACAAGGGCTCGAAGGGCGGGCGCAAGGCCGCCTTCCGGACCCTGGAGAACGGCGTCGCCGTGGCCGAGACCGTATCGGTCGCCGACGGCTTCGAGCAGGTCGATACCGCCGCTGAGCACCCTGACTCTCGTGCGCTGCAGGTCGTGCTCGTGGACAGTGGCGAGATCGACACGGCGCACGAGGGTGCGGAGGGAACGGCATCCGCTCGCGAGCACCACCTGCGGGTGCGCGAGGAGCTGCCGGTGCGTGCGCTCGCACTCAGCAAGTCGGATCCGGCGATCCCGACCGTCTTTGTCGACGCCGACTGACGCGGGTCCGCGTCAGGACACCATGCTCTCGTAGATCTCTTTGCAGGTCGGGCAGATGGGGAACTTCTCCGGATCGCGACCCGGAGTCCACTTCTTTCCGCAGAGGGCGCGCACCGGCTTGCCGGTGATCGCCGACTCGAGGATCTTGTCCTTCTTCACGTAGTGCGAGAAGCGCTCGTGGTCGCCGGGCTCGAGGTGCTCCTCGCGGAGCAGTTCTTCGAGCTCGCGATCAAGTGTTGCCACGCCACCCTGATCGGGGCTTTCCAGCGGAGTACTCATGCGGAGATTCTATCCGCCGCCTCACGCGTCGGGGCCCGGTTCCTGAGCCGGGGTCCGCACAGAAGGCTCAGGTCGTCTCGACGAACTCCATGAGCCGCTCGCCGCTGCGCTCGAAGATCGCCGCCCCGATCGCAGAACCACCGAAGAGCACCCCGACGCCCGTGAGCACGCCCACCCAGAACGTCGACGCCCCGTGCTGCTCGCCATCGATGAGTGTCAGCGCGAACAGCCAGATCGTCGGAGTGCTCGCCAGCAGAGCGCCGACGAACGTCAGGGCTGCTCCATACGAGCCATGCGATGACGAGCGCTGCGGCTGCTGGAACGGGCTGTCGCCCGGGCGCGAGACGGCGTACGGGGCGACCACCGAGGCGACGCTCGAGATACCGAGGCCCGTCAGCAGCAGGGCCGCCGTGACCCCGATGAGCGGCAGCATGAGATGCCAGTCCGCTATCACCGCGAGGGTGACCGAGATCCCGACCGCGAGCACGGGCAGCGCGACCAGAAGCACAGGCACCAGCCGGCCGAAGCGATCGGGCAGCCCGCGCACGCCGCTGGCGATGTGCATCCACAGCGCGGTGGAGTCGTATGCGACGTCATTGTGCGGCAGCCAGCCGAAGAACAGGGCCATGAGCGGCACCGGCACGAGCGCCGCGATCCACAGCGGCACCCCGGCGACGAGCAGCGGGAACACTGTCAGCACACCGGCGATCGGCACCACCAGCAGGTTCACGATGTAGCGGCGGTCGCGCAGCCAGTAGACGAGACTGCGAGCGGCGATGGCACCGAAGGCGTTCGCGGGCAGCGAGCCGAACCAGCCGAGACCTGAGCGCTCACGGGTGGCGTACGGCCGTTCTGACGCGGTGAGCAGGCGACGCACGAGGAGATTCCAGATCAGCAGCATCCCGCCGATGGTCGCCAGCGCGACCAGCCCGCTCACCCAGGCCGCCGTCGCCTCGCCTGCCGCCACATGGAACAGGAACGCCTGGGGCGCGGCGAGCGGCGAGAACCCGACAATGCTCGTCGCCGTGTGCACGGCGGAGGGAACCTGGCCGTCCCACCGCAGCGATGCGAAGTAGGCGGCGACGGGGAACGCGATGACGATCACCGGGAGGGTGAACAGCACGGTCAGCTCTCGAGAGCGACGCTCGGGCAGCAGGATCGCGCTGATGGCCATGCCTATGCGGGCGGCGAGGGCGATCGAGATCACGCCGATCGCCCCGAACAGCACGGCTGCGCCCCACGCCACTCCGGACTGCACGGCGACGACCACGACGCACGCCGTCACGGCGATCAGGGCGAGGCTCGGCACGCTGATCAGCGAAGCCAGCACGAGTGTCCAGCCGAGGCGTCGCTCGTCGAGCCCGAACGGCCAGAAGCGCCGCGGATCGAGCTGGTCGGGAGTGCCGGTCAGCATGGGACCCACGAAGAAGGCGAGCATCAGCGCCGCGGCGCCGAGAACCACGACGGTCTCGGCCGTGGGCAGCGGGGCCTGGCCGAGCCCGAGGATGGCGACGCAGACGGCGACGGTGGCGGCGATGGATGCGACCAGCGCGATGGCGGCGCGCACGGCGTGCTCTCCGCGCAGAGCACCGACCAGCAGCGCCAGCCTCAGTCGGAGAACGTGTGCAGCCACTCGAGGCCCTCCACTTCGCCGCCGGTACCCGAGAGCTCGACGAACCGCTCCGTGAGCGTCTGCCCTGCGCGCACCTCGTCGATGGTGCCTTCGGCGAGCACCTCACCGCCGACGATCACGGCCACGCGCGAGCACACGCGCTCGACGAGATCCATGCCGTGGCTCGACAGGATCACCGTGCCTCCGTGCGACACGTACGAGCGGAGGATGTCGAGGATCACCCCCGACGACACCGGGTCGACCGCTTCGAACGGCTCGTCGAGCACGAGGACGCGCGGCGAGTGGATCAGGGCGCCTGCGAGCATCACCTTCTTGGTCATGCCGGCCGAGTAGTCCGACACCACGCGGCTGAGCGCCTCGCTGAGGTCGAATGCACGGGCGAGGTCGGCGGTGCGCTTCTCGATCACGGCGCGATCGAGGCCGCGCAGCTGACCGTAGTAGTGCAGCAGCTGGCGTCCGGTGAGGCGATCGAAGGTGCGCAGACGGTCGGGCAGCACTCCCATGACGCGCTTGGCCTCGAGCGGCTTCTCGCGCTGGTCGATCCCGCTGATGTGCACGGTGCCCGCGTCAGGGCGCAGCAGTCCCGCGATGATCGACAGCGTGGTGGTCTTGCCCGCGCCGTTCGGGCCGACGAGGCCGTAGAACGACCCGGCGGGCACAGTGAGATCGACATGGTCGACAGCGTTCGTGTCACCGAAGCGCTTCACCAGACCGCGGATGCGGATGGCCTCACGGGCCACCGGCTGGCCGTCGGCGGACTTGGCTGCGATCGCACCGGCGTCGAGCGCGGGCAGATCGACAGCGGGGGTCACAGCGATCTCGTCTGCGGTCTCCGCGTGCGGAGCGGCATCAGCGTCAGCAGGGGCATCCGTGGCGGATTCCTCGGACGAGGGAAGGTCTGCGGCCTCGGATCCGGGCACGGTGGCCCCTGACGCGTCGTCGGTCGGCGCGCCGGTCGCGGAGACGTCGGACGCCGAGGCCTCTTCCTCGTTCGCGTCGGGTGCGGGTGAAGCGGACGCGGGCGTGACAGGCGCGTCACCCGCCGGATCGTCGACGATGGTGGCGGATGCCGCAGTGCTGCTGCGCGGAGGCCTGGCCTCCGCGAGGTCCGCACTGTTCGAGGCTGCGATCAGTCTGCGCCCTGGCTCGGATTCCAGAGCGATGACCACGTCGGTGGTCACTTCGGGCATCGACGGTGCGACTCCCCCAACGGGCGCATCGAGTGCGGCACCGGCTGGCCGATCCGCTGTCGCCTTCGTGTCGGTCTTCGCAGTCGTGGTCTTCTCCGCCGACGTCGTCTTCACTGCCGCCGTCTTCGCAGAGGTCTTCTTCGCCGCCGTCTTCTTCGCCGACGTCGTCTTCGCTGCTGCCTTCGTCGCGGGTGTCGACGCACCGGCCGTCGACCCGGCAAGGGTGGACTTGGCAGTGATGGACTTCGCAGTGGTGCTCTTGGCGGCCGCGACCGTGGCCGCGGTGCTCTTCGTGGCCCCGGCGGATCTCCTGGCCGCAGCGGACTTCGCGGCGGCCGGCTTCGCCGCCGCGCGCTTGGTCCCAGCGGGTCTGGCTCCCGAAGTCGCCTCGGAGCCGGCGGCGTCTGGCACCGACGTCTCGACACCCGTCGTCTCGGCCAGCGCCGCCTTCGCCGCCGCGGCCTTCCTGGCCCTCACCGTGGCCGCGGCCTTCTTGGCTGCCTCGCTGCGCTTCGCTGCTGCCGCCTTCTCCGCCGCACTCTGCGCGGCCGTCGCCCGGCTGGTCGACTTCGCCGCTGCGGCCGTGGTGCTCGCCTTCTTGACTGCGGCCGCGCGGCCAGCATCCGCCGCTGCCGCCTTCTTCGCCGCTGCGGTCTTCGCGGCGGCAGTCGACGCCGCCGCCTTCTTCACGGCCGCAGTCCTGACTGCGCTCGACGTCGCGGGCTTGCGTGGCGCGCGAGCAGGCTTCTTCTGCCCTGCTGGCGCGTCAGCACGTTCTGCGAACGTGCTCTGGCTGCCTTCGATGCGAAGCTCGCCGTCGATTCGGGGCTGATCGTCGATTAGGGCATCCTCTGAGTCACGCGCGGCAGTCACTCCTCTACGGTACCAACCGCTCCTGACAGCGCTCAGGGGCACCGCCGTCGAACCAAACCCGGGAAAGCAAGCCCCTTGCATGACGCTGGGAGAAACGTGTGGAATCAATCACGAAAGGGCAACGGGACCGCCTCCTCCCGATGTCTCCCAGCCTCGATCGGTACCATTGCGGAGGCACGAAGAGGTGTCCCGTCGGTGAACCGACAGTGAACACAGTTCTTTCTTAGGAGATTCCGTGACTCTTCAGACCGTCATCCTCGCAGCCGGCATGGGCTCGCGCCTGGGCCGCGCCCTGCCGAAGCCGCTCACCGAGCTCAGCGACGGCCGCACGATCATGGGCCAGCAGCACGACAACATCCGTGCAGCGTTCGGCGACGAGGCCCGCATCACGACCGTGGTCGGCTACCGCGCCGAGACGATCATCGAGGCCTTCCCGTCGGCGAAGTACGTGCACAACGAGCGCTACGACGTCACCAACACCTCGAAGAGCCTGCTGCGCGCACTGAGCGCCACCGGCAAGGGCGGTGTGCTGTGGATGAACGGCGACGTCGTCTTCGACCCGCGCATCCTCGGCCGCGCAATCGAGTACATCGAGCGGGACCAGTCGTTCGTCACTGTCAACACCTCGAAGGTGAGCGACGAAGAGGTCAAGTACACCGTCACCGCGGAGGGGTACATCGACGAGCTCTCGAAGACCGTCAAGGGCGGTCTCGGCGAGGCAGTGGGCATCAACTACATCTCGTCTCGCGACAAGAAGGCGTTCATGCGGCAGCTGCAGCGTGTCGACGACCAGGACTACTTCGAGCGCGGCCTCGAGCTGTCCATCGCCGAAGACGGCCTGCTGCTGGAGCCGATGGACGTCTCCGACCTCTACGCCGTCGAAGTCGACTTCGCAGAGGACCTGGAGCGCGCGAACCTCTTCGTGTGACCCCTTTCTGACACGCGTCACCCGAGAGCCCCGCCCCTGTCAAGGGGAGCGGGGCTTTCGGCATTCTCGCGGATGCCCTGCATAAGATCGGCGCATGCGTGAGAAGGTCCACAAGATCCACTCCCTCTCGGAGGACTCGCCGTGGGACAAGCCCGTCCCCCCGGTGGGTTCTCGCGAGCACCCGCTCAGCGTGCGCAGCCTCGACCGGGTTATGGGCGTGCAGCGCCCGCTGGTCGTGGCGCATATCCGGAGCATCCGCCGCCGTCATCCCAACGCCACCCCCGAGCAGATCGTGCGGATCCTCGAGGCGCGCTATCTCGCCGCGGTCACGGCGGGCGGCGCGGCGGTGGGAGCGACCGCCGTCGTTCCCGGCATCGGCACGGGCATCACGCTGGCGCTGTCGGGAGTCGAGACGATCGGATTCATGGAGTCGACCGCCCTCTTCGCGCAGTCGGTCGCCGAGGTGCACGGGATCGCGATCGACAACCCCGAGCGCGCACGCGCCCTGGTGATGACGCTGATGCTCGGCAAAGAGGGTGTGGATCTCGTCTCGCAGCTCGCCAAGCAGGCGACAGGCAGAGGCGGCACGCGCTCGTCGTACTGGGGAGAGATGGTGACCAAGTCCCTGCCGAAGGCGGCTATGGGCCCGATCGTCGATCGGCTGAAGTCGGAGTTCATCCGGCAGTTCGCCAAGCGCGGCGGCGCATCGTTCCTCGGCAAGGCGCTCCCGTTCGGCGTCGGCGCGGTCGTCGGAGGCGCCGGCAACCATATGCTCGGGCGACGGGTGCTCACCACCTCGCGGCGGGCGTTCGGCGCGGCACCTGCTGTGCTGCCGGTCGAGCTCGAGCCGACGCCGGGCAGCGAGAGACTGGAAGCACGGATGCTGAAGGGCGCCCGGTTCATCGGGTCGAAGCTGCGGCGCGCGCCGCGTGAGGTGGAGCCCTCCCCGTCCGAGCGGCCTGCCTCGACGACGGGATCATCGCCCTCCACAGACACGGACTGAGCGCGAGTTGTGCACGGATCAGGTGGCGTCGTCATCGCGACCTCCGGGAGGTCTGACCTCCTTCCTACGGTGACGGGATGCAGCGTCCCCACGATCCGGAACACCCCGATCCCCCTGTCGCGTACTGCGTGCCGTGGGTGATCACTCGACGCGACAGGATCCACCCCGTCTTGCTCAATGCCGGTCGCGAGCCTGTGGACTTCGTGCGGGCCTTCCGCGACGTCGACGATCAGCAGGTGGTCGACCTGTGGGGGCGGGTGCTCCCCGGGGAGACTGTCGAACTGTGCCTGTGCGCGTCCGACCCTGACGAAGTGGTGGTCTCCATCGCGTGGTTCCGGCGCCTCGATGGACTGGAGTACCTGTGGCGCTTCGTCGTGTGAGGCTGGGGATTCCCAGGCGCGCCGATCCCCTGTGCCGTCCGGGGGTCGGCGCCGCCTCAGCCGGCGTGTGCCGGCCGGCCGTGAGCACTCGCACCCAAAGGATCCTCGGTTCCGTTGTGGCGAGCATCCAACAGCAGAACGGGCCCCGGCGCTAGTGTGGAATCCGTGACCGACAAGCCAGACCTCTCGACCACGGCCGCCCGGATCGCGAACCTTCGCGACCGCTTCATCGATGCAGTCGTCGAGCCCGAGAAGATCGCCCAGCAGAAGCAGCACGCCAAGGGCAAGATGACCGCTCGCGAGCGCATCGAGCTGCTGGTCGACAACGGCAGCTTCGTCGAGTTCGACGAGTACGTGCGCCACCGCACCACCGCGTTCGGCATGGATCGCAACCGCCCCTACGGCGACTCGGTCGTCACGGGCGTCGCCACCATCCACGGCCGCACGGTCGCGGTGTACTCGCAGGACTTCACCACCTTCGGCGGCTCACTGGGCGAGGTGGCCGGTGACAAGATCATCAAGATCATGCAGTTCGCCCTGCAGAACGGGATGCCCATCATCGGCATCCTGGACTCGGGCGGAGCCCGCATCCAGGAGGGCGTGCTCGCGCTCAGCAAGTACGGCGAGATCTTCCGGCACAACACCCGCTCGTCGGGTGTCATCCCGCAGATCTCGATCATCATGGGGCCTGCAGCCGGCGGCGCCGTCTACGGCCCCGCTCTCACCGACTTCGTCATCATGGTCGACAAGACCAGCCAGATGTTCGTCACCGGTCCCGACGTCATCAAGACCGTCACGGGCGAGGATGTCGGCATGGAGGAGCTCGGCGGCGCGCTCACGCACAACACCCGTTCGGGAGTCGCGCACTACCTGGCTGAGGACGAGGATGACGCGCTCGACTACGCGCGCACCCTGCTCAGCTACCTGCCTGACAACAACATGGCCGAGATCCCCGCCTACGACTCTCACTTCGAGTGGGAGACGACGGACGCCGATCACGTGCTGAACAAGATCATCCCCGACTCCCCCAACCAGCCCTACGACATCCACACGGTGATCGAGCATGTCGTCGACGGCGGCGAGTTCCTCGAGGTGCAGCCGCTGTTCGCCCCGAACATCGTCATCGGCTTCGGCCGTGTCGAGGGCCGCTCTGTGGGCATCATCGCCAACCAGCCCTCGCAGATGGCCGGCACGCTGAACATCGAGGCGGGCGAGAAGGCCAGCCGTTTCGTGCGCTTCTGCGACTCGTTCTCGATCCCGATCGTCACCCTCGTCGACGTGCCCGGCTACCTGCCCGGCACCGACCAGGAATGGACCGGCGTCATCCGGCGCGGTGCGAAGCTGATCTACGCCTACGCCGAGGCCACCGTGCCGATGGTCACCGTGATCCTGCGCAAGGCATACGGCGGCGCATACATCGTGATGGGCTCGAAGCAGCTCGGCGCCGACATCAACCTCGCGTGGCCCACCGCCGAGATCGCCGTGATGGGCGGCCAGGGTGCCGTCAACATCCTCTACCGCGGAGAGATCAAGAAGGCCGAGGAGGCCGGTGAAGACGTCGCCGCCGTGCGCAGCCGCCTCGCCGCCGAGTACACCTACGGCGTGACCAGCCCGTTCCTCGCCGCCGAGCGGGGCGAGATCGACGGCATCATCGAGCCCTCTGCCACCCGCGTCGCCATCGCGAAGGCGCTGCGCGCGCTGCGGGGAAAGCGCGCCGAGCTGCCGCCCAAGAAGCACGGGAACATCCCGCTGTGACCGAGGCCGATGAGACCCCGCGCATGGAGATCGTGCGCGGCAACCCGACCGAGGAAGAGCTCGCGGCGCTCATCGCCGTCGTCGCCGAGGCGTACTCGCACGAGTCCGCCGAGGCGGTCGCCGATGTTCCGCACGTCTCGGCGTGGCAGCGGACGCAGCGAGCGCTGCGCCGCCCGCTGCGTCGCGACATCCCCTGGGGGCGCTACTCGGGCTGACGGCACGCCCCCTGGGTGGGCCGAGCCCTCTCTGACGGCCGAAGCAGACGGCGTCGGCGCCGGAAGCCGGTACTTCGTCTAGCACAAAAGCGTGTCCCCCGAAATACCTACAGACAGACGGCTTGCGCGGGCGCGACACTGATAGGGACGCTTCGCGTTAGGCGGCTGCTCTGTCCCCAGGGTAGGCAGACGCAGCACCGCCCATCAGCGGACAGTTTTCGGGTAGCTGTTCCGCACATGGCGAGGGGCCGGCAGATATGCCGCCCCTCGCCTTTCCCATGCGTGCCGCGCTCGCATGCGCCCGGCCGTCATTCGGCCACGCGCCGGATCTCATGCCAGAGCTCGACCGCGTCATCGTCGGTGGCACCGCCCGCCGTGCGTCCGACCACCGTCACGGCGTTCGTCTCGTCGCGTCCGGCGCGGATGATGAGGCGGTTCGAGTGCGCGCGCGCCAGCACTCCTGCCAGCTCGGCGCGGATCTCGTCGATGCGCTGCTCGTCGATCCCCTCGAGCCCGCCTTCGTCGAACACCGTCACGGTGGCGCCCGCCCGACGTGCTTCGGTGATCGCCTCGCGCACGGCGTCGCTCATCAGATCGCCACCCCGCAGCTCGTCGCGCAGAGTCCCCTCGGCGAGCCTCGCCTGCAGGCGCTCGTCTTCCGAGAGCTGTCCGCGCACCGCGATCGTGCGGCTGAGCACCGGGCCCGCAACCGCCAGCGCGCGCTGCGCCCGCACCCGGCGCTCTCGCTGACGAACGAGCTGGGTGGCGTGCCAGGCCGACACGGCGCGCTGCACGTCTGCGAGCCGTTCGGTGTCGCGCACCGCGCGATCCCAGAAGAACACCAGCAGCTGCGCAACCACCACCCACGTGATCGAGCCGACCAGCCCGAGGGTGAACGCCGAACCGATGCCCATGAACGCGCACGCCGCGACGATGAGGGTCACCAGCATCGCCCACCCGACCAGCGGGCGCCTGCGCACGATGCAGACGACCGCGAGAAGGCCCGTGGCTCCGATGTACCAGGTCGCGAACCCGGCGCCGCGAAGCGACGGCTCCAGCGCGAGACTGACCAGCACCGGCACGATCGCGCTGCTCACGAGGGCGAGCATGGCGGCGCCCACGGGCATCCGCACCTCGCGAGGGGCGCCGAGCACGGCCGTGAGCACGGACGCGAGATAGAACGCGATCGCGGCGACGATCAGCAGCGGGGCATCGGGCTGCACCGTCCACCAGATCCCGCGCGCGGCGAAGTACAGCGCGAACCCGAGGGCCAGTGCGGTCGTGATGCTGCGGACGGAGCGCCTCATGACGGCTCCCAGGAGAGCACGACCGTCGTGCCGTCGGCATCCGAGTCGATGCGGGACTTTCCCGCGACAGCCGCCATGCGGGCGATGATCGATGCACGGATGCCCAGGCGGTCCTCGCCGATGACCTCAGGGTCGAAGCCGGGACCGCTGTCGACCACGGTCACGCTGAGTCGATCCGGCGACGCCGATTCGGCGAGAACGTGCAGGCCCCTGCCGCCCGCGTGGGCCAGGGCGTTTCCGATCGCCTGACGTGCGGCCAGCACCATGGCCCGTGCGACCTTGCCTGGCACCTCCGCCTCGGCCGAGCCGCGCTCTTCGACCACGGCGTCGACGCCCTGCTCAGACAGGGTGCGCCGCAGTTCCGCGACGATCTGCGCGCGCGAGACGGGGGCGTCGCTGCCCTCCTGAGCGATCGACGCCTCGGTGTTCGCCAGACGGGTGAGCGCCTCTCGCGCCATCGTCACGGCGAGCGCCCGCTCGCGCTCTCCTCCGGCGCGTTCGGCGGCGATCAACGCGGCGAGCACACTGTCGTGCATGAGGGCGGACATCGCCACGCGCTCTTCCTCGGCAGCCGATGCCGCAGCCGCGGACGCGTAGCCCTCGACCGCCTGCGCTCGCGCCTCGTCGACGCCTGCCGCCACCTGACGGAACATCCAGGCCAGCGAGATGATCACCGACCCGAGGATGATGGTGAACGTCACATCGAATCCTGTGCTGATCCACCAGCTCTGCTCGAAGTCGCCCTGGACGAGCCGAACCCACCCGTAGAGGATCGGCAGCGTGAGGGCCCAGATCAGCTGCACGCGGGGCGTGAAGGCGAGCATCGCCGCGACCACCCCGATGTTCACGAGGAAGAAGATCCACGGCTGGTTCGACGGCTCGCGCACCGTGCGGTCGACCACGACAGGCCAGACTGCGAGGGCGGCGGCGTAGGCGACCGTGAAGGTGCCGGCAGCCGGCTTGACCCCCTTGCCGATCAGGCACGCGACGATCATCCACAGCAGGGGCGCGAAGACCAGCGCCATCATGCCGAGATGAGCGGCGTCAGGCTGGTTGAGCCTGGTCACCGCGGCGGTCAGGGCCTGCGCTCCGAGGGCGGCCGATCCGATGGCGCCAACCGTCGAGAGGATCCGCTCCATGCGCTGACCGGTGAAGCGCTCGAGTCCGATACCGACTTCGCCCTGCGAGGGGATGCTGCTCCACGCCTCCTTCAGAGTGCGGTCGTCAGCCGCCACTGGGAACACCGTCCGGAGCGACGATGCCGTCCTCCATGGCGCGCCGCAGCAGATCCACCTTGGTCGGCGCGGGACGCCCGACCTCCACGTACTTCACCCGGATGCGCGTGATGTTCTCCTTGGCGGTGGAGTAGGCCACCCCGAGTCGCTCGGCGACCGCCTTCAGAGGCAGCCCGGCGGCGTAGAGCCGGAGCACCTCGCGCTCACGGGTCGACAGCTGCGCGTCGGCGAACTCCCGGTCGCCGTCGACGGCGCTCGCCCACTCGACGTTGTTCAGAGCCTCGCCGCGCGCGACCGTGCGGATCGCGTCGAGCACATCGTCGAGGGCGGAGGACTTGCTGACGACGCCGGCCGCTCCCGCGGCGAGCGCCTCTCGGACGGAGGCGGGCCGGTCTGCGACGCTGTGGATCACGACGCTCGCGCCGTCGGCGACGAGAGTGGTCACGTTCTCGGTCACGGTCGTGCCGTCGCCGAGCGTGAGGTCGAGCACGACCACGTCGACGGGCGGCTCGGCGGAGGAGGCGCGCCAGGTCAGGTACTCCTTGACCGTTCCGCCTGAGAAGACGACGCGCTGCTCACCGTCGCGCATGCACGCGGCCTCCAGGCCGAGGCGTACGGACTCGTGGTCGTCGATGAGGGCGACGGTGCTCATCCCGCCAGCCTACCCAGTACAACGGGGTCTGCCGGTATACCGGTTCGGTGCGGACCAGAAAGGACGGCTCAGCGGGAGAGCAGGGCGACGGCCTCGAAGTGGTGCGAGTGGGGGAACAGGTCGAATGCGCGCAGCGACGCGATGTCCCAGCCCAGCTCGCGAAAAGTGCCGAGGTCACGAGCGAGAGCGACCGGATCGCAGGCGACATAGACGACGGTCTCGGGGTCGAGCGCGTGGATCGATTCGACGACGCCTCTGCCTGCTCCGGCGCGGGGCGGGTCGAGCACGACCGCGCCGGCGCGGGTCCCATCAGGGATGCCTGTCAGGAACCTGTCGACGCGGGCGGTGACCGCGTGCACATCGACGTCAGCCAGGTTCGCACTCGCGTGCTCGGTCGCGCGGCGGTCGGACTCGACCGTGACGATGTCGGTCGCTCCCTGCTCGGCGAGCGTCGAGGCGAACAGGCCGACTCCGCCGTAGAGGTCGAAGTGCGTGGCATCCGGGTCGACCCGACCGGCGAGCGCCTGACCGACGGCGTCGTGCAGCGTCTCGGCGGCGCGGGGGTGCACCTGCCAGAATCCCCCGGCGTCGAGCTGGAAGCGACGGCCCCCGACCTGCTCGAACACGACCTCCGGTCGACCACGTCGGGCCCCCTCCGGGCGCGGCAGGACGCGCGCGCGACCGTCGGCTGGTTCGACGATGTCGACGCGGCCCGGCTTCTGCGAACGCAGGCCGAACGCTGCGGCCTCAACGGCAGGGCGCGCCAGCGGCAGCGTGGCGACATCGATCACGCGGTGGCTGCGCGCGGCGTACGGGCCGACGCGTCCGTCAGCGTCGACGTGCAGCGAGACGCGGGTGCGCCAGCCGGTGCCGTCGCCCTGATCGACCGGCTCGACCGAGGGGGCGTCGACCCCGGGGCCCGCGAACTTGTCGAGCGCCTCCTGCAGCACCCGCTGCTTGAGCATCCGCTGGTGCTCCAGTGCGATGTGTCCCAGGTCGGCGCCTCCGACCCGATCGGCGGGCGACCGCGAGATGTCGGCCTCTGCCCACACGTGGTCGCGTCGGTGCGGAGACGCCTCGATCACTTCGAGCGTCTCGGCCCGCCAGAATCGCTTGCCCTCGTCTCCCTCGGTCACCTCCGCGCGCACCCGCTCGCCGGGGATGGCATCGGGCACGAACACGACGCGCCCCTCATGCCGTGCGATGAAGGTGCCGCCGTGCGCGATACCGGTGATGTCGAGGTCGAGTGTGCGCGCTGAAGAGGTCATCCCTCCAGGATCCCACACGGCGCTCCCACGCCACGGGCTAGCGTTGACTCATGCGCGTGTGCCTGGCATCCACCTCCCCTGCCCGCCTGATGCTGCTGCGGCAGGCGGGCATCGAACCGATCGCCCTCTCCCCCGCGGTCGATGAGGATGCGGTGGCCGCTGCGGCGAGCACGGAGCGCGGCGCCGCGCTCCCGCCCGAGGAGCTCGTCCTGCTGCTCGCCAGGGCCAAGGCCGCCGAGGTCGCGCACCGCATCCACGACGAGCATCCCGGATTCGACGGCATCGTCATCGGGGGCGACTCGATGTTCGCCATCGGAGGGCAGGTGCACGGCAAGCCGTACACGCCCGAGGCCGCCCGTGAGCGCTGGCAGCAGATGCGCGGCGCCACAGGGATCCTGCACTCGGGCCACTCCGTCTTCCGCGTCTCGCCGGGGGCGGAACCGGTCGAGGCGACGGCCGTGGCCGAGGCGTCGGTCACCTTCGCCGATGACGTCACGGATGCCGAGCTCGAGGCGTACATCGGCACCGGCGAGCCCCTGCACGTGGCCGGCGCCTTCACTGTCGACAGCCTGGGTGGCGCGTTCATCACCCGTGTCGAGGGCGACCCCTCGACCGTGGTGGGCATGTCGCTGTCGACTCTGCGACGCCTGGCGAGGGAGCTCGGCGTGGTCTGGACCGATTTGTGGGCGACGGCCTAACGGGTTCGCACATTTCTTGTGGAGAGTCGTCAAAAAGATCGGCGTCGACCTCGCTAGGCTGAAGCCCATGCCTGATATCGCCAAGGTGCTCATCGCGAACCGCGGCGAGATCGCCGTACGCATCATCCGCGCCGCCCGGGACTCCGGAATCTCTTCTGTCGCCGTGTACGCCGACCAGGACCGCGACGCCATGCACGCGCGTCTCGCCGATGAGGCGTACAGCCTCGACGGGTCGACAAGCGCGACGACCTACCTGCAGATCGACAAGATCCTCTCGGTCGCACGTCGTGCCGGAGCGGACGCCGTGCACCCCGGCTACGGCTTCCTCGCCGAGAACGCCGACTTCGCCCGGGCCGTGATCGGCGCGGGAATGACCTGGATCGGTCCGTCGCCTGAGGCCATCGAGGCACTCGGCGACAAGGTCACCGCGCGTCACGTCGCCGAGAAGGTCGGCGCACCTCTCGCCCCCGGCATGCCGGGGCCGGTCGACGGTGCCGACGAGGTCATCGCGTTCGCGAAGGAGCACGGCCTGCCGATCGCGATCAAGGCGGCCTACGGCGGCGGGGGCCGCGGTCTGAAGGTCGCACGCGAACTCGACGAGGTCGCCGAGCTCTTCGAATCGGCCACTCGCGAGGCGGTCGCCGCCTTCGGCCGCGGCGAGTGCTTCGTCGAGAAGTACCTCGACAAGCCGCGCCACGTCGAGACGCAGTGCCTGGCCGACTCCGCGGGCAATGTCGTCGTGATCTCGACGCGCGACTGCTCGCTGCAGCGTCGCCATCAGAAGCTTGTCGAAGAGGCTCCCGCGCCCTTCCTGACCGATGAGCAGAACGAGCTGCTGTACTCGGCGTCGAAGGCCATCCTCAAAGAGGTCGGCTACGTCGGCGCGGGAACCTGCGAGTTCCTCATCGGCGCGGACGGCACCGTGTCGTTCCTCGAGGTGAACACGCGCCTGCAGGTCGAGCACCCGGTCTCGGAAGAGGTCACGGGCATCGATCTGGTGCGCGAGCAGTTCCGCATCGCCGCCGGCGGCACCATCGACTACGACGATCCGGCGCCGCAGGGGCACTCGATCGAGTTCCGCATCAACGGCGAGGATCCGGGTCGCGGGTTCCTCCCCCAGCCTGGCCCTATCAACGTCTTCAAGACGTTCGGCGGCCCCGGCATCCGCCTCGACTCCGGCGTCACCGCCGGCGACGC
This sequence comes from Microbacterium esteraromaticum, assembly GCF_016907315.1. Taxonomy (NCBI): domain Bacteria; kingdom Bacillati; phylum Actinomycetota; class Actinomycetes; order Micrococcales; family Microbacteriaceae; genus Microbacterium; species Microbacterium esteraromaticum. The sequence goes on from NZ_JAFBBS010000001.1 coordinate 648,520, forward strand.
CGTCTCGGGCGCCTTCGACTCGCTGCTGGCGAAGATCATCGTCACCGGTCGCGACCGCGCCGAGGCGCTCGAGCGCTCGCGTCGGGCCCTCGACGAGTTCGAGGTCTCCGGCATGCCGACCGTGCTGCCCTTCCACCGCAAGGTCGTCAACGACCCCGCCTTCGTCGCGGCCGACGGCGAGTTCGGCGTGTACACGCGCTGGATCGAGACCGAATTCGTCAACGACATCCCCGCGTGGGACGGCGAGCTGGAAGGCCCTGCGGCAGCACCGGGCCGCCACACGGTCGTCGTCGAGGTGGCAGGCAAGCGCCTCGAGGTGAGCCTGCCCGACCGCGTCGCCGCTCCCGTCGCAGGCACCGCGGGTCGTCCGGCGGCCGCGCCGCCGTCGCGTCGCAGCCACACCGCCACCGCGAACGCGGGCGCCTCAGGCGACGCCGTCAAGTCGCCGATGCAGGCCACCGTGGTCAAGCTGGCCGTCGAAGAGGGCCAGCAGGTCGTCAAGGGCGATCTCGTGGTCGTGCTCGAGGCCATGAAGATGGAGCAGCCGCTGCAGGCGCACAAGGACGGCGTGGTCGGCAACATCGACGCCACGCCTGGTGCGACCGTGTCGGCAGGGCACCAGCTGCTCACGATCAGCTGATCCGACCTGACAGTGCAGAAGGCGCGTCCCCGATCGGGGACGCGCCTTCTTCGTCTGGTGGTGCGGAGTCAGACGGCGCTGACCGCGTGCATGGCCCGGCTCGCGTCGGTGATGCTCGTCGTGAGCGACGGGTAGGCGGCGAAGACCCGGGCGACCTGATCGACCGTCATCCGTCGCTCGACCGCGATGGCGAGCGGGTAGATGAGCTCGGATGCCCGAGGTGCGACGATCACGCCGCCGATGACGGTTCCGGACCCTCGGCGCGCGATGACCTTCACGAACCCGTCCTTGATGCCGAGCATCTTCGCGCGCGGGTTGGCGGCGAGCGGCAGCTTGTGCGCGATGCCGTCGGCCTCGCCGTTCTCGATGTCCTGCTCGGAGAACCCGACCGTCGCGATCTCGGGCGCGGTGAAGATGTTCGCGGTGATCTTGCGCTGCTCGAGCGGGATCACGATGTCGCCGAGGGCGTGGAAGACAGCCGTGCGGCCCTGCATCGAGGCGACGGATGCCAGCGGGAAGAAGTTCGTGCAGTCGCCGACCGCGTAGACGTTGGGCACCGAGGTGCGCGCAACACGGTTGACGCGGACGTGACCGGACTCGGTCAGCTCGATGCCGGCCTCTTCCAGACCGATCCCGGCGGTGTTCGGGATCGATCCGACCGCCATCAGGCAGTGGCTTCCCTCGACCGTGCGCCCATCGGCGAGCGTGACGAGAACGCCGTCGTCGGTGCGCTCGACGCTCTCGGCCCGCGCCTTCGAGAGCACCTGCATGCCACCGCGGGTGAAGACCTTCTCGAGCACCTTCGCGGCATCCTGGTCCTCGCCGGGAAGCACCTGGTCGCGGCTCGACACGAGCGTGACCTTCGCGCCGAGGTTCATGTACGCCGAGGCGAACTCCGCACCGGTGACGCCGGAGCCCACGACGATCAGGTGCTCGGGCAGCGCCTTCATGTCGTACAGCTGGGTCCACGTGAGGATCCGCTCGCCGTCCGGCTTCGCCGTGGGCAGCTCGCGCGGCGACGCACCAACGGAGACGACCACCGTATCCGCCTCGACGCGGTCGAAGTCGGTGCCGCCGGGGCCGGTGGCGACGACGATCGCGTTCGGACCCTCGAGGCGGCCGTGGCCGGAGATGATACGAACGCCGGCCTCGAGCAGGGTGGCGCGCATGTCCTCCGACTGCTGGCCCGCGAGGGCGAGCAGTCGCTTGTTGACCGCGGCGAGGTTGATGGCGATCTCGGGCTTGAGGGGCTTGTCGTTCGCACCGCGCGCATAGAACTGCACGCCGAGGTCGCTCGCCCCGGCGATGGCGACCGCTGCGTCGGCGGTCGCGATGAGGCTCTTCGACGGCACGACGTCGGTGAGCACGGCCGAGCCGCCCACCCCGACGCGCTCGACGAGCGTCACATCCGCTCCCAGCTGGGCGGCGGCGATCGCCGCCTCATACCCACCGGGGCCGCCGCCGAGGACGGCGACGCTCTGCCTGTTCGCGAAGGAAGTCTGAGACATGAACTCCATTCTTCCGCAATCCTGGCACCCGCCCTGCCACCTTCCTAGAGTGGACTCATGCGTGACACCACCCTGAACCCCCTGGACGACCCGACGGCGGACCCGTTCGCCGTCGCAGCCGATGCGGCCGCCGACATCGCGCGCCTCACCGGGGTCGACCACCACGACATCGCCCTGACCCTCGGCTCCGGCTGGGGCAAGGCCGCTGAGCTCATCGGCGAGACCGTCGCCACGGTCCCCGCGACCGAGGTGACAGGGTTCTCGAAGCCCGCTCTCGAGGGCCACGTCGGCACACTGCGCAGCATCCGCACCCCGAACGGGAAGAACGTTCTCGTGATCGGCGCGCGCACCCACTACTACGAAGACCACGGCGTGCGCCGCGTAGTGCATTCGGTGCGCACCGCCGCCGCCACCGGCGCCGAGATCATGGTGCTCACCAACGGCGCCGGCGGCATCCGCGAGACATGGAAGCCCGGCCAGCCGGTGCTGATCAGCGATCACATCAACCTCACCGCCGACTCTCCTCTCGAGGGCGCGACGTTCATCGATCTGACCGACCTGTACTCGACCCGCCTGCGCGACATCGCGCGCACGGTCGACCCCACCCTCGACGAGGGCGTGTACACCCAGTTCCGCGGTCCGCATTACGAGACTCCGGCCGAGGTGCAGATGGCGAAGGCGATCGGTGGTCACATCGTCGGCATGTCGACCGCCCTCGAGGCCATCGCCGCCCGCCAGGCGGGCATGGAGATCCTGGGCTTCTCGCTGATCACGAACCTGGCCGCGGGCATCCAGAAGACCCCGCTGAGCCACGACGAGGTCATAGAGGCGGGCCGTGAGGCGGAGCCGGTGATCTCGGCGCTGCTCGCCCGGGTGATCGAGGCGCTGTGAACGAGCGCCTCTCCCAGGCGCGCGCCTGGCTGCGACAGGATCCGGATGCCGAGACACGCGACGAGCTCGCGGGCATCATCACTCGCGCCGCAAGCGGCGACCCCGCCGCTGCAGCGGATCTCGACGACCGTTTCGGCAGCCGCCTCGCCTTCGGCACAGCCGGCCTGCGCGGTGAGCTCGGCGCCGGCAGCAACCGCATGAACCGGGTGCTCGTGACGCAGGCGGCAGCCGGCTTCGCCGGCTACCTGCTGCAGCGCGACTCGGGCTCGGGACCGCGCCCGACCGTGGTGATCGGCTATGACGGGCGCCGCAACTCGCGCCGCTTCGCCCTCGACTCCGCCGAGATCTTCGCCGGTGCGGGTCTGCGCGCCGTCCTGCTGCCCCGCCTGCTGCCGACGCCCGTGCTCGCCTTCGCAGTGCGTCATCTGCAGGCGGATGCCGGAGTCATGGTCACCGCGAGCCACAACCCGCCGAACGACAACGGCTACAAGGTGTACCTCGGCGGCGCAGACGAAGGATCCCAGATCGTCGCACCCGCTGATGCCGAGATCGCCGCGCACATCCAGCGCGTCGCCGACGCAGGCGACGTCGGACTGCTTCCCCGATCGGACGCCTATGAGGTGGCCGGGGAGGACGTCGTCGAGGCGTACATCGCCGCGACCGCCGCCGTCGCACCCGCGCCGTTCGGCGTGCAGGAGATGCGCTGGGTGTACACTGCCATGCACGGTGTGGGCTGGGAGACCTTCTCACGCGTCGTGAAGGCGGCCGGGTATCCGGCGCCGCGCATGGTCGATGCACAGCGCGATCCCGACCCCACCTTCCGCACGGTGTCGTTCCCGAATCCCGAGGAGCCGGGCGCGATGGATCTCGCCTTCGCTCGCGCACGTGAAGCCGACGCCGAGTTCATCATCGCGAACGACCCGGATGCCGATCGTCTCGCGGTAGCGATCCCGGATGCCTCCGCTGAGGGCGGCTGGCGCCGTCTGACCGGCAACGAGGTCGGTCTGCTCCTCGGATGGCGCGCTGCTCGCGCGGCTCAGGGACAAGAAGGCGCATCCCTCGCCTGCTCGCTGGTCTCATCGCCCGGGCTCGGCGCTGTCGCCGAGCGGTACGGGCTCGACTTCCACGAGACGCTGACGGGATTCAAGTGGATCTCCCGTGCGCCCGGCATGGTGTTCGGATTCGAAGAGGCCCTCGGCTATCTCGTGAACCCGGGCACCGTGCGCGACAAGGACGGCATCTCCGCTGCGGTCGCGCTGCTGGGGCTCGCCGCCGAGGCCAGGGTGCGCGAGAGCAGCATCGCCGGCCTGCTCGACGAGCTGGGCTCTGAGATCGGGCACTTCGCGAGCGGCCAGGTGTCAGTTCGTGTCGATGACCTCTCGCTGATCGCCGGAACGATGTCGTCGCTGCGAGCGCAGCCGCCGGCATCGTTCGGCTCTCGTGCCGTCGCGTCCGCCGAAGACCTCGCTGCGGGCGATGCGGGTGTGCCGGCGGGCGATGTGTTGCGCTACCGTCTCGACGACGGGTCGCGGGTGATCGTGCGCCCGAGCGGCACCGAGCCCAAGCTCAAGGTGTACATCGACGCGCGCGGCGACAGCCCGGCAGCAGCGGCGTCCGCCGTCGCCGAGCTCGAGTCCGCCGTGCGGGATCTGCTCTCCGAGCGTCGCTGAGTGCTGGCCGTCGTCACCGCCGCGACCGTCGTCGCGGCGGTGACCCAGCGCGTCACGGGGCTCGCGTTCGTCCTCGGTGGTCGTTGTGTGCACGGCCGTCGGCCTCTTCGCACGACGATAGTCTCGATCCATGGCCCGCACGCGCTCCACGCGCATCCTCCTCCGCGTCCTGTGGTCTCTGGGAGCCCTGGTCGTGCTTCTCGTCGTCGGCACCGTCGTATGGAGCCAGGTCGGCGTCATGGGCGCCGAGCCCGGCCCGCTCGCCGAGGCGGAGAACAACCCCGCCGTGACGATCGAGCAGACACCGGAGGGCGTCGTGCTCTCTCCCGCCGATGGCGACTCGGAGGTCGGCCTCGTGTTCGTCCCCGGCGCGAAGGTCCAGCCCGAGGCCTACCTCTCGACACTTGAGGATCTCGCCGCAGACGACGGCATCACCGTCGTCATCACACGGCCGTGGCTGAACCTCGCGTTCTTCGATCCGCGAGGGCTGGACGCGTTCACTTCGGCCGCGCCCGAGGTCGGCACGTGGATCGTGGGCGGGCATTCGCTGGGCGGGGTGCGCGCCTGCCAGCTCGCGGCGGACGCCGATGCGCTGGTCCTCTTCGCCTCGTACTGCGCGAACGACCTGTCGGAGTCAGCGCTGCCTGTACTGAGCCTGTCGGGCAGTGAGGACGGACTGTCGACGCCGCAGAAGATCGCGGATACCAGGCACCTGCTTCCGGAGAGCGCCGAGCTCATCGAGATCGATGGCGCGTCGCACGCGTCCTTCGGCGCGTACGGCCCGCAGGCCGGCGACGGCACTCCTGCGATCTCGGACGACGACATGCGCGCAGAGATCACCGAGTCGGTCGGCGCTCTCGCCGCCGGGCTCGACTGACGTCAGTGGTCGAGAAGCGGATGCAGATGCCGGGAGGCCAGCACGACGGATGCTGAGCGGGCACCCGCCGACAGGGCCTGCGCAACCGTCGCGCCCGAGAGGCGCGCGTCGAGCACCCCCGCCAGGAAGGCATCACCTGCGCCGTTCGTGTCGACGACATCGACCGGCGCCGCACTGACGCGATGCGCGTTCCCCTCGGAGTCGATCGCGACCGCACCGTCGGCGCCGAGCGTGCACACCGCCAGCGACGCGCCCGCCGCCACCCGCGACCGCAGGAAGGCGACCGGGTCGTCGAGCCGATCGGCATTGCAGAACACCGCGTCGGCGGCTGCGAGGAACGGTCGATGGAATTCCGCTTCGCCGTCGTAGTCGTGCACGTCGACCCAGACGGGACGTCCCGCGCGCTGTGCGAGCGGCAGCAGCCGCAGCGGCTCGGCGGCGAGGTCCAGCACGAGCGCGTCAGCGGCCTGCATGGCGGCCTCGATCGCGGAGTCGTCTGCACCGTCGCCCGGCGGCGGGGACGCGAGGTACAGCGACACCCGCTCGCCCGCTCGCGTCATCAGGTTGAGGTGCCGCTCCGTGACCTCAGCGTCCGCCCAGAGGGTGGGCACGCCGGCATCCGCCAGCGCGGCACGCACCCGCATGCCGGCACCGTCGTTCGCGCTCATCGCATACAGCAGGACGTCGCGCCCCAGAGCGGTGAGGCTCAGTGCCTTTCCCGCGCTCGTGCCGCCGACGGTCTCCCACGAGTCCTCGGCGAACTGCATGTGCGGCACAGGCTCGGGCAGCCTGTCGAGCACGACGAGCGTGTTCCACGATGCCGGGCCCGCGATGAAGACCGAGCTCATCGGCCGCTCAGCGCTCGAAGCCCTCGGCGACCATCTCGACCAGCTCCTCACGCTCCTCGACCGGCAGGAAGGCGGCCGAGGCGGCGTTGAACTGGAAGGCCTCGAGGTCGTCGAGGTCGTAGCCGAACGCGTCGACGAGCAGCGACAGCTCGCGGGTGAGCGAGGTGCCGCTCATGGTGCGGTTGTCGACGTTCACGGTGACCGAGAAGCCGAGCTGGTAGAGCAGGTCGAACGGGTGGTCGGCGAGTTCGTCGCCCCACTGTGCGATCGCCCCGGTCTGCAGGTTCGACGAAGGCGAGAGCTCGAGCGGTATCTCACGGTCGCGCACCCAGCGCGCCAGGTCGCCGAACTGCACCTGCACCTCGTCTCCCTCGCGCTCGATCACCTGCAGGTCCTCGGCGATCCGCACTCCGTGGCCCAGACGCAGCGCACGCCCGTCGATCAGGGCCGAGCGGATGGATGCCGGGCCCGCTGCCTCCCCCGCGTGCACCGTGACGGGCATGAACTCCCCGGCGAGGTAGTCGAACGCCTCGCGGTGCTGCGAGGCAGGGAAGCCGTCCTCAGGTCCGGCGGTATCGAAGCCGACGACGCCCGCCTCGCGGTGTCGGACGGCGAGCTCGGCGATGTCGCGCACCCGGTCGTTCTGACGCATGGCGGAGAGGATCTGTCCCACCCGGATGCTGTGACCCGCGGCATCCGCCTCGTCCTCCCCCTCCTCGATGCCGCGCTGCACGGCACGCACCGCGTCGTCGAGGCTGACGCCGCCCGCAAGATGCTGCTCAGGCGCCCAGCGCATCTCGCCGTAGATCACGCCGTCTGCGGCGAGGTCGGCGACGAACTCGCGCGCGACCCGGGTCAGGGCCGCCTCCGACTGCATCACGGAGGTGACCAGATCGAACGTCTTCAGGTACTCGACGAGGGAGCCGGCGTCGCTCTGCTTCGCGAACCAGCGGCTGAGGCCCTTGGCGTCCTGCGCCGGGACCTCGAGTCCCGCCGCGTCGGCGAGCTCGAGGATCGTCGCGGGGCGCACGCCGCCGTCGAGGTGGTCGTGCAGCGAGATCTTCGGCAGAGCGCGCAGTTCGTCGATCTTCATGGGTGATCCTCCGGGATTCAGGCGGTGATGCGCTCGCGCACGATGGGCTGAGCGGCCGGCGCCACCGAGGGGTCGCCGATCTCGTATGCGCCCTCGAGGGCGTCGAGCGCACGAGCGAAACGGGCGTCGTCGTCTGCCGACAGCGTGAACAGGGGCTGACCGGCGGTGACCCGCTCACCCGGCTTGACGGCGAGGTCGATGCCAGCGGCGAAGACCACCGGATCCTCGGCGCGCGCACGGCCGGCGCCGAGACGCCAGGCCGCGATGCCGAACGGCAGAGCGTCCATCCGGGTCACGACGCCGTCGCGTTCGGCGGTGACGACGTGCGTTTCGCGTGCGGTCGGCAGCGGGGCATCCGGGTCGCCGTCCTGCGCGCGGATCATCGCCTTCCAGCTGTCCATCGCACGGCCGTCGTCGAGAGCGGCCTCGACATCGGCGTCAGGCTGACCTGCGAGCGAGAGCATCTCGCGGGCGAGGGCGATCGTCAGCTCGCGCACGTCGGCGGGGCCGCCGCCGGCGAGGATCTCGACCGACTCGCGCACCTCGTTGGCGTTGCCGATCGCGAGGCCGAGCGGGACGTTCATGTCGGTGAGCAGCGCGGTCGTCGCGACACCGGAATCGGTGCCCAGCTCGACCATCGTGCGAGCGAGCTCACGCGCACGGTCGATGTCCTGCATGAACGCGCCGTTGCCGAATTTGACGTCGAGCACGAGTGCGTCGGTGCCCTCGGCGATCTTCTTCGACATGATGCTCGATGCGATCAGCGGGATCGCCTCGACCGTTCCCGTCACATCCCGCAGCGCATAGAGCTTCTTGTCGGCCGGGGCGAGGCCCGACCCCGCGGCGCAGATCACCGCGCCCACGTCGCTCTGCATCTGCGCGAACATCTCGTCGTTGCTGAGCGCGGCGCGCCAGCCTGGTATCGACTCGAGCTTGTCGAGCGTTCCGCCGGTGTGGCCGAGACCGCGTCCGGAGAGCTGAGGAACGGCGACGCCGAACACGGCGACGAGCGGTGCCAGCGGCAGCGTGATCTTGTCGCCGACGCCGCCGGTGGAGTGCTTGTCGACGGTCTTCTTGCCCAGGGTGGCGAAGCTCATCCGCTCCCCCGACGCGATCATGGCGTCGGTGAGCACCCGGATCTCGTCGCGCTGCATGCCGCGCTGGAACACCGCCATCGCGAACGACGCCATCTGGGCGTCGGAGACGTATCCGCGCGTGTAGGCGTCGACCATCCAGCGCAGCGCCTTCTCCGGGACGACGCCGCCGTCGCGCTTCGCGCGGATGACGTCGATCGCGTCGAACGCCTCGACGGCCTGGTGCCCGCTGGGCGCGAGCGACTCCTGCGTGCTCATCGGACGTCCTCCAGATCGCGCGGCCCGAAGGCGTCGGGCAGCACCTCGTCGATGGTGCGGATGCCCGAGACCGTCTCGAGCAGCATCTCGGGGCTGGAGTGCTCGAACAGCAGCTGACGGCAGCGGCCGCACGGCATGATCGTCTGCCCGTCGTTGTTCACGCACACGAACGCGACGAGCCGGCCGCCGCCCGACATGTGCAGATCGCCGACGAGGGCGCACTCGGCGCACAGCCCGACGCCGTACGAGGCGTTCTCGACGTTGCAGCCGGAGACGAGTCGTCCGTCGTCGACGAGAGCCGCAGCTCCCACCTTGTACCGCGAGTACGGCGCGTACGCCTTGTGCATCGCCTCGGTGGCGACCTGTCTCAGCTCGTCCCAATCGATGTCGGTCACGTGTTCTCCTATGACTTGATGTACGGTTCGCCGTCGGCTGCCGGCGGGCGGGAGCGCCCGACCAGGCCGGCCACCGCGAAGATCGTCACGACGTACGGAAGCATGAGCATGAACTGGCTGGGCACCGGCGAGCCGATGACGCTGAGCACGCCCTGCAGGTTGGTGGCGAAGCCGAACAGCAGCGCCGCGAGCGTCGCGCGGATCGGGTCCCACTTGCCGAAGATCACGGCGGCGAGGGCGATGAAGCCCGCACCCGCGGTCATCTCCTGGTTGAACCTGGGCACAGACACGAGCGTGTAGAACGCGCCACCGAGGCCGGCCACGGCACCGCCGAGCAGCACGGCGCGGTAGCGGGTCGCCGCGACCTTGATGCCCACCGTGTCGGCCGCCTGCGGGTGCTCGCCCACGGCGCGCAGACGCAGACCCCACCGGGTGCGGTACAGGCCGAACCAGACCAGCGCCACGACCGCGTACATGAGGTACACGATGAACGACTGCTGGAACAGGATCGGGCCGATCAGGGGGATCTCGCTCAGCACCGGGATCGGAACGACCGAGAAGGTGTCGGGGCTGTTCATGGTCTCGGTGTTCGGGGCCAGCACCTGACGGAACAGGAACGTGGTGATGCCGATCACGAGCACGTTCAGAACCACGCCGACGATGACCTGGTCGACGTAGTACGTGATCGTGAAGACGCCGAGCACGAGAGCGACGAGCACACCCGCCAGCATCGCGGCGACCAGACCGGCCCACGGGGTGCCCGCGAGCGAGCCGGCGACAGCCGCGGTGAAGGCACCGGCGAGCATCTGCGCCTCGATGGCGATGTTCACGACGCCTGCGCGTTCGCCGATCACGCCGCCGAGGGCACCGAAGATGAGCGGAGTAGCGAGCGCCAGGGCTCCCGCCAGCAGTCCGATCATCGGCAGCGTCGCGCCCGCGCCTGCCCAGGCGAGGAAGCCGATCAGCAGCACCGCGACGTACGCGACGATCAGCCAGAGCGGCAGACGACGGTGCGCCTTGACCGTCATGGCCGCGTACCCGGTGCACAGCGCCAGCAGCAGCACCGCGATCCACGCGGTGGGGGTGGCCGGCAGCAGCACGTCGGGCACGGCGATCGCGGCGTTCTGCTCGGCGAGCCGGAAGGTCGTGTCGCCTGGTCGAGGAACGAGCAGCGGCAGCAGGGCGAACAGCACGGTGAAGATGCCGAAGATGATCGGCGCTTTCCACGAGACGACGGTGACGACGCGCGGCTGGTCGATGTCGCCCTGCGGCGCACCGGTCACGGGAGCGGTGATGCTCATGCCGACACCTTCTTTCCCTCGGTCTGGTTGCGACGGGCCTTGGCGATCCGCTTGGCCTTGCGGCTCGGACGGCCCGGCTGGGGAAGTCCGAAGATGGCGCGCACCAGAGGCGGCGCGGCGATGAAGAGCACGATCAGGGACTGCACGACGAGGATGATCTCGACCGGGATGCCCTGCGAGGACTGCATCGTGAAACCGCCGGTCTTGAAGGCGCCGAACAGCAGGCCCGCGAAGAGGATGCCGATCGGCGACGAGCGTCCGAGCAGCGCGACGGTGATGGCGTCGAAGCCGATGCCGGCGTCGATGCCGCCGCTGAAGCCGCGCACCTCGGTGCCCAGCACCTGGCTGACGCCCGCGATGCCGACGAGCGCGCCGGCGATGAGCATGACGACGAAGTACATGCGCCCGACGTCGATGCCGGCGACCTTGGCCGCCGAGGGGTTCTCACCCACCGCGCGGAAGCGGAAGCCGAGAGACGAGCGCTCGAGCAGCCACCAGGTGAAGGCGACGGCGATGAGTGCGAGCAGGAAGCCGGCGTGCAGCTTGTAGCTGGGTCCGAGCAGCTGCGGAAGCACCGCCGTCTCCGCCATCGGAGCGGTCTTCGGGTTGCTCGAACCGGGGGCCTGCAGCAGGCCCTGCGTGGCGAGCATCCACGCCAGCAGATAGAAGGCGATGTGATTGAGCATGATCGTCGTGATCACCTCGTGTGCACCGGTGCGGGCCTTCAGCAGACCAGCGATCCCGGCCCAGATCGCCGCGGCGATCAGGCCGGCGACGATCGCGACGACGAGGTGCAGGCCCATCGGCAGGTCCATCGCGGTGGCGACGTAGCCAGCGGCGGCTGCGGCCATCAGCATCTGCCCCTGGCCGCCGATGTTGAAGAGTCCGGCGCGGAATGCGAGACCGACGCCGAGACCGGCGGCGATCAGCGGGGTGGCGAACTTCAGCGTCTCGGTGAGGGGTCGGATGCCCTTGTCGAACGTCTCGGCGTTGAAGTTGTAGATCGCCCCGCGGAACAGCGCGGCGTAGGCGCCGGTGACGGCCTCCCAGATCGCGGCGAAGGTGTCGCCCGGCTGCGCGAAGAAGTAGCCGGACGCGGCCTGCACCTCTTCATTGGTCGCGGCGATCATGATCGATCCGACGATGACAGCGAGCAGCACGGCCAGCAGAGAGATGATGCCGTTGCCGGTGACGATGGCCTGCAGCGCGGTCTGCCAGCGCGAGGGGGCGACCTTGGTCTCGGGTTCGGCGAGCGGGGCCGGCGTCTGCGGTGCCGGTGTCTGGGTCGCGCTCATGCGCTCTCTCCGTTCGTGGAGGTGATCGGGCTCGCCGTGGTGTCGGCCGCGGTCTCGGACATGCCGGCCATCATGAGGCCGAGCTTCTCGCGCGACGTGTCGCCGGGGACGATTCCCATGATCCGGCCGCGGTACATCACGAGGATGCGGTCGGCGAGGGCGGCCACCTCGTCGAGCTCGGTGGATATGACGATCACCGGCACGCCCGCGTCGCGGGTCTCGATGACGCGCTTGTGGATGAACTCGATCGAGCCGACGTCGACGCCGCGGGTGGGCTGTGCGGCGACGAACAGCGCGAGGTCACGGCTCAGCTCGCGAGCCAGCACGACCTTCTGCTGATTGCCGCCGGAGAGACGGCCCGCCGCCTGGTGCGGACCCTGCGTGCGGATGTCGAACTCAGCGATGCGGTCGTGGGCGAAGTCGTGCAGCAGTGAGCGCTGCACGGTGCCGGCCTTGACGAAGGGCGCGCCGTGCGAGCGATCGAGCATGAGGTTCTCGGCGATCGAGAACTCCTTGACCAGACCGTCGACGCTGCGGTCCTCGGGCACGAAGCCGACGCCCGCGTCCAGGATCTGCCGAACGGTGCGGCCCACGAGCTCCTGCCCGTCGAGGCGGATGCTGCCGCGGACGTTCTCCTGCAGGCCGATGATGGCCTCTGTGAGCTCGGTCTGGCCGTTGCCCTGCACACCCGCGATCGCGAGCACCTCGCCGCCGCGCACCTCGAACGAGGCGCCGTCGACGACGACGGTTCCAGCCGGGTCGGTGACGGTGAGGTCGCTGACCACCAGCCCGTTGCCGCGCACGGATGGCGTCTCCTTGTGGACGGTCAGCTCGACGGCTCGACCCACCATGAGCGAGGCGAGCTCCTCGTTCGACGCGGTCGGCGACGCCTCGCCGACGACCTTGCCGAGCCGGATGACGGTGATGCGGTCCGCGACCTCGCGAACCTCGCGCAGCTTGTGGGTGATGAAGACGATGGAGGTGCCCTGCTCCTTGAGCTGGCGCATGGTCGCCATCAGCTCATCGGTCTCCTGCGGCGTGAGCACGGCGGTCGGCTCGTCGAAGACGAGCACCCGCGCTTCGCGGGAGAGGGCCTTGATGATCTCGACGCGCTGCTGGACGCCGACCGGCAGGTCTTCGACGAGGGCATCCGGATCGACGTCGAAGCCGAACCGGTCGGAGATCTCGCGAACCCGTGCTCGAGCCGCGTTCAGGTCGAGACGACCGCCGAACGTCGTCTGCTCATTGCCGAGCATGACGTTCTCGGCGACCGTGAAGACGGGGATGAGCATGAAGTGCTGGTGCACCATGCCGATGCCTGCGGCCATCGCGTCGCCGGGGCCGGCGAAGTTCTGGACGACGTCGTCCAGCAGGATGTCGCCCTCGTCCGCCTGGTAGAGGCCGTAGAGCACGTTCATCAGCGTCGACTTGCCGGCGCCGTTCTCACCGAGAAGACAGTGGATCTCACCCGCTTCCACGGTGAGATCGATGTGGTCGTTGGCTGTCAGCGCGCCGAACCTCTTCGTGATGCCGCGCAGTTCAAGCTTCATGTTCTGATCCTATTCAGGCAGAAACGGGGAGGCCGGCATTCGCCGACCTCCCCGATCCGGACGGTCTTACTTGCTCAGGTACGAGGTGACCTTCACCTTGCCGTCGATGATGTCCTGCTGCAGCTGCGTGACCTCGTCCTGCAGGCCCGAGTCGACCTTGTCTGCGAAGTTGTGCAGCTCGGCGATGCCGACGCCCTTGTTCTCGAGCGTGCCGACATACGCTTCGGCGTCGAACTCGCCCTCACCGCTGGAGAGCACGGCCTGGTAGGTCGACAGGTCCATCGCCTTCAGCACCGAGGTGAGCACGACGTCCTTCGTGCTCGGGTCGGTGACGAAGAGGTCGGCGTCCGCGCCGATCAGGGCGATGTCCTTGCCGGACTCCTTGATGGCCTGCTGCGCCGACTGGTAGATCGGGCCGCCGACGGGCAGGATCACGTCGACGCCCTGGTTGAGGATGTTGACAGCGACCTGCTTGGCGTCGGGGTTGGCCTCGAAGCCGCCCGTGAACGAGCCGGTCTTGCCGTCCCAGCCGACGACCTTGACGTCCTTGCCCTTGACCTCGTTGTAGTGGTCGACGCCCTGCTTGAAGCCGTCCATGAAGATCGTGACGGTCGGGAACTCCATGCCGCCGAAGGTGCCGACCTTGCCGGTCTTCGAGTAGCCGGCCGAGAGGTAGCCCGCGAGGAACGCGGCCTCAGCCGTGTTGTAGAGCAGCGGCTTGACGTTGGCCGCGTCCTTCTCGCCGTTGAAGTCGTTGTCTGCCGCGTCGTCGACCAGGATGAAGTCGATGTCCTCGTTCGCGGTCGCCGCCTCGACGGTCGCCTGCGACAGCGCGAAGCCGACGGCGACGATCGCGTCGCAGCCCTCGTCGACGAGGTTCGTCACGTTGGGGCCGTACTCGGTCTCGGCGTTCGACTGCACGTCCTTGAGCTCGACGCCGAGCTCGTCGGCGGCCTTCTTCGCACCCTCGAACGAGAGCTGGTTGAAGGACTTGTCGTCGAAGCCGCCCATGTCGGACACGATGCAGGGCAGGAAGTCGGATGCAGCGGGCTTGTCGCCGTCGCCTGACGGCTTGTCAGCGGGAGCCTGGCCGCAGGCGGCGAGACTCAGAACGACACCGGCGGCGACTGTGACGCCGAGCAGCTTCTTGGTGATGGAGATGGACACTCATGCCTCCCGGGAAAGTTCCGCGGACATCGCGGATCGATCGAGGTTACCCAGTGTTACGGGATTCGTGCACGCCCGGCCCCGAAGTGCTGGCGAAAGGTTACAAATCCGCAATCATGACCCGCGAGTGCGCTTGGCCGTGCCTCACAGGACACGTCAGAGCACGTCGTCCCGACCGGTCAGCTTGAGCGACTCGACGACCCCCTTGACCCGCTGGGCGTGCTCGACCGTCGTCACCAGCAGCGCGTCGTCGGTGTCGACCACCACGATGTCCTGCACTCCGACGAGACTGATCACACGCGTCGTCTGCGACACGAGGATCCCGCTCGCCGCATCCGACAGCACCCGGGCGCGCGGCCCGAGCACGGCGAGGTCGTTCTTGCGCCCGTTGGTGATGAGCTTGGTGAGCGAGGCGAAGTCGCCCACATCGTCCCAGTCGAAGTGGCCGGGAACGACGGCGAGACGCCCGCGCTCCGCAGCGGGCTCGGCGACGGCGTAGTCGATGGCGATCTTCTTCAGCCTCGGCCAGATGCGGTCGACGGCGGGCCCACGGCGTTCGCGGTCGTCCCACGCCTCGGCGAGCTCGATGAGACCGGCGTGGAGCTCCGGCTCGTTCTCCCGCAGCTCGTCGAGCAGCACGCTCGCCTTGGCGATGAACATGCCTGCGTTCCAGAGATGGGCTCGGTCGGCGACGTAGGCCTTCGCGGTCTCGAGATCGGGCTTCTCGACGAAGCGGTTCACGAGGGCCGCCTCGCGGGCGCCGTCGACGACGAGCTCAGCCCCCTTCTCGATGTACCCGAAGCCGACGGCCGGCTCTGTCGGGGTGATCCCGATGGTGCAGATGTACCCTTCGCGTGCCACCTCGACGGCGTCTCGCACAGCGAACTCGAACACGCGCGTGCCGCGGATGACGTGATCGGCGCTGAACGAGCCGATGATCACATCGGGGTCGCGCCGGTGCAGGATGGCGGCTGCGAGCCCGATCGCCGCAGCGGACTCGCGCGGCTCGGACTCGAGGAAGACGTTGGCATCCTGGATGCCGGGCAGCTGCGCCTCCACGGCCGCGCGGTGCGCGCGGCCGGTCACCACAGCGATGCGGTCCTCCCCCGCCAGCGGCGCCAGCCGGTCCCACGTATCGCGCAGGAGCGAATGGCCCGAGCCCGTCAGGTCGTGGAGGAACTTGGGGGCATCCGCCCGCGACAGCGGCCACAGCCTGCTGCCGATCCCGCCCGCGGGGATCACCGCGTAGAAGTCATCGATTCGTGACATGCCTCACACCCTAGCCGGGCCGATCGGGACGCCCTCCGCGGCACCCGTCCGCCTGACCCCCGACCGTGAGACGGGGATCTGCGGCTAAGGGTGCCCTTCGTCGCACCCAGCCTTCTGACAGGAATAGGATGAGTGAGGTCGGGCGTGCCCGGATGCATGCACGACGTCTCATCGATCAGGGAGGACGACGTGTCCACGAGCACACGCTTGACACCGTCGATTTCGGAGACCACGTCACGGTCCCCGCGCGGCACACTGTATCGGGGCCGCGAAGGCATGTGGTCGTGGGTGCTGCACCGCATCACCGGCGTCGCGATCTTCTTCTTCCTTCTGGTGCACGTCCTCGACACCTCGCTCATCCGCGTGTCGCCTGAGGCGTACGACGCGGTGATCGGCACCTACAAGAACCCGGTCATGGCCTTCGGCGAGGTGGTGCTGGTCGCCGGCATCGCGTTCCACGCGTTCAACGGCCTGCGCATCATCATCGTCGACTTCTGGTCGAAGGGCGCGAAGTACCAGCGCCAGCTGTTCTGGATCGTGCTCGGCCTGTGGGCGGTCGTGATGCTCGGCTTCGTGCCGCGCCACCTGTCGCTCGCGTTCGCCGGATTCGGAGGGGGTCACTGATGACCACGCAGACCGCTGTGCCCGTCGCCCGTCGTCAGCGCGGAGTCAACCTCGAGAAGTGGGGATGGCTGTTCATGCGCGGCTCGGGCGTGCTGCTCGTCGTGCTGATCTTCGGCCACCTTTTCGTGAACCTGATGGTCGACGAGGGCATCCACCAGCTCGACTTCGCGTTCATCGCCGGCAAGTTTGCCACGCCGTTCTGGCAGTGGTGGGACGTTCTGATGCTGTGGCTCGCGCTGCTGCACGGCGCGAACGGCATGCGCACCATCGTCAACGACTACGTCACCCACGAGAAGGCCCGCAAGGCTCTCGTCTGGGCGCTGGGCCTGGCGGCGGCGCTCCTCATCATCCTGGGCACCCTCGTGGTGTTCACGTTCGACCCCTGCGCGGGCGTCCTCGAGGACGGCTCGATGTGGGAGACCTGCCAGGCACTGGGCAAGTAAGCGAAGAAGGCAGATCATTGACTACGCAGACCTCTGACTCCGTCGTGCGCGACGGGGTGCACTACCACCAGTTCGACATCGTCATCGTCGGCGCCGGCGGCGCCGGCATGCGCGCCGCCATCGAGGCGGGCCCCGGCGCGAAGACCGCCGTGATCACCAAGCTGTACCCCACGCGCTCGCACACCGGCGCGGCGCAGGGCGGCATGGCTGCGGCCCTCGCGAACGTCGAGGACGACAACTGGGAGTGGCACACCTACGACACGGTCAAGGGCGGCGACTACCTCGTCGACCAGGACGCGGCTGAGATCCTCGCCAAGGAGGCGATCGACGCGGTCATCGACCTCGAGAACATGGGCCTGCCGTTCAACCGCACGCCCGACGGCAAGATCGACCAGCGCCGCTTCGGCGGCCACACGGCCGAGCACGGCAAGACGCCGGTCCGCCGCGCCTGCTACGCCGCCGACCGCACGGGTCACATGATCCTGCAGACGCTGTTCCAGAACTGCGTCAAGCTCGGCATCAACTTCTTCAACGAGTTCTACGTCCTCGACCTGATCACGGTGAAGGACGCCTCGGGCGCCACGCAGGTCGCTGGCGTCGTCGCGTACGACCTCGCCACCGGCGACCTGCATGTCTTCCAGTCCAAGGCCGTGATCTTCGCGACCGGCGGCTTCGGCAAGATCTTCAAGACCACGTCGAACGCGCACACCCTCACCGGCGACGGGGTCGGCATCGTCTGGCGCAAGGGCCTGCCGCTCGAGGACCTGGAGTTCTTCCAGTTCCACCCGACGGGTCTCGCGGGCCTGGGCATCCTGCTCACCGAGGGCGCCCGTGGTGAGGGCGCGATCCTGCGCAACGCCTCGGGTGAGCGCTTCATGGAGCGCTACGCCCCGACCATCAAGGACCTCGCCCCGCGAGACATCGTCGCGCGCAGCATGGTGCAGGAGGTGCTCGACGGACGCGGCGCCGGCCCCCACAAGGACTACGTGCTGCTCGACTGCACGCACCTGGGCGCCGAGGTGCTCGAGACCAAGCTCCCCGACATCACCGAGTTCGCGCGCACCTACCTCGGTGTCGACCCGGTTGTCGAACCCGTCCCGGTGATGCCGACGGCGCACTATGCGATGGGCGGCATCCCGACCAACAACGACGCCGAGGTTCTCTCCGACAACTCGACCGTCGTCCCCGGCCTGTACGCGGCCGGCGAGTGCGCGTGCGTGTCGGTGCACGGCTCGAACCGCCTCGGCACCAACTCCCTGCTCGACATCAACGTGTTCGGCAAGCGGGCAGGACGCAACGCCGTCGAGTACGTCAAGACCGCCGACTTCGTGCCGCTGCCCGAGAACCCCGCCGGTTTCGTCAAGGACATGGTCGAGGGTCTTCGGAACAACCAGGGCACCGAGCGCATCGCCGTGCTGCGCAAGAAGCTGCAGGACGAGATGGACAAGGGCGCCCAGGTGTTCCGCACCGAGGAGTCGCTGACCCACGTGCTCGGCGTCATCGAGGAGCTGCGCGAGCGCTACAAGAACATCCACGTCGACGACAAGGGCAAGCGCTTCAACACCGACCTGCTCGAGGCCGTCGAGCTGGGCTTCCTGCTCGACATCGCCGAGGTCGTCGTCTACGCAGCCCGCAACCGCAAGGAGAGCCGTGGCGGCCACATGCGCGACGACTTCCCGAAGCGCGACGACGAGAACTTCATGAAGCACACGATGGCCTACCTGGTGGGAGACGCGCACTCCTCCGACGCCTCGGACCACATCAAGCTGGACTGGAAGCCCGTGGTCGTCACGAACTACCAGCCCATGGAGAGGAAGTACTGATCATGACCGATGTCGTAGAGGCACCAGCCGACGCCGCCAACGACTCGGGGGTGCAGTCCTTCCTGGTCACCTTCAACATCCGCCGCTTCGACCCCGAGGTCGACGAGGAGCCGCGCTGGGTGGATTACGACGTCGAGCTCTACGCGACCGACCGCGTGCTCGACGCTCTGCACAAGATCAAGTGGGAGGTCGACGGCTCGCTCTCGTTCCGCCGCTCCTGCGCCCACGGCATCTGCGGTTCCGACGCCATGCGCATCAACGGCCGTAACCGTCTGGCCTGCAAGACGCTGATCAAGGACCTCGACATCTCGAAGCCGATCTACGTCGAGGCCATCAAGGGCCTGCCGCTCGAGAAGGACCTCATCGTCGACATGGAGCCGTTCTTCGCCTCCTACCGCGAGGTGCAGCCCTTCCTCATCGCGAACTCGACGCCCGAGAAGGGCAAGGAGCGCGTGCAGTCGATCACCGACCGCGCGATCTTCGACGACACCACCAAGTGCATCCTGTGCGCCGCGTGCACCTCGTCGTGCCCGATCTTCTGGACCGACGGCCAGTACTTCGGCCCGGCGGCGATCGTCAACGCCCACCGGTTCATCTTCGACTCGCGCGACGACGCCGGAGACGTGCGCCTCGACATCCTCAACGACAAGGAGGGGGTGTGGCGCTGCCGCACCACCTTCAACTGCACCGAGGCCTGCCCCCGCGGCATCGAGGTGACCAAGGCGATCGCCGAGGTCAAGCAGGCAGTGCTGCGCGGCGGCCGCTGAGCGCAGACAGCATCATGCGCGCCCGACTGACTCGTTCAGCCGGGCGCGCTGCTGTATGGGGACAGCGGGTGGCGGAGCTCTTCCCCGTGCGCGTCTGGCGGCGCTTCCTGCGCCGCAACGGCTTCCTGCTCTCGGCCGGCATGGCCTATCAGGCGCTGTTCGCGCTGTCGGCGCTGGTCTACGTGACGTTCGCCGTGGCGGGTGTGTGGCTGGGCGGCAGCGAGCCCGCCGTCGAAGCTCTGATCCGGATCGCGAACAGCTACCTGCCCGGCATCATCGACGAGGCGGGCACCGGTCTCGCCAGGCCTGAGGATGTGCGGGACATCGCCGTGGCGGCGACCAGCAGCTTCACCGTCACCGGCGCGATCGCGGCCGCGGTGTCGATCTGGGCGGCGATCGGCGCTGTCACCTTCACCCGACGCGCCGTGCGCAACATGTTCGGCCTTCCCTTCGACTCGCGCAGCTACATGCTGCTCAAGCTGCGCGACGCGCTCGGCGCGCTCGCATTCGGCATCGCCCTGCTCGTCGGCGCCGTGCTCTCGGTAGCCGGGGTCTGGGCGCTGGGCGGCCTGCTCGAGCTGCTCGGCTGGCAGATCGGCAGCGTGCCGTACGCCGCGCTCGTGCGCGCCTCGTCGGTGCTCGTCATCGTGACCATCGACGCGACCGCGATCGCTCTTCTCGTGCGGTTCCTGACCGGGACGTCGATCCGCTGGCGGCGGATCTGGCCGGGCTCGACGCTGGGCGGCGTCCTGGTGGCCGCGTCTCAGCTCGGCGCCGGCCTGCTGTTCGCGCACAGTCCGGGCAATCCGCTGCTGGCGACATTCGCCGTGATGGTAGCGCTGCTGCTGTGGTGCCGGATCGTCGCTGTGCTGATCCTTCTGGCGGCCACCTGGATCGCGCTCAGTGCGCACGATCGCGACGAGCCGCTCGAGCGACCCGATCCCGCTGCGGTGCAGAGAGCACACCTGGTCGACGCAGAGCGTCAGGCCCGTGAGCGTGTGCGGGCCGCCGGCGCGGAGCTGCAGCGGGCGTCATGGCGGCATCGCCGAGCGCGTCGCACCGAGCTGCTCATCGCGCAGGCGGAGTGGGCGGATGCGGCGGCGGAGCTGGATGAGGCGGAGCAGGGCAGCAGTGTCGGCAGCTCTCATTAGGCTGGATGCCATGCCTCATCTGCGTATCGCCTCTGTCAACGTCAACGGGATCCGTGCGGCCGTGCGCAACGGCATGCACTCCTGGCTGGAGACGGCGGATGTCGACATCCTGACCCTGCAGGAGGTGCGAGGTCAGGACGAGCACCTTCTCGAAGCGTTCCCCGACTGGTCGATGCTGCACGACCCCGCCACGGCGAAGGGCCGCGCAGGCGTCGCCGTGCTCAGCCGGACCCCCGCTCTCGCCTCCCGCACCGCGCTGGGTGCCGACGACTTCGACTCGGCCGGCCGCTGGCTCGAGGCGGACTTCGAGATCGGCGGCATGCCGCTGACTGTCGTCAGCGCCTACGTGCACTCCGGCGAGGCCGACACCCCGAAGCAGATCGAGAAGTGGAAGTTCCTCGACGCGATGGGGTCGCGCATGGCGCAGCTGGGCGCCGATGACGCCCACGCGCTCGTGACGGGAGACCTCAACGTGGGCCACCAGCCCTTCGACATCCTGAACTGGAAGGGCAACGTGCGCAAGTCCGGCTTCCTCGCGCGTGAGCGCGCGTACTTCGATCGCTTCCTGGGGGCCGCAGGCGAGGCCGTGCTCGGACAGGAGGGAATCGGCCGCGGCATGGTCGGTGAGCTGAGCGACACCCGCTCGTTCGCCACGGAGGGCGGCGGTCTGGGACTCGGATGGGTCGACGTGGGACGAGCGCACCACGGCCCTGTACCCGGCCCGTACACGTGGTGGTCGATGCGCGGCAAGGCATTCGACAACGACAGCGGATGGCGGATCGACTATCACCTCGCCACCCCGCCCCTCGCCGCGCGCGCCACCGGCTACACGGTCGCACGTGCCGCGACCTACTCAGAGCGCTGGAGCGATCACGCCCCCGTGATCGTCGACTACACGTACTGAGCACCACACGATCACCCGCCCGGACGGTCGACGGCACCCGCACCACCCGGCGGATGCGCATGACACAGCCCCATAGGATTGACCCGTGACGAAACCACGCCTCTACTCCGGAATGCAGCCCTCCGCCGACTCCCTCCAGGCCGGCAACTACATCGGGGCGCTTCTGCAGTGGCGTGACATGCAGAGCGCGTATGACGCCTTCTTCTCGGTGGTCGACCTGCACGCGATCACCGTGCCGCAGAAGCCCGAAGAGCTGCGCGAGAAGACGCGCCGCACCGCCGCGCAGTACATCGCCGCGGGCATCGAGCCGTCGAAGTCGACCCTGTATGTGCAGTCACACGTGCGCGCGCACGCCGAGCTGGCGTGGATCCTCAGCACGATCACGGGGTTCGGCGAGGCCGGCCGCATGACCCAGTTCAAGGACAAGTCGCAGCGCTACGGCCAGGACTCCACCTCGGTGGGCCTGTTCACCTATCCCGTCCTGATGGCCGCCGACATCCTGCTCTACCAGAGCGAGCTGGTGCCGGTCGGCGACGATCAGAAGCAGCATGTCGAGCTCACGCGCGATCTCGCCGAGCGCTTCAACAGCCGGTTCGGCACGACCTTCACGGTACCCACCCCGGTGATCCAGAAGGACACCGCGCGCATCTACGACCTGCAGAACCCGACGTCGAAGATGTCGAAGTCCGCCGAGAGCGATGCAGGAGTGCTGTGGCTTCTCGACGACCCCGCCAAGTCGGCGAAGAAGATCATGCGCGCGGTGACCGACAACGAAGGATCAGTGCGGTTCGACCGCGAGAACAAGCCGGGTGTCTCGAACCTGCTCACGATCTACGCCGCCCTCACCGGGCGGCAGGTGGGATCGATCGAGGACGAGTACGCGGGCCGCGGTTACGGCGACTTCAAGAAGGGCCTGGCCGAGGTCGTCGTGAACGAATTCGGTCCTGTGCGCGAGCGCGCGAACGCGCTGCTCGACGACCCCGCAGAGCTCGACCGCCTGCTCGCCGTGAACGCGGCGAAGGCGGACGCCGTGGCAGACGCCACCCTCGCAGACGTCTACGACCGCGTCGGCCTGCTGCGCCGCGTCTGAGGAGCGAGATGTCCGATCCGTTCATTCCGCCCGGAGGCTCCGTGCCACCCGCGGACGGAGCTCCGCCCGTACCGCAGGCGCCTGCGGTGGGTTTCGGTGCGCCCGTACCGCAGGCGCCGCCACCTGGCGCCTATCGCGTTCCGGTCGGCGGCTATCACGCTCCGGTCGGAGGTTATGCGGTGCCCGCACCGACGCCCTCGTCGCGCCGGACGGGAGCGCTGGCGCTCGCGTCGGCGCTCGTCGCGACGCTCGTGACCCCGGTCGTCGCCGGCGTGCTCGCTCTTCAGATCGGACTCGTCGTCTCGATCGATCAACTCGTCAGCGTGAGCGGTGACGTCGTGATCGCCGCTCTCTCCCCCGCCCGCATCGAGACGCTGTGGGCGGAGATCATGTTCTGGCTCGGCACCGCGCTCGGGCTCTTTGCGATCGTCGCCGGCATCATCGCCATCGGCCGCCGTCGCGGACGAGGGATGGGCATCGCGGCGATCGTGATCGCGGTACTGGGCCCGATGTTCTTCTTCCTCGCCGTCACCCTCCTGTACGGCATCGGCAACGGGATCGCCTTCGGCTCGACGGTCTGAGACGCGAGACGCGCCGAGCACGGCCGCTCAGCGGGAGTGATGCCGCTGCTGGGCCGCCAGAAGGCCCTCGTCTACGAGCTGTTCGACAGCATCCGCGACATCCGAGATGAAGATCGGCAGCGTCTTCGACTCGACTGAGCCGAACGGCGCGAGCACCCAGTCGGCGGGGTCCTGCCTACCGGGCGGACGGCCGATGCCCGCGCGCACCCGCAGGAAGTCGGGGGTCGTGAGGGTGCGCGCGATGTCTCGCACTCCGTTGTGCCCGCCATGGCCGCCGCCGACCTTCAGGCGGATGCTGTCGAACGGGATGTCGAGCTCGTCATGCACGACGATGACGTTCTCGGGCTCGACCGAGTAGAAACGCGCGAGAGCAGCGACCGGCGTGCCCGAGGTGTTCATGTAGGAGTTGGGCTTGGCGAGGACGATGCGATCGCCGCCGGGCCGAAGGCGCGTCTCGACGACACGTGCCCCTGCCTTGTGCTCACGGAACCGCTCACCGCGACGATCAGCCAGCTCGTCGACGACCATCTGCCCGATGTTGTGGCGGGTCGGCGCATAGCGCGGGCCGGGGTTGCCGAGGCCGACGATCAGCCAGGTGGTGGTCATGCCTGTTCCTCTCGGGCGGGCGGATCGGGGATGGTGGACGACGACGGGATATGACAGAGGGGACGCGATCAGATCGCGCCCCCTCCGTCAGGATCGTCAGCGGATCACTCCGCGGCGGCGTCCTCGGCCGGAGCCTCAGCGGCGTCCTCGGCCGGAGCCGCAGCGTCGCCCTCAGCCTCGTCCTCGACCGGCGCGGCCGGGACCGAGATCGCGACCACGAGGGTCTCGGGGTCGG
The DNA here is from genome assembly GCF_016907315.1 of Microbacterium esteraromaticum. Lineage (NCBI taxonomy): Bacteria > Bacillati > Actinomycetota > Actinomycetes > Micrococcales > Microbacteriaceae > Microbacterium > Microbacterium esteraromaticum. The sequence continues at coordinate 672,600 of NZ_JAFBBS010000001.1, forward strand.
CGACGAGCGTGACGCCCTTGGGCAGCTTCACGTCGGCGGCGGTGATGTGCGCGCCCTCCTCGAGGCCCTCGACCGAGACCTCGACGTTCTCGGGGATGTGGGTGGCCTCGGCCTCGACCGCGAGGGTCGTGGCGTCGAGGTTCGCGATGGTGCCCGCGAACGACTCGCCGGTCAGGACGACGGGCAGGTCGATCGAGACCTTCTCGCCCTTCTTCACGACCAGGAGGTCGATGTGCTCGATGATCTGGTGCACCGGGTCCTTCTGCACGTCCTTCACGAGGGCGAGCTGCGAGGTGCCGTCGATGTCGAGGTCGAGCAGCGCGTTGGCGCGGCGGATGATGAGCGACACCTGGTGGCCGGGCAGGGCCACGTGCACGGGGTCGGTGCCGTGGCCGTAGATCACAGCAGGGATCTTGCCGGCGGCGCGCAGGCGGCGGGCGAAGCCCTTGCCGAAGCTCGTGCGGGTCTCGGCGACGACCTTGTTCTCGTCAGACATGTTGTTCTCCTTCAGGCACGCGGGACGGGGCCGCGCGATGGTCATGGTCTCGGAAGCCTCGGGTGCGGACACGAGGAGGCGAGACGCTGTGCGGCTGAATCATCCAGCCGACCACCGGGCTCACGTCACCGCGTCGATAACGGATGCGCGCATGAACGCGCTCCCTCGCCGAGGAACTCCTCCATGGTACCCGAAAGGTCGGTAGGCTGTGAGCATGCTCGATGCCGCCTTCCTCTCGCACGTCGTCCTCTGGATCATCGGCGCGATCGCCGTCTGCGGCGTCGTGTCGTCGTTCGCCGCGATGTTCTCGATGGGACGCTCCGGCTACCGCAAGGACTGACCGCACGGCCGGCACGCCCGGCTCACTGCGCCCGGGGCCGATCGCCCGCACGAGCCGATGAAACGAACGGTTCGCGACCGTCCGGCACCGATACTGTGGGATCACCCCTTCATCACTCGAGGAGATCCCTGTGCCCACAGCCGCAGCCAACATCGGAGTCGTCGGACTCGCCGTCATGGGTTCGAACCTGGCCCGCAACCTCGCCAGCCGCGAGGGCAACACGGTGGCGGTCCTGAACCGCTCGCGGGCGAAGACCGACGAGCTCGTGTCGCTGCATCCGGAGGCGGGCTTCGTGCCGACCTTCTCGTACGAGGAGTTCGCCGCTTCGCTGCAGAAGCCGCGCACCGCGATCATCATGGTCAAGGCGGGACTCGGCACCGACGCCGTCATCGACGAGCTGGTGCGTGTCTTCGAACCAGGTGACATCATCGTCGACGGCGGCAACGCCTACTTCCCCGACACGATCCGCCGCGAGCAGGCGGTTCGCGAGACCGGCATCAACTTCGTCGGTGCGGGCATCTCGGGCGGCGAAGAGGGGGCACTGCTCGGCCCGAGCATCATGCCTGGCGGCTCGGACGAGTCGTGGGTGACCCTGGGTCCCATCCTCGAGTCGATCGCCGCGGTCGCCGAGGGCGAGCCCTGCGTGACGCACGTCGGCCACGGCGGCGCCGGCCACTTCGTGAAGATGGTGCACAACGGCATCGAGTACGCCGACATGCAGCTCATCGCCGAGGCCTATGACCTGATCCGTCGCGGCACGGGCAAGTCGCCCGCCGAGATCGCCGACATCTTCGCCGAGTGGAACACCGGCGAGCTGGAGTCGTACCTGATCGAGATCACCGCCGAGGTGCTGCGCCAGATCGATGCCGAGACGGGCCAGCCGCTGGTCGACGTGATCGTCGACCAGGCCGGCGCCAAGGGCACCGGCGCATGGACCGTGCAGACGGCTCTCGCTCTCGGCGTTCCTGTGTCGGGCATCGCCGAGGCGACCTTCGCGCGCTCCCTCTCATCTCACCCCGAGCAGCGCGCCGTCGCCGCCCACCTCCCCGGCCCCGAGGGCGACTTCGTCGTCGACGACGCCGACGCCTTCATCGAGGACGTGCGCCTGGCGCTGTACGCGTCGAAGATCGTCGCGTACAGCCAGGGCTTCGACGAGATCCGCGCCGGCGCTGTCGAGTACGGCTGGACGATCGACCTCGGCGCCGTCTCCAAGATCTGGCGCGCGGGATGCATCATCCGCGCCCAGTTCCTGAACCGCATCGCCGAGGCCTATGCGGGCGAGCCCGATCTGCCCGCGCTGCTCACCGCACCGTACTTCGCCGAGGCTCTTTCGCGCGGTCAGGCCTCGTGGCGCCGCGTCGTCATCGCGGCGGCTCAGGCCGGCATCCCTGCCCCGGCGTTCTCGTCCTCGCTGTCGTACTACGACGGCATCCGTGCAGACCGCCTGCCCGCAGCGCTCGTGCAGGGACAGCGCGACTTCTTCGGCGCGCACACCTACCGTCGTATCGACAAGGACGGCACCTTCCACACTCTGTGGTCGGGCGACCGCACCGAGATCCCGGCGGTCGACACGCACTGAGCAGCGAGCTGCGCCACGCGCTCAGCAGAAGGGGGCCGCGGCATCGCCGCGGCCCCCTTCTGCTCTGCGTCAGCTCACCAATCGTGCACGGTGCCGTCGGCGAGACGGTTGTACGGCAGGTAGGCCTGCTGGTACGGGTACTTCCCCGCCTCGTCGAGGTCGAGCTGCACCCCCAAGCCGGGCTCGTCGCCGGGGTGCAGCATTCCGCCCTGCCAGGTGAACGACTGCTGGAAGACGGCGTTCGTCCTGCTGCCGTGCTGCATGTACTCCTGGATGCCGAAGTTGTGGATCGCCAGGCCGAGGTGCATGGCCGCTGCCATCCCGACCGGTGAGATGTCGGTCGGGCCGTGCATGCCGGACCGGATCTGGTACTGCGCCGCATAGTCGAGCACGCGTCGGAGGTGGCTGATGCCCCCGGTGTGCGTGACGGCGCTGCGCACGTAGTCGATCAGCTGCTCGCGGATGATCTGCTGGTAGTCCCAGACGGTGTTGAAGATCTCGCCGATCGCCAGCGGGGTCGTGGTGTGCTGGCGAACCAGACGGAGTGCCTCCTGGTTCTCGGCGGGCGTGCAGTCCTCGAGCCAGAACAGGTCGTAGGGCTCGAGCGACTTGCCCAGTTGCGCGGCCTGGATCGGGGTCATCCTGTGGTGACCGTCGTGCAGCAGCGGCAGCTCGGGACCGAATTCGTTCCGAACGGCCTCGAAGACGGTCGGCACGTGCCGCAGGTAGCTGCGGGTGTCCCAGTCCTCTTCGGACGGGTAGGCGCCGCGCTGGGCTGGCTCGTGGTCGTACCGAGTGCCGGCGTTCGCCTCGAAGGTCGCGTTCGAGGCGATCCCGTAGATCGACTTCAGACCCGGGACACCCGTCTGGATGCGGATCGCGCGATAGCCCTGATCCAGGTGGCTGCGGACGCTGTCGAAGAGCTCGGGCAGCGACTTTCCCGAGGCGTGCCCGTAGGCGAGCAGGCCCGTGCGGCTCGCTCCGCCCAGCAGCTGGTACAGCGGCATCCCCGCGGCCTTCGCCTTGATGTCCCACAGCGCGACGTCGACGGCGGCGATGGCCGCCATCGTGACCGGCCCGCGGCGCCAGTACGCCGAGCGGTAGAGGAACTGCCAGGTGTCCTCGATGCGATGCGCGTCCCGGCCGATGAGCAGCGGGACGACGTGTTCGGTCAGGTAGGACACGACGGCCATCTCGCGTCCGTTGAGGGTGGCGTCGCCCAGTCCCGTCAGACCGTCGTCCGTCGTCAGCTTGAGCGTGACGAAGTTGCGGTCGGGGCTGGTGACGATCACCTCGGCCTTGTCGATGATCACTGCAGATTGTCCTCTCGTTCGTTCACCACTCCGCCGCCGATCCGTCGGGATGACGCCAGAGGGGGTTCTGCCATGGCTGCCAGCGCGATGCCGCGTCGCGGACCGCGCTCTCGTCGACCTCGATCCCGAGTCCAGGCGCGGTCAGGCGCTCGAAGCAGCCGTCGACGAAGCGCAGCGGCTCGGTGTCGACCACGTAGTCGAGCACCTCCGCGCCCTGGTTGTAATGGATCCCGATCGACTGCTCCTGGATCAGGTGGTTCGGCGAGGCGAAAGCCACCTGAAGGCACGACGCCAGCGCGATGGGACCAAGCGGGCAGTGCGGGGCGATCATCGCATCGAAGGCCTCCGCCATGGCGGCGATGCGCCGCACCTCTGAGATGCCGCCGGCATGCGACAGATCGGGCTGGAGGATGGCGACGCCTGCCTGCAGCGACGGGATGAACTCCTGGCGCGAGTACAGCCGCTCCCCCGTCGCGATCGGGATGCTGGTCGATTCCACGATCCGCTCGATCATGTGCGTGTTCTCGGGCACGACAGGCTCTTCCAGGAAGAACGGATGCAGGGGCTCGAGCAGCGGCGCGAGTCTGCGGGCCGTCGCGATCGTGAAGCGTCCGTGAAGGTCGACTGCCACGTCGCGATCAGGACCGAGCACCTCGCGGGCGCTGGCCACCCTGGCCACGACGCGGTCGAGCTCGGCGACGGAGCCGTTCCTGCTCATCCGGCCCGAGGCGTTCATCTTCACGGCGGTGAGCCCGACGGCCACCTGCGCGGAGATGTGATCGGCGACCTCGTCGGGGTCGTCGCCTCCGACCCAGCCGTAGGCACGGATGCGATCGCGCACGGCGCCGCCGAGCAGATCGTGCACTGGCACCCCGAGGCGCTTGCCCTTGAGGTCCCACAGCGCCTGGTCTATGCCGGCGACCGCACTGGCCAGCACGGCGCCCCCACGGTAGAACTGCCCCTTGGTGAGCACCTGCCAGTGGTCCTCGATGCGGTCGGGGTCCTTGCCGACGAGGTAGGCGGCGAACTGGACGACGGCGGCCGCGACGACGTCTGCGTACCCCTCGAGCGAACCCTCTCCCCAGCCGACGAGGCCGTCGTCGGTCTCGATCCTCACGAACAGCCAGCGAGGCGCGACCGGCAGCGCCTCAACCCTCGCGATGGCGCTCACGCCGCCTCCCCCGTGTCTGCGAGGTAGTCGGCGAGGATCTGCTCGACCACGTCGTCGGGGCTCTGCTCGACGCTCACCTGGATGCCCCGCTCGTCTGGCTCGAGGGGCTCGAGCGTGTCGTACTGCGATTGCAGCAGAGTCGGAGGCATGTACTCGTGGCTGCGCGCCGCGATGCGCGAGGCGATCAGCTCGATGGGCCCCCACGGCTCGACGATGTACAGCGAAGGCGCATGGGCGCGCAGCGTGTCGCGGTACGCCCGCTTGAGCGCCGAGCAGGCGACGACGGCTCCGCCCGTGGCGGCGTGCGCGGCGATGGTGTCGCCGACGAGCCGCAGCCACGGCTCGCGGTCGGCGTCGTCGAGCGGTGTTCCGGCGGCCATCAGCGCGACGTTGCGGGCGGGGTGCAGGCTGTCGCCATCGATGAACGGCACCCCGAGGCGGGTGGCGAGCATCCGTCCCGTGGTGGTCTTGCCGATGCCCTGCACGCCCATGACGACGATCGCGACGGGTGATCTGTGCGACATGGTCATCCCTTCGTCGCGCCGGCGGTCAGGCCGGAGACGATGTAGCGCTGGGTGAACAGCGCGATCAGCATGATCGGGGTGGTGACGACGACGGATGCCGCCATCAGGGCGCCCCAGTCGATCGAGGCGTACCCGATGAAGTCGAAGATCGCCACGGGCAGGGTCTTGGTCGACTGCCCGGCCAGCACCAGCGCGAACATGAAGTTGTTCCACGAGAAGATGAACGACAGGATCGTCGCGGTCGCGATGCCGGGCACGGACAGCGGCAGCGTGATGCGGTAGAACGCGCCGATCGCTGTGAGCCCGTCGACCTGCGCCGACTCCTCGAGCTCTTCGGGGAGCTGGTCGAAGAACGACATCATGATGTAGAGGATCAGCGGCAGCGACACGAACATGTGCGACAGGATCAGCGGCAGGTAGCCGCCGGTCATCTTCAGCTGGGCGAAGATGAAGTACCACGGCACCAGCAGGCTGACGCCGGGGATGATGCGGGCCAGCAGCACGACCAGCGCTGAGCGGTTCATGAGGAACCGGCTCATCGCATACGCGGCCGGCACCGCGAGCAGCAGCGAGAGCCCCGTCGCCATGAACGCGACGAAGAACGAGTTCCAGATGTAGACGAGGTAGTTGCCGCGGCTCGGGTCGAACACCGTGTCGTAGTTCTGCAGAGTGGGCTCGAACAGCAGCGCCTGGCTGGCGTCGTAGATCTGCACATTGAGCTTGAAGCTCGCGAGCACCATCCACACGATGGGGCCGAGGAAGGCGAGCACGATGAGGGCGAGGCCGACGAAGCGACCGACCGAGCCCCAGCGGAACTTGCGGCGACGGATCAGCGGCGCGGGTCCAGGCGCGACCAGTGCGCGGGTGTGGGTGGCGGAGGTCATGACTCCCGGCCCTTTCTCTGCATCTGCAGCACCCAGATGACAGCGAGGATGATGAGGAAGAAGAGGATCAGCACCGCCGAGGCGAGGCCGTACTCGTTGTAGTCGAAGCTCAGGCCGTACGCGTAGACGTTCAGGGTCTCGACGTCGTGCGAAGACCCGCCGCCCTTGCCCTTGGTGGCGTAGAGGATGTCGAACGTCTTCAGCGCGTCGATTCCGCGCAGCAGCACGGCCGCGATGATGACGGGACGCATCAGCGGAACGGTGACGAACCAGAAGCGCTGCCATGCGTTCGCGCCGTCGACGCGGGCCGCCTCCTGGGTCTCCTCGGGCAGTCCGGTGAGACCGGCGAGCAGGATGAGGGCGACCATCGGCGTCCACTGCCAGACGTCGACGAATATCAGGGTGGACAGCGAGGTGGCGGGGTCGGCGAGCCAGGGCTGCGGTGCGATGCCGACCCACGAGAGCATCTCGTTGACGAAGCCGATGTTGGGCTCGAACAGCAGGCGCCACATCATGCCAACGGCGACGGGGGTGGCGACGAGGGGCAGCAGCACGATCGTGCGGACCACGCCCTGGCCCCGGAACGGCTTCCAGAGCAGAAGGGCGATGATCATGCCGAGGATGAGCTCGAAGAAGAGGGCGCCGGCCGTGAAGTACACCGTGCGGCCCACCGAGGGCCAGAAGCGCTCGGTGTCGGTCAGCGCCTCCGCGTAGTTCTCGAAGCCGATGAAGTCGAAGTCGCGACGGACGGAGCGCTTCGAATCGGTGAAGCCGAGGTAGATGGTCCATCCCAGCGGGATGGCGAGCATCAGCAGGGTGAAGACCATCGACGGGCCGGCGAGGACCCATTTGCGGTGGCGGTCGGCCCAGCGGCTGAAGCGCTCGCGCGCGCCCACCTCGGGAACGGTCGGGGATGCGGTCATGATGCGTCCAAAGGTCGGTCCGCACCGCCCCGCGACGGCGGGGCGGTGCGGGATCGGATCGTTATTCGGCGTCTTCCGCGAGGAACTCGTCGAAGGCCTTGGCCGCCGTGTCGACGGCCGCGTCGACGTCGCCGCCGGCGATGGCGGTGACGATGGGGTCGCCGACGATCTCACGCGCCTGCGCGACCTGGATGACAAGGGGGCGATCCTGGCCGACACCGTTCTCGCCGTTGACCTTGATGGCCTCGATCAGCTCGTCGGGGTAGTCGGCCGTGGCATCCGCGTCATCCCAGACCGAGGTGCGCGATCCGGAGACGCCCAGCTTCGACATCTCGAGCATCGTCTGCTTCGAGGTGGCCCACTCGATGAACTGCCAGGCGGCGTCCTTCTTCTCGGTGGCGTCGTTGATCGCCAGGCCCCACGATGCGATGTTGTAGGGCTTCGCGCCCGCGTCGCCGGCCGGGAACGCCGCGAATCCGACGTTGTCTGCGACGGTCGACTGCGACGGATCGGTCATGTTCTTGTACAGGCTGTCCGCGTCTGCGATGAACGCGGCCTTGCCCTGCTGGAACACGGCGAAGGCCTCGGGCCAGCTCATCTCGGGGTTGATCGTCGCGCTGGTGTGCGTGCGGATGAGGTCGCCGTAGAACTTGTACGCGTCGCGCGCCTCGTCGCTGTCGATCGCGGACTCTCCGTCGTCGGTGATCCACTTGCCGCCGAAGCTGAAGAGGAAGGCGCTGAACTGGGTGACCGCCGCGGACTTGCCGGTTCGACCGATGTATCCGGCGATGTCGGGGTTCTGCTCGTGGATCTTGGCCGCGGCCGCATCCAGCTCCTCGAGCGTGGTCGGCACCTCGAGACCGGCCTTCTCGAGCAGGTCCTTGCGGTAGTAGAGCACGGTGCGCTCGGTGATGATCGGCACGCCGACGATCTCGTCATCGTACGTCGTCAGCTCGGCCGGGCCCTTCTGGAAGTCGGACCAGTCCCACTCCTTGTCTCCCTCCGCGAGGTCGGTGAGGTCGGCGAGGTAGCCGTTGTCTGCGAAGAGCTTGCCCTCCTGCAGCGGCCGGTACATCATCACGTCGATTTCGTCGGTTCCGGCGTTGAGCTTGACGTTGTACTGGTCGGAGAGCTGATCCTCGGCGAGCTGGGTGATCTCGACCTTCGCGCCGGTCTCCTTCTCGAACTCCGGGATGAGCTCCTTGATGCTCTCGGTCCAGACGTGGTTGGCGAGAGTGACTCTGATGGTCTGACCCTCGATACCGGCCTCCGGGTCGACCTCTGGTGCGGAGCTGCAGCTTGCCAGCGCTCCTGCCACCATCGCGATACTTGCCGCCGCGATCACGCGGGCGGGCTTGGATCCGTACTTCACTGTGACTCCATCCTGTGCCGGGCTCCCTCGCTGCGGCACTGTTCAGATGCGGGGTTACATCTGCCCTATCGACACGATAACCGCCAAAAGTATGACAATTCAACCCTCGTTGCCTAAAAGATATGCTCTACACATGCCGTCGCCTCTGACCCCGCCGCACGTGCCGCTCGCCGTGACCGGCGATCTGCGCAATCTCGTGCTCGACACCCTCGGCCGCGAGATCTGCTCGGGCGCCATCGGCCCCGAGTCCACGTTCACCACGGAGTCGGTGGAGGGCCGCTTTCAGGTCTCACGGCCGGTGGTCAGAGAGGCCTTGCGCGCCCTCGAGGCCCTCGGCCTGGTCGTGTCGAAGAGACGCGTGGGCGTGCGGGTGCAGCCACTCGCCCAGTGGAACGTCTACGACCTCCAGGTGATCCGGTGGCGCCTGGCGGGCCCCAGTCGAGTCGCGCAGCTGCGCTCGCTGACCGAGCTCCGCGGAGCCATCGAGCCGGCGGCCGCTCGGCTCGCCGCCCTGCGCGCGCCCCTCAACCAGGCCAGCGAGCTCGTCGGGCTCTCCGGCAGGCTCTGGGCCGCAGGCCGCAAGGGCGACACCGAGGGATTCCTGCAGCTGGACCGCGAGTTCCACGCGCTGGTGCTCGAGATGAGCGGCAATGAGATGTTCGCCAAGATGCATCACCTCGTCGATGAAGTGCTCTCCGGCCGCACCCACTATGGGCTCATGCCGCAGTATCCCGCGCACGAGGCGCTGCAGATGCACGTCGACATAGCGACCGCGATCCAGGCCGGCAACGCTGAGAAGGCCGCTTCGGCGATGATCGCGATCATGGAGCGGACCATGAACGAGATGCGCTCGATATGGGAGCAGCAGGCCACAGAGCTGCCCTCGACCGACCCGGACTCAGAGCGCTCATAGCAAAACCTATGGATTCTCGATGAAACGCACCCGAGAATGGCCTCATGAGCACCGAGCACCCCGAACTGCGTCGACCTGACGGAACTCCGCTGCGCATCCTCGCCGTCGACGACGAGCCGATGCTCACCGACCTGCTCGCCATGGCGCTGCGCATGGAGGGCTGGGAGGTGCGCACGGCCGCATCGGGCCTCGAGGCCCTGCAGGTCGCGCGCGACTTCGAGCCGGATGCCCTGGTGCTCGACGTCATGATGCCCGACCTGGACGGCATGAGCGTGCTGCGTCGGCTGCGCGAGTCGGGCAATCTCGTGCCGGTGGTCTTCCTCACCGCGAAAGACGCCGTCGCCGACCGCATCGCCGGGCTCACCGCCGGCGGCGACGACTACGTCACGAAGCCGTTCAGCCTCGAGGAGGTGATCGCACGGCTGCGCGCGGTCATCCGCCGCTCAGGCCAGGTCCACGCAGACGACGAGCAGTCCATCCTGCGCGTGGCCGACCTGTCGCTGAACGAGGACAGTCATGAGGTCATGCGCGGCGACGACGAGATCGAGCTGACGGCGACCGAGTTCGAGCTGCTGCGCTTCCTCATGCGCAACGAGCGGCGCGTGCTGTCGAAGGCGCAGATCCTCGACCGCGTGTGGAGCTACGATTTCGGCGGCAAGTCATCGGTGGTCGAGCTCTACATCTCGTACCTGCGCAAGAAGATCGATGCGGGGCGCACTCCCCTGCTGCACACCGTGCGTGGCGTCGGCTACATGATCAAAGCACCGCAGTAGCCCATGCTCCCCCACCCCCTCAGCCTGCAGGCGCGGCTGATGGCCGCGGTGATCGGGTTCGTCTCGCTCATCCTGGTGATCGTCGCCATCATCACCAGCGCCACGCTCGGCAAGACGCTGGAAGACGGCCTGCAGGAGCAGCTCGACGCGACGTCGAACGTCACGACCGCGCTGGTCACCGACCGTGCGCAGCGGGCGGCGCTGCGCGGCGAGGTGCTGACGGCCGAGACCGCGATCCAGGGCGGCATCGTCTCCGACGGCAGCCTGCTGGTGGCCGTGCTGCCGCCGAGCGCCGCCGCCTCGGGCGTCATCGCGACACCCGACACCCGCCGGAGCCTCCCGGCAGGCGACCTGCTCACCCTCACCTCGGCGCTGCACGACTCGAAATCCGCGACCGTCGTCCTTCCCGACTTCGGCTCGTACCGCGTGACGGTCGATCGCACGGAGAACGACGTGGTGGTCATCACCGGGCTCCCCCGGGCCGAGGTGCAGCGCACCATGACCTCGCTGTTCACCGTGATCGCTCTCGCGACCCTCGGCGGGCTCATCCTGCTGGCGCTGACGACCGCGCTCACCATCAGCATGGGGCTGCGACCGCTGCGCGCCGTCGCCGCCACCGCATCGAGAGTCGCCGGGCAGCCACTCGACCGCGGCGAGGTGAGCATCACCGAACGTGTGCCCGACTACGAGGCCGACCCCCGCACCGAGGTGGGCAGGGTGGGCGTGGCGCTGAACACGCTGCTCGACCATGTCGATTCGTCGCTCGCGGCGCGCCAGCGCAACGAGGAGCGCATGCGCCGATTCGTCGCAGACGCCAGTCACGAGCTGCGCACACCGCTGGCATCCATCCGCGGGTACTCCGAGCTGTCGCTGCGCGCTCTCAGGCAGTCGCAGGACGCGCCCGCGGTCGAGGACACGACCTCGGCGCTGGAGCGCATCCAGGCGCAGTCGCTGCGCATGACCCGGCTCGTCGAGGATCTTCTGCTGCTCGCCCGCCTCGACGAGGGGGCCGAGCTCGTGCACGGCGAGGTCGACCTCTCACAGCTCGCCGTCGAGGCGCTCGCCGATGCGCAGCCCACCGCCCCCGGCCATCACTGGAAGCTGGAGACCCCGGGCGAACCCATCACCGTAACCGGCGACGTGGGACGCCTGCACCAGGTCGTCGGCAATCTGCTCGCGAACGCGCGCACCCACACCCCAGAGGGCACGACGATCACGCTCTCGGTATCGGCCACCCCGGCCGGCGCCGAGCTGCGCGTGCACGACGACGGGCCAGGCATCGACCCAGCCGTGCGCGAAGAGCTCTTCGCCCGCTTCGCCCGCGGCGATGTCTCCCGCGCACGGCAGACCGGCGGCACGGGGCTGGGGCTCGCGATCGCCAAGGCGATCGTCGAGGGCCACGGCGGCACCATCACCGTCGAGAGCGAGCCCGGCGACACGGCCTTCACCGTGCGCCTGCCGCGCGCCGCCGGCGCGCGGGAGCCGCTCGCGCCCGAGCAGGCCGACGACGCAGGGTGGCCAGGGCCGCAGACTCAGTAGCCGGCGAACGCGTCGGTGGTGACGCCGCGCGCCTTCTGCAGCGCCGGTGCCAGATCGGCGATGAGCCGCGGCGGTCCTGAGATGAACGCGTGACGGCTCGCCAGGTCGGGCACGACGCGCTGCAGGCCCTCGGCATCAAGGCGGATGCCCTGCGCCCAGGTCCAGTGCGCGGGCAGGTCGGCCGGTTCGTCGCGCGTGAACACGATCGTTCGCGCACCGGTCGCGGCGAGCTCGTCGCGGAAGGCGAGCTCCGCGGCCTCCGACGCCACGTAGACCAGCACGACATCGCGCGTCACGCCGGTGGCCTGCAGCTGCCGCAGCTGCGACACGAACGGTGTCACGCCGATACCCGCGGCGACCATGAGCACAGGTGACGCGCCGCGCGGCAGCACGAAGTCCCCCCAGGTGCCCGTGACCGCCAGCACCGCTCCCGGCTCAGCGGCCTTGAGCGCTCGCTTGTAGCTGGAGGGGTGCTTCTGATCGCCGTCCTTGTAGGCGATGCGCAGCGTCGGGAGGTCGGCAGGAGCGGACACGATGCTGAACTCGCGACGAGTGCCACGGGCATCCGGATTGCGGTGCGGCACCTCCAGCTCGACGTACTGTCCGGCGATGAATCGCACCCGGCCCTTGGCTCGGAAGGTGAGTTCCTGCGCGGTGGGCGTGATGAACTCTCGCTTCGTGAGCACGAGGCGCACCGAGCCGCGCAGCGCGAAGGCGAAGGCGAGCAGGTTGCCGATCAGCAGCGCGCGCTCCTGTCCGAGCGTGAACAGCGTGCCGATCGCGATCGGCCAGCCGGCGAGCACGCCGACAAGCGCCGCGACGCTGAACTGCTGCCACCGCCGAGGCGGCAGGGTCAGTGGCTCTGACAGCATGAACGCGCCCAGGAACAGATACGGGGTCTGCGTGATCGCGCCGACGAGGGCATCGCCCGCGTCGAACGGCACGCCGAACGTCTGCGCCTGCACGACCTGGCGCACCACCGAGACCACGACGACCACGATCAGGAAGACGAGCACGAGTCGCACCTTCTCGGTGCGCCACAGCACCACCAGGCCGAACAGCGCGACGAACGGCGACAGCCAGGGCGTGCCGACCCACCACGCCGAGAACGTGCCCAGCCCCAGGATCGTCACGACCGCGGCGCCGAAGGCAGCCGGGTTGACGATGTGGCGCCCCCGCCACGCGATGAGGTACTTCGACAGGCTGGCGAGCACTCCGGCGAGCGCCGTGCCGCCGAGCCCGGGGAGCGTCAGCGACGGCTGCAGCACGAAGAGCAGGATCAGCGCGGTGACAAGCGATGACTCGATGCGCCACGGCAGTCGCAGCGCGCGCTGCGCGATCGCGTCGACCACGGAGATCGCCACTGACAGCACCGCGAACGACGCGAGGATCTCGCCCGCTGAGGGCCCGACGAGACCGGCGAGCGAGAGTCCGAGGGCGATCACCGCCAGCGCGGCGAGAGCGAAGAGCACGAGACGGTACATCGAGATGGCGCCGAGCACGGCCAGCACCCGCTGCCGCATGGCGAGAAACGCAGTGATCACCGTTCTACTCTTCCGCATCCTCGCCGCCCTGGCGCCGCCCACCGCCCGCGGTGAACACCTCACCGGGGAAACCGGCAGAACGTTCCACGCGCCCGTCCGTCGACATCCTCACCCATTCGACGCCCCAGCGATCGGCGAGCGGCGGGCCCCCGTCGAAGAACAGCGCCGTGGCGACGGCATCCGCGTGCAGTGCGTCGCCCGCGAGCGCCCAGGTCGCAGCCCAGGTGCGCACCGGCAGGCCCGTGCGTCCGTCGAGCACGTGATGCAGCCCGCCGGCCCACGAGCGACGCGTGACACCGGAGGCGCAGAGTGCGGCATCCGCCACCTCCACCACTCCGATCGCAAAGGCCGGGTCATACGGGTGCTCCAACGCGACCCGAGCCGTGCCGCCCCGTACGCGCAGGTCGCCGCTGCCGTCGACGGTGACCCGCCCGGCGTTGCCTTCGAGCGCGTCGCTGATCAGGTCGACCAGCCGGCCCTTGCCGACCGCGCCGACATCGATGACGGCCGCACCCTCCAGCACCAGCGCACCGGCGTCAGCGCGCAGTCGGGTCCGCCAGTCGCCGGGCGCCTGCAGCGCGGGGCCGGCCTGCAGGCTCAGCGCGGCGTCGTAGCCGAGCGCCTCGAGCGCCGCGCCGATCAGCGGGTTCACCGCGCCGTGCGTCGCGAGATCCAGCTCACGGTAGACGTCGAGCATCGCCTGGGCGTCGGCGGCAGCATCCGGATCGAGCGGCGCGGATCCGCCTCGCTCCCGCAGCGCGGAGACGACCGAGTCGTCTCTGAAACGAGACCAGGTCTCGTCGAAAGAGCCGATGATGCTCTGGATCCGGGCGCGATCGCCGTCGCCGAGCGATTCGGCGGTCTCGATCTCCCAGCGCGTCCCGATGGCGTCGAACCGCCAGGCGTGCATGCCGTCTCACTCGGCCGCGGCGGCGGCCTCGTCCTTGATCTTCGCGAGCGCCTGGTCGAAGCCCTCGCTGGTCAGCGAGGACCCGGCAACGCGGTCGACGTCCAGATCGTCGACCTTCACTCCGACGATCTCGTCCGAGATGCCCGCGATGAACTGCCCCTGGTAGTTCTTCGACTCGGGGGCGATCGGGTCGCCGACCACCGTGACATCGCTGACCGCATCATCGGCGATCGTGAGGGCCACCTCGATCGTCTCGACCGTCTCGGGCGTCTGATACGACCCTTCGGCCGTATACGTGCCGTCGGCGTACGGCGCTGTCACGTCGCTCGACGTACCCGGAGCCGCGTCGCCTGTCTCGGCGTCTGCTGCGCCGGAGCATCCCGCGAGCACGAGGGCGCCGGCGATGCCGAGCAGAGCGGTTCCGGTACGGGCGACGGGATGCTGGTTCATGCCTCCAGCTTCGGGCATCCGGCTATGAGGATTCCGGATGCCCGATATGCATCCAGCCAGAGGCTCAGGCGTCTCCGCCGAACATGCTCGTGACCGAGCCGTCCTCGAAGACCTGGCGGATCGCGGTCGCCAGCAGCGGCGCGATCGGCAGGATCGTGAGCCCCTCCCAGCGACGCGATTCGGTGAGCGGGATGGTGTCGGTGATGACGACCTGGTCGATCGCCGCGTCCTGCAGGCGCTCGGATGCCGGATCGCTGAACACGGCGTGCGTCGCGGCGACGATCACCTTGCGGGCACCGTTCGCCTTGAGCGCCTGGGCGGCCTTGACGATGGTGCCGCCTGTGTCGATCATGTCGTCGACGAGGAGGCAGGTGCGGTCGTCGACGGTTCCGACGATCTCGTGCACCGAGACCTGGTTGGCGACCTTCGGATCGCGGCGCTTGTGGATGATCGCGAGCGGCGCACCGAGGCTGTCGGACCAGGTGTCGGCGACGCGCACGCGGCCCATGTCGGGCGACACGATCGTGAGCGTCTCGCGGTCTTCCGCGGTGAGGGTTCCCTCGAAGTGCTCGAGCAGCACGGGCTTGGCGAAGAGGTGGTCGACTGGTCCGTCGAAGAAGCCCTGGATCTGCGCGGCGTGCAGGTCGACGCTCATCACGCGATCAGCACCGGCGACCTTGAGCATGTCCGCGACGAGACGGGCCGAGATCGGCTCGCGGCCACGACCCTTCTTGTCCTGACGTGAGTACGGGTAGTACGGCGCGACGACGGTGATCCGCTTGGCCGACGCGCGCTTGGCCGCGTCGAGCATGATCAGCGTCTCCATCAGCCACTCGTTCACCGGCTCGCCGAACGACTGCACGATGAACAGGTCGCAGCCGCGGATCGAGACCTCGAACCGGGCGTAGATCTCACCCGAGGCGAAGGTGCGGTGCTCGACGGGAGCGACCTCCTGGCCGAGAGCCGCGGCGACGGCCGCTGTCAGCTCGGGATGCGAGCGTCCGCCCGCGACGACCAGCCGCTTCTTCGTCTTCGCGATGAGTCCGGGTGCGACGCCCTTCTCACGGTCGAGTGCAGCCGTCTTCTTCTTGCGCCCCATGCCAGTCGCCTATTCTGCTGATCGTTCCCGGGCGGCAGCGTCCGCTGCCCCCGTGCCTGCTCGGTTCTTCTCGACCCACCCGTCGATGTTCCTCTGGGGGGCGACGCTCATAGCCAGCGCACCCGCGGGGACGTCCTTGCGGACGACGGCGCCGGCACCGGTCTTCGCACCAGCTCCCAGCCTAACGGGCGCGACCAGCACCGTGTGCGAGCCGGTGTGCACCTCGTCGCCCACCACGGTGCGGTGCTTGCTCACGTCGTCGTAGTTCGCGGTGATCGTACTGGCGCCGAGGTTCACGCCGCGGCCGATCGTGGCATCGCCCACATAAGACAGGTGGGGCACCTTGCTGCCCTCGCCGATCTCGGCGTTCTTGGTCTCGACGTAGGCGCCGATCTTGCCGCCCGCGCCGAGCACGGTGCCTGGACGCAGGAACGAGAAGGGGCCCACGGTCGCGTTCGCCCCGATGACCGCGAGGTTCGCGTCGGTGCGCTTGACCACGGCGTCCTCGCCGACCTCGCAGTCGACCAGCGTGGTGTCGGGGCCGACCGTCGCGCCGGCGGCGATGACCGTGGCACGCAGGATCTGGGTGTTCGGCAGGATCGTGACATCGGCGGAGAGCTTCGCGTCGTCGTCGATCCACGTGGTCTCGGGGTCGACGATCGTGACGCCCTCGCGCTGCCAGCGACGAACGATGCGCTGGTTGAGCAGGCGTCCGACGAGCGCGAGCTGAGCGCGGTCGTTGACGCCGAAGGTGACGGAGACGTCGGAGACGACGGATGCCGCCACGCGGTCGCCGTCGCGACGAAGCAGGCCAGGCACATCGGTGAGGTACATCTCGCCCTGCGCGTTGTCGACGCCGATCTCAGGCAGGTAGCGACGCAGCGTCTCTGAACGGAAGACGTACATGCCCGCGTTGATCTCGCTGACCGCGGCTTCGTCCTCGCTGGCATCCTTCTGCTCGACGATCCGGTCGACGCCCCCGTCGGCGTCGCGGATCACTCGGCCGTACCCGGTCGGGTCGTCGACCACAGCGGTCATCAGGGTCGCCGGTGCACCCGAGGCGCGGTGCTCGTCGAGGAAGGCCGAGAGCGTGTCGGCGTCGGCGAGCGGGCAGTCGCCCGAGAGGACGAGCACGTCTCCGTCGAAGTCGGCAGGCAGCGCATCGATCGCGACCTGCACCGCGCGACCAGTGCCAGGCACGTCGTCCTGATCGACGAAGACCGCGTCGGGATAGTCGGCCGCGAGGGCGCTCACGACCTGCTCGCGCTCGTGCCTGACGACGACCTCGATGTGCGCGGCACCGAGCGAGCGCGCGGTGGTGAGCACGTGGCCGACGAGCGGGCGCCCGGCGATCTCATGCAGCACCTTCGGACGACGGGACTTCATGCGCGTGCCCTGCCCTGCGGCGAGCACGACGATGGCGAGATTGTTCTGCGTCATGCTCCGCCGCCAGGATTCGAACCTGAACCTCACAGCTCCAAAGGCTGTCGTGCTGCCGTTACACCACGGCGGACCACGGTCTTGTGCCGTCCGAGACGGCGACCGCTCGTCAATTCTGCCACGGCGCACCTGACGCCCCCGCCGAGCGGGATCGGCCGCCGGCGCCAGCACGCGATAATGGACGGATGAGCGAGGCGGATGAGGTCGACCGGATCGTCGGCGCCTGGAACACCCAGCGTCCCGACCTGGACTTCTCACCGCTCGAGGTGCTCTCACGCATGGACCGGCTGTCGCGACATCTCGACCGCGCGCGGCGAGACGTGTTCCGCCGCAGCGACATCGAGCCGTGGGAGTGGGACGTGCTGTCGGCGCTGCGCCGAGCGGGCGCACCCTTCCAGCTCTCCCCAAAGCAGCTGCTGCAGCAGACCCTCGTCTCGAGCGGCACCATGACCAATCGCATCGATCGTCTCGTGGGTCGTCGCTTCGTCCGCCGCGAGGCGGATCCGCAGGACGGCCGCAGTGTGCTGGTGACCCTGACCGATGACGGACGGGTCCGAGTGGATGCGGCGATCACCCGCCTCGTCGACGCCGAGGCGGTGCTGCTGCGCGCCCTGCCCCGCGCCGACCGCGAGCGGCTCGCCGGCCTGCTGCGCAAGCTCAGCCTGAGCTTCGATTCGTGATGGATTCCTGATGGCGATGGCATCGCCCCTGCCGGTGCGCGACGGCGTCGGGGCGACACGGCTGCACCTGCCGATGGCCGGCCCCTGGGCGACGGTCGGCGCATACATGGCCGAGCGCTTCTTCCACCTCGAGCCCGAGCGACTGCTGGCCCGGTTCGACCGCGGTGAGATCGTCGCTCGCGACGGCACGCCGCTGGGCCGCGAGACCCCCCTCGGGGCACACGAGTTCGTCTGGTACTACCGCGAGCCGCCGGTCGAGCGGGAGATCCCCTTCGAGATCGAGGTGCTGCATCACGACCGCGACCTGGTCGTCGCCGACAAGCCGCACTTCCTGCCGACCACGCCCGGCGGCAAGTACCTGCAGAACTCGGCGCTGGTCCGGCTGCGCAATCTGCTCGGCATTCCGGAGCTGACCCCGATCCACCGGCTCGACCGGGCGACCGCCGGGCTACTGATGTTCTCGACCCGGCCCGAGACCCGCGGGGCCTACCAGCTGCTGTTCGAGCGCCGGCAGGTCGAGAAGGTGTACGAGGCGGTCTCGGCGCTTCCCTCGGGGTGGGATCCGGCTTCCCCTGCTCTCGCCGGTCACCCGTTTCCCATCGTCCACCGCAACCACATCGAGAAGCTGCGCGCGCACGTGTGCGTGAAGGTCGACGACACCCGTGAGCCCAATTCCGAGACCCTCATCGAGCTGCGAGGCTTCGACGACCAGGTCGTGCACACGCTGCTGCGCCCGCACTCGGGGCGCATGCATCAGCTCCGGGTGCATCTCGCAGCTCTCGGCGCGGGCATCCTGAACGACGGCTTCTATCCCGACCTGCTGCCCGAGGCGCCGGACGACTTCGACAGACCGCTGCAGCTGCTCGCGCGCGAGCTGCGGTTCACCGACCCGCTCAGCGGCGCGCCGCGCGAGTTCACCACCCGGCGCACCCTGCGCTTCGCGCCTATCGGCGCATGATCCGCCTGGCGAGCCAGGTACCCAGCGTCTGCGCCAGGTGCACGAAAACGACGATGAGCAGCACGGCCGCCCACATCACCACGGGCTCGAACTGACGACGCCCGTAGGTGAGCGCGAAGTTGCCCAGGCCGCCCGCGCCGATGTAGCCGGCCATCGCCGTCATGTCGATCAGTGCGACGATCACGAAGGTGTAGCCGAGCACCAGCGGGCCGAGCGCCTCGGGGATCACGACCGTGAACAGCGTGCGCCAGGGACCGGCGCCCATCGCTCGCGCCGCCTCGATCACGCCGGGTGACACGCCGACCAGGTGCTGCTCGACGATCCGGCCGATCGCGAACATCGATGCGACGACGAGCGCGACGATCGCCGCGTTCGTGCCGATGCCGCTGCCCACGACCAGGCGCGAGAACGGGATCAGCACGGTGATGAGGATCACGAACGGGATCGGGCGGAAGAAGTTGATGAACAGGTTGAGCAGGAACGACACCGGCCGGTTCTGCAGCATCCCGCCCGGTCGGGTCAGGTAGAGGCCGACGCCGATCAGCCCGCCGAGGATGCCACCGAACAGCAGCGTCAGCGACACCATGTACAGCGTCTCGACCGCTGCCTGCCAGAACTCCGGCGAGAGCTCGATGAGACGATCCATCAGCGCTCCTCCTCCCGGTCGATGTCGGTCACTTCGACCTGTTCGGCGATGCGTGCGAGCGCCGCGTCGATGCGCTGCCCGTCTCCTCGGATCGCGAGGGTCAGATGTCCGAAGGCGCGCCCTCGGATGTCGTTGATGCCGCCGTACACGAGCTCGAAGTCGAGACCGGCGTCGGCGAGGTCGACGAAGAGCTGCGCCTGAGAAGGGCCTCCGTCGCGGAACGAGAACGTCACCAGACGTCCGCTGTGCCGCTCGCGCAGCACCGCTCTCTCGGACGGCGACGGGATGCCCTTGACCACAGTTCCGACGAAACGCTGCGAAGCCGGATGCCGGGGCGCGGAGAACACGTCGAAGACGTCACCGTGCTCGATGACGCGACCGCGGTCCATCACCGCGACCTTCGTCGCGATGGTCTGGATCACGTCCATCTCGTGGGTGATCACGATGATCGTCACGCCCTGCTCTTCGTTGACGCGCTTGAGCAGTGCGAGCACCTCGTGCGTCGTCTCGGGATCGAGCGCGCTGGTCGCCTCGTCGGCGAGCAGGATCGCGGGCCGGGTGGCGAGCGCGCGGGCGATCCCGACGCGCTGCTTCTGCCCGCCAGAGAGCTGCTCGGGGTACGACCGCGCCTTGTCGCTCAGGCCGACGAACGAGAGCAGCTCGGTGACCCTCGCGTCGATGTCGGCCTTCGACCAGCCGGCGAGCTTGAGGGGGTACGCGATGTTCGCCCTGACCGTCTTCGCCGAGAAGAGGTTGAACTGCTGGAAGATCATGCCGATGCCGCTGCGCACCTCGCGCAGCCTGCGCTCGCCGAGAGAGGTGATCTCGATGTCGCCGACCGTGATCCGGCCGGCGGTCGCGGGCTCGAGAGCGTTGATCAGGCGCACGAGAGTGGATTTGCCCGCGCCGGAGTACCCGATGATCCCGTACACGTCTCCCTTCTCGATGTGCAGGGTGACGTCGTCGACGGCGATGACCTGGTCTCCCGCGCGCTGCGGGGACGGGTATCGCTTCGACACGTTCTCGAGCGAGACGATGGGCATGGGTTTCACTCCGGCTTCGGGTGGGTGCTGGATGCGAGCGGGGACAGGCGGATGTCGTGCGACGCGGAGAATCGGGCGGCGCAGATCGCGCCGCCCGATTCTCTCAGACCCACCTGGATCAGCTGTTGTCAGCGACGTCCTTCTGGACCTTCGCCAGCGTCTTCTCGAGGTCGGCCTGCGGGAGCTGGACCGTGACGCCGGTTCCACCCGACGACTCCGAGAGGCCCTTCTGGACCGCCTCGTCGGTCTGGAAGATCTCGATCAGCTTCAGGTACGTCTTGTTGTCGACGTCCTCGGCGCGCGAGGCGAAGATGTTGACGTATGGCGCAGCGGCAGGGTCCGAGGCGTCGTCGGTGAAGAGCGCGTCGTCGAACGTGAGACCGGCCTGCTCGACGAAGTCGTTGTTGATGATCGCCGCGGCGACATCGGGCAGAGCCTCGGGCGTGAGCGCGGCTTCGAGGGCGGTGACCTTGACCTTCGACTTCGCCTCGTCGACGTCGTTGAGGTCGGAGAACGGCGATCCGCCGTCCTTGAGCTCGATGAGGCCCGCCGACTGGAGCACGAGCAGGCCGCGGGCCTGGTTCGACGCGTCGTCCGGGACGGCGACGGTCTCGCCCTTCTCGATGTCCTTCACATCGTCGTACTTCGACGAGTACAGCCCGAGCGGGTAGGTCTGCGTGGAGCCGATCGCGGCCAGGTCCTCACCGGATGCCTGGTTGTACTGCGCCAGGTAGATCACGTGCTGGAACTGGTTGAGGTCGATCTCGCCCTCGGTCAGCGCCGGGTTGGGGAGCTCGTAGGAGCCGAAGTCGACGAGCTCGATGTCGATGCCCGCGGCCTCGGCAGCCTTCTCGAATGCCGGCCACTGGGGGTCGCTCTTGCCGACCACGCCGATCTTGATGACATCGCCGTCCGCACCGGAGGCGGGCTTGTCGGCGTCGGCGTCGGCGGAGGCGCAGCCTGCGAGGCCGGCGACGAGGGCGACCGCTGCGGCTGCGGCGGCGAGGGTGGTGAAGCGGCGGGACATTTTCGGGTTCTTCCTCTCGTGGGGGACTCCGAAAACGTACGCGGGGAGGGCCTGGGGCTCAGAATCGCATCGTCACACAGCGTCACGCTGAGCCGTCGCGGCCATCGCGTCGAAGAAGTCGGCGATGACACGGCGCTGCTCGGGAGCGAGCGCGGCGACCACGTCGAAGCGCCTGGCGTGCTCCCGGCCCACCGTGGCACGGGCGGCGAGCCGAGTGTGCTCCGTCACCTGGATGACGAGGCTGCGGCGATCGTCGGGGTGCGCGAGCCGCACGATGTGGCCGCCCCGTTCGAGGCGGTCGAGGAGCTTGGTGGTCGACGCCGCCGAGATGCCCAGATGACCGGCCATGGCGCTCGGCGTGATCGGGACGTTCTGGTTGCCGGCGGCTATGAGCATGCGCAGCGCGCGCATATCGCTCGCGCCGAGCTTCATGTACTTCTGCGAGGCCTCGCTCGTCTCGCGCTCGGCCTCGCGCCAGCGACGCATCGCGTCGAGCACTTCCAGGACGCTCTCCAATTCGCCCGCGGCGAGATCGCCGGTGCGCACGATCTCCTGCGCCGGGTCGTTCAGGCGCGGATCGTGCATGACGATCCGGGCCTGACTCGGCTTCTCCTGAGGCATGGATTGATTTTAGGTGGCGTCTGGATATTTCTCTAGTTGAAAGCTAGCCTGTCTAGCAATCAACCAGGAGGTCGAAGTGTCCCACTCCCCCGAGCGCGTGATCCTTCTCGACGACGACGGGAACCCCCGCGGAGTCGCCCGCAAGGACGAGGTGCACAACGAGGCGACTCCGCTGCACCTCGCGTTCTCGTGTCACGTCCGCGACGATGAGGGAAGACTCCTGCTCACCCGCCGCGCGCTGAGCAAGCGCGCCTGGCCCGGCACCTGGACCAATGCGTTCTGCGGACATCCCGGACCGTTCGAGGCGATCCCGGACGCCGTGCAGCGCCGGGCACAGCAGGAGCTGGGCCTGGAGATCACCGACCTGCAGCTCGAGCTGCCGGACTTCCGCTACCGCGCGATCGACGCCTCCGGCATCGTCGAGAACGAGATCTGCCCGGTCTACACCGCACGCGCGGTCGGCCAGCCGTCGCTCAACCCCGCCGAGGCGATGGATGCCAGGTGGGTCACCCCCGAAGACCTCGCCGACGCCCTGACCGCCGCGCCGTGGGCGTTCAGTCCCTGGCTGGTGCTGCAGGCGCAGCAGCTGTCGGCGACCGCGGGAACCATCCACGCCACGGCGTGGAGGAGCGTCGCGTGAGGCTCGACACGGCGGTCGATCCGCGACTCGACGAGATCATCGACCGCTTCTTCACCACCCGGATCGCCCGCGCCGACGCCATGGGCGGACGCTATGGAGAGCTGTGGCGCCGCGCGGCGGACGCGACCCAGGGCGGCAAGCGGCTGCGCCCGCGCATGCTGCTTCTCGCGCACGACCGGCTCGGCGGAGTGGAGGATGCCTCGGCCCTGAATGCGGCGGCGGCCTTCGAAGTGCTGCACACCGCCCTGCTGATGCACGACGACGTGCTCGACCGCGACCTCGTGCGCCGCGGCCAGCCCAACCTCGCCGGCCGCTTCGCCGCTGCCGCGCTCGATGATGGACTCGATCCCGAGACCTCCACCTCGTGGGGCGAGGCCTCTGCTCTGCTCGCGGGCGATCTGCTGATCAGCGGCGCGCACGTGCTGGTGGCCGAGGTGACCCATCCGGCGGCCGCGACGCTGCACCGTGTGGTCGACGATGCCCTCATGCTGACGGCGGCAGGCGAGCACGCCGACGTGGGCTACGCGAAGGGGATCATGCCTGCGGACCCCGACGACATCCTCCGGATGATCGAGCAGAAGACCGCCGCCTACTCGTTCGCGGCACCGCTGCGCGTCGGGGCGCTGCTCGCCGGCGGGACCGACCAGGTCGTCGAGGCGCTCGAGCGGATCGGGTCGCGTCTCGGTCTGCTGTATCAGCTGCGCGATGACGCGCTCGGCGTGTTCGGCGCCGAGAGCACGACGGGCAAGAGCGTGATCGGCGACCTGCGCGAGGGCAAGCGCACCATGCTCGTCGCCTTCGCCGAGGGCACAGAGGAGTGGGAGGCGGTGCGGCCGCTGTTCGGGCAGGCTCCGCTCGACGCGGCGGACGCCGACAGGCTGCGCGCAGCGCTGATCTCCTGCGGAGCCGTCGACAGGATGCAGCGGGTCATCGACGAGGTGCTGCGCGAGGTGCTGCACGAGGTCGCGATCGCCCCACTGCCCACCGGGCTGCGTGCCGAGCTCGCGCTCATCGCCGAGAGATGCGCGGAGCGGCAGTCATGAGACCTCCGCCCGCCCTCGACCTGTACACCCGCACGGCGCACGCGGCGTCGGCCCACGTGATCAGCGGGTACTCGACGTCGTTCGGCTACGCCAGCAGGCTGCTGCCGCGCGAGGTGCGCGCGGGAATCGCCGACGTGTATGCGCTGGTCCGCGTCGCAGACGAGATCGTCGACGGCCCGGCCGCAGAGGCGGGTCTCGACCGACCCGAGGTCGTGGCGATCCTCGACGAGCTCGAGCGCGACACGGTCGCCGCCTTGCAGCGCGGATTCAGTGCGAACCTCGTGGTGCATGCCTTCGCCGACACCGCGCGGCGGACGGGGATCGGCGTGGATCTGATCCGGCCGTTCTTCGAGTCGATGCGCGTCGACGCCACCGCGCACGCCCGCTTCGACCGAGACGAGTACCGTCGCTACATCCATGGCTCCGCCGAGGTCGTGGGCTCGATGTGCCTGCGCGTTTTCGCGCTGGAGCAGCCGGGGATGGTGCTCGACGAGCACCTCGAAGAGGGTGCTCGCCGCCTCGGCGCAGCCTTTCAGAAGGTGAACTTCCTGCGCGATCTGGCTGACGATGCGGGGCGTCTCGGCCGCTCGTACATCCCTGAACTCGACCCCAGGACGTTCACCGACCAGGAGAAGGAGGCCGTGGTGGATGAGATCGCCGATGACCTCGCGATCGCCCGATCGGCGATCGCACGCCTGCCCCGCGGCGCGCGGCGGGCCACGACCGCGGCCGCCGCGCTGTTCGGCCGCCTGAACGAGCAGCTGCGCGAGACGCCCGCATCGCGACTGCGCACCACGCGGGTGTCTGTGCCGCTGCGGCGCAAGGTGGCCATCCTGTTCGGCGCAGCGACCGGCAGGACCGCCGTATGAGGCGCGTCGTCGTCATCGGCGGGGGCATCTCGGGACTCGCCACCGCCGCGCTGCTCGCCCGCGAGGGCGCATCCGTGACCCTGGTCGAAGCGCGCGACGAGCTCGGCGGTCGTGCCGGCAGCTGGGAGTCGAACGGCTTCCGATTCGACACCGGACCCTCCTGGTACCTGATGCCCGAGGTCTTCGATCACTTCTTCCGTCTGCTCGGCACGTCATCGGCGGAACAGCTCGATCTCGTCCGTCTCGATCCGGCGTACCGGGTCTATTTCGAAGGCGAGGATGCGCCATTCGATCTGCCTGCGGAGGGCGCCAGGGATGCCCTGATCGCGCTCGACCCGGCCGCCGAGCAGCAGCTCGACCGGTATCTCGAGTCGGCCGCCGACACCTACGATCTCGCGACCTCGACGTTTCTCTACAGCACCTACGAATCGCTGCGTCCGCTGCTCACTCCGCGTACCCTGCGAGGGCTGCCGACGCTGACCCGTCTGCTGGCCGAGCCGCTCGACCGGCGCATCCGCCGGCACAGCCGAGAGCCGCGCGTGCAGCAGATCCTCGGATATCCGTCGGTGTTCCTCGGCACCTCGCCCGCGAAGGCGCCAGGCATGTACCACCTGATGAGCCACCTCGACGTCGGCCAGGGAGTGCTGTACCCGCGAGGCGGCTTCGCCGAGGTGATCGCCGCCATCGCCCGGCTCGCTGCCGTCGAGGGGGTCGACATCCGCACCGGATGCCCGGCCCGCCGCATCAGGATCGAGGCCGGTGCCGTCACGGGGGTCGAGGTCGAACTCGCCGACGGGTCGCTCGAGCTGCTGCCCGCCGACGTGGTCGTCTCGACGGCCGACCTGCATGTCACGGAGCAGCAGCTGCTGTCTCCGGAGCACCGCACGCGATCCGAGCGCTGGTGGGACGGGCGCGACCCCGGACCGGGGGCCGTGCTCGCGCTGCTCGGCGTGCGTGGCGAGCTGCCGCAGCTGGCACACCACACGCTGCTGTTCACGAAGGCGTGGGAAGAGGGCTTCGACGCCATCTATGGCAGAGGCAGGGGCCGTGCGGGCACGCGCATCCCCGATCCTGCGTCGCTCTACGTGTGCCGTCCGAGCGCGACAGACGACGTGGCGCCCGAGGGTCACGAGAACCTGTTCGTGCTCATCCCTGTGCCCGCCGACACCTCGATCGGCGCGGGTGGCGTCGACGGAGCAGGCGACGACCGCGTCGAGCGCGCGGCCGATGCGGCGATCGATCAGATCGCCGGCTGGTGCGGCATCCCGGATCTGCGGGAGCGGATCGTCGTCAGGCGCACCATCGGGCCGGCCGACTTCGAGCGCGAGTTCGGAGCCTGGCGCGGCGGCGCGCTCGGCCCCGCGCACACGCTGCGTCAGAGCGCCTTCCTCCGCGGTGCGAATACCTCGTCGAAGGTCGACGGTCTGCTCTACGCCGGTGCGACGACGATCCCCGGCATCGGTCTGCCGATGTGCCTGATCAGCGCCGAGCTCGTGGTCAAGCGCCTGCGCGGCGACGTGTCGGCCGGGCCCCTGCCGGAGCCGCTGGCGGAGCCGGTGGCGGGGCGCCTGTGAGCGCCGCCTATCTGATCGCCCTGCTGGTCTCGCTCGCGGGGATGGTGCTGCTCGACGTGCGCCACCGGCTCTTCCTCGGCCGGGATCCCCTGCGCGCGACGATCGTGCTGGCCGCAGGCACCGTGTTCTTCCTGCTGTGGGATATCGCCGGCATCGGGCTCGGCATCTTCTTCCGCGACGACGGGGAGTTCGCCACTGGCATCCTGCTGGCCCCCGAGCTGCCGCTCGAGGAGCCGATCTTCCTCCTCTTCCTGTGCCAGCTCACCATGGTGCTCGTGTGCGGCGCCGAGAAGATGCTCGCGGCGCGACGAAGGGACGACGCATGAGCTACGTGCTGCTCTGCGCTGCCTTCCTCGTCGCGGCTGCAGGGATCGCTCTGGTCGTGCGACGCCGTACCCGGATGCCCTCCCCCGCCGCACTCGCGGTGGCCGCCGGCGCTCTCCTGCTGCTCACTGCGGTGTTCGACAATGTCATGATCGCTGTGGGGCTCTTCGACTACTCGAGTGCGCACATCTCGGGCATCCGGATCGGCGAAGCCCCCATCGAGGACTTCGCGTACCCGCTCGCCGCGGTGATCCTGCTGCCGGCCCTGTGGTCGCGGCTGAGGGGGAAGGAGGCGGACGATGATCGGTGACCTGCTCGCGGCGTCCCGGCCGCTCAGCTGGATCAACACGGCCTACCCGTTCGCCGCCGCCTACCTGCTCGTCGAGGGCGGGATCGACGCCCGCTGGGTGATCGGGACGCTGTTCTTCCTCGTGCCGTACAACCTCGCGATGTACGGCATCAACGACGTCTTCGACTATGCCTCCGACCTCGCCAATCCCCGCAAGGGCGGCGTCGAGGGGGCCTTGCTCTCCCCGCAGCGGCACCGCACGGTGCTCGTGACCGCCGTCGCCGTGTGCGTGCCGTTCGTCGTTGCGCTGGTCGTGCTGGGTTCGCCCGTGTCGTGGCTGATCCTCGCGATCAGCCTGTTCGCGGTGGTCGCGTACTCTGCGCCGCCGTTCCGCTTCAAAGAGATCCCGATGCTCGACTCGGTGACGTCGAGCGTGCACTTCGTGAGCCCCGCCGTGTACGGGTTCGCCCTGGCGGGCGGTGAGGTGACGCCAGGGCTCGTGGCGCTGCTGAGCGCCTTCTTCCTCTGGGGCGTCGCAAGCCACGCGTTCGGCGCGGTGCAGGATGTCGTTCCCGACCGTGAGGGCGGCATCTCATCGATCGCCACCGCTCTGGGGGCGGCTCGCACCGTGCGCCTCGCACTCGCGTGCTGGACGGCGGCGGGTCTGCTGATGCTGCTGACGGGCTGGCCCGGCGCACTCGCCGCGGTGCTCGCGCTGCCCTATCTCTGGGCGGCCCTGCCGTTCCGCTCGGTGTCCGACGCCGAATCCGGCACCGCCAACCGGGGTTGGCGGCACTTCCTCTGGATCAACTACGCCTGCGGCTTCGTGGTGACGATGCTGCTGATCGCCTACGCCCTCGACGTCCGCTGATCAGCTCTGCGCCACGGAGGTAACCGATGCCCGAGCGATGGCGAGCCACCGGCGGGCGACGCCGCTCCACGTGCTCTCCAGCCACTCCTCGTCTGCCGCCATCCCGTCGACGATCTCGTCAGCGGTCAGACCGAGTCCCGCGAGCTTCGTGCTCTCGGGCTCGGCCCATCCACGAGCGATCTCCGCGTCGGCTTCGAGATGGAACTGCAGGCCCCACGCATTGCGCCCCACGCGGAACGCCTGATTCGCGCAGGCGCCACTGCGGGCGAGCGACACGCTGCCCTTCGGCAACTGGGTGACCTCGAGGAAGTGCCACTGCAGAGCGCGCAGCGGACCGGCATCCTCCTGCAGCCCGCTCAGCAGCGGATCATCGGCGGCCGCGGGCGTCAGCTCGAACTCGCACAGCCCCACCTCGGGCTGCACGGCATCGCCGACAGCGCCTCCCGCCACGACGCCGAGCACCTGAGCACCGAGACAGATGCCGAGGTACGGCATCTCGGCCTCCAGAGCCTGCCGCACGAGCTCACGGGTCTGTGGCATCCACGGCGCGATGTCGTCGTCCTCGGGACCGGGGGAACCGCCCAGCACCACGAGCGCGTCGTAGCCCTGCAGGTCGGCGGGCAGCGGCGCGCCGACCTCAGGGCCCACGATGTCGAGATCAGCACCCTCGGCGGTGAGCGCCCTGCCCACGCGCTGGATGCCGGTGTCGGCCTCGTGCTCGACCACGAGCACCCGCATGGCGCTCACAGTCGGCCCGCCGCGACGATCTGCCCGAGGAACTCCCTGGTGCGCTCCTCCCGAGGAGCGCCGAAGATCTGCTCGGGCGGTCCCTGCTCGAGCACGCGTCCCTCGTGGAGGAAGGCGATCGAGTCGGCGACCTCGCGCGCGAAGTTCATCTCGTGCGTGGCCATGAGGATGGTCAGCCCGTCGGCCGCGAGGTCCTTCACGATGTTCAGCACCTCGGCGACCAGCTCGGGGTCGAGTGCGGAGGTGATCTCGTCGAGCAGCAGCACGTCGGTGTTCATCGCCACCGCGCGCACGATCGCCACCCGCTGCTGCTGTCCGCCCGAGAGCTGGTCGGGATAGGCATCCGCCTTCTCCTCCAGCCCCACGCGCGAGAGCAGCTTGCGGGCGAAGGTCTCCGCCTCGCCGGCGCTGACACCCAGCACCCTGCGGGGCGCGAGCATCACGTTCTCGAGCACCGTCATGTGCGGGAACAGGTTGAAGCTCTGGAAGACGATGCCGATGCGCGTGCGCAGGCGATCGAGATCCACCCCTTCGCCCGAGACGGTCTCGCCGTCGAGGCGGATCTCGCCGTCCTGGATGTCCTCCAGGGCGTTGATGGTCCGCAGCAGGGTCGACTTGCCGCATCCGGATGCGCCGATCAGGCAGACCACCTGGTGCTGCTCGACGTGCAGATCGATGCCGCGGAGCACCTGGTGGTCGCCGTACGACTTGCGCACGCCGTTGAGTTCGAGGAAGGCCACGGGATCAGCTCCTGGTCTTGGCGCGGTTGTCGCGCTCGATGAGCCGGTCGACGAAGCGCGTCTGCGGGATGGTGATGATGATGAAGAGGATCGCCACGACGGTCACCGACGACAGGTTGAAGTAGTTGCTCGAGAGGATCTTCGCCTGCGTGAAGGCGTCGACCATGCCGATGATCGTGACCAGCGCGGTGTCCTTCTGCAGTCCGATGAAGTCGTTGAGCAGCGGCGGCATGACACGACGAACCGCCTGTGGCAGCACGACGAAGCGCATGGTCTTGCCGTAGCTCAACCCGAGCGAGCGGGCGGCTGCCACCTGCGACCAGTGGATGCTGTCGATGCCAGACCGGTACACCTCGGCGACGTAGGCGCCGTAGGTGAGCGTGAGGGCGAGGATCGACGACCAGAACGGACCCAGGTCGCTGAAGAACGGGATGCCTGCGAGGGGCAGGCCGAACCCGACGAGGTAGATGACGATGATCGACGGCACCGCGCGGAAGATGTCGATGTACGCGGTGGCGAGCCACCGGATGGGGCGTCCGGCCGTACCGGGCAGGATCCGGCCCAGCGCGATCAGCATGGCCCAGACCAGCACCAGCACCTCGGCGATGACCGCGATCTGCACGTTCTGCCAGAACCCGACCGCGATGTCGCCCAGGCTCCTGAGCATGAACGGCACATCGAAGAACGTGGTCTGCACCGCGTGGTCGTTCGCGGCGAGGAACTGCGCGAACAGGGTCACGAGAAGGATCGGCACCGAGTATCCCGCGCCGATCCATCCGGCCTGGCGCGCACGGTGGCGTGCCGCGCGCGCCACCGTCTCGTCACCCGCGCTGCGAGCGCTGGCAGCGCGTCCTCGCTCGGCGAGGCCTCGTGCCAGGGGCAGGCCCGCGGCGAGCGCGAGCGCGACGACGGCCCAGAGCACGCCGCCGATGATCAGCGACCACACGCCGTCGGCGACGGCGGGAAGACTCAGCGCCGTCATCGTCGAGGCCGCGACCGCCGACGCCCACACCAGGGCGCCGACGAGCAGCGCCGTGCCGGAGGTGTCGTGCTCCGAGGTGATGCGCTCGCGCACGCGCACCGGCTGCGTGGCCGAGCTCAGGGTCATTCGATGCTCCACAGCGGGATCTCGGTCGGGTCGACGCCGTAGGCGACGCTGAGGTACTTCGACGAGAGCTCGTCGATCGTCCCGTCCTGCTTCATCTGCTGGATGATCTCGCTGACCACGGCGGTGTTCGGCGACCCCTTGGGCAGCAGCACGCCCATGCTCTGTCCGCTGTCGTACTGCCCGATCACCTCGATCGCACCGTTCGAGGCTGTCGCAGATCCGAGGGCGACGCTGAGGTCCTGCACTGCGGCGTCGATCTGGCCGGCGGCCACGGCTGCGTCGAGCTCGGGGTCGCCGGGGAAGACCGATACCTGCTGAGAGGGCTTCAGAGTGCTCTCGACGAAGATCTGCTCGGTCGTGCCCTGCTTGACCCCGATCTTCGCGTCGCGCAGGGAGTCGGCGTCGATATCCGCGCCCTTCTTGACCACCACGCCGGCGGTGGACGAGAAGTAGGGCTCGGAGAAGTCGAAGATCTCGGCACGTTCGTCCGTGATGGTGATCTGGTTCAGCGTGAGATCCATGTCGCCGGCCTTGCCGGCGATGAGCCCGTCGAACGACGAGTTCTGCAGGTCGATCTCGTCGATGCCGGAGCGGTAGGCGATGTTGGCGAGGATGCAGTAGTCCACGCCGTCCTTGATCGAGTCGACGGTGTCGCCGTTGTACCAGCCGCGGCTGGGCAGGTCGGCCTTGACGGTCAGCTTGCCCTCTTCGAGCGTCTGAAGGGTGAACTCGCCCTTCTTCCCGGCGACCTCGCAGTCGCCGTAGGGCTTGGCGTCGGCTCCGCCCGCTGCGTCTCCCGGTGCGCTCGTGCAGCCGGTCAGGAGGGCTGCGACGGAGCTGACGGCGACCAGCCCGACAAGAATGCGCTTCTTCATTGAAAACCTCTTTCGGATGAGTGTGCGTGTCGACCTAAACCGGTTTAAGCACTCGGCGATAGTATGGGACGAATCCCGCGGGTGTCAATCCCGCGGGCAGCGCTGTGAAGGATGCCATGACCAGCACCTCAGGGAAGATCACGATCCGAGACGTCGCCGCTGCGGCAGGCGTGTCGCCCGCGACGGTCTCGCTCGTCTACAACGACAAGGGCGAGGTCGCCGCCGCGACCCGTGAGCGTGTGCTCCAGGCAGGACGGCGCATGGGCTACCAGCCGGGCTGGATCAGCAAGGTCTTCCGCTCGGGACGCACCAACATCCTCGGCATCGCGGTTCAGCACGGGACGACGAGCGCGTGGGAGCGGACCTACCTGCCCTACTACCGGGGCATCATCGCGGGGGCCGCTCTGGAGGCCCTGGATCACGGCTACACGGTGACGGCTGTGCGCGTGGCAGCCGACGGATCGTTCGACGACAGGTTCTCTCTCGACGGCATGGTGATCGTCGACCCGCGGCGCGACGACCCCGCCGTGACGCTGGCCCTCTCGCAGGGTATCGCCGTGATCGCCGAGGGCGGATGCCTGGGCGACCAGCCCGAGGGCCGGATCCGTTCGGTGCGGGCTGATGTCGAGACCGGCGTCCCGCTGGTGCTCGATGAGCTCCGCGAGAAGGGGGCCCGCCGTCCCGCGTTCTTCCGCGGCCCATCGGACGACCTCTACACCGAGCTCTCCCTGCACGCGTACCGCACGTGGTGCACGGCTCATGCCGTAGACCCGATCGAGTACAGCCTGCCCGAGGACCACCGGCCCATCGACGGCGCCCGCCAGCTGCTGTCAGGAGACCTCGGGGAGCTCGACGCCGTCTACTGCCTGAACAACACCTACGGCAGCGCGACCGTGGCGGCGGCAGCCGAGCTCGGGCTGGGCATCCCCGATCGTCTGCATGTCGCCGCCGCTGCGGAGGCGCACGAGGCCGCGGTCGATCCGAGGCTCGTCTACCTCGCCCTGGACCCTGTGGAGTCCGGCGCGACATGCGTGCGGCTGCTCATCGATCTCATCGAGGGGCGTTCCCCCGCAGATCAGCTGCTCCCCGTGCGCGTCCTGAACGCACGGGCGAGCGCCTGACCCTGCCGTCGTGCGGCGTCAGTCGAGCTGCTCGGTGAGCTCGAACCAGCGCATCTCGAGCTCGTCGACTTCGTCCTGCTGCGCCTGGATCTTCTGCATCCGCTCACCCAGGCCCGTGTAGTCGGACCGGTCGTGATCGGCGAGCGCGTGCTTGGCCCTGTCGATCTGATCGTTCAGCTTCTGCATCCGTCGTTCGAGCGCCGAGAGCTCCTTCTCGGCTGTTCGCCGCGCCGCGCCCTCCAGTCCGGATGCCTTGACGGGGGCGGCCTGCCCGCCCGCGGCGCCGGCCTTGTCGTGCTTCTCGAGCTCGCGCAGTCGCAGGTACTCGTCGATGCCGCCCGGCAGGTGCCGCACGTGCCCGCGCAGCACGGCGTACTGCTGGTCGGTGACCCGCTCGAGGAAGTACCGGTCGTGGCTGACCACGAGCAGTGTTCCGGGCCACGAGTCGAGCAGGTCCTCGATCGCCGCGAGCATGTCGGTGTCCATGTCGTTGGTCGGCTCGTCAAGGATCAGCACGTTGGGCTGGTCGAGCAGCACGAGCAGCAGCTGCAGGCGGCGCTGCTGGCCGCCCGAGAGATCCTTGACCGGCGTCGACAGCTGGGCCGAGGTGAAGCCGAGGCGCTCGAGCAGCTGCCCCGGAGTGAGCTCGGCCGCCTTCGATCCTGCCCCGAAGGTGTACGAGGTACGCAGCCCGTTGATGACCGTGCGCACCGGATCGTTCCAGTGCTGCTCGAGCTCGTCGATCCGCTGGGTGAGGGTGCGCACCTGCACGGTCTTGCCGCGCTTGACGCGCCCCTCCGTCGGGTCGACGGTGCCGGCGACCAGCCCCAGCAGCGTGGACTTGCCCGCACCGTTCACGCCGAGGATCCCGGTGCGCTCCCCCGGTGCGATACGCCACTCGACATCCTTGAGCACGACTTTGTCGCCGTATGAGACGCCCGCGTCGAGCAGGTCGACGACGTCCTTTCCGAGTCGCGACACGGCCAGCGACTGCAGCGACACCGAGTCGCGGATCGGGGGCACGTCGTCGATCAGGGCGTTCGCGGCGTCGATGCGGAACTTCGGCTTGCTCGTACGTGCGGGGGCGCCGCGGCGCAGCCAGGCGAGCTCCTTGCGGGCGAGGTTCTGCCGCTTGGCCTCGGACGCCGCGGCCATCCGGTCGCGCTCGACCCGCTGCAGGATGTACGCGGCGTAGCCACCCTCGAAGGGCTCGACGATGCGGTCGTGCACCTCCCACGTCGCGGTGCAGATCTCGTCGAGGAACCAGCGGTCGTGCGTGACCACGAGCAGAGCGCCTGCGGTCTTCGCCCAGCGGCTCTTGAGGTGGGCCGCGAGCCAGGTGATCGCCTCGACGTCGAGGTGGTTGGTCGGCTCGTCGAGGGCGATGATGTCCCAGTCTCCGACGAGCAGCTTCGCCAGCGAGACACGGCGTCGCTGGCCACCGCTGAGCGACGCCACCGAAGCGTTCCAGTCGAGGTCCGAGACCAGTCCAGCGATGACGTCGCGCACCTTCGCGTCGCCCGCCCACTCGTGCTCGGGGGTGTCGCCGACCACGGCGCGCCCTACGGTGAGGTCGTCGTCGAGGGTGTCCGCCTGGTCGAGCACTCCGATCGTCGTACCGCCGCGGACGGTCACGCGCCCGGCGTCAGGCTCCCGCCTGCCGGCAAGCATGCCGAGCAGGCTCGACTTGCCGTCGCCGTTGCGGCCGACGATGCCGATGCGGTCGCCCTCCTCGATACCGAGGGTGACGGAGTCGAAGACGACGCGGGTGGGGAACTCGAGATGAAGCCCTTCGGCTCCGAGAAGATGTGCCATGTCGCCTTCCAGGGTAGGCGACGGCGGGCCGTCGGGATTCTCAGCGGATGCGGCCCCGACGGCGCACAACGCTCTGCAGCGTGTCGCGGACGGGTGCGCCGAGGACGAGTCCGAGGGATGCCCCCGACGCCAGGGCCAGGCCCACCGCGCCTGCCTGCATCAGGTCGGAGAAGCCGAGGATGAGGCCGATCGGATCCTGCTCGGCCTCGACGATGCCCAGCAGGCCGCGGTACACGACCGATCCGGGCACCATGGGCACGATCGCGGCCGTGGTCACCGCGATCGACGGGACGTGCAGTCGGTGCGCGATGAGAGTGCCCACGAAGCTCGCGATCAGGGCGCCGGCGGCGCTGGCGATCGGCACGCCGAACCCGCCCGCCCCGGCGGCACTGAATCCGCCCCACGCGATCGCGCCGAGCGCGGCCGAGACGAGAATGGTACGCGAGGTGGCGCCGTTCCACACCGCGACCGTGACGGCGATCAGAACGACCCCCACCACCTGCATGGCCCAGGGGCCGAGGGCGGGCGGCTGGGTCGACAGCGGGAAGCCGACTCCGAGCCGCTGTGCGAGCGCGACTCCGCCGACGATGCCGATCACGACGCCGAGCGTGAGCAGAGCGAGGTCGAGGATGCGTCCACCCGCTGTCAGCGCGAAGCCGTCGATGGCGTCCTGCGCCGCTCCCACGACCGACATCCCGGCGAGCATGAGCACGATCCCCGCGGCGACGATCACGGCGATGCTGGCCTCGTCGAAGGGCGCGACGCCGCTCGTGCGCAGTGCATTGGTGGCCGCGGCGAACGCCGTGACGACGAGCGCTCCTGCGGCCTGCGAGAAGAAGAACGGCACGTGCATGCGGGCCATCCACCTCTGGGTGAGCGCAGCGCCGCATGCCGCGAAGAACGCGATGAGCGTCGTGACCCACGATGCCCCGTACAGCAGGCAGACGCCGACCGCCAGCAGCGCCTGCGCGAGGACGATCACCGTCGGGCGGTAGCGGAAGGGCATGCGCCGGATGGCATGGAAGCGCACGCGCGCCTCGGGCAGGGCGAGACCGCCCTCGATCTCGACGACGAGCGCCTGCAGCTGCTGGAGCTTGGCGTGGTCGGGAACCGGCGCCCGGACGACCCGGATCGCCGTGAACGGCGGGTCGGACTCGCCACCCTGGTACGACACCGCGATGGAGTTGAAGGTGATGTCGACGTGCACGGGCCTGATCCCGAGGGCCGCGGCGACGCGGGTCGCCGAGAGCACCACCTCGTTGGCCGCCGCGCCGACAGCGATGAGCGCTTCTGCGATGCGCATCGCGAGTTCGATCACGCGTCGGGCATACATCTCGTCGACCGACAGGATCGCCTGGGTCTCGGGGCGGGACGAGGCATCGACGCGGATGGCCTCGACCAGACGCACGCGCCAGTTCTTCTGTGCAGCCATCAGTCCATCCTCACAGGACGAGCCTGACCTTCATAATGGAGATCACCGTGTGAACGTACACATCAGGGAGGCCGACACGTGGATCGCGTCCGTGCACCGAACATCCGCGATGTCGCACGCCTCGCCGGCGTCTCGTATCAGACGGTGTCACGGGTGCTCAATGACTCCCCCAACATCCGCTCGGCCACGAAGGACCGCGTGCTCGCCGCGATCGACGAGCTCGGCTACCGCCCGAATCAGGCGGCCCGCGCACTCGTCACGAGTCGCTCGCGCACGATCGGCGTGCTGACCTCGATGTCGGTGCACTACGGTCCGACCACCGCGATCAACGCCCTCGAGGTCTCGGCTCGCGAGGCCGGCTACCGCATCAGCCTGACGACCCTGGCGACGGGAGACGACGCCTCGGTGCGCAGCAGTCTCGACTTCATGATGTCGCAGAACATCGAGGCTCTCGTCGTCATCGCCCCCCAGGAGCGCATCGTGCACGCTCTCGACGACGTGGCGATGTCGATACCGACGATCACGCTCGACACCAGCGGGCGCGCCAAGGCGCACAGCGTCGGCGTCGATCAGGTCGCCGGGGCCCGGCTGGCGACCCAGCATCTGATCGACCTCGGCCACACCGACATCGTGCATATCGCCGGCCCTCGCGACTGGATCGAGGCGGATGCCCGGATGCAGGGCTACCTCGAGACACTGTCGGATGCAGACCTGCGCACCAGGGCCCCGATCCTCGGTGACTGGAGCGCGGGGTTCGGGTACTACGCGGGCATGGAGCTGCTGCGCTACCGCGACTTCACGGCCGTGTTCGCCGGCAACGACCAGATGGCCCTCGGCTTCCTGCACGCCTGTCGCGAGCTCGGCATCGAGGCACCGCGTGAGATCAGCGTGGTGGGCTTCGACGACATCCCCGAGGCCGCCCACTTCGCGCCCCCTCTGACCACGGTGCGGCAGGACTTCGCCGAGATCGGCCGGCGCACCATGAGCATGCTGCTCGACCTGATCGCGGGCGGCGATGCTGCACCATCGCGGATCACGCCAGAGCTCGTGCGCCGCGCATCGACGGCACCCCCGTCGGCGTGATCTCGCGACACCCGGGAACACGGCCCGCACGAAGGGCGATCATGTTCGGCCACTGAGCGGCTCGTCGGACCGATATTCACCTCTTGACAGATGTGACCGTTTCACATTTACTATCAAGCACGACTTGTGAACGGTCACAATGTCAGCCGTCCCGAACGGCCACCTGCAGACGACGATGGAGTCCACGATGCCGCACGCCCCCGCCTCCCGCGACCGCGGAGACGCGCGCGCGGCCGTGGCGGCCGTGATCATCGCCCGCACCCGTGAGCAGCTCTGCGAGGCCTGCGCTGCGGCACCCGTCGTCGCGCGTCCGACGGCGCTCTCCCTGCGCGTCGACGGAACCGATCTCTTCGTGATCACCCCCGACACCGCCGACCTGGCGGCCGTCGGCCCCGCCCAGACCTCGCTGGCCGACCTCGACGGCAGGCTCGTGAGTGCGGCCTGGGACCGCCGCACGCGGGCATCCGCCGCCACCGCCGAGCACGCCGGCGCACACCGCACGATGCAGGCGCCCGCCGTCGCCAGCCGCGACGGCCGCGTCGTGCACGCTAAGACTCCCGCCGCCGCTCTCGGGGCCGTGGCGGACCCCGGGGGCACCGCGCCCCCGAACGAGTCCAGCAGGACTCCGCACCACCCGTAATCCCGGGTCCTCACTCACCCGACCACCCAATGAAGGAGCACACAGTGAAGATGAAGAGGTCTCTCGCGCTCGTCGGCATCGCCGCCACGGCCGCCCTCGTCCTGGCCGGCTGCAGCGGCACGCGCGGCGGCGGCGGAGACGGCGGCGACGGCGCCGGCGACAAGCCGGCGTCCGATTTCACCGTCGGCGTCGCGATGCCCACGCAGCAGTCCGAGCGCTGGATCGCCGACGGCGACAACGTCAAGAAGACCCTCGAGGAGATGGGGTACAAGGTCGACCTGCAGTACGCCAACGACGACATCCCCACCCAGGTCTCGCAGATCGAGAACATGGTCTCGACCGGCGCCGACGCCCTGATCGTCGCCTCGATCGACGGCACCACCCTCACCGACGTGCTGCAGCAGGCGGCCGACAACGACGTGCCCGTCATCGCCTACGACCGCCTGATCAACGG
The DNA here is from genome assembly GCF_016907315.1 of Microbacterium esteraromaticum. NCBI lineage: Bacteria > Bacillati > Actinomycetota > Actinomycetes > Micrococcales > Microbacteriaceae > Microbacterium > Microbacterium esteraromaticum. The sequence continues at coordinate 710,470 of NZ_JAFBBS010000001.1, forward strand.
CACCGAGAACGTCGACTACTACACGACGTTCGACAACTACCAGGTGGGCGTGCAGCAGGCGACCAGCCTGCTCACCGGTCTGGGCGTGCTCGACGAGAACGGCAAGGACACCGGCGTCGAAGGTCCGCTCAACATCGAGGTGTTCGCCGGAAGCCCCGACGACAACAACGCGAAGTTCTTCTGGGACGGCGCGATGGACACCCTCAAGCCGTACCTCGACAAGGGCGTGCTGACCGTCCCATCCGGCCAGACCGACTTCGAGCAGGCCGCGATCCTTCGCTGGCTGCCCGAGACCGCACAGAAGCGCATGGAGAACATCCTCACGGTCATCGGCGGCACCAAGCTCGACGGCGTGCTCTCGCCGTACGACGGTCTGTCGATCGGCATCATCTCGGCGCTGACCTCTGGCGGATACGCAGCCAGCGACCTCCCCGTCGTCACCGGGCAGGACGCCGAGGCCGGCAGCGTGAAGTCGATCATCGCCGGCGAGCAGTACTCGACGATCTTCAAGGACACCCGCGAGCTCGGCAAGGTCGCGGCCGAGATGGTCGACGCCATCCTCAAGGGCGAGAAGCCCGAGGTGAACGACACCGAGACCTACGACAACACGGTCAAGGTCGTGCCGTCGTACCTGCTCGAGTCGGTCATCGTCACCAAGGACAACTACAAGTCGGTCCTGGTCGACAGCGGCTACTACACCGAGGACGATCTGAAGTGATCTCCGCGTCCGGGCCCGCCTCTCGCGGCGGGCCCGGACCGGGCATCCATCAGCAGTCCACCACGCAACCAAAAGGCAGAAGGGAGGAGAGCGAATGAGCACGATCCTCGAGGTGCGCGACATCACGAAGGAGTTCCCCGGCGTCAAGGCGCTGCAGAACGTGACGATCGAGGTCGAGCGCGGGCAGGTGCACGCCATCTGCGGCGAGAACGGCGCCGGCAAATCCACGCTCATGAAGGTTCTCTCCGGTGTGTACCCGCACGGCACCTACGGCGGTGACATCGTCTTCGAGGGCGAGGTCGCCCAGTTCCGCGACATCCGCGACTCCGAGGGCCACGGCATCGTCATCATCCACCAGGAGCTCGCGCTGAGCCCCTACCTGTCGATCGCCGAGAACATCTTCCTCGGCAACGAGCGGCAGAGGCGCGGAGTCATCGACTGGGCCGCGACCAACCTCGAGGCACAGAAGCTCCTGGCCCGCGTCGGGCTGCGCGACGACCCGTCGACTCCGGTCAATGAGATCGGCGTCGGCAAGCAGCAGCTCGTCGAGATCGCCAAGGCTCTGTCGAAGGAGGTCAAGCTCCTCATCCTCGACGAGCCGACCGCCGCGCTCAACGACGACGACTCGGCGCATCTGCTCGACCTGATCCGGCACCTCAAGGGCCAGGGGATCACGTCGATCATCATCAGCCACAAGCTCAACGAGATCAAGGACATCGCCGACAAGGTCACGATCATCCGGGACGGCCGCACGATCGAGACCCTCGACCTCACCAGCGAGGAGATCAGCGAGGACCGCATCATCAAGGGGATGGTCGGCCGCGACCTCGCGCACCGCTACCCCGACCGATCGGTCGACGTGGGCGAAGAGGTGTTCCGGATCGAGGACTGGTGGGTGCACCACCCGGCCGACCCGAACCGCACCGTCATCCACGGCGCCAACCTGACCGTGAAGGCCGGAGAGGTCGTCGGCATCGCCGGCCTCATGGGCGCAGGACGCACCGAGCTCGGCATGAGCGTGTTCGGCCGCAGCTACGGCACCAACATCTCCGGGCGCGTCTACGTGCGCGGGCGCGAGGTGAACACCCGCACGGTGTCGAGCGCCATCGCCGCCGGCATCGCCTATGCGACCGAGGACCGCAAGCGCTACGGCCTCAATCTCATCGAGGACATCAAGCGCAACATCTCCGTGGCCGCGCTGGGCAAGATCGCCAGAGGCGGCTGGGTGAACAGTCACGAAGAAGTCGTGATCGCCGAGGGCTACCGCAAGAGCATGAACATCAAGGCTCCGTCGGTCGCCTCCGTGGTCGGCAAGCTCTCAGGCGGCAACCAGCAGAAGGTCGTGCTGTCGAAGTGGCTGTTCTCGGACCCCGAGGTGCTCATCCTCGACGAGCCCACGCGCGGCATCGACGTCGGCGCGAAGTACGAGATCTACTCGCTGATCAACCGCCTCGCCGCTCAGGGCAAGGGCGTCATCGTGATCTCGTCCGAGCTGCCCGAGCTGCTCGGCATCTGCGACCGCATCTATGCCCTGTCAGAAGGGCGCATCACCGGGGAGGTCGCCATCGCCGACGCCACCCCCGAGACCCTCATGCACTACATGACCAAGGAGAAGGAACCCGACCATGTCCACCCGTAGCGAGACCGCGCCCCGTGCGAACGAGGTGCTCTCCCAGCTGACCTCGCGGATGCGTCAGATCGGGATCTTCCTGGCGCTGATCGCCATCGTCGTCTTCTTCCAGGTCGTGACCGGCGGCAAGCTGCTCACGGCAGGCAACGTGGCGAACATCATCGTCCAGAACAGCTACATCCTGATCCTCGCGATCGGCATGGTGATGATCATCATCGCCGGGCACATCGACCTCTCGGTCGGCTCGGTGGCGGCGTTCGTCGGCGCCATATCCGGCGTGATGGTCGTGCACTGGGGATGGCCCTGGTGGATCGGCATCATCGCAGCGCTCCTCGTCGGCGCCCTCGTGGGAGCCTGGCAGGGCTTCTGGGTGGCCGTGGTGGGCATCCCGGCGTTCATCGTCACGCTGGCGGGCATGCTGATCTTCCGCGGTCTCACCCAGATGGTGCTCTCGAACACGCAGATCACCCCGTTCCCACGTGAGTACCGCCAGCTGGGCGGTGGGTACCTCTTCCCGCAGCTGTTCCCCGCATCGACATCGCCGGTCGAGTGGATCACGCTCGGTCTGGGCGTTCTCACGCTCGTGCTCTTCGTCGGCTACGAGCTGCGCGAGCGGGCGAAGGTGCGGAAGATGGGACTCGAGCCCGAGGCACGCACCTGGTTCCTCGTCCGCCTCATCGGCGGCGTGGTGCTGCTGGGATACCTCACCTACCTGCTCGGCATGGCCGACGGCTCGCGCGGCACCCCGATCGTGCTGATCGTGCTCGCCGCGCTGATCGTGGGCTACACCATGGTGATGGGGCGCACCGTGTTCGGCCGGCACATCTACGCGATCGGCGGCAACCGCCACGCGGCCGATCTGTCCGGCATCAAGTCCCGCCGGATCGACTTCTGGCTGTTCGTGAACATGGGAGTGCTCGCGGCCCTCGCCGGCCTCGTCTTCACGGGCCGCCTGAACTCGGCCGGCCCCGGTGCGGGAAACCTGTTCGAGCTGGATGCCATCGCGGCAGCCTTCATCGGCGGTGCCGCCGTGCAGGGCGGCGTCGGCCGCATCATCGGCGCGATCACCGGCGGTCTGATCATGGGAGTGCTGAACAACGGCATGTCGCTGCTGGGCGTCGGCACCGACTCCCAGCAGTTCATCAAGGGAATGGTGCTGCTGCTGGCCGTCGCATTCGACGTCTGGAACAAGCGCCGCCAGCGCGTCTGACCTACCGCGCACTCACGGGCCGGTGCCCGGCGATCACCCCATCACGCGGGCGCCGGGCACCGGCCCGTGCACGTGCAGCGCCGTGCGGCCTGTGTCGCGCAGCAGATCCTGCACCAGGCGCGCCTGATCCGGATCGTCGCACAGCAGGGCGATCGTTGGGCCCGAGCCCGACACGATTCCCCCCAGAGCGCCGAACCGTATGCCGTCGACGAGTGCCGACGTGAGGTCCGGCCGATCGACCAGCGCTGCGACCTCGAGATCGTTCAGCAGAGCAGGGGCGAGATCGCGGGCATCCCCCGCACGCAGCGCCTGCAGCACAGCGAGCGGCACGTCGAGCGACATCGGCGGATCATCGGCCACAGCACCGTCCTGTGCGCGCAGGAGGTCGAGCTGGCCGTAGACCGCGGGGGTCGACAGGCCCTGCTCGCTCAGCACGAGCACCCAGTCGAACCGCCCGCGCGCGAGAGCGGGCGTGAGCTCGTCGCCGCGGCCCGAGCCGACCGCGGTTCCGCCGTGCAGCGCGAACGGCACATCGGCACCGAGCCGTGCAGCCAGCTCATGCAGCCGGTGCGCGCCGAGCTCGGTTCCCCACAGTGCGTCGCACGCGACCAGCGCGGCGGCGGCGTCCGCCGACCCGCCACCCATGCCGCCCGCCACGGGTACGCCCTTGCGGATGCGCAGGTGCACCCCGGCATCCACCCCCGCGGTCTGCGCGAGCAGCTTGGCCGCGCGCATCGCCAGGTTTCGATCGTCGAGGGGCACACCCGAGACATCGACGTCTCCGTCCACCTCGAGAGTGAATGCATCCGAGGGGCTCGCGTAGACATCCTCGTACAGCGACACGGCCTGGAAGACGGTCGCGAGCGAGTGATAGCCGTCGTCGTGGCGGGGGCCGACGCCGAGGTAGACGTTGATCTTCCCGGGAGCCCGCACATGCACGGGTCGCGATGCCATCACAGCTCCGATGACACGGACCAGAGGTTCACATCGACGCCGTGCGCGAGGGAATCGATCGCCGTGAGCTCATCGTCGCTGAACTCGGGGCCGTCGATCGCCGCGATGTTCTCGTCGAGCTGCTCAGGACGCGAGGCGCCGATGAGCGCCGAGACGACGACAGGGTCGCGCAGCGTCCACTGCAGCGCCATCTGCGCCAGCGTCTGCCCGCGGTCCACCGCGATGTCGTTCAGGCCCCTGAGCACGGCCAGCCCCTCCTCCGAGAGGGGCCGGTCGGGCAGCGACCTGCGCTTCTGAGCCCGATCGGCCGTGCCGTTCTGGAGGTACTTGCCGGTGAGCAGTCCCTGCGCCAGCGGCGTGAAGGCGATCGCGCCCACACCGGTCGAGCGCAGCGCGTCGGTGAGGCCGTCCTCGATCCAGCGGTTGAGGATCGAGTACGAGGGCTGATGGATCACCAGCGGCGTGCCGAGATCGCTGGCCACCGCGACCGCAGCCTCGGTGCGCTCGGCGCTGTACGACGAGATGCCGACGTAGAGAGCCTTGCCCTGACGCACGAGGGCGTCGAGCGCTCCGATCGTCTCCTCCACCGGAGTCACCGGGTCGACCCGATGCGAGTAGAAGATGTCGACGTACTCGAGGCCCATGCGGGTGAGCGACTGCTCGGCGCTGGCGAGGATGTACTTTCGGCTGCCGAGGTCGCCGTACGGGCCCGGCCACATGTCCCACCCGGCCTTCGACGAGATGATCAGCTCGTCGCGGTACGGACGCAGGTCCTCCGCGAAGATGCGACCGAAGTTCTTCTCGGCGGAGCCGTAGGGCGGACCGTAGTTGTTCGCCAGATCGAAGTGGGTGATGCCGCTGTCGAACGCATGGCGAAGCAGCGTGCGCTGGTTGTCGAGCGGGATGTTGTCGCCGAAGTTCCACCACAGGCCCAGCGAGATCGGCGGCAGGTAGAGCCCGCTCGTGCCGACCTGGCGGTACTCGAAGCGCTGGTAGCGATCCGTGGCAGCGACATACGGCCGGTGGATCTCGGGGACGTCGGGTCGGAAGCGCGGTTCGGTCACGCTGTCAGGCTATCGGCACCGCGAGGGCATCGGGCTGGACGCGCGCGATGCGGTGGTAGTCGTCGACCGTGAGATCCTCACCCCGGGCAGTCGGCGCGACCCCGGCCGCTTCCAGCACGGCGGATGCCGCCGCCGACCCGCCGTAGAGACCCGAGAGCGCCTGGCGCAGCATCTTCCTGCGCTGGTTGAAGGCCGCGTCGACGATCTCGAAGGTCCTCCGGCGCTCGTCCTCATCGCCGCGCGGAACCTCATCGCGCACGAAGCCGACGAGCAGGCTGTCGACGTTCGGAACCGGCCAGAACACCTGACGTGAGACGGTGCCGCACAGCCGCCACGGCCCGTACCAGGCGGCCTTGACGCTCGGGGCGCCGTAGATCTTCGAACCGGGCTTCGCCGCGAGGCGCTCGGCGACCTCGGCCTGCACCATCACGACGCCGCGCTGCAGGTACGTGAACGTCTCGAGGAAATGCAGCAGCACCGGCACGGAGACGTTGTAGGGAAGATTGGCGACGAGCACCGTGGGGTCGCCGGGCAGCTCGGTGACGCGCATGGCATCGGCATCCACCACTGTCAGTGCGCCCTCTGCGACTCCCCGCTCGCGGGCGGTCTGCGGCAGCCGCTCGGCGAGACGATGGTCGATCTCGACGGCGGTGACGGATGCGCCGGTCTCGAGGATCGCCAGGGTCAGCGACCCGAGCCCTGGTCCGATCTCGACGACGCGCTCACCCGCCTGCACGCCCGCCGCGGTGACGATCTTGCGCACGGTGTTCGCGTCGACGACGAAGTTCTGCCCCAGCTTCTTCGTGGGGGTGACGTCGAGCTCGGCGGCAAGACGGCGGATCTCGGTGGCGCCGAGCAGGGAGACGGTCATGCGTCCATTCTCGCGCATCCCGCCCCACCCCTAAGATCGTGCGAGTGACCGCACTCGGAGAGCTCATCGCCCCGCGCCGCCTGGGCCGCGACTTCCGCTGGCTGATGTCGGCCGCGTGGACGAGCAACATCGGCGACGGCATCGCCCTCGCCGCCTCTCCCCTGCTGATCGCGTCGATGACCTCGTCGCCGGTCCTCGTCGCCTCGGGAGCCATGCTGCAGTTCCTGCCGTGGCTGCTGTTCGGTCTGCACGCGGGCGCGATCGCCGATCGCGTCGAGCGGCGGATGCTCGTGATGCTCGCGCACGGCATCCGGGCCCTCGTCGTCGCCGGTCTCGTCGCCTTCCTCGTGACCGGCACCGCGAACATCGCGATCGTGCTGGTCGTGTCGTTCCTGTACGGCACCGCGGAGGTGTTCGCCGATACGAGCACGAGCACGCTGCTGCCGATGATGGTGAAGCCGGCTGACCTCGGCATCGGCAACGCGCGGCTGCAGGCCGGGTTCCTCGTCGCGAACCAGCTCGCCGGTCCGCCTCTCGGAGCCTTCCTGTTCGCCGTCGGATCGTTCTGGCCGTTCCTCGCGCAGGTGCTCGCCGTGTCCATGGCGCTCGTGCTGATCTCGCGGATCTCCCGGCAGCCTGTGCCTGCGCGGTCGGATGCAGCCGAGACAGCCGAGAAGAAGCGCCCCGTGCACACCGAGATCGGCGAGGGGCTTCGCTGGGCGTGGCACAACAAGCCCGTGCGCACGCTGATCGTGATCATCCTCGCGTTCAACGTCACGTGGGCTGCACCCTGGGGCATCCTCGTGCTCTATGCCACCGAGCACCTGGGAATGGGCCCGGTCGGCTTCGGCGCGCTGACGACCGCCTCGGCGATCGGCGGGCTGCTCGGCACGCTGAGCTTCGGATGGCTCGAGAGACATGTGTCGTTCGCCACCATCATGAAGGTGTGCCTGTCGCTCGAGGTGCTCATGCATCTCGCCTTCGCGCTGACGACGAACGGCGTCATCGCGCTGGTCATCATGTTCGGCTTCGGCGCATACGCCTTCGTCTGGGGCACGATCTCGACGACCGTACGGCAGCGGCTGGTGCCCCATGTGCTGCAGGGCCGGGTCGGCTCGGTGAACATGGTCGGCGTCTTCGGCGGCATGGTACTCGGCCAGGCGCTCGGCGGCGTGCTGGCGCAGACCTGGGGGCTGACGGCTCCCTGGTGGTTCGCGTTCGCGGGCTCCGCGGTCACTCTGCTGCTGATGTGGCGGCAGATCTCGCACATCGCCGCAGCGAAGCCGGCGCTCGACGAAGGAGCCGCGGCGACGGCGTGAGGTCGTCGGTCAGCGGCGCGCCAGCCGCGCGTCGAGGCCGTTGCGCACCGCCGGCCACTCGTGCGGAAGGATCGAGTAGTTCGCGGTGTCGCGCAGCGATCCGTCGGGCATGATGCGGTGATTGCGCAGAACCCCGTCGAGCTTGGCCCCGAGCCGCTCGATCGCGGCACGCGACTGTCTGTTGTGGAAGTGCGTCAGAAGCGACACCGCGATGGCGTCGCATGCGTCGAAGGCGTGCCCGAGCATCAGCCGCTTCATCGCCGGGTTCACCTCGGTGCCCTGCGCGGCGGCGCCGAGCCAGGTGTAGCCGATCTCGACCCGGCGGTTCGGCTGATCGATGCTGCAGAACGTCGTCATGCCGACGACCTCTCCGCTCTGCAGCCGACGGACGGCGAACGGGTTCATCGCCCCGGCATCGCGCAGTGAGAGCCGGCGATCGATCTCGGCCGGCACCTCGCCGGCGCTCGGCACCGAGGTGTACCAGGCCGGGGCGAGCGTCGCCGCGGCTCGGCTCAGGTCGTCTGCGTGCTGATGGCCGAGCGGCTCGAGCCGCACGCGTCCGTCATCCAGGGTGATCTCATCGGCAAAGTGCACCCGTTCAGGCTACGCGACGGTCGCCGCCACCCCTGCCCAGCTACCTCGCCCCTGCTGGTTCGCGCAGCTGAGCGGGGGCGAGGTAGCTCGGCAGGGGCGAGGACCGCTGGCATGGCGGGCATCGCGGGGGGCGGGGCACCGCGGGGCATCGCGGGGCATCGCGCGGGCGACGCGGGGGGGCGGGTCAGGCGAACGAGCCGTACACCGACAGCGTGTTGGCGGCGAGCTGCGCGCAGAGCTCATCGACGTCGACGTCGAGCTCGGCAGCCATGAAGCGCACCGTGATCGGCACCAGATAGGGCGCGTTGGGGCGACCGCGCAGCGGCACCGGAGTGAGGAACGGCGCGTCGGTCTCGACCAGGATCCGGTCGAGCGGTGTGACGGCGAGCGCATCGCGCAGGTTCTGGGCGTTCTTGAACGTGACGTTGCCGGCGAACGAGAGCCAGTAGCCGGCATCCGCGGCGATTCGAGCCATCGCATCGTCACCCGAGAAGCAGTGGAAGACCGTCTTCTCCGGTGCGCCGACGCGAGCCAGAGTCTCGAGCACGTCATCGTGTGCGTCGCGGTCGTGGATCTGCATGGCGATGCCATGCTTCTTCGCCAGCGCGATGTGCGCCTCGAACGACTCGTGCTGCGCCGGACGCCCGGCCTCGCCGGTGCGGAAGTAGTCGAGCCCTGTCTCGCCGATCGCACGAGTGCGCGGATGCGCCGCGAGCTCGTCGATCACCGAGATCGCCTCATCGAGGCGGCCCTCAGCCGCGTACGTCGGCGCGTCGTTCGGATGGATGGCGACGGCCGCGAGCACCCGAGGGTCGGATGCCGCGGCATCCACCGCCCAGCGCGACGACTCGATGTCGCCCGACGCCTGGACGACTCCGGCGATGCCGACCTCGGCCGCCCGGTCCAGCTGCTCCGCGAGCGAGAGCGGCTCGACGCCGTCGGTGATCTCCAGGTGCGCGTGGTTGTCGTAGACCGCGACGGTCAGCGGCTCGGGGGCCGCCGGGTAACGCAGGTCCTTGCGGCCCTCGGCATCCCGGCGCTGCACGTACGTGTCTGCCATCTCGCCTCGCGGGTCAGGCGGTCTGCTCGACGCGGGGGAACAGCGGCGCGAGCGTGGACACGGTCGTGCCGGGCTGCAGCGCACCCCAGGTGCCTGCCTCGCGGATCGGCTGAGCCGTGATCTCGCCGAGCGAGCCCTCGACGCCGAGGGCGTCCCACAGCTTCGCGGTCGACTGCGGCATCACCGGCGAGAGCAGCACGGCGAGCGCCCGCAGGCCCTCCGCGCAGGTGTACAGCACGGTGCCCAGACGCTCACGCTGCTCATCGTCGCGCGCCAGGGCCCACGGCTCGTTCTCGGTGATGTACAGATTCAGGTCGTCGACGATCGTCCAGATCGCGTCGATGGCCTCGTCGATGCGGAAGTTCTCGATCGCCGCATCGGCCGCGACCGTGGCATCCGCCACCTTCTTCTGCACCACCAGGTCGCGCTCGGTGTACTCGGAAGGCGCCGGCACGACGCCGTCGAAGTACTTCTGGATCATCGCGACCGTGCGCGAAGCCAGGTTGCCGAAGCCGTTGGCGAGCTCTGCCTGGTAGCGGGCCGAGAGGTCCTCCCACGAGAACGAGCCGTCCTGCCCGAACGCGATGGCCGAGAGGAAGTAGAAGCGGTACGCGTCCGAGCCGAACACGTCGGTGATCTCGGTGGGCGCGATACCCGTCAGCTTCGACTTCGACATCTTCTCTCCGCCGACCAGCAGCCAGCCGTGCGCGAAGATGCCCTTCGGCACATCGAGCCCCGCGGCCATCAGCAGTGCGGGCCAGATGACGGCGTGGAAGCGCAGGATGTCCTTGCCGACCACGTGGTACGCGGGCCAGCGACGGGCGAAGTTCTCGTTGTCCTCGCCGTAGCCGACGGCGGTGGCGTAGTTGAGCAGCGCGTCGACCCACACGTAGATGACGTGCGACTCGTCCCACGGCAGCGGGATGCCCCAGTCGAACGTCGACCGCGAGATCGACAGGTCCTTCAGACCCTGGCTCACGAACGAGACGACCTCGTTGCGCGCGGAGTCGGGGCGCACGAAGTCGGGCTGGGTCTTGTACAGCTCGAGCAGGCGGTCCTGGAACTCGCTGAGCTTGAAGAAGTAGTTCTTCTCCTGCAGCAGCTCGAGCGGCTTCGAGTGGATCGCGCAGACCTTCAGCCCCTCGAACGGACCGGTGCCGTCGACGATCTCGGACTCGGGCTTGAACTCCTCGCAGCCGACGCAGTACAGCGCCTCGTACTCGCCGGCGTAGATGTAACCCGCGTCGTACAGCTTCTGGAAGAAGACCTGCACGTTCTTCTCGTGCCGCTCCTGCGTGGTGCGGATGAAGTCGTCGTTCGCGACGTCGAGCGTCTCGAGCAGCGGGAACCAGCTCTCGCCGACCAGCTTGTCGACCCACTCCTGCGGAGTGACGTTGTTCGCCGCGGCCGCACGCAGCATCTTCTGACCGTGCTCATCGGTGCCGGTCAGCATCCATGCGTCATCACCCGCCTGGCGGTGCCAGCGCGACAGGGTGTCGACGGCCACCGTCGTGTACCCGTGGCCGATGTGCGGCACGTCGGACGGGTAGTAGATGGGCGTGGTGATGTAGAACGATTCGCCTGCGGGCATGCGATCGATTCTAGGCGGGAACTCGTGGCGGCTTCTGTTCCGTGACCTGGTTCTCGTTCTTGTGATGGGGCGCCGCCGGGCGGGAATCGGGACGTCGCGGGCGATGGGGTGGTGTGGGAGGAGTGAAAGGGTCAGGCGCGGGTGGCGGTCAGTGAGGCGTGGGGGCGGATGCTGGGCTCGCCGGGAGTGCGCACGCGGCGCTCGAAGGCGGTGACGATGAAGCCCGCCTGCTCGAGCAGCGGCTGCAGGGCATCCGGGGTCCAGAAGTACGCCGTCGCGACGGCGTGGGCGAAGGGCTCGCGCGCCGGGCCGTCGAAGAAGCCGATCAGGATGCTGCCGCCGGGCGCCGTCACCCGGGCGAACTCGGCCAGGATCGCAGGCAGCCCTTCAGGAGGGGTGTGGATCAGCGAGTACCAGGCGAGGATTCCGCCCAGCGACGCGTCCGCCACCGGGAGTGCGGCGAACGACCCCTGGCGGAACTCGAGGTCCGGATGCCGTCCGCGGGCGTGCGCGATGAACTCCTCCGACAGGTCGACGCCGAGCACGGCGCGGTCGCCGTCGTGCAGGAACCGCGTCCACAGGCCCGGCCCGCATCCGGCATCCAGCAGCCGCCCCTGTGTGGCGTCGCGCCACGCGGCGATGAGCGTGCGGTCACGGGCATCCGTCTGTCCGATGTCGCCGATCAGCGCGACGTACTCCGCCGCTCGAGCGTCGTACGCGGCAGCGATCATCTCATCGGTCACGCGCCGACTGTACCGGCCGCCGTCGACAGCACCGCATGACCGCGTCGGCCGGTGGTGCGCTCGACACGACGTGGTGCGCTCGGCATACGGCGCCTCATGCCCGCTTCGCGGCAAGGGCGCCCTGGTACAGGTCGCGGGACGACAGGCCGGTGGCAGCGGCGACCTCGGCGCAGGCGTCTTTGAGACGGGTTCCGGATGCCACGAGTGCCTGCACCTGTGCAAGCGCGTCGTCTGCGGAGACCGAGACCGGGGCAGCGCCTTCGACGACCACGACGATCTCACCCTTGACACCCTGTTCAGCCCAGGCCACCAGCTCGGACGCGGTGCCGCGGCGCACCTCTTCGTAGAGCTTGGTGAGCTCCCGGCAGACCGCGATGCGGCGATCCGCACCGAACCCCGCGCCCATGTCGGCGAGCGAGGACGCGAGCCGCGAAGGAGACTCGAAGAACACCATCGTGCGCGGCTCGTTCGCCAGCGCGCCCAGCATGGAGCGGCGCTCCCCCGGCTTTCGCGGAAGGAAGCCCTCGAACGTGAAGCGGTCGGTGGGCAATCCGGAGATCGCGAGGGCCATCAGCACCGCACTCGGCCCGGGGATCGCCGTGACGGTCACACCGCGCTCGACGGCGGCGGCGACGACGCCGTAGCCGGGATCGCTGACCGCGGGCATCCCCGCGTCGCTGACGACCACCACATCCTGCTGCTCGGCGAGCTCCGCCAGCTCGGCAGCCTTGTGCTTCTCGTTGTGGTCGTGCAGCGCGATCAGCCGCGGCCGGTTCTCGATCTTCAGCGCCTGCAGCAGCCGCTGGGTCGTGCGGGTGTCTTCTGCAGCGACGACCTCGGCGTTCTCGAGCACCTCGATCAGGCGGCGGGAGGCGTCGCCGAGATTGCCGATCGGGGTCGCCGCGAGGATGATCACCCGACCAGCTTAGGCGGGTGCCGTCAGCCGATCCGAAGGTGATTGCCTAGGCTGATCAGGTGACCCTGCCCGCACCCCCGACGCCGTCTCGCCCCGCGACGCGCGGGGAGCGTGTCGCGGCCTGGGGCCTTGCGGATGCCTCTCGTGCGCGCACGCTCGGCTGGCTCGCTCCCCTGCTGGTCACTCTGCTCGCCGCGGTGCTGCGTCTGACGAACCTCGGGCATCCGCACGAAATCATGTTCGACGAGACGTACTACGTGAAGGACGCCTGGTCGCTGTGGAACCTCGGCTACGAGGGCAAGTGGGGCGACGGCGCCGATGCCGGGCTGCCGAAGGGCGATGACTCCGCCATGCAGACCGCAGGCTCGTACGTCGTGCATCCGCCCCTCGGCAAGTGGATCATCGCGATCGGCATGGCTCTGCTGGGGCCAGGTTCGAGCGTCGGCTGGCGACTGACGACTGCCCTGCTCGGCTCGCTGACCGTGCTCGTGCTGTATCTGGTCGCTCTGCACCTGACCCGCTCCCGCGTGTTCGCGACCATCGCGAGCGGCCTGCTCGCGGTCGACGGGCTCGGCATCGTGCTGAGCCGCATCGCGCTGCTCGACGGCGCTCTCACCTTCTTCATCCTGCTCGGCTTCCTGTTCGTGCTGCTTGATCGTGACCGGTCGCTGCCACTGCTCGACGCGCGGATCGTCGCGCAGCGCAGGGCGGATGCCGACGACGCACCCGTGCGGCTGATCGGACCCGTTGTGTGGTCGAGGCCGTGGCTGATCGCCGCCGGCGTCGCACTGGGAGCCGCGTCGGCCGTGAAATGGTCCGGCCTGTACGCCCTGGCCGTGTTCGGCCTCTACGCCGTGGTCACCGACGCCCTGGCCCGTCGGCGCGCGAACGTCCCGCTATGGCCGAGCGACGCCGTGCTGCGCCAGGGTCCGGCGTCGTTCGTGCTGATGGTGGGCCCTGCGATGCTGACCTACCTGATCTCGTGGACCGGGTGGCTCGTGACATCGGGCGGCTACGACCGCGGCGCCGACGCCAACCCCCTGGTTGCGCTGTGGAAGTACCACGCGTCGATGTACGGCTTCCACATCGGGCTCGCAACCCCGCACGCTTACGCCAGCCCGGCGTGGCAATGGCCCCTGCTGCTGCGTCCGACCGCGATCTGGGTCGGCTCGGATCCCGCCGGCTGCGGCACCGACCACTGCATAGCGGTGATCTCGTCTGTGCCGAATCCGCTGATCTGGTACGGCGGCGTCATCGCGGCCGTCTACCTGCTGTACCGCTTCGTGCGAGGCCTCGTCGAGCACGAGCCCGTGGGCCCGCTGCACACGGCGGCCCTGGTGGGTCTGCTGGCGACCTACGTGCCGTGGCTGCTCGTGCCGAACCGCACGATCTTCCAGTTCTACACGGTCGTGATGCTGCCGTTCGTCGTCCTCGCGCTCACCGTCGCGCTGCGCGATCTCGCCGGACGGCGGACCGATCCGCTGCACCGTCGGAAGGCCGGTCAGCGCACCGTGGCGGTGTATCTGGTCGTGGTCGTGCTCGTCTCGGCGTTCTTCTACCCGGTGTGGACCGGCATGAGCGTGCCCTACCCGTTCTGGCTCATCCACAACTGGCTGCCTGGCTGGATCTGACCATGCCCTCACCGCACGGGTTCGAGCACCGCGTCCGAGGCGACGAGGTCGTGATCCTGCATCACGGCATCCGGGCGGCCACCCTTCGCGGCGCGCGAGCGGCCGACTTCCTCAGCCGCGTCGAGACAGACGATCCGCAGCTGCTGATGGCTCGTCTCACCGGCGACTACCGCCGGGGCAACGAGCGGGCCGCGCGGCGGCATCCGCGCAATGCCGGCTGACCCGGGCTGACGCGGTCGGATCAGGCTACGGATTCCGGCGCGGTGTGGCCGGCGCGGTGCGCCTCATCGAACGTGGGCCGCTTGCCCATCAGCCTGCCGATCAGCAGCACGACGCCGACGACCACCAGGCCGACCAGCATGCCGGCGACGGCGGACATGGCGGTGTTGCCGAGCCAGACGACGAAGCCGCCCAGCGAGGCGAGCAGCTCGTCGACACCGTGCAGCAGGTCGGCGGGTGCATGCCATCCGACCTCGCCGAGGTTGACGACCACCAGGTGACCGCCGACCCACAGCATCGCGACCGTGCCGACCACGCTGATCACGCGGAACACGGCCGGCATCGATCGCACGATGCGGGTGCCCGTGTGCCGCACGTTGCGCGCCGGGTTCTTCGCCATGCGCAGCCCGATGTCGTCGAGCTTGACGAGCAGTGCGACCGCCCCGTACACGACCCCCGTCATCAGCAGGGCGATCACCGCCAGCACTCCCAGGGTCTGCCAGATGCCCAGACCGCGATCGAGGCTCGCCAGCGAGATGAGCATGATCTCGGTCGACAGGATCAGGTCGGTGCGGATCGCACCCCACACCAGTCGCTTCTCGTCTCTGGCACCTTCGTCGTCGTGCCCGTGCCCGAAGCCGAACCACTCCAGCACCTTCTCGGCGCCCTCGAAGCAGAGATAGGTGCCTCCGATGATCAGCAGATAGGGCAGCACCCACGGCGCGAAGGCGGTCAGCACCATCGCGATGGGGATGATGATGAGGAACTTGTTCGCGATCGACCCGAGGGCGATCTTGCCCACGACCGGCAGCTCACGCGCGGGCGTCAGCCCCTGCACGTACTGCGGCGTGACGGCGGCGTCGTCGATGACGACGCCCGCAGCCTTCGCGGACGCCTTCATCGCGGCGCTCAGGATGTCGTCGACGACCGCCAGCAGACCAACCGACATTCGGGCTCCTCCCCGGCACGCTCGGCGAGCGCGCTCCGGCCTGCAAGACTACTGTGCCCGCGCGGCCGCCACGAGAATCCGCGCGGACTGGCGGGCCGGTGGGTCGCCTAGCGAGCCTGCGTGTCGTCGAGCTGCTTGACCACGCCCTGGCGCGAGCGCCCCTTCGTCAGCCGTGAGAGGCCGAGAAGCGCGGCGGTGAGCGCGAGTGTGAGCAGCAGCTGGGTGCGCGCCGCCGGATCGATCATCGCGAGGGAGATGATCAGCGCGAGCAGCACGAGCGCGGCCCACGACAGCCACGGGAAGCCCCACATGCGCATCGGGAGCGCCTCACCGTCGCGGTCGGCGCGGCGGCGCAGGATGATCTGCGAGACCGCGGTCGCGGCCCAGATGATGAGCACGGTCGACCCGACGATGTTGAGCAGCAGCCCCATGACCGTCTCAGGGAAGGCCCAGTTGAGCACGACGGTGACGAAGCCGAAGGCGACCGACGCGAGCACGGCGACGTAGGGCACGCCGGCGGCGCTCGTGCGGGTGGATGCCAGCGGCGCCAGCCCCCGCTCGCCCAGCGAGTAGGCCATGCGCGAGGCGCCGTAGATATTGGCGTTCATGGCCGACAGCAGCGCCATCACGACGATGAGCGACATCACGAGGTCTACGCCGGGCACGCGCAGCGTGGACAGCACGGCCGAGAACGGCCCCTCGAGGACCTCGGGTGAGTTCCACGGCAGCACGGCCACGATCACGAAGATCGAGCCGAGGTAGAACACGAGGATGCGCACCATGACCTCGCGCACGATGCGCTTGATGTTGCGCGCCGGGTCGTCCGACTCGGCGGCGGCGATCGCGACGACCTCGGTGCCGCCGAACGCGAAGACGACGACCAGCAGCGCGGCGGCGATGCCCGCGATGCCGTGCGGTGCGAAGCCGCCGTGGTCTACGAGGTTGCCGATGCCCGTAGCGGGGACACCGGGGATGAAGCCGAGGATCGCGCATGCTCCCACCACGAGGAACGCGATGATGGCGAACACCTTGATCGCCGCGAACCAGAACTCGAAGCGGCCGTAGTTGCGCACGCCGAACAGATTGACCGCGGTGAGCGCGGCGACGAAGATGAGCACCCACAGCCACGCCGGCATGCCGGGAACCCACCCCTCGATGATGCCCGCGGCGCCCGTCGCCTCGGCGGCGATCACCACCACGAGCTGGATCCAGTAGAGCCAGCCGACCGCGCTTCCGGCGCTGCGACCCATGGCGCGCTGCGCGAACGAGCTGAAGGCGCCGGAGCTGGGGCGGGCGGCGACCATCTCGGCGAGCATCGCCATGATGAGGATCACGACGGTGCCTGCGATGAGGTACGACACGAGCACGGCGGGTCCTGCGATGCCGATGGCCTGACCCGATCCGACGAAGAGACCGGCGCCGATCGCGCCGCCGAGGCCCATCATCGAGATCTGCCGGCGGGTGAGCCCGGGATGCAGACCCTTGGTGGTCGTCGTGGTCAGTGGCACCTCGGCCATGGCGGACCTCCTCGTCCGGTCGCGGGAAGCGCGGCGTGCGCGTCGCTCCGAAGCGCAACACTAGAACGGCGTGCCATCCCGATGCAAAATGCCGCGAGATCACCGCGCACCGTGCGCGCTGAGGCACGGCGTGCGGTCTCCTCAGTGATCAGAATGCGCACCCGTGGCCGCTATCGAGCAGACGCGAGCTCTTCGGGCCGCGCGGTCGGAAGCCGGCACACGAAGTCGCGGCAGTCGTAGGCGACCCCGTCGGTGGCGTGCTTGCCCTCGAAGAGCGCGAAATCGGCATCCGCGAACGCACGAGCCTGAGCCGGCGTCACCACGGCCAACACATCGGCGTCGACCGCGCGAACGGCATCCGCGAGCGCCCCGCCGCGAGAGGTGACGGCGACGACCTGACGGGAGGGCCCGGCGAGCGTCGCCGAGACGCGCAGCAGCGTGCCGTACGCGAGCGGATGCTGCAGTGCGCGCCCGACGAGCGGCGCGCACAGCGCGACGGCGCGCTCGCGGTGATCGTCGCCCGCGCCGAGAAGCCACGCACTGAGGTGAGCGGATGCCCGCGCCGCTGGCCCCGAGGGCAGATCCCCGTCGCTGTCGTCACCCGCGGCCGCGAGCCCCTGCGCGGAGAGCACGGGGTCGGCGGCGAGCGGCTCGTCGAGCACGGCGACCGCCCTCGTCGCCCAGTCCGCGTCGCCGGTGGCGAGCGCCAGCGAGAACAGCCCGTCCGCGAGGAGCCCGATGTCGGCGGCCGTGGCGACAGCGGACGCCGCGACGCCGTCGAGCGACGAGCGCACGATCGCCCCCGCATGCGAGCGGTTGACCCGCAGCACGTGCGCGGCGGCCGCGGACGCGGCATCCACCCACTGCTGCTCCCCCAGCCGCGCCCCGGCGCGGGCGAGCGCGCCGATCGCGAGGCCGTTCCAGCCCGTGAGCACCTTTCCGTCGACAGCGGGCGGGGCGAGGGATGCCCTCGTCGCGGCGTCGGCGCGGTAATACCCGCCCTCGCTGCGCTGACCGTCGATCCACGACTCCGAGTCCTGCGCTGCGGCGAACGCCCCCTCGTCGCGGCGCAGCACCCCGAGCAGGAACCCCACGATGCCGCGCACGACGTCGTCACGCCCCGCGGCGAGCGCGACGTCGATCAGCTGGGCATTGTCGATCAGCATCCGCTCGTAGTGCGGCACCGTCCAGTCGCCCTGCGTCGCATACCGGAAGAAGCCGCCGTCGACGTGATCACGCAGTTCCGACGCGGCCATCGCATCGAGCGCTCGGCGTGCGGCATCCGCGCCGTCGGCGACCGGATGCTGGAGGAATCGCAGCGTCGTCGCCATCGGGAACTTGGGCGCCCCACCGAAGCCGCCGTGCAGGCGGTCCTCGCGCTGCAGGATCGTCGCAGCCGCGGCCTGCAGCGCAGGGGCGGCGGGCATGCCGCCGTCATCACCGGTCGCCGCGTGCCGAAGGGCGTCGGCCACGGCATCCGCCGACTCGTTCACCTCGCTGCGGCGATTCGTCCACGCCTCGCTGACCGCCGTCAGAACGTCGCGGAACGACGGCATCCCGCCGCGGGCCTGCGGCGGGAAGTACGTGCCGGCGTAGAAGGTGCGACCGGCGGGTGTGGTGAAGACGGTCAGCGGCCAGCCGAGGCTGCGGGTGAAGGCGGACGCGGCGGCCATGAAGGCGGAGTCGACGTCGGGATGCTCCTCGCGGTCGATCTTGACCGCGACGAAGTCCGCATTGATCTGCGCCGCAGTCGCCTCGTCGGCGAACGACTCGCGCGCCATCACGTGGCACCAGTGGCAGGTCGAGTAGCCGATCGAGATGAGCAGGGGCACGTCGCGGCGCTGGGCCTCGGCGAACGCCTCTTCGCCCCACGGATGCCAGTCGACGGGGTTGTCGGCGTGTGCGCGCAGGTAGGGGCTGAGCGTGTCGGCGAGCCGGTTCGTCATTCCCCCACGCTACGCCGAGACCCCCTGCCCCGGGGCTGTGCGGCCGGAGGCAGAGGGTCTCGAGATTCGCGTCAGTTCAGATCGTTCGGGTGCGTCCCGACCCGACCAGAGCCGTCGAGCGGGTCGAGGCCGTCGATCGCCGCCATCTGCTGCTCGTCGAGCTCGAAGCCGAACACGTCGAGGTTCTCGCGCATGCGCTCGGCTCGCACCGACTTCGGGAAGACGATGAAGCCCTTCTGCAGGTGCCAGCGCAGGACCACCTGTGCAGGGGTGCGGCCGGTGGCGACAGCGGCATCCGCGATCGGCCGGGCGCCGAACAGGTCGTACTTGCCCTGCCCGAGCGGGCCCCACGACTCGATGCGCACGCCGTGCGCGGCGGCCCAGTCGGTGATGTCGCGCTGCTGGTAGGCGGGGTGGAGCTCGATCTGGTTGACCGCCGGGGTGACGCCGGTCTCGGCGACGATGCGCTCGAGGTGCGGCACGAGGTGGTTCGAGACGCCGATCGAGCGGGTCAGACCGCGCTCGCGGATGCCGATCATCTTCTCCCACGCGTGGACGTAGTTGTCGTTCGCGGGCGTCGGCCAGTGCACGAGATAGAGATCGACGGCGTCGAGACCGAGCTTCTCGAGGCTCTCGTCGATCGCCCGGTCGGGCTCGTCGCCGTCGTGGCGGTCATTCCACAGCTTGGTGGTGATGAAGAGCTCGTCGCGCGGGATGCCGCTCTTCGCGATGGCGGCGCCCACGCCCTCTTCGTTGCGGTAGATCGCCGCAGTGTCGATGTGGCGGTAGCCGGTCTCGAGAGCCTCGCTCACCGCGCGCTCCGCTTCGTCGGCGGGCACGAGGAAGACGCCGTAGCCGAGCTGGGGGATCGTGTTTCCGTCGTTGAGTTCGAGAGTGGGGATCGTCATGCATCCACCCTAGGTCGGTCTGGTGCTGCGGGCGCGGGGGCGCCCGCAGACATGGCGGCGGCCGCCCGCGCCACCAGCTTCTCGAGCGGCCCCTGGCCGACGATGATCGCCCAGCCGGTCGTCGCCACCAGCAGCGACAGGGAGAACCAGCCCCAGGCGTGCTCGCTGTCGGGAAGCCCTGCGGGACCCGCGATGGCGACGATCGCCACGATGTGGGCGGAGTACGCGCTCAGGGGCATCGAGCCGAGCGCCGCGAACGGCAGCAGCACCCAGCGCAGCGGGCGACTGAGAAGCAGGCACGCCCCGATCACCGCGACGGCGAAGCCGCCCGACCCGAGGATCTCCGCCGTGCCGCCGGAGTGCGGGCCCGATGAGAGGAGCGCGCTCACGACGGCCTCCCCTGGCAGCTGCTCGGCGAGAGCCTGCGGGTACGAGGCCCAGCCACCCGCGCCGTCGATCCCCTCGTCGATCGCGGAGCTCGACGGTGAGCCGGAGGACGGAGCGTCCAGTCCGCTCTGCGACGGCTGGGGGTAGCAGTAGAACTGCCCGTCGCCCCAGGAGTCGCAGACCGCCTCGCCGAAGTCCACCTCCGAGGCGGGCATCGGCGCGGGCATCTCCTCGGAGCCGCTGCCGTCGATGATGCTCGAGCCCTCTTCGACCTCGGTCGGCGCCAGGGCTCCGCCCAGGGCGCCGAGACCGTATCCCCCGACGGCGAAGACGATGCCGGCCACGAGCAGGACCACGGCTGTGCGCGCCGCATCCACCCGCACGCGCCCGATCGCCATCCCCACCAGCACGAACGCCATCCACACGGTGATCGGGTAGGTGCCGAACAGCACCATGTCGGTGCCAGGTCCCGTCGCGCCCAGCGACAGCACCCGGGCGAGTGCGAGCAGAGGCGGTCCGGCGACCGCGAGGACGCCCGCCGCCAGCAACAGCTGCCACACTCGCCATCTCAGCATCGGGATCGCGGCGACGTACACCAGCCCGTACACGGTGAGGATGACGGCCACGGGCGTGCCGAGCAGCTCGAGGACGATGCCGATGACGAACACTGCGGCCCCGCGGCCGATCAGATTCAGTCGCAGCCGGGGCAGGTCGTCACGACGAGGGATGCTGGTGCGCCCCGTCATCAGCGAGATCGAGATGCCCGCGAGCACGGCGAACAGGATGGACGAGCGCCCGTGCACGAGGGCGTTCCAGGTATCCGGCTCGAAGACGCGCACCTCGTCTGCCGTGGTGGCGACGTGCGCGCCCACCATGCCGAGGACGGCGAGCGCACGCGCCACGTCCAAGCCCATGATGCGCGGAGCACGGCCGAAGCCCTGCCACCACCGTGCGAGAGCCGAGCGGGCGGGCAGACGGGCGGAAGGCGACTCCGGTGGGGAGACGGGCGGCGCAGCGGTCACTCGCTGATCGTAGCGACCGGTCGCGACCGGGATCGGCGGCGATACGATGGAGGGCTATGTCGTCGCCCGTCATCACCTACCCGCCCGAGCTGCCGGTCAGCGCGGCGCGCGACGAGATCGCCGCCGCGATCCGCGACAGCCAGGTCGTGATCGTCGCGGGTGCGACCGGGTCTGGCAAGACGACCCAGCTGCCGAAGATCTGCCTCGAGCTCGGGCGGGAGCGCATCGCGCACACCCAGCCGCGGCGTCTGGCGGCCCGCACGATCGCCGAGCGCGTGGCCGAGGAGCTGCACGTCGAGCTCGGCGACCTGGTCGGCTACAAGGTGCGCTTCACCGACCAGGTGTCTGATGCCACGCGCATCGCGCTGATGACCGACGGCATCCTGCTGAACGAGATCCATCGCGATCGGCTGCTGCGACGCTACGACACGATCATCATCGACGAGGCGCACGAGCGCTCGCTCAACGTCGACTTCCTTCTGGGGTACCTGCGGCGGATCCTGCCCGAACGGCCCGACCTCAAGGTCATCATCACCTCGGCGACGATCGATCCCGAGAGCTTCGCGGCGCACTTCGCCGACGCGAACGGAGAGCCCGCGCCGATCATCGAGGTCTCCGGCCGCACGTACCCCGTCGAGATCAGGTATCGTCCGCTCGTCGACGACGCCGCAACTCCGGAAGAATCCCGCGAATCGGGAGCGGGACGACCTGAGCGGCGCGGTTCGTCGGCGAGACTCCGAAGTTCTGACGGCAGCGCCTCCGAGCCGGAGGACGAGGTCACGGCCATCGTGTCGGCCCTGCGCGAGCTCGACCGCGAGGCGCCGGGCGACGTACTCGTGTTCCTGCCCGGCGAGGCCGAGATCCGCGATGCGGCGGACGCCGTGCGCGGCGCGTACCGCTCGTCGACCTCGCCCGTCGAGGTGCTGCCGCTGTACGGCCGCCTCTCGGCCGCTGAGCAGCACCGGGTCTTCGAGCCGTCGAAGGTCGCCGGTGTACGTCGCCGCGTGGTGCTGGCCACCAACGTCGCCGAGACGAGCCTCACCGTGCCTGGCATCAAGTACGTGGTCGACACCGGCACCGCCCGCATCTCCCGGTACAGCGCCCGCTCGAAGGTGCAGCGGCTGCCCATCGAGGCGGTGTCACAGGCATCCGCGAACCAGCGCTCCGGCCGCGCGGGCCGAACCAGCGACGGCATCGCGATCCGTCTGTACAGCGAGGACGACTTCGAGAAGCGGCCGGAGTTCACCGAACCGGAGATCCTGCGCACCTCGCTCGCCTCGGTCGTGCTGCAGATGCTGTCGCTGGGCTTCGGCGACATCACCGCGTTCCCCTTCCTCACCCCGCCCGACTCCCGCGGCGTGAAGGCCGCCCTCGACCTGCTCACCGAGATCGGCGCCGTCGACCTCACTCGCTCCTCCTCAGGCTCCGGAACCGGGCAGCCCCGCCTGACGAGGATCGGTCGCGACATCGCGCGGATGCCCATGGATCCTCGGTTCGCGCGGATGCTGATCGAAGCGACGCGCTCGGGCGGTCAGGTGCTCGCCGACGTCATGGCGATCGTCGCCGGGCTGTCGATCCAGGACGTGCGCGAGCGCCCCAGCGCCGACGCCCCGCAGTCGGTGCGCGATGAGGCCGATCGCATGCACGCGCGCTTCGCCGATCCGACCAGTGACTTCCTCACCCTGCTGAACCTGTGGAACCACCTGCGCGAGCAGCAGAAGGAGCTCGGCTCGAGCGCCTTCCGCCGCATGTGCCGCAGCGAGCACCTGAACTACGTGCGCGTGCGGGAGTGGTTCGACGTGCACCGTCAGCTGCGCACGCTCGTGAAGGCGCCGAGGGACACGGCTCGGGGCGACGGTGCGACCGACCCCGATGCCCTCCACCGGGCGATCCTGGCCGGGCTGCTCTCGCAGATCGGCATCCTCGACGAGCGCACCGCATCGCCGAGCGCCAACAAGGCCAAGGGCGAGAAGCGCCGCATCGCCGAGTACCGCGGCGCCCGCGGCATCCGGTTCTCGATCTTCCCCGGCTCGGGACTGCGAAAGAAGTCGCCGCAGGCGGTCATGGCCGCTGAGGTCGTCGAGACCTCCCGCACCTTCGCGCGCACGGTCGCGGCGATCGATCCGGCGTGGGCCGAGGCCCTCGCCGGCGACCTCGCCAAGCGCCAGGTCACCGAACCGCACTGGTCGAAGGATGCCGGTGCCGCGGTCGCCTACGAGAAGGTGACGCTGTTCGGGGTCGAGATCATCCCGAAGCGACGAGTGCAGTTCGCGCGGATCGATCGCGCGGGGGCGCGCGAGCTGTTCCTGCGCCACGCGCTCGTCGAAGGCGAGTGGGATCCGTCGCGGATCGACAAGCGCGTCAGCGCGTTCTGGCGGGCGAACGCCGAGCTGCGCCGACGGCTCGAGAAGCTCGAGGAGCGCGAGCGCCGCCGCGACATCCTCGCGGGCGACGAGACGGTCTTCGCGTTCTATGACGAGCGCATCCCGCGCGAGGTGTTCGACGTGCGATCCTTCGAGAAGTGGTGGCGCGACGCGCTGCAGAAGACGCCCAAGCTGCTCGTGATGCGCGAGAGCGACCTCGTCGACGACGACAGCCGGTCCGATCAGAGCGAGTTCCCCACTCGGTGGCAGCAGGACGACCAGGTGCTGGGCCTCGCGTACCGCTTCGAACCAGGCGCCGAAGACGACGGCGTCAGCGTCGTGATGCCGCTCGCGCTGCTGCAGCAGGTCCGTGACACCGGCTTCGACTGGCAGGTTCCGGGGCTCCGCGCCGAACTGATCACCGCACTGCTGCGCGCCCTGCCCAAGGCGATCCGCCGCCATGTCGTGCCTGCCGCCGATTGGGCGGAGAAGTTCGGCGAGCAGCTCGCCGCCGAAGGGCCGGAGCACCACTCCGGCGTGCCTGCACGCACGCTCAAAGAGGCGCTGGCGAAGCTCATCCAGCCGCTCGCCAATCAGCCCGTCTCTGCCGCCGACTTCGACGACGCCCGCGTGCCGGGTCACCTGCTGGTGAACTTCCGGGCCGTCGACGAACGGGGCCGGATCGCCGGGTCCGGTCGCGATCTGCAGGACCTGCAGCAGCGTCTGTCGGATCGGTCCCGGCAGAGCGTGACCCGCTCGCTGAACCGTCCGGACCAGGGCCGCACCGCCGGCCCCCGTCGTGAGGCCGAGCGCGTCGCAGCCGCATCGACCCGTGGTCCGATCGAGCGAGACGACCTGACCGATTGGACCTTCGGCGACCTGCCCGAGGTGCTCGACACCCGCGTCGCCGGTGGCACCGTGCGCGGGTACCCGGCGATCGTCGACCGGGGGAAGTCGGTCTCGGTTCGGGTCGAGGCGACGGCGGATGCCGCGGCCGCGGCGACCAGGGCGGGCGTGCTGCGCCTCGTGCTGCTGAACGTCCCCTCCCCCGCCTCGTACGTGCAGAACCACCTGACCGCGCCCGAGAAGCTCGCGCTCGCCGCATCGCCGTATGAGAACGTCGCCGCGCTCATCGAGGACGCGCGCACGGCCGTCGTGCGCTCCCTCGTCGATGCGCGTGTGCCGGGCGGGGTGATCCGCACCGAAGCGGAGTTCCGCCGGGTGCGCGACGAGGTGAATGCCGAGCTCGTCGACGCGCTCTTCGCCTGCGTGTCGCTCGTCGCGAAGATCCTCACGAAGAGCCGTGACGTCGAGCGCGGCATCAAGTCGCAGAACTCGCTCGCGCTGCTCGGTCCGCTGAACGACATCCGCTCGCAGCTGAGCGCGCTGATCCGGCCCGGCTTCATCTCGGCGACCGGCGTCGAGCGCCTCACTCACCTGCCCCGCTACCTCGACGGCATGCTCGAGCGGCTGAAGACCCTCGCGAACGAACCGGGCAGGGACCGTACACGGATGACGGAGTACGAGCGGGTCGCGAAGGCGTTCGGCGACGCCGGCGGAACCGTGCCGCTCGGCCCGGATGCTCCAGCCGACCTCGTCGAGGTGCGCTGGCTGCTCGAGGAGTACCGCGTCAGTGTCTTCGCCCAGCGGCTCGGCACTGCACAGCCGGTCTCGCCGCAGCGCATCATGAAGGCGCTCGCGGCCCGCGCCTGATCCGTCGAGGTAGCGTGGGGCGCATGGCTCACGCAATCGTCTACACCGAGATCGGCACGCCTGACGTCCTGCACCTCACCGAGATCCCCGAGCCCGTCGCGGGCCCCGGCGAGGTGGTCGTGCGCATCGAGGCGGCCGGAGTGAATCCGCTGGATGCCAAGCTGCGCCGCGGCGCCCGCCCCTCGCCCCCCATCGTCGAACCGCGCCGCGTCGGCTTCGACGGAGCGGGTGTCGTCGCAGGCCTCGGCGAGGGCGTCACGGGTTTCGCGATCGGCGACCGCGTCGTCGTCGACAATGTGCTCGGCACCTACGCGAGCGCCCTCGCTGTTCCCGTGTCGAAGCTGTTCCGCCTCTCCGACGGCGTGACGATGGCCGAGGGCGCAGCCCTCGGCATACCGGTCGGAACCGCCTACCAGTGCCTGCGCTCGCTCGAGGTGGCGAAGGGCGACACCCTCCTGGTGCACGCGGGCTCGGGGGCCGTCGGGCAGGCCGCCGTGCAGTACGCCGTCCTGTGGGGCGCGAGGGTGATCGCCACCGGCAGCCCCGGGCGATTCGACCAGCTGCGCGCGCTCGGCGCTGAGCCCGTCGCATACGGCGAGGGGCTGACCGAGCGCGTGCGCGAGGTCGCCCCCGGCGGTGTCACGGTCGCTCTCGACTGCGCGGGCACCGACGAGGCGATCCGCACCTCGCTCGACCTCGTCGACGACCGCGACCGCATCGCGACGATCGTCCGAGGCCCGGATGCGGCCGACTTCGGCATCCGGGCGTTCTCGGGCGGCAGTCCCGTCCCTCTCACGGAAGAGGAGCAGGCGTGGCGGCAGGAGGCGATACCGCTGACGATCAACCTCATCGAAGCCGGCGACTTCCAGGTCGAGCTCGGCCCCGAGCTGCCCCTCGCCGAGGCGGCCAGGGCGCACGAGCTGATCGAGCGGCACGCCGCCGACGGCAAGATCATCCTCATCCCCTGAGCCGATCGCGCACGGCACTCCGACGCACGTCGCAACAGTTCGACACACGACGCGCGCAGCGGCGCCCCTGCGGAGCATCATGAGCACATGACTTCCCCTGGTGCCGAGACGACGCCGGCTTTCGCGACCGCGCAGGTGCAGGCCGGCTACCAGCCGACCGGGGTGATCAGCGCCGTCCCGCCGATCCATCAGACAGCGGCCTACGAGTTCTCCTCCCTCGCCGAGGCGGCCGACCTGTTCGCCCTGCGCAAGACGGGCATCATCTACAGCCGCAACGCCAATCCGACCCAGCAGATCCTCGAAGAGCGGGTCGCGCTGCTCGAGGGCGGCGTGAGCGCTGTCGCCGTCGCCTCCGGCCAGGCCGCCGTGGCGGTCACGATCCTCGCGCTCGTGCACCGCGGCGGTCACGTGGTCGCAGCCGACCAGCTGTACGGCGGCACGATCGACCTGCTGCAGGAGACGCTCGACGACTTCGGCATCTCGGTGACCTTCGTCGACCAGGACGACCTCGGCGCCTGGCGCGATGCCATCACCCCGCGCACCCGGCTGCTGTTCGCCGAGTCGGTCGCCAACCCGATCGCCCAGGTGCTCGACATCCGCGCGGTGGCCGACATCGCGCACGAGGCCGGCGTTCCGCTCGTCATCGACAACACGGTGGGCACGCCTCACCTCGTGCGCCCCGGCGAGCACGGCGCCGACTTCGTCGTGCACTCAGCCACCAAGTTCCTCTCGGGACACGGCAGCTCGCTGGGCGGCGTGGTGGTCGACCAGGGCAGCTTCGACTTCGGTGCGCAGCCCGAGCGGTGGCCGCAGTTCACGGGACCGTACACGCGCTTCGGCGACCTCGTGCTGTGGGAGCGGTTCGGCCGAGGAGGGGCGTTCGCCGCCCTCGTGAAGTCGAAGTACGTGCACGATCTCGGCCCGTCGCTGTCGCCGTTCAACGCCTGGCAGATCCTGCAGGGCGTGGAGACGCTCGACCTGCGGGTCGCGCGGCAGTCGGCGACCGCGCGCCTGATCGCCGAGCACCTGGCGCAGCATCCCGCCGTCGCCCGGGTGCACCATCCCTCGCTCGCCGGCAATCCGTGGAACGAACTCGCGTCGCGGTACCTGCCGAGAGGCGCCCCGTCGGTCTTCTCTTTCGACCTCGTCGGCGCGGAAGACGAGCAGGCGTTTCCCCAGGTCGCGAGCGTCGTCGACGAGCTGCGGGTCTTCCGTCTCATCGCGAACATCGGCGACGCGCGCAGCATGGTCGCCCACCCGGCGTCGATGACCCACTCGCACCTGACCGCCGCCCAGCGGGAGGCCGCGGGGATCTCGCTGAACACGGTGCGTGTGTCAGCGGGGCTCGAAGACCCGGCCGACCTGATCGCCGATCTCGACCGCGTGCTTGCACCGCTGCGGGAGCACGCTCTCGTCGGCGCACGCTGACTCGAGCGCCGACGATGTCCGACGCCCCGATACGCTGAAGGCATGACCGGACTCCGATGGGGCATTCTCGCCACCGGCGGCATCGCCGCCGCCTTCGCATCTGACCTGCGCGCAGCCGGTCTCGACCTCGTCGCGGTGGGCTCGCGCTCACAGGAATCGGCGGATGCGTTCGCCGCCCGCTTCGACATCCCCCGTGCGCACGGCTCGTACGTCGACCTCGCCGAAGACCCCGACGTCGACATCATCTACGTCGCGACCCCGCACCCCATGCACCATGAGGATGCGCGTCTCGCCCTGCAGAACGGCAAGCACGTTCTCGTCGAGAAGGCGTTCACGGTCAATCGCGCAGAGGCCGAGGACCTGCAGTCCCTCGCCGCCGAGAAGGGCCTGCTCGCCATGGAGGCGATGTGGACGCGCTACCTTCCGCACATGATCCGCGTCCGCGAGATCATCGCCGAGGGCACCCTCGGCGAGATCCGCTCGGTGTCCGCCGATCACACGCAGAACCTGCCGACCGACCCCTCGCACCGGCTCAACGACCTCGCACTCGGCGGCGGAGCCCTTCTCGATCTGGGCATCTACCCGATCTCGTTCATCTGGGACGTGCTCGGCCAGCCCGTCGACATCACCGCGACCGGTCGTCTGCTCGAGACGGGGGCGGATGCCGAGGTCGCGACCATCATGACCCACGAGGGCGGCGCGATCTCGACCTCGCTGTCCTCGTCGCGTGCCGCAGGCCCGAGCACCGCAGTGGTGCTGGGGACGGAGGCCCGCATCGAGGTCGGCCCGTTCTTCCTCGCTCCCTGCGCGGTGCGCGTGATCGCCCCGGACGGAACGGTCATCGAGGAGTTCGACGGAAGCATGAAGGCCGGTGAGGGCCGCGGCATGCACTATCAGGCGAAGGCCGCCGAGCGCGCGGTCGCCGCGGGCGACACCGACGGATCGCAGCTCGCGCTCCCGATCGCCGAGTCGATGGCCATCATGGGCACCCTCGATGAGATCCGCCGGCAGATCGGCGTCGTGTACCCGAGCGAGAGCTGACATGGCTGAGACACCTGGCCGCGTCGCGGTCTACCTCGACTTCGACAACATCGTGATCTCCTGGTACGACCGGGTGCACGGTCGCAACGCGTACGGCAAGGACCGCCAGCGCATCATCGACGACCCGCACGACGCCGAGGTCGCAGAGCGCCTCAAGCAGGCGACGATCGAGGTCGGCGCGATCATCGACTACGCCTCGTCGTTCGGCACGCTCGTGCTCACCCGCGCCTACGCCGACTGGTCGTCTCCGGTGAACGCGGAGTACCGCTCGCAGCTCGTCGCCCGCGCCGTCGATCTCGTGCAGCTGTTCCCCGCGGCGGCGTACGCCAAGAACGGCGCCGATATCCGGCTGGCCGTCGATGCCGTCGAAGACATGTTCCGCCTGCCCGACCTCACGCACGTCGTGATCGTCGCCGGCGACAGCGACTACGTTCCGCTCGCCCAGCGCTGCAAGAGGCTCGGCCGCTACGTGATCGGCGTGGGTGTCGCCGGCTCGACGGCGAAGTCTCTCGCCGCGGCCTGCGATGAGTTCGAGTCGTACGACTCGCTTCCCGGCGTCGTCCGTCCGACCCCTGATCCCCCGGCCGCCGCGTCGACGAAGGACAAGCCCGAGCCGAAGAGCGCCACGAAGACCCGGCGCGCCCGCACCACAGCACCCAAGCAGGACGAGCAGACCGAGGCGACCTCGCTGCTCGTGCGCGCGCTGCGTCTCGGCCACGACAAGACCGATTCCGACGAGTGGCTGCATGCGTCGGCCGTGAAGACGCAGATGCGCCGGATGGATCCGTCGTTCAGCGAGAAGGCGCTCGGGTACCGCTCGTTCAACGACTTCCTGCGCTCACGCGACGACGCCGCCGAGCTCGAGGAGAGCGGTCACGAGCGGCTGGTGCGCCTCAAGGAGGCGTGACGCTCGCGGGCGCTCCCGACGCTCCCGCTCCTCACTGATTGCTGAAGGCGGCGTCGAATGACGCCTGCGGCTGAGGCCACAGCAGCGAGCGCACGTACTGCACGGCCTCCGCAGCGCCGTGCAGGCGGTCCATGCCCGCGTCCTCCCATTCGATGGAGATCGGCCCGGTGTAGCCGATCGCGTCGAGGGCCCGGAACGAGTCCTCCCAGGGGACGTCGCCGTGCCCGGTCGACACGAAGTCCCAGCCGCGTCTGGGGTCGCCCCACGGCAGGTGCGAGCCGAGCACGCCGGCGCGGCCGTTGTGCGGACGCATGCGGGTGTCCTTGCAGTCGACGTGGTAGATCCGGTCCTTGAAGTCCCAGATGAATCCGACCGGGTCGATGTTCTGCCACATCATGTGCGACGGATCCCAGTTGAAGCCGAAGGCCTCGCGGTGGCCGATGGCCTCGAGGGCGCGAACCGAGCTCCAGTAGTCGTAGGCGATCTCGCTCGGGTGCACCTCGTGTGCGAATCGCACGCCTTCATCGTCGAACACGTCGAGGATCGGGTTCCATCGATTCGCGAAGTCCTCGAAGCCGCTCTCGATGACCGATGCCGGCACGGGCGGGAACATGGCGACATAGGGCCAGACCGACGATCCGGTGAAGCCGACCACCGTGTCGACGCCGAGCTTGCGCGCGACGCGCGCCGCGCGCTTCATGTCGTCGGCGGCACGCTGCCGTACGCCCTCCGCCTCACCGTCCCCCCAGACGTAGTCCCGCAGGATCGCCTTGTGGCGGAAGTCGATCGGAGCGTCGCAGACGGCCTGCCCCGCCAGGTGGTTCGAGATCGCGAAGATCTGCAGGCCGTAACGGTCGAGGATCTCCTTCCTGGACGCGACATAGGCGTCATCCTCGTCGGCGCGCTTCAGGTCGAGGTGATCTCCGGATGCGGCGACCTCGAGACCGTCGTAGCCCCACGAGGCGGCGAGACGCGCGACCTCCTCGAACGGCAGATCGGCCCATTGCCCGGTGAACAGGGTCACGGGGTGCGTGCTGGCGGTCATGCGGGTTCTCCTTCGAGACGATCGGACGATGCGGACGCGCGAGTGCGCCGGACGACGAGAATGTTCAGTGCGGCGACGAGCACACCACCGACGGCGGCGGCGAGCAGGCAGCCCGCGGCTGCGGCGAAGCCGAGGTGCTCGGCGAGACCGCCGGTGACCGCCGAGGCGATCGCCTGGCCGACGATGATGCCGCTGGCGAGCAGGGTCATCGTGGTCGCCATGCGGCGGGGCGGAGCGGCGGCCGCCCCCGCACTGTTGAGGGTGACGAGCAGCGCGCCGGCGGCGGCTCCGACGAGCAGGATGACGAGGATCATGCCCCACACCGTGTCCACGAACGACATGCACACGGCCGCGACGACGAGCACAGAGGCGGACACGGCCCAGCGCGTGGCGAGCGAGACACGCTCGGGCAGCGCGACCAGGGCGACCGCCGAGACAGCACTGGTCACTCCCATGCAGCCGTACACGAGACCAGTCTGCTCCTCGAGGCCCTGAGCGCGAAGGAATGCGGTGAGCGCCACCAGAGCGGCGCCGAAGAACGCGCCCATGAAGAACATGCCGCCGATCGGCAGCGCGACGAGGGGGCGCAGCAGCAGCGGCCGACCCGCCGGCCCTGGTGCAGCCGGGTGCGGGTGCGGACGCACGGCCGCCGCCGTCGGGTGCCAGGCGAACGCGAGCACGAAGACCAGGGTGATGGCTGCTGCGGTCAGCATCGGCACGGCGGGGCCGAAGCCGGCCCCCAGGACGCCAACGAGCACAGGCCCGCCGACGAAGGACAGCTCGTCGGCCATGCCCTCGTAGCTCATCGCGGCGGACATGCGTCGGCGACTGCGGTCGTCGCCCACGAGCAGCGCCATCCAGCGGGTGCGGGCCATCGACGAGATCTGCGGGATCGTCGCGCCGGCGAGAAGGCACGCGGCCGAGAGGACGACGAGCGGCACATCGGCGAACGCGGCGGTGACGACGCCGATCAGCGCGGCCGTGTTCACCAGCGCGACCGCGGTGAGCACCGGCCGCTGCCCCCAGCGATCGGCCGCGGCACCGAGCAGCGGTGCGCCGATGCCGGATGCGATGCCGAGTGTGGCCGACGCGATGCCGGCCTCCGCCAGCGATCCGCGCGCCACGGCCACCAGCGTCAGCACTCCGACGACGTTCATCGCCACCGGCAGCCGGCCGAGGAAGGCGATGACGAAGAAGTGCCAGCCGGCCGCGGTGCGCAGTTCGCCGAAGGCGGAGGTCCGGGGCGTCATGGACGCGTCAGCGCCCGGTGACGTCGGCGACCCAGCGGGCGGTGTGGTGGGCGCTCTCGACCGGGTCCATGCTGGCGCGGTCGACCTCGATGATGACCCAGCCGTCCCAGCCCTCCGGCAGCGCGGCGAGCGTGCCCGTGAGGTCGAGGTCGCCGCGGCCCGGTTCGCGGTAGAGGCCCAGGTCGGTGGCCCGCTCATAGGTGAGCTCGCCGTCACGGGTGCGGCGGGCGAGGTCGAGATCGAGATCCTTCAGGTGCAGGTCCTGCACCCGGTCCGCCCAGGTCGTGATCGCATCCTTCGCGCTGATTCCCGCCCACTCCAGGTGACCGATGTCGAAAGCAGCGCCGAGGCGCGACGCGTCGATCGCGTTCAGCACGTGCTCGTACTCGTGCTGCGTCTCGATCCAGGTGCCTACGTGGTTGTGCAGGCCGGGCTTCACACCTTCTGCGTTGAGCACGTCGACAGCCTCGTCGATGAGGTCGGTGAGCTCGTCCAGACGGTCCTGGCGGAAATCGTGACCGACCGCCGGCTTGGTCCAGCGGATGGCGGTCTGGTCGACCTCGGCGGCGAGGAACACGGTCTTGAGGCCGAAGTAGTTCGACTCCTCGGCCTTGCGGCGCACGCCGTCGAACCAGTGGATGCGCTCGAACGTGCCGCGCTCCAGTCGTCCGCCGTGGTCGCTCGCCAGCGGAACCTGCACGTAGCCAGGGGCGAGTGCGAGGCCGGAGTCGGCCACCATCGCGGCGTAGCTCTGCAGCGTCTGGGTGTCGAGGACCTCCATCATCGTGGCGCCGAACCCCGCGTCCTTGATCGCCCGGAGCACCTCGGGGTACTCGGCGACGAAGGCCGGATCGGCGAAGCGCCACAGGCTCGCGCTGTCGAGGTCGTCAGGATCCTCCTTCACGTTGATCCACTGGATGGCGTTGAGAGCGAACTTCAGTTCCGAGAGCGGCATTGCGATGGTCCTTGTCTTTCTCATCAGAGGGAGGTGCGTCACTTCAGGCCCGTGGCGGCGACGCCCTGGATGAAGTACTTCTGCAGGAACAGGAACAGGATGAGGATCGGCAGCAGCACCACCATCGCTCCAGCCAGCAGCAGGCCGAAGGAGATCGAATTGGATGCCTGGGAGGCTACCGACAGGCCGACGGGGGCCGTGTAGGTGTCCTGCGACTGGGCGACCACGAGCGGCCAGAGGAAGTTGTTCCAGGAGGTGAGGAACGACAGGATCGCGACGGTCGCGAGTCCTGGCCCGGTGAGCGGCAGGAACACGCGGAAGAAGATCCGGCCCTCCCCCGCGCCGTCGAGGCGCGCCGCCTCCATCAGCTCGTACGGCACGCCGTGCGCGAACTGGCGCATGATGAACACGCACAGCGGCAGGGTCAGCACCGGGAGGATGATGGCGATCAGCGAGTCGACCAGGCCCATCTGCACGACGATCACGAACTGCGGCACGAAGAGTGCGACGTAGGGCACGATCATCGAGGCGATCACCAGCGGGAACACGACGTTCTTGCCGCGGAAGCGCAGTTTCGCCAGGGCGTACCCCGCCATCGCGCTGAAGACGACGTTGCCCGCGATCGCGACGCTCGACACGATGAAGCTGTTCATCATGTAGTCGCCGAATCCGCGGTCGCGGAAGAGCTGGATGTAGTTGTCGATCTGGAAGGTCTCAGGGAACCAGGCCCCTGGATTCGCGAGGAACTCGCCCTGCGTCTTGAACGAGCCGAAGAAGACCCAGACGAACGGCAGGAGCATGAAGACGGTGATGACGGCGAGGGCGGTGTAGTTGAGCGCCTGACGCGTCGGAGACAGGGTTTTCAATGTTTCGGCCTCAGAATTCGGAACTGGACGATCGCGACGACGCCGACGAGCACCAGCAGCAGCACCGATCCCGCCATCGAGGCGGAGACGTTGCCGAAGCCGAACTGCTCGTAGACCCACAGAGCGATCGACTTCGTGGAGCCGAGCGGACCGCCCTTGGTCAGCAGATAGGGCTCCTCGAAGATGTTCAGGAACGACACCGTCTGCAGCACGGTGACCAGCAGAGTGGTCGGGCGCAGCAGCGGCAGGGTGATGGACCAGAGGCGGCGCCACGGGCCGGCGCCGTCGGTGGCTGCGGCCTCGTAGATCTCCTCCGGAACCGCCTGGAGGCCGGCGAGGAAGAGGATCATGCAGGTGCCGGTGGTGCGCCAGACGCCCATGGCGACGACGGTGGTGATGGCCCAGCCGGGGTCGCCCAGCCAGTTCGGCTCGGGAAGACCGAGGCTGCCGAGCACACTGTTCACCGGGCCGGTGATCGAGAAGGCGTACTGCCAGATCACGGCGGCGGCCACGATGTTGGTGATGACCGGGATGTAGGCGGCCGCCCGGAAGAACGTCTTCAGCCGGCGGATGCCGTTGTTCAGCATGAGTGCGAGAGCGAGACCAAGCCCCATGCTGATCGGCACGCACAGCACCACGAAGAGCACGGTGTTGAGGAAGGCGCTCTGGAATCCCGGGTTCCCGATGATCGCGGCGAACCCGTCGAAGCCGGTGAAGTTGACGTTGAGGGGGTCGCGGATGTCCCGCGCGGACATGTCCGTCAGGCTCGCGCCGATGGCGAGGACCGCCGGGACACCCGTGAACAGGAGGAAGATCACGAGGAACGGAGCGAGGAAGAGCCACGCGGTGGTGGTCTCCGCCCGCGAGCCCTCGTGCGCCTTCCGGACCCCCCGGGGACGCCGTGCCGGCGTCCCCGGGGTGACCACAGTGCGAGTCGCAGAGGTGGTGGTGGTCATGATCGGAGTCAGTCGCCCATCCCGATGGACTCGGCCTGTGCCTGCGCCGCGTCCAGCGCTTCCTGCGCGGATGCACCCCCGCGGACGACCTTCTCCATCTGCTCGCCGATCACGGTGCCGACCTGGGTCCAGGTCGAGACCTTGGGCAGGTTGACGCCCGACTCGAGGCCCTTCTCGACGGTTTCGAGCACGCGGTTGTCTGCGAGCGCGGGGTCTTCCCACGCCGCCTTCACGGCGGGCATGTTCTTGAAGATCTCGAACCACTTGACCTGGCTCGAGGGCTCGGACATGAACCGCGCGAACTTCCAGGCGCCGTCCTTGTTCTCGGAATCGGAGGGGACCATCCAGCTTCCGCCGCCGACCGTGGTCGCGGCATCGCCGTCGGGACCGGTCGGCATCGGGGCGAGCGTCAGGTGCTCGTCCGACCAGCCGGCGCCGTTCGCGTCGTCGAACCAGCTGATGAACCAGGGTCCGCCGTCGACGATCTCCGCGTTCTTGCCGCTGCTCGTCCAGGGGACGGTGTC
The DNA here is from genome assembly GCF_016907315.1 of Microbacterium esteraromaticum. Taxonomy (NCBI): domain Bacteria; kingdom Bacillati; phylum Actinomycetota; class Actinomycetes; order Micrococcales; family Microbacteriaceae; genus Microbacterium; species Microbacterium esteraromaticum. The sequence goes on from NZ_JAFBBS010000001.1 coordinate 745,735, forward strand.
GAGGAACGCCGGACCGTCAGACGACGCGAGTCCGTCGGTCTTGAGGCTGGAGAGGAACTCCAGGGCCTCGACGTTCTCCTCGGAGTTGATCGTCCAGGTCGACAGGTCGTCGGAGATGAAGCCGCCGCCGTTCTGCACCGAGAACGCGAGCAGCTGGCGCGCCGTGTAGGCGTCGTAGCTCGAGTCCAGCGCGAGGGGGTACTCGGTGCCTGCATCCTTGAGCTTCTCGGCGAAGGTGCGAAGGCTGTCCCAATCGGTGGGCACCTCGGCACCCGCCTTCTCGGCGAGGTCGGTGCGGATGATCTGCATGTTCGCGTAGGCGTACCACGGCACACCGTACGCGACGTCGTCGTAGACCGAGTTGTCCCAGATGACCTCGAAGAAGTCATCGGGGTCGACCAGCTTCTCCGGCACGGCGTCGAAGCCGCCGGTCGCGATGAGCGAGGACTGCGTCTCGGTGAACGCGTAGATCAGGTCCGGCACGGTGCCGGCCGTGATCGCCGCCGTCATCTTCGATGCGAACTCCGCCTCGGGCACCTGCGTCATGTTGATCTCGACGTCGGGGTTGTCCTTCTTGAACTCGTCGAACATCTGGGGCAGCTCAGCGCCGTCGGCGCCCTGCGTCCAGATCTCGATGGTCCCGGTGGCGGGCTTCTCGTCGACGGTCGTGGCGTCGCCGCCGGCCGCTCCGCCGTCTTCCGCCGCGCGGCCGCAGCCGGTGAGCAGCAGGGTGCTGGATGTCAGAAGTGCGATCCCGAGCATCGTCGCTCGGCGTCGCGAAGGGGAAAGGGGGTACATCGCGATCATCTCCTTGGTGTTGGGTGGTGCGTCGGGTCAGAGGGAAGCGGCGACCGCGCGGGCGATCCGCACGGAGAGAGTGGCGCCGGTCAGCGTCGAGTTGCAGGTGAGGGCGGTCGGGATCACGCCGTTGCCTGCGAGGAAGAGGTTGTCGAAGCCCCAGACGCGACCGTCGGTGTCGACGACGCTGGTGCCGTCGTCCTCCGCGCCCATGCGCACGGAGCCTGTGTAGTGCAGAGAGGCGCCGGGAGGGAGGATCTCTGAGTCGCCGTCGGGGAACGAGCCGATGGCGTTCGCGGCAGCCCGCTGCACCTGCATAGTCTTGCGGATCACCTCCATGTCCTTCTCGGAGTATGAGAAGTGCACCGTCATGTGCGGCATCCCCAGGGTGTCGGTGAGCTCGTCCGAGAACTCGATGCGGTTCTCGGGCCTGATCTCCGTGGCGCAGTACCAGCCGACGCCCAGCACGTGCTGTCCGTCGAACTCGCGTTCCATGAGCTGCCCGTGTGCGGGCCGCTCTGCTCCGATCGAGGGGCTCCAGTACGAGCCGATGAACGGCTCGCCGGCCGGCGGCTTCGGGATGTCGGCGTCGCTGAGCCCCAGGCGCGCGGCGTCGATGACGACGTCGCCGTCGATGGACGCGTGCTCGTTGAGGCGCACTCCCAGCGCCTCGGGCCGGATGCCCGACGCCCACAGCAGCTGCGGCGTGCGCAGCGCGTCGCCCGCGACCAGCACCTCGCGTGCAGAGAAGACCGTCTCCTCGCCACTGACGAGATCACGGCCGACGACGCCGGTGACGCGGGAGCCGTCGTGCTCCAGGCGGGTGACGAACACCCCTGTGCGCAGCTGCAGCGCTGGTTCGCTGGCGTCGAACAGCGACGGTGTGATGTCACGCGGACCGGTGCGGGCGAACGGCCGGTCGACGTGCGGGATGCCTGCCATCGGCATGTACCCGAACTCCCGCTCCGGGTCGGGGCTGGGCACCGCGGCCCGGATCGCCTCGAAGATCGGCTCGGTGAAGGGGTTCTCGACGAGCGGTCCGACGTAGGTGCGCAGGAGACTGCGAGCGGTCTCCAGGTCGGCATCCCATTCCGCCCGCGGGAGGAAGTCGGGGATCTCCTCGGCGTAGGGCCAGGGTGTGGCGGCGGTCCAGTGCACGCCCATCCCTCCGATGTTCCACGCCAGCGATGCGCCGGGGAACTGCGCGAAGTTGTGTCCGAAGAACGCGGCGGGGAACACTCCGGTCGAGGACGGGTCCCAGCTGTCGCCCTCGATGCTGTTCATCGAGGCGGCACCCTTGACGTACTCGATCTGCCGCGCGCGGCGCATGAGGTCCTCGTACGACGCGTTCATGGCGTTCTCGTCGACCTCGACGAGGTGCTCGCCGTCGACGCCCGTGATGCGGGAGCCGGCCTCGAGCACGAGGATGCGGGCCTCGGGCCTGCGCTCGTGCACCTCGCGGGCGATGATCGCGCCGTTCGGGCCGGAGCCCACGATCACGAGGTCGTAGTTGTCTGTCATCTGTGTTCCTTGTCTGCGTTGAATCAGGAAGCGCTGCGTGTTCTCAGGAGGCCGGGGTGTCGATCCAGCGCTCCTCGCGGGCGGCGAGGAGCACCGCCTCGGTGAGCTGGGCGGCGCGGACGCCGTCCTGGAACGTCGGCAGGCCGTCGGGAAGCGCGTCGCCCCGGATGGCCGCGTACGCGTCGGCGACGAACCCGTTGAATGCGTCCTGGTACCCCTGGGCGTGACCGGCGGGCACCGTCGAGAAGCGAGCCACTCCGGGGTGAGCGGTCGCGGGGTCGCGGAAGAGCTGTCTGCTGCCCTCTCGCTGACCGACCCACAGCTCCTCCGGCCGCTCCTGATCGAAGCGGATGCTCGCGTGGGCGCCGTGGAGTTCGAGGGTGAGCGCGTTCTTCCGGCCGGCTGCCATCTGCGAGATGAGCAGAGTCCCGATCGCTCCCGAGGCCATCTCGACGAGGATCGAGACGGCGTCCTCATTGGTGACCGGACGACCACCTCGCTCGTCGTACACCCGGCGTGTGCGCGCGGTCAGACGCACGATGCGCTCGCCTGCGACGAATTCGAGCAGATCGCACAGGTGCGAGCCGATGTCGGCGAAGGCGCGAGAAGGACCTCCGTCGGCCGAGGTGACACGCCAATCGTCGTCGCCGGGTCGAAGCATCCAGTCCTGCAGATAGCCGCAGTCGACGGTGAGGAGTCCGCCGATCTCGCCGGCGGCGACTCTCGCGCGCGCCTCACGCACCATGGGGTGGTAGCGGTAGACGAACGGCACAGCGGCGACGACGCCGCGCTCCTCGGCAGCGGCGGCGAGCGCGCGCGCGTCCTCCGCGCGGGTGGCCAGCGGCTTTTCGCAGATCACGTGGATGCCGGCGCGGATCACCTCGAGGGCGAGTTCGGCGTGTGTGGCGTTGGGCGTGCAGACGTGCACGATGTCGACGTCGTCCGCGAGGAGTTCGGAGACGTCGGCGGCGGCCTTCGCGATACCGAGATCCTGCGCGGCCGCGACACCGCGCTCGGGAGTGGAACTCGCGAGAACCGCTGTGATCGCACCGGCCGCGCGTGCCGCGCGGCTGTGCACCTGGGCCATGAAGCCCCCGCCGAGGAAACCGGAGCGGATCGTTCCGACGCCTGTTGCTGTGACATCCGTTGTCATGTGGATGATTCTGACACGACACGACACACTTTTGCTAGATCAAAATCAAAAGTATTTCTGTCGTCGTCATATGTCGGTCCTGGCGCGCACGGAAGCGTGTGCTTTACTGACTCCGTGAGTGACGTCGAGAGGCTTTCCGCGAGCGCCGCGCCCGGCGCCGGAGACATGCTGCAGACGCTCCTGGACGGGCGAGCGCGGACCAAGGCCGATCTCGTCCATCTGACCGGGCTCGCCCGCTCGACGGTCTCCTCTCGGGTCGATGCGCTGCTGGCATCCGGGTTGATCTCACCCGCCGGCGAGGGCGCCTCGACCGGCGGCCGCCCGCCGTCGCGCGTCGCGTTCAACCCGCAGGCCGGCGCGGTGCTGGCGGCCGACCTCGGAGCCTCTCACGCGACCACTGCCGTCGCAGATCTCAGCGGCCGCATCCTCGCGTCGCGCACGAGGCAGATCGACATCGCCTCGGGGCCGACAGCCGTGCTCGAGGCGGCACTGTCGGACTGGGCGCTGCTCCTGGACGAGATGAGCGCGCAGGGCATGCCGGTCGTCGGAGTCGGCATCGGCGTGCCTGGCCCGGTCGAGCACTCGACGGGGCAGCCGTACAACCCGCCGATCATGCCGGGCTGGGACAGATTCGACGTGCCGGGCTACGTCCAGCGCACTTTCGACGTGCCTGTGCTCGTGGACAACGATGTCAACATCCTCGCGCTCGGCGAGCAGGCGATGAGCTTTCCCGACGCCTCCGACCTCATCTTCGTCAAGGTCGCCACGGGCATCGGAGCGGGGATCATCTCGGGTGGGCAGCTGCAGCGCGGCGCCAAGGGATCGGCGGGCGACCTCGGCCACGTGCGCGTGCCCTACTCCCCCGATTCCTCGCTGCAGCCGGGGGATGAGCGGGAGCTGGAAGAGCTCGCCAGCGGAACGGCCATCGCGGGGGCGCTGCGGGCACAGGGTCTCGAGGCCGAGAGCAGCGCAGACGTCGTCGAGCTGGTCCGCTCGGGCAATGTCGCCGCCATCGAGGCCACCCGGCAGGCGGGACGCGAGGTCGGCGAGGTGCTCGCGACGGTCGTCAACCTGCTGAATCCGTCGATCATCGTGCTGGGCGGCAGCGTTGCTCGCGCGGGAGAGCACCTGCTGGCCGGTGTGCGCGAGGTCGTGTACCGGCGTTCCATTCCGCTCGCGACGCAGCACCTGGCGATCGTGCAGACGCAGGCGGGCGAACGAGCCGGTGTGCTCGGTGCGGCGATCATGGTCGCTCGCGAGGTGCTCTCCCCTGCCAACGTGGACGCCCTCGTCGCGCGCGGCGCGAGCAGAACCAGCTGAGACTCGCCTCCCGCAGACGGGCGCAGCAGCTGGCCCTGTCGCTCGGTCGAGGGCGTTGCTAGGCTGGCGGGCACGTCTGGGGGGACGAAGCCGGGGACGCGACTCAAGGAGGAGACGTCATGCTGAGAAGACCTGCTCACCGCGCTGTGGCCGCTGCGGCGGCCGTAGCGCTCACCGCCACTCTGACACCGGCCGCCGCATCGGCCGCGCAGAATAGGGGCGCAGGCGATGCCCCTCCGGGCAAGGAGCGCCAGGCAGAGCAGTACGTCGATCGGACTCTCGAATCCATGACGCTCGAGGAGAAGATCGGACAGCTCTTCATCCTCTTCGCCTACGGTCCCACGGCCGACACCGCAGACGCGCGCAACACCAAGATGTACGGCGAGGCGAGTGCCGCCGAGATCGTCGACGAGTACGAGCCCGGCGGGTTCATCCTGTTCTCGGCGCGCGACAACGTGACAGACCCTGAGCAGGTCGCCACGCTCTCGAACGGTCTGCAGGCGGCAGCGGCGGATGCCGGCGCCGGCATCCCGATGCTGATCAGCACAGACCAGGAGCAGGGTCTCGTCACCCGCATCGGATCACCCGCGACGCTCTTCCCGGGCAACATGGCCCTCGGCGCCGGTCGCAGCGCGAAGGACACCCGCCGCGCCGCCGCCATCACCGGCCAGGAGCTGCTCGCCATGGGCATCCATCAGAACAACGCCCCCGACGCCGACGTCAACGTCAATCCCGACAACCCCGTGATCGGCGTTCGCAGCTTCTCGTCCGACCCCGACCTCGTGTCGCAACTCACGGCCGCAGCCGTGCGCGGCTACCAGGACGACGCCGGCATCGTCGCGACCGCCAAGCACTTCCCCGGTCACGGCGACACCGCCACCGACTCCCACACCGGCCTGCCCGTGATCACCCACACCCTCGAGGAGTGGCAGCGCATCGACGCACCGCCGTTCGAAGCCGCGATCGCGGCCGGAGTCGACTCGATCATGACGGCTCACATCGTGGTGCCGTCGCTCGACGACAGCGGCGACCCCGCCACCCTCTCGAAGAAGATCGTCACCGGTCAGCTGCGCGAGGCGCTCGGATTCGAGGGCGTCATCGTCACGGACGGTCTCGAGATGGCCGCCGTGCGACAGAAGTACGGCGACGGCGAAGTCGCGGTGCGCGCGATCGAAGCCGGAGTCGACCAGCTGCTGCTGCCCGCCGACCCGCCCGCCGCCTATGCGGCCATCGAGCAGGCACTCGACTCCGGGCGTCTCACCGAAGAGCGCATCGACGAATCGGTCGCCCGCATCCTGAAGATGAAGTACGACCAGGGTGTGATCAAGCGACCCACCGTCGAGGTCGACAAGGTGATGAACGTCGTCGGACGCCAGGGAAGCCTGCGCGCGGCCGAGAAGATCACCGACCGCACCACGACCCTCGTGCGCAATGAGAACGGCGCGCTGCCGGTCGCGGTCGACGGCAAGTCCGTGCTCGTCACCGGCTACGGAGAGGCGACCGGACGCACGCTCGCCGCCGAGCTCACGGCTCGCGGCGCAACCGTCACGACCCTTCCCACCGGGACCGCCCCATCGGCGGGCCTCATCGACCAGGCCACGGCAGCCGCCGCAGAGCACGACGTCACCGTGGTGCTCACCAACGGCGTCACCGCGACGAGCAGGCAGAAGCAGCTCGTCGCCGCGCTCGACGGCACCGGCACCCACCTCGTCGTCGCCGGCGTGCGCAACCCCTACGACATCAACCAGCTGCCCGGAGTCGACAACTTCATCGCCACGTACTCGTACGCGACTCCTGCGCTCGCATCGCTCGCGAAGGTGATCACCGGTGAGATCGAGCCGCAGGGCAAGCTGCCGGTCGACATCTACAGCAGCGCCGGCTCGGGCGAGGTCCTCTACCCGTTCGGCCACGGACTGGGGTGGTGAGCGCCATGGTCATCAGCAGACGAGGAGTGTTCCGCGCCGCCGGCATCGCAGCGGCGAGCGCCGCGGGAGTCGTCGCCACCGGCGGATCGGCATTCGCCGCAGGCAAGCCCGACAAGCCCGGAAAGCCCGAGACACCCGGCAAGGGGCGCCCGGTGCGCACCGGCGCCGACATCGCGGCTGCCGATCGCTGGCGGATCTTCGCCGGACGACGGGTCGGCGTCATCACCAACCCCACGGGCGTGCTCGAGGACTTCACGAGCATCGTGGATGACATGGTGGCTCACGACGTCGACCTGCGTGCGGTGTTCGGCCCCGAGCACGGCTTCCGCGGCACCGCCCAGGCGGGTGAGGCCGAGGAGACCTCGGTCGATCCGCGCACCGGGGTCACGGTGTACGACGCGTATGGCGCCACGGTCGCGAAGTTCGCCGGCTTCTTCGCCCAGTCGGAGGTCGACACGGTCGTGTTCGACATCCGCGATGTCGGCGTGCGGTTCTACACCTACATCTGGACGATGTGGACGGCGATGCAGGCGGCAGCGCAGGCAGGAGATCTGCGCTTCGTGGTGCTCGATCGTCCGAACCCGCTCGGCGGCCGAGCGCGCGGCCCGGTGCTTCAGCCCGGCTTCACCTCGGGCGTCGGGCTGCTGGAGATCGCGCAGCAGCACGGCATGACGGTCGGCGAGCTCGCGCGCTACTTCAACGCGACGTTCATGCAGCGCGCGGACCAGAAGCCCCTCACCGATCTGCAGGTCATCGAGGCCGAGGGGTGGCGGCGTCAGATGGTCGGGCCGGACCAGGCCGAGCGGTGGATCCCGCCGTCGCCGAACATGCCCACTCCGCAGACCGCCGTGCTCTATCCCGGCACCGGGATGGTCGAGGCGACCGACTGGTCGGAGGGGCGGGGCACGACGCGTCCTTTCGAGCTGATCGGAGCGCCGTATCTCGATCACCGGTGGGCTGCGGCGCTGAACGACCGGAAGCTGGCCGGCGTCGAGTTCCGTGAGGCGTACTTCACGCCGACGTTCTCGAAGAACGCCAACAAAGTGTGTGCGGGCGTGCAGGTGCACATCATGGATGCCGAGAAGGTGGATGCCATCGCGGTGGCCACCCACATGCTGGTCGAGGCGCGTCGCCTGTACCCCGACTTCGCGTGGCGCGGGGATGGCGGCAGGTGGATCGGCCTTCTCACCGGATCGGGACGCTTCCAGCAGCAGCTCGAGGCCGGCGCGTCGGCCGAGGAGATCATCGCGGCGTGGCAGCCCGAGCTCGCTCGCTTCCGGGACGACACGGAACCGTTCCTGCTCTACCCGGGGCCGCGCGAATGATCCGGCCGCGGGTGACACGTCTCGGTCTCGTCTGCGTGACGACAGCAGGCCTTCTCGTCGCCGGCGGTCTGACCCCGGCATTCGCCGACGCCGCGGGCGCCGAGGACCGCACGGGTCAGTACGACGCGCCCGCCGAGGGGTTCATGGACGAGCGCACGGTGCTGGACCAGGCGGAGCCTGCCGCGCTGGGTCTCGATCCGGCGCCCATCGACGCGGCGTGGGCATCGATCGACGCCTTCGCCTCGCCGACGACGCCGGGCACCAAGCCGATGTACGCGTCAGCCGTGGGGATCATGGGTCACCAGGGGCGGATCGTCAGCGAGCACCACACCGGGTACTCGCTGCTCTATGCCGACGCCGACACGAAGCTGCCGGCGGATGAGCGCATCGCCGCGCAGCAGGACACGATCTACGACATGGCATCGGTGAGCAAGCTCTTCACCTCGATCGTGATCATGCAGCTCGTCGAGAAGGGGCTGGTCGACCTCGACGCGACCTACGGCAGCTATGTGCCCGAGTTCGCGAACGGGGGCAAGGAGACCATCACCGTCCGGCAGATGCTCACGCACACCTCGGGTCTGGTCTCGTGGCTTCCGCTGTGGAGCGCATACGACGACAAGGCCGCGCGGATCGCCGCCGTGATGAACGTGAAGGTGAAGAACCCTCCGGGAACGGTGTACGAGTACTCCGACCTCAACCTCATCGCCCTCGGCGTGCTGGCCGAGCGGCTGACCGGATCGACTCTCGATCAGCTGGTCGAGACGGGCATCACCGCCCCACTGGGCATGACCGACACGGGGTACAACCCCGATGCGTCGCAGCGCGAGCGGATCGCAGCGACCGAGTTCCAGTCCTCCCCCGACCGCGGGATGGTCTGGGGCGAGGTGCACGACGAGAACGCCTGGAGCCTGGGCGGCGTCGCAGGTCACGCCGGCATCTTCTCGACCGCGCGCGACATGGCGGTGCTGGCGCAGACGATGCTCAACGGCGGCATCTACGGCGGCAACCGCATCCTCTCCGAGGCATCGGTGCTGGCGATGGTGACCGACGAGAACACCGCGTTCCCCGGCGACTCGCACGGACTGGGGTTCGAGCTGAACCAGCTCTGGTACATGGGTGGCCTCGCGGCGCCGTCGACCGCGGGACACACCGGCTACACCGGCACATCGCTCGTGATCGACTTCACCTCGAGGTCGTTCGTCGTACTGCTCACCAACCGGGTGCATCCCAGTCGCAGCTGGGGCTCGAACAATCCCGCCCGCCGAGCGGCGGCACAGGGACTGGCGCTCGCACTCGCGGTCTCACCGCAGAAGGGCAGAACCGCGTGGTTCGGCGGAACCGACGACGCATCCGAGCACACCCTCTCGCTGGACGTGCCGAACGCCGCGGCGGGGACGCTGGAGTTCGATGTGTTCGCCGACATCGAGGCAACCGACGTGTTCGCTGTGGAGGGCTCGGCTGACGGAGGCCGCACGTGGTCGCCGCTGCCGTTCACGGTGCGTCAGGACGGCACGTCGATCACCACCGACGGCACCTACGAGAACCAGGGTGAGCGCACGTGGGGCAGGGCGGAGGCAGTTGTTCCCGCCGGAACGGAGGTGCTGCGCTGGCGCTACACCACCGACGCGAACACCCAGGGCCGTGGCCTGTACATCGACGGCGTCAAGCTGCGCCAGGGCAGGAAGGTCGTGGTCAACGGAGAGGCGTCGCCCGACGCTTTCGTCTCAGAGGGCTTCACCGTGGCCGACCGCTGACGCGGGTAGTCTCGAAGCATGGATCACGTGCCCCAGTCCCCGTATCTGCGGGCCCTGGGCGAGCAGCGGCCGGGTCTGCACCCGGCGCTGCACACGTACTTCTCGCCGGTGCCGCGCGGAAGCGTCGGCATCGGCGAGGGCGTGTTCGAGCGGGTCGGCACTCCGCGACGCTGGCTCTGGCCGCTGCTTCGGATGCTGCAGGGCAGCGGCGCCGTGCTCGCCGGATGGCACGAGAAGGTGCCGTTCACCATCCGCAACCGCACCATCGCCGGCAGGGCGGTCAGTGTGCGGACCCTGCACCTGCCCGACGGCGACTGGGTCATGAAGGACACCGTCACCGCGCGCCCCGGCGGGCGGATCATCGATCAGATCGGCGAGCCGACGACGCTGGCTGTCGCGTTCGACGTCGCGGTCGACGAGCATGCGCTGACTCTGCGCAGCCGAGCGATCGGCGTGCGCCTCGCGGGTGTCCGCGCGCGCATCCCGCGCATCGTCGCGCCGATCGTACGTCTGCGCGAGAGCGCCGAGAAGCAGGCGGGTCTGCAGCGCGTCGAGCTGACGGTCGATGCGCCGCTTATCGGGCGTATCTACGAGTACTCGGGCACGTTCTCGTTCCGCGTCGAGCAGGAGCAGGTGTGACGCGCGTCGTCATCGGCGGCTCGACGGGTTTCATCGGCCGGCACCTTCTGCAGAAGTACCGTGCGGAAGGGCGAGAGGTCATCACAATCTCGCGGTCTGGCGCCGATCTGACCTGGGGCGACCAGACGGGCATCGACGAGGCCGTCGACGGTGCGAGCCTCGTGATCGGACTGGCCGGCAAGAGCGTGAGCTGCCGGTACACGCCCGAGAACCGCGCGGAGATCCTCGGCTCCCGGCTCGACACGACCGCCGCTCTCAGCGCCGCGATCCATCGGGCGACCCTGCCTCCCGCGCTGTGGGTGAACTCATCGACGGCGACGATCTACGGGCATGCAGAAGACCGCCCGATGACCGAATCCGGCGGCGAGCTCGGCGCCGGATTCTCGGTGGAGGTCGCGAAGGCGTGGGAGCGGGCGCTGATGGCGGAGGCCCTCCCGGCGACCCGCCGGGTCGCTCTGCGCACCGCGATCGTGCTCGGCGACGCTGGTGTGCTCGGCCCGCTGCGCAGCCTCGCCCGGCTGGGCCTCGGAGGAACGCAGCTCGACGGCTGGTGGCCGGTCTCGGCAGCACGACGGGCGGCCGGTACCGCCCACCTCCCGGGTGCACGAGGCGGGCGGCAGCGGTTCAGCTGGATCCACGTCGATGACGTGCTCGGCATCATCGACTTCGTCGAGGGGCATCCCGATCTCGACGGTCCGATCAACGCCTGCACGGCGAACCCTGTCGACAACCGCACGTTCATGGCCGCCGTGCGCCGCGCCGTCGGTGCGCGCATCGGCCCGCCCCTGCCTCGGTGGATGCTCGAGCTGGGCGCCATGGGCATCCGGACCGAGACGGAGCTGATCCTCAAGAGCCGGTGGGTTGTGCCGGAGCGGCTCACCTCCGCCGGCTATGTCTTCCGGCATCCGGATCTCGACGAGGCGCTGCGAGCCTCTCCCGACTGATCCGGTTCAGTCGGCGCCTGCGGCTCGCTGCTGACGCAGGGCGGGCAGGTAGCCCACGACGCCGAGCATGCTGAAGGCGCCGGCCGCAGCGATGGCCGTGATCGTGCTCGTCGACTGGGCGAGCGGCATGAGCGCGAGCAATCCGAGACTGTACGCGCCACCGGCGATCATCGAGTTGATCGACAGCACCATCGCCCTCGTCTCCGGTCCGCTCTGCCTGTGCAGCAGGGCGTTGTGCAGCGGTCCCGCCGCGCCGTGCGTGAGGTAGGCGAGCCCGTAGCCGATCAGCAGACCGACAGGTCCTGCGGCGATGCCCATCACGACGACGACGGCGCCGTTGAGAAGCCGCATGAGCATCGCCGCCCCGGCAGGTCCCAGCCGCCGGCGCACGAACACGACCGACGAGGAGCCGACCGCGAACAGGCCCCAGGCGACTGCCGAGGCCGGGCCGAACACGGCCGCCGCTGCGCTCTCGCTGCCGAACTGCTCGGTGAGACGCACAGGTGCGAGGGACTCGAACGCGATCATCGCGATGCTCCAGAACACCTCGACGAGCACGAGTCCGCGCAGAACTCGTGAACCGCGGAGCAGTCTCAGCCCTCCTCGCATCGCGAGCGGCGTCTCACGCACGGCGAAGGCCAGCGACACGCGCTCGCGGTGCGGCTCGCGCACCAGCAGCGCCACCAGTACGCCGAAGAGTGCGTAGACGGCGGCCGAGACGATGTAGGGCAGCACGAGCGCCGAAGAGCCGGCGATCGGATGCCAGGCGACCAGCGCCCCGCCGGCCGCCGCGCCAAGGGCGATGGTCGTGCCGAGCGCCGCAGCCGCTCGTCCGAGCGGCCTGTCGAGCTCGGCGTCCGGTTCGTCGGCGAGCGCGGCGTCGACGAACCAGGCCTCGAGCGGGCCCGAGTCCAGCGCACGGAACAGGCCCTGCAGCACGAGCGCGACGGCGAAGACGACGAACGACTCGGCCATGAGGAAGACCCAGGTGGATGCGACGGCGATGGCGGCACCGGCGAGCAGCAGGGGCCTGCGTCCGATGGCATCCGCCAGTCCCCCGGTGGGAAGCTCGAGGGCGAGCACGACGAATCCCTGCAACGACATCAGCACGCCGATCTCAGCGAGGCTGAGTCCCCGCTCGAGGGGCAGCAGGACGATCATGCCGAACGTGAGGCCGGCCGGCAGCCAGCGCACGGAGGTGAGCACGACGAATCTCCGCTCAGCCTGTCGCCGCGTGAGCGCCCTCATGATCGTGACGGAGCCTCGTCGCCCGCTGGGTCGGCGGCCGAGAGAGACGAACGTGCGGCCGACGAGAACTGCAGGGGTGCGGCGTGGGTGGTGACATGCAGCCGGATCGCGTCCTGGCCGCCGGCCCCGATGGTGCGGTAGCGGCCGAGCACCTCAGCCAGTTCGGCGTGCATCGCCCGGGCCTGCTCCGGGGTGACCTCGACCACCGTGTCACTGAGGCCGAGAGCATCGCGCCATTCGGCCGACCAGTCCGGGGCGGCCTCCTCCCATCGCTCGGCGCGCTCGACGAAGTCCCGCAGGTACGCTCGCTGAAGCCAGCCGACGGCGGCTGCTGCGTCCGGTCGATCGTCGAAGTCGGAGGGCGACCACGAGTGGAAGTCGCTGGTGGCCCGCCATTCTCTGCGCCGCCCGACGCCCTCCCCCGTGTCCGTGACCAGGCCCACCTCGGCCAGCTGCCGCAGGTGATAGCTGGTCGCCCCCGAGTTCGTGTCGAGCAGGCGTGCCAGATCCGTGGCGGTCGCCGGGCCGCGCATGCGCAGGAGCCCCGGGATGCGCGCACGCAGAGGGTGCGCGAGCACCCTGATCTGCCTCTCGTCGAGCCGTATCCCGCGGTCGCCGTCTTCGCTCATGCGCCCATCGTGGCAGCGCTCCGAGCTATGCACAACTCCTTTGCATAGTTTCTGTGCATGATCGGCGGCGGCGGCGGGGCCGGCGTCCGCAGGATCAGGTGACGGCCTCAGTCGTCGCTGACGCCCTCGCCGCGCTCCTTCTTGCGCTTCTCGATCTCCTGCCGAAGCCGCCACTCCTCGATCTCGCGGTCGAGATCGGCGATCTGCTGCTCGGTCGAGCGCACATCGGCCGGTGGCGCTGTCGCCACGGGGGGTGCGGCGGACGCGTCGCGTCGCGAAGGTCGCCCGAGCTGTATCCCGCCCTCGGGGTACTCGCGGCCGATCGCGAACCACAGCACGCTGCCGATGAGCGGCAGCAGGATCACCAGCAGCAGCCAGACGAACTTGGGCATGAACCGCACCTGGCTGTCGTCGCGACGGATGATGTCGACGAGCGCGTACACCATCAGTGCGATGGTGATCAGGGTGAACAGGAACGGCATGACATCAGATTAGACCGTCCTCGGCGCACCCCGCCCCGGTCTCCGCCCCGGACCCTCGCCCCCAAACGGAGGTGCAGACGGTTGCGCCTGACACCGGGCCAACCTGCCGGTTCGATACGCTCGGGCGCATGACTTCGCTGGGGACCGCCTTCCATCCGAAGCGGAACAGCCTGAATGCCCTTCGCCTGCTGTTCGCGACAGCGGTGATCGTCGCTCACTCGTGGCCGCTGAGTGGTCGGACGGACGAACCGATCGGACCGGGGGCATTCAACTCGCTCGGCCCGTGGGCGGTGGCCGGGTTCTTCGTCATCTCCGGATACTTGATCGCGAGCAGTCGCGATCACTCCGAGCTCGGCCGATTCCTTTGGCGCCGTATCCTGCGGATCTACCCGGCGTTCATCGTCGTGCTTGCGGTGACGGCCTTCGTATTCGCCCCACTGTCGACGCTCGTCATGGGCGAGTACTCGCTCGGTGCGGGGCTCGAATACCTTGTGAAGAACGCAGGCCTCTACATCTTCACATTCGATGTGACCGGCACGCTTGCGCATGCGCCCTACCCGGCCACTTGGAACGGGTCGCTGTGGACGCTGTTCTACGAGGCGCTGTGCTACCTCGCGATCGGTCTCGCGATGACGTTCGTCCCCCGACGGTGGCTGGCGCGCTTCCTCGCCGTGACGTTGGCCAGCGGCATGGCGGTCACAGCCTCCCACGTGTACCTCGACGTGCTGAACATCAGCGTCCTTCTTCACACCGTGCGGCTCGGAACCTACTTCGTCGCTGGCGCACTGCTGTATGTCCTCCGTGAGCGCGTCGCGTTCCGATGGGAGTTCGCGGCAGCGTCCGCTGCCGCCGTCATTCTCACCGCGGTGAGCGGTACGTTCGACTTCCTCGCCCCCATCCCGCTCGCGTACCTCTGCATGTGGCTCGGCATCGCGCTGCCACTGCACCGGATCGGTGCGAAGAATGACATCTCCTACGGGATGTACATCTACGCCTTCCCGGTGCAGCAGCTCCTCGCGATCACGATCGGACGCGGGCTGCCGCTCTGGCTGTACATGCTGGCCTCGATCGCCGCAACGGTACCGTTGGCATGGGCAAGCTGGACACTCGTCGAACGCCCCGCGATGAAGCTCCGAGGGCGCACGACGCAACGTACGCGCACCATGCCCCGCACGCTCGAGAAGACAGGTCGCGGCTGAGCCGCGACCCTCTCAGGCGCACCCGGGTGACGAGGCGCCCGTTTCGCCCCCGTCGTCCACCATGCAAGCTCCGCCGACGTCGCGGATCCGTCGGCGCAGAGGCGCGCGGGTCGAAGATCCTGCATAGGATCGTCGTGCATCGACCACGATCTTCGCGCAGACCACAGGAGCAGCCCCATGCCCGCCGCATCATCCTCGACGCCGGGGAATGAGCTCGACGCCACCGACCGCCTCATCCTGTCGGAGCTGAGCCGGAACGGCCGCATCTCGAACTCGGATCTCGCCGCGATCGTCGGAGTCGCCGAGTCGACCTGCCTCAAGCGCGTGCGAGCGCTGCAGACCAACGGGGTCATCGTCGGCTTCCACGCCGAGATCTCGCCGTCAGCCATCGGACTGCACCTCGAAGCGCTCATCTCGATCCGGCTGCACGCGCACGCCCGGGGCGATCTTCGTCGATTCCAGTCCTATCTCGAGGACCTGCCCGCCACCGAGCGCGTTTACTTCCTGGCGGGCGACCGCGACTTCCTCGTACACGTGGCCGTGGCCGATGCGACCGTGCTGCGCGAGCTGGTGTCCGACACGATCAGCCTCCGCCCCGAAGTGGCGTCGACGAGCACGAGCCTGATCTTCGCTCAGGCGCCGGGCGCGAGGGGCCTCTGATCACCCCACCGACGCCGTGCGCCCGTCACTCCGCGCCGGTCGCTACCGGCCGTCCCGGGGTGTTCGACCAGGCGCTCCACGAGCCGGGATAGACCGTCACGTCTCTTCCGGCGATCACGCCGGCCAGTGCCAGCTGAGCGGCGGTGATACCCGATCCGCAATACGCGGCGATCGGCGTGTCAGCCGTTGCGCCGACGGCGTCGAAAGCGGCCGCAATGTCGGACGCCGGGCGGAATCGCGCATCATCGGTGAGCAGCTGCCCGATCGGCAGGTTCTTCGCACCGGGGATGTGCCCGGCGACCGGGTCGATGGGCTCTGTCTCGCCGCGGTAGCGCTCAGCCACCCGGGCATCCAGCAGCGTGCCGTCGTCCGGCCAGCCGGCGGCCGCCTCGGTGTCGATCACGCCGTCGTTCCCTGGTGACCCGAGAACGATATCCCCTGGTGACACGACGACCTCACCCCTCTCGACGTCGCCACCGATGCTCAGCCAGGCCTGCCAGCCGCCGTCGAGCACCCGCACCTCCAGCCCCGCGCGCCGCAGCGCCCACCAGGCGCGTGACGAGGGAAGCATCCGGTCGTCGTCGTAGACGACCACCGACGCGCCCTGCCGTACGCCCCACCGACGCGCGGCCGCGGCGAGCGCGGCGTCGTCGGGCAGCGGGTGACGCCCCTCGTGCGGCTCCCCGTGACGAGTGAGGTCATGCTCGACGTCGACGAAGACTGCTCCGGGGATGTGCCCTGCGAGGTACTGATCGTGTCCGTCGGTGCGGCCGAGCGACCAGCGCGCGTCGAGCACGTGTATGGAGTCGAGCTGATCGCGCAGCTCGGCGGCCGAGATGAGCGGATGCATGTCGCGCGTCCTCCCGGTCAGGGGACGATGTGCCCGCCGACACGGAACAGCTCGTACCATTCGGCGCGGGTGAGTTCGACGTCTGCTCCGGCGGCGGCGTCGGCGACGCGCTGCGGGGTGGTCGTGCCGAGCACGACCTGCATCTTCGCGGGGTGGCGAGTGATCCACGCCGTGGCGATGGCGATCGGGGCGACGTCGTACTTCGCGGCGAGCCTGTCGATCACCGCATTCAGCTCGGGATGCTTCGGGTTGCCGAGGAAGACCCCGTCGAAGAAGCCGGCCTGGAACGGCGACCACGCCTGAACCGTGATGCCGTTGATGCGGCAGTAGTCGACGATGCCGCCGCCGTCGCGGACGACGCTCTGCTCCTCCCCTGCCATGTTCGCGGCGATCCCCTGGGCGATGATCGGCGAGTGGGTGATCGACAGCTGCAGCTGGTTCGCGATGAGCGGCTGGCTCACGGCCGTTCGGAGCAGGTCGATCTGACGGGGAGTGTGGTTCGAGACGCCGAACGCGCGCACCTTGCCTGCGGTCTCCAGCTCGTCGAAGGCACGGGCGACCTCGTCTGGTTCGACCAGCGCGTCGGGGCGGTGCAGCAGCAGAACGTCGATGTAGTCGGTGCGAAGCGCCTTCAGCGACCCCTCGACCTGGGTCGTGATGTGCTCGTACGAGAAGTCGAACATCTGCTGCGACGGCACGATCCCGCACTTGGTCTGCAGCACGATCTCGGACCGCTCCGCGGGGCTCAGCTGCAGGGCCGCCGAGAAGCGCTCCTCGCAGACGTGCATGGCGCCGCCGTAGATGTCGGCGTGGTCGAAGAAGTCGACACCGGCCGAGCGCGCGGTGTCGTAGAGCTCGCGGACCTCGGCATCGGTCTTGTCGGGGATGCGCATCATCCCGGCGATCACCGCGGGGGCGGTGCGGTTTCCGAACGGCACTGTCTTCATCGTTCCTCCTGAGGTCCGGTGACCACGCTACCCGTCAGCGTCGACACCCGGCCCCGGGGGCCCGACATCGGCCGCGCGACGGTTCGGACACGGCGCTAACGTTGCGTGTATGAGCGCACCGATCGATCCCACGTCCACGTCCGCCTGGGCTGAGCTGTCGGCCATCCGGGACTCGTTCTCCCCCGACCTGCGTGGCTGGTTCGCCGATGACCCGACGCGCGTCGAGCGCCTGTCGCTGCCGCTGGCCGATCTGCACGTCGACCTGTCCAAGAACCTCGTGACCGACGAGATCGTCGCCTCGCTCGTGCGACTGGCCGAGCAGACGGGTGTCGCGGAGCGCTATGCGGCGATGTTGGCGGGCGAGCACATCAACACCACCGAAGACCGCGCCGTGCTGCACACGGCGCTGCGTCGCCCTGAGGGCGCGTCTCCTGCGCTCGTCGTCGACGGGCAGGACGTCGACGACGACGTGCAGTCCGTACTCGCCTCGCTGTCGGCGTTCGCCGACCGGGTGCGCTCCGGTGACTGGGTCGGCGTCACGGGCAAGAAGGTCACGCATGTCGTGAACATCGGCATCGGCGGCTCTGACCTGGGCCCCGTGATGGTCTACGAGGCGCTCAAGCCGCTGGCGGATGCCGGTATCGAGGCGCGGTTCGTGTCGAACATCGACCCGACCGACATCGCTCAGAAGACAGCCGACCTTGATCCCGAGTCGACTCTGTTCATCGTGGCCTCGAAGACCTTCACCACGCTCGAGACCCTGACCAACGCGCGCCTCGCGCGCGACTGGCTGTGGGCGGGGCTCTCGGCGGCCGGTCTGATGGAAGACGACGACGCGAGCCGCAAGGGCGCCGTCGCTCACCACTTCGTCGCGGTCTCGACCGCCCTCGACAAGGTCGAGGCCTTCGGGATCGACCCCGAGAACGCATTCGGTTTCTGGGACTGGGTGGGCGGGCGCTACTCGGTCGACTCGGCGATCGGGCTGTCGCTCGCGATCGTCTTCGGCCCCTCGGCGTTCCGCGAGCTGCTCGCCGGCTTCCACGCCGTCGACGAGCACGTGCGCACCACCCCGCTGGCGCAGAACGTGCCGGTGCTGATGGGGCTGCTGAACGTCTGGTACGTGAACTTCCTCGGCGCGCAGTCGCACGCCGTGCTGCCCTACGCGCAGCAGCTGAGCCGCTTCGCCGCGTATCTGCAGCAGCTGACCATGGAGTCGAACGGCAAGTCGGTGCGGTGGGACGGCACGCCCGTCACGACCGACACCGGCGAGGTGTTCTGGGGCGAACCGGGAACGAACGGCCAGCACGCGTTCTACCAGCTGATCCACCAGGGCACCCGCCTGATCCCGGCCGACTTCATCGCCTTCGTGAACCCCGCCTACCCGCTGACCGACGGCGGCGCCGACGTGCACGGCCTGTTCCTGGCGAACTTCCTCGCGCAGACCAGGGCCCTCGCCTTCGGCAAGACGGCGGAAGAGGTCGAGGCCGAAGGCACGACCGGCGCCCTCGTCGCCGCGCGCACTTTCCCCGGCAATCGCCCGACGACGTCGATCTTCGCCCCCGCTCTCACGCCGGCCGTGCTCGGCCAGCTCATCGCACTGTACGAGCACATCACGTTCACTCAGGGTGTGATCTGGGGCATCAACTCCTTCGATCAGTGGGGTGTCGAGCTCGGCAAGCAGCTGGCCATGCAGATCGCCCCGGCGATCGAGGGCGATGAGGAGGCCCTCGCCGCGCAGGACCCGTCGACCAAGGCCCTGCTCGCCTACTACCAGGCGAACCGCGCCCGCTGACCGGCGTTCCGGATGCCCGTAGCGCAGCAGCCGGGCATCCGGAACCCCCTGCTCGGCGGCGGCCGCCGAGCGTACCGTGCGGTGCATGGATGACACGCTCAGCGCACTTCTGATCAACTGCACCCTCAAACCGTCGCCGTCCGGCTCGAGCACCCATGTTCTGGGCGAGCAGGTGCTGAACGCCCTGGCCGAGCACGGGGTGACCGCCGACCGCATCCGCGCCGTCGACCACGACATCCGCCCCGGCGTTCAGGCCGACATGGGCGACGGCGATCAGTGGCCGTCACTGCGAGAGCGGGTGCTCGCGGCCGACATCCTCGTGTTCGCGACGCCGACGTGGATGGGTCAGCATTCGAGCGTCGCGCAGCGCGTGCTCGAACGGCTCGACGCCGAGCTCAGCGAGACCGATGAGCAGGGCCGCCCGACGCTGTTCGACAAGGTTGCGCTCGCCGTCATCGTGGGCAACGAGGACGGGGCGCATCACATCGCGGCGATCGTGTTCCAGTCGCTGAACGATGTCGGCTTCACGATTCCCGCGCAGGGCTCGATCTACTGGAACGGCGAGGCTATGGGCTCGGTCGACTACAAGGACCTCGATCAGACGCCCGAGAAGGTCGCGCAGACGATCACGACCGCGGCGGCGAACGCCGCGCACCTGGCCCGGATGCTGAAGGAGAGGGCGTACCCGAAGGCCTGATCGTCCACGCAGACGCAGAAGAAGGCGGATGCCCTCGGGCATCCGCCTTCTTCTGTTCGTCAGGCGCGGCGCAGCTGCGCGGCAGCCGGGCAGTCGAAGGGGTCGGCCCCGGCGGCGAGGCCGACGCGGTTCAGGTACTCGATGACGATCGCGTACGAGCGGCCCAGGCTGGTCTCGGTGTACGGCACGTTGTTCGAGAGGCAGTAGTCGCGAACGATCTCGCGCGCCTTCGCGAGGTGCGGGCGCGGCATGTTCGGGAACAGGTGGTGCTCCACCTGGTAGTTGAGGCCGCCCATGAGCGCGGTCGCCCACCAGCCGCCGCGGATGTTGCGCGAGGTGCGCACCTGCTTCGAGAAGAAGTCGAGGCGGGCGTTCGGGTCGATGATCGGCATCCCCTTGTGGTTCGGCGCGAACGACGCTCCCATGTAGACGCCGAAGACAGCCAGCTGCACACCCAGGAACGCGAACGCCATTCCGAGCGGAAGCATCATGAACACCGGGATCAGCACGATCGCGAAGCGCACGGCGATGATGCCGAGCTCGGTCCAGCGTCCCTTGACCTTCTTCTTCGTCAGGAGGTGCTTCAGCCCGATGTAGTGCAGGTTCAGGCCTTCCAGGGTGAGCAGAGGGAAGAACAGCCATCCCTGCTTGCGAGTGATGAGGCGGATCAGACCCCGCGACTTCGCCGCGTCCTCTTCGAGGAACGAGATGGTGTCGACCTCGATGTCAGGGTCCTTGCCGACCTGGTTCGGGTTGCCGTGATGCTTGGTGTGCTTGGAGTCCCACCACGAGTAGCTCATGCCGATGGAGCCCGCGAGGATGCGGGCGAGCGTGAAGTTCGCCGGCCCCGAGCTCAGGATCTGCCGGTGGGCCGCCTCGTGCGAGAGGAAGGCGATCTGGGTGAAGATGATGCCGAGGGCTCCAGCGATCAGCAGCTGATACCAGCTGTCGCCGAGCAGGATGAACCCCGTGACGGCTCCGCCCAGCGCGAGTGCGATGCCGGCGGCGACGAGGATGTAGAACCACGAGGCGCGGCGCAGCAGTCCGGTCTCGCGGACGACCTGCGACACCTGCTTGTAGGCGTGGGCCATCGGGGGGAACTCGGCCGTGCCCGAGTAGGTCTGGCGGACCGGTCCGAGGATCGCTGCGCCGCTGTCGACGTCGGTGTCGATGTGGGTGGAACTGATGATGCTCTCCTGCCGCTCGGATGCCCTTGAGCTGTGTCAGCCAAAGGCGGATGCCGATCGCTGGTGCCCACGCTACGCCGGTCGGTATGCGTGCGGACGCATACGTCGCCGTCTTTCTCCGGGCGAATGCCGGCTTGGTGATCGGAACGGCGAGCGGGAAGACTGTTCGGATGACCGACGACTCCCCGTCCTCCCCCTACTCGCGACCCGTCTCCCCCGAGACGTCGGCGGGCCACCCGGTGACAGGCAAGAAGCTCCGCTCCCGTCACGTCATGATGATCACCCTGGGCGGCATCATCGGCGCCAGCCTCTTCGTCGGCTCCGGAAACGTCATCCGCTCCGTCGGGCCGGCGGCGATCCTCTCCTACCTGCTCGGCGGTCTGCTGGTGTTCCTCGCCATGCGCATGCTGGGCGAGATGGCGGCGGCGCGCCCGACCATCGGGTCGTTCATGGAGTACGCCCGCGTGGGACTGGGCGACTGGGCCGCCTATCTCGTGGGCTGGCTGTACTGGTACTTCTGGGTCGGCGTCCTCGCGTACGAGGCGGTGCTCGGCGGCGAGACGCTGCACGAGTGGTTCGCCCTCCTCCCCTCGTGGGCGTGGTCGCTGCTGCTGATCCTCATCTTCATCGGCACCAACGCCATCTCGGTGCGCACCTTCGGCGAGGTCGAGTTCTGGCTGGCGAGCATCAAGGTCATCGCCATCGTGGTCTTCCTCGGCGCCGGCCTGCTGTTCGCCCTCGGCCTGTGGCCCAACGCCTCCTTCTCCGTGCCGAACCTGTGGGAGCACGGCGGCTTCGCCCCGAACGGCATCGGCGTGGCGCTGACAGGAGTGGCGCTCGTCATCTTCTCGTACTTCGGCACCGAGATCGCCGTGATGGCCGCCGCAGAGTCGGAGGATCCCGCCAAGGGCATCCGCCAGGCGACGAGCACCGTGATCTGGCGCATCCTGCTGTTCTTCGTCGGCGCTGTGCTGGTCATCACCATGGTCATCCCGTGGAACGAGCTTCCCGAGCCGGTGAACGTGGCGGCCGCACCCTTCACGCAGGTGTTCGCACTGCTGGGGCTCCCCGGCGCCGCAGTAGTGATGCAGCTCGTGATCTTCACCGCCGTGATCTCGGTACTCAACTCGGGCCTGTACTCGGCATCGCGCATGTTCGCGGCGCTCGCCGATCAGGGCTTCGCACCGCGGCTCGTCGCGAAGCGGTCTCGCAACGGCGTGCCGCTCTGGGCCCTGGTCGCGTCGACCAGCGGCGCGGTCGTCGCCACGATCGTGAACTTCGCGGCCCCCGCCTCGGGCGTCTTCGACTTCATCATGAACTCGGCCGGCCTGGTCGCGCTGTTCGTGTACGTCTTCATCGCGCTCACCCAGATGCGCCTCCGGCAGAAGATGACTCCGGAGGAGGCCGCCGGACTGAAGCTGCGGATGTGGCTGCACCCGTGGCTGAACATCCTGCTCATCGCGGCGATCGCCGCCGTCTTCGTCGTCATGCTCACCACCGAGGCCGGGCGCACGCAGGTGTGGACGAGCCTGATCGCCACGGGACTGCTCATCGCGGTGTGGCCGCTGGTGAGGCGCAACCTGCGCAGGCGCAGGGCGTCCGCCGACGCCGAGGTGCCGAGCGCCTGATCCTGACGTGCACCGTCTGTGTCCGATGTCGGTGGCCGGGCGTAACGTGACCGCGGGAGCATTCGCCCCACGATCTCGAGGAAGGCGCAGGAGCATGGACTGGAAGATCGAGCTCATCTTCGTACCGGTGACCGATGTCGACCGCTCGAAGGAGTTCTACGTGAAGATCGGGTTCAACCCCGATCACGACCAGCAGGTGAACGACGAGCTGCGCTTCGTGCAGATGACCCCGCCAGGGTCTGCCTGCTCGATCGCCTTCGGCACGGGCCTCGGCGTCGACCTCGAACCAGGACGGCAGAACACGATCCAGGTCGTCGTACCTGATGCCGATGAGGCGCTGTCGCACCTGCGGTCAGTCGGCGTCGAGGCTCGCGGTGTCGATGAGCTCGCCTGGGGTCGCTTCGTGACCTTCGACGACCCCGACGGCAACACCTGGACGCTGCAGCAGCTGCCGGACTACAGCGCGCAGGGCTGAGCAGCCGCAGGGTGCGGACGTGAAGAGGGCGGATGCTGCACAGCATCCGCCCTCTTCCGCTCGGCCCGATCAGGAGCTCATGGCGGCCGCTGGTTCGTCGAGCAGAGGTGCCCGGAAGTTCGAGCCGACGCGAGCCCCCTGGGCGAAGTAGTGACGGAAGCTGTAATACAGCGGCTGCCACTTGTCGGTGTCCACGCGATCGGGCCCTTGAGGCCTGAGGATGCTCTCGTGCGCGTGAACACGCAGGACCTCGGCCTCGACGGCGACAGCGCTGCCTCCGTCGATCTCGATGAGCTGCGCGACGCGCGCTTCGATCTGCACAGGGCACTCGCCGATTCGAAGAGGAAGAACATCCTGCGAGTTGACGCGCGTCAAGCCGCCGAGGCTCCACTTGTCACTCTCGTGACGATAGCTCGCCTTCTTCTCGTCGGGAACCGGCGTGCGGCCCGTAGTCGGGGCGATCGCCTCGACGGCAGGCGCGAGATCGGCCGAGGGGAGGTTGATGACGAGCTCGCCGACGCGCTGCAGGTTCGCGTACGCCTGGCCCTCCGAGCCCAATCCGAGCATGTAGCGATCGCCCAATGCCCACGCCGACGAGATCGGGCTGATGTTCGACGACCCGTCCGGGTTGACCGTGGTGATCAACGCGACAGGAGTCCCGAAGTACAGCACGGGCAGATCGACATTCCTGGTTCTCTCCATGCCTCCATTCTCGGCCAGCGCCACGTCGGCCGAGAGCACCCAGGCGGGTCGTGCAGTCGCGGCTCTCAGACGCGAAGAGAGCGGATGCGCCCAGCATCCGCCCTCTTCTGCTCGTCCCGATCAGGAGCTGGTGACCGGCGCCCACGCGCCGATGCCCACCTCGTCGATCTCCGCACCCGCTGCGAATCTGTTCAGCCGGAAGGCGTCGAGCACCGGCGACGGCTTGCCCGTCACGATCTCCTCCGCGACGAGCTCACCGAGGATGAGCCCGAGAGTGGCACCCGAGTGCGTGAACAGCGTGAAGAGGTTGTCGATGGCCGGCACCGCCCCGACGACGGGCTCACCGTCGCCGGGGATCGGCTTCAGGCCGGCTGCCACGCGCTGCGCGACCAGCGCGGGGTTGCCGGCGAGCACGCGCGACCCCTCCTCGAGCAGCCCGCGCACCGACTCCTCCGGCACCGTGAGCGACCCGTCGGGCTCGACGATGATCGACCGCTCGGCCCAGTCCGCGTCGAGCACGAGGCGTCCGTCCGGCATGGGGCGCACGGCGACGCGCGGGGTGTTCAGTACGGTCCTCACGCGAGGCTCGACCGGTTCGGTGATGACGACGAACGCCGCGGGGGTGGCATCGGGCACCGTCACGCCGAGTGCCGCAAGCTGGGCCGGAACGTCGCCACCGGTGGCGAGCACCACCCGGTCGGCCGCCAGCGGGGTGCCGTCGCCGAGGACGACGCCGACAGCGGCACCATGGCGAACATCCACGCGCACCTCTCCGGCGTTCTCGACCAGCACCGCTCCGTCGGCTGTCGCCTCGGCGAGGAGGGCGCCGATGAGGTCGGGAAGGTTCACCCAGCCCTCGCCCCGGTTGAAGATCGCGCCCTCCTGCGAGACCGCATCGGCATCCACATCCGGCGTCAGCGTCGTGACCTGCGCCTTGTCGAGCCACTGCGAGTCATAGCCGCCCGCGCGCTCGTAATCGAACGTGTCGCGGAAGCTCTCGTCTTCCCCGCCCCACTTCAGAGCGCCGTCGAAGCGCAGGTACGAGGCGCTGTCGGGGTGCCGCTCCCGCCAGGTGCGGTAGCGGTCGAGCCCGATCAGGCGCAGATAGCGGTACTCCGTTGAACGCGCACCCGAGGAGTTCAACCAGGCGATCGACCGACCGGATGCCCCATCGCCCGGTCTCCCGGCGGTGACGAGCGTCACTCGAGCGCCGGAGCGCGCGAGGTGCGCTGCGGTCGATGCGCCGAGGATCCCGGCGCCGATCACGACGACGTGCAGAGGCTGCGAGTTGGTCATCTTCATCCTTCGTTCCGTTCTGAGAGGTCGGGGCGACGCAGGGGCGTCTCGGCATGCAGTCGCTCGATGATCTCGAGCACCGTGACGGCGTCCGCCGGGTCGACGGGCAGGGCGGCGTCGCCCCGGAGCGCGGCGGCGAGGGCGCGGTAGAAGGCGCCGTAGTCTCCGCGGCGCATCGGCAGCGGCTCCAGCGAACCCTCCACGCCGAAGAGCCCCCAGCGAGAAGCCGGCGTGACGCCGTAGTCCTCGTCGGCAGGCGACGCACCGGCAGCCAGCGCCGCCTCCTGTCCGTCCAGGCCGTGGCTCGTGTACCCGCTGAGTGAGCCGAGCACGTGGAATCGGGGGCCGAACTGCGGCGCGAGAGAGTTCATCCACAAGTGCGAGATGGTGCCCGACTCATGCCGCAGCGCGACGAAAGCGTCGTCGTCGGCGAGGCCGTCCGGCCGATTCACCGCCAGCTCGGCCGTCGCCTCTGCGACCGGGCCGAACAGCTGCACGGCCTGATCGATGAGGTGCGTGCCGAGATCGAACAGGATGCCGCCGCCCTGAGCCGCTGATGCCTCCGCCTTCCAGCTCGCCCGCACCTCGGGCTTGTACCACTCGAAGCGCGACTCGAAGCGACGCACCGCGCCGAGACGACCGGTCTCCACGAGATCCCGCACCGTCTGGAAGTCGCCGTCCCAGCGCCGGTTCTGGAACACCGTGATCCGCCGGCCGAGCTTCTGGGCGTGCGCGATCAGCGCGCGCCCCTCCTCGGACGTGGGCGTGAACGGCTTGTCGACGACGACGTCCAGGCCTGCATCGAGTGCGGCCGTCGCGATGCCGGCGTGCGTGGCCGGCGGTGTTCCGATCACGACGAGGTCGAGGTCGCCTGCGCCCGCGAGCATCTCCTCGACGGATGCGAGCACCCGGGCATCCGGATGCTGCGCCGCGGCCTCCGCCGCGCGGCCCGCGTCGCCGGTGACGATGACATCGAGCGAGAACGCCGGATCGGCTTCGAGGAACGGCGAGTGGAACACACGGCCGGAGGCTCCGTAGCCGATGACGGCGGTGCGGATCGGGTCAGCTGACGTCGTCGCCATCACAGCACCTCCGACAGGAAGAGGCGCAGGCGGTCGCTCTGCGGATCGTCGAAGATCTGCTCCGGCGTGCCCGCTTCGACCACTCGCCCCTCGTCCATGAAGACGACCTGGTCGGCGACCTTGCGCGCGAAGCCCATCTCGTGCGTCACGACGAGCATCGTCATGCCGCGCTGCGCGAGCTCAGCCATGAGGTTGAGCACGCCCTTGACCAGCTCGGGGTCGAGAGCACTGGTCGCCTCGTCGAAGAGCATGACCTCCGGCTCCATGGCCAGGGCACGGGCGATCGCGACGCGCTGCTGCTGCCCGCCCGACAGGTCGCGGGGGCGGTGATCTGCGCGCTCGGCCAGGCCGACTTCGGTGAGCCGTGCCAGGGCGATGCGCTCGGCCTCGCCCTTCGCCAGACGCTTCACATTGCGCAGCGCAAGAGCGACATTCTGCTGTGCCGTGTGGTCGGGGAACAGGTTGAAGTGCTGGAAGACGAGTCCCACCCGGCGGCGGAGCACATCGGGCTTCAGGGTCAGAGCGTCGTCATCTGCGAGTTGCACGCGACCGGCCTTGGGCTCGTGGAGGCGGTTCACTCCTCGCAGCAGCGTGGACTTGCCCGAGCCCGACGGCCCGATGATGCAGGTCGTGGTGCCGGGCTCGACGGTGAGGGAGACGTCGTTGATGACGTCGATGTCGCCGTAGGCCATGCGGAGGTTCTCGATCCGAAGCCGGGATCCCTCGTAGAAGCGACCCTCGGTGACGGGCTGGGGCGAGGTGTAGGTCATGTGTTCTCTCCACGGGTGTAGACCGGGCTGAGGGACTGCTCGGCGACCTCTTCGAGACCGCTCTTGGGCGGGGTGGGCTTGCGGCGGCCGGTGCGGAACCGGTTGTCGAAGTAGTTCACCAGGTGGGTCAGCGGCACGGTGATCACGAGGTAGAAGATGCCGGCCATCACCAGCGGTGACAGGTTGCCGGTCAGCACCGCGGCATCCTGGCCCACACGGAACAGCTCCCGCTCCGACACCAGCAGCCCGAGGAAGTACACCAGGGAGGAGTCCTTCACGATGGCGATGAACTGGTTCACCAGCGCCGGCAGGACCCGGCGGATGCCTTGCGGGACCACCACCAGGCGCATGGCCGAGCCGTAGCTCATGCCGAGGGCCCGGCAGGCCTCGAGCTGGCCACGCTCGACGGACTGGATGCCGGCGCGGAAGATCTCACCGATGTACGCGCCCGCGATCAGGCTCAGCGCCAGGATGCCGAGCGGGTATGGCGAGGGACCGAACATCTGCCGGCTGATCGAGGCGAACCCCTGCCCGATCAGCAGAATCGTCAGAATCGCGGGCAGGCCGCGGAAGACGTCGGTGTAGATGCGCGCGGGAACGCGCAGCCACGCGGTACGGGCGACGCCCATGACCGCGAGGATCATGCCGATGACGATGCCGAGCACTGTGGCGGCCACCGAGATGATCAGGGTGTTCACCAGCCCCGTGCCGAGCAGCTGCGGAAGAACCTTCCACATCGCCTCGAAATCGAGGAACGTCTTGATGAGCTTGTCGAGCCAGTCCATGAGGATCTCCTGTTCGAGGTGCGGGGCCACGTCGGCCGAGGCCCCGCACCGACGAGGCGATTACTCGCCGCCGCCCTCGCCCTGCTCGTCGCTGGGCAGGTACTGGTCGGGCATCGGGGAGCCCGGGAACCACTTCTCGTACAGCTCCTTCCAGGTGCCGTCCTCCATCGCATCGTGCAGAGCGTCGTTCAGCGCCTCCTTGAACTCGTCCTTGCCCTTCGCGATCGCGAAGCCGGCCGGCGCATCGAACGACGGGATGTCGATCGCGTTCTCCAGGCCGTACTGCTCGGCGTACTCCTTGGCAGCCTCGTAGTCGAGGAAGTGCGCGTCGACAGAGCCGCTGTTGACTGCGGAGATCGCCGAGTTGTTGTCCGGGAAGCGGACGAGTTCGGTGTCGGTGAAGTTCTTCACCGCGTACGCCTCCTGCAGGGTGCCCTGCACGACGCCGAGACGCTTGCCTGCGAGGCTCTCCTCGTCGGTGATGTCGCTGTCGGGGCTTGCCATCACCGTGAGGTAGCCGGCGAGGTACCCGTCCGAGAAGTCGACCGTCTGCTTGCGCTCGTCGGTGATGCCGATCGCGGCCACGCCGACATCGAACTGGCCGTTCGCGACGGCCGCGAGCAGGCCGGAGAAGTCCTGGCCGGTGAAGACGACCTTCTCGATGCCGATGCGGTTCGCCACGTCGGTGAACAGCTCGACGTCGAAGCCGGTGAACTCCCCGGACTCGTCGGTGAACGTGTAGGGCTTGGAGTCACCGAGGCTTGCCACTCGGATCTCGCCGGGGGTGATCAGCCCGTACGGGTTGTCTTTTGCAGCGTCGTCTCCCCCGCCGCCGGTCGAGGCGGAGGGCGAGCATGCGGCGAGCGCGATCGCGGCGGTGGCCGCGACGGCGGCCAGGGCCGTGCGGCGAAGTGTGGAGCGGATGCTCATGGTGTTCCTCTCTGAACTGCAGATCCACGGGGTGGGGGGGCTTGTGGTGAGACCGGTCTCAGCCTGTTACATTGAGACCGGTCTCAATTCGTTTCGATGGACGCTACACGGCTTCTGGTTCGGCGTCAACCGATAGGTTCGAGATCTGCGATCCCCCGCTGACGCGGAGACACGAGAGGGCGACATGAGCGAAACGGGAACCGGGCGCCGAGAGGCGACGGTCAGCGATGTCGCTCGGGTCGCGCGGGTGTCGAAGGCCACGGCGGCGCGGGCACTCGGCGACTACGGCGCCGTCAGCGACGCCGTACGCGACCGGGTGCAGAAGGCCGCGGATGAACTCGGCTACCGCCCCAACGCGCTCGCGCGCACCATGAGCACCGGACGGTCGCACACCCTCGGCATCATCATCGGAGACATCGAGAACCCGTTCTTCGCGAAGGCGACCCGCGGAGCGGCGGACGTCGCCGCCGAAGCCGGCTACGACCTCATCCTGTCGAATTCCGACGAGGAGCCGTCGGTCGAGGCGAAGGCTGTCGCCGTTCAGCTCGCCAAGCAGGTCGACGGTCTGCTCATCGCGCCGGCGTCGTCGCTCGAGCCCGGCAATCTGCAGCCCGTGCTCGACGCTGGCCGACCTCTCGTGCTCTTCGACCGCACGGTGCCTGGTGTCGACGTCGACGCGGTGATCACCGACAATCGCGCGGGCGCGCGGCGGCTCACAGAGCTGATGCTCGCCGCCGGCCACCGCCGGATCGCGTTCATCTCCACGCTCGCCCACGACGGCGCCTTCCGCACCGGAGAAGAGCTGTCGTCATCGGCGGTGGCCGACCGCGTCATCGGCTTCGTGGAGACGCTGGGCGCCGCGGGCATCGCGCACCCGGAATCCTTCGTCCACCTCAACGCGCGCCGCGACGGTGTCGACGTGCTCGCTGCCCGGCTCCTCGACGGCGAGGCCGCGGTGACGGCGATCATCGCCTCCGACAGCCTGATCGCGCTGGCGGTGTTCAAGGCCGCACAGGAGCGCGGTGTGCTGATCCCCCAGCAGCTGTCACTCGCGGGGTTCGATGACGCACCGTGGATGAGCCTGACCACCCCTGGCGTCACCGTGGTCGAGCAGCCCATCCACGAGATCGGCGCGCAGGCGACACGCACCCTGCTCCACCGCATCCGCGGCGACGGGCGTCCTCCTGAGACGACCGTGCTGGCTCAGACGCTCGTCGAGCGCGGGTCAGTGGCAGCACCGCCGGAGGGGTGAGCCGCGCCCCGCGTGGCGGGCGGAGCGGGGCATGGGACGAAGGCGGCGCGCCGGCATCTGCGAGCGCACCGCCTTCGACGATTCATCGGCCTCGGATGGCTGCCGTCGCGGCTGCGTCGACCGTGAAATCGTCCGTCACCACCACGCCGTAGTCCTGCTCGGCCGACCGTCGTGACACGAAGCCGTTGCGCACGTCGTGTGCGACGGCAGCGGGGTCTCGCCGCAGCGGATCGCCGTAGCCGCCACCGCCGCCCGTCTGGTTGACGAGCACATCTCCTGCGGCGAGCCGGTTGTAGCTGCCGCCCTGCACGACCTCCCGATCCGTGCCCGGGTTGAGAACCACCCTGTTCGGCTTGCCCTCCGACCCGCCGTCGATGGCCCACGGCTCCGTCTTCGTCTTGTAGACGAGGCAGATGCCCGTGGCGGGGGCTGTGAAGCGATACGACCGGCTCACGCCGACCCCGCCGCGGTGCTCCCCGGCACCACCTGTGTCAGGGCGGTAGCCGTAGTGATCGATGATCATCGAGGACTTCGCCTCGAGCACTTCGACCGGGTTGTTGCGACAGCCCGGCTCCGAGAGGTGCATGATCCCGTCCTCGCCGTCGTGGTGCGCGGTGCCGCCGAAGCCGACCGCCTCATTGGTCGCCTCCTGCCACGGCTCGCCGGTGCGCGGGTTGACGCCGAGGCCCATCATCGAGCACACGTCACCGCCCGAGCAGGCGGGAACCAGCTCCGGCATGCCCTGGGCGAGAGCCTTCAGGATGACCTCGCCGGCGAGCAGACCGGTCCACAGGGTGAAGGTCGGCATAGGCGGCACGGCGTGCATCACCGACCCCGGCACCGTGACCACCCGCAACGGGGCGAAGTTTCCCGCGACGACCGGGGAGTCCGGAGTCGTGAGCGACTTGAAGATGAGGCTCGACAGCGCCTCGGTCTGGCCGGGCGGCAGGTTGATGGGTCCTTCGACGTTCTCGGCGCTGCCTGTCCAGTCGACCACCATCTCCTCGTCCGTGACCGTCACCGTGCACTGCAGCTTGACGAGGTCGTCCTTGTTGATGCCGTCGTCGTCGACGTAGTCGACCGCGCTCCAGGTGCCCTTGGGCAGCTTGGCGAGCGCGAGCCTGGCGAGCCTCTCACCGTGCTCGTTGATGGTCACCATCGCCTCGGTGAGCGTGCGGACGCCGTACTTGTCCGCGAGCTCCTGCGTGCGGCGCACGCCCGTCACGCACGCCGACACCTGCGCCTGGATGTCGCCGATCGTGTGCTTCGGCATGCGGCTGTTGAACCGGATGATGTTGAACACATCCTCGTTGCGCTCTCCCCGTCGGTACAGCTTCGAGGCGGGGAGCATGAGTCCCTCCTGCGAGCGATCGGTCGAGTCGAGCACGTAGCCCGGGTCCTTCTGATTCAGGTCGGTCACATGCACACGGCAGGAGGCGAACCCGATCAGCTCGTCGTCCACATGGATCGGGGCGAAGACGAGCGGATCGAGGGTGTGGGCGCTCGACCAGTAGGGGAAGTTGATGATGAAGACGTCACCTGGCTCGATCGCGTCGGCGCCGAGGAACTCGACCGAGTGCTTGATGCCGGCATCGTTGCCCCTGGTGAAGACCGCGATGCCCGGCGCGTCCGCGACCACGTCGCCGTTGGCGTCGTGGATCCCGATGCCGTAATCGTGGATCTCGTAGACAACGGTGTTGTAGGCGGTGCGGCACAGGTTGCGCGCGACCTCCTCCGCGGCGGCCAGCAGGCCGTGCCTGATGATCTCGGTGGTGATGGCGTCGGCCACGTCAGGCCCCCTTCTTCGCGTACTGGATCGAGATGATGAGCTCGCCGTATGCACCGACCTCGAGTCGGTCGCCGGCGTGCAGCACAGTGGTCGCCGTGTGCTCGGTCACGACCACAGGCCCTTCGATGACGTCCCCGGCCATGAGCTCCTCGCGTGAGACCAGGCCGTACTCCGCTGTCTCGTCGCCGTCGAGCACGACCGTGCGCGTTCGCAGCTCGGGCCCTCCGCCTTCCGGACGGCGCGCCGCCTTCGGCAGATCCGGCTTGTCGACGACGCCGACCGCGCCGAGGCGCAGCGTCGTCGTCTCGATCGGGTCGTCCATGGTGTGACCGTACTGACGCAGGTGCAGGCGGTCGAACTCCGAGCGGATGGCCGCTCGGGGGTCCGTGCTGTCGTCCGGGTAATCGACCGTGACCGAGTGCTCCTGCCCGGAGTACCGCACTGCGACGACCCGATGGAAGAGCATGCGCGCGTCGTCGAAGCCCTCGGCGCGCAGCGTCTCACGCGCCTCCGCCTCCATGCCTGCGTAGAGCGCATCGGCCGCATCGGCGTCGAGCTCGTCGAGAGCCTGCAGGCTCGTGCGCGAGTAGTCGTGCTGCACGTCGGCCATCAGCATCCCGAGCGCAGAGAAGGCGCCCTGGCCCGGCGGCACGATCACCTCAGGGATCCCCAGCTCACGTGCAACATCGACAGCGACCAGCCCCCCTCCGCCACCGAAAGACAGCAGTGCGAAATCCTTGGGGTCGTGACCGAGCTCGATGGTGATGGCGCGCACCGCGCCCATGATCTTGGTGTTCGAGATCTTCACCATGCCCCGCGCCAGCTGGGTGACGCTCAGCCCCAGGGCCTCGGCGATCGGGCTGAGCGCTGTCAGCGACTTCTCCCGGTCGAGGGTGAGCTCGCCGCCGAGCGGGGTGTCCGTTCCGAGGTAGCCGATAGCGAGCGCGGCATCGGTGAACGTGGGCTCCGTACCGCCACGGCCGTATGCGGCCGGTCCAGGCATGGCGCCGGCGCTCTTCGGTCCGACCTGCAGGGCGCCGGCCTCATCGAGATAGCCGAGCGATCCGCCGCCGGCCCCGATCGTGTGGATGTAGAGCGAAGGCGTGTTGATCGGGAGCCCCTCGAACTCCGCACCGTGATACAGGACGGGGCTGCCGTCCTGCACCAGCGACGCGTCGAGGCTGGTGCCGCCCATGTCGATCGTGATGAGGTTGGGCCTGTCGATCAGCTTCGCGAAGGCGGCTGCACCGACGACACCGCCGGCAGGACCCGAGAGGATCAGGTTCACTGGCTGCTCGCGCGCGGCCGACGCGGTCATCGCCCCGCCTCCGGAGCGCGACATGAGGAAGCGCCCGTCGAAACCGCGCCGTTCGAGCTCGCCTTCCAGCGCCTTGAGATAGCTGCGCATGATGGGCTTGATGTAGGCATCCAGCACGGCGGTGCTCGTGCGCTCGTACTCCCGGTACTCGCGCGAGAGCTCGTGCGACAGGGTGACTTCGACTCCCGGTGCCTCCTCGACGAGGATCTCGCGCATGCGCAGCTCGTGAGCGGGGTTCGCATACGCGTGCAGGAAGGCGACCGCCACCGCGTCGTATCCGCGACGGAGGATCTCACGGGCGACATCGCGGGCGTCGTCGTCGTCGAACGGCGTCGCGACCGAGCCGTCGAACATGCTGCGCTCGGTCACCTCGAAGGTGTCGTACCGCTCGAGCAGAGCCTCCGGCTTGCGGTGGGCGATGTCGTACATCACCCGGCGGTCCGTTCGTCCGAGCAGGTAGACGTCTCGGAAGCCGCGCGTCGCGATCGTCGCGATGCGCGCACCCGTGCGGGTCAGCAGGGAGTTCAGTCCCAGGGTGCTGCCGTGGTTGAACGTCGAGACCACGGCCGGGTCGGCGTCGGCCTTCTCGAACGCGGCGAGCACCCCGGCCGTCGGTTCGCTCGGCGTGGTCGGCACCTTCTCGAAGCGGAGCTCGCCGGTCTCGGGCACGAGCTTCACCACGTCGGTGAATGTGCCTCCGACATCGATGGCGATTCGGACGTTCTCGGACATTGCAGGGGTCCTTCCATGAGGGATGGGTGATGTTTTCGGGCAGCCCGTCGAGACCCGGGGCGACCCGGGCCGTCTCCGGCAGAGCTGCGAGGAGGTGGTGCAGCTAGCGCTTGCCTCGCCCGGCCGCGGCGAGGCCGACCGCCGCGAGGATGATGAAGCCGGTCACCATGTCCTTGAGCTGGGGGTTCAGGTTCAGCAGATCGAAGCCGTTGCCGATCAGGGCGATGAGGAAGACGCCGGCCACCGACCGCCAGACCGCGCCGATGCCGCCGTAGATGCTCGTGCCGCCGAGGATCACCGCTGCGATCGCGCTCAGCTCGAGCCCGGCGCCGGCAAGCGGCTGTCCGGATGCGATCCGCGAGACACCGATCGCCGCGGCCGTGCCGGCCGCGAGACCGCTGATGACGAAGACCAGGATGCGCGTGCGATCCACGTGGATGCCGGAGAGCTCAGCCGCCTCCGCGTTGCCGCCGACGGCGTACACTCGGCGCCCGAACAGCGTCCGCGACAGCACGAACCAGAGGATCGCCACCACGACGATCATCACCAGCACCGCGATGAAGACGCCGCCGACACGGTTGCGCCCGAGAGCGGTGAACCCGGGTGTCGTCACGGTGATCAGGCTGCCTCCGGTGATGAGCACGGCGATCGTCGTGAAGATCATCGAAGACGCGAGCGTCGCGAGGAACGAGTGCACTCGAAGGCGGGTGATGACCGTGCCGTTGAAGGCCCCGAGGACGATGCCGATCACGGGCGCCGCCCCGAGGGCCAGCGCCACATTGCCCGTGGTCACCGCGAGCCACGCGGCCACGACCCCGGCCACGCTGTAGATCGCGCCGGTCGAGAGGTCGAAGTTCCCCGAGATGATCACGAACGTCCCGGCCGCGGCGATGATCACGAGCGGTGCGTTCTGGTTCAGGATGTTCACGATGTTGCCGAAGGTGAAGAACGACGGCGACAGGATCGCGAGCGCAACGAGCACGACGGCGAGCAGCAGCAGTACCGCGTACTCGATGACGAGTTCCTTCGCCGAGAACTTCCTGCGGGCGCGGGTTCGCGTCACGGTGGTGTTTGCGGCTTCCGTCATGCTGCCGGCTCCTGTCCGATGGTCACGTGGAAGAGCCGGAACAGCACTTCCTCCACAGTGGTCTGCTCGGGGATGATCTCCCCGAAGGTCTGGCCCTCCGAGACCAGGTAGGCGCGGTGGGCGAGCTCCATGATCTCCTCGTGCTCCGAAGAGATCAGCAGCACCCCGATGCCCTGCGCTGCGAGCCGGACGATGAGCTCGTAGATCGTCCGCTTCGCGCCGACATCGACGCCGCGTGTCGGCTCGTCGAGGATGATCAGCTTCGGCTGCGCGGCGAGTGCCTTCCCCAATAGGGCCTTCTGCTGATTGCCTCCCGAGAACCATCCGACGGGCAGTTCGATGTCGGGCGGCCGGATCTCGAGCGATTCAGCGAGATCCCGCGCGATGCGCTTCTCGCGCCTCCGGTCGATGACCCCGCCACGCGCGCGGGCCGGCAGGCTCGAGAGCCCGATGTTCTCGCGCACCGACCGCTGCAGCACCAGGCCGTCCTTATGGCGGTCCTCCGAGACGAGTACCAGTCCCGCGTCGATGGACTCCTTCGGCGTCCGGCGAACCCAGTCGCGGCCGTCGAAGCGGATCTCGCCCGAGACCACCTGGTCCAGGCCGAACACCGCACGCAGGCACTCGGTGCGCCCGCTGCCGACGAGACCGAGCATCCCGACGATCTCACCGGGGCGCACCTCGAAGCTCATCCGCTCGACGCCCGTCGCGGTGCGCAGATCCCGCACCGAGAGGAGCGGGTCGAGGAGTTGAGGTCGTAGCGGGCGATCCGGATACGCCTGATCCATCTCCCGGCCCAGCATCGAGGTCACCAGCTCATGCTTCGACACCGACGCCGCGTCGACGGTCTCGATGCGGCGACCGTCCCGCATCACCGTGATGCGGTCGGCGACCCCGAGAACCGAGTCGAGGAAGTGCGAGACGTAGATCACGCAGCAGCCGCGATCACGCAGCGTCCGCATCAGGTCCTCGAGCTGCTCCATCTCGTGCGCCGTCAGAGATGAGGTGGGCTCGTCCATCACGATGATCCGTGCGTCGCGGGCGAGGGCTCGCAGGATCTCGACCTTCTGCTGGTCGGCGATGCGCAGGTCACGCACCTTCTCCCCCGGGTCCAGGCCGAATCCCACCTGCGCGTCCAGCGCTTCGAATCGCTCTGCGACGTTGCGCCGCTCGATGCCGAAGCGGTGCTCCTCGGCACCGAGGAAGACGTTCTGTCCTACGGTCAGGTCGGGCACGAGCGCGAGCTCCTGCGCGATCATCACGATCCCCCGCCGCTGAGCGATCGCCGGGTTCCATCGGTCGACCACGGCGCCGTCGACCACGATCTCGCCGTGGTCGGCCGCATAGATGCCGGCGATCACCTTGCCGAGAGTCGACTTGCCTGCACCGTTCTCACCGACGAAAGCGTGGATCTCGCCCCCGCGGACGTCGAGCGACACACCGTCGAGCGCCTGGGTCGCGCCGAACCGCTTGCCCACTCCGCGCAGTTCGACCAGGACCGGCCCGCTGGCAGAATCCTGCATCGGATCAGCCGTTCCACTCACCGGTGAAGTCGGGCGCCGCATCGAGGTCCTCCTTGGTGACCATCGACGGGAGGTCGACGAGCGTGTCCGCGTCGACGACAGCCTCGACCTTCTCGCCGCGGAGCTTGTTGATCAGCTGCTCGAGCGCCGCCTCGCCCATGCTCACCGGGTAGTTCAGGTAGTCGTTCGTCCACTTCCCCTCGCGCACCGCCTTCACGGCCTCGGTGGTCCCGCCTCCGCCGGTGAGGAAGATGGAGGACGGGTCGATGCCTGCGTTCTCCAGGGCGATCTGCGCGCCCATCGTCTGCTGATCGGCGTTGCTCAGGATGCCGTTGATGTCCTTGTTCGCCTGCAGCAGGTTCGACACGGCCGTGAGCGACTTGTCGCGATCGTAGGCGCCCTCGACGGTGCCGACGATCTCGATGTTGTCGTGCGCGCCGAGCACGTCCTTCCACGCCGCGATCCGCGCGACGTCGAGCGGCGAGTTCAGGAGTCCTGCCAGCAGGCCGATCTTGCACGGATCGATGTCCTTGCAGTAATCGACGACGGTCTCGGCCTGGCGCTCGGCCCCCGCCGAGGGCGGCGAGGCCACGGTCGACACGACTCCCTCGGTCTGCGGCTCCATCTTGTCGATGTCGGGGCCGATCGGGTTCAGTACGGAGACGACGGGAATGTCATTGCCCAGTGGGAACGCTGCGGCGAGGCCCGGCCCGTCCTGCGGCACGACGATGACGCCGCTCGCCTGACCGGTCGTCCCGGCGTTCTGCAACTGGGACAGCTGCGTGTTGGCGTCGAACTGGCCGTCCTGGATCTTGGTCGTGATGCTGATGCCGAGCTCTTTCTCGAGCTCCTTCGCCTTGTTCTGCACACCCTCGTACACGGCCTGGTTGTAGCCGTTCTGAGACGAGGACGCGAGGAACACTATCGAGAAGCCGTCGCCGTCACCGGCCCCGCCGCCGTCAGCACTGCAGGCGGCGAGGGAGACGCCGAGCGCGAGCACGCCGGCGCCGGCGATGATCCGTGGGAGGTGCGTCATTGCATTCTTCTTTCGTGAGGGGTTCGGGTGGGCTCAGATCTCGGTTCTGGATGCGCGGTGGTCGACCTCGTACAGCCGCCCGACCCCGATCCGGGCGTCGGCGAGCAGTGCCGACAGCTCAGGGGCGGTGCGCCCGCGATTCGGGTGGTCGAGCCACTCCTGATACGCGGCCTCATCGGGCCACACAGCCGTCACGATGATCTCGCCCGATCCGTCGATCGCCGTGGCGATCTCCGAGCTGACGGCACGGGTCAGGTCGAGTGATTCCTGCAGAATCGCCTCGCGGCGGTAGAGCTCCAGCACGGAATCCGCCTGCTCTGGTGAGGTGTGCAGGGTCAGGACTGAGCGGATCATCAGGTCTCGTACTCCATTGTCTCGATCGTCTGGTGCGGCGGTGCGGCTCGGTCGATCCGCGACGCTGCTCCATGAAACTATCCACCCTCCGTTTCGCGTCTCTGTGCATGTTGCATATTGCGGAGGCATCCCGAAATGCAAAAGAATGAAATCGCTGAGTTTCGGGCGGAGCTACCGGCTACCCGAAACAGGAATCGCAAGGGAGCGGATGCATGCGCGTCGGGATCGCAGTGCAGGAACGGCGCGTCGCCGCCGCACTGCTGCGCCCCGACGGATCGCATTCGATGCTGGTGGACGCCGTCACCGGCGCCGGGATCGAGCGGTCCGTCGACCGGCTGCTCGATCGGATCGCGCACTCTGGTGACACGGTGTCGTCGATCGCGTTCGACCTGAGCGACGTGCTGCACCGCACGGAGGGCGCGCCGCTCGCGCTCGTCCGCATCGCGCCGAGGCCCCCTGTGGCCCTCGAAGATGAGCCTCGCGCCGGCGATGCGCCCATCCTTCATGTCCGCGGTGGGCACACCACGCTCGGCGAGGAGCTCGCGCCGTTCGACGCGGACGGCTTCCGGGCGGCCGCCGCAGGGATCCCGGCAGGATCCCGCGTCGTGATCACGAGCGTCGGCGCGCTCGTGAACCCCTCGCACGAACTCGCCGCAGGAGAGATCCTGCTCGAACACGGCGGACCGCTGAACGTGGTGTTCTCGCACGCCTTCGACAGCAACTCGTTCGCGACGCGGGAGCACACCGCGATCCTCAACGACGCGCTCGTGCCCGACGCCGAGACGCTCGCCACCTCACTCGCACTCGTCTCAGGGCGCCGGTTTCCCGAGGCCCGACTCTCCGTCACGCGGAACGACGGCGGCCGTGTGCCGCTCAGCCGGCTCCCGGCCGAGCCCATCCACTCGGCCTTCTCGGGCGCTCCGGTCGAGTTCCTCGGGGCGGCGGCGCTCTGCGGGCTCGATGACGGCGATCTCCTGCTCGCGACCGAAGACGGCCTCACCCTGGGGACGCTGCGCGCGGGTGCCCCCGCCGTGATCCCGCGGCTGCGCTGGGATCACACCCGCCTGTCGACGCAGGCCGCGCACCTCGTTCCGGCGACCGAGATCCTGCTCCACGGACGGACGCCAGCTCCCCGGCTCGTCCGCGTGGCCGGAGCGCCGCTGCCCATCTGGCTCGACGACGAAGGAGCGGTGGAGACCGAGGACGACCTGCGGGCGCTCGGAGCCGCCTGCGCGCCGCTCTCCGACTGGGCACTAGGGACCGTCGGCGCCGTGAACGCGGCAGAGATGGCGCAGGAACTGCAGGCGGCCGAAGCACGGGTCCGTGGCAGGCTCGCAGCGTTCGGGGCGCTGCCTTCGTCCGTTCGCATCCTGGAGTCGCAGCTCGTGGCCACGACCTACGAGCACGCGCGGGTCGTCTCGGTGCGCGTCAGGGGCGTGGCCGGAGATCCCGTGGGAGGCCTGCTCGACAGGGGGGTGCGCCGTGCAGCTCAGCGCTGACGACGTCCGGCACCTGCGCACCGGCGCACTCTTCCTGGCCTGCGCCGCCGATCCTGAGTGGTGCGATGAGCAGCAGGATCGGATCCTCGCGCGCATGGCGAGCGGCGATGAGGCACCAGAGCTGCTCGGCGTCGAGGACCTCGCCGGGGACGCGCTCGTCGCCGCCGTCGGCTTCGTCAACAACGGGCTCCCGCTGTCGGAGCTACGCCCGGCCGGCGACGAGTTCGTCAGCAGCGTCGAGCTGCTCGAACGCGAGCTGGGGAAGCGCATCGAGGGCCTGTTCCCGCTCGCGGCGGCGAACGTGAATTCGATGGTTCCTCTGCTCACCGGGATGCAGCTCGGGCGTCCCGTCGTGGATGCCGATCCGATGGGCCGGGTCTTCCCCCTGCTGTTCCAGTCGGTGTTCACGCTTGCCGGCCTTCCTGCGGGCCCGCTGGCCGCGACGGGGCCCGTCGGCGAATCGGCGCTCCTCCGGGTGCGCGAGCCGCGACGGGCGGAGCGTCTGGTCAGAGCGCTGGCCGAGGAGTTCGGCGGTTGGTCGGCCACGGCGCTCTACCCCATGACCGCAAGGGATCTTGCGCGGACGGGGGTGCTCGGCAGTGTGTCGCGGATGGTGCGCATCGGGAGGATCCTCGACTCCGACGCGACGACGGGCGAGAAGCACCAGCAGCTCCGCCGAAGCGAGGGCGTGCGCCGGATCATCCGGGCGCGGGTCGCAGATGTCGCGGGGCTCTCCCGTCCCGCGCCCGCCGGCGAGCCCGACCATCCCTCCAGCGTCGTGCTCATCGAGGAGTCACAGGGTCGCTTCGTGCAGCTGGAGATTCAGAACGAGCTGCTTCTGCTCATGGTCGACGGCACGCCGGAGGCGGTGATCCCCGACATCATCACGATGCTGCATCCGGATGACGGTCGCGTCGCCAGCCTCGACGATCTGTGGGTGGGCAACACCCTCGACCTCGTCGTCCTCCCGGCCGCCGCACAGTGGTACACGCCGGATGGCCGCCGCCTGGCCGCTCCAGAGACACTGCATTCGCTGCTCCCCGACCGTGGAAGAGGCCCGAGATGAACCGATCGTCTGCGGGAGCCGTCGAGCTGCGCGACCTGATCGATGCCCGCGAGCTCACCGGACTCTCTGTGCTGCACCTCGTCTCGGAACGCAGTCCCGTTCGAGACCTGGCCCTGGTCTCCGACTTCGAGGACATCGGAGCGGTCGGACCCGACACGGTGGTGCTGCTCGCGCGAGGCGCCGCGCGCGGAGGCTGGATGATCTCGGCGGCCCTGCGCTACGCGTGGGAGCGGCGGGCATGCGCGCTCATCGTCCCCGAGCAGCCGTTCACCGCATCCGTCATCGAACTGGCGAAGCGGCTGGAGGTCTCACTGCTCACCACCCGTCGCGACATGACCCGCCTCGCGATCGACGCGGCCATCCGGATCGGCGCCGCACGAGCCGAGGCGATGGTGCGTGTGCGTGCCGTCGTCGACCGCCTGGCCGATGTGCCCGGCCCCGCGCAGGCGATCGCGTTGCTCTCGGACGAGCTCGGTGGTGCCGAGGTGTGGATCGAATCGTCGGGGGCTCGCACCCTCGCATCGCCGACGCCTGCGGGCATCGACTCCGCATCGCAGCGTGCACCGCTGGTGAGGGCGCGCCTCGGGATGGGCGCAGAGGGGCCGGACGCGGATTCCGACCTGCTTCTGGCCAGGGTCCCCGCACAGGCCGTGGTGTTCGGCGAGCAGTTGCTCGCCGGAGCAGCGCCCTCGGTCAGGGCGCTGCTGCTCGAGCAGAGACTCACGGCGACCCGCTCGTCGCTGCCGGCGATCTCGATCACCGCCCTCACGGGCTCCGCTTCCGTCACGTCATTCGAGGAACCGGAGGCGGGAAAGACCACAGCCTGGCCACAGGCGCCCCTCGACGGTTCCTTCTTCGCCGTATGCCTGCTCACGTCCGAGCCGGACCGCGTGGGTGCACTCGTCCATCAGCTCTGGCTGATGGCTTTTCCCGAAGCCCCGCTCGCCCGGTTCGACGGTGGCTGGATCGGGTTCCTGCCCGCGGAGGATCCCAGCCAGCGCACCAGGGCACTGGAGAGAGTGAGAAGCGGGTTCGTGCGCGCCGCGGGAGTCCCGATCACCGGAGGCTCTTCGCGCATCCACCGCTCCCCTGCCGAGGCGCGGTACGCCGTCCGGGAGGCGTGGCTGGCTGCGCGACTGGCAGACCCCTGCACGGCGACGGCCGACGGGCCGGGCACCGATGCCTTCGTGGAATTCGAGTCCGCACCTCTCCGCCTGCTGAGCCGCCTCGTTCCGCTCGACCTCGCCGAGCAGCTCGTCGCAGCGCTGTTCCCCCGCCTGCTCGCCGACCCGTCGGCGCCTCGCCTCATCGAGGCGGTGATCGGCTACCTGTCGGCGAACGGGTCGGTGTCGACCGCCGCCGCACGCCTCGGCCTGCACCGCAACACCGTGCAGTCGAGGCTCCACCGCGCGGCAGAGCTCGACGTCGACCTCACCGAGCCTGCGAACGTGCTGCCGATCCACCTGCTCTTCGAGGCCGTCCGGCGCAGTGAGTCGCCGTCTCTCGAGAGCGACCGCTGAGCGCGAGCTTCGGGGTGGCTTAGACCCGGGTACCGAGTTCGAGAGCTACCGGTCTTGACGCATCTCGGCATGGAGCAGACCGCTCTCCCGCTGCCCTCTGTGCACAGTCCAGCCGAGCACGAACATCGGCCCCGTGTATGGCGCGGCCCGAGATGGTCGGCGTGTGAAGAGAGAGTCGAAGGTGGCGTCGTTGATCGACGCCACCCCTCGAGCGGTCAGTCGACCAGAGGTGAGGAGACCTCCAGCTTGTCGTTGTCGATGAGCCATTTGACGGACTCGAAGACCGTGTCCGCGGCGGAGTGCTGAGGGACGTAGCCGAGGAGGCGATGTGCCTTCTCGGTGGTGACGAAATGGCTGCGGACGAGATGGTCCCAGCTGAGGTCCGCGTTTCTCGCCCCGACATCGGCTCGGAACTCGTCCCAGGTGACGGATTCCAGCGTCGCGGACTTGCCGAACCAGGAGGCTGCCGCCGCCGCGTAGCCGCGGACGGTGAGGGCGTCATTCGCGGTGATGAAGAAGTCTTCTCCCGAAGCCGCCTCGCGGTTGTTCACGGCGAGCTCGAAAGCGAGGGCAACGTCATCGGCGTGCACGTGTGCCATCGACTCCGCACCGAGCCCAGGGATGGGCAGCGCTTCGCCGGCGGCGAGCTTCTGCCAGACGCGAGCGTCAAGGTTTCCGGTCGGTCCGATGGGCTCCCAGCCGGGCCCGCTGATGTGGCCCGGGTGGATGGTCGTTGTGGCCACTCCGCTCTCCGCGGTCTCTGCCTTGAGCATGCGAGCGATGTCGTGCTTGGCAACGCCGTACTCGCCGAACGGCGCGGGGGCGTTGTCCTCGGACATCGGAAGCACTTGACTGGGACCGGCTCGCCAGATGGATCCGCAGAACAGGTAGTGGCCGACGTTTCCGCGCAAGCGCTCCACGAGCGTCGTGGCGGATTCGAGCGTGAAGCATACGAGGTCGATGACGACGTCGGCGCTCAGCTCGACGACACGGTCGGCGAATACGCCCTGCGCGTCTTCCTTCTCCCGGTCTGCGGCCACTTGGGCAACGTGCCGCCACTCGGCGGAGTCCGTGTAGGGCTCGGAGGTGCCTCGGCTGATGTTGATCACCTCGTGTCCGGCTCGCACAAGTCGAGGGATGAGGAAGGATCCGATGTGGCCCGAGCCACCGATGACCAGCACACGCATGAGTTGTCTCCTACTGGTTCGTCGTGGGGATGGCGTCGTCGTCCGCGGTCTGTGCGAGGCGGACGGTGGTGTCGGAAGCATATCCAGTACCGGTGAGATCTGTACCGATCGGCGTCATCCGACGCGGCACTGATCGCTCAGCCGACCGGCTGCAGAAGAGAGGGATCAGTGGTGGCGACGGGTCGGGAGTTGTTGACCCTGCAGTCGACGATGTGTTCCCGGATGGTGCTCGCGACGTCCGATGAGGTGTGCTCGAGCATCGCGAGAGCCTCGACCTTCGCGGTGCCGGTGAGCTTCTCCGGCGACAGCCACACAAAATGGCCATGGAGCGGCGTCCTCGCTGAAGTCGCAAGAAGGGCCGCGGAATTGAACAATTCCGCGGCCCTTCTTAGGTCACACATGGCTTGTGAAGGATCACAGCCGATCTACGGACAGATCAGAAGTCCCAGTCGTCGTCTTCCGTGGCCTCGGCCTTGCCGATGACGTACGACGAACCCGACCCCGAGAAGAAGTCGTGGTTCTCGTCGGCGTTCGGCGACAGGGCCGAGAGGATCGCCGGGTTCACGTTGGTGACCGTCGAGGGGAACATCGGCTCGTAGCCGAGGTTCATCAGCGCCTTGTTGGCGTTGTAGTGCAGGAACTTCTTGACGTCCTCGGTCAGGCCGACGCCGTCGTAGAGGTCCTGCGTGTACTGCACCTCGTTCTCGTAGAGCTCGAACAGCAGGTTGAAGGTGTAGTCCTTCAGCTCCTGACGGCGCTCCTCGGTCTCGTTCTCGAGCCCCTTCTGGAACTTGTAGCCGATGTAGTAGCCGTGCACGGCCTCGTCACGGATGATGAGGCGGATGAGGTCGGCCGTGTTCGTCAGCTTCGCCTTCGACGACCAGTAGATCGGCAGGTAGAAGCCCGAGTAGAACAGGAACGACTCGAGCAGCGTCGATGCGATCTTGCGCTTGAGCGGGTCGTCGCCACGGTAGTAGTCGACGATGATCTGCGCCTTCTTCTGCAGATTCTGGTTCTCGACCGACCAGCGGAACGCCTCGTCGATCTCCTTCGTCGAGCACAGGGTCGAGAAGATCGACGAGTAGCTCTTTGCGTGCACCGACTCCATGAACGCGATGTTGGTGTACACCGCCTCTTCGTGCGGGGTGATCGCGTCGGGGATCAGCGAGACCGCACCCACGGTGCCCTGGATCGTGTCGAGCAGCGTGAGTCCCGTGAACACCCGCATGGTGAGCAGCTGCTCGTCGGGCGTCAGCGTGTTCCACGACTGCACGTCGTTCGACAGCGGCACCTTCTCGGGCAGCCAGAAGTTGTTCACGAGCCGGTTCCAGACCTCGAGGTCCTTCTCGTCCTCGATGCGGTTCCAGTTGATCGCCTGCACGTGGTCGACCAGCGTGAGCTTCGGTGAGGGAGTCAATTCATCGTTCCTGTTCTCAAAATCCCGGATCAGCGGATCACAGCATGCAGCTGACGCACTCGGTCATGTCGGTGCCCTCGAGCGCGAGCTGGCGAAGACGGATGTAGTAGATCGTCTTGATGCCCTTGCGCCATGCGTAGATCTGCGCCTTGTTGATGTCGCGGGTGGTGGCGGTGTCCTTGAAGAACAGCGTCAGCGACAGGCCCTGATCGACGTGCTGCGTCGCGGCGGCGTACGTGTCGATGACCTTCTCGTAGCCGATCTCGTACGCGTCCTGGTAGTACTCCAGGTTGTCGTTCGTCATGAACGGCGCCGGGTAGTAGACGCGACCGAGCTTGCCTTCCTTGCGGATCTCGACCTTCGAGGCGATCGGGTGGATCGACGACGTCGAGTTGTTGATGTACGAGATCGATCCGGTGGGC
Organism: Microbacterium esteraromaticum; assembly: GCF_016907315.1. Lineage (NCBI taxonomy): Bacteria > Bacillati > Actinomycetota > Actinomycetes > Micrococcales > Microbacteriaceae > Microbacterium > Microbacterium esteraromaticum. Next base: position 790,675 of record NZ_JAFBBS010000001.1, read on the forward strand.
GGCACAGCCTGCAGGTTCTGGTTGAAGATGCCGTGCTTCTGGATGCTGTCGCGCAGCTCGATCCAGTCCTGCTGCGTCGGGATGAACTTGCCGGCGAAGAGCTCCTTGACCTTCTCCGTCTCGGGCACCCACGCCTGGTCGATGTACTTGTCGAAGAACGTACCCGACGCGTAGGTCGAGTCCTCGAAGCCGTCGAAGGTCTCGCCACGCTCGATGGCGAGCTTGTTCGACGCCTTCAGCGCGTGGAACAGCACGGTGTAGAAGTAGATGTTCGTGAAGTCGATGCCCTCTTCCGAACCGTAGAAGACGCGCTCGCGAGCGAGGTAGCCGTGCAGGTTCATCTGGCCGAGACCGATGGCGTGCGAGCGGTCGTTGCCGTCTTCGATCGAGCGCACCGAGGTGATGTGGCTCTGCGTGCTGACGGCGGTCAGCGCGCGGATCGCCGTCTCGACGGTCTTGCCCAGGTCATCGGCGTCCATCGCCAGGGCGATGTTCATCGAGCCGAGGTTGCACGAGATGTCCTTGCCGATCTGGTCGTACGACAGGTCGTCGTTGTACGAGGTCGGGGTGTTCACCTGCAGGATCTCGCTGCACAGGTTCGACATGTTGATGCGGCCCTTGATCGGGTTCGCCTTGTTCACCGTGTCCTCGAACATGATGTACGGGTAGCCCGACTCGAACTGGATCTCGGCGAGGGTCTGGAAGAACTCGCGCGCGTTGATCTTCGTCTTCTTGATGCGCGAGTCGTCGACCATCTCGTGGTACTTCTCGGTCACCGAGATGTCGCCGAAGGGCACGCCGTACACGCGCTCGACGTCGTACGGCGAGAACAGGTACATGTCCTCACCCTTCTTGGCGAGCTCGAACGTGATGTCGGGCACGACGACACCGAGCGAGAGCGTCTTGATGCGGATCTTCTCGTCGGCGTTCTCGCGCTTGGTGTCGAGGAAGCGCATGATGTCGGGGTGGTGCGCGTTGAGGTAGACGGCACCGGCACCCTGACGGGCACCCAGCTGGTTGGCGTAGCTGAAGCTGTCTTCGAGCAGCTTCATCACGGGGATGATGCCGGACGACTGGTTCTCGATCTGCTTGATCGGCGCACCCGACTCGCGGATGTTCGACAGCAGCAGCGCGACGCCGCCGCCGCGCTTCGACAGCTGCAGCGACGAGTTGATGCCGCGGGCGATCGACTCCATGTTGTCTTCGATGCGCAGCAGGAAGCAGCTGACGAGCTCGCCGCGCTGCGCCTTGCCTGCGTTGAGGAAGGTCGGGGTGGCCGGCTGGAAGCGGCCAGAGATGATCTCCTCGACGAGGTCGATGGCGACCTGCTCGTCGCCCTCGGCGAGCGCGAGGGCGGTCATCACGACGCGATCCTCGAAGCGCTCGAGATAGCGCTTGCCGTCGAACGTCTTCAGCGTGTAGCTCGTGTAGTACTTGAAGGCGCCGAGGAAGGTCTCGAAGCGGAACTTCTTCGAGTAGGCCAGGTCGTTGAGCTTCTGGATGAAGTCGAACGAGTACTGCTCGATGACAGCGCCTTCGTAGTACTGCTTCTCGACGAGGTAGTCCAGGCGCTCCTTGAGGGAGTGGAAGAACACCGTGTTCTGATTGACGTGCTGCAGGAAGTACTCGCGTGCGGCGCGCTTGTCGGCGTCGAACTGGATCTTGCCGTTCGCGTCGTACAGGTTGAGCATCGCGTTGAGCGCGTGATAGTCGAGCCCCTCGTACGCGGGGTTCATCTTGAACTCGACTGCGTCTGTCACTGTCGCTTCCACCATCGTTCCAATCCGTCGCTTACGCGATCGACGTCGTCCTGCGTGCCGAATACCTCGAACCGATACAAGTGCGGCACGTTGCACTTTCGGCTGATGATCTCGCCGGCGAGGCAGAACGCCTCGCCGAAGTTCGTGTTGCCCGCGGAGATCACTCCGCGGATGTGGCGCCGGTTGCGCTCATCGTTGAGGAACCGGATGACCTGCTTGGGGACCGCCCCCTTCTCCTCGCCGCGCCCCTGCCCGCCCCCGTAGGTCGGGGTGACGAGGACGAACGGCTCGTCGATGACGAGCGGATCCTCGGTGCGGTGCAGGGGGATGCGACGGGCGGGCAGTCCGAGCTTCTCGATGAATCGTGCGGTGTTGCCGGACACGCTCGAGAAGTAGACCAGGAGCGGCACCGCGGTCGCGACAGCGCTCATGGTCGGCGGCTTACGCGAGACGGGCGGCGAGCTCGTCGATCTTGTCGGGACGGAAGCCCGACCAGTGGTCCTCGTCGGTGACGACGACGGGCGCCTGCATGTAGCCGAGCGCCTTGACCTGCTCGAGCGCCGAGGCGTCCTCAGAGAGGTCGTGGATCTCGTACTCGATGCCCTTGGCGTCGAGGGCGCGGTAGGTCGCGTTGCACTGCACGCAGGAAGGCTTGGTGTAGACCGTGATCGACATGGTGATGTCTGATTCCCCTCTAATCCAGGTGGTTTTCCCGACAGGCCCCCGCCGGGACTTCAATACTACATATGGGGACGGACATTGGAAGCGACCACAAGGGGTAGTAGTTACATCCGTGTAGTTTTCCACTGCCTTCCCCAGATACAACACAGGTTGTCCACCCTTTCTTCCACAGCCCGGCACCCTCGCAGAACCGGTTCGGACCGCGGATTCACGCGGCTCGAGTGAGCTCGTTGCAGATCCATCCACAGCCAGGACCGTACGCCTGGCCACCGACATCCGATTTCCTGTGGAGAAGCGTCTTCGGCGTGTCGCGGCGTGTCGCCGCAGCGCCTCCTCGCGTCGGCCGCTCGGCCCCGGATAGCCTCGTCTGGTGGCTGGCTATCGTGACCTTCTTCGCACTCCCGGCGTGGCGCGCATGATCGCCGCGCAGCTCGTCGCGCGCTTCCCCAACGGCATGACGAGCCTTGCGATCCTGCTGCACGTCGAGCAGCAGACCGAATCGTACGGCGCGGCGGGAATCGTGCTCGCCGCGGCCTCCGTCGGCCAGGCGGTGGCAGGGCCCGTCACGAGCCGCTGGATGGGCGCCTGGGGCATGCGACGCGTGCTCACGCTGACCCTCGCCGGGTGCGTGGTCGCGGTGCTCTGCCTCGCCCTGCTGCCCCTGAGCCTCGCCGGCTACATGGTGTTCGCGCTGCTCGCCGGACTCTCGACTCCGCCCGTGCAGGCCGCTGTGCGCACCATCTACCCCAAGCTCGTCAACGCCGGACAGCTCACGCCTCTGTTCTCGCTCGACGCCTCGCTGCAGGAGATCATCTGGATCGTCGCGCCGGTCGTGATCACGGTCGTCTCGACCCAGGTCGGCACCGTGCAGGGACTGCTGCTGGTCGCGGCGATCCTCGTGATGGGCGGTTCGTGGTTCATCCTCTCCCCCGAGGTCGGCCGCGTGCGCATCCCGCGCAGCCGCCGCGCGTTCGGCCGCGTCGTGCTGAAGCCGCCGGTGATGCTGGCGACGGTCATCGGGTTCCTGCTCATCGGCGCGTGCGCAGCCGTCGAGGTCGGAGTCGTCGCGACGTTCGGGCACGGCGGCCTCGAGGCGGGCCTGGTGCTCGCCGTCTTCTCGGTCGGCAGCCTGGTGGGCGGACTCGCATTCGGGCACATCCCGATCGGCCCCTGGGCGATGGCCCGCCGCCTGCTCATCGTCACGATCGGTCTCGCTCTGACGATGGTGTCGCTGAACATCTTCTGGCTGGGCGGCACGCTCGTGCTCGCCGGCGTCGGCATCGCGCCCGCCCTCGCCGTGCTGTTCGCGATCACCACCGCGAGCGTCAAGTTCAGCGAGACGGCCGAGGCATTCGGATGGGCCGGCACGGGTCAGCTCATCGGAGCCGCGGCTGGCTCCGCCGTCGCCGGCATCCTCATCGACCAGTCCGGCCCGCAGGGCGCCTACCTCGCGGCCGCCCTGTTCGCCGCCGTCGGACTCGCGGTCTCGATCGTCTTCGTCCGGGCCTTCCCCGACCTGCGTCACCGCGACCCCGCGCCGTACCCCGACACCGAGCCGATCCAGACCGCCCGCCTCTAGGCTGGTGGCGTGCCTGCACCCCTCACCCTTCCTCGCCTGGTCTGGGGCGACGGCCCCCGTCGCGCCCTGCTCGTCCACGGTCTCGGATCATCCGCCGCGCTGATGTGGCGCATCGGATCCGCACTGGCTGATGCCGGGTGGCAGGCCACCGCGGTCGACCTGCGCGGTCACGGCGACGCGCCTCGCGCGCTCGACTACACGGTCGCCGCGTACGGCGCAGACCTCGCCGCCGTGCGCCCGGAGGGCGGCGGAGAGTGGGATGCCGTGATCGGCCACTCCCTGGGCGGCGCGTCGACCGTGGTGGCGGCGACCACGGCATCCGGATGGGCGAGACGACTCGTGCTGATCGACCCGGCGATCCACGTCGCGGGACGCGACGAGGGGATCATCCGGCGCAGTCAGAAGCGCGCCTTCGCCTCCCCCGACGTCGAGTCGGTGCGCGCCGAGCACCCGGACTGGCACCCGCACGACGTGGAGCTGAAGGTGGATGCTGTGCTGCGGGCGAGCCGCTGGGCGGTAGAGCAGACCAGCGCGCAGAACGATCCGTGGGACGTACGCGCGCAGGCTGCGCAGCTCAGCATCCCGACCCACATCGTCGGCGCCGACCCCGGCGTCTACAGCCTTTTCACCGGCGAACTGGCCGAGTCCGTGCTCGAGAACCCGAACATCACCATGTCGGTCGTGCCGGATGCCGGTCATTCTCCTCACCGCGATCGCCCTGAGGAGACGATCCGGCAGATCCTGGAGGCCATCTCATGAGCGCACCCGAACGCGACGGCTTCGACCCTGCTCGCCATCTGCCCGATGAGCTGCTCGAGCGCATCCGCGAGCGGGCGGCCGTGCATGACCGCGAGAACACGTTCCCGCAGCACGACCTCGACGAGCTGCGTGCGGCCGGATACCTGTCGATCCTCGTCCCCCGCGAGCTCGGCGGCGCCGGACTCGGTCTCGCCGATGCGGCCGTTCTGCAGCAGCGCCTGGCGTCGGCGGCACCCGCGACGGCGCTCGCGATCAACATGCATCTCGTGTGGACGGGTGTCGCGAAGGTGTTCAGCGACCGCGGGGTCCCCGGTCTCGAGTTCGTGCAGCGCGGCGCTGTGGCCGGTGAGGTCTTCGCATTCGGCATCAGCGAGGGCGGCAACGATCTCGTGCTGTTCGGCAGCGACACGTCGGCGGACCCTCAAGATGACGGCGGCTACGCGTTCACCGGCACGAAGATCTTCACCTCTCTCGCGCCGGTCTGGACGAAGCTGGGCCTGCACGGGCTCGACACGACGAGTCCGGATGCTCCGAAACTGGTGTTCGCGTTCATCGACCGCACCGAGGCGGTGACCACGAGCGACGACTGGGACACCCTCGGCATGCGCGGCACGCAAAGTCGCACGACCCGCCTGGACGGCGCGGTCGCCGCACCCGAGCAGGTGGTGCGCCGGATCGACCCCGGCCCCAATCCTGACCCGATCGTCTTCGGCATATTCAGCGTGTTCGAGATCCTGCTGGCGTCCGTCTACACCGGCATCGCGCGGCGCGGCCTCGACCTCGCCGTCGAGGCGGCGAAGAGCCGGCGCTCGAAGAAGACCGGCACGTCGTACAGTCAGGATCCGGACATCCGCTGGCGCATCGCCGACATGGCTCTCGCGTACGACGCGCTGCCGCCGCAGATCTCCGCTCTCGCTCGCGACGTCGACGAGCTCGCCGACCACGGCGCGCGCTGGTTCACGCTGTTGTCGGGGCTGAAGCACCGCGCCGTCGTGATGGCGAAGCAGGTGGTCGATGAGGCGATGCTCGTCGCGGGCGGCGGGTCGTACTTCTCGTCGAATGAGCTCTCCCGGCTGTACCGCGATGTGCTGGCCGGCATGTTCCATCCCTCGGATCCCGAATCGGCGCATTCCGCCGCCGCATCCGCATGGCTGGGGCCGATCGAGGGCTGACAGCGGAGCCGATCGGGCCCGATGCCTTCGAATTCTGTTGTCTTCGTGTGCGTTCAGTGTCAATATCGACACATGGATACCGAACTGCAGCGGAAAGCGAAGGAACATCTCTGGATGCACTTCACTCGTCAGTCGACGATGGCGTCATCCGATGTTCCTGTGATCGTCAAGGGCGAGGGTCATCACATCTGGGACTCGACGGGCAAGAGGTACATCGACGGTCTCGCCGGCCTCTTCGTCGTGAACGCCGGTCACGGCAGGCGTCGTCTCGCCGAGGCAGCGGCCGCGCAGGCCCAGGAGCTGGCCTTCTTCCCGCTCTGGTCGTACGCGCATCCCGCGGCGATCGAGCTCGCCGACCGGCTCGCGGCCGAGGCGCCTGGCGACCTCGACCGGGTGTTCTTCTCGACCAGCGGCAGCGAGGCCGTCGAGACGGCGTTCAAGCTCGCCAAGCAGTACTGGCGCCTGCGCGGCCGGCCAGGCAAGCACAAGGTGCTCTCGCGGGCGATCGCCTACCACGGCACGACACAGGGCGCCCTGGCGATCACGGGCATCCCGGCCATGAAGGAGATGTTCGAGCCGGTCACCCCTGGCGGCTTCCGCGTGCCGAACACCAACATCTACCGCGCCGACGAGATGGGGGCGCCGACCGACCCCGACGCCTTCTCGAAGTGGGCGGCGGATCGGATCGAGGAGATGATCCTGTTCGAGGGGCCGGACACGGTCGCCGCGATCTTCCTCGAGCCGGTGCAGAACTCCGGCGGGTGCTTCCCGCCGCCTCCGGGATACTTCCAGCGCGTGCGCGAGATCTGCGACCGCCATGACGTGCTGCTCGTGTCGGACGAGGTGATCTGCGCTTTCGGTCGCGTCGGCCGCACCTTCGCATGCGACGCGTTCGGCTACGTGCCCGACATGATCACCTGCGCGAAGGGGATGACGAGCGGCTACTCCCCCATCGGCGCGACCATCATCTCGAGCCGCATCTACGAGCCGTTCGCGCAGGGTGACACGTTCTTCCCGCACGGATACACGTTCGGCGGGCATCCGGTATCGGCCGCCGTCGCGATGGCGAACCTCGACATCTTCGAGGAGGAGGGGCTCAATGCCCACGTGCGGGAGAACTCGCCGCTGTTCCGCGCAGAGCTCGAGACCCTTCTCGACCTGCCGATCGTCGGCGACGTGCGCGGCGAGGGCTACTTCTTCGGCATCGAGTTGGTGAAGGACAAGGCGACCAAGCAGACGTTCGATGCGGACGAGTCCGAGCGGCTGCTGCGCGGCTTCCTGTCGAAGGCGCTCTTCGACGCCGGCTTGTACTGCCGAGCCGACGACCGCGGCGACCCCGTGATCCAGCTCGCGCCGCCGCTGACCGTCGGTCCCGCCGAGTTCCGTGAGATCGGCGACATCCTGCGTGGGGTGCTCGGCGAGGCCGCTCGCATCATCTGACCCGCCCGGCAGACGTCTGGGCAGAGAAGGGCGAAGGCGGGGCGCAGGGCAGCCCGGGTGGGGCTCAGGCCTCGAAGACCCGCACGCCCTCGACCCAGGTCCCGAGAACGCGGGTGTCGCCGATCTGCTCTGGCTCGCCCTCGAACGGGTCGCGGTCGAGCAGTGCGAGGTCCGCCAGCATCCCGACGCGGATCACGCCGGTCTCGGGCAGGCTGTTCACCCGCGCCGACCCCGCCGTGTAGGCCTGCAGTGCCGTGCCCAGGTCGAGCGCCTGCTCGGGCAGGAACGGCGGGTAGTCGCCCTCCCATTCCGAGGGAGCCGAGCGCCGGTTTACCGCCGTGTGGATCGCCGCCATCGGATCGGGCGTCGAGACCGACCAGTCGCTGCCCGCGGCGAGCGGCGCGCCCGAACGCAGCAGATCGCCGAACGGATACTGCCAGCTGGAGCGCGTCTCGCCGAGGAAGGGCAGCGTCAGGTCGACCATCTGCGGCTCGAGGGTCGCCCAGAGCATCTGCATGTTCGCCGTCACGCCGAGCCGGCGGAAGCGCGGCACGTCGTCGGGATGCACGACCTGGATGTGCGAGATGTGGTGCGGGTTGCCGAGCGGGCCGTTGCGTCGCAGCGCGGTCTCGACCGCGTCGAGGCATTCGCGGACCGCCCTGTCGCCGATGGCGTGGAAGTGCAGCGTGAAACCCAGCGCGTCCAGCCGCGCGGCGGCCTCGTTCAGCACCTCGGGATCGACGAAGGAGATGCCGGCGTTCTCGGTCGGATGCCCGTGTCCGTCGCAGTACGGCTCGAGCATCGACGCCGTGAAGTTCTCGGCCACGCCGTCCTGCATGATCTTGATGCTGGTCGCGGCGAACCGGCGGCCGCCCGCGGCGCTCTCCCGCATCGCGACGAGGTCGTCGATCTGCTCGAGTCCGCGCGTGCGGTCCCACCACAGCGATCCGACCACGCGTCCGGTGAGCTCGCCGGCTCGGTCGGCGGCGATGTACACCGGCAGGGGGTCGCCCGCATCGCTGTACTGCGTGCCGACGATCGCATCCTGCCAGGCGGTGATCCCGAACGAGTGCAGGTGGCGCTGCCCGACGGCGAGCGCCTCGCGCAGCCGCTCGTGCGGCTCTGGGGGCAGCAGCCGGTTGACGAGCGACATCGCGCCCTCGTGCAGCGTGCCCGAGGGCGCACCGGACGCATCCCGTTCGATGCGGCCGTCGTCGGGGTCGGGGGTTTCTCGTGTCACGCCCGCGAGTTCCAGCGCGCGGGAGTTCACCCACGCGCCGTGACCGTCACGGTTGGGCAGGAAGGCGGGTCGGTCGGGCACGACGCGGTCCAGCGCTTCGGCTGCCGGCGCGCCACCGGGGAAGGCCGACATCTGCCAGCCGCCGCCCAGCACCCACCCGTCGTCCGGATGCCCGGTCGCGTACTCCGCGATCCGCGCCAGGTACTCGTCCTGGGTCGACAGGCCGGCGAGGTCGCAGCGCAGCATGTCGAGCCCGCCCCAGAGCGGGTGCACGTGAGCATCTTGAAAGCCGGGAACCAGCATCCGGCCCTCGAGGTCGACGATCTCGGTGCCAGGACCGATCAGCGCGACCGCCTCCCGGTCGAGGGCGACGATCCGGCCGTCGCGCACGGCGACGGAGTCGGCGCGGGAGCGCGACGCGTCGGATAGGAAGACGCGGCCGCCGTAGGCGCCGCCCGTGAAGACGATGTCGGCCCGGGTCATGTCATCCTCCTGCCATCGTTCTGGCGATCTCGGTGGTCGAGTCGCCCGCCCGCTTCAGCACGTACGCGACGAGCGCCAGCGAGACGAGTGTGAGCAGCAGCATCACCGTCGACACCGCCGCGATCTCGGGCCGAAGGCCGCTGCGCAGCGAGCTAAGCACGTACACCGGCCATGGCGTCGTACCCGACACCTGCACGAACGCCGAGACGACCGTGTTGTCGAGGCTGAGCGTGAACGAGAGCAGGAAGCCGGCGAGCACGGCGGGCATGGCCAGGGGCAGGGTCACCTTGAGGAAGGTGCGCACCGGCGGTGCGTAGAGATCGGCCGAGGCCTCTTCGAGCTTCGCGTCGAGACCGACCAGCCGGGCTCGCACGATGTACGAGACGATCGCGATCGAGAAGAGCGAGTGGCCGACGACCAGGCGCACGGTGCCGTCGTTGAACATCGACAGCCCGAGGTCCTGCCCGAGGAAGACGAGCCACGGCAGCAGCGCGACGGCGTCGACGATCTCGGGGGTCACCGAGACGAGCAGCAGAAGTCCGAGGAACCACCACACCCACTTGCCTGGCCGCCGTGCCATCGCGATGCCGGCGAGCGTGCCGAGCACCGCGGCGAACAGGGCCGCGATCAGTCCGGTGCGCAGCGAGACCATCACCGCGTCGCGGATCACCGGCTTCTCGACCAGCGCCGCGAACGGCGCGAAGCTGAAGCCGTCCCACGCGACGAGCAGCCGGCCGGAGTTGAACGACGCCATGATGATGACGATGATCGGCAGGAAGAGGAACGCGTAGACCAGGATCGACCAGATGCCGAGGATGCGGTCGCCGACGGCCGGGCCGCGGCGGCGGGTGCGGGTGTCGCTCATGATGCCTCTCCGAGGACGAGTCGGCTGCGGTTTCTGAAGGGCAGCGAGATCAGCCACAGGATGCCGGCGGCGACCCCGATCGTCAGCATGATCACGAGGATCAGCAGCACCGCCATGGCCGAGCCGAGCGCCCAGTTCTGCGCGGTGCCGAACTGGCTGGCCACCAGCTGCCCGATCATGTTGCCCTGCGCGCCGCCGAGCACGGTGGCGGTGATGTAATCGCCCATCAGCGGGATGAAGACCAGCAGCACGCCGGCGACGATCCCTGGTCGCGCGAGCGGCACGGTCACCTGCAGGAAGGTGCGCAGCCCATCCGCCCCGAGGTCCTTGCTGGCCTCGCGAAGCGGGGTTCCCACGCGGTCGAAGGCGACGTACAGCGGCAGGATCATCAGCGGCAGGTAGTTGTAGACCACGCCGATCAGCACCGCCGTGCGGGTGTACAGCACCTCGATGGGGCCGTCGATGACGCCCACCCCCTGCAGCAGCGACGACAGCCACCCCTCTGGCGAGAGGATCACCTGCCAGCCCAGAGTGCGCACGAGGAAGTTCGTCCAGAACGGCACCATCACGAGCGCGATGAGCAGGCCGCGGCGCGACGGCGGCGCCTTCACCGCCATCCAGTAGGCCACTGGTCCGCCGATAAGCAAGCACAGCACCGTGCCGAGGATGCCGACCCAGAGCGTGTTCTGGAAGGTCGCGAAGAACGTCGGCGACATCGCCTCGGCATAGCGGTCGAACGACAGCACATCGTTGGCGTGCGTGCCGAAGATGCCCGGCTTGTAGCCGAAGCTGAACCACACGACCATCGCGATGGGCGCGATGAAGAACAGCGCCAGCCACACCCACGCGGGAACGGCCAGCCCGAAGCGAGGACTACGCACCGGCGGCGGCCTTGGTCTTGTTCCAGATCTCGACGATCCGCTCCTGCGCCTCGGTCACCTTGCCCTCGTGCATGGTCTTCACCTGCGCCTCATCGAAGAAAACCATGTCGAGCATCTCGAGTCCGGCCTCCTCGGCAGCATCGCGGATGCCCTTCGCACCCGTGTCGTAGCCGATGTAGTCGACCTGCGCGAGCTGGTTCTCGGGCGTGAGGATGTAGTTGAGGAAGGCGTGCGCGGCCTCCGGGTGGGGCGCGCCCTCGACGAGGGCCCAGTTGTCCATCCACAGCTCGGTGTCGGGCGAGCCGAGCACCCACTGCCAGCGGTCGGGGTCAGGCGACTCCTGGATGCCGATGCGCGCGTCGCCGTTCCACGACTGCATCAGCACGTGGGAGGCCTGCGGGATCGCCGCACCGCCCGGGTACGAGTCGAACGCGGAGATGTGCGGCGCGAGCTCGTCGACCAGGAACTTCTCGCACGCGTCGAGATGCTCGGGGTCGGTGGTGTTCCAGTCGATGCCGTTGGCCCAGTAGTAGATGCCGCCAAGGGGGGCCGGGTCGTCGAGCACCGACGTCTTGCCCGACGCCTCGTTCTTGGCCGCGTCGATGAAGTCGTTCCACGTCTTCAGCTCGCGCGTGATGACGGTCTTGTCGTACACGAACCCGGTGGTGCCCCACGCCTTGCAGATCGAATACTCGTTCTTCGGATCCCACTCGCGGCCGAGGAAGGCCGGGTCCATGTGCTCGATGTTGGGGATGAGGTCGAGGTTGAGCTTCGCGAGGAGGCCGTTCTCGATCATCTGCGGGATGAACACGCCGGTCGGCACGACGAGGTCGTATCCACTGGTGCCCTTTGCCGCGACGAGCTTGGCGATCATCTCCTCGTTGGAGTTGAAGGTGTCCATGACGACCTTCGCCCCCTCGTCGTTCGTGAACGCCTCGATGACCTCGGGGGCGTCGTACTCGCCCCAGCTGTAGATCGACAGCTTGTCCTCGATCGCGCCGCCGGTGGCGCCGGGGGCGGGCTTGCCCGAGCCACCGGGCGAGCAGGCGGTGAGCACGCCGGCGGCGCCGAGCGCGGCGACCACCCCGATGAAGCCGCGGCGGGTGAGCTGGTGGCGGACGACCGGCGCGATGCTGCTGTCGGCGAGGATGCGGATGCTGTTGTCGTTCATGAGAGCACTCCTTCGTGCGGTGCGGTGCGGGTGGTGGATGCGGCTCAGCGAGCGGCCCGGTCGGGTAGCGCGATCACATGGGTGGCGGCCGTCGGCGCGCCTTCGGCGGCGAACAGGCGAACGTCGGACGGTGACCAGGTGCAGCGCACGCGCTGGTCGACCGCCACGGGCGGGGCGGTGGGCGCTGGGGTGCGCACCAGCAGGGTCTGGTCACCGGCGATGCCGACGACCACCTGCAGGGTCTCGCCGAGGTACGAGACGCCGAGCACACGCCCGTCGACGCCGAAACCCTCGGCGTCAGCGGGCCCGATGCGGATGAACTCGGGGCGGATCGCAGCGACAGCGGCTTCGCCCGCCGTGACCTGCTGCGCTCCCCACCGACCGTGGATCAGGCCCACGCTCGTGTCGACCGCGTCGCCCTGCGCGGTGCCGCTGAGGAAGTTCTGCTGACCGATGAACGAGGCGACGTACGCGGATGCCGGTGCCGCGTAGATGCGGTCGGGGGCGTCGAGCTGCTCGATGCGGCCGGCCCTCATGACGGCGATCCTGTCGCTCATCGACAGGGCCTCGCCCTGATCGTGGGTGACGAACACGAACGTCGTGCCCAGGCGGGCCTGCAGCAGCTTCAGCTCGACCTGCATCTCCTCACGCAGCTGCCGGTCGAGCGCGGCGAGCGGCTCGTCGAGCAGCAGGACGCTGGGCCGGTTGATCAGTGCGCGCGACAGGGCGATGCGCTGCTGCTGACCACCCGAGAGCATGGTCGGCTTGCGGTCGGCGAAGCGGCGCAGCTGCACCATGTCGAGGGCGGCGATGACGCGCTCGCGCTGCTCGGCCTTCGGCACCCGACGCTGCTGCAGACCGTACGCGACGTTCTCGGCGACGGTCATGTGCGGGAAGAGCGCGTACGCCTGGAAGACGGTGTTCACCTCGCGCCGGTGCGGCGGCAGGCCGAGCACGCTGCGGCCCGAGATGCGGATGTCGCCGCTGTCGGGGTGCTCGAAGCCGGCGATCATGCGCAGCGTCGTGGTCTTGCCGCAGCCTGAGGGCCCGAGCAGCGACAGGAACTCCCCCGGCTGGATCGACAGGGACAGGTCGTCGACGGCGGTCGCGTCACCGTAGTGCTTGGTGACCGAGACGATGTCGACGCCGCCGGTGCCAGGTTCGGCGGTCGGGACGGGGGCCGGGGTGGGGGCCGCGGGTGCGGGCTGTGCCATGAAACCTCCACGTTGAGTTCTGACTGACGTCAGTCAAGCACAGTCACGCGGTGAGGTACAGCGAAAAACGAAGAATGTGACGAAGCCAGCGACGATATCCGTCGTCAAGGCGTTCCGTTCCTGCGGATATGGTCTACTTGCGGTCGAAGTCGAAAGCCTTGAGCAGCTCGCCCACAGCCTGCTCGCGCTCGTCGCCGCCCTCTTCGAACATATGGGTGACGTGCGTGCGCAGGTGGTTCTCGAGCAGCAGCCGGTTCAGCGATTCGAGCGAGCGCTGCACGGCGCGAGACTGCGTGATGATGTCCATGCAGTACTCCTCGCTCTCGATCATCCGCGCGATGCCGCGCAGCTGACCCTCGAGGATGCTGGTGCGGTGCAGGGCACGCTTCTTGATGTCGTCGATCACCCCTCAAGCGTAGTCACCGTGAAAGGATGTCGGCATGTCGCGAACACCGATGGCGCTGCTCTCGCCCGCCGATCAGGAGCGACTGCGCGGTCTGCGCCGTATGAAGGCGGTGGCCCTCGGCGCGCTCGTCTTCATGGCCGTCGTCTTCGTCATCTCGTTCTGGCTCGAATCCAGGCATCCGTGGCTCGGTTACGTCCGCGCCGCCGCCGAGGGCGGCATGGTCGGCGCACTCGCCGACTGGTTCGCGGTGACCGCGCTGTTCCGTCGCCCGCTCGGTCTCCCCATCCCGCACACCGCCATCATCCCCAACCGCAAGGACGAGATCGGGCGCACGCTGGGCGAGTTCGTCGAGACGAACTTCCTCGCCGCCGACGTCGTGCGCGACAAGCTCTCGCGCACAGCGCTCTCGCAGCGCTTCGGCGAATGGCTCCGCGTGCCCTCGCACGCGGAGCGCGTGACGGCCGAGGCGTCGACGGCGGCCACGGCTGTGCTGCACGCGCTCAGCGACGACGATGTGCAGGGCCTGATCGCCGACCTCGCTCGAGAGCACCTGATCGAGCCCGACTGGGCGCCGACGGCCGGCGGCTGGCTGCAGCGGATCGTCGAGGCCGACGCCCACCGCAGCGCCGTCGATCTGGCTGTCGACAGCATCGGCGCGTGGCTCGAGAACAACGCCGTCGCCTTCCAGGGACTCATCTCTCGGCGCCTCCCGTCATGGGTGCCGCGCCTCGCGCACCGCTTCGTCGATGAGACCGCGTACAGCGAGGCGCTGAAGTTTGTCCGCGCCGTGCACGCCGACCCACGGCATCCTGCCCGCCGCGCGATCGACGGCTACCTCACCCGCCTCGCCGAAGGGCTGCAGAACGATCCCGCGATCCAAGCGCGGCTGGAGGGCGCGAAGGCGGCCCTGTTCGACAGCCCCCGCGTCGGCGAGCTCGCGGCCCAGCTCTGGAACACGGCGAAGACCGGCCTGCTCGCGGCTCTCGCGGATCCGCAGAGCGGGTTGCGGGTGCGTGCATCGCAGGCCGTGGGCGAGATCGGCGACCGTCTGGCCACCGAGCCCGCCCTGCAGTCCCGCGTGGATGGCTGGGTGACCGATGCCGCCGTGTTCCTCGTCGACCGCTACCGGCACGACATCGCGTCGATCATCACCGAGACCGTCGAGAAGTGGGATCCGGCCGAGACCACCGAGAAGATCGAGCTCATGGTCGGCCGCGACCTGCAGTACATCCGGCTGAACGGCACCGTCGTCGGCGCCCTCGCCGGTCTGGCGATCTACGCCGTCGCCCACGCCCTCATCCCCGTCGGGCTCGCCTGACTCCCTCCGGCCTGAGCTGAGCTCGCCGGATCGCGCAGGATCAGCCGCTGAGCGCGTCGGCGATCGGCGTGGCTCCGGAGTTGAAGCGGACGGTGCGGCGGATGGTCGAGTCGGCGACCAGCGTCTCTGCGATGACGAGGGCGACGTCGGCGCGCGACACCTCACCCGATTCATCAGCGGTGACGTCGATGCGCCCGGTCGCCTCTCCGAGCGTGAGCCGGCTGGGCCCGAGGATCGTCCAGTCGAGTCCGGATGCCCGAAGATGCTCGTCGGCTGCCGCCTTCGCCTCTGCGTAGGCATGGAAGGGATCATCGGCCGGGATGCCGTGGTCGGGCGATGCGCCGAAGTACGACACCATCACGTAGCGGCGCACTGCCGCGTCCGCCGCCGCGTCCATCGACCGCACGGCGGCCTCGTGATCGACGGCCCGTGTTCGCGCTGCATCGCCTCCGCCTGCGCCGGCCGACCACACGACCGCGTCGTGGCCGGAGAGCATCTCGGCGATCGCGGCACGATCCTGATGCTCGACATCGAACACGACGGGCTGTGCGCCCGTCGCCCGCACGTCGTCGGCCTGGTCGGGGTTGCGGATCACGGCGGTCACCTCGTCACCGCGAGCAGAGAGAAGAGGGGCGAGCAGCAGGGCGATCTTGCCGTGGCCGCCGAAGATCACGATTCTGGACATGCCTCCACGCTACGCGCCCTTCGCGAGCGCGGGGCCGTCCGGCGATCCGGCGTGCAGAGCGGGTGTCAGCGCGAGGCGAGACCGGCGAGCAGTTCGAGCACGCAGAGCGCCGCCAGGCGCACGGTGCGCGCGTCGTCGGCGTCCGCTGTGGCATCCACCTCGGCGATATCGGCGCTGACCACCTTCTCGTCGGCCGCGATCGTGCGCACCAGCGCGCGCAGCTCCCACGCGGCAAGGCCACCGGGCACGCTCGCCGGGCACCCCGGTGCGATCGATCGGTCGACGACGTCGACATCGATGTCGAGGTGGATGCGCGAGCCGGCGCCAGCGACGGCAAGCGCCTCGGCGACCACGGCTGCGATGCCCTTCTCGCGCACCTCGTCGAGGGTGATGACCCTGATGCCCCATTCCGCTGCGCGCTGCGCGTAGGCTGCCGAGTTCGCGAAGTCCGCGATGCCGATCTGCACGATGCGGGACGGATCGATCCGCTCACCGTCCGGGGCGTCCTGCACGAGTCGCCGCACGGGCGTGCCGTTCGAGACGCCGTCGCGCAGATCGAAGTGCGCGTCGAGCGTGATGAGCCCGTCGGCGCCGGCGCCGCGCGCGGCCGGGTAGGTGAGCGAGTTGTCGCCGCCGAGCGCGATCACGAGTCGCGTCTGCTCGGCGAGTTCACGCACCGCCGCGACGGCGCGCTCCACGCCCTCGTCGCCGTCGGGCTCGTGCACGTCGCCGGCGTCGACGATGCGCAGCACCTGGTTGAGATCGACGGCAGGAGGGCCCATGAGCGTGGCGCTGTAACGCGGCAGTGCATCGCGGATCGCCCCCGGCGTCGCGTGCGCACCGGTCGGCGACAGCGACGTGCGCCACGTCGGGATGCCGAGGATCGCGGCGTCTGCGTTCTCGCCCGCCACGTGCGCAGGCCAGGACCCGGCGCGCGGCCAGAACTCGTCGTGGGAGAGTGCCATGTCGTCCTCCTGAATCGTCGCGCCGCGTCAGCGGGTTGCGACGCCGTCCTTCCAGACCGTCTTCACCAGCGGCACACCGGGCCGGTAGGCCAGGTGCACTCTGGTCGGAGCGTCGAGCAGCACGAGGTCTGCCCGCGCGCCCGGTGCGATCACTCCGATGTCCGAGCGCTGCAGTGCAGCCGCTCCCCCGGCCGTCGCGGCCCAGACCGCCTCGGCGGGCGTCATGCCCATGTCGCGCACCGCGACGGCGATGCAGAACGGCATCGACGAAGTGAAGCTCGACCCGGGGTTCGTGTCGCAGGCGATCGCGACCGTGACGCCCGCGTCGATCAGACGCCGAGCGTCGGGGTACGGCTGGCGGGTCGAGAACTCCACGCCGGGCAGCAGGGTGAGCACGGTGTCGGATGCGGCGAGGGCGGTCACGTCGTCGTCGGTCAGGTAGGTGCCGTGGTCGACCGATGCGGCGCCGAGCTCGATCGCGAGCTGCACGCCCTCTCCTGGTCCGAGCTGGCTGGCGTGCACCCGCGGCTTCAGTCCTCGAGCGATGCCGGCCTCGAGCACACGGCGCGACTGCGTCACGCTGAATGCACCCGTCTCGCAGAACACGTCGATCCACTTGGCGTGCGGTGCGCAGGCATCCAGCATCTCGCCGATCACGAGGTCGACGTACGCGTCGCCGCGGTCGGCGTACTCGGCGGGCACGACATGCGCACCGAGATACGTGACCTCCTCGGTCACCTCTGCGGCGAGACGTACCAGGCGCGCCTCGGTCTCGACATCGAGTCCGTACCCGCTCTTGATCTCGACGGTCGTCGTGCCCTGAGCGAGCATCTCGTCGAGGAACCCGCGCACCCGGGTGCGCAGCTCGGCGTCGGTCGCCCCGCGGGTCGCGGCCACGGTGGAGCGGATGCCCCCGGCGGCATACTTCTGCCCCGCCATGCGCGCCTCGAACTCGGCCGCTCGATCGCCCCCGAAGACGATGTGGCTGTGGCTGTCGACGAAGCCGGGTATGACGGCACGTCCGCCGGCATCCACCGTCTCGTCGGCGGTCGGTGCGTCGACCGCCGCGCCGACCCACGAGATCAGGCCGTCCTCGATGAGGACGGCTGCATCGGCCAGCGTGCCGAACCGGTCCATCGGGGAGCCGACGTTGGTCGTCAGCTCCCCGATGTTCGTGATGAGCGTGCTGCTCACAGCATCGGCACCTTGAGTCCGCGCTCGCGAGCGATGTCGCGGGCGTGCTCGTAGCCGGCGTCGACGTGACGCATGACCCCGGTGCCCGGATCGTTCGTCAGCACGCGCTCGAGCTTCTCGGCCGCCAGCTCCGAGCCGTCAGCGACGGTGACCTGACCGGCGTGGATCGAACGGCCGATGCCGACGCCGCCGCCGTGGTGCAGCGAGACCCAGCTCGCACCAGACGACGTGTTCAGCAGGGCGTTCAGCAGCGGCCAGTCGGCGATCGCGTCCGAGCCGTCCTTCATGGCCTCCGTCTCGCGGTAGGGCGATGCGACCGAGCCGGAGTCGAGGTGGTCGCGGCCGATCACGATCGGCGCCGACAGTTCGCCGGAGGCCACCATCTCGTTGAACTTGAGGCCCGCGAGGTGGCGTTCCTTGTAGCCGAGCCAGCAGATGCGAGCGGGCAGGCCCTCGAAGTGCACCTTCTCGCCGGCCTTGTCGAGCCAGCGGTGCAGCGCCTTGTCTTCAGAGAAGAGCTCGGCGATCGCCCGGTCGGTCTTGTAGATGTCCTCCGGGTCACCCGAGAGAGCAGCCCAGCGGAAGGGTCCACGTCCCTCTTCGAACTGCGGGCGGATGTACGCCGGCACGAAGCCGGGGAACTCGAAGGCGCGGTCGAACCCGCCCAGCACGGCCTCGGCGCGGATCGAGTTGCCGTAGTCGAACACGGCGGCGCCCGCGTCCTGGAAGGCGACCATGGCGGCGACGTGCGCTGCCATGGACTCGCGGGAGCGACGGGTGAACTTCTCGGGGTCGCGTTCGGCCTCGGCCTTCCAGTCCGCGACCGAGATGCCGATGGGCAGGTAGGCGAGCGGGTCGTGCGCGCTCGTCTGATCGGTCACGACGTCGATGGTCAGCTCACCGGCGTCCTGACGACGCTTGAGCTCGGGGAACACCTCGGCCGCATTGCCGACGACGCCGACCGACAGGGCTTCGCCCGCCTCCTTCGCGGCGATGACGCGGGCGACGGCGGCGTCGAGGTCGGTGGTGTACTCGTCGAGGTAGCCGTGCTCGACGCGGCGCGACAGACGTGACTCGTCGACGTCGACGATCAGCACGACACCGTCATTGAGCGTGACGGCCAGCGGCTGTGCGCCGCCCATGCCCCCGGCGCCGCCGGTGAGGGTGAGGGTGCCCTTGAGCGAGTCCTTGCCCAGCGAACGGGCGACGGCGGCGAAGGTCTCGTAGGTGCCCTGCAGGATGCCCTGGGTGCCGATGTAGATCCAGGAGCCGGCTGTCATCTGGCCGTACATCATCAGGCCCTCGGCCTCGAGCTTGCGGAATTCGGGCCAGTTCGCCCAGTCGCCGACGAGGTTCGAGTTCGCGATGAGCACGCGGGGTGCCCACTCGTGGGTGCGGAACACGCCGACCGGCTTCCCGGACTGCACGAGCAGCGTCTCGTCGGGCTCGAGCTCGTCGAGGGTCCGGACGATCGCGTCGTACGCCTCCCAGCTTCGCGCGGCGCGGCCGGTTCCGCCGTAGACGACGAGGTCCTCGGGGTGCTCGGCCACCTCGGCATCGAGGTTGTTCATCAGCATCCGCTTGGCGGCCTCGGCGCCCCAGCTCTTGGCGGTGCGCTGGTTGCCGCGCGCAGCGCGGATGCTGCGGGTGGGGTCATGGAGAGTGGGTTCAGACATTCGCGTGCTCCTTCGCAGTGCGGAGGACGGCGCCCGAGCGTACGAGCTCGGTCACAGCCTCCATGTCGGGTGAGAGGAAGTGGTCGGGTCCGGGCCCGGCGGCCACCGTGCGGACGAGGTCGCGCACCGCGCCGGTGGCGGGGCCGGCCTCGAGCGGGGCGCGCAGATCGAGCGCGCGGGCTCCTGTGAGGATCTCGATCGCGAGCACCCGGGTGAGGCCGTCGATCGCACGTCGCAGCTTGCGGGCGCCGGACCAGCCCATCGACACGTGGTCTTCCTGCATGGCCGACGACGGGATGGAGTCGACGGACGACGGCACGGCGAGACGCTTCAGCTCGGAGACGATGCCGGCTGCGGCGTACTGCGCGATCATCAGGCCCGAGTCGACGCCCACCTCGTGCGCGAGGAAGGGCGGCAGTCCGTGGCTGCGGGCGGGGTCGAGGGCGCGGTCGGTGCGCCGCTCGGAGACGGATGCCAGGTCGGCCACCGAGATTGCGAGGAAGTCCAGCACCGCGGCGACGGGCGCGCCATGGAAGTTGCCGTTGGATTCGATGCGGCCGTCGCTGGTCACGACGGGGTTGTCGACCACCGACGCCAGCTCGCGCTCGGCGATCGTGGCTGCGTGGGCCATGGTGTCGCGCACGGCGCCGTGCACCTGCGGCGAGCAGCGCAGGGAGTAGGCGTCCTGCACCCGTCCGTCCTCCGGGCCCTTGTGGCTCTGCACCATCGGCGAGTCGCCGAGGAAGGCACGAAGGTTCGCGGCCGATGTGGCCTGGCCGACCTGCGGTCGAAGCGCCATCAGGTCGGCGGCGAACACAGCATCGGTGCCCAGCTGCGACTCGATCGACATCGCGGCCGAGAGGTCGGCGGTCGTGACGAGCGTCTCGAGGTCGTGCAGGGCGAGCAGCAGCATCCCGAGCATCCCGTCGGTGCCGTTGATGAGGGCGAGTCCCTCCTTCTCGAGCAGCACGAGCGGCTCGATGCCGGCGGCTGAGAGCGCGTCGGCGGCGGCGACCAGCTCGCCGTCGGCGTTGCGGACCTCGCCTTCGCCCATCGACGCGAGCGCGACGTGGGCCAGCGGGGCGAGGTCGCCCGAGCAGCCGAGCGAGCCGTACTCGCGCACGATGGGCGTGACTCCGGCGTTCAGCATCGCGGCGTACGTGTCGACGACGACGGGACGGACCCCGGTGTGGCCGGATGCGAGCGTCTGCAGGCGCAGCAGCTGCAGCGCACGAACGACCTCGGTCTCGACCTCGGCTCCCGTGCCGGCGGCGTGAGATCGGATCAGGCTGAGCTGCAGCTGACGGCGGCGCTCAGGGGCGATGAAGGTCGTAGCGAGGGCGCCGAATCCGGTCGAGACCCCGTAGTGCGGGTTCGGGTCAGCCGCCATGCCGTCGATGACGGTTCGCGCAGCGGCGACACGCTCGCGGGCGGAATCGGCGATCTCGACGGGGGCGAAGTGGCGGGCGACGGCGACGACGTCGGCCGGCGACAGTGGGGCCGCGCCGATGATCACGGGGGAAGTTTCAGGCATGACTCGATTCCACACCCTGCGCTGTCGCTGCGGGGGCCGGAGTGACAGACTGTGTCTGTGATCCCAGACGAGTCGGATGCCCGGTCGAACCGTCCCCAGGTGCCCGCAGCCGACCAGACGCTGCGGATCCTCCGACATCTGGCGCGACGACCGGCGCCGATCGCCGCGACGGCGCTCGCACGTGACCTCGGCATCCCCCGGTCGACCGTCTACCACCTGCTGGCCACTCTCGAGGAGCACGGGTTCGTCGTGCACCTGCCGCAGGAACGGCGCTGGGGCCTGGGAACCAGCGCATTCGAACTCGCCGGCGGCTATGCCCGCCAGGAGCCGCTGGCCCGCCTCGGGCGACCGCTGCTCGCCGCCCTCGCTGACCGCATCGGAGAGAGTGCGCACCTGGCGGTGATGAGCGGCCGAGACGTGCTGTACATCGTCGAGGAACGAGCCGTGCGCCGCCCGGCGCTGGTGACGGATGTCGGCGTGCGACTTCCCGCGCACCTCACCGCCACGGGACGCGCCATGCTGGCATCGCTCCCCCGGGCGCAGGTACGCGCGCTCTATCCGGATGCGGCATCGTTCACCGATCGCACGGGGAGGGGGCCTGCTCGCCCCGCCGAGCTGAGAGATCTGCTGCGCGAGGTGCGGCAGGCGGGGATCGCGAGCGAGGACGGTGAGGTCACGCCCGGCTTCCGTTCGGTGGCTGCTGCGGTGCACGACCATGCCGGCTGGCCGGTCGCCGCCGTGGCCGTGACGTGGGAGGGCGAGCGAGGGAGCGATCCTGCGCAGGAGGTGCGGGGCGCCGCCCGGATGCTGCAGAGCCGCCTCGGCTACGACAGGCGCTGACCGGTCATACGCAGAAGGCGTCGTCCGGTTTCCGCTGTGCGGGGTCCGGACGACGCCTTGTGGGCTGCGGGATCAGCCCGCTGCACCCTTTCGAGGCTTGAGGAAGGCTTCTGGTTCGCGCTTCGCGCGCTTCTCAGCTCTCTTCTCCTTGAGTGAGAGCTGGGGTGCCTTCTTCCCTGCTCGTGATTGCGGCGTCTTTCCAGACATAGGACTCGCTTCCCCTCTTCGGCTGGCGGGTTCGGTTGACCTCTGACCATAGCCCGGACTGCAGGGAAGTCAAATCATGCGGCCTTAACGCAAAAGAGCCACCCAACAATGGGTGGCTCTTTCACAGAAGAAGTCCGGCGGTGTCCTACTCTCCCACAGGGTCCCCCCTGCAGTACCATCGGCGCTGTGAGGCTTAGCTTCCGGGTTCGGAATGTGACCGGGCGTTTCCCTCACGCTATGGCCGCCGTAACACTATTGACGTTTCGGCAACGCACACGTTGAGTGTGGTTGTTTGGTTCCGACCGTACGTCGAGAACCACAAAGTGGACGCGTTCATCTCGCAGAAAGGAGTGTTATCAAGTCATCGGCTTATTAGTACCAGTCAGCTGCACGTGTTGCCACGCTTCCACATCTGGCCTATCAACCCAGTAGTCTGGCTGGGAGCCTCTCGCCCCGAGGGGCATGGAAGTCTCATCTTGAGGCCGGCTTCCCGCTTAGATGCTTTCAGCGGTTATCCATCCCGAACGTAGCTAACCAGCGGTGCTCCTGGCGGAACAACTGGCACACCAGAGGTTCGTCCAACCCGGTCCTCTCGTACTAGGGTCAGATCCTCTCAAACTTCCTACGCGCGCAGCGGATAGGGACCGAACTGTCTCACGACGTTCTAAACCCAGCTCGCGTACCGCTTTAATGGGCGAACAGCCCAACCCTTGGGACCTACTCCAGCCCCAGGATGCGACGAGCCGACATCGAGGTGCCAAACCATGCCGTCGATATGGACTCTTGGGCAAGATCAGCCTGTTATCCCCGAGGTACCTTTTATCCGTTGAGCGACAGCGCTTCCACAAGCCACTGCCGGATCACTAGTCCCGACTTTCGTCCCTGCTCGACCTGTCAGTCTCACAGTCAAGCTCCCTTGTGCACTTACACTCGCCACCTGATTGCCAACCAGGTTGAGGGAACCTTTGGGCGCCTCCGTTACTTTTTGGGAGGCAACCGCCCCAGTTAAACTACCCACCAGGCACTGTCCCTGAACCGGATTACGGTTCGAAGTTAGATATCCAATATGACCAGAGTGGTATTTCAACAATGACTCCACCGTAACTGGCGTCACGGTTTCATAGTCTCCCACCTATCCTACACAAGCCACACCGAACACCAATACCAAGCTGTAGTAAAGGTCACGGGGTCTTTCCGTCCTGCTGCGCGTAACGAGCATCTTTACTCGTAGTGCAATTTCGCCGAGTTCGCGGTTGAGACAGTTGGGAAGTCGTTACGCCATTCGTGCAGGTCGGAACTTACCCGACAAGGAATTTCGCTACCTTAGGATGGTTATAGTTACCACCGCCGTTTACTGGGGCTTAAATTCTCAGCTTCGCCTTGCGGCTAACCGGTCCTCTTAACCTTCCAGCACCGGGCAGGCGTCAGTCCGTATACATCGACTTGCGTCTTCGCACGGACCTGTGTTTTTAGTAAACAGTCGCTACCCACTAGTCTCTGCGGCCACCACACCCTTTCCGGAGCAAGTCCGTATAAGCGGGTGGCCCCCCTTCTCCCGAAGTTACGGGGGCATTTTGCCGAGTTCCTTAACCACGATTCTCTCGATCTCCTTGGTATTCTCTACCTGACCACCTGAGTCGGTTTGGGGTACGGGCGGCTTGAACCTCGCGTCGATGCTTTTCTTGGCAGCATAGGATCACCCACTTTTTATCCGCATCGTGTCTCAGCCTGTATGAGTCACGGATTTGCCTATGACTCGGCCTACGCACTTGCACCAGGACAACCATCGCCTGGCTTGGGCTACCTTCCTGCGTCACACCTGTTAATACGCTAGCCGCACCAGCATAGGGTCGTGTGCTCCACCGGACGGTGAACCCCGAAGGGTTCGATGTCCGGCTTTGGACACTTAGCATTACTGGATTGACTGGGGCGGTTCTTCGCCGGTACGGGAATATCAACCCGTTGTCCATCGACTACGCCTGTCGGCCTCGCCTTAGGTCCCGACTTACCCAGGGAAGATTAGCTTGACCCTGGAACCCTTGGTCTTCCGGAGGACGTGTTTCTCACACGTCTTTCGCTACTCATGCCTGCATTCTCACTCGTGTGGCGTCCACGGCTGGTTTACACCGCCGCTTCACTCGCCACACGACGCTCTCCTACCCATCAACACGGCTGGACCACGAAGGCCTACCACAAATGTCAATGCCACAGCTTCGGTGGCGTGCTTGAGCCCCGTTACATTGTCGGCGCGGAATCACTTGACCAGTGAGCTATTACGCACTCTTTCAAGGGTGGCTGCTTCTAAGCCAACCTCCTGGTTGTCTAAGCAACTCCACATCCTTTTCCACTTAGCACGCGCTTTGGGACCTTAGATGGTGGTCTGGGTTGTTTCCCTCTCGACTATGAAGCTTATCCCCCACAGTCTCACTGCTGCGCTCTCACTTACCGGCATTCGGAGTTTGGCTGACGTCAGTAACCTGGTGAGGCCCATCGGCCATCCAGTAGCTCTACCTCCGGCAAGAAACACGCAACGCTGCACCTAAATGCATTTCGGAGAGAACCAGCTATCACGAAGTTTGATTGGCCTTTCACCCCTATCCACAGCTCATCCCCTCAGTTTTCAACCTAAGTGGGTTCGGCCCTCCACGACGTCTTACCGTCGCTTCAGCCTGGCCATGGATAGATCACTTCGCTTCGGGTCTAGAACATGCGACTGAAACGCCCTATTCAGACTCGCTTTCGCTACGGCTACCCCACACGGGTTAACCTCGCCACATATCACTAACTCGCAGGCTCATTCTTCAAAAGGCACGCTGTCACCCCTACTAAGGAGGCTCCAACGGTTTGTAAGCAAACGGTTTCAGGTACTATTTCACTCCCCTCCCGGGGTACTTTTCACCTTTCCCTCACGGTACTTGTCCGCTATCGGTCATCTGGGAGTATTTAGGCTTATCAGGTGGTCCTGACAGATTCACACGGGATTTCTCGGGCCCCGTGCTACTTGGGATACTCTTCACGCTGCGCACAACATTTCGACTACGGGGCTGGCACCCACTATGGCCCGCCTTTCAAGACGGTTCGTCTATATCGTCACATCACGTCGAACACTCGGCAGAATGTTCAAAAGAGTCCCGCAACCCCGGGCATGCAACGCCTGCCGGCTATCACACACACCCGGTTTAGCCTCATCCGCTTTCGCTCGCCACTACTCACGGAATCACTGTTGTTTTCTCTTCCTGTGGGTACTGAGATGTTTCACTTCCCCACGTTCCCTCTACCCGCCCTATATATTCAGGCGGGAGTCACCAGGTCGCAAAACGCCTGGCGGGGTTTCCCCATTCGGACATCCTCGGATCAACACTCGCTTATCAATTCCCCGAGGCTTATCGCAGATTGCTACGTCCTTCTTCGGCTCCAGATGCCAAGGCATCCACCGTTTGCTCTTAAAGACTTGAAATCACATGAGATGAACCAGATCCAGGAAAAGATCTGATTCGGTTTTCTTTAAGATGCTCGCGTCCACTGTGTAGTTCTCAAAGTACGGGCGGTCCCCCACCCCCACTGCCATACGGCAACAGAAGTAAGGGCCGAGAGGTTCAGAACGACCCGAAGGCCGGCCCGGTCCCTCAGGACCCAACAGCGTGCAGGCACCCCACCCTCCAGGCCAAGCGTTCCCCCTGCCGAAGCAGCGTACTAACTCAAACCCTCAGGTCGAATGCCATGTCAAATGTTCCACCCATGAGCTCCGGTCACACACATTCGGTGTGAATCCGGCTCTGTCAGACCCGAAGGCCTGCAGTGCTCCTTAGAAAGGAGGTGATCCAGCCGCACCTTCCGGTACGGCTACCTTGTTACGACTTAGTCCTAATTACCGATCCCACCTTCGACAGCTCCCTCCCACAAGGGGTTAGGCCACCGGCTTCAGGTGTTACCGACTTTCATGACTTGACGGGCGGTGTGTACAAGACCCGGGAACGTATTCACCGCAGCGTTGCTGATCTGCGATTACTAGCGACTCCGACTTCATGAGGTCGAGTTGCAGACCTCAATCCGAACTGGGACCGGCTTTTTGGGATTCGCTCCACCTTACGGTATTGCAGCCCATTGTACCGGCCATTGTAGCATGCGTGAAGCCCAAGACATAAGGGGCATGATGATTTGACGTCATCCCCACCTTCCTCCGAGTTGACCCCGGCAGTATCCCATGAGTTCCCACCATTACGTGCTGGCAACATAGAACGAGGGTTGCGCTCGTTGCGGGACTTAACCCAACATCTCACGACACGAGCTGACGACAACCATGCACCACCTGTTCACGAGTGTCCAAAGAGTTGACCATTTCTGGCCCGTTCTCGTGTATGTCAAGCCTTGGTAAGGTTCTTCGCGTTGCATCGAATTAATCCGCATGCTCCGCCGCTTGTGCGGGTCCCCGTCAATTCCTTTGAGTTTTAGCCTTGCGGCCGTACTCCCCAGGCGG
Source organism: Microbacterium esteraromaticum (assembly GCF_016907315.1). Lineage (NCBI taxonomy): Bacteria > Bacillati > Actinomycetota > Actinomycetes > Micrococcales > Microbacteriaceae > Microbacterium > Microbacterium esteraromaticum. Next base: position 817,222 of record NZ_JAFBBS010000001.1, read on the forward strand.
GGAACTTAATGCGTTAGCTGCGTCACGGAATCCGTGGAAAGGACCCCACAACTAGTTCCCAACGTTTACGGGGTGGACTACCAGGGTATCTAAGCCTGTTTGCTCCCCACCCTTTCGCTCCTCAGCGTCAGTTACGGCCCAGAGATCTGCCTTCGCCATCGGTGTTCCTCCTGATATCTGCGCATTCCACCGCTACACCAGGAATTCCAATCTCCCCTACCGCACTCTAGTCTGCCCGTACCCACTGCAAGCCCGAGGTTGAGCCTCGGAATTTCACAGCAGACGCGACAGACCGCCTACGAGCTCTTTACGCCCAATAATTCCGGATAACGCTTGCACCCTACGTATTACCGCGGCTGCTGGCACGTAGTTAGCCGGTGCTTTTTCTGCAGGTACCGTCACTTTCGCTTCTTCCCTGCTAAAAGAGGTTTACAACCCGAAGGCCGTCATCCCTCACGCGGCGTTGCTGCATCAGGCTTCCGCCCATTGTGCAATATTCCCCACTGCTGCCTCCCGTAGGAGTCTGGGCCGTGTCTCAGTCCCAGTGTGGCCGGTCACCCTCTCAGGCCGGCTACCCGTCGACGCCTTGGTGAGCCATTACCTCACCAACAAGCTGATAGGCCGCGAGCCCATCCCCAACCGAAAAATCTTTCCACCCGCACACCATGCGGTGACGGGACATATCCAGTATTAGACGCCGTTTCCAGCGCTTATCCCAGAGTCAGGGGCAGGTTGCTCACGTGTTACTCACCCGTTCGCCACTAATCCACCCAGCAAGCTGGGCTTCATCGTTCGACTTGCATGTGTTAAGCACGCCGCCAGCGTTCATCCTGAGCCAGGATCAAACTCTCCGTAAAAAAGAAATGCATACACAACCGGGAAAACGGTCATGCAGCGAGTTTGAAACTGACCAAAAGAGACGAACATCATTGCTGACATTCATATAAATTGATCCAAAGGAATTCTCAACCAACCCCCACAGGGATTGGACGAGGATAATTTGGCATTTGACAAGTGCACGCTGTTGAGTTCTCAAGGATCGGACGCACCCGCACACCCACCCCTCAGGGCAGAGAAGCGCAGGGCAACTTCACAATCTTATATCTTCCCGACCAGGCAGTCAAATCCGACACGCCGTAAGGACCAGGTGAAGACATCCGCCACCTCAACGAGGCAACCGCTCCAGCCTATCCCAACCAGCGAGCTTGTCAAATCGACGAACCCGAACCGGGAACCACACTCCCCGGGCCTAACAGCCCCTCCAAACCAACAAGTGATCCAGAGTGAAGGTGGGTGGTTCGCTACTTGGAGGGGAGCCAGGCCCTTCAGGCCTTCCGCTCAACCGCTTGGGGCGAACAAGTAATAATTTACGCGCCACCCACCACCCCCGCAAATCACCACCACACCCCGGGCGTGTCGCACTACCGTGCTGACGCAGGAAATCGCTTCCGACCAGGCAGTACCCGCTCCGACCGTCCGGTGGACGGCCCGAGCTCGTGGTCGCTGGCCCTACTTGCTGCCCGTGGCGGGCCCGGTGGAAGCGTGGCCGGCCTGATCAGCGCGCGCCTGCTCGGGGCGCGTGATGAGGACCTGCGCCAGTGCGGCCGGACGGTGCTCGAAGTCGCGGTCGCACCGTGCCCGGATGCCGCGGTCGCACGGTGCTCGGAGTCTTGGTCGCGTTGTGCCCGGATGCAGAGAACCCCCGCACCTCAGTGCGGGGGTTCTCTGTCACAGTGTGGACCTAAGGGGATTCGAACCCCTGACCTCCTCGATGCGAACGAGGCGCGCTACCAACTGCGCCATAGGCCCGTGAACAGAGTTCAGGTTATCACGCGTTCAACCGGCTGCTCGCCGCGCAAGCAGCTGGCGTACGTGCGCCTCGATCTCGGCGTCGTCGACCACGCCCATCCGGGCGTAGGGCGACTCCCCCGCGGCCGCGGCCGGCGCGACGGGAAGCGCCGCCGGGGCGGCGGGCGCGAGCTCCTCCGCCCGACGACGCAGCTCGGCACGGCGTGCCGCTCGCTGGCGCTCGGCGCGAGCATCGATCTCCGCCTGAGCGGTCTGCGCGCGCGAGCCGGCAACCGTCACGAGCTGCTGCGGCAGCGGGCGCGGCGTCCAGACGGCCGGGCCCTGATCGTGCAGTGGGGGCGAGACGCGCTCGGCCACGGGCTCCGCGACGGGACGGCTGGCGCGCCGCGCGCTGCGACGGGCGACCTGTGCCATGCGCGCGAGCACGGTGAGCCCGAGCACCGCGAGCACCAGACCGCATGCGGCCAGCATCCATGCGCCAGTGGCGATGATCTGCCACACCCCGGATGCCAGCATCCCGAGTGCCACCACGACGGCACCTGAAGCCGCCAGCCGCACGCGACGTCGTGCCCGTGCCTGACGGAGGACGGGATCACGACGGGTAGCGGCGAGCTCCTCGCGGAGGAGTTCGAGCTGAGCGCTCTCCTTCTGCGCCTGCACGCGCTTTGCGAGCCTTTGCTGAGCCGCGGCCGTGCGCGCCGTCAGCTCGAGTCGCACCTCGTCAGGCGTCTCACTGGTCTCAGCCAGGACGCGAAGGGCCTGGTTGAGCCGGACCGCGTTGCGCTCGGCGGCATAGAACTGGTGTCGCCCGCGCCAGCTGGGCACGAAGTACAGCACCCAGAGCAGCACGGCGACGAGGACGATCACGCCCCCACTCAGCACCGGCCCATCCATGCAGTCAACGGTAGGCGACTGCGGCATCGGGAATGATCATTCCCGCGCGTGTGTCGCCGCAGACCGTCAGCTCTGCAGCGCGTCGTGCGGAGGGATCGCCGCCGCCTCCTGCGGCGCCGCTCCACTCACCCAGCGCGAGAGCACACCGCGGGGCACCTCATCCTGCGTGAGCGCGAACGCGTAGTGGTCGCGCCAGTCGCCGTCGATGTGGATATAGCGCCGCCGAAGCCCCTCGTAGCGGAACCCGAGCTTCTGCACGACGCGCAGGCTCGCACGGTTCTCGGGCCGGATGCAGATCTCCATCCGGTGCAGACCGAACTGCTCGAACGCCGCGTCCGTCGCCATGGCGACGGCAGTCGGTGTGATGCCTCGGCCCGCGAAGCGCTCGCTCACCCAGTATCCGATGGTCGCCGACGACAGGGATCCGCGGGCGATCCCCCAGATGTTCAGCTGCCCCGCGATCTCCCCGTCGTACTCCATCACGAATGGATACCCTGCTCCGTCGCGATGCTGCTGAAGCAGCCGGCGGATGCTGGCGCGCATGTCGAAGCCGGTGGCGGCGCCCGGGATCGTCGCCTCCCACGGCTGCAGCCATGAGCGGTTCGTCATCAGCTCACGCTGCAGCACCCGAGCGTCTCGCGGCTTCACCAACCGCAGGCCGACCGGGCCGTAGCGCATCACCGGCTGGACGTCGTTGGGCATCGCATCCTCCGGTCAGAGACCAGCCGCGAACTGCTTGAGCCAGGGCCTCAGCTCAGCGCCGAGATCGTCGCGGTCGGTTGCGAGCTGCACGATCGCCTTGATGTAGTCGGCGCGGTCGCCCGTGTCATAGCGACGGCCACCGAAGACCACTCCGACGACGCCAGGTCCGTCAGGGTCGGCCGCGAGCTCCTGGAGGGCGTCGGTCAGCTGGATCTCTCCGCCCTTGCCCGGCGGAGTGCGCTCGAGGATCTCGAAGACCGCCGGCGGCAGCACGTAGCGTCCGATCACTGCGAGGTTCGACGGGGCGTCCTCTGCCGCGGGCTTCTCGACCAGGGCGTCCACCCGCACCACGCCGTCCGTGTCCGTCGCCTTCGCATCGGCCGCGCCGTACATATGGATCTGCTCGGGGTCGACCTCCATGAGGGCGATGACCGCGGCCCCGGTGCGCTCGTGCGTGGCGATCATCTCGGTGAGCAGCGAGTCTCGCTCGTCGATGAGGTCGTCGCCGAGAAGCACGGCGAACGAGCTGTCGCCGACATGCGTCTTCGCGCGCAGCACCGCATGACCCAGGCCCTTGGGCTCGCCCTGCCGGACGAAGTGGATGTCGGCGAGATCGCTGGACTTCACCACACGCTCGAGGCGTCCGTGGTCGCCCTTCTGCTGGAGCCGCACCTCGAGCTCGGGCACCGAGTCGAAGTGATCGGAGATCGCGTTCTTGTTGCGTCCGATGATGACGAGGATGTCGTCGATGCCGGCCGCCACCGCCTCTTCCACGACGTACTGGATGGCGGGCTTGTCGACGACGGGGAGCATCTCCTTCGGCATCGCCTTCGTCGCCGGCAGGAACCGCGTACCCAGACCTGCGGCGGGAATGACGGCCTTCATGGTGCTCATGCGCTTCAGCTTAGTCGTGGGCCCGGCCGCCGACCCGGCGGGTTGCCAGACCCGCCGCCGTATGATCGGGGACATGCGGAGCGAAGCAGAACAGCAGAAGCGCGCCCTGCGCGCCGAACTGCGCGAACGCCGTCAGATCCTCTCGGAGACGCAGCGGCATGAGGCGGCCGCGGGCATCACCGCCCAGCTCGACGCCCTCGTCGACGCTCACGGTGCGCGGTCGGTGTCGTGCTTCCTCTCGACCACCACCGAGCCAGGCACCATGCCCTTCGTACAGGGCGCCGTGCGAAGGGGCATCCGGGTGCTGCTTCCGATCACGCGCGCAGACGGACTGCTCGACTGGGCCGTCGCGGACGACTCCGGAACGGTGGCCGAAGGGCTCTTCGGCCTCCCCGAGCCGACGGGCGAGGTGCTCGGCCCGATCGCCGTGAACGATGTCGACCTCATGATCATCCCCGCCGCGGCGGTCGACCGATCGGGCACGAGGCTGGGCTGGGGGCGCGGCTACTTCGACAAGACGATCGGCTCGATGGAAGGCTGCCCGCCCGTCTACGCCGTGATCTATGATTCCGAAGTACTCGATTCGCTGCCGCGCGAAGTGCACGACCAGCCGGTCGATGGCATCGTCACCCCGACGCAGACCATCACCCTGTCGCCCGCGCGGAACTGACAGGAGCATCCATGCCCACCTACGCCTACGCGTGCACGGCCTGCGACCACCGGTTCGACGCCGTGCAGTCCTTCACCGAGGACTCGCTGACCCTCTGCCCGGAGTGCGGCGGAGCACTGCGCAAGCAGTACGGATCGGTCGGAGTCACCTTCAACGGCTCGGGCTTCTATCGCACCGACTCGCGCGGAAATACTGGTGCAGCCTCGACGTCTTCGGCATCATCTAAGGCGGAATCTTCGACGAGCGCCAACCCGGCGCCCGCGAAGGCCCCGGCCTCGAACTGAGGCCGCAGCAACTCCAGGGGGAGTCCATGATCCAGGGATTCAAGGAATTCATCACCAAGGGCAACGTCATCGACCTCGCCGTCGCGGTGGTCATCGGCAGCGCGTTCACGGCGATCGTCAACGCGGTCGTGAGCGCGATCATCACGCCGCTCGTCGCCATGTTCTTCAAGGCGGATGAGGCGGGCAAGTTCGGCTTCACCGTCGACAACATCTACGGCGACCCGGTGACGTTCCCCGTCGGCGAGCTGATCTCTGCGGTCATCACCTTCTTCGCCGTCGCACTCGTCGTCTACTTCGTCTTCGTCGTCCCGATGAACAAGTACAAGGAGCGCCAGGCTGCGAAGAACCCAGCCGTCGAGGAGGAGACCCTGCCGACCGAGCAGGAGCTGCTCATCGAGATCCGCGACCTCATGCGTCGCGACGCCGACCTGCGCTGATCGACGCACGGCATATGAGAACGCCCTGCCCCGTCGGGGGCGGGGCGTTCTCATATGCTCGGGCAGCGTCTCAGCACGCGGTTCAGTAGTGCGGCGGCACCTCGCGCAGCATCCGATCATCGTTCGGTCCTCGCTCCTCCGCCGGCGGCGTGGAACGCTCGTCGCGGGAATGCGGTTCGGAGGTCGTGCCCTCGACCGGCGTGAGTCTCGCGCGCCGCGATCCCGCGACGTGCACGATGCGCTGCCGCTCGTCAGTCATCGAGGTCGAGCGGCTGCGTGTCGTGCTCTGCGCGCACCGCGCCCTCCTCGATGCCGAGCACCGTGGCGATACGACGGGCAACCGTAGCCGGGTCGCTGTACAGATCGAAGGCGTGCACACGCACGTAGTGCCACCCGAGCCGGCGCAGCACCTGAGGACGCAGCCGCACGCTCTCCCGCAGCGACTCACCGCGGGTCTCGGGGTCGGACTCGATGACCACCGCACGTCCGCCGTGCTGCGCGACGAGCGGAAGCAGGCCGCGGTAGTCGACGTCGACAGAGGCACCCAGTCGTCGCAGCTCCCGAGCGAGGGCGAGCGTGAGCGGATCGGCGAGATCCTCGAGACGCGCGTCGCGCCCCCTCGCCGCGAGTCCGCCGAGGATCGACATCAGGGTCGACGCTCCGTGCTCGAGCCGGCCCTCGTCGAACGCGGAGGGACGGATGCACGAGACGATCACCATCGAGCGGCGGGCTCTCGTCATGCCCACGGTCAGCAGACGCTCGCCGTCGTGCTGCGACAGGTCGCCGAAGTCGCTGAGCACACGGCCGTGCTTGGTGAGGCCGAAGCCCAGCGAGAAGATGACGCGGTCGCGGCTCTCCGCGACCGACTCCTCGAGCGTGAGAACGGCGAACGGCTCGGCGGTGTCGCGGCCGACGAAGTCGGCGACGTCCGAGCGTCCGGCGAAGGCGGATGCCACGGCCGACCGCACGCGCTCCGCGTGCCTGCGGCTCGCGGTGATGACCATCAGCGATTCGGTGGGGCGATGGACGGCGTGCTCGACCGCCAGGGTCACGACTCGGGCGACCTCGGCATCCGGGCTCTCGACGGCTCCGGTCTCGGGGTCGGGTGTGCCCACTCCCCCTTCGACGTAGTCGACGGTGAGGCTGCCGCGGCCGAGATACGAGCCGGCCCACGGCAGCGACACGATCTCGCCACCGTAGAACGCGTCGTTGATGAGCTCGGCGAGGTCTTCGCCTCCCGCGCGGTAACTGCGGGTCAGAGTCATGACGGGGAAGAGCTCGGCGAGACGCTCGAAGACCGAGACGTCGTCGAATTCGACCTCCGGCTCCCAGTCGGGATCGACGATCGTCGCGACCGTGAACGGCGTCGGACGCTGAGTGACGGGGTCGCCGAAGGCGACGACCTGGCGGGCCCGCCTGATCGCAGGCGCGGTCTCGGCGAGGTTGACGGCAGCGGCATCCACGAGAAGCACCGCATCGAACTCGACCGAGTCGGGGATCAGCGGCACCTCGTACGGCGAGGCGATCCAGACCGGCGCGAGCACGCGGGTGAGATCGGGTGCTGCCGAGACGATCTCGGCGGTCGTCGCGTCACCGCTCTTGAGGGCCTTGCGCAGATGCCTGGCCTGGTCTGGCTCATCGACGATCGCGATGCGCCACTGGCTGGCCAGGTTCCACGCGAGCAGCGGACCCGCCATCGCGGTGTGCGCCTCGTCGACGAGCCGGAAGTCGCGCTCGAGGCGGTCGACGACCGCGGTGTTCGCACCGAGCAGCGACCGGTCGTCCTGCAGTGCGCGCTCGAGAAGCGACTGCCACCAGGCGAACTCGAGCTCGGCCGAGACCCGCTCTTCAGGGACGTGACGCACCGACAGATCCGACAGCAGCGGACGCAGCCCGAGACCCGTCAGCGCATCTCGGATCTGCGTGCGCTCGACAAGATTGTCGAACACCGCAGAGCGCGCGGCGAGGCCGGAAAGCGTGCGCACCAGTCGGGCGACGGGCAGCGAGCTGAGCGGCTCGCGACGGCCGAGGGCGTGGTCGAGGTCTGCCAGCTCGGCAGACACGCGTTGCCAGGCCACGTGCACGTCGGAGAGACCGAGCGGCACCTGCGGCGCCACGCCGGCCTCGACGTAGCGCTGCCACTGCGTGCGCTGCTGCTGGATGCGCAGCAGCGACTCGTGCATCTCCGAGACGTGGGCGCCTGGTCGCACGTACTCCCGCGCCAGCTTCTTGAGCCGGCGCCGGTTCGCTGAGGACATGCCGGGGGCATCGCGGCGCGAGCCGTGCGCCTGGATCAGCTCGCCCAGCGGCCGTTCGAAGACCGTCGGGCTGAAGCGGTCGAGGGAGTCCCGGATGCCCTGCAGCAGCCGTACGTACTCGCCGAGCTCGTCTATGGTGCCGAACGGGCGCATGCTGGTCTGCGCGATGAGCTCGTAGCCGCGTTCCAGCAGCGACGGCACGGCCGAGCCGTGCAGGCGACCAGCGAGCTCGTGCGCCTTCTGCGCGGCCTCGGCGCTGTCGAAGCTGACGCCGTACCAGGGCGAGTCGTCGGGTCCGAAGCGGAACTCGCCGAGCTTCGCGGCACGCGTGAGCGCCTGCGCGGCGTCACGCCGATCGCCCGAGAGCTTCTCGAGGGTCTCCATCGACAGACGTGCCCCTGTCGATGGCGGCACCGGCAGCGACGCGAGTCGCGTGAGCTCTCTGGTCGCGTCGAGCACGGATGCCCCCGTGCGGGCCACCGGCTCCGACAGAGCCCCACGGTAGTCGCGGAGAACCGTGCGCAGACGCACCAGCGCCTCGTCCAGCTCAGCCGCCTTCGGCTGGGTCGCCTTCTCACTGCGTGCGATGGCGGTGATCAGGTCGCGGCGAGCGCGGGTGGGAGACACGGCGAGCGCGTCGAGGCCGACGCCGGCCAGCCGGTGGCGCACACCGTCGAGGGTCGACCGGCGGGCCGAGACGACGAGCACGCGTCGACCCGAGCGCACGAACCCGCCGAGCGCGTTGATGACCGTCTGCGTTCCCCCGGTGCCGGGCAGCGTCGACACGACCAGCGAATGACCGGCGGCGATGCGGGCGAGCACCTCCTCCTGCTCGGAGTCCGCGTCGAGCAGAAGGCTCTCGGACGCGGGGGCCCGCTCGTCGGGGCTCGACCAGGCCGGCAGCTCACGCGGTGCGGTCACTTGCTCGCGATCGCCGATGTGCCCCGCGAGGGCATTGAGCACCGGGTGGTCGAGGTCGACCATGTCGCGCACCATCGCGTCTGCGACATCGGCGAAGGTCGATACGACGAGGCGCGGATGCACGGCGAAGGTGTCGATGGAGTGGGTCAATGCGCGCAGCTGGTCGATCACCGGCTGCGGCTTGAAGATGCCGCCGTCGTACGCGAGGGAGGCGAGACCTGCCGGGTCGAGCTCGAGTCCGAAGTGCTCGCGCGCGACGCGCACGAGTTCGGGGTTGACCTCGAAGCGACCGTGCAGCTTCAGCTCGAAGTCGGCGTGGTGGCGGCGGATCGCGAGCGGACGAAGCAGCACGGGAGCGGCGAACGGCGCGCCACCGAGACGCCAGCGCGCGATGCCGACCGCGAGCCGGACGGCATCGATCCCTCTCACCGTGCGCAGCTCGGTGTTGCGCGCGGTGATCCGCTCGGCGGCCATTCGCGCGGTGCGGAGCCCGACCTCGTCCCTGAACAGGTTCGACAGCAAGGTGGAGCGGCCGGTGATGAACTGCGGAAGGCTGCCCGGATGCGCCTTGGAGATGTCGATGACCGACTCCGGGGCGTCGATGAACGTGGTCAGCGGCGAGGCTCCGCCGAGATCGGCAGCCTGAGCGCGAAGGCTGGTGCGCCGCTCCTCCGCCACATGGGCGATGTCGACCCCGGTCGACGAGTCGCTCAGGTCGCCGAGAGTCACTGCGGCCCGCTGGTCCGCGTTCTCAGCATCCTTCGCCTCTCGTCGCCACACACCGCAAGCCTAGGCGCGACACGCGCGACCGGCGGTATTCCAGGCCGATTTCGCCGCGATTCCGCCCACCGTCGGCCGTGCCGGTCGTCTTCTGCACAGATCGGAGAACGGATGGAGTTCTCCACGGGCTCCGGGACAGCGGCGGGCCTCTGTCGCTGTCCCGGAGCAGGATGGGGGCATGACCTTTCGCTTCGACTTCGCTCCAACGCCGTTCGGCGACGCGCTCGCGGTGTTCTCGGATGCAGGCATCGTGAGCTTCGACCTCTCGGAGTCGGCGGATCCGAGCGTGCCGTGGCTGCTCGAGAGCGTCACTCGACGCCTCGGCGCGGTACCCGAGCCGGAGCCTGGTGCCGCGGACGAGCTGACCGAGGCCCTCGACGCGTACTTCGACGGCGAGCCGGTGCGCTTCGATGAGCGCTTCGCCTTCGACTGGAGGCTCGTCGACGGGTTCGCCCGGTCGGCGCTGCAGGCCGTCTGCGAGATCCCCTGGGGTGAGACGATGAGCTACGGCGAGGTCGCGGTCATCGCCGGTAGCCCGGGAGCGGCACGAGCGGTGGGCACGGCGTGCCGGCTCACCCCTCTCTCGGTCGTGGTTCCGGTGCACCGGGTCATCCGCTCCGACGGCACGCCCGGCCATTACGGTGCGTACCCCGAACGCAAGCGCTACCTGCTCGATCTCGAGCGCGACGCCTCGGCATCGCGCTCATGAAAGAAGTGGAGCCCGGCGTGTAGGCCGCCGGGCTCCGCTCCTGCCGCGCTGGGGACACGGCACTCGGGTATCTCTGGGGAGAGTTCTAGTGCTCCACCGCTTTCTCGGCACCATAGCCGGTGAGCGAACGGACTTCCATCTCGGCGGCGAGGGCACGCGACTCCGCCGTCCTCGCCGTGACGGTGCCGATCCACCCGAGCAGGAACCCGAGGGGGATCGAGATGATGCCCGGGTTGTTCAGCGGGAAGATCGCGATGTCGATGCCGGGGATCATCGCCTTCTCGTTGCCCGAGAAGACCGGCGAGATCACGATCAGGCCGATGGCCGCGATCAGACCGCCGTACATGCTCCACACTGCACCGCGCGTGTTGAAGCGCTTCCAGAACAGCGAGTAGAGGATCGTCGGCAGGTTGGCCGAGGCCGCGATCGCGAACGCGAGGGCGACGAGGAAGGCGATGTTCTGGCCCTGCGCGCCGATTCCGCCGATGATGGCGAGGATGCCGATCACGATCACCGTGCGGCGTGCGACCTTGACCTCGCCCGCGGGGTCGGCGTTCTGGCCGCGCTTGATCACGTTCGCGTAGATGTCGTGCGCGAACGATGCGGCGGCCGTGATCGTGAGCCCCGCGACGACCGCAAGGATCGTGGCGAACGCCACCGCAGAGATGAAGCCCATCAGCAGCGAGCCGCCGAGCGCCTGCGCGAGCAGCGGAGCCGCCGAGTTGACTCCACCCGGCGCCGCCGCGATCGTCTCCGGGCCGACCAGCGCCCCCGCTCCGTAGCCGAGCACGAGGGTGAGCAGGTAGAAACCGCCGATCAGCCAGATCGCCCAGACCACCGACTTGCGTGCCTCCTTCGCGGTCGGCACCGTGTAGAACCGCATCAGCACGTGCGGAAGCCCTGCGGTGCCGAGCACGAGAGCCATGCCCAGCGAGAGGAAGTCGAGCGGGTTCGCCCCGTACTGCAGACCCGGGCCGAGGATCTTGTCGCCGTTGGGCGAGTTGTCGACGGCGGTCTCGAGCAGGGTGTTCAGGTTGAATCCGTGCAGCGCGAGCACCCACACGGTCATCGCCACGGCGCCCGCGATGAGCAGCACCGCCTTGACGATCTGAACCCAGGTGGTGCCCTTCATTCCGCCGATCAGCACATAGACGATCATCAGCACGCCGACGATCGCGATGACGAGCGACTGACCGAGCTTGTCGTCGATGCCGAGAAGCAGCGACACGAGCCCGCCTGCACCCGACATCTGCGCCAGCAGATAGAAGAAGCACACCGCAAGGGTGGTGAGCGCCGCCGCCATGCGCACCGGGCGCTGCTTCAGCCGGAAGGAGAGCACGTCGGCCATCGTGAACTTGCCGGTGTTGCGCATCATCTCGGCGACGAGCAGCAGCGCCACCAGCCAGGCCACGAGGAAGCCGATCGAGTAGAGGAATCCGTCGTAGCCGTTGATCGCGATGGCGCCGCAGATTCCGAGGAACGAGGCGGCCGAGAGATAGTCGCCGGCGATCGCGAAGCCGTTCTGGGTGCCGCTGAAGGATCGACCGGCCGCGTAGTAGTCGGCCGCCGTCTTGTTGTTGCGACTGGCCCGGATCACGATGAACAGGGTCACCGCCACGAATGCGCCGAAGATCGCGATGTTGAGCACGGGATCGTTCTTGACCGCTTCCGCAGCCACGGGAATGGTCGTCATAGCCGGGCCTCCGCCTTCTCGAGCTCGTCACGGATCTCGGTCGCAATGGGGTCCAGCCGGCGATTCGCGAATGACACGTACGCCATCGTGATCACGAAGGTCGTGACGAACTGCCCGAGTCCCATGAGCAGTCCGACCGTGATATCACCCCAGACGCGCTGGCTCATGAAATCGGTCGCGAAAGCGGCCAGTAGAACGTAGACGAAATACCAGAGGAGGAAGAACGCGGCCATAGGGAAGATGAATGACCGCTGGAGTCGCCTCAGTCCCTGGAACCTCTCGGATTCGTCGACAGCGATGTAGTCGATTCCGTGAGAGGAATCGCCCGTCGTCGGGTCTGTCATGGGGCCTCCTTGCCACATGTCCTTCATCGCGTGTCGGGGCGACACGCGATGGTATCGTCGACGCTACGAAACCGGCGGGTTCGGTCGTCACCCCCGAAAGTTGGTAACAGTGGAAGCCGAGAAGCGCATCGGAACCGCCGAGGATCTCGTTGCCGACGGCGTGCGCGAGCTCGCCAGACGCACCCGGTTCCCGGTGGCCTTCGGAGGCCTCATCGAAGACGGCGTGGTCCGGGTCACGAGCATCGTCGGAAACCGAACGCACAGCCTCGACGGCCTCAACGTGCGCCCGGAACGCGGGCTCGGCGGGCGCGCGATGATCGAGCTGCGCCCCCGGATGACGAACAACTACCGCACGTCGCAGCAGATCACCCACGACTACGACGTGTTCGTGCTGGGAGAGGGGCTGCGCACGCTGCTCGCGCTGCCGATCGTCGTGGAGGGCCGTCCGCGAGGCGTGCTCTACGCCGGCGCGTGGGAGGAGTCGGAGATCGGCGGCGTGACCACCGCTCCTGCGATGAGCGTCGCACAGAACATCGCCAACGAGCTGCACATCCGCGACGAGGTCGAGCGTCGCCTCCGGGCGATGCGCCCCGAGCCGGCGCTCGACGCCACCCATCTCGAAGACATCAGGGAGAGCTTCGCCGAGCTGCGCAGCATCGCGGCATCCGTCACGGACGAGGCGGTGCGCGAACGGATCGCCGCCGTGGAGCGGCGCCTTGTCGGAGCATCGTCAGCCGAGCCGGCACCGACGACGGGGTCGGTTGGCACGGTCCGCCTCTCCCCCCGCGAGACCGACGTGCTCGCCTGCGCCGCGCTCGGCGCGACGAATGCGGAGATCGCATCTCAGCTCGGTCTGCGAGAAGGCACGGTGAAGGCGTATCTCGGCGCGGCGATGTCGAAACTCGATGCATCGACGCGGCACGCCGCTGTCGCGCGGGCTCGACGCGCCGGCCTTCTTCCCTGACAGACGAAGACGCATTCACGGCGCATTCATTTCCGGAAATGCACGTCGGCGATTGCACGGCCCATATGAGATCAAATACTGTTTTCCGTATGGCTCGAAGAATTGTGCACCAGCTTGTCGACGATATCGATGGAACGCTGCTCGACGTGGGCGAAGGAGAGACCGTCCATTTCGCGCTGAATGGTGTCGCCTATGAGATCGATCTGACGAATTCACATGCTCAGGAGATGCGCGACGCCCTCGCCCCGTACATCGATGCGGGTCGCCGCGCTGCCGGTTCCAGCGCAGCCCGTCCGTCCGCTCCGCGTCGCCGAGCGGCACGCAGCTCGGAGACGGTCGAGATCCGCGAATGGGCGAAGAAGCAGGGGCTGAAGGTCTCGGAGCGCGGGCGCATCGCGGCCGACGTTCTCGAGGCATACCACGCAGCTCACTGACATCTGACGGATCCGAAGAGCGGGCTGCCCTCCGGGGCGGCCCGCTCTTTCTGCGTGTGCCCTTGCCGGCGGATAGATCGCGAAATGGACGCCACCCTCCGGCGGCGTCCTCTTCGTCATCGTGCCCTCGACAGGATTCGAACCTGCGACCTGCCCTTTAGGAGAGGGCCGCTCTATCCGACTGAGCTACGAAGGCGCCAGACAAGTCTAGTCGCCGCCTTGCCGCTATGCCGCCAGCGCGAGGTAGCGCTCCCAGACCGGATCGCCCCGCTCGGCCCCGCGGACCACCCACGTCCCACCGTGCGGAGGTCTGGGGGTTCGGCGCAGCTCCCACCCCATCTCCTGCGGCGTGCGGTCGCTCTTCGCGTTGTTGCAGCGAAGGCAGCACGCGACGAGGTTCTCCCAGCTGTCCGCTCCCCCACGGGAGCGCGGCATGACGTGGTCAATGGTGGATGCTGTCTTGCCGCAGTATCCGCACCTGTGGTCATCGCGGCGAAGCACCCCCCGCCGGGTGACGGGCTGCCGACGGGCGGTCGGCACCCGCACGTAGCGCGTGAGCAGGATCACCACCGGCCGGTCGTAGCGTCTGAGTCCGGCGATGACGGGATCGTCCTCGACGCGCTCGATGACGCTGGCCTTCTCATTCATCACGAGGACCATCGCCCTCTTGAAAGAGACCACCGTGAGCGGTTCGTATCCGGCGTTCAGGACCAGTGTGCGCATCGTCGTCATCCTCTCGATCCGCCGGGATGGCTTCCCGGCACTCTCGACTCACACGCCGTCGAGCGGATCAGAAGGAACGCGGATACGAAGAAAGGCGCTGTCTAGAGACAGCGCCTTTCGCGCTCGGTCAGACCGAGTCGGATCTGCGGGCGTTGCCGAAGGACCAGACGACCGAGCGCATCCATGGTGCGGATGCCCGGTATCGAATCCATCAGCTTCTCCCGTCCGTTCGACGACGGGTTCAGGGTAACCCATCCACGTGAACGAGGGACGTACCGAGGCTGAACGCCGCGGTGAGGCGTCGGTCAGCCGGCGTTGGCGCGGAGCCAGCCGATCGGCTCGACGATCGAGCCGTTGATCCTCACCTCGAAGTGCAGGTGAGCGCCGTACGAACGACCGGTGTTGCCGACCTTGCCGATGAACTGCCCCGCCTCGACCGTCTGACCGGCCTGCACGCCGCGGGTGCCGTTCGTCATGTGCGCGTATGTGGTGGACACTCGCTTGCCGCCGACGACCGAGTCGATCACGACCGCGACGCCGTAGGCTCCGTAGCTCTCGGACGAGACGCGCACCACGCCGCTGGTGGCCGCGAAGATCGGGGTGCCGGCGGGAGCGACCATGTCAGCACCCTCGTGGCCGCCGCCGACCGTGCGGCTGACGTAATACGAGCCCTGCGGCAGCGGGTAGCGCACTGCGCCGGACCCCGCAGAGATGAGGCGCAGGTCGGCGTCGCTGATCTTGCCGCCGGTGTTCGAGGACACTCGGGCCGCCGCAGCAGCTGCGGCCGCAGCTGCAGCGGCGCGCTTCTTGGCAGCTTCCTCCGCCTGCTTCTTCGCGATCTCGTCGGGCGTGGTCGCGGAGTAGGTGCCGCGCTCCATCGGGGCGCTGGTCGCCTCAGAGGCGACGACGAGCGACTGGGCGTCGTCGAAGGCCATCTGCTGCAGAGTGGCCGCCTCGGAGGGCAGGGGCTTGGCGGACGCCAGAGCGGGAAGGGCGACGCCGGCGACGAGGGCGCACACAGCGCCGAGGATCGCGACGGTGCGCATGGGCTTGACGCTCGAGCGGGCTGCACGGGGTGCTCGACGTCGGGTCGGCTCCAGGTTGCCAGCGGACTCGGTCGGGACGATTTCTTCGGCCAAAAGGGATTCCTCCTGCGCCTCCGCGCTTCGGGCAGCGCAGGCTCGTCAGCAATGTCGTTTCTCGGGCACGTATGTCACACGGCACGTTGTGCGAACTCTTCGCGAAGACGACGAGCCAGGGAGGCGATCTTCGCGATGCGTCATCGGCGGGCTTCTTCTCCGACGACCTCACCGACGTTACCTGAAGATAACGATTCTGTCACCCTGCGAACCTGGCAATCATCTCCACAGGCCGAGGATGACCCTCTGATCAGGCGTTCTCTCCCACGAGGAAGATGTGCGAGGCGAGCTCGACCGGCAGCTCCAGACCCTCGTCGCGACCGTCCATCTGGATCAGGACGTACCCCTCGCTGTAGCGGTAGTCGCCGCTCGCCCCCGGCACGACCCCGGCGTCGCGCAGCTGCTCGAGCAGGTCAGGACTGACCTGAGCGGGCTCGGCGAGGCGGCGCACGGTGCCCGTGATCGGACCGCCCGCAGCATCCAGCTTCTTGACCAGACCCACCACACCCGTCTCGAAGGCCGGCGTCTCGACATCGCCCAGCTGGTCGAGTCCGGGGATCGGGTTGCCGTATGGCGACTCGGTCGGGTGGCCCAGCAGCTCGACGAGACGGCGCTCGACCTGCTCGCTCATGACGTGCTCCCACCGGCAGGCCTCTTCGTGGACGTATGCCCAGTCGAGGCCGATCACGTCGGACAGCAGGCGCTCGGCGAGGCGATGCTTGCGCATCACGTCGACGGCCTTGCGGCGACCGTCATCGGTCAGCTCGAGTCGGCGGTCTTCAGAGACGACGACCAGACCGTCCCGCTCCATACGACCCACGGTCTGCGACACCGTGGGTCCGGAGTGACCGAGACGCTCGGAGATGCGCGCACGCAGCGGCACGATGTTCTCCTCCTCGAGCTCGAGGATGGTGCGCAGATACATCTCTGTGGTGTCGATCAGATCGGTCATTCATGCCCTCCGGGGTTCTTAGGCAAGCCTACCTTGCGGGCCCGACGTCGAGCCCGTCACGGGGCGCGGCGGACACCGCGCCCGCCTCTACAATCGAGCCATGTCGATCGAGATCCCCCGCGAACTGCTGCCCGCCGACGGACGCTTCGGCTGCGGCCCCTCGAAGGTGCGCCTCGAGCAGGTGAACGCGCTCGCCTCGGCGGGTGCCGACCTGCTGGGCACGTCGCACCGCCAGGCGCCCGTGAAGAACCTCGTCGGAAGCGTGCGCGAGCGCCTGTCGGCGCTGTTCCGTCTTCCCGACGGCTACGAGATCATTCTCGGCAACGGCGGCTCGACCGCGTTCTGGGATGCCGCCGCATTCGGCCTCATCGAGCGCCGCAGCCAGAACCTCGTCTTCGGCGAGTTCGGCGGCAAATTCGCCAAGGCCGCTGCGGCTCCCTGGCTCGACGCGCCTGACGTGCGCACTACCGACGCCGGATCGCTGACCGCGGCAGAGATCGTGGAGGGCGTCGACGTGTACGCCTGGCCCCACAACGAGACCTCCACCGGCGTCGCCGCCCCCGTGCGGCGGGTCGCCGCGGACGGCGCGCTGACCGTCATCGACGCGACGAGCGCCGCGGGCGGCATCGACTTCGACGTCGCCGAGGCGGACGTCTACTACTTCGCGCCCCAGAAGAACCTCGGATCGGACGGCGGGCTGTGGTTCGCCGCCGTGTCGCCCGCCGCGGTCGACAGGATCGAGCGCATCGCCGCATCCGGGCGGTACATCCCCGAGTTCCTCAGCCTGAAGAACGCGGTCGACAACTCCCGCCTCAACCAGACGCTGAACACTCCCGCGCTCGCGACCCTGCACCTGCTCGACAGCCAGCTCGAATGGATTCTCGCCAACGGCGGGCTCAGCTGGGCGGCCTCGCGCACCGCGGAATCGTCGGGCCTGCTGTACGACTGGGCGACGGCGTCGTCGGTCGCCACTCCCTTCGTCACCGACCCCGACCACCGCTCGCCCGTGGTCGCGACCCTCGACTTCGACGAGAGCGTCGACGCGGCGGCCGTCGCGAAGACCCTGCGCGCGAACGGCATCGTCGACACCGAGCCGTACCGCAAGCTCGGCCGCAATCAGCTCCGCATCGCGACGTTCGTCTCGATCGAGCCCGACGACGTACGCCAGCTGATCCGCTCGATCGAGCACGTGCTCGCCCACCAGGGCTGAGATCCCGCCGAACAGCGTGAGGCCCCTCCTGGGATCAGGAGGGGCCTCATTCCGTTCTCAGACCCGGACGTCGGGCCCCGGGGCTACTCGGATTCGTCGTCCTCGGCCTCGGGGTCCTCGTCCTCGTCCTCGTCGTCGGATTCGTCGTCCTCGGAGTCCTCGTCCTCGGAGTCGGAGTCCTCGTCCTCGGAGTCGGAGTCCTCGTCGTCCTCGTCGTCGTCCTCGTCGTCGGACTCGTCCTCGTCGAGCTCGTCGATGTCGACCCCGTCGACGTCGCCAGCGTGCAGACGGGGCGAGACATCATCCTCGTCCTCGATGTCCTCGTCCTCGTCCGACTCGTCGTCGTCGTCCAGCCCGCCGTCCTCGGAGTCGTCGTCGGAGGCATCCGAATCGCTCTCGGCGGCATCCGCCTCGGCCTGAGCCGCGAGCTCCGCCTGGTGTGCGCGGTACTCGGCCAGCCGCTCGGCCCACGGCACCCAGTCGGGTGCGAGCAGCGCGCCCTCGCCGGGCATCAGCTCCACCTCGAGGACGGTCGGCGCGGAGTCGTCGACCTGGGCGACCGTGACCGTCCAGAACCAGCCTGGATAGCCGGGCAGACGGTTCTCGAAGCGCAGCGAGACAGCCCCGCTCTCTTCGACGGTGTGGCCGGCAACCGGGCCGACGGTCGATGCGGGGGTGATCTCGTACAGCGCGGCGAGCGCGAGGTCGCGGGTCGCGGCGGCGAGGTCGTCAGGCTTCGAGGTCATCAGCTACCTTGCGGAGAACAGCGGCGACCGTGCGGCTTCGCGCGGCAGACGGGTAGCGACCGCGGCGCAGATCGCCGCCCATCTCGTCGAGCATGCGCACGAGGTCCTCGACGATCACTGCCATGTCGTCGGCCGGCTTGCGCGCCGCCTTCGCGAGGCTGGGCGGAGCGTCGAGCACGCGCACAGACAGCGCCTGCGGACCGCGGCGTCCGTCTGCGAGACCGAACTCGACACGTGCGTTCTTCTTCACGGAGACGCCTGCAGGAAGGGCAGAGGCGTGCAGGAAGACGTCCTGGCCGTCATCGGATGCGATGAAGCCGAACCCCTTCTCGTCGTCGTAGAACCTGACCTTGCCGGTGGGCATGGGAGAACCTCACTGAAACACGAAGATGGAGACGTCGCGCGGCGGCGCGACCCCTCCAGCCTACCCGTCCGCCCATGCGCGCAGGAGATACGCTGAGAGCAATGAGCAAGCACGACGACAGCAGCGCGCCCAAGACCGGCCGCCTCGAGCGATTCCTCGCCTTCACCGCGCTGGGTCTCGCGGCGGCATCGGTCATCAGCTTCTTCTCGATCATCATCGGCACCGCCGTGGGGATGGATCAGTCCGCGTTCGGACACGGCGTCTGGCCGTTCGTCGCGGGGCTTCCGCTCTTCGGTCTGCCGATCGCCTTCCTGATGATCATCACCCTGCTGGTGCTCAGCTGGGCTCGCAAGGGACGCACGGGCACCGGGTCCTGAACATGAGCACTCACGCCCGTCCGCTCGCTGACCGGCTCGCCGCCGCGAGCGACGTGCAGCTGGAGCGGATGCTGCGTGAGCGGGCCGTGCGCGCAGACGTCGGGTGGTCCGACTTCTTCGACGCGGCGGAGGCCCTCCTCGAGCCGGCATCGATCGAGCGGGCACTGGCCCGTCTCACGCTCGACCAGGCCCGCGCGCTGCGAGACGCAGGCCCCGATGGCACTGTCGATATCGGCGATGCCGGCATCGGCCTGCTCGACGCGGATGGTCGGGTGCTTCCGCCGGTTCGTGCGGTGATAGAGGTGCAGGCCGAGCTCCCGGATGCCGATCGAGGCCGCCCCGCACCGGCGTCCGATGCGGATTCCGCCCGTGCGGCGGAACGCGCATTCGCCACGATCGGGGGGCTGGCCGAGCTGCTGCTGGCCGCGCGCACCGCGCCCCTCGCGCTGGTGGCGACCGGTGCTCTGAGCGCGACCGAGAAGCGCCGGCTGCTCGATGAAGGCGACCTGGATGCGCTGCGCGACCTCGCCGAGCTCGCAGGTCTCGCCCGACGCGTCGATCGTGAGCTGCGGCTGACCAGCGACGCCGAGGGGTGGCTGGATGCCTCATTCGATGATCGCTGGACCATGACCGCCTCCCGGTTCAGAGATGCCCTGCCGTCGGGCATCCGGGAATTCGCGGCGAGCGTGTGGCCGCACATCCATCCCTGGGATGCCCAGTGGCCGGCACGTGCCGGGCGCGTGCGCGATCTCGCCTGGCGGCTGGGGCTGCTCGCGGGCGCGGCCAGCGGCTGGACGGTACCGGCATGGGGAGCACCCCTGCACACGCACGAGCCGTTCGACAGCTCGGCGCTGCAGGCGCTGCTGCCATCGGAGGTCGATCGCATCTTCCTGCAGAACGACCTCTCCGCCATCGCCCCCGGACCGCTCCAGCCCGTGCTCGACAACCGTCTGCGCGCGATGACCGAGCACGACCCTGCGCAGGCATCGTCGTATCGTTTCACCGCCGAATCGGTGTCGCGCGCTCTGGTCGAGGGCCACACCGCCGAGGGGATCCTGAGCTTTCTGCGCGAGATCTCGCTGACCGGCGTCCCGCAGCCTCTCGAGTACCTGGTCGGGCAGACCGCCACGAGACACGGACTGGTGCGTGTGCGGCCGGATGCCGATGGCGGCACCGCAGTGACCAGCGCTGACGCGCACCTGCTCGAGGCGATGGAGATCGACCGCAATCTGCGCCCGCTCGGACTGATCCGCGAGGGCGATCGACTGGTCTCGCGAGTGGGCGCCGAGGCGGTCGCGTGGGCGCTGACGGACGCCAGGTATCCCGCGACCCTCGTCGACAGCAGCGGACGCAGCATCGCCGCGGGCGGGGCCAGGCTCGCCGGCCCGGGCGCCCATGACGACGGCGCCTACGCCGCCCTGATCGCCCGGCTGCGCTCTCACCAGGGCCCGGACGCCGACGCCGCGTGGCTCGATCGCGAGCTCGAGGCAGCCGTGCGGGCGAAGGCGGTGGTGCTCGTCGAGGTCGCGATGCCCGACGGCTCGCACCGCGAGCTCACACTCGAGGCGGCCGGACTCGGCGGCGGGCGGCTGCGCGGCCGCGATCGCGCCGCCGACGTCGAGCGCACCCTCCCCGTGCGCAGCATCGTGTCGGTGCGCATGCTGCAGAGCTGAGCGACGTCGGACCCACCTGCCGAGCGGCCGGTAGACTGGTCTGCTATGTCTGATGGCCCCCTGATCGTCCAGAGCGACCGCACCGTGCTGCTCGAGGTCGCGCACGCCGACGCCGAATCCGCACGGCACGAGCTGGCGATCTTCGCCGAGCTGGAGCGCGCGCCCGAGCACATCCACACGTACCGCATCACCCGGCTCGGGCTGTGGAACGCGCGCGCCGCCGGGCACACGGCAGACGACATGATCGAGACGCTCGACAAGTACTCACGCTTCCCCGTGCCTCCGTCTGTGGCGGTCGACCTGCGCGAAACGGTCAACCGCTACGGAAGGCTCGTGATCGAGCGCGACGACGAGGGCGCGCTCGTGCTGCGATCGACCGACCCTGCTGTGCTGGCGCAGGTGGCGAACAACAAGCGCATCCAGCCGCTGCTGATCGGCCACCCCTCCCCCGACAGCTATGTCGTCGATGCGTGGGCGCGCGGTCAGATCAAGCAGGAGCTGCTCAAGATCGGCTGGCCGGCCGAGGATCTCGCCGGCTACACGCCAGGCACTCCGCACGAGATCGAGCTCGATGAGGACGGCTGGACCATGCGTCCCTACCAGCGCCAGGCCGTCGACGCCTTCGCGAAGGACGGCTCAGGCGTCGTCGTGCTGCCCTGTGGTGCGGGCAAGACGATCGTCGGTGCGGGCGCCATGGCCGCAACCGGCACCACCACCCTGATCCTCGTGACGAACACGGTCTCGGCGCGGCAGTGGCGCGACGAGCTGCTCAAGCGCACATCGCTCACCCCCGAGGAGATCGGCGAGTACTCCGGGCAGGCCAAGGAGGTCAAGCCGGTCACGATCGCGACGTACCAGATCCTCACCGCGAAGCGGAAGGGACAGTACGCCCACCTCTCGCTGCTCGACGAGATGGACTGGGGCCTCATCGTCTACGACGAGGTGCACCTGCTCCCCGCCCCCGTCTTCAAGCTGACCGCCGATCTGCAGGCTCGCCGGCGCATCGGCCTCACCGCGACGCTCGTCCGCGAGGACGGTCGCGAGGGCGACGTCTTCAGCCTGATCGGGCCGAAGCGCTTCGACGCGCCCTGGAAGCAGATCGAGGCACAGGGCTTCATCTCGCCCGCCGCCTGCTACGAGGTGCGCGTCGACCTGCCGCCGAGCGACCGGCTCGAGTACGCGGCAGCGACCGACGACGAGCGATACCGGCTGGCCGCATCCGCCCCCGCGAAGATCACCGCTGTCCGTGAGCTGATCGCGAAGCACCCCGGCGAGCGCATCCTGGTCATCGGTCAGTATCTCGACCAGCTCGAGAGTCTGTCGCAGGCGCTGAACGCCCCGCAGATCACCGGCGCCACACCGATCGACGAGCGGGAAGAGCTGTACCGCCAGTTCCGCGAGGGCGAGATCTCGCTGCTGGTCGTGTCGAAGGTCGCGAACTTCTCGATCGACCTTCCGGAGGCATCCGTCGCGATCCAGGTGTCGGGATCGTTCGGCTCCCGCCAGGAGGAGGCGCAGCGCCTCGGCCGCCTGCTTCGCCCCAAGCAGTCGAACCACACCGCGAGCTTCTACACGCTGATCGCCCGTGACACCGTCGACCAGGACTACGCGCAGAACCGGCAGCGGTTCCTCGCAGAGCAGGGCTACAGCTACACGATCATGGATGCCGTCGATCTGGCCGCCTGACACGCAGCCGGGCTCGTGCGACTAGCTCTCGCCGGTCACGTCCGCCCCCGGCTTCAGGCCGCAGCGCCAGCAGGGGGCAGCGAGGTCGTCGAGCAGCGCGCCGCACTCCGGGCACACCTGCGCGAGCCAGCACGCGCTGTCGCCGCCGTGCTCCTCCTCGTCCATGCGGTCGACGCTACTCCTCGGAGTGCTCCCGCAGGTCGGCCGCGGTCTCGCGCTCGGGCATCCTGGCGCCCGCGCCGCGCCCAATCAGCCGACGCAAGGGCGAAGTCACCATAATGGGGGCATGACTGATGCGCGAATCCTGGTCGTCGACGACGAGCCGAACATCCGCGACCTGCTCTCCCGGGGTCTCAGCTTCGCCGGGTTCAAGGTGAGGACCGTCGCGAACGGCGCCGCCACCATCTCGGCCGTCCTCGAAGAGGAGCCGGACCTGATCATCCTCGACGTCATGCTGCCCGACATGAACGGGTTCAGCGTGACCAAGCGCCTTCGCGGCGCGGGCTTCACCGCTCCCATCCTCTTCCTCACCGCCAAGGACGACACCCAGGACAAGATCGAGGGCCTGAACGCCGGCGGCGACGACTACGTCACCAAGCCGTTCGCCCTCGACGAGATCGTCGCCCGCGCCCAGGCGATCCTGCGTCGCACCATGCAGGCCGACGAGGAGTCGCTGATCCGCGCCGGCGAGCTGTCGATGGATCAGGACACCCACGACGTGTTCGTCGGAAAGATCCCGATCGAGCTCAGCCCGACCGAGTTCAAGCTGCTGAAGTACCTCATGCTCAATCCGAATCGCGTGCTGTCGAAGGCGCAGATCCTCGACCATGTGTGGGAGTACGACTTCAACGGCGATGCGGGCATCGTCGAGAGCTACATCTCGTACCTGCGCCGCAAGATCGACCCGCACACCGAGGAGTCGGTGATCCAGACCAAGCGCGGCTTCGGCTACATGCTGAAGGTCGGCAAGTCCGCCTAGCGGACGGCCAGAGCAAGTCATGGCAGGCGAGCCCGACTCCGTCACCCGCTGGTGGCGGCGGATCAGCCTGCGCGCCAAGGTCACAGGCGTCACCGTCGCGGTGCTCGCGCTCGGTCTCATGATCGCGGGCATCGGCACGGTGCCGATCCTGCGCGGGGCGATGATCAACAACATCGACGCGCAGCTGCCCGCCCTCGCGACCACCGGGCAGGCCGAGCGCTTCTTCGACGTCTCAGCCGAAGGCGGCCGACTCGTGTTCAGCCCCACCGAGGTCGCCCCGAGACCAACGGACTTCACCGTCGCCTTCTACACCGCAGACGGTGAATTCGTCGCCGAGGCGGGCGGCCAGGCATCGGCTCCCCGCCCTGACTTCCCCGCGACATTCACCCTGCAGGACACCGTGACCCAGGGCGACCAGGTGGTGACGCTGCAAGGCGAGGAGGGCGAGTCGTACAGCGCCGTCGCGTCGGCGCAGTCGGCGCAGGACCCCCAGGGCCTCACCTACGTGCAGATCGTCGCGCTGCCCCTCGATGAGGCCGACCGCATCGTCGCGACCTATGTCGCGGTGTACACCACGGTCGCGCTCGTGACGATCCTGCTCGCGGCGCTGCTCACCCGAGGTCTTGTGACGCTGACCTTCCGCCGGCTCGGCCATGTGGAGTCGACAGCGATGGCGATCGCCGCCGGCGACTTCAGCCAGCGCCTCACCGACCTCGAGCCGACCACGGAGGTGGGGCGGCTGAACGCGGCGATCAACACCATGCTCGACCGCGTCGACCAGTCGCTGGCTCAGCGCGATCGCACGGTGCAGAACATGCGCCGGTTCATCGGCGACGCCAGCCACGAGCTGCGCACCCCTCTCGTGAGCGTGCGCGGGTACGCCGAGCTGTACCGGATGGGCGCGATCACCGGCGAGGAGGACACGTCGCGGGCCATGGAGCGCATCGAGAAGGAGGCGATCCGCATGGGCGTGCTCGTGGAGGATCTGCTCGCGCTCGCCCGGCTCGACGAGGAGCGCTCCCGTGAGCTGCAGATCGAGCCGCTCGATCTGCGCCCGATCGCCCGCGACGCCGCGCTCGATCTGCGCGTTGCCGCCCCCGGGCGCAGGATCACCGTGATCGACACGACGGCCGACGACTCCGGAGAGCTGCGGCTCCACGGAAAGCCGAGCACAGCGCCCACTCCGGTCTCGCCGCGTCCATCCCCGTCACGCCCCGCGAGCGCGCTCGCGCGCCTCCGCCGCCGCCCCCGCCCGACGACTCCCGTGCCGGCGATCGACTTCACCGAGGCGACGGATGCCCCGGTCCGAACACCCCCGATCGTGCTCGGCGAAGACAACAAGGTGCGTCAGGTCGTCACGAACCTGCTCGGCAATGCGCGCAGGTTCTCGCCGGACGACAGCCCTATCGAGCTCGTCGTCGGCGCCGATCGCCGCGCGGGCGTCGGCACGATCTCGATCGTCGATCACGGCGAGGGCATCCCCCCGCAGATCCGCGAGCACATCTTCCAGCGATTCTGGCGTGCCGACACCTCCCGCGCACGGGAGACCGGCGGCTCCGGTCTCGGGCTCGCGATCGTCGCCTCCATCGTCGAGGCGCTGCACGGCACGGTGTCGGTCGACGAGACGCCCGGCGGCGGTGCGACCTTCATCGTCTCGCTGCCTCTGGCGCCGTCGCAGGCGACGCCGGATCATCTGCTCGCGGAGACGCAGCCGATCGACCGTCTCGAGCTCTGACTCCCCCACTCACCCTGCACATCCGTCCTGTCCGTCGACCTGTGCACGGATGCTGCAAGACGGCTCCCCCTCGCCGGGCAGGGGCTTCTAGTGTCAGAAGCCCATCGAGAGGAGATCCCATGTCCGTCTTCACCGTGGACACCGACGCGGTCCAGGCCGCGAACGGTGCCGCCTACGCCACCATGGAGCGCCTGCAGGGCGAGTCGGCCGCGCTGATGGCGCAGCTCGGACAGCTGCAGTCGTCGTGGACCGGCGCCGCCGCCGCGGCCTTCCAGCAGTGCAGTGAGCAGTGGCGCGGCGCGCAGATGCACGTCGAGCAGGTGCTCGGGTCGATCAGCGCGGCGCTCGGCTCCGCCGCCGCACAGTACGCGGACGCCGACCAGTACTCGGCGAGCCTGTTCCGCTGACGACGGCCGAGGCGCAGCAGACGCCGCGTACGCAGAGAACACCCCCTGCCGCATAGGCAGGGGGTGTTCTCTGCGGTTCTTCAGATCGTCAGGATCAGAAGTCCATGCCGCCCGACGGGTCAGCCGGCATGGCGGGAGCCTTCTCGGGCTTGTCGGCGACGACGGCCTCGGTGGTCAGGAACAGACCGGCGATCGACGCAGCGTTCTGCAGCGCCGAGCGCGTCACCTTGGCGGGGTCGATGATGCCCTGGGCGAACATGTCGCCGTACTCGCCGGTGGCCGCGTTCAGGCCCTGGCCCGCGGGGAGCTCGGCGACCTTGTGCGCCACGACACCGGGCTCGAGGCCGGCGTTGATGGCGATCTGCTTCAGCGGAGCCTCGATCGCGACGCGGACGATGTTCGCACCGGTCGCCTCGTCGCCCTCGAGGGCGAGCGTGTCGAGGACCTTGGCCGACTGCAGCAGCGCGACGCCACCACCGGGGACGATGCCCTCTTCAACGGCTGCCTTCGCGTTGCGGACGGCGTCCTCGATGCGGTGCTTGCGCTCCTTGAGCTCGACCTCGGTCGCGGCGCCCGCCTTGATGACGGCGACGCCACCGGCCAGCTTCGCGAGGCGCTCCTGCAGCTTCTCGCGGTCGTAGTCGCTGTCGGTGTTCTCGATCTCGCGACGGATCTGGGTGACGCGACCCTCGATGGCGGACTGCTCGCCCGCACCCTCGACGATCGTGGTCTCGTCCTTGGTGACGATGACCTTGCGCGCACGGCCGAGCAGGTCGAGCGTGGTGTTCTCGAGCTTGAGGCCGACCTCTTCGGTGATGACCTGGCCGCCGGTGAGGATCGCGATGTCCTGCAGCTGAGCCTTGCGGCGGTCGCCGAAGCCGGGCGCCTTGACAGCGACCGACTTGAAGATGCCGCGGATCTTGTTGAGCACGAGCGTCGCGAGAGCCTCGCCCTCGACGTCCTCGGCGATGATGACGAGCTCCTTGCCGTCCTGGATCACCTTGTCGACGACGGGCAGCAGGTCCTTGATGTTGCCGATCTTCTGGTTGGCGATGAGGATGTACGGGTCCTCGAAGACAGCCTCCTGGCGCTCGGGGTCCGTGACGAAGTAGGGGTTCAGGTAGCCCTTGTCGAAGCGCATGCCCTCGGTGAGCTCGAGCTCGGTGCCGAAGGTCTGCGACTCCTCGACGGTGACGACGCCCTCCTTGCCGACCTTGTCGATCGCCTCGGCGATGAGCTCGCCGATGGCGGGGTCAGCGGCCGAGATCGACGCGGTGGCGGCGATCTGCTCCTTGGACTCGATCTCCTTGGCGCTGTTCAGCAGGTCCTCGGTGATGGCCGCGACGGCCTTCTCGATGCCGCGCTTGAGCGAGATGGGGTCGGCGCCGGCTGCGACGTTGCGCAGACCCTCGCGGACCAGTGCCTGAGCGAGGACGGTCGCGGTGGTGGTTCCGTCACCGGCGACGTCGTCGGTCTTCTTGGCGACCTCCTTGACGAGCTCCGCACCGATCTTCTCGTACGGGTCGTCGAGCTCGATCTCCTTGGCGATCGACACACCGTCGTTCGTGATCGTGGGGGCTCCCCACTTCTTCTCGAGCACGACGTTGCGACCGCGCGGGCCGAGGGTCACCTTGACGGCGTCGGCCAGGATGTTCAGGCCGCGCTCGAGGCCGCGACGGGCCTCCTCATCGAAAGCGATGATCTTTGCCATGAGTCTTTCGTCCCTCCCGGACGTAGGCGATGGGGTGTTAGCACTCAGACTGTTCGAGTGCTAAACCCAGTCTGGCACTCGACCCATGAGAGTGCAAGCCGCCGCAGGCTGGGGAGGGGCGCGCCCGGGGTCAGGGCGCCGGAGTCTCGGGGCTCGGCGTCTTCTCGACACGGTCGAGGCCGACCACCACCGTGAGCTGTGGCTCATCGGAGTCGTTCAGCGCAGCGTAGAAGTCGCTCTTCTGCACCTCGGCGTCGCCGAGGAGCTCGGCGAGACCGAGCGCTGCTCCCTCATCGTCGTCCGAGACGTAGAAGACCGTGGTCTTCGAGAACTCCTGCGATGATCCATCGCTGCCGAACACGTCATCCGTCGACCAGCCCTCGGCGAGCAGTGTCTCGCGCACCTCGGCGACGAGCCCCTCCTCGGGAGTCGCATTGAGGATCAGCACACGGTACGACGTGTCGAGTTCTGCGACGACGCCCGGCTGCGTCTGCGCGGGCGTCGGCTCGTCGCCACCGAACAGCGAGATGCGGTCCATCATCACGAGCGACACGAAGATGCCGCACACGATCAGCACCAGAGCGACTGCGGCCGACCACAGCAGTACCACGAGGCCGTTCATGCCCGGCTGCTCGGCGCGGTGCGCGCCGACTCGTCCAGTGGCGCGCGGGACGTCGTCGAATCGATCGCGGGGGGACTTCTGCACCCCTCGATGCTAGCGGGCGCCTCCCGTGAGTCCGCACGGAGCGCGGCGGCCGGGTGACTGCGACCGGGGCGGTCAGCCGACGAAACCGCGCATGCGTGCAGTGCGCTGCACCGAGCGCGCGTCACGAAGGCGCCGGAGCCTGCGCACCAGCAGAGGGTCGAACTCCAGCGCGGCCTCGGTCTCGATCAGCCGTCCGAGCAGCTGGTAGTACCGGGCGGGGCTCATGCCCAGCTGCGCGCGGATCGTCTCCTCCTTCATGCCGCCGTGACGCGGCCAGGCCGCCTCCAGCGTCAGGATCGCCTTATCGCGATCAGAGAGGTCACCGAGCATGTGCTCAGGCTACGCGGCGTCAGGCGAGATGCCCGCGCGCCACTCCCACCAGCGCCCCAACGGGTCGGCATCCGCCACCACCCGACCGTCGAGCCCGACGGCGAAGCCGCGGAAGTCCGCGGCCTCGATGGCCGGCCGCCAGGCGTCGTGCAGCGCCGGCGGATCGATGGTGATCCAGCGAGCATCGAGCGCACGGATGCGGTCGATGAGTTCCAGCCGCCGCGCACGGGGCAGGTACACGAGCATCCCGGGGGTCGTGATGACGAGCGTGGCATCGGCGGGGGCGGCTGCGGCCATCGCGTCGAGCTGCTCGATGGCATCCCCCGCACGCAGCAGCGGCGGATCGGAGGCAGCGATCGCCATGGCCGCGGAGATCCGCTCGGCGCGCTCGTGCTCACCCGGCCAGATCAGCGACTGCAGCCAGTCGCGGTCGCCGGGCGCACGCACATCGATCGGATCGAGGTCGATGCCCGCGCGCCAGACGACCTCCGGCAGCCGTAGTCGTGGCAGCTCGCCGCGGACTGTGCTGGTGAGCAGAACCTGCGACGGCCCGTCCTCCGGGTCCAGACCCAGCCGCGCGGCGCCGTCTGCGTCGTTCACGCGGAACGAGTACCGGTCGGGATACAGGCACAGCCCCGCCGCCGCGCCGAGCTCGAGCAGCGCGACCGGCCCGTCGACCATGCTGAGCGCGGGCAGCAGAGCCGCGAGGCGGAGCGGCTCATTGATCTGCACACCACGTCGCGCGCACTCTGCGACCAGCACGTCGGCGTGCGCGAGCACGAACTCCCGCCACCGCGGATATGCGGCGACGGGCGCACCGAGCAGGCGTGAGACGGCGAACACCAGAGGCGGCTGGCGGTGCTGCGGAGTCAGCCGCTCGAGCAGGGCCTGCACCTCGGCGTCCGCGGCCACCCCTGCCGCCCACTCGGCGTACACGTCGCTGCGCCCTGGCGCCTCGTCGCGGGCGAAGCGGTCGTAGCGATGGGCGACAGCATCCGTCATCCCGCCATTCTCTCAGCGAGCCGCCGCCCCCACGCAGGGAGCCGCCCGGACCGCGGCGCCCCCGACCCGCTCAGGGGTGAGAATGGAAGCATGGCTTACAGCGTGAACAAGACGGATGCGGAATGGCGTGCCGAGCTCGGCGACGACCAGTACGCGGTGCTGCGCACCGCGGCGACCGAGCGCCCGTGGACAGGGGAGCTGCTCGACGAGGAGCGCGCGGGTCTTTACACCTGCGGCGCGTGCAACGCGGAGCTGTTCCGCAGCGGCACGAAGTTCGACTCGGGCTGCGGCTGGCCGAGCTTCTACGAGTCGGTGCGCCCCGAGGCGGTCGAACTCATCGAGGACACCTCCCTCGGGATGGTGCGCACCGAGGTGCGCTGCGCGGCGTGCGGCTCGCACCTCGGGCACGTCTTCCCCGACGGCTTCGGCACCCCCACGGGCGACCGCTACTGCATGAACTCGCTGGCACTGTCGTTCACCCCTGACCAGTCGTGAGCGCGCTCGACGCCGTCCGGCGCCGCACGTCCTGGTCACGCGTCACCGACGACGCGCCGACCCGTGAGCAGCTGCTTCCGCTCATCGAGGCAGCCGGACGCGTCGCCGACCACTCGTCGCTGCGCCCCTGGCGGCTGATCGAGCTGCGGGGAGACGACCGTCTCGTTCTCGGGGCGGCCCTGGCAGAGGCCGACGGAGAGGACAAGCCGTCGACCAAGCCGCTGCGCGCCTCGCTGCTCATCGCGATCGTCGCCTCGTATCGCAAGAGCGACAAGGTGCCGCGCTGGGAGCAGGAGGCCGTCGCCTCCGGCGTCGCGCACACGCTCAGCCTGCTGCTCGACGAGGCCGGCTGGGGCGTCATCTGGCGCACCGGCGGACTCACGCGCTCCGAACCCGTCGCCAGGGTGCACGGGCTGTCTGCGGACGAGGAGCTGCTGGGCTGGCTGTACGTCGGCGGCCGGCCGGAGGGCCGCGAGCCAGGGCACCGCAAGCCGGTGGACGCCGAGAGTCTGCTCACCGCCCTGCCGCGCGCCGATGGCGATGCCCTGTCATCCGACGACGAGGAAGCCCGCCGCGAGGCCGAGAGCGAGAAGAAGCGCGCCAAGAAAGAGCGCAAGCGCGAGAAGAAGCGCCTGAAGAAGGAGCGCAAGCGCGCGAAGAAGGCGCAGAAGAGCCAGGGCTGAATCAGCGTCGTCGTGGCAGCGCGACGACGACGGATGCGGCGGCGACGACGATCATCGCCCCGAGCTGCCAGAGCGCGGGCCCATGGTCGACCGGCCAGAGCACGTCGATCGTCACCGAGGTCACGAGCTGCCCGAGCACGCTGCCGAGTCCGAGCAGCAGCACCCCGGTGTACGGCACGAGCCACGCGCCGAGCAGGATGTAGGCGAAGCCGAGAAGGCCGCCCAGGTACAGCCACGGCTCGGCCGGCGGCGCCCCTGGCATCCCTCGGGTGAGGATGCTGACGCCGGCACCGGCCAGCAGCACCACGGTGCCCGCGATGAAGCTCATCAGCGTCGCTGTCAGCGGCGATTCGACACGGCGGGCGAGGCGGCCGTTCGCGGCCGCCTGCCAGGCGATGCCCGCGCCTGCGGCGAACGGCAGCAGGAGCAGCCAGAGCGGCGCGTTCGCCAGCACGTCGCCGCCCAGCGAGATGGCCACAGCGACGAGCGCGAGAGCGCCCCCGATGATGCGACCAGGAGTGACGGCCACGACGCCAGACGGACCGACCCCGACGCGGTCGAGCAGCAGCCCGTGCAGCGTCTGTCCGGCGACGACGCCGACCGTGAACAGCGAGACCCCGAGCACGCCGGCGACCAGCCCCTGGGTGGTCACGGTGAGCGCACCGCAGGTGCCGCCGAGCAGCATCCAGAACGGGATGGTGCGGGTGCGGATGCCCGAGAGAAGCCGTGCGGCGCCCGCTCGTCCCGACGGCATCGCCAGGATGACCGCGATGAGGAAGGCGAGCCCGACGGCGAAGGAGATGAGGCCGGCGACGATGCCGTCATCGATACGGACGCCCAGCACGCCGTTGATGCGGGCCTGCACGGCCGTCATCGCACCGATCGATACGGCACCGCCCAGGGCGACCCAGGTCGGCAGCGGGCGAGTGGAGGTCACTCGCTCCAGGCTACCGGCGCCAGGCCCTTTCCGGTGTCTGCGGCCGCGACTACCCTGGCGGCATGTGCGCGAGCTATGGGCTTGACCCCCGATTCACCGACGCCGAGCTGCTGGCCGAGGCCGACGACGCGGTGCTCGAGGGCCTGCGGTCATGGGCCGAGCAGAACGCCGGCGAGACGCTGCGCCCCACCGGGAAGAACCTGCGCAACCTCAATCCGCTCGTGACGGCTCACGACGGCGCTGCCGTGCTCGAACCAGCCTGGTGGGGGTACCTCGTCGACGGACAGCCGGCGCGGTTCCCCTCGATCAACACCCGATCGGAGCGGCTGCAGGACCGTCCGGGCGGGATGCGCAACCGAGCGCTCGTGCCGTCGACAGGCTGGTACGAGATGCAGAAGCCCGATCGCGTCTGGCACGAGTTCGGTCTCGGCCGGGGACTGCTGTTCGGGATGGCGGCCGTGACACAGCGGGGCCGCACGCCCGACGGCGAGTGGGTCACCTGCTACTCGATCGTGATGCGCCCCGCTCCCCCGTACCTGGCGAACATCCACGACCGGATGCCCGTGCTGATCCCCACCTCGTTCGCCGACGACTGGCTCACCGGCGAACCCACACGGGAGCTCATCGACGAGGCGCTGCTCGCGGCGGCCGATCTCGACGAGCGCGTCGCCGCTGTCCCTCGCTCCGACGACAAGGGCGCGCAGACGCTGTTCTGATCGCGTCGTGCCCCGAACTCGGGAAAACGATTGCTCCGCCACGAGGTCACTGCCACACTGACCTCATCCCCAGTCAACGACGACACAGGAGCAAGTGATGCACGATACACGCCCCCCGTTCACCCTCACTCGCCGTCAGGTTCTCGCAGCCATGCCCCTGGCCGCAGCGCTTCCGCTGCTCGCCGGCCAGTCGGCATTCGCTGCCGGCAGCTTCCCCGAACCCGGTGAGCAGGTGCCGCGCGCGGCGCTTCTCACCTACGCCGACGTGCAGAAGTCGCTCTCCGACATCCAGCGCAGCTCGAAGGGCGCCGTGCAGGTCAAGACGCTCTCGAGCCTCGGCTTCGGCCGCAGCGAAGCAGGCCGCGAACTGTATGTCGCCACCGTGGGCACCGGCCCCACGAAGGTGTGGCTGCAGGGCCGCATCCACGGCAACGAGCCGTACGGACCCGACGTGCTGCTCGACGTGCTCCGCAACGCAGGCAGCAGCGGGTCGCCGCTGTGGAAGGCCGTGCGCGAGAAGCTGACGCTGCACGTGATCCCCATGTACAACCCCGACGGATCCGAGCTCTACATCCGTCACACCGTGCTCGAGGACGGCAGGCGCATCGACCTCAACCGCGACTGGTCGCCGAGCGGCTTCGCGGCAAAGGAGTCGGTGGCCTGGTACTCGTACTGGGCGAGCGTGAAGCCCGACGTCGGCCTCGACATCCACCACCAGGGTCTGAAGTACGACGACTCCGACGAGCCCATCACCATGTCTCTCGGCATCTCGCTCGCGCCCAGCGGCCCCACCCTTCCCGGTGTACGAGGCGGCGAGTACGACGTGAAGACGCGCCAGCTGCAGGGGCACGTGTACACGGCGCTGCAGCGCTACGGCTACGTGAACGCCGACCGCTACAGCGTCGGCAGCGCCAGCAGCGGGTACCGCGAGATCGACATCAAGGGCGGCGTCTCTTCGGCCGTGATGATCGGTCTGAACTACAACGGGCTCAACCCGACCGGGCACAGCCACCCGATGGTGTTCTTCGAGACCTACGGCGGCTCCATCGGACAGAAGAGCCGCGGCAAGGCGATCAAGCAGAACGTCGTGGGCGTCGAGGCGCTGCTCGGCGGACTCGCCGACGGCAGCGTCTGGAGCGTGGATCCGATGATCTGGCACGGCATCCCGCACTACGACTACGTCGGATACCAGGTCGACACGGGCCTCATCGACGGCTGGCCGACCCAGCCGCCCGTGATGCCCTGACGCCAGGCCCCCGAGCGAGACGGAGGCCCGTGTTCCCCAGGGAACACGGGCCTCTTGCGTGGAGCCGACTACGGGACTCGAACCCGTAACCCCCGTATTACAAGTACGGTGCGCTACCAATTGCGCCAAGTCGGCGGACCGTCACAAGCATACCGACGGCATACGGCATGCCCGCACCGGGTCAGGACGCGGGTGTCGTGGTGGCGCTCGGAGTCGGCACCGGCGTCGGAGTCGGCTTGGCGGAGTCGAGGGACTCGCCGCTCGCGATCGTCAGCACGAACTGCGAGAACTCCGCAGGGTCGTCGAGAGCGCCCACGTACGACTTGCCGCCGACGAGGATGAGCGCCTCGTTGTTCAGCTTCAGGTCGTCGGTGCCGGGCAGCGGGCCCTCGAGCGCTCGGTCGGTCGCGTCCTTCGCCCACGAGACGAAGTCCTGGTCCTCGATGCACGCGCGCACCTTCTTGGCATCCGACACCCCGACCGCGACCGCGAGGTCGGCGAGGTCGGCGTCGGTGCGCCCGTCGCTGTCGGCCTCGGGCTGATCGGTCAGCAGCTCGTGGTTGTAGTCGTAGAAGCTGCCGGGCGCGTAGGTCGCGACGCACGCCGCGGCGGCTGCGGCGCGAAGCGAGTACTTCGTGCCGTTCGAGCTCGCGGTGAGCAGCGCGACCGGGTGGTATGTGACGGTGACCGCACCCTCGGAGATCCAGCCCGCGAGCTGACGCGCATTCGCACGCTCGAACTCCGCGGCGCCCGCCGACAGATAGTCGACGTAGATGTGGATCTCGGTGGACTTCGCTCCTGGTGTGGCAGACGGCGACGCGGACGGCGTGACGGCCTCGCCGGCCTCGGTGGCGGTCGCGGACGGCGCGGGCGACGCTTCGGTGCCGGCCGGGGTCGCCGCGATCTCGCTCACGGTGACGCCGTCACCGGGCATCCCGCTGGGGCTGAGCTGCGGCTTCGAGATCGACGAGCCCACCGCGTACGCCACGGCGGCGCCGATCGAGCCGACGGCGAGGATCGCGACGAGACCGATGATGAGGCGTCGCACCAGTCGTGCCCGCGACTGCTGCGCGTGCACCTGCTGAGCCTTCTCACGCACCGCTTCGCGGGAATTGCGAGCGGCGGGGACGTTCGGCGTTTCGTCGCTCGTCATCGTTCCTTCTTGAAGATCGGGTGGGTTCTGAAGCATCGGGTGGGACCGGGGATCCCTCGGCCGCGAAGCGTGCAGAGCCTGCGGCGACCGGATTCGATGCTAACGAGGCAGTCTGAGAAATACCCAGACGCGCCCGGCCGTGCCATACTGATCCCGACCCGATGGCGGGTCACGGCGGGCATCGCCCGCCGCTTCCATCACGAAGGATCGTCCGGCACGTACCTGCCGGTGAAGGAGAAACCATGGCCACCGTTACGTTCGACGACGCCACCCGCCTGTACCCCGGCGGAACCCGTCCGGCTGTCGACAAGCTGAACATCGAGATCGCCGACGGCGAATTCCTCGTTCTCGTCGGCCCTTCCGGCTGCGGAAAGTCCACCTCGCTGCGTATGCTCGCCGGCCTCGAAGAGGTCAACGGCGGCCGCATCCTCATCGGCGACCGCGACGTCACCGACGTGCCGCCCAAGGACCGCGACATCGCGATGGTGTTCCAGAACTACGCGCTGTACCCGCACATGACGGTCGCCGAGAACATGGGCTTCGCGCTCAAGATCGCCGGCGTCGGCAAGGAGGAGCGCGCCAGCCGCGTTCTCGAGGCCGCCAAGCTCCTCGACCTCGAGGAGTACCTGAACCGCAAGCCGAAGGCCCTCTCGGGTGGTCAGCGTCAGCGCGTCGCCATGGGCCGCGCCATCGTGCGTCAGCCGCAGGTGTTCCTCATGGACGAGCCGCTGTCGAACCTCGACGCGAAGCTGCGTGTGCAGACGCGCACCCAGATCGCGTCGCTGCAGCGCCGCCTCGGCGTCACCACGGTCTACGTCACGCACGACCAGACCGAGGCCCTCACCATGGGCGACCGCATCGCGGTGCTCAAGGACGGTCTGCTGCAGCAGGTCGGCACCCCGCGCGACCTGTACGAGAAGCCGAACAACGTCTTCGTCGCCGGCTTCATCGGCTCGCCGGCCATGAACCTCTTCGCCGCTGACCTCGCCGACGGCGGTGTGCAGTTCGGCACCGAGGTCGTGCCGCTCGACCGCGACACCGTCGGCCGTGCCACCGGCAGCCAGGTCACGGTGGGTGTGCGCCCCGAGGACATCACCGTCGGCCCCGCCGACGGCAAGGGCCTCTCGGTCGTCGTCGACCTCGTCGAGGAGCTCGGCGCCGACGGCTACCTGTACGGCCACACCGACATCAACGGCAAGCGCACCGACATCGTCGCGCGCGTCGACGGCCGTAACCACCCCAACGCCGGCGAGACGGTCACCCTGGCCGCCAACCCCGGTCACGTGCACGCTTTCGACCTCGAGTCGGGCGAGCGCCTCAACGACAAGCCGGTCGTCTCGGCCTGACGATTCATCACACGCGGCGCGGGCGACCATCTCGGTCTCCCGCGCCGCGGTGTTTCCGGAGGAATCATGCAGGAGTCCCTGCGTATCACCGCCAGCTCCATCGACCCGGGCCTGCTTGGCCTGCCCTGGTCCACACCGCTCGGCAAGTGGCCGTCGGAGCACATCGTCTCACTGCCGAAGGGTCTCTCGCGGCACCTCGTGCGCTTCGCCGACCTGTCGGGCCGCGTCGTAGCCGTGAAGGAGACGACGGCCGAGATGGCGCAGCGCGAGTACGACATGCTCGGCAACCTCGGCCGACTGGATGTCCCGTGCGTCAGCCGCGTCGCCGTGATCGCCGGCAGGCAGGACGCCGACGGCAAGCCGCTGCCCGCCGCGCTCGTCACCTCGCACCTGCGGTTCTCGATGCCCTACCGCGCGCTGTTCACTCAGGTGCTGCGCCCTGACACGGCCACGCGCCTGGTCGACGCCCTGGCCCTGCTGCTCGTCCGGCTGCACAACGTCGGGTTCTACTGGGGCGACGTATCGCTGTCGAACACGCTGTTCCGCCGCGATGCGGGAGCCTTCGCCGCGTACCTGGTCGACGCGGAGACCGGAGAGCTGCACGAAGAGGGCCTGACCGACGGTCAGCGCGCCTACGACCTCGATCTCGCCCGCACCAACATCGCCGGGGAGATCATGGACCTCGCGGCGGGAGGCCGGCTGGAGCGCGGTCTCGACGCGCTCGAGATCGCCGACGGCATCGTCTCCTCCTACCGCTCCCTGTGGGCCGAGCTGACCGACGAGGAGTCGTTCCCCACCGGCGAGACCTGGCGTATCACCGAGCGCGTCGAGAAGCTCAACGCTCTCGGGTTCGACATCGACGAGATGTCGATGGTCACCACCCCCGACGGCACGTCCGTGCGCATCCAGCCGAAGGTGGTCGACGCCGGTCATCACCAGCGCCGGCTGATCAGGCTCACCGGACTCGACGTCGAGGAGAACCAGGCTCGACGCCTGCTCAACGACTTGGACGAGTTCCGCGTGCGCTCGACCAAGGTGTGGGCGGACGAGGAGATGTACGCGCATGAGTGGCTCACCCGGGTGTTCGAGCCCGTGGTGCGCGCGATCCCCTACGACCTGCGCGCCAAGCTCGAGCCCGCCGAGGTCTACCACCAGGTGCTCGAGCACCGGTGGTACCTGTCGCAGGCGCAGTCGCGGTCGGTACCGCTCGCCGAGGTGCTCACGAGCTACATCAACGACGTGCTGCGTCATCGCCGCGACGAGGCCACCATCATGGGGCCGCCGACCGAGACCATGAGTCTGCCCGTCGTCACCGGGTCGGTCGAGGTATCGGACGACACGGCCTCGATCGACTGGCGCGACCTGGTCTAGCGCCGCGCCAGTCGCCGGGCGTGGGGATCAGTAGCCGACGGTGAAGCGACCGCGGCGATGCTTCGGCTGCTCGATCTCGTCGACGACGGCGATCGCGAAGTCGGCGCCGGAGATGGTGGAGGTGCCGTCGGCGTCCCGCACGAGCACGTCGCCGCCGTCGCGGTAGCTGCCGGTGCGCTCGCCCTCTGCCCAGGGCC
This sequence comes from Microbacterium esteraromaticum, assembly GCF_016907315.1. Lineage (NCBI taxonomy): Bacteria > Bacillati > Actinomycetota > Actinomycetes > Micrococcales > Microbacteriaceae > Microbacterium > Microbacterium esteraromaticum. Next base: position 854,899 of record NZ_JAFBBS010000001.1, read on the forward strand.
CGAAGACCTCCGCTGGGTGGATGAAGAACCAGTCGAGGCTCTCGTCCGTGCCCTGCAGCAGCTCGAGCGAATCGATGCCGACCTGCGCCTCGTGCTTGTACTCCTCAGGGAAGTCCTGGTCGAACAGACGAGGGCCGCCGGGGGCGACGAGGCTGCCGCCGGCGCCACCAACGACGCCGAGGCGGGTGGGGGTGCCTGTGAGCTTGTCAGCGAGGGCGCGCAGCGCCGGAAGGACCGCGTTCTCCATGTCACCGCGGGGCGAGAGCGCTGAGACCCCGGCATCCGCGCCGTCGAACACGTCGCCGAGTCCGTCGAGGTCGAGCACAGAGCCCTGCACGTACCGTGCGCCGTCGAGACGGGCATCCGGAGTCGAGCGCGAGATCACGGTCACCTCATGACCGCGACTCACCGACTCGCGGGCGATGTGCGATCCGGCGTAGCCGGTTCCTCCGATGACGACGATGCGAGACATGCGCTTCCTTCCGATTGCCTGACGGTACGTCGGGTACAAGTCGCGCAGGGGCGCCTGTTATTCCGCAGACCCCCGCATGGTCGCCACCTGGTAGAGCGCGACAGATGCCGCGATGCCGGCGTTCAGCGACTCGGTGGCCGACGAGATCGGGATCGACACGATCTGGTCGCATGTCTCGGTCACGAGGCGTGAGAGGCCCTTGCCCTCGGATCCGACGACGATCACGACGGGACGGTCGGCGAGCTCGAGCGCCGGAAGCGCGACGTCTCCCCCGCCGTCGAGTCCGAGCACGAAGACGCCCTGCTTCTTGAACTCCTTCAGCAGGGTGGTCAGGTTCGCGGCGAGTGCGACGGGCAGCCGGGCCGCCGCTCCGGCGCTGGTCTTCCAGGCGGCGGAGTTCACGCTCGCCGAGCGACGCTGCGGCAGGATGATGCCGTGACCGCCGAAGGCGGCCGTGGAGCGGATGATCGCACCGAGGTTGCGGGGGTCCGTGATGCCGTCGAGGGCGACGAACAGCGGCGTCTGGCCGCGGTCGATGACCTGCTCGAGCAGATCCTGCGGGTGCGCGTACTCGTACGGCGGCACCTTCAGGGCGACGCCCTGGTGCACGCCGTCGAACCCTGCCATGCGGTCGAGCTCCTGGCGGGTGACCTCGAGCACCGGGATCTCCCGGTGCCGGGCGATCGCCAGCATCTCCTTGACGCGGTCGTCCATCTCGACGCGCTGCGCGATGTAGAACGTCGTCGCGGGGATCTTGGTGCGCAGCGCCTCGAGCACCGAGTTGCGTCCGGTGACGGTCTCGGTGTCGTCCGTGGACTTGCCGCGGGCCTGACGGTTCATGTCGCGGCCCTGCGGCTTCTGCCCGCCGGGCTTTCCCTTGCCGCCGGCCGCGGCGAAGCGCTCCTGAGCGGCCTTGCGCTTGCCGGCGACGTGCCAGCTGCGGTCTTCGGCCTTGGGCGTGGGGCCGCGGCCCTCGAGTGCCTTGCGGCCGAGACCGCCGGTGCCCTTGGAGGCACCCTTCTTCTTGCTGTTGCCCGCTCCGGGGCGGCCAGGCTTAGCCATCGATACTCCAATGTGTTCCGTCCGGAGTGTCCTCCAGAGTGATTCCTGCCGCAGCGATCGCATCGCGGATGCGATCTGCTGCGGCCCAGTCCTTGTCTGCGCGCGCCTGCGCGCGCTGCGTGATCATCGTCTGCACGAGCGTGTCGAGGGCGGATGCCTCGGCGCCGCCGCTTCCGGATTCCCACTCAGATGCGAGCGGATCGATCCCGAGGATTCCCGCCATCTCGCGCACCTGCATGGCCGCCAGCTGGGCGTCCGCCGTCTCACCGGCGTCGAGCATCGTGTTGCCCGACCGCACCGTCTCGTGCAGCACGGCGAGCGCCTGCGGCACGCCGAGGTCGTCGTCCATCGCCGAGACGAAGCCGGCGGGGAGCGCCTCGAGGCCCGGCTCCTCGCCTTCCGCCGGCCGTTCGGCAGACCAGGCGAACTCGCGCGGCAGTCGTGCCTCGCGCTCGAGGAACGACCGGATGCGCCCCAGAGCAGCCTCCGCCTCGGCGAACGACGAGTCGGTGAGGTCGAGGCTGGAGCGGTAGTGCGCGGCGGCGAGCGCGTAGCGCGCCACCAGCGGGTCGAACTCGAGGAGCATGTCGGATGCCAGGATGAAGTTGCCCAGCGACTTCGACATCTTCTGGCCGCCCACGGTGACGAGGCCGTTGTGCACCCAGTAGCGCGCGAAGCCGTCGCCTGCCGCGGTCGACTGCGCGAGCTCGTTCTCGTGGTGCGGGAACCTCAGGTCGAGCCCTCCGCCGTGGATGTCGAACTCAGCCCCGAGGTAGCGCTTCGCCATGGCCGAGCACTCGATGTGCCAGCCAGGGCGCCCGCGGCCCCACGGCGAGTCCCAGACGGCGTCCGGCTGCTCATCGGCCTTCGCGCCCTTCCACAGCGCGAAGTCCTGCGGGTTGCGCTTGCCGCGGGGGTCGGCGTCGGCCGCCGCCTCCATGGCATCGACGGACTGCCGCGTGAGCACGCCGTAGTCCGCCCACGAGCGCACGTCGAAGTAGACGTCTCCGGATCCGTCCGGTGCCACGTACGCGTGACCGCGATCGATGAGCGACGAGATCAGGTCGTGCATCTGGGGGATGAATCCGGTGGCTCGCGGCTCGTACGTCGGCGGAAGGATGCCCACCGCGGCATACGCCTTCGAGAACTCCTGCTCCATGCGGTAGGCGAGCGCCCACCATGGCTCGGCATCGGTCGCGTTGGCGAGCACCTTGTCGTCGATGTCGGTGACGTTGCGCACGAAGGTGACGCGGCCGTAGCGGCGCTCGAGCCAGCGACGCAGCAGGTCGAAGCTCAGGGCCGCCCGGACGTGCCCGATGTGAGGGCCGGACTGCACGGTGGGTCCGCAGACGTACATCGTCACGTTCGAGGGGTCGAGCGGAACGAAGTCGCGCAGCTGCTGCTCGCGGGTGTCGTACAGGCGGATCGTCACCGCACAAGACTACCGGGGCGGCGCGGCCCGCACCTGGGCGTCGGCCGGTCTAGCCGAGAGGGTGGATGAGCGCCACAGCGGTGACGGCGATGCCCTCGCCGCGGCCGGTGAACCCGAGCCCGTCGGTCGTGGTCGCCGCGACCGAGACGGAGGCTCCGCCGAGGGCTGCCGAGAGCACCTGCTCCGCTTCGGCCCTGCGCCCGCTGAAGCGGGGGCGATTGCCCTTGATCTGCACAGAGACGTTGCCGATGGCGAAGCCGGCCTCCGCCAGCATCTCGGCGGTGCGGGCGAGGAACACCTGGGCGTGCGCACCCGCGTACTCGGGGTGCGCGGTGCCGAAGTGCTGGCCGATGTCGCCGAGACCGGCGGCGCCCAGCAGGGCGTCGACGATCGCGTGCGCCACCGCGTCTCCGTCGGAGTGCCCCGACAGTGGCTGCTCGCCGGGCCATTCCAGACCTGCGAGCCACAGGTCGCCCTCGCCCCCGAAGGCGTGCACGTCGGTGCCGACGCCGATGCGCGGCAGCATGGGGGCCGCGCTGCGGGCGCCGAGCAGCATCCTGGCGCGCTCCAGGTCTGCCGGGGTGGTGATCTTGAACGCGCGCTCGGAACCATCGATCCGGCGCACGGCACCGCCGGCCGCGGCGAAGAGCGCGGCGTCGTCGGTGTGCTCCGCGCCGGATGCACCCGCGGCCGCGTACGCGTCCTGAAGGGCGGCGCGCGGGAAGCCCTGCGGGGTCTGCGCGGCTGCGAGCACCGAGCGGTCGACGGGTCCGGTGATCTCGTCGCCGTCGACTCGCTTGAGCGTATCGACCACGGGCAGGGCGGGGATGACGCCGGCATCCGTCACAGCGGCCGCGACCGCGTCGATCTGCGCGGGCGGGGTGAGCGCGCGCGCGGCGTCGTGCACCAGCACGATGCGGACTCCGTCCTGCAGGGCAGCCAGTCCTGCCGCCACCGACTGCTGCCTGGTCGCTCCGCCGGTCACGACCGTCACGAGGTGGCGCCGTTCGCCGGCGGATGCCCTGATCTCGGCGTCGACCTGCTGCTCACCGCCTGCGGGAGCGACGACGACCACCTGCATGGGTCCGGCGGCGAAGACGCCGTCGAGCGCATGGCGCAGAACTGAGCGCCCGTCGATGTCGACGAGGGCCTTGGGGGCACCGGCAGCGAGGCGCGTGCCGGATCCGGCGGCGACGACGATGATCGCGGTGTCTGGAGTCGAGTGCGCAGTCACGCTCTCACGCTACCGACTCAGGGGCCGCAGACACGAAGAGGGCGGATGCCGATGGCATCCACCCTCTTCGATGTTCCGGTCGTCAGACGCGCTCGTCAGGAGGCGAGCACCTCGTCGAGCAGCGCGCCGGCCTTGTCCTCGTCGATCTTCTCGGCCAGAGCGAGCTCGGACACGAGGATCTGACGGGCCTTGGCGAGCATGCGCTTCTCGCCCGCGGAGAGTCCGCGATCCTGATCGCGGCGCCACAGGTCGCGCACGACCTCGCTCACCTTGATCACATCGCCCGAAGCGAGCTTCTCCAGGTTCGCCTTGTAGCGGCGCGACCAGTTGGTGGGCTCTTCCGTGAACGGGGCGCGCAGCACCTCGAAGACGTTCTCGAGCCCCTCCTTGCCGATCACGTCGCGAACGCCGACCAGGTCGACATTCTCAGCAGGAACCTCGATGATGAGATCGCCCTGCGTGACGTTGAGCTTCAGGTACTTCTTGGTCTCCCCCTTGATCACGCGGTCCTTGACCTCGATGATCGTCGCGGCTCCGTGGTGCGGATAGACGACGGTTTCGCCAACCTCAAAAAGCATAAGAACGTGTCCTTTCGGCAATCTCCAGGATACCACAGCGGATATGCAGTAAGGTTCGCGCCGATCCGCCCCGCCATGGCATCCGTCCGCGTTCCCGGCCCTCGACCCACTAGACTGAACCAGGACACCCGTCGCACCTCAGGAGGATCCGTGAACTCGCGCTCTGCTGCGTCCATCGCTCCGCGCCTCGTCGCCACCATCGCCCTGGGCTCGGCGCTCGCGCTCGGCACGACCGGATGCACTTTCATCACGCATCAGGCGACGACGAACCCCTACTCCGCCTCCGACGGCGTGAACATCGACGAGACCGGCGGCGACGTCGTCGCGCGCAACGTGTTCGTCGTCACCACCGAAGACGGCGGCGTCGGCAACCTGGTCGGCGCGTTCGTCAACCAGGGATCCGAGACCACCAGCGTCGACATCGACGTTGCGGGAGAGCAGCTCTCCCTGCGCGTGCCCAGCGAAGAGCGCGTGAGCCTCGGCGCCGACGAGATGCCGCTGCGCATCGAGAGCCTCGACACCAAGCCCGGCGCCACGGTCGAGGTGCTGATCGTCTCGGGCGACGGCGAGGCCGTGCCCGCCGAGGTGCCGGTGCTCGACGGCTCGCTGCCCCAGTACGCCGACCTCGTGCCGGCTGCCGAGTCCTCCGACACCGAATCCTGACTCTCCGCGGCGACGACCGCGAACACGACGAGGCCGGCTCCCCAGGGGAGCCGGCCTCTTCTGCGTCCGGGCCCATCAGCCCTCGAAACGGTAGCCCAGTCCGCGCACGGTCACGAGCATCACGGGGTCGCCGGGGTTCTTCTCGATGCGCGAGCGGATCCGCTTGATGTGCACGTCGAGCGTCTTGGTGTCTCCGAAGTAGTCGCTGCCCCAGACGCGATCGATCAGCTGACCGCGAGTGAGCACGCGACCGGCGTTGCGCATCAGCACCTCGAGCAGCTCGAACTCCTTCAGCGGCATGTTGATCTCCGAGCCGTCGACGGCGACCGTGTGACGGTCGATGTCGAGGGTCACGCGCCCTCCCTCGAGCACGCGCTCGTCGACCTCGGCCTCGGCCTGCACGACACGACGGAGCACGGCGCGCATGCGCGCGAGGAGCTCGCGCGACGAATACGGCTTGGTGATGTAATCGTCGGCACCGAGCTCGAGCCCCACGACGATGTCGACCTCGGAGTCCTTCGCGGTCAGCATGATGATGGGAACGCTCGAGGTCTGCCGAACCTGGCGGCACACCTCCGTGCCCGCCATGCCCGGAAGCATGAGGTCGAGCAGGATGATGTCGGCGCCGCGCTCCCGGAACGCGGTCAGCGCGCCGGGGCCGTCCTCGCAGATCTCGACCTCGTAGCCCTCGCGCCGCAGCAGGTAGGCGAGCGGGTCGGCCAGATCTGGCTCATCCTCGACGAGCAGGATGCGGGTCATGCGAACTCTCCGTTTCGAGCGTCGCGTCTGCGGGCATCCGCATTCGGGCGCTTCTTCTTGTTCTTCCTCTTGGACTTCTTGTCTGCACCGGCTTCGGGGGCGCCGGCTCGCGGCAGACGCATCGTGAACGTCGATCCGCGGCCGGGCCGCGACCACACGCGCACCTCGCCGCCGTGCCGCTGCGTCGCGTGCTTCACGATCGACAGCCCGAGGCCCGTGCCTCCCGTACGGCGCGAGCGGGCCTCATCGGCACGGTAGAACCGCTCGAAGATGCGCTCACGATCAGCATCCGAGATCCCGATGCCCTGATCGGTGACAGCGATCTCGACCACATCACCGTCGACCTTCACCCCCACGCCCACGCGCGAGCCCCTGGGCGAGTACACGATCGCGTTCGCGATGAGGTTGCCGACCGCCTCGATGAGAACCTGAGCGTCGCCGCGCACCCAGACTCCCCTCTCGCCCCCGCGGCTGAGCTCGACCCCGGCGGAGTCCGCCTGCACGGAGTGGGCCTCGATCGACGCGGCGACGACTTCGTCGATCGCGACCGGTTCGACCTGCGACAGGCTCTCGGCCGCCTGAAGGCGGGACAGGCTGAGGATGCGACCGGTGAGCTGCGCGAGCCTCGTCGCCTCTGCCGTGATGCGCGCTGCGAAGATGCGCACCTGATCGGCATCGTCCGCGGCGGACTCGATGGCCTCGGCCAGCAGGCTGACAGACGCGACCGGTGTCTTCAGCTCGTGGCTGGTGTTCGACACGAAGTCGGTGCGCATCTGGTCGAGGCGCTCGCGCTCGGTCACGTCGCGGATGATCAGCAGCGTCAGCTGAGGGCCGACCGAGCTCGCACGGGCCGAGACCAGGCGCGGATCGAGCGACGCGCCGCCCGTGAGACGAAGGGTCTCGGTGGCACTCGCGCCGCTGTCGCGCACGCCGCGCACGAGACGACGAAGCTCCACATTCTCGAGCACGGCACCCGTGCGGATGCCGAAGCGCGTCGCCGCATTCGACGTCGCGACCACCAGGCCCGAGGCGTCGAGTACGCAGGCGGCGTCGTCCATTCCCGCCAGCACATCGGCGACGCCCTCCGGGATGGTCGTCGAGGTCTCCTGCAGAGCGATCGCCCGCACGCGATACGCCCAGCTGACGAGCAGCACTGCGCCGGCGCCGATCAGTGCGCCGACGGCGAGCGCGAACAGCGCGAGCTGAGCGGAGTCCATGCCTCAACAGTAGGGGTCTGGGCGCCGGCCACCAGACGTACACCGCGTGGTCATGCGGCGGAAGGGCTAGTATTCACGTTCCCGGCACCGTTTGTTAACCTTCGCCCCGGACAATCGTTCCGGCCGCGTGAGCGCGTGCCCCTCGGCATGCCGTGCCGAACCCCCGACGAAAGGTTGCGCCGACATGCGCGAAGTCTTCCACCAGTCCCTCGAAGAGCTGCAGTCGCGCCTCGCCGAGATCGCAGACCTGGTCACGGTCGCGATCCAGAAGGCCACCACGGCGTTCGCCGAGAGCGACGTCGCACTGGCCGAGGAGGTCATCGCCGACGACGCCAAGATCGACGAGCTCGCCGTCTCGCTCGACGAGCAGGCCATCGAGATCCTCGCCCGCCAGCAGCCGGTCGCCCGCGACCTGCGCATCGTCATCACCGCACTGCGCGTGAGCGCTTCGCTCGAGCGCATGGGCGACATGGCCGAGCACATCGCCCAGCTCGCGCGGCTTCGCTTCCCCGAGCGTGCCGTGCCCAAGGGCCTGAAGGGCACCTTCCGCCGCATGGGCGAGCTCGACGTGCAGATCGCCGGCACCCTCGCCGAACTGCTGCGCACCCAGGACCTGCGCTTCGCCGACGAGATCCGCAACGCGGACGACGACGTCGACGAGCTGCACGCCAGCGTGTTCGAGAAGGTGCTCAGCGACAACTGGAAGGGCGAGGCGACAGCCACCGTCGATGCCACGCTCGCCAGCCGCTACCACGAGCGCTTCGCCGACCACGCTGTCGCCGTCGCCAAGAAGGTCGTCTATCTGGCGACCGGCGACTGGGCCGTGCACGAAGAGGACATCGCCCTGGCAGCCGAGGCGCAGTCGGCGCCCACGCCGCCCGTTCCCCCCGCGCTCTGAGCGCGGCGTCGGCCCGTTCGCGCCGGCACCCCGCTGAACGCCGAGACCCCGTGCTGCAGACGACTGCGGCACGGGGTCTCGGCGTGAGCAGGGGTGTTACTTCTTGCCCTGGGCGGCGACCGCTGCTGCTCCAGCGGCGGCGGCTTCGGGGTCGAGGTAGCGGCTCGGACCGGTCGGCACGTTGTTCTCATCGAGCTCGTACACCAGCGGGATGCCCGTGGGGATGTTCAGCGCGGCGATGTCGTCGTCGCTGATGCCCTCGAGGTGCTTCACCAGGCCGCGCAGCGAGTTGCCGTGCGCGGTGACCAGCACCGTCTTGCCTGCTTCGAGGTCGGGCACGATCGCGTCGTTCCAGTACGGCAGCAGACGGTCGATGACGAGCTTGAGCGACTCCGTGCGCGGGACCTCGCCGTCGATGCCCGCGTAGCGCGGGTCGTTCACCTGGCTGAATTCGCTGTCGTCCGCGAGCACAGGCGGCGGCACGTCGAACGAGCGGCGCCACAGCTGGAACTGCTCAGCACCGAACTCCTCGAGCGTCTGCGCCTTGTCCTTGCCCTGCAGCGCGCCGTAGTGACGCTCGTTGAGACGCCACGATCGCGTGACAGGGATCCACAGGCGATCGGCCGCGTCGAGGGCGATGTTCGCGGTCTGGATCGCACGGCTCAGCAGCGAGGTGTGCAGCACGTCGGGCAGCAGCCCGGACTCGGCCAGCAGCTCGCCACCGCGCCGGGCCTCGGCCTTGCCCTGGTCGGTCAGGCGGACGTCCACCCATCCCGTGAAGAGGTTGAGCTGGTTCCATTCGCTCTGGCCGTGGCGGAGCAGGATCAGGGTGCGCGTCATGGGTCTGAGTTTATCGACTCTGCTCATCGGGGCGGGCTGCGTGACCTTGTCTTCATTCGCAGAGTGGGCCCCTCCGCTTCGCTCCTCCCCAATGCTCATTCCGACAAGGTCACTCCGCCCTCGACTGCTTGCGTGGAGCATGAGCGAGGAGGAAGGAGTGAGGAAGAATGGGAGAGATGAACGCACCTGTGGGGCAGCCGACGAGAGGGACGACGGGGACGAACCGGCTGCGACGCAACGACCGCTGGATCGCGGCGTCCGACGCGTTCCGCAGGGCATCCGATCCGCTCGTGGTCGATCTGGGCTACGGCGCCAGCGGCGTCACCGCGTTCGAGCTGGCGACGCGCCTGCGCCGGGTGCGGCCGGATGCCGAGGTGCTGGGGCTCGAGCTCGACCCGGAGCGCGTCACGACAGCCCGGCGGCAGCTCGAGGAGGTGCGCGCAGGCGGAACGCCCTTCGCCCCTGACCTCGCGGTGTCGTTCGCACGCGGCGGCTTCGAGGTGCCGGTGCCGGACCGGCGCCGCCCCGCCGTCATCAGGGCGATGAACGTGCTGCGGCAGTACGACGAGGGCGACGTCGCCGACGCATGGCGCCAGGTCGCCTCACGTCTCGCGCCGGAAGGGATGCTTTTCGAGGGCACCTGCGACGAGATCGGACGCATCTCGAGCTGGGTCGACGTGGCCTCCGACGGCTCCCCCGTCGCGTTCACGATCTCGCTGCGGCTGGCCGGCCTCGAGCATCCGGGGATCGTCGCCGAGCGTCTGCCCAAGGCGCTCATCCACCGCAACGTCCGCGGCGAGCGGATCCACCAACTGCTGACCACCCTCGACCGCGAATGGGAACGCGCCGCTCCCCTCTCGACCTTCGGCCCCGTGCAGCGCTGGCTCGCGGCCGTGACGGCCCTGAAGACGCAGGGCGTCCCCATCCAGGGCACCAGGACGCGCTGGCGCCTCGGCGAGCTCACCGTTCCCTGGTCGACCGTCTCCCCCGCATCCTGACGGGCACGGAGGCGACGATCAGCGCGTGTGGCGCGGGTCTTCGGCGACCGGGCGCCGCGACAGCCGGGTGAGCCGCGGCACGTCGGCGGTGGCACCGGCGTCGGCCGGTACGATCACCTGCTGAGCAGCGGCGATCAGCGTCTCTCCCGCTCGCACCACCAGCTCGCCCACCGGCGCACGGCGCGACAGCATCGCGAGCGCGATCGGGCCGTCTTCATGGTGCATCGCGACCGAGGTGATGTGCCCGACCTCGGCATCCCCCGCCAGCACCGCGTCGCCAGGCGACGGCATGACGACATCGCTGCCGTCGAGCAGCAGCGCGGCGAGCCGGCGAGGTGGATGCCCGAGGTTGTGCACCTTGGCGACCGTCTCCTGGCCGCGGTAGCAGCCCTTGTTCAGATGCACCGCACTGCGGATCCAGTCGGACTCGTGCGGGATGCTGCGGTCATCGACCTCGCGAGACCAGCGGGGCCGCCAGGCAGCGACGCGCAGCGCCTCGGCGGCGAGTGCTCCGGCGAAGGGTCCGGTCAGCGAGCCTGCGTCGTCGACGACGGCGATGCACCAGCTGTAGTCGGCGGCCGGATGACCGGAGGCGACGGCGTACTGGTGCCCACCTGGCTGCACGTGCGCCCACGGGTCGCGCCAGATCAGCGGGACGCCGTGCGGTGCGGATGCCGTCGTGCGCGCCTCTGCGGACCCGCCTGCGAAGAAACCGACCAGCGTCGCCTCTGCGCGCACGGTCACCGTCACGCGCGAGCGGAACACCATGCGCTGCAGCCAGCCGGCGAGCTTCTCGGCGCCGCCCTCGTCGGCGATCAGCCAGACCGACGCGCCGTCTTCGAGAACGCCGGCCGCATGCTCTACCCGGCCCTGCGGGTCGAGCACGAGCAGTTCGGTGCTGTCGCCGGCGCGCAGCCGCGCCACGGACTGCGAGGTGATCGAGTCGAGCCAGCTGAGCCTGTCGTCGCCGGCGACCTCGATCAGCACGCGATCCGTGATCGGCGCGATCGCCTCACCAGACGCCAGGCGGCGCTGCTCGACGAGCGGGTTGCCGAAGTGCTGGATCAGCTCGCCCTCGCGCACAGCGCCCGCGATGCCGTCGAACGCGGCCATGTCAGACCTTCGCCATGCGCGCCGAGGCGTGCGACTTCAGCTTCTCGCCGAGGGCGGTGATGTCCCACGCCCAGAGCAGATGCCCGTCGACCAGCCCGTACATGCGGGTCGCCGCCGAGTACTCCCGGCTCTCGGCGGGGCGGACGACGGCGTCGGTGGCGATGTCGATGCGCGGGCCGGCGATGCGACCCAGGTACAGCTCGAGCGTGCCGTCGGAGTGCGTCACCGAGACCTGAAGCGGGAATCCGTCGTCGGTGCGCAGCGCTTCGACGTCGTCGACCGTGCGCGGCGCAGCCTCTCCAGTCGGCGGAAGCAGGGCCGGACCGGGGTCGGCGTCCGTGAGCGGACGCGCGAGACGCCAGAAGCCCGTCTCCGCCAGCAGGGCGACGGGCTCGTCCATGCCGTCGGCGCCGCGGAACGACGCGGACGCGGCGTAGTTCAGGAAGGGGCCGCCATCATGGCTGAAGCTCACGCGGTGCGTGAACTCCCCCTGGTGACGGTGCTCGCCGGCCGTGTACTCGATGACGCCGGTGCCCTCCCAGACACCGAGCAGCCAGGACAGCGGTGCGAGGTCAGCCGGAAGATCGGTGGGCAGCTCGATCACGACGGCGTCGGATCAGCGCTGGCCGCGGAACAGGTTGACGAGCACGACGCCGGAGACGAAGGCGATCGCGAGGCTCGCAAGCCCCAGCAGGCCGAGGAAGAAGAATTCGAGCGCGACGAGGTCCATGCCGTCCACTCTACCCCTCCGCGGAAGGGGTGTCAGAGGGCCGACGCGAGTGCGGCGATGCCGAAGGCCGCCGACACCAGGCCCATGATCACCAGTGCCCCGACGACGCTGCCGGCCATGCGCACGATGAACCCCTGCGCCCGTCCATAGGCGAGCTGGACGCCGAACGAGACGAGCACGATCCCGCCGAAGGCGATCAGCAGCCATCCCACCCTCGACTCCTCGGGCAGCACGATGCCGAGCGTGACCGCGACCACCAGCGAGGCGATCCAGACCGCGACCACGCCGTGGAAGGCGTTGCGCGGGGCGAGGGCCGGTTCAGACATGGTGACATCGTAACGGCCGCGCCTGCGGGCATCCGGCATCCCGTCATCAGCCGCGCCTGCGCCACTAGCATTGACCCGTGGTCCTCGTGCTGGCACTCACCTCGGCCCCCGACGGGGACCCGGCGCTGCCTGCGCTCGAGCTGCTGCCGCACAGCATCCGCCGCCACCCGCTCGACCAGGCACGCCTTCTGGATCTGCCCGAGAGCGATGCCGTGCTCGTCGACGCGCGCGGCGACCTGGCTGCGGCGCGCGCAGCCTGCCGGCTGCTGCGCACCGCCGCGACCGAGGCGCCGGTGCTGCTGGTCGTCACCGAGGGCGGCATGAGCGCCATCGCGTCGGACTGGGGCTTCGACGACGTGCTGCTGTGCACGGCTGGTCCGGCGGAGGTGGATGCCCGCCTGCGGCTCGCGCTGGCCCGGGTGGATGCCGCAGCCCCCGCCCACGTGCAGGCGTCCGGCATCACGATCGACGAGCAGTCGTACTCGGCCCGCCTGCACGGGCGGCCGCTGGATCTCACCTACAAGGAGTTCCAGCTGCTGCACTTCCTCGCCACGCACCCCTCCCGCGTATTCACCCGCGAGCAGCTGCTGAGCGATGTGTGGGGCTACGACTACTTCGGGGGCACGCGCACGGTCGACGTGCACGTGCGACGGCTGCGCGCCAAGCTCGGCGAGGCCGAGCAGATCATCGGCACCGTGCGCAACGTCGGGTATCGCTTCAATCTGCACGACGAGCCGTCGACATCGGCGGACTGAGTTCGCATATCCGTCACCGGCGGGTGCAAAGATGTACCCCATGATGGAACCCGCCCTTGTCGACACCGGCCTCGGGGATGCCGAGGACGACGACTTCGACGCGCACGAGGCCCCTGACGCGGTGCTCCCCGACCACCGCTACCACGACCGCGAGCTGAGCTGGCTGGCGTTCAACCAGCGGGTGCTCGAGCTCGCCGAGGATCCGTCGCTGCCGGAGCTCGAGCGGGCGAACTTCCTCGCCATCTTCGCCAGCAATCTCGACGAGTTCTTCATGGTCAGGGTCGCGGGGCTGAAGCGACGCATCCTGACGGGGCTCGCCGTGCCGACCAACGTCGGCCGGGCTCCGACCGACGTGCTGGCCGACATCTCGCGCGACGCTCATGCCCTGCAGCTGCGTCACGCCGCCGCCTGGACCGACCTCGTGCGCCCGGCCCTCGCCGACGCCGGGATCGAGATCACCGAGTGGAACGACCTCACCGACTCAGAGCGCGACGCGCTCGGCGAGTACTTCCAGGCGCAGGTGTTCCCCGTGCTCATGCCGCTCGCCGTCGACCCGGCGCACCCGTTCCCGTACATCTCGGGCCTGTCGCTGAATCTGGCCATCCGCATCCGCAACGCCCGCACCGGCCGGCAGGACTTCGCCCGGCTGAAGGTGCCGACCATGCTGCCCCGCTTCGTCGAGGTGCCGGGCACGAGCGAGATCACCCGCTTCATCCGCCTCGAGGAGCTCATCGCCAACCACCTCGGCGACCTGTTCCCCGGCATGGAGGTGCTCGACCACCACGCCTTCCGACTCACCCGCAATGAGGACGTCGAGATCGAGGAGGACGAGAGCGAGAACCTCATCCAGGCGCTCGAGGCCGAGCTGCTGCGCCGCCGCTTCGGACCCCCGATCCGGCTCGAGATCACCGACGACATGGACGAGGTCACCCTCGACCTGCTGATCAGGGAGCTCGACATCACCGACCAGGAGGTCTATCGGCTTCCCGGACCGCTCGACCTGCGCGGTCTGTTCGACCTGGGCAGGATCAACCGTCCCGACCTGCGCTACCCGCCGCATCTGCCGACCACGGCCGTCGCGTTCCAGCCCGGCGACAGCAATGAGCGCACCGACATCTTCCAGTCGATCCGCAAGTCCGACGTGCTCGTGCACCACCCGTACGAATCCTTCGCGACGAGCGTGCAGGCCTTCCTGGAGCAGGCCGCTCGCGACCCCCACGTGCTCGCCATCAAGCAGACGCTCTACCGCACCTCCGGAGACAGCCCCGTCGTTCAGGCTCTGATCGACGCGGCCGAGGCGGGCAAGCAGGTGCTCGCGCTCGTCGAGGTCAAGGCGCGCTTCGACGAGGCGAACAACATCGTCTGGGCCCGCAAGCTCGAGAAGGCCGGCGTGCACGTGGTGTACGGCCTGGTGGGCCTGAAGACGCACTGCAAGCTCGCCCTGGTCATCCGCGAGGAAGACGGCGTGCTGCGCCACTACTCGCACATCGGCACGGGCAACTACAACCCCAAGACGAGTCGCATCTACGAGGACTTCGGCCTGTTCACCGCCGACCCCCAGGTCGGCAAGGACCTCACGCGCCTGTTCAACGAGCTCAGCGGCTACGCGATCGAGAAGAAGTTCAAGCACCTCCTCGTCGCCCCCCGCCACCTGCGCAAGGGTCTGATGCGGCACATCGACGCAGAGCGCCGCAATGCCGAGGCGGGCAAGCCGGCCCGCATCCGGATCAAGGTCAACTCGATGGTCGACGAGGAGATCATCGACGGCCTGTACCGCGCGAGCATGGCGGGCGTGAAGGTCGATGTGTGGGTTCGAGGCATCTGCAGCCTGCGCGTGGACCTGCCCGGTGTGAGCGACAACATCACGGTGCGCAGCATCCTCGGCCGCTACCTCGAGCACTCCCGGCTGTTCATGTTCGACAACGACGGCTCACCGATCGTCTACATCGGCAGCGCCGACATGATGCACCGCAACCTCGACCGCCGTGTCGAGGCACTGGTGCGGCTGAGCGAGCCGGCGCACCTGCAGGAGCTGCACGCGCTGTTCGATCTCGCCATGGATCCGCACACCAACTCGTGGCATCTGGCCGAGGGCGGTGAATGGAAGCGCGTCGCCGAGATCGACGGAGCACCCCTGGTCGATCTGCAGGATCTCACGATGGCGAGCGTGCAGGCTCGTCGGCGTCGTCGCAGCAAGCGCACGATCCGATGAGCGATTCGGCGGTCTACGCGGCCGGCGCCGTGGTCTGGCGCCTCGTCGACGACAAGCTCAGGGTGCTCCTCATCCATCGCACGAAGTATCGCGATGTGACCCTGCCGAAGGGCAAGGTCGATCCCGGCGAGATGCTCGCCGAGACCGCCGTGCGCGAGGTCCGCGAGGAGACGGGCATCAAGGTCTCGCTCGGGGTCCCGATCGGCGTCAGCAAGTACTGGATGCGCCCGAAGCGGCAGAAGGTCGTGCACTACTGGGCCGCTGAGGCCACGGACGACGCGATCCGCGCCTCGTCGTTCGTGCCCAACGGCGAGATCTCGGGCGTCGAGTGGGTGAGCCTGAAGAAGGCGCGCAAGCACCTCAGCTACCCGGTCGACGTCGAGATCCTCGACAACTTCATCCGCCTCGTCGACGACGGCGTGCTGCACACCTTCCCCGTCATCGCGCTGCGGCACGCGAAGGCCGTGTCGCGCTCCGACTGGCATGAGGCGGACGCCGCGCGCCCCCTCACCGACAAGGGCCTGCTGCAGGCGAAGGCGATCGTCGGCCCCCTGCGCGCCTTCGGTGTGAAGCGGATCGTCACCAGCGATGCCGTGCGCTGCGCGCAGACCGTGGCTCCCCTGGAGCGCAAGCTGGGCCGGATGGCCCGGCTGACCCCTAAGCTCAGTCAGGACGCATGGGAGGCGGATGCCGCCGACGTTCGTTCGGTGATCGGCCGCCGGGTGCGCTCTCGCAAGGCCACGGTGCTGTGCAGCCACGGACCGGTGCTCCCCGCCATCCTGTCGGAGCTCGCGCTCGCCACGGGAACCCTGCCCGGGTCGTACATCGACAGCGCCAGCGCACTGAATGTCGCGGCGTTCAGCGTGGTGCATCTGTCGGCCACCAACCCCGGGTCGGGGATCATCTCCATAGAGACCCACGAGCCCAAGATCTGACCAGTGGGGGCGCGGGATCCGCTCCGACTGTCCCCACCTCGTTCACCTCCCGTTCACCTGTCGGGGAGAGTCTCGTTAACCGGCCCTCCTAACGTCACTGTGTGCCCTGCACCGGGCCATACACATTCCCCGATCGAACGGATCCACAGTGAAGATCACCCGCATCGCTCGTATCAGCGCCGTCGGCGCTGTCGCCGCCCTCGCACTCGCAGGCTGCGCCGCGAACGAAGCCCCCGCTGCCGAGAACTCCGACGCCCCCGCGGCCTCGAACCTCGAGGGCACGCTGAAGGCCACCGGCGCCTCGTCGCAGGGCGCCGCCCAGGAGGCCTGGGTCGCCGCATTCCAGACCGCCAACACCGGCGTCACCATCAACTACGAGCCCACTGGCTCGGGCACCGGCCGCGAGAACTTCATCGCCGGCGCGAGCGACTTCATCGGCTCGGACCGGGCGTTCAAGCTCGAGGAGCTCACCGACGGCTTCAAGACCTGCTCGTCCGAGGGCATCGTCGAGGTGCCGCTGTACATCTCGCCCGTCGCCGTCGCCTTCAACCTCGAGGGCGTCGACGAGCTGAACCTCGACGCCAAGACGATCGCCGGCATCTTCGCCGGCACCATCACCAACTGGAACGACGAGGCCATCGCCTCGCAGAACGAGGGCGTCGAGCTGCCCGACCTGGCGATCTCGCCCGTGCACCGCTCCGACGACTCGGGCACCACCGAGACCTTCACCGCGTACCTGAACGCGACCGCTCCCGACGTCTGGACCAACGAGGCCGACGGCGTCTGGCCGCTGCAGGGCGGCGAAGCCGCTCAGGGCACCTCGGGTGTCGTGCAGGCGATCAAGTCCGGCAACGGCGCGATCGGCTACGCCGACGCCTCGCAGACCAAGGGCCTCGGTCAGGTCAAGGTCGGCGTCGAGGGCGAGTACATCGCGTACTCGGCTGAGGCCGCCGCCGCGCTCGTCGAGGCATCGCCGCTCGAGGAGGGTCGCGGAGACGCCGACCTCGTCTTCGACGTCGACCCCGCCGCGGCACCCGCGGGCTCGTACCCGATCGCCCTGGTCAGCTACCTCGTCGCCTGCGAGCAGTACGAAGACGAGAACAAGGCCGAGCTCGTGAAGTCGTACCTCGAGTACATCGCCAGCGAGGACGGCCAGAAGGCTGCCGCCGACAACGCCGGCAGCGCTCCGATCTCGGACGGCCTGCGCGAGAAGGTCCTCGCAGCGATCGACACGATCAAGGTCGGCTGACCCATCACCACCAGCTGACACCGGTGCCCCCGCGTCCGATCCGGCGCGGGGGCACCGGAGGGTCAGCCCTCATACGCACTTCGACCCGAAACGGAGACCATGAGCACGACGACCAGGCAGGCCCCGCCTGCCCCGATCAAAGCCAAGCAGCGCCTCGGCGACCGGGTGTTCTCGGGCAGCGCGCTCGGCGCAGGCATCATCATCCTCGTCGTGCTCGCCGCGGTTGCCGCCTTCCTCATCATCCAGAGCCTGCCGGCGTTCGCGCCCGACACGAGCGACAACCACATCCTCGAGGGCCGCTCGTTCTGGGAGTACGTCGGGCCGCTCGCCTTCGGCACCGTCTGGGCGTCGTTCCTCGCCCTGCTGATGGCGACGCCGATCGCGATCGGCATCGCGCTCTTCATCTCGCACTACGCGCCGCGCCGGCTCGCCGGCGTGCTGGGCTACGTCATCGACCTTCTCGCGGCTGTGCCTTCGGTCGTCTTCGGCCTCTGGGGCGGTCTCGTGCTCGCGCCCCTGCTTCAGCCCATCTACGCCTGGCTGAACGAGAACGCCGGCTGGTTCCCGATCTTCGGCGGTCAGGTGTCGTCGACCGGCAAGACCATCATGACCGCCGCCGTGGTGCTCGCGGTCATGGTGATCCCGATCATGACCGCGATCTGCCGCGAGGTCTTCCTGCAGACCCCGAAGCTGCACGAAGAGGCCGCCCTCGCCCTCGGCGCCACCCGCTGGGAGATGGTCACCATGGCCGTGCTGCCCTTCGCGCGCGGCGGAATGGTGTCGGCCGTCATGCTCGCCCTCGGCCGTGCGCTGGGCGAGACCATGGCCGTGACCATGGTGCTCTCCCCCGCCGCCGTCTACAGCTTCCTGGTGCTCACCGCCACCAACCCCACCCCGATCCCCGCGAACATCGCTCTCGCCTTCCCCGAGGCCCACGACACGGGTGTGAACACCCTCATCGCCACCGGTCTGGTGCTGTTCGTCGTGACCTTCGCGGTCAACGCGCTCGCTCGCTGGATCGTGGCCCGTCGCGCCGAGTTCTCTGGAGCGAACTGACATGACAACGCTCACCGCCGCACCCGCCTCGACCTCGCTGACCGCAGGCCGCCTCGCCTCGTGGGCCCCGTGGGCCCTGCTCGGGGCATCCCTCGCCATCTCATTCACCGTCTTCGCCCTCGCGGCCATCGGCGCCGACCCGGCCGACTTCAACATCGCCGGCGCCGTCATCGTGGGCGTGCTGATCTACATGGTGCTCATCACGGTCGTCTCGTCGATCGCCGAGAGCCGCCGCAAGGCCGTCGACCGCCTGATGACCGCGCTCGTCACCGCCGCGTTCGTCGTCGCGCTGCTCCCGCTCATCTCGCTGCTGTGGACGGTCGTCGCGAACGGCATCGGCCGTTTCGACGCCGAGTTCTTCAGCTACTCGATGCGCAACGTCGTCGGCGAGGGCGGCGGCATCGTGCACGCGATCTGGGGCACCGTGCTCGTCACCCTCACCGCGACGCTGATCGCCGTGCCCGTCGGCCTCATGACCTCGATCTACCTGGTCGAGTACGGCCGGGGTCGCATCGCCAAGGGCATCACCTTCCTCGTCGACGTGATGACGGGCATCCCGTCGATCGTCGCCGGTCTGTTCATCTACTCCGTCTTCGCCCTGCTCGTGCGGCCAGGCATCTCGATGGGACTGATGGGCGCCCTGGCTCTCGCGGTGCTGATGGTGCCTGTCGTCGTGCGAGGCAGCGAGGAGCTGCTGCGCATCGTGCCGAACGAGCTGCGCGAGGCGTCGTACGCGCTGGGCGTGCCCAAGTGGCTCACCATCCTGAAGATCGTGCTGCCGACCTCGATCGCCGGCATCACGACCTCGGTCATGCTGGCCATCTCGCGCGTGATCGGCGAGACCGCCCCGCTGCTGCTCACCGCCGGCTTCACCGCCAGCCTCAACACGAACCTCGTGAACAGTCAGATGATGACCCTGCCGGTGTTCGTCTACAACTCCTACATGAACCAGGGAACCGCGGCGGATGCCTCGGTCGCCCGCGCCTGGGCCGGCGCGCTCACCCTGATCCTCATCGTCATGCTGCTGAACCTGCTCGCGCGTCTGATCGCGAAGCTGTTCGCCCCGAAGACCGCCGGCCGCTGAGTCGCACCCGAACCCGAAGGAACCCGCTATGTCCAAGAGCATCGAAGTCAACGACCTCAACGTCTACTACGGCGACTTCCTCGCCGTCGAGGGCGTCTCCCTCGAGATCCAGCCGCGCAGCGTCACCGCCTTCATCGGACCGTCGGGCTGCGGCAAGTCCACCTTCCTGCGCACGCTCAACCGCATGCACGAGGTCATCCCCGGCGCCCGCGTCGAGGGCGAGGTGCTGCTCGACGGGAAGGACCTGTACGGCGCGGGCGTCGACCCCGTTCTCGTGCGGCGCCAGGTCGGAATGGTCTTCCAGCGCCCCAACCCCTTCCCGACGATGTCGATCAAAGAGAACGTGCTGGCGGGCGTGAAGCTCAACAACGCCAAGATGTCGAAGAGCGATCAGGATGCCCTCGTCGAGAGGTCGCTGATGGGCGCGAACCTCTGGAACGAGGTCAAGGACCGCCTCGACAAGCCCGGGTCCGGCCTCTCGGGCGGTCAGCAGCAGCGTCTGTGCATCGCGCGCGCGATCGCCGTGTCGCCCGAGGTGCTGCTGATGGACGAGCCCTGCTCGGCGCTCGACCCGATCTCGACGTTCGCGATCGAGGAGCTCATCCAGGACCTCAAGAACGAGTACACGATCGTGATCGTCACGCACAACATGCAGCAGGCGTCGCGAGTGAGCGACAAGACCGCGTTCTTCAACATCGCCGGCACGGGCAAGCCGGGCAAGCTGATCGAATTCGACGAGACCTCGACCATCTTCACCACGCCCTCGGTGCAGGCCACAGAGGACTACGTGTCGGGTCGCTTCGGGTAAGCCCGGGCTCGGCTCGGCTGGGCTGGTTGTCTGGCTGGCTGGCGCGGTCGGAGCTGTCGGAGTTCTCGGAGTTCTCGGAGTTCTCGGACCATCCGATCTCGAACCGGCGTGTCCCTCGGGGACACGCCGGTTCTTTCACATTCGGTCCGGTGTTTCCGACGGGCTGGTCTCACTGCACATCCGGGACAGGCGGGCGATTGTGCACAGCCGTCGGGTTCAGGGTGATCGAGCGGGCGGCGGGTCGGGCATCGTCGACGGATGCTCGCACGCAGCGCACTGATCACTCGAGGTCCCATTGCCCGCGCCGCGGACCTCAGGGCGCTCGGCGTGCGCGAGCGGGAACTCACCCGCGCCGTGCGCGCCGGTGAGGTGCTGCGCCTGCGACAAGGGATCTACGCGCTGCCCGACGTTCCTGTGGCGTTCCGGCACGCCACCGCGCACGGCGGCGTTCCCGGATGCGCGGAAGCCGCGCGGCTGCACGGGCTCTGGGTGCTCGACGGCGCCGCCGACCACGTCTGGATGGGCGATCGCGGCGCTCCGCACGGGTCATGCGCGGCCGCGGCGGCGTCCGCGGGTTCTCCGGCATGCCGCCTGCACTGGGACGAGGGCCTCGCGGTCATCGGCGAACTGCCTCCCGTGCAGAACGTGCTGCTGCAGATGTCGCGGTGCGAGAGCGAAGAGGCCTTCTTCGCGGCCTACGAGTCGGCGCTGCGGCTGTCGAAGATCTCACCGGGCGGCATCGCCTGGCTCTGGCGGCGTCTGCCCGTGCGCATGCGGTGGATGCTCGACATCGCCCGCTCGGATGCGGACAGCGGGCTCGAATCGCTCGTGCGGCTGCGCCTTCACCTGCTCGGGATCTCCGTGCGGACGCAGTTCAGCATCCGGGGCGTCGGGGAGGTCGACATCCTGATCGGGGATCGACTGCTGATCGAGTGCGACGGCCGGGAGAACCACGAGCGCGAGCAGCAGCGGCACAAGGACGTGCGGCGGGATGCGGCCGCTGCCGCCCTCGGCTTCGAGACGCTGCGGTTCGACTACGCCCTGATCGTGCACGACTGGTGCCGGGTCGAGGCGGCCATCATCGCGAAGATCGAGGCGCGCGCTCACCTGCGGACGCCCCCGCCGGGCATCCGACGTCGGAATCGCCAGGTCATTCGCTCCGACCGCGGCGTGGCGACGCGCGACGCGCCGCGGCCCGCGCGCACGGTCTGAGACTTCCGGCGGACGAATCAGCGTGGGGAGAGCAGGAACCCGTTCAGCTCAGCGGTGAGCTCGGGGTCGGATGCCAGGGGCGCGCCGTCGACGGCGGTGATGGGCGCGGCGAGGCGGATGCTCGAGACGAGCCACGCCGCATCAGCTCTGATCAGATCGGTCGCCGTCAGGGTCTCGTAGCGCGTCGTGAAACCACGGCTCTCCAGATGCTCGAAGACGCTGAGCTGGGTGGTGCCGTGCAGGATGCCGCCGCCGGGAGCCGGCGTGAGGAACTCGTCGCCCGAGCGGAGGATCAGCGATGCCGTTGGCGCCTCGAGCACGTACCCGTCGCGGGTGACGAAGACCGCGTCGTCGGCACCGCGTCGCTTCGCCTCGCGCAGCGCAGCCATGTTCACCGCATACGACAGAGTCTTCGCGCCGAGCAGCAACCACGGCGCCCGCTCCGCCACGCCGAGGTCGTAGCCGCGGTCGAGGGTGACGACCTTCACGCCGTCGCGTCGCGCGGCGCTGAAGTCGGGAGCCGCCGCGACAGTCGCCCAGGCCGTCGGCGCGGGGCCGTGCTCGACTCCCCGGCTGAGGATCAGTTTGATGACCGCTTCGCCAGCTGGAGCGTGCGCGGCGACGGCCTCGATCGCCTGCCGCCACTGCGCCAGGTTCGGCGCTGGCAGGTCGCACAGCCGCGCCGAGTGCGCGAGCCGCTGCACGTGCGCCTCGACCTCGTTCGCGTGCCCGTCGATCACGCCGATCGACTCGAACACGCCGTCACCGCGCTGCGTGCTGAGCTCACCCACGCTGAGCGCGGGCGCAGCGACATCCATCTCGGTGAAGGTGCCGCCGAAGTCCGCTCGGTCGTCGGCGACATCGGCGGGGGCGATCATGAGGGCGAAGCGCTGAGCCATGTGCACAGCTTAGGACGGCGGGAATACCCCAGCCGAGGACGCGTTACACTTGATCGGCCGGGCCGCATAACCCCGGGCTCCAATATTCGCCGCTGCGAGCGGCCTTCCGCCGAGAGGCGTTCTTGCGGTCCGGCTTTTTTCATGCCCGCTCGACGCTGGCCATCCGCATCCCGCGTCGGAAGCGCCAGACCACCCGCCCCAGCCACGGCGTGTCCATGCACGGCACGCCGCCGCGCGACCGGACCGTCCGAGAACTCCGACACGGCCCGGCGACAAGGGTGCCCGCTTCCCAGGACCGGACCAGGACCGGAAGAGGACGTCAGGCCAGCATGCCGCGGCGCCAGGACCCGGCGGAGGCGGACAGGTCCTCGGCGTAGGTCGAAAGGCGAAGAGCGCGGCGGGTGAGCTCGCTTGCCCGCTGGGGCTCGGTCTGCTCGTAGTCGTCGGCGGTGTGCGTGGCTCCGGATGCCTGCACCCGGCAGTACGCGGCGGCACGCTCGAGCGCCACGGAGAAATCGCCTCGGAACACGCCGCGCAGGATGGCATCGACGAGGTCGACCAGCTCACCGGGCTCGGCGGGTGCAGGCGCGCCGGCGATGGCCGCGTCGGCGGTGTGCAGCTCGACGCGTCCGCGTTCGTACAGCAGGGCCGTGAGCTGCGCGTCAGAGCGGATCGCGATCTGCAGCAGATACAGGCGCCACAGCGCACCGGGCAGCGAACGGGCCGGCGCGTGCGACCACAGCTCGGCGATCTCGTCGATTCCGTGCTCGGATGCGAAAGCGAGCAGCCGTTCGGTGACGGCACCCGATTCGTCGCTGCGCGCCCGTTCGAGCAGGGCGGATGCCGTGGCGTGTGCGACACGCGACTGCTCGGCGGGATCAGCGTCGCCCACGATGTTGTCGAACGCGGTGGGCGGCCTGCGGACGGGACGATGGAACTGCTCGGGCATCCGTCAAGGGTACGCCCGCACGGGCGGTCTCAGGCCGTGGGGATGACGATGATCGGGTCGGTGGTGGGCGAGCCCGACGGCGAGCCGCCGGCCTGCTCGATCGTGACGGCGATGACGTCACCCGCCTGCATGGGCTGCTCGAGCAGTGCGGTCGCCTTGCCGTCGTCGGCGTCGAACACTCCGGCCGCGATCGGCTGGTCGCCCCGAACGAACCACAGCTCGTAGCTCTTGTCGGCACCGAGGTCGTCGAGACCGGATGCTACGAGCACGGCCTTTCCGACCTCTCCCGACCAGTGCGCGGTCGCCGTCGCGCCGGAGTCCAGCCGTACCTCGGCCTGCTCGGCGTCGGGCGCGGAGCGGATCTCGTCGAGCGCGACCACGGAGGCAGGGCGCTGCAGCTGCGAAATGACGGCCGTCGTGGCGACGCCCGCTCCGACGACCAGCGCGAGACCCGCGGCGAGCGCGAACAGCCGGCGTCGCCACGGCGCACGCGGCCGTTCTGGCGCATCGAGGCCGCGGTCATCCGCATCCGGCACGGCCCGGGCATCCGGCACAGCATCCGCATCCGGCGCGGCCCCGGCATCCGGCACAGCCTGAGTATCCGCCACAGCGGCCGCGTCCGCCTCCGTCTCGGCATCAGGATGAACATCGTCCGCGTTGCCGCCCTGCGGCAACGTCGCGATCCGGCTCAGCAGCTCGGCGCGCAGCGCCGGCGGCGGTGTCACCGGGGTGAGACTGTCGGCGAGGTCGGCCACGGTGTCGTGGTCGTCATCGGCGATGGCCTGCCACTCGGGATGCCGGGCGAGCGCCTCGATGAAGCGCCGCTCGTCGGCATCCGACAGTGCACCGAGAGCGCGGCCTGCCGCAAGCTCCGCGAATTCCCGCTCGTTCATGCTGACACCCCCATCTCTCCGCGCAACCGCGTCAGTCCGTCCCGCATTCTCGTCTTGATCGTTCCCAGCGCCACTCCCGTGAGTGCCGAGATCTCGCTCTGGCTGTAGCCGCCGTAGTAGGCCAGGATGAGCGCTTCCTGCTGCGCCTCGGGAAGGGCGGCGAGGGCTGTGACGACCCGCTCCCCCTCCAGCTTCGATTCGACGGCCTCCTGCACCACATCCCGTTCTCCGCCGAGGTCGCGTACCCCGACGCGCATGTCGCGGTCGGTGCTCGACTGCGACGAGCGCACCCGATCGACGGCCCGGCGGTGTGCGATCGTGAAGACCCAGGATCGTCCCTGACCTCTGTTCGGAGCGAACCGCGAAGCGGATTGCCAGATCTCGAGGAAGACCTCCTGCAGCACCTCTTCGCTCTGGGAGCGGTTGACGACGACCTTGAGGATCAGCGCGAAGACGCGCGAGGAGAGCAGGTCGTACAGCTCGGCGAAGGCGCGCTGGTCGCCCTCGGCGACACGGAGGAGGAGGTCGGCGGCGAGATCGCCGGACGACCCGTCCTCGAGCACCTCGACGCCATCGATCACCATCTCGACAAGCATGCCTCATCCCTCCTCTCACCGGATCACGCCACTCCGTCACCCGAAGGTGAACGAGCCTTCACGCCCGGCCCGACCTTCAGGGTGAGCTCTCCCCCGTGATTCGATTCCGGAAATCGGATCGGATTGGTTCCCATCCGATTCCGCAGGGGTTCCGAACAACCGTCGACGCCGCGGGAGGTCCGCGGCCAGGAACCCCGGAGGTTGAAATGCTCAGCACCAAGAAGAAGATCACCGCCGCTCTCTCGCTCGGGTTCGTCGGCGCCCTCGTCCTGTCGGGCTGCTCGATGGGAGGCGACTCGAACATGGAGTCGTCCGAGCCCAAGGCGCCCGAGACGTCGAAGAGCGAAGAGGCGACGCCCGAGATGATGGATCCGGCCGCGAACCTCGTCGGCCCCGGCTGCGAGGCGTACGCCGAGCAGGTGCCGGACGGTGACGGCTCGATCCAGGGCATGTCGCAGGACCCTGTGGCCGTGGCCGCCTCGAACAACCCGCTGCTGAAGACGCTCGTCGCAGCCGTCAGCGGTCAGTTGAACCCCGACGTCAACCTCGTCGACACGCTCAACGGCGACGAGTTCACCGTCTTCGCGCCGGTCGATGACGCCTTCGCCAAGATCGACGCAGCGACGATCGAGGGCCTGAAGACCGACGCCGACACGCTGACGTCGATCCTGACGTACCACGTCGTGCCCGGCCAGATCGCGCCGGCCGACATCGAAGGCATGCACAAGACCGTGCAGGGCGCCGAGCTCGAGGTCACCGGCTCGGGCGATGAGTGGATGGTGAATGACGCCAACGTCATCTGCGGTGGCGTGCAGACCGCCAACGCCACGGTCTACCTCATCGACTCGGTGCTGATGCCGCCGGCACAGTGATCCGAGAACAAAGCGACCGGGGCTGAGTGACCCGGGTCGCCGCGCGGGGATGACGCGAGGAGCCGTCATCGGGAACGCGCGGGAGGAAGGTGGGGACCGCCCTCCTAACCGGAAGCGCCCGTCGAAGAGAGTCGACGGGCGCTTCCTCATGTCTCAGGCGATGCGCGGTCGGAACCAGGATCGAGCGGCCTCTAGAATTGAGGCACGGGCCTCTAGCTCAGTTGGCAGAGCGTCCGTTATCTGCGTTCTCGCTCCTAATCGCCCTCAATTCCGCGCTCGCCCTCGGCGTGAACATGTCCAGACCGAACGTGCCGGCGGGCGTTCGGGTCAGCGCTATGCGGATCGATCTGCTGCGTCAACGACGGCGGCGCCAACGGTCGCGGAGAGATCGGCGGCCCACTGCCAAGCGGAGCTCGGATTCCGCGCGTAGTAGCGAAACCGCGTCCCAGTGTCAGGCAGCTCTGTTAGTAGACCTAGATCTACGAGTGCCTGAAAGGGTCGTTGCAGGCTGCTCATCGTGACGTTCAAGCGCCTCGCAAGCTCCGTCAGCGTGCACAAGCCATCCTCAGAAGCCATGACGGCGAGCATCAGCTCAAGCCGATGTGCCTGCCCGAACGCTACTCGTGACACGGCACGAAGCTCAGCGGTTCCCGGCCTAATCTTCATACACTATGAATATCACGTAACGCATATCGCGTAACGAGGATTGAGGCGATCATGGCTAAGCGCACCGGCATCGAGTGGACCGAGGTGACGTGGAACCCCACCACAGGGTGCGACAGGGTGACTCCGGGATGCGACCACTGCTACGCGTTGACCCTCGCAAAACGGCTGAAAGCGATGGGCGCGGAGAAGTACCAGGCTGACGGGAATCCTGTCACTTCTGGGCCGGGATTTGGGCTGACGCTTCACGAGTCAGCTCTCGCTCAGCCCTACCGGTGGACAGGGCGTCGAACGGTGTTCGTCAACTCGATGAGCGACTTGTTCCACGCGAAGGTGCCCTTGGATTTCGTGAGGCGGGTGTTCGATGTCATTAGGGACACCCCGCAGCACACCTACCAGGTTCTGACGAAGCGTTCATCTCGACTCCCGAAGGTTGCTGACAAGCTTGATTGGCCGGCGAACCTTTGGATGGGGGTGAGCGTGGAAGACAACGAGCACCTCTACCGCGTCGACCACCTTCGTCAGGTGCCCGCGGCCGTTCGCTTTCTTTCCTGCGAACCGCTTATCGGTCCCCTGCCTGACCTCACCCTCGATGGGATCGGCTGGGTCATTACGGGTGGCGAGTCCGGGCCAGGCGCGCGTCCCCTAGACCCGGACTGGGTGCGAGAGATCAGAGACAGATGCGCAACCAGTGGCGTGCCGTTCTTTCACAAGCAGTGGGGTGGTCGAACGCCGAAGGCTGGCGGCCGTTCGCTTGACGGACGGGTGTGGAGCGAAATGCCCGCCGCTGAGTCCGCCTGACCAGCCGCGTCAGAACTGGATCATAGTTCCCGCAGGGAACGTGCCGAAGCGGTTCTGCTTCGGCACCGAGATTCGACCCGCGTGCTGAAGGGCCTTCAACGGACGTTTGAAGTGCGAGTCGGTGAAGCTGGTGTGCTCAGCAACGAAGTCGCTCACCTCCTCAACGGATGCAGCTCTGCCTGCGAAGAATTTGGTGATCTCGTTCGCGAGGAACTCAAGGTCCGGCTCGGCATCAAAGAGAACCGCCTGTCCCGCCGTCCGATCACGGAACCGATAGTCGCCACTAGGAGCCACCTTCCACATGGCTGCCTTCATTTTCTTGAGTCCCGCGATGTGGTTCGTGCAGAAATACAAGTGATATGACGTGTGTCCGCCATAGTTCTCCATTGCGAAGCTGCGGACGTAGCGGAACTGCGCGACCTCCCGGAGTTGTCTCGCATAGAGATCGTGCAGGAACTGTTCGCGACCCGAGGATGGAGCGAGAAGATACTCGTCCGTGCCGAAAAGGGGCTCGAGGTGATGATCGATCTTGCGAGCTCCGCTGAACCTCTTGATGTGGTTGGTGTTGAAGTAGATGAACAGTTCGCTTCTGTCACTGGCGAGCAGGCGGCGGACGACATCCATTGGCGCTCCGTACCCAAACGGGTCGATAAAGGCGAAGATCGGAGCCATAGCGCGTCCGCCGAGACCTGAAAGCATGTCCTCCGCGAGGTCGACGAATGGTTGGTTCGACAGGTGAACGGCGACGTTGCTAGGGAGGCCTTGGTAGTTGCGCTTGAGGTCTTCTATCACCAGCTGGAGCTCGGCGAATCGCTGTGCGTCTTGCTCATTGAAGACGAAGACGAACTGCGTACCACTCATTTTTGCCAGGTACCCATGCTCAAGCAGCACCTGAAGCGCGATAGTCGGCGAACCATCCTCGCCCGACTCATACCTTCCCGGACCAGCAAAACCGTCGAGGAAGATAACTCTCGAGTTTCTGGACCCGAGAACTGCAAACCAGGCTCCAAGGTACGCACGGAGCAAGTCATGCTTCGCGGCCGTATGAGGCTCGAGCGGCCAAATTGTAGCCTGTCGATCCGTGCGCTTAACTGCCACCCTTGGCCTCCCCCTCGAAGTCGCTATGAAGCAGAATGGCACAGATCAGCGGTGGCATCTTGGAGCGACGCATCGGCGCGACGAGAGTGACTTGATCCGCGCATCGTGCGTGAAGTGCGAATTGGCCCCAGCGCGCCGCTGGACGGTGACCGGGATCGCCCCGGTTGCCGTCTGCAACTTCCGCTCCTCAAACTCCGTCAGCGCCACCGGCGCGCACCGATTCACGCCGCCCGAGAAGTACCTGCTCATCGTCGGTGTGAAGTCGTGCGGTCCCGCCTCGACGCTCTCGGCTCTCGCCAGCTCACCAGCAGGCCCGTAGCATCGCGTCTGATCTGGCCAGAGCCAGTAACGCTGGGGAGGTGCCGAGCTCGCCCCTCGCCACCCTCGGGTCGCGGCGGCGCCGATGACTTCGAGCCCGTGGAGCCGGTGACAGCCGGGGACCTCAATTGGCTCGCGGACCGGATTCGACATTCTGCGCCCGCCAGCCTGGTCGAGCCGCGGGAGATGCGGCTTCCATTGGAATTCAGTCTCCCTGCACAGGAAGCTCCTCTCACATCGGATGCAGCCACAGCGGGCAGGTGGCATGCACAATGAATGGATGGTGAGCGTTGAGATCCTGCACGTCGATGAATGCCCTAGTTGGGAGACGGCGGAGGCCAGAACGCGGGAGGCGCTGGAATCTCTAGGACGGCCGGACATCCCTGTCAGTACTCGCCTGCTGCTCACGGCCGAAGACGCGGCGAGGTCCGCGTTCGCCGGTTCTCCAACGATCACGCTCGACGGCACTGATCTGTTTCCCACCGAAGGGCGTGCCTCCGATCTCGCCTGCCGAGTGTACGTCACTCCCGAAGGCCTGAGAGGCGCGCCCACGGTCGACCAAATCGTCGACGCGCTCCGCTCTCGGCTCTAGGCGGTCACCCCCACGGCCCGCGTTCCGGTGAAGGGTGGGTGAACACTCCCGAATCCGTTTGCTCGTTGCTTTGAAGAATGTCAATATAGATGCATGTCGAATCAAGAGGTTGAGCTGGTCATCATCGGGTCGGGCCCCGCGGGGTTCACCGCCGCGATCTACGCGGCTCGGGCGAACCTCGCCCCGGTGGTGATCGCCGGCTCGGTGACCACTGGTGGCGCGTTGATGACGACTACCGAGGTGGAGAACTTCCCGGGTTTCGTTGACCCTGTCAACGGCCCGGAGTTGATGGAGTCGATGCGTCAGCAGGCCGAACGGTTCGGCGCACGCATCCTGCTCGACGATGCGGTCAGCGTCGACCTCGACGGCCCGGTCAAGACCATCGTGACCGGCGCGGGCGAGACGTTCCGTGCGCATGCGGTGATCCTCACTATGGGCTCCGCGTATCGGAAGCTCGGCCTCCCGGATGAGGAGCGGCTCACCGGCCGCGGGGTGTCCTGGTGCGCCACCTGTGATGGGTTTTTCTTCCGTGAGCAGGAGGTCGTCGTGGTCGGCGGCGGGGACTCCGCGATGGAGGAGGCCCTGTTCCTCACCCGTTTCGCGTCGAAGGTGACCGTCGTGCACCGCCGCGACGAGTTCCGCGCGTCGAAGATCATGGCGCAGCGCGTGCTTGACCACCCGAAGATCGAAGTCGCCTGGAACAGCCAGGTCGCACGCCTGAACGGGGCCGAGAAGCTGGAGTCTGTCACCCTCCGCGACACCGTCACCGGTGCCGAACGTGAGCTACAGGCAACCGGTCTTTTCGTCGCCATCGGCCACGACCCCCGTTCGGAGATCGTCACCGGCATGGTCGACACCGACGCCGCCGGCTTCGTACGCGTGGACCACCCCTCGACTCGCACGAACATCCCTGGTGTCTTCGCGGCCGGCGATCTCGTCGATCACACGTACCGGCAGGCGATCACGGCCGCCGGCACGGGTTGTGCCGCCGCCCAGGACGCGCAGCACTTCCTGTCGCACCTCGAGAACGAGCCATCCACCCTGACCGAGGCCGAGGAGGTCTTCGCATGAGCACACTTACTGCCGTCACCGACGCCACGTTCCGCGACGAGGTGCTGACTTCCGAGATCCCCGTCGTTGTCGACATCTGGGCCACCTGGTGCGGCCCGTGCCGCCAGGTCGCTCCGGTGCTCGATCAGCTCGCTGTCGAGTACGACGGACGGGTGAAGATTGTCAAGGTGGATGCGGATCAGAATCCCGAGACCGTGACCGCAGCCGGTGTCACCTCGATTCCGACCCTCGGGTTCTACCGCGACGGAACCCGCACGGACATCCTCATCGGCGCGCACCCGAAGCCGGTCATCGCCGAGAAGATCGAGGCGATGCTCGCATGACCACCGCAACCGTAGCTTCTGCTCCCGTCGCCGTCCGGCGCCTGTCCACGCTCGACAAGTGGCTGCCGCTGTGGATCGGGCTCGCCATGGTCGCCGGGCTCCTCCTCGGCCGATTCGTCCCCGCACTGTCGGATCTCCTCAACCGTCTCGAGGTCGGCGGCATCTCCGTGCCCATCGGGCTCGGGCTGCTCGTGATGATGTACCCAGTGCTCGCGAAGGTCCGCTACGACAAAGTCGCGGCCGTCACCGGCGACAAGAAGCTCCTGATCTCCTCACTGGTGCTGAACTGGATCGCAGGCCCGGCGGTCATGTTCGCGCTCGCGTGGATCTTCCTGCCCGATCTGCCCGAGTACCGCACCGGGTTGATCATCGTCGGCCTCGCTCGCTGCATCGCCATGGTCGTCATCTGGAACGACCTCGCCTGTGGAGACCGGGAGGCGACCGCTGTGCTCGTCGCGATCAACTCGGTCTTCCAGGTGATCGCCTTCTCGCTGCTGGGCTGGTTCTACCTCACCGTTCTGCCCGGCTGGCTGGGCTTGGACGCCCAGGGGCTGGAGATCTCGATCTGGCAGATCGCGCTGAACGTGCTGGTCTTCCTCGGCGTCCCACTCGTCGCCGGCTTCGCCTCCCGGTGGATCGGCGAGAAGCGTCGCGGCCGCGCCTGGTACGAGGAGAAGTTCCTCCCTGTGATCGGCCCATGGGCACTCTACGGGCTGCTGTTCACTATCGTGCTGCTGTTCGCTCTGCAGGGCGACGCGGTCCTGGCTAACCCGATGGATGTCGCACGTATCGCGCTGCCGCTGTTGGTCTACTTCGGGCTGATGTGGTTCGCCGGGCTGCTGCTCGGCAAGAGCCTGGGCCTGAACTACGCCCGCTCCACGACGCTGGCTTTCACCGCTGCGGGGAACAACTTCGAGCTCGCCATCGCCGTCGCTATCGGCACCTTCGGCGCCGCATCTGGGCAGGCTCTGGCCGGCGTCGTCGGCCCTCTCATCGAAGTCCCCGTCCTCGTCGGGCTCGTCTACGTCTCCCTCTGGGCAGCACGCGCCTGGTTCCATACCAACCCCTACACAGGCGAGAGGAGCGCCGCATGAACGTCACGCTCACGGACGCCGCCGACACCTGCAGCCCCGTCGCCACCCACGCCATCGGCCACGAGGCAGCGTCCACGGTCGCAGCGACCTTGAAGGCCCTGTCGGATCCGCTGCGTCTGCGTATGCTCTCCGCCATCGCCTCCGATCCGCGCGGTGAGTCCTGTGTCTGCGACCTTGCCGAGCTCGCAGACGTGTCACAGCCCACTGTCTCGCACCACCTCAAAGTGCTCAAGGAGGTCGGCGTCCTCACCTCCGAGCGCCGCGGGACCTGGGTCTGGTACCGCATCAACCCCAGCCGCCGCAGCGCCGTCACCGCTCTGCTGGACTCGTTCGCGCCGGCGACCATGACGGAGCCTGGCGAGGGCAGCGACACCGAAGGCCGCGCCGGACATCCCGACTTCGATGCGCGGATTAGCCGCCTCGCCGATGAACTCGCCGCCGAGGTTCCCGAACTCGCCCCAGACACCGTGCTGAGCATCGTTCGCGAGTCCTACACCTCACTCGCCCGCACAGCGAAAGTCACGGGAGCCCTCGTCCCGCTCACGGAGCGATTCGCTCGTCAGCGTCTCGCAGACCTCACCCGGGACCGCGACGCGTCGGTGCCGCAGGTGCTGTTCGTCTGCGTCGCCAACGCCGGGCGTTCGCAGTTGGCCGCGGCCCTGGTCAACCAGATCGCCGGCGGCAACGTCATCGCCCGTTCAGCCGGATCCAGCCCTGCCGAGGTCATCCACCCCCATGTACGCTCGATCCTCGCCGAGATCGAAGGAGAGATCGCGGTCGACCGGTTCCCCAAGCCTCTCACCGACGATGCCGTCCGCGCCGCCGACGTGGTGGTCACGATGGGCTGCGGCGACGTCTGCCCGATCATCCCCGGCGTCCGCTACGAGGACTGGGCCGTCGGCGACCCCGCCCTCGCCTCCCGGGAAGGTGTCGAAGCTATCCGCGACGACATCGAGGACCGCGTGCGCGCCCTCGTCAATGAACTCACCCACTGACCGCCGTTCCATAGGAGCCCTCATGACCGACACAGCCAAGCCCTCCGTCCTCTTCGTCTGCGTCCACAACGCCGGCCGTTCGCAGATGGCCGCAGGGTTCCTCCGCGACACCGCCGGCGACCGCATTGAAGTGCGCTCAGCGGGGTCGATGCCCGCCGATAAGATCAACCCCATCGCCGTCGAAGCAATGAAGGAACTGGGTATCGACATCACTGCCGAACATCCCAAGATCCTCACCACCGAGGCCGTGCAGGCCTCCGACGTCGTGATCACCATGGGCTGCGGTGATGCCTGCCCGTTCTTCCCCGGCAAGCGCTACGAGGACTGGAAGCTCGACGATCCTGCAGGCCAGGGCATCGAGGCTGTTCGCCCGATCCGTGACGAGATCCGCACGCGCATTGAAAGGCTGGTCGACGAAATCATTTGAGTCGAAGCCTGTCCGTTGACGTCCGCCTCGCACACTCGATACGGTCAGCGAGCGACCGCATCGTCGAGGGCGTCCGTGAGGTCGCTGAGCTGGGCCAGTTCGAGCTTTTTGCCGTCGAGGAAGAAGGTCGGCGTGCCGCTGATATCGAGATGCTGGCCGTCGTTGAGGTCTGCTTCGACTCTTTCCTTGGTTGCGGGGCTTGCAATTGCTTCGTCATACGCATCCAAGTCGAGGCCGAGGTCCTGGGCAAAGGTGCGGAACAGCTCGGCGTGAGAGGTCTGCTGCTCGCCCCACTGAGCCTGGGTCTCGAACAGTCGGGCGTACATCTCCTCGAACTTGCCCTGTGGAGCTGCCGCTTCCGCGGCTAGGGCGGCGTTCATGGAGTTGAAGTGCCCGGGCAGTGGGAAGTACCGCACGACGTAGTTGATCTCACCCGCGTAGTCGGCGCGAATCTGTTCGACCACCGGGTAGAATGCCCCGCACGCTTCGCACTCGAAGACCAGGAACTCCACCAGCGTCGGAGCATCCGCGCCGGCGTCGTCCAGGACGTGCGAGTCACTCCGGGCGCCAGGCATGTGCCTGACGAGCCGGAAAGGGCGGGAGCAGGGGGGCCGGGTCAGAATGACCGCGACCAGGGCAACGATCACGAGGGCGATGACGGCGGCGCTGGTGATGAGGGTGACTTTGACAGGGGTCTTCACGAAGAATGGCTCCAGCTTGGGCGGCAGCGTCACCGCAGGGTTGGTCAGGTACGTACGGGTTCGGTTACCGGCGCTAGTTCTCGGAGTCCAGCGGGGCGTCGGGCTGCGCGGACGCCGTTGAGGATGACGACGACCTCGGCGATCTCGTGCACCAGGACGACGCCGGCCAGACCGAGGACGCCGAACAGCGCCAGCGGGAAGAGCCCGATGATGATCGCGAGAGCCAGGGCAATGTTCGCGGTCATGATGCGCCGGCCACGGCGCGCGTGCGCGAGCGCGCCGGGGATGAGGCGGAGGTCGTGCCCAGTGAAGGCGACATCGGCGGACTCGATGGCGGCCGCCGACCCCTTCAGCCCCATGGCAATCCCCACCGTGGCGGTCGCGAGTGCTGGGGCGTCGTTGATGCCGTCTCCGACCATGGCCGTCGGGCGGAGGGTGGTTAGGGATTCGATTGCCCGGGCCTTGTCGGCGGGCAGCTGCTCGGACCGCACATCATCGATGCCAGCCTGCGCGCCGATGGCACGGGCGGTGCGTTCGTTGTCTCCGGTGAGCATGATGGTCTCGATGCCCTGACTGTGCAGCATCCGCACCGTCTCGGCCGACTCCGGTCGCAGCTCATCGCGGATGCCGATGAGCCCGGCGACCGTCCCGTCGGCTTCGACGACGACCACGGTCATGCCCTCCGCCGCCATCCCGTCGGAAGCACCGCTGAGTGCTGCCGGGTCGAGCCAGCGCACGTTCCCGACGCGGATGAGCTTGCCGTCGACGCGGCCGGTGACGCCGTGGCCGGCTTCTTCAACGACGTCGAGCCCGGGTAACGTCTTCGGGGATGTGGCGGTGATCGCGGCGGCCAAGGGATGCGTGCTGGTCGCCTCGATGGCGGCCGCCCAGGCGAGCAGGTCGTCGCGACTGATCCCGTCGGCGGGTCGGACGTCTACCACTGCCGGTTCGTTGCGGGTGAGCGTGCCGGTCTTGTCCAATGCGATGGCGCGGATGGTGCCGAGCTGTTCGAACGCCTCCCCGGACTTGATCACCACGCCGAACTTCGATGCCGAGCCGATGGCGCTGATCACGGTCACCGGCACGGCAATCGCGAGCGCGCACGGGGATGCCGCGACCAGGACAACCAGCGCTCGCTCGATCCAGGTCCCCGGGTCCCCGACGAAGAAGCCGAACAGGGCGACGAGCGCTGCGGCGATGAGGACGACGGGAACCAGCGGGCGTGCGATCCGATCCGCCAGTCGCGCTCGGTCGCCCTTGCGGGCGTGGGCCTGCTCGACGAGCGAGACGATCTGCGTGAGGGAGTTGTCGCGACCGTCCGCGGTCGCCTCGATCCGCAGCGTCGCCGACCCGTTCACCGAACCAGCCGCGACCGGGTCGCCGGGCCCCACCTCGATGGGGATGGACTCCCCGGTGATCGCTGAGGTGTCCACGCTGGAGCACCCCTCGGCGACGACACCGTCGGTCGCCACTCGCTCGCCCGCTCCGACGACGAGGATGTCGAGCTCACGCACATCGGCCGCAGGGATCGTGATGTCGCCACTGAGCCGCGAGACGCGCACACTGTCCGGAATCAGGGACAGCAATGCGCGCAGGCCCTCCTTCGCGCGGTCCATCGCGCGATCCTCCAGCGCCTCGGCCAGGGAGAAAAGGAACGCCAGCGTCGCGGCCTCACCGACATGCCCCAGCAAGACAGCGCCGACAGCGGCGATTGTCATCAGCAGACCGACACCCAGCCGGCCGCGGATCACGCGGCGGATCGCACCCGGGACGAACGTGTACGCGCCGGCCAGCAGTGCAGCCCACGGCAGCACCAGTGCGGGAATCTCCAGGCCCGTCCACTCGAACGCGAACCCGGCGAGCAGGAACACCCCGGACAGCGCCGACGGCAGCAGGGCGACGTCCCGCCACCACGGCGGACGCACCTCGCTTTCTTGATCGGCGCCTGCAGTTGCCGTCAGTGCCGGACCGCAGCACGCATCGCCGTCATCATGAGCAGCCGCGGCCGGTGCCGACACTACGACATCGGAGCCGCAGCACGCGTCTCCCGTGGCGTGCGGCCGCGACAACTCGATGCGCTGGGCCGTACTTGTCTTCCGCGGCTCGTCAGCGCCGCAGCACTCCGCGCTCATGCGCAGCACTCACACTGCTCGTCCACGCACAGCACGCCTTCATCGACCGCGACAACCGCGTCGAGAAGGTGGCGCAGACCCACGGACAGGTGCGGATCCGCGATCTCATACCGCGTGCGACGACCCTCAGGTGTCGTGACCACCAGCCCACAGCCCCGAAGACAAC
Organism: Microbacterium esteraromaticum; assembly: GCF_016907315.1. Lineage (NCBI taxonomy): Bacteria > Bacillati > Actinomycetota > Actinomycetes > Micrococcales > Microbacteriaceae > Microbacterium > Microbacterium esteraromaticum. Next base: position 891,122 of record NZ_JAFBBS010000001.1, read on the forward strand.
TGAGATGGTTCGACACGTTCGTGCGGCTCAGGCCGAGATCTCGCGCGAGCTCCGCCGGATAGCACGGAGCATCGAGTAGCGACAGCAGGATCCTCGAACGCGTAGGGTCGGCCATCGCCCGGCCCAGCCGGTTCATCACATCAAGACGAGAAGCAATAGTCAGCACACGATGACTATACACGGGTTGATGAACTCTCTGTAATGCCTCCGTGGTCAGCGCTTGAGGATCGCTCCGGTCGTCATCTGCGGCCGAAGGTCGAGTCGGCGCAGGAGCTGCGCGTTGAGTGCGACGACGATGGTCGACAGGGACATGAGGACCGCTCCCACGGACATCGGCAGCACGAACCCGAGGGGTGCGAGCACACCGGCAGCAAGTGGCACCGAGACGAGGTTGTAGCCCGCTGCCCACCACAGGTTCTGCTTCATCTTGCGGTAGGCAGCTCGGGAAAGCTCGATGACGGAAAGTACCGAGCGTGGGTCATCGCTTGCGAGGATGACGCCTGCCGACGCGATGGCCACATCGGTGCCGGCGCCGATTGCGAGGCCGACGTCAGCCTGCGCGAGCGCGGGCGCATCATTGACGCCGTCTCCGACCATTGCGACCTTGCGTCCTTCCTTCTGAAGCTCCTGCACCTTCGCGGCTTTGTCCTCGGGGCGAACGCCGGCGAAAACACGGTCGATGCCCAGGTCAAGGGCGACGGCATGGGCGACGGCTTCTGCATCGCCGGTGATCATCACAACTTGAACGTCGAGCGCGTGCAGCGCATCCACCGCCTCGCGTGATTCGGTCCGTACTTCATCTGCGAGCTTGAGAGCGCCGATCACACGGCCGTCCTGGAGGACATGGAGGATGATCGCGCCGTCGTTGCGCCACTGCTCAGCAACAGGCAGCTCCGCGGCGTCCTCCTCGGTGAGCAGGTGCGGTCCACCCACCCGCACAACGGTGCTGTTCACCGTAGCGGTGACGCCAACGGCGGGCGCCGAAGTGAAATCAGAGCTTCGCGGCACATCCAGCCCGCGGTCGGCTGCAGCGCGGACGATGGCCTTGGCGAGGGGATGTTCGCTGTCGGCTTCGGCGGCAGCAGCGAGGGCCAGCACCGGGTCCGTATCGCCGCCGTCGACCGCGGAGATCTCCGACACCGTCGGTTCGCCCTTCGTGAGGGTGCCAGTCTTGTCGAACAGCACAGTGTCGACGGTGCGCATGCTCTCCAGCGCGAGACGGTCTTTCACGAGCACGCCGCCGCGCGCGGCTCGTTCGGTGGCGATGGATACCACTAGCGGAATGGCCAGTCCAAGGGCATGGGGGCAGGCGATCACGAGCACCGTGATCGTGCGGATGACGGCCTCGTCCGGGAACCCGATGGCCGTCCAGACGGCCGCGGTGACGAGGCCCGCGCCGAGAGCGAACCAGAACAACCAACCAGCCGCCGTGTCGGCGAGGCGCTGTGCACGGGAGGAGGAGCTCTGCGCGTCCGTGACGAGGCGCTGGATCCCGGCGAGCGTGGTGTCGTCGCCGGTGGCGGTGATCTCCACGCGCAGCCCGGAGTCCGTGGCCACGGTTCCGGCGGTGACGTAATCATCGACGCCACGAGTCACGGTGCGGGATTCGCCGGTGACCATGGACTCGTCCATGGATGCGCGCCCTTCGACGATGCGCCCGTCCGCAGGGACGCTGCCACCTGGGCGGACAATGACGATGTCCCCGACGACGAGCTCCGACGGAGAGACGGTGACGACGCCGTCACCCTCCACCCGTTCTGCTTCGTCGGGAAGGAGTGCGGCCAGGGAGTCGAGCGCAGACGTGGTCTGCGCGAGCGAACGCATCTCGATCCAGTGACCGAGCAGCATGATCACAATGAGCAGCGCGAGCTCCCACCAGAAGTCCAGCTCATGGTGCAGCAGTCCAATGCTCGCACCCCACGACGCGACAAACGCGACAGAGATGGCGAGCCCGATGAGCAGCATCATCCCGGGCTTCAGGGCGCGGATCTCCCCCACCGCGCCGACCAGGAACGGACGGCCACCCCAGACGTACATCACGGTCCCGAGCACCGGAGACACCCAGCTGAGGCCGGGCACGTCAGGGAGGGCGTAGCCGAGGATCATCGCGAACATCCCCGACAATGCGACCGTCGGAACCGCGAGAACCAGCATGATCCAGAACAAGCGACGGAACTGAGCTACATGGTCACCGTGGCCCCCATGTCCGCCGTGACCGGCATGCGTCTCATGCCGCTCGTCCCCGCCGTGCTGGGCATGAGTGCCGTGCGCGGCGGGACGTGTCGGGCCGGCCTGTCCGTGTGCCGCCACGCTTGGGTCACTGTGGTGCGACGCGCGGTCCCCCTGATCCTCCATGGCAGTGGCTCCCGTGCGCTCCGGTGAGGTGCCCTCAGGGGACGTGTGGCCGTGGTGCCCGGTATGGGCGGCGCCTTCGTGGTGCGGGTCGGTCATGGACTCATCCTCCTGGTGAACGAGATACGGGGCTGGGCGCCGATACGGTGGACTGCCCAGCAAACGCAGAGACTCGGGCAGTGACGACGCGCTCCGCGGGCCCTGCGTCGAAGTGCGGGTGCACCCGGCGCAGCAGCATTAGTTCCGTGTGCCTGCACAGCGCATCTCCGGCTGGCGTCCACGATATACCCGTGGGGGGTACTGTGGTCAAGGGTGAGGGACAGGTGACGCCGGCGTCGTCCCGACATCAGCAGTTCGTTCTCACACATAGATTTCAGTGCTACCGTCATCGAGCGATGGGAGGATCAACGATGCGAATCGCGGTGCGTGCAACGCCACGGCAGCTGTCGCTGCGCTCAGTGCTGATGCTCGGCGCCGCCGCAGTTCTGATCATCGTCGGCCTGCTCGCTATGCACACCTTCACCGCAGAGTCGGCAGGACACGGTTCCACCGGTGTTCATGTGGCCTCAACGGTCACCGTGGGGCACGACTTGTCATCGATGAGCAGCGCCTCCGCCGATTCAAGCACCTGTGACCCGTCGTGCGACGGTCCTGCCGGACAGACTCAGCGGCACGCGGACGTGATGGCCGCCTGCGTCTTGGCGTTGTTGGCTGGGCTACTGCTGTTGATCCCGCCGGTGGCGCTGCGGTGTCGGAGCTTCGCTCCCGGACAGGTCATGGCGCGGCTGGTGTGCGGCGCGACGGTCACTCTTCCTCGCGCGCCATCGTTGATTTTCCTGTCGATCAGTCGGACCTGAGCAGTTCGCCGCCGGACCAGCCTCCGGCTTCGTGGCGCCTTCGTGGCGCCTATTCGGTGAACCCTAAAACGACTTTGAAGGAACAACAATGAAGAAGACATCGATGGCTCTCAGCGCGGGTGCTCTCACCCTCGCATTCGCCCTGACAGGCTGCACGGATACCGGTAAATCACCCTCCCAGGAGAGCATCACACCGCCGGCATCGTCGTCCGCTTCGACGGCTAACGCCACTGAAGCCGACAAGATGTTCGTCACGATGATGATCCCGCACCACGAGCAGGCCGTCGAGATGTCCGACGTCCTGCTCGACAAGGACGGCGCCGATCCTCGTGTCGTCGAGCTCGCTGAGCAGATCAAGGCGGCACAGGGGCCGGAGATCGACAAGATGCTGAGCTGGCTCAATGACTGGGGTGTGGAGTACGACCCGGAATCTATGAGCGGCATGAGCCACGGATCCATGGACAGCGGTGACGGCATGATGTCCGAAGAGGACATGACCCGCCTCGAGGACGCCGACCCCGCCGAGGCGAACCGTCTCTTCCTCGAGCAAATGATCCAACACCACAAGGGTGCCGTCGACATGGCACGCACCGCACTTGCGGACGCGCAGAACCCCGACGTGCTCGAGCTCGCTCAGCAGGTGATCGACGACCAGACGGCTGAGATCGAGGTCATGCAGGACCTCCTCGAAGAACTCTGAGAATCAAGGGGGGGCGGGTGGTGCACACCACCCGCCCCGATTCCCGCCTTTGCGCGCTCTCCAGCGTGAGCATCCACCGCGACGCAGCACGTCTGGCCGTCGTATCCCTCACCCCCGGCCACCTCGGTGGCCGCTACCGGAAACCCTCATGAAGCGACCCCTCCTCACTGCAACTGCCCTTCCCGCCCTCATTATCGTCATCACCGGATGCTCCGCGGCCCAGCCGAACGAATCCGCCCAGACTGGCCGTATCGAGCACGTCCACGGCATCGCCGAAGACCCTCGCGGCGACGATCTGCTCGTGGCCACTCACGATGGGGTGTTCATCGTCACCCTGGACGGGAACGTCACTGGTCCAGTCGGCGGCCATGACTTCGATGCCATGGGGTTCATCGTCACAGGGAACACTTTGTTCGCATCCGGGCATCCTGGGCAGAACACACCTGCCGAGCTGGGGGCTCCCAACCTCGGCATCATCCGCAGCGACGATCATGGACTGACGTGGACGCCTATCGCCCTCAACGGAACCACCGACTTCCACGTGCTCACCGCCGCGCCAGATGGAACCCTGTATGGGGTGGCATCGAGTCAGGTGAACGTTCTCTCCAGCACGGATGACGGGAAGCAATGGACAACGCGCGCGCCCATCGCCGCGGCTGACCTCGCCGCCACCAGTTCGGGCCTCTACGCCGCTGCCGAACAGGGTCTTCTCGTCAGCACCGACGGAGGTGACAGCTTCACGCCCGTGCCTAGCGCGCCCCTGCTCTACGCTATCGACGCTCGCCCCGATGGCAGGCTGGTCGGTGCTGGCACCGATGGCGGCCTCTGGGCGCAGGAGCCCAGTGGCACCTGGCAGCGCCTGGGATCTCTCCAAGGTGCCGCGCAGGCGCTGAGTGCGACTGAGGATCGGATCCTTCTCGTCGACGACCGAGGGATTGTTGCAGCCACGGATGGCGGCGCCTCCGTCCTCGTCGCCATTCCGTGACCACGAGCGCGCCCTCGACTACCCCGGAGCCGTTATGCCTAACCACCAGAATCCCTTGCGGAATTTCGCGTTCTTCATCGTCGCCGCCACTATAGGTGTGGTCGTTTTCGCCTTTGCGGTCTATCTCTCAATCGGAATGCTCTTCCAATGACCCGATACGACCAGTGGGAAATGTCCCCGCGTCCGCAGACCGGCGTCTCACAAAAACCCGCGCCCCCTGTTTCGCCCGTCCAACGCCTGCACCGTCGGCTGGTTCGCCTCGGATGGGCGCTCCTCGCCGCTGGTCCTGCCCTTGGTGTGATTCACGCGATTACCGACGTGCTCCTCGGCGGTACCGCCACTTGGTGGACGTACACCATCGCCGGCTATGACACGGCGCTTATCGTCATGATCATCGGTACGGCATTGGTATGCCGATCCACGCCGGATGAGCCGGAATGAACCGTGTGACGGCTCGACGGCCGGCCCACGCGGTCCTGACCTTGATATAGGCCGAGGCTGGCAGACGGTATGCACGGCTGTGATGATCGGTGCAGCGCGAGGCGGCCCGCGTCACTATTGGGCGCGGGCCGCCTCGACTGCTGGTGACTTGTAGCGGAAACTCTTAGGCTCCGTCCGCCGCTGCCCGCTGGGCATGACGTGCTTGCGCCACGGCGTCGGAGGGAATCACCAGAGTCGGCAACGTGGCGTGATGAAGCACATTCGCCGACGTGCTGCCCAGCACGGTAGCTCTGACACCGCGGAGCCCGCGCGAGCCGATCACGATGATGTCGGCATCCAGGCGGTCGGCGGCATCCAGGATCGCCTCGGAGGCGGTGACGACAGCCGACGACACGAGCGATTCCGCCTCGAGCCCCTTGGCCCGTGCCAGCTCCGCGCCCTCGGCGGCGATGACTTCGGATGCGTCCAGTGCGGCGCGGTCGAGAGCATCGAGCTTCTCCAGGGCGGGGTGGCCCTGAAGGTGCGCGGCGAATCCCTCCATGGGCTGTCGAGCGTAGAAGACGACGGCCGCCGAACCCGGGAAGAGCTTGGAGACGGATTCGATGGCGTACTTGGAGTTGGGCGAGCCGTCGTACGCGATCAGCAGTCTTGGCTTAGGCATGGCTTCTTCTTTCGATTTGAGATGCGGAGATGAGAGACGGCGTCACGCGACCGGCAGGGAATGCGCGGGGCGCTTGGTGCGGAAGAACGCCGGCACGAGAATCGCTCCCAGGAGCGCGATGACTGCCGCGGCGATGAACGCGGCGGAATAGCCCCGGGTGAGAGCTTCCGGATCTCCCAGCTGGCCAGCCCCAAAGCCCGCCGCGACGGCGGAGACTGCAGCGAGGCCGATGGCGGACCCCACCTGGTAGCTCGTGTTCACGATTCCGGATGCAAGTCCGCCCTCCTCCGGGGGCGCGGCGGAGATCGCTACCTGAAGTGAGGGGATGAACGCGAGGGCCTGCCCGAAGGCTACGACGAGGGACGGTCCGAATGCGTCAACCCAGTAGTTGCCGTCCGGGCGGATGAACGCCATCCAGCCCAGACCCGCGGCGAGCACGACGAGCCCGAGTACGATTGGCGCCTTCGGTCCGACCGCGGCGATGATGCGAGGAGCGAGGACGATCATGCCCAGCATGATCAGGATCGTCATCGGCAGCAACGCGGCCCCGGCAGGGAACGCGGTGAAGCCGAGCACCTGCTGCAGGTACAGGTTCAGGAAGAACCACATCGGCACCCACGCGCCACCGAGAAGCACCTGCGCGAGGTTTGCCGCGCCCAGGTTGGGGGAGCGGAAGATCGACAGGCGCATGAGAGGTTCGCGCTTGGCGCGCTGAATGACGAGGAACAGCACGAGCAGGACGACGCCAGCCCCAATCGCGATCCACGTCTCGGCCGCGGCCCAGCCCGCAACCTCCGCGCGCACGATGCCGTACACGAGAGCGGCGAGGCCCAGGGTGACGGTCAGAGCTCCGATGACGTCGACAGATCCACGGGCGCCAAGCTTGCCGCCGGGCAGGGCCTTCCACATGAACAGCAGCACGAGCACGGCGATGGGCACGTTGATGAGGAACACCCATGGCCACGAGGCGAACTCGGTGATTACGCCGCCGAGGAATACTCCCGCGGTCCCGCCGGCCGGGGCGGCTGCACCGTAGAAGGCCATCGCCTTAGTGAGTTCCTTCGGGCTGCCGCCGAACAGCATCATGAGCAGAGTGAGCGCTGCCGGAGCGATGAGTGCGGAGCCCGCGCCCTGCATGACGCGGCCGATCAGCTCGACCGGCACGTCGCCTGCGAGGCCTGCAACGAGGGAGCCGACTGCCAGGATCACCCAGCCGGTCGCGAACATTCTGCGGGGACCGAACAGATCGGAAAGTCGGCCACCGAGAAGCAGAAGACCGCCGAGCGCGATCACGTAGGCGTTGAAGACCCAGGAAAGATCGTGCGGTGTGAAGCCGAGGTCGACCTGCATCTGTGGAAGCGCTACCCCGATGATCGAGGCGTCCATGATGACCATGAACTGAGCAAGCGCGATGAGGAAGAGGCCCCACCATCTGGCGTTGCTGGTCGGAGGGGACGAGGACATGTTGAAGCTCCATTCGATTCGGGTGGCATAGCCGTGAAACAAGTACAACCTATACCCTAGGGGGGTACGGTACAACCAAACAGTGTCAGGTGCCATCTTGTTCCACCCCGCCCTGCCTAACCGCGCGAATTGCACGCGAGCGCGGGCGGGTATGGCCCCCGGCTCTGGCGCTCGGGGCAGCCTTCCGCGGACGCTGCTGCAAAGACTCGGCGCCTCCTGCTGGTCGCGCTGATCTGACGCGCGTGCTCGCGATGTGCGTGGACGCTAACGAGGCCGCGTGCTCGGTGTGCTCATCTCGGGGCGGGCGCTGATCGCCATCCGCGCTCGTGGAGCCGCTCGAATCCGTCGAGAAGGATGTCGAGTGCGAAGAGGAACTCTGCGTCCTCGTCGCAGGCCGCGCCGGCATGAGAGGCGGTCGCCGCCATGCGGACGATGGCCGGATACGCCTCGGCGTAGGCGGAGAGAGCCGCGTCGCGTGCCTCCGGGTCGGCAGGCAAGGTGGGGGTGGGCATGACGTCGCGCGTGAACCCCCACATGCGCGTGCTGAGTGCATGCATGGCGTGATGAACGAGGTCGGGGGAGAAGCCGCCGCGGAACATCGCCTCCATCAGCGCGTTCATGTGCGACAGCACGGCCGGTCCTGCCATCGTCCTCGTCTCGACCGCCGTGCGCCACCAGGTGTGGCGTGTCGTCACCGCGCGCGCGGCGAGGATGCGCGCCCGGACCTCACGCTTCCAATCGGCACCCCCGTCCGAGACGCGGAACGCCGAGACGATCCGCTCGACCATCGTGTCGATCAGGTCTTCACGGTTCGACACGTGCTTGTAGAGCGCCATCGGCGTGACGCCGACTGTCTCCGCCAGGCGCCGCATCGACAGACCCTCGAGGCCGACCCGGTCTGCCAGCGCGATGGCGGCGTCGAGGACTCTGTCGCGGTCGAGGGAGGCCTTGCGGCTTGACATATCTACAGCGTATACCTAGCGTGAGGGACGGCGGTATACGCCGTATACCTGAAAGGGCTCTCATGACTCGCCGCAACCGGACCTACGCCCGAAGCGCAGGCATCGCCTACCTCGTGACGCACGTCACCTCTGTGACCGCGGTCGCCGCGTACGCAGCTTCCGCCCTGCCGCTGGGCGTGGCGCTCGAGTTCACGCTCGCGCTCGGCTGCCTGCTCACCGGGCTGCTGCTCTTGCCTCTCCTGCGCTGCGCCGGCGAGGTGCGGGCGCTCACCTTCGCGTTCCTGCGAGGGCTGGAAGCCGCCGTGATCGCGGCCGGGACCCTGCCGATGCTCGCGCTCGCCTGGACTGGTGGCTCGAGGGACGTCCTCGAGGCCCTGCACAGCGCCGCGTTCCTCGTCGGACAGGGCCTGGTGATCAGCGTCAACACCGTCGTGCTGGCATGGCTGCTTCTGGACTCGGGTCTGGTGCCGAAGGCGCTGGCAGTGCTCGGGCTCTTCGGAGGCGTCGTGGTGCTGGGCAGCAACACGGCGCAGCTGTTCGGGCTGATCCCCCTCAACGGTCCGGTCGCAGGCGTGTGCGCCCTGCCCATCTTCGCGTTCGAGATCTGGTTCGCGTTCTACCTGATCATCGCGGGGCTTCGGCCCCGCGCCGACGTGAACGCAGGAGCGGGCGAGCACGCCGCCCCGGCTGCGTGAGCGGATCAGACCACCGCGCGCCGAGCATCGCCTTATGGCTTGCCTGAACGGTCTTAGGAGCGCACGAGGCGGGTGATGGCGTCGGTGGCTTCCTGGATCTTCGCCTTGCCGGCCTCTTCGCTGAGCTTCGCGGCATCGAGCACACAATGCTTCAGGTGATCGTCGAGGAGACCAGTGGCTACCCCTTGGAGGGCGCGAGTGAGCGCGCTGACCTGGGTGAGGATATCAATGCAGTACTTCTCCTCATCGATCATCTTCGCGATGCCACGCGCCTGACCTTCGATGCGCTTCATGCGCTGCAGGTACTGGGTCTTATCGTCAATGTATCCGTGGTGAGCGGCAGAGGCCTCGTTCTCCGATGACATGGTGATCCTTACTGTTCGCGTTCCAGAGCCGAGCGGGTGCTGGCTTCGGGGGCAAGATCTAGACGGCGCAACAGCTGCGCATTCAGAGCAACCACAATGGTCGACGGGACATCAGGACTGCGCCCATCGACATGGGAGCACGAAGCCGGCCGGTGCCAGGATACCGGCCGCCGCTGGTATCGAGAGCGGGTTAGCGGGTTGTGCCGGCCGCCCACCTCAGACTCTGCTCGCATCTTCGGATATCCGGCCGGGGAGCGTTCTATGGCCGAGCGCTCGGAGCGTGGGGCGGAGCGGAACAGCTCTCATACGGATACTCCGTGGAGTCGAGGCGCCCACTGGTAGACGGTGCCCACTGCGTCGACACTGGTGACTCCGCTCACGGTGCCCGCCGTCTCATGCTCAACGACGAACTCCTGGTCGTCCGGGCGACGGCGTCCAGAGCTGCCAATGAAGCCGACCCCGGAGATCATCCGACCGTACACCATGGCCATAAACGGGCTCCGCGGCAGGTAGGCTCCGGGGTCATCTCCGAAGCCGAGGTCATGTAGCGCGGCCAGCGCGGCGTGTGTTCCCTGGGCGGCAGCGTCCTCCCAATGGTCGATGCGCCACGTGCCGAGCGTTGCGTCGTCATGGGTGGCAACACCTCCGGCTGCGTACACATGGGCGGCTTCAGCGCGAAGATGATCGTCGACCGCGACACCGTTCGACCACGGAGCCGGCGCTGAAGGTACGGTCCCAAGAGCGACCAAGAGGAAGTCTGCAACGAGCGTGTTCTCGTCATCGAGAGTGATGGCCACACCGGAATCTGCTTCATCTACGTGCTGGATCGTACGGCCGAATCTGGTCTGCACCGTTGCGGAGTGCAGGGCCGCGATGTGTTCCGCCACGGGGGTGCCGAAAGCTCCGATGCCGGGGATGCCGCTGCGGGCGATCATCATGACCTGATGCCCGTCGGTGTGGAGCGAAGACGCCGTCTCAGCTGCGATGATTCCGCCGCCGTAGATCGCAACTCGGGCAGGCCGCCCGAGACCGGCTAGCAGATCTCGAATGTGCAGCGCATCCTCTAGGGAGTGAAGCATGCTGATGCGGCGGGGGTCCGTAGCTCGGCCAGGTGTGATGACACCGGCGGGCAGGGCACGCGGCATGCTTCCGGTCGCGATGATGAGCGCGTCGTATGCGCGCTGTCTGCCAGAGTCGAGGCGCACCTCCTGCACTGAGGTGTCGATGCTGACCGCGGTGTCGGGAATGACGTCGATCTCTGGCAGCGGCAGTCTGATCAGTTCCGGCGATACCGGACCGAACGCGACGCCCTTGATCAGCATCCGTGTGTAAGGGACTTCACCAGCTCGCGTGATGAGCGTCACCTTGACGTCGTCTCTGGAGGCGAGGCTGCGCGCGGCGGCGGCGCCTGCGGCGCCTGCGCCGAGGATGAGAACGTGCGGCGTCGTGGACATGACAGAAGGCTCCTGGGTCTCTCGGAAAGGGATCGTTCTATGAGCGCACGAAGCGAGCAATCGCTTCCGTCGCTTCGGTGATCTTCTGATCGGCCGATAAACCTCCCGCCACAGCCGCTCTGAGGACGCAATGGCGCAGGTGGTCGTCGAGTAGACCGATGGCCACCGTCTCGAGGGCGTTGGTGATCGCTGAGATCTGCGTGAGGATGTCGATGCAATAGCGGTCCTCGTCCACCATGCGGTCGATGCCGCGGACCTGTCCTTCCAGGCGGCGCAGACGATTGCGGTACGTCGCCTTATCGCTGATGTAGCCGTGCACCGTGCTATCGGAAGTGTCGCTAGTAGGACAGGTCTCGGGGGTGGACGTCGTCGTAGTCATGTGATGCACTCCGGTCGGCCGGCGGGGTGGCTGGCTGAACTGCCCGCCACCCCGCACGCTGGTGATTTAGGCCATGTTCGCGGCGAACTTGGCGGGGTCTGAGTCGAACGCGGGGCCGCAGCCGGCGCAGCAGAAGTAGTAGCGCTGGCCCTCGAAATCACGGAACAAGCCGGCCGCCTCCGCAGCCTTCTTGCTGACCGGGCTACCCACCATGACCGGGCAGGTGGTCATGTCATCAGCGCCACCTCCGAGGAGGTTGTCACGGCCGTTGGCGGTCACGGCCGGCTTCGGCGCAGTGGTGCTGCAGCAGGTGGGCGCGGCCTGGGTGTCGTTCGTCATGAGGAGATGATGCCTTTCGTTCTTTGATGTGGGTTGGTGGTTCAGCTCGTCAGGGGGTGGTGACGCTCTTGAACCCGCGCAGGCGGAGGCTGTTGCCGACGACGAAGACGCTGGAGAACGCCATCGCCGCGCCTGCGAGCATGGGGTTGAGCATGCCCAGCGCTGCAACTGGGATCGCAGCGATGTTGTAGGCGAATGCCCAGAACAGGTTGGTCTTGATCGTTGACAGGGTCTTCCGCGAGAGGCGGATCGCGTCGACCGCGGAGCGCAGGTCGCCGCGAACGAGGGTGATGTCGGATGCTTCGATGGCGACGTCGGTGCCGGTGCCCATTGCCAAACCCAGGTCCGCCTGTGCGAGCGCAGGGGCGTCGTTGACGCCGTCGCCGACCATCGCGACGATCTTGCCTTCCTGCTGCAACCGAGCCACAACGGCGACCTTGTCCGCGGGAAGCACCTCGGCGATGACCTGATCGATCCCGACCTCGGCTGCGATCTGGCGCGCCACCGCCTCGTTGTCGCCCGTGAGGAGCACCGGAACGAGGCCAATCTCCTTAAGGCCCCGAATCGCCTCAGCGCTGGTCGGCTTGACGGTGTCGGCGACCACGAGAATGCCGCGCGCCTGACCGTCCCAGCCAACCGCGACGACCGTCTTACCTTCGCCCTCCGCGCGCACCTTCGCGTGCGCAACGTCGGGGGACAGGTGCAGGGACCAGTCGGCGAGCAGAGACTCGCGGCCGACGACGACAGCGGTGCCATCGACGACGCCCTGAACCCCCTTGCCCTCGATGTTCGCGAAGTCCTCAGGAGTCGGCAGCTGACCCACCTCCTGCGTCGCGCCCTTAGCAATGGCCTGCGCAATCGGATGCTCGGAAGCGTCCTCGAGCGCGCCGGCGATGCGCAGCAGTTCTGCCCGGTCCACGCCTGGCTCCGTGATGACGTCGACAAGAGTCATGCGCCCGGTTGTTACGGTGCCGGTCTTGTCGAGGATCACGGTGTCGACCTTGCGGGTCGACTCCAGCACCTCGGGGCCCTTGATCAGGATGCCCATCTGGGCCCCCCGACCGGTGCCGACGAGGAGGGCGGTCGGGGTTGCGAGTCCCAGCGCGCAGGGGCAAGCGATCACCAGTACCGCGACCGCTGCGGTGAACGCTGCGGCAGCGGGGAATCCCGCACCCATCCACGCGCCGAGGGTGACGAAAGCCACAGCAATCACGATTGGTACAAAAACGCCCGAGATGCGATCAGCCAGGCGCTGCACTTCTGCTTTACCGGTTTGCGCATCTTCGACGAGCTGCGCCATCTGCGCGAGCTGCGTGTCTGAACCGACGCGCGTGGCGCGCACGACCAGGCGTCCACCGGCGTTCACGGTGGCGCCGGTGACCGAGTCGCCTGTACTCACTTCTACGGGCACCGACTCGCCGGTGAGCATTGATGCATCCACCGCGGAGGTGCCGGAGACGACCAGACCGTCAGTGGCGATCTTCTCGCCGGGGCGAACGACGAACTCATCGCCGACCTGCAGCTCCGATGTCGGGATTTTCACCTCCGCACCGTTTCGGAGGACGGACACTTCCTTCGCCCCGAGTTCGAGCAGCGCGCGCAACGCGGCTCCCGCCTGTCGCTTTGAGCGCTTCTCGAAGTAGCGGCCGGCGAGGATGAACATCGTCACCCCGGCACCGACCTCCAGGTAGATGTTCGCTGCGCCGTCGGAGGGGGCAATTGTGAGCTCGAATGGGTGGGTCATGCCTGGGGTGCCCGCGGTGCCCAAGAACAGCGCATAGAGCGACCAGAGCAACGCCACTGAAGTGCCCATGGAGATGAGCGTGTCCATGGTGGCGGTGCCGTGCTTGAGATTCGTCCATGCGGCTCTGTGGAACGGCCAGGCTGCCCAGATGATCACCGGTGCGGCCAGAGCGAGCGACGCCCACTGCCAATAGGTGAACTGGAGCGCGGGAATCATGGCCATTGCGATCACCGGCACGGTGAGCACGATGGACCCGATCAGCCGGTGTCTCAGCGAAGTGAGCTCGGTGTCCTTCTCGTCCCCGGGTTCGGTGTCGGAGGCAGTCGCCTTCGAATCCTTGGGCTTGGGTAGTGCCGCGGTATAGCCGGTCTTCTCGACCTCCGCGATAAGCAGAGCCGGGTCGTATCCCGCGGGTATCGAAACCTTGGCCTTCTCTGTGGCGTAGTTGACGGTGGCTTCGACGCCGTCGAGCTTGTTCAGCTTCTTCTCAATGCGATTCGCGCAGGAGGCGCAGGTCATCCCACCGATCTCTAGTTCGATGCCCTGCCCGCTGGCGGCGGGTGCCGATGTGCTCATCGTCTTCCTTCTCTCTCAGCTCTGTAGTGCCGCAGCCACATCAAATGAATCAGTGGCCGCTGTCATCGTCGGAGTGCGGCTTGTCGACGTCATCGTGTGCGCCGGCATCGAGCCCTGCGTCGATGACGAACTCGGCGGTGTGCACGATTCCGTTCACCTGGAAGTCGAAGTACAGGAGGTAGCGGCCCGCGGTGGGGGCCTCGGCTGCGAACCCGATCTCTGGTCCGGCCGTATCGCCCGCGTGAGGCTCGGCGCCTTCAGCGTGCACGTGTAGGTATGCCAGATCTCCTTCTCGAAGCGCCACCAGATGCCCGAACGCGCCGAGATACGGTTCGAGCGTGGTGACGGGCTTGCCGCCGCGCTCGACGGAGACCGTCAGATCGCTCGATGCTCCTGCAATGAGGTCGCCAGCGAGGCTGACGGTGAAGCCGTCGACCTCAGCGGTGCGCTTCGTCTCGGTGGCGATGGGCGCGAAGTCTCCGGCCACGTTTACAGTGCGGGTCAGGGTGATGCCCGATGCGCCCTTAGCGGCGGGAGTGAAGTCGGCGTAGACGCGGTAGGTGCCCGCCGCATCCCACGTCCACGGCAGCGACCACGTTCCGGTAGTCGCGTCCAGCTCAGGGTGCACATGGCGGAAGTTCGCGCCATCCGCCCGAACGACGATCAGGTGGAGGTCCTTCTCGTGCGCCTCTGCGAACTCTGTGACAGCGTCACCGGCGACGGTTTGGACCTGGAAGCTCAGCTCCCCCTCGGATGCAACGGTCTCCGGGGCTTGGACCGGCGACAGCACGTAGCCGTTGGCGTCGATAGAGACGCCATTGGGCGCGTGGCCGGCGGGCTGCGTCTCGCTGCCACTGTCATGTCCGTTACCGTGTGCGTTCATGTCGCTTCCTTTCGCCCACGCCGCGACGGAGCTGTTGGGGATGACAGCGCCTGCAATCGCGAACGCACCGCCGAACGCCACCACTAGTCCCGCTCCGTAGAGCGCCAGGCGGCCGCCGGCTCTCATCAGATCCTCACCGCCGAGTAGCCAGCTTCCTCGACCGCCGCGAGAACTGCTGCGTCGTCGATCTGGCCCGCGCCACTGACGACGAGCTTGCCTGTCTGCGCGCTGACATCGATGCTCTCGACTCCAGCGACCTCGCTGACCTCTTCGCGGATCGACATCTCGCAGTGTCCGCATGTCATCCCGGTGACCTTGTACTCGTTGGCAGCCATCAACGTCTCCTTTTCCAGTGGTACCCCCCGTGGGTATCACGATTGACAACGGTATACCCCTGGTGGGTATTCCGCAACGAGGTGGCAAGGGCACCGCGCGGTCACGATCCAGGCGATAGTCGACGGACTCCGAACGACTTCTGTCCCGTCGAAGATGGGCCGCGGAACTCGTCGCCGCCGGGTTCGTCGAAGCAATGACAGATCGATTCGTCCGCGGAAGCGATTCGCCGCCGCGCCTGCGTCAAGCCTGCGGAGCACGTCTGCGGTAGCCCCGAGCTGGGGCGTGTCGTCCGTTTCTGCCAAGTCCGACCAGGTCTGCCAAGGCGGCCTTGGCTGGAGAGAGCCCTACTCTCGCTTGGGATCGGAGGCCGCTGCCAAGGTTGCCAAGTAGTAGATCTGTTATATGAGAAGAAAAAGAGAAGAGTAAGAGAGATAGGCCCAACTTCACTCTGAAACCCCTATATAGGACACCCCGCACTTGGCCACCTTGGCTGGAGGGGTGTTTTCTGCCTCCTAACCAGGTAAAAGCCCCGTGGACTCGACTTGGCTGGAGCTTGACATTTGTCAAGTTTCGGCGGATCCGCGTTTGGGGCGTTGACGTGCCGCAGGGTATCCGGTGAGAGAGTGTCGCGGGGGGCATCCCCGGTCTAGGAGTCAGCGGGCTGCCGAGCGTGCCGCGGCCGTTGCAGGGAGGTGGTACCTTCTGCCGGGGCCTGTGCTCATCCACTGACAACTCCACAGCGAAACACCTTGCAACGTGGTGAGCGTGGCCTGGCTGGGGGCGAACCGACGCCGCCTCGCCGGGCTCTTCCGACGAGAGGACACTGCGGGTCGGCGAATTGTCGATTGTGGTCGCACGCCCTAGACGTGGCGGTCGCGCACGCTTGCCACCGATGCTCGAGCAGGATCTCGTGGGTCGCTCGGGGCGTCATGGGGAAGACCGGCGTGCAAGCGGAGCGCCCACCTCCGGAGGCCTCCGTCAATTCTCCAACGATCCGTTGGAGAATTGACGATGGGTGCGCTCGAGAGACTGCATGCAATCGCGCAACGGGTCGTTGCGCAGCGCGGGGCGCTCGAGACGCAGGCCGCCCTCTCTAGTCACGGTTGGTTCGCGACGGAACCAGGTTGCCCAGAGTCGACCGGTTTGACGCCGCGATGTCTCAAGGACCAGATGGGCCATCTCTCAAGTGCGCCTCGTTCGGCCGGCGAGAGTGCGTCGAGGCTCTCCTCGATCTCCTCGGGATCCCCGAGCAGAATCGCGCAGCAGGCAATTGTCTGAGCCGGGTTTGGAACCTGATCCCGCACGGCCCGGGTCCTCAGATCGCGGACTGCTCGTCTGTCCATTGCGCTGGCATCAGCCGAGCGTTGCTGGATTTGCCAGCGGTTGATGAGGTGAGGGGGCTGTTCCCCTTCCTCGCGGATTAGCCAATCGTTCAGGTTTCGCGCCGTCTGCAGGAGATCAGAGCGACTTGGGCCCTTAGCAAGGTCGGCAGCCTTTATGAGGTCGAGAATCTTGTAGTTGGCGCGGTGGTGCCCAACGGCGGGGTCGCTCATCGTGGCATAGGCGTCGACGATTTCCGGGAGCCGAAGATTCAAGGTGATAGCCAAGTCTTCGCTAGTCATGGGCTCGTACGCCGTCCCGGCGATCTCTTCCGACTGTCCGTCTTCGCTCACACTGTAGAGCCGGAACTTCTCGCGGTGCTCAGGGAGGAACAGGTCAATGAACTGCCAGTGTTTCGGCGTGGAACCAGGCAAGACCATGAGAACGACCTTCTCCGTGCCAATCATCACGTCGAGGCGACCTGCAGTTCCCGTCGTCGAGTAAACCTCGTCTCCCAGCACGAGGCCCTTGTGCATAACGCGCAGCAGGTCCAGCTGCCCGTTGTCGATCTCGTTAGGACGGACTCGATTCAAAGGCACACTGAGAACGCGGAGCAACTCAGCGAGTCGCTGATACTGCTCGTACACAGACCGCAGGCCAGCATCTTCAAACTCAGGAGTCGATTCCGGCGTTAGCGTAGCGTCGTCGATGCGAACCGCGTCGCCCCGGCCAGCTGCAAGGAAGAACTCGAGTGCCCGCAGCTGTTCCTCCAGATCATCGGTGGCCGCGAGGTCCAGGTTGGCAGATATCGACCGACCGCCATCCCTCAACACGAGCTCGAGCGACGCGCTGAGTCGGAACTCGATGGAGTCATCGTTCAGCTGCCGTGCAATCACCCGCGAGTACTGGACGTCCGCGCAGGCCACGGTGAGCTCTGTCTCGTGCGCCACATAGTTCGCCGGGAGGATCTTCAGATCGCAGTCCACGGGTAGGTTGAGCCCGCCTTCGGTGTGAAGCACCACCGCGAAGTCGACCGACTCCAGCGACAACTCAGCAGGCCGAGACAAGTCGATGCCATCTGCGGTGAAAATCGAGAACGCGGGATTGCGGTCGAATAGAGCCGGATCGAACCCGAGGCTCACATTCTGCTTCTTCATCTCGACCGCAAGATCGAGGATCCGTTGTAGTCGCGATACATCGCTATCTAGGTGCTTGAGCGAGATGCTCAACGTTTGCTGATCCGGTCGCATTCCGTCGATGAGACGGCGGATCTTGAAAGGACTCAACGCGGCATAGAAGACCCGCTCTTCTCGAGTGTCAGGGTGTATCGCCACGTAGAAGTAGATGCCACCCTGGTTGTCTCTGAGGAACGTCAGAGAGGAGCGGTCGACAGCGAATGATTTCTCGAACGCCTTGAAGACCTTCTTGTTCTGATGAGCGCGACCCTTGACCTGAACGGCGACGCGGCTGTGCAGCCCCTCGTTCTTCCGATCTCCGTCGACGTAGACGTCAATATGCCCATCGGTGATCGGGGTCTTATCGTTGACCGGAATGTCCGCACGCAAGCGCGGGCAGTACGCAATCAGGCTCTTCACGGCCCCGACCGCGAGATCTTCTACATCAATCACTCGCTAAGTCTGGCGGATGCATCGCCACTATCCCAGCGAAACAATCACGCCGTGTAGCCCGGCGTGAAACCTTCGTGGCAGCGGCCGCTGTCTTAGTTCCGGAATGGCTCCCGGTGCGCCGAGAGTTGCCGCGAGCGACTGCGGCTGCGCGACTAGCATCGCGCCAGGTCAACAAGCGTCTCACATCAGCGTGGGGTCGAGATGCGGATGCAGTGCTCATCGTCACGCTCTTCTGCCGGCAGAATCGTGCATAGGAGAACCGCACGAGAGCCTCTGAGTTCTCGCCGCCTCGCCTTCATGGTGTGCGACTACCGAGGGATTCACGGTAGTTGCAGCCCACCTCCGTTTGCACCTCAGGAATCGACCTTCAACTCTCCGAAGATTCCGGAGAGTTGAAGGTCAGCCGGTCAGCTGCGCCATACAGCGGCGTCTTGCTTCGCTTCAAGTAGCACATCGGCCAGCTGCCCCTCGCGGAGCCGCTGCATGTTGGCTGGCTGTTCGACGCCGTCATCTCCGGTGAGGGGCGCGTTCAACCACTGAGCCCATGCCCAGGAGCTGTGGGTTCCGGAGTTCAGCACGCGTAGCACCTCCGCCAGTCCTTTCGCCGGCTGGCCGTCCTGGATCTGAAACGCGGGGTAGAGCTCCACCCCATCGGACGTGGTCAACTTGAGCAGGACGAGCGACTCTGCAGCTTCGATCACCGCCGCTTCCGTCCACCCCAGGATCCGCGCGAGAGACGCCGCTGTGTAGCAAGGACCGACGATATCGACCCAAGGGCTCGTCTGGCCTCTCGTCTTCGAGTTCACCGTCGTCGCGCCGCGTTCCGGATCTCGTTGAGGCTTGGGGTCTCCAGGGTCAGTGTGGTCATGTCCAGGATGGCAAGGTTGTCTTCTTGAATATCGCGACCGAGGCTCACAACTCGTCGCCCGTCCTCAGCCACGCCGCCGCCGGGCGTGTGCATATGCCCGTGCAGCAACAGCTCCGGGCGAGCGGCGTCCCACACCTCGCTGACCCGCGCTCGTGACTTCGCCGATTCCGCGAGGGCCTCCGCGGGAAACCGATTCGGATTGGTGCCCAGCACCTCCTGCACGGCTCGAACGGGAGTATCGGCCGGAGATTCGTGCGTCAGCATCAGATCCGCGGTGCCTCCTGTGATTGCCGCTGCGACCTGCTCATCACTTATCGCTTCCTCCGGCCACCAGTCGAGCCCCTCTGTTCGCCATATTCTGTCCACGGAGGCGGCGCCGCCGAGCGAGAGGACGGTTCTGCCGCCGATGATGAGACGGGCTGGCCGCGGGAGAATCCAGGTGACGTCAGAGACGCGAATGGCGGCGCCGGGGTGCGCCGCGAGCAGCGGACTGATTAGATCAAACGGTTCGTGGTTCCCGACTGTGACAAACACTCGGTCGATGCCTGCCTCAGCGAAGAGCGGGTCCGTCTCGAGCGGGTCCATCCACCAGTCGCCAAGCTGCAGGATGGTCCTCACGTCGTATGCGAGGTTCGGCAGCGCTCGGCTGAGCATGCGTAGCCAGCCGATGTTGCCATGCCAGTCGCCGCAGACTGCGACTCGTTTGTCCGAGAGTGCGATAGCACTCAAGTGCTCGATAGCCTTCAACTGGTAGCTACCTTGAATACAGCGCCAGCACTCATTGGGTCCTCGCAGCCTGCCGCTTGCGCGAGCATTCACGGAATGTCCTCCCGACACGCAAACTACGTGCCACTCCGGGATCCCACGAGACCCATCCGCGCCGTTTCCACTGCACGGCGACATGTAGGCGGAACGAACGGAGAACGGCAGCGCGTGAGGCGTTCGAGAGGCCGGGTGGCCATTCGGGGTGCAAAGGTTCGTCCTTGAAGACCTCGCCGAAGAGCTCCGTGAACGTGGGGCCACGCCCGGTACGTCGCCGAACGCGTGCGATGAAGATCCCGGCGGTTAGACCGTGGCGGTCAGCAACCGTGTCAGCAGTGAGCGCTGCGAACGCTGCGCGCCAGGTGTCAGGAGCCTCGACCTCTGTGGCGGTCCACCAAATCGGTCGGGAATCAGTCACTACTTCTCAACAATCAGGGTCGACCTGAACGGGACCTACGCATCGAGGCGACCCGGAGCCGATGCGCAGCGGCACACGTGCAGGTCGAGACGCACGGTGGCGCCTGTCGATGGAGTGAATGTTTCGTATGGCTGTCCACGATTATGCCATATGAGAAAGGCCATGCGAGGAAGGCATCTCGTCAGGCTGGAAGGGTGGGAAAGAAGCCGGCGAGTTACAGCGCAGAGTGGGAGGCCTTCGCCGGCGAGCTGGGCGTGAACCTCCATCGCGCTCGAATCGCTACCGGACTCTCGCAGGAAGCGGTCGCGTATCGAGCCGGACTCACCCGCTACACCTACCAAGCGTATGAACAGGGCAAGTCTCAGGCGCACACACCAGCGAATCCAACGCTTCTGGTGATGGTCGCATTGTCCCAAGTTCTCGAGGTGCCGCTCAGCCAACTGATTCCCGCCGACCCTCCCGACGTCACCACCCGGTAGGAGGAGGATCCGCTACGGGGGCACGTCGCACAGTGGCTCACGACGCTTCGGTTCGACAACGAACGACACCGTCTTGGTAAGCTGTACTCGCCCCTATAGCTCAGTTGGTTAGAGCAACGGACTTCAACAAAACAGGAGCGCTGGCGCAGAAATACGTCAGATGACCGCCGCTATATGCTGGAACCCCCTTAGAGCCTGAGGTACTCGCCCGTGAGGGCAGTGAAAATCCGATGGATTGGGCGATCAGCAGGTAACCGCGAGGGAACCTCAGAGACTACACGCGGCGCACCTGACCGGCTCGGCCGAAGGTGAAGATATAGTCCAGACTGCAAGCCGGAGACGGTGGCTGGGGAAACTCAGTGCAGCAAGTTAATCCGTGGGTCCAGGGTTCGAGCCCCTGTGGGGGCACCACTATGGCTTCAGCCATCGGTCAGTCTGTAGCTCGAAGAGTTGAGCCGTCAGCGCCTCGATGCGGTTCTCTAGAGCCTTCATGTCGGCCCGGTGCTTCGCGCGTTCCCGCTTGTACTCCTCGATCTTGGAAAGCGCGACCGCGAGCCTAGCGCTAAGCGAAGCCTCGTTCGGCGACGATGTGCCGCGTCGAAGGCCGTTCCGAGAGAGCTCAGCATCAGCCTCAATCAGACTCTTAAGCTCGGGATGCGCGTAGATGAAGCCACGCGATACCGAGGACCGTCGTGCCACAGCGTTGATGTTGATCTTCTCCCCCTCTCGGCGAAGGGCCCCCAGCGCCGAGATGACGGCCGCGCGCGCGGCCGAAGATTTCTTCTTGTTAGCGTCGCGCAGGTTCGCAGTTCGCCGATCCTCAGGCGCCACCGAGAGCCTCCTCCTGCTGACGAATGGTTCTGATGATCTTCTTCAGGTTGTCATTTGGCCGCGTGTTGATCTCAACGATACGCAAGTGCCCCGCAGCCTCGGCCTTGCTGATTACGCGATCAAATTCATCGGATTGAGCGAGGTGGACTGGCAAGAAGGCAGGGGTGGTGACGAAGTTCGGGCAGCCGTCCAAGCACGCATTGGCGTGCGGGCACTTTTGTTGGATCGGAAGGGCACAGCCCCCGTTGGGGAGGGGCTGAACGGCTCGGCCAATTTGGTGGAGCATCCATTCAGCGTCAGCCGCTGGCCCGTCTGGAAGCTCGAGCAACTCGCCTTCGACGTTGATGAAGGTTGCCTTCTCCCACTCCGCCCGCATGCGGACATCTGTGACGGTGGCGTAGATCTCCGTCGAGCTGAGCGATGCGTGCCCCAGCAGATCCCGCACGACTTCGAGAGGCACGCCCCGCTCTCTCATTTCCGTAGCGAACGTGTGCCTGAAGCGATGCGGGGTAAGTTTCAGTGGCACGCCCTGGGCATCACACAGCCCGAGCGCGGCGACCCACTCATCCAGGACAAGATTCATCTTCTCGGGTGTCAGTTGCCTGGAGATCGGCGCACGAGGATTCGGAAACAGCTGAACTGGGGCTGGCTCGCCCATCTGTTTCGACAGCGTCGCCGCGCGCGCTTGCTGCTCGCGAACAGCCCCAGCGACCGCGGCATCGATAGGCAGCGTGATCTGCCTGTTCGCTTTCGTGTCTACGAAGGTAAGTGCCCACCGATCCGTCGAGCCGCCTCGGTTCAAGTCGATGAGGCAGTCGTAAGGCAGCGAGCACGTATGCCCGGAACGAAGCCCCACCTGCATCATGATCTGCATCGCTACCCGGTGCGACGGGTCTGCAATGAGCGCGAGACTCGCTGGCATGCGCAAGGTCTCAATCACTCTTGGCTCTATGAAGCGAGGCCGCGGCGGGTCGGCTTTCGGTAACTCGCCCGGCAAGTAGACGGCGTTGCTTGGGATGCGATCCGTGACGTTGACGCGCGCAAAGGTGAGCATCATCGCGACGGAACTTACAAGCTTTGCGCGGTAGCTACCGGAAAGCCGAGCACCTGTCTTGCCCTTTCGGCGATTGACCTCCGCCGCCCATGCTAGGAGTAGGTTTCGGGTCAGCCCCTCCGGACCGCGAACACCCTTTGCCGTCGCCCAAAGTGCGAAACTTGTGACGGCGCGTTCCTGATCGCCCACGCTCTGCACGTCGCTCGCCTCGGTGTTGAGGCGATAGGAGACCCATCGGTCAACGATGTCTTTGAGCCACGGTTGCTCGATTTCCTGTGACGCAGACCAGCGCATGGTCCCGCCGCGTCGTCTACCCAAGCGTCGACGACCAGATTTCACGCCCGCGGCTTCGTCCAGCCAGATCGGAAACTCTCTCATGTAACCAGCGAAAGCAGACCTATAGCTGTTGGATCCTGAAAGGACAGAAGCCGAGACGTCAGGCGCAACAACCTCACGGATCGAGTGAATTTTAAGATCTGCGAGCTTCCGCACGAAGGCATTGAAACAGCCGACCACGAAAGGGGCCCCGTAGTCCCCCGATGCTTTCCGAGCGATCACGAAGCAAAGTTCCGCTCGAAGCACCTCAGATACCGCGGGTGCCAGGTCGATGATTCCGCGCCCCGTCCAACCTCCCGCCTTCTTCCGCGACGTGACATCTCGGTGCCGTTTCGCGACAGACAGGAAGGCATCGAGCGTTTCGCAGCTGCTGGCCCTGTAGTCGGCGACGTGCGGTCGACAGAAGCTCTCTACGCCGTTTCGCGGCCGCGGGCATCCCGGCACGAGGCAGCCAGCTTTGGAATATCGTCCGCTGGGGTCCGGGGGAAATCGAAGTTGTCGATACTCTACTGGGGTCTGCCCGACCACCCAGTCGAGGTAGACGCTATCTGCCTGAGTTCCACTGGGCAACAGCTTCATTCTGCACCTCCCACACGCCGTGCTTGAGTAGAACATCCCGGAGATCCTCGGCGTCCAAGTGGGAGTACATCTGTACCGTCGTAACCACACTCGCGTGCATAACGAGCTCGCTGATCACGTCTATCGGAACGCCCGCTCGCCGGCTCAGAGTCACGAAGGTGTGCCTGAGCGTATGCAGTGACCACGCGGTCACTCCGCTGTGGCGACGAAGCCGCGCCACGATAGAACGAGCCGCGGAATAGGTTGAGGGAGCCAATGTCTCGTAGTCGATGAAGACATACGGGCTGTCGATAAAGCCATACTCGCCGTGCATATAGTCGATATATAGCCGCGCGACTTGGTCGGATATGGGCACGCTAGCTGATCGCCCGCGTTTTGACCGCGCACCGTTCGGGTTATCATCTCGCGCTGTGACAGTTATTGTCTTCGAGAACGTGTCAATGTCCTCGTGGCGCAGTCCCAGTATCTGTCCGACTCTTAGTCCGGCGCTGAAAGCGAGCATGATTAGCAAACGATCACGGCTATCGCGGCAAGCCTCAAGGATCGCATGAACTTGCTGGACGGTGAGTATCAGCTGGCGCGTCTTCGTACGCGGCAGGCGGGGCCCGAGTCGGCGTCGCTTGCGATAGCGACTCGCATTTCCCACGTTGTCGATGATCGACGTCATGGGCTTCCGATATGAAGTCGCCGACCGCTCGAGCTGCCGGTAAACCGCAGCGCCTGGCGCTTCGTCCCCCAGCGAAGCCATGAACCGATAGAAAGCAACCACCGTAGCCAGCGCGCGGTTCGCTGAGGACCGAGATCGAACAGCGACGCTTTCAGAGATTGCGGTGACATTCGCATCCTCGAACCTGAACCATCGCGCGAACCTGCCCAACAATGCGTTATCGAACGATTCCCAGGAGCAGTTAGAGAGCTCCACAAACTCGAAAAACAGTCGTAGGTCGTATGCAGTCGCCCGCAGTGTGTTCGGCGATGATTCGATTGCTTCGAGATGCGCCATGTAATGACTCGTCTGAGGCAGCAGTCGGTCTTGATTGTCAAGCACGGCCCACCGACATGGCACCCCGGTGTCGGTTCTACCGATCACCTGGACCTTCATGACACCCCCGGCGTGGACACTTCGTCGTGACGTGTCTTAATGGGGGACTTTACGGTCTACATGCGCCCGCGTCAACAGTTGAGACATACGATCACCGTGTGCAGATAGCATCGGACTTTTAATCCGCGGGTCGTGGGTTCGAGCCCCACGGGGCCCACCGCACGACACCGTCAGGCAGCTTTCCCGGCTCTCCGGGCGTTCCTGGCGAGCACCAGCTGAACGATCCACTCGATCACGAGGTACGCCCAGCCGGCGAGCCAGAGGAAGCCGAAGATCAGGGCCAGGATCATCGAGAGGTCCTTGGCCTCCGGCGAGTCGGTCACGCCGAGCAGCACGGTCATGGCTGACTCCGAGCGCCCGTCATCGCCGCCGTCGATCAGGAAGAGGCCGACGCCGAGGATCCCCACCGAGGTGACCCACGCGGCCGTGATCGTGCGCCACGCTCCCCTCGCACGGCGCAGCACCCCGTTCGCGCGCAGCAGGCCGTTGGCGGCGACCACGATCTGGATGATGTACCCGGGCAGCAGCAGCCACCCGAACCAGATGGCGATGACCAGCATCCACCCCGGGTAGACGAGCTTGGCTGCGAGGCCGAGCAGCGGGAAAAGGATGAGGGCGAGGCCCGCGAGCACCGCGGGCGTTGCTGACACTCGCGAGTTCATGTGGAGATTGTCGCATGCAGGTCTCAGGCCGCCCGCCGACGCGTGTGGGAGGATTCCAAGGCGCTCCCCAGCAGCGGGGCGCACACCCCACGACCTCCGGGAGGACCGATGACCGCGATCGACGATGCTCTGAGCCGGATCGACGGATGGCCGGTCGACAACGTGTCAGCCGTTGTCGTCGCCGCCGACGGGTCGGTCGTCGGGTCGCGTGGCGACCTCGATCGCGTCTACCGCCTGGCATCCGTCACGAAGCCGCTCACCGCCTACGCGGCGCTCGTAGCCGTCGAGGAGGGCGTGTTCGACCTCGACGACCCCGCAGGGCCCGCGGGCTCGACCGTGCGGCACCTGCTCGCCCACACCTCCGGCCTCGACTTCTCGGATGACACGGTGCGCGCTGAGCCCGGCACCCGCCGCATCTACTCGAACCGCGGCTTCGAGGTGCTGGCTCAGACGCTCGAGGAGCGGGCTGAGATCCCCTTCGCGACGTATATCCACGAGGCCGTGTTCGCGCCGCTCGGCATGACGTCCACGAGGCTCAACGGGTCGGCCGGGGCCGGCGCCGAGTCGACCGCCGCCGATCTCGCCCGGTTCGCCGCCGAGCTGCAGCGTCCCGCGCTGCTGGCGCCGCAGACGGTGTCACTCGCCACGACGACGGCTTTCCCCGGCCTGTACGGCGTGCTGCCCGGCTATGGCGTGCAGCGCCCCAACGACTGGGGCCTGGGGTTCGAGCTGCGCGACGGCAAGTCGCCGCACTGGACGTCGACCGCGAACTCCCCCGCGACCTTCGGCCACTTCGGCCAGAGCGGCACCTTCCTGTGGGTCGACCCGCAGGCGCAGGCGGCATGCGTGGTGCTCGCCGATCGCGACTTCGGTCCGTGGGCGGCCGAGGCTTGGCCGCCGCTGTCGGATGCCGTGCTCGCGGCGCTCCGCGGCTGAGCAGGCGTCACACGCCGGCGGCGCCTCGCGCGCGGTGCCGGCGCACGGCATCCCTATTCGCGCACCGCACCGAGCAGTACCGCTGGCGTCCGTTTCTGGTGACGTCGACGACCACCCGCCTGCAGGGTGCCGCCTCGCAGCGCCCCAGCCGGTGCATCCCGCGCCCCGCGAGATGCAGAGCCGTCCCGACGCTGATCACCGCCTCGAGGACGACGGGCAGGGTCTGCACCGCGTCGCGGTAGTGCAGGTGCCAGCCCTCGCCGTCGTGGTCGGTCAGCTGCGGATACGCCGCCGCGGCGGCCATCTGCGCGTTGAGGATCGCGGCTCGATCGGCGTGCGTCTCGGCGTCGACGACCTCGAGCCACGCATCGACGACCGCGCGCACGCGTGCGTGGTCGTCGTCGCCTTCGTCGAAGGCCATCGTCATGCCGAAGTCCCTCGTGCGCTGCTCGATGCCGGCTCGGTCGGCCGGCCAGTCGTCGGCGAGAGATGCGGCCAGCAGCACTGCGTACTCTCCGTAAGGGTTGAGATGCATAAGAGCATTACATCATCGTGGAGACATGACCGCACCCCGCACGCTTCCGCTGCCGACGATCGCTCCCGTGCACGAGCACGGGTGGGTCACCGAATCCGCTCATCGCACGTCGGAGGGCGAGGTCGTGTACGTGCAGTGCGCCGCCTGCGGTATGCGACGGGTCGATCTGCGCGCACCGCACGACCTCCTCCCGACCGAGCTGACCCACCCGGTCAGCGCGGTACGTCGATGACCCGCTCCGCACCGGTATCGACCGCGGACACAGTTCCCGCCGACAGCGCGGAGACCTCGGCCTGAAGCCCCGCGACCGCGCCGGCTGGGGCCCACACCTCGAACTCCGCCGCGGCCCCGTACGAGGTCTCGCCCAGCACCGCCCCGCTGCGCGAGACCCAGTCGCGCAGCAGATTGTCGAACCGGCCGGCATCCGCATGATCCGCCGCGACACGCACCTGCTGCAGCACCCTGCGATCGACCAGCGCCGCGACATCGAGGGTCTCGGAGACAGCCGATGAGTACGCCCGCACCAGCCCGCCCGCACCGAGCTTGATCCCGCCGAACCAGCGGGTGACGACCGCGACGACATCGGTCAGCTCGCGTCGGCGCAGCACTTCGAGCATCGGCACCCCCGCCGTCCCCGACGGCTCGCCGTCATCCGACGACCGAGCCCGGTCACCGAGCAGGCCCGTCACCTGGGCGCTGCAATTGTGCCTGGCATCCCAGTGCCGTTTCTTCGCCGCGGCGATGACGGCATCCGCCTCTTCCGACGACGCCACCGGCGCGACCACCGTAAGAAACCGCGACTTGCGGATCACCAGCTCATGCTCGACCGGAGCCGCGATCGTCGCCGGCAGCAGACGGGACGGCACGGACATGCCTCCAGCGTATTCACCCCACGCGTATCACGCGCTCCCCGGCCTCGCCATCCCCTGCCGTGATGTGCCTCCCCGTCGCAGGGTGGAACCACCCCAACCCCCAGCGAAAGGACGCATCATGACGAGCATCTCCGGCAAGAAGGTCGCCTTCCTCGCAATGGACGGCTTCGAAGACAGCGAGCTGACCGAACCGTGGCGGGCCGTGAGCGAGGCCGGCGGCACCGCGACCATGGTGGCTCCCGATTCGGGCCGGATCACCGGCAAGAACGGCCACGAACAGGCAGTCGAGCTCACCTCTGACGCCGCATCGGCCGACGACTTCGACGCTCTGGTGCTGCCGGGTGGCGTGGTGAACGCCGACCATCTGCGCATGGACCGCGCCTCGATCGACCTCGCACGCGCCTTCTTCGAGCAGCACAAGCCCGTCGGCGTGATCTGCCACGGCGCCTGGATCCTCATCGAGGCGGGCGTCGTCGACGGGCGCACGCTCACCAGCTACCCCAGCCTCACGACCGATCTGCGCAACGCCGGAGCGAACTGGGTCGACGAAGAGGTCGTGGTCGACGCCGGCCTGGTCTCGAGCCGCACACCCGACGATCTGCCCGCGTTCTGCGCGAAGGTCGTCGAGGAGATCGCCGAGGGCGCGCACCGCGAGCAGCACGCCTGACCCCACGGGCGGCCGCGCTTCAGTTGCGCTTCAGGATCCAGCCGACAGACTGTGTGCATGCGGATCCTGCTCGTCGACGATGAAGTGCGCCTCGCCGACGGCATCCGGCGCGGGCTCGAGGCCGAGGGCATGGTCGTCGACGTCGCTCACAACGGCGTCGACGGCCTCGCCCGGGCTCACGACCACGATTACGACGCGATCGTGCTCGACGTCATGATGCCGGGCATGAGCGGCTACCGCGTCTGCCAGGCGCTGCGCACCGAGGGCGACTGGACGCCCGTTCTGTTCCTCACGGCGAAGGATGGCGAGTGGGACGAGGTCGAAGGCCTCGACACCGGCGCCGATGACTGGCTCACCAAGCCGTTCTCGTACCCCGTACTCGTCGCCCGCCTGCGCGCACTGGTCAGGCGCGGCGTCAGAGAGCGCCCCGCAGTGCTCGAAGCAGGCGACCTGCGGCTCGACCCCGCGGCTCGCCGCGTGTTCCGCGGCGACACCGAGGTCTCCCTCACTGCCCGAGAGCTGGCGGTGCTCGACTTCCTGCTTCGCCGCCGCGACGAGGTCGTCACCAAGGCCGAGATCATCGCCAACGTCTGGGGCGCCGACTTCGACGGCGACGCGAACATCGTCGAGGTGTACGTCGGCCATCTGCGCTCGAAGGTGGACCGCCCCTTCGGCAGGGAGAGCATCCAGACCGTGCGCGGAGCCGGCTATCGCCTGGTCGGGAGGGATGCCTGAGCATGACGTCGCCGCTGCGCTCCATCCGCTCGCGCCTGACGATCGGCGCGCTGCTGATCGTGGCCATCGCCCTGATCGCGGGATCGTTCGCCGCGGTGCAGGTGCTTCGCGCCACGCTGACCGACAGTGTCTCGGCCGCCGTGCAGCAGGACGTCGACACGATCTCATCGCAGCTCGATCGCGGTCCAGGACGGGTGGATGCCATCGACGACGACGTACTCGTGCGGCTGCAGGGTGCAGGTGATGATTCCGATGACGACCACGACGACGACGACGATCGACCGGCCCCCGCGCCCGCACCCGATCAGACCAATGACGAGGATGCCCGGGCTCTGCCCGCCCTGGATGACGGCGGCGTGCAGCGCATCGAGGTCGACGGAGAGCCGTACCTGGCCGCGAGCGAGCACACCGACCGCGGCACGCTGACGGTCGCACGGCCGCTCGCCGGCGTCGACGAGGCGGTATCCGCCTCGGCCGCGCTGCTGGCGGTCGCCGTGCCCCTCGTGCTCGGCCTCGTCGGGCTCGTCATGTGGGTCGTCGCGACACGAGCCCTCGCTCCTGTCGAGCGGCTGCGCAGGCAGGTGGATGCGATCGACGCCGCCGGGCTCGATCGGCGGGTGGATGCCGCACGAGACGACGAGCTGGGCGCGCTCGCGCACACCATGAACCGGATGCTGGATCGCCTGGAGCAGTCGCAGACCACTCAACGACGGTTCGTCAGCGACGCCTCGCACGAGCTGCGCTCGCCCCTGGCGACCATCCGTCAGCATGCGGAGCTCGCTGCCGCGCATCCCGAGGCGAGCTCGCTGCCCGTGCTCAGTCGCGTCGTTCTCGACGAGGGCGAGCGCATGCAGGAGCTCGTCGAGGGGCTGCTGCTGCTGGCCAGGCTCGATGAGGGCCGCGGTGCAGCCATGGCTCCGACGGACGTCGATGACATCGCCCTCGCCGAGGTGCACAGGCTGCGCGGCATGGGCATCGCCGTGGATGCTCGGGGCGTCGGCCCCGGC
Organism: Microbacterium esteraromaticum; assembly: GCF_016907315.1. Taxonomy (NCBI): domain Bacteria; kingdom Bacillati; phylum Actinomycetota; class Actinomycetes; order Micrococcales; family Microbacteriaceae; genus Microbacterium; species Microbacterium esteraromaticum. The sequence continues at coordinate 921,106 of NZ_JAFBBS010000001.1, forward strand.
CGCGTCACCGGCAGCGCGTCCCTGCTCGCCAGGGCGGTGCGCAACCTCGCCGACAACGCCGCGCGCCATGCTCGTCAGCACGTGACCATCCGCGTCTTCGAGCGGGACGACCGCGTGGTCGTGCAGGTCGAGGACGACGGCTCGGGCATCCCCGCCGAGCAGCGGGAGCACATCTTCGACCGATTCGTCCGCCTGGACGAGGCGCGAGCGAGGGATGCCGGTGGGAGTGGTCTCGGGCTGGCGATCGTCCGTGAGATCGCACTCGCGCACGGCGGCACGGTCACGGCATCCGACGGCGCGTCGGGCGGCGCCCTCATGACGCTGTCGCTCCCGCGCGCAACCGAAGTCTGAAGACGTCTTCAGGTGGCTTCAGGAGCCCTTCACCCCCTGCGGAGCAGAGTGGAGACATGGACAACGACGAGAAGACCCCCGCCCCCTCCGACGACCGCGACCGCCGGGACGCCGCAGCGCAGGCCGCCGGCACGCAGGCTGAGAGCGCGGGCGCCGAGACTCCTACCGAGCGTCTCGATGACGCATCCGCTCCCACCGCCGCGTCAGCCGCACCCGCGACAGATGCAGGCCGTCGCAGCCGGCGCACCCGCAACACCCTGATCGGCGTGGGCGCCGGCGTCGCCCTGCTCGCCTTCGGTGGCGGCGCGTTCGCGATCGGCAATGCCGTGGGCGACGATGACGACGACGACCGCCCCGGAATGCACGCTCCGGCCGCACCCGGCGGCGACGACCGCGGCGGACAGCCGGGCCACGCCGAATCGGACGACGACCGCGGCGACGACCGCCACGGAGACGACAGCGCCGGCGCATCCGCGCCCGCCGACGCAGCGGCGCTGCGCGCGGCGGCGGAGGCGGCGATCGCACACGCATCGGCCGAGGGCATCACCTCGATCGAGATCGAGCGCGGCGGCTACGACATCGACACCCGGCTCGCCGACGGCACCGAGCAGGACCTCTTCGTGACGCCCGAGGGCACGGTGCGCGAGCGCGGGAACGACGACGTCGACGACGATGACGATGACCCGCTGATCGATCTGGCGCAGCTCGGCGACATCCTCGCCGCCGCGCAGGCGGCCGCCACCGATTCCGGGGCCGCCGAGACGGCCTTCCACTCGCTGTCGACCAGCAGCTCCGCGGCCGTCTACGAGGTCGAGCTGCGCACGGGGGTCCGCGGCGACGCCGAGGTCGAACTCGACGCCGACCTGGGCGTCGTGCGCGTCGACATCGACGACTGATCGGGAGCGCTCAGGGCCGGGGCCGACGTCGTCGGCGCCGGCCCTTCTGCGTTCGCGGACGCGGTCAGGCAGGTGCGGTCAGCTGCACGAGTCTGCGCACCGTGTTGCGGTTGCGACCGGTGGCCGGCGTGCCGAGAGCGCGATCCAGCACGGGGCGGGTCAGCTTGGTGCTCGCGACGCCGCCCTGACCGTAGTCGATCCACAGTTCGCGGCCGACGAGGGCGATGCGCTCGCCCGGCTGCAGACGGGGCGTGAGCTGCTCCACCGCACCGGGCGCCGGGTCCGCTTCGAGGAACATCGCGTGGACCATCTTGTCCAGCGCCGCATCAGGGAACGGGTCGGCGTGCTCGGCCCGGGCCAGCTCAGCGTGCGTGCGGGCGATCACCGGGGTGTCGACGCCGAACTCGTCGGCGATGAGGGCTCGCACGCCCGCGCGCGCCGCCTCGAGGTCTTCCGGGGTATCGCAGATGACGTTCCCGCTGGCGATGTACGTCGACACGTTCTGCAGCCCGCTGCGCGCGGTCAGCAGAGCCCGGAGCTCGGCCATGGGCACACGGTTCGCGCCCGAGACGTTGACCGCGCGGAGCAGCAGCGCGCAGCGGTCGCTCATCGGAGGGAGGTGCCCAGCTCGGCGCCTGCGTGCGCAAGCTCGGCCAGTGCCGCCTCGCTCGGCCCCGGCGCGACGCCGGCGACGAGATCGGTGAGGATCCGCACGCGGATGCCGTGATCGATCGCGTCGAGAGCCGAGGCGCGCACGCAGTGGTCGGTCGCGATGCCGACGACGTCGGCCTCGGTCACGCCGTGGGCGGCGAGCACCTCGGCCGTGCGCTCACCGCTCTCGGTGACCCCCTCGAACATCGAGTAGGCAGGGATGCCCTGCCCCTTGCGCACGTGGTGAGTGATCGCCGCCGTGTCGAGCAGCGGGTCGTAGTCGGCACCGCTCGTGCCTGCCACGCAGTGCACGGGCCAGGTGTCGACGTAATCGGGCTGCTCCGAGATGTGTCCGCCGTTGTCGCTGTCGCTGTCGTGCCAGTCGCGTGACGCGAGGATGACCCCGTAGTCCGCAGCATGCTCCGCGAGAAGCGCCGACACGCCCGACGCGACGGCATCGCCGCCCGAGACGGCGAGCGCACCGCCCTCGGTGAAGTCGTTCTGCACGTCGACGATGAGAAGAGCCCTGGTCATGCCATCGAGCGTACGCGTCGCACGTGCCTGCGTGGAGGGCATCCGCCGCCTGCCGCAGCTGCGCATTTGACTTGCCACGGCCTGTTGCTACCGTGAGGAGAGCGGGCCGGACAGCTCGCAGCGCTGCCGCACAGTTTCCGAATGCGCGCCGCACGACGGCCACGGGCCGCCGCGCGGACGCGCCGCGACGGATCGCCTGCGTCGTGGGCAGCGCCCGCTCTCTCCGGCTCGCACGAAGGGCTCAGCCCTTCGTCGCATGCGCGCGTCACCTCCGCGGCGAGAGGGACGTCTGCGCGCGTGCCTGCCGAGACAAGGAACCACATGCCGGCCAGTGCCCGCAAGACTCCCCCATCCCCCGCCCGCTTCTCCGCAGGCCCTCTCAAGGCCACGCTCCCCTCCCGTTAGCGCTCTCTCGTCCCGTCCTCCGGCAATGCCGCCGGCCCATCGACAAGAGAGTGAAACGTGGAAAATCTGCAAACCCTCGCAGGCCCCGTCGTGGTCCTGCTCATGCTGCTGTTCTTCGGCGGCAGTCTGTACATGTCGCTGCGCATCCGCAAGCGCACCGAGAACGCCGACGGCTATATGACCGGTGGCGGCCGCATCGGCTTCGGCATCTCAGCCGCATCGATGACCGCCACCTGGATCTGGGCATCGTCGATGTACGCCTCCGCCACCTCGGGGTACACCTACGGGATCTCGGGCCCCATCCACTACGGACTGTGGGGCGCGCTGATGATCCTGCTGATCTACCCCTTCGGCAGGCGCATCCGCCAGGTGGCGCCGAAGGCCCACACGATCGCCGAGGTCATGTTCGCGCGTCACGGGCGCTCCAGCCAGCTGATGCTCGCCGGCTCCAACGTGCTCGGCAGCATCATCAGCCTGACGTCGAACCTGATCGCCGGCGGCGCCCTCATCTCGATGCTCTCGCCCTTCACGTTCAGCCAGGGAATCGTGGCGATCGGCGCCGGGGTGCTGCTGTACACGCTGTGGTCGGGCTTCCGCGCATCGGTGCTCACCGACTTCGCGCAGGTATGCGCGATGCTCGGCGCGGTCATCGTCATCATCCCGGTGATCTTCTTCGCTGCGGGCGGCCCGAGCCTCTTCGAGACGGGTGCCGCGAACGTGACGCCGGAGCAGGCAGACTTCTTCTCGTCGGACGCGTTCTTCAATCAGGGCGCGCCGTACATCGCCGCCGTGCTGGCCTACGCGATCGGCAACCAGACCATCGCACAGCGCCTGTTCGCCGTGCGTGAGGATCTGATCAAGAAGACCTTCGTGACGGCGACCTTCGGATACGGCGCCACGATCATCGGCGTCGGCATGCTGGGGGTCATCGCGCTGTACGCGGGCATCACCCCGGTGGGCGGTGACGTGAACAACCTGATTCCGCAGATGGCGGCGACCTACCTGTCGCCGCTTCTGCTGTGCGTGTTCTTCGTGATGATCATCGGCTCACTCTCGTCGACGGCCGACGCCGACCTCACAGCGCTGTCGTCGATCGTGATGGCCGACATCTACGGTCAGAACATCGCGGGCAAGAAGGGGGCGAACCCGCGCACCATGGTGCTGGTCGGCCGGATCACCATGATCGTCGCGATGGTCGCGGGACTGTACTTCGCGGGCAGCCAGTTCAACATCCTCGACCTGCTGGTCTTCGTGGGAGCGCTCTGGGGTGCGCTGGTCTTCCCGGTGATCGCGAGCTTCTACTGGAAGCGGGTGACCAACCTCGCCTTCTCGGTGTCTGTGATCGTCGCCCTCGCCGCGTTCCTGCCGGTGCGCTTCGAGTGGATCGACCTGAGCGGACCGGTCGGCATCGTGTCCGATGTGCTGGCGACGCTGGGGATCGGCGTGGTGCTGGGACTCATGGCATTCGGCTTCTTCGGCACGCGGATCGCACTGATCGTCGGAACCGTCGCGACGCTGGCATCCGCGCCGTTCGCGATCGGCTTCCTGCACACCTATCCGGTGCTGTCGGGTTCGCTGATCGCCTATGCCGTATCGACCATCGTCTGCGTCGCCCTGACGTTGCCGAGCAAGAAGGACGACTTCGACTTCGACGTCATCCGTCAGCGCACCGGCGACTTCGATCCCGCGCCGGACACGGCGTTCGATCCCGATGCAGAGCTCGCCGAGCTGGCTGATGCCGACGAGCCGACTGGACGCTGAGAGGAGGAGCAGAGCATGGACCTGTCGACAATCGCACTGACCGCGTATGTCCTGGTGTGGCCGGTGATCGTGGCGGTAACGCTCACAGTCATCGTGCGCGCCTTCGTCGCAGAGGCGAGGAAGGCCAAGGCGGAGGGCCGCACGATCATCTGATCCCAGCCGCCTGGCACGAAGAAGGGCCCGGGATGACATCATCCCGGGCCCTGTCGGAGCCACCTGTCAGGATCGAACTGACGGCCTTCCCATTACGAGTGGGATGCTCTACCACTGAGCTAAGGTGGCGTGCGCAGCGGACTGCGGCACAAGCAATGATCCTACTACGACGATCGGGCGTGCGCGAAACCGAGCAGCCACCGCAGGCGGATCACTCGCAGCGCAGCCCGTCGTCGGGCACAGTGCCGTCGATGAGGAAGTCCTCGACGGCCGAGTCGACGCAGCTGCTGCCCTTGTTGTAGCCCGTGTGACCCTCGCCCACCCGGGTGACAAGCACTCCGTTCTCGAGCTGCTCGGCGAGCGACTCGGACCACTCATACGGGGTCGCCGGGTCGTTGGTCGTGCCGACCACGACGATAGGGCCCGACCCAGCTGCCGTGATGAGCTCGCGCACGCCGACCGGTTCGTACGGCCAGACCTCGCAGGGGTCCGGCCCCTGCCAGTAGGGGGCGAACGTCGGAGCGAGCTTCTCGATCTTCGCCATCGCCGCGTCTTCGGCGACCGGGTCGTCTTCTACCGGATAGTCCATGCAGTTGTACGCCCGGAACGCCTGCGACGAGTTGTCGGCGTAGGTGCCATCGGGCTCGCGCCCGTTGTAGCTGTCGGCGAGCGCGAACATGCCCGAGGGGTCGCCCTGCAGTGCCGCGGTGAGTCCCTGTGTCAGATACGACCAGCTCTGCTCGCTGTACATAGCGGTGATCACGCCGGTGATCATCGTGTCGACCGTCAGCATCCGCCCGTCGCCGTTCTCGAGCGGGGTGCGCGCGACCGCGGCCAGCAGCGCCTGGAAGTCGGCGGTGGCCTCATCGACCGAGCCGTTGAACGGGCAGTCGGCCCCGGCGACGCAGTCGCTGAGGTAGGCCCGCAGTGCCGACTCGAATCCGACCGCCTGGGTCGTGCCGACATCGAGTCCGGGCACTGCAGGGTCGATCGCGCCGTCGAGCACGAGTCGCTGAGCGCGCTCGGGGAACAGCTTGGCGTACGTGGCACCGAGGAACGTGCCGTACGAGTACCCGAGGTAGTTCAGCGTCTTGTCGCCGAGCACGCCGCGGATCAGATCCATGTCGCGCGCGGAGTTGACCGTCGTGATGTGCGGCAGCAGTCCATCGCTGTTGGCCTCGCACGCGTCGGCATACTGCTTGTTGCGTGCCGTGAGCTCGTCTTCCCATTCCGGGGTGCCACGCGGAGCGTCGACCACGCCGTAGTTGTACTCGTCCATCTGCTCGTCGTCGAGGCAGGTGACGGCGCTCGAGCGGCCCACTCCGCGCGGATCGAAGCCGATCACGTCGAATCGCTCGATGAGGTCCGCGCCGACCGCGTACTCGAGGCTGTCGGCGACGAAGTCGTACCCGCTCGATCCTGGTCCGCCGGGGTTGATCAGCAGCGATCCCTGGAACTCGCCGCTCGCCTGGTGACGCACGATCTCGAGTGTGAGATCGCCCGCGTCGAGGTCATCCCAGTCGCGCGGAGCGGTGATCTCCGCGCAGTCGAAGCGCGACCCGCAGGCCTCCCAGCTGATCTTCTGCGAGTAGTACGGCAGCAGGTCGGCCGAGACGCCGGTGGTGTCAGGCTCGCGGGTGATCGATGTGGGCGCGTCGGGGATCTGCGAGTAGAGGCAGCCCGAGAGCATGACGGATGCGGCGGCGAGAGCGGCCAGCGCCGCAGCGGCTCTGCGCACGGGACGCGCGGCCCTCGGCAGGCGGAGGGGTCGGAGGTTCACGGGGTCCTTCCGCTGGAGACGGTCACGAGGAGACTCTCGACGGCGAGCAGCGGAGCGACATTGCGCTCCAGGGATTCGCGGGTGTCGGCGAGGGCATCGAGCACGGTGATGGTGCGCTCGACCGGCCACGCCTCGGCGACCCGGTCGAGCTCATCGCGCAGCTCGCGGTTGATGAGCTCGTCGCCGCGGCCGAACTGCAGCATGACGACGTCTCGGTACAGCGACTGCAGATCGGTGAGCACCCGGTCGATGCCGTCGCGCAGGCTGCGCGTCGCGCGCTTGCGCTGATCGTCTTCGAGAGCACTGATCTGCGATCGCAGCGCCGGCGGCACGGCCTGGCCCTCGGCGATTCCGACGGTGCGCAGCAGGGCCGCGCGCTCGGCGGCATCGCGCTCGGCGGTGAGCGATTTCGCGTCATCGGTGGCGGCCTGGATGATCGTGCCCGCCACCTCGACGGCTGTGCTCACTCCGCGCACGCCGAGCACTGCGCGCAGCGTCTCGTCGCGCCGTCGGCGTGCCTCGTCGTCGGTCGCCAGGCGCTGAGCCATGCCGATGTGCCGCTGCGCGTGGCGCGCGGCCTGCTCGGCGACCGCGGTGTCGGCCCCGGTGCGGGCGGCGATCAGTCGCGCCACATCGTCGACATCGGGCTCGCGCAGGCGCAGGGCGCGCACTCTCGAGCGGATCGTGGGCAGCAGGTCTGCCTCGCTGGGGGCGCAGAGCACCCACACCGTCTTCTCCGGCGGCTCTTCGAGGGCCTTGAGCAGCACGTTCGAGGTGCGCTCGACCATGCGGTCGGCGTCTTCGACCACGATCACCCGATACCGGCCGGCCGACGGCGCGAAGTACGACCGCTCGACCAGCGCACGCGCCTCGGCGATGGTGATGATGACCTTGTCGGTGCGCAGCGCCGTGACGTCGGGGTGAGTGCGCGCGAGCACCTGACGCATCGTCGCCTCGTCGCCCGCCCCCTCGGCGATCAGTGCCGCGGCGAAGGCGTACGCGAGCGTCGAGCGGCCAGACCCGGGCGGGCCCGTGATCAGCCACGCGTGAGAGAGCGATGCCGGATCGGCTGCTGCCTGGCGGAGGGTCTGCACGGCGGCATCCTGACCCCACACGTCCGTCCACGGGAACGGCGCGGTCGCGAGGGCTGTCATGCCCTCAAGCCTAACTGCGGCGTCGACATCGGCCGGCCCGCCTGCGGGGTCAGACGAGCACCGACATGCGCGCCCGGATCAGCACGGCGATGTCGTCGGGATCGAGCGACGCGTCGATGACGAGGAATCTCTTCGGCTCGGCTGCGGCCAGCGCCAGGTAGGCGCCGCGCACGCGGGCGTGGAACTCCTCCTTCTCGGCCTCCAGCCTGTCGAACGGCTTGTCGTCGGCATCGAGCCGACGGCGAGCGGTCGAGGGGTCGAGGTCGAGCAGGACGCTCAGGTCGGGCAGCGCCCCGTCGGTCGCCCACATCGACAGGTCGCGCACCTCGGTCGCATCCAGCACGCGACCGGCTCCCTGGTACGCGACCGACGAGTCGAGGTAGCGGTCCTGGATGACGACGTCGCCGCGGGCGAGCGCCGGGCGCACGACCGTGGCGACGTGGTGCGCACGATCAGCCGCATACAGCAGCGCTTCGGCCCGCGGCGCGATGTCGCCACGATGGTGCAGCACGATGTCGCGGATGAGCTGGCCGACCTCGGAGCCGCCTGGTTCACGGGTGCGCAGCACCGTGCGGCCGCGCTGCTGCATCCACTCGGCGAGCAGGCCGGCCTGGGTGGTCTTGCCCGAGCCGTCGCCGCCCTCCAGGGTGATCCACAGGCCGGATCTCTCCGAGGTCACGAGCCTGCCTTCGCCGCGCGTGCTGCGTCGGCCTTCGCGATCGCGTTCGCCTTGCGCGTGGCTGCCGCCTTTTTCGCCGCCTCAGAACGAGCGGCCGCCTTCTCGGCATCCGACGTCGGCGCCGCCTTCTTCGCCGAAGCCTTCTTGGCTGGCGCCTTCTTGGCAGCGGTCTTCTTCGCCGGAGCCTTCTTCGCCGGAGCCTTCTTCGCGCCGCGCTTCGGAGCCGGGCCCTTGGCGCGCTTGTCGGCGAGCATCTGCACGGCGATCTCGAACGTGACGTCGTCAGGCGTCTGACCGCGCGGGATGGTCACGTTCGTCTCGCCGTCGGTGACGTAGGCCCCGAAGCGGCCGTCCCGGATGCGGATCGGCTTGCCGCTGACCGGGTCGGCCTCGAACTCCTTGAGAGCGCTGGATGCCTTGCGCCCGCCGTACTTCGGCTGCGCGTACAGTTCGAGCGCCTTCTCGAGGGTGACGTCGAAGATCTGCGATTCGCTCTCGAGCGAGCGCGAGTCGGTGCCCTTCTTCAGATACGGGCCGAAGCGACCGTTCTGAGCGGTGATCTCCTCGCCCGTCGCCGGGTCGGTGCCGACGACGCGCGGCAGGCTGAGCAGCTGCAGCGCGGTGTCGAGGTCGATGGTGTCGACCGACATCGAGCGGAAGAGCGAGGCGGTGCGCGGCTTGGGCGCCGCCTCCTTCTTCGCCTTCTTCTTGGGCTTCTCGACGACCTCGCCCGTCGTCTCGTCGACCGCGTCGTCATCCGACACCGGATCGTTCTCCTGCACGTACGGACCGAAACGACCGTCCTTGACGACGATGATCTTGCCGTTCTCGGGGTTCTCGCCCAGAACACGGTCACCGGCGACGGGCGCGTCGATGAGTTCGCGCGCCTTCTCAGCGGTGAGCTCGTCGGGGGCGAGGTCTTCGGGCACGTTCACGATGCGCGGCTTCGCCTCGGGGTTCGCCGGGTCGACGACCTCGAGGTAGGGGCCGTACTTGCCGAAGCGCAGAGTGGCGTCGTCGGTGATCGGAGTCGAGTTCAGCGCGCGCGCGTCGATCTCGCCGAGGTTGTCGACGACCTGCCGCAGGCCCACCTGCTTCTCGGAGCCGTAGTAGAAGGACTTCAGCCATTCGACGCGCTTCTGCTCGCCGCGCGCGATCGCATCGAGGTCGTCTTCGAGTGCCGCGGTGAAGTCGTAGTCGATCAGGTCGGCGAAGTGCTGCTCGAGCAGTCGCACGACGCTGAAGGCCAGCCAGGTGGGCACGAGCGCCTGCCCGCGCTTGGTCGCGTACCCGCGGTCGATGACCGTGCCGATGATGCTGGCGAAGGTCGATGGACGGCCGATGCCGTGCTCTTCGAGAGCTTTCACCAGCGAGGCCTCGGTGTAACGCGGCTTGGGGGTCGTGCGGTGGCCCTTGGCCACCGACTCGCTCATCGCCAGCTCATCGCCGACGGCGACGGCGGGCAGCGACTGCTCGGCCGAACTGTCCTGTGCGTTGCGCTTCTCGTCGCGGCCTTCCTCGTACGCCTCGAGGAAGCCCTTGAAGGTGTAGACGGTTCCGGATGCGGTGAACTCGACGCGCTTGCCTGCGGCCTGGGCCTCGAGCGTGACCGTGGTGGTCTCGTACTTGGCATCCGACATCTGGCTGGCGACGGTGCGCTTCCAGATCAGGTCGTACAGGCGCAGCTCTTCGCGGTCGAGACCGGACGAGACGGACGCCGGGGTGCGGAAGGTCTCGCCGGAGGGGCGGATGGCCTCGTGCGCCTCCTGCGCGTTCTTGCTCTTCGACTTGTACACGCGGGGCTTCAGCGGCACTGCCGAATCGCCGTACAGGGCGACGGCCTGGCTGCGTGCGGCCTGGATCGCCTGCGTGCTCAGCGCGACCGAGTCGGTGCGCATATAAGTGATGTACCCCTTCTCGTAGAGCCGCTGGGCGACGCTCATCGCCTGCTTGGCGCTCATCGAGAGCTTGCGTCCGGCCTCCTGCTGCAGCGTGGAGGTGGTGAACGGGGCATAGGGGCTGCGCGTGCCCGGCTTGGCCTCGACCTTGGTGACGGTCGCGGTGCCTGCCGCGTCCACCGCGGTCGCGAGCGTCTCGGCGTCGGCCTCTGACAGCACGACGACGGCCTTCTTGAGCTTGCCTGCGTCGTCGAAGTCGGTTCCGCGCGCCAGCTGGCCGCCGTCGACGCGAACGAGACGCACGCCGAATGCGGCGCCGGCCGACGACGCCTGCGACTCGACATCCCAGTACTCGGCTGAGACGAACGCCATGCGCTCGCGCTCGCGTTCGACGACCATGCGGGTGGCGGCGGACTGGACGCGACCCGCTGAGAGGCCGGACTTGACCTTGTACCAGAGCACGGGCGAGACGTCCCAGCCGTAGAGCCGGTCGAGGATGCGGCGGGTCTCCTGAGCGTCGACGAGTGCGAGGTCGAGCTCTCGGGTGTTGCCGACGGCGGCCTGGATCGCGTCCTTCGTGATCTCGTGGAAGACCATGCGCTTGACCGGGACCTTCGGCTTGAGGGTCTCGAGCAGGTGCCACGCGATGGCTTCGCCCTCGCGGTCTTCGTCTGTGGCGAGCAGCACTTCGTCGGCGCTCTTGAGCGCACGGCGAAGCTCGGCGACCGTCTTGGTCTTGCGATCGGACACCACGTAGTAGGGGTCGAAGTCATTTTCGACGTCGATGGAGTACTTGCCGTACGCCTTCTTGTCGTCGGCGGGGATGTCCTTCTTATCGGCGAGGTCGCGGATATGACCGACCGAGCTGAGCACCTGGTACCCGTCGCCGAGGTATCCCTGGATCGACCGCATCTTCGTCGGGGACTCGACGATGACGAGCTTCTTGCCTTCTGCCAAGGGGCGTCCTTTCTTCGAAGCACACCATACACACCGCCATCCAGGCGTGTGCCGAGAGATCCGCAGACGGGTTGGCTGCGAAAGACGCGCAGGGCGGTGCGAGGGGTGTCGCGCGTCTACCTGTTCGGGGGTCCCGCTCGGGCGCGGGCGACGGCGACCAGTCCAGAGTACGCCGATCTGACCTCGACCGTCGCCGTGAGGCCGTCGAGATCGCAGACCCCCAGCTCTGATCCGGCTGCGCGGGCCACCAGGGCAGCCGACGCGCAGGCGTCCACTTCTGCGCGGATCGCACCTGATGCGACGTCCGCGGCGGCCAGCGCCGCGGCGTCGGCCGCTCCCGCGGCACGCTGCGCGGTGACGACTCCTGCGGCGAGCGCGGTTCCGCTCATCCCAGCCCTCCCTTCTCTCCGCCTGCTCTTTGTCGCAGTGACTCCTCGCGGCCCTCACAGTCCGCCGGCTGGTGCGCAGCTGGATGCGCGCAACGGCACCGAGATCAGTCGTCCGATCCGCATCTCGAGTGATGCGGTCACGCACACGAGGTCGCCGGATGTCGTGGTTGCCGATGACGCGCCGTCAACCGCCTCGCGGACCACTCCGGCTGCCGGAGCCTGGCTCTCGCCTCGCCCGAGCAGGCGGGCCGAGTCGGCTGCGCCCGTCGGACAAGGCCGGTGAGGATGCCCCTCACCTCATCTGAGCGCATGATGGCCACCAGCAGCCCCGCCAAGGCCACAGCGGTCACTATCGTGAGAACTAGGCGTATATCAGTCTCGATATGCTCGGGCCATGGACCCGACTGCCCTCGCCGTACTCTCTATCTTCGGCGGTGCCGCCCTGACCGCGCTCGCTGGCTTCATCGGAGCGTGGCTGCAGGGTCGTCGAGAGCACTCCCGCTGGCTGCGCGAGCAGCGGTATGAGGCGTTCACCCGCGCCATCGATCTGGTCAGCAACCTGCGCGGGATCGCCCAGGAGGTTGCTGAGCTGACATCTGAGATCAAGGACGGCCTGTCCGAGCCGGAGCTGGCGGACGCGACCGCGCGTCTAGTCGATCGCGTCGAGCGTCTCGACGTGCTCAACGATGAGGCTGCCGAACGCATGGCTCCGCTCGTGCTGCTCGGCCCGGATGCTGTCTCCGATGGGTACGTCGCGCTCATTGGCGCAATGAATCCGCCCGGTGCCATGGATGACGATCGAGTCAACGCCGCCGAGTCTGCCCTGACGATCGCGATGCGGGCAGCTCTCGGAGTCAAGGCCTGATTCGCCTGGCAGATCTCAGCGCCGGAATCGCCAAAAGCGCCGTCTCCGCTGCCGACGTGCGACGACCGCGGCTCCGCCCAGCTTCTCGATCTCGGCGCGCCGCTGTAGCTCGGCTTCGTCCAGCTCTGACGGGTCGACTTCCTCGCCGCCGGGGCGCACCGCTCCCGAGACGACGCCGTCGTACATCGTCTGCCAGAAGTCGACCACCTGCTGCTGGATACCTTTCGGGGACCGCTCGCCCCGGTACCAGGCGGCTACCTGCGCCGTCGTCGCCGAGACCAGCGAGTGATTGGCCGTCGACGTCGCTTTCGTCCCGTCGGCATGGGCGTGCATTAACGCGATCTCGAGCGCACCGGCGATCTCACCCTCACCCTTCCCCAGCAGGTAACCGAGTCGGGATGTCTGAGCGACCGCCTTCTCGCGGGTATCCCACCACTCTCGTTCCGATGCGTCGCGGTTGAGCCGGAGCATCTTCATCAGGAGAGCGTCGACCTTCGCCAGGATCTCGCCGATCTCCTGGTGCGTCTCGTCCCGCCGCTTCGCTCGGCGATCGAGGCGGTCTTTAGCCAGCGGCCCGAACACACCACCGGCCAGCGTCCCGGCGACGCCGATGAGCGCAACTATCACGACGTCGGTCATACGGCCAGGTTAGCGGCTCGACGTCACCACATATGTGGACCACCGTCGCCTCATACGTGGAGGCCTCACATATTATCTCTGACCTGGCGTTTTTCGACCCAACCGTCCGCTCAGGCTTCGCTAGTCTTTAGGCGGTCAGCATCACACCCCCATCGCCACCGATAGGTCGCCATCGTCCGATTCCGGGGGTTCCCGAAGGGAACCTGGAATGAGACGAAATGGAATCTCGACCCCGCGTCGCGACCAGCCACTACGGCGCTGCTGTCCGATACCACGGGCCTGAGTCGCCCGAGGCGGTGGATGCCCGCCGGATCTCGCTGCGGCGAAGATCCGGGCCTCGATCGGCCCGGCTCTCGCCGCCTCCGGCGCGCCACTGAAGCCCGAGCACGCCGCGCAGCTCGCGGCCCGCCTGCAGGGCGACGCACGATGAACGCCGCGCCTGCTGCTGCACCCGTCGACGACGGCACGCTCGACCGCCTGGTCGCCGCAGCTTCAGCGCTGTCGTCGGCTACCCGCGCCCGCCTCGCGGCGCTGCCCGCCGCGAGCAAGGGGGCAAAACGGTGAGTGCAAAGGAAAGCCGCCCCGACGTCACCGGGGCGGCTAGCGAGAATCGTTTCGACGGCTCCTCTGCTGCTGTCCATCTTCTCACGGGCGGGGGACATTCGTTCCTGGTGCACTACCTGTCGCAGTTCGCCGACGCCCGCCGCACGCTGCGTGGTCAGCTCGTCTGCGTCCGGTTCTCCGGGTCTGGGCTCGCCGCTGGCCTGTGCGACGTCACCGGTCGCGTGCAGGCCACCGACCGCACCGGCCTGCTGCTCGTCGCGCCCGGTCACGCGATGCTCGACGGCTCCGAGTTCGTGTCGCTGATCCCGTGGGTTCAGATCGAGCAGGTTGTCGTCAGCCGGGCCGATGATGTTTTCCCCGAGGAGGTCGCATCATGAGCGGCAAGCGCAAGAAGCGCCCCTACGCCGATGCGGTCGCAAGCTACGTCTCGCGGGCCTGGCCTTCGGTGATTCCCGTCATCGGCAAGGGCGGCACGGGCGAGCTCCCGACCAGCTGCACCGGTCACGACGGCACCGTCTCGCGCGCCGACCGCGACGCCTGGGCCGCCTCCAAAAAGTGGGGTGGCGAGAACGTGGCGATCTGGCATGAGCTGACTCTGGCGTTCGACGAGGACACGGCCACCGTCGACGATCTCCGCGCACTGCTGGAGGCCGAGCGCGGCGAGCCTCTGCCCGACCTCGCACCCACCTGGTCGTCAACGGCGCGCGGGAAGGACTCGCCTCGGCGTCAGCGCTTCTATCGGCTGCCGGGTGCGGTCCCGAAGGGTATGCGGATCCGGTCCGGGCCTCTTGCCGGGACGGAGATCCCGTGGCGCGGTCACCGCTATTCGGTCGTCTCCCCGAGCGTGCATCCGGTCTCGGGGGAAGGCTTACCGCTGGTACTCGCCGACCGGTGAGCGCTGCGACGCTCCTGCCGTCTCCGACCTCCCGCCGCTGCCGATCGAGTGGTTCGAGGCGCTGCTGGAGCCGCGCGAGGATCGCTCCTCCGCGCGCTCCGTGGACTTGGACGAATGGCGCGATCGAGGTCGCACCAAGCCGACCAAGCGCGTGCGCGCCGCGGTACGGTCCGTGCCGACCTCGGGCGTCGACAACAACGCTCTGATGTCCATCATCGGCGCTATCGAAGACATAGCGTATCCGGGGCTCGCAGTGGGTGCTCCCGGAGAGCATGGGTGGGTAGCGCTACGCTGGGCATGCGGGGTCGTGAGCCCCGCGGCCCCGGGGGGACCGTCCCGGCCTAGAATTGAAGTGGGTCTGAGGGAGGCTGATTTCGGTGACGATCGATGCGTCCACACTTTCGCGTTCAGCGATCTGCGACTATGCAGAGCGTGTGGCGGATAAGCATGGCATCTTCGCGGATGGAGATTATGCCGACCTCGAGCGTCTTGTGCACGCACTCGGCGGCAGAATTGACGTCGCCGCTTCTTTCGTTGCCCCCGAAGCCTTGACCGTCCGCGGCGAACGTGACTTTACCGTGCACCTGCCGCCCGTGACTTCCCACCGACGCGACAGGTTTACCATCGCGCACGAGCTAGGGCACTACTTCTTGCACTACCTTCAGCCGCGCGTCCAGGGAGCACGTTCGTTCGGTCGCGGAGAGCGAAACCGAGTCGAGACGCAGGCCAACTACTTCGCTGGCGCGCTGCTGATGCCTTCTGAACGCTTCAGTCGAGCTTGGAAGCGTTGCGACGGTGACGCGTGGTCGGTCGCCGACCGTTTCGGTGTCTCTGCGAGCGCTGCGGCCGTGCGCGCCCAGTCCCTTGGCCTCAGCTGACCCTGCGCTCAATGGCACCTCCACAAGCGAAGTCGGTCCTCTTCCTGTCTGCAGACTTGGTTGGATCGACCAGCTACAAGCAACAGGCGGACGGATGGCAGAAGATCTTCCTGAGCTTCTATCGCGAGTTCCCTCAAGCACTCGCTGACGCGAGCCGTGAGTATGCGAAGCAGCACTCAGTCACAGTCGACTTCGACTTGTGGAAGGCGATTGGCGACGAGCTGATCTTCAAGGTGGAAGTGCGCAGCGAAGCAGACGTAAGTAACGCGGTCCGTGTTTGGCTGCAAGCCGTGACGGCGTACGAGAACGACTCTCTAGAAGAAGTCAAGCTTGCCCTGAAGGGGGGCGCCTTCATCGCGACCTTCCCGGGGCCGGACAGCGAATCATCGATTCCTCGATCGCCAGCCGATGAGGACTCGGATGAGCCCGTGGTGATCCTGAATGACAAGGCCCTTAGCGGAAGGCGCGCACACACTAAGTACCTCTACGACTACTTCGGGCCGAGCGTCGACACCGGTTTCCGCGTCGCGGGGCTTGCCTCTCGTCGGTACTTCACTATGACGATCGAAGTCGTATGGGCTCTGGCCTCTATCGCGCATGCGCAGGAAACTACCCCCGGCAACGGTTCCCCTCACCATGTGCGAGACGTGGTTTTTCGGGGCCGAGAGCCGTTGAAGGGGGTATGGCGCGGTCAGGAGTATCCGGTATTCGCGGTTGACCGCGAGATCAGCTCTCCGCTGAACGAAGCGCTGGCCAAGCTCAACGGAAGCCCGATCAATGCTCAGAGCATCACGCACGTGTGCAAGGCATGCTCAGAGAGCGAGGGATGGCCCTCTCGGCTCTATCTGCCTGATGCCGCCCACGAAGCATTCAAGCACCCACCGGTGGACGCGATGCAGTCACTGCGCGAGAATGAAGCCAAGATCACCGTCGATGTTCCGACGGAGGGGGCTGACGAAGGCGAGCCGCTCCAGGAGAACGCGCCCCTGGGATAGGGCTCATCGGTTAGCAGGGACCGCTCACGCTCGGGTCGTCGTCCGATTAAGGCCGCGCGCGTCAGCCGCCGTAGATGCTCGGCCCGTCGAAGCTCGGTGGCAGCGGCGCCTGCGTGACCGGCTCGAAGCGGCGGCATGACGGGCACGTCCAGCCGCCCCTCTCGCCGCGCATAACGACGCCGCAGTCGGGGCAGCGCGGCTCGGTGCTCCCGAGGTCGTCGGCGTAGGTCATCCGCCCACCGTAACGTGCTCCGAAGCGCGGCCTTAGTGCGGGGGGGGTCGAGAGGGTCGCCCTTCGCGGATATTTTCAACTTCCGACCGCCGTAGTCGCCAACCTCGCGCCGTCCAACTTCCGCGTAATTCCGCAGGGTGTGCAGGGTGTGCAGGGTGTGCAGCCTCTGTATGTTGACGCGCCCACGCGCGCGCATTTCTCGTCAATGTTGAGCGCCTGCACACCCTCTTAAGGCCGCATCGGCTCGGCCCTTTAGCGACGCGCCGCGGGGGGCGGCGGCGATCCCGTCCGTGCTGGTGTCGCTCGCCTCCGGTACGGTCGGGCCATGAGACTACTAACCGAGGGCTGGTGCGAGCGCGGCCCCTCCCTCTCCGAGGCCGCTGCTGCCGTCCCGCCTCCGGAGTCCGCATGGTGGGACTCGGCCGAGTTCGTCGACGGCCCCGAGGACGACCGCCGCGCCGCGATCAACCTCTGGCTGCTCACCGGCCTCACACCCGAGCGCCGCGACGTGAAGGGCGAGCGCGACGGCGACGGCCGCGTCGACCTGTTGTTGCGCCCGGCCGGCGCTCCGGTCGAGGTCGTCGAGGTGCTCACGACGCTGGACCGCGACCACTCCGACGCCGTGCCGCGTGCCGCTGCTCTCGTCGCCGAGCTGAACGGCGCGGAGCCTCCCGCGCTGCTGTTCCCCATGCATCTCAAGCGCGGCTGGGAGCCTCCGCTGACGCGCGGCCGGAAGGGCAGGGCGGCCGGTCGCCGGTGGCGCGAGGTGGTCGAGCGGCTGCAGCACGAGGCTCATGCTGGGGCGATCAGCGCCGAGGCCGCGGCCGAGGCAGCGGCCGTGTTCCCCGGCATCGAGTTCCGCGACCCGATCGACGATCCCGAGCGAGGCGGGTTCTGGCTCAGCTCGCTCAACGCCGCGGTGCGCGACCCCGAGGACGTGCCCTACCTTGAGCGACTCTCCGCGTATCTGGCGGCCGAGGAGCGCCCCGTGCACCACGTCGTCAAACTCGCCCGCGAGGCAGCCGCGCTGGGCGCACAGCGGCGGCACCTGTATCTGCTCGTCGCCTCCGCAGGGCAATGGGGCGACCTGGTGCCGACGTCGCCGAGCTGGTTCACCGACGGCACCTTCACCGCTCCCAACGGACTGACCGATCTGTGGCTCGACGGCGGCACCGGCTACATCATGCGCTGGCGGCGCGAGGGCGGTTGGACCTATCACGAGACAGGCTGACGCCGCCTCTCCGGGCCTGCAGCGCCTCGTCTGCGGCTTCCGGCCCCACTGCCGCCGCGCTCGGCGCTCAGCGGCCGCGATGGGCGCCGCGGCTGGCGGCTCAGGCGTGCCAGAGGATACTCAGGCTCTGCGCCATGGCTGCGTCTGACATATTGCGCCGGTTCCCCTGGCCGACGCTGTGCACGACGATCGTCATCAGCGTCTCGATCACCGCGCGCTTGCGCCCGAGCGTCAGCCGTCCCACACCACGCGTACGTCCTCCGCGCCGACAAGATCACGCAGCGGCTCGACGACCGCGCCGCGCTCGAGCTTCGGTCGCACCTCCTCGAGCTTCGCGTCGACTCGCTTGAGCCGCCGCTGGTACTGGGCGCGCCCGATAAGGCCTTCGTCGCGGTCGTCGCCCAGCTCACGCCGAACGGCCTCCAGGCGGGTCAGCTCGGCGCTCAGCGCCTCGGCGTCTAGCCGCTCCCGGTCGATGAGCAGATCGGCCGCGTCCGGCGCTGCGAGGCGCGCGACGACGAGTCGCTCGATGAAGTCGTCGAGCGGGTGACCGCGGCGCATGAAGTGCGCCATCGACCCGCACCTATGCGAGTGGATCCCGGCCTCTCCGCCGGTGCGACGCCGAGCAGCAGGAAGGCGGGAAGGGTGCACGCGCCCAGCGGAAGAAGCAGCTTCGACGACAGGCGGGCGGCTCGCACGCGACCCTGCACACGTGCCTCGTGGCGCTGCTGAGCCGCAGAGGCCCGCAGCAGCTCGCCCGCAGGCACACCCGCTGATCGCGAGAGCTCGAGCACAGCGTCGGTGCCGTCGCGATCGTCGGGCAGCCGGCCAGGACTGTGCTCCACGAGCCGCAGAGCACGCGGGATTCCCACGCCCCCGGCGAGCGCCACCGCGACGAGCTCGGCGTGCATGCCCGGTGTGCCTGGTCGAGGCTGCGCCGCCCGCACCATTCGCGCCGTCCACCAGCGCGCAGCCAGCACGAGTCCGATACCGAGACCCAGGCAGGCGATGCCGAGCGGATGGGTCACCAGCACGCCGACGGTGTCGAACCCAAGCGCGAATCCGAGCAGCAGGCCGGCGAAGGGCAGCCAGAGCAGCAGCCGTGCCGTGCCGGTGGGCTCGGCGAGCGCGATGCGCACATCGTCTGCGGCCGCCGCCGCATCCTGCAGCGATTCGGCCAGCGACCGCAGCACCACGGCGAGAGGCGCACCGACGGTCGTCGCGATCTCCCACGCAGCGGCGACGTCGGACCATGCACCACCCTCGGCATCGATCGCGCCGACCAGCTCCGATCCGGCATCCATCCGCGCCGCGATCCGGCCTGCGACCGGGTCGCCGGTGTCGACGAGGTGCCGCCACGCCGTGAGCGGCCGGGCGCCCGCCTGCAGCAGCACTGCCAGGGTGCGCACTGCGGCCGCGGTCCGCTGAGGGTCATCGTGACCGGGATGCCCCTTTCGTCGCCTCACCACGGCCGCACCTCCTCCACCCCGAGGCGATCGTCGACGAGCACGAATCGGCCGGCGCGCGCGATGCGCCGCTGTCCGTCCGAGCCCCGCTCGAGATGCAGCACGATCGTGAACGCGCTGACGACCTGTCGCGCCAGCGCCGTGGCATCCATCCCCGCCAGCGCGCCCAGCGCCTCCATCCGGGCAGGCACATCGGCCAGTCCGCTGGCGTGCAGGGTGCCGGCCCCGCCGTCATGTCCGGTGTTCAGCGCCGTCAGCAGCTCGCGCACCTCTTCACCACGGCATTCCCCGACCACGAGGCGATCCGGGCGCATGCGCAGCGACTCGCGCACCAGCATCGCGAGGGTGATGCGCCCGGCCCCCTCGAGATTCGCCTGCCGGGCCTCGAGCGAGACGTGGTGCGGATGGCGGGGGCGGAGCTCGGCGACGTCCTCGATGGTCACGATGCGCTCCCCGTCGCCGACCTGCGCGAGCAGAGCCGCGAGCAGGGTGGTCTTCCCGGTTCCTGTTCCGCCGGTGATCAGCACGTTCGCGCGGTCGCGCACCAGGCGCTCGAGCCAGATCCGCTGAGCATCGCCGAAGGTTCCCGTCGCGGCGAGCGCGGCGAGATCGGCCCCGAGCACGCGAGGCACACGCACCGACAGCGCGGTGCCGGTCACCGAGACCGGGGCGAGCACCGCGTGCACCCTGATGCCCGAGTCGAGCCGCACGTCCACGCAGGGAGACTGGTCGTCGAGATGCCGCCCTCCCGAGGCGACGAGGGCGACCGCGAGATCGCGTACCTCGCGCTCCGACGCCCGCCACCCGGCCACCCTCTCGGCGCCGTCGCCGCGGTCGACGTAGAGTCCGCCCGCGCCGTTGACGAAGATGTCGGTGACGCTCTCGTCGCGCACGTGCTCGGCGAGCGCACCGAAGGCGGGATCGACCGCCATCACGGGTCCGACGCCATCGACGATGCGGGCGGCGGTATGGCGTGGCAGGAGGACGAACGGTTCGGGCATGCGACGACGCTAGGCCGGTCGTACGACGCCGCCGCGCCTGTATCCCGGCCGATGTGGACAACGGAGGGAATGCGCCTACTGTGCAGGTCGAGACCCGACCCGGCGGAGACGAAGAGGCGGCACCTCACGGGGGGAATGAGGTGCCGCCGACGCGCAGCCCGCAATGGGGGGTGCCGGGCGCGCGGAAAGCCGTATTCGAAATCGGCTGAGGCCAGTGTATTCACCCTCATGCGTCCGCGCCAAACCGTCCGCACTACCGACTTTCGACAGTAGGCTTCGATATCTGACCGGGCTAGATTCACCGTGTCACGGTCGTGTCCCTGCACGATCGCCCGACCGCGCAAAGGAGCGAGTGCATGAGCAGCCAGATCGACCACCTTCTCGACGAGGCCCGCAGCTTCCCGCCGTCAGAGGAGTTCGTCGCTCAGTCGATCGACGATCCGGCCCTCTACGAGCGTGCAGCCGCAGACCGTGAAGGCTTCTGGGCCGAACAGGCTCGCGAGAGCGTGCACTGGCACAAGCCCTTCACGAGGACTCTCGACTGGTCGAACCCGCCGTTCGCGAAGTGGTTCGACGACGGCGAGCTGAACGTCGCCTACAACTGCCTCGACCGGCACGTCGAAGCCGGCAACGGCGACCGGGTCGCCATCCTCTGGGAGGGCGAGCCAGGCGACGAGCGCCGCATCACCTACGCCGAGCTCACCGACGAGGTCAAGCGCACCGCCAACGTGCTGCGGGAACTCGGTGTCGGCCGCGGCGACCGTGTCGCGATCTACCTGCCCATGATCCCCGAGGCGGTCATCTCGATGCTGGCCGTCGCGCGACTGGGCGCGATCCACTCCGTGGTGTTCGGCGGGTTCAGTGCCGACAGCCTCCGCTCGCGCATCGACGACGCCGGAGCGAAGCTCGTGATCACCGCCGACGGCGGCTACCGCAAGGGCAAGGTCTCGGCGCTCAAGCCCGCCGTCGACCAGGCGCTCAACGACCGCAACGGCGAGGGCGAGCAGCAGACCGTCGAGCACGTCCTCGTCGTCAAGCGCGGCGAGAACGAGGTCGAGTGGAACGACGAGCGCGACATCTGGTGGCACGACGTCGTCCCGCAGGCGTCGAATGACCACGAGGCCGAGGCCTTCCCGGCCGAGAACCCGCTGTTCATCCTGTACACCTCGGGTACGACCGGCAAGCCGAAGGGCATCCTGCACACTTCTGGCGGCTACCTCGTGCAGGCCGCGTACACGCACAAGTACGTCTTCGACCTGCACGCCGAGACCGACGTCTTCTGGTGCACCGCCGACATCGGCTGGGTCACCGGCCACAGCTACGTCGCCTACGGCCCCCTCGCGAACGGCGCGACCCAGGTGCTCTTCGAGGGCACCCCCGATTCCCCGCACCCCGGGCGCTGGTGGGAGATCATCGAGAAGTACGGCGTGACGATCTTCTACACCGCGCCCACCGCGATCCGGTCGTTCATGAAGCTCGGACGCCAGATCCCGCAGAAGTTCGACCTGTCGAGCCTGCGCCTGCTCGGGTCGGTCGGCGAGCCCATCAACCCCGAGGCATGGATGTGGTACCGAGAGGTGATCGGCGCCGAGAAGACCCCGATCGTCGACACCTGGTGGCAGACCGAGACCGGCGCGATCATGGTCTCTCCCCTCCCCGGCATCACGGCCACCAAGCCCGGCTCAGCGCAGGTGCCGATCCCCGGCATCACGATCGACGTCACGGACGACGACGGCAACGTCGTCGGCAACGGCAACGGCGGTCTGCTCGTGATCACCGAGCCGTGGCCGTCGATGCTGCGCGGCATCTGGGGCGACCCCGAGCGCTTCAAGGAGACCTACTGGGAGAAGTTCCAGGACCAGGGCTACTACTTCGCCGGCGATGGCGCCCGCCTCGACGAGGACGGCGACCTGTGGCTGCTCGGCCGTGTCGACGACGTGATGAACGTCTCCGGCCACCGTCTCTCGACCACCGAGATCGAGTCGTCGCTCGTCGCTCACGAGGCCACAGCCGAGGCCGCCGTCGTCGGCGCGTCGGACGAGACCACCGGTCAGGCCGTGGTCGCCTTCGTGATCATCAAGCAGAGCTACCTCGACGAGCACTCCCCCGAGGGCCTCGTGACCCAGCTGCGCTCGTGGGTGGGTGAGCAGATCGGGCCGATCGCGCGTCCCCGCGACGTGTACATCGTGAACGAGCTGCCCAAGACGCGCTCCGGCAAGATCATGCGCCGTCTGCTGCGCGATGTCGCCGAGGGCCGTGAAGTCGGCGACACCACGACCCTGGCCGACACCATGGTGATGAGCACGATCACCAGCCAGGTGAAGTAACCCGTACACACGACAGCGGCCCCTCCGACTGTGATCGGAGGGGCCGCTTCTGCGTGAGTCGTCAGGCGAGGATGAACGTGACCTCGACCTCGACGGGGGTGTCGAGCGGAAGGCTGGCGACGCCGACGGCTGCGCGTGCGTGCTTGCCCGCATCGCCGAAGATCTCACCGAGAACCTCGCTCGCGCCGTTGATCACGGCCGGCTGACCGGTGAAGGCCGGATCGGATGCCACGAAGCCGCCCACTCGGAGCACGCCGGCGATACGGTCCACGCCGCCGGCCGCCTGCGCCGCTGCTGCCAGCGCGTTCAGGGCACACGTGCGGGCGTAGGCCTGGGCATCCGCCGCCTCGATCTCGGCGCCGACCTTCCCGGTCGCCGGGAGAGCGCCGTCGACGAATGGCAGCTGCCCGGAGGTGTAGACGAGACCGCCGTGCACCACGGCCGGAACGTAGGCCGCGACGGGGGCGGCAACGGCGGGAAGCTCGATGCCGAGCTCCTCGAGACGGGCTGCGATGCTCACTGCTGTACTCCCTCATCGAACTGGCGGGATGCCTGTGCTGCGGCTGCGAGGCCGGCGTTGGCCGTCGCGTCCTGCGTCACCGGACGCTTCAGGTAGGCGACGAGGCCGCCCTCAGGACCCTGGACGACCTGCACGAGCTCCCACCCCTGCTTGCCCCAGTTGTTGAGGATCGCCGCCGTGTTGTGGATCAGCAGCGGCGTGGTCAGATACTCCCACGTGGTCATGGCACTCCTGTGCGTCGGCGACGGACGGCACCGGATGCCGTGCGTCGAGGCTCTTATTCAGGGAACTCCCTTAACATCAAGCGTATGCCTCAAACGAAACGCACGCTGAAGGGTGTGCTCGGCGGTCTGCTGGGCCTGGTGGGTCTCAGCGCAGTCGCCGGCGTCCTGGTGACCGCAGCCGTCACGCCCGCCATCGCGGTCGCCGGAGTGACGGGATCGCAGGCGCTCACGATCTTCGACAACCTTCCGAACAGCCTCACGCCCGGGGCCCCGATGGAGCCGACGACGATCTACGCCAACGGCACCGACGGCAAGCCGTTCCAGCTCGCGAAGTTCTACGACCAGAACCGCGTGCCGGTGTCGTTCGACCAGGTGTCACCGCTGCTGTACGACGCGATCCTCTCCAGTGAGGACAAGAGCTTCTACGAGCACGGCGGCGTCAACCTCGGCGCGACCGTGAAGGCGGTCGTCGACAACGTGCGGGGCACGTCGTCGCGAGGCGCCTCGACGATCAGCCAGCAGTTCGTCAAGAACGTGCTGATCCAGGAGTGCGAGTGGGACGTCAAGCCCACGCTCAAGAACGGCGAGGCGAACCCCGAGTACGCCAACCAGCTGCAGGCGTGCTGGACCGAGGCGACCGAGGCCAAGGGCGCCGACGGCATCGAGCGCAAGCTGCAGGAGATGCGCTACGCGATCCAGATCGAGAAGGACTTCTCGAAGAACGACATCCTGCTCGGCTACCTCAACGTCGCGAACTTCGGCGGTCAGACCTACGGCATCGAGGCCGCGGCGAACCGCTACTTCGGCACGACCGCGAAGAACCTCACGCTCGGACAGGCTGCCACCCTCGCCGGCATCGTGCAGAACCCGAACCGGTTCCGCATCGATCGCGCGGAGGGCACCAACTCCAAGGCCGACGGATACGCCGACACCAAGGTGCGCCGCAACTACGTGCTGAACCGCATGCTCCAGAACGGTCAGATCACCGAGGCCCAGTACAAGGAGGCTTCGGAAGCGCCGATCGTCGCGAACATCAAGTCGACCGCCCAGGGATGCTCGGCGGCGGGCGCTCAGGCGTACTTCTGCCAGTACGTGCGCGCGGTGATCGAGAACGACGAGGCGTTCGGCAAGACCCAGAGCGAGCGACAGGAGACGCTGCGCCGCGGCGGCCTGAAGATCTACACCTCGCTCGACATGCGCATCCAGCAGCCCGGCGTCGACGCGATGAACGAGCTCGCGCCGACCTTCGTTCCCGAGGCCACCTACGCCGCGAGCGGCGTCACGATCGAGGCGACCACCGGACGCGTTCTCGCGATCGTGCAGAACACGAAGTTCAACGAGACCTCGAAGGCCGCCGCCGGCGAGACCAGCCTCGTGTACGCCGCAGACCAGGACCACAACGGCTCCGGAGGCTTCGGTCCCGGCTCGTCGTACAAGCTGTTCACCCTGCTCGACTGGCTCGAGAAGGGGCACTCGGTGAACGAGAACCTCAACGGCGCCGTGCGCAACGGCGGCTCCTACAAGCTCACGACGTGCGGCAAGCAGTCGACCGTCGCGGCCAAGAACGCCGGAGGAAACTTCCGGAAGAACCGGGGCTTCGCCGGCACTCCCATGAGCTTCACGGCCCAGTCGCTGAACACGGGCTACTACGCCATGGCCGAGAAGCTCGACCTCTGCGACATCAACAAGATGGCCGAGCGACTCGGCGTGCACGAGGGCGACATGGGGTCGGTGACCTCCAGCAACGGCCTCTTCGAGTCGACGCTCGGCTCCAAGTCGATCGCGCCGCTCCAGATGGCCAGCGCGTACGCCACCGTCGCCAACCAGGGCAAGTTCTGCCAGCCGCGGGTCATCGACAAGGTCGTGAACACGGCGGGCGAGGAGATGCCCGTGCCGAAGTCGACGTGCACCCAGGTGATTCCCCCCGAGGTCGCGGCGACCGCTGCGCACGCCCTGCAGGGCGTCATGAGCGCGACGGGACGGGATGCCCGTCTGGGCGACGGCGTGCCGCTGATCGGCAAGACGGGAACCAACGAGTCGACGGGCACCGCGATGGCGACCGCCTCGACGAAGACCGCCACGTTCATCTTCTCGGGTTTCGACAAGGACATGACGGCGGACTCGATCCCGTTCGAGAAGCGCAAGCGCATCGAGCGCACCTACGGGCCGAGCGGCATGCAGCTCAGCCAGATCCGCTTCCCCCTCTCCCGCGCCATGCAGGGTGCGGCGAACGCGGTGTACGGTGGCGACCGCTTCCCCCAGCCCGACCGTGACCTCACCCGTCGCGTGATGAAGGATCTGCCGGACGTCGTCGGTAAGTCGATCGACGAGGCGACGGGCATCCTCCGTGAGGCCGGCTTCTCGGTGCAGGTGGGCGATCCCGTCGACAGCGAGATCGGTCAGGGCCTGGTCGCCGAGCAGAACCCGGGCGCCGGGCGCGCGCCGGCGGGGGCGACGGTGACGCTCCGCCCGAGCAGCGGGAAGAAGCCGGGTGCTGCAGCGCCCGAGGCAGAAGGCACTGTTCCGAACGTGACGGGTGCGAAGTACAACCAGGCGAAGGCCGCGCTCGAGAAGCTCGGCTTCGGTGTCTCGGAAGACGGCTGCAACGGCGGCTCCACGGTCAGCGGACAGGATCCTGCTGCGGACACGAAGGCGCCCGCTGGCACCGAAGTCGCCCTCAGCTGCGGAGACGACGGTTGACCCAGCGCCAGGCCGCGCATCCGGCCCTCATCGCGCTCGGCGCGGTGGGGGCCGTCGGCGTCGGCGCTGCCGTCTGGGGAGTGGGCATCGAGCGCCAGCTGTTCACCGTGCGCGAGGCGACGACGGCGGCCCTCGCACCCGGCAGCGCTTCGCTGCGTGTGCTGCACATCTCCGACGCCCACATGGCACCGTGGCAGCACCGCAAGCAGCGCTGGCTTGCGTCTCTTGCTGCGCTCGGGCCCGACCTCGTGGTGAACACGGGCGACAACCTCGGACACCGCGACGGACTCGCCGGCATCCGCCGCGCCCTCTCCCCCTTCGAGGGCATACCAGGAGTCTTCGTGCACGGCTCGAACGACGTGCATGCCCCGTCCGCCCGCAATCCGCTCAAGTACTTCCGCGGACCGTCGGAGACTCCGCCCGAGGGCGGTCCCGGCGGACTGGACACCCAGGCGATGGATGCCTTCTTCACCGACGAACTCGGCTGGCGCAGCCTCAACAACACGGCATTCCGCACGGCTGTCCGCGGCAACGATCTGGAATTCATCGGCGTCGACGATCCGCACCGCGAATGGGATGACTTCGAGACGCTGCGAGCGGACATCTCCTCCCTCGGAGCGGCACGCATGAAGTCGTCGAGGATCGCGGTCGCGCACGCTCCCTACCGGCGGGTTCTCGACGGCTTCATCGACCTCGGAGCCGACGCCCTGTTCGCCGGTCACACGCACGGCGGACAGGTGTGCCTGCCCGGCTTCGGGGCGCTGGTTGCCAACTGCGACATCCCGCTGAAGCAGGCGAAGGGTCTGAGCACCTGGTCGCACAGCGGCCGCACGGTGCCGCTGAACGTGAGCGCGGGTTGCGGTCATTCGATCTACGCGCCGGTGCGCTTCGCCTGCCGGCCCGAGGCGACCCTCCTCACGCTCACGGCCCGCTCCGCCTGACGCGCCCGGCGATCGCCCGCGATTCGTCGTAGCGAGTTCGGGCATGTAGACTTGAACGGTTGCAATCACGGGGTGTGGCGCAGCTTGGTAGCGCGCTTCGTTCGGGACGAAGAGGCCGCAGGTTCAAATCCTGTCACCCCGACAGCATGAGAGGGGCAGATCCGCCAGTGGCGGATCTGCCCCTCTTCTCGCATGCCCCACGGCACCAGACTCGGGCCCTCCCCGTCGTCGGCCGGCCTCGGACCGGCCGGCGCAGGGAGGGCGACGCCCAGCCCTCCCCCAGACCGCACGTCTACGCTCGTCGCGAGGACTCCATGACCACATCCCCGATCACCCGCCCAGGAACCCGACGCTCGTCGGCGCCGGTTCTCGCGTTCGCCGCGGTGCTCGGTCTGCCATATGTGATCGGCATCCTGGTGCTGACCCTTACGCCGCGCGGTTTCCAGAGCCGCATGCCCGAGGTGCTCGACCTCGTGCTCGGCTTCGCCCACCACACTCTCGGCTGGGATTGGCTCGGCTTCACAAAGCTCGA
Source organism: Microbacterium esteraromaticum (assembly GCF_016907315.1). Taxonomy (NCBI): domain Bacteria; kingdom Bacillati; phylum Actinomycetota; class Actinomycetes; order Micrococcales; family Microbacteriaceae; genus Microbacterium; species Microbacterium esteraromaticum. The sequence goes on from NZ_JAFBBS010000001.1 coordinate 948,724, forward strand.
GCTGATCGCCAACGTGCTGGTGTTCGCGCCGATCGGAGTGCTCGCGTTCATGCTGCTTCGCACCAGGCCGATCATCCTCGCGCTGCTCGTCGGACCCCTGCTGTCCTTCGGCGTCGAGCTGGTGCAGGCCACCCTGCTGCCCCATCGTGTGGCCTCGCTGGTCGACGTGGCCGCGAACTCGCTGGGGGCTACGGCAGGGGTCGTGCTGGCCTGGTCGGTAGCCACGCTGGCGCGAGCTCTCAGCCGACGGCAATAGTCTGAGGACATCATGACGCATCCTCGACTGGTCGCCTTCGACCTCGACGACACCCTGGCGCCCTCGAAGGGCGAGATCGACGACCGCATCGCCGGCCTGCTGCACGAACTGCTGCGCCGGGTTGACGTGGCGATCATCTCCGGCGGCAACGAACAGCAGTTCCGCACCCAGGTGATCGCACGTCTCGCCGACATCGGAATCGCCGAGCAGTCGCGTCTGCACCTGCTGCCCACGTGCGGCACGCGCTACCTGCGCCATGACGGCGAGGCGTTCGCCACCGTGTACGCGCACGATCTGAGCGACGACGAGAAGTCGGCGGCCATCGCCGCGCTTCGGGAAGAGGCCGAGCGTCTGGGCCTCTGGGAGACCGAGCCGTGGGGCGACATTCTCGAGGACCGCGGCTCGCAGATCACCTTCTCGGCGCTGGGCCAGCGCGCACCCCGCGACGCGAAGCACGCATGGGATCCCACCGGCGCCCGCCGCGAAGCGCTGCGCGATGCGGTCGCTCCTCGTCTTCCTGGCCTGGAGGTGCGCTCCGGCGGATCGACGTCGATCGACATCACCCGCGCCGGCATCGACAAGGCGTACGGCATGCAGAAGCTGGTCGAGCACACGGGTATCGGGCTCGACGAGATGCTGTTCTACGGAGACCGTCTCGACGAGGGCGGCAACGACTACCCGGTGCGGGCGATCGGCGTGCTCTCGGTGCAAGTGGAGGGCTGGCAGGACACCGCCGAGAAGCTGGATGCCCTGATCGCCACCCTTCCCGCACCCATCGCGCGCTGATCCCCCGCAGCGGGGTCAGCGGGGCATGGGCGCGAGTCGGGTCAGCTGCGTGACATGACCCGGCGTGAGCTCGGCGAGAGTCGAGACGCCGAGCAGGCGCATCGTGCGCTCGATCTCGCCGCGCAGGATCGCGATCGTCCGGTCGACGCCCTGGCGTCCTCCGGCCATCAGCCCGTACAGGTAGGCGCGGCCGATGAGAGTGAAGTCCGCACCGAGGGCGACCGAGGCGACGATGTCGGCGCCGTTCATGATCCCGGTGTCGATCATCACGGTGAAGTCGTCGCCGACGGCCTTGCGCACATCAGGCAGGAGGTGGAACGGGATCGGCGCGCGGTCGAGCTGACGCCCGCCGTGGTTCGACAGCACGATGCCGTCGACTCCCGCGTCGCGCAGGCGCAGCGAGTCCTCGACGGTCTGCACTCCCTTGATCACGATGCGCCCCGGCCACAGATCGCGGATCACCGCGAGATCGTCGTAGCTGATCGTGGGGTCCATCGCGGCATCCAGCAGCTCTCCCACGGTGCCGCCCGTCGCGCTCAGTGAGGCGAACTCGAGCTTCGGAGTGGTGAGGAAGTCGTACCACCACCACGGCCGCGGGATGGCGTTGACGATCGTCCCGAGCGTCAGCTGCGGCGGGATGCTGAAGCCGTTGCGCTTGTCGCGCAGCCGCGCCCCAGCCACCGGCGTGTCGACGGTGAAGTGCAGGGTGTCGAAGCCGGCGGCCGCCGCGCGACGGGTCAGCTCGTACGAGATCTCCCGGTCGCGCATCACGTACAGCTGGAACCAGTTGCGACCGTCGGGATTGGCATCCCTCACCGCCTCGATCGATGTCGTGCCGAGCGTCGAGAGGGTGAAGGGTATGCCCGCCGCCCCGGCAGCGCCCGCACCCGCCACCTCGCCCTCGGTCTGCATCAGCCGCGTGAATCCGGTCGGGGCGATGCCGAACGGCAGCGCTGAGCGCCCTCCGAGGATCTCGATGCTCGTGTCGACGTCGGGGGCGGGCTTGAGGATGCCGGGATGGAACTCGACATCCTGGAACGCCTGTCGCGCGCGCGTGAGCGAGAGCTCGCCCTCGGCGGCACCGTCGGTGTAGTCGAAGGCGGCCTTCGGCGTACGGCGCTTGGCGATCAGCCGCAGATCGTCGATCGTGAGCGCGGCGTCGAGCCGACGCTTGCGCGCGTTCAGCTCGGGCTTCTTGAACTTCATCAGCTCGAGCAGCTCGACGGGGTTGGGCAGCTGGCGTGTGACCATCAGTGCGTCCTCTCGGTCAGTCGGCGCCGGGCACGAGCCCGGCGGCGGTGTAATAGCCGGTGATGTGGGAGTTCACGAGCGTCTTCGCCTTCGCCACGTCGCCGTGCTCGATCGCGGCGATGATGGCGCGATGCTCGGCGCGAAGGCGGGACGCCATGGCATCCCACCGCTCGATCCGCGCCGCGCCTTCGACCACGTACGACTCGATGGCGGTGCGAAGGCCCGCCATCGTCGCGGTGATGACGGTGTTGCCCGCCGCCTCGGCGAGGGCGTAGTGCAGCGATGCGTCGAGGGCGAGGAACTCGCCGGGGGTGAGCGACTCGGCATCCATCGCGTCGAGCACGGAGTGCACCGTCGCGAGGTCCCGCTGCGGGTCTGCGCTCAATGCAGCCACGACGGCGTCCTCCAGCACAAGGCGCGTCTGCACGACATCCGCCAGAGGGAAGCCCTGAGCGGCGACCTGCAGGCGCAGCAGGGCTGCCATCCCGCCCGACGGCGCGGCGATGACGATCGCCCCCGCGTGGGGACCGGAGCCCGTGGAGGTGCGGATCAGCCCCATCACCTCGAGTACGCGCAGGGCCTCGCGGACGCTGGAGCGGCCGACGCCGAGGTCGGCCGAGAGGTCGCGCTCCGACGGGAGGCGATCTCCGGGGCCGAGGGCGCCGCTGAGCAGGTCGTCCTCGATCCGCTCGAGCACCGTGCGCCACGCGCGGCCGGGCGCAACGGGTTCCGCCATACGTCCTCCTGTGGTCTGACCACAGGTTACGCCCTGTGGTCAGACCACGCAAGCGGGCGGCGTCGCGCTCAGTCCAGGGCTCCCCCGGACTCCTCGAGGTAGCAGTTGCCGCACAGCGACTCGTAGGTCACCTCGGCGCCGTCGATCGCGACCTGGTCGCCGGAGAACACGAAACGGCCGTCGACGAGCCGGCCGTTGAAGACGGCCTTGCGGCCGCATCGGCAGATCGTCTTCAGCTCTTCGAGAGAGTGCGCGATGGCGAGCAATCGGGCCGACCCCGGGAACGCGTGAGTACGGAAATCGTTGCGGATGCCGTATGCCATCACCGGGATGCCCTCGAGCACCGCGATGCGGAACAGGTCATCGATCTGCTCGGTCGTGAGGAACTGCGCCTCGTCGACCAGCAGGCAGGCGACATCACGCGGCTCGGCTGGCAGCAGCTCGTCGGCCGCCTCGGAGCGCACCCGGGCCCGTTCACGCAGGAACAGCTCGCGGGCGTCGTCGTCGGTCCCGATGAGGAAATCGACCTCGCGGGTCATGCCGAGCCGGCTCTCGATCTGAGAGGCGCCCTTCGTGTCGATCGCGGGCTTGGCCAGCAGCACCCGCTGTCCGCGTTCCTCATAGTTGTACGCGGCCTGCAGCAGGGCGGTGGACTTGCCCGAGTTCATCGCGCCGTAGCGGAAGTACAGCTTCGCCACGGTCGCGCGATCAGGCCGTCAGCGAGAGGACGGATGCCGTCGCGCTCATCGACTTCTCTGCGGAACCCGCATCGTCGTTGAGTCGCTGGCCCATCGTGGGGATGAGATCCTTGAGCTTCGGCTCCCAGCCCGCGTACTGCTCGGGGAAGCAGCGCTTGAGCAGACCGAGCATGATCGGCACGGCCGTCGACGCACCGGGCGATGCACCGAGCAGGCCGGCGATCGTGCCGTCTTCTGCGGCCACGACCTCGGTGCCGAACTGCAGGACGCCACCCTTCTCGGGATCCTTCTTCATGACCTGCGCGCGCTGACCGGCCTGGATGAGCGTCCAGTCCTCGTCTTTCGCCGTCGGCACGAAGGTACGCAGGTTGTCGACCTTCTTGCGGTGCCCCTTCACGAGCTCGCTCAGCAGGTAGGTGATGAGATCGGGGTTCGCGAAGGCGACCCGCAGCATGGGCCACAGGTTGTGCGGACGCACCTGCGTGACGATGTCGAGCAGCGAGCCGTGCTTCAGGAACTTCGGGCTGAAGGTCGCGAACGGCCCGAACATCAGCGACGTCTCACCCTCGACCACGCGGGTGTCGAGGTGCGGCACCGACATCGGAGGTGCGCCGACGGCCGCCTGCGAGTACACCTTGGCCTGGTGCTGAGCGACGACCTCGGGGTTCGTGGTCTTCAGGAACTGCCCGCCGATCGGGAAGACGCCGTAGCCCTTGATCTCGGGGATGCCACTGTTCTGCAGCAGCTTGAGAGCCCAGCCACCTGCGCCCACGAAGACGAACCGGGCCTTGACCTGCCCAGGGGTGCGTCCGATGACGTGGCGGTACTTGACGAGCCAGCTTCCGTCACTCTGACGCTTGAGGCTGCGCACCTCGTGGTCGGTGCGCACCTGCACGCCGGAGGAGGCCAGGTGCTCGAAAAGCTGGTGCGTGAGCGCACCGAAGTCGACGTCAGTGCCCGACGGCACGCGGGTCGCCGCGAACGGCTCGCCCTTGCGGCGCTTCTGCATGAGCAGCGGAGCCCACTTGTTGATGACGCGGGAGTCCTCGCTGTACTCGATGCCCTCGAACAGCGGCTGCTTCTTGAGCACCTCGTACCGCGCCTTGAGGAAGGAGACGTCCTTCTCACCGCGCACGAAAGTCATGTGCGGAACCGAGTTGATGAACGTCGACGGCCCGTCGAGCACGCCGCGCTCGACCAGGGACGACCAGAACTCCCGACTCTGCTGGAACTGCTCGTTGATCGAGATGGCCTTCGCGGGATCGAGCGATCCGTCCTTGCCCTGCGGCATGTAGTTCAGCTCGCACAGCGCGGCGTGACCGGTTCCGGCGTTGTTCCACGGGTTGGAGCTCTCTTCGGCGACGTCGCCGAGTCGCTCGTAGGCGACGATCTTCCAGTCCGGCTGCAGCTCGTGCAGCAGGGTACCCAGCGTGGCGGACATGATGCCCCCACCGATCAGAACGACATCGACGGTTTCGGTCACCAGAACAGTCTAGTCGTCCGCAACGGTGCGGATTTCCGCCTGACGGAGTGCTGCGCGGGGCACCCGGCCCCGCGCAGCACGGGGTCAGACGCCGGCCGGCGTGAGGCGCTTCGTGAGCTCTTCCGCGATCTGCACGGCGTTCAGCGCGGCACCCTTGCGCAGGTTGTCGTTGCTGATGAAGAGCACCAGGCCCTTGCCCTCAGGGGCCGACTGATCGGCGCGGATGCGTCCGACATAGCTGGGGTCGCTGCCGGCCGCCTGCAGCGGCGTCGGCACCTCTTCGAGCGCAACGCCAGGAGCGGATGCCAGTACCTCGCGTGCCCGCTCGGGAGTGATGTCGTTCGCGAACTCCGCGTGGATCGACAACGAGTGACCGGTGAAGACCGGGACCCGCACGCAGGTGCCCGCGACCCGCAGGTCGGGCAGTCCGAGGATCTTGCGGCTCTCGTTGCGGAGCTTCTTCTCCTCGTCGGTCTCGTTCTCGCCGTCGTCGACGATCGAGCCGGCGAGCGGGATGACGTCGAACGCGATGGGGGCGACGTACTTCTCCGGCTGCGGGAAGTCGACGGCTGATCCGTCGTGCACGAGGCGAAGCGTGTCACCCTGGGCGAGCACGCCTTCGACCTGGCCGAGCAGTTCCTGCGCACCGGCGAGACCGGAGCCCGACACCGCCTGGTAGGTGCTGACGATGAGGCGCTCGAGGCCGGCATCGGCGTGCAGGGCCTTCAGCACGGGCATGGCCGCCATCGTGGTGCAGTTCGGGTTGGCGATGATCCCCTTGGGACGCTCGTCCATGGCATCCGGATTCACCTCGCTGACCACCAGCGGGACCTCGGGGTCCATGCGCCACGCGCTCGAGTTGTCGACGACCACGGCGCCGGCCTCGGCGAACTTCGGCGCGTATGCACGGCTGGCCGTCGCTCCTGCCGAGAACAGCGCGATGTCGATGCCGGAGGCGTCGGCCGTCTCGACGTCCTCGACGATGACGTCGACTCCGCCGAAGTCGATGGCGGTACCCGCGGAGCGGGCGGAGGCGAACAGCCGCAGCTCGCGCACGGGGAACGAGCGCTCGGCGAGGATGTCGCGCATCACGGTGCCGACCTGGCCGGTCGCGCCGACGATGGCGATCGAGAATCCGGATTCGGAGATACGGGTCATGGGGGATCCTTGGCGTGGAGACGATGCGCCAGGCTCAGCCCCAGGGTGCGGACGCTGCGCCTGGCACCGGTGTCAGGGTTGCCGTGAGTCTACCCGCTCGCATGGGCGGGCAGACCCGTCGTTTCGGCCTGCGGAGGAGGGGTCAGCGACCGGTGCCTGCGTGCACCACGGCTTCGATCTCGCTGTCGAGTCCGTAGGCGCTGTGCACGGTGCGCGCCGCTTCGGCGAGGTCGTCGCCGCGGAGCACGACCGAGATGCGGATCTCCGAGGTCGAGATCATCTCGATGTTGATACCGCCCGCGCTGAGCGCCTCGAAGAGGATCGCCGAGACCCCGGAGTGCGTGCGCATGCCGGCGCCGACGACCGACAGCTTGCCGATCTGGTCGTCGTGCAGCAGGCTCTCGAAGCCGACCTCGCCCTGCTCGGCCGCGAGGGCCTTGAGGGTCGCGGGGGCGTCGGCCTTGGGCAGCGTGAACGAGATGTCGGTGCGTCCCGTGGATGCCGCCGACACGTTCTGCACGATCATGTCGACGTTCGCGCCGGCCTTCGAGACGATCTTGAAGATCTCGGCGGCCTTGCCAGGCACATCGGGCACGCCGGCGACGGTGATCTTTGCCTGGCTGAGGTCGGTGGCGACTCCGGCGACGATCGGTTCTTCCATGACTTCTCCCTCGGTGGCGCGAGGGTTCTTCATGCCCTCGCCCAGAACGTAGGTGCCCTCGGACGACGAGAACGTCGAGCGGGCGTGGATGAGCACACCGTGACGGCGGGCGTACTCGACAGCGCGGATGTACAGCACCTTCGCGCCGTTGGCGGCGAGCTCGAGCATCTCCTCACTGGAGACGTGGTCGAGCTTGCGGGCGCGGGGGATGACTCGCGGGTCGGCGGTGAAGATGCCGTCGACGTCGCTATAGATCTCGCAGACGTCGGCATTGAGCGCCGCCGCGAGCGCGACGGCGGTGGTGTCGGAGCCGCCGCGTCCGAGCGTGGTGATGTCACGGGTGTCGCGGTTGAACCCCTGGAAGCCGGCGACGATGACGATCGCGCCCTCGTCGAGGGCTTCGCGCAGACGCACGGGCGTCACATCGACGATGCGCGCCGAGCCGTGCTGCGAGTCGGTGATCATGCCCGCCTGGCTGCCGGTGAACGACCGGGCCTCGAAGCCCATCGAGTGGATCGCCATCGCCAGCAGCGCCATCGAGATGCGCTCACCGCTCGACAGCAGCATGTCGAGCTCGCGCGGGGCGGGGATCGGGGCGACCTCGTTCGCGAGGTCGAGCAGCTCGTCGGTGGTGTCGCCCATCGCGCTCACCGCGACCACGACGTCATGGCCGGCACGACGGGTGTCGACGATGCGCTTGGCGACGCGCTTGATGCTCTCTGCGTCGGCGACGGACGAACCGCCGTACTTCTGCACGATCAGGGCCACGATCACTCCCGGGGACGATGGGCGGATCCGCCCACGCACATTCTACGGATCGCCCTCATGCCGCCTTCCGCATGTGACAGGGCTGCCCGATGCGGTGCATCTCTGAAGGAGAGCCGCGATTGTGAAGGACTTCTAGGGCGTCTGAGTCCTTCAGAAGTACAGGAGTCCTTCAAAGTCGTGCTCAGATCAGACCGCGCCGTCTCGCCTCGGCAGCGGCTGCGCTGCGCCCAGGCACCCCGAGCTTCTCGAGCAGGTGCACCACGTGCGTCTTGACCGTCGCCTCGGCGATGAACAGCTGCGCGGCGATCTCGCGATTGCTCGCGCCCTCGTCGACGCGCCGGAGCACCTCGAGCTCGCGCGGGGTGAGCTCGATGCGGGGCGCGCGCAGCGCCTCGACCAGTCGGCGATCGTCGGGGCCGAACACGAGGGCCCCGGCGGCGGCATCCGTGATCGCCTTGGCGATGACCTCCGTGGCGACGTCCTTCAGCAGATATCCCGCCGCCCCGGCCTCCAATGCCCGCACGATCTGCGCGTCATGGTCGAACGTGGTCAGGATGATCACCGCTGGCGGGCGCGGGGCGGAGCGCAGCGCCGCGGTCGTCTCGACGCCGTCGATCCCCTCCCCCAGCCGCAGATCGCAGAGCACGACGTCAGGGTGCAGGTCGGATGCCAGGGCGAGCGCCTCCTCGCCGCTCGCCGCCTCGGCGACGACGTCGAACCCGCGCCGTTCGATCACGCTGCGCAGACCGGCGCGGACAATCGGATGATCGTCGACGATCAGCAGCCGGATGCTCATCGTCCGACCTCCGCGCGGACCGTCGTGCCTTCGCCCGGCGCGCTGTCGATGCGCAGCTCACCGCCCAGCTCCCGCAGGCGCGACCGCATCGCGATCAGCCCGTACGAGCGCGTGCGGACCTCGAGGGCTGTCGTGTCGAACCCACGGCCGTCGTCGGAGATCTGCAGCACCGCGCGGTCGCCCTCGCCCGCGAGCACGACCCGCACGAGTTCGGCTGCGGAGTGCTGTCGCACGTTCGCCAGGGCCGACTGCGCGATGCGCAGCAGCGTCACCTCAACGGAGGTGGGGAGCGCGGGCGGCGCCTCATCGACGTCGAGTTCGGTCCGGATGCCCGTGTCCGCGGCGAGCGCATCGAGCAGGCGCTGCAGCGCGCCGGCGAGCGCCGTGCCCTCCAGCTCGGCAGGCGCGAGCGCGGCGACGATGCGGCGCAGCTCGGTCAGCGAGTGCTGGGCGAGGGCGTCGATCTGCGGCATCCGGTCGGCATCCCCTCCCCTCGCCAGCAGCGAGACGGAGCTCAGCTCCTGCGCGATGGTGTCGTGCAGGTCGCGGGCGAGCCGGGTGCGCTCTCGGGCGGCTCCCGCGTCACGCTGCGTGCGGGCGAGCTCGTCCTGCAGCTCGGCCATCTCCTGCTGCGCACGCAGCAGGGAGGCGATCAGCTCTTCGCGCTCCACGGCATCTCTCAGCAGCGCGTCGTAGCCGAGCGAGACGGCGAGCGCGAAGCCGCCGCCGAGCAGCGGTCCGGCGAGGTGCGCGAAGGTGACCTCGATGCCGTGCAGGTGCGGGGCCACGATAGCTGCGGCCAGGACCACGGCCGCGAACAGCGCCGACCACCGCGCCGTGAGGACGTGACCGGCGAGCAGCAGCAGCGGGAACGACAGCCAGACGAACTCGGGCGACAGCGCCAGCATCGCCGTCCAGATCGCTCCGAGCCCGACGAGCCACCAGCTCGCGGCTCTGCCGTGCGCGAAGGCCGCGCCGGCTCCGTACCAGGCCAGGAAACCGCCGGCGGCGAGCGCGGCCGGCAGCACCTCTGCGCCGTCGACGACCGCGCGCACGGTCGTCACGACGACGAGCGCGACGGTGATCAGGTGCAGCGCGAAGCGTGCGGCGCGCAGCAGTCGTCGGCGATCGGAGCTCACCCTTCGATTCTCACTGCTCGGCGCGTCGAGCGCAGCCGCAGAAGATCGATCCTTCGATGGATCCTTCGGCTGCGACGCGCCGCGAGGCTTGATGCCATGACAGACACCGCTCTCGCCCCTTCGGCCGCGACCTCGCCCGCCCCCTCCCAGAGGCCTGCGCTGCGGATGCTGCTCGCCGCCGTCACCGTGTACACGCTCGCCGGTCTCGCCGCTGGACTGTTCTACCGCGAGTTCACGAAGCTGAACGGCTACACGGAGGGCATGCACGGCCAGCTGGGGCTCGCGCACACGCACATCCTCACCCTCGGCGTGATCGTGCTGCTGATTGTGATAGCACTGGAGAAGACATTCGGCCTGTCCGACGGCCGCCTGTTCCGCTGGTTCTTCTGGATCTACAACGCGGGCGTCGTGATCTCGGCGGCCGGTCTCGTCTGGCACGGCATGCTGCAGGTGCTCGGCCAGGAGTCGTCCAAGATGATCGCCGGGATCGCAGGAACCGGGCACATGCTGCTCGGTGCAGGATTCGTTCTTCTGCTGCTCATGCTGCGCAAGGCCATCAGCCGCTGAAGCCTCTCCCCCGGCCTGTCGGCTTCACTGCTGAAGGACGTTCGCGCTTCTGAAGGACTTCTGGGGCGTCTGAGTCCTTCAGAAGTGCAGAAGTCCTTCAGAAGCGCGGTCAGATCTGCGGCGGCTGCGGCTCGCGGGGTCTCAGCCTTCCGCCGGTCGCGGCGAACCAGCATCCGATCAGCACGATCGGGAAGCCGATCAGCAGACCGGGCGTCAGCGGCTCGGACAGCACGATCGTGCCCAGCAGGATCGCGACGATCGGGTTGATGTAGGTGAACAGCGGTGCGCGCACCGGGCCGACCTCGCGGATGAGCGCGAAGAAGGCGACGAACGCCAGCGCGGTGCAGACGACGCCGAGCAGCAGCAGCGAGACCGTCGCCCGCGCGGTGGGCACCTCATGCTGGGTGAGCAGTGCGGCGGGCAGGTAGCCGATCCCGATCGCGAAGAGCGCGAGCGTGATGGTGCCGAGCGAGGGCACGTCCCTGAGCTTGAGAGCGATGATGAACGGCGCGATCGCGTACATCACCGCGGTGAGCAGGATCTCGCCGATCGCGAAGGCGCTGCCCGCGCCGTGCGGGAAGAGCCCCGGTCCCGCGACGACCACGGCGACGCCCGCGAATCCGAGCAGCAGTCCCCCGAGTCTGATCGGCGCGAGGGCCGAGCGGTCGCCGCGCAGCAGCGCGATGATCACGGCGAACAGCGGCACGGTCGACACGAGCAGTCCGGTGAGTCCTGAGGGCAGCTGCGTCTCGGCATGGCTGAGCAGAAGGAACGGACCGGCCATCTCGATGAGCCCGAACGCGAGCACCCACGGCCAGTGCTTCCAGGCCGCCGAGAGGGCGCCGCTGCGCAGGGCGAATGGCAGCAGAACGAGCCCGCCCAGCAGGGTGCGGCCGGCCACCACGGCGGGCGGCGAAAACGAGTGCACGGCCTCTTTGATGAACAGGTACGTGATGCCCCATACGAACGCCATCACGGCGAACAGGATCCAGCCCTTGCGGGTGAACCCTGCGTGGTGCGCGCTCACAGACGGCGACGTCCTTCGAAGGCCCGCCCCAGCGTCACCTCATCGGCGTATTCGAGGTCGCCGCCGACGGGCAGACCGGACGCGAGTCGCGACACCGTGATCGCCATGCTGGTGAGCAGGCGGCTCAGGTAGCTGGCCGTCGCCTCTCCCTCGAGGTTGGGGTTGGTGGCGAGGATGACCTCCTGCACCGTGCCGTCGGCGAGCCGCGTCATCAGCTGAGCGATGCGCAGGTCGTCGGGGCCGACGCCGGCGATCGGGCTGATCGCGCCGCCGAGCACGTGGTACAGGCCACGGAACTCGCGGGTGCGCTCGATCGCCGCGACGTCCTTCGCGTCCTCCACGACGCAGATGAGCTCGGGGTTGCGGCGCGGGTCGCGGCAGATCGCACAGCGGTCCTGTTCAGACACGTTGCCGCAGACCTCGCAGAAGCGCACGCGCGCCCGCACCTCGGTGAGCAGCTCGGAGAGCCGGGCGACGTCGAACGACGGCGTCTGAAGGATGTGGAACGCGATGCGCTGCGCGGACTTCGGGCCGATGCCGGGCAGGCGACCGAACTCGTCGATCAGCTCCTGGACGATTCCGTCGTACATCAGGAGAACCTCGATGGGGGCTGGTAGGGCTCTTCGCGGATGAACCTCGCGCCGAGCACCTGGCGGACGACGGCCTCGCCGCGGCGCTCGACGCCGTCAGAGGCCAGGGGGCGGGTGGCCGACGGCGGCACCTCACGGAGAGAGGGACGCGCGACGGGTGCGGCGGCCGGTGCGGGTGCCGCGCCGGGTGCGGCGGCGGGTGCGGGCGACGCGCCGGGTGCGGATGCGGACGCTGCGGACGGAGCGCTCTGCCGGGGCGGCTCGTCGTACTCGGGGTCGTATGGCGGCTCGTCGTCGTACGGCGGGTACTCGTCGTCGAGTGGCGGAGGAGGGGCGTCGACGTCGCCGTCGCGCGGCGGAAGCGGGGCCGATGCCGCGGCTTCGACCTCGGCCGGCTCTTCGTCGACCGGGAACTGCGGCTGGGGCGCGATCGTCGCGACGGGTGCGCCCTGCCCCGCCGGAGCGCCGGTGGGAGCCGACGACGGGATCGGCGCGACGGCCCACTCGGTGACGGACGCCGCGGCCGATCGGGTGACGGCCGCGGGAGACGATGCGGATGCCCGCGCCGCGCTGTTGGCACGTGGCTGCGGCGGCGCAGAGGAGCTCTGGCCTCCGCTCGCGCCGCCGAGATCCTGGGGCCCGCTCATCGGATTCGCCCATCCGGCGGCGGGGGCGTCATCGCCTCTCGGCGCGGGCGAGGAGGAGGCAGGACCGGGACCGGACGTCGCTGGCCCGCCGGGTGCAGGACCGGTGGGCGCGACGGCACCCCCTCCTCCGCCAGGGGGCAGGGGCGCGGGCCGGTACTTGACCGTCACGCCCAGCTCCTGCTCGATCGCCGTTCGCAGGTGATCGGAGGTGCCCTTGCCCGGTGTGGTGCCCTTGAACTTCGGCACGTCGCTCGGGCTCGAGAAGCCGAGCGTGAGCACGTCGGAGGTGCTGTCGAAGGCCAGTGGCTGGATGCCCGTGACGACGAGCCACGAGGCGCGGCTGATCGACTCGAGACGGGTGAGCACCGCGGGCCAGGCCCCTGAGATCTGCTCGAAGGTCACGGGTCCGGCGGGCGCCGATGCGGTCGACGCCTGTTCGCCCCCGCTCCGCTTCGGCTGGGCCTGTCCGGTCGCCGCCTGCTCGGTCGACTTCTGCTGAGCCGTTGCGGGTGCGGCGGCGGGCGGCGCGGTCGAGCCCGTCGCTCCGGATGCCTCCGGCTGAGATGCCCGTGCAGCGCTCGCCTCGTGTCCCAAGGTCTCGGACGCAGGCTGCGAGTCGGATGCGGGCGGCGTCGCGGTTGCCTGCGTGAGGTTTTCGACGATCACAGGCGAGACCGCCGTGGGCTCGGCGGATGCAGCGGGCTCGGGGACGACCGTGGGCTTCGGGGCCGCAGCCGACGACGGCGTGGCAACCGGAGCAGCAGAATCTGACGCAGTGGCCGGGGCTGCTGCGGCAGGAGCCTGTGCAGCAGGGGCCGGTGGGGCTGGGGCCGCTGAGGCAGGAGCCTGTGCAGCAGGGCGCTGGGCCGCTGTGCTCTGCGTCGATGCGCTGTGCGCCGGAGCGCCCTGCGCAGCCGCGGCGCCGGCATCCCTCGGTGCTCCGGCGAGCACCCGCGCGACCATCAGCTCCAGGTGCAGGCGGGGCGAGGTCGCGCCGCTCATGTCGTCGAGGGCCTGGCTGACCAGGTCGGCGGTGCGCGAGAGGCGAACGGCGCCGAAGGCTGCGGCCTGCGCCTGCATGCGCTCCATCTCATCGGCGGGGATGCCACGCAGCACAGCGGACGCCCCATCGCCGACGGCCTGGATGACGATGAGGTCGCGCAGCCGTTCGAGCAGGTCGTCTACGAAGCGGCGCGGATCCTGCCCGGTCTGCACGACCCGGTCGACGGCGGGGAAGGCGGATGCCGCGTCGCCAGCGGCGAGCGCGTCGACGATCTCATCGAGCAGTGCGGCGTGCGTGTAGCCGAGCAGGGCCACGGCCCGCGCGTAGGTCACGTTGCCCTCGTCGGACCCCGCGATCAGCTGGTCGAGCAGCGAGAGCGTATCGCGCGGCGATCCGCCGCCGGCGCGCACGACGAGAGCCAGCACGCCCTGTTCGACCTGCACTCCCTCTTCGACGCACAACTTCTCGACGTACTCGAGCATGGCTGCCGGCGGCACGAGACGGAACGGGTAGTGATGCGTGCGCGAGCGGATCGTGCCGAGCACCTTCTCGGGCTCGGTCGTGGCGAAGATGAACTTCACGTGCGCGGGCGGCTCTTCGACCAGCTTCAGCAGGGCGTTGAAGCCCTGCGGGGTGACCATGTGGGCCTCATCGAGGATGAAGATCTTGAACCGGTCGCGGCTCGGCGCGAAGGTCGCGCGCTCGCGCAGGTCGCGCGCGTCGTCGACGCCATTGTGGCTCGCCGCGTCGATCTCGACCACGTCGAGCGATCCGCCACCGGCGCGCGACAGCTCGACACAGCTGGGGCACACGCCGCACGGGGTGTCGGTCGGCCCCTCGGCGCAGTTCAGGCAGCGCGCGAGAATGCGCGCCGAGGTGGTCTTTCCGCAGCCGCGAGGACCCGAGAACAGATAGGCATGCCCGACACGATCGCCGCGCAACGCGGTCATCAGCGGATCGGTCACCTGGGACTGCCCGATCATCTCGCCGAACGTCTCGGGCCGGTAGCGGCGGTACAGGGCTGTCGTCACCAGAACAGCCTACGGCGTACCGCCGACACGAGCCCTCTCCGAGCCGCCCCCTCCACGACCCGCTCCGTGTCCCGCTCCGCGCCCAGGCATCCGCCCTCGCCCCTCCACGCCCTCACCTTCACCCGCGCACACCCTGCGCCCCTCACCCCTCGCCGACGCACACCCTGCGGCCCCCACGCCGAGACCTGCGCCTCCCGCCGAAACCTGCGGTTGCAACTGCAGGTCTCGGCGGGAAGTGCAGGTCTCGCCGGGAAGTGCAGGTCTCGGCACAGAGGACGGCGCGGGAGGACGGCACAGAGGACGACGCGGGAGGACGACGCGGGAACGGCTCGGGGGAACGAGGGGGGGCCGGGATCAGTCCTCGTAGGCGTCGATGATCGGGATCGTCGTGGTGGTCACCGGCACCGACGCCGACAGGCGCGTGCCGTCATCGCGACGGGCATCCGCGATCCCGCGCAGCGTCGGACGGCCGGGCCTCCGCGGCCCCTGACCGGCGAGCAGCACAGCGGCCGGCTTGCCCACCGCCGCGCTATGCGCCGCGCCGCGCACGGTGAACTCCACCGGGTCGCCGTCGCGCACCTCGAGATGCAGCCGATCGCGGGTGATCGTGACCTGCAGCTGCGAGCCCCGCCACTGCAGCGGGTACGACAGCTCCGGCCAGTCGGCGGGCAGTCGCGGGTCGAAGCTCAGCTCGCCGTCATGATCGCGCATGCCGCCGAAGCCGCTGACGAGCGCTGTCCAGACGCCGCCGGTCGACGCCACGTGCACGCCATCGGCGGCGTTGTGATGCAGATCGCCCAGGTCGACATACAGAGCCTGCTCGAAGTACTCACGGGCGAGGTCCTGATAGCCGACCTCTGCCGCCATGATCGACTGCACGACAGCCGACAGCGTCGAGTCGCCCGTCGTCAGCGGGTCGTAGTAGTCGAAGTCGGCCAGCTTCTCCTCGTCGGTGAAGTGGTTGCCCTGCAGGAAGAGGGCCAGCACGACGTCGGCCTGCTTGAGCACCTGGAACCGGTAGATGACCAGTGGGTGGTAGTGCAGCAGCAGCGGCCGCATCTCGGGCGGCGTGCCCTCGAGGTCCCACACCTCGCGCTCGAGGAAGAAGGCGTCCTGCGGATGGATGCCCAGTGCCTCGCTGTACGGGATGTGGATGGCCTCTGCGGCTCGGGCCCAGGCATCCCGCTCCCCGTCGTCGAGACCCGTGCGGTCGACGAGAGCCGCGTACGCGGCCGGGTCGTTCTCTGCCATCTCGCCGACGACCCGCGCCGCGAAGCGCAGGTTGTAGCGGGCCATGACGTTGGTGAACAGGTTGTCGTTCACGACGGTGGTGTACTCGTCAGGGCCGGTCACACCGTGGATGTGGAAGGTCGAGTCGCCGTTCGTGCCGCGCCAGAAGCCGAGGGTCGCCCAGAGCCTCGCGGTCTCAACGGCGATGTCGGCGCCTTCGCGACGCAGGAAGTCCTCATCGCCCGTGGCGCGCACGTACTTGCCGAGTGCGAAGCTGACGTCGGCGTTGATGTGGTACTGCGCGGTACCAGCTGCGTAGTACGCCGACGCCTCCTCGCCGTTGATCGTGCGCCACGGGAACAGCGCTCCTGCCTCGTTCAGCTGCGCCGCGCGCCTGCGCGCGGCGGGCAGCATCGTGACCCGCGCGCGCAGCGCGTTCTTCGCCCACTGCGGCGAGGTGTACGTGAGAAAAGGCAGCACATAGATCTCGGTGTCCCAGAAGTAGTGACCGCTGTAGCCCGAGCCCGTCAGGCCCTTCGCCGCCACACCGTGCCCGTCGGCACGCGAGGCCGCCTGCGCGAGCTGGAACAGGCACCAGCGGGTCGCCTGCTGCAGGTCGTCGTGCCCTGCGATGCGCACGTCGGAGCGCTCCCAGAACGAGGCGAGCCAGTCACGCTGAGCGGTGAACAGCGCATCGACCCCCTCGACGCCGACGCGGTCGAGCGAGCGACGGCAGCGGTCGACCAGCTCGCGCGGAGGCACGCCCCGTGACGTGTGGTAGCTGACCACCTTGCTGATGCGGATCGGCACGCCGGCCTTCGCCTGCACCCGGAACACGTTCTTCGCGATGTCGGGCTCGACGAGCGAACGCGCCGTGTAGTCGTTCTCGGTGTCGATGATGTGGTCGGCCACGACCGCCACGGTCATCCCCGAGTCGGAGACGCGGTACGACAGCGCCGAGCGAAGGCCGTCCTGCCAGTACTCCACCGGCTGCAGCACCCGCTCGGTGATCTTCTCGGCCTTGCGGGGATCGAAGCCCGCCTTGCCCGCGGCCTTCGCCGCCATAGGGTCACCTGCGTAGATGCCCGCGCCGTCCTGGCGGTTGAGCATCTGGCAGCTCACGGTGACCGGGGCGTCTGCGTTCTCGACAGTGAGTTCGAGACGCAGCACGGCGAGGTGGCGCTCCTCGAAGCTCACCATGCGCTCGTCGCGCATGCGCACGCGCTTGCCTGACGGCGTGACCCAGACGACGTTGCGCTCGAGCACGCCGGTGCGCATGTCGAGAGTGCGGGAGTACTGGTGCACCTCCATGTCGTCGAACGAGAGCGGCTCGTCGTCGATGTACACGCGCATCACCTTGGCGTCGGGCGCGTTCACGATCGTCTGGCCGACCTCGGCGAACCCGTACGCCTGCTCCGCGTGGCGAATAGGCCACGTCTCATGCAGGCCGTTGATGAAGGTGCCGTGCTCGTGGGCGCCGCGCCCCTCGATGTGGTTGCCGCGCAGACCGAGGTAGCCGTTGCCGACGGTGAAGAAGGTCTCGGAGACCCCCTCTTCGTCGTAACGGGTCTCGATGAGGCGCCAGGGGTCGACGGGGTAGCGGTCGCGGTCGAGCATGCTGTCTCCGAAGCGGGTGAGGGGAGGCGTTCGAGGGGTCAGTTCTGCGCGTCGCCGAGCAGGCGCGCAAGATCATCGACGATACCGGTCGCGCCGGCCTCGCGCAGCGCATCGGGGCCGGCACCGCGATCGACGCCGATCACCGAGCCGTATCCGGCGGCGGCGGCCGAGGCGACGCCCGACACGGCGTCCTCCACGGCGATGGACTGCGCGGGGTCGACTCCCAGCATCCGCGCCCCCTCGAGGAACATGTCGGGGGCGGGCTTCGAGGCGAGATGGTCGCGCTCGGCGACGAGTCCGTCGACGACGGCGTGGAAGAAGTCGCGGATGCCGGCGCTGCCGAGCACCTCCTCGGCATTCTTCGAGCTCGAAACGACGCCCATGGGAACGCCGGCATCGCGCAGGCTCTCGAGCAGGGCGAGGGATCCGGGGTAGGGGGCGATGCCCTCGCTGCGCAGCACCGAGATGAACGCGTCGTTCTTGCGGTTGCCGACACCGCAGACCGTCTCGGCCTCTGGCGGGTCGGTGACCTCTCCCCACGGGATCTCGATGTTGCGGCTGCGCAGCAGGCTGGCGACGCCGTCGTAGCGCTTCTTGCCGTCGACGTAGGCGAAGTAGTCGGCGTCGGTGTACGCGGGCTGGATGCCCCAGCGGGCGAACACCTCGTCGAACACCTTCTGCCAGGCGCGCATGTGGACCTCTGCAGTGGGGGTGAGCACCCCGTCGAGGTCGAAGAGGACGCCGGGGGCGCTGTGCAGGTCGGGGAGTGCGTCAGACATGGAACCTCCTGGATCGGACGTGCGCATCCAGCCTAGTGAGCGCAGGCGTCAGGCGGAGAGGGTTGACGGCTGGGAGCGGAACAGGTCGCTCCGGCCCGCATCGGGTCAGATGACCGAGAGCGTCTGACGCGCGATCTCGAGCTCCTCGTCGGTCGGCACCACGAGCACGGCGACGGCGGAGTCGTCGGCGGAGATGCGGCGGATGCCAGGGCCACGCACCGCATTGCGCCCTGCTTCCAGCCGCACGCCCAGGAACCCGAGGGTGCTCAGCGCGTCCGCGCGGATGTCGGCCACGTTCTCTCCGACCCCCGCGGTGAAGGAGATGACGTCGACCCCGCCGAGCTGCGCGATGTAGGCGCCGATGTAGGCGCGCAGCCGATGGACGTACACGTCGTATGCGAGCGCCGCCGCCTCGTCGCCCGTCGCGCGGCCCGCGAGGATGTCGCGCATGTCGTTGCTGCCCGCGAGTCCCTGCAGCCCGCTGCGCTTGTTCAGCAGCGCATCGAGGTCGTCGATGCCCATACCCGCCCGTCGCGCGAGATGCAGCAGGACAGCCGGGTCGATGTCGCCGGTGCGGGTGCCCATCACGAGGCCCTCGAGGGGCGTGAAGCCCATGGACGTCTCGGCCGAGCGCCCTCCATCGATCGCCGTGATCGAGGCGCCGTTGCCCAGATGCAGGACGAGCTGGCGCACATCGGCGAGGTCTCGGCCGAGGAACCTCGCGGCGGCCTCCGACACGTATTTGTGGCTCGTGCCGTGGAAGCCGTAGCGCCGGATGCGGTGCTCGCTCGCGATGGCCGTATCCAGCGCGTAGGTGTATGCGGCCGGTGCGAGCGTCTGGTGGAAGGCGGTGTCGAACACGGCGACGTGCGGCACGTCGCGGAAGGCGGCTCGCGCCGCCCGGATGCCCGCCACATTGGCCGGGTTGTGCAGCGGGGCGAGCACCGAGAGATCCTCGATGTTGATCTCGACGAGCGGGGTGATGACGGTCGGCTCGAAGAAGCGAGCACCGCCGTGCACCACCCTGTGTCCGACAGCCGCAGGCGGATGCTCGTCGAGGCTCGGCCCGTGCTCGGCGAACTGCGCGAGCATGACCGCGAACGCCTCGTCGTGATCGGCGACCGGTCGCTCCTCCTCGAAGCGCTCATCGAGCACGGCCGGCGCGGGCACACCCGGCTCGGTGAGCGCGAACACCCTGTGGCTGACCACGCCGCCCGCGCCGATGCGCTCGATGAGGCCGCTGGCCAGCTCGCGCTCGCGCTCGACCTCGATGAGGCTGTACTTCAGCGATGACGAGCCGCTGTTGATGACCAGGACGACGCTCACGACTGCTCTCCCTGTGCCTGGATCGCCGTGATGGCGACGGTGTTGACGATGTCATCGACCAGGGCTCCGCGTGACAGGTCGTTGATGGGCTTGCGCAGCCCCTGCAGCACAGGCCCGATGGCGACGGCGCCTGCGGAGCGCTGCACGGCCTTGTAGGTGTTGTTTCCCGTGTTCAGGTCGGGGAAGACGAACACCGTCGCTCGGCCTGCGACCTCGGAATCGGGCATCTTCGTCTTGGCGACGGCGGCATCCGCAGCCGCGTCGTACTGGATCGGCCCCTCCACGGGCAGTTCAGGCATCCGCTCACGCACCAGCGCCGTCGCCTCGCGCACCTTCTCGACGTCGGCCCCCGATCCGGATTCGCCGGTGGAGTACGAGAGCATCGCGACACGCGGCTCGATGCCGAATCGTCGCGCCGTCGCGGCCGACGAGATCGCGATGTCGGCGAGCTGCGCGCTGGTCGGATCGGGGATGACCGCGCAGTCGCCGTAGACGAGCACGCGATCGGCGAGCGCCATGAGGAAGACACTCGAGACGACATCGACGCCCGGATTGGTCTTGATGATCTCGAACGACGGACGGATGGTGTGCGCCGTGGTGTGCGTGGCGCCCGAGACCATCCCGTCGGCCAGCCCCAGGTGCACCATCATCGTGCCGAAGTACGACACGTCGGTGACCGTGTCGGCCGCCTGCCCGAGGGTGACGCCCTTGTGCGAACGAAGCCGCGCGTATTCGGCGGCGAATCGCTCCACGAGCTCGGGGTCGGTGGGGCTGATGATCTGCGCCGAGGCGATGTCGAGCCCGAGCGCCGACGCCCGCGCCCGGATCTCGCTCTCGTCGCCGAGGATCGTGAGGTCGGCGACACCCCGGGCGAGCACGATGGATGCGGCCCGGAGAATGCGGTCGTCGTCGCCCTCCGGCAGCACGATGCGCTTTCGCGTGCTGCGCGCCCGCTCGATGAGCTGGTACTGGAACATCAGCGGGGTGACGACCGTGGAGCGTGCGAGGCCCATCTCGACCGTCAGCTCGGTGGTGTCGACATGAGCCTGGAAGAGCGACAGCGCCGTCTGGTACCGCTGGGTCGACTCGGCGGTCATGCGTCCGCGGGCGCTCATGATGCGCACGGCGGTGTCGAAGGTGCCGAGATCGGTCGCGATGATCGGCACGGGCAGCTCGAAGCCGTCGATGAGCTGCAGCACCGGTTCAGGCAGCTCGAACGGCCCGTTCAGGACGATGCCGGCGAGTTCGGGGAAGGTGCCGGAGCTCGCCGCGAGCAGAGTGGCGAGCAGGGTCTCGGTGCGGTCGGCGGCGATGATGACCACGGCGCCCTCGACGAGGCGCGGGAGCACGTTGACCATCGACATCCCGGCGATGACGACGCTGTACGCCTCGCGGTCGAGCAGCCGCTCGGCACCGCGGACCAGACGTCCGTCGACGGCCTGCATGATGGTGCCCATCGACGGGGCGACGAGCGAGCGCTCCTCGGGGATCGCCCACACGGGCGTGCGGTCGCCGGCCACGCCCTCGACGATCTGCTTCGCCGCGGCGGGGTCGGCGCGGTTGACGATGACCGCGAACAGCTCGGCCCGCTCGGCTGCGAGCTCGGAGAGGGCGAGGGCGGCGAGCTGTCGCACCTGCGCGGGCGTGCGCGCTGTCGTGGTTCCGAGCTGCTCGGCCTGGTTCTGGCTGTCGCGGCCCGAGAGCACGAGCAGCACCGGCACGCCGAGGTTGGCGGCGATGCGCGCGTTGTAGCCCAGCTCGGCCGGGCCAGCGACGTCGGTGTAGTCGCTGCCGACCACGACGACGGCGTCGCACTGCGCCTCGACGGCCTTGAACCGCCCGACGATCGTGCCGAGCGCGCCCTCGGGGTCGCGGCGCACATCGTCGTAGGTCACGCCGATGCAGTCGTCGTAGTCGAGGTGCACGCCGTCGTGCGCGAGCAGCAGCTCGAGCACGTGGTCGCGCTCGGATTCGCTGCGCGCGACCGGCCGGAAGACGCCGACGCGCGGCGAGACGCGCATCAGGGCGTCCAGGACGCCCAGCGCGATCGTGGATTTGCCGGTGTGCCCCTCGGCTGAGGTGATGTAGATGCTCTGCGCCACGCGCTCAGCCTAGTGAGCGCCCCCTGCGCCCGGCCTGGACGCCGATGGGGTCGGGCACGGGCCCGAGAGGGCGTCGACGACATCCGCCGCGTCGTCGGCGAAGCGGGCGTAGTGCTCGCGATCGGAGTTGATCTGCACGCGGTTGATCGCGTGGGAGGGCTCGAGGCTCCGCCAGTCGGGCACGCGGCTCAGTCGCGTGAAGAACATCGACGACGCGATGGCGGGGTCCATGCGCTCGGCGGTGCTCCCCCACCACTCCTGCTGCTGGAACAGGCCGATGCTCGTGGTGCGGCTGCCGTCGGGGTTCGTCACGCCCGAGGTCTCCCAGTCGCCGTGGTCGATGTTGCGCAGCGAGCTCTCGCCCATCGCCGCCATCACGCCGATGATCTGCCCGTCGCGGGCGAACCCGAGCTCTCGGGCGGTGCGCACGATGATGGCCGCATTCTCGAGCTGCTCGCCCCGCCATCCGCTGATCCCGAAGGCGGGGTATGCCTCCGGCTGGTCGAGGCAGTATCCCTCGGGTCGGGGCGCGGTGATCAGGGCGAGGACGGCCAGCACACCGGATGCCAGGATCGCGGCGCCGACGGTGACCGCGGCGACCTCGAGCCCCCGCCGGCGGGTGCGGCGGCGTGACGGACGGCGTCGGCGGCGGGCGCTCATGGTCGCACAGCGGCGCGGCTGGCGCGAGGCGGGCGCCTGGCGCCCAGCGCCGCCACCCCGCCGCCGATCGCGCCGAACAGATGCGCCTGCCAGGAGACGCCGGCCGCGGCTCCGAAGATGCCCGTGAGCACGGTGGTGCCGTACAGGACGATGACGATGAGGGCGATCGCGGCGTACGCGATGCGGTGCGACACCCGCCCCGGCGCGAAGACGCGCAGCACCGTGTAGCCGAAGTACCCGAAGACCAGGACGGAGGCGCCGACGGTGAGCGTGCCCGGCGCGTTGAGGAACCAGGTGCCGGCTCCGCCCACGACCGCGATGATCCCCGTGACAGCCCAGAACCTGCTGGCGCCCTCGACGGCGACGAGGCAGCCGAGCACGAGCAGGGGAAGTGAGTTGCTGATCAGATGGGCCCAGCTCGCATGCAGCAGGGGTCCGAGCACGAGGCCGGGGAGGCTGGTGGGGTCCCACGAGCGCAGGCCCCACCCGGTGAACGATCCTGGCAGCAGCGCGTCGAGCAGCTGAATCGCCCACATCAGGGCGAGCAGCGCGACAGGCGCGAGGAAGCGTCCGGCGGAGCGGGAGCGTGTGGCGGGAGCGGTCACGGGTCGATCCTCGCAGGGCATCCGGTGAGAGAGCCGAGATCCGGGTCGCCGGTCGGAAGAGCCGGCTCCGCTCGGGAAAGGAAAAGACCCTCCGCGCACCCGACAGAGCCCGGTTACCCTTGCTACGTTTCCGTCCTGGGGGAATTGGCCTGGATGCCGTCACGCGGAGAGCCGTAGATCAGTCTACCCGACCCGGGAGAGGGCTTCGCACGCGGCGGGTCGGGCAGGGGCCGCAGAGGGTTACGATCATCAGACGCACCGTCGCGCCGAGGGGACCCGCATGCACGAGAACGCACCGTCGATCACCGCTGAGCAGTTCGCCCAGCACACGTCCCGCATCGTCGCCTCGGTGTCGTCGGTCATCGACGGCAAGCCCGATGCCGTGCGCAGCGCCCTGGTCTGCCTTCTGGCCGAGGGGCATCTGCTCATCGAGGACGTGCCTGGTGTGGGCAAGACGATGCTCGCGCGGGCTCTGGCGGCGAGCGTCGACGCCACGGTGCGCCGCATCCAGTTCACCCCCGACCTGCTGCCAGGCGACGTGACCGGCGTCGCGGTGTACGACCCCGTCGAGCGGGAGTTCGAGTTCAAGCGAGGCGCGATCTTCGCGCACATCGTGATCGCAGACGAGATCAACCGCGCCTCGCCCAAGACCCAGTCGGCTCTGCTCGAGGCGATGGAGGAGCATCAGGTCACGGTCGACGGCTCGAGCCACCCCCTGCCCGAGCCGTTCCTGGTGGTCGCCACCCAGAACCCGCTCGAGATGGAGGGCACCTATCCCCTGCCCGAGGCGCAGCGCGACCGGTTCATGATGCGCATCTCGATGGGGTATCCGGATGCCGCCGCCGAGACCCTCATGCTGCGCCAGCGCGACACCGCCAATCCGCTCGCCTCGGTCACGCCCGTCACCGACGCCGCGACCGTGCGCGCGCTGATCGCGTGGGCCAGGCGCGTGCACGTCGCCGAGTCCCTCGAGGAGTACGCCGTCGCTCTCGCACAGGCCACCAGGCAGGATCCGAGCCTGCACCTCGGCGCCAGCCCGCGCGCCACGCTGCAGCTGGTGCGGGCGGCGAAGGTGGTCGCCGCCCTCGACGGACGCGAGTACGTGGTGCCCGACGACCTGGCCGATCTCGTGATCCCGGTGTTCGCGCACCGCCTTCTCGCAGCGCGGGGCGTGCACCGCGCGGGTGCGCAGCCCGTCGAGGCGGCGCTGCGTCAGATCGTCTCCCGGGTTCCCGTGCCCTTCGCCGCGCGCGTCTGAGCACCATGCGCACGCGACCGCTGACAGCACGGGGAGCCGCCTGCCTGGTGCTCGGCGTGCTGCTGTGCGTGGCCGCCAATGTGCTCTCGGCCCGCCCCCTGCTCTACCTCGGCGTGCTGCTGCTGGTGCTGCCGCTGCTCTCGCTGCTGGTCGTGCGGGCGCCGCGGCGGCGCGGTGAGGTGTGGCGCCAGATCTCCACCGATCTGCTGTCGGTCGGCGAGACCTCGAAGGTCACGGTGCGCTTCGAGCTCTACGCCCCTGGCATCCCGCACGGGCACTGGCGCGACACCCTGCCCGACGCCGTGCGCGGCCAAGCGGGTGGCGAGTACCCCGGTGAGACCCGGCTGCTGCACTACGACCTCGAGGGCGTGCGCCGCGGCACCGCGACGCTCGGCCCGCTGCTCCTGCGCACGGTCGACCCCTTCGGGCTCGCGCAGCGCGTGCAGGCGTTCGGCGAGACCCGCATGATCACGGTCGTACCGCAGGTCATCGCACTGTCGCCGCTGCCGACCAAGGTGGGGGCTGCAGGCGGTGCGGCGCAGACGAGATCGACCAGACTCGGCCAGGGCGCTGACAACCTCATCCCCCGCGCATACATGTCCGGCGACTCGCGCCGGCGGATCCACTGGCGCGCCACCGCGCACCGCGGTTCGCTGATGGTGCGGCAGGAGGAGGAAGAGGCGAGCCCAGACGCCGTGGTCGTGCTCGACCGCGCGGCCTCCCGCTGGGCGCGCCAGGGCGATGCGCCCGATCCTGCCTTCGAGGCCGCCGTCTCACTGTGCGCCTCGGTTGCACTGCGCTTCGTGCAGGACGGCTACAGCGTCGACGTGTTCGACAGCGCGGGCTCGCTGCTGGGCGCGCTGCGGGGACACGAGGACGACCGCGACGGCCTGATGGTCGCGCTGGCGACCGTGATCCCGCGCGGCGAGCCGCGCGATCTCCGGACGATCGTCGGCGGCACGCCCCCTGGCCCGCTGGTGGTCATCACCGGTGCGATCGAAGCCGATGACGCCGCTCGCCTCAGCACCGCTGGTGCGTCCGCACCGATGCTGATCGCGGCTGGTGCGAGCCCGGATGCCCTGGCCCTCGCCTCCGACCATGGGTGGAACGTGGCGTCGCTGACCTCCGCCTCCGACCCCGCCGAGGTGTGGGAGTCGGCGATGCCGCAGGCGAAGGCACCCCGTGACTGAGCGGCGGCGCTCCGAGCCCCGCCCCGGCGTGGTCGGGCCGGCCGTGCTCGCCGCCGTCGCGAGCCTGGTGGCGATGTGGCCGTACACCGGAGTCATCTTGCCGGGCCCGTGGACGTTCGTCGTGGTCGCGATCATCGTCGCGGTGGCGGTGTCGGGAATGGCGGGACGGATGCTGTTCGCGCGGCTGCGCGAGGGCATCCGGTCTCTGCTCGCCCTGCTGGTCCAGCTGATCGCGCTGGCTCTCACCCTCACGAATCTGCTGGCCAGCGAGACGGCCGAGTTCGGCGCCGTGCCGACGCCGGCCAGCATCGAGCTGACCGG
The DNA here is from genome assembly GCF_016907315.1 of Microbacterium esteraromaticum. Lineage (NCBI taxonomy): Bacteria > Bacillati > Actinomycetota > Actinomycetes > Micrococcales > Microbacteriaceae > Microbacterium > Microbacterium esteraromaticum. The sequence goes on from NZ_JAFBBS010000001.1 coordinate 974,409, forward strand.
CCTGCGTCTGCAGCGTGCGGTCGACGAGATCTCGAACGGCGTCGCACCGATAGACCCGACGGTCTCGATGACCACGGCGATGGGGCTGGTGTTCACGCTGGTCGCCCTGCTCGTCGATCATCTGATCGCCCAGCGCCTGGTCGTGCTCACGGTGCTGTTCACCTCCGTCGTCGGCGCGGTGCCCATGCTGCTGACATTCGGGTCGGTGAACCTCGTGTGGTTCGTGCTGCAGGCGATCATGATCCTGGTCGTGCTGCGCTTCGGAGCGCGGCACGACCGCGACGCCACTCGGCACTCCCCCTTCGTCGCCGCCGGCCTCATCGGCACGGCAGCGATCGTCGCCACCGTGCTCGTCGCTCCGGCTCTGCCCCTCACCGACCCCAGGGGCGGCACCGGGCAGGCGATGACCGTGAGCGCCGACCTGCGCCTGGGCGACGACCTGCGCCGCCCGAACGAGACGGAGGCGCTGACCGTCGTCACCTCGGCATCCGCTCCCCCGTACCTGCGCATGGCCACTCTCTCGCGATTCGACGGCGAGATCTGGCGGCCCGACCGCTCCGATCGCAACCCCGTCGAGGAGGGCTTCGGCTCCCGCCCGTGGAGCGATCCGATCGACACGGTCGAGCAGGAGGTGTCGATCAGGGTGGTGGGCATCTCGAGCTCGCGTCTGCCCGTGCCTTACGCTGCCGAGGAGATCAGCGGCCTCCCGGAGGGCTGGCAGGCGATGCCGCTCAACCGCACCGTGATCAGCCCGACGCGGGATGCCGCCGGCGCCGACTACACCGTGCAGACCGCGACCCCCGCACCGAGCCTCGAGCAGATCCGCGCCACCAGCGCCGGAGGGGCGGAGCTCGTCGCCGCCCCCGCAGAGGGCCTGCCAGACATCATCAGTGATCTGGCTCGCGAGGTCACCGCCGGCGCGGACACCGACTACGACCGGCTGCTGGCGCTTCAGGACTGGTTCCGCGCCGAATTCACGTACTCGCTCGACGCACCCGTCGAAGACGGCTTCGACGGCACCGGCGCCGATGCGGTCGCGACGTTCCTCGAGGTGCGCAGCGGCTACTGCATCCACTTCGCCGGCGCATTCGCTCTCATGGCCCAGTCGCTCGACATGCCCGTGCGGATCGTCGTCGGGTACCTGCCGGGCACGTCGACCGACCAGACCCGCGGCGACGACCGGGTCTACTCGGTCACCAGCGACAAGCTGCACTCCTGGCCGGAGGTGTACTTCCGCGGCATCGGCTGGGTGCCGTTCGAGCCGACGGCGACGCTCGGCACGCCCACCGATTTCGTGTCCGAGGCGGGCGGAGGTGAAGGCGACGATCCCGATTCTCCGACGGCCTCGCCGTCGCCGACCGCAGCGCCCTCGTCGTCGTCGACCTCGGGCCCCGACCGCAGCGATGAAGACGCGGGTGCGGGCGGCGGCGCACTGCCCCGACTCGACCCGACACCGGTGATCCTCGTCACCGCCGGCATCATGCTGGTGCTTCTGCTGCCCGGACTCGGCCGCGCACTGCTCCGGATGCGGCGCATCAGTCGCGCACGGCGCGGCGACGCGATGGCCGCGTGGCGTGAGGTGGCCGACACGATGGCCGACCTGCGGCTCCCGCTGCAGGCGTCAGAGACCGCCCGAACGCGCGCGCAATCGCTCGCCGCGACGCACGGGGTCGACGCCGAGTCGCTGCGGATGCTGGTGGATGCCGTCGAGCGTCGGAGCTATTCGGATCGCGAGCCCGCGGAGCGGGATCTGAGTGCGCCGCTGCGCCCTGTCATCGCACAGCTCGAGGCGAGCGTCAGCGGACGGCGGCGGCTGGTCGCCTGGCTGCTGCCTGCGTCTCTCGTCAGGCGGCGCTGACCGCCGGCTGTCCCCCTCTGCCTTCAGGCGCCGGCGGCGGCGTGATCGCCGCACGGCACGGTGACGCAGTCCGCGCATACGACGAACTGACGGCGGCACGAGGCGTCGGGGCAGTTGGCCGTGCGGCTCGTCGCCGCGCCGCAGCCGGCGCACGTGCCGATGACCGCCGCGTGGTCGCTGAAGTCGACCGAGCCGCGCTTGTCGAAGACGTAGAGCGAGCCCTCCCACAGACCGTCGTCACCGTACTTCTCGCCGTAGCGCACGATGCCGCCGTCGAGCTGGTACACCTCTCCGAAGCCTCGCGACACCATCAGGCTCGACAGCACCTCGCAGCGGATGCCGCCCGTGCAGTAGGTCACGACCGGCTTGCCTTTGAGGTCGTCATAGGCGCCCTCGTCGAGCAGGCGCACGAAGTCTCTCGTGGTGTCTGTGTCGGGCACCACGGCGTTCTTGAACCGCCCGATCTCGGCCTCGAGCGCATTGCGCCCGTCGAAGAAGACGACGTCGTCGCCGCGCTCGGCGACCAGGCGGTGCAGTTGATCGGGGTCGAGGCGCACGCCGCCCCCGACGACTCCGCGCTCGTCGACCCGCAGCTCATCGGGCGCGCCGAACGACACGATCTCGTCACGCACCTTGACGCTCAGCTTCGGGAAGTCGGCGCTGAATCCGTCGGCATCGATCGCGGTGCCTTCGCTCCACTTGACGTCGGCGTCCGTGAATGCCGGATGCTCGCGGAACCGGCGCAGCCACTTCTTCACGGCGGGCAGGTCGCCCCCGAGCGTGCCGTTGATGCCGTCCTTCGAGATGATGATCCGCCCGCGCAGCTTGAGCGACTCCGCGAGATCGCGCTGCCAGAGCCGGATCGCCTGAGGATCGGCCAGCGGCGCGAACGCGTAGAACAGCACGATCTTCGGAGTGGGCACCAGGAGATTCTAGGCCGTGGGCAGCTGGGCGATAAGCGGGTTCTGATCTTGCGGATCGACCACGATGCCGGTGATCTCGTCGAGCCCGACCACCGGGAAGCGGGAGGCGGCACCGATCTTCTCGGCGCTGCCGAGCACGTAGGTGTCGGCGCTGCGCGCCGCGAGCGCGCGTTTGGTGACGGCGTCGTCGAGCTCACCGGTGGTGAGCCCGTGGTCGGGATGGATGCCCGTGACGCCGAGGAAGAAGGCATCTGCCGCGATCCGGGTGATGGCCTCGTGGGCCAGTCCGCCGCCGGCGACCGCGGAGTGGCGGCTCAGTTCGCCGCCGATCATCACGACTCGGGCCTTCGTCGAATCCAGCGCCTCGACCGCCACCGCCGGACTGGGCGTGATGAGAGTGATGTCGTCAGGCAGCATCGTCGCCATCGCGAGCGCCGTCGTGCCGGCGTCGAGGATGACGGTCATCCCGGGGCGGATCAGCGCGGTGGCCGCCTGTGCGACGCGGTGCTTGCTGTCGACAGCGACGCCGAGGCGGCGCTGCACCGGCGCATCGGCGAGCGGCACGGGCAGGGCTCCGCCGTAGACGCGGATGCACAGCCCCGCCTCTGCGAGCTCTCGCAGGTCGCGACGGACCGAGTCTTCGGAGATGCCGAGTTCAGCGGCGACCGACTTCGCCACCACCCGGCCCTCGGCCGCGAGCAGAGTCAGCAGGTGCTCGCGTCGTTGGGCACTCAGCATGGTCTTTCCTTTCCCGTTCTTCGCTATTCTTGCACGTTCCTGCATGTTTCAGGCTACGCTGTCTCTCATGGACAGACCACTTCTCATTCTCATCGCAGGCCCCTACCGCTCGGGAACCGGGGGCGACCCCGACGCGATCGCCGCCAACCTCGAGCGGCTTGAGCAGGCCGCCGCTCCGATCCATCGCCTAGGCCACGTGCCGATGATCGGCGAATGGGTCGCGCTCCCGGTGCTTCGCGGACTCGCTCCGGAGGAGGCCGCCGAGACGGACGTCATGTACCAGACCGCCGATCGGCTGCTGATGCACTGCGACGCGGTGCTCCGCCTGCCCGGAGAGTCCGCCGGCGCCGACAACGACGTGCGACTCGCACGCGAGCGCGGGCTGCCCGTCTACCACTCGGTCGACGAGATCCCCTCGGCTGAGCGTGCCGAGGCACCGTCGCCGATCGGATAGGATGGACAGGTTGTTCCCTGGTGACGTGTCCGAGCGGCCGAAGGAGCACGCTTGGAAAGCGTGTGTTGTGCAAGCAACCGCGGGTTCGAATCCCGCCGTCACCGCCAGAAGCCCTGAGGCCCGCACGAAGTGTGGGCCTCAGGGCTTTTTCCGATGACGGTTGGCCCTTCGCCACCCCAGGGCGCGACGACGCCCGAGGCTCCACTCGGCGCCCCTGCACCCAACCCGAATCCACCCGCACACGCGCGCCGCGTGGAGTCGCGTCGAGGGATCGAATCACGCCGTCACCCGCCCCGCGCGGAATCCCGCCGGGCTATACGTCGAACCGCACGCCGTACATCGTCGTGTCGGGTCCGGAGTCGAGCCGGTGCATTCCGAGGCGCTCGTAGAACGCACCCGCGCCGGTGTTCGTCGGGTTCATGCCCAGGTGCAGGCCGCGCACGCCGCGGGTCTTCAACTCGGCGAACAGGGTCTCGATCAGACGCCGGCCGAGACCCTGCCCCTGCGTCTCGGGCAGGAGGTCGATATGCAGGTGCGCCGGGTACTCGGCCGCGTGCTTCTCGCTGCCGGGCGCGCGGCGGCTGGCGTAGCCGATGATGCCGTCCTGGCGGGTCGGCTCAGCCGCACCCGAGAGCGGGTACAGGCTCTGCTTCGAGGGCCACCACTCCTCGCGGAACCACCGCTCGAAGGCATCCGTGTCGTCCGTCGCGACGATGTAGCCGATCGTCCGCCCGTCAGCGGACTCGACCACCCACGCGAGGTCCGGATGCCGCACGGCGTACGGCGCGGCGAAGACGTCGCCCCACAGCCGGTCGTCGGTGAGGATGCCGGTCGCGTCGCCGCCGGCATCCGCCGTCTTCACGCAGATGTCGTACAGGGCGTCGCGGTCGGCGTCACGATACGGGCGGATCTGCGTCACGGGTGCTCCTCTGTGCGGGCTCGGGGGTCGGCAACCAGCCTAGTGACGCCCACGAGAGCACGAACGCGCCGACGATCAGGGCCGCCGAGGCACCCACCAGAGCCCCGCCCAGCGTGTCGGTGATCCAGTGCACGGCGAGAAGGGTGCGTGACAGAGCCATCAGGACGACCCACACCACGCCGGCGATCGCCATCCAGACGCGGGGGAAGACGAGCCAGAGCACCATCGCGATGGTGGCCGCATTCGACGTATGCCCGGACGGGAATGAGCCGAAGTCGGAGGTCACGAGCATGTCGTCTGGCCGCGCCCTGGCGAAGATCTCCTTCAGCAGCTGGGTGAGCCCGGCGCTCACCACGAAGGACAGAGCCGCGAACACGGCCCCTCGCCATCGACGCAGCAGCACGAGCAGCAGCACGATAAGCAGCGGCACGAGGGCGATCGCCACCCATCCCCCTCCGACCCAGTTCAGCGCATACGCCGCAGACAGCATCCAGTCCTGGCGCACCTGAGACATCAGATGGTTCCAGAACGCGTCGAGGCCGATGGTCGCACCCCGAGGCAGCAGCACCACGAGCACGCCCAGCAGCGCGGCGAGGGTCAGCATCGCGCTTCCGGCGATCAGCAGCTTCCGTCTCGTCATCGTCCCATTGTGCCCCTGCGCCTCGCCAAGCTCGGGATATGAGCGCCGCGCCCTCACGCGTCGACGCCCTCCCGGTCTGCGATCCGGGAGGGCGTCGGCGGAGCGGCCGGGTTCAGCCCTTCGTCGCGCCGGCCAGCAGGCCGCGCACGAAGAAGCGCTGCAGCGCGAAGAAGACGATCAGCGGAACGATGATCGAGATGAACGTTCCCGCCGATTGCAGGAACCAGCGGTTGCCCCAGGTGCCGGACAGCGAGTTGAGAGCCTGCGTGATCGGCAGGGCTCCCGGCGAGGCGAAGATCGTCGCCACCAGCAGGTCGTTCCAGACCCAGAGGAACTGGAAGATGCCGAACGACGCGATCGCCGGCATAGCCAGCGGCAGGATGATCCGGAAGAAGACCTGCCCGTGACCAGCGCCGTCGACGCGAGCCGCCTCGACGATGTCGCCCGGGATCTCGGAGATGAAGTTGTGCAGCATGAACGTCGCGAGCGGCAGCGCGAAGATCGCGTGCGCGATCCACACGCGGGCGAAGCTGAACTCGACGTCGTTGAGCGTGAGTCCAGGGAAGATCATCACGTCGTTGATCGTGAGACCTTCCGAGAACAGGCTCAGCAGGGGCACGAGGGCCATCTGCAGCGGCACGATCTGCAGGGCGAACACGAACACGAACAGCATGTTGCGGCCCTTGAAGTCGATCCACGCGAACGCGTACGCCGCGAGTGCGGCGATCACGATCGGGAAGACCGTCGCGGGGATCGTGATGGCGAGCGAGTTCACGAACGCGGTCGCGAGGGTGGTGGACGTGCCACCGGAGTTGAGCGCCTCGACGTAGTTCTCGAATGTGAACTCGGGGTTCGTGAAGGCCGTCCACCAGCCGGAGGACTGCGTGTCGGCACCGGGCCGGAACGAGGTGACGAACAGGCCGAGGGTGGGGATGGTCCAGAACACCGCGATGATGGCGGCGGCGATGGTCGCGCCCTTCGAGGTGAGCTTCTTGTGCGCGATCGCCTCGTTGCGGCGCGTGTCGCGGGCGACCTGGCGCTTGGTGCGCGTGTCGCGGACGATGGCTTCCGTGGCGCTCATCAGCGGATCTCCCTCTGCTTGGTCATCGATCGGGCGTTGTAGATGATCAGCGGCAGCACGAAGATGAACAGCACGACGGCGAGCGCCGACGAGTGCCCGTAGCTCTGGAAGCGCTGCTGCTGATTGACCATCTCGAAGCCGAGGACGGTGGTGTCGTCGCGACCGCCGGTCATCACCGCGACGATGTCGTAGACCTTCAGCGACATGATGGTGATCGTCGTGAGCACGACGATCAGCGACGACCGGATGCCTGGCACCGTGACGTTCCAGAACCGCTGCCACGCGTTCGTGCCGTCGAGCTCGGCCGCCTCGAGCTGCTCGGCCGGGACGGCCTTGATCGCCGCCGAGAGGATCACCATCGCGAAACCGGTCTGGGTCCAGATGAAGACGATCAGCAGCATGAAGGTGTTGATCAGCGGCTTCACCGCGAGCCAGCTCACCGGATCGCCGCCGAACATGGTCACCACGGCGTTGAGCAGACCGATCTGGTCGCCCTGGCGGTAGTCGTACATGAACTTCCAGATGATGCCGGCGCCCACGAACGAGATCGCGACGGGCATGAACACCAGCACCTTGAGCAGCTTCTCGCCGCGCGCACGGTCGATGAACACGGCGTACGCGAGGCCGAACGCGACCGAGATCGTCGGGGCCAGCAGCGCCCAGATCAGGGTGTTGATCACCGACCACGTGCCGACCGGGTTGGTGAAGACCCATACGTAGTTCTCGAGGCCGACGAACTCATCCCCGCTCTTGTCGAAGAACGACTTCACGAAGGTCGCGACGGCCGGGTAGATCAGGCCGAGCAGCAGCATGATCGCGGCCGGCGCCATGAACAGCACGAGCTGGAACAGGTAGCCGGCGCCCTGGCGCGAGCGGTAGTCGGCGAAGAAGAGCAGCGCGCCGGAGAGAAGCGCGATCGCGACGACGTAGAGCACCGCGTTCGAGTACGGGCGCAGCAGCATGAGCGCCAGCACCGGGATGACGAGGCACGCGACCAATCGCATGATGAAGTAGCCCCGGCCGGGACGGGGCGCGAACTCGATCAGGACGAGCACGATGCCGACGACCAGTCCGAAGACGATCAGCACGGCGGGGATCTGCGCCAGGGGATGCAGGCCACCCAGCCACAGGAAGAAGTTGTTGAGAGACGCCGGGCCCAGGGCGATGCGCGCGGGGTCTTCGACCGGTGCCGAGATGATGAGCAGGAACAGCATCGCGGCGATGAGGATGAAGCCGGCGGCGACCACGATCTTCGTGATGCGGCGCCCCTTGGCATCAACCCCGTGCGTCGTCTTCGGCAGTTCCGCCGTTTCCTTGTCGTCGACTGTCAGCAGTGACATGGGATCCCCTTCTGAGTACGGATGCGGGGTCGGGCATCGCTGCCCGACCCCGCTTTCACCAGCGGATTGCGCTCAGACTAGCGCCACCGGCTAGTTCTCGTAACCTGCCTGGATGTCCTTCAGGACCTGGTCGGTCGCCTTGCCGTCGACCCAGTCGACCATGCCCTTCCAGAACGAGCCGGAGCCCACGGTGGACGGCATCAGGTCGGACGCGTCGAAGCGGAAGACGGTCGCGTCGTCCTGGAGGATGCCCATGGCCTCCTGCAGGAACTCGCTGCCGGCGAGGCTCGGGTCGGCCTTCTTGTTCGCCGAGATCACGCCGCCGAGCTCGACGCGCGCGTCGGCGAACTCGGGCGAGGCCATGAACTCGAGCACCTTGACGGTCGCCGCGTCGTCGTTGAAGCCGGCGACGAACTCGCCGCCACCCTCGACCTGCAGCTCCCCCTCGGTCATGCCAGGCGTGATGAACGCGTACACGTCACCATCGGGGCCGACCTCCGGGGTCTCGCCGTCGGCGTTCTTCACGTCGAGGAAGTTCGCCGAGAGGAACGACGCCTGGTGGGTCAGCGCGCAGCTGCCGTCAGCGACCTTGGCCGCGACGTCGCCGAAGGCGGTCGAGTTGATGCTCTTCACGTCGCCGAAACCGGCGTTGACGTAGTCGGGGTTGAGGATGATCGAGCCGACGGCGTCGAAGGCTTCCTTGATCTCGGGGTCGGTGAACTTGACGTCGCCGGACACCCACTTGTCGTAGACCTCGGGACCGGCCTGGCGGAGCACGAGGTCCTCGATCCAGTCGGTGCCGGGCCAGCCGGAGGCGTCACCCGAGGCGAAGCCGACGCACCACGGCGCCTGACCCGACTTCTCCTTGATGGTGTCGGTGAGCGTCATCATCTCGTCCCACGTCTTGGGAACCTCGACGCCCCACTCCTTGAACTTGGCGGGCGAGTACCAGATGTAGCCCTTCAGGTTCGCGAGCATGGGAGCCGCGTAGAACGTGTCGTCGAACGTGCCGTACTTCTTCCAGTCCTTCGACCAGTTCTCGTCGACCGCCTTGGCGACACCCTCAGGAGCCTCCATGACCTTGCCGGTCTCGACGAGGGTCTTGAGCAGACCGGGCTGAGGGACGACGGCGATGTCGGGGGCGTCGCCACCGGTCACCTTGGTGACGATGTTGCCCTCGAAGCTCTTGTCGCCGGTGTACTCGACCTTGATGCCGGTCTCCTTCTCGAAGGCGGCGAAGCTCTCGTTGAGGTCGTCGGCCTCCGTGCCGGTGATGCCACCGGAGATGCGGACGGTCGCGCCCTTGACGTCGCCGTCTCCGCCTCCTTCTCCGGGGGTGGCCTCCGCGCATCCGGTCAGGGCGATCGCAGTCGCTCCGACCAGGGCGAGGGGAGCAAGCAGGCGGTATCGCTGTGACAGAGCCATGTGTTTTCTCCTCTTCCAGGGTGTTCCGGGCCTCTTCGGCGGAGAATTCCGCAGCGTTGAGGAACCGATTCCAGGACAACCTACTTGCCCCGGGCGCCCCGGCACAATGCCACGCGGAGACAATCTCACAACCGTTGTGCAGACGTGACCCCGCGGGTGGGAGCGCTCCCACAGCGTAACCTGTGGAACCGGTTCCCTTCTACGCGCGATCTCGATAATCTGACTGCGCCCGATCCGAGGAGCATCATGAGCACGATCGCCGACGTCGCCGCGAGAGCCGGCGTGTCCAAGGCCACGGCCAGCCGTGCGCTGAGCGGCGGCGGCTACGTCTCCACCGGCACACGCGAACGCGTGCGCGCCGCCGCCCGCGAGCTGCACTACGTCGCCCACTCGTCGGCCACCAGTCTCGCCACAGGGCGATCGCTGTCGGTGGGCGTGATCATGCCCGCCCTCGACCGGTGGTTCTTCGCGGAGCTGCTCGCGGGCATCCAGGAAGGGCTCCTCGCCGCCGGGCAGGACCTGGTGCTCTACGGAACCCAGGAGGGCTCAGCCGAACGCGAGCGGCTCTTCTCCGATGTGCTCCCCCGCCGCCGGCTCGACGGGATCATCGCCGTCGGGATCCAGCCGAGCACGCATGAGCTCGAACGGCTCGTGCAGGTCGGTTCACCCCTGGTCAGCGTCGGGGCCTATCACGACGAGAACAGCTCTGTCTCGATCGACGACGAGGCCGCCGCGCGCATCGCGACCGAGCACCTCATCGACCTCGGACACCGCGACATCGCCTTTCTCGGCGGGCGCGAGGATGCCGCGACGCACGCCTACGGCGACGAGCAGCGACTGCGCGGATACCGCTCGGCCATGTCCGCCGCGTCGCTGCAGTCTGCGATCCGGCATGCGCCGGGTGATCCGACGACGCCAGGCGGCTACGAAGCCGGAGTGCGGATGCTCGGCGACCGGCAGAATCGTCCGACCGCTTTCGTGGCGGTCTGCGACGAAGCCGCGATCGGCGGCATCATCGCCGCGCGGCGCCTGGGACTGTCCGTACCGGCCGAGCTCAGCGTGGTCGGGATCGACGATCATGCCCACGCGGAGATGTTCGCGCTGACGACCGTGCGTCAGCATCCCCGGGCGCAGGGGCTGGCCGCGGTCGAGCTGCTGCGGTGCCGGATGGATGCCCCCGACGCGCCACCCGAGCAGCGGGCGCTTCCGCTCGAGCTGGTCGTGCGCGCGTCGACCGCAGTGCCGAAGCCCTGACCGCCGAGCGCGTCAGGCCGGAACGGCAGAAGGCCCCCGGTCGGAACCGGGGGCCTTCGCTACGCAGTGAAGCGTGATTACTTGAGGGTGACCGTGGCGCCGGCGGCCTCGAGGGCCTCCTTCGCCTTCTCGGCGGTCTCCTTGTTGGCGCCCTCGAGGACGGCCTTAGGAGCACCGTCGACGACGGCCTTGGCCTCGCCGAGGCCCAGCGAGGTGAGCTCGCGGACGGTCTTGATGACCTGGATCTTCTTGTCGCCGGCAGCCTCGAGGATGACGTCGAACGAGTCCTTCTCCTCCTCGGCCTCAGCAGCGCCAGCGCCACCGGCAGCACCGGCAACGGCGACCGGGGCGGCCGCGGTGACGTCGAACTTCTCCTCGAACGCCTTCACGAAATCGCTGAGCTCGACGAGGGTGAGGCCTGCGAACTGCTCCAGCAGCTCCTCAGTGGAAAGCTTCGCCATGATGTATCTCCTAGATAAAGGTGTGGTTGTTGTGAGGGGATCGCCGGTCGCTCACGCGGCCTCGGCGGTCTCCAGCTTTTCGCGAAGCGCGTCGATGGTGGCGGCAGCCTTGCCCATCGTCGCCTTCATCATGCCCGCTGCCTTCGCCAGCAGAACCTCACGGCTCTCGAGCGAGGCGTACTTGTTGACCTCGTCGGCGTCGAGGGCCTTGCCCTCGAAAACGCCGCCCTTGATCACGAGAAGCGGGTTGGCCTTGGCGAAGTCACGCAGAGCCTTGGCAGTGGCGACGAAGTCACCGTGCACGAACGCCACGGCCGAGGGACCCTTCAGGTCCTCGTCGAGCGACGTGATCCCCGCGTTGTTCGCGGCGATCTTGGTCAGCGTGTTCTTCACCACGGCGTACTCCGCGTCCTGACGGATGTTGCCGCGCAGCTCCTTGAGCTGGGCAACCGTCAGACCGCGGTACTCGGTCAGCAGGACGGCGTTCGAGTTCTCGAAAGACTTCGTGAGCTCGGCAACCGTTGCATCCTTCTGCGCCATGGTCACTCCTTACGTGTACGGACGCCACGCGGATGCGGGACGTCGACCTCGACCGCCCCACGACATGAGAAAAGCTCCGGCGCAAGCGCACGGAGCTTCGAGAAGAAATTCGCACACCTGCGCGGGCCCCTGCTGAGCAGTGCTTCGATCGTCACGTTCGCACACGACGATGACCGGCGGTCTTCGGTTATGACCAACTGTACGGCATCCGCCCCCCTCCCCCAAATCCGGGGCTCCCGTGAGGGCGCCCGACCCGCTCCCGCCCCTGCTGAGCTACCCCGCCCCCGTTCATCTGCGTAACTGAGCAGGGGCGAGGCAGCTCAACGGGGGCGAGGACGCAACGCTGGTCACCCGGGCGGACGGATGCCGAACGAGGCGAGCCTCGCGCCGAGAACGGACGCGCTCCTGATGTCGGCCGAGCCCCAGCGAACGGTGCGCCACCCGGTGACGCCCCGGATGTCATCCTCACGTCGCTTCTCGGCGAGAACGACCTCTTCCGCGGTCCGGCGTCCTCGCATTCCGTCATCGAGGTACTTATCCCGGCCGTCGAACTCTCCGAAGCAGCGCGACCGTCGAAATCCGAAGTCGAGCCAGTAGTCCTGCCCAGCCGAGCCGACCACGTGCAGCTGGAGCTCGGGCTCGGCGAAGCCCAGATCGAGAAGATGCAGACGGCTCACACTCTCGCCCGGAAGCTGCGCGCGTCCGTCGGCGAGGTCGATGATCCGCCTCGCGCTCCTGATGCCAGGCCTACGAGGATGCGCGGCGCGGGCCAGCATCCGGTCCTTCCACGCGCCGACGGCATCGGCATCCTGCACGTGCCCGGACACGGCGACGCTCCGCAGGGCGGCGTCTGCAGCCGAGAGCGCGACGGGCGGCGAGCTCACACAGGCGAGGTCGAGCACCGTGCGCTCGAGCGAGGTGCAGCGGATCCCATCGCGCTCGACGATGTCGGCGGAGTCGAGCGGAACCCCGTGCCACATGACCCCGGCCACGGTCCTTCCGTGACGGGCAGCGCGGATCGCGGCGTGCACCGACGTGGGGACGAGCCGATACAGGGGCAGGCCGTGCAGGACCGCAGCGGAAGGCCCCCAGAACACCGGTCCGGGCGAGGCGGAGTTGAGATGTGTCGACACCACCTCGACGAGGTGCCGGCCCTCATTCCACAGTGCAGCCCACGCTGCGGCCTCGAGGTACCGGTTGTGGCGCACGCGACGCAGCGCCCCGTCGGTCACCAGGCGCTCGATCTGGCGCTCGGAGTGCCCACGAGAACGCAGCTCCGCTCGAGTGATGATGAGCGCTCGGGCTCCTGCGATGTCGATGTTCTTCGGCATCCAGCGATCCTGTCTTCCTGCCGTCCCCGAACCGACGCTCTCCACAGCCTGATCCCGATCTCGCGCCGAACGCTGTGCTGTGGAAGACGGATGGCACCTGCCCATCCCGTTCGCGCCCCTGCTGAGCTACCCCACCCCTGTTCAGCTGCGTAACTGGGCGGGGGCGAGGTAGCTGAGCGGGGGCGAGGACGAGCGGCGCGAGAAGACAGAAAGACAGGGGGACAGGGACCCGCGGGGCGGCGTGTGAGAGAAGGGATGCCCGGGGGCGAGCGTTAGGCTCTTGGGGTGACTCCCGAACTCCAAGCGCGCATCCTCGCGGACTCCCGCGATCGCGTCGCATGGCTTCGCGCGCGAGCTCGCGGGATCACCGCGACCGACGTCGCCGGGCTCTCGGGAGAGGCCTCGATATCGCGGGCGGCGGATGCCAAGCTCGGAGCAGGTCCGCGCTTCGGCGGCAACGCCTACACCGACCACGGGCGCCGACGCGAACCGGAGATCGCGGCGTGGGTCGCGGCGACGCACGGCATTCTCCCCTCCTCCGCACTCTTCCACGCCGAGATCGAGAAGCGCCACCTCGCAACGCCGGACGGCATCTGCGTCGACGGAGAGGGGCGTGTGCTGCTCGCCGAGATCAAGACGACAAACAAGTCGTGGCGCACCATCCCCCGCACCTACCTGCGTCAGGTCTGGTGGCAGCAGCACGTGCTCGGCGCCGAGCGCACGCTGTTCGTGTGGGAGGAGCACGACGACTTCAACCCGATCCACGACGAGCCGCGCTCGGTGTGGATCGACCGCGACGAGAAGGAGATCGGCCAGCTCGTGGCCCTCGCGACCCGGCTGATCGACGAGCTCTACCGGCGCACGACCGGTCAGGCCCCTCCTACTCGCGCCCCGCTGGCGCCGAGCCGGCGCAACGCGCTGCGCGAGCGCGACATGTTCCGCGCACTGGCCCTGTCGGAGTAGTCGCTCACATCGGAGCGAGCACCAGTGCCGCTTCGGCGGCGACCTCTTCAGCGATCGCATCGAGCAGCGGCGACCGCAGGTTCCACTGCTGCCAGTAGAGCGGCACGCGGATGCGCGGCTCGCCCAGCGACACGAGAGCATCCGAGAGGTGCGGCGCCGGGATCAGACCCCAGCCCAGCCCGAGGCGCACGGCCTCGGAGAAGTCGTGCGATGCGGGCACGTAGTGGCGCGGCACCTGCCACGGGTCCACTCCCCTGGCGCGGAGCCAGCCCTGCTGCAGCGCGTCTCGCCGATCGAAGTCGACGAAGGGCGCGCGGGCGAGTGCCCCTGCGGTGACGCCATCGGGAAACCAGCGCTGCACGAAATCGGCGGTCGCCATCGCGCGGTATTCGAGCACGCCGAGCGGGGTGACGGCGCTGCCGCCGACCGGGTCGGCCTCGCTGGTGACGGCCGCCATCACCTCGCCCGACTCGAGCATGCGCGCGGTGTAGTCCTGATCGTCGCGGTGCAGGTCGACGTCGATCGGATGCTGTCGCGCGACGCGCGCGAGCGGGGCCAGGAACCACGTGGCCATCGAGTCGGCGTTGACGGCGAGCGGCACACGGACGCGCGGGGCATCGACCCCGGCGGCGTCGCCGAGCCCGAACGCCGCGACCGTGTCGTGCTCGAGAAGGGCCACCTGGCGCGCGAGGCGGACGAGTGCCTCTCCGGCCTCGGTGGGCCGGACGGGCCGCGAGCGCACGACGACGGCGCGACCGATCTGCTGCTCGAGCGTCTTGATCCGCTGGCTCACCGCCGACTGCGTGACATGCATCCGTCGGGCGGCAGCCTCGAAGCTGCCCTCATCGACGACCATCGCCACGGTCGCCGCCAGCTGAGCGTCGATCTTCATATAAGTCACGCTAATGCAATGCCAGATATCTTCGCTGGAACTGATCAATGATCGGTTCTAACGTTGATCCGTGCTCACCTTCCTCTCCGGCCTCGGACTCATGTACTCGCTCATCGTCGCCGTCGGCGCTCAGAACGTCTTCGTGCTGCGTCAGGGCCTGCGCCGTGAGCACGTGCTGCCGGTGGTGCTCATCTGCGCCGCGTCGGATGCGGCGCTCGTGCTCGTCGGCACGGCGGGCCTCGGATTCCTCATCGCCGAGCTGCCCTGGCTCATCATCGCCGCACGGTGGCTGGGAGGGATCTCGCTGGTCCTCTACGGCATCCTCGCCGCACGGCGCGCGTGGCGGGCAGAGGGCGAGACGCTCGTGGCCGACGCAGCACAGGCATCCGGACCAGCACAGGCATCCGGACCCGCACAGGCATCCGGGCCAGCACAGGCATCCGGACCAACCCAAGCATCCGGATCAGGATCAGCGGCCGGCGGCGGCACGGCCACGCTCTCGCGCTCCCGGCTCGCCCCCGTTCTCGCCGCGACGCTCGCGTTCACGTTCCTCAACCCGAACGTCTACCTCGACACGGTGCTGCTGATCGGGTCGATCGCCGCGACGCACGGCCCCGCACGCTGGGTCTTCGCCGCCGGCGCCATCCTCGGCAGCATCACCTGGTTCTTCGCCCTGGGCTTCGGTGCCCGCCATCTGGGCCGCTGGCTGCGCACGCCGCGGGCATGGCGCATCCTCGACACGGTCATCGCGGCGCTGCTGGTCGTCATGGGCGTGCTGCTCGTGCTGCCCGTCTTCACCGCCTGACCGCGCCGAGCCGGAGGGAGTTGCCGCTCAGGCCCCGTCGAGCGGGCGCAGGATGCGGGTGAGGAACCGCTGCGTGCGCTCCTCGCGGGGCGCGCCGAAGATCTGCGACGGATGCCCCTCCTCGACCACCACGCCGGCATCCATGAACAGCACGTGGTCGGCCGCCTCCCTGGCGAAGCTGAGCTCATGCGTCACGACGACCATGCTCCAGCCCTCATCCGCGAGCTCCTTGATCACCAGCAGCACCTCGCCCACGAGTTCGGGATCGAGGGCGCTCGTGGGCTCGTCGAAGAGCAGCAGATCGGGGCGCAGGGCCAGCGCGCGCACGATGCCGACCCGCTGCTGCTGACCGCCCGAGAGCTCGTGCGGTCGGGCGTCGGCCCGGTCACCCAGGCCGACCCTCTCGAGCAGCCCGCGGGCCTCGGCGACCACCTCGGCCTTGGGCCGCCCCTGCACGCGCCACGGCCCCTCGATCACGTTCTCGAGCACCGTGAAATGCGGGAACAGGTTGTGATGCTGGAAGACCATAGCCGAGCGATCGCGCAGCGCCAGGCGCTGCCGCGGCGTCACCCGCTCGGCGAAGTCGATCTCGGGCCCGCCGTCGACGACGATCGATCCGGCATCCGGCGTCTCGAGGCCGTTCAGCGATCTCAGCACCGTGGTCTTGCCCGAGCCGCTCGGCCCGATGAGCACGACCACCTCGCCACGGTGCAGGGTCAGATCGATCCCCCGCAGCACCTCGTTGTCGCCGAAGCGCTTGTGCAGCCCGCTCGCCGTCAGCAGCGGCGGAGACGAATCAGTGCGCGACACGTTGATCGAGCCTCCTCTCGACGGCGCTCTGCCCGAACGACAGCACCAGGCAGAAGACCCAGTAGACGAGCGCCGCCGCCAGATACAGCACCATGAACTCGTACGTGGTCGACGCGATCTGCTGGCTGACCTTGAACAGGTCGGTCACGAGGATCAGCGAGGTGAGCGACGTGTCCTTCACCAGGGAGATGAAGGTGTTCGACAGCGGCGGCACCGAGACCCGAGCAGCCTGCGGGAGCACGACCCTGGTCAGGGTGCGCGTGCGATTCATGCCGACCGTGTACGCGGCCTCCCACTGCCCCTTCGGCACCGACAGGATCGCGGCCCGCACGACCTCGGCGCCGTAGCCGCCGACGTTCAGCGACAGGGCGATGATCGCGCTGGGCCACGAGTCGATCGTGACGCCGATCGACGGCATCCCGTAGAAGATGACGAACAGCTGAACGAGCAGCGGCGTGCCGCGGATCACCGAGATGTAGAACCGCGCCAGATTCGACAGCACCGGGTTCACCGAGATGCGCATCAGCGCGATCCCGATGGCGATGAGCAGTCCGAACGCGAACGAGACCAGCGCGAGCGGCACCGTGGCCGTGAGACCTGCGAGTGCGATCGGGCCCAGTGAGTTCAGGAAGAGCTGCCAGGCATCCATCGACGCGAGCTTACTCGGTGACGTCCTCGCCGAAGTACTTCTCGCTGATCTCCGCGAGCGTGCCGTCGGCCCGCAGCTCGTCGAGCGCGCCGTCGACGGCCTTCACGAGGGCGTTCTTGTCCTTGGTGAACGTGAACGCCTGCTCGCCTGCCTCGTCGGTCTCGGCGGCGATCTTCAGGCCCGTGGGACCGTCGGTGGTCTCGTAGTCGAGGAAGGTGAGCTTGTCGTTGATGGTGGCATCGACACGCCCCTGACGCAGCAGCGCCACGGCCTGCGCCCAGCCCTCGACAGCCTCGATCTTCGCGCCCGATTCCTTCGCGAGCTCGTTCCAGTTGCTCGTCAGCGACTGCGCTGCGGTCTTGCCCTCGAGGTCGTCGAACGAGCTGATCGAGTCGTCATCGTCCTTCACGACGATCACGCCGGGCGAGACCGTGTACGGCTCGCTGAAGAGATACTTCTCTTCGCGCTCGTCATTGATGGTGACCTGGTTCGCGATGACGTCGAAGCGTCCCGCGTCGAGGCCGGCGAAGATCGCATCCCACTGCGTCTCCTGGAACTCCACCTTCAGGTCGAGCTTGTCGGCCACAGCCTGGATGATCTCGACGTCGTATCCGGTCAGCGCACCGGTGCCGCCGTCGCCGTGGAAGCTGAACGGACGGTACGTGCCCTCCGTCGCCACGGTGAGGGTGCCGTCCTTGACCAGCCCGAGCTCGGCGCCGGACTCCGCCGAGCCGCTGGAGGCGGGTGCCGTCGAGCCGCTGCAGGCGGTGAGCGCTGCGGCTGCGATGACCAGTGCGGTGGCGGCGATGAGACGACGGGACATGAGTACCCTCCTGGGGTGTGCGGTGCGGTGACGCGGTGATCTCACACTATGCGCGCTCACCTGGGCAAAGGGCGTGCGTGACGCCGTATGACATGCAGAACGCCCCCGCCGGCGAACCGGCGGGGGCGTTCTGCGGTCACTCGGACTCAGATGGAGTTGACGTCCAGCGGGATGCCGGGGCCGAACGTGGTCGACACGGCGCCCTTCTGGATGTAACGGCCCTTCGAGCTCGACGGCTTGAGGCGGACGATCTCCTCGAGCGCTGCGCCGATGTTCTCGTCGAGCTGCTCAGCCGTGAACGAGGCCTTGCCGACGATGAAGTGCACGTTGGCGTGCTTGTCGACGCGGAACTCGATCTTTCCGCCCTTGATCTCCTCGACGGCCTTGGCCGGGTTGGGGGTCACGGTGCCGGTCTTGGGGTTGGGCATGAGGCCACGGGGGCCGAGCACCTTACCCAGACGACCGACCTGGCCCATGAGCTCAGGGGTCGAGACGGCTGCGTCGAAGTCGGTCCAGCCTGCGGCGACCTTCTCGATGAGCTCGGTGCCACCGACCTCGTCTGCACCGGCGGCGATGGCGGCCTCAGCGGCAGCGCCGTTCGCGAACACGATGACGCGAGCGGTCTTGCCGGTGCCGTGGGGCAGCATGACGGTGCCGCGCACCATCTGGTCTGCCTTGCGGGGGTCGACCGAGAGCTTGAGCGCGACCTCGACGGTCGAGTCGAACTTCGACGAGCCGGTCTCCTTCGCGAGGGCGACGGCCTCGGTCGGGGTGTAGAAACGGTCTGCCTCGATCTTGGCGAGGGCAGCCTGGTATGCCTTGGACTTGGTAGCCATTGTTATCTCCCTCAGCCCTCGACCGTGATGCCCATCGAGCGCGCAGTGCCCTCGATGATCTTCGATGCGGCGTCGATGTCGTTCGCGTTCAGGTCAGCCTGCTTGGTCTCGGCGATCTGACGGACCTGGTCCTTGGTGATCTTGCCGACCTTGACGGTGTGCGGGGTGGCCGAAGCCTTCGCGACGCCTGCGGCCTTCTTGATCAGCTCGGCGGCCGGCGGGGTCTTCAGGACGAACGTGAAGCTGCGGTCCTCGTAGACGGTGATCTCCACGGGGATGACGTTGCCGCGCTGCGACTCGGTCGCGGCGTTGTACGCCTTGCAGAACTCCATGATGTTCACGCCGTGCTGACCGAGCGCCGGGCCGATCGGCGGCGCCGGGTTGGCTGCACCGGCGTTGATCTGAAGCTTGATCAGGCCGGTCACCTTCTTCTTGGGTGCCATGATTCTCCTTTCATCGAGCGGATGCCGAGGCATCCCTCTCCCGCATCCCCGGCGTCTCCGGGGCGCGGTGCTGTCTGTGCTCGCGCACAAACCACAACAGTCTACCGCATGCAGAACGCCCCGCCGGACGGAGCCGGCGGGGCGTTCTCATGACGCGGGGCGTCAGATCATCTTGGTGACCTGCTCGAACGACAGCTCGACCGGGGTCTCGCGCTCGAAGAGCGAGACGAGCACGGTGAGCTTGCCGCTGGCGGCGTTGATCTCGCTGATCGTTCCAGGCAGACCCGCGAACGAGCCCTCCTTGATCGTGATGGTCTCGCCGACCTCGAAGTCGACCTCGGCCGCCATCGGACGAGCCACGGCGACGCCGCCCTTGGCCGCGATCGACTTCGCGGTGGGGACGTCCTTGACCTCGACGAGCGACTTCAGCATGTTGAAGGCCTCTTCGAAGCGCAGCGGGGTCGGGTTGTGGGCGTTGCCCACGAAGCCGGTGACGCCGGGCGTGTGACGCACGACGGACCAGGTGTCCTCGTTGAGCTCCATGCGCACCAGCACATAGCCGGGGATGCGCACGCGGTTGACCATCTTGCGCTGGCCGTTCTTGATCTCGACGACGTCCTCCATCGGGACCTCGATCTGATAGATGTCGTCCTCGACCTCGAGCGTCGACTTGCGCTGCTCGATGTTGGCCTTCACCTTGCGCTCGAAGCCGGCGTAGGAGTGGATGACGTACCACTTGCCGGGAAGCATGCGCAGGTCGGCGCGGAACGCCTCGTACGGGTCCTCCTCGGCCTCGGTCTCGTCGTCGGACTCGCCGCCGACCTCCGGACCGTCGTACGGGGTGACCTCGTCGGCCGCGGCCGCCTCGGCCTCGGCGGACTCCTCCGCCACTGCGTCGTTGAGGACCTCGGCGGCTGCTTCAGTCTCAGCCGCTTCGTCCAGGTTCAGAGCGTCGTTCACGATCGCGTCCGCCTCCGGGTCTTCGATTTCGATGTCATCGGTGT
Organism: Microbacterium esteraromaticum; assembly: GCF_016907315.1. NCBI lineage: Bacteria > Bacillati > Actinomycetota > Actinomycetes > Micrococcales > Microbacteriaceae > Microbacterium > Microbacterium esteraromaticum. The sequence continues at coordinate 994,598 of NZ_JAFBBS010000001.1, forward strand.
CGTCGTAGTCGACGTCGATCTCACCGTCGCCCTCGATGTGCAGAGCGTTGTGCTCGGCTGCCGAGGACGACTGCTCCTGCTCGGCGAGCACGTTGCCCTCCTGGGCTTCGTCCTCTTCGCTGGACTGCTCTGCAGCGGTCGCCCAGTCGGCGTCGTCGGAATACTTGTCAGACACTTTGCTTCTTTCCAATCGCTGCGACGGCCCGCCTGGCGGACCATCGAAGTGGGTGCATCAGCTCAGCGGGACTCCGAAGACGTAGTGCGCTCCGGTTCCGAAGAGCCAGTCGAGTCCGTAGACGAGACCCATGACGATCAGCACGAAGACGAACACCACGGTGGTGAACTTGGCGAGTTCCTTGCGGGTCGGCGTGACGACCTTGCGCAGTTCGCTGATCACCTGGCGGAAGAACAGGGCGATGCGTCCGAAGAAGCCGAGCTTGCTGTCGCGCAGGGCGTAGGTGCCCGAGGCGGCGATGTCGCCGCGAACGTCGTCCTGGTCCATGCACGTACCTTTCGTGAGTCAGCATGCGCTGACGCGCAGGGCGGACAGGAATCGAACCTGCAACCTGCGGTTTTGGAGACCGCTGCTCTGCCAATTGAGCTACCGCCCTAGAGACCGGATGGCCTCTGGGTCCGCCTCCCGCCGCCGCGCCCTGGGGCACGGTGAAGGATGCAGACAACTGCCCCTCAAGTGTACGGCATCCGGAACCGTCGGCCGAACCGGCACCGACGCCCGCGTGAGTCGCGCCGATTCGGGCAGACTGGAGCATGCCGGTCCTCACCGGATCGGAGCAGTGTCGAGAGGGGCGCAGTGGGCGCGGATGTGCAGCAGTTCCAGGTGGACCTTCGTGGAGTCGTCGACCTGCTGAGCAGGCACATCTACTCCGGCCCTCGCGTCTACCTCCGTGAGCTGCTGCAGAACGCACGCGATGCCATCGCCGCCCGCTCCGAGGTGGACGGCGGCGGCACGGGCATCCGGATCACGCCCCTCACCGACGACGGCGAGTTCGTGCTGCGCGACGACGGCGTCGGACTGACCGCCGACGAGGTCGCAGACCTGCTCGCGACCGTCGGCCGCAGCTCGAAGCGCGACATCTTCGATCTGCCCCGCAGCGACTACCTCGGCCAGTTCGGCATCGGACTGCTGAGCTGCTTCATGGTCTCGGATCGCATCGTCATCCGCTCGCGCAGCGCCCGCGGCGGCGCCGGAGTGGAGTGGACGGGCAGCTCGGACGGCACCTTCCAGGTGGCCGAGCCCGCCGACGAGCTGCCGATCGGCACCAGCGTGCATCTGACCCCCCGCTTCGAGCACGCCGACCTGCTGCGACCGGCGGCGGTCAGGCAGCTCGCGCAGGACTTCGGCGAGTTCCTGCCGGTGCGGGTCACCGTGAGCATGCCGGGCGGCGACGTCGACATCACCCGTCCCGCGCCGTTCCTCGGCGAGGGGGATGCAGATGCGGCCCTCGCCTACGGCCGCGACCTCATCGGCGCGACCCCGATGGACGTCATCGAGATCTCCGAGCCCGCCACCGGCACACGAGGGCTCGCCTACGTGCTGCCGTTCGCCCCACCCCCTAACCTGCGCCAGGCGACGCGCACCTACCTGGGCCGGATGCTGCTCGCCGAGCGCTCGACAGAGGTGCTGCCCGACTGGGCTTTCTTCGTTCGGGCGGTGGTCGACAGCACCGGCCTCTCCCCCACCGCCAGCCGCGAATCGCTCGTGGACGACACGGCTCTCGAGCACGTGCGCGAGCAGCTCGGCGCAGGCATCCGCCGCTGGGTGCTCGAGCTCGGACTCACCGCCCCGCATCTGCTCACCCAGTTCGTCGCCGTGCACGAGCTGGGCCTCAAGTCGCTCGTGCGGCACGACGAGGAGCTCTCCCGCTTCATCACGCGCTGGCTCACGGTGGAGACGACGCACGGCAGCATCCGGATCGGCGATCTCGTCGAGCGTCACCGGCACATCCGCTACGCCCGCACCGTCGACGAATTCCGGCAGGTGGCCGGGATCATCCCCGCCACCGAGGTGCTCGTGAACGGCGGCTACCTGTACGACGCCGATCTCATCGCCGACCTGCCTGCGCTGTATCCCGACGTCACGGTCGAGCAGATCGACGTCGCAGGCGAGCTCGACCGGCTCGACCCGCCTCCGCTCGACGACCGCGCTGCCGCGATCACGCTCGAGGCTCGCGCAGGCGAGGTGCTCGCGGCATCCGGGTGCGGCGTGATCGTGCGCACGATCGCCCGAGCGGATCTCACCGGACTGTACGTCGCCGACCCGCGCGTGCTGCGCGCGATCGACCGCGGGCGCACCAAGGGGATCACGGGTGGGCTGTGGGGCGGCGTGCTGTCGAAGGTCGACGACACGATCGGCAGCGCGGGCGACGATGACCTGCGGGCGCGACTGTGCCTGAACTGGTCGAATCGCGTGGTGCGCACGCTCTCGACCGTCGACGACGACGCTGTGTTCTCGCGCACGGTGCAGCTGCTGTACATCCAGGCTCTGCTCGCCGGCCACCATCCGCTCACCGATGCCGACCGCGGCCTGATGACGACGGCGCTGACCGATCTCGTCGCGCTGTCGGCGGGTGTGCGCGACGACTTCCCCTTCGCCGGGCACGATCTGCTCGACTCCCCCGACTCCGCCGCCCCTGACCGGCCCGATTCCCGCCCCGAGGAGCATTGATGACCGACCGGAGCCGTTTCCAGCAGCTGCTCGACGAGATCGACGCCACCCCCTGGGGCCCGCATGAGCAGGCGCTCACCGCCGAGGCCGTCGCCCTCGCGCAGGAGCTCGGCGACGAGCAGCTGGAGTACCAGGCCCGCATGCGCCAGACCGCGTCGGCGAACATGGGCGGGCTGACCGACGTCATGCTGAACTCGTTCGCCTGGTGCCTCGCGCGCCACGACGCCGATCCGCAGCGCTTCCCGCTCGACATCGACAACGGCGCCGCCGACCTGATGTGGCAGTTCAAGTGGATGGCGTCGACGCTGCGGGCGTCGCCCGCGTTCTCGAGCGAGCAGATCGCGGCCGTGCTCGACGACATGGAGGCGCACTACCGTCGCGCCGGTCTCGGTCTGAGCGGAGTGCTCACCGCCCGGTTCGAGGATGCCTGGGCCTCGGGCCGCATCGACGAGGCCGAAGCCCTGCGCGGACAGCTCGAGACCACTCCGCGAGACGACTACAGCCACTGCGACGCGTGCGGACGCAGTCAGGCGGCCGGGTTCTTCGCTGCCACCGACCGCGACGAGCAGGCGATCCACCTGGTGGAGGAGATGATCGAGGGCGGCTTCTCGTGCGGCGAGGAGCCGGAGCACGCGCTCTCGCGTGTGCTGCTGCCGTACCTGCGCACGGGGCGACTCGACGACGCGCGCGCGGCGCACCTGCGCAGCTACCGGCTCGCGAAGGACAACCCCGACAACCTCGGCATCATCGCGAACAGCATCGTGTTCGCCGCCGTGACCGGCAACGAGGCGAGGGCGCTGTCGATGGTCGAGCGGCACCTGCCCTGGCTCGCGCACGACCCGCTGAACGTCGACGGCCACTTCGCGATGCTCACGGCGATCGCCTTCGCACTCGATCGGATCGACGCCGTCGGCCACGGCGACGCCGCAGTCCGCGGCGCCGGCTCCGCGGACCTCGAGGCGTTCTTCGGCGCACGGGACGGCGCGTGGACGGCATCCGCCCTCGCCGCAGCGGCAGGCGAGGCCGCCGACCGGATCGGCGCCGAGTTCGACGCGCGTGACGGCTCGGACTGGCACGCGCAGCGGCGTGCGCGCGTGCAGGCACTCGCGAACGAGCGCTGGGAGGTGCCGATCCGCTCCGATGGCTTCGCCGTCGAGACGCCGGCTCCCGAACCGCCGGATGCCGACGGCTGGTTCGATCGGGCTGTCGCACTGGCGAGCTATGGGTCGGAGCGCGACGCCCTGGCCGCCGCGGCCCGTGTCGGTGAGCTGCCCGACGCCGATCGGCGCGCACGGCTGCTCGGACTGCGCATCGGCGCTCACGCGTCGCTGGAGGACTGGGACGCCGCCGAGGCGCTGCTGCCGGTGCGCGGCGAGGCGCTGCGCGAGGCAGGGCGCCCCGAGCAGGCCGACCTCGAGGCGCGGCGAGGGCTCGCTCTGTACGGACGCAGCGCGGTGGGCGATCATGCGGGGCTCGAGCAGGAATGGGCCGATGCCGCTCAGCTGCCGGCCTGGTCGCGCGGCGACGTCGCCCTGACTCTGGCCGCCCTGCGTCTGCGCGGCGACGATCCCGCCGGCGCCGCAGAGCTCACCGAGCACGCCGCCGCGTGCTTCGCCGAGGCGGACGACCCCCGGCTCGTCGCCGCCAGCGCCATGCTGCGCGCGATGGCGCACGTGGCGATGGGCGAGATCGACCAGGCCCATGAGCTGCTGGCGTCGCTGCTCGCCGACGATGACCTGAACGCCGGCCAGCGGGCCCGGCTTCTCGAGCTGCGCGCGCGACTGCACGGCGGGGCCGGACGTCTCGAGGACGGCGCGGCCGACGCCGACGCCGCCGCCGGCATCCTGACCCGGCTGGCGGCACCGGTCGCGCTGGCCGAGACGCAGATGCTCGCGGGAGCGCTGTGGGAAGACGCCGGACACCCCGACCAGGCCCTGTCCCGCTACCGCGCCGGGGTGCGGCTGATGCAGGAGCGCGACGTCGACGTCACCGGTGCGCAGTTCCGGCTCGGCAGGGCGATGCTGTCAGCCGGGCATGCCGGCGAGGCCGTCGAGCTGCTCGGCGACGTTCTTCAGCGCGAAGAGCAGAACGGGGCATCGGCCGCGTCACGGGCCATGACGGCAAGCGTGCTGGCGCGCGCCCTGGTGGCTGCAGAGGAGTACGGGCAGGCCATGGGCGCCTACGGCTATGCGGCGGAGCTGCACGCCGAGGCCGACGAGCCCGCAGAGCAGGCGATGGTGCTCACCGAGCAGGCCAAGATCCTGGCGCGGTTCGGCGAGCAGTCCGACGCGCAGGAGCTGCTCGAGCAGGCCGCCGAGCTCGTGCGCCCCACCGGGGCGGTCGGCGCGATCGTCGAGGTGCTGCACAATCTCGGTCAGGCTTACGGCGGCGCTCGTGACGAGCGGGCCTTCGCCCTGTTCGACGAGGTGCGCGCACTCGCCGTCGAGCACGAGGCCGAATGGCTGGTCGCCGACGTGACCGACTCGCGCGGGCGCGCGCTGATCGAGTTCGACCGCATCGACGAGGCGATCTCGGCGCTGCTGACCGCGGCGGACGGCTTCGCCGCGATCGGGGATGCCGCATCGGCGGGCGGCTCGGAACTGTTCGCCGCGCGCACGCTGACCGGCATCGACAGGCTCGATGACGCCGTTCCCCTGTACCGCAGCGTGCTCGACCGCTCGGCGGAGATCCCGCCGCTCAGGCAGGTCGCGGCCCTCGAGCTCGGCGACGTGCTCGAGAAGCTCGGCCGCGCGAGCGACGCTGCGGAGGTGCGCGGGCTGCTGGGCTGAGCTCCGGGCGGTCCGGCTCGGCATCCGGCTCGGGATCCGGCATCCGGCTCACCCAGCACAGGAGAACACGCGAGAACAGGATGGATCCCGCCGGAATCTCCTGTCCTGGCGTGTTCTCCTGTTCTCAATGAGCGGGTCGGATGCTCAGGACGGCTCGAACCGGGCATCCGGATGCCCGAGAGCAAGCGGATACGAGAACAGGCCGGATGCGAGGCATCCGGCCTGTTCTGGGACAGCCGATCAGGCCTTGCGGATCAGCTTCTTGTTGACGAACTCGTCGGCGGCCAGCAGACCCAGCTCGCGCGAGGTGCCGCTGCGCTTCACGCCGCCGAAGGGCAGCTCCGGGCTGTCGGCGAGGGCGATGTTCACGTAGACCATGCCCGCCTCGATGCGGTTCACGACGCGTTCTGCCTGCTCGGCATCGGTCGTGAAGACGTACGAGCCGAGACCGAAGGTCGTATCGTTGGCGAGCTCGACGGCGGCGTCCTCGTCGGCGACGCGGTACACGACGGCGGCCGGGCCGAAGAGCTCCTCGCGGTAGACGTCCATCTCCGGCGTCACGTCGGCGAGCACGGTCGGCGCGAAGAACGCGCCGTCGCGGGTGCCTCCGGTCAGCACGGTCGCACCCTGGGCGACGGCCGTGTCGACCTGCTCCTGCAGGCGCTCAGCGGCGGCCAGCGACGACAGCGGCCCGAGAACCGTGTCCTCGTCGGTCGGGTCCTCGGCCGAGACCGCGGCGAGAGCCGCGGTGAACTTGGAGGTGAACTCCTCGTACAGGTCGTCGACGACGACGAAGCGCTTCGCGCCGTTGCACGACTGGCCGTTGTTGTCGAGGCGTGCGTCGACGGCGAGCTGCACGACCGAATCCAGGTCGTCGGTCGAGAGCACGATGAACGGGTCGGATCCGCCGAGCTCGAGCGCGACCTTCTTGAGGTTGCGGCCGGCGACCTCGGCGACGGCGGCGCCGGCACGCTCGGAGCCGGTCACCGAGACGCCGTGCACGCGCGCGTCGGCGATGATCGTCGCCGCCTGCTCGTTGGTGGCGTAGACGTTGACGTACGCGCCGTCGGGCAGACCGGCGTCGCGGTAGATGGCCTCGATCGCTGCGGCCGACTCGGGGCACTGCGGGGCGTGCTTGAGGATGATCGTGTTGCCGATCGCGAGGTTCGGGGCGGCGAAGCGCGCGACCTGGTACGCCGGGAAGTTCCACGGCATGATGCCGAGCAGCGCGCCCAGCGGAGCACGGCGCACGACGGCGGTGCCCTCACCGAGGATCTGCAGCGGCTGGTCGGCCGTGATCACGTCGATGTTGTCGGCGTAGTACTCGATGATGTCAGCGGCGAACTCGACCTCGCCGACGGCGGCGGCGATCGGCTTGCCCATCTCGCGCACGATGATCGCACCGAGCTCGTCCTTGCGCTCACGGTGCAGCTCTGCGATGCGGCGGATGACCGCGGCGCGCTCGGCGGGAGCCGTGGCGCCCCAGGTCTTCGCAGCCGAGGCCGCGCGCGCGATGGCATCTTCGATCTGTGCGTCGGTGGCGGTCTCGTAGCTGGCGACGGTCTCGCCCGTGGCGGGATTGACGACGGCGTAGTCGGTCATGTCGGTTCCTCTCGTGAAGTGCGGATGCTGTGATGGGCTCCCTCGCAGCGCTCGGGAGCCCATCATCGTGGTCAGCTGTTGGGGATCAGCGTGTACTTGGTCGACAGGTACTCGTGGATGCCCTCGGCGCCGCCCTCGCGGCCGATGCCGGACTGCTTGACACCGCCGAAGGGAGCTGCGGCGTTCGAGACGACGCCCACGTTCAGACCCATCATGCCCGTCTCGAGCGCGTCGATCATGCGGTGACCGCGAGCGAGGTCCTCGGTGAAGACGTACGAGACCAGGCCGTACTCGGTGTCGTTCGCCAGGCGCACGGCCTCTGCCTCGTCGGCGAAGGTCGCGATGGCGAGCACCGGTCCGAAGATCTCCTCGCGCAGGATCGCGCTGCCGGCGACCACATCGGTCAGCACGGTCGGCTCGTAGAAGGTGCCGGTGCCCTCGACGGCCTTGCCGCCGGCGAGCACGCGAGCGCCGCGGTCGACGGCGTCGCCCACGAGCTCCTGCGCCTTGGCGACCGCATCCTCGTCGATCAGCGGGCCGATGGCCACGCCGTCTTCGGTGCCGCGGCCGATCTTCATCGCCTGCACGCGCTCGGCGACGCGACGGGCGAACTCGTCGGCGACGTCCTGGTGCACGATGAACCGGTTGGCCGCGGTGCAGGCCTGGCCGATGTTGCGGAACTTCGCGGCCATCGCGCCGTCGACCGCCTTGTCGAGGTCGGCGTCCTCGAAGACGACGAACGGGGCGTTGCCGCCCAGCTCCATCGACACCCGCAGGATTCCGTCGGCCGCCTGGGCGATGAGCTTGCGGCCCACCTCGGTCGAGCCGGTGAACGACAGCTTGCGCAGACGAGGGTCGGCGATGATCGGGCCGGACAGCGCGCCGGAGCGCGAGGTCTGCACGACGTTCACGACACCGGCGGGCAGGCCGGCCTCTTCCAGCAGCTTCGTGAAGAAGATGGTGGTGAGGGGCGTGAGTGCCGGGGGCTTGATGATGACGGTGCAGCCGGCTGCGAGCGCCGGGGCGATCTTGCGGGTCGCCATCGCGAACGGGAAGTTCCACGGGGTGACGAAGAACGACGGGCCCACCGGGCGCTGCGACACGACCATCTGGCCGGTGCCCTCGGGGTTGCTGCCGTAGCGGCCGCTGATGCGCACGGCCTCCTCGCTGAACCAGCGAAGGAACTCGCCGCCGTAGACGACCTCTCCGCGGGCCTCGGCGAGCGGCTTGCCCATCTCGAGGGTCATCAGCAGGGCGAGGTCCTCCTTGTGCTGCTGCACGAGGTCAAAGGCGCGGCGGAGGATGTCGCTGCGGGTGCGCGGGGCGGTCGCCGCCCAGGCATCCTGCGCGGCGACGGCGGCGTCGAGCGCCCGGATGCCGTCAGCCGGCGTCGCATCGGCGATCGACGCGATCACCTCGTTGGTGGCGGGGTCGCGCACGTCGAAGGTGCGCCCCTCTTCGGCATCCGTCCACTGGCCGCCGATGAAGAGTCCGCCGGGGACGCGGGAGAGGAGCTCCTGCTCGTTCGATGCGAGTGTCATGTTCGTCTCGATTCTGTCGGTATGTGGGTCGGTCAACCGCGGCGGGTGCTGGGCGGGGCGTCCACACCCAGCGTCTCACCGCGGAAGAAGGCGGGGGCGAAGATCCGCTGCACCATCATGAGCACTGCTCCGAAGACGAGCAGGCCGACGCCGATGAAGAACACGATGCCGATGCCGCCCTCCCCGTTCGCGTCGGCGCCGATGGCGATGGATCCGTAGTCGGGCGCGAGGCTGTCGACCGCCGTGATCACGAAGAGCACGAGCAGGATGACGCCGCCGACGAGGGGGCTGGCGAACTTGAAGAAGAAGTCCTTGCCGGAGTCGAACCACTGACGGCGGAAGTACCAGACGCACGAGAGCGCGGTGATGCCGTAGTAGAAGCAGATCATCATGCCCAGCGCGAGGATCGTGTCCCACAGCGCGTCTTCGCTGAGGAAGCGCATGACGGCGTAGAACCCGCCGGCGACCACGGCGGAGGCGATGGTCGCATAGCCCGGCGTGAAGAAGCGCGGGCTGACCCCGGCGAACTTGCGCGGCATGGCACCGTAGTGGCCCATCGCCAGCAGGGTGCGTGCCGGTGAGATGAAGGTCGACTGCAGCGACGACGCCGAGGAGGTCAGCACGGCGAGCGAGAGCAGGAAGGCGAGGCCGCCCATCACCGGGCCCGAGAGCGCGAAGAAGACGTTGCCGCCGATGTCCTCGTTGGTGAGTCCGAGGCCCTTGTCGCCGATGCCGGAGTACATGAGGCTGCTGACGGTGAGCAGCAGGTAGATCGCGATGATCGAGACGACCGTGAGCATGGCGGCGCGGCCGGGCGTGCGCTCGGGGTCCTTCGCCTCCTCGTTCATGGTGAGGGTGACATCCCAGCCCCAGAACATGAACACCGAGGCCGACAGGCCCATGACGATCATCGACAGACCGCCCTGGATCTCGAAGGGGTTGAACCAGGCGAACTCGGGCAGGTTCGCCTCGAAGGCGCCACCCTGCACGGTCTCGACGATCGCCATGACGGAGAACAGCACGAGGATGGCGAGCTGGAACGCCACGAGGCCGTACTGCAGCTTCTGCGAGGTCGACACGTCGCGGTACGAGACCCATGCGGCGAGAGCGACGAAGATCAGGCACACCGCGACGTTGACGAACGGGTTGCGGGTGATGCCGGCGATGGTCTCGTCGCCCGAGATCTGCGCGATCAGGAGGAAGAGGAAGTCCACCGCGATGCCGGCGAGGTTGGAGAGCACCAGGATGGTGGCGACGATCAGGCCCCAGCCGGCCATCCAGCCGACGTAAGGGCCGAACGCTCGCGTGGCCCAGGTGAAGCTCGTGCCCGAGTCGGGCATGGCCTTGTTGAGCTCGCGGTAGCCGAACGCGACGAGCAGCATCGGGATGAACCCGAGCAGCAGAATCGCCGGCACCTGGAAGCCGACGGCGCCGACGGCGCCGCCGATGCCCGCGGTGTAGGTGTAGGCGGGGGCAATGCACGAGATGCCCATCACCAGGGCGCCGAGGACGCCGACGGTGCCCACGCTGAGGCCCTTGCGTGAGATGCCGGTCGTCACTCCGGCTTCGGGCGTCGTTGCCCGGTCGATGCTGGACATCAGTTGTCTCCTGCTTCAGCGCGAGTGCGCGGTACGACGATCATCGGGACGGGGAGTTCGTGCAGCATCTTCGCGGCCGTCGACCCGAGGAAGAGGCGGCGAGGCTGGGCCAGGCGGCTCGAACCGACGAGGACGACCTCACCCGGATGCCAGCGCAGGTGCGCCACGGCGTCTTCGACGCTGTCCCCGGCGGCGCGCTCGACCTCGGCCGAGACGCCATCGGGAAGCGCGGCGCGCACCTGGGCCAACACGTCGTCGCCGTGCGCGTTCTGCACCAGGCTGATCGCCCCGGTATCGAGACCCGCGGGCACGTCGAACGGCACGAGCGACACGAGACGGAGGGTTCCGCGGGCTGCGGCTGCCAGGCGCACGGCGGCGTCGAGCAGCACGTCGGCCCCCGCACGGGTGCCGACGGCCGCGGTGACGCGCGGGATCGGCGCATCGGCGTCGGCGTTGCGACGCGATCCGGCCGGCGCGAGCGCGACGGGGATCGGTGACGAGTGCACGAGCTCGGATGCCACGGAGCCGAGGCGGTGACGCCCGAGCGTGCTTCCGTTCGCGGCGCCGACCACGAGCAGACGGGCGTCGAACTCCTCGCCGGCGGCGATGATGCCCTCGGCGAACGACTCGTTGAAGCGGACGTGCCCCAGGCTGCGGACGTCGGACGGAACCTCGGCGATGGCGGCGCGCAGCCACTCCTCGGCCTGGCCGCGCACGTGGTCCTCGAAGGCGCGCTCGGGCGGCACCACCGAGGCGCTGCGCGTGCCAGCAGGCGGCAGGACGATCACCAGGTCGAGGTGCGCGTCGATGCTGCGGGCCAGGCGGATGCCGAGCGCCAGGGCGTCAGCCCCGGCATCCGTCGCCGTGTAGCCGACGACGATCGAACCGGTCATGCGCCGGCGCCCTCGGCGCCGACCTTCTCGACGATCTGCGAGGCGGCGAGGCGGCCCATGCGGATCGCGCCGTCGACGTGCTGGTAGCCGGCGCCTGCCATGTCGCTGCACGCGAAGTGGATCGGGCCGACGGCGGCGCGCAGGTCGGCGCCGTAGCGGTGCAGACCGCCCATGTCGAAGCTCGCCGCGTATGCGCCGCGGGTCCACTCCTCGGTGCCCCAGTCGCTCTCGTAGTAGACAACCGGGTTCTTCGCCTCGGGGCCGTAGTAGTGCGACAGCGACTCGAGGATGCGCTCCTTGCGCTCCTCGGCGCTCAGCGTGAAGAGGTCGTCGGCGTTCTGGTCGCTGACGAAGCCGACGAGGGTGCCTCGTTCGTCGCCGTGGTTGGTGTTGTCGTAGGCCTCGTGCGAGAGCTCGTACGGGCTGAACGCGGTGCCGCTGAGGCCCTGCTCACGCCAGAACGGGCGGTCGTACACGGCGTGCACCTTGATGACGAAGCCCATCGAGAGGTGCTGGTGCAGCTGGTGCTGACGGCGCGGCAGCGGGGGCACGAACGAGATGCGGTTGTAGAGCACGGGCGCGTGCGCGAGGATCGCGTGCTTCGCGTGCACGGTGACGCCGTCCGCGTGCGCGACGACCCCCTCGTCCGACCACTCGAGGGTGCGCACCGGCTGGCCGAGCATGACGTCGTCGCCGAGGCGCTCGGCGAGCAGCAGGGGCACCTGCTGGAGTCCGCCGACGACGCGCTTGTCGAGGATGAAGTCGGCGTCGACGAGGTTCGAGTACGAGCCGGCCGATGCCGCCATGAGCAGCGACTGCAGCAGCGAGAACGCGTGCGTCGGCTTGGTGAGCATCGCGGAACCGGTGGCGAACGCCAGGTTGCGCACGGCCTCGTCATCGTCGGTCTGCTGGCGCAGCCAGGCATCCCAGGTGACCGAGTCCCACTCGGCCGCGTTCGGGTGCTCCCACGGACGGTCGGGGTCGATCTCGGCGACCATGGCGTCGAGACGCTCGGTGATCTCGGCGATCGTCGCCTCGGTCTCGGCCGACACGGGGAACATCTCGCCGGTGAAGCGGTGCAGGGTGCCGTCGGGGCCGACGTAGACGCTGTCGCCGTCGCGGTAGCGGTCGTAGGTCTCGAGGCCGAGTTCGGCGAGCGTGTCCTTCAGGGCGTCCTGATCGGGCGAGACCCACTGGCCGCCCAGCTCGAGCATGGCACCGTCGACGGTGTCGGTCCACAGACGCCCGCCGACGCGGTCCCGCGCCTCGAGCACGACGACCGACAGACCGGCCTTGCGCAGCTCGTTCGCTGCGGTGGTGCCGGCGGCTCCGGCGCCGACGATGACGACGTCGCGAGTGATCTCGTGCTGTGCCATGGGTGATCTCCTTCGATGCAAGATGTTCAAGTGAATGTGCCGGCCGCGATCCCTGATCCCCCGACCAGGATCGCGGCCGGCCGTCTCAGGCGCGCTCGAGCGCGGCGGCGAGGACGTCGATGCCCTCGTTCAGCAGGTCGTCGCCGATCGACAGCGGCGGCAGGAAGCGGATGACGTTGCCGAACGTTCCGCAGGTGAGGATGATGACGCCCTCGGCCACGCAGGCCTTGGCGACGGCGCTGGTGAGCGCGGCGTCAGGGGCGCCGGTCTCGGCGTCGACGAACTCGACAGCGATCATGGCGCCGTGCCCGCGGATGTCGCCCAGGCGCGGGTCGTTCTCGCGGATCGCGCCGAGGCGCTCGGTGAGCAGTGCGCCGATCTGCTGTGCGCGCTCGATGAGGCCGTCGTTCTCGAAGGCGTCGATCGCAGCGAGCGCTGCTGCGCAGGCGATCGGGTTGCCGCCGTAGGTGCCGCCGAGGCCGCCGGCGTGAGCGGCGTCCATGATCTCGGCACGCCCGGTGACGCCCGCGAGCGGGAGGCCGGCGGCGATGCCCTTGGCGGTGGTGATCAGGTCGGGCTCGATGCCGAAGATCTCGCTCGCGAACATCGAGCCGGTGCGGGCGAAGCCGGTCTGCACCTCGTCGGCGATGAACACGACGCCGTTGTCGCGGCACCAGGCCACGACGGCGTCGAGGAAGCCATCGGCGGGGACGATGAAGCCGCCCTCGCCCTGGATGGGCTCGATGATGACGGCTGCCAGGCTGTCGGCGCCGATCTGCTTCTCGATGAGCGTGATGGCGCGCGTGGCCGCCTCGGCGCCGGTGAGGCCGTCGCGGTACGGGTACGAGCCGGGCACCCGGTAGACCTCGGGGGCGAACGGGCCGAAGCCGGCCTTGTAGGGCATCGACTTGGCGGTGAGCGCCATGGTGAGGTTGGTGCGGCCGTGGTAGCCGTGGTCGAACGCGACGACGGCTTGGCGGCCGGTGTGCTTGCGGGCGATCTTGATGGCGTTCTCGACGGCCTCGGCGCCCGAGTTGAACAGGGCGGTCTTCTTGGCGAAGTCGCCGGGGGTGAGGCGGTTGAGGGCCTCGGCGACGTCGACGTACGACTCGTACGGCGAAACCATGAAGCAGGTGTGGGTGAACTGCGCGGCCTGCGCGGCGACGGCAGCGGCGACCTTCGGGTGCGCGTTGCCGACGCTGGTCACGGCGATGCCGGAGCCGAGGTCGATGAGCGAGTTGCCGTCTGCGTCGAGGACGACGCCGCCGCCGGCGGCGACGACGGAGACGGGCATGGAGTGCGCGACTCCTGCGGCCACCGCCTCGGCCTTGCGGGCGAGGATCGCGGCGGAGCGCGGGCCGGGCAGCTCTGTGACGATGCGACGGACCTGCTCGAGGGTGGGTCCGCCTGCGGGAATCGTGGAGGTCTCGTCGATGAGGGTCATGAGGCGAGGTTACGACTGTCGGAAGACCGGATGCATTCGCCGCGGCGTACACTTCTGATGGACACTTCGCCATTCTGTACAAACCCGGGAAAGGGGTCGTCGTGGACATCGCCGCCCCGCCCACGCTGCGCACCCTGCTCGGGCACGCCGAGCTGCGTCTCTCGCTTGTCTCGGAGCAGGCATCGCTGCCGGACGGGGCGCTCGACGTACCGGTGCGCTGGGTCCACAGCTCCGACCTCGTCGACCCGACCCCGTTCCTCGCCGATGACCTCGCCCTGCTGACGACGGGTAGCCAGTTCGCCGATAGCGACGGACCCGGCGCCGCCTCTTACGTCGAGCGTCTCGTGCACCGCGGCGTCCTGGCACTCGGATTCGGCTCCGGGGTGCACCGCGTCGGCCCGTCCGACGAGCTCGTCACGGCGTGCGCCGAGGCCGGGCTCGCCCTGTTCGAGGTGCCCTACGACATCCCCTTCCTCGCGATCGCCCGCGCCCACGCCGAGGCGATGGCCGCGCACGCCTATGCCCGCCGCACCTGGGCGCTCGAGGTGCAGCGCGCGCTGGCCGTGGCCGCCCTGCGCCCGCGCGGTCTCGAGGCGACCCTGACCGAGCTCGCGCGCCGTCTCGACTGCTGGGTCGGGCTCTTCGACTCGAGCGGAGCGATCGCGCAGGAGCATCCGGTCGCGCTCGACCGCGGTGCCGACGCCGTCGCGGATGCCGTGGCGGAGCTGCTCGCCAGGGGGACGACTGCGAGTCGCACGCTCTCTGCCGGCGAGCGCACCGTCACGCTGCTCACCTTCGGCCGCACCGGTCAGCTGAAGGGCGTGATCGGCGTCGACCTCAGCCCGATCGACGCTGAGGCGCGTGCGGTCATCACCACCGCGATCGCCATGGCCGGCCTGTCGCTCGAGCAGAGCGAGCAGCTCGCCCGTGGACGACGGCGCATGCACACTCAGCTGCTCGCCTCGCTGCGCGACGACGATCCGACCCTCGCGCGCCGCACGCTCGGCGCGCTCCCGCCTGCGCCGATGCTCGTCGCGACGGCCGATGCTGCTCCCGTCGACGCCGTGGTCGGCTGGTTCGAACGGCAGCGGGCGGTGGGCGGCACGGTGTCGTTCGTGGCGGAGGATGCCGACGGGCTGACGATCTGCCTCGGCGCGTCGTCTAGGGGCCTCCTCGACCAGGTCGCCGAGCGCTTCGGCATCCGGATCGGCGTCTCGGAGCCGTCCGAGTACGGCGAGTTCTCGCATGCCCACGCACAGGCGATGACGGCGCTGCAGCGTTCAGGCGGCGACGGCGTGATCGACTACCACGACGTGGAGTCCGGCGGCGTGCTCGACGCGCTTGTCTCGGGAGAGACCCGCACCCTCGCGCGTACGCGCCTCGCCCCGCTGCGCACGCACGACGCGACGGCCGGCGCTGAGCTCGAGCGCACCCTGCGGGTCTGGCTCGAGCACGATGCGCATGCCGAGCAGACGGCTGCGGCACTGGGCATCCATCGGCACACGCTGCGCACCCGCCTCGCGCAGGCGGCGGGACTGCTCAGTGCCGACCTCACCTCGTTCCCGGCACGCGCCGAGCTCTGGGCGACCCTGCGCGCAGCCGGCTGATGCCCGCGCGCTGAGGGGTCGGCGTACGCTCCGCGCGGAGATGTGCGCCTGCCGCGGACCGATCACAAGCATCCGTCCGCGCGAAGCGCACATTCCCGCGCCAGGCGCGCGCGGGGTCCGACGCGATCAGTGCCGGGGTGCCTCCGCTGCCGCGCGTCCGCGGGCGATCAGCATGCGCACGCAGCCCCAGGCCATCGCGGCGACACCCAGCACGACGAGCACCACACCCGCGAGCCACATGGCCTCGTCCCAGGGCACGTAGCCGTACGATACCGCGTTCAGGAACCGCGCCAGACCCTCGGGGAATTCGATGATGCTGCCGCCGTCTCCGAACGCCCACAGCCCGATGCCCAGCGTCGTCGCTCCGAGCCCGACGAACACGAACGCGGTCGCGGCATCACGCCGCCCCGGTTCGACCTTCTCGAGGTGCGACCCCTCGGCCGCGATGCGCGGAGCGCGAAGCGACAGCACGGGCATCACGATGATGAGCATGACCGCGAGAGGCGCGCACATGCCCACCACGTATCCGGCCCCCGGCACGAGGGCGAGCTGGGCGCCGATGCCCTCGCTCCACCAGTAGTGGAAGCCGTCGTTCGCCGACGTGGCGTCGTCGATGGTCTGCCGCACGCCGGGGGATGCGACGGCGATCGCCTGCACGATCCCGACCGGGACGGCCACGAACACCGGGGCGACGAAGCATGCGGTCATGAGCCGCAGCAGTACGGTGGCGACCTGCGATAGCGGCTTCCAGGCCATCTCGAGCATGCACCAGCCGGCGTACACGGCGGGAGCCGCAATCGACAGCGTGCCCCAGGGCCGGTCGCCGCCGGCATCCGCCAGCGTGTCGAACACGCCCCAGACTCCGGCCACGATCGCGGCGATCAGCACCACGAGGTTCGCGCCGCTGAGCATCGCCCGCAGGTCGCTGCGGAACGGATGCGGATCGTCGATCGGCTCCGCAACAGGTGCGCTGCGCTCGTCCATGCGCCTCCTCCCCGACGTCACGCCGCTCACACTACCGGGGCGCACCTGCACCGCCCGGTTCAGCGAGGAGCGTGCGCCTCGAGGAACTCGTACACATCGGTCGTGTCGACGCCGGGGAACGACCCGGTCGGCAGGGTCGCGAGCAGGGTGCGCGGGGTGCGCACGTTCGGCCACGCCTGATCGCGCCAGCGCTGCTCGAGCTCGGCCGGCGCACGGCGGCAGCAGGTCTCGACCGAGTGCTTCGACACCGCGCGATTCGGAGTGTCGCGCCCGACGAACCACTTCGTGTCATCGAAGCGGACGCCGACGCTGACGGAGTGCATCCCCTCGCTCGATGGCTCGACGCGGGCCGTGCACCAGTAGGTGCCATTGCCCGTGTCGGTGTACTGGTAGTACGGGTTGAAGCGGTCGTCGACGTCGAAGACCTCGCGGCTGGTCCATCGCCGGCAGCACATCTGCCCCTCGATCGAGCCCAGCCGGTCGGTCGGGAAGTTCACGTCGTCGTTCTCGTACGCCTTGGTGATGGTGCCCGACTCGTGCACCTTGAGGAAGTGCACCGGGATGCCCAGATGCCGCGTCGCCAGGTTCGTGAACCGGTGCGCGGCGGTCTCGTACGACACCGAGTACGCGTCACGCAGGTCTTCGATCGAGATCGCGCGGCGCTCTTTCGCGTCCTTCAGCACGGGCACGACGTGCGACTCGGGCACGAGCAGGGCTCCGGTGAGGTAGTTCGTCTCGACCCGCTGCCGCAGGAACTCGGCGTAGCTGCGGGGTTCCGAATGCCCGAGGATGCGGCTCGACAGCGCCTGCAGCACCGCCGTGCGCGCATCTCCCTTCGCAGGAATGCTGCTCGAGAGGTAGAGGCGGCCGTGCGCGAGATCAGCGACGCTGCGAGTCGACTGGGGCAGGTCGGGCGCGTAGTGCAGCGTGAAGCCGAGGTGCGCGGCGATCTCGGATGCGGTGCGCTGAGTGAGAGGCCCGCCCGGGTGGCCGACGGCGTCGAGGATCTCGCTGGCCTGCACTTCGAGATCGGAGAAGTAGTTGTCCTGCGTGCGCATCAGGTGGCGCAGTTCGAGGTTGGCACGACGCGCCTCCTCCGGCGTCGCCGCGCGCTCGTCTCGCAGGCGCTCGATCTCTGAGTGCAGGGCGAGCATCGCGTCGATCGCGTCGTCGGGAAACGATTTGCCGATGCGGAACGACGGGATGCCGAGGGCGCGGAAGGTCTGCCCCTTCATGGCGCGCTCGAGGGCGATCTCGCGCGTCGCGCGCTCGTCGAGCGGCTCGCCCTCGAGCAAGCCGTCGAGGGTGGTGCCGAGCACCTTCGCGATCGTCTGCAGCAGCGTGAGCTTGGGCTCGCGCTTGCCGGTCTCGAACATCGACACCTGGCTGGGGGCGCGGTCGATGCGGCTCGCGAGCTCTTCCAGCGTCATCCCCTGCGCGGTGCGCAGCTGTCGGATGCGCCGGCCGATGGTGAGCGCGTCGGATTCGTCTGTCACGCGAGCAGTCTGTCACAGAAACAGAAATTCGCACGAACTTCTCTGCGGTTTTGATCATTCCGGATGCTCTTCTTCACACACAGTGGATGTCACAGCCAACCGGCCGCCATGGCCGACCGGGCATCTCACGGAGGAGACAGATCATGAGCATTCCCACTGCGACCGCACCGACTCGCACCGTCGACGCAGCCGTCTCCGCCGGACTCGGCCCGACGCTGCACATCACCGGACCGCAGCTCGACCGCCAGGACGAGATCCTCACCACAGAGGCCATCGCCTTCCTCACCGAGCTGCACCACCGCTTCGGCGGGCGCCGCCACGACCGTCTGGCCGACCGGCAGCGCGCGAGGTTCGAGATCGGCAACGGCCACGACCCGCGCTTCCGCGAAGACACCGCGCACATCCGCGACGACGCCGACTGGCGCGTCGCCGGGGCCGGCCCCGGCCTGGAAGACCGCCGGGTCGAGATCACCGGGCCCACCGACCCGAAGATGACCATCAACGCCCTGAACTCCGGAGCCAAGGTGTGGCTCGCCGACCTCGAGGATGCGACCAGTCCGACCTGGCGCAACATCATCGGCGGGCAGCTGTCGCTGCGCGACGCGATCCGTGGCGAGCTCTCCCACACTGCGGCCGACGGCAGGGAGTACCGCGTCACCGCCGAGCAGACCCCCACGATCGTGATGCGGCCTCGGGGCTGGCACCTGAGCGAGAAGCACATCGAGTTCACCGACCGCACGGGGCGCCGGCTCGCGGCATCCGGGTCGCTGATCGACTTCGGCCTGTACTTCTTCCACAACGCGCAGGCTCTCATCGACGCCGGCCGCGGACCCTACTTCTACATCCCCAAGCTCGAGTCGAGCGAAGAGGCCCGCCTGTGGAACGACGTCTTCTCGTTCAGCGAGGAGTACATCGGCATCCCGCACGGCACCATCCGCGCGACGGTGCTGATCGAGACCCTCCCCGCCGCCTTCGAGATGGACGAGATCCTCTACGAGCTGCGCGACCACTGCGCAGGGCTCAACGCCGGCCGCTGGGACTACATCTTCTCGATCATCAAGAACTACCGCGGGCGCGGGGCGCGCTTCGTGCTGCCCGACCGCAGCGAAGTGACGATGACGGTGCCGTTCATGCGGGCGTACACCGAGCTGCTTGTGAAGACGTGCCACAAGCGCGGGGCACACGCGATCGGAGGCATGAGCGCGTTCATCCCGAACCGCAGCGACGCCGAGCTGACCGAGCGGGCCCTCGAGAAGGTCGCCGCCGACAAGCGCCGCGAGGCCGGAGACGGATTCGACGGAACCTGGGTGGCCCACCCCGACCTGATCCCCGCGGCTCAGGCGGAGTTCGACGCGGTGCTCGGCGAGCGCCCGAACCAGCTCGACCGCCGGCGCGACGACGTGGAGGTGACGGCAGAGCAGCTGCTCGACCTGCGCATCGGCCGCCCCGTGACCGAGGCCGGCGTGCACGAGAACGTGTCCGTCGCCATCCGCTACCTCGAGGCGTGGCTGCGCGGACAGGGCGCCGTCGCCATCGACGGCCTGATGGAAGACGCCGCCACCGCCGAGATCAGCCGCTCGCAGGTGTGGCAGTGGATCCACCAGGACCGCCGCACCGAAGAGGGCACGGCGATCACCGTCGAGCACATCGAGGGCCTGATCCAGCAGGTGCTGGCCGACGCATCGCGGCACGACGGCGACCGGTTCGACGACGCCGCCGACATCTTCCGCGAGGTGACGCTGCGGCCCGAGTTCCCCGCCTTCCTCACGCTGCCCGCGTACTCGCGGTACCTGACCGACTGACCGACCATCCCCACCGAAGAAGGACATGCCATGACCCGCTACCAGGACGACATCGCCGCCATCCAGCAGCTGAAAGACGAGCAGGGCTCCGGCTGGAGCGCCATCGACCCCGAGTCGGCAGCCCGCATGCGCGCACAGAACCGCTTCCGCACCGGACTCGAGATCGCGCAGTACACCGCAGACATCATGCGCCGCGACATGCAGGAGTACGACGCCGACTCGTCGGTCTACACGCAGTCGCTCGGCGTCTGGCACGGCTTCATCGGCCAGCAGAAGATGATCTCGATCAAGAAGCACCTGAAGTCCACGAACAAGCGCTACCTCTACCTGTCGGGCTGGATGGTCGCCGCCCTCCGCTCGGAGTTCGGTCCGCTCCCCGACCAGTCGATGCACGAGAAGACCGCGGTTCCCGCGCTGATCGAAGAGCTCTACACCTTCCTCCGCCAGGCGGATGCCCGTGAGCTCGACCTCCTGTTCACGCAGCTCGACGCGGCACGCGCGGCCGGCGACACGACGGGCGCCGAGTTCATCCAGTCGCAGATCGACGGGTACGAGACCCACGTCGTGCCGATCATCGCCGACATCGATGCCGGCTTCGGCAACCCCGAGGCGACGTACCTGCTCGCCAAGAAGATGATCGAGGCCGGCGCCTGCGCCATCCAGATCGAGAACCAGGTGTCGGACGAGAAGCAGTGCGGGCACCAGGACGGCAAGGTCACCGTTCCCCACGAGGACTTCCTCGCGAAGATCAACGCGGTCCGCTACGCCTTCCTCGAGCTCGGCATCGACAACGGCATCATCGTCGCCCGCACCGACTCGCTCGGCGCCGGCCTGACCCAGAAGATCGCCGTCTCGCACCAGCCCGGCGACCTCGGCGACCAGTACAACTCGTTCCTCGACGTCGATGAGGTCTCGGCCGACAGCCTCGGCGACGGCGACGTCGTGATCAAGCGCGACGGCAGGCTGCTTCGCCCGCGGCGCCTCGCGAGCAACCTGTACCAGTTCCGGCCGGGCACGGGCGTCGACCGCGTGGTGCTCGACTGCATCACCTCGCTGCAGCACGGCGCCGATCTGCTCTGGATCGAGACCGAGAAGCCGCACGTCGAGCAGATCGCCGGCATGGTCGACCGCATCCGCGAGGTCGTCCCGAACGCGAAGCTGGTCTACAACAACAGCCCGTCGTTCAACTGGACGCTGAACTTCCGCCAGCAGGCGTACGACGCCATGGTCGAGCAGGGCAAGGATGTCTCGGCGTACGACCGCGACAAGCTGATGAGCGTCGAGTACGACGACTCCGAGCTGGCGGCGCTGGCCGACGAGAAGATCCGCACCTTCCAGCGCGACGGCTCAGCCCGCGCCGGCATCTTCCACCACCTCATCACACTGCCGACGTACCACACGGCCGCGCTGTCGACCGATGACCTCGCGAAAGGCTACTTCGGCGACGAGGGCATGCTGGCCTACGTCAAGGGCGTGCAGCGCCGCGAGATCCGCGGCGGCATCGCCACCGTCAAGCACCAGAACATGGCCGGCTCCGACCTGGGCGACAACCACAAGGAGTACTTCGCCGGCGAGGCGGCCCTCAAGGCGGGCGGCCAGCACAACACGATGAACCAGTTCAGCTGATCCGAGGCGCGCTGAGCGAGAGGCCGGATGCATCATCGCATGCGGCCTCTCCCGCGTCGCCAGGCGACCTGATAGGAGTGAGACATGACATCAACCGCTGACCTCTACGACGTGCACGGCGACGACCTGCAGTCGCTGCCGCTGCAGCTGCGCTCCTTCGGCGGGTACACCTCGTTCGAGGGCCCGATCCGCACCGTGCGCTGCTTTCAGGACAACGCTCTGCTGAAGTCGATCCTCTCCTCTCCCGGCGACGGGGCGGTTCTCGTGGTCGACGGCGACGGCTCCTACGGCACGGCGCTGATGGGCGACATGATCGCGCAGCTCGCCGTCGACAACGGCTGGGCTGGCGTCGTCATCAACGGCTGCGTGCGAGACAGCGCCGCGCTCGGCACCATGGCGCTGGGCGTCAAGGCCCTCGGCACCAATCCGCGCAAGAGCGGCAAGCAGGGCACGGGCGAGGCCGACGTCACGGTGGAGTTCGGCGGAGTCTCGTTCCGCCCAGGCGCACGCCTGTACGCCGATGAGGACGGCGTGCTCGTCGAGCGCTGAGCATCCGGCATCCGGCATCCGGCATCCGGCATCCGGCATCCGGAGAAGAATCCCGCATTTCTTCGGATGCCGGGGTTTCGCCGCTTCTCGCCCCCGTCTCAGACCGGTTCGGGGCGATCAGCCCCGAGTACGATCGGAGTCGTGACCGAACGCGCCCCGCTCTCCCGCAAACTGTCCGCCATCGCCGAGTCCGCCACGCTGAAGGTGGATGCCAAGGCCAAGGCCCTCAAGGCCGAGGGCAAGCCCGTCATCTCGTATGCCGCCGGCGAACCCGACTTCGCGACCCCGCAGTTCATCGTCGATGCCGCCGCCGAGGCGCTCGCGAACCCGGCGAACTACCGCTACACCCCCGCCGCCGGGCTTCCCGAGCTGCGCGAGGCGATCGCCGCGAAGACGCTGCGCGACTCGGGGCTCGAGGTCTCGCCCAGCCAGGTCATCGTCACCAACGGCGGCAAGCAGTCGGTGTACCAGGCCTTTCAGGCCGTGGTGAACCCGGGCGACGAGGTGCTGCTGCCCGCGCCGTACTGGACCACCTACCCCGAGGCGATCCAGCTGGCCGACGGAGTGCCGGTCGAGGTCTTCGCCGGTGCCGACCAGGAGTACAAGGTCACCGTGGAGCAGCTCGAGGCCGCCCGCACCGAGCGCACCACCGTGCTCGTGTTCGTCTCGCCGTCGAACCCGACCGGCTCGGTGTACACGGCTGACGAGACCAGGGCGATCGCCGAATGGGCTCTCGAGCACGGCATCTGGGTGATCAGCGACGAGATCTACCAGAACCTCACCTACGAGGGAGTCAAGGCGACCTCCATCGTCGAGGCGCTGCCCGCGATCGCGAACCAGACCATCCTCGTCAACGGCGTCGCGAAGACGTACGCCATGACCGGCTGGCGAGTCGGCTGGATGGTCGGCCCCGCCGACGCCATCAAGGTCGCCGCCAACCTGCAGTCGCACCTGTCGAGCAACGTCAACAATGTCGCGCAGCGCGGTGCGATCGCGGCGCTGAACGGCCCGCAGGACGAGGCCGAGCAGATGCGCGAGGCGTTCGACCGCCGTCGCCGCCTGATCGTCGACGAGCTGTCGAAGATCGACGGGATGGTCGTTCCGACCCCGAAGGGCGCGTTCTACGTCTACCCCGACGTGCAGGGTCTGCTGAACCGCACATGGACGCGCCGCGACGGCAGCACGGTGACACCGGCCACCTCGCTCGAGCTCGCCGATTTCATCCTCGACGAGGCCGAGGTCGCGGTCGTGCCCGGCGAGGCGTTCGGCCCCTCCGGCTACCTGCGCCTGTCGTACGCGCTGGGCGACGACCAGCTGCTCGAGGGCGTGCAGCGCCTGCAGCGCCTGTTCTCGGCCTGACCATCAGGAGCCCGGTCGCGGTCGTCTCGTCCTCGCCCCCTCCTGTCGTCGTCGCCCCCTCTGATCCGCGTGAATCAGAGGGGGCGACGACGTTCAGAGGGGGCGACGACGCGCGAGCCCTGGGGCCCGCGTCAGCCCTGGTGCCCGATCAGCCACGGCACGCCGAAGCGATCGACGAGCGTGCCGTCGTGGTCTCCCCACGGACGCTTCTGCAGCGGGTCGATGATGCGGCCGCCCTCGGCGAGCGCATCGAACCACGACGCGAGCGTCGCGGGATCGGCGGTGCCGAGCAGCGAGAAGAACATGCCGCTCATCTCGAACGTGCTCTCGCCTGCAGCGGCATCCGCGCCGGCGAGCTCGACGGGGCCGTCGACGAGCATCCCGTGCGCGATCGCCTCAGCAGGTCCGTCGGTGCGGCCCGCCTGCTCGTAGGTGAACAGGCGCGACTCACCCCCGAACGCGGTCGAGTAGAACGACAGAGCCTCGGCGGCGCTGCCGGGAAACAGAAGATAGGGAATCAGTCCGCTCATCCGGCGAGTGTATGCGGCCCGCCCGGACCCGCCTACAGCTCGACGCCGACGAGAACGGGCTCCGGCTGCAGCAGCAGACCGAACTCGGCGTGCACTCGGCTCTGGATGAACCGGGCCAGCTCGCCCAGCTCGGCGGCGGTCGCGCCGCCGCGGTTCGTGAGCGCGAGAGCATGCTTGGTCGAGACGCCGGCTCGCGACTGCGGCAGGTGGAATCCCTTGCGGATGCCCGCATTCTCGATCAGCCAGGCGGCGCTGACTTTGACCATCCCCACCGGCTTCTCATCGCGCGGCGCGAGTCCGTAGTACGCGTCGAGCGGGATGACCGTCACCGAGTCGAGGTCCGGCTCGACGGGCCAGCGAGGACACTCGGGGGGAAGGCTGCGCGCGACGGGCTCTGGCACGATCGCGTTCTGGAAGAACGACCCGGCGCTCCACGTGTCGGGGTCGTCGGCGTCGAGCAGCATGCCCTTCGCGGCGCGCGTCTCGAGGATCCGCGAGCGCACCCACGCGAGGGGCACTGCTTCGTAGTCGACCAGGCCCAGGGCCCTGCGCAGCTGCTCGCCGCGCACCACGCGCCCGGCGTCGCCGGTGACCGCGAGATCGAGGGTCACCGAGAGGATGACCGCGCGACGGCCCTGCGCCTCGCCGTAGTGATGCTTGAGCACAGAGGTGCGGAATCCGAGACCGAGCTCGGCCGCCGGCAGCACGACAGGGGCGTCCTCGTGCTCGTCGATCAGTTCGACCTCGACGAGCGTCTCCTGGATCTCCTGTCCGTAGGCACCGACGTTCTGCACGGGGGCGGCGCCAACGGTGCCGGGGATGCCGCTCATCGCCTCGATGCCTGCGTAGCCGCGCTCGACGGCGTATGCCACGAGCGCATCCCAGTTGTGCCCTGCCTGCACTCGAAGCCGGATCCGCCCATCGTGGGGCGAGGCCAGCTCTTCGATCCCCTCTGTCAGCACCCGGATGACCGTGCCCTCGAACGGCTCGTCGCCGACGAACAGGTTCGACCCGCCGCCCAGCACGAACCAGTCGTCGCCGGTCGACCAGACCTCCTGCAGCGCGACGAGCAGCTCCTCGCGGGTGGTGGCCTCCAGCATCCGCTGCGGTGCCGCGCCGGTGCGCAGGGTGGTCAGCTCCCGCAGGGCGATGGGCGCGATCTCGGTCACTCCAGTGGATGCCATGTCAGAGTGCGACCCGCAGCTGGGCCTTCACGAGCACGGTCGTCTCTGCGGCCTTGACGGTGAGGTCGATGCGCGCGGCGGTCTCATCGACAGCGCCGACCTTCGCCACGATGTGCACGTCGGCGCCGGTCTCGGCGTCGACGACGACGGGCTTGGTGAACCGGACGCCGTAATCGACGACCTCGGTGCCGACCGGAAGCGCGGAGAGCACGACCGACGAGGCGATGCCCATCGTGAGCATCCCGTGCGCGAGCACGCCGGGCAGGCCGACGGAGGCCGCGACGTCGTCGCGGTAGTGGATCGGGTTGAAGTCGCCGGATGCCCCTGCATAGCGCACGAGGGACTCTCGAGTCAGGTGCAGGGTGCGCTCGGCGATCACGTCGCCGACGGTGAACTCGGTCATCACGCGGCCTCGCCTTCGCTGTCGGAGCCGACCAGCAGCACGCTGATCGCGGTGACGACGTGGTCGCCTGCCGCGTCGGTGATGGTCGCCTCGCTCGTGATCATCGCGTTGCCTCCGAGCGAGCGGATGCCCGTGACCGCGAGCTGTGCGGTGAGCTCGTCACCCGCGACGATCGGGCGCGTGTACTGGAAGCGCTGCTCGGCGTGGATGGTGCGCGCCAGCACGATGCCGGAGTCCGGCTCCGAGAGCAGCTGCTGCAGGGTGAGGTCCTGGATCACCATCGGGAAGGTGGGCGGAGCGACGACGTCTGCGTAGCCTGCGGCACGGGCGGCGTCGACGTCGAGATGCTGCGGGGCATCGGCGAAGACCGCGCGCGCGAACTCGCGCACCTTCTCACGGCCGACGAGGTACGGGGCCGTCGGCGGGAACTCCCGGCCGACCAGTTCACTGTTCACGGGCACCCCTCGATCCTAGCCGCGGGCGCTCCTGTGCCCTCCGGCGAGCGCCGGAAGAACTCTTGACCGAGAGAACCCAATCTGCTTGCATGTGATTGATTCTCATCCCCAATTGCAGAATCAATCACAGAGGAGACGATGAAGTTGAACTCACCCACCTGCCGTCGGCGCTTCACCGCGCTGGGCCTGGCCGTCGCACTGGGGGTGACCGGGGTCGGCGTGACCTCGGTCGGCGCCGCCGTCGCGGCGCCCGCTCCCCAGACCGCTGCGTCCTCGCCCTTCACCCCGATCACCCCGGACCCCGCCTCTCCTGAGGTCGCCGTCGATGCCGACGGCACCACCGTGGGCGCCATCACCGCCGTCGAGAAGGACGGCGCCGCCGTGACCCTCGTCGCCGAGAACGGCGCGATGCGCGTCACCTTCCTCGAGAACGGCACCTTCCGGCTCGAAGCAGACCCGAGCGGCTCGTTCACCGACCCCGCGAACACCCCGCAGGACGACCCTGCGCGCACCGCCGACATCGTCGTCGGCGCCGACAGCTTCGACGGGGCCGACATCACCGTCACCGAGGGCGAGCGGATCCGCATCGCCTCGAAGACGGTGACCGTCGAGGTCGATCGCGCCACCGGCGCCGTCTCGGCCGCACGCGCAGACGGCACCGCGATCTTCAGCGAGTCGGCGCCCATCAGCTTCGGCGCGAAGACCGCCACCCAGCACCTGACAGACGTCGACGGCGAGCAGATCCTCGGCGGCGGCATGCAGAACGGCCGCTCGATCCACACCGAATCGGTGATCAACGTCGCCCGCAGCTACGACTGGGATGACGACGGCTACCCGAACGCCGTGCCGTACTACATGTCGTCGAAGGGGTACGGCGTGCTGCGCAACACGTTCGCGCGCGGCACCTACGACTTCCAGAAGAACACCACCACGCACGAGGAGCGCCGGTTCGACGCCTACTACTTCGTCGGCGACTACAGCCAGTCCCTCGAGTCGTACACCCAGCTCACCGGACGCCCCATGATGCCGCCGGTGTACGCGCTCGAGTACGGCGACGCCGACTGCTACAACCGCTCGAGCCCGACCTATTCCGGCACGAAGACGCCGTCGAAGCTGCGCACTCCCCAGTCGCTCGACGTCGCGAAGGACTTCGTCGAGCACGACATGCCGGCCGGCTGGATGCTGGTCAACGACGGCTACGGCTGCGAATACCAGGAGCTGCCCGAGACCGTGCAGGCCATCGAAGACGAGACGGCGCTCAAGACCGGCCTGTGGACCCAGCGCTCGCTGACGAACCAGGAGTACGAGGTGGGCGAGGCGGGAATCCGGCTGCGCAAGCTCGACGTCGCCTGGGTCGGCAGCGGCTACCGCCTCGCACTCACCGGCTGCGAGGCCGCGCACAGCGGGATCGAGAAGTACTCCGATGCTCGAGGCACCTCCCTGATGGTGGAGGGCTGGGCGGGATCACAGCGATGCGGGATGCAGTGGACCGGCGACCACACGGGCAACCTCGACGCCGTGCGCTGGCAGGTCTCGGCTCTCACCGGAGCCGGCAACTCGGGCCTCGCCTTCAGCACCGGTGACGTCGACGGCATCTTCGGCGGCTCGGCCGAGAGCTACGTGCGCGACCTGCAGTGGAAGGCGTTCGCTCCCGCGCTCTACTCGATGAGCGGATGGGCATCGGTCGACAAGCGGCCATGGCTGTACGGCGACCAGGCTACGGCCATCAACCGCAGCTACCTGCAGCTGCGCCAGCAGCTGATGCCCTACATCTACACGCTCGCGGCCGAATCGCACCGCAGCGGCCTGCCGATGATGCGCTCGCTCGCCCTCGAGTACCCGAACGATCCCGGCTCGTACAGCGCCGAGGCCAACAACGAGTTCCTGCTGGGCAGCGACTACCTCGTGGCTCCCGTCTTCACCAAGAGCACCGTGCGCAACGGCATCTACCTGCCCAAGGGCACGCAGTGGGTGGATTACTGGACAGGCACGCTGCACGAAGGCGGGCAGGTGCTCAACGGGCATCCGGCTCCGCTCGACAAGCTGCCGATCTTCGTTCGCGCGGGCGCCGTGGTGCCGCAGGGCATCGTGGCCCGCAACGCGTCACTCGTCGCAGAGGACTCCCCCATCACCCTCTCGCTCTTCCCTCAGGGCACGAGCACGTTCTCGCTCTACGAGGACGACGAGGTCACCCGCGCCTATAAAGACGGCGAGTCGAGCACGCAGAAGTTCACCGTCGCCGCTCCGGAGGCGGGGAAGAAGGGCACCGTCACGATCGGGATCGGCAAGCGCTCCGGCTCGTACGACGGCATGGCCGATGCCCGCCCGTACCTCATCGAGGCGCACACCGGCTCCGCACCGAAGAACGTCTCGGTCGACGGCAAGGGCCTGAAGCAGGCGGCGTCGCTCGATGCGCTGTCGACGCAGGCCACCGGCTGGTTCTTCGACGCGTCCGACGCGGGTGGTGTCATCCACGTGAAGACCGCGCCCCTGGCATCCGGCAGCAGCGCCGAGGTCGTGCTTTCCGCGACCAGCGCGGTGGGCGGCCGTGACGCCGACCTGACGGCGGCAGCGGTCTCGGTCGACCTCGAGGAGCGCGTGTTCCAGGGCGACGCCACGACAGTCACCGCCACCTTCCGCAACACCGGCTCGAAGAAGAAGGAGAACGTCACCCTCTCGCCGCAGCTTCCCGACGGCTGGGAGGTCGTGTCGGCCGAGGGCGAGCGCGCCGCGCTGGTCGAACCTGGGGCGTCGTTCACCGCGACATTCGAGGTGAAGGTCACCGACGCTGCCGAGGCGGACCTGCAGACCGTGACGGTCACGGCCGCGTACACGGCGCAGAAGACCTCGCAGAAGGTCAGCGGAGCGAATCAGATCTACGTCGCCTACGGTTCGCTGGCAGGCGCCTACAACGCCGACTCGATCACCACGATCGAGACCGCGAAGGAGGGGAACTTCGACGGCGGCGGGGCGAGCTTCTCGGCCGAATCGCTGGCACGCGCCGGGGTCACGCCTGGGTCGACGGTGACGGTCGGAACGGGCGACGCCGCGATCGCCTACACCTGGCCCGCACCGTCGGGTGCCGCCGACTCGGTCTCGCCTGCAGGGCAGACGATCGCGCTCACAGGCAAGGGCACGCACCTCGCGATCCTCGCCTCCGCCGCATCGGGCGGCGGGGTGAACCCGGCGATCGAGCTGCACTACGCCGATGGAACCGTGTCGACGCAGAACGTCTTCTTCCCGAACTGGCTGCAGCAGGCATCCGGACTCGGCGGCGCGAGCGTCGCGATCGTGTCGATGGGGCGCAACAGCGCCACCAACCCGGCCGTCTACGAGTACCCGACGTACAAGTACCAGGTGTACTCGAACCTCGTGCGCCTGAACCCGTCGAAGGAGCTGGCGTACGTCGTGCTGCCGACGGAGAGCCGGCTGAAGATGTTCGACTGGAAGGTCGTCGACCAGCCGCTGCCTCCGGCGCCCACTGCGTCCGCCTTCGCGTCGGATCTGCAGTGGATCAGTGCGACCAACGGGTACGGAGTGATCGGCAAGGACGTGGCGAACAAGGACTCCGCGTCGTCGCCCGACAAGCCGCTCGCGATCAACTACGTCGACCCGGCGACGGGCAAGAACCCGACGTACGCGAAGGGACTCGGCGTGCACGCCCTGTCGAAGGTGACCTACTACGTCGGCGGCGAGTGCAGCGCGTTCACGGCCGACGTCGGACTCGAGGCCGGCTTCGCAGGAAACGTGGTCTTCAAGGTCGACATCGACGGCGCGAACGCCTACCAGTCGCGCACCTTCACCCCCGGGTTCGCGCCCGAGAGCGTGAGGGTCGGCCTGAAGGGCGCCCAGTACGTCGACCTCATCGTCGAGGCGCCGGGCAGCATCAACGGCGCCCACGGCGTGTGGGGAGACGCGAAGTTCAGCTGCGACTGATCCGGATGCCCTGATCCGGCCCGGTCAGGCCCACACGAAGCGCCCCTCGGAGATCCTCCGAGGGGCGCTTCTCGTGGGTGCGCGGGCTCAGCGACGGCGCGCGCGCCACGCCTTCAACGCCATCTGGACGGCGATGAAGACGAGGTACAGGGCGAAGAGGATGTTGCCGGTGAGCGGATCGATCAGCGTCGCCAGCCACGCGCCGAGCGCGGTCGTGGTGCAGGCGGAGACGCCGATCACACCCGCGGCGACCAGGTCGACGTTGTGATGGCGCAGGTTGCCGATCGTTCCCGAGACCGCCGTGGGGATCATCATCAGCAGGGATGTGCCCTTGGCGACGAGGTCGCTGGTGCCGAATCCGAGCATGAGCACAGGGACGACGACCACTCCCCCGCCGACTCCGA
Source organism: Microbacterium esteraromaticum (assembly GCF_016907315.1). Taxonomy (NCBI): domain Bacteria; kingdom Bacillati; phylum Actinomycetota; class Actinomycetes; order Micrococcales; family Microbacteriaceae; genus Microbacterium; species Microbacterium esteraromaticum. Next base: position 1,024,862 of record NZ_JAFBBS010000001.1, read on the forward strand.
TGAGCCCCGCGATGATGCCGGTGACGACCCCGACTCCCACCAGGGCGATGCCGTTGAGCCAGCCGAGCTCGAACTCCGCGGCGCGCGAGGGGATCACGAGGAACAGGCTCACGATGACCACGACGAGGAAGGCGACGAACCCCCAGCGCAGGGCTGTCTGCGAGACCCGCGGCAGCAGACGCGAGCCGATCTGAGCGCCGACGACGGCCCCCGCGGCCAGGATCAGCGCCGGGATCCAGGCCACCGCGCCCGACAGGGCGTACGAGATGACCCCGACACTCGCGGTCGGCACGATCGCGGCCAGCGAGGTGCCTGCAGAGAGGCGCTGGTCGAAGCTGAGCAGCAGCACCAGCAGCGGCACGATGACCGTGCCACCGCCGACGCCGAAGAGCCCTGACAGCAGTCCGGCGATGAGGCCGATGACGACGAAGGACAGGTAGGCGCGAGGCCCCCGGGAGATGGCCTGGTGCTCTGCGTTCACGCAGTTCAGACTATCGCCGGGGGCCTCGCGACCCTCACCGTGCCCTGAGCGGTCAGACCTCCTGATCGGCTTTGATGGGCACGGCGATCGACTCGGTGAGCTGCTGCTCGTACCGCGTCTGCCTGCGGCGCAGCCACAGGCCGCCGGCGACGAGCAGTGCCAGCACGATGTACGCGGCCGCCGCGAACGGCTGCGTGACAAGTGTCGACAGGTCTCCCTGGCTCAGCTGCAGCGCCTTTCGCAGGTACTCCTCGCCCATCGGGCCGAGGATCATGCCCACGACCAGCGGTGCCACCGGGTAGCCGAAGCGCCGCATGAAGTAGCCGAGCACGCCGATGATCACGAGGATCAGGATGTCGACGACCGCGAAGTTCAGCGCATAGGCGCCGAATGCGGCGAACAGCAGGATCCCGGCGTACAGGTACGGCCGGGGGATCTGCAGCAGCTTGACCCACATACCGACCAGCGGCAGGTTGAGCACGATGAGGATGACGTTGCCGAGGTAGAGGCTCGCGACCAGGGCCCACACCAGCGCCGGCTGGTTCTGGAAGAGCTGCGGACCTGGCTGCAGGCCATAGGCCTGGAACGCGACGAGGATGATCGCCGCCGTCGCCGTCGTGGGCAGCCCGAGTGTCAGCAGCGGCACGAGCACACCGGCCGCAGCCGCGTTGTTCGCCGACTCGGGGCCGGCGACTCCCTCGATCGCTCCGCGGCCGAACTCCTTCTTGTGCTTCGACAGCTTGCGCTCCGTCGCGTACGAGAGGAAGGTCGCGACGTCCGCGCCGCCGGCGGGGATCGTGCCGATCGGGAAGCCGATCGCGGTGCCGCGCAGCCAGGGCTTCCACGAGCGCTTCCAGTCGTCCTTCGTCATCCAGCTGCGCCATCCGCCCGTCACGGGGATCACGTCGATGCCTCCGTGCCGCAGCCGCGCGGCGATGTAGAGCGTCTCGCCGACCGCGAACAGCCCGACCGCGACGAGCACGATGTCGATGCCGTCCGAGAGGGGCAGCAGGCCCAGCGTGTAGCGCTGCTGGGCCGTGAGGGTGTCGGTGCCGACGAGGCCGAGGAAGAGCCCGACGCCGAGCGAGGTCATGCCACGAGGAACCGAGCTGCCGATCAGCGCGCCGACGGTGACGAACGCGATCACGATCAGGGCGACGTAGTCGGCCGGCCCGAGGTTCACCGCGAACTGCGCGAGCACCGGTGCGAGCAGGGTGAGACCCACCGTCGCGATGGTGCCGGCGATGAACGAGCCGATCGCCGCCGTCGCGAGCGCGGCGGCCCCGCGGCCGAGCTTGGCCATCTTGTTGCCCTCGATCGCGGTCACGATCGAGGCCGATTCGCCGGGTGTGTTCAGCAGGATGCTGGTGGTCGATCCCCCGTACATCCCGCCGTAGTAGATGCCGGCGAAGGTGATGAGCGCCGCGGTCGGGTCGAGCGTGTAGGTCAGCGGCAGCAGCAGGGCAACCGTCATGGCGGGCCCGATGCCGGGCAGCACGCCGACGGCCGTGCCGATCAGCACGCCGAAGAACGCGAAGATGAGGTACTGCGGCTGCAGAGCGGTCGCGAAGCCCTCGAGAAGCAGGGTCCAGCTGTCCATCAGAACATCCCTCCCAGCCAGCCGAGCGCCGGCCCCCACGGCAGCGAGAGCCCCATCAGGCCTCCGAACACGACCTGCACGACGAGGCCGAGCACGAGGCCGATGACGAAGGCGAGCCACCAGCGCTTCGCGCCCAGCGACCACGCGACGACGCCGAACAGCACGGCCGCCGCCGGAGCCCAGCCGATGACGTCGATGAGCAGGAGGTGGGCGACCACGGCGCCGACGATCTTGGCGAGGGTGAGCCAGTCGGTCTTGGCGTCGGGATCGATGTCCTCACCCTCCTCGACCTCTGCGCGGTCGCCGCGCAGCACCGAGACGAGCACGGCGGCGGCGGAGCCGAGCAGCACGATCGAGACGAAGATCGGGAAGATGGTCGGACCGACCTTCACGCCGACGGGGACGTGGATCGAGAAGGCTCCGACGAGGGCGAAGACGCCGAGAGCGAGCATGAGCAGGGCGAAGACGAGTTCACCGAGGGGAACCCGTGGGGCGGGCCGAGTCGCCTCGGCCCGCCCGCTCGCCCCGAGGATCGGGGCGTCCATGTCAGATCAGCCCGATGTTCTTCAGAGTTCCGGTGACGTCGGAGATGTTCTCCTCGAGGAAGGCGTCGAACTCGTCGCCCGCGAGGAAGGCATCCGTCCACCCCTTGGTCTCGAGCTCCGCCGCCCACGCGTCGGAGTCGTGCATCTCGGTGACGATGCGCTCGAGCTCGGCGCGGTCGGCGTCGGAGATGCCACCGGGTGCGACGACGCCACGCCAGTTCGTCAGCACGACGTCGTAGCCGGCGTCGGTGATCGTGGGGACGTCGGCGAGCGACTCGACCGGCTCGGCCGACGACACGGCGAGCGCGCGCATCGAACCGTCCTCGATGTACTGCAGGAACTCGCCGACGCCCGAGATGCCGGCGGCGACCTTGTTGCCGACGAGCAGCGAGACCGCCTCGCCGCCGCCGGAGTTCGGGGTGTAGTTCAGCTTCGACGGGATGTCGGCGCCGTCCACGCCCGCCTCCTCGAGCAGGAGGCCTGCGAGAATGTGGTCGGCGCCACCGGCCGATCCACCGGTGACGGTGACCTCCTGGCCCTTGTCGACGATGTCCTCGACCAGGTCCTCGAGGGTGTCGTACTTCGACTTCTCGGGTACGACGACGACGAGCGGCTCATCGGTCAGGCGCGCGATCGGGGTGGTGTCCTCGAGGCGCACGGCCGAGGCGTTCGTCTCGATCGCGCCGACCATCACCAGCCCCATGACCATCAGCGTCGCCGGGTCCTTCTCGTTGGCGAGCTGGGCGAGGCCGACCGTTCCGCCTGCGCCGCCGACGTTGGTGACGGCTGCGGCGCCGGTGATCTTGTCGTCGGTGAGCACCTTCGACATCGATCGGCCGGTCTGGTCCCAACCGCCACCGGGGTCTGCGGGAACGATGAGCGAGACGTCGTCGAACGACGAGGCCTCGCCCTTGCCGTCGGCGCCGGGGGCCGGGGATGCGTTCTGCGACGAGCAACCGGCGAGTGCGAGTGCGGCCATCGCCGCGACGGCGACGAGAGCGGTGCGTGACTTCTTCATGCGCTCCTCCTTGAGCGTGTAGGGATGCTGGAAACCGTATGCACCCGGAAGGCGCCGGATCTGCTTCTGAAATCATTGGTCGGGCTTTCGAAAGTATTGGTCTCGGATGCCCGGCGTCGGCCTGTTCCGCTCCTCGCGTGCGCGGGGAGAATGGCTGTGTGGCCTCGAAGATGATGCGCGCGTCGCAGATGACGCACGGCGGTATGTCGCTGCGGGTGCAGCTGATCCTGCTGCAGGCGCTGATCGTCGCCGTCGTCACCCTGATCGCCGGAGTCACCGCCGGGGTCATCCAGGCGCACACGGTGCGCGACGCGTACGAAGACCGCATGCTCGCCGTGGCGCAGTCCATCGCCTCCATGCCCGCGGTGCTCGACGCGTTCGACGATGCCGATCCCTCGGCGACGATGCAGCCCCTCGCCGAGACCATCCGCCGGGCATCCGACCTGACGTACGTCGTGATCGCCGACGCCGACGGCATCCGCTTCTCGCACCCCAACCCCGACCTGATCGGGAAGAAGGTCTCGACCTCCGCCGCCGTGCCGCTCTCCGGCGAGATCTACATGGGCACGCAGACGGGCACGCTGGGCCCGTCGTGGCGCGTGAAGGTTCCCGTCTTCGACGGCTCAGACGTCATCGGCACGGTGTCGGTCGGAATCCTCGAGTCGCAGGGCACGGGCGAGTTCGTGGGCAACCTCGCGTGGATCATCGGCGCCATGCTCGCTGCAGTCGTGCTGGGCATCTTCGGCTCGGCCTGGGTCACCGCGGTGATCCGCCGCCGCATCCAGCTGCTCGAGCCCCACGAGATCGCCGCCCTCGTGCGCAACCAGGAGACCACTCTGCACGGCCTCAGCGAGGGCGTGATCACGGTCGACGCCGAGGGGACCATCACCCTCGCGAACGACGCCGCGGCTCGCCTGCTCGGCGCGGATGCCGGGGAGCTCACCGGCGCTGCGGCGGCCGACGTGCTGGATGAGGAGCTGCTCGCCGTGCTGCGCGACGGCGAGGACGCCGGGCGTCCGGTGATCGTCGGCAGCCACGTGCTGGTCGCGCGCGGCACCGGATCGCGGGTGGACGGCGAACCGGTGGATGCCACCCTGCTGCTGCGCGACCACACCGAGCTGCATGATGTCGTCCGACGGGTCGAGGCTGCAGACGCGATCATCGCCTTCCGTCGGCGTGCGGGTCTGCCCAAGGGGCTCAGCGCCGAGACGCTCGACCGCACAGCGACAGCGCTGGCGCAGCATCCGGATTCGTCCGCGGCCGAGCTGGCCGAGGTGCTGGGCATGTCGAGGGTGAGCGCCAGACGATACCTCGAGCATCTCGCGTCCACGGGGCGGGCGGCGCGCTCTCTCGACTACTCGACCAAGGGACGCCCTGGCACCCGCTACCGAACTATTGAGACCGTGTCTCAGGGCATGCGAGACTGACTCTCAGAAGCCGCCCGCTTGATCGAAGGAGATCACATGCTTCGCAGCCCGCTTCCCGACGTCGAGATCCCTGACGTCTCGATCTACGACTACCTGTTCTCCGACCTCGATGAGAGCACGCTCGACTCGGTCGCCATCGTCGACGGCATGACCGGCGCAGAGACCACCTATCGGCAGCTCGTGGCGCAGATCGGCCTCTTCGCCGGTGCCCTCGCCGCCCGCGGAATCGGCATCGGCGACCGCATCGGCGTGCTCTGCCCGAACGTCCCGGCCTTCGCGACGGTGTTCCACGGGATCCTTCGGGCAGGAGCCACCGCCACGACCATCAACTCGCTCTACACCGCCGGCGAGATCGCCGACCAGCTCGAAGACGCGGGCGCGGCGTGGCTGGTCACGGTGTCGCCCCTTCTCGCAGGCGCGAAGGCGGCCGCCGAGCGCCGCGGCATCGCCGACGACCACGTCATCGTCCTCGACGGCGCCGACGGGCACCCCAGCCTGCGTGACCTGCTCAGCGAGGGGCACGCTGCCCCCGAGGTGACGTTCGACCCCCGCACGCACCTGGCCGTGCTGCCCTACTCGTCGGGTACCACCGGTCGCCCGAAGGGCGTGATGCTCACCCACCGCAACCTCATCGCGAACGTCGCCCAGTGCCGCCCCGTGCTCGACGTGGATCACACCGACCGTGTGCTGGCCGTGCTGCCCTTCTTCCACATCTACGGCATGACCGTGCTGCTCAACTTCGCGCTCCGCCAGCGCGCCGGGCTCGTCACCATGCCGAAGTTCGACCTGGTCGAGTTCCTGCGCATCATCGCCGAGCACCGCACCACGTGGGTGTTCGTCGCCCCGCCGATCGCGGTCGCGCTGGCCAAGCATCCCGTCGTCGACGACTACGACCTGTCTGCCGTGAAGGTGATCTTCTCGGGCGCCGCGCCCCTCGACGGCGCACTCGCCGCAGCCGTGGCAACGCGCCTCGACTGCGAGGTCGTGCAGGGCTACGGCATGACCGAGACGAGCCCCGCGGTCAATCTGATCCCCGCGGGCCATCCCGAGATCGACAAGGCGTCGATCGGCCCGCTGGTGCCCAACACCGAAGCGCGGCTCGTCGACCCCGAGACCGGCTCCGACGTCGAGGTGCCCGCAGACGGCGTGAGCGCGCCCGGCGAGCTCTGGGTGCGAGGACCGCAGGTCATGGTCGGGTACCTGAACAGGCCCGAGGCCACCGCAGACATCCTGGACGACGACGGCTGGCTGCATACGGGCGACATCGCCACCGCGTCGTCCGACGGCATCTTCCGCATCGTCGATCGTCTGAAGGAGCTCATCAAGTACAAGGGCTACCAGGTCGCACCCGCCGTGCTCGAAGCGGTGCTGCTCGAGCATCCCCTGATCGCGGACGCCGCAGTGATCGGCGCGAGCGACGAAGACGGCCAGGAGGTGCCCAGAGCATATGTCGTGCGTCAGGGCGGTGCAGAGCTCTCGGCGGAACAGGTCATGGAGTTCGTGGCGTCGAAGGTCGCACCTCACGAGAAGGTGCGACAGGTCGAGTTCATCGACGGCATCCCGAAGTCGGCGTCGGGGAAGATCCTGCGCAAAGACCTGCGCGCCCGCGTCTGACCCGCGCGCGATCCCCCGCCCGCGAGCGGGACCGGTCGCCGATCGAGCCGAAGACAGTGGCCGAGCGGACACGAAGAAGCCCGCCACCGGCGAACGGTGACGGGCTTCTTCGACGCGGGGAAGGTCTTACTCGGCCTTCTCCTCGGCGGGAGCCTCGGTGGTCTCCTCAGCGGCCTCGACCGGAGCCTCGGTGGTCTCCTCGACGGGAGCCTCCTCGGTCTTCTCGGCCTTGGGCGCCTCAGCCTTGGCAGCCGGCTTCGCAGCCTTCTTCTTCGGGGTGACGGGCTCGAGAACGAGCTCGATCACGGCCATGGGCGCGTTGTCACCCTTGCGGTTGCCGACCTTGACGATGCGGGTGTAGCCACCCTCACGGTCAGCGACCAGCGGCGCGATGTCGTTGAACAGCGCGTGAGCGGCGTCCTTGTTCGAGCGCAGCACGGTCAGAGCACGGCGACGCGCGTGCAGGTCGCCGCGCTTGCCGAGCGTGATCAGGCGCTCGGCGAGCGGACGCAGGCGCTTCGCCTTGGTCTCGGTCGTCTTGATCGACTTGTGGGTGAAGAGCTGTGCAGCGAGGTTGGCAAGCAGCAGGCGCTCGTGTGCGGGGCCGCCTCCGAGGCGGGGACCCTTGGTGGGCTTGGGCATAATCGTCTAACTCCTGGTCAGAAAGAGGTCGGGTTTCAGAAGGATTCGTCTTCGCCTGCGCTGTAGAAGTGGGCGCCGTCGAAACCGGGCACCGAATCCTTCAGCGACAGACCGAGCGAGACGAGCTTGTCGCGCACCTCGTCGACCGACTTCTGTCCGAAATTGCGGATGTTCATCAGCTGCGTCTCAGAAAGGGCCACCAGCTCCGAGACGGTGTTGATGCCCTCGCGCTTGAGGCAGTTGTACGAGCGCACCGACAGATCGAGGTCCTCGATCGGCATGGAGAGCTCGCTGGAGAGCACAGCCTCGACCGGCGCGGGGCCGATCTCGATGCCCTCAGCCTCGACGTTCAGCTCGCGGGCGAGGCCGAACAGCTCGGTGAGGGTCTTGGCTGCGGATGCGACCGCGTCGCGCGGGAGGATCGACGACTTGGTCTCGACGTCCAGCACGAGCTTGTCGAAGTCGGTGCGCTCACCGGCACGGGTGGCGTCGACGCGGTAGCTGACCTTGAGCACCGGCGAGTAGATCGAGTCGACCGGGATCTGGCCGGCCTCTGCGTACTCGTTGCGGTTCTGAGCTGCCGAGACGTAGCCGCGGCCGCGCTCGATGGTCAGCTCGAGCTCGAAGCGAGCGGTGTCGTTGAGCGTCGCGATGACCAGGTCGGGGTTGTGCACCTCGACACCCGCCGGAGCGGAGATGTCGGCTGCGGTGACCTCGCCGGAGCCCGTCTTGCGCAGGTACGCGGTGATGGGCTCGTCGCGCTCGCTGGAGACGACCAGCTGCTTGATGTTGAGGATGATCTCGGTGACGTCCTCCTTCACACCGGGGATCGTGCTGAACTCGTGCAGCACGCCGTCGATGCGAATGGTGGTGACCGATGCGCCGGGGATCGACGACAGCAGGCTGCGACGCAGCGCGTTGCCGATCGTGTATCCGAATCCGGGCTCCAGCGGCTCGATGACGAACCGGCTGCGGTTCTCGGAGATCTTCTCCTCGGTGAGAGTGGGACGCTGTGCGATGAGCACTATGTGTTCCTTTCGATCACATGCCCGCTATATGACATGTGTGGGGTGAGGTCTGAAGTTGTGGAAAATCTGGGGGCGGGTCTGCCCTTCCCGCGCCCGCGAGGGCTCAGGAAGGGCAGACTGCGAGATCAGACGCGGCGGCGCTTCGGCGGGCGGCAGCCGTTGTGCGCCTGAGGCGTGACGTCCTGAATGGACCCCACCTCGAGGCCGGCGGCCTGCAGCGAGCGGATCGCGGTCTCGCGGCCCGAACCCGGACCCTTCACGAAGACGTCGACCTTCTTGACGCCGTGCTCGGCAGCCTGGCGAGCAGCGGACTCCGCTGCCATGCCTGCGGCGTAGGGCGTCGACTTGCGCGAGCCCTTGAAGCCCACGCCACCCGACGATGCCCAGCTGATGACAGCGCCGGACGGGTCGGTGATCGAGACGATGGTGTTGTTGAACGTCGACTTGATGTGGGCCTGGCCCAGCGCGATGTTCTTCTTTTCCTTGCGGCGCGGCTTGCGCGCGGCGGCCTTGGGTGCAGCCATGAAAGTGTTCTCCTATTCCCTGGCCGCTTAGCGGGCCTTCTTCTTACCGGCGACCGTGCGCTTCGGTCCCTTGCGGGTACGAGCGTTGGTCTTGGTGCGCTGACCGCGGACCGGAAGGCCACGACGGTGACGAAGACCCTCGTAGGAGCCGATCTCGACCTTGCGGCGGATGTCGGCGGCGACCTCGCGGCGCAGGTCACCCTCCACCTTGTAGTTGCCTTCGATGTGGTCGCGCAGTGCGACGAGCTGCTCGTCGGTGAGGTCCTTGACGCGGATCGACTCGTCGATCTCGGTCGCCTTGAGGATCTCGACGGAGCGGGTACGGCCGATGCCGTAGATGTAGGTGAGGGCGATCACCACGCGCTTGTCGCGCGGGATGTCAACGCCGGCAAGACGTGCCATGCGGTTCTCCTGGAGTGTTGTGGAGGTGTGGAGCAGCATCCGGTCCCGGGCCTCCGCCCCGAGGTGTCCCCCGCTCGCGCGGGTTCCGATGCTGCCTTGTTTTCGATATTGAGTTGTTCAGATGCCGGGCCGGATGCCGGAGCAGACGGCCCGACCCCTGCTCAGCCCTGGCGCTGCTTGTGACGCGGGTTCGACTTGCAGATCACCATGACGCGACCGTGACGACGGATCACGCGGCAGTGGTCGCAGATGGGCTTGACGCTGGGGTTGACCTTCATGATGTTTCCTGTTCGCTGTCTTCACCGGGCAGGCGGAATCGCCTGAGGTGTTACTTCTCGACCGATCAGCGGTAGCGGTAGACGATGCGCCCGCGAGTCAGGTCGTAGGGCGAGAGCTCCACGACCACGCGGTCCTCAGGGATGATGCGGATGTAGTTCTGCCGCATCTTTCCGGAGATCGTTGCAAGAACCTTGTGTCCGTTGCTGAGCTCAACGCGGAACATCGCGTTGGGAAGAGCCTCGGAGATCACGCCCTCGATCTCGATGACACCGTCTTTCTTAGCCATAGCCTCGCTGACGCTTCTGCAGACCGGTCGATCTGCGGTGGATGGGTGATGAGTGTGATGCCGCCCGTTCGGACACGCCAGAACAAGGCGCAAGGCACCAAAGATCTATGATAGACCCTCGGTGCCCCTGCGGCAAATGCTGCCGGCCTCGATCAGGGCAGCACCTTGGGGAGCTCGGTGTTGATGTCCTTGATGTCGAGACGCTTGCCGTTGATCTCGACGGTGGGGGTGCCCGAGATCTCGTGGGCCTTGGCCTGTGCGGCGCCGTACTTGAGGTAGGTGCCCTCGTCGATGCAGCTCGCGGCCTTGTCTGCGCCCACCTGCTCGGCGATCTGCTTCAGCTGGTCGTCCGTCAGGCCCGTCGACCCTTCTGCGGGCTGGTTCGCGAACAGCGTGTTGAGGAACTCGAGCGCCTTGTCGGAGTCCTTCTCGGCGACGCAGTACATGGCCGCAGCGGCGCGGGACGAGTAGTTGGTGCCCTGCGAGAGGTGGTCGAGGATCGCGATCGGGTGGATCTCGAGCGTGATGTCATCGGCTGCCGCTGCATCCTGCAGCTGCTGGCCGTACGCCTGCTCGAACGCGTTGCACGCCGGGCACATGAAGTCGACGTAGGTGGAGACCACGTCTTCGCCATCGCCGAAGGAGATCGCGCCGGTCTCGGAGTTGACGATGTCGCCCTTCGGCGCCGGGCCCGCGTCGGTGGCCTGATTGTTCAGCCAGACGACGACCGCGCCGAGCGCGACGAGCACGACGACGACGGCGATGGAGATTCCGATGGCAAACCAGTTGGGCTTGCTCTGGGCGTGGGCCATGACAGTCCGATCTTCAGCACTAAATTGTCGGAACCATTCTGCCCCGCGCACGCTATGCCTGCCATGTGAGCCGTCCGGCCGCACAGCGAGAGACGCACCCTCGCGACAGAGGCGTCAGGCGAACGGGACGGGGGTGATGCCGAACGGCGCCAGACCGGCGGCGCCGCCGTCGGCCGCGGTCAGAACCCAGATGCCGCCCTCGTGGCGGGCGACGCTGTGCTCCCAGTGCGAGCCGTCGCTGCCGTCGATGGTCGAGACGGTCCAGTCGTCGTCCTCGACGAACGTCGCCTCTCCCCCGGCGGTGACCATCGGCTCGATCGCCAGCACCAGACCCGGACGGATCTCAGCTCCGGCGTCGGGCGTGCGGTAGTTGAACACGCTGGGTGCCTCGTGCATCTTGCGTCCGATGCCGTGGCCCACGTACTCCCGCAGGATGCCGTAGGGCTCGCCAGAGACCTCCGACGGACCCTGCGCCTCGATGTACTCCTGGATCGCCGTCCCGAGATCGCCGATGTGCGAGGCGGATGCCATCGCCGCGATGCCTGCCCACATCGAGCCCTCGGTGACACGCGAGAGCTCCTCTCGGCGCGCCACGAGCTCGGGCCTGGACGGGTCGGGCACCACGAAGGTCACGGCGCTGTCGCCGTTCCATCCCTTGAACTGGGCGCCGCAGTCGATCGAGACGATGTCGCCCGGCTCGAGAACCCGATCACCCGGGATGCCGTGCACGACCTGCTCGTTCACCGAGATGCAGGTCGTGTGCCGGTAGCCGCGCACGAGCTGGAAGTTCGACTCGGCGCCCCGGTCGACGATCGTGCGCTCGGCCACGGCATCCAGTTCCGCCGTCGTCACGCCGGCGCGCACCAGCGGCCGCACGGCGTCGAGGGCCGCGGCCGTGATCAGCCCCGGCTCGAGCATCGAGCGGAGCTGGGCCGGGCTCTTGTAGATCGACTTGCGGAACATCGACGGATCAGACCAGCTGACCGATGCCGCGCGCCGCGAGGGCGCCCGAGATGCGCTCGGTGATCTCGTCGAGCGAGCCGACGCCGTCGATGCGGTCGACGATGCCGCGCTCCTCGTACACCGAGATGATCGGAGCGGTCTCGTGCTCGTAGATGTCGAGACGATGCGCGATGGCCTCGTCGGTGTCATCGGAGCGTCCCTGCTCGACCGCACGCAGGCTGAGGCGGGCGATGCTCTCCTCACGCGGCACGTCGAGCAGGATCACGGCGTCGAGCGCGGCGCCGTGCTCGGTGAGGAACGCGTCGAGGTGGTGCACCTGGGTGGTGTTGCGAGGGTAGCCGTCGAGCAGGAAGCCGCCCTGGGCGTCGTCCTGCGACAGACGGTCGCGCACGATCTCGCTGGTCAGCTCATCGGGCACCAGGTCGCCGGCATCGAGGATCGCGGTGACCTTCTGCCCCAGCTCGGTGCCCTCTTTGATGTTCGCGCGGAACATGTCGCCGGTGGAGACCACGGGGATCTGCAGCGCCTCGGCGATGCGGATGCCCTGGGTGCCCTTGCCTGAGCCCTGCGGGCCGACGATCAGAAGACGAGCGGAAGCGGTCATCGGAGGAGCCCTTCGTAGTGGCGCTGCTGCAGCTGCGCGTCGATCTGCTTCACCGTCTCGAGACCGACACCCACGATGATCAGGATCGAGGCGCCGCCGAACGGGAAGTTCTGGTTGGCCTGCACCGTCGCCAGCGCGACCAGCGGGATGAGCGCGACGAGACCGAGGTACAGCGAGCCGGGGAACGTGATGCGGGTGATCACGTAGTCGAGGTACTCGGCGGTGGGACGGCCGGCGCGGATGCCGGGCACGAATCCGCCGTACTTCTTCATGTTGTCGGCGACCTCGACCGGGTTGAACGTGATCGCGACGTAGAAGTAGGTGAACCCGATGATGAGCAGGAAGTAGACCAGCATGTACAGCGGCTGGTCGCCTGTGGCCATGTTCGCGAGGATCCATGCCACCCATGCCGGCGGCTCGCTGCCGTCGGTGGGCGTGTTGAACTGCGCGATCAGCATCGGCACGTACAGCAGCGACGAGGCGAAGATGATCGGGATCACACCCGCCATGTTGACCTTGATCGGGATGTACGTGTTGGTGCCGCCGTAGGTGCGGCGGCCCACCATGCGCTTGGCGTACTGCACGGGCACACGTCGTTGCGACTGCTCGACGTAGACGATGAGCGTCATGACGACGATGCCGATGAGCATCACCAGCAGGAAGGTCTCGAAGCCCTTCGCCTCCCAGATGGCCCACATCGAACCGGGGAAGGTGGCGGCGATCGAGGTGAAGATCAGCAGCGACATGCCGTTGCCGATGCCGCGCTCGGTCACGAGCTCGGCCATCCACATGATGAGGCCGGTTCCTGCGGTCATCGCGATGATGATGAGCGCCTGTGCCCACCACACGTCGTTGGTCAGAAGGGTGTTGCAGGCCGCGACGTCGGTCTGGCCGAACAGCTGGCCGCTGCGCGCGACGGTCACCACGGTCGCGGACTGCAGCAGTGCGAGTGCGATGGTGAGGTAGCGCGTGTACTGGGTGAGCTTGCTCTGACCAGCCTGGCCCTCCTGGTGGAGGGTCTCGAAGTGCGGGATCACAACGCGCAGGAGCTGCGTGATGATCGTCGCCGTGATGTACGGCATGACGCCGAGGGCGAAGATCGACAGCTGCAGCAGCGCGCCGCCGGAGAAGAGGTTGACCAGGCCGAGCAGACCGTCGGTGCCGGCGTTGGCAGCGAGGCACTGCTCGACGTTCGGGAAGTTCACGAACGGAGCCGGCACATTCGAACCCAGACGGTACAGAGCGATGATGCCGATGGTGAAAAGGATCTTCTGCCGCAGGTCAGGCGTGCGGAAGATTCGCGCGATGGCGCTAAACAAGGGCGTTCCTCCTGAAGGGATTGCCGAACGTCGAAGGACGGCCGAAAGTCCAGGGTAACGCACAGGAGGGGCCGGAGAATCTCCGACCCCTCCCAGCGTTCACAGCGGCTGGCTCAGTTGACCGAACCGCCGGCGGCGACGATCTTCTGCTCGGCGCTGCCCGAGACCTTGTCGACCGACACGGTCAGCTTGACCGAGATGTCGCCGTCGCCGAGGACCTTGACCTTCTCGTTCTTGCGCACGGCACCCTTGGCGACCAGGTCGCTGACGGTGACGTCTCCACCCTTGGGGTAGAGCTCCGCGAGCTTGGCCAGGTTCACGACCTGGTACTCGACGCGGAACGGGTTCTTGAACCCGCGCAGCTTCGGGGTGCGCATGTGCAGCGGCATCTGCCCACCCTCGAAGCCGGCGCGCACGGTGTTGCGCGCCTTGGTGCCCTTGGTTCCACGACCGGCGGTCTTGCCCTTCGAGCCCTCACCGCGACCCACGCGGGTCTTGGCGGTGTGAGCACCCGGGACGGGACGCAGGTGGTGAACCTTCAGGACGGCGGGACGAGCGGCCGGAGCCTCAGCGTCCTTCTTGGCCGGAGCCTTCTTCTCGGCGGCCTTGGCCGGAGCGGCCTTGGCGGCAGCCGGCTTCTTGGCAGCGGTCTTCTTCGGGGCCTTCTCGGCCTCGACGGCTTCGTTCTTCTCAGCCATTAGTCGATCTCCTCAACCTTGACGAGGTGCGCGACGGCGCGGACGTAGCCGCGGGTCTGAGCGTCGTCGGGACGAACGACAGAGTCGCCGATCCGCTTGAGACCGAGCGAACGCAGCGTGTCGCGCTGGTTCTGCTTCTCGCTCACCTTGGACTTGATCTGCGTGACCTTGAGGCGCTCAGCCATCAGGCACCTACCTTCTGCGCGGCGGCGGCAGCAGCGGCCTTCGCCTCGTTGCGGATGATGATCTCCGGCACGACGGCGTCGTAGTCGAGACCACGACGAGCGGCGACGGCGCGCGGCTCCTCGAGACCCTGCAGGGCCTCGACCGTGGCGTGCACGATGTTGATCGTGTTCGACGAGCCGAGCGACTTCGACAGGACGTCGTGGATACCGGCGCACTCGAGCACGGCGCGGACGGGACCACCGGCGATGACACCGGTACCGGCAGCGGCCGGACGGAGCAGCACGACACCTGCGGCGGCCTCACCCTGCACGGGGTGCGGGATGGTCGAGCCGACGCGCGGGACGCGGAAGAAGTTGCGCTTGGCCTCTTCGACACCCTTCGAGATCGCCAGGGGGACCTCTCGGGCCTTGCCGTAGCCGACGCCCACCAGACCGTTGCCGTCGCCGACGACCACGAGAGCGGTGAAGCTGAAGCGACGACCACCCTTCACGACCTTCGAGACGCGGTTGATGGTGACGACGCGCTCGAGGAACTGGTTGTCACCACGGTCGCGCGAGTTGCGGTCGCGGCTCTGGCCGCGGTCGCGGCCGCCACGGCGGCCATCGCGCTGCTCGCGCTGCGGCTCAGCCTGAGCCTCGGCAGGAGCGGTTTCGGTCACTTCGTTCTCCTTGATGTCACTCACAGTGCCAGCCCCCCTTCACGGGCGCCATCGGCGATGGCTGCGACACGACCGGCGTAGCGGTTGCCGCCACGGTCGAACACTGCCTCGGAAACGCCGGCGGCCTTCGCGCGCTCAGCGACGAGCTCGCCGACCTTGCGGGCCTTGGCGGTCTTGTCACCGTCGAAGGAGCGCAGCTCGGTCTCGAGCGTGGAAGCGGATGCCACAGTGTGGCCCTTGGCGTCGTCGACGAGCTGCACGAACACGTGGCGCGCAGAGCGGTTGACGACGAGACGCGGACGAGCGTCGGTGCCGACGATCTTCTTGCGAAGACGTGCGTGGCGACGCGCGCGGGCGGCGGACTTGGACTTGACAGCCATGGTTACTTACCAGCCTTTCCGGCCTTGCGACGCACGACCTCGCCGGCGTAGCGCACACCCTTGCCCTTGTACGGCTCGGGCTTGCGGATCTTGCGGATGTTGGCAGCGGCCTCGCCGACCGCCTGCTTGTCGATGCCGCTCACGGTCACCTTGTTGGTGCCCTCGACCGTCAGGGTGATGCCTGCGGGCGGGTCGATGAGGACCGGGTGCGAGAAGCCGAGGGCGAACTCGATCGAGTTGCCCTTCTGCTGCACGCGGTAACCGGTGCCGACGACCTCGAGGCCCTTGGAGTAGCCCTGGGTGACGCCGATGATGTTGTTGTTGATGAGGGTACGGGTCAGGCCGTGCAGCGAGCGCGATTCGCGCTCGTCGTCCGGGCGGGTGACCAGAACCTGGTTCTCCTCGACCGAGACCTCGATCGGGTTGGCCAGGGTGAGCGACAGCTCGCCCTTGGGGCCCTTGACCGCGACCTCACGGCCGTCGACCGAAACGGTCACGCCCGCGGGGATGTCGATGGGAAGTCGTCCGATACGCGACATGTCAGATCACCACACGTAGGCGAGAACTTCTCCGCCCACGCCCTTCTGCTCGGCCTGACGGTCGGTGAGAAGACCGGAGGAGGTGGACAGGATGGCAACGCCGAGGCCACCGAGGACCTTGGGCAGCTCGGTCGACTTCGCGTAGACGCGGAGACCGGGCTTCGACACGCGCTTGATGCCGGCGATGGAGCGCTCACGGTTCGGACCGTACTTGAGCGAGAGGGTGAGGTTGCTGCCGACGCGTGCGTCGGTGACCTCGAAGCCCGCGATGTAGCCCTCCTGCTGGAGGATCGAGGCGATGTTCGTCTTGAGCTTGCTCGACGGCATGGTCACGGAGTCGTGGTGCGCCGAGTTCGCGTTGCGCAGACGGGTCAGCATGTCTGCGACCGGGTCTGTCATTGTCATATTCGGGTTCCTTCGATCATGAGGTTCCGGCTGCCGTTACACGACAGACGGCCTTCGATGAGAGTCGCGTCCGAGCGGACGCACAATCTTCAATTGTACGGGATGCGGGGAGGGATGCTGTGCAGCATCCCTCCCCACTCCCCGCTTGTGCGAGGTTCCGCTTACGCCGGGGCGTCCGCGGCCTTGAACGGGAAGCCGAGCGCGCGCAGGAGTGCGCGACCCTCGTCGTCCGTCTTGGCCGTGGTGACCACGGTGATGTCGAATCCGCGAACGCGGTCGATCTTGTCCTGGTCGATCTCGTGGAACACGCTCTGCTCCTGGAGACCGAAGGTGTAGTTGCCGTTGCCGTCGAACTGGTCGGCCGACAGACCGCGGAAGTCGCGGATGCGCGGCAGCGCCAGGTTGACGAGGCGGTCGACGAACTCCCACGCACGGTCGCCACGGAGGGTGACGTGCGCACCGATGGCCTGGCCCTCGCGCAGCTTGAACTGCGCGATGGACTTGCGGGCCTTGGTGACGATCGGCTTCTGACCGGTGATCTTGGTGAGGTCGTCGATCGCGCCCTCGATCACCTTGGAGTCACGAGCCGCCTCACCGACACCGGTGTTGACGACGACCTTGACCAGGCCGGGGATCTGCATGACGTTCGCGTAGCCGAACTGCTCCTGCAGAGCCTTCTTGATCTCGGTGTTGTACTTCTGCTTCAGGCGAGGCTGGGTCTTGCCAGTCTCAGCAGCAGTTGCCGTAGCCATCAGAGGTCCTTACCTGACTTCTTCGCGTAGCGCACGCGGACCGTGCGCTTCACGCCGTCCTTGACCTGCTCCTCGACACGGTGGCCGACGCGGGTCGGCTTCTTGGTCGAGGGGTCGACGAGAGCGACGTTGGAGATGTGGATCGGGGCCTCGACGGTCTCGATGCCACCGGTCTTGGTGCCGCGCTGGGTCTGGCCGACACGGCTGTGGCGGGTGACGTAGTTGACGCCCTCCACGACGACGCGGTTCTGCTCGACGAGGATCTCGAGGACCTTGCCCTGCTTGCCGCGGTCGCCGCCCTTGTCCTGCTTGCGGCCGCTGATGACCTGAACCAGGTCACCCTTCTTGATTTTCGCCATGATCAGATGACCTCCGGGGCGAGCGAGACGATCTTCATGAACTTCTTGTCGCGAAGCTCACGACCGACCGGTCCGAAGATGCGGGTGCCGCGGGGCTCCCCATCGTTCTTCAGGATGACGGCGGCGTTCTCGTCGAACTTGATGTACGAGCCGTCTGCACGACGGGTCGACTTGACGGTGCGGACGATGACGGCCTTGACCACGTCGCCCTTCTTGACGTTCCCACCGGGGATCGCGTCCTTGACGGTCGCGACGATGGTGTCGCCCAGGCCGGCGTAGCGGCGGCTGGAGCCACCGAGAACGCGGATCGTGAGCAGCTCCTTGGCGCCGGTGTTGTCGGCGACCTTGACGCGGGACTCGGTCTGGATCACTTTGCCTTCTCCAGGATCTCCACCAGACGCCAGCGCTTGGTGGCGCTCAGCGGGCGGGTCTCGTTGATGAGAACGAGGTCGCCGATGCCGGCGGCGTTGTTCTCGTCGTGCGCCTTGACCTTCGAGGTCACGCGGATGACCTTGCCGTAAAGCGGGTGCTTCACGCGGTCCTCGACCTCGACGACGATGGTCTTGTCCATCTTGTCGCTGACGACGTAGCCGCGACGGGCCTTGCGGTAACCGCGTGCGTCCGCATCGCGGACGTCGTGCTCGCCGTGCTCGACGGCGGCAGCAGCCTTCTTCTCAGCCATTACTCGGCCTCCTCCTTCGGCGCCTCAGCCTCATCGGCCTTCTTCGCCTTCGCCTTGGACGCCTTCTTCGCCGGAGCCTCGACCGGAGCGGGCGTCGCACGGATGCCCAGCTCGCGCTCGCGGATCACGGTGTAGAGGCGCGCGATGTCGCGCTTGACGGCGCGGATGCGGCCGTGGCTCTCCAGCTGGCCGGTGGCCGACTGGAAACGGAGGTTGAACAGCTCCTCCTTGGCCTTGCGCAGCTCCTCAACGAGGCGCTGGTCTTCGAACGTGTCGAGCTCTGCCGGAGCGAGCTCCTTGGTGCCGATCGCCATTACGCGTCGCCCTCCTCGCGCTTGATGATGCGTGCCTTGAGCGGCAGCTTGTGAATGGCCCGGGTGAGCGCCTCGCGTGCGAGCTGCTCGTTCACGCCCGCGACCTCGAAGAGGACACGGCCCGGCTTGACGTTGGCGACCCACCACTCGGGCGAGCCCTTACCCGAACCCATGCGGGTCTCAGCGGGCTTCTTGGTGAGCGGGCGGTCGGGGTAGATGTTGATCCACACCTTTCCACCACGCTTGATGTGACGGGTCATCGCGATACGAGCGGACTCGATCTGACGGTTCGTCACGTACGCGGGGGTCAGCGCCTGGATGCCGAACTCACCGAACGACACCTTGGTGCCACCGGTGGCCTGGCCCGAACGCTTCGGGTGGTGCTGCTTGCGGTACTTGACCTTGCGAGGGATAAGCATCAGGCAGACGCTCCTTCTGCGACGGGAGCCTCGTTGCGACGGTCACCGCGGTCGCCACGGGGGCCACGACGGTCGCCACGCTCGCGCGAAGGCTTCTGGTTGGCCTGCTCGCGAGCAAGCTCCTTGTTGGTGAGGTCGCCCTTGTAGATCCAGACCTTCACGCCGATGCGGCCGAAGGTGGTCTTCGCCTCGTAGAAGCCGTAGTCGATGTTCGCGCGCAGCGTGTGCAGCGGCACACGACCCTCGCGGTAGAACTCCGAGCGGCTCATCTCCGCGCCGCCGAGGCGGCCGGAGACCTGGATGCGGATGCCCTTCGCGCCGGCGCGCTGAGCGCCCTGCAGACCCTTGCGCATCGCACGACGGAACGCCACACGAGCAGAGAGCTGCTCGGCGATGCCCTGCGCGACGAGCTGAGCGTCGGCCTCGGGGTTCTTGACCTCGAGGATGTTCAGCTGGATCTGCTTGCCGGTGAGCTTCTCGAGGTCGCCGCGGATGCGCTCGGCCTCGGCGCCACGGCGGCCGATGACGATGCCGGGACGTGCGGTGTGGATGTCCACACGCACGCGGTCGCGGGTGCGCTCGATCTCGATGTTCGAGACACCGGCGCGGTCGAGCTGCGTCTGCAGCAGACGACGGATCTTGATGTCCTCGGCGACGTAGTCGGCGTAACGCTGGCCCGGCTTCGTCGAGTCCGAGAACCAACGCGACACGTGGTCCGTGGTGATGCCGAGGCGGAAGCCGTACGGGTTGACCTTCTGGCCCATTACTTGCTCGCCTTCTTCGTCTTGGCCGCCGGTGCAGCCGCCTCAGCGACCTCCGGGGTGGCCAGCACGACCGTGATGTGGCTCGTGCGCTTCTTGATCTGCGAGGCACGACCCTGAGCACGGGGGCGGAAACGCTTGAGCGTCGTGCCCTCGTCGACGTACGCGTTCTTCACGTACAGGTCCTGCTCGTCCAGGAACTCGCCGTCGCGGTCGGCCTTGACCGACGCGTTGGCGATGGCAGAGTGCACGAGCTTGTAGATCGGCTCGCTGGCACCCTGCGGTGCGAACTTCAGAATGGCCAGTGCTTCCTGCGCCTGCTTGCCCTTGATGAGCGCGACGACACGACGAGCCTTCTGAGGGGTCACGCGGATGTGCTTGACGCGTGCGATGGATTCCACCATTGTTCTCCTCCTCTGTTTCTGTCCAGAGCGTCACCGCGTCAGCGGCGACGGCCCTTCTTGTCGTCCTTCTCGTGGCCGCGGAAGGTGCGGGTGGGCGCGAACTCGCCCAGCTTGTGGCCGACCATGGTCTCGGTCACGAACACGGGGATGTGCTTGCGACCGTCGTGCACGGCGATGGTGTGTCCCAGCATTGCGGGGATGATCATCGAGCGACGCGACCAGGTCTTGATGACGTTCTTCGTACCGGACTCGTTCTGTCCGACCACCTTGCGAAGCAGGTGCTCGTCGACGAAGGGGCCCTTCTTGAGACTGCGTGGCATCTTCCTCTACTCCTACTTGCGCTTCTTGCCGGCGTTGCGGCGGCGGACGATGTACTTGTCACTTTCCTTGTTGGCGTGACGGGTACGACCCTCAGCCTGGCCCCACGGGGAGACGGGGTGACGTCCACCGGACGTCTTGCCCTCACCACCACCGTGCGGGTGGTCGACCGGGTTCATGGCGACACCGCGGACGGTCGGGCGGACGCCCTTCCAGCGCTTGCGGCCGGCCTTGCCCCAGTTGATGTTCGACTGCTCGGCATTGCCGACCTCGCCGATGGTCGCGCGGCAGCGCGCATCGACGTTGCGGATCTCGCCCGAGGGCAGACGCAGCTGTGCGTAGGGGCCGTCCTTCGCGACCAGACGCACCGAGGCGCCGGCCGAACGGGCCATCTTCGCTCCGCCGCCGGGACGCAGCTCGATCGCGTGGATCACGGTACCGGTGGGGATGTTCTTCAGCGGCAGGTTGTTGCCAGGCTTGATGTCAGCGCCGGCACCCGACTCGATGACGTCGCCCTGCTTCAGCTTGTTCGGGGCGAGGATGTAGCGCTTCTCGCCGTCGAAGTAGTGCAGCAGCGCGATGCGCGCGGTGCGGTTGGGGTCGTACTCGATGTGAGCGACCTTGGCGTTGATGCCGTCCTTGTCATTGCGACGGAAGTCGATGACGCGGTACTGGCGCTTGTGTCCACCACCGATGTGACGGGTCGTGATGCGGCCCTGGTTGTTGCGACCACCGGTCTTCGAGAGCGGGCGCAGCAGCGACTTCTCAGGCGTCGATCGGGTGATCTCGGCGAAGTCGGCCACCGACGAACCGCGGCGACCCGGGGTCGTGGGCTTGTACTTGCGAATAGCCATTATTAGTCCTTATCCCCCGGTCAGCCGACTGCCGTGAAGATGTCGATGGAACCCGACTTCAGAGCCACGATCGCGCGCTTGGTGTCCTTGCGCTTGCCGGTGCCGAAGCGGGTGCGGCGGGCCTTGCCGACGCGGTTGATCGTGTTGACCGAGGCCACCTTGACACCGAAGATCTTCTCGATGGCGAGCTTGATCTCGGTCTTCGAGGCGCGCGGGTCGACGAGGAAGGTGTACTTGCCCTCGTCGATCAGGCCGTAGCTCTTCTCGGACACGACCGGTCCGAGGATGATGTCGCGCGGGTCCTTGTTCAGGGCCGTGGCGAGAACGTTCTGCTCGGTCATGCCGAGACCTCCTCTGCGGTCGCACCGGTCTTGGAGGCGATGAAGCCCTCGAGTGCGGCCTTGGTGAAGACGATGTCGTCGGAGACGACGACGTCGTAGGCGTTCAGCTGGTCGAAGCTGATCAGGTGAACGTTCGCGAGGTTGCGGACGCTCTTCGTGGTCAGCTCGTCGGTGCGCTCGATGACGACCAGCACGTTCTTCGACGGGGCGACGGTGGCCAGCAGGCCGGCCGCAGCCTTGGTCGAGGGGGTGCTGTCGGCGACGAAGGCCTCGACGGCGTGCAGACGCTCGCCGCGCAGACGGTCGCTCAGCGCGCCACGGAGGGCTGCGGCGATCATCTTCTTGGGGGTGCGCTGCGAGTAGTCGCGCGGCTGCGGGCCGTGGACCGTGCCACCACCGCGGTGCTGCGGCATGCGGATCGAGCCCTGACGGGCGTTACCCGTGCCCTTCTGCTTGAAGGGCTTGCTGCCGGAGCCGGACACGTCGCCACGAGTCTTCGTGGCGTGGGTGCCCTGACGCGCTGCTGCGAGCTGCGCGACGACGACCTGGTGGATCAGCGGGACGTTGGTCTCGACGTCGAAGATCGAGGCGGGCAGCTCGACCGAGCCTGCCTTCTTGCCGTCGACCGACAGGACGTCGATTGCCAGAGTGGAGTCAGCCATGAGATCAGGCACCCTTCACTGCGTTGCGGACGTACACGATACGACCACGAGCACCGGGGACGGCGCCCTTGACGAGCATGAGTCCCTTCTCGGCGTCGATGGCGTGCACCGTGAGGTTGAGGACGGTCACGCGCTCGCCACCCATGCGGCCGGCCATGCGCATGCCCTTGAACACGCGGCTCGGGGTCGACGATGCGCCGATCGAGCCGGGCTTGCGGTGGTTGCGGTGCGCACCGTGGGAGGCCGAGACGCCGGCGAAGTTGTGACGCTTCATGACACCGGCGGTGCCCTTGCCCTTGCTGGTGCCGACCACGTCAACCAGCTGGCCTGCCTCGAACACGCCGTCGAGCGTGAGCTCCTGGCCGAGCGAGTAGTCAGCGGCGTCCGCGGTGCGGATCTCGGTGACGTGGCGACGGGGGGTCACGCCTGCTGCCTCGAAGTGAGCGCTCAGCGGCTTGTTGACCTTGCGGGGGTCGATCTGGCCGTAGGCGATCTGAACGGCGTTGTAGCCGTCCTTCTCGGGGGTGCGAACCTGGGTGACCACGTTCGGAGCCAGCTCGATGACGGTCACGGGGATGAGCTTCCCGTTCTCGTTCCAGACCTGGGTCATGCCGAGCTTGGTGCCGAGCATGCCCTTGGAAATCTTTGCGTTGATGTCAACCATGGCGGACCTCAGAGCTTGATCTCGATGTTGACATCGGCGGGCAGGTCGAGACGCATCAGCGAGTCGACGGCCTTCGGCGTCGGGTCGACGATGTCGATCAGACGCTTGTGGGTGCGCATCTCGAAGTGCTCGCGGCTGTCCTTGTACTTGTGGGGCGACCGGATGACGCACACGACGTTCTTCTCGGTCGGAAGCGGCACGGGGCCGACGACGGTCGCGCCCGCACGGGTCACGGTGTCGACGATCTTACGTGCCGACGTGTCGATGACCTCGTGGTCATACGACTTCAGGCGAATGCGGATCTTCTGTCCCGCCATTGTCTGCTCTCTCTCTTCAGGCGTCGTACCGTCCGGAGCCGGGTGGCCCTGGGGCATTGGACGCACGATGGCGCTGTTGCGCCTTCGGCACTTGCGCACCGCTGTTCTGTTTTCACCATGAAGACGCCAGCAACGTGTGCTCGCGTCTTCGAGTGGGGCTTGTTCTGCTGTCCGCGGCCTAGAACCCTGCTGCGCCCTTCGGGAGGGGGCTGCCGCCTATGCACGTTCGTAACAGTGATTCCGCGCATCACGGAGAGCGCAGAAATGTGGAACCTGACTATTCTGCCACGCGGATTCGGGCACCGCAAACCCGGGCGTGTCGCGCGTGATCCTGCGGGCTCAGACCCGGGCATCCGGACGCGCGAAGGGGTGGTGCGCCCCAGGCGCACCACCCCTCCTCGTCGCGCGGCGAACCGCGTCGGTCACTGGTTGCCGACGGCTCCGTCGGCCTTGTCGCGGATGTCGTCGATCTGGTCGGCGGCGCCGGGAGCGACCTTCTTCGCGAAGTCGGCGATCTCGTCGAGAACGCGATCGCTGATGTCCTCAGCCTGCTCGCTCTTGACCGCTTCGGCGATCTTGTCCTTGTTCTGCTCGAAAGCATCCTTGCCCTGGTTCACGAGATCCTCGATGCCCATTGCTGTCCTCCCCTGTTGATGCGGCGCAGCGTCCCTGCGCCCCCTCATTTCTACGCGATGCAGGCGACTCCTGTCGAGCACCGCGTGATACGCAGAAAGAGGGGCCGGACCCGAAGGTCCGACCCCTCTTTCGAGAAGCAGATGCTTACGCGAGCACCTTGGTCACCGTGCCGGCGCCGACGGTGCGGCCACCCTCACGGATCGCGAAGCCGAGGCCCTCTTCCATGGCGATGGGCTGGATGAGGTCCACCTTCATGTCGGTGGTGTCACCGGGCATGACCATCTCGGTGCCCTCGGGCAGCGTGATGACGCCGGTCACGTCGGTGGTGCGGAAGTAGAACTGCGGACGGTAGTTCGTGTAGAAGGGGTTGTGGCGGCCACCCTCGTCCTTCGACAGGATGTACGCGGTGCCCTCGAACTCCGTGTGCGGGGTGATCGAGCCCGGCTTCACGACGACCTGGCCGCGCTCGACGTCCTCGCGCTTGGTGCCGCGGAGCAGCAGACCGCAGTTCTCGCCGGCCCATGCCTCGTCGAGCTGCTTGTGGAACATCTCGATACCGGTGACCGTGGTCTTCTGGGTCGGGCGGATGCCGACGATCTCGACCTCGGAGTTGATGGCCAGGGTGCCACGCTCGGCGCGGCCCGTGACGACCGTTCCACGACCGGTGATCGTGAAGACGTCCTCGATCGGCATGAGGAACGGCTTGTCGCGGTCACGCTCGGGGTCCGGGATGGCGTCGTCAGCGGCCTGCATGAGCTCGACGATCGACTCGACCCACTTCTCTTCGCCGTTGAGGGCGCCGAGAGCCGAGACCTTGATGACGGGAGCGTCGTCGCCGGGGAAGCCCTGCGACGAGAGCAGCTCGCGGACCTCGAGCTCGACGAGCTCCAGGATCTCCTCGTCGTCGACCATGTCCGACTTGTTGAGGGCGACCATCAGGTACGGCACGCCGACCTGCTTGGCGAGCAGCACGTGCTCACGGGTCTGAGCCATCGGGCCGTCGGTGGCGGCGACCACGAGGATGGCGCCGTCCATCTGAGCGGCACCGGTGATCATGTTCTTGACGTAGTCGGCGTGGCCGGGGGCGTCAACGTGCGCGTAGTGGCGCTTCGGGGTCTCGTACTCGATGTGCGAGATGTTGATGGTGATACCGCGCTGACGCTCCTCGGGAGCCGAGTCGATCGAGGCGAAGTCACGCTGGACGTTGGTGTCCGACGGGTACTTGTCGGCGAGCACCTTCGAGATCGCGGCAGACAGGGTGGTCTTGCCGTGGTCGACGTGACCGATCGTTCCGATGTTGACGTGCGGCTTGGTCCGCTCGAACTTGGCCTTGGCCACTGGGTCCTCCTCAGGACGTTCGTGTAGAGATCGCCGGGCACTGGATTGTGACCGGCTCCCTACGGGTTTCGGTTTCTCAGTTTAGTAGAGAGTGAATGTGAAGTTGTGGGGTGTGGGGATGCCGTGCGGGCACGGCATCCCCAGGAAGGGCTTACTCGCCCTTGGCCTTCTGGATGATCTCATCCGCAACAGCGCGCGGGACCTCAGAGTAGCTGTCGAACTCCATGGAGTACACAGCGCGACCCGAGGTCTTCGAGCGCAGGTCGCCGATGTAGCCGAACATCTCGGACAGCGGCACCGAAGCGCGCACCACCTTGACGCCCTGCGCGTCCTCCATCGACTGGATCTGTCCGCGACGCGAGTTCAGGTCGCCGATGACGTCGCCCATGTACTCCTCGGGAGTACGCACCTCGACCGCCATGAGCGGCTCGAGCAGCACAGGGTTGGCACGGCGAGCGGCCTCCTTGAAGCCCATGGAGCCCGCGATCTTGAACGCCATCTCCGAGGAGTCGACGTCGTGCGCTGCACCGTCGACGATGGTCGCCTTGACGCCCACCATCGGGTAGCCGGCGAGCACGCCGACGTTCATCGCGTCCTGGAAACCGGCGTCGATCGAGCCGATGTACTCACGCGGGATGCGTCCACCGGTGACGGAGTTGACGAACTCGTACGTCTTCTCGCCGTCGAGGTCGAGCGGCTCGATGTTGAACTGGATCTTCGCGAACTGACCCGATCCACCGGTCTGCTTCTTGTGCGTGTAGTCGTGCTTCTCGACGGCCTTGCGGATCGTCTCGCGGTAGGCCACCTGGGGCTTTCCGACGTTCGCCTCGACGCGGAACTCGCGCTTCATGCGGTCGACGAGGATGTCGAGGTGCAGCTCGCCCATGCCCTTGATGGTCGTCTGACCGGTCTCGGGGTTGAGCTCGGTGCGGAAGGTCGGGTCCTCTTCAGCGAGCTTCTGGATCGCGAGACCCAGCTTCTCCTGGTCGGCCTTGGTCTTCGGCTCGATCGCGACCTCGATCACCGGCTCGGGGAACGTCATCGACTCGAGCACGACGGGCGCAGCCGGGTCGGCGAGGGTGTCACCGGTGGTGGTGTCCTTCAGGCCGATGACGGCGTAGATGTTGCCCGCGGTGAGCTCGTCGACCGGGTTCTCCTTGTTGGCGTGCATCTGGAAGATCTTTCCGATGCGCTCCTTCTTGCCCTTGGTCGAGTTGACCACGGCGGAGCCCGAGTCGAGGTGACCCGAGTACACGCGGACGTAGGTCAGACGACCGAAGAACGGGTGCACGGCGACCTTGAAGGCGAGAGCCGAGAACGGGTCGTTCGCGTCGGGGTGACGCTCGATGACCTTCTCCTCGTCCTTCGGGTCGTGAGCCTCGATGGCACCGACGTCGAGGGGGTTGGGGAGGAAGTCGATGACTGCGTCGAGCATCGGCTGCACGCCGCGGTTCTTGAACGCCGAGCCGCAGAGGACCGGGTAGATCTCGTTGGCGACGACCATCTTGCGGATGGCGCCCTTGATCTCGGCGATCGTCAGCTCTTCGCCGCCGAAGAACTTCTCGAGCAGAGCGTCGTCGGTCTCGGCGACGGTCTCGAGCAGCTGCTGGCGGTACTCCTCGGCCTTCTCCTGAAGGTCGGCGGGGATGTCCTGCACCTCGTACGAGGCGCCCATGGTCACGTCACCCTTGGCATCGCCGGGCCAGACCAGCGCGCGCATCTCGATGAGGTCCACGACGCCGATGAAGTCGCTCTCGGCGCCGATCGGGAGCTGCAGCACGAGCGGCTTGGCACCCAGACGGTTCACGATGGTGTCAACGGTGTAGTAGAAGTCGGCGCCCAGCTTGTCCATCTTGTTGACGAAGCAGATGCGGGGAACGCCGTACTTGTCGGCCTGACGCCACACGGTCTCGGACTGGGGCTCGACGCCCTCCTTGCCGTCGAAGACGGCGACAGCGCCGTCGAGCACGCGCAGCGAGCGCTCGACCTCGACGGTGAAGTCCACGTGACCGGGGGTGTCGATGATGTTGATCTGGTTCTTGTTCCAGAAGCAGGTCACGGCGGCCGACGTGATCGTGATGCCGCGCTCCTTCTCCTGCTCCATCCAGTCCGTCGTCGACGCGCCGTCGTGGGTCTCGCCGAGCTTGTGGTTGACACCCGTGTAGAACAGGATGCGCTCGGTGGTGGTGGTCTTGCCGGCATCGATGTGGGCCATGATGCCGATGTTGCGGACCTTGCTCAGGTCGGTGAGCACTTCTTGTGCCACGGGGGTTCCTCCGGGATGGTTCAGGAACGAACAGAGAGTGGGAGCGGATGCCGCATCAGCGGCATCCGCTCAGCCCTTTACCAGCGGTAGTGGGCGAAGGCGCGGTTCGACTCGGCCATCTTGTGGGTGTCCTCGCGGCGCTTGACCGCGGCTCCCAGGCCGTTCGACGCGTCGAGGATCTCGTTCTGCAGGCGCTCGGTCATCGTCTTCTCACGACGGCCCTTCGCGTAGCTGACAAGCCAGCGCAGCGCGAGGGTGTTCGCGCGGTGCGGCTTGACCTCGACGGGAACCTGGTAGGTCGAGCCGCCGACGCGGCGGCTGCGGACCTCGAGGGTCGGGCGCACGTTGTCGAGCGCCTTCTTGAGGGTGGCGACGGCGTCCTGGCCGTTCTTCGCCTCGACGCCGCGGAGGGCGCCGTACACGATGGACTCGGCGAGCGACTTCTTGCCGTCGACGAGGATCTTGTTCACCAGCGAGGTGACGATCGGAGCGCCGTAGACCGGGTCGTTGACGACGGGGCGCTTGGGTGCGGGTCCCTTACGAGGCATCTGACTCAGCCCTTCTTCGCGCCGTAGCGGGAACGAGCCTGCTTACGGTTCTTCACTGCCTGGGTGTCGAGCGCACCACGGACGATCTTGTAGCGGACACCGGGGAGGTCCTTCACACGACCACCGCGGACGAGCACGAGCGAGTGCTCCTGCAGGTTGTGGCCCTCACCGGGGATGTAGGCGGTCACCTCGGTGCCGTTGCGGAGCTTCACACGAGCGACCTTGCGCATCGCCGAGTTCGGCTTCTTCGGGGTGGTGGTGTACACGCGGGTGCACACGCCGGCCTGCTGCGGGTTCGCCTTCAGGGCGGGCGCCTTGGTCTTCGAGACCTTGGGCGAGCGTCCCTTGCGAACCAACTGCTGAATAGTTGGCACGTTCTCTCCTCATAGTGCTGCACGGTGACAGCGTGATGGGTTTCACATCATGACCCACCGGCTCGACAGAGGAGTCGGGCTTTTGGTGTGATGGGTATGCCGTGGGGGCGAACCGACGGTGCCGGCGCCCTGCGTGCGCGCACAGTCGTGCACACACCCGATCAAGTGTAAGGGCGCGGGGCCGTGGCGGTCAAATGAGCAGAGCGGATGCTGTGCTACGGAGTGTCGGGGTCGAACGGCGAGTCGAGCGCCTCGCTCAGCTCGGCCAGCATGGCCTCGATCTGCGGCTCGACGTACTGCGAGATCGCCGCCTGCACGTTCAGCCGGTGGCGGAGCAGGAGACCGCAGATCTCGCGCCCGATCATGTTCGCGTAGTCGTCTGCGAGCGCCACCTCCTGGCGCAGAGCGGCCTTGGCGTCCTCCGACAGCGGGGGCAGGGGCGGGAGCTCCGCGGCCGCCTCGTCCGCTATGCCCGCGACGGTGAAGAGGAAAGGCGCTCCCGGCAGGGGGTCGGGATCGAGGGGCATCCCCTCGTACTCGGGATCGAGCCCCTCCCCCGGGCGGTAGGCGCGCGATCGGTTGCGGTCGGCCTGATGGTCGAGCTCGGCCTGGAGCATCGGGAGGTTTCGCGCCGTGTACTCGGCGACGGCTTGATCGACGATCGACTTGATGCGGGTGGAGAGCCCGTGCTGCACGCCATGCGGAACGTTGCCGCCGATGCCGACCGCCGAGAGAATCGGAGAGCCGAGGCAGCGGCGGCATGGTGCCACACGCCCGCGGTGCGTCGCCGGCGCCCAGCGCGGCACCCAGCGCAGCCAGGCCTCGACGGCCTGGTCGACCTGAGACTCCAGCGACCTCTCCACGAATACAGAGTAGGGCCGTGATCGCCGCAGACGGCGCTTTCCCCGGGGCGGCGCGTCCGTCACTCCGCGTCGTCGCGCTCCCACGGCCAGCGGGGGGCGCCGGATCGTGAGCGGCGCAGGGCGACCGCGATCCAGCCCGCGATCAGGGCAGCCACGATGACCACCGCGCTCGACCCTCGGACGACGATCTGCGAGGCCGCAGCGACGGCGTGCGCGATGCCGGCGCCGCCGATGAGTGCCGAGAGCCAGACAGCGCCGAGATGCGCGAGGGCCGTGGCGACGGCGATCAGCACGACCGCCCCGAACGAGGGCAGGTCGCGGCGCAGCAGCGGTGCCGACAGCGCGGCGAAGACCACGATCGCCACCGCCATCCCCATCACTCCGGGCCAGAGGGTGAGACCTTCGACGGCGATGATGTCGATGTCGGCGAAGTACGACAGCATCCCGAGGCCGAGGATCGAGAAGGCGGCGAAGCAGACCCCGCCGACGACTCCGGCGAGAAAAGCAGAGACCCCCTCCGGCGCGGGGCCGTGGGGGTCTCTGGTGGTCATGCCGTCACCTTACGCTCATCGAAGAGCTGCGGGGCCGGCTTCGAGCGTGCGCTCGTACTCGGCCTGCGCCTCGGCGTTGAGCGCCTTCTTCTTGGCCCCGCTGCGGGCGACCCAGGCGCCGAACCAGATCGTGAGCTCACGGGCGAAGATGAACGATGCGATCGCGAGCGGGGCGAGCAGCGACTCGTTGACGACCTCGGCCGACTCGGTGGCGGTGATGCGCCAGAACGGCTCCTGGAAGAGCTGCCCGAGGATGTATCCGCCGTAGGTCGCGATCGCCACGAACAGTCCGAGGGTGACCCACTTGCCCCAGCGGGCGCGGTTGATGAACGCGCCGAGCAGCCAGAAGGCGAGGAAGAAGACCACGACGGGCACCCAGAACGACCAGGTGGTGAGCGGTGCGAGAGCTGCGGTGCCGACGTTCGCGGTCGTGACGTCGCCGCTCAGCGCGCCGAAGCCGAGGATCGCGCCGAGGTAGAGGATCGCGAACGCGAGGGCTGCCAGCAGGCCGATGGCACCCGCGGTTCCGCGGTTGCCCAGCTCGCGAGGCGGCTCGGGCGCCTGCACGAAGATCGGCTGCGGGGCAGCGGGAGGCGCGACGGGCTCGGCGGGCACGACCCGCGTCTCGGCCGAGTGGTCGACGGGCGCCGCGTAGGCGGTGTCGGCGACCGTCGGGTGGTGCTCGCGGTCGGTGTCGATCACCCGTGTCGCTTCGGCGTCGGTGTCAGCGGTCGAGACGTGTGCGGAGCTGTCGGATGCGTCGCGGAGAGACCCGTCGCGGTGGGTGTCGACACGGGCGGCATCCAGGCGGTGCGCGTCGCCACGGTCGGCGTCGAGACGGTCTGCGTCGGCGGGCACGGCGTCTGCACGGTCGATGTCGGCACGGTCGGTGTCGACGCGGTCGGCGTCGGCACGGCCGGCGTCGGCGGGGTCGCGGGTCACGGCGGGCTCGGTCGAGCCGAAGGTGCCGGGGTGGTCGCGCTCGGCCGCCTCGAAGGCCGCCAGGTCGGGATCGACGGGACCTGCCGCAGCATCCGTCCGCGGCACGTCAGCGCGGGCTGCGGCGGCGGCGTCGAGTCCCTCGTTGGCGCGGCCGACGACGTCGTCCACGTCGTGGTGCTGCTCGTTCTTGGGAACCTCGGGGTCGCTCATGTGATCGCCTCTCGTGATAGGTGCACACCGAGGTTAGCGCCGCGGGCGACGCGCACAGCGCAGGCGTGCCGATGTGTCCGGGATATCGGCATCCGTCAGGGTCCGCGTCAGCGCGGCACGGTGCCGTCGAGCAGATGCCCGACCATGAACAGCAGCCCGGGCCCGGCCGGCAGCGAGAGCCACATCAGGGCGCCGACGACGGCGGCGCACAGCAGACCCACGATCCAGCTGATCGCCAGGTTCCGTCCTCCGACTCGGGCCGCCATGCGCTCACCGTACGCCCTGTCGCGGCCGCGTGGGAGCATCGGGCCATCGTGTCTCTGTGCTGACCCACGATGGCCGAACAGTGGACTGCGGGTGCTACTTGACCGCACCGGCGGTGAGGCCGCCGACGATGTACTTCTGCAGGAAGAGGAACAGGATCATCACGGGCACGGCGGCCATGACCGCACCGGCCGAGAACGCCGACCAGTCCGCGTAGCGGGGGTTCGCCACGAGCTTGGTGAGACCGACGACGAGCGTCTGCTTCTCGGGGTCGATGAGGATGACGCTGGCGATCACGTACTCGTTCACGATGCCGATGAACGACAGCAGCCCGACCACCGCGAGGATGGGCGCGACCAGCCGCAGGATGATCGTGAAGAAGATGCGCGCATGACCTGCGCCGTCGATGCGCGCGGCCTCGTCGATCTCCTTGGGGATCGTGTTGAAGAAGCCGTACATCAGATAGGTGTTCACGCCCAGGGCCCCACCGAGGTAGACGAGGATCAGGCCCGTGTGCGTGTTCAGTCCGATCGCCGGGAACCAGTCGCCGAGGGTGGACATGAGCATGAACAGCGCGACGACCGCGAGAAGCTGCGGGAACATCTGCACGACGACGACGGTGATCAGGCCGATCCGGCGGCCGGCGAATCTCATGCGCGAGAACGCGTATGCGGCGCACGCTCCGATGAACACGGTCAGAAGACCGGTCACCGTGGCGATGATGAGGGTGTTGAGGAACCACAGCCCGTACGGGTTCTGCGGGTCCGACAGGATGCGCACGTAGCTGTCGATGCCGATGGCCGAGAAGAGCTGGTTCGACCCCGTCAGCGTGCCCTTGGGGTTCAGCGACGCCGAGAGCACGTACATCAGCGGGAAGAGCGCGAACGCGCTCACCACGACCGCGACGAGGTGCCGCCACCCGGTGTCGGCGAACCACGAGCCGAACGAGCGCTTGCGCGGAGTGAGTGTCTGGGTGCTCATCAGTTCAGCTCCTCGAGTGCCTTGGTCTTGCGGAAGCTGATGATCGAGATCGTCGCCACCACGATGAAGATGAGGATCGTGAAGGCCGACGCGAGGCCGTAGTCGCGGGTCTGGCCTGTGAACGCCACCTTGTAGACCATCGAGATCAGGATGTCGGTGTGCCCGACCGGGATCGAGACATCGGTGAACCGCGGCCCGCCCTTGGTGAGCATGTAGATCAGGTTGAAGTTGTTGAAGTTGAACGCGAACGACGAGATCAGCAGCGGCGCGACCGTCACCAGCAGCAGCGGCAGCTTGATGCGGCGGAAGATCTGCCAGGGGTTCGCGCCGTCCATCACGGCGGCCTCGTTGACGTCCTCCGGGATGCCCTGCAGGGCGCCCATGCAGACGAGGAACATGTACGGGAAGCCCAGCCACAGATTGACGATGAGGATCGACACCTTGGCGAGGGTCGGGTCGGTCAGCCACGGGACCTCGGCACCGCCGAGCAGCACCTGGTTGATGAAGCCGAAGCTCTCGTTCATCATTCCCGCCCAGACCAGCGCCGACAGGAAGGCGGGGAAGGCGTAGGGAAGGATCATGATGATCCGGTAGGCGTTGCGGAACCGCATCCGGGTGTTGTTGAACACCAGCGCCATCAGCAGGCCGAGGAAGAACGTCGACGCCACGGAGATGACCGCGAAGACGAAGGTCCAGATCGTGACCGAGATGAGCGGGCCGCGGATCGACGCGTCGGTGACGGCGCGCACGAAGTTGTCGAACCCGACGTTGACCTGCCAGCCCGGCATGAGCTGCTCGCCGCCGTCGGCGGTGAAGGCGCCGGTGCCGATGTCGGAGTAGACGACGCCGCTGCGGGTGTCGGTGATCGTGTCGGCTGACGCGTCGTACTCGAGCTGCGAGATGTACAGGTAGCCGCTCTGCCCGTCGGGAGTGCGCAGGCTGCCGTCGTTCGGGTCGTCGCTGAACGGGACCGACAGCTTCTCGAGCTCGGACGAGAGCCCGAACACCTCGGCGAGCGGGAGCGAGTTCCAGCCGTCGGTCGCGGTGGCGCGGTCGCCGTCGAACTGCGCATCGACCTCGTGCAGCGGCTCCTCGTTGGTTCCGAGCAGCGCGTCTCCGGTGTCGGGGTCGGTGACGAGCAGTCCGTAGACCCCGGCCTGCTCGACGATCTGCACGGGGTATGCCGGGGAGTCCTCGACCCGCTCCTGAGCGGAGGCGAGCAGGGCCGAGACGGCCTGGGGCTTCGACCCGTTGTGCCCCGTGCCGTAGTTGGTGAATCCGATGTAGCCGGTGTAGATGAGCGCGAAGACCTGGAAGATGACCAGGAAGATGATGCCGGGCGTGAGGTACTTGGCGGGCACGCGGCGCCGCGAGAAGTAGATGTAGTTGACGGCGGCCGTGACCGCCACGACGATGGCCAGCACGAGCCATTCCTGGTGCGTGAAGAGCACGAAGGCGGCGTAGAGCGCGACCGCGTCGACGATGCCCAGCAGCAGGATCTTCAGCAGCATCCAGCCGATGGGCGTGCCGGCCGCCTCTGCGATCTGCGCCGCCTGCCGCTGACGCCTGGTCGGAGGCGCCGTCTGCTCGGTGGTGTCTGTCATCTCTGTCCCCGTCGTCTCGAAGGCTCGATGGCGCGGGCGCACCCGGGGCGCGGCGATGCCGCAGGCCCCGGATGCGCCCGGGCGATCACTTGATGGCTGCGGACACGTCGTCCGCGAGCTTCTGCCAGGTGGCCTTCGGGTCGGCGCCGTTGATCACGGCCGCCTCTGCGATTCCCCAGTACTGCCAGACCGATCCCATGGCGGGGATGGCCGGCATCGGGACGGCGTCTGCGCCGACGGCCTGGAAGCCGGCGATGATCGGGTCGGATGCCGCGGTGTCGGCTGCGGCGGTCAGCGCAGGCAGCACGTTGCCGGCCTTGAACAGCTCGAGCTGCACGTCTTCGGTGCCGATGTAGTTGACCAGGAAGTCGTTCGCCGCGACCTTGTTCTTCGACTCGGAGCTCACGAAGAAGCCCTTGACGCCGGCGAACGGGGAGGCGGGCTCGGCGGTGGGGCTGGGGATCGGGTCGATGGCGACGTCGATGCCGGCGTCGACCGCCGTGCCGACGTTCCACGGTCCGGTCAGCCAGAACGCGGCCTTGCCGTCGAGGAACTGCTGCTTGGCGATCTCGCCGTCGATGTCGGTGTTCAGCGTTCCGGCCTCGCCCTGGGCGGCGAGCCAGTCGGCGAAGGCGAAGCCGCCCTCGCTGCCGAGCTGCAGGTCGGCCGCGTCGTAGCTGCCGGATGCGTCGGTGCCGAAGACAGGTGCGCCGAAGGCGGTCTGGAACGGGTAGAGGTGGTAGGGGTTGCCCTCTGCGCCCTGCTCGACCACGAACGTGCCCTTGGAGACCATGTCGTCGAAGTTCTTCGGCGCCTCGGGAACGAGCTTCGTGTTGCGCAGCACCGCGATGTTCTCGACGGCGTACGGGAGCATGTAGACGGTGCCGTCGTAGGTGGCGGCCTGGGTCGCGACGGGCAGGTAGCCGTCGGCCGAGTCGCCGAGCTCGATCGGAGCGACGACGCCGTTGGTCGACAGCTCGCCGAGCCAGTCGTGGGCGCCCATGACCACGTCGGGGCCCTTGCCCGTCGGCGCCTGCTGGATGAAGTCGTCCTTGATGTCGTCGACCGACTTGCCGACGAGGTCGACCGTGACGCCGGTCTTCTCTTCGTACGCGTCGGCTGCGCCCTTGAGCGCGTCGACGCGCTCGGCGTCGAGCCAGACGGTGAGCTTGCTGGACTCGCCCTTGGCCGGCTTGTCGCCGTCGGTGGAGGGTGCGGACGATGCGCAGCCGCTCAGGGCGATTGCGGACGTGACGGCGAGTGCGCCGAACGCGAGGATGCTCCTCTTGGTCACCTTCATTGGTGCGTGCCTCTCTGGATGCGGGTGGCCTGCGGAAACTGCAAGCGCTTACAGTATGCATCCCTCTCTCCGTGACGCGCAATGGTCGTACCCACCGATATGAACCTGTGACTCAACGAAGTCCATCGGCCAACCCATGAAAGCGCTTCCAAGACAGGCGGTCCTTGCACGTTCTCGGCCCGGCGTCAAGGCAGAAGACGACCCCCGGCGGGGCTCCTACCGTGAGGAGGGTCACGGCGCCCGAGCCGTGCGGGATTCCGGAGCTCCGATGGACACGATCGACGACGAGGCCACAGCTCCCCTCCTCGACGGGCGGTATCGACTCGACGCCTGCGTGGGCAGGGGCGGAACGTGCATGGTCTACCGTGCCCACGACACCCTGCTCCGGCGCACGGTCGCGATCAAGCTGCTTCGCGCCGATGACGAGATGACGCTCGAGTCCGAGCGCATCCACAGCGAGACGGCTCTTCTGGCATCCCTCTCCCACCCCTCGCTCGTGGCGCTGTACGACGCCAGCCTCGACCTGCCCCACCCCCGCTACCTGGTCATGGAGTACGTCGACGGGCCCACGCTCGCGACGCACCTCACCCACGGTCCGATCAGCAGGCGTGAGGCTGCGGTGATCGGCCGCGACCTCGCCGACGCGCTGCGCGTCGTGCATGCGCGCGGCATCGTGCATCGCGACGTGAAGCCATCCAACGTGCTTCTCGCCCGAGCCGAAGACGGCGCCGGCTGGATCGCGAAGCTCACCGACTTCGGCATCGCCTTCCACCCCGACGAGGCGCGCCGCACCTCGCCCGGGATCGCGATCGGCACCGCCGCATATATGGCTCCCGAGCAGGTGAAGGCCGATCCGATCACCCCGGCCGCCGATATCTACTCGCTCGGGCTCGTGCTGCTCGAGTCGCTCACCGGCGAGCCCGCCTTCCCGCGCACCCGCGACGTGCAGACGGCCCTCGCCCGGCTGGTGAGTCCCCCGACCATCCCGGACGAGCTCGGGATCGAATGGGTGCACCTGCTCAGGCGCATGACCAGCAGCGAGCCGGGCGAGCGGCCGACGGCGGCCCAGGTGGTCGCCGAGGTCACGGCCCTGTCAGTGGATGCGCGTGACGACACGACCGGTGTCACCACGGCGCTTCCGGCCGTCGAGATCGCCACTCCTGTCGCGCCGCTGGTCGCGGCGGCCACCACCCCCGACATGCGTCCGAAGCGCTTCGGGCGGCGGAGGACGATGGGCGTGTTCGCGGCCGCAGCGGCTGCTGCCACCGTGCTCGCCGGCGCCTGGATGGGATCTCCCGCCGGCCCCTCACCGCTGCCGAGCGAGTCGCCCGCGCAGGTCGCAGAGACGCCGGCGGCGCCGGCAGCCGTGCAGCCGGCGCCCGTGCAGACCCCCGTCGCCGAGCAGCCGGACGCACCCGAGGCGCAGACGGCCACCGCGCCGGCGGAGAAGAGCGCGGCCGAGACGGCGAAGAACGACAACGCAGGACCCGGGAAGAACTCGGGAAGCTCGTCGGACACCAACTCGGGCAAGGGGTCGGACAAGGGCGGAAGCTCACAGGGCAAGGACAAGGGCGGCAAGTGACGGACGCCTCCCGGCGTTCGGCACAGACGCTCTATGGTGGTAGGCATGGCTGATTCTTCGTTCGACATCGTCTCCAAGGTCGACCACCAGGAGGCGGACAACGCTCTCAACCAGGCGCGCAAGGAGATCGAGCAGCGCTACGACTTCAAGGGCACCGGCGCCTCGATCTCGTGGAGCGGCGAGCAGATCGTCATCGTCGCCAACTCCGAGGAGCGCGTCAACGCGGTCCTCGATGTGTTCCAGACGAAGCTGATCAAGCGGGGCATCTCGCTGAAGAGCCTCGAGTCGGGGGAACCTGTCGCCAGCGGCAAGGAGTACCGTCTGACGTCGACTCTCAAGGACGGCATCTCCAGCGAGAACGCGAAGAAGATCGGCAAGATCATCCGCGACGAGGGCCCGAAGGGCGTGAAGAGCCAGATCCAGGGCGACGAGCTGCGCGTGCAGTCCAAGAGCCGTGACGACCTCCAGGCCGTGATCGCCCTGCTCAAGGGCAGCGACCTCGACATCGACCTGCAGTTCATCAACTACCGCTGACACCGGCCCGCCCCGGCACCGCGCTCATTCTGCGAGCGCGGCGATCAGGGCATCCACCACCGTCTGCCGGTCGACCTGACCGATCTCGGCAGAGAGCCCGCCGAAGGTCGACGGGTCCCAGTCGAGGCCGAGCGCCGCGTTCGCGGCGTCCAGCACCGGAAGCAGGTGGTCGACCGCGCCCAGCGCGATCACCCCGCTCAGCAGGCGCGCCCCGCGCACTGCGCGCTGCGAGGTGCCGATGAGCTTGACCGCACCGCGCGCGTTGATGCTGTACTCGCCGGGGCAGTACTCCCCCGCCACGGCGCCGACGTGCGCATCGACGCCCATGTCTGCGAGCGCGCTCGCGAGACGTGCTGAGGTCGACGCGAAGAGTGGCTGCGGGTCGATGCCCTCGTCTTCGCGCACGACGAGGTCGAACACCAGGCAGGTCTGGTCGTAGGCGGCGGCTCGTCCGCCGGTGGGTCTGATCGCCGGAGCGAAGCCGAGGCGGCGCGCGGCATCGGACGCGGCCGCGAAACCGGGCTGACGGCTCTCCCATCGGCTCATCGCCAGCGTCGGCAGCGGCGTGTGGATGCGCAGTGCGCGTTCGCCGGCGAGTTCACCAGAGCCGATGGAACGCAGCGGCGCCACGCTGTGATCGAAGGCCTCCTCGGCGACGAGAGGGGCTTCAGGGAGGTCGATTGCGGTCACAGCACAGACGATATCGGGAGGTCCGCCGATATCCGTCGGTCAAAACCGGCGATGACGCGGGTAGAATGCTGGTGTTACAGGCTGTATGGGGCAGCCGGGGGACGCCGCAAGGCGTATGGGGAGTGACACATGATCGACGTCGAACGACCGGCTCGAGCAGAGATCGCGACGAAGAAGCACCTGCTTGCCGAGGGACTTTTCCAACTGATCGGCGAGCGCATCGTCAGTGGGGATCTCGCGCCAGGCGCGCGCATCCGCGACAACGAGCTGGCCGCCGAGCTCTCGGTATCGCGGACGCCCGTGCGCGAGGCGCTGCAGCGCCTCGAGCGCATCGGCCTGGTGATGATGTACCCGAGCAGGTACACCGAGGTCACGTCGGTGACGCCCGAGCAGGTCGAGACGGCGCACGTCTTCGCGGGCCTGCAGGCTGGCATCATCGCGCGTCTCGCGTGTCGGCGGCTGAGCGCCGACGAGGTCGAGGTCGTGTGCGGCCTGATCCGCGCCGTGCCTGCCGATCTCGCCGACGCCGCCGCGACCTCGCGCGCGCGTCATGCGGTCGTCGGATTCCTCGCCGCGCGGTCAGGAAACACTCTGCAGCAGTCGCTGGTGGGCGAGGCCAGCCTCGCCCTCTCGCGCGCGCTGAAGACTCACGAGGTGCCGGCCGAGAGGCATCCGGCGGTCGCCGCCGCGTGCGCCGATCTCGAGGAGGCGCTGCGGCTGGGTGATGCGGATGCCGCCGAGCAGGCCTGCAGGCGCATGTACGACGTCATCTGAGCCGCGCGCCCAGCGCCCAGCCGCGCACCCAGCGGTCGAGCCGGGCGTATGCCTCGTTGCGCGCCTCTCGTCGTGAGAGGAACACGTCGTGCAGCGCGCCGTCGATGCGCTCGACGGTCACGGAGCTGCCCAGTTTCAACGCCGCACGGGCGATGTCGTCGACGACGAGCACGCTGTCGGCGCTCGTGAGCTCCTCCGACCAGCGCGTGGGCACGGCGGTGCGCGCCGAGAGCAGCACGCACACCGGAGCCAGGATGTGCAGCCCGGACGCGACCGCCGCATGGCCTTCGAAGATCGCGTGCAGCCATGCCGCGTGCACCGTCATCGTCTGCTCCGGGCGCCAGGCGAGGTTGATCTCCATGGGATCGTCCGGGTCGGCCACCTCGTTCTGCGCGCGGGTGTAGAAGCCCAGGTCGACCTGCGGCGCGACGTCCTTGGGCCAGAGCCGTGCCTGAAGACCCACCATGGGAGCGATAGCAGCCCGCACGGGGCGCAGCTGGAACTCGAGCCACGGCGCGTTGAGGACGATGGCGTCGACCTGACGCGGATGCCGTGACGCCCACAGGCTGAGGATCAGGCCCCCGGTCGAGTGCCCGAGCAGCACGAGCCGGCGTCCGTCGGTCTCGCCTCGCGCGCCCAGGGCCGCCTCGATGTCGGCGTCGTACTCGGCGAGACCCATCACGAAGCCCGGCGTCTGCCACGGCCGCAGGCTGCGGCCGTACTTCCGAAGGTCGAGGGCGAAGAACCGGGCACCCCGGTCGGTCCAGAACCGGGCGAGACGCTTCTGGAAGAAGTAGTCCGACCAGCCGTGCACGTAGAGCACGTCGACGCCGTTCAGCGGGCGGGGATCACCGCGCAGCCGCCACCAGGGTGCTGCTTCGGGCAGTGCGCGCACCACGGTCGCGAGGACCTCGCCCTCGGCATCCTCGCCCAGCGGCAGCGTGAGCTGTTCGAAACCATCGCCGAGGATGTCGGGGACCCACTCGCCCATGCTTCGTCTCACTCCGCCCGCTCAGGAACCCGGAAGAGCCCGGCTCACTCCCCGCGGGAGACGCGCACCATCTCGTCGCGCGGCACGAGCTTGACGCGGGCGCGCTCGTGCGGGGCTCCGAGCTCGATCTCGTGCGCGTCGAGACGGTGCCAGCCGTCGAGATCCGTCCACTGCACTCCGCGCTCGGCGAGCAGCGCCGGGATCGCGTCGTCAGACGGGTCTTCCGGCTGCCACCACGAGCCCTGGTCGTTGATCAGGTGACGCACGGTCTCCATGGCATCCGACTTGGTGTGGCCGATCAGGCCGACCGGGCCTCGCTTGATCCAGCCCGTCGCGTAGATGCCCGGCACGCGCTGATTCGACTTCGTCTCGAGCACCTGCCCCTCGCGGTTGGGGATCACGCCGTGCTTCTTGTCGAACGGCACGCCGGGCAGCGGCGAGCCGAAGTACCCGATCGCGCGGTACAGGGCCTGCATGGGCACCTCGCGCAGCTCTCCGGTGCCGACCGCGCCGCCGGCGCCGTCGGACTTCGTGCGCTCGTAGACGAGGGCGGCGACACGGCCGTTCTCGTCCTTCCTCACCTCGACAGGGCGCGCCCAGAAGTGCAGGTGCAGGCGGCGCGATGCCGTGCCGCCGGCGTTGTTGACCGAGTCGAGCTTGCGCCACGACTGCATGATGCGATCCATCACCATGACCTGCTTGTTGCTGGTGACAGCCTGGCGCGAGGCCTCGTCGTAATCGAAGTCCTCGTCGTAGACGACCATGTCGACATCGCGCAGCTCGCCCAGCTCACGCAGCTCGAGAGGCGTGAACTTCACCTGCGCCGGTCCGCGGCGGCCGAACACGTGCACGTCGGTGATGCAACTGGCCTTGAGCCCCTGGTACACGTTCTCGGGGACCTCGGTGACCAGCAGGTCGTCGGCGTGCTTGGCGAGCATGCGCGCGACGTCGAGGGCGACGTTGCCGTTGCCGATGACGCCGACGGACTCGGCATCGAGGCTCCACTCGCGCGGGACGTCCGGATGCCCGTCGAACCAGCTCACGTACTCTGCCGCGCCGAACGAGTGGTCGGCGTCGATGCCGGGGATGTCGAGCGCCGAGTCGCGCACCGCGCCGGTTGCGAAGATCACCGCGTTGTAGTGCTTCTTGAGGTCTTCGAGCGTGATGTCGGTGCCGAAGCGCACGTTGCCGAACAGGCGGATGTCGCCGCGGTCGAGCACGTCGCGCAGCGCCGTGATGATGCCCTTGATGCGCGGGTGATCGGGGGCGACGCCGTAGCGGACCAGACCGTAGGGTGCGGGCAGCTGCTCGAACAGGTCGATGGAGACATCGAACTTGCGCTCGGCCTTGAGCAGGAGGTCGGCGGCGTAGATGCCTGCCGGTCCCGCCCCGACGATGGCCAGCTTGAGCTTCGTCATGGGGTTCCTTCCGTCAGCTGCTGCGATCAGCGAGAGTCTCCGCGAACCGGGTGAGCGCATCGCGCACCGTGCCCTTGGGCAGCGGTTCGAGTGCGGCGATCGCATCAGCGGTCCAGGTGCGGGCGAGAGTCATGGTCTGCGCGGTGGCGTCGTTGTCGCGCAGCTCGGCGAGCGGGCCGTCGAGCACAGCGGGGTCGGCGCCCTCGGCGATACGGGCGACGCCCTCATCGATCCGGCGCGCGAGATCGACGTCTTCTGGGGCGGTGCTCGTCTTCAGCAGCAGGGAGGGCATGGTCGGCACGCCGGCGCGCAGGTCGGTGCCGGGCACCTTGCCCGTCTCCTCCGCGTCTGCCGACAGGTCGATCACGTCGTCGAGCAGCTGGAAGGCGACGCCCAC
This sequence comes from Microbacterium esteraromaticum, assembly GCF_016907315.1. NCBI lineage: Bacteria > Bacillati > Actinomycetota > Actinomycetes > Micrococcales > Microbacteriaceae > Microbacterium > Microbacterium esteraromaticum. Next base: position 1,066,382 of record NZ_JAFBBS010000001.1, read on the forward strand.
CTTCTCGCCGTAGACCCGCAGCGGCTCCTCGTACTCGGCCGGGGCGTTCGAGAAGATCGCACCGCCCTGCGTGGCCGCGGCGATCAGCGAGCCGGTCTTGTCGGCGAGCACCTGGATGTAGAACTCGATGGGGTCGTCGCCCGGCTGTGCGCCGACCGTCTCGTGCAGCTGGCCGAGCACGAGGCGCTCGAACGTGTCGGCCTGCAGCCGCATCGCCCGGTCGCCGTAGCGCGACATGATCTGGCTGGCCCGCGAGAACAGGATGTCTCCCGTGAGGATCGCGACGTTGTTGCCCCACACCGCGTGGGCTGCGGGAACACCGCGCCGGGTGTCGGCGCCGTCCATGACGTCGTCGTGGTAGAGCGAGCCGAGGTGGGTGAGCTCGAGCGCCTTGGCGACGTCGATCACGGCATCGGTGCTGCCGTCGCCGAGCTGGGCGGTGAGCAGGGTGAGCACGGGCCGGATGCGCTTGCCGCCGGCCTCGTAGAGGTAGCGGGCGGCGGCGTCGGCGATCGAATCGGCGACCTTCACCTCTTCGGCGATGCCCGCCTCGACGAGGTCGAGACCCGCCTCGATGCGCGACGCCACGCGACGTGCGGCGGGGCCGAGGAAGATGCGGTCGCTGAAGCCGAGTCGGCTCGCCAGTCGCGTGCCCGGGGTCGCGGGGCTCGAAGTCACGTGGTCAAGCCTACCCGCGTGCGGAGACACGACGGCACGGCCGCCGCGCAGGTTCGCTCTCCGCGCCTCCGAAGGCTCGCCACGACGCCGAGACCTGCATCTGTCGCCGAAACCGGCAGTTGCAACCGCCGGTTTCGGCGACAGATGCAGGTTTCGGGATGGAGGAGGGAGTGGAGGACGGGCGGGTAGGGCAGGCGGGACGGACGGTGAGGCGGGCGACGGGCGGACGAATCATGCCAGCGCGTCGACGAGCGGCCGGAACTTCACGCGCGTCTCGAGCAGCTCCGCCTCGGGCTCGCTGCCCGAGACGATGCCGGCCCCGGCGTAGGCCGTGACGCGGCGGGCTCCGGATGCCCCGTCCGGGGCGTCGCCGAACTGCGCGCAGCGCAGCGCGATCGCCCACTCGCCGTCGCCGGCGGCATCGATCCAGCCGACCGGGCCGGCGTACCGCCCGCGATCGAAGGGCTCGATGCGTCGGATGGCGGCGATCGCGGCATCCGTGGGCGTGCCGGCGACAGCCGCCGTCGGATGCATCGCCCCGACGAGGTCGAGCGACGAGGCGCCGTCGCTCAGCCGGCCAGCGACGTCGGTCGCGAGGTGGAAGAGGTTGGGAAGCTCGAGCACGAAGGGCTCGGCGTCGGCATCGAGCTCGCTCGTGTGCGGTCCGAGAGCGGCGAGCACGCTCTGCACGGCGTAGCGGTGCTCATCGAGGTCCTTGCTGCTCGCGGCGAGCGCCGCCGAGGCCGCGTGGTCTTCGGCGGGGTCGGCGCCGCGCGCCGCGGTGCCTGCGAGCACCCGTGCCGTGACAGCGCGCTCGTGCGAGGTGACGAGCGTCTCCGGGCTGGCGCCGATCAGGCCGTCGACCGCGAAGGTCCACGTGTCCGGGTAGCCGGTGGAGAGGGCGCGCACGAGGCGGCGCAGGTCGGCGTCACCCGGCACCGTGCCGGTGAGATCGCGGGCGAGCACCACCTTGCTGTATGCGCCGGCGCCGATCTCGTCGAGGGCTCGGCGGACGGCATCCTGATACCCCTGCGGCGTCTGGGCGCCCGGTCCGACGCGGCCGGCCCAGTGGGGGCCGTTCGCCGCCGGCTCGGGCACGGGGGCGAAGTCGGCATCGTCGATCGCGCGGATGCGCGTGATCCAGCTGCGTCCGTCGCGCAGACCGATGATGGTCTGCGGCACGACCAGCACGCTGACGGCGGTGGATCGCGCGTCGAACGTCAGCGCGCCGAAGCCGACCAGACCGGTGCCGGGGATGCCGACCTCGTCGTCGACCTCGGCGTCGGCTGCGAGCTCTCGCCACGCGGCGGCGAGCTCTGCGCTGCGCAGGTCGGCGCCGCTGGAACCCACGCCGACCTCGACGGCGATCCCGTCGCCTGCGGCCACGATCCCCTCGCCGCGGCGCAGCCAGACGAGCGGCCGGAGGGCGGAGGTGTGTGCCAGCAGATCGTCGACGGGTGGGATCTCGCGGGTCTGCGCGACCAGGCGGATGCTGCTCACGCGTCCAGCCTACGGGTTCGCGGCGACGCGTGGACGCCTCGGGTCAGCGGTCGAGGCCGAGCGCGATGAGGCGGTCGAGCCACGGGTCGGCAGTGGCGTCGTCGAACGGCACGCTCTGCGCGCGCACCCGTTCTTCGAGCTCGAGCGCGCGGGCTTCGAGGTGAGTCATCACGTCGGCCGGATACCCGTAGCGGATGCTGTGCTCGGCCCACTCGTCGCGGTCGTCGACGTAGGTGCCCTGCTCGTTGAGCCGGCGCACGACGTCGAGGTCCATGTCGATCGCGGTCGACAGCAGCGGGTCGTCGGTCCAGCGCACATCCCAGGCGAGGTCGATGTAGATGCGCATGCCCCGCGGGTGCCCGCGATGGACGGTGAGGGCGTAGTCGTCGTGGTCTCGCGGGATGAGCGTGACGTTCGGCGACTCGGCGACGAAATCGGCACCGGGGCGGTGGCTTCGCCACCCGATCGGCTGCCCGACCCAGTCGCCCCACTCATCGGCGCCCAGATAGATGACGTCGTTGACCCAGTGCGGCGAACCGTCCCACTTCCGCCACTTCATCGCCATCGGAGTGCCGGGTTCGGGCCGATTCGCATTCACCCGGCGAGTCTATGCCCGGCGCCGCGCGACACCTGGCGCGGAGATGTGCGCTTCGCGCGGGCCGAATCCCGGCATCCGTCCGCGCGAAGCGCACATTCCCGCGCGAAGCGCGCGCATCCCGCCCGCTCTAGGATCGAAGCATGGAGCCGAACCGCGCCGATCTCGGCAAGAACCCCTCGCACGTCAGCGGCATGTTCGACCAGGTCGCGAAGGGCTACGACCGCACGAACACGGTCATGACCCTCGGCAACGACGCGCTGTGGCGCGCTGCCACGACCCGTGCGGTGGCACCGAAGCGGGGCGAGCGGATCCTCGATCTGGCCGCGGGCACGGCATCCTCCTCCGCGTCTCTCGCCGCGAGCGGAGCGCAGGTGGTCGCCGCCGACTTCTCGCCCGGGATGCTGGCCGAGGGCCGCCGCAGGCACGGGCACCTCCCGAACATCACCTTCGTCGAGGCGGACGCCACGGACCTGCCCTTCTCGGACGACGAGTTCGACGCGGTCACCATGTCGTACGGGCTGCGCAACGTGCAGGATCCCAAGAAGGCGCTGCGTGAGCTGCTGCGCGTCACCAAGCCCGGCGGACGCGTCGTGATCAACGAGTTCTCGACCCCGCCAGGTCGCTTCTTCCGCGGGTTCTACAACTTCTACAACGCCCAGGTGCTGCCGCGCGTCGCCCGTCTGGCCAGCACGAACGGCGACGCCTACGACTACCTCAACGAGTCGATCCGCGACTGGCCCGACCAGCGCACGCTCTCCGCATGGCTGCGCGAGGCGGGCTGGACCGACGTCGAGTACCGCAACCTGTCGTTCGGCATCGTCGCGCTGCACCGCGCCCGCAAACCCCGCTGATCCTGACCGTCGGCGCTCAGCTGGCGGCGAGGCGCTTCTTCTCCGCCTCGACGTCGAAGTCGGCGGAGGGCCACTGCGGGTCGATGTCCTCCAGCGCGTCGATGAGCAGCTCCTGCACCGCAAGGCGCGCGTACCACTTGCGGTTCGCCGGCACGACGTACCACGGCGCCTCCGGCGTCGAGGTGCGCTCGAACACGGTCTGGTAGGCGGCCATGTAGTCGTCCCAGTGCATGCGCTCGTCGACGTCGCCGGGGTTGTATTTCCAGTGCTTGTCCGGCCGTTCGAGGCGCTCGGCCAGGCGCTCCTTCTGCTCGTCGCGCGAGATGTGCAGCATGACCTTGACGATGCGGGTTCCGGATGCCGCGATGCGGCGCTCGAAGTCGACGATGGCGTCGTAGCGGCGCTCGATCTCGGCCTCGTCGGCGAGGCCGCGCACGCGCCCGATCAGCACGTCCTCGTAGTGCGAGCGGTCGAACACGCCGATCATCCCTGGGCCGGGGAGGCGCTTCTCGACGCGCCACAGGAAGTCGTGCGCCAGCTCCTCTTCCGTGGGGGCCTTGAACGCCGCGAAATCGACCCCCTGGGGGTCGACGCCGCCCACCACGTGCCGCACGATGCCGCCCTTGCCCGCGGTGTCCATCGCCTGCAGCACGAGCAGCACGGCGTCGTGTCCGTCGCCGATGCGACTGGCGGCGAACAGGCGCTCCTGCAGCTCGTCGAGCCGCTGCTCGCGAGCGTCGAGCAGAGCGGTTCCGGCAGCCTTGTCTCCGTCGAAACCCGGATGCGCGCCCGCGTCGACGTCGGAGAGCGAGAAGTCCTCGCCCACCCTGAGCAGTTCTGCCGGTTCGGTCGTCCATGCGTGCGTCGCCATGCAGACATCATGCCCGCCTGGGGACCCAGGGGCGAGTGCGGTGCGCCGAGCGCGCGTCGGCGAGACGCAGTGTCGGTGGCCTCCCCCACAATCGGATGCATGGACACCATCGTTCTGGTCATCGTCGTCGCCGTCATCGCCGCGGCGCTCGGCTTCGTGCTCGGGGCGCAGCGCGGACGGTCGGCCGATGCCGCGCAGCTGGCCGAGGCGACGGCTGCTCGCCTTCGGGCCGATGCGCTCGAACGGGATGCTGAGGCGCTGCGCGCCGACACGGCCGCCCGGCTGCAGGAGGAACGGGCGCTGGGCGACCGGCGGGTCGCCGAGGCTCGACAGCAGGGCGAGGCGGCGGTGGCCGATGCCAGGCGAGAGGCGCGCGAGCGGCTCGAGCACGAGCGAGCCGAGCATGTGCGGCGGCTGGCCGAGGTGCGCGACGAGGCGGATGCCGATGTGCACGCCGAGCGGCAGCGTGCCGCCGAGCGTCTCGACGAGCTGAAGGCCGACCAGAAGCGCCTCGCAGACGAGTTCGACGCGCTGAGCAGGCGGGCGCTCGAGGCGAACACGAAGGCGTTCCTGCAGCAAGCGGAAGAGCGGCTCAAGCGCAGCCAGAGCGAGGGCGCGGCCGAGCTGCAGAAGCGGCAGGATGCCGTGCAGCAGCTCATCGATCCGATCCAGAAGACCCTCGACACGGTGAAGTCCGAGATGACGACGGCCGAGAAGGCGCGGCTCGAGGCCCACGCGGCGCTGGCCGAGCAGCTGCAGATCATGCGCCAGTCGTCTGAGACGCTCGGCTCCGAGACCCGAAACCTGGTCAATGCGCTGCGCGCACCGCAGGTGCGCGGGCGGTGGGGCGAGCTGCAGCTGCGGCGGGTGGTCGAGGCGTCGGGCATGGTCAATCACGTCGACTTCGACGAGCAGCTGCACCACACCACCGACGACGGGGCTCTGCGCCCCGACCTGGTGGTGCATCTGGCCGGCGACAAGCGCGTGGTCGTCGACTCGAAGGTGGCCTTCAGCGGCTACCTCGAGGCGATGGAGGCCACCGACGACACCGTTCGTGCACAGCGCCTGGCGGCGCACGCACGCCACCTGAAGAAGCACATCGACGAGCTGGGGGCCAAGGAGTACTGGGACGTCGTGGCCGGCTCGCCCGAGTTCGTGGTGATGTTCGTGCCGGCCGAGCCGTTCCTCGCAGCCGCTCTCGATCAGGACGCCACGCTGTACGAGTACGCGTTCGAGCGCAATGTGGTGATAGCGACGCCGTCGACGCTCATCGCGCTGCTGCGCACCGTCGGGCATGCCTGGCGGCAGGATCAGCTGGCGCAGGAGGCGCAGCAGATCTTCACCGTCGGCAAAGAGCTGCACAAGCGTCTCGGCACCCTCGGCCAGCATCTCGCGAAGCTCGGGCGCAGCCTCAACTCCACCGTCGACGCCTACAACCGGTTCGCGGGGTCGCTCGATCGCAATGTCGTCACGCAGGCGCGCCGGTTCAGCGCCCTGCAGGGCCTCGAGGACGTGCTCACCGAGACCCAGCCTGTCGAGGCGCAGGCCGTCGCTCCGCAGAAGAGCGACCTGTACGAGCTCGAGGCCGGCACATCGGAGGTGTCGGCATCCGACGAGCGCTATGCCAGCGCAGATCTCGGCGAGATCACCAGCAGGCTCGACTGACCCCGGCCGGTGTGCGATCAGCGGTCGAGAGGGACCTCGATGAGCTGCGGACCGGCGATCGCAGACGTCAGCGCCTGATCGAGCGCTGACCGGGTGCTCACCTGCAGGAACTCCCAGCCGTAGGCGGCGGCGAGCTGCGCCAGCTGCACTCCCTGCGGCGTGTAGAACGCGCGGTCGAGGTCTTCGCGCTGGGCGGATGACGCGACTTCGAGGCCGTCGAAGATGGTGCCGCCGCCGTCGTTGCCGACGATCACCTGAATGCGCGGCCTCGGCTCGTCGGCGGGCAGCAGCAGCGCACCGACATCATGCAGAAGAGCGAGGTCGCCGAGCAGCACGCGGGTCACGCCGGGAGCGCCATCGGCCTGACTGGCCAGCGCGATGCCGATGCCGGTCGCCACCGTGCCGTCGATGCCGGCCAGCCCGCGGCTGGCGTGCACGGGCACCTTCTTCCCGCCCAGCACCTGATCGGCCACCCGGACCAGGCGGGACGATCCGAACATGAGGCGGTCGTGCGGCCAGGTGGCGCGCCATACGGCATCCACCAGGATCTCCCTGTCCACCCTCCTGCGCACCGCATCGAGCTCGGCGCGCACCGCGCCCAGACGCTCGGCCTTGTCTTCGGAGTACAGGCCCTTCTGATCCGGCGCCGGGGCGCTGAGGTCGATCGCGCGCGTCTGCGAGGCGGTCATCCACTCGCCCAGCCACGTGCGGTCGGCCGGACCCGGCTCGACCGCGACCGCCGGCGCCGCCTGGGTGCGTCCGTTCAGGTCGAGCGCCTCGCCGCCACCGCGTACGGCGACGACATCGACATCACGACGTGCGAGCAGCGCCGCGACCTCGCGGCTGAGGGTCGGGTGCCCGAAGACGACGGCGCGCTCCACACGGCCGCCGAGCGCGTCATCGCGCAGCAGCTCGCGGTAGCCGTGCACGAGGAGCCTGCCGAAGCGCGCGCCGCTGACGACCTCGGCGATGAGAGGCCACCCCCCGGCGTGAGAGAGCTCCTCGGCATCCGGTCCGGCATCCGCTCCCGCGATGACCACGGTGCGAAGACCGCGCGGGAGCACCACAGGCTCGGCAAGCACGGCGGCGGGGGCTTCGCCCGGCGCGGCCGCCACATCGCCGGCAGCCGACAGGGGCTCACGACTGGGCAGATTCAGGTGCACGGGGCCGGAGACCCCGGCCAGCCCATCGCCCTCGATCCCGAGCGCGGCCCGCACGGCCCGCTCGCCGAGCCCGGTCCACGCCGTGCCCGCGGTCGGAACTGTCGGACGATCAGGCCCGCTGCCGGCGCGCCCATTCGCGACATCCTGCTCCGTGGCCGTCTCGTCCGAGATCTCCGACGCACCGGGCACCTCGGCATCGACCTGCAGCCGCACGAACGGGCCGAAGATGCCCGGCTGGATGGTCGCCTGGTTGGCGCCGACGCCGCGCAGCTCCGGTGGCCGGTCGGCAGTGAGGAGCACCAGCGGGATGCCCGAGTGGAACGCCTCCATCGTCGCGGGAAGCAGGTTGCCTGCGGCCGTGCCAGACGTGCAGAGCACAGCGACGGGAACACGGCTCTCACGGGCCAGGCCCAATGCGGTGAACCCCGCCACCCGCTCGTCGATGCGCACGTGCACGCGCAGAGCACCGGAGCGGGCGAGCGCGGTCGCGGCGAGCGCGAGAGCCTGTGATCGTGACCCCGGCGAGAGCACAAGGTCTCGCACCCCGTGCGCCACGAGCTCAGCGAGGAGCGACGCGGCCGCGTCGCTCGCCGGCGAGACGGTCACGACCGGGGGTCCGTGCCGTCGGTCTCGTCGTCGAGCCGCGCGAGCTCCTCCTCGAGCTGGCGGATACGGGCATCCTGCTCGGCCGTGCTCATGCGACGAAGCGCCGCGGGATCGTCGTCGGGCCCAGTCACGAAATCGCTGACCTTCTCGCCGCGGCGGCGGCGCCCGATCCAGAACCACAGGATGCCCCCGATCACCGGCAGCAGGATGACGATCAGCACCCAGGCGGTCTTGGAGACCCCGCGGTGACGATCGGCCGGCTGCACGGCCACGTCGACGATGCTGAACACCCAGAAGATGACAGCCAGAAAACCGCCGACGAACAGGAAACGAGCCATGTTTCCAGTGTAGGTCGCCGCGTCGCGACTGGATCCGGTGAGCGGGCTCGCACAGCGGGCGCCTAAGCCCCGCTCGTAGACTGTCGGGGTGAAGCTGCCACCCCTCCTCGTCTACACCGTTCTGCGGTTGCTGGCGTTCATCGTGCCGCTGGGGATCCTGTGGCTGTTCCCCGTCTTCCGCGAGTACTGGTGGCTCGCCGCGCTGTTCGCCGCGCTCATCGGCATGAGCATCTCGCTGCTGTTCCTGCGGGCCCCTCTGTCGCAGGCTTCCCGCGACCTCTACGCGAAGCGCAACCGCGACAGAGGACCATCGGACGAGGACGCTGAGGACCAGGTCTCCGGTCAGTGAGCCGCGCGGCGCTCAGCGCCGGAAGGTGATGTGCGTGACGCCGCTCTCGGCGACCTCGCTGCTGATCGAGTAGTCGTTCTCGATGCCGCGCAGGTCGTCCCAGATGCGCTCTCCGCGCCCGAGCACGATCGGCGCCACCGCGAGATGCAGCCGGTCGACCAGCCCTGCCTTCAGGAACTGCCGCACCACGTCGATGCCGCCGCCGATGCGCACATCGGCATCGCCTGCGAGCTCGCAGGCGCGTGCGAGGGCGTCGCGAGGCGACGCGTCGATGAAGTGGAAGACCGTGCCGTTGTCGAACTCGATCGACGGCCTCGGTGTGTGGGTGAGCACGAGAACGGGAACCTCGAACGGCGGCTCGTCACCCCACCAGCCGCGCCAGCCCGGGTCGTCTCCGAACAGGTGCAGACCGAACATGCCTGCACCCATGATCTCGGCACCGGTGCCCTCGAAGTAGGCGCTCGCGTACTTCTCATCGACCCCCGTGGTACCGGCTCCGGACGTGTCGCCGAGCACCTTCTCGCGCATGGTGCGGGTGCCGACGTACGCCGCGGTCAGGCGCGACCAGTCGTCGCCCATCGGGTTCTCCTGGGTCTGATCGGTCGTCGTCGCGAAACCGTCGAGCGAGACGTTGAGGTCGATCTTCACGGTCATGGTCTTCTCCTCTCAGCCGGCGGATGCCGGGTTGCTGGCCTTGCCGTCGAGCCAGAGCGTGTCTGTCGGATCGGCGTGCGAGCCATCGGTGCCGACGTGCTTCGCGCTGATCTGCGGGCCCTTGGTGATCACATGCACGAGCGCCATGCCGTACCCCCGTGACAGGTCGTAGTCGGCTTTCAGCCATTCGAGGATCGGAGTGGCCTTGGTGCCGGGACCGAAGCCCTTCTGGGACGCGAGCTCGATGAACTGTCTGGGGGTCAGCCCCGTCTTGGTCTCGATGTTGTCGAGATATGCCTGAAACGACATGCTGCTCCTTATTCGAGGTCTGTCTGGATGATGACTGCCGAGGCGTGGATGCCGATGAGGCGCATCCGTGCGTCGCCGGTGTTCGTGAATCGGTGGGGCACGAAGGCCGGACCGGTGACCGTGTCGCCGGCGGTGGCGACGATGCGCCGGTCGGCGACGACGAAGGTCGCCTCGCCTTCGAGCACCACCCAGGTCTCAGGATAGGGATGCCAGTGCAGCCCTGAGCCCTCGCCCGGCCGGTTGTCGACGAAGAAGTACGAGACGGCCGCTCCGTGCTCGACGCCTTCGAAGCGGCGTGTGCCTCGGCTGCCGATGACGAGCTGCTCGGGGGCGACCAGCGTCGGTTCGGCGAGTGTGTCGATCATGATGCCTCCTCGGTGTCTGAGGATCACTCTTCCGCCGCCGGCACGGAGCCCCTAGAGTTTCGACGTGGATCGAAACACGCGCCCGACGGGGGCGCCGCCCGAGGGCGTCGAGCACCCCGATCACCGGGTCGACTTCCACCTCAGCCCTGGTGACATCCAGGCCGTGCGCTTCGGCATCTCGCCCGGGCATGAGCTGGCTCATGCGGTTCGCATCCTCCTGCGACCGCAGCAGCACCCGCTGCAGTGGGGCTGGCTGCGCAGCGTGCGCGAGAATCTGCCTCGAGAGCCCTTCGCGCTGCTGACGCAGGTGATCGGCGCGGACGGCTACATGCCCGATTTCCTCACCACCGACCCCCGGTGGGATCTGACGCCGGCCGACGAGCTCGCCGCTCTGCGCGCGGCGGCGATCGCTGGCATCCGGATCGATCTGGCGAAGATGGTGGTGCGCTCGTCAGGCGAGCGGCAGGCGGCGCTGCGCCGCATGCACGCCGAGCCCGAGCGCGCCAGAGCGCTCATCGCCGACGCCTGGGAGCAGGTGTGGGATGCCGCGCTGTCGCCCGTGTGGCCCCAGCTGGAGCGGCTGCTGCGTGCAGACATCGCCGTACGAGCCCGCGCCATCGCCACCGGCGGGATCGCCGCGATGGCCGGTGGACTGCACCGCACCGTCCGCTGGAGCGACGGCGCCGTGCGCGTGCAGCTGCGCCGGCACAGCGAAGACGTCGACTGCCGCGGAGGCGGACTCGTGCTCGTACCGTCGGTGATGTCGTCGTGGGGGTGCATGGTCATCACCGAGCCGCCCGCGCAGCCCGTCCTGTTCTATCCGGCTCGCGGCGTGACGGCGGGCTGGGCACGGGACACCACCGACCTGGCGCACGCGCTCGGCGCGCTGCTCGGTCCGGTGCGCGCCGGGATCCTGCTGCAGGCCCATATCGCGCGGACGACGTCGCAGGTCGCCGTCGACGCCGGCATCGCAGCGTCTACCGCGTCGCATCACCTCACGGTGCTGCGCGACGCGGGGCTGATCGCGAGCTCGCGGGAGGGAAACAGGATGCTGCATCTGCGCACCCCGCTGGGCGAAGCGGTCGTCGGGGCCACCCTCTGACCCTGGCGATGGGTCGCGCCGGTATCACCCGCGGCCAGGTCGACCCGGTCGGCCGGCCGCCCTCAGCCGACGAGCGCCCAGTAGACGAGCCCCGCGTAGGCGAGGGCGGTCAGTGACGTGAGCGCGAGCGCGGTGACCAGCTCGCGCGGGCGCCGGTACGACCAGACGATCACGACCGCCACGAGACCCGACAGCAGAGCGAGCATCGCCAGCCACGCGATCGGGTACAGCACGGCGATCCACGCGGCGAGTGCGAACGGGATCAGCACGAACAGCGTGAACAGCACCTGGGTCGCACGCCTGCCGATCAGCACCGTGAGGGTGCGCTTGCCTACTGCGCGGTCCTGGTCGATGTCACGAAGGTTGTTGGCGAGCAGCACGGCGCACGCGAAGAGCCCGGCGGCGACAGCGACGATCCACGCGACGGTCGGCAGATGCTGCACCTGCACCCAGGTGGTGCCGAGCGTCGCGACCAGACCGAAGAACACGAAGACGAAGAGCTCGCCCATGGCGTTGTAGCCGTACGGCCTCTTGCCGCCGGTGTAGAACCAGGCGGCGACGATGCAGAGGGCCCCGACGACCAGCATCCACCACTGCTGCGATCGGATGACGATCGCCAGGCCGACCACCGCAGCCAGGGCGAAGAACACGAGGGCGACCGTCAGCACCCGCTTCGCGGGCACTCGGCCCGAGGCTGTCAGCCGCGCAGGACCGACGCGCTCGGCGTCGGTGCCCCGGATGCCGTCGCTGTAGTCATTGGCGAAATTGACGCCGATCTGCAGCAGCACCGCCACGGCGAGGCAGGCGAGCGCGATGGCCCAGTGGAAGAGGTGGTCGACGGTCTGGGCGGCTCCGGTGCCGAGCACGACAGGCGCGACGGCGAGGGGCAGCGTGCGCAGGCGCGCCGCCCCGATCCAGTCCTTCGCGGTCGCCGGCTCGAGGGCGAGCGCCGGGCGCTTCGCCGGATTGCCGCTGGTGCGGCGCCGCTGCTGCGGAGCGCGCTTCTTCGTCTTCTTGGAGGAACCTGCCACGCCAGGAATCCTACTGGCCGCCTCGATGCGGGCCGTGGCCGCCTGAGAGCCGGGGCGCCGCAAGCCGATCAGGCGGGCGTGACGATGGGCCGGCGCTCGTAGAAGGTCTGCAGCACGACCGTCGTGCGGGTGCGCACGTTGGCGGCGCTCCGGATGTCGCGCACGAGCTGCTCGAGGGCGCGCGGCGATGCCACACGCACGAAGAGCATGTAGGCCGCATCGCCCGCGATCGAGTGGCACGCCTCGATGGCGCTGAGGTGCTCGAGCATCTCGGGCGCGTTGTCGGGCTGAGCCGGATCGAGCGGCGTGATCTCGATGAAGGCCGACAGCGGCGCCCCCACCTGCTCCGGGTCGAGCACCGCCTGGTAGCCGGCGATCACACCTCGTGACTCGAGGCGCTTGAGCCTCGACTGCACGGCAGAGGTCGACAGCCCCACCGCCTCGGAGAGCTGCGCCAGGGTGGCGCGCCCGTCACGGGAGATGGCAGCCAGGATCGCGTGGTCGACAGGGTCATCCATAGATGGAATAATACAGGTGAAATGCATCCATGACCGGAAAATTTCCGGCAATCTCTACGATCGGAGGGTTCGATGTCCATCATCACCAGCGCCACCCACAGCATCATCGGCGAGCCCGAGGTCGTGGAGGACGCATCGACCGCCGAGCACAGCGCCGCCTGGAAGCAGCTCAAGGACGCCGCGATCGCCATCCGCCCGACTCAGATCAAGGACGGCTCGATCCCCGACGTCGACGACCGCGAGGCCGCAGCCGGTCACGTCGCGGCGATCATCGCCGGCATCCGCGCCCTCGCGCCCGCCTTCCCGCACGACGCCGCCTACCTCGACGCGCTCGTCGTCGACTTCCAGCGCTGGGCCGACGACGGCTTCGGCGTGCCGGACTTCCTCGACTCGCTGGTCGCCTTCCAGCCCCAGCAGCACCGCATCGACGGCATCCGCCACCTGGTCGTCTTCCCGATGTACACGCAGAACGGCTCGAGCGACCGCCTCGTCGAGGCGCTGATCGTCGAGACCATCTGGCCCGAGTTCATCGCCGAGCTCGAAGCAGGCGACTACGGCAACAAGCTGTTCGTCTCGCTGCGCCTGGTCGACTTCACCCCCGGGTACGACACCAACTCGGCCGTGCTGTTCCCCGAGACCGTCGCCATGCGCGAGATCCCCTCGTTCACCTGGGGTGCGATCTTCCAGGACCGCGAGGCCGCACGGTACCGCCGCGTCGTGCGCGCAGCATCCGAGATCACCAACCTCGACCTGCCCGAGCGTGCCAAGGCGATGCTCGACGACCAGCAGATGACCGAGAAGACGTTCGTGATGTGGGACATCATCCACGACCGCACGCACATGCGCGGCGACCTGCCGTTCGACCCGTTCATGATCAAGCAGCGCATGCCGTTCTTCCTCTACTCGCTCGAGGAGATGCGCTGCGACATGACCGCGTTCCGCGAGTCGGTCAAGATCGAGCGCGCGTTCGACGCCCGCATCGCCGCCGGTGAGACCCTCACCGAGTCGGAGAAGGAGATGCACGACTACGCGCACCTCGTGCAGTACGCGGTCATCTTCGACCGCATCTTCCGCTTCGCGATCACCGGCAACCGCGTGCGCAACTACGACGCCGTCGGCGGGCAGCTGCTCTTCGCCTGGCTGCACCAGCACGGCGTGCTGCACTGGACCGACACTGCCCTCGCCTTCGACTGGGACAACGTGCCCGACGCGGTCGTCGCCCTCGGCGACGCGATCGACGACCTGTACTGGCACTCGATCGACCGCCCGAAGGTCGCCCACTGGCTCGCCGCCTACGAGCTCGTGCGCGGCACGCTCACTCCGCACCCGGCTTCGCAGTGGGCTCGCGGCCTGTCCGACGAGATCCTTGCCGGCGCGCCCAAGGGCTACACCGACGCCGTGATGGACGACGAGTTCCCGCTGTCGATGTTCTTCGAGACGCTCGACAAGAAGATGAAGCCGGTCATCGAGTCGACCGTCGGAATCCGCGGCACCGACAACTGACACACCCTCGTGGCATTGCAGGTCTGAAGGACGATCTCACTTCTGAAGGACGATCCTCTGCGGATCGTCCTTCAGACTTGCATCCGTCCTTCATCTCAACTGTCAGGAGCGCCGCATGAGCATCAACCGCACCGTCGTCCTCGCCGGCGCCACCAGCGAGGCTGGCCTTGCCGCCGCTACCGCACTGATCGACTCCGGCGCGCGGGTGATCGCCACAGGACGCTCAGAGGAGCGGCTGGCTGCGCTGCGGGATGCCGGGGCGCAGACCGAGATAGCCGATGCGACCTCGCTCGCCGATATGCAGGCTCTGGCCGAGAGGCTCGGCGAGGTCGACGCGGTGATCCCGCTGGTCGGCGGCTGGCGCGGAGGCGGCGGCCTGGCGGGGCAGACTGACGAGGACTTCGAGGCGCTGCTGCCCGCCCTGCAGGCGGTGCGCGCGACGAGTCGCTCCTTCGACGCCGCCATCAGGGCATCGGATGCCGGCCGCTTCGCGATCGTGTCGTCGACCGTGGTCACGCGCCCGCTCGCAGGCGGGGCGAACTACGCAGCCATGAAGGCTGCGAGCGAGGCATGGACGCGTGCGGTCGCGCAGGGCTACGCGAAGGCCGCGCGGGATGCCAGCGCCGAGCTGCGTGCGGCAGCCGTCATTCTGCGGGCTCAGGGCGGCCTGCAGGCCGATGCTCTCTCGCGAGCAGTGGTCGCGCTGTGGGATCAGGATGCCGTGGCGCTCAACGACACGGTGATCACGCTGGGCTGAGCCCGGCGGGTATGCGGCGGCCCGATCAGAGCTCGAGCCGCATCACCACGCGACGCACGGTCGGGCGAGACACCTCGGTGAAACCCGCCGCGGAGAACGGCCCGACCGACCCGACGTTCATCTCGCCCCACGTCACCGTGCCGCCGCCCGTGAGCATCGGGTAGCCCTCGATCGCTGAGGCACCCTGCGTTCTCGCATGCTCGACCGCACCGGCGACGAGCGGGTACGTCAGGCCACGGCCGCGATGCCCCGGCCGCACGATCACACAGGTGATCGCCCACACCGACTCGTCGTCCTTCCGCTCGGAGCGCCCCTTCCACGGCACCGGCGAATTGCGCAGCCGCGCGTACACGCTGCGCCGGTCGACCGCGCACCAGCCGGCGGGTTCACCGCCCTCATAGGCGACGACGCCGATCGTCTCGTTCGCCCGCGGGTCATCGCAGCCCACCTCGCTGCGCAGCAGCGCCGTGCGCTCGTCCACCGGCATGTACCACCAGTCGCCGTCGCCGAGCCGCTGCCGCTCGCACTGACACTGGCAGGCAGTGCCCGTGAGGATCTTCTGCAGGTCGTCCCAGCTCGCCTCGCTGGCGGGCACGACCCGCACCTCTGCCCCGCCGGTGCTCCCACCCGCCTGCCTCACCTGCGCCCCTCGTCGGGTTCGGGCCACGTCGTCGCCGGGTCACCGGCTGCGACATCGTCGGCATCGAGCAGGTGCGCCTGACCTCCTCGCGCCGCGACCGGGTCGAACGCGGGGTCGACGGGCGCTCCAGGGCCGGCGTCCACCGAGCCCCCGGAAGCGTCAGGCTCGGGCGCCTGAGCGTACAGGCGGGTGAGCAGCCGGTACGAGCGCGTGAAGAACGCGAGCGCGGCCGCGACGACCATGATCAGGCCCGCGAACAGGCAGATGAGGGCGATGCCCCGGGCCTCGCCCTCACCGAGCAGCCAGCCCCACTGCATCCGCCCCTCGTCGCCGCGCATGTACGGGATGATCAGGAACTCGGCAAGCGGCGCGATGAGGAACGCCGTGACCGGCGCAGCCGCCGCTTCCATCGCCTGCGCCATGCCGAACACCCGCCCCTGCCGGGCGTACGGCACGACCTTCTGGATCACCGTCTGCTCGGCCGCCTCGACCGGCGGCACCATCATCATGTACAGCCACATGCCGATCGCGAACAGCGGCCACCACTCGCGCAGCATGAACACCGCTCCGAGAATGCCCATGCCGATCACCACGAGCAGCATGGTGCGCACCGGCCGCTTTCCCAGACCGAACTTCGCGACGAGCGCCCCGCCGATGAGGAACCCGGTGGATGCGAACGCGAGCACGATGCCCCACATCTGCGGCGAGAACAGGGTGAGGCCGTACGGGTCCATGAGCGCCATGTAGACGCCGCCGATGAGGTTGTTGAAGGTCGAGAACACGATCAGGGCGAACAGGCCAGGTGCTTCGCGGATCGCCCTGACGCTGCCGTGGAAGTCGAGTGCGCTCGGGGCGTCGGGGTCGCGCTGCGGCGCCTCTTCCGGGATGCGGATGAAGAGCAGGTGCGCGAAGGTCAGCCCCATCGCGACGATAGAGATGACCAGGGTCCACCCCATGCCGAGAAAGCCGATCGACAGACCCGAGAAGACGCTGGTGATCAGGAACGCGATGCCCTGCACCGTGCCGACGAGACCGTTGGCGTTGGCGTGCTTCTCTTCGGGGATCAGCAGCGTGACGGTCGTCGACAGGGCGATGCTGCGCAGCTGCTCGATGACGCCGCCGATCAGGATGATCAGCGCGAACGCCCAGAACCACGGACCGCTGATGTCGAGCAGCGCCGACTCGGGCTGCCAGAGGTAGAGCAGGCCAGCCGCCCCGAACGCCACCGCCGAGACGACGCTCGAGATCACCATCACGGTGTGCTTGCGGTAGCGGTCGACGATGGTGCCGAACACCATCGAGAAGAACGCGATGAGCAGCATGTACGCGCCGCCGATGACGCCGGTGGCGAGCACCGACTTCGTCTCGATGTACACCCAGAACGTCAGCGCGAACCAGAGGAAGCTGGTCGTCACGTTGGCGATCAGCGTGTTCACGAGCACGTTCGCGAACGCCCTCGTCTTCGCAGTTGCGGTCACGGGTTCGAGGGTAATCTCGGCCACCGACATCCGACAGGGCCGGAGGCGAGAATCCGGGCATCCGCCGCCTCGTAGAATCGGACGGTGAGCACTCTGCATGACACCGCCGTCCGCGGCTTCGCATCCGACAACTACTCCGGCATCCACCCCGAGGTGCTGGCCGCGATCGCGGCGGCCAACGACGGCCACCAGATCGCCTACGGCGAAGACCAGTACACCGGGCGCCTGCAGGAGGTGTTCCGCGGTCACTTCGGCGACAGCGCGCAGGCCTTCCCCGTCTTCAACGGCACCGGCGCGAACGTCACCGGGCTGCAGTCGATGCTCCCCCGCTGGGGCGCCGTGATCTCGGCATCCACCGCTCACATCAACGTCGACGAGGGCGGCGCTCCCGAGCGCATCGGCGGGTTCAAGCTGCTCACCGTTCCCGCCGATGACGGCAAGCTCACCCCCGAGCTCGTCGACCGCGAGGCCTGGGGCTGGGGCGACGAGCACCGGGCGCAGCCGCTGGTCGTCTCGATCACGCAGTCGACCGAGCTCGGCACCCTCTACACGGTCGACGAGATCGCGGCGCTCGCCGAGCACGCGCACGAGCGCGGCATGAAGCTGCACCTCGACGGCGCCCGCATCTCGAACGCCGCAGCCGCCCTCGACGTGCCGCTGCGGGCCTTCACGACCGACGTCGGCGTCGACGTGCTCAGCTTCGGCGGCACCAAGAACGGCGCGATGCTCGGCGAGGCGATCGTCGTGCTGAATCCCGACGCCGCCGAGGGCCTGCTGTACAGCCGCAAGTACAACATGCAGCTGTCGTCGAAGATGCGGTTCGTGTCGGCCCAGCTGATCGCCCTGCTCGAGGGCGACCTGTGGCTGCACAACGCCCGTCACTCCAACGCGATGGCCCAGCGGCTGCGCTCCGAGGTCGAGCAGGGCATCGCCGACGGCAGCATCCGCGGCGTCGCCTTCACCCAGCCCACCCAGTCCAACGGCGTGTTCGCGACGCTGCCCGACGGCGTCGCCGACAGGCTGCGCGAGAAGTTCCGCTTCTACGACTGGGATGCCGCACGCAACGAGGTGCGCTGGATGTGCTCGTTCGACACGCAGGAGTCCGACGTCGACGCCTTCGTCGCCGAGCTGTCGCGCCTGACGACCGCCTGACACCGCCGGCCCTCGGGCGCCCGAGCATCCGGGCATCCCCGCGACCGAGCATCCGGGCATCCGGGCATCCCCGCCCCTGCTGGACTACCTCGCCCCTGCTCATTCACGTAAACGAGCAGGGGCGAGGTAGTCAGGAGGGGGCGAGGATGCGGGGCGTGCGCAGCGCGCGGGGGCGGGCGCCGGGCGCCCGGCACCGCGGGCTGAGCTCAGGCGGCGGTCGAGCCCATCCACTGCCGGTACGCGTCGACCGTGAACGGGCGGCCGAGGAACGCCTCGACCAGGTCAGCGGCATCGCGGCGACCACCGGGCTCGAGGATCTCCCGGCGGTAGCGCGCGGCTGACGCCTCGTCGAGCATAGCCCGGCGAACCCCGTGAGCAGGTCGCGGGCGATCACGAGGCTCCACTGGTACGTGTAGTAGCACGATCCGTAGCCCGTCAGGTGCCCGAACGACGCGTAGGAGTGCGTACCGGGCAGCGTGCGCACGGGCGTCGACACCTCATACCAGTGGTCGGTGGCTGCGGCGAGGTCGTCGGGGCGGTCCATGTGCAGGTGGTACGAGACGCGGGCATGACCGAGCTGCGTCCGTGTGAGCAGGGCGCGTCCGAAGGCCTCGGCCTCGCGCATCCGCTCGACCAGATCGGCGGGGATCGGCGCTCCGGAATCGTCGGTTGCGAACGACGAGAGCACCTCGGCGTCCCACACCCACTCCTCGAGCATCTGACTCGGCGCCTCGACGAAGTCCCATTCCGTGGCGACACCGGAGAACGGCGCCCACTCCTGGTCGCCGCCGAGGATGTCATGCACGAGGTGCCCGAACTCGTGGAAGAACGTCTGCACCTCACGGTGCTCCATGAGCCCGCGCGGGAAGTTGCACACGAGTGCCGCCTCGGGCAGCATCCGGCCGCGCACGCCCGGCGCGAGCGGGAAGCATGCCGCATGGTTGAACTTGCCCTCGCGCGGGTGCAGGTCGAGGTGGATGCGCCCGATGCGCTCCCCCGCCCGCACGACGTCGTACGAGCAAACGTCCCGGTGCCACACCGGCACGTCGACCGGCACGTACTCGATGTCGAACAGGCGGCCCGTCGTCGACAGCAGGCCGCCGAGCACACGCTCGAAGTCGAGATGACGACGCACCTCCTGCGCGTCGACGGCGAAGCGCTCTTCGTGCATCCGCGCCAGCAGGTAGTGCTGATCGGCGTTCGTGACTTCGACGGCATCCGGATGCTCGTCGCGCAGCCGTGCGAGAAGCAGGTCGTACTCGGTATGAGCGGCCGCGCGGGTCGCCTCATCGACCTCGGCGAGGAACGATGCCACACGTGCGGCCGAGCCGGCCATGCGGTCGTCTGTCTCGTAATCCGCCCAGCTGTCGTAGCCGAGCAGTTCGGCGTGCTGCTGTCTCACGGTGAGCAGCTCGGAGAGGATCGCGTCGTTCTCGGGCCAGGCCAGCTCGCTGCGGGCCGCTCGCAGCTCGGTGCGGATCTCGCGATCGCGCACGTAGTTCATCACCGCCATGACGTCGAGATTGTCCGTCGAGATCGCGACGAGCCCGTCGTCGCCCAGGGCCCGGCCCGCGAGGAAGTCGTCGGGGAGCCCGGCCAGCCTGTCGGGTGCGACTCGGATCTCACGACGCCCCTCCCGGATGTTCCTGGCGAACGCGACTCCGAGCTCCGTCTCGCGGGCGGCGAGTTCGCGCAGGCGCTCGCGGGTGCCGGCATCCCTGTCCGCACCGCCTCGCCGGAAATCACGACGGATCCTCTCCAGCAGACGTGAGGCGTCGGCGTCCAGGCCGGTCGCGTCGGCGGCCGCGAAGAGGGCCCCGAGCCTGGCATCCGTCATGAGCTCGGCATCCTTCGCCTCCGCCGCCGCCGTGCGCGACTCGGCGCCCTCGCGCACCACACGGTCGGGGTGCACCTCGGCGAGCACCTCGGCCTCGCTCCGGGAGGTGCGCAGGGCGATCTGCAGGTCGTTCCACAGCTGAAGCAGCTCAAGCGAACCGCGCGAGGTGCCGTCTGTGAGTCGTGCGACGATCCCGTCGACCACAGCGAGACGGTCATCGGTGCGGGCGGTGGCGAAGTCGAGCCAGTCGGTGGGTTCGGCGGGGAAGGCGATGGGTTCGATCACCCGACCGAGCCTAGCCGCGGCCCTCTGCGCGACTGTCGCGCCTGACGAGCGCCTGACGCCGCCTCATGTCAGAGCGCGGACTCCGCCAGCCATTCGGCATCCGCCCCGCGGTGATCGTCTGCGACGAGCTCGCCGGGGACGCTCTCGAGGATGCGGTGCCAGGATTCGGCTCGCGCGACGGCGGCGAGCCGGTTCGCCGCCGTCAGCGCCGCGCGCAGCTCGGCCATCGGCGCGAGATCGCTCCACACCTCGAGCGCGGCGTCGGCGATCGCCAGCACACGCGGGTCGCTCTCAGAGGCGTGGATCGAGTTCGCGTACACGGCGAGCGGCACACGCAGGGCGGCCAGCGGGCTGGATGCCACCGCATCACCGAAATCGAAGAAGCGCGCTCCATGATCGCCGACGAAGGCGTTCGCATCGTGCAGGTCGTTGTGATCCAGCGCGAGCGGCAATCCGAGAGCGGCGATCTGGTCGCCGG
The DNA here is from genome assembly GCF_016907315.1 of Microbacterium esteraromaticum. Classification (NCBI taxonomy): domain Bacteria; kingdom Bacillati; phylum Actinomycetota; class Actinomycetes; order Micrococcales; family Microbacteriaceae; genus Microbacterium; species Microbacterium esteraromaticum. The sequence continues at coordinate 1,087,110 of NZ_JAFBBS010000001.1, forward strand.
CTGCGCCGACGACGTCGACGGCAGCATCGACGCCGGCGCGGAACTCGTCGGGGATGCGCCACTCGTCACGAGCGCGGATGAGGTGATCCCGGATGCCCGCGGGATCGAGCACCGTGAGGCCCATGTCGTCGAGCACCGGCACCGATGTGCGGGCCAGCAGCATCGCATCGTGCAGCAGCGTCTCCCATCCCACCGCGGCGCCGTCGGCCAGCGCCTCGCGCCAGGTGCGACCGGCGTCGGCGGTGAGCAGCAGGTCACGCTGCTCATCCAGGGCCACCGGTTCGACGATGAAATCGGGGGCGATCCTGCTCAGCACCGAGACGATGCGCGCCTCCTGCTGCTGCCCAGGGCAGTTCTGCTTGGCGTAGAAGGTGCCGTTCTCGGCATCCACCCGCCAGACACCAGACCACGGACGATCCTTGACCCGCACGAGCCCTCGCACCGCACCGGTGTGCGGAGTGATCCACTCACGCAGCTCGCGCTCGAATGCCTCGCTCTGCCAGACCTCGGGCGTCCAGGTCATCTCAGCGCAGCAGGCCCAGATGTGCGAGGGCCTGACGGATGAGGGTTCCCCGGCCACCCTCGAGATCCGCCGCGAGAGAATCCGACGCCGCCTCTTCGGGTGAGAACCAGGTGACCTCGAGCGCGTCCTGCCGCGGTTCGCAGGTGCCGGTGACAGGCACGACGAAGGCCAGCGACACGGCGTGCTGACGGTCGTCATGGAACGCGCTCACACCCGGGATCGGGAAGTACTCGGCGACGGCGAACGGCGCGGGCGACGGCGGCAGCAGCGGAAAGGCCATGGGGCCGAGGTCGTTCTCGACGTGCCTGAACAGCGCGTCGCGGATCGTCTCGCCGTAGCGCACCCGACCCGACACGATCGTGCGGGTGATCTCGCCCAGGGGCGTGGATCGCAGCAGGACGCCGACCGAGGTGACCTGACCGGATCCGTCGGTGATGACGGGGATGGCCTCGACGTACAGCATCGGCAGACGGCGGCGGGCCTCTTCGAGCTCGATGTCGGTGAGCCAGCCGGGGTTGGCGTCGACCGGACGCGCTCCGTCGAAGCTGAAGTCGTCGTCGGGCTCGGGGCCGGGATCAGGAGTGCGCACCGCCATGGCTCATTTCTACCAGCGTCCGACTGCGCAGACGGGACGTCGGAGGGGACTGGCAGGATGTCACCGTGACAGTCTCGATCGATTCCTCCGTGACCCTGTGGTCGCCTGAGCCGCGCGAGGGCAAGCCGCTGCTGGTGCTGCTGCACGGCTACGGCGCCGACGAGCGCGACCTGTTCGGTCTGATCCCCTACCTGCCCGACGGCATCGCGGTGGCCGCCGTCGGGGCTCCGCTCACCCCGCCCTGGCCGATGCCCGGTCGGTCGTGGTACGCGATCGATTCGCTCGACACGCGGGATGCCGCAGGCATCACCCTCGCAGCCGAAGCGCTGCTCGCCTGGCTCGACGAAGCGACCGCAGGTGTCCCATCGGTCGCGCTGCTGGGGTTCTCGCAGGGCGCTGCCGTGTCATTGCAGGCGCTGCGCCTCGAGCCATCGCGGATCGACGCGGTCGTCGCACTGAGCGGGTACGCAGCCCCTGGCGAGCTGCCGAACGACGCCGTGCTGGAGGAAGAGCGACCCCCGGTGTTCTGGGGCCGCGGCACTCACGACGACGTCATCCCCGCAGGCCTCGTCGAACACACGGCACAGTGGCTGCCTGCGCACTCCGAGCTGTCGGGCCGTGTCTACCAGGGGCTGACCCACTCGATCTCCGAGCAGGAGCTCTCGGACGTGCACGTGTTCCTCTCGCAGTGGAAGGACTCGGTCTCGAAGAAGACCGCATGACCACGACACGCCCGGGTTGCGCGTCCGCGTCCGGCGCAGATAAAGTCGCAGGGTCCTATCCGCCGTGTCTGGAAGTCCATTGATCTGATTCGTCGCCTCTCCGCGTAACACATCCACGCGCTGATCCGACGAACCCGCCCTCCGGCAGGACCCGCTCCGTACTCGAGCCCCTCGACAGGCCCTTCGATCCGACGTCTCTCCGACGTCTCGCGAAGCCCTCTTCGTCGGCATCCGCGCACCCGCATATTTCCGGGAGTCGCTCATGTCATCACCGAACATCTTCACCACAGCCGCCGTCACGCTCGACCGGGTCTCTTTCGCCTGGCCGGACGGCTCCATCGCACTCGACGCCGTCAGCGGCTCGTTCGGATCGGGTCGCACCGGTCTCGTCGGCCGCAACGGCGCCGGCAAGTCGACGCTGCTGCGCCTGATCGCGGGCGAGCTCACCCCGGCGTCCGGGCAGATCCTGCGCTCCGACCAGGTCGCGTACCTGCCGCAGCGCCTGACGCTCGAGACCGACCGCCGGGTCGCCGAGCTGCTCGGCATCGCCGCTGCGCTCGACGCGGTGCGCGCGATCACCGCGGGCGACGTCGACCCGGCGCACTTCGATGCCGTCGGCGACGACTGGGACATCGAAGCTCGCGCCGAGGCATCCCTCGCCGAAGCCGGACTCGACCCCTCGTTCCTCGACCGGACCGTCGGAGAGCTGTCGGGCGGCGAAGCCGTGCTGGTGGCGGTCGCGGGCATCCGCCTGAGGCGGGCCCCCATCACACTGCTCGACGAGCCCACCAACAATCTCGACCGCGAGGCGCGACAGCGACTCGCCGACATGGTGCGCGCGTGGAAGGGCGCGCTCATCGTGGTCAGTCACGACCTGTCGCTGCTCGAGCTCATGGACGACACCGCCGAGATCTACGGCAGCGAGCTGAGCGTGTTCGGCGGCCCCTACTCGCAATGGCGGGCATGGCTGGACGCCGAGCAGGGCGCTGCGCGCCAGGCCGAGCGCGACGCCGCGCAGGCATACCGGAAGGAGAAGAGGCAGCGGATCGAGGCCGAGGCCAAGCTCGCCACGCGTGCGCAGATGGGCCGGAAGGCGTTCGAGGAGAAGCGCGTGCCGAAGATCATCGCGAACGGGCGCAAGATGGCCGCCGAGGTGTCGGCCGGACGGCTGCGCACCGAGGTTCGAGGCAAGGAGGATGCCGCTCACCAGGCCCTCGATGCCGCCGGCCGCCGGGTGCGCGACGACGACACGATGAAGATCGGGCTGCCGGATCCCCGGATGTCGGCGTCGCGCCGGATCGCGACGATCGGCGACGGAGAGCGGTCATGGATCGTGCAGGGCCCGGAGCGGGTGGCGCTCATCGGCCGGAACGGAGTGGGCAAGACGACCCTGTTGCGCCGGCTGGTGGCATCCGGTGCTGGCGGGACCGACGCTTCGCGCGGAGAAGTGCGCCTCGCGCGGACGGATTCGGCGGATCTATCCGCGGCAAGCGTACATTTCCGCGCGGAGAGTGCGGATGCCGGGGCATCCGGCCCTCCGCTGAACCCGAACCTGCACGCTGACGCGCACACCGACCGCATCGGGTACCTCTCGCAGCGGATCGACGGGCTCGACGATCAGGCGTCGGTGGTGCAGAACATCGCCGCGGCCGCGCCGCACGTGCCCGACAAGGAGCTGCGCAACAGGCTGGCCCGGTTCCTGATCCGCGGCGCGACGATGGACCGGCCGGTCGGCGCGCTGTCGGGCGGCGAGCGGTTCCGCGTCGCTCTGGCGAAGGTGCTGCTCGCCGATCCGGCGCCGCATCTGGTCGTGCTCGACGAGCCGACCAACAACCTCGATCTCGACACCGCGGACCAGCTGGTCGAGGCGCTGCGCGCCTATCGCGGTGCCGTGCTGATCGTCAGCCACGACGACGCGTTCCTCGCCAGGCTCGGACTCGATCTGACGCTGGAGCTGGATGCGGAGGGCGGGCTCACCGAGGTCGGCTGAGGCGCCCAGGGCGGACACGCTCAGGGTTGACGCGCGGAAGGGCGGCTGGGGTCATCCCCCGGCCGCCCTCCTGCGATCCGCTCTCTCGCGATCCGCTCAGCTGCGACGGCTCGAGCGCATCGCCCGCTTGTGCTCGAGCGACGGATCGGCGGCGAGCGCGGCGTACTCGTCGGAGTCGCGGGGGAACATCGCGACGCGGCCGTGCTCGTCGTGGTGCGTGCCCCAGCCGTACCGCTTGCTCAGGGGCGATGCGCGCAGGCAGGCCTGTCCCTTCGAGAAGAACTCAGCCCTGGCGTCAGCGTCGTCGGGGTCGATGCCCTTGCGCAGCGCATGCGTCTCGAAGAGCACGTCGTCGGAGGTGCGCGTGTACGGCTCTTCGCTGAGCAGGCGGTAGTGCAGGGCGGCGATCGACAGGTTCTCGGCGATCGGCGGTTCGACGCCGTGCTGCGCCGGGCAGTCTTCGCTGACCTCGATGAACGTGTTGGTGTAGTTCGTCGTGTGCGCCATGCGGCCAGCATCCCCTACCCCTCCGACGTTGTCGAGGGCAAGCTCCGCGCCGATGTCGGAGGGGCAGACGATGATGGAGGGATGAGCGACGTGCTCGACAGATTCACCCCCGCGACACAGGACTGGTTCCGCGGGGCGTTCGATGCGCCCACGCCCGCGCAGGCCGGCGCGTGGGACGCGATCTCGGCCGGGCGCAACGCGCTGGTGGTCGCTCCGACCGGATCGGGCAAGACGCTCTCGGCGTTCCTCTGGGCCATCGACAGCGTCTTCCGCGAGCGCACGGCCGCGCCCGACAGCAGCCCGGATGCCAGGGAGCGCACCTCACGCACGCGCGTGCTCTACATCTCGCCACTGAAGGCCCTCGGCGTCGACGTCGAGCGCAACCTGCGCTCGCCCCTGATCGGCATCGGCCAATCGGCGCGGCGGCTCGGCGTGCCCGCCCCCGAGATCACGGTGGGCGTGCGCTCTGGCGACACGACCTCGAGCGATCGGCGCAAGCTCGTGAGCGACCCGCCCGACATCCTCATCACCACGCCCGAGTCGCTGTACCTCATGCTCACCAGCCGTGCGGGCGACACCCTGCAGAACGTGCACACCGTGATCATCGACGAGGTGCACGCGGTCGCCGCGACCAAGCGCGGCGCTCACCTCGCGGTCAGCCTCGAGCGGCTCGACGCGCTGCGCACGGCGCGCGGCGCCGAGGGCCCGGCTCAGCGGATCGGCCTATCGGCGACCGTGCGCCCGATTGACGAGGTGGCGCGGTTCCTGGGCGGCTCGGCGCCGGTCGACATCGTCGCTCCGCGTGCGGTGAAGACGTTCGAGCTCGGAGTGGTCGTGCCTATCGACGACATGCGCAACCCTCCCCCGCCGCCCGGTGCCACAGCGGCGGCCGACGAGCCGGCGGAGTACACCGAGATCACCGGATCGGTGTGGCCCCACGTCGAAGAGGCCATCGTCGACAAGGTGCTCGAGAACCGCTCGACCATCGTCTTCGCGAACTCGCGGCGGCTCGCCGAACGGCTGACGGGCCGGCTCAACGAGATCTACGCCGAGCGGATCGGGATGCCCGTTCCCGAACCCGCGGCACCGCCTGCGGCCGGGATCGCGCAGGCGGGTGCCACCGCCGCTGCCGAGCCGGTGCTCGCGAAAGCCCACCACGGATCGGTCTCGAAGGAGCAGAGGGCGATCGTCGAAGACGAGCTGAAGTCGGGGATGCTGCGCTGCGTCGTCGCGACGAGCAGTCTCGAGCTGGGCATCGACATGGGCGCGGTCGACATGGTCATCCAGGTGGAGGCGCCGCCGTCGGCGGCGTCGGGTCTGCAGCGCGTCGGCCGAGCCGGGCACCAGGTCGGCGAGATCAGCCGGGCATCCCTCTTCCCCAAGCACCGCGGCGACGTGCTGCACACCGCCATCGTGACCGAGCGAATGCTCGCCGGGCAGATCGAGGCGATCGCCGTGCCGCGCAACCCTCTCGACATCCTCGCCCAGCAGACCGTCGCGGCCTGCGCGCTCGACTCGATCTCGGTCGAGGAGTGGTTCGAGACCGTGCGGCGCAGCGCTCCGTTCCAGACCCTGCCCCGCTCGGCCTACGAGGCGACGCTCGACCTGCTCGCCGGCAAGTACCCGTCGGACGAGTTCGCCGAACTGCGCCCCCGCGTCGTGTGGGATCGGGATGCCGGTACGCTGACCGGCCGGCCAGGAGCACAGCGCATCGCGGTGACGAGCGGAGGGACGATCCCCGACCGCGGGCTGTTCGGCGTCTTCGTCGCCGGTGAGACCTCGGGTGCCCGCGTCGGCGAGCTCGACGAGGAGATGGTCTACGAGTCCCGTGTCGGCGACGTCTTCACGCTCGGCACCACGAGCTGGCGCATCGCCGAGATCACCCACGATCGGGTCAACGTGCTGCCCGCGTACGGGCAGCCGGGCAAGGTGCCGTTCTGGCACGGCGACGGCATCGGGCGCCCGTTCGAACTCGGCGAGGCCCTCGGCCGGTTCTCACGAGAAGTGTCGACCGCGCAGCCTGCGAAGGCGCAGCAGCGCCTGATCGACGCGGGGCTCGACGAACGCGCCCGCGACAACCTCATGGGGTACCTGACCGAGCAGAGAGAGGCCACCGGCACCCTCCCGACCGATCGGACCTTGACCGTCGAACGCGGCCGCGATGAGGTCGGCGACTGGCGGATCATCCTGCATTCCCCGTACGGAATGAAAGTGCATGCGCCGTGGGCGCTGGCCCTCAACGCGCGCGTGCGCGAGCGCCTCGGCGTCGAGGGTTCGGCCGTGGCGAGCGACGACGGCATCATCGTGCGGATCCCGGATGCCGATGCGCAGCCGCCGGGAGCCGACCTCTTCGTCTTCGATGCCGACGAGCTCGAGCAGATCGTCACCGCCGAGGTCGGCGGCTCTGCGCTGTTCGCCTCCCGCTTCCGCGAGTGCGCGGCCCGCGCGCTGCTCATGCCCCGCATGAACCCGAACAAGCGCACTCCGCTGTGGCAGCAGCGGCAGCGCTCTGCGCAGCTGCTCGAGGTGGCGCGCCGGCATCCGACCTTCCCGGTGATCCTCGAGACGCTGCGCGAGGTGCTGCAGGACGTCTACGACCTGCCGTCGCTGCGCCGCCTGATCATCGACATCGCCGAACGGCGCATCCGGCTCGTCGAGACCGAACCAGCGCAACCATCGCCCTACGCGCGCGACCTGCTGTTCGGTTACGTCGGCGCGTTCATGTACGAGGGCGATTCTCCTCTCGCCGAGCGCCGGGCGGCTGCGCTGTCGGTCGATCCGGCTCTGCTCGGCGAGCTGCTCGGCACGGTCGAGATGCGTGAGCTGCTCGACCCCGACGTCATCGCCCAGTTCGAGCGCGAGGCCCAGCGGCTCGACCCGCAGCGGAGGGTGCGCGGTGTCGAGGGCGTCGCCGACCTGCTGCGCATGCTCGGCCCTCTGGACGCCGAGGAGGTGGCGCTCCGGCTCGAGACAGCCGCGACAGCCGCTCCGGATACCGCCGAGTCCGAGGTGCCGTCCGCGACCCCCGAAGCCGCCGCCGCCTTCCTCGCCGAGCTCGTCACCGCCCGTCGCGCCATCCCCGTGACCATCGCCGGGCGTTCCCGCGTCGCCGTGATCGAGGATGCGGGCCGTCTGCGCGATGCGCTGGGAGTGGCGCTGCCCACGGGCATCCCCGTGGCCTTCCTCGAACCGGTCGCCGATCCGCTCGGCGATCTCGTCTCCCGCCACGCGCGCACGCATGGTCCCTTCACGACCGACGATGTCGCCGGTCGCTTCGGCATCGGGGCCGCCGTCGCACGGCACACCCTGCAGCGACTGGAGTCGGCAGGCCGGCTGACCAGCGGGTTCTTCCTGCCGGCGTCTTCGGGCGGCGCGACCGCCTCTGACGGATCGAAGGAATGGTGCGACGTCGAGGTGATGCGCCGCCTGCGCATGCGGTCGCTCGCCGCGATCCGAGGCAGCGTCGAGCCTGTCAGCCCCCAGGCGTACGCGCGCTTCCTGCCCGACTGGCAGCACCTCACGCGCCCGACCGAGGGCGTCGATGGGGTGCTCAGCGTCATCGAGCAGTTCGCCGGCGTGCCGATCCCCGCCAGCGCATGGGAGTCGCTCGTTCTGCCCGGTCGGGTGCGCGACTACTCCCCCGCGCTGCTCGACGAGCTCACGGCCTCGGGCGAGGTCGTCTGGGCCGGGCACGGCTCGCTGCCCGGCCGCGACGGCTGGATCTCGCTGCACCCCGCAGACCTCGCTCCCTACACGCTGCCCGTGCCCGAAGAGCCGCCCGCGTCGGGCTCGCTGGAAGAGAAGGTGCACGATGCCCTGCGGCTGAGCGGGGCGTCGTTCGCCGGCCCCCTCAAGATGATGACCGGTGCCGAGAACCAGCAGTCGGTGGTCGAGGCGCTCTGGTCGCTGGCGTGGCAGGGGCACATCACCAACGACACGTTCGCCCCTGTGCGCGCCCTCATCGCGGGCGGCTCCCAGGCGCACAAGACCGCGAGGCGTGCCCCGCGCACGCGCACCTACCGGGGCATCTCGCTCGCCAGACCAGCCGCCCAGCCGAGCGCCGCCGGGGCGGGTGGCCGCTGGGCCGTACTGCCCGACACCGATCCGGATGCCGCGCGCCGAGCGACGGTCACCGCGGGCCTGCTGCTCGACCGCTACGGCGTCGTCACCCGCGGTGCCGTGCAGGCCGAAGGGGTACCGGGTGGCTTCGCCCAGGTGTACCGGGTGCTGGCCGGCTTCGAAGAGGCCGGGCACTGCCGCCGCGGATACGTGATCGAGAAACTCGGTGCGGCCCAGTTCGCCGCATCCACCACCGTCGACCGCCTGCGCACCTTCGCCGGACTCTCCGACCCGCCGCCGCGCAAAGCCGTCACCCTCGCCGCGACCGACCCGGCCAACCCCTACGGCGCTGCACTCGCGTGGCCGCGGCTCGAGACCGTGTCGCACCGTCCTGGCCGCAAAGCCGGCGGCCTCGTCGTGCTCGTCGACGGCGAGCTCGTGCTGTATCTCGAACGCGGTGGCCGCACCGTGCTCGCCTTCGATGACGATCCGGAGGTGCTGAAGGCGGCGGCGGCCGATCTCGCCGCAACCGCCCGCGCCCGCCGGCTCGAGACGCTCACCGTCGAGAAGATCAACGGCGAGGGCGTCTACGGCACCCCGTTCGCGTTCGCGCTGCAGGAGGCGGGGTTCGTGGCGACCCCCCGCGGCTACGCCCTGCGCAAAGCGGTCTGATTGACTTTCCCCATGGTCAGCGAGTTCTTCACCGGCATCCGCTTCCTCGGGCGCGGGTTCGGCTACTGGAAGCGCCGCCCCGGCCTGATGGCGCTCGGACTGGTGCCAGGTCTGATCGCGCTCGCCCTGCTCGCGGCCGTCATCATCCCGCTGCTGCTCAACCTGGGCGGCATCACCGCGTGGGCGACGCCGTTCGCCGACGGATGGGATCCATTCTGGAGGGATGCCCTGCGCACCGCCCTCGGCGTAGTGGCGGCCATCGCGGTGCTCGTGCTCGCCAGCGTCACCTTCACCGCGCTCACGCTGCTCATCGGCGATCCGTTCTACCAGCGCATCTGGCGCGCGATAGAGACGGACCTCGGCGGTGATGTTCCCGAGGGCGACGGCGGCTTCCTCGTGGCACTGGGCGAGAGCATCCGGCTGGTCGCGCTCGGCGCCCTCGTCGCGCTGCTCGCGCTGGCGATCGGCTTCATCCCGCTCGTCGGCGCACCGCTCGCGGCCGTGACGAGCGTGCTTCTCACGGGTCGCCTGCTCGCGCGCGAGCTCACCGGGCGGGCGCTGAACGCGCGCGACATCCCGAGCGCCGAGCGGTCACGCCTGTTCGCGGGGCGCCGCGCACGGCTGCTGGGCTTCGGCGCGGCGACGCAGCTGTGCTTCATGGTTCCGCTCGGTGCGGTGTTCATCATGCCGACCGCGGTCGCAGGAGCCACCCTGATCGCGCGTGACCTCCTCGCTCAGCGAACAACGGGAGCGCCCGGTGCCTGAGGGCGACACGATCTATCGCGCCGCGCATCGCCTCGATGCCGCGCTGCGCGGTCAGGAGGTGACGCGCTTCGATCTGCGCGTGCCCCGCCTTGCGACCGCCGATCTCACCGGCCAGGTCGTGCACGACGTCGTGCCCCGAGGCAAGCACCTGCTCATGCGCATCGGCGAGTACACGCTGCATTCCCATCTGCGCATGGACGGCACGTGGTTCATCTACCGACCCGGCGAGAAGTGGCGGCACCCCGCGTTCAAGGTGCGCGCGATCGTCGGCACCGCGACCCATGAAGCGGTCGGCGTCGACATCGCGGAGGTCAAGCTCGTCCCCACTCGCAACGAGGGCGATCTGGTCGACTACCTCGGCCCTGATCCGCTCGCGGACGACTGGGATCTCGATGAGGCGATCCGACGGCTCAGCGCCGATACCCGCGAGATCCACGTGGCGCTCCTCGACCAGCGCAACGTGGCCGGCTTCGGCAACGAGTACGCCGCCGAACTGCTGTTCCTGCGGGGCATCCGACCCGAGACGCCGACGGCAGAGGTCGACGTTCCCGCGCTGCTCGACCTCGGCGTGCGCACGATCCGCGCCAATAAGGATCGCGTCGACCGCACGTTCACCGGCGACGCGCGCCGCGGCTTCACCGACTGGGTCTACGGCCGGGCAGGACGATCGTGCCGACGCTGCGGAACGCCCATCCGCAAAGGTGAACTGGGCGCGGATCCGACCCGAGAGCGCATCACATTCTGGTGTCCGAACTGCCAGCGTTGAGCTAATCCCAAACGGGGAATGAATCAAGCCCCCTCCCGGTTGTACATATATCCGGAAGACTCCGGACACGGGAGGAAACGTGGGCAAGAACTACATCGATATCGAGGACGACCAGGGCGCCACGCTGCGATACCGCAAGCACGCCAACGGACGCGGACTCGTCGCGCACGGCGCGAAGGTGCATCCGAAGGCTCTCATCGAGGCCGGTGCCTATGTCGAACCCGGCGCCCGGGTGGGCGCCGGAGCGAGGGTCGCGCGCGGCGCCTGGGTCGAACCGGACGCCGTGATCGGCGAAAACGTGCGGATCGACGCGCATGCGCACATCGGCGCAGGAGCGGCCGTCGGCGACGGCGCCTGGATCGGCGTTCGCACCGAGATCGGCGCGGGAGCGCAGGTTGCACGCGGCACCCGCATCGGGCACGACGAGAGCGTCGCCCCTGGTCTCACGGTCATCACTGACCGGAAGGGTCTCTGGCTGGCAGCCTGAGCCCTCATCCGAGAGCCCGCCTGGTCGCGTCGACCGGCGGGCTCTCTGCATGTGCGAGTGGCCGGGCGGATCAGAACGGAAGGTCAGAGCAGGCGGCGCTCGGTCGCCCAGACCGTCAGCTCGTGCCTCGACGACAGCTGCAGCTTGCGCAGCACCGAAGACACATGCGTCTCGACCGTCTTGATCGAGATGAACAGCTCCGACGCGACCTCCTTGTACGCGTAGCCGCGCGCGATCAGCCGCATCACCTCCTGCTCACGCCCTGACAGACGGTCGAGCTCGTCTTCCACGGCCGCGGTCTCACCGGCGACGGCGCCGAAGGCATCCAGCACGAACCCCGCCAGACGAGGAGAGAAGACGGCGTCCCCACCCGCCACTGCATGCACCGCCTTGGACACCTCGACTCCCGACGATCCCTTCGTGATGTAGCCGCGGGCGCCCGCGCGGATCACGCGCACGACGTCTTCGGCGGCGTCCGACACGCTCAGCGCGAGGAACCGCGCCGTGGTCGGCATGGATCCGCGGATGACCGCCTCACCTCCGGTCGAGTCGGCGAGCGGCATGGACGGGCCGCCGGGAAGGTGCACGTCGAGCAGCACGACATCCGGCCGCATCTCGGCGATGATGGCGATGGCCGAGGCCACATCGGCTGCCTCGCCGACGACCTGCACGGTGTCGTCGAGGTCGGCCCTGAGGCCCGAGCGGAAGATCGAGTGGTCGTCGACGATCACGACCCTGATGCCGTCAGCCATTCCTCTGCTCCCCCGTGTCGCGCGCCGGGCTGCCGACGATGCGCAGGTGCACCTCGGTGCCGTTCTCGTCGCTGCGCACCGTCGCCGTGCCACCGGCGCGACGCATGCGCGCGATGATCGACTGACGCACGCCGAGCCGGTCGCCCGGCACAGCGTCGAGATCGAATCCCTCTCCGCGGTCGCGCACGAACACGTCGACGCCCGTCGCGGCCCCCTCGATGTACACCGACACCTCGCCGCCCGCATGCCGCGCCGCGTTGAGCATCGCCTCGCGGGCTGCGGCGGCGAGCTCGCCGCTCGCACGCTCGGTCGACAACCCGGCCGAGACCACGTCGATACGCGCGGGATAGTCGAGTTCGAGGGCTCCGGCGTAGTCGCGCAGATCGGTGGCGAGGTCACTGTCGGCGGGCGCATCGCCGTCGTACAGCCACGCGCGCAGCTCACGTTCCTGAGCGCGGGCGAGTCGGGCCGCCTCGCTCGAGGCGCCCGCCCTGTTCTGGATCAGCGCGAGCGTCTGCAGCACCGAGTCATGCAGGTGCGCTGCCATCTCGCTGCGCTGCTCTTCGCGGATGCGCCTGATGCGCTCACTCGCCAGCTCGCGCCAGCGCTGCGCGAGCGACGAGGAGAACATCGCCAGCAGTCCCGCGAACGGAACCAGCAGCAGGAAGGGGTTCGAGGCCCGCAACAGGGCGAGCAGCAGGATGACGACGCCTGCGACGGCGATCATGCGCACCGCCGCCGAGTGACGGGGTCCGCGGCGCGGGTCATCACGATCGACGAGATCCGCCCAGAGCGCGGCGGCGACGACGGGAACGACGACGATGAGCAGTGTCAGCAGATCGGCGACGGTCGGGACATCGGGTGACATGCCGCCGATGTCGCCGAGCCACACCCCGAAGCGGTATCCGGTGCCGAGCTGCGGAAGCACGATCAGCGCCAGGACGGCGCTGGCTGCAAGCAGCAGCCAGGCCACGGGTATCCGTCGGGACGGGCGGGCCTCGCCCTGCTCCCACGGCGTGAGCATCCAGCACCAGAGGTAGAGAAGAACACCGAAACCCGCCATGGGCGCCGAGACGATGAAGATCGTGCGCACCAGCGCCGGTCCTGTGCCGAGGTGCCTCGCGAGACCCTCGGCTGTGCCACTGACCAGGCATTCGCGCACTCGGGCGAGTGGCGGACGGTGCGCCGCCGACCGCGGCGAGCGCGCGGGCGGCGCGAGGGGGACGGAAGTCGACATGCCGCCATCCAATCACCGCCGCACGCGGATCCGCCCCTCCGCCGGCCAGGATCAGGGTCGGCTCAGGGGTTCACCCCATAGCGGGCGGCGAACGCCGCCCGACAGGATCGGAACATGACATCTCCGACCGCGCCGCCGCCGCTCGATCGCCCGCCGGCGTCCCGCCGCTCCGACCGCTTCTTCGCCTGGGTGGCTGGTCTCGGCATCGCCCGTTCGGACGGATGGATCGGCGGCGTGGCTGCGGGCCTCGCCGCGCGTCTGCGGATCGATCCGCTGATCGTGCGCGGAGTGCTGGTCGTCGCGACGCTGTGCGGTCTGCCGCTGGTGCTCGTCTACGCACTCGCCTGGGCTCTGCTGCCGGATGCCGAGGGGCGCATCCACCTGCGCGAGCTGATTCGCGGACGCTTCGAGCCAGCCCAGCTGGGCATTCTCGCCGGGGTCGCGTTCGGCCTGTTCGCGAGTGGGCCCTCGCTGTTCTCGCTCCTGTTCGGCCGGATGGTGACCTCGTACGGCGAGCCCTTCTACGCACCGCGACTGAGTCCCTTCGGAACGTTGCTCTTCATCGTCGGGCTGGTGCTGATCGGCATCCTGCTCGTCCTCATCGTGCGCGCCGCGCGCCGCACGCCGGGCGATGTCACCGCCCCGGCACCCTCCGCACCGGCTGGCGATTCGGGTGTCGCCGCCGCAGCGGACCCGCGAGGGGAGGATGCGGCGGCCGACGGGCGGCTGCCGGCATCCCCCCTCGCCCCCTACCCCGCGGACGGGACCGACTTCGAGACCTGGCGCGCTCAGCACGCGGACTGGCAGCAGCAGGAGCAGGCGTGGCGTCAGCAGCAGCAGGACGCCGATCGCGCGGCACGCGATCAGGCGCGCCGTGAGCGCCAGGCTGCCGCTGCGGCGTTCTCGGCAGAGGCCGCCGAGCGCCGTCGCATCCGTCGCGCGTCGAACCCGCGCGTGAGCGCGGCATACGTCGGCACCGTGCTCGGGGTCGCGCTGGTCGCCGCCGCCGTCGTCTGGCTGTGGGCGCCCGATCCGGATGCCACGACCGCGGCCGTCGCACTGTTCGGCGCCGCGCTGGTGCTGGCGTTCGGAATGATCGTCGCGGGTGTCGCCCGACGACGCAGCGGCTTCCTCGCATTCGCGGCTGTCGCGACGCTCCTGGCGGGAGTCGCGACCGGCGGCGCCGCGTCAGCCGGCGATGTGCGCCTCGGCGACCAGACGCTGATGAACACCGAAGACCAGAGCGCCATCAGGCAGCCGTTCGGGCGGACCGAAATCCATCTGGCGAACATCTCCGACGTGCGCTCACAGCCGGTGGTGCTGCACAAGGGCGTCGGATACACCGATATCTACGTGAGCCCCGGTGTCGAGCTGCAGCTGACCGCCACGGTCGGCGACGTCGCCGTGCAGTGGGAGCGAACGGCTTTCGATGCGAACGGCAACGTGACCGCCGTCGAGCAGGGTGCGTTTCAGGGGACGCCGCGCGGCGACGGCCGCACCCTCTTCCGCGAATCGGTCACCTCGTCGCTCGATCCCCGGTCGACGGGGCCCGATGCTCCCCGCAGCGTGATCTCGGCTCCGGTCAGGATCGACCAGGACTCGGGCTCGATCTTCGTGATCTATTCGACCCAACCCGATGAGGAGGCAGCACAGTGAGCACCGAACCGACCGTTCCGCTGCCTGATCTGGCCGAGACGCTCGCGATAGAGGGGACGGCGCCGGCTGATCCCGCTGACGTCACCTCGGCGCCGGCGCCGACGCCGCGCACCCGGTGGGCGGCCATCATCTGGGGCGTGTGCCTCGCCGCTGCCGCGTGGTTCGGGATCTGGATGCTGAGCGATACCGCCCGCCAGGATGCGATCACCGAGTGGTTCGCCTCGCTGAGTCCGGGGACGATGACCGCGACTGCGCTGCTCGGCGTCGGTGTGCTCGTGCTGATCGGCGGCGTGGTCGGCCTGGTCAGGCGGATGCAGCGCCGGGGTCCCTCGAGCACCGGCTGACCCGGTGCTCGCCCTGCGGTGAGGACCGTGCGCGACAGCGTCTCGCGAGTTAGGATCTCTAAATACATGCGGGGCTGCTTTTAGAGGGGCATCATGGACATCACCGCGCGCGCCTCGAGCATCGGCGCTCTCGCCGACGAGACACGACAGGCGCTCTACGAGCACGTCGTCGGCCAGCCCGACGCGGTGACCAGGGAAGCGGCAGCGACCGCTCTGGGCGTGCCGGTGCACATGGCCCGATTCCATCTCGACAAGCTCGTCGAGGCCGGGCTTCTCGAGACGGAGTTCCGGCGCCTGAGCGGCCGCAGCGGCCCCGGGGCCGGTCGCCCGTCGAAGCTGTACCGGCGCGCGGCGAGCACGGTGAGCGTCTCGCTGCCCGAGCGTCGCTACGACCTCGTCGGGCACGTGCTGGCGGGTGCGATCGAGCGGGCCAGCGAAGGGATGCCCCTGCGGGACGCCCTCGCCGAGGTCGCGCACGAGGAGGGACGTGCGATCGCCGCATCCGCCACCGCCACCGCCGCAGCCGCCGCCTCCCCGGGCGACGATGACGAGTCGGCGCGTCTGACGGCGGTGCTGACGGCCCACGGCTACGAACCGCGCAGCGGATCGGACGAGGGCGGCGATGCCGTGATCCTCGCCAACTGCCCGTTCGACTCCCTTGCCCGCGATCACACCGAGCTGATCTGCTCGGCGAATCTCTCGCTGCTCGGCGGCGTGCTCGACGGACTCGGCTGCACGCGCCTCAGCGCGCACGGCGAGCCGCACACCGGGCGCTGCTGCGTGGCGATCCGTCCGCGGCCGTGACGGCGCGGCGGGTACGCTGAATCGGTGAAGAACGACCGGCGCCGCGCATCCAAAGGCGGAAGGCCGCGCCCGGCCAAGGCCGCCAAGCCCACGCAGAAGGGCGGGCAGAAGCCCGCGCAGAAGCGCACACCGCGTCCCTCTCCGCAGCCGGCGCCCCTGCCGCCGGTCGATGAGACGCCTCGCACCTTCCGCCTCGGCGTGATCCCCGGAGCGACGCCGGGCAGATGGGTGGATGCCTGGAAGGAGCGCATGCCCCACGTCGACATCGAACTCGTGCCGGTCGCCGTCGCCGATCAGCGCTCGGCCGTCGACGAGCTCGACGCGGCACTCGTGCGCCTTCCCCTCGATGACCGGGACGAGCTGCACGTGATCCCCCTCTACGACGAGGTGCCCGTGGTGGTGGCATCCGCCGATTCGTTCCTGATGGCGACCGACCGGCTCACGGCCGACGACCTCGCAGGCCTGGTGCTGATCACGCCAGGCGACGACGTGCTCGGCCCCCTCGACCTGCCCACCGTCGCGCCGTCGTTCCCGACCATCGCCACCACCGCCGACGCGGTGGCGACGGCAGCCACGGGCGTCGGCATCCTGATCGTGCCGATGTCGCTCGCGCGGCTGCACCAGCGCAAGGACGCCGACTACCGGCCGCTGCTCGGCGGACGCACGTCGACCGTCGCGCTCGCCTGGCCGCGCGAGAAGACCACTCCCGACGTCGAGGCCTTCGTCGGCATCGTGCGCGGCCGCACCGCGAACTCGTCACGCTGAGTCACCTGCGCACGCCGCCGCCCGGCCGCTCGCATGCGGGCCAATAGACTCGGCGCATGTCATCGGTGCTGTACGTGTGCGTTCGACCCGAGCGGAGTGCGGCTGACGCCGAGCACCGCTCGTTCCGTCGCGGACTCGGCCTCGGGATGCTGGATCGCCTCGACCTGCTGCACGCCTCGCTCGAGACCGTGGAGTGGGAGCAGTACGACGGGTTCGTCATCGGCGGGTCGCCGTTCAACGTCACGGATACCGACAAGGGTCAGCACCAGAGAGCGGTGGAGCACGACCTCGAGCGCATCGCCACTCGCGCGCTCGACGGCGAGGCGACGGCGCTGTTCACCTGCTACGGAATCGGCGTCGTCACGCGCATGCTGGGCGGCGAGGTGCACACCGAGCAGCCCGAGCAGGCCAGCGCGACGACGGTGCACCTCACCGACGCCGGGGCCGACGACCCCCTGTTCGGCCCGAGCGCGCCGAGCATGTCGGTGTTCACCGCTCACAAGGAGAGCGCTCGAGAGACGCCTCCGGGAGCCGTACTGCTGGCGACCAACGACGCATGCGCCGTGCAGGCGTACCGCGTGGGCGAGCGACTGTACGCCACGCAGTTCCACCCTGAGGCCTCGCCGCAGGACTTCGCCGATCGGATGGCCGTGTACCGCGCATCGGGCTATTTCGACCCGCGCGACTACGACCGCACCGAGCGGGCGATCCTCGACGCAGCCGTCGACGGCGACGACCTGCTCGCGCGCTTCCCCCGGCTCATCGGCTGACCACCGCCACCGGAGCCAGCCGTTCCGGTCCGGCCGCGGCGTCAGCCACCCAGCGCGAGCGCGATGCGCTCGTCGAGGTAGCCCCGCAGCGGCACGAGTGCACCGCCGGGCGACCAGCGAACGCTCGGAACGCCGTCGACCAGCGCCAGGGGGCCGGATGCCGCGCCGGAATCGACCGCGGCGACGTCGAGCTCCTGCCAGCCCACGTGCACCACCTCACCCTCGGCGAAGCCACCCCGGCGGGCCTGCGCCCGTCGCTCGGCCCGTGCACGCGCGGACTCGGCCGCATACCCGCGGCGCACCTCTTCTGCGGCTCGCACGATCTCAGCCGTCGACAGCACGCCGTCGTCGGTGAGCAGCAGAACGCCGAGGTGCCAGGCGAATCCGGCTCGCACGATCCGGTCCGCACGCCAGCGCGAGGTGCGCTCGCGACCAAGCGCCTCGCGCGGCACCTTGGTCAGACGCGCGCGTGCATCCCGCAGCAGTTCCTCGGTGGCGCCCATCTCTCCAGGGTAACGATTGGGCGCCATCGGCCTGATGCGGGCAGAATCGACAGACACCCCAGCTGAGGAGCATCCATGCCGCAGACCGACACCGCACGCCTTCTCATCGCCTGCGACGACCAGCCCGGGATCGTCGCGGCCGTCGCCGGAGTGCTGGCGTCGCACGGGGCGAACATCATCTCGCTCGACCAGCACTCCACCGACGAGGAGGGCGGCAGGTTCTTCCAGCGCACCGTGATCCACCTCGACGGTCTCGCGGCCAAGCGCCCCGAGCTCGAGGCGTCGCTCGGCGAGGTGGCCGAGCGCTTCGGGATGGAGTGGTCGCTGCACGACACCGCCAAGCGCAAGCGCGTCGCGATCTTCGTCTCGAAGTACGACCACTGCCTGATGGAGTTGCTGTGGCGCACCCAGCGCGGAGAGCTCGACATCGACGTGACCATGGTGATCTCGAACCACCCCGACCTGGCCGAGTCGGTGCGGTCGTTCGGCGTGCCCTTCGTGCACATCCCGTCGGGCGACAAGGCGGCGATGGAGGCACGCCAGATCGAGCTGCTGCAGGGCAACGTCGACCTCGTCGTGCTCGCGCGGTACATGCAGATCCTGACCGACGGGTTCATCGAGCGCCTCGGGGCCCCGGTGATCAACATCCACCACTCGTTCCTGCCTGCGTTCATCGGCGCGAACCCGTACGCTCGCGCGAAGGACCGAGGCGTCAAGCTCATCGGCGCGACCGCGCACTATGCGACCGCAGACCTCGACGAGGGGCCGATCATCGAGCAGGACGTCACCAGGGTGACGCACGCCGAGTCGGCGGCCGAGCTGCAGCGTCGGGGCGCAGATGTCGAGCGCTACGTGCTCGCCCGCGCCGTCAAGTGGCACGCCGAGGATCGCGTGATCGTGCACGGCCGCTCGACCGTCATCCTCTGAGGCCCGTAGGCGTCCGACACCGGCAAGGACCGTCCCGGTCAGGCCGGAACGCCCGCGACCAGCTCGGCGAACACCTCGGACGCCGTGCGTCCCCGCGCCAGCGGCGCCGACTGCCCGAGCCACAGCGACTGCAGCTCGCCCATTCCCCGCTGCCCCGCGACGGCGCGGAAGCGACCGGTCAGCCAGTTCTGCGCCGGGAAGGGGGCGATGGCTCCGGATGCCTCGATCTCGCGGACTGCGCGGTTGGCCGCTCCGCGCGCGAGGCGTCCGCTCATCGCGCGAGTGAGCACGCTCTCGTCTGCCGCCGTGGAGCGGATCGCCGCTCGGTGCGCGGCGCTGGCGGCCGACTCGTCGGTGACGAGGAACGACGTGCCGATCTGAACGCCCGACGCGCCGAGCGCGAACGCGGCGGCGACGCCGCGGCGGTCGGCGATGCCGCCGGCCGCGATGACGGGCACCCGTACCGCATCCACGACCTGCGGCAGCAGCGAGATGAGCCCGACGAGCGACTCCTCGGCCGGACGCAGGAACGACACTCTGTGCCCGGCGGCCTCGGCGCCAGTGGCGACGATCGCATCAACCCCGCTCGCGTCGAGCGCCCGCGCTTCGGCGACCGTCGTCGCCGTGCCGATGATCCGGATGCCGCGGCTGCGGGCCTCGTCCACCAGTTCGGCGGAGGGGACGCCGAAGACCACGCTCAACGCTGCGGGGGCCGCCTGCCAGATCGCGTCGAGTTGCTCGTCGAGGGCCGGCAGGTACCGTTCGGGTCTGGCGGGCGGGTCGATGCCGACCTCGTCGAAGAAGTCGGCGAGCGCCGCCGCCTGACGGTCGTGCTCGTCCCCCGGCGCGACTTCGTCTCCGGTCGGGAGCCAGATGTTCAGGGCGAAGGGAGCGGAGGTCGCGGCGCGCAGCGCAGCGGCCGTCTCACGGATGCGCTCGCCGTCGTACCCGTACAGACCGTACGAGCCCAGTCCGCCCGCTTCGCTCACCGCCGCGGTCAGCGCGACGGACGAGAGTCCGCCGAACGGCCCGAGGACGACGGGATGCCGGATGCCGAGCAGTTCACGCAGGTCCGTGTCGCGCAGGTCAGTCATGCTCCGAGGCTACGCCCGCCGTCCGCACGTGTTTCAGCGCCTTCGCATCGACCCGGCCGGTTCGTCAACCCCCGTGCACCTATGTCGTCGAGCGCCTAACGTCTTCACATCCCGCACTGTGCGCCCCCTCCCCCTAAGTGCACAGTGCGGGACACGACAAAGGCGAAGCGCTCGGATCCATGATCCGAGCGCTTCGTCACGTCAGCGGCGCATTGCTCAGAGCGGGCGTCTGCCCGGGATGGGCGACGGCTTCTGCGACCGGTTCGATGCGTTGGCGACTGCGAGGTCGAGCGCCTCGAACAGCTCGCGGAATCCGCGGAAGCGGGTCGTGCGCGGGCACGGCGTGCGCAGCCAGAGCACATCGAGCACACCGGTCGGCGAGCGGTCGACATACGCGATCAGGCAGTCGGCGTCGGCGTGCCGCCGCGCGGGGTCGCAGATGCGCCAGCTGTCGCGGCCCAGCGACGTGAGCTCCCAGTCCCCGTGAGGGGTGCCCGGTTTGGGGTCGTCGATCATGACAGTCACAGCGCCTTACCTCCTGTCACCGCGAGCACCGTGCCCGAGGTGTACGAAGACTCGGCCGCGGCCAGGTACACGTACGCTCCGGCGAGCTCGGCCGGCTGACCGGCCCTGCCCAGCGGGGTGTCGCTGCCGAACTGCTCGACCTTCGTGTCGTCCCAGCCGGTGGCCGGGATGAGCGGGGTCCAGATGGGCCCCGGTGCGACGGCGTTCACGCGGATGCCGCGCTCACCCGCCTCGGATGCGAGCGCCTTGACGAAGGCCACCTGGGCGGCCTTCGTCATGGCGTAGTCGATCAGGCCAGGCGACGGGCTGTAGGCCTGGATCGAGGCGGTCACGATGATGCTCGCGCCCTCCTCGAGGTGGGGGTAGGCGGCGCGCGCCGTGAAGAGCGTGCCGAGCAGGTTGGTGTCGAACACTCGCCGCATCTCTTCGGACTTCAGCGTCTCGAATCCGTCGACGTCGTGCTGGTAGGCCGCGTTGAGCACGACGATGTCGAGACCGCCGAAGGCCTCCCGTGCGCGGGTGACCGCATCTTCGGCGAACTGCTCTTCGCGCAGATCGCCCGCGATGCTGAGGCCCTGGCGGCCGGCATCGGTGATGAGCGCGACGGTGTCGTCGGCGTCCTTCTGCTCCTCGGGCATGTGCACGATCGCGACGTCGGCGCCCTCACGGGCGAACGCGATGGCGACGGCGCGGCCGATGCCCGAGTCGCCTCCGGTGATGAGGGCGCGACGGCCTGTAAGACGGCCATGCCCCTCGTAGCTGGATTCGCCGTGGTCGGGCGTGGGCGCGGTCTCGTCGGTGAGGCCGGGCTGGGTCTGCTGCTGAGGGGGGAAGTTCTCGTCGTGGTGCTGGTGGCGAGGATCTGGGGTGGTGTCGCTCATCGTGCGCCTCTCTGCAGTTTCTCTGGGGGAGCACCGGCACGGGTGCCAGTGTGCCCACACTCTCCCGGGAACCGCGGCCGGGCCAGGGGGTTGACTATTCACGTCATCCAGCGCACGCGCGAGGGCGGTGCAGCCGGATGCTGTCAAGGGGCGTGCTTCGGTCGGCTGCGCCGACCACGCTGGGGTGACGACGAAAGGACACCGCCATGAGCAACGAGTACATGAGCACCGGCGACAGCACCGAGGACTCGATGAACACCGAGAACCCCGACCCGGCCGAGCACCTGCGCACGCACCGTCATGACGAGGTGCCCGCTGCCGACGCCGCGGTCGCCGGACGGCCCGACCTGCAGCCGGACTCGCAGGGCGACGCCCCGCTCGACGCCGAGCTCGGCGAGGACGGGCAGGGCGACCTCGCAGAGGGCGACGGATCGCAGCACTCGGGCGACGCGCCAGGCGACCTGCGCACTCAGGCCCCGTCGGGCGAGGTGCACGAGCAGAGCGCTCAGGCGACCGACCCCGCATCCGGCGAGACGCGGAACCAGCGGAACCCGTAGCCGTCCAGCAGCTGCTCGGTGTGGTCGCTCTGCGGGGCGCTGCCGGAGTGCTCGAGCAGCACGGTGGCCGTGCATCCCTCAGCCAGAGGCTCGAGATGCGCGGTCACCGGCTCGGCCGAGAAGTTGTGCACGGCGACGAAGGTCACGTCGCCATAGGTGGCCTGGTGCACGAGCACGCGCGGATCACCGGCATCCTGTACCCGCACCTCCCCCCACGCGATCTCGGGGGTGGAGCGGTAGCGGTCGGCCAGCAGCGCCACGAATGACCACAGCGAGTTCGGATCGCGCCGCTGGTCGTGCACGTTCACGTGAGCCGGCGCGTACGCGCCGCCGGCGACCGGCCGGCGCAGCTTCGATGGCTTCGAGGTCGTGAACCCGCCGAGGGGACCGGCGTCCCACTGCATGGGTCCGCGCACCGCTCCCCTGCCGAGATCCGTGCTCAGCTCACCCATGCCGATCTCCTCGCCGTAGAAGATCATCGGCGCTCCCGGCAGCGAGAACAGCAGGCTGTACGCCAGGCGCAGCCGCCGCGGATCCGACTCGAGCATGGGCGCGAGACGGCGCACGATGCCCCGACCGTAGATGCGCTGGTCGGGCTCGGGGGCGAAGGTGTCGAACACCTCCTGCATCTCTGCGTCGTCGAGCAGCCCGAGGTTGAGCTCGTCGTGATGCCGCAGGAAGATCGCCCACCCGTATCTCGCGTCGACGGTCGGCCGCGCGGCGAGCACCTCCGCGAGCGGGGTCGCCTGCTGGCGGCTCAGCGCGAGGAACAGCTTCGCCGTCGTGAGGAAGTCGAACTGCAGATCGAGCTCGGTGCCGTCGTCGCCGAAGTAATCGAGCTGCTCCTCGTGCGAGAGTCCCACTTCGCCGAGCAGCATCGCCGAGGCTTCGCGCCTGCTGACGAAGCGCCGCAGCTCGCGCAGGAACGAGTGGGGATCCTGCTCGTCGGCGATGCCCTCGCCGGTGATCAGGAACGGCACCGCGTCGACGCGGAATCCGTCGACCCCGAGCTTCAGCCAGAAGCCGATGATGCGAGCGACCTCGGCACGCACGTCGGGGTTCGCGAAGTTGAGATCGGGCTGGTGGCGATAGAAGCTGTGCCGGAAGTACTGCTCGGTGCGCTCGTCGTACTCCCACATGCTCGTCTCCTCTCCGGGGAACACGAGCTGCTCCTTCTTGCGCGGCGGCTTGTCGCGCCACACGTAGTAGTCGCGGAACGGCGACGTGCGCGAGCGCCGGGCCGACACGAACCACGGATGACGGTCGGAGGTGTGGTTGATGACGAGGTCGATCACCACCCGGATGCCGCGGTCGTGAGCCACGCGGATGGCCTCGACGACCCGGCCCAGATCGCCGAAGCGGGGATCGACGCTGTAGAAGTCGGAGATGTCGTAGCCGTCGTCGCGCTCTGGAGTCGGCTGGAAGGGCATGAGCCAGATGCAGGTGACGCCCAGCGCGTCGAGGTCGTCGATGCGGCGGGTCAGCCCCGCGAAGTCACCGTGCCCGTCGCCGTCGGAGTCCTGGAACGTCTCGACGTCGAGGCAGTAGATGACGGCGGTCCGCCACCACAGGTCGCTGGTGTCGGCGGGGTTCACAGCCGCTCCCGCAGCAGCGGCAGCAGCTCCCGCTCGCAGCGGTCGAGGAAGCTGCGCTGATCGCGTCCCACCTGATGCAGGAATACCCCGTCGAATCCGTCCGCGACGGCGGCGATGCGATCGGCGACATCGGCGGCATCCGAGCCGACGACGACCGCTTCGCGCAGCTTCTGGTCGGTCGGATCTGCGTGTGCCTCGAACTCGGCGGGGTCGTGCAGCTCCCACATGAGCTGAGGGGGCACCGTCGCCTGCGCCCACTGCTCGCGCGCCGCTGCGAGCGCCTGCTCCTCGGTGTCCTCGAGGCTGATGTGGATCTGCAGCAGCAGATCACCGCGGCCCCCTGCTTCCCGGTACGCGGTCCGCGTCTGCGCAGTGGCCGCGGGATCGGCACCGACGGTGATCAGCCCATCGGCCCACCTCGCCACCTCGGTCGCGGTGCGAGTGCTGATGCCGGCGGCCAGCAGCGGCGGGGGCGTCTCGGGCAGCGACCAGAGCTTCGCCTCGTGCACGCGCACGTGCCCGTCGGCGTCGACCTGCTCGCCCGCGAGCAGTCGGCGCATCACATCCGCCGAGGCACGCAGCCGCTCATCGCGCTCCTCCTTGCGTGGCCAGTCGTCGCCGGTGACGTGCTCGTTGAGCGCCTCACCGCTGCCGAGAGCGGCCCAGACGCGCTCGGGGAACATCTCGCTCAGTGTGGCGAGCGCCTGCGCCAGGATCACCGGATGGTAGCGCTGACCGGGAGCCGTCACGACGCCGATCCGGAAGCGCGTCAGGGCGAGCGCAGCGCCGAGCCACGACCAGGCGTGACCGGACTGCCCTTGCGCCTTCAGCCAGGGGGCGAGGTGGTCGGAGCACATCGCCTCGTCGAAGCCGATGCGCTCGGCGTGCGTGAGATCGCGCAGCAGTCTGCCTGGTGCGTGCTGCTCGTGCGAGGCGTGGAACCCGATGCGAGTCATGTGGGGAGGTCCTCTCGTCGGAGGACAGCAGGCTAGGGAAGCGCACGCCCACGCAATACGGGGTTGACCGTGGCGTCACCCCCGTGCATCCTCCGGGCGATCAGCCCTCGGCGCCCGCGTTCGGGTCGTCCGGCGGCTCCGGAACCATGTGCAGGCCGGTCGGCGTGTTGGCGGTGTAGGCGAGCGCCTCGATCCAGGCGCGGTTGATCGCCGGCTGACGACTCCCGAAGTACTTGAACACCAGCGAGCTGCTGGGCTGCACCCAGACGGTCGTGCGCCCGCCGCCGACGCTGGCGTCTTCGCGCCAGCTGAACGGGAACGGCTCCCCCCGGCGCAGCTTCGCGGTCATCACGAGCTGCAGGTGCGTCAGGGCGCGGTCCTCGATCTCGGTCTTCACCGAGCCCTCATAAACGAACTTTCCCAACGAAGTGCACCTCTCCAGACATCCTGAACTGCTTATGGCGTGCCCCATCCCCTCCGGCTAGCTTAGTCAGATGGGAATGCTCTTCTACGGCGGCAACTCGGTTCCCATCGAGATCGAGGACCGTGCGCTCGCCCATCTGAAGGTCGTGATCGCGATGAAGCTGCGACGCAACGAATCCTTCACCCTGTCGTGGCAGCACCCGCCGTCCGACCCGACGGGACGCACGACCATCTGGCTGCACCCCTCGATCCCGCTGCAGTTCGTCTTCGGAGAACCAGAGCCCCCTGAGCTCAGCAGCGAATGGATCACTGCGCTCGCGAACTCGGCGAACACCACCGGGGGCATCCGGCTGCTGCCTGAGAACCTCTCCGACTGAGGCGCACGCGGGCCGCGGTCACTCCGACTCCTGCGCCGACACCGCATGCGGCAGGCCGACGGGCTTCGACTCCGACGAGCCTCGCTGGCGCAGGAAGATCGAGAACGCGACCATCGAGCCCACCGCGAGGAACTCGCTCTGCCAGTTCTGCAGGGTGCGGTCCCAGAACTCCGGCGAGACGATGTACTGCGCCCAGGTGATGGCCGGCTCACCGTGCTGCGCGTTCTCCTCGTTCATCACCACCACGCCGCTCAGCGACTGCACTAACCACGACATGAAGAAGATCGCGCCCATCACGAGCACGAGCGAGTTCTCGTACACGGTTCGACGCCACCCGGTGACCCGCGCCCAACGCGGACCGTTCGCGGGGGCGTACGCGCCGACCTTCTGGTTCTCGTCGCTGTCGACGCCCTCGTCGCCCGGCTTCTTCGACTCGGGTGAGCCCCGCTGGACGAGCCACACGGTCGCCGCGATGAAGAGCAGGAACTGCAGGAACTCGCTCTGCCAGTTCTCGGCGACGTCGACCACGAAGTCGCTCGAGAACACGAAAGACCAGTAGGTCTCGAGCGGCCGGCCGTGCTCTGCGAGCTCCTGGTTGGTGCGAAGCAGGCCTGCCACCGACTGCCCGAGCAGCGCCAGCAGGAAGATCGCGAAGAAGAAGAGGCTGAGGCCGTTGTCGCGAACGAATCTCTTCATGCTCATCGCCCGCTTCCCACGACCGCGAGCATGATCGAGAATCCGACGACGATCGTGCCCATCCACATCCAGAACATCACCTTCGGGCCGAGACTGCTGCGCCCTGGCTGCTGCTGTGACATGTGCTCCTCCTTCGAGTGAGGCCAACCCCACTCCGGATGCTGGCCGCCGAACCCGCGCGGCAGAACCGGGTTGACGAGCGGGCGACCACCTGTCAACCCCATTAGCCGGGTGGGAGGCGCTGTCTACCGTCGAGGTAGATCGAGACAGGTGAAGAAGACGAAGCGAGAGGAACGGGACGATGACCCAGACGCGAGACATCATGACGCCGAACGCGCAATGCATCGGCGAGAACGACGCACTCTCGATCGCCGCGGAGAGGATGCGCGAGCTCGACGTCGGCGCTCTTCCCATCTGCGGTGAGGACGGACGGCTGAAGGGGATGCTGACCGATCGCGACATCGTCGTGAAGGCCATCGCCTCCGGCCTCGATCCCGAGACCACGAACGCGGGTCGTCTGGCCAACGGGGTACCCGTGATGGCCGCGCCCGACGATGACATCGAGCGTGTGCTGGCCCTCATGCGAGAGCACCGCATCCGCCGTGTGCCGGTTCTCGACGAGCACCGGCTGGTCGGCATGATCAGCCAGGCCGACATCGCCCGCCACCTCGAGCCGTCGACGACAGGCGAGACCGTCGAGGTCATCTCGCGCTGAGGAGCGCGACACCAGCATCCGCACGACAGCCCTGACAACCCCGGAAGAGGAGGACATATGTCCGAGCACACCGCCGGCGCATCGCCGGCCCACAGCGCTCCCGAGATCGACGATCAGCTCGACCAGCTCGAGGAGTCCGACGGCGAGCAGCCCACGACGACCCACGCCGAGTGGGGTGCGGGTGACCCGCATCTCCGCATCACCAGCCCTGAGGGCGACCGCACCGTGTTCCCGCTCCGCGAGGACCGCGTGACGGTCGGGTCAGGCGCGGACTGCTCGCTGCGCATCCCCGATGCCGATGCCGTGCACGCGACGATCGTGCACGACGAGCGCGATGAGTACGTGCTGACCCTGCACGGTGCCGGCGAGATGAACGCGAACCCGACGCCGGGTGAGGCGGGCGACCGCAGCGAGATCCTGCGCACCGGCGCCCACTTCACCGTGGCTGGGTGGAATCTCGTCTTCGGGCGCGAGGAGTACGCAGACCACGGCCGTCCGTTCGGCGGCCGCGAGGGCGGCGAGCTCGACGACCAGCCGCCGCAGCCCATGCGTCCCGACTACCGCGACGAGCGCGCCGACGACGAGAGCGGCAGCGGCCTCGAGGTGAAGGACGGCTGAGCCCCCGGAGGGTGCGAGGGGCGAGCGATCCGCAGTGATCGCTCGCCCTTCGTGTGCCGGGGCGATGCGGGCGGTGATAGCGTCGGGCGGAGAGGAGGGGTGATGATCGACGCGATCCGGATGCTGCTGCACGCGCTGCTCGTCGCGCTCGGCGCCGTCCCCCTTCCCGATGCGCTCACAGCGGGTGGCGTGCTCGGCATCGCCGCGATCCTCGTCGCGGCGACCGTGCTCGTGATCGCGCTCGCCGTGCTGATGCCCCGTTTCGGCATCCGGTCGGCGCCGCACCCGCGTCGCGCCATTGATGTGTCCACGCTGCTCGCGCAGAGCGATCCGGATGCCGCAGGTCACCCGCGTCCGCGAGCGCCTGGCGTCGCGCCCGCCGCCTGACCTGTCTTCGCGTCCTCCGCTGAGGGACGGGTCCTGCGGCCACCGGCCGACCCACTCCTTCTGCGAACGGACAATCCATGGACATCTTCGCCTTCCCTCCGCTGACCCTTCTTCTCGACTCCGCGTACTCCGCCCTTCTCGCCCTCTCCGCACTCCTCGAACCGGTCGGCCGCTCCGCATCCGCCGCTCTTGCCGTCGTGATCGTCACGCTCGCCGTGCGGGCGGCCCTCATCCCCGTGGGCGTCTCGCAGGCGAGGGCCGAGCAGCTGCGCGCCCGGCTCGCCCCGCGACTGCGCACGCTGCAGCAGAGGCACGGCGGCGACCGCGAGCGGCTGCAGCGCGAGACCCTCGCGCTGTACCGCGACGAGCAGGCCTCGCCCCTCGCCGGGTGCCTCCCGCTTGCGGTGCAGGCGGCGGTCGTCGGCATCCTCTACACGCTGTTCCTTCGCCCTGAGATCGCCGGGCACCCGAACGAGCTGCTCGCACACGACCTGCTCGGTGCACCGCTGGGGTCGTCGCTGATCAGCGCGATCGGCGGCGGCCTCGATGCGCCGACCGCACTCGTCTGGGCGGTGGTGCTGGTGGTGATCACGATCGTCGCCGACATCACCCGCCGCGTGTTCCGCCCGCAGGTGCCCGACGACGGTCCCCTCGCGGCCCCCGGCATGCTCGGCGTGATGAACGCACTGCACTACCTGACGGCCGTCTTCGCGGTGTTCGTTCCCCTCGCGGCGGCGCTGTATCTCGTGGTCACTGTGACCTGGACCCTCGTGCAGCGATGGGCGCTGCGGCGGAGGTACCCGCTGCCCGCCGCATGAGCGCTTCAGCGGGCGGCGACGCCTATGCGCGGCGGTGCGCCCGGTGCTGCCGCGAGCGCTATCGCCTGGTCGAGATCGGCCAGCGGGTGCACAGTGCCCACCATCTCGGCGAACGGGAATGCCCGGCCACGGCCGGCCAGGAACGAGACGGCGTCGGCCAGCTCATGACCGGTGTAGTTGTGCACGCCGGCGATCGTGACCATGCGCCGCACGATCGACTCCGCGTCGAGCGGCACGGGCTCTGCAGGGAACACGCTGCCGACGAGGACGACCGTCCCCCCGACGGCGACGTCGGCGATCGCGGCGGAGACGGCGTGGCCCGACGCCTCTATCGCGATCTCGGGCTCGGAGGAGAGGGCATCCGGTTCGGCGCCGAAGCGGGTGGCCAGCCGCAGCCGGTCGGCATTCGGATCGACCACATCGACGATCGCGCCTTCGGCGGCGGCCATCGCGACCGCCGACAGCCCGACCAGCCCGGCGCCGTACACCCGCACGCGCACACCGTCGAGGTCACGCCCTCGCGCACCACGGCGCACGGCCGCGCAGGCGGTCGCCGTCGCGCACGACGCAGGGGCGAGCGCTGCGGCCGGAAGGGCCTCCGGCACGCGCACGATCGCCGTGCCGTGGCGCAGCTGCGCGTGACTCGCGAAGCCACCGGTCAGCTCGCGGTGCGGGGCGACGCGCTCGTGGCCGTACTTTCCCAGCCGGCGGCACTTCTGCGTGACGCCTGCCGTGCAGCGGTCGCACTCGCCGCACGAGACGGTGACCGACCAGACGACACGGTCGCCGATGCGCAGCGGGGTGCCGTCTTCCGCATCCGCGCCCGCCTCCCCCAGCGCGATGACCCGTCCGACGCTCTCGTGACCCAGCACGAGCGGCACCGGCGCCGACCGGCGCCCGAGCACGGTGTGCACGTCGGAGCCGCAGATGGTCGACAGCTCGATCGCGACGAGCACGTCGTCGGGTGCCAGGGCGACGCCGGGCACGGCGATGGTCTCGTGCGGATGCCCTTCACCCACGAACGCCATGGCGACGGCGGAGGGCCGCAGCACGACATCGGAGCGGGTGCCGCCCCCGGATTCGGGACGGCGCGACAGCGACGGTGCTGCCGCCAGAAGCGGACGCATGTCAGTGCGCCGCGACGCGGGTGAGCAGGTCGCGCTCGGCGAGCGCGGCGCGCAGGTCGACGACACTCGGCAGCGCCGCGTGCGCCCCGGCGGCGAGGATCGCCGTCTCGTCGTGCGCTCCGGTGAGCACCCCGCCGACGAAGCCAGCCCCCGCCCGCAGGCCAGAGCGCACGTCGCTGACCGTGTCGCCGGCGACCGCGACGGCCTGCACCGACGAGGTGCCCGTGCGCATCAGCGCGGTCAGCACGAGGTCGGGGTGCGGTCTGCCGCGACCGGCGTCGACCGGTGACAGCGCGACGTCGACCAGGTCGCGCCAGCCGAGTGCATCCAGCAGCGCGTCGCGGGTGACCGGCGCGAAGCCGGTGGTGAGGGCGACCCGGATGCCGTCGGCCCTGAGCTGCTCGATCGCGGCGCGGGCGCCGGGGATCTCGTCGGCGCCCTGCTCGGCGACGATCTCGTCGTACGCGCCCTCGAAAGCCGCGGTGGCCTGCTCGGCGGCTGCGCGATCACCGCCCGAGAGGTGGGTGAACACCTCGATCTTCGACTGGCCCATGGTGTCGCGCACGTAGTGCAGAGCGTCGTCCCACGGCATCCGGTCGGCGACGCCGGTTCGCTCGGCCGCTCGCTGGAACGCCTGCTCGACGACGCCGTCGTCGAGCACGGTCGTGCCTGCCATGTCGAGGACGACGAGTTCGATGCTTGTCATGTGGGTGCCTCCGTGCTGAGCGTGGATGGGGTGGTCTTGGTCGGGGTGAGAGCCGCGACGATCGCCGATTCGGCGAGGCCGAGGCCGCAGGTCATGCCGATGCCTGTCGTCGCGGCGATCGCGGTGACGCCAGCGACGGGGGTCTCGCGCAGGAACTCCCGCGGGCCCGAGGCGTACACGCCCTGCCAGCGCTCGAGCACGCGCACGCCGTCGGCCCGGAACAGCGCGACGGCCTCGTCGACGAACGCGTCGAACGCGGCCTCGGGCTGGAAAGGACCCGGCTGCACGGCCCTGGCGTGCGAATCGCCGAGGATCAGCGACCCGTCCGGCAGCTGCGTGTACATCTGGTTCAGGTCGAGCGCGGCGAGGTCGGGGCGCTGCGCGTGCAGTCGCCGGCGCAGCGCATCTGTCTCGGCGAGGGCGGCGAACCGGCCGTAGCGCGCCAGCGACCAGCCGGTCAGCAGCGGGGCGTCGAGCCGCCCGGGCAGGTCGGCGACGACGCGCATCATGTCGAGCGCGCACCGGACGACCCCGGTCTGCTCGGCGACCTCGGGCATCAGCTGGTCGATGTCGTGGTTGACCGCCACGATGATGTGACCAGCCTCGATCGAGCCTCGCGTCGTGCTGACGCGGCCGGTCGCCACACCGGTCACCGCGGTGCGGAAGCGGAAATCGACGCCCAGGGATGCCAGATGCCTGACGATCGCGCCGGCCGCCTCACGCGGGTTCACCTGGAGATCGGGCGCTATCAGCGCACCGCCGCGGAGCGGCTCGCGGCGCAGCGGAGCGCGGCGCAGCACCTCGTCGGCGTCGAGCAGCCGGATGTCATCCCGTCCGTCGCGCGTGGCCGCGTCGAGCACGGCGAGCTCGTCGTCGTGCCTGGCGGCGATGAGGGTGCCCGATTCGCGCAGCCAGAAGCCTGCGTCCGCCGCGAGACGCAGCCAGTGCTCGCGGGCCAGGTCGGCGTACTCGCGCGCCTCACCGGTCTGCGCGCCGATGCAGAGATGCCCGAAGTTGCGCACGGTCGAGCCGACAGGCGCATCGGTGCGCTCGACGACGATCACGCTCAGTCCGCGGCGCACCGCCGCGTAGGCCGCGCCCAGGCCCACGATGCCCGATCCGACGACGACGACATCGGCCCGAGGGGCGCTCAACGGAACACCTTCCGCATCCACATCGCGAGCCCTTCGACGACGAGCACGGTGACCAGGATCATGATCACGATGCTCGCGACCAGAGGGTAGTTCGAGCCCTGACCGGCGTTCAGCAGGTAGTACCCGACGCCGCCGCCGCCCACGATGCCGAGCAGCGTCGCCGCACGCACGTTCGTGTCGAGCATGTAGAACGTGTGGCCGATGAGAGCGCGCGAACCCTGGGGAAAGGTCGCCGCCGCGTACATCTGCATGCGGCTGGCGCCCGTGGCGAGCAGCGCGCGCTCGGGGCCGCGCGGCACCTCTTCGAACGAGTCGGCGATGAGCTTGCCGAGCAGGCCGATGCCGCCGATCGCGAGCGCGATGGTTCCTGCTTGCGGGCCGAGGCCGGTGATGATGATGAGCACGATGGCGAGGATCAGCTCGGGGATGCCCCGGATGATCACCAGCAGCAGCCGGAAGCCGCCGTGGGTGACGCGATTCGGAGCGACGTTGCGCGCTGCGAGCGAACCGATGACGAGTGAGAGCACGAGGGTGATGAGGGTGGCGGCCAGCGCGATGCGGATGGTGTCGAGCATCGCGGCGCCGATCACCTCGAAGCCGTAGCTGCCGAAGTCCGGCGGCCAGAACTGCGCGGCGACCTCGGGCACCCTGGACCAGAACGTGAGGAGGTCCTCCCACACGATCTCGCTGACCACGACCGAGCCGATGACGACGAGCACGGCGATGCAGCCGGCGATCGTGTTGCGCACGCGCTGCGCGGTCCACGGGCGGCGCAGCGCCTGCTCCACCGTCGCGTACTTCTGCGTGACCGCCGGCGCGCCGCTCTCGGCCCTGCCGCGCGAGAACAGCCGGACGAAGGCGCCCCTCCCTGCTTCTTTCTCTCCCAGCATCGCCACGCGCACGGCGCTCGAGATCATCTCCATCGCGACGCACAGCAGGAAGATGACGAGGGCGTAGCCGAGACCGAGGCCGTAGTTCAGCGACTTGAAGGCGTGCGACATCTCCAGTCCCAGGCCCGCGACGCCGACGTAGCCGAGCACGACCGAGCCGCGCAGGTTGATGTCATTGCGGTGCAGCACGGTCGCGACCCAGCTGGGCAGCACCTGAGGCAGCACGCCCGCGAAGAACTCCTGCGACCGTGAACCACCTGCCGCCCGGATCGCGAGTCGGGGCCCCTCGTCGATCTGCTCGATCGCGTCGGCGAACATCTTCGAGATCATGCCGATGGAGTGGATGCCGATGGCCAGGATGCCCGGCAGCGTGCCGAGCGAGAACATGAGAACGAACACCATCGCGAGCACGACGTCGGGAAGCGCGCGGGTGAGCACGCCGATGAAGCGGGCGATGCCGCGCAGCGTGGGGTGCGGGGTCGTGTTCGACGCCGCGAGATAGGCGATCGGCACCGAGAGCGCCGCGGCGAGCAGCGTGCCGGTGAGCACCAGGCCGACGGTGAGCACGGTGAGCTCGATGAGCTCACCCGCTTCGGGAAAGCGGAGCCCGCCGACGCGCGCGAAGAAGTTCTGCGCGTTGCCGAGGCTGTCGCCGATGCTCGCGAGGCTGATGTTGAGGTCGATCAGCGACATCACGGCGATGACCGCGATCGCGGCGAGCGTCAGCGAGGCGCAGATGCGCTCGGGGCTGATCGGGCGGCGCGGGGCGCGGGCCTGCAGGCCGGAGGCCGCGGTCTCGCTCCCGGCATCCGGAGTCGCCGACGGCCCGCCGGGCCGGTCGAGAACAGAGCTCATGCCACGGGCTCCGCGACGAGCAGGCCGGTCTCGAGCGCCGCGATCTCGGCGGTGCTGGTGGCGACGCGCCCGTAGATCTCCATCACCTGTGCCTTGTCGAGACCGGTGGTGGTGGTGTCGAGCACCACCTCGCCGTGGCGAAGGCCCACGATGCGGTCGGCCCAGTCGATCGCGAGGTCGACCTGATGCAGGCTGCAGAGCACGGTCAGGCCGTCATCGGCGGCGATCTCGCGGATCAGCGACATGACCTGCGAGCTCGACTCGGGGTCGAGCGAGGCGACGGGCTCGTCGGCCAGCAGCACCTCGGGGTTCTGCATCAGCGCGCGGGCGATCGCCACCCGCTGCTGCTGGCCGCCCGAGAGCGTGTCGGCGCGCTGGTAGGCACGATCGAGCAGGCCGACGCGGTCGAGATGGCCGAGTGCGCGCAGCTTGTGCGCACGGGAATAGCTGAACAGTCCGAGGCGCGGACCCCGCAGCCCGGCGAGAGAACCCGCGAGCACGTTCTCGAGCACCGAGAGCGAGCCGACCAGCTCGAACTGCTGGAAGATGAAGCCGACGCGACTGCGCAGGCTCCGCAGCGCCCGGCCGCGCAGAGCGGGCACGTTCTCGCCGAGCACGCTGATGCTGCCGCTGGTGGGGGTCTCGAGCGCATCGATGTGGCGCAGCAGCGTCGACTTGCCCGAGCCGGAGAGGCCGAGCAGCACGACGATCTCGCCTCGGCCGACGGTCAGGTCGACGCCGGACAGTGCTGTGGTCGAGTCGAAGCGCTTGGTGAGCGATTCGATGCGGACGACGGGTTCGGGGTTCATGGCTTCGTCTCTCTTCGAGTCCGGATGCGGGTGGTGGGGCGCTGCGTGTCTCGCAGCGCCCCACGTCTCGACTCCGCGGCTTCGCCGCGTAGCTCGATGACCGTTCCGACGGGCGCGGCGGGGGCTTCGCCGCTGCGCTCGTCGGTCAGGCGATCAGCCCTGGCACTGGGTCGCGTTGGTCTTCTTGCAGATGTCGCGGATGAGGTCGTAGTACTTGTCGTCGACCGGCTTCGTGGCGTAGAACACCGAGCGGAACGCGTCGGAGTCGGCGCTGTCGACGCCGGCGTCGATGATGTCGTCGATGGTGACCTCGGCGAGCGAGTCGGTCAGCACGCTGATCACCTCGTCGGGCAGCGTGTTCGAGTAGACGAGCGGCGCACCGGGGACCATGGTCTCGGCGACGACCTTGACCTTGTCGGACTTGGCGACCTCGCTGTCTTCCGCGAAGCCCACCTCGCACTCCTTGCCCTCACCGGTCTTCGTGACGCTGACGTCGTGCTTGCCCGCGAACACCGGCGTGATGCCCTTCTCGGGGTCGATGCCCGCGTCGAGCAGGTTGTACGAGGGGAACAGGTAGCCCGAGGTCGACGACGGGTCGACGAAGCAGACCTTCTTGCCCGCGAAGTCCTCGATGCTCTCGACGTCGGAGCCCTTCGGGGCGATGGCCTGGGAGTAGTAGCCCGGCTCCTGACCCTCCTTCGTGACGATCGACGAGATCGGGGTGAGCTTCGCGCCGTTGTTGGTGGCGGTGACGTAGGTGAAGCCCGAGAACGAGGCGACGTCGACCTTGCCGGCGATGGCCGCCTCGATCAGGGCCGCGTAGTCGGTCGACTCGTGGTACTCGACCTCTTTGCCGGTCTTCGTGGCGATGTAGTCCATCAGCGGCTGGTAGTTGGTCTCGGTGTCGACCGAATCGGGGACGACGCCGAAGACGAGGGTGTTCTCGTCGACCGCGTAGCCGCCAGCCTTGTCGACGGGTGCATCGCTGCCTGGCGCCGCGTCGGCAGGGCCGGAGCACGCGGCGAGGCCGAGCGCCAGCAGGGCGGCACCGGCGAGGGCGGGGAGAGCACGAAGCTTCATGAGGACCTTTCAGGGATGTCGGGAACGTGTCCGACAGAGACTCTGACAGGCCGGATGCCGAGAAATGTACCTATCTCGGCACTGTTCCCCGCTCGTTCACCAAGGATTTCCCCGAGTGAACATCCGCGAAACGAGGCGAGGTCATCACACCTGCGCAAGTAATATGCCTATGTGTCCCGAGCTGTGTACATCGACATCGCCCACGACCTGCGCGAGCGCATCGCCTCGGGTCAGCTGCGCCCCGGCGACGACGTGCCGACCGAGGCCGAGCTCGCCGAGCGCTGGCAGACGTCGCGCGGCCCGATCCGCAACGCCCTCGCCGCGCTGCGGGCGGAGGGGCTGGTCGAGACCACGCGCGGACGCCCGGCGCGCGTCGTCTCGAAGAAGGCGACGCAGCCCGTCGACATGTCGGTGCCCTTCACGCGATGGGCACGCGATCTGGGTGTCGAGCCCGGTGCGCAGACCCAGGAGGTCGCGCTGCGCCGCGCAGCAGACCTGGCGGAGCTGTTCGGCATCTCCCCCGACGACCAGGTGGTGAGCGTGCTGCGGCTGCGGATGCTGGACGGCCGGCCGACCATGGTCGAGCGCCTCAACTACACCGAGGATGTCGGGCGACTGCTGTTCCAGATCGACACCGACGCGGTGTCGATCACCGATTACCTGGGCGAGCAGGGGCATCCGATCGTCTCGGTGCAGCACGAAATCGACGCGATGGCGGCCGATGAGAGGGACGCGGCGCTGCTGCGCGTGCCGCTGGGCACACCGCTGCTGCGACTGAGCCGCATCTCGCGCGACGCCGAGGGACGCATCTTCGAGGCGTCGCAGGACCGCTACCTCGGCGATGTCGTCCGGTTCACCGTCGCGGGGTCGGGCATCTCTGCCGACGGCCAGTACCTGCGCGCCGTCGGCGGCTGACGACGTACCGACGGCGGCTGACCGCTGCATCCAGAACAGGCGATCCCTCCAGAACAGGATGCTTCTGCGCAGATCGTCCTGTATTCGCGCGTTCTCCTGTTCCCAGGCTTCGGGTTCGGGGGCGCAGAGAGGGAGCGACGGCGGCGATCACCGCATCCGGAGTCAGAGCGCGATCAGCACCACTCCCGCGACCACCGCGACCGACGCCGCGACCCGCCAGGCAGGCCGCGATTCGCGCAGCACGAACGCGCCGAACAGGCTCACGAGCACCACGCTCACCTCGCGCAGCGGCGCGATCAGCGCCACGGGCGCGAGCGTGATGGCCTGCAGGACGAGGATGTACGACAGCGGCGAGAGCACGCCGAAGACGAGGATGCGCCGCCATTCCCGCCGTCCCAGCTCGCGCACCGCGGCCCACCTCCTGCTCACGGCGAGGGTGTAGAACGGCACCTGCGCGAGCGTCGTGCCGACCATGAACGCGACCGGCGACAGGCTCCATTCGCGCACGGCGTGGGCATCCCAGATCGTGTAGGTCGCGATCATCACTCCCGTGAGCAGACCGAACAGCACCGCAGGGTCGATCCCGCGGCGGGTGCCCGCGGGCGGCCGGTCGACGAACCCCACGGCGACGACACCCACGATCACCAGGCCGACGCCGACCAGCGCCGCAGCCGACGGCCGCTCGCCGAGCAGCAGCATCGCGACGATCACCGCGAGAAAGGGCCCGCTGCCTCGGGCGGTCGCGTAGACGGTCGACAGGTTCCCGAGCTGGTACCCGCGCTGCAGCACCGACATGTACAGCACGTGCAGCACCGCGGAGACGCCGACACCGAGCGCGAAGCCGGCCAGATCGTCGGTGCCGAGACCGCCGGTGAACGGGATCACCCCGATCCACAGCACGGTGCTCGCCACAGCACCCCACCAGAGGAACGGCACACCGGCGCGGCTCACGTTGTGCGCGATGATGTTCCACGCGGCGTGCGCGACAGCGGCGCCGAGAGCGAGGACGATGGCGATGACGGACATCCGTAGACCCTTCTGCTCGCCGCAGGCGCGACGAACGGGTCCTCCAGGCTTTTGTCCGTTCAGATGACGGTCCGCCGCGTGGCGAATCCGTGGCGCCGCTCGGACCAGGCGGGCGGATGCCCCGGAACCCTAGGCGCTGTCGAGTACCACCCTAACCGCTCCGGTCGGGCGACCGAGCCGAGGGCGACCGAGCCGAGGGCGGCCGATTAGGCTCGGAGGCATGCCTGCCGTCTCCGCCGCCCACACGCATGCCGCTGATCTCGCAGACTTCGTCGCCGCGTCGCCGTCGAGCTACCACGCCGCCGAAGAGGTCGCCCGCCGTCTCGAGGAGGTCGGTTTCACCCGCCTCGACGAGACGGCCGAGTGGCCCGAGCAGGCCGGCGGGCGTTTCGTCGTCGTGCGCGACGGTGCCGCGATCGCGTGGGTCGTTCCGGCGGATGCCGCGGCCACGACCCCCGTGCATGTGCTGGGCGCGCACACCGACTCCCCCGGCTTCAAGCTCAAGCCCCAGCCGACCACCGGCTCGCGCGGCTGGCTGCAGGCTGCCGTCGAGGTCTACGGCGGACCGCTGCTGAACTCGTGGCTCGACCGCGAGCTGCGTCTCGCCGGGCGCCTCGCCCTCGCCGACGGACGCGTCGTGCTCGCCGCGACCGGCCCGCTGCTGCGTCTGCCGCAGCTCGCGATCCACCTCGACCGGGGAGCGAACGACGGTCTCGCGCTCGACAAGCAGACCGGCACCCAGCCGGTGTGGGGACTCGGCGATGCCGAGTCGGCCGACATCCTCGCGGAGCTGGCGGCCTCGGCCGGAGTGGACGCCGCCGACATCCGCGGTTTCGACGCGGTGGTGGCGGATGCCGCTCGCGGCGCCGTCTTCGGCAAGGACGACGCGTTCTTCGCATCGGGTCGCCTCGACGACCTCGCCTCGGTGCATGCGGGCCTCGTCGCCCTGATCGACGCCGCGGACTCTGCGGATTCGGCAGTGATCCCGGTGCTCGCCGCCTTCGACCACGAAGAGCTCGGCTCGGAGTCGCGCTCGGGAGCCGCAGGGCCCTTCCTCGAAGACGTGCTCGTGCGCGTGTACGCGTCGCTCGGCGCCGACGCCACCACGCAGCGCCGCGCCTTCGCGTCGTCGTGGCACCTCTCGAGCGACGTCGGTCACTCGGTGCACCCGAACTACGCGCACCGGCACGACCCGGTCGTGCAGCCGCTGCTCGGCTCGGGCCCGATCCTCAAGATCAACGCCAACCAGCGCTACGCCACCGACGCCGTCGGCGCGGCCGCGTGGGCGGGCTGGTGCGAGACCGCGGGAGTGCGCTCACAGGAGTTCGTGTCGAACAACGCCGTGCCCTGCGGGTCGACGATCGGCCCGATCACGGCGACGCGGCTCGGCATCAGGACGGTCGACGTGGGCATCCCGATCCTGTCGATGCACTCCGCACGCGAACTCGCGGGTGTGAGCGATCTCTACGATCTGTCGCGCGTGGCACGGGCCTTCTTCGCCGGCTGAGCGCGGGAGGCCCGGCCGCACTCAGACGAGTTCGCCGACGAGCTTCTCGATGCGCGAGCGGATCTCGTCGCGGATCGGCCGCACCGCGTCGATCCCCTGACCGGCAGGGTCGTCGAGCTTCCAGTCCTCGTAGCGCTTGCCCGGGAAGAAGGGGCAGGCGTCGCCGCAGCCCATGGTGATCACGACATCCGACGCCTGCACCGCCTCGGTCGTGAGCACCTTCGGCTGCTCGGACGTGATGTCGATCCCGAGCTCGCCCATCGCCTCGACGGCGATCGGGTTGATCTGGTCGGCGGGCATCGACCCGGCCGAGCGCACCTCGATGCGGTCGCCGGCGATGTCGCGCAGGAATCCTGCGGCCATCTGAGACCGGCCTGCGTTGTGCACGCACACGAACAGGACGGAGGGCTTGGACGCGCTGTCTGCCATGAGAGCTCCTGAGGGTGGGGGTGGGGTCAGCTTAGGCGACCGGACGGGCACCGAGCTGGATGAGGGAGGGGGCTGCGCCACAGCATCCGCCCGCCTCTTCGCCGAAGTCCCCTGCACCGCCGCAGACCCCGGTGTCGGGCAGTACGAGCTCCTTTCGCTCGGCCGCCGCGACGTCTCCGGCGAGGTGCGCGACGACGCTGCGCACCTGTTCGAAGCCGGTCAGCGCGAGGAACGTCGGCGCCCGGCCGTAGGACTTGGCGCCGACGATGAAGAAGTCCTGCTCCGGCTGCGCGAGCTGACGCGCGCCGGTCGCAGACACCGATCCGCAGGAGTGGATGTTCGGGTCGATCTCGGAGGCGATCCCGGCAACGGCGTCGAGCGAGGCGTCGAGGTCGATCCGCAGCTCGCGGAGGATGCCCATGTCGGGGCGGAGCCCGGTGAGAGCGAAGATGTGATCCACGCCGCCGATCTCGCGTCCCGTCTCGGCCACGATCGTCAGGCCGGCATCCTCCGGTCGGATCTCGGCGACCCGGAACCCCGTGACCACCTCGACGGTGCCCGCCTCGATCACCTTGCGAGCGCGTGAGCCGAGCACCGCGCGCTCTGCGAGCTCGTCGCGGTCGCCCCCTCCGAAGAGGTTGGCCGTGCTGCCGCGGCGCAGCAGCCAGGTGATCCGCGTGCCGTCGTGCCGACGGGCGAGCTCGCTCAGTCGCAGCACCGTGTGCGTCGCGGAGTGTCCGGCGCCGACGACCACGACGTGGGATCCCGCGAGCGACGAGACATCGTCGGGGATTCGGTACGAGATGCGGTCGGATGCGGCGGTCTCGCCGACCGCAGGGAACCCGTCGGCGCCGGCAGGGTTCGGCTGGCCCCACGTGCCGCTCGCGTCGATCACCGCGCGGGCGAGGATGCGCTCGTCGCGTCCGTGCCGGTCCGTCGTGTGCACGACGAACGGCTGGCCCTTCCGCCCGCTGTCGACGACCTTGTCGCGTCCGCGACGGGCGATGCCCGTCACCGTCACGCCGTACCGTATGCGGTCGCCCAGGGCATCCGCCAGCGGCTGCAGGTACCGGCTCACCCACTCCTCGCCCGTCGGGTACCCGCGGTCAGGAGCACTCCATCCCGTCGCCTCGAGCAGGCGACGTGCCGCGACGTCGATGAGCTCCGGCCAGGCGGAGAAGAGCCGCACATGTCCCCACTCCGCGACGGCGGCACCTGCGCTCACCCCGCTCTCGACGACGACGGCGTCTACGCCGCGCTCGGCCAGGTGGGCCGCAGCGGCCAGGCCCTGCGGGCCGGCGCCGACGATGACCACGGGCAGTTCCGACATCGCATCTCCTCAGATCGAAGAACGTCAATACGAGAACGGTGCCGCACCTATCGAAGTTTGTCAATACGTGAGAGGATGTCGGCATGAGCCTGCCCGTGACCATCGAGCCGACCGCGTGCTGCGCGCCGCGGGTCACGTCGCCGCTCGCGCCCGAGCAGGCCGACAGACTCGCCCGCGTCTTCAAGGCTCTCGGCGACCCCACCCGCGTCTCGCTGCTGTCGCTCATCGCCCGCAGCGAAGGCGGCGAGGCATGCATCTGCGACCTCACCGAGCCTGTGGGCCTCTCGCAGGCGACCGTCTCGCACCACATGAAGCTGCTCGCCGAAGCCGGACTCGTCACGCGCGAGCAGCGAGGACGATGGGCCTACTTCGCCGTGAACCACGACGCCCTGTCTGCCGCCGCCGACGCCCTGCGTCCGCTCTGACAGCGATCCTGCTGCCCTCGAGGCGAGGGTGGTGCCAGGATGAGCACATCCCGTCATCTCGGAGGCATCGTGTCCATTTCTGAATCGCAGCGCCCGTCGCCGAACTCCACGCTGATCGAGCGCACCGGCATCGAGATCATCCCCGAGTCGCAGCGCACCGCCAGGCCGCGCGACCTGTTCT
This sequence comes from Microbacterium esteraromaticum, assembly GCF_016907315.1. Taxonomy (NCBI): domain Bacteria; kingdom Bacillati; phylum Actinomycetota; class Actinomycetes; order Micrococcales; family Microbacteriaceae; genus Microbacterium; species Microbacterium esteraromaticum. The sequence goes on from NZ_JAFBBS010000001.1 coordinate 1,128,030, forward strand.
GGCCCTGGTTCGCCGCGAACGTGTCGGTCTTCGGCATGTCGTACGGCTCGTTCGTGCTCGACTTCGGCATCTCGTTCTATCAGGCCACGGTCGTGTCGATCATCGGCATCGTCGTATCGTTCCTGCTCTGCGGCCTGATCGCGATCGCCGGCAAGCGCGCATCGACGCCGACCATGGTGCTCTCTCGTGCCGCGTTCGGCGTGCACGGGCAGAAGGTGCCAGGCATCGTGTCGTGGCTGACCTCGATCGGATGGGAGACGTTCCTGGCGATCATGGCGGTGCTCGCGACGGCAACCGTGATCACGCGGCTCGGCGGCGACGGAGACAGCGTCACCCTCAAGATCATCGCCACGGTGATCGTCGCGGCCCTCATCGTCACCGCCTCGGTGCTCGGCTACCACACGATCATGAAGCTGCAGTCGGTGCTCACCTGGGTGACCGGCGTCGTCACGATCCTCTACATCATCCTCGCCGCCCGGAGCATCGACCTCGCGGCCGTGCTCTCGCAGCCGAAGGGCAGCGCCGGGCAGGTCATCGGCGCACTGGTGATGGTCATGACCGGATTCGGGCTGGGCTGGATCAACATCGCCGCCGACTGGTCGCGGTACCAGAAGCGCACGGCATCCGACGGCGCGATCGTGTTCTGGAACACGTTCGGCGGCGCCATCGCCCCGGTCATCCTGGTCGTTTTCGGCGTTCTTCTCGCCGGCTCCGACCCCGACCTCAGGGCCGCCGTCGCCGCTGACCCGATCGGTGCCCTCGCCTCAATCCTGCCGCTCTGGGTGCTCGTGCCGTTCTTGCTCACCGCCGTGCTCGCCCTCGTCTCGGGCGCCGTGCTCGGCATCTACTCCTCCGGCCTCACGCTGCTCAGCCTCGGCATCCGCATCCCCCGGCCCGCCGCCGCCGGCATCGACGGTCTCATCCTCACCGTCGTGACGATCCTCGTCGTGTTCGGCGACCAGGGCTTCCTCGGCCCGTTCCAGTCGTTCCTCATCACGCTCGGCGTGCCGCTCGCCTCGTGGGCCGGCATCCTGATCGCCGACATCCTGCGCCGGCGTCGCGACTACGACGAGGCCGCCCTGTTCGACCCGAAGGGTCGCTACGGCGCCTGGGACTGGATCTCGATCGGCACCATGATCGTCGCCTCGATCATCGGCTGGGGCCTCGTCATCAACCTGTTCGCAGATGACGCCCCCTGGAACAACTGGCAGGGCTACCTGCTGCCGCTCATCGGCGGAAAGGACGGCGAGTGGGCATACGCGAACCTCGGCGTCTTCCTCGCCCTGGTGCTGTCGTTCGTCATCACGTGGTTCGCGCGCGCGGGGCGAATCCGGCGTCAGGAATCGGGCGCGTGAGCCACACGGAAGGGTGGCTGGTCGTCGTCGACCCGCAGAACATCTTCGCCTCGCGGGACTCGGCGTGGGGATCGCCGTTCTTCGACGAGGCGATGCAGGGCATCCGGCGTCTCGCCGATCGCTTCGGCGAGCGCGTGCTGGTGACGAGATGGATGCCGACGGCAGACCGCTCGACCTCGTGGGGCGAGTACTTCGCCGCGTGGCCCTTCGCCGATCAGCCGCCGACGGATGCCCTCTTCGACCTCGTTCCCGAGGCGACCGCGCTGTCACCGCATCCGACCCTCGACCTGCCGACGTTCGGCAAGTGGGGCGGTGAGCTCGAGGCGATCGTCGGCCGGGGCGCGCACGTGGTGCTCGCCGGCGTTTCGACCGACTGCTGCGTGCTCTCGACCGCACTGGCAGGGGCGGATGCCGGGGCCAGGATCACCGTCGCGACCGACGCCTGCGCGGGGTCGACCGCCGATAACCACGCGGCCGCGCTGCACGTGATGGGCCTCTACCCGCCGCAGATCACTCTGCAGACGACCGACGAGATCCTGGCCTGAGCCGCCGGCCCATCGCGAGATCACCGCATCGCACCGAGCGCACCACGTGTCAGCGCCGGCAGCCGGTGCACTCGACGAGATGCGGCGCATTCGGCATCGCCGAGGCCAGGGTCACGGCTCCCAGGTGTGCACCGGCTCGCCGGAGTGCATCCGCTCGAGGTACTCGCCGAGCATGCCGTGCAGAGCCTGCGAGCGCGACTCACCCGCCGCCTCGCGAGCCGCGACGTGCGCCCGCTGCCAGGTGGCGCCGTTGCGTCCGGTCAGGCAGCGCTGCTCGATGATGCCGAGGTAGCGGTCGCGCACCTCGGACGTCGCGCCATAGGCATCCAGCCCCCCGGCGGCCAGCGGCAGCAGGCGCCGCAGCACCAGCTCGCGCGGCCCGACCCAGCCGACGCCGGGCCAGTACAGCCGAGACTCGATGCCGTCGCGGGCGGCGGAGTGCAGGTTCTCCTCCGCCGCATCGAAGGTCATCTGCGTCCACAGCGGACGGTCGGCCTCCGCGAGCGAGCGGACGAGACCGTAGTAGAACGCGGCGTCGGCCAGTACGTCGGCGATGCTCGGTCCCGCAGGCAGCACCCGGTTCTCGAGGCGCAGGTGGTAGCCGCCGTCCTGCGTGTCGTAGATCGGCCGGTTCCAGCGGTACACCGTGCCGTTGTGCATCCGCAGCTCCGACAGCGTGGGGATGCCGCCTCGGGCCAGCACCTCGAACGGGTCCTCGTCGCTCGAGACCGGCAGCAGGGCCGGGAAGTACCGCGAATTCTCTTCGAACAGGTCGAAGATCGACGTGATCCATCGTTCGCCGAACCACACCCGGGGGCGCACGCCCTGGTTCTTGAGCTCCTGCGAGCGCGTGTCGGTGGCCTGCTCGAACATCGGGATGCGGGTCTCGTGCCACAGCGCCCGGCCCGCGAAGAACGGCGAGTTCGCTGCGAGCGCAACCTGCACGCCGGCGATCGCCTGCGCGGAGTTCCAGTACGACGCGAACTCCTCCGGAGGCACCTGCAGGTGCAGCTGCACCGACGTGCAGGCCGCCTCGGGCAGGATCGTGTCGCACACGATGTCGAGGGTCTCGCGGCGGCCGCCGTCGCTCAGCGCGTGACCGTCGAGTCGCAGCTCGATGTCTTCGCCGCGGGCGGCGAGCACCTGCTGGCCGAGCAGGCTGTAGCGGGGGTCCTTCGAGAGCCACTCCTCGGTGAAGTGGTGCTCGTCGAGGGTTGGCAGCATGCCGATCATCGCCAGCCCGCAGCCGACGTCGTGCGCGCGATCGTCGGCGGCGTTGAGGGCGGCCCGCAGCACCTTCTCGAGTTCGTGGATGTTGCCCGTCGTGATGGGGCGAGGCGCCACGTTGATCTCGACGTTGAACTGCCCGAGCTCGGTCTGGAATGCGGGGCTCGCGATCGCCTCGAGCACCTTCTCGTTCGACATCGCCGGCTCGAACCTGTCGTTGACGAGGTTCAGCTCGATCTCGAGTCCGAGCTGCGGCTCCGACACATCGAACTGCCCGTCGGCGAGCATCGTGGCGAGGGCGTCGAGGCACCTGCGCACCTTGCTGCGGAACAGGGTGCGATCCTGCCGCGAGAAGCTCTGAACGGCGACACTGTCTCCCATGCGCAGAACGTACCCGAGGTGCCGATCCCGCGTCCACCCGCGTGCCATTTCACGATTGTGACGACCGACACAATACTGATACATTCGCAGGCATGGCCACCGGCGACAACGAACGCACCCTCGAAGAAGGCATCGTCACCGATCTCAAGGACCGGATGACGTACGGCTCCTACCTCGATCTCGACCGGCTGCTCAGCTCCCAGCATCCGGTGTCTCAGCCCGAGCATCACGACGAGATGCTGTTCATCATCCAGCACCAGACGACCGAGCTCTGGCTCAAGCTCGTGCAGCACGAGCTGGGCACCGCGCGCGACCGTCTCGCCGGCGACGACCTGCGCTCTGCTCTCAAGCACATCGCCCGCGTCAAGCACATCCAGGAGGTGCTGACCCAGCAGTGGTCGGTGCTCGCCACCCTCACCCCCACCGAGTACGCCGAGTTCCGCGGCGCCCTCGGCAACTCGTCCGGCTTCCAGTCGGTGCAGTACCGTGCGGTCGAGTTCGCCCTCGGCAACAAGAACGAGCGCATGCTCGGCGTCTTCCGCGACCACCCCGAGAACCTCGCGATGCTCACCGCCGAGTGGGAGCGCCCCACCCTGTACGACGAGTTCCTGCGCTACGCGTCGCGTCGCGGGCTGCCGATCCCCGCCGCGGTGCTCGAGCGCGACGTGCGCGAGCCGTACCGTGAGCACCCCGAGCTCGTCGACGCCATCCGCGAGATCTACGAGAACCCGCACGAGCACTGGGATCTGTACGAGGCGTGCGAGGAGCTCGTCGACGTCGAGGACAACTTCCAGTTCTGGCGGTTCCGGCACCTGCGCACCGTCACCCGCACGATCGGCATGAAGGTCGGCACCGGCGGGTCGAGCGGCGTGAGCTTCCTGCAGCGCGCTCTCGACCTCACCTTCTTCCCCGAGCTCTACAGCGTGCGCACCGAGATCGGGCGCTGAATGCGACGGGTCACCTTCTTCGACGGCGAGGGCATGCGCGAGGGCATCCTCCTGCCGCGCGACGGCGCGCCCGTACTCGTAGACGGTGATGCCCGGCCCGGCACTTCCCGCCTCGACGGCGTCATCACCGGGCTGTTCACCGACCACCACGTGCATCTGCAGCTCGTCGATCACACGCTGCTGGCCGGCTCGCGCCTCGGCCGCGTGGTCGACCTGGGCGCGAACCCGGAATGGATCGCCGACGTGTCCCGTCACAACTCCGGAGATTCGGGCCCTGATGACGACGCGGAGACCGATTTCGGGCGCGTCGGGCAGGTTTCTCCGGAGTTGCGCCGGCCGGTCGTCGAGTACGCAGGCCCGTTCCTCACCGCCCCTGGCGGGTATCCCTCCGACCGGGCCTGGGCCCCCGCGGGTTCGGTGCGGGAGATCCCGGATGCCGCGCACGCGGCGCGCGCGGTCGACGAGCTCGCCGCAGCAGGGGTCTCGCTGATCAAGGTCGTCGCGCACAGCGATGCGGGCCCGGTGCTCGACGACGAGAGCTTCCGTGCCGTCGTCCAGCAGGCAGCCGTGCGCCGCCTGCCGGTCGTCGCGCATGCCGAGGGCGCCGGGCAGGCGCAGCGCGCGGTGCGGCTCGGCGCGACCCGCCTGGCGCACGCCCCCTTCAGCGAACCGCTGAGCGATGCCGAGATCGCCGCCCAGGCGGCATCGGCGTCGTGGATATCGACCATGGCCGTCCATAAGGGCGACGCGCTCGCGATGGTCATCGACAACGTGCGACGCTTCGTCGCGGCGGGCGGCGAGATGCTCTACGGCACCGACATGGGCAACGGCCCCACCCCCGTCGACCTGCGCGAGACCGAGGTCGACGCACTGCGCGCCGCCGGCATCGACGGCGTCGACCTGCTGGCATCCCTCTCCCCCGCCGACCCCTTCGACGGCGGACCCCTGCTTCTGCTTCCCGACGGCGACCCGAACCGGGCACGCCGTCTCACCATCGACGACATCACGGAGCCGTGACATGACCGACATCACCGACGAGCTGCTCGCTGAGGCCCGCAAGCTCGACCAGGCCGACCCGCTCGCTCACCACCTCGCCGAGTTCGCCGACGCCCCCGGCGTCACCGCCTACCTCGACGGCAATTCGCTGGGTCGCCCGCTGCGCGACCTGCCCGAGAAGGCTGCGGCGTTCATCCGCGACGACTGGGGCACGCGTCTCATCCGCTCATGGGACGAGCAGTGGATGGAGCTGCCCATGCGGCTCGGTGACCGCATCGGCGCGATCACCCTCGGTGCCGCCGCGGGCCAGACGGTGGTCGCCGACTCGACGAGCGTGATGCTCTACAAGCTCATGCGTGCCGCCGTCGCCGCACGCCCCGGCCGCGACGAGATCGTGATCGAGGCGGGCAACTTTCCGACCGACCGATTCATCGCGGCCGGCGTCGCGAACGAGACCGGCGCGACGCTGCGCTGGGTCGAGCCGGACCCCATCAGCGGCGTCACCGCCGAGCAGGTCGGAGAGGTGGTTTCCGAGCGCACCGCGCTCGTGGTGCTGAGCCACGTCGACTACCGCTCGGGCTCGCTCGCCGCCATGCCCGAGATCACCAGGGTGGTCAAGGACACCGGCGCCCTCATGCTCTGGGACCTCTGCCACTCGGCGGGCGTCGTGCCGATGCAGCTCGACGAATGGGGCGTCGACATGGCCGTCGGGTGCACCTACAAGTACCTGAACGGCGGCCCCGGCTCGCCCGCCTTCGGCTACCTCCGGGCCGAGCACCACGGCACCGTCACCCAGCCGATCCACGGCTGGTGGGGCGCGGCCGACATCTTCGCGATGGGGCCCGAGTACGCCCCGGTCGGAGGCATCCGCCAGCTTCTCAGCGGAACCCCGCCGGTGCTGTCGATGCTCGCGATGCAGGGCATGCTCGACCTGATCGAGGCCGAGGGCGTCACCGCGGTGCGGGCGAAGTCGATCACGCTCACCGAGTTCGCCATCCGGGCATACGACGCACTCCTGGCGCCGCTCGGCGTGCGGCTGCTCTCGCCCCGCGAGGCGTCTCGCCGCGGCGGTCACGTGACGATCGGGCACGACTCGTTCCAGGAGGTCACGAAGCAGCTGTGGACCGACGGGGTCATCCCCGACTTCCGGTTCCCCGACGGCATCCGCCTCGGACTGTCGCCGCTGAGCACCTCGCACGAGGAGACCCTGCGCGGCGTCATCGCCGTGCGCGACGCGCTGCAGCCATGACGCCCGCCTTGCCGCTCGCCGCAGCGGAGGTGGTGCTCGACGACATCGAGGCGCGACCGGGCAGCACCACCTCGCTGCTGCGCACGCTGATCGGTCTGTACCTGCGTCCGCTCGGCGGGCGCATCCCGTCTGCTGCTCTCGTGCGCCTGGCCGGAGACCTGGGAATCCCCGCGGCGCGTGCCCGCACCGCGATCACCCGGCTCAAGCAGCGCGGGCTGCTGCTGGCGACGGCGGAGGCCGGGTACGAGCTCAACCCGGCGGCGCTGCCGATGCTCGAACGCGGCGACCGCCGCATCTTCGCCGTGCGCACGATGGCAGCGGGAGACGAGTGGATGCTCGTGTCGGCGACCATCCCCGAGACGCGCCGCGACCTGCGGCATCAGCTGCGCCGCCGCCTGCACTTCCTCGGCGCCGGTGCGGTGACGGCCGGGCTCTGGATCCTGCCGGCGCACCTGACCGAGGAGGTCGAGCAGCTGCTCGACGAGCTGGATGCCAGGGCGTACGCGACCCTGTTCCGCACGAGCGATCCGATGCCCGCCGAGCCGCTCGCGGATGCGGCCGCGCGGTGGTGGGACCTGCGTGCGCTGCGCGCGGAGCACGAGCGGTTCCTCGCATCCGTCGCCGACCTCGACCCCGGCCGGCCCTTCGCCGCCTACGTCCGGCTCATCGACAGCTGGCGCGTGCTGCCGTACATCGACCCCGGCCTTCCGGCATCCCTGCTGCCTGCCGACTGGCCGGGCGCGCGCAGCGTGCGCGAGTTCGAGCGGCTGTCGGCCGCGCTGGGGCCGGGGGCACGGGAGCACGTGCACGGCGTCGCCGGTCGAAGCTGACAGGATCGGAGCATGAAGAACTCCGTCAAGGCCGTCATCATCACCGGCGGCCTGGTCATGCTGCTGCTGATCGGCCTTCTCGTGTGGGCGGTCGCGCAGCGCGCCGAGTCCGAGAACGACCCGAAGCCTCAGGTGCTGCGCGAGGAGTCGCACGTGCTCGATGACGGCGGACCCGACGCGGTGACCGTCGTGGAGTTCCTCGACTTCGAATGCGAGGCGTGCGGCGCGTTCTACTCCGTCGTCGAAGAGCTGCGTCAGAAGTACGACGGGCAGATCACCTATGCGGTGCGCTACTTCCCGCTGCCCGGCCACGTGAACTCGATGAACGCCGCACTCGCCGCCGAAGCCGCAGCGCAGCAGGGCGAGTTCGAGGCGATGTACCAGCGGCTGTTCGAGACGCAGGCCCAGTGGGGCGAGGCCGCCGAGCCCGACCCGGCGGTCTTCCGCACTCTGGCCGAGGAGATCGGCCTCGACATGGCTGCCTACGACAAAGCGGTGAAAGACCCCGCCACCTCCGAGCGCGTGCGCCGCGACAGGTCGGAGGGCACCTTCCTGGGTGTCGAGGGCACGCCCACGTTCTTCGTCGACGGGCAGATGCTCACGCTCGAGAAGTGGGGCGACCTCGAGAAGGCGATCATCGAGGCGCAGTCGCGCTGACGGGAGGGGCGCGAGCCCCCTCCGCCGGCGGACGTCAGCCGAGTTCGCGCACGAACGCGTCGACGTGCTCGCGAAGGCGCAGCATCCGCAGCTCGCGGGCGAGCTCGCGGTCGTACCCCTCGTACGCGAGAGCGGGCAGCCGGCGCACGTTGGCCGAGCAGCCGAAGTTCTCGCAGATCAGCGTGCCGATGGTGTCGCCGTTGCGTCCGGCGGCACCGGCCTTGCGCGCCGAGAAGAACTGCGCGTCGTTGCGCAGTGTGACGTCATCGCACCACGAGCACTGCGCGCGCCGGCGCGTTCGCTGCTCGGCGCGCTGCAGGAGGACCCCCACCGGTTCGCCATCGACCTCGGCGACGACGTAGGCGCGGCGGGGCATCTTCGGGTCGAACCAGCCGAGGTAGTCGAGTTGCTCGAAGTCGATGCGATCGAAGTCGGGGGGCAGGGTCAGAGACGACGCCTCCTTGCGGGAGGCGTTGCGGAAGGATGCGCGGATGGCGCGCTCGTCGATGGGACGCATGAGAGAGTGCTTTCTGGTCGAGATGCCGACGGGCGTCGGCGAGGACTGGGGCATCCTTCAGATCGGATGCCGGATACCACGAGCCACCGGTGACGGGAGTTCCGCCGCCGGATCGCTCTCAGCCTCTGCCGTCGGCGCGCGACGCGCCGACGATCACCTCTCGCGCCGGAAAGGCGCACTCTGCAGACAACACGGCGTCCAGTGTACGCCGCCCGTGTTTCGCCCCGTGTCGGCGCCGCTCGACGCACCTGCGACCCGGACGTACTCTCGGTTCATCCGATCGTGAGGAGAACCACCGTGAACACGCCGCAGACCCGCCTTTCGCCCCTCGAGGTGCGTGAGCGTGCGGCGTGCATGTGCGACCACGGCGACGTCTGCTCCTCCTTCGCCCCTGGGCATGCTCTGCACCTCATCCAGGCGCGGATGGCGTCGGCCACCCCGCTGAGCTGGGTGGATGGCGTCGTCGAGGCCGCGGATGCGGCATCCGGACGCATCCGCATGCGCACGCTCGACGGCGAGCTGATCTCGCTCTGGAGCGCCGGCGGAGCCGCGCTCGAGGCGCCGGCGGGAACGCCGGTCGCGCTGCACGGTGCCTACGACGTGCTGGCCGTCGGCCGCGTGCTGTACAACGTCGCGCGCTGACCGCGGCGCTGTCGAATCGCTCGAATGGCTGCGAACGGCGGCCGAGAACGACCAGATGAGCGATTCGAACGTGGCCTGTGAGCCGGGGTCAGGACGCCATCTTCATCATCATGTCGCGCATGGCCATGCATGCGTCCATGCACCCCTTGCAGGCCTGAGCGCACATCCGGCAGACGTCGCTGTGCTCGGCGTGCTGTGCGCACTCATCCATGCACATGCTGCACATGGCGATGCAGGCGTCGAGCATCGACATCATCACGGGTGCGGTCATGCCCTGCATCCGCAGCATCGAGCGCATCGTAGTGCCGCACATGTCGGCGCAGTTCATGCACGCGACACTGCAGTCCATCATCTGCGTCGAGCAGACCGTACAGGCCTGCTCGCATGCCGCACAGGCATCCATGCAGGCCTGCATGACCGACATGTCCATCATCTCCATGCCGGACGACTTCATCTCCGTCGCCATCGCGTCCATCATCATCGAATCCATGGCTCGCACCGCCTTCATCGTCCGATCACACACCGGGTCTTCGACGGGGCAGGTCGTCCCGCCTGCGGCCAGAGTACGCCTGCGCACGGCGCACGTCGATGGCCGGGAGTAGGGTCACCCTGTGCCCACGTTCACGCCCCTGCAGCGATTGGTCGTCTCGGTCGCCGTGCTGGCCTCTTTCGTCACCTTCCTCGACGGCACGGTGGTCACCGTCGCGCTCCCGGCGATCAGCCGCGAACTCGGCGGCGGCATCGCCACGCAGCAGTGGGTGGTCGACGCGTACCTGATCACGCTGAGTGCGCTGATCCTGCTGGCGGGTTCGCTGTCGGATGCCTACGGCCGCGTGCGCGTGATGCGGATCGGCCTCATCGCCTTCGGCATCGCGTCGCTCGCCGTCGCGGCCGCCCCCGATCCGCTGGTGCTGATCATCGCCCGCGCTGCGCAGGGTGCTGCGGGCGCGCTGCTCGTGCCGAGCTCGCTGGCGCTGATCACGGCGACCATGCGCGGCGAGGTGCAGTCGCGCGCCATCGGCGTGTGGACGGCGTTCACCACTGCGGCGCAGCTCGTCGGCCCGCTCATGGGAGGCCTGTTCGTCGATCTGCTGACCTGGCGGTTCGTCTTCCTCATCAACGTGCTGCCGATCGCTGTGAACCTCGTACTGCTCGGCCGACTGCATCTGCCCGAACACGAACGCGACGTGCGGGTCGACTGGGTCAGCGGAGTGCTGTGCGCGCTCGGACTGGGCGCGGTGGTCTTCGCGCTGATCGAGCAGGAGCGGCTCGGGTGGACATCGCCCTGGATCTGGATGCCGGGCGCGGCCGGTCTCGTGCTGCTCGCGGTCTTCGTCTGGCGGCAGGCCCGCTCGGCGCATCCGCTGCTGCCGTTGTCGATGTTCACCGTGCGCAACTTCGGGTGGGGGAACATCTCGACCCTGTTCATCTACGCGGCGCTCTCGCTGAACGGCTTCGTGATCGGCGTCTATCTGCAGCAGGGCCCCGGGCTCAGCGCCACCGCGGCTGGGCTCGCGAGCCTGCCGATCACGGTGCTGATGATCCTGCTGTCGTCGCGAGCCGGTGCGTGGGCGGGACGCCTCGGGCCGCGGCTGTTCATGACGGTGGGCCCCCTGCTGATGGCGGTCGGAGCCCTGCTGCTGCTCACCGTCGGCCGCGACTTCGACTACTGGTGGCAGGTGCTGCCGTCGATGATCGTGCTCGGCCTCGGTCTCGCGCTCACGGTCGCCCCGCTCACCTCGGCGATCCTCGGCGCGATCGACGAGCGCCGCAGCGGCATCGCCTCGGCGGTCAACAACGCCGTCTCCCGCGTGGCCGGCCTGCTGGTGGTCGCCCTCCTGTCGACCATCGTCGGCGGGTCGCTCGACCTCGACGGGTTCCACAGCGCGGCGACCGTCACGGCCGCGCTGTTCGCCGCGGGCGGTGTGGTGTCGTGGATCGGCATCCGGCGCAATCCGGCCGAGCCCACAGCGGACTGACCAGGGGACGCTGAGCCGAGTGCCACCCGAGACTGTCGCGCCGTCGGCACGAGCGCAACCCCTCGCGCCGAATGCCCGCGGCGTGATGTGCTGATCCCATGACCCGCAGGACCAGGACACGACGACGGCGATCGGCGAGACACCGCCGTTCTTCTTCGGCCGCGTTCCTGGCATCCGGCCTCTGCTACGCAGCCAACTGCGCGCTCGGCGCGGCCGTCGCGACCCGCCTGATCGACACCCGCCGGTTCCGCTGGGTGCATCACGCGCTCTACATCGCGACCGTCTCGACCACGATCCTCGCCCTCGTCGCCGGCATCCGCGGCGATCGACGGGCAGCTCTCACGCTCTCCCCCGCGCTGGTGCCCCTCGCCGTCATCCCCTATACGGGCACGCACACCCGCCGGCATCCGCTCATCGCCCTCACCGCCGCGCCGTTCATCGTCGCCGGCGTCGTCACCTCCCGCCGATAGGAGCACCATGGAATTCCTCGACGTCGTCCGCCGACGAAAGACCACCAACGGGCCGTTCCTGCCCGACCCCGTGAGCGAAGAGCACCAGCGACTGCTGATCGAGGCCGCGAGCCGCGCACCCTCGCAGTTGAACAGCCAGCCGTGGCGGTTCGTGGTGATCGAGCAGCGCGAGACGATCGAGCGCATCGCGAAGATCTCGGGCGAGAGCATGACCGAGGTCATGTCGAACGGCACGTTCTTCGAGCGCTACAAGCCCTACTTCCGGTTCAGCCAGGCGGAGATGGAGCAGAAGCGCAGCGGGATGCTGTTCGACAAGCTGCCGGCGGTGCTGCGGCCCTTCACCAGCCAGGTGTTCACCTCGCGTGGCCAGAAGCTGATGAACTCACTCGGCGTTCCGAAGACGCTCGGGTCGGAGAACGCGAAGCTCGTCGCCGGCTCGCCTCTGCTGCTCGGCGTGATGCTCGACCGCAGCGAGTACCGACCAGGCGAGCTGTCGTCGTTCTACTCGGTGTTCAGCATGGGCGCTGCGATGGAGAACATCTGGCTGACCACGGTCGAGCTGGGGATGGGCATCCAGTTCATCTCTTTCCCGATGGAGGCGCCGGGCCGGTGGGACGAGATCATCGAGCTGCTGCATGTGCCTGACGATCTCGAGCTCATGGCCGTCTACCGGCTCGGGTATCTGCCCGCCGAGCAGCGGCGGCCCGCGATCGACTGGTCGAGCTCGCAGCGCAAGCTGCCCTCGCAGTTCGTGTTCCGTGAGACCTGCGAGACGCCGCAGCAGGGCTGGGACGGCTGACGGTGAGGCGCGTCGGGCCGACACCATCGACGGATGCCCTGATCGGGCCCGTCGCCGCGCCCGACGTGCACGTGATGACCTTCAACATCCGCCGCGCCGGAGACGGGATGCTGCACAGGCGCGCCGATCGGTGGACGTGGCGGGAGCCCGCGGTTCGTGACCTGCTCGCGGCCGAGCGGCCGACACTGCTCGGGCTGCAGGAAGCACTGCCGAGGGTCATGGCGAGCGTGCGCGACTCGCTCGGCGCCGGGCACCGCGCGATCGGCATCGGGCGCGGCTCGGACGGCCGCGGCGAGGGCACCCCGATCGTCTTCGACCCCGCGCGCCTCGAGCTGCACGACTGGGGCCAGCACGCGCTCTCGGATGAGCCACACCGATCGGGCTCGACGGGGTGGGGCAACCTCATCCCGCGGGTCGTCGTCTGGGCCGAGTTCGCCGAGCGGGCCACGCGTGCCCGATTCCTCGCGGTGAACACGCACTTCGACCACCTGTCGTCGCGATCACGTCTGCGGTCGGCGATCAGCATCCGCCGACTGGTCTCGGAGCGCGGGCTGCCCGCGGTCGTGACGGGCGACCTCAACGCCGGGGCAGGCTCGCCCGCCGTGCGCGCGCTGCACGAGCACGGGGTGCTGGCCGATAGCTGGGACACGGCGATCGACAGACGCGGTGCACGCTGGGGCACCTACCCGGGGTACCGCGCACCGCGCATCGGCGGGCGCGTGCTCGACCGCATCCTGACGACGCCCGGCGTCCGGGTGCGCACAGTCGCTGTGAACACCGCGGCACCCGGCGGGCGCCGCCCGTCGGATCACCTGCCCGTGCACGCGGTTCTGCGCTTCGAAGAGGAGCAGGCATGAAAGAGGACTTCCTGCGTCCGCCCCGCACCGCGGCGGAGTGGACGGCCGATGCCCTGCGGGTCGTCGGCATCCTGGGTGTGGTCGCGGCCGCGCTCTGGCTCAAGCCGACCACTGCGGGCGTCGCCGCGTTCGCCCTTCCCGCGCTCATGCTGCCCCGGATGCTGGGCTTTCAGGGCTGGTTCGACACCGCCGCCTGTGCGACGGTTCTCGTCGCAGCCTGGAGCAACCTGCTCGACCTCTACGCCGCGATCCCCTCATGGGATCTGGTGGTGCATTTCGCGTGCACCGGTGTGCTGGCCGTCATCGCCGCCGAGGTGCTGACCCGTGCCGACGTGGTCGGGATCACGGCAGCCGCGCGACCGCGCTCGAGGACTCCTCTGGTGCTCGTCCCCCTCATCGCGCTCGCGCTGAGTGCCGTCTGGGAGATGATCGAGTGGTTCGGGTCGGTGTACATCAGCGACGCGATCCACGTCGGCTACCAGGACACCATCGGCGACATGATCCTCGGCGGGCTGGGCGGAGTGGCGGCCGGAGTCGTGCTGACGCTGCTCGACGTGCGCCGCCCGGCGGATCCCGGGCCCGACGCGCGTCGCACGCCCGGCGCGGGTGAGGCTCGCGACTGTGACGAGGCAATCCCGCACAGGTGAACACCCCTGGGCAGGGGTGTCGCGTGGCTACAATCCAGGTGGGGGGCAGAGAGGCGGTGGCATCTCCATGCCAGCACAGGCGCTCCCCCCGGCGCCACCGGAACGGATCTTCATCGGCCGCGACGTCGAACTCGCGCAGCTGATCGATCTGGCACGTTCCGGCCTCACGAGCGGTCTCTTCATCGTCGTGCGCGGCGAGGTCGGCATCGGCAAGAGCGCCCTCATCGATGCCGCCGTGGCTCAGGCGCCCGCCTCGCGAACGGTGCTGCGCGGAGCGGCGGATGCCATGGACCGCCGCCGCGCCTACGGCATGCTGCTCGACGCGCTCGCCCCGCTGCTCACCGAGCAGGATCGGCGGACGGCGGCAGAGCAGAACGAGCACGTCGCGGGCGAGCGGCTGCTCTCGGCCATCGACTCGTCGACCCGCGAGCCCGCCGTGCTCGTCCTCGACGATCTGCACTGGGCCGACGCCGCGTCACTGCGGCTGCTCACACGACTCAGCCGCAGCCTCGCCCACCTCCCGCTCGCGATCGTCGCGTCGCTGCGCACCCAGGCCAGTCACGAGGTCGCGCCCGAGCTCGATCACCTGCTCGGCGTGCTCGACGAGAAGGACCTGCTGCGCGCGGTCGACCTGGCGCCGCTGCCCCAGCCGATGTGCGACGCGATCACCGAGCGCCTCACCGGAGCGAGAGTCGACGCGACGCTGCGCCGGTACGTCGCCGCGGCGGGAGGGAACCCGCTGTTCCTCACCGAGATGGTGCGCGCGCTGCTGCGCGACGGCGCGGTGACGGTCGGGCCTCGCGGCGCCTCGCTGCACAGCATCCCCGCCGATCCGTCGCCCTCGCTCGCGATGGTCATCATGCGCCACCTCAGCCATCTCGATCTGGCGACCCGTGAGCTGCTCACCACCGCGGCCCTGCTCGGAACGCGGTTCTCGGTCGCGCACCTGCGGCTGGTGGCCGACCGGCCGATGGGAGAGCTGGCCCCGCTGCTGCGGCAGGCGTACGCGGCCGGGTTCCTCGCCGAGATCGACGACGACACCCTCGGCTTCCGCCATGAGCTCATCCAGAACGTCCTCCTGCACGACGTGCCGACGGCGGTGCGCGCGCAGCTGCATCGCGACGTGGCCCTCACCCTCGACTCGGCGGGAGTGCCGGCAGCCACCGTCGCCGGCCACGTGCTGCGGGCACCGACGCTCGGAGAGGACCTTCCCTGGCTGCTCGAACTGGCGCAGCGCACGGCCGCGGCGGCTCCCGTGACCGCCGCGGAGCTCTGGGAACGGGTCGCGTCCGAGACCGACGCATCGGATCCGCAGCACATCGCAGCGATCGCCGGTCTGGCACGCACAGCGCTGAGCGGCGGCCGTGCTCGCGCCGCAGGAGAGCTGGCGGCAACCGCGCTCGCGCACCTGCGCGGCGCCGAGTCCGGCATGCCGCTGCGCGGCATCGAGCTGCGGTCTCTGCTGCTGCAGAACCGGCACGTCGAGACGCTGCACCGGGCGCGCGAGTACGCGGCGTCGCCCGGCCTTCCCCCCGCCGAGCGGGCGGCGCACCTCGTCTTCGGCGGGTGGCCCGCACTGCTTCTCGGCGATCCGGAGACAGCGCTCCGGCTCGCCGACGAGGGCACCGCACTCGCCACGCAGAGCGGCAACACGGCCGCCGAGATCACCGGATTGACGCTGCGTGGCCTGATCGTCAATGGGCGCGGCGACCTCGACGACGCGGTGCGGCTGCTCACCAGGGCGGTGGAGCTCGCCGAGCAGCATCCGTCGGTCGCCGCGATCGAGGCGTTCCCCCACGCCTGCCTCGCCGTCGCCCTCGCCGACGTCGAACGGCACGACGAAGCCACGGCGATGCTGGCCCGCAGCATCGAGATCTGCGAGCGGTTCGGCTTCCGCGCCGGAATCCTCACCACACGCACGCTTGCGGCGCACGCACGCACCCACAGCGGCAATCTCGCCGACATCGCCACAGAGCTCGAGGCGCACACGGCGCTGCTCGACGCGATGGACGTGCGTCTCGACCCGCCGGTGCGCGGACTCCGCGCATGGGTCGTCGCGTTGCAGCGCGGGCCGGATGCCGCGCGCGCAGCGGCCGCCGACGTCGATCCGTCGCAGAGCCGCACGGCGTGGCGCTGGCGGGGCAGCTCGTGGGTCTGGCTCGGGCACAGTCAGCTCGCTCGCGCCCGCGGCGACGCCGCCGCCACCAGGGAGACGATGTGGCGCGGCTGGCAGGACCTGCACGGCGCCGGACTGCTGATGGACTGCGCCGAGATCGCCCTCGACGTCATCGAGCTGTGGCGAGGGCAGCCCGATCGGTGCGATGAGGTGGTCGAGGCGATGGATGCCCTCGCCGCCAGGAACCCGGAGGTCGCGCACCTCCAGGCGGCCGCACTGGCGGTGCGGGGCGTCGCCGAGAGCCGTGCCGATGCGCTCATCGACGCGGAGCAGCTGCTCGCCGCGACCCCTCGGCGCCTCGACCACGCCCGCGTCGCCGAGCACGCGGCTCTCGCCCTGCCCGCCCGCGACGACCGTGCGCGCGTCCTCGCCGAGGCGTCGCTGCACTCCTACGCCGAGGTCGGGGCCGATCACGAGGCGAGGCGCGCCGGGGCATCCTTCCGACGAGCGGGCATCTCGGTGCGGGTAGCCGCGCGCGTCCGCCCGTCGTCGGGCTGGGAGGCGCTGACCCGCACGGAAGAGCGCATCGCGCGGCATGTCGCCACGGGCGAGACGAACCTCGAGATCGCTCAGGAGCTGTTCATCTCGCGACGCACCGTCGAGACCCACGTGTCGAACATCCTCACCAAGCTCGGACTGCGCTCGCGCACCGAGCTCGCCGTCCACTTCGCCCACCGTCTCGATGCTCGCAGCGCCCGTTCGGCGGCCGATCGCTGAGTTCCCCGCGGTTCGCGGCATGATACTCGTCGCACGCGTCGCCGTCACGCCCCTGCCCCTCGGCCGCGACCCGGAGTGCAATGGCCGCATGACTCACCACAACGGAAACCCCGACGAGCACCACGACGCAGCCGCCGACGCCGGTCAGAACGACGCCGCGCAGACCGCCGACGAGGCGCTGCCCGACGGCCAGTTCGACAGCCAGCAGATGCCGACCACCGACGGCGAGCCCGCCTCGAACGACGATCCCGCCGCAGACGCAGGCGCGGAATCGCAGGAAGAGGGCGATGCCGCGATGCGGGCTGCCGAAGAGGCGACGAAGAACGACTGATCACACGACCGCTCACCCCGCGGCCGGCAGCGCGGTAGGGTCGCTCGCATGAGCGACCAGGGCGACCTCGAGACCATCGCCGCTGAGCTGTACGCCGCACCGCCCGAGTCGTTCATCGCGACCCGCAATGCGCGCGCCGGCGAGGCCGGCGAGGCGGAACTGGCGAGGGCGGTGCGGGCGCTCCGCAAGCCGAGCGTCGCCGCGTGGGTGGTCAACCTGTTCGCGCGCGACAGGGCTGCACGACTCGGTCAGGCGCTGCAGCTGGCCGCCGAGCTGCGCGAGGCGCAGGAGGATCTCGATGCGGCGACACTGTCGCAGCTCGGACGACAACGGCGCGCGCTGACGAATCAGCTCGCCGTCGAGGCCGCCTCGCTGGCGACGGCGCAGGGCGCGCGCGTGACCGACGCGACGCTGGAAGCGGTGCGGCAGACCATCTCGGCGGCGTTCTTCGACCCCGATGCGGCTGCGGCCGTGGCATCCGGACGCCTGGTGCGCGATCTGGAGCCGACCGGATCCGTCGACCTCGACGCGGCCGTCGCAGGAGGGCGGCCCGCGGCTCCCGCGGCACCGGCGCCCGTCGCCGACGAGGTCGCCGCTCGGCGCGAGCGGCGCAAGGCCGAGCAGGCCCTGCGCGATGCCGACAAGGCGCGGGAGCGCGCCGAGCGCGCTGTCGAGAAGGCGGACCGCGATGCCCGGTCGGCGCGTGGCCGTCTGGATCAGCTGGCCGCACGTATCGCCGAGGTCGAGAAGGAGCTGTCGCGACTGCGGGCTGATCGTCAGCAGGCCGAGACGGATGCCGCCGGCGCAGAGTCCTCGCGCGCCGAGGCGGCGGAGGCGCTGACCGAGGCGCAGCAGCGGCTCGACACGCTGCGGGCTGAGTGACTCGCGCGGACTTACACCGTAAGGCACAGGATGGCAAGGGCCCTGGGTCAGGGCCTCCCCGGGCTTAGACATGGTGCACCGATCCACCGATCGGTCCGCGAAAAGGAGCACTCATGTCGGACAATTTCGAGACGACCAGCCCGAGCGGTTCGGGAGCACCCGCCTACGGCGCGGACGCGCAGCCGCACGGCTCGCAGACGCAGCCGGGGGGATCGCAGATGCCGCCGTCTGGCACGCACACGCCCTCCTCGGGCTCGCAGGGCAAGGTCGATGCCGCCAAGCACGAGGCATCTGATCTGAAGGACAGCGCCACCGGCCACGCGAAGGATGTGGTGGGCGCGGCCAAGGACGAAGCCTCTGCCGTCATCGGCGAGGCGAAGATGCAGGCCAGGGACCTGTACGCACAGACTCAGCGCGAGCTGCGCGATCAGGCGAACACCCAGCAGCAGCGACTCGCCACCGGACTGCGGTCCGTCGGCGACGAGCTCGGCTCGATGGCGAACAGCTCCACGGGAACGGGCATCGCCGCCGACCTGGTGCAGCAGGCATCCGGACGCGTGTCAGCAGCAGCCACCTGGCTGGGCGATCGCGATCCCGGCGCGGTGCTGACCGAGGTCAAGCGCTACGCACGCCGCAAGCCGGGCACATTCATCCTGGCGGCGGCGATCGGCGGAGTCATCATCGGCCGGCTGACCAGGGCACTCGCAGCCGACGCATCCGATCAGAAGCACGCCGCAGCGCAGACGCCGCCTGCTCCGCCGGCACCGCCGATGCCTCCGGCCCCGCCGGTGCCTCCCGTGACGCAGGTGCAGCCGGATCACTCGGCCCCCACCCTGACCGGCGGCACGTCCGCAGGCGCCACCGAGACGCCGCTGTACACCCAGACCCGCTCGACCCGAGCGGATGCCAGCGGGGAGGCCGGCTATGACCGACCCGACACCATCTGAGCAGAAGGCCGCATCGACATCGCTCGGTGAGCTGCTGGGCGAGGTGTCTCGAGACATCTCCACGCTGATGCGACAGGAGGTCGCGCTGGCGAAGGCAGAGCTCAAGGAGTCGGCGGCGAAGTCCGCCAAGGGCGCGGGGCTGATGGGCGCAGCGGGTTACAGCGCGCTGATGGCCGTGTTCTTCCTGTCGATGGCGCTCTGGTGGGCGCTGGGCACCCTCATCGGCGGCGGATGGTCGGGAGTCATCGTCGCCGTGATCTGGGCGGTGATCGCCCTCGTGCTGTTCATGGTCGGACGTGGCCAGCTGCAGGAGGTCGAAGGAGCACCGCAGACCGTGGAGACCCTCAAGGAGATCCCGGACACGCTGAAGAGAAATGAGGAGAACCGATGAGCAATTCAGCCGATGAGATCCGCTCGGACATCGAGCGGACCCGTCAGGACCTCGGCATGGACGTCGACGCCCTGGCAGACAAGGTCACCCCGTCGAAGATCGTCGACAGGCAGATGGGCAAGGTGCGGGGCGCGTTCGGCTCGGTGCGCGACCGCGTGATGGGCGCCGCTGACGACGCCAGCTCGTCGATCTCGGATGCCGGTGCGCATGCCGGCGACGTGAAGGACCGGGTCGTGTCGAAGGCCGAGGGCAATCCTCTCGCCGTCGGCCTGATCGCCTTCGGCGCCGGTCTGGTGCTGGCCTCGCTGTTCCCCGCTTCGTCGAAGGAGAAGGAGATCGCCTCGACGGTGAAGGATCAGGCTCAGCCGCTGATCGACGAGGCGACGGATGTCGCCAAGGAGGTCGGCGAGCACCTGAGGGAGCCGCTGGCGGCGTCGGTCGACTCGGTCACCGCCACGACCAAGGACTCGGTCGCCGCGGTGAAGGAAGAGGCGCAGTACGCCGCGAGCGAGGTCAAGCACGACGCTCAGGATGCACGGGACAACGTCGCGAACAGCTGACGCGCTCTCGCATGATGCGGGCGGGCTCCGGTTTCGGAGCCCGCCCGCTTCGCGTCGTCAGTGCTGACGAGCCAGGCTGTTCTCGAGGCGGTCGAGCAGCGCCTCGAGGGCGACCTCGAACTCCTCGCGGCTGCGGTCTTCGCTCAGCTTCTCGCGCAGTCGGAACACCTGCGGAGCGCGGGCCTCTGCTTCCGGCTCGTCCTGCTCCGCGGTGGTGTCGGGCGGCGGCTCGACGGGATCGTCATGCACGGCGGCCTCGAGCAGCAGCTGCCCGAGCAGGAAGCTCGAGAACGACCGATAGGTCGCGACGGCCTGCGCATCGGTGAAGCCGCGCTCCAGAAGCGCGGTGAGGAAGGCATCGACGACCTCGATGCTGCGCAGCGGAGGTCGAAGCCAGGGCGCCGCCGGGTTCCGCGACGCGACGAGCGGGAACGCACGCGGGTGCTCCACGGCGATCACGCGCACCTGATGAGCGATCGCCTGCAGGAACCCCTGCCAGTGCGCGGCCACCTCGTCGTCGAGGGTGCTGACGAGGTCGCTCATGAGCAGGGCGACCACGCCCTCGAGCAGGTCTTCACGGCCGCGGATATAGCGGTAGAGCGACATCGCCTCGACGTCGAGGGCCTGTGCGAGCGAGCGCATCGAGACCGCGTGCACGCCCGATTCGTCGATCTGCGCGAGCGCGGCCGCGACGATCGACTCACGGGTGAGCCCTCGCCCCCGCGAGCCGCTTCTCGCTGAGTCCTGCGGCAGCTCGTGCACGTGCCGATCCTATCCCCGGGTTCTCGGAGCGGGCGGTTCAGGCCGTGCGGATCGGATGCTCGTGCACGGCCGTGCTGAGGTGGGAGCCGTTGAGCTCGAGATAGAGCTGGCGTTCGGTGACCGAGACCGTCATCGTGTTGCGGCGGGCGAGCGCTGCTGCGGCGTCGTCGAGAAAGCCGGCGTCGAAGCTGTGGAGCACGATGGCATCGGCCGCGTGGATGGTCTTGCCTGCCCAGTTCGCGATCACCTTCGCCGGATCGCGGTACGTGTAGACGACCGTGCGGTCGGCGAGTTTGCTGCCGTAGTGCAGCCGGGTCGCGTCGGGCGCACCGACCTCGATCCACGCGGTGATGCGGCCGGTGAGGTCGCGCACGAGCACGGCCGGCTCATCGGTCGCGGCGACGCCCTCGGTGAACGCGATGCCCTCTTCGTACTCGAGGCAGTACGCCAGCAGCCGGGTGAGCATGTAGGCGTCGGCCTCGGAGGGATGCCGCGCGACGCGCAGCGTCAGCTCGTCGTAGACGCCGCGGTCGACGTCGGCCAGCTGTACATCGAAGGTGTGGATCGTCGCGCCTGCAGCCATGAGATCCGAGCTTACGCGGGCGCGGTGCCGGATCCTTCTGGCGCCACGAGGTCGAGCACCCATTCGTTCATGGTCAGCGCCTTCTCGCGGAACGTCTCGGTGAAGGTTCCCACGAGCGTGAAGCCGTTGCGGCGGCAGACCCCGTTCGAGGCGGGGTTGTCGACGCCGGGGCAGGCGATGAGCATCCGCCTCCCGTCGCGGTGCGCACGAGCATCCGGAACGACGGCCGCGAGGGCGGCCGACGCGATCCCCCTCCCCTGCGCCTCGGGCAGCACGAACCAGCCGGTCTCGAACGCCGGCTCCTCACGCCAGACCGTTCTCCAGTAGCCGATCGAGCCGACCGGATGCTCGTCCTCGACGATCACGAACAGGCGCGATTCGCCCGACGCGACGTGACGCAGATAGCGCTCATGCCTTGCGATCAGCTGCTGCTCGGTCTCGGGCCCGTTCAGATGCTCGGTCATCTCCGGCGTGTTCGCCTGCCGGAGCAGCGGCAGGTCGGCGTCCGACCACAGGCGGAGAGAGAGGGTTGCCATCGATGGAGTCTCGCACCGGGCGCAGACATCCGCCACCGATCCGCTCGGTCAGCAGGTGGGGCTGCGGACACCCGCGGCACGATCTCGTCCTTTCGATCGATGACCGCGGACAGCCGCGGTGATGGTGTTGATGACATGCCAGATTCTGTTGCCCCTGCACGGTTCGCGGACCGGTTGACCTCTCGCCGAGGCGCCTGGGTCTCCCTCGGACTCGTCCTTCTCATCATGACGACGCTCTTCGGCCTCTTCGGTTCTGCGAAAGCCCCGGAGGGCACCGCCCAGGCGCCGGCGAGCAGCGAGTCGGCGAAGACCGCAGCGCTGATGAAGGAGTTCCCGAATGCCGACCGCCAGTCCGTGCTCGTGGTGGCATCGCGCGATGACGGCGAGAACCTGTCGGACCGCGATCTCGCAGCGCTGACCGAGCTGCTGCCCGTGCTCGACGAGCACGCGGACGCTGCCCCTTCGGGCCCGCTGGTGAGCGAAGACGGTGAGGCGGCTCTGCTGGTCGCGCCGATCAGGGTCGGAGGCAGCAGCACCGAGGCCGCCGAGGTCATCGGCGACATTCGTGCGGATCTCGCCGACAGCCCCGTCGACGGCCTGACGCTTCAGCTGACGGGCGGTCCCGCGTTCGGTGCAGACGTGGTGTCTGCCTTCGCCGGTGCCGACCTCACGCTGCTGCTGGTCACGATCCTGATCGTGGCGATCCTGCTGATCGTCACCTATCGCTCGCCCGTGCTCTGGCTGATTCCGCTGGTCGTGGTCGCTCTGGCCGATGGCCTGGCCGGGCGGATGACCGCAGCGGCGGGCGCTGCATGGGATCTGCAGTTCGACTCGGGCATCATCAGCGTGCTGGTCTTCGGCGCCGGCACGAACTACGCGCTGCTGCTCATCTCGCGGTACCGCGAGGAGCTGCTTCAGACCGATGACCACAGGCGGGCCCTGAGCTCCGCCTGGCGCCAGACGGTTCCGGCCATCGTCGCATCGAACGTCACGGTCGTGCTGGCGCTGCTCACCCTCGTGCTCGCCGTGATCCCCGGCACGCACGGTCTCGGCATCTCCAGCGCGATCGGGCTGCTGATCGCCCTCGGAGCGGTGCTGTTCCTTCTTCCGCCGCTGCTCGCCGTGTGCGGACGCGGAGTGTTCTGGCCGTTCGTCCCGCGCCCTGGTCAGGGCAGGACGCAAGGGCGGGGGTGGCGAGCCGTCGCAACCAGGGTCGTGCGTCGGCCGGGACTCAGCCTGCTTGCGGCGGGTGCACTGCTGGCAGTCATGGCTGCCGGTCTGATCGGCACCTCCGTCGGGCTCGACCAGGTGCAGAAGTTCCGGGTGCAGTCGGAGTCGGCGACCGGCCTGCAGGTGCTGGCCGAGCACTTCCCGCCCGGCGACGCTCAGCCTGTCTTCGTCGTCACGCGCACCGCCGAGACGGATGCCGTGCTCTCAGCGCTCGAAGGCGTGGAGGGCATCGTCAGGGCGCATCCGGTCGGCACGAGCGTCGACGACTCGCTGACCCAGATCATGGTGACGAGCGAGTTCTTGCCGAGCTCGTCCGAGAGCCTGGATCAGATCACGGAACTGCGCGATGCGGTGCATCAGGTGCGCGGCGCGGACGCGGTCGTCGGCGGGGCTGTCGCAACCGACCTCGACGCGCGAGCCGGGAACCAGCAGGACCTGTTCCTGATCGCACCACTCGTGCTGGCTGCCAGTTTCATCGTGCTGCTCGTGCTTCTGCGCTCGATCGTGGCACCGGTGCTGCTGCTGCTCGTGAACCTCGCCAGCGCCGTCGCCGCGATCGGGGCCGGGGCGTGGCTGAGCAGGGTGCTTCTCGGGCAGCATGCGCTCGATCTGCAGGTGCCGCTGCTGGCCTTCCTGTTCCTCGTCGCGCTCGGCATCGACTACACGATCTTCCTCGTGCATCGCGCACGCGCGGAGGCTGCGGAGCACGGCACCAAAGCGGGAATGGTCGAGGCGATCGCGCATACCGGGGGCGTGATCACCAGCGCGGGCATCGTGCTCGCGGCGGTGTTCGCCGCGCTCGGCGTTCTGCCGCTGGTCACCCTCGGTCAGCTCGGACTCATCGTGGGCATCGGCGTGATCGTCGACACCCTGGTCGTGCGCACCGTGGTCGTGCCCGCTGTCTTCGCACTGATCGGCGACCGGTTCTGGTGGCCAGGACGCCCGCCGGCCAGCCGACGGGTCACGTCACCCGAGGAGGCTGCGTCGGAGGCGGGCCGCCGTGAGTCTCGCGATCGCGTCATGACAGCACCGTGAACAGCGGAACGTCATCGATGCGACGGCTCGTGCCGCGGCTCGGTACGATCCGAAGCGTCGAGCAGCCGCGCGCGGGGCGCGACGCTGCTCGACGCTCGAGAGGAGACGCCGATGACGACGACAGAGACCCCAGTGGTGGTGCTCGACGGCGGACTGTCGAACGCACTCGGCGACCGGGGGCATGACCTCAGTGACGACCTGTGGACCGCACGGCTGCTGCGCGACGCGCCCGCCGAGATCGCTGCCGCGCACAGGGCCTACTTCGCGGCCGGCGCCCATGTCGCCACGACCGCCAGCTACCAGGCGAGCTTCAGCGGATTCGAGCGCGCGGGGATGAGTCATGCCGAAGCCGCCGACCTCATCCGGCGCAGCGTGATGATCGCCCGCGACGTGCGCGACGAGGTCGCCGACTCTCAGATCGACGGCCCCGCCCTGCTCGTCGCCGCATCGGTAGGCCCCTACGGAGCCGTGCTCGCGGATGGATCCGAGTACCGGGGCAGATACGGGCTGAGCCGCGCAGCGCTGCGCGACTTCCACGCCCCGCGGATGGAGCTCTTGGTCGGCGCAGGTCCTGACCTGCTCGCTCTCGAGACGATTCCCGACCTCGACGAGGTGGGAGTGCTCGTCGAGCTCGCCGAGGAGTTCGAGGTGCCCGCATGGCTGTCGTGCACGGTAGCCGGTGATCTGCTGCGCGACGGTCGGCCGGCACGCGAGGCGTTCGCCATGGCTCACGAGCGAACCGGGATCGTGGCGGTCGGCGTGAACTGCTGTGCGCCCGGCGACGTGCTCGCGGCGGTGCGCTCCGCCGTCGACGCGAGCGGCAAGCCTGCGATCGCCTACCCCAATTCCGGGGAGGTCTGGGACGGTGCCGCGCGCCGATGGACCGGCGAGCCCGGCTTCGAGACCGTTCTCGCCCGCGCCTGGGTCGATGCCGGGGCACGCTTCGTCGGCGGATGCTGTCGCATCGGTCCTGGCGCCATCGCCGGTATCGCCGCAGAGCTGCGGGGGTAGCCGTCGACTCGTGGCGTCCACCCGGATATGAGAGAGCCCCCGACCTCTCGGGGGCCCTCTCATATGGATAAGCGCGGGATCCGACCCGCTCGGGCGTCAGCGCAGGTAGCCGCTGTGCACCCAGCCGGTCTTTCCGGCGTACGTGACCTTTCGCCAGATACCGCTCGATGCGAGCGCCTGGCCGACGCTCTTGCCCTTGGGGATCGTCAGCAGCGCCCTCCTGCTCGTCGACGCCGTGGGTCGGAGGTTCACCGCCACCGTGGTCGTGTAGGTGGTCGGCTTCGGCGCAGCAGAGGGCGCCGCCGCGTTCGTGAGGTAGGTCTTGTACACCCAGCCGGTCTTCCCTGCGTAGGTCACCTTTCGCCAGGAACCGCTCGACGCGAGGATCCGCCCGACGCTCTTGCCCTTCGGGATCATCAGCAGAGGCCTCCTGCTCGTCGACGCCGTCGGTCGCAGGTTCACCGCCCCAGAGGTCTTGTAGACGGCCGCAGATGACGAGCTTCCCGCCGGAGCCGGAGCAGGCTTCGGCACGGTCGTCGGAGCGGGCTTCGGCACGGGCGTCGGAGTCGGCTTCGGCGCGGGCGTCGTGGTCGGCTTCGGCACGGGCGTCGGAGTCGGCTTCGGAGTCGTGACGACGGGGCGTGTCGGGCTGAGCAGCCAGTTCGCGATCCATCCGCTGCGTGAGCCAGCCACGACGGGCAGGAACGAGTTGGTGACCTTGCCAGGCACCGCGGTGACCATGGTGCCAGCGGCGAGATTCGCGACGATGGCGGTCGCGGTCGAGGCTCCTGCGCGCAGGTTCACTGCTCCGGTCGTGTAGTAGGTGCAGGTGGTGGGGATCGGCTTGGCCGTGACCGCGGTAGCCCGTGCTGCCAGGTCGACGCCGCGGGTCTTCAGCCAGGGGACCGGATCGAGCTGCCTGTTGCCGCTCGTCGACTGCTCCCAGAGCTCGAGGTGCAGGTGCGGACCGGTGGAGTTCCCGCTCGAGCCCACAGAGCTGATCTGCTGTCCGGCCGCGACGACCTGACCGACCTTGACGTGCGTCGTCGCCGACCAGATGTGCAGATACTTCGTCGTGTAGGTGACGTTGCCGACGGTGTGCTTGATCTCGATGCGCCCGTTGACCGAGGTCGACCCCGAGACGGTGGCGGTCACGACGCCGGCCGCCACGGCATAGATCGGCGAACCGCTCTTGGCCGCGAGGTCGACCCCGCCGTGCGCCGTCGATGCGCCGGGCATCGGCATGCAGCGCGGACCCTGCCACGCCGAGAGCGTGTACGACTTCGCCGCGAGCGGCATGACGAAGGCCGTCGCCGCAGGCACGGGGGTGGCCGCAATCGGGGCGGTGGTGGCGGCTGCGGCAACGGGCACGGCGGCGACCGCGGCGGCTGGGGACAGCGCCGCGCTCCCCAGCGCGATCGCGGTCGAGAGGGCCAGCGCATGGCGTGATCTGAAGTTCATGATTCTCCGGTCGAATGGCGCGGGGGAACGCCGATGGTCATGACACTAGCGGTGCGATCGGATCCCTGACCAGACACGAGGGGAAAGACGGATGCGCGCAGCGGATGCCCACGCATCCGGACCTGCGCGTGCGCAGGACCCGGACATGCGAAAACCCCCGATTTCTCGGGGGCTTTCATGGCGGTGACGGTGGGATTTGAACCCACGGTAGGGGGTTACCCTACACAACTTTTCGAGAGTTGCACCTTCGGCCGCTCGGACACGTCACCGTCGTCCAGCTTACGACATTCCCCACCCTGAGCGCGAATCGAGCGAGCGCATCCACGCTTCGATCCCGTCGGCATCTATGGGGATCCCATCCGACAGCACCTCGGAGCCGCTCCTCGTGACGAGAAGATCGTCTTCGAGCCGGACCCCGATGCCTCGCAGCTCTGGCGGGAGCGTCTCGTCGAAGGAATGGAAGTAGAGGCCGGGTTCGACGGTCAGCACCATGCCCTCGCGCATCTCGGCTCCCTGGTACGCCGCGTAGGACGAAGCTGCGCAGTCGTGCACATCGATGCCGAGGTGGTGGCCCACCCCGCACACGATGAAGCGCCGGTGGTGCTGGCCGTCGGGCGACAGCGCCTCATCGACCGACACGTCGAGCAGGCCCCAGTCGTGCAGCCCCTGCGCGAGGACCTCCATGCACGCGACATGGAAGTCGCTCCACGGACGCCCCGGCCCAACGGCCGCCAGTCCTGCGCGGTGCGAGCGCTCGACGAGATCATGCACCTGCCGCTGCACCGCCGTGAAGGCCCCGGATGCGGGGAACGTGCGCGTGACATCGGCCGTGTAGCCCGAACGCCGCTCCACGCCCATGTCGAGCAGCAGCAGCGCCTCGGGATCGACGTCGCCGTCTGCGCGCACCCAGTGCAGGATCGGCGCGTGCGAACCCGATCCGACGATCGTCGTGTACCCGGGGCCGTTTCCGACGGTGCGCGCGTGCCGGTCGAAAGTGCCCTGCAGCCAGCGCTCCCCGCCCCGGCGCACGGCGGCAGGGATCTCTGCGACGGTGGCGGCGAAGCCATCCATCGTCCCGTCGACCGCGGCGCGCAACTCGTCGATCTCCCAGGCGTCTTTGACCATCCGCAGCTCCGACAGCACGCGCGCGAGTTCATCCGATCGATCAGCACCCAGCCCGCCGGCCCCTGCGCACACGGTGCCGCCATCGATCGCGAGCTGGTCGACCGAGCGAGTGCGTATGCCCAGGGCATCCGCGTACTCCTCCAGGCCGGGCATGGGCCCGACCCACAGTTCTCCGTACAGCGCCGATCCGAAGAATCCGTCATCTCCGGGCCGGAACGGCGCGGGCAGATACAGCGTCGCGTCATGTCCGCCTGAGACCGGCTCGAGCACGATCACGGCGCCCTCGATCGCGACGCCGACCAGCCAGAGGAAGTCGCTGTCGGCGCGGAACTCGTACGCCGAATCGTTCGCGCGCATCGGCGCGCGGCCGGCGGCGACGGCCATGCGACGTCCCGGCAGAGCCGACGAGAGACGGGCGCGGTGCGCAGCCGCGGCCTCGGCAGCGCCGACGCCGAGGCGCGGCGTGCGATCGGCCTGACCCCATCCGCTCTGCATCGAGCGGACGAAGCCCGGCGACAGAGTCAGCCTGGGCATCCGAGGGTCTCGCTCCGCGGGCGCGGGCATGGAGGCCGCCGTGGGAGCGTGGGCATGATCGAGAGTCATGGGTTCCTTTCTGACAGACGCGCTCACTGGCCGGCGGTGCGCACGCGCGAGTCCATCGCCGCGTACAGGACGTCGACGATGAGGTTCGAGACGACCACGAAGAGCCCGCCCAGGAGCACGATGGCAATCACGACCGGGCGATCCTGCATCGCGACGCTCGAGACGGCCAGGTTGCCGACACCGAGCAGGCCGAACACCTGCTCGATCACGATCACTCCGCCGAGCATGAGTCCGATGTCGATGCCCAGCTGAGTGACCAGCGGAGGCATCGCGCTTCGGAAGGCATGCACGTACGTCACTCGCCGCTCCGTGAGTCCCTTCGCACGCGCGGTGCGGATATAGTCCTGTCCGAGCACCTCGAGCATCTGCCCGCGGGTCAGACGCGCGTAAACGGCCGCCACCACGAGCGCGAGCGTGAGCCAGGGCAGCAGAAGATGCCATGCCCAGCCGACCGGGTCCTGCAGAAGCGGCACGTATCCGCTCGGCGGGAAGAGCATGATGCCGGCGCGGGAAGGCAGGAAGTAGAGCAGGTAGAGCGCCACCATGCCGAGCACGAACGTGGGAAAGCTGATGCCCACGATGGCGAACGCCTGTCCGGCGCGATCGCGCACGGTACCAGGACGGCGGGCGGAGGTGATACCTATCGGGATGCCGATCGCGAGCCACAGCACGACGGCGCCGAACACGAGCGACATGGTCACGGGGATACGCGAGGCGAGAAGCTCGGTCACCGGCATGCTCGAGCGGTACGAGTAGCCGAGGTCTCCCTGCAGCAGATTGCCGATGAACTGCAGGTACTGCACGTGGATCGGCTGATCGAGGCCGAGCTTAGTGCGTATCTGCGCCATCAGCTCCTCCGTCGCCTTGTCGCCGGCGATGATCCGTGCCGGGTCGGAGGGGGTGACGTAGAAGAGGAAGAAGACGAACACGCTGAGCAGGAACAGCACCAGCAGCCCGAAGCCGATGCGCGACATGATGAAGCGGGTCACTTGCGGCCTCCCGAACGGCTCGACGGGTCGAGCGCGTCGCGCAGACCGTCGCCAAGCAGGTTGAACGACAGCGTGAGCGCGAGCAGAGCCGCGCCCGGGACGACTACCATCCACCAGGCGACGAGGTAGATCGAGCCGTTGGCGGCGTCGGCGAGCATGTTGCCCCAGCTCGGCGTCGGCGGCACGATGCCGAGCCCGAGGAACGACAGCGTCGCCTCGAAGACGATGGCCGACGGGATCATCAGGGTCGTGTACACGATGATCGGCACGACGAGGTTGGGCACGATGTCGCGGAACATGATCGACCAGCGCGACGACCCGAGCGATCGCGCCGCCTCGACGAACTCGCGATGCCGCAGCGCGACGACCTGACCGCGGATCACGCGGGCGAGGCCCGTCCAGCTGAAGAAGACGATCACCGCGATGGACAACCCGAGGCTGGGGCCCATGACCGAG
The DNA here is from genome assembly GCF_016907315.1 of Microbacterium esteraromaticum. Classification (NCBI taxonomy): domain Bacteria; kingdom Bacillati; phylum Actinomycetota; class Actinomycetes; order Micrococcales; family Microbacteriaceae; genus Microbacterium; species Microbacterium esteraromaticum. The sequence continues at coordinate 1,157,923 of NZ_JAFBBS010000001.1, forward strand.
ACCAAGGCGATCGCGCACAGCAGGAACGGCACGCTCATCACGAGGTCGGTGACACGGCTGAGCACCGTGTCGGTCACTCCCCCGACGAACCCGGCGATGATCCCCACGGCCACACCGATGAAGGATGCGGCGATGGACGCCACCACGCCGACCAGCAGCGACACCTGGGCACCGTATGCCAGGCGCACGAGGATGTCGCGGCCGAGCTGATCGGTGCCGAGCGGGAACTCCGCGTTGGGTGCCACTGGCATGCCCTCAGGGCTCAGACCCGTCTCCCGGAACTGATCGGTGGGGCCATGACCGGTCGCCGCCGCGATCACCGGCGCACAGACGGCGAAGAGCACGATCAGCAGGATGACGACGACCGATCCGATGCTCGCCGGATCGCGGCGCAGTCGCTCGAACGTCAGCCGCCACGACCCCTTCAGCTGCACATCGGCCGAGTTGCGCGCCGCGATCAGCGCGGTGCGCGGGGTCATGATCTTCATGCGGCTTCTCCTCCGGCATCAATGAGCGTGCGGGCCCGCGCCTGCTGCCGCACCTCGGGGGCGGCGGCGGCGAGCAGCTTTCGGGTGAACGGATGCTGCGGATCCCGGTACAGCGTCTCGGCGTCGCCGAGTTCGACGATCCGCCCTCCGTCCATGACGGCGATGCGATCGCAGACATGCCGCACCACCGCCAGGTCGTGCGAGATGAAGACGTACGTGAGGCCGAGCTCGCGCTGCAGATCTTCGAGCAGGTTCAGCACCTGCGCCTGAATAGAGACGTCCAGGGCCGACACCGGCTCATCGAGGATGACCAGCTCCGGTCTGAGGGCCAGCGCCCGGGCGATGCCGATGCGCTGACGCTGACCGCCCGAGAACTGCGAGGGGAAGCGGTTGTAGTGCTCGGGGTTCAGCCCGACCAGCTCCATCAGCTCCTGCACCTTCTCGCGACGGGCATCACCGGATTCGAGACGATGGATGCGGAACGGGTCGCCGATGATCGATCCGACGCGGCGCCGCGGATTGAGCGAGCCGAAGGGATCCTGAAAGACGACCTGCACCTTGCGGCGCAGCTCGCGCCATTGGCGATGCGTGAGACCCGTGAGTTCCTGGCCGTCGAAGGTGATCGAACCGGAAGTGGGCGCGATCAGACCGGCGAGGGTGCGCGCGAGAGTGGTCTTACCGCATCCGCTCTCTCCCACCAGCCCGAGCGTCTCGCCACGACGCACCTCGACCGAGATGTCATCGAGCACCGTGCGAGTCTGCTTTCGGCGCTGGGTGAAGGTGAGCGTGACTCCTGAGGCGGCGGCGATCACCCGGGGAGCGTCGGTCGCGACCGGAACCTCTCCCGGGGGCTCGGGCGCGGCTGGCGTCGAGGGCGCCTCCTCGAGCCAGCACTCCACTTCTGTGCCGTCGTCGTAGCGGCGCACCGGCGGCCGGGTCTGGCAGATCTCCATGACATCGGGGCAGCGATCCGCGAACACGCATCCGCTCGGCGGTGCGAGCAGGCTCGGCGGCCGTCCCGGGATGGGTGTGAGGGGCACGCCGGGTTCACGGTTGAAGGATGACGAGCGCAGGAGACCTGCCGTGTACGGGTGAGCGGGCGAGCTCAGCACGCTCGCGCTCGACCCCAGTTCCAGGCGGCGACCTCCGTACATCACCATCACCCGATCGGCGACGCGGGAGAGAACTCCCAGGTCGTGACTGATCATCAGCACGGTCGATCCGGTGTCCTCGCGCATCTCCCCCAGCAGATCGAGGATCTGGGCCTGCACCGTCGAGTCCAGCGCGGTGGTCGGCTCGTCGGCGATGATCAGCGCGGGGCCCAGCGACAGGCCCATGGCGATCATCACCCGCTGGCGCATGCCGCCGGAGAACTGGTGCGGATACGCGTCGAAGCGCCCTGCGGCGTCGGGAATGCGCACCTTGTCGAGCAGGTCGATCGCCCGAGCCTTCGCCGCCTGGGCACTCACCTTCTCGTGCGCACGGATCTGCTCGACGATCTGCCATCCGACCGTGTACTGGGGGTGCAGGCTCGACAGCGGGTCCTGGAAGATCATGCTGATCTCCTTGCCGCGCACCGCGCGCATCCCCGCTGTATTGAGGGTGAGCAGGTCGCGACCTCGGAACATCGCGCTCCCGGAGGTCTTCGCGCCGGCCACGAGGCCCATGATCGACTGGACGAGCACGGACTTGCCCGAGCCCGACTCCCCGACGACGCCGAAGAACTCGCCCTGCTGCACGCTGAACGACACGTCGCGCACGGCGTGCACCGTGCCGTCCTCCGTGGGTATGTCGACGACCAGGTTCCGCACGTCGAGAAGTGACATAGTGCTCCTTCGAAGGACCCGGCGGCGACGCGGGCCGCCGCCGGGTGGTGTCTCATCGACCTACTTGGTCAGCCAGAGATTGGTCCAGTCACCGTTCTGGCTCTGGGCGTACGGAGTGAAACCGGCCACCCGCGAGGAGTGGTAGTTGGGCTTCAGCCGGTAGGCGATGCTGACGATCGGCGAATCCGTCATGACGGCCTCGTCGACCTGGTGCCACAGCGCTCCGGACTCCTCGGCGGTGGACGCCGCGAGGGCCTGCTCCGCCAGCTCGTTGGCCTTGTCGCTGTTGTAGTCCACGTAGTTGTATGCCTGCGCGGTGCCGGTGAACACGAACTGCGGCTGGAACACGCTGCGCGCGGCACCGCCCTGCCAGTCCGGCGACCATCCGACCAGGGCCACATCCCACTTGCCGGTGGTGGCGTTCTCGACGTTGGTCATGAAGTTCGCGTAGTAGTCGGTCGGTGGGACGGGTGTGAGTTCGAGGGTGATACCGGCCTTCTTCAGGCTGTCCTGCACGGTCTGGGCGATGTCGGGCTGCGTCCCCACATTGCGGTACGGCATCTTGAGCGTGATGCCGTCAGGGAACCCGGCCTCAGCGAGAAGCTCCTTCGCCTTCTCAGGGTCGCCCTTGCCGCCGTTCGCCGGGTACGGGTCGTACTCCTCGTAGCCGAGGATGCCGGGGCCGAAGATGCCGTTGGTCACACCGGCGAGGTCCTTTCCTCCCATGGTCTGCACCACCGCCGCCTTGTCGACCGCGTACTGCAGCGCCTGGCGCACCTTGAGATCGGTCAGGGCCCCGTCATTGTTCGGCGACTTGGTGTTGATCCACATGAACTGGTCGACGCCGCCGTTGGTCATGGTGGAGAAGTTCTTGTCATTCGCGGCCTTCAGCTGCGTGATGTTCGCGGGACTCGGGGTCAGGTCGAACAGCACGTCGGCAGAGCCGGCCTGCAGCTGCTGCATAGCCGCGTCGCCCTCGACTCCCATCGTCATCTCGATGCCGTCGACATACGCCTTGCGCAGTGGATCGCTCTTCGGGTCCCATGCGTCGTTGCGCTCGAGCACGAACTTCGCGTCGGGACTGTACTCCTTGACCTTGTAGGGCCCGGACGAGACGAACGCCTTGCGGTACTCGGGCGAGTCGGGCAGGTACTCGAGAGCCTCGACCGGGGCGGGGTCGGCGGCGTCGAGAGACAGCATGAAGGGGAAGTCGCTGGCCGGCTTGGTGAGGGTGAACTCGATGGTCTTGTCGTCGGGGGTGGCGATGCCCGAGATGTCATTGCCCTCGATGAACTCCTTCATGGGCTCGACCTCCGGCGCGATCTTCGAGAAGTCGGTGCAGAAGGCCGACATGCCCTCGATCAGGTCGATGAAGTAGCCCGACAGCGCGCCGGAGATGAGCGGGTTGCACAGGCGCTTGAAACCGCGTTCGACGTCAGAGGAGACGATCGCGCGAGCGCCGTCCGGCGCTCCCCAGGTCGTACCGTCACGCAGTGTGATGGTGTACTTCAGACCGTCGGCGCTGGGCTCGGGCACCTCGGTCGCGAGGTCCGGCTGAAGAGTGATGCGCTCCTCGGCGTCGTCGCTCGCGGCATAGCTGAGAAGAGAACGCGACATCGCGCGCATGAAGCTGTAAACCGGCACATACGCCACCAGCTGCGGATCGAGGTGGTCGACGTCGCCGTTGGCCAGCACCTTGAGGACGCCGCCCTTGACCGGCTCGCCTTCCGACGTCGCGGCATCGGAGCCGGATGTCGAGCATCCGCTGGTGATGAGCAGTACGGCTGCAGCCGCAGCCGCTGCCGTGAGGATTCTTCTTCTCGCCATGAGTCGCCTTCGATTCTCGGTTCGGTCTACGGCCCCTGTTCGGGGACAGCATCGCACGGCATCGTCGCCCAGCGATACGTGACATATTACACATCACGCCTTAGGATGGGAGTATGCCCAGCGTCTCCGACCTCACCCTCGTCAGCGCCGAGACGATCGCCGAGCGGGTCACCATGGCCGCAGCGATCGCCGAGCTTCAGCGCGTGCTGCGCGACGGCTTCGATCCCGAGACCGACCTGCCGCGAGGCATCCTCGACGTGCCAGCCGGGCAGCTGCTGCTCATGCCCGCAGCCATCGACGGCGCTGTCGGGCAGAAGTTCGCCACCGTCGCTCCAGGCAATCCCGCGCGCGGGCTCGAGCGCATCCAGGCGCTCTACATCCTGCTCGACGGCGACACCCTCTCCCCCACCGCGATCCTCGACGGCACCGCGCTCACCAGCCTCCGCACCCCCGCGGTCTCGGCGGCGTGCGCCGATCTTCTCGCAGATCCGGGCGCGGGCGACGCGGTCATCTTCGGCACGGGTCCGCAGGCCGTCCGTCACGTCGAGGCGCTGCAGGCCATCCGCCCGCTGCGCACCGTGCGCCTGATCGGCCGGGACGCCGCACGCGCCGAATCCGCCGTGCAGGAGTCGCGCCGGTTCGCACCCGAGGCGCAGATCAGCGCCGGAACCCCGGATGCCGTGCGCGACGCCGACCTGATCGTGTGCGCGACCACGGCATCCGACCCCCTCTTCCCCGCAGATCAGGTGCGCGACGACGCGATGATCATCGCGATCGGATCGCACGAGCCCGAGAAGGCCGAACTGGACCCTGCACTGCTCGGCCGGTCGCAGGTCGTCGTCGAGAGCCGCCGCGTCGCGGCGGCCGAGGCCGGCGACGTCATCCGCGCCGTCCGAGAGGGCGCCATGCGCGAGAGCGATGCGATCACGATGCACCAGCTGTTCACCGGCGCCGTCGCACCGGCATCCGACCGCCCTCGCATCGTCAAGACCTGCGGCATGGGCTGGCAGGACCTCGCCGTCGCCCGTCTGGCCGTCTGAACCGATTGCCCTGAAGCCCGAAGGGGATGCCCATGCGCTGGAGCACAGAGGACTGGCACACCGCCGGTGAACCGTTCCGCATCGTCCAGAACGTGCCGACGCACGGCGCGACCGTCGCGGAACGCCGGGTCGAGGCGATCACCGGCGAGGCCGATGGAATCCGCCGCTTCCTGTGCCTCGAGCCCCGCGGCCACGACGACATGTACGGCGGGTTCATCACCCCGCCCGATGACGAGGGCGCCGACTTCGGCGTGCTCTTCTGGCACAAGGACGGCTTCTCGACCGCCTGCGGGCACGGCACGATCGCTCTCGGCGCCTGGGCGGTGCGCACCGGACGCGTGCCCTCCGACCCCGACGGCGAGACGGTCGTGACGATCGACGTGCCGAGCGGCCGCGTGCAGGCCAGGGTGCGGCAGAGCGGCGGGCGCATCCATGACATCGTCTTCCGCAACGTCGAATCCCGCGTGCTCGAGCGCGGCATCGCGCTGCGCACGTCGCGCGGAGAGGTGACCGTCGACCTCGTGTTCGGCGGCGCTGTGTACGCGACGCTTCCGGCATCCGCCGTCGGACTCGAGGTCACACCCGAGAACACCGCCGCTCTCATCGCGATCGGGCGCGAGATCAAGTGGGCGCTCAACGAGCATCCCGCCGCTCAGCTGAACGACGACCGGCTCAGCGGCGTATACGGAACCATCCTGTTCGACGACCTCGGCCGCACCGGCGACGGACCGCACCAGCGCAACGTGACCGTCTTCGCCGACGGCGAGGTCGACCGCAGCCCGTGCGGCTCGGGCACGGCCGCACGCGTCGCCCTGCTCGCCGCCACCGGCGAACTCGCCGACGGCGAGACCCTCACCCACGACTCGATCATCGGCACCCGCTTCCTCGCACGGGTCGCCGAGCGCACCGACGGCGGCGTGATCCCGGAGGTCACCGGCCAGGCGCACCGCGTGGGAACCTCGACGTTCGAACTCGACGAAGGCGACCCCGTCGCCACCGGATTCAGCCTGCGCTGACCACCAGCGAAACGGAGACCCCATGCGCACAGCATCGATCACCATCACCGGAGCACAGGTGTGGAACGGCGACGGCTTCGACGCCCGCGACGTGCACATCGTCGACGGCAGGGTCGCCGATGCGGGCGACCCTGATGCCCGGCGGCTCGACGGCAGCGGCAGGTGGCTCGTCCCCGGGCTGATCGACGCGCACTTCCACGCGTATGCGACGAGCATGGACGGACTCGAGAACGAACGGGGCCCGCTCAGCTACGCGGCCATCAACGGCGCGACCCGGCTCTCGAAGGCCCTGCAGCGCGGCTTCACCACCGTGCGCGACGTGGCCGGCGGCGACATCGGCCTCGCCCGCGCCATCGATGCCGACCTGTTCCCCTCCCCCCGCTATCACTTCACCGGCCCGGCGCTCAGCCAGACCGGCGGGCACGGCGACCCGCGCTCGGCGCACGTCGACGTGTGCTTCTCGCACGGGCACATGTGCGAGGTCGTCGACGGCGTCGACAACCTGCGCCTGGCCGTGCGGAACCGGCTGCGCACCGGTGCGCATGCGATCAAGGTCATGGCATCCGGAGGCGTCTTCTCACTCACCGATCCCATCCGCGTGCCGCAGTACTCGGCCGACGAGCTGCGCGCCGTGGTCGATGAGGCCACCCGTCGGGGCAGCTACGTCTGCGCGCACGCCTACTCGTCAGAGGCGGTTCAGCACGCGGTGACCGCGGGCGTGCGCTCGATCGAGCACGGCAACCTGATCGACGCCGAGACCGCGCGGCTGATGGCCGAAGCCGGGGCCTTCCTCGTGCCGACCCTCGCCGCGTACGACGCGATGGACCGTCGCGGTGCGGAGATCGGCCTCAACGAGACCTCGCTCGCGAAGAACAGCGAGGTGCTGTCGAAAGGCCAGGACGCCGTGCGCCTCGCCCACGAGGCAGGGGTGCGCGTCGGCTTCGGCACCGACCTCATGGGAGACCTCGAAGACGACCAGCTCGCGGGCATCCGGCTGCAGGTCGAGGCATCGGGCGCCGCCGCGACCCTGCGGTCGATGACCGCTGTGAACGCCGAGCTCATCGGCGACGAGTCGCTCGGCCACCTGAACGCCGGCGCCTACGGAGACGCCGTGCTGCTGGCATCCGACCCGCTCGCCGAGCCCGCTGCACTGTGGCAGCAAGACGCCCGCCTCGCCGTGGTGCGCGCCGGCAGCGTGATCTGAGTGAGCGTCGTCGCCCCTGCTCAACGTCGTCGCCCCTGCTCAGCGTCGTCGCCCCTGCTCAGTCACGTAGCTGAGCAGGGGCGACGACAATGGGCAGGGGCGAGGACGCAGCGCACGGTGCCCCATCACAACCCGCGTCGGGCGTCAGCGCACCGCCGAGCCCCAGCTCTGCGAGACGCCCGCCTCGCTGACGCTCTGCGGAACGCCCCACGGGTTGTCGTCGCGCAGAGGCGCAGGCAGCAGCTCCTGCGGTGCACCCTGATACGAGACGCCGCGAAGGAATCGCGTGATCGCAGCGGTGCCGACGCTCGTGCCGTCGCTCGTCGTCGCGGGGTACGGGCCGCCGTGCTGCATCGCCGGAGTGACCGAGACGCCGGTCGGCCAGCCTCCGAACAGCACGCGGCCGCTGGTCTCGGCGAGCGCGTCGACGAGTTCGGCGAGCGATCCGTCGGAGAGCTCCTCGGGCCGCGCGTGCACGGTCGAGGTCAGGTTGCCGGGGAAGAGACCCGCGTGCAGGGCCGGCAGCGTCGACAGATCGGAGTACCGCACGATCACCGACAGCGGCCCGAACGACTCCTCGAGCAGGGCGTCGCCCGCCGCGACCAGCGAGTCGACATCCACCGACACGACCGTCGGTGTCGCGTAGGTCTGGCCGTCGTCGTCGACGCGCACCTCGCCCTGCGACAGCACCTCGACGCCCGGAGCCTCGAGCACGTCGTCGCGACGCTGCGCGAACGAACGGCCGATTCCGGGGTTGAGCAGCCGGTGCTCGGTGACCGTCGACGCCGCCGACGACACCGATGAGAGGTCGGCGTCTGCAGGCACGAACAGGAAGCCGGGCTTGGTGCACAGCTGGCCTGCCGATCCCGACACCGAGGTCACGAAGCCGTCGAGCAGCGCACCGTCGGCATAGGTCGCGTAGACGGGGTTCACGCTGCCGAGCTCGCCGTAGAACGGGATCGGCACCGGCCGCGACGCCGCGATGTCGGCCAGCATGCGCCCGACGTGCGTCGATCCGGTGAACGCTCCGGCGCGGATGCGCTCGTCCTTCAGCATCGCGACGCCGTTCTCCTGGCCGGAGATCAGCTGGAAGGTGCCCTCGGGCATCCCGGCCGACCGCAGGGCGGAAGTCACGACCTCCGCGGTGCGGCGGGAGAGCTCCGGATGCCCGGAGTGCGCCTTCACGATCACAGGGCAGCCCGCGGCGAGCGCGGCAGCCGTGTCGCCGCCGGCGACCGAGAAGGCGAACGGGAAGTTCGAGGCGGCGAAGTTGAGCACGGGGCCGACAGGCTCGAGCATGCGGCGCACGTCGGGGCGGGGCCCGATCACGTAGTCGGGGTCGGCGCGGTCGATGCGTGCGTCGAGGTACCCACCGTCGAGAATCGTGTCGGCGAACAGGCGCAGCTGCCACGAGGTGCGGCGCAGCTCGCCGGTGAGACGCGCTTCGGCGAGGCCGGTCTCGCGCATCGCGATCGGGATGAGCTCGGGCCCGGCGGCATCCAGGGCATCCGCCACGGCGACCAGCGCGGCCGCGCGCTCACGCGGGCTGGTGCGGGCGAACGGGCGGGCAGCCGCGGACGCGGCGGCCGCGACCTCTTCGATGTCGATCTCGGTCACGTCGGTCTCCTTCATCTTCGTCTCGGTCTCAGTGGCGGTCGGCGCTGCGCCTGCCGCGGGATTGTGCGCTTCGCGCGGATGGATGCCGGGGATCTCTCCGCGCGAAGCGCACATCTCCGCGCGAAGCGCCAGGCTTCAGAACACGAAGCCCTCGGGGAATGGATCGTTCTCGTCGAGCATGTACTGGCCCAGCCCTGTCACCCAGGCGCGCCCCGTGATGGTGGGGATCACGGCAGCCCGGTCGCCGACCGTCGTCTCCCCCACGACCCGCCCGATGAACTCGGTGCCGATGAACGACTCGTTCACGAACGGGGTGTCGAGCGCGAGCTCGCCGCGGGCGTGCAGCTCGGCCATGCGGGCACTGGTTCCGGTGCCGCAGGGCGAGCGGTCGAACCAGCCGGGGTGGATCGCCATCGCGTGCCGTGAGCGCACAGCGTCCGAGCCGGGCGCGATGAACTCGACATGGTGCACGTGGTTCGCCCCCTCGAGCACGGGATGCACGGGCGGGGCCTGCTCGTTGATGGCGTCCATGATCTTCAGGCCAGCGGCGAGGATGTCGTCCTGCCGAGCACGGTCGAACGGCAGCCCGACCTGATCGAGGTCGACGAGGGCGTAGTAGTTGCCGCCGAAAGCGACCGAGTACGTGATCTCGCCGATACCAGGCACGTCGATGCTCTCGTCGAGCCGGTCGACGAAGCTCGGCACGTTCTCGATCGTCACGTCGACGGCGCGGCCGTCTTCGACGCGCACCCGGGCGATCACGAGCCCTGCGGGCACGTCGAGGCGGATCTCGGTGACCGGCTCGGTCACCTCGACCATGCCGGTCTCGACGAGCACGGTCGCTGCTCCGATCGTGCCGTGGCCGCACATGGGCAGGAATCCGGACGCCTCGATGAAGACGATCCCCCAGTCGGCGTCGTCGCGGGCGGGCGGCTGCAGCAGCACGCCTGACATCGCGGCGTGGCCGCGGGGCTCGTTCATGAGAAAGCCGCGCAGCCCGTCGAGGTGCTCCATGGCGTAGAGCCGGCGGTCGTTCATCGTCGCGCCAGGGATGCGTCCGACGCCCCCGGTGACGACGCGGGTGGGCATCCCCTCGGTGTGGGAGTCGACGGCCTGGATGGTGCGGCGAGCGCGCATCAGCTTCCTTCGTTGAGAGTGAGGAACCGACGGGGATGCCGGGTCGCGGCGTCCCCGTCGGTCATTGTCACACGGGTCAGGCGACAGCGGCCGCGCGGGCGGCGATCGCTGCGAGCGCGCGCTCGGTGTCGGCGGTGACCTGGGCGCGCTGCTCGTCCGAGAGCGGGCCGCGCGGCGGACGGGTCGGTCCGCCGTACGAGTTGCCGCAGATGTCCATCGACAGCTTGATGGCCTGCACGAACTCGGTCTTCGAGTCCCAGCGGAACACGGCGACGAGCTGCTCGTACAGCGCCTTGGCCTCGTGCCAGTTGCCGTCGGCGCAGAGGTTGTACAGCTCGACGGCCTCACGCGGGAAGGCGTTCGGGTAGCCGGCGAACCAGCCGACGGCGCCGTTGATCATGAGCTCGAAGAGCACGTCGTCGGCACCGGCGATGATGTCGATGTCGCAGAGCTCCTTGATCTCGTAGACGCGACGGACGTCACCCGAGAACTCCTTGATCGCGACGACCTCGGGGATCTCGGCCAGCTTCGCGACGAGCGAGGGCACCAGGTCGACCTTGGTGTCGAAGGGGTTGTTGTAGGCCATGATCGGCAGGCCGACCTTCGCGACCTCTTCATAGTGGGCGATGACCTCGCGCTCGTTGGCGCGGTAGATGGTCGGGGGCAGCAGCAGCACGCCGTCGGCGCCGTCTTCACGGGCGTGCTCGGCCCACTGACGGGCCTGGTGGCTGCCGACGCCGTGGACGCCCGAGATCACGATGCCTCGGCCGTCGACCGCGTCGACCGCGACCTGGATGACCTTGCGGCGCTCCTCGTCGGTCAGCGACGAGTACTCGCCGAGCGACCCGTTGGGCCCGACGCCGCGGCATCCGTTCGACATGAGGAAGTCGACGTGCTCGCCGAACCGGTCGTAGTCGACGGCGAGGCCGGCGGGTGCCGACGCGTCTTCCTTGAAGGCGAGGGTGGTGGCGACGACGACGCCGCCGAGGTCCATGTTCTGGTCGGTCATTTCAGCTCTCTTCTTCGATGAGTGGGTGGGTGGGACGGTGTGCGGCGAGCTCGCCGATGCGCACCGAGGACAGGACGGGCCGGCGGTCGATGCCGCTGGGTGCGCCGAGGATGTCCTCGACGCTGCGGCCGCAGGTGCGGCCCTGGCAGGCGCCGAGGCCGGCGCGGGTGGCGAGGCGCATGCCGCGCGACGAGGCGGCCGAGTACTCGGCGATCGCCGCCTTCGTCGCTGCTTCGCAGCGGCAGACGATGGTGTCGTCGTCGAGCCAGCCGGTCCAGCCCGGGCGGATGGCGTGCGTCGCCAGTCGCGCGGCGAAGGCCCGCATGCGCCGGCGGGCGGCCACGGGGGCACGCAGGAGCGGGTCGGATGCCCGGATGCCGGCGGCCGAGAGCCCCGCGATCTCGCCCTCGGCGAGCGCGGCGTCGGCTCCCCCGATGCCGGTGATCTCGCCAGCGGCGAAGACGCCGGGCACCGTTGTGAGCTGCTGCTCGTCGGTGCGGACGAACCGCTCGGGGGTGATGTCGCAGCCGAACTGGATCGCGGCCTCGAGCCGAGGGGTGAAGCCGTGCCCGAGAGCGACGGCGTCGCATTCGACGGTGCGCTCGGTGCCGGCGACGGGGCGCCAGTCGGCGTCGATGCGCTGCACGGTGACGGCTTCGACCGACGAGTCGCCGTGGATGCGGGTCACGGCGCTGCCGAAGCGGTACGGGGTGCGGGTCTTCATGAGCGAGGCGACATACGAGCCGAGTTCGCCCGCCTTGCCGGCGGCGGCGGTGAGCTCCCACGCGCGGGCGCCCCAGCCGCGCAGGATCGCGCCGATCGAGGCGGCCTCGACGACCTCGGCGACCTCGCCGCCGAGGACCGCGACGCTCTGCGCGACGGGCAGCAGGAACGGCCCTGCCCCGGCGACGACGGTGCGCGCGCCGAGGCTGACGCCGTCGCGCTTCGCGAGGGCCTGCACAGCGCCGGCCGAGGTGACACCGGGCAGCGTCCAGCCGGGTACGGGCAGCACGCGGTCGTGTGCGCCGGTGGCCAGCACCACGGCATCCGCCTCGAGGGTCTCTGCCCGCCGCTCTGCGCCGTCCACCGGTCCGGTGAGCGCGTGCACCCGCAGGGGTGCGCCGCTCTCGACGCGCCAGACGCTTGCAGACGAGAGCACGCGCACGCCGCCGAGGGCGCTCTCGAGCTCGCGGAATCTGCCGAGCTGGTGCTGCAGCCGCTGATCGGTGAGGGCGGGATGGTGCCGCCAGAACTGCCCGCCGACGCGCTCGCCCTCGTCGACGATCACGACGTCGGCTCCGGCGCGGGCGGCGGATGCTGCGGCGGCGAGCCCCGCGGGCCCGGCGCCGATCACGACGATGCGGCGGACGCTCATGCGCGCACCTCCCGCTCGACGCGATCGCCGTCGCAGGCGGTGCGCTGGCAGGCGCGAACGCCCTCGACGCCGTTGACCGTCACGACGCAGTCCTGGCAGATGCCGATTCCGCAGAAGATGCCGCGTTGGGATCCGCCGGCTGTGCGCCAGGTGCGGCGGCCGTTCGACAGCAGGATGCCGCCGATGCTCTGACCGTCGCGGCCGTCGAGCGGCTGCCCGTCGAATTCGATCCGGATGCTCATGCAGCCACCCCCTGCAGACTGGCACGCGCGGGCAGGAACGGCGTCGGGTCGAGCGGCGCCTCGGTGCCGAGCACCGCGTGCGCGATGAGCGCGCCGGTGGTCGGGGCGAGGCCGATGCCTGCACCCTCGTGCCCGGCGGCGTGGAAGAGGCCGGCGATCCGGGCATCCGGTCCGATGGCCGGAAGGTGATCGGGGGCGTACGGGCGGAAGCCGTAGTAGGTGCGCAGCAGCATGGTGTCGCGCAGGAAGGGGAAGAGCCGCGTGGCCTTGGCGGCGATCTCGGCGAGGGGTTCGAGCAGGCCCTCGTCCGAGAAGCCCACGCGTTCGCGGCTCGAGCCGATCAGCACCGTGCCACCAGGCGTCGATTCGACGACCGTGGAGGTCTGCAGCGCGGCATCCCCCGACCCGACGGCTCCAACGTAGTCGGCGTCGTACACCTTGTGGAAGACGCGCTGCGGCATCGGCGCCGTCACCAGGATGGTGCCGCGGCGGGGGCGGATGTCGAGGGTCGACCCGAACAGCGCCGCCGCGTCTCCGGCCCAGGGCCCCGCGCAGTTGACGACCGCATCGGCGTCGATGCGCCCGGTGGGCGTGAGCACGCCGCGCACCCGATCGGCCTCGACGACGGCCCCGGTTACCTCGGTGATATGCAGCTGCGCGCCGAGGTGGCGCGCGCGGGCGAGCATCGCCTGGGTCGCCAGGCTCGGCTGCACCTGCGCGTCGTCGGGGTAGTGCACGCCGAGCGCGATGTCGGATGCGAGGTGCGGCTCAGCGGCCCGAAGCGCGTGCTCGTCGAGCACGTCGCCGCGGATGCCGATGCCGCGCTGCGAGTCCGCGAAGCGCTGGAGCGCCTCGGCCCCGCCCTCGAAGGCGACCACGATGCCGCCCTTCGCCTCGAACTCGGTGGCCGGCTGACCTGGTACCCGGTCGCCGTCGAGCCGTTCGGCGAGCTCGCGCCAAGCGCGGTTCGCTTCGATGGCCATGAGCGCTTCGGCGCCTGGCTCCTTGTCGGAGACGAGGATGTTGCCCTCGCAGCGGCTGGAGGTCTCGCCCGCCACGCCGACCCGGTCGACGACGACGACATCGGCGCCGGCCTCGGTGAGGGCGAGCGCGCATGCCGCGCCGACAGCGCCGGCGCCGATCACGATGATCCGCATCGCTCCCCCTTCCCTGCGGGCTCGTGCCCCCTCCACACGAGGGTGACATGTGACATATTACTCTGTGAAACGCAGATGCGCCACCCCACCGGAGTGGCGCATCCGAGTTCTGCCCGAAGGGCGGTCAGCCGCCCAGGTAGGCGTCGATCACTCTCGCATCCGCCGCGAGTTCCGCGGCCGGACCCTCGAGGGTCGTGCTGCCCGTCTCGACGACGTACGCGCGATCAGCGATCTTCAGTGCGGCCCTCGCGTTCTGCTCGACGAGCAGCACCGTCGTGCCCTGCGCATTCACCGCCTGCACCGTCTCCATGACCTGCTTGACGACCAGAGGGGCGAGACCCATCGACGGCTCGTCGAGCAGCAGCAGCTTCGGACCGCCGATGATCGCGCGCCCGATGGCGACCATCTGCTGCTCACCTCCCGACAGCGTGCCGCCCTGCTGCCTGCGGCGCTCGGCGAGCCGCGGCATCAGGCTGTAGACCTGATCGACGCGCTCCGCGATCTTCTTCTGATCGCGCACGGTGTACCCGCCCAGAAGCAGGTTCTCGTGCACGGTCATGGTCGAGAAGATGCGCCGCCCCTCCGGCACGTGGATGAGGCCGGCCGACACGATGTCCCACGGCTTCGCGGTCGCGAGATCCATGTCGCCCCAGCGCACCGTGCCAGACTTCGGGCGCACGAGGCCCGAGAGCATGTTCATCGTGGTCGACTTGCCCGCACCGTTGTTGCCGAGCAGGCAGACGATCTCACCCTCGCGCACCTCGAAGCTCAGCGCGCGCAGGGCGTGCACCCTCCCGTAGTAGACCTCGGCGGCGTCGACGGTCAGCGTGCTCATGAGCGCTTCTCCCTGCGGGTCTTGTCGGAGCCGGTGTCGAGCAGCGACAGATCCACCGTGCCCGTCTGCAGCTTCGTGTCGTCGATCGGCTCGTCCTCGACACCGAGGTACGCCTCGATCACGACCGGGTCGTTCTTGATCTGCTCGGGGGTGCCTACGGCGATCTCCTTGCCGTAATTGAGAACCACGATGCGCTCGGCCAGCTCCATGATCAGCCCCATGTCGTGCTCGATGAGCACCACTGCGACGCCGAGATCGCGGATGCGGCGGATCAGCTGCATCAGCGCCTGCTTCTCGTTGAAGTTCAGGCCGGCGGCCGGCTCGTCGAGCAGCAGCAGCTTGGGAGACGTCGCCAGAGCCCTGGCGATCTCGACCCGTCGCTGCTCGCCGTACGGCAGCTGGGTGACATAGAGGTTCTCGTCACCCGTGAACCCGACGAAGTCGAGCCAGCCCCGAGCCTGATCCGCGCACTCCTGCTCGGCCCGGCGGTAGCCCGGGGTGTGCAGCAGCGTGGCCCAGAAGCCCTCGCGCAGATGGGCGTGCATCGCGGTCTTCACGTTGTCGAGCACGCTCAGCTCACGGAACAGCCGCAGGTTCTGGAATGTGCGCGCCATGCCCCACTTGGTGACCCGCGACGGCAGCACCCGGTAGAACCCGAAGCTCTGCAGCAGATCGACCAGGCGCAGACTGCGCCAGATCGACGGCGCCTCGCGGACGATGTCGTTGCCGTCGAACACGACCGACCCCGAGGTGGGAAGGTAGAAGCCCGAGATGCAGTTGAACGCACTCGTCTTGCCCGCGCCGTTCGGACCGATCACGGCGAGGATCTCGCCCGACTCGACGGTGAAGCTCAGCCCGTCGACGGCCTTCACGCCTCCGAACTGCAGACGCAGGTCGGAGACCTCCAGCAGAGCGCTCATCGGCTCTCCTCCCCTTCGACGGTCTCGAGGTCCTCATTGGCGGAGCGCGAGGGCACGGCCATGAACCCCGCCGTGGGCGGCGGGACCGGCTTCTGCCTCTTCAGCCACGGCAGCACCGCGGTCGACGGCCAGAGACCGGCCGGGCGGAACAGCATGACGACCACGAGCAGGATGCCGAAGATCAGGAAGCGCCACTCCGAGAAGTCGCGCAGCAGTTCGGGCGCGAGCGACACGAACAGCGCACCGATGATCACGCCGGGCGTCGAGCCCATGCCGCCGAGCACCACGGCCATCAGGATCAGCGCCGAGTAGAGGAACTGGAAGCTGTTCGGGCTGATCGCCGAGAGGTGCGTGGCCATCAGCTGACCTGCGACTCCTGCCCAGACGGCGCCGATGATGTACGCGGTGATCTTGGCGATGTAGGTGTTGATACCCATCGCCTCAGCTGCGTCCTCGTCGTCGCGAACGGCCTTCCATGCGCGGCCCAGCTTGCCTCGGGCCAGACGGCCGGCGCCGATCACGCCGACGAGCACGACGACGATGCCGACGAAGTAGTAGAACACCACGCGCTGCGGGAACTCGAGTCCGAAGAGGGTGAAGCCGTCGGCGAAGCTCCAGTCGCCGAACTGCCAGGTCGGGATCCCGTGGATGCCCGAAGGGCCGCCGGTGATCTGGAGGTTGTTCGCCGTGATGCGGATGATCTCGCCGAATCCGAGCGTCACGATCGCCAGGTAGTCGCTGCGCAGCCGCAGCGTCGGGGCGCCGATGATCACACCAGCGACGATGCAGGCCAGCACGGTCGCCGGCAGCGCCATCCACATCGGCCAGCCGACGACGGTGGTCAGGATGCCCGAGACGTACGCGCCGACCGCGAAGAAGGCGATGTAGCCGAGATCGAGCAGGCCGGCATAGCCGACGACCACGTTCAGCCCCATGCAGAGCATCACGTAGATGAGGGCGCTGGTGGCGATCGACATCGTGTACCGCGACGCGTCGAGGAACGGCAGCACGGCGAGCACCACGACGGCGACGACACCCAGCGCCCGCAGGAACCCGCGGTTGGAGGTGAAGATGCCGCCCGGCGCGTCTGGTCGGTCGAACAGGGGGGAGGGCGCGCGCAGCGCCGAGTCTCGCGTCTTCAGTGAGCGGGACATGTCACATCCTCTCGACGACGCGGGCTCCGAGGAGGCCGGTCGGCTTGAAAGTGAGGAACAGGATGAGGAAGGCGAACGAGAACACGTCGCGCCATTCGCCGCCGAACCACGCGGCCCCGAACGACTCGAGCAGTCCGAGCAGCAGCCCGCCGAGCATGGCACCGTAGAGGTTGCCGATGCCGCCGATCACCGCGGCCGTGAAGGCCTTCAGCCCGATGATGAAGCCCATCAGGAAGTCGATCGAGCCGTAGTAGGCGCCCGCCATCACACCAGCGGCTCCCGCGAGCGCCGAGCCGATGAAGAACACGGTCGCGATCACGCGGTTGACGTTGATGCCCATGAGCTGAGCGCCCTGCGGGTCGAGAGCGATCGCGCGCATCGCGCGGCCCTGGCGGGTGCGCTCGACGATGTGGGCGAGCACGAGCATCAGGGCTGCGGCGATCACGACGAGCACGATCTGCGCGGCCGTGATGCGCATGCCGGCGAAGGCGAACCCGCTCGATTCGAGGCGGACGGGGAAGGCCTCGGGGTTGGGGCCGAAGATCTGGCGCACGGCGTACTCGAGCGTGAACGAGACGCCGATGGCGGTGATCAGCACGGCGAGGCGAGGGCTCTTGCGCAGGGGCCGGTAGGCGACCCGCTCGATGGCGACGCCGATCAGGCCGGTGGTCACCATCGACAGCAGCAGGATCACGAGCAGCAGCGGGATCGACGACTCGTTCGAGATGCCGAAGGCGGACAGCGTCGCGAAGCCGGCGAAGGCGCCGAGCATGTAGATGTCGCCGTGCGCGAAGTTCAGCAGCTTGATGATGCCGTAGACCATGCTGTAGCCGAGCGCGACGAGGGCGTAGAACGAGCCGACGATCAGCCCGTTCCAGATGAGTTGCATCACAGGGGATGTCCTTCCGAGAAGGGGAGGCGAAGCGGGCGGGGCGACACCGTCGCCCCGCCCGGATCGGATCAGCCCTGCAGGTCGTCCTTCAGCACGAACTGGCCGGAGCCCGGATCGATGGAGACGATCACGAAGCCGCCGCCGGAGCGGGTGTGGTCGGGCATGAACGTGAGCGGCCCGCCGAGGGTCTCGAAGTCCTTCAGTCCTTCGAGCGCCTTCACGACCTTGTCGAAGTCGGTGCCCTTGGCTTCCTTCATGGCCTCGGCCACGACGTTGACGGCGTCGTACGCCTGCGTCGAGTACGGGCCGGGGTCGGCGCCCGCGAGCTTCTTGTAGTCGGCGATCCACTTGTCGGCGCCCTCGAGCATGTCGGGCGTCTGGGTGAACGTGCCGAGCACGTGCTCGGTGTATCCCTTGCCGGCGATCTCGGCGAACTTGGCGTCGACAGAGCCGTCACCGACGAGGAAGGTCCCCTCGAATCCGGCGTCCTTCGACTGGCGGGCGATGAGACCGCCCTCCTGGTAGTAGCCGGTCCAGTAGACGAGGTCGGGCTTGGCATCGGCGAGCTGCGTGGCGACCGCCGCGTAGTCGTTCTCACCGGGGGTCACGACGGCGTTGAAGTCGACGGTGAGGCCGGCCTCCTTCGCCTGCGCCTCGAACGAGTCGGCCAGGTCCTTGGCGTAGGCGGTGGCGTCGTTGATCGCGGCGACCGACTTCGCGCCCGTCTTCTGGGCGTAGGTCACCGCGGCCTCGGCCTGCTGGGTTCCCGTGCCGTTGATGAGGAAGACGCCCGGCAGCTTCTGCTTGACCAGCTCGTTCGAGATTGAGCATCGCCTCGCGCACGGGCGTCGCGCTCACCCCGAAGTCGCCGGCCAGCGTCGGCACGGTGAGAACCTGTCCTGGCGGGATCTCGCCGGACACGATGCGCGCAGAGAGGTGCGCCTCGACCTGCTCGCGCAGGCTCTCAGCGGGCGACAGCAGGGTCGCGAAGCCGCTCATCGGCTGATCCGGCAGTGGGTGGTCATGCGTCATATGGTACCCACCACCGATGTCACCACGCGGTTGCGACGGCGGCGTGGGTCTCGAGGATGCCCTCGGTGGTGCCCGCCGGAGCACGCCCGATGCCGCACTCGGTGGCCACGCCGAAAGCTGGCACGACCTTCGAGGCCGCCGCGATGCGCCGCTCGGCGCCCTCGACGCCGTCTTCACGGTGCACGAGACCCAGGTACAGCTCGCCGACCGGCACCAGTTCGGCCAGGGGAGCGTAGAACGCGTCGTCGTCGCGATCGATCGGCACGGGCAGGTGCAACCAGGTGAGGTCGCGCCGGGCACCGGAGACGACGGCATTGGCGAAGCGCACCAGGGTGCCTGCATCGCTCGGCTCGACGAAGTGCCGCTCCCCCGCGTCTCCGTAGCAGAGGTGCACGCCCGCCTCGACGTTCTCGGGCACGGCATCGACCAGGTCGACGAGCCGGGAGACCAGCCCCTCGAAGGGGTCGCCGTCCCACCACGCCTCCATCGTCCTGCCGTAACCGGAGGCGCGTTCGATGATGCCGATCTCGCTCGCGACGTCCCACTGCACGGCCAGATCATCGGCGGGGATCGCCCCGGTGATCTGCTCCAGCTCACGCAGCAGCGCGGCGGTGTACGCCGGCTCGATGGCGGCCCGGTCGTCGCCGAAGAAGAACGATCCGACCACCGCGACGACCGTGGGCAGCGAGACCTGGAAGCGAACGCCCTCGGCGATCGCGCCCTCGTCGCGCAGCCTGCGGAAGATCTCATACGACTCGATCGCCGCATCCGCGTAGCCGAGCGGGGGCAGCTGCAGAGACGACGGGTCCGCGCCGTCGGCGATGCGCAGCGGGCGGGCGTCGAGGTCGCGCAGCCATACCGGCTCGGCGCCGATCCGCTCGATCCCCTCTGCCTCGCCGAGCACATCGGGCTGGAACATGATCCAGTGGAAACGGCGCCCCACCTCGCCGTCGGGGATGCGCTTGAGTCGCGGGCCGAGCACCTCGGCCGCGGTGCGCAGGGTCTTCTCGGCGTCGTCGTAGTTCACGCTGCCGACGAGCAGCGCGCCGTGGGGCTGGGTCATGCCTCCAGCGTAGGACGAGAGGCTTTTGCCCGGCCGCGCCCGAGTCGCCGTGTGACGCCCCGGATTAGGATCGGAGTGAGACCGGATGCCCGAACGGAGAAGCGCGATGGGATTCCTCACCTCACCCGCCCTGAGCGAGACGGGCTACGTCGTGCTCGACCGCCACGATCAGGCTGGCGACCCCGCCGAGTGGCACGACCTCGAGTACGTCGGCTGGCGTTCGTCCGGCATCACCCGCTTCGCGCCTCTCGCGAGCCACGCCGGCGACGTCGAGTGCAACGGCTTCTGGAACCACACGCCTCCTCGCACCGACAAGGACGGCGTGTGGATCGCCTCGCAGGTGGCGAAAGCGCCGACCCTGCAGGCCCGCGCGCTCGAGCCGGGTGCGAACGTCGGCCGCTGCCGGGTCATCGAGCTTCAGCCGAACACCTACGCCGACGCGATCTACAACCTGCATCAGGATGACAACAACCGCCTGAACACCGACGGCACCGGCTGGGTCGTGCGGGCCTGGCTCAACCTCACCGACGACCCGGACTCGCTGCTGATCCTGCGCTCAGACCGCTTCGACCCCTCGACCGAGATCCGCCTGCCGCTGCACGCGGGCTCGCGCATCATCGTCGACACGCAGCGCTTCTGGCACGCCGTCTGGCACCGCGGATCCCAGCCGCGCTACTCCCTGATCTGCTCGTGGACCTCTGGACCCGAGCTCGATGCGTACCTGGCCGCCGGTCATGCCGACCCGCATCCGGCATCCGTCGACCTCCCCGCCGCCTTCGTGGCCGACGCGCAGGCCGAGATGCACCGGCGGATCGAAGAGCGCCGTCAGGCTTTCGAGGCGCACGGAATCGTGATGGAGCCGACCGAGTCGCTGTACAGCTGAGCTTCGGCTCGACGCGGGGTCGACGCCGTGCGCCTGCCGCGGGAATGTGCGCTTCGCGCGGACGGATAGCGCGGATTCCTCCGCGGCAGGCGTACATCTCCGCGGCAGGCGTACACCTCCGCGCGAGCGCACGGCCGCCGCGCGCTCAGGCGGTGAGCCGCAGCTGCCCGGTCGGCTGCCCGGTCGACTTCGACTTTCCGGTAGCCTTCAGCTGCCCGGCCACCTTGAGCTGCCCGGCCACCTTGAGCTGCACGGTGCACTCCTCCGGCAGCTGAGAGGCGAGCACGCACTCGGCGGCGATCGGCCCGCCGGCCTGCGTGAGCACGCCCTGCATGAGCCCCAGGTGCACCTGGCAGAGCATCGGCCGGTGCTCGGGAGCGCTGGCCGCGTGCGGGCAGGGAGTGAGGTCGACGGTCATCCGGTTCTCGTCGACGATCGGCTCGAAGCCGCTCTCCTCGAGATGCTCGACGAGAGCGTCGAGCTGGTAGGTCGCCTCGCGCCCCAGCTCGGATTCGGGCTCTGACAGGATGCTGCGCATCACGTCACCGCGGCGGGCCGCGCCCGCGATCTTCTCGCGCGCGATCGGGCTCGAGGCCTCGGGCGCGCCGGTCGCCGCGCTGTACAGGGTGCGAGGGCGTCCGCGGGTGGTGCGGTGCTCCGTCGCCTGGATGACGTAGCCGCCTTCGATCAGTCGCTGCAGGTGCTCGCGGATCGTATTCGCATGCAGTCCGGTCGCGTCGCAGAGCTCGCCGATCGTGCGCTCCGGCCGCTCCTGCACGAGATGCAGGATGCGCACGCGCGAGTAGCTGGAGATCGGTCCGTACGCGACCCCGGTGATCGACATGCCTCCATGATCCCAGAGCCGTCCTTCCGCTGCGTGAACAAGGGCCGTGAATAACCCGATCGCGCGGATAGTGTGGAGAGCATGATCGCCGCCGCCGTCGTCACCGTCTCAGACAGGTCGGCCGCCGGCGTGCGCGCCGACACCGCCGGTCCGGTCGCGGTCGCCGCGCTGCGGGAAGCGGGTTTCGCCTGCGACGACGCGCGGATCGTGCCCGACGGGGCGGATGCGGTGGAGCAGGCGCTTCGTGAACTGCTCGGCACAGGCATCCGGTTCGTCGTCACCAGCGGCGGCACCGGCGTCAGCCCCCGCGATCAGACGCCGGAGGGCACCGCGCGCGTGATCGAGCGGCAGCTGCCTGGAATCGCCGAGGAGCTGCGCCGCGCAGGTCTCGCCTCGACGCCCATGTCGATGCTGACCCGCGGCCTCGCCGGCGTCGTCGGCGAGGCCCTGATCGTCAACCTGCCCGGCTCGCCCAAGGCCGTCGCCGAGGGCATGCCGATCGTGCTGTCGACGGCTGCGCACGTGCTCAGCCAGCTCAATGGAGAGGATCACCGATGACCGTCCGCCTCGCTCGCATCACCGAGCAGCCCCTGTCGCTCGACGAGCACATCGCCGCCGTCGACAGCACGACCGCCGGCGCCGTCACGACCTTCGTCGGTCGCGTGCGCGACCACGATCCGGATGCGACGGACGCCGTCGTCGCCCTCGAGTACACCTCGCACCCTGACGCCGAGCCCGCTCTGCATCGCATCGCAGAGGCTGCGGCCGAGGGAACGGATGCCCTGGTCGCGGTCAGCCACCGCGTCGGCCATCTCGGCGTGGGCGAGGCCGCCGTCGCGATCGCCGTGGCGTCATCGCACCGCGATGAGGCGTTCACGGTGTGCCGCGAGGTCATCGAGGCCATCAAGCGCGACCTGCCGATCTGGAAGCGGCAGGTCGAGGCCGACGGCACGACGGCCTGGAAGGGCATCGGCGGCTGAGCCGCCGCCCGGCCGTCGCCGTCAGCCGCCGGCGAACGGCGGCAGGACGTCGATCGTCTTGGCTTCGGCGAGCGGGAACGCGTCATCCACGCGGGCGCCGTCGACCAGCACCGCGCACCGGTTCAGGATGCCGGTGAGCGCCGGATGCCCGGCGAGCAGCTGCTCCTTGAGCGAGCCCAGCGTCTGGGCATCCGTGGTCATGGTGTCGCTGCCGACCGCCTCCTGAGCTGCGGCGAAGAACCGCACGGTGGCCGCCATCAGGAGCCCTCACCCGGGCGGCGCCATGATCCGCTGCGGCCGCCCTCCTTGGCGGTGATGCGCAGGTTCTCGATCGACGCCGACTTGTCGACGCCCTTGATCATGTCGATCACCGAGAGCGCAGCGACCGAGACGGCGGTGAGGGCCTCCATCTCGACGCCGGTGCGGTCAGCGGTGCGCACGGTCGCCTCGATCGCCACGCCCTCGTCTTCGATCGCGAGGTCGACGACGGCGCCGTGCACCCCGATCACGTGCGCGAGCGGCAGCAGCTCGGGGGTGCGCTTGGCCGCCTGGATGCCCGCGATACGCGACACCGCGAGCACATCGCCCTTGGGCACCGAACCGTCGCGCAGCAGCTCGACGGTCGAGGCGGCGCAGCGCACGAAGCCCTTCGCCGTCGCCGCGCGGACGGTCGGGGTCTTCTCGGTGACGTCGACCATGCGAGCGTGGCCGGCGGAATCCAGGTGGGTGAAGGTCATCACAGCTCCATGACTTCGATGAGGTCGCCGGCGGAGACGCGCTCCGTCTCGGCGGGGACGATCGCGTAGGCCTCGGCTGCGCCGAGCCCCACGCTGAGGTGCGAACCGGATCCGCCTGCGGTCGCCGGGCGCACGACGGGACGGGCGGGATCGGTGCGGTCGATCACGGCGGGCAGGTACTGACGTCGGGCGGGCGGCGTGGTCCAGTCGGTGCCGGCGGGCAGCATCCGCTTCGGACGATGGATGCCGGCGGCCCCCTGCATGCGCAGCAGGGCCGGACGCACGAACACCTCGAACGAGACCGCAGCGCTCACCGGATTGCCCGGCAGTCCGAAGATCAGCATGCCGCCGGCGGCGCCGAAGCCCTGCGGCTTACCGGGCTGCATGGCGATCTTCGCGAACTCCATGCTCTCGCCGAGGCTCTGCTTGACCACCTCGTAGGCGCCGGCGCTCACGCCACCCGAGAAGACGATCACGTCGGCACCGAGTGCCCTCGCCTCGGCGACGGCGTCTGCGGGACCGTCGCCCTCGTCGTCGACGACCCGGCGCAGCACGACCTCTGCGCCCACGTCTGCCGCGAGGCCGGCGAGAAGGATGCCGTTCGACTCGGGGATCTGCCCGCGCTGCAGAGCGGTGCCGACGGGCACGAGCTCGGAGCCGGTCGAGACGATCGCGACCCGCGGGCGGGGCGCGACCTCGACGTGGGCGATGCCGGCGGATGCCAGAGCCGACAGCTGTCGCGGGCCGAGCTGCGCCCCCGCGGCGAGCACGATGTCGCCTTCGGCCGTATCGGCAGCGGTACGGCGGATGTGCATGCCGGCTGCTTTCGGAGCACGCCGCACGACGGCGGTCACGAGCGAGTCATCGAGCCCGCCTGCCGTGTCTTCGAACGGGACGATCGCGTCGACATCGCTCGGCGTCGGCGATCCGGTCATGATGCGCGCCGCCTCGCCGGGGCCGATCGCGGGATCGAGGGCGCTGCCGGCCGGGATGTCGGCGACCACGCGAAGAGTCACGGGATGCTCGGGGCTCGCGCTCTCGACATCGGCCCAGCGCACGGCGAAGCCGTCCATCGCGGAGTTGTCGAAGGCCGGCACGGAGCTCATGGCGCGCGCGTCGGATGCCAGGAACAGTCCGCGCGCGTCATCGAGCGCGACGGTGATGGGCGGTCGCTGCTGCACCTGGGTGAGCACGATATCGAGCTGCTGTTCGACGGTTCTCATGCGACTCCTTCCGCGTTCGAATCGCTCATCTTGCCGCCGTCGGCGCCGGAATGCGGCGAATCGAGCGATTCGAGACCCGTGGTCCAGGCATCCATCCCGCCGGCCAGCACGACGGCGTCGGCACCGGCGGCGCGCAGCGCGTCGGCGGCGCGGCGTGCACGGGCGCCGACCTGGCAGATGACGACGATGCGGCCGGCATCGATCGCGGCGGGATCGGCGAGCACCTGTGCGAGCGGCACGTGCTGTGCGCCGGGGATCATGCCGTCCGCGACCTCGGCGTCCTCCCGCACGTCGAGCAGTGCGGCGCCGGCGGCGATCTCGGCCTCGAGGTCCGCCACCGCGACGTGCGGTGCGCGCTCGGGCTGCGGCGCCGGCGCGGTCGCACGCGACGGGCGCAGCGGCACCTCTCCGGTCTTCGCACGCAGCGCGTCGATCACCAGCACGCGGCCCAGCAGCGGGTCGCCGATGCCGGTGATGAGCTTGATGGCCTCCATCGCCAGGATCGACCCGGCCTGCAGGCACAGCGCCCCGAAGACCCCGACGGCCGCGCACGTCGGCAGCTCGCCGACGCTGCCGGCGGGGTACAGGTCGCTCAGCACCACGGCATCCGTGCCCTGCGGCGGAGCCGACCAGAAGACGGTGATCTGCGCCGCGAACTCCTGGATCACACCCCACACCAGCGGGATGCCGAGGCGCTCGGTCACCGCGGCCACCTCGAGACGGGTCTCGAAGGTGTCGGTGCCGTCGATGACGAGGTCGGCTCCGGCGAGCAGGTCGGCGGCGTTTTCGGATGCCAGTCGCGCCCGCTTCGCGTGCACGACCGTCTCCGGTGAGAGATCGGCTGCCACGCGGACCGCGCTGTCGACCTTGGGCCGGCCGACATCGCTGCGGCGGTGCATGACCTGGCGCTGCAGGTTCGACAGTTCGACATCGTCGTCGTCGATGACGGTGATCTCGCCGATACCCGCTGCGGCGAGCGCGAGCACGACGGGGGCGCCGAGTCCGCCCGCTCCGACGACGGCGACGTGCGCTGCACGCAGGCGTCGCTGACCGATCTCGCCCAGGCCTGCGAGCACCTGGTGGCGCGCCGTGCGGGCGCTCTCGGCGTCGCTGAGGACGGCGACGGGCTCGACGAGCGGCGGAACGGGCATGGTCTGAGGCTACGGTTCTGCGCCCGCGCACGCCAGCCGCGCGACCCGGAAATCCGCATCGTGAGAATCCGCGCAGAGACTTCCGCATCTGCGGAGGAAAGAAATGGAATCCTCTGGATCTGCGGAACCCACCCGCCTAGTCTCAGGAGCATGACCTCGTACCGCATCGCCGATGCCGCCCGCCTGCTCGGCGTCAGCGATGACACCGTGCGCCGGTGGATCGATCAGCGCGCTCTGCCGGTGACCGGCGATTCTCCTACGCGCATCCCCGGCGACGCTCTCGCCGTACATGCGCAGCGCCTCGCCGAGTCGGGTGACGACGAGCGCGGGCCTCTCTCGAGCGCCCGCAACAGGTTCACCGGCCTGGTGACCCGCGTGCAGGTCGACGGGGTGATGGCGCAGGTCGACATCCAGGCCGGGCCGCATCGGGTCGTCTCGCTGCTGTCGGCCGAGGCCGTGCGCGAGCTGGCGCTCGAACCGGGATCGCTCGCGACGGCGACCATCAAGGCGACGAACGTCATCGTCGAGACCCCGCACGGAGGGCACCCGTGAGGCGAGTGGCAGCAGGGCTGCTGCTCTGCGCTCTGATGCTCAGCGGCTGCGCGGCTGGTTCCTCGCGCGGTTCGTCCGACTCCGGCGATGAGAGAGGCGGGTCCGAGACGTCGGGGGCCGCCCTTTCCGGCGACGTCACCGTCTTCGCGGCCGCCTCGCTGAGCATCGCATTCGACGAGATCGCCGAGGCGTTCGAGCAGCAGCATCCGGGGGTCGACGTGAAGCCGATCGTCTACGACGGCTCGAGCACCCTCGTCACGCAGCTGCAGGAGGGCGCCCGCGCCGACGTTCTCGCCACCGCCGATGAAGACAGCATGCAGCTGCTCGTCGACGACGGCCTGGCCTCCGGCACTCGGATCTTCGCGACGAACACCCTCGTCGTGATCACCCCTCCCGACAACCCCGGCAGCGTGACGGCCCTCTCCGACCTGTCCGACGCGGTCACCGTGCTGTGTGCGCCCGAGGTGCCGTGCGGCAAGGCGTCGTCGACGCTGCTCGACGGGGCCGGCGTCGAGGTCACGCCTGCCAGCCTCGAGCAGAACGTCACCGCCGTGCTGCAGAAGGTCGCCGCCGGCGAGGCCGACGCGGGCCTCGTCTACGCGACCGACGCGCCCCCGGCCGACGGGCCGTGCGATGCGCCGGCCGCCGAGGTCTGCAGCTTCCGGCCGGAGAACTGGCGCGACGCGGTCAACCGCTACCCGGTCACGGCGCTCGACGGCGCGAGCGAGGCCGGCGTCGCGTTCGCGGAGTTCGTACGAGGACCAGAGGCGCAGCAGATTCTCGGCGACCTCGGATTCGGGCATCCGTGACCCCCCGCGACACCGGAACCGGCGCCCCGTTCACCCTGATCGCCCCCGCGGTGCTGGGGGTGGCGCTGCTGATCCTGCCGCTCGTCGCTCTCGTCGGCCGCGCGTCGTGGGCGACGCTGTGGCAGGACATCACCTCTCCCGCCGCGCTCGACGCGCTGCGCCTGTCGGTGCTGAGCGGTCTCGGCGCGACGGCTCTCTGTCTGTTTCTTGGTCTGCCGCTCGCACTCCTGATGGCACGGTCGGGTCCGCGGCTGTCAGCCCTGCTGCGCGCTCTGGTCGCGGTGCCGCTCGTGCTGCCGCCGATGGTCGGCGGCGTGGCCCTGCTGTTCCTGTTCGGTCGCACCAGCCCCGTCGGGCGGATGCTGTCGGACGCCTTCGACGTGACCCTGCCCTTCACACCAGCCGCCGTGGTGCTGGCGCAGGCGTTCGTCGCGCTGCCGTTCCTCGTGCTGGCGGTGGAGGGCACGATCCGCAGCGTCGGCGGCCGGTACGAGCGCACCGCGGCGACGCTGGGAGCACGGCCGTGGCGAGTGCTGTGGCATGTGACCCTGCCTCTCGCCGTGCCGGGGATCGTCGTCGGCGTGATCCTGTGCTTCGCGCGGGCGATCGGCGAGTTCGGCGCGACGGCGCTGTTCGCCGGCAACGCCCCCGGCGTCACGCAGACCATGCCACTGGCGATCTACACGGCGTTCAACGGCGCGGGCACCGGTCGCGAGACCGCGGTGGCGCTGTCGATCCTGCTGCTCGCGACGGCGGTGGTCGTGCTGCTGCTGGTGCGCGCCTGGCGTCCGGGAGCATTGAAGTGAGCGCGGGGGCGACCGGCGCTCTCGATGCGCACGTCGTCGTGGCGCGCGCGTCTCTCGACGTGCGGCTGTCGCTGCAGCCGGGTGAGGTGGTGGCGGTGATGGGTCCGAGCGGGGCCGGCAAGACGACGCTGCTCGACGCGCTCTCCGGGCTCACGCACCTCGACGCCGGTCGCGTGGAGGTCGACGGGGTGGTGCTCGCGGACGCCCGCCGCCACACGCCGCCATCCCGGCGGGCGATCGGCCTGCTGGGGCAGGATCCGCTGCTCTTCCCGCACATGACCGCCGTCGGCAACATCGCGTTCGCTGCACGTTCGGCGGGGTCCTCCCGTGCCGAGGCGATGACGATCGCGCAGGAGTGGATGCCCCGCATAGGCCTCGCAGACCTCGGTGACCGTCGCCCTGATCAGCTCTCCGGCGGCCAGCGCCAGCGAGTGGCCCTGGCCCGTGCTCTCGCCGCCCGCCCTCGTCTGCTCCTGCTCGACGAGCCGTTCAGCTCTCTCGACGTGCAGGCGGCGGCTCAGCTGCGCCAGGTCGTCGGTGAGCATGTGAACGGCACGACGACGGTCATCGTCTCCCACACGCTCGCCGATGCTCAATCCCTCGCGCCCCGCCTCGTGATGCTCGAGGACGGCCGCATCACCCAGGACGGGACGCTGAGCGACGTGCTGGCGGCCCCCGCGACCCCGTTCGCCGGGGCCGTCGCCGCCACCGCCTGATCGCAGGGCGTTCCCGGAGCGAGCATCGGGAGGGACCCGCGAAGCGGGAGGGAACCCGCTCTGCGAGCGAAGGGAACGCCCCGGAGCCCGCACCCCAAACAAAGAAGCAACGTCCGCCCCCGCCAGTAGCCTGGGACCATGGCCACCCGCAGACCCGCTCCCCCCGCTTTCGCCTGCTCCGAGTGCGGGTGGACGACGGCGAAGTGGGTGGGCCGGTGTGGTGAGTGCCAGCAGTGGGGCACGGTGCAGGAGCAGGGTGCGAAGACGGGTCTGGTGAAGCAGACCGAGGCCGTCGCACCGCTGGCGAGCAGGGCCGCCCGCCCGATCACTCAGATCACGACGGCCGATGCACCGCGGCGCAGCAGCGGTGTCGGCGAGTTCGACCGGGTGCTCGGCGGGGGCATCGTGCCGGGGGCGGCGATCCTGCTGAGCGGCGAACCCGGGGTGGGCAAGTCCACGCTGCTGCTCGAGGTCGCGGCATCCACGGCTCGAACGGGCCGTCGGGTGCTGTACGCGAGTGCCGAGGAGTCGCCTGCGCAGGTGCGGCTGCGCGCCGAGCGCACGAATGCGCTGCACGACGAGCTGTATCTGGCGAGCGAGACAGATCTTGCGACGATCCTCGGGCACATCGACGAGGTCAAGCCCGATCTGGTGATCGTCGATTCGGTGCAGACGGTGGCGTCGGGCCTGATCGACGGCGCTGCGGGGCAGCCCAGCCAGGTGCGCGAGGTGGCCGCGTCGTTGATCCGCATCGCGAAGGACCGAGGGCTGCCTGTGATCCTCGTCGGCCACGTCACGAAAGACGGGCAGGTCGCGGGTCCACGGGTGCTCGAGCATCTGGTCGATGTGGTGTGCCACTTCGAGGGCGACCGTCAGACGGCGCTGCGGTTCATCCGCGCGCTGAAGAACCGGTTCGGCCCGACGGATGAGGTCGGATGCTTCGAGATGACGGGCGCGGGCATCTCGGAGGTGCCGGATCCGAGCGGGCTGTTCCTATCGCAGGGCGCCGCCGAGCCGGGCACCTGCGTGGCGATCGCGCTCGAGGGCCGGCGTGCGCTGCCGGTCGAGGTGCAGGCGCTGACGATCGAGTCGAACGCCCCGAACCCGCGACGGGTGGTGCACGGCCTCGACTCGTCACGTGTCGCGATGGTGCTGGCGATCCTCGAGCGGCGGGCGGGCATCGCGACATCGAAGCTCGACGTGTACGTCTCGACGGTGGGCGGGGTGCGCTTCACCGAGCCGGCGGCCGATCTTGCGATCGCCGTGGCGGTGGCGGGGTCGATCCGCCAGTGGTCTGTGCCGCGCACGATCGCCGCGGTGGGCGAGCTGTCGCTGGCGGGTGAGATCCGCCCGGTGACGCAGGCGACGCAACGGCGAAGCGAAGCGGCGAGGCTGGGATATCAGCAGGTGGTCGACGACCGGTCGAAGACCCTGCGCTCGGCCCTGGGCGACATTCGCTCGCGTACGACCGACCGCCGGCCCGAGGCCTCGATCCCGCCGTTCTGACCGTCTCTGCTTTTCGGCGGTCAACGTCGCAGGTCGCTGGGTCCCCCGCGGGTGCCCTTGTGCTCCTCCTCGATGAGGCGCACGTTGCGCACGGTGACCGTGTCGGCCATGAGCAGATCGAGCGAGGTCACGAACAGCCGGCCGATCTCGGCATCCGTCACGTCCGGACCGGGGATGTCGACGCGGAAACCCTGTGCCTGCAGGCCGCCGTCGTTCGAGAAGGTGACCTCGGCGTCGAAGACGGCGCGCCAGCTCATGCGTCGAGGGCCTTGAGCAGCTCGGCGGGCGGCGCCTGCATGGGGTGAGGTCCGGCGATGTCGAGGAACACGGTCGTGATCGTGTCCCGGTGCGTGGTGAGGAACGACCTCAGCCAGCTCGGCGAGTAGATGCCCACGCCCGGCGGAAGGTTGGCGGGCTTGTTCTTCGCATCGCTGAACAGCAGCAGCGCCACGTCGCCGGTGCCGGCGTCGCGATAGGTCCACACCTCACCGCTGTCGAGCGGGTTGTCACGCGCGCCGGGCTTGATCAGCGGCACCACCGTGTTGCCATTGCGCAGCGCGAGGGCGACAGCAGCCATGTCCTGCTTCTCGAGCGCCTGAGCGAGTGCCTCTGAGCGGAAGTCCTGCGGTGCGGGCTTCTTGCTGCCCGGCTTCTTCTTCGCCATGACACCAGCCTATGAGTGGGGCCCTCTCGAATCCTCCATTGGGGACTGGGGAACTCGAGAGGGCCCTCCGGCTCTCGGATGCGGTTGATTGTCGAAGCGCTGGGGACGCTGGTATCGACACCACTGGGGATGGCTTGACCGCATCAGATCTGAGAACCTCTACCCATGGTATCCCAAAATATCGGTTGCGTCAGCCTAAAACCGGAATTTCTCCGAACGGTTTGCGACAGATCTGTTCGCTAGCGCAGCAGGAACTGCTTGGGCTGAGCGCTCGCGAACCCGCCGATCGACACCATCACATGGTACGAAGCGCCGCCGCCCGGGGCCCGCGGCCTGTTCTTCTCGGCGCAGGTCTCCTTCGACGACCTCGTGCGGTCCCAGACCACCGGAGTCGAGCTGGTGACCGACGCACCTGCCTCGAGCGTCACGATCATGTCCGAGGGCTCGGACTGGCAGTCGGTCGAGTTCCACCACACGTCCGAGCCGCTGGTGATCGTGAACTTCTGCGTGCTCGATCCGACGTTCATCGTGCAGTCCTGGGCACTCGTGTTCTTGAGCGCGATCGACAGCTTCGGCAGTTGTCCCGCGGCGTAGGCGTCGGCATCGGTCACCGCGGTGACCGTGACGTCCGCAGCCGTGCACGCGACGATCGCCGGAGACTCCGACGGGTCAGGGCTCGGGCTGGGATCGACGCTCTCCGCTGTCGAGGGGCTCGGCTCCCCCGCATCCGGAATCGCCGTCTGACCACCCGAGGGGTCGGCAGGGGCTGCATCCGACCAGGGCTGGGCGATCGCGAGCCACACGCCGCCACCGATGGCGGCGAGCACGAGCACGAGGATCAGCAGCACCGCGAGCCGGCGGCGACGGTAGACGGCGGCTGACTGACGGGGCATGACTCCAGGCTAATTCAGGTGCTTGATCATCCTCGTGTTGCCGAGCGTGTTCGGCTTGACATGGGCGAGGTCGAGGAACTCCTCGACGCCCGCGTCACCGCTGCGCAGCAGCTGCGAGTACACATCCGCGTCGACGACCTGCTCGCCGATCGGCTCGAACCCGCGGCGCGAGAAGAAGTCGGTCTCGAAGGTGAGGCAGAACAGACGGGTGAGGCCCAGCTGGCGTGCGCGGTGCTCGAGATCGGTGACGATCGCTCGTCCGACGCCGTGACGCAGATAGTCGTCGCGCACGAGCAGGGTGCGCACCTCGCCGAGGTCTTCCCACATGACGTGCAGGGCACCGCAGCCGATCAGCTCGCCGTCGGCTTCGGCGACCACGAACTCCTGAACGGCGCCGTAGAGCACCGCCAGATCCTTGCCGAGCAGGATGCGCTGGTCGACGAGCGGCTCCAGCAGGGAGTGGATGCCGAGGATGTCGGTGCTGCGCGCAGCGCGGACGATGAAGTCGCTCACCCTTCCAGCGTAGGGCCGGAACGCGGCCGAGCATGGGAAAGGCCCGGATGCCTGGCATCCGGGCCTATCCCGATCCGTCTCAGCCGATCAGCCTGCCGCGAGGTCTGGCGTGGTCGAGATGCCGCCGCCGGTGTTGACGCCGACCGACACCTTCTCGCCGCGCGGAGCGTGCTCGAACGCGAACTTGCCGTCGACGACGTCGACCTTCACGTGGTCGCCGGTGTTCAGCTGGCCGTGCAGGATGCGCTCGGAGAGCTGGTCCTCGATCTCACGCTGCATGGCGCGACGCAGCGGTCGGGCGCCGAGGGCCGGGTCGAACCCGATGTCGATGAGCTTGTCCTTCGCGGCATCCGACAGCTCGACGGTCATGTCGCGGTCGAGCAGGCGGTCGCCCAGCTGCTTGACGAACAGGCCGACGATCTGGCGCAGCTCGTCCTTGTTCAGCTGCGGGAAGACGATGATGTCATCGAGGCGGTTGAGGAACTCGGGCTTGAAGTGGCGCTTGAGCTCTTCGTCGACCTTGCCCTTCATGCGCTCGTACGTC
Organism: Microbacterium esteraromaticum; assembly: GCF_016907315.1. Lineage (NCBI taxonomy): Bacteria > Bacillati > Actinomycetota > Actinomycetes > Micrococcales > Microbacteriaceae > Microbacterium > Microbacterium esteraromaticum. The sequence continues at coordinate 1,190,578 of NZ_JAFBBS010000001.1, forward strand.
GTCTGCGAGTTGCCCTCGAGCTGGAAGCCGACCGGGCCACCGGCGATCGCCGACGAGCCGAGGTTGGTCGTCATGATGATCACGGTGTTCTTGAAGTCGACGATGCGTCCCTGACCGTCGGTCAGGCGACCCTCTTCGAGGATCTGCAGCAGCGAGTTGAAGATGTCGGGGTGCGCCTTCTCGATCTCGTCGAACAGCACGACCGAGAACGGCTTGCGGCGCACCTTCTCGGTGAGCTGGCCGCCCTCTTCGAATCCGACGAATCCGGGAGGGGCTCCGAACAGGCGCGAGACGGTGTGCTTCTCACCGAACTCCGACATGTCGAGCGAGATGAGGGCAGCCTCGTCGTCGAACAGGAACTCGGCGAGAGCCTTGGCGAGCTCGGTCTTTCCGACGCCGGTGGGGCCGGCGAAGATGAACGAGCCGCTGGGGCGCTTCGGGTCCTTGAGGCCGGCGCGCTGGCGACGGATCGTGCGGCTGAGCGCGGCGATCGCCTCTTCCTGCCCGATGACGCGCTGGTGCAGCGCCTTCTCCATGAAGACGAGTCGGCTCGACTCCTCTTCGGTGAGCTTGAAGACGGGGATGCCGGTGGCCTGAGCCAGTACCTCTGCGATCAGTCCCTCGTCGACGACCGCCTGGGTCGCGACGTCGCCCGAGCGCCACTGCTTCTCGAGGCGCAGACGCTCACCGAGCAGCTCCTTCTCCTGGTCGCGCAGGGCTGCGGCCTTCTCGAAGTCCTGCTCCTCGGAGGCCGCCTCCTTGTCCTGACGGACCTTCGCGATCTTCTCGTCGAACTCACGAAGCTCGGGCGGGGAGGAGAGGATGCTGAGGCGCAGACGCGCGCCGGCCTCGTCGATCAGATCGATGGCCTTGTCGGGCAGGAACCGGTCGGAGACGTAGCGGTCGGCCAGGTTGGCCGCGGCGACGATCGCACCGTCGGTGATCTGCACCTTGTGGTGCGCCTCGTAGCGGTCGCGCAGGCCCTTGAGGATGTTGATCGCATGCGGCAGGGTCGGCTCGTTCACCTGCACCGGCTGGAAGCGGCGCTCGAGAGCGGCATCCTTCTCGAAGTACTTGCGGTACTCGTCGAGCGTGGTCGCACCGATGGTCTGCAGCTCGCCGCGCGCGAGCAGCGGCTTGAGGATGCTCGCGGCGTCGATCGCGCCTTCCGCCGCGCCGGCGCCGACGAGGGTGTGGATCTCGTCGATGAAGACGATGATGTCGCCGCGGGTGCGGATCTCCTTCGTGACCTTCTTCAGGCGCTCCTCGAAGTCTCCGCGGTAGCGGGAGCCGGCGATGAGCGAGCCGAGGTCGAGCGAGTAGAGCTGCTTGTCCTTGAGCGTCTCGGGGACGTTGCCCTTGACGATCGCCTGCGCGAGACCCTCGACGACGGCGGTCTTGCCGACGCCGGGCTCGCCGATGAGGACGGGGTTGTTCTTCGAGCGGCGCGAGAGGATCTGCATGACCCGCTCGGCCTCTTTCTCGCGGCCGATCACCGGGTCGAGCTTGCCGTCGCGGGCAGCCTGGGTGAGGTTGCGGCCGAACTGGTCGAGCACCTGCGATCCGCCCTGGGCGGCCTGCTGGTTCTCGTTGGTGGTCGCGCCGACCGCGGCGGTCTCGCGCCCCGGTGCACCCGAGAGCAGCTGGATGACCTGCTGGCGCACCTTGTTGAGGTCGGCGCCGAGCTTGACGAGCACCTGGGCTGCGACACCCTCGCCCTCGCGGATGAGACCGAGCAGGATGTGCTCGGTGCCGATGTAGTTGTGGCCGAGCTGCAGCGCTTCGCGCAGGCTCAGCTCGAGCACCTTCTTCGCGCGGGGCGTGAAGGGGATGTGGCCGGTCGGCTGCTGCTGACCCTGGCCGATGATGTCCTGAACCTGCTCGCGAACGGCGTCGAGGGAGATGCCGAGGCTCTCAAGGGCCTTGGCGGCGACACCTTCGCCCTCGTGGATGAGGCCGAGCAGGATGTGCTCGGTGCCGATGTAGTTGTGGTTGAGCATCTTCGCCTCTTCTTGGGCGAGGACGACCACTCGGCGGGCTCGGTCGGTGAATCTCTCGAACATGCTGTGACTCCTTTTCGCGCGGGGCGAAGCGGCGGTGGCGCCGTGTACATCGAGAGTAACGACCGCGACGGGCAGGAATGCCCGTGTTCGCCGTCGGCATACCGACTGGCCGCCATAGCGTTCGGGCAGCCGGAACGAGGGGGGTTCGAGCGCCGGTTGACGTGGTTATCGATTTTCGTTATGTTAACGACAAGCGATAACAACGACTATCGATATACCCCGGAGTGAGCCATGGACAACAGGGAGAGCGCTGCCGATACGGCGCGCACGCTGAGCAGAGGAGACACGATCAGCCTCGCGCTGTTCGTCATCGCCGGGGTGGGCATCGCCGCCTGGACGGCGTGGAATGTGGCGGCCCGGATCGCCGAGCTGGCCGGAGGCGGAGCCGTCCAGGTGCTGGTCGAGTTCCTCGACACGACGGCGGATGCCCGGATCGGCGAGACCACGCTGCCGGTCGAGCTCGATCGAGGAGCCATCACCGTGGAAGGGCTCGGGACGATGGGCACCGTGTCGGGCATCCTCGGGCAGCTCGCGTTCGGGCTCACGGTGATCGTGGTCGTCGCCTGCCTGATCACGCTGAGCCGGAACATCCTGCGCGGACGCGTCTTCAGCAAAACGAACACGCGCATCGTCGCCATCGGCGGCGGTGTGGGCCTGGTGGGGGCCGCCGCTGCGCACTTCTTCGACAACATGCTCTCGAATGCCGCGATGGCGCAGGCGGTGGAGGGCCCCTTCGACACGGCCGTCATATCGATCGAGCCGTTCACCTTCGTGCTCGCCGCGTTCGCGATCGCCGTGGTCGGCTCGGTGTTCGTCGTCGGCGACCGCCTGCAGAAGGACACGGAAGGGCTCGTCTGATGGCGATCGGCTTCGGGCTCGCTGCGATCGCGGTGATCGCGCTCATGCTCCTCGCGGTCGCCGTCTTCCTCTGGATGCTCGGCCGGGGGCTGCTCGGCAACGGCGAGCGGGCGATGCTCGCGACCGAGCGGCTCGCCTGGGCGGCGGTGGCCGTCTTCGTGGGAACCGCGGTGATCGGCGCGATCGTCGACCTCACGTCTCCCGAGGTGACGATGGAGCTGCCGGTGATGAACGTCTGGCCGCTGCCGCTGCCCGACGTGCAGGTCGAGGCGGGCGATGCCACTGTCCGGTCGGCCGGCATGGCGTTGGCGCAGATGACACTCGAGGGCGTCTCGACTGCGGCGCGCGCGCTCTGGGCTGCCGGCCAGGCGCTGAGCCTGCTGCTTCCCGCGACGGTCGCCCTGCTGGTGGCACTCGCCCTGCGCGAGGTCCGCACCGGTGCGCCGTTCTCTCGCGTGATGCTGCGGATGACCACAGTGTCTGCGGCAGCGATCCTGGTCGCCGGGATGGGCGCCCCGATACTGCGCGGCATCTCGGGGTCGATGGCATCGCATGAGGCCCTGAGCCTGGGGGGAGCATCGTGGACCGGGTATCCGGACGAATGGATGCCCATGGACCAGCTCCCCGAGCCGACCGTCTTCGTGCAGTGGGACTTCTGGCCGATCGGAGTGGCCGCCGGCCTGCTGGTGCTCGGTGCCATACTGCGGATGGGGCGGCGCCTGCAGAAGGATACGGAGGGCTTGGTGTGATGCAGCTCTTCCGTGGCGCACTTCCGTGGCGAGTCTCGCTCCTTCCGTCGCCTCTCGTTGCCATCGGACTCGCTGCGATCGCTATCGGGGAGCCGGCATGACTCCGGCCGAGACGGACGACGAGTTCACGGGCATCCACTGCCGGCTCGACGAGCTGCTCGCCGAGCGCGGGATGACGCTGACCGAACTGAGCGCGAAGGTCGGCGTGAGCATCGTCAACCTGTCCGTCCTGAAGAACGACCGCGCGCGGGCGATCCGCTACTCGACCCTGCGGGCGGTGTGCGAGGCGCTCGAGTGCGAGGTGGGCGACCTGCTGGTGCTCGCCGAGCGCGGCTAGCCCCACTGCCTCGAGACAAGCGGGGTGAATTCTACCGGCACTTATACCCGGGCACACTGACCCTGGCACATGTGACGGATATTCATGACGCTTGTCAGGTGTCCCGCGTTCCCTCCCCCGCCGCCGCTCGCATCGGCGAGCTGATCGCGGGCGAGCGGGTGCGCCGGGGCCTCACGCAAGACGACCTCGCCCACCTCACGCGCATCGACTCGTCGAACATCCGCGGCTATGAGAAGGGCCGCGCCCTGATGGGCATCCCGACGCTGGTGCGCATCGCGGACGCGCTGAAGATGGACCCGGGGATGCTGCTCGAGGGAGTCACCGTCGACATGTTCCCTGCACCGGCCGAAGACGGCCGCCGCCGCGCCTGAGCCCGCGTCGCCGGATGGCCCCCCTCCGACGCGATGGCGCAGGCCAGGCGCACGTCATCCTTCGTCACACACATTCACGGGAATAGGACGTTCCGCTTAGCGTTGACCCCACGTGACGCGCACTCCGCGCAGACAATTGGAGTCCCCTTGAGCACCTCTTCCTCAACCGCGCGCGCCCAGAAGGCGCCCGACACCCGAAGCCCCGCACGCAAGCTGCTGACCTCGTTCGGGTTCCAGATCATCGCCGCCCTCGTCCTGGGCATCGGCGTCGGACTGATCGCCGTCTCGCTGGGCGCAGGCCCCGAGACCCCGACGGTGCTGTCCGACACCCTCGACCGCATCGGCAGCTCGTACGTGACGCTGCTGCGCGCCGCGGTCGTGCCGCTGATCTTCACCGCGATCGTCGCGAGCATCTCCAACCTGCGACGCGTGCAGAATGCCGCGCGTCTCGCTGGTCAGACGATCCTCTGGTTCGGCATCACGGCATTCATCGCGGTGATCATCGGCATCACCCTCGGCCTGGTCATCCAGCCGGGCGCGAAGGCCGGCGAAGGCCTCGAGACCGGCGACCCCTACACGGTCGGCACGTGGTGGAACTTCCTGCTGGGCCTGATCCCGCAGAACTTCCTCGGCCTGACGGTCTCGACGAACCCCGGCCCTGTCGAGGGAACCCTCGTCTCGAACGTCGGCTTCAACGTCCTGCAGGTCATCGTGGTCGCGGCCGTCGTCGGCATCGCAGCGCTCAAGGCCGGCAAGAAGGCGGAGCCCTTCCTCGCCTTCACCGAGTCGCTGCTCAAGGTCATCCAGCGCGTGCTGTGGTGGATCATCCGCATCGCCCCGATCGGCACCTTCGGCCTCATCGGCGCCGCGGTCGTCAAGTACGGCTGGGACAAGCTGACCTCGCTCGCCTGGTTCGCCGCCGCGATCTACATCGGCCTCGCGCTCGTGATCTTCGTGGTCTACCCGATCCTCGTGCGCGTGCACGGCCTGTCGATCAAGCAGTACTTCTCGGGCGTCTGGCCCGCCGTGCAGCTGGCCTTCGTCAGCCGCTCGTCGATCGGCACCCTGCCCCTCACCGAGCGCGTCACCGAGCGCAATCTGGGCGTCCCCCGCGGTTACGCCTCGTTCGCCGTGCCGCTCGGCGCCACCACCAAGATGGACGGCTGCGCCGCCATCTACCCCGCGATCGCGGCCATCTTCGTCGCGCAGTTCTTCGACATCCAGCTGAGCTTCATCCAGTACCTGCTCATCGTGATCGTCTCGGTCGTCGGCTCGGCTGCGACCGCCGGCACCACGGGCGCCGTCGTGATGCTGACGCTCACCCTGTCGACCCTCGGCCTGCCGCTCGAGGGCGTCGGACTGCTGCTCGCCATCGACCCGATCCTCGACATGGGCCGCACCGCGGTCAACGTCGCAGGCCAGGCCCTGGTTCCCACGATCGTCGCCAAGCGCGAGGGCATCCTCGACGAGGAGCTCTACAACGCCCCGCGCAACGGTCTGCCGTTCGCCGAGGACATCGACGACGCGGATGCCGCTGAGCCGGAAGCCACGAAGGAGCCGGCCGGCACCCGCTGACCCTCCCGTTCATCCAGAGAGCGCCTCGCCCCTTCCGGGGCGGGGCGCTTTCGGCATCCGGATGCCCGATCGCGCCGTGCGCGGCGGGAGTCACTCTTCCCGACGCTTCTCCTCGAGCTCCCTCCGCAGGTCTCCGTTCTCGTCTTCGAGATCGAGCAGCCTGCCGATGCCGGCGAGGTTCACCCCGGCATCCCGCAGCTCGGCGACCCGGCGCAGGCGGTCGATGTCGTCGTCGCTGTACCGCCTCGTGCCGCCGTCGCTGCGGAACGGCGTGAGCAGGCCGCGCCGCTCGTAGAGCCGCAGCGTCGCCTCGGGGACGTCGGCGAGGTCGGCGGCGACGGCGATCCCGTACAGCGGTGTTGCAGCGTCACGGTCGGTCATCGGGCATCCATTCTCGGCACTTGAGATCTGTACGTGTTGGAGTTATAAATATACATCGACAGATGCAGATTTCCTGCATCACCATCCGCAGAGCTGCCGAAAGGCGGCCCATAGTGAGAGGAGAACACCATGGCTATGACCCTCGACCCGATCAGTCAGCTCGATCGATTCGCCGCGAGCGTGCTGGACTCCGTTCGCGCCCCGCGTGTGATGCCCGTCGACCTCTGCCGCGACGGCGACCGCTATGTCCTGCATGCCGATATCCCCGGCGCCGATCCCGGATCGATCGACGTCGACCTCGACGGCTCGCAGCTGTCGATCCGCGCGCAGCGCACCGCCGACACCGGCGAGGGCATGCGCTGGATCGCCCGCGAGCGCGGAACCGGCACCTACTTCCGCCAGTTCACGCTCGGCGACGGCGTCGACCTCGACCGCATCAGCGCCTCGTACGACAGCGGCGTGCTCTCGGTGATCATCCCGGTCAGCGAGCGCGCGAAGCCGCGGCGCATCCAGGTCGAGTCGACCGACGCCCGCGAGGCGATCAGCGCCTGATCAGCCGCGGGGAGCGCCCGGTCGCGTCTGCGGGCGCTCCCCGCATCCCCGTCCTTTCAGGAAAGGAGCACCATGTCTCTCTCGATGTCGCTGCAGCGCTTCCTCGCCGGAATGGAGTTCCCCGCCACGAAAGACGACCTCGTTCGTGAGGCCATGCGCGACGGACTCGATTCCGACGACATCCGGATGCTGATGCAGCTCGATCACGACAGCTACGACGCGCGCTGGCAGGTGCGCCTCTCGTTGGTCGCTTCCGCCGACTCGGCCCTCGTCGCGGCCTGACCGCGGCGCCATCGCTCGACTCGGCGGGCAGCCCCGATCCGAGGTGAGCGTCGTCAGGTGCGCAGCGCGATCCTGGTATCGAGGGCCAGTTCCTCGGCATCCATCGCCGCGATCAGCTCGTGCATGACCTCCTCGCTGAGGTTGCCGGCACGACGCTCCTCGAGCAGCAGCTGCCGCCGCACCGCCAGCCACCCCTTCGCCAGGGCCGTGAACTGCTCGGCGGTGGGCCGCAGCGGCTGGTCGCCCCCACCTCTCTCGGTGCCGGGCTTCTCGGCCCCTGACTGCTCCGCGTCGGACTGCACCCGCACGAGCCGCTTCGCGTAGGCGTCGAAGGCGGGCAGCCGCTCCTCGCCGTGCTCGGCGGCCCATTCGCGGCGCATCCCCCGCAGGTACGCCTTGCCTGCCTCACGGCTGCGCTCGCGCACCGCCGCGAGCTGCCTGGCATCCTCCTGCTGCTCGCGGTCGTCGACGACTCCCAGCGTGCGGATCAGCCACGGCAGCGTCAGCCCCTGCAGCAGAAGGGTTCCGACGGTCACGACGAAGGCGACGACGACGATCGCGTGCGCGGCAGCGCCGTCCATGCCCGCGAGGTCGGCTGCGGCGAGCGCCGTCGCGAGCGTCACCACGCCGCGCATTCCGGCCCACGAGATCACCGCGTTGTCACGCCACGAGAGCCGCGTCTCTGCGAGGCGATGACGCAGCTGCTCCTCGCTGAGCGGGTGCCGGCTCAGACGGCCCGTACGGCCCGGACGGCCCGCGTGGACGGCATCCGGATGCATGGCGGCGATCCGCTTCCACCGACGCAATCGCATCCTCGTCCACCACTGGCCCCACGCGTGCGCGGGATAGACGAACAGCGGCCGCACGACCAGCACCGCCGCCAGCACGACGGCCGAGAGCAGCACGACGCCGCCCACCTCGCCATCCTTCAGATCGGCGATCACCCTGGGCAGCTGCAGCCCGATGTACGCGAACACGAACGACTCGAGAAGGAAGTCGGCAGACAGCCACAGCGGCGCCTCCTGCTGACGGGTCGCGTAGCTCGTCTTCGGTGCGTTGAAGCCGACGAACAGACCCATCGCGACGACCGCGAGGACCCCCGAGCCCAGCAGCTGCTCCGCGATCGCGTATGCACCGAAGGGCGCGAGCAGCCCGAAGGTGCCGTTCACGACAGGATCCGCCACGCGCATGCGCAGCCCGTGCAGCACCGCTCCGAAGGCGAGACCCACTGCCACGCCGACGAGCACGGCCACGAAGAACTGCCCGACGCCGCCGGCCAGCGTCACGGTCGCACCGGCCACGATCGCGGCGAAGACCCGGTACATCGTCAGCGAGGTCGCGTCATTGATCAGGCTCTCCCCCGACAGCACGGTCATCACGCGCCTCGGCAGGCCGAGCCGGCGTCCGATGGCGGCGGCGGACACGGCATCCGGAGGTGCGACGATCGCTCCGAGCAGCAGCGCGCCCGGCAGGGTCAGCTCCGGCATGATCCACCACGCCAGCAGCCCGACGACGCCCGCCGTGACCACCACCAGGCCGACTCCCAGCCGCCGGATCTGCGGCATGGCCCTCCTGAAGCTCAGGAACGACACGTCGAGCGCCGCCGAGTACAGCAGCGGCGGCAGCACGATGTTGAGCAGCACGTGACCGTCGATCGCGACGTCGGGCACGAACGGAAGGAAAGAGGCCAGCAGCGCGACGACCGTCACCAGCAGAGGTGCGGGCCACCCCTTCCAGCGGGCGACGGCCGCGACCGCCACGGCACCGACGACGATGAAGAAGATGCTGGACTCCATGCCAGGAGGCTACGCCCACGGCATCCGGCCTCCGTCGCTCGCGTCGGGCGCGTCAGATCTCTTGTGGAATGCCCGCGCCGCCTGCGCGGTTGGCACTGACGATGAGTACTCCCGCGCTTTCCGTTCTCGACCTCGTTCCCGTCCGCTCAGGACAGACCTCCGCGCAGGCGATCGCCTCGTCGATGGCGCTCGCCCGGCACGCCGACGCTCTCGGCCTCGCGCGCTACTGGTTCGCGGAGCACCACAACATGCCGTCGGTGGCGTCGACCACTCCCCCTGTGCTCATCGCCGCAGCGGCCGCACGCACCGAGCGGATCCGCGTCGGCTCGGGCGGCGTCATGCTGCCCAACCACGCCCCTCTGATCGTCGCCGAGCAGTTCGCCGCGCTCGAGGCTCTCGCGCCCGGCCGGATCGACCTCGGCATCGGCCGCGCACCGGGCAGCGACCCGGTGATCACGCACCTGCTGCGCCAGTCGGGAACGACCGGCGATGTCGAGCGGTTCCCCTCGCACGTGCAGGACATCGCCGCGATGGTGCAGCCGGACGGCGCGACCGTGCGGTTCACGAGCGGCGGCGAATACGGCGTGAAGGCCACGCCCGTGGCATCCGGCGCCCCCGCCATCTGGCTGCTCGGATCGAGCGACTACTCCGCCCAGCTCGCGGCGGCGCATGGTCTGCCGTACGTGTTCGCGAACCACTTCGCCGGCACCGGACTCGAACGGGCGCTCGACCTGTACCGGTCGCAGTTCCGGGCATCCGAGGCCCTGTCGGCACCCCTCACGTTCCTGACGGCGAACGTCGTCGCCGCATCCACCGCAGAAGAGGCGAACGACCGCGCCCTGCCGCAGATGCGCGCGATGGCGCGCCTGCGCGGCAACAAGCCGATGCGGGTTCTCGAGACGGTCGAAGAGGCGCTCGCCGCTGCTCCGGATGCTGCCGAGCAGCCCCTCATCGAGGCGATGCGTCAGCGCTGGTTCATCGGCACGGGCGACGAGGTGCGCGCGTCGCTGGCCGCGTTCGCCACGCAGCACGGTGTCGACGAGATCATGCTCTCCCCCGTGGCGGGCTCGTACGATGGCGAGCCGCTGGACGAGACGCCTGGCCGCACGCAGACCCTGGATCTGCTGGTCGCCTAGCCCTCGGCCGGGCGCCGGGGGCGGGGCCCACCGGCGGCGGGCGGCGGGCGGCGGGCCCCGCCCGGCCGACGCCCACCGAGAGGTCGATAAAGCACCGGAAAGACCGCGTTCCGGTGCCTTTTCGACTTCTCGTTCGCCTTGCGTCACGACCGTGATGCGATCGCGTGGCGGATGCGATCGACGACCGCCCCCGGATGCCCGAGATCGGCCTGCGTGAGGCGGATGACGATCCACCCGCGACCCTCGAGCTCACGCTGCCGCTGGATGTCGCGGCGCCACTGCTCCCTGTCGGCGCGATGCCCGTCGCCCTCGTACTCGATGGCGACCTTCCACTCGGGGTAGGCGAGATCGATCCGCGCCACCAGCCGCCCACCGTCGAGCTCTCGATATTGAACCCATGGCTCCGGAAGACCCGCGGCGAGCAGAAGCAGTCTCGTCTCGGACTCCTTGGGCGATTCAACCCCGGCGCGTGCCAGCGGAAGGGCGTCGCGAACCGCTACGCAGCCGCGGAAGGGGCCCCACTCGGCCAACCGGGACTCGATCTGTTCGCGGGTGCAGACCGGTCTGCCTGGCAGGAGACCTGGATAGTTGTCGGCGGTTGTCATGACCGCGTCAGCAGCACGACGACCTGAGTCGCGGTCAGCTCGGCAGCCGTGCTGAAGACGGCCGCCAGGGGATCGACGACCGCGACGCCGTCGATGATCCAGGTGGTCGCACGGCTCGTCGTCAGGCGCCGCCCCTTGACCCGTGTCGTGCGCGGCGGGTTCTCGTCTCGTGGTGCCGCGACCTCGAGCGGCTCAGCGGGTGTCCACCGCACGGGGAACGGCAGGCGCCAGGCCCGCAGAGCGCTCCGGCCGATCAGCCTCTGCGACGGACGCATCCGCTGCGCGTAAGCCTGCATGCGGTCGAGAAAGCCCGTCTCGGGACGTCGAGCGCGCACGCCGTGAAAGGGTCGAGCGAGATCACGCGCCCTCATCCGGCCCCTGCCGACGCCGAGCGCCCGCGCGTCGGCGACGCTGAATCTCTCCCCGAGCTGATGAGGAAGCGGAGTCCGATGGCGCATGCGCCCCATGCTGGGCGATACGGTCACCCGCACGATCGGCTTTTCGCACGAGATGCGCACAACTCCGGCATCCGCTCGCCCGTGCAGAACGACCGAGAAGTCGAAAAGGCACCGCAGAGCCCGCCTTCCGGTGCCTTTTCGACCTCTGGGCAGTGAAGGGCGGGGCACACCGGGCACCGGGTTGCGCCTCCGGCATCCGCTCGCCTGTGCAGGACGACCGAGAAGTCGAAAAGGCACCCCAGAGCCCGCGTTCCGGTGCGTTTTCGACCTCTCGGCGGTGACAGGCGGGCACACCCGGCAGCCGGCCGGGCCGGCCGGCCGCCCCCCGCGCGTCAGGCGCCGGAGCGCACCGGAACCCCCGGGCTACGCCTCGGGCTCGCCGTGCAGCAGAGCGCGCAGCCAGTCGCGGGCCTCGACGAACACGCCGTCGGCGTAGCGCTCGGGGTAGTGCACGATCTTGCGGTCGGCGCGCGGGTACGAGCCCAGGAAGACGACGCGCGGGCTGAACCGGCGGATGCCGAGCAGCGCGTCGGCCATGCGCTCGTCGTACGCGTGCCCGTCGGCATCCACCACGAAGCGGTACCTGCCCAGCGCGTCGCCGACCGGACGCGACTGCAGCAGCGACAGGTTGATGCCGCGGGTCGAGAACTGCTCGAGCATGTCGAGCAGAGCGCCCGGTCGGTCGTCGGGCAGCTCGACGATCAGCGAGGTCTTGTCGGCTCCCGTGGGCTCTGCGGGGGGCGTGGGCTTCGAGACGAGCACGAAGCGGGTCACGGCGTTGTCGTTGTCGCCGATCTGCTCGGCCAGCACCTCCACGTCGTGATGCTGCACGATGCCGGGCGCGGCGATCGCCGCCTGCGCGGGCGACGATCCGTCGAGCACACCGAGAATGGATGCCACGTTGCTCGCCGCGGGAATATGCGCGTGCTTCGGAAGATGCTCGCCCAGCCAGCCGTGGCACTGCGCATACGCGACGGGATGCGCGGCGATGACGTCGACATCTTCCAGCTTCGTGCCCGGCTTGCCGACGAGGATGAAGTTCACCTTCACGAGGTACTCGCCGATGATCCGGAGTCCTGGCAGCGTCGCGAGCGCGTCGAGCGTGGTCGACACCCCGCCTTCGACCGAGTTCTCGATCGCGATCATCGCGGCATGCGACACACCCGACAGCACGTCGTCGAGCGCTTCGCCGACGTTGTGCACCGGCCGCCAGTGGTGACCCCTCGCCTCGGGCACCTGCTCGAGGGCGGCTTCGGTGAAGGTTCCGGCGGGGCCCAGATAGCTGTAGGTGCGGCGTTCGGTCACCCGGCCAGCCTAGCCCCGGGGTCCGGCCGCCCCTGCGGCTGTTTCCGGATGCCAGAACGCAGGCCTCCCGAAAGTCCGCAGCCGCCCGGAGGTGCGCCGCAGCACCCGGGCGGGGCAGACTATCACCATGACGAGCCGAGCTGGCCTCCCCGCGGAGGAAAAGGACCTCATCGATGTCGACGAGCTGATCGCCGCGTACTACGACCGCATCCCCGACCCGTCGGATCCGGGCCAGCGAGTCGCCTTCGGAACGAGCGGCCACCGCGGTTCGTCCCTCTCGACGAGCTTCAACGAGCAGCACATCGCCGCCACCACGCAGGCCATCGTCGATTACCGCCGCGAGCAGGGCATCACCGGTCCGCTCTTCCTCGGCCGCGACACGCATGCGCTGTCGCTGCCCGCCGAGCGCACGGCGATCGAGGTGCTGATCGGCAACGGGATCGACGTGCGCGTGGACTCGCGCGACTCGTGGGTGCCGACGCCCGCGCTGAGCCATGCGATCCTCACCCACAACCGTGGACGGGCATCCGACGACGCGGGTCGCGCCGACGGCATCGTCGTGACCCCGAGCCACAACCCTCCTCGGGACGGCGGCTTCAAGTACAACCCGCCGCACGGCGGTCCCGCCGACACCGATGCGACCAGCTGGATCGCCGACCGCGCCAACGCCCTCATCGAGGCGGGCCTCGAGGGTGTCGAGCGCATCCCGCACGCCGACATCGACGACGACTCGATCGGCGAGTACGACTTCCGCGACGCGTATGTGCGCGATCTGCCCACCATCATCGACATCGATGCGATCCGGCGCGCGGGCGTGCGCATCGGCGCCGATCCGATGGGCGGGGCATCGGTCGAGTACTGGCAGCTCATCAAGGAGATGCACGGCCTCGATCTCACGGTCGTGAACCCCGAGGTCGATCCGACCTGGCGCTTCATGACCCTCGACTGGGATGAGAAGATCCGCATGGATCCGTCGTCGCCGAGCGCCATGGCATCCCTCGTCGCGAAGCGGGGCGACTACGACGTGCTCACCGGCAACGACGCCGATGCCGACCGGCACGGCATCGTCACCCCCGACGCGGGGCTGATGAACCCGAACCACTACCTGGCCGTGGCGATCGACTACCTGTTCTCGCATCGCGCGGAGTGGCCCCGCGACGCCGCGATCGGCAAGACGCTCGTGTCGTCGATGATCATCGACCGCGTCGCGGAGTCGCTCGGCCGCCGCCTGCTCGAGGTGCCTGTGGGCTTCAAGTGGTTCGTGCCTGGTCTGCTCGACGGCTCGGTCGCGTTCGGCGGCGAAGAATCGGCCGGCGCGTCGTTCCTGCGCAAGGACGGCACCGTCTGGTCCACCGACAAGGACGGCCTGCTGCTCTGCCTGCTCGCCGCCGAGATCATCGCCGTCACCGGCAAGACGCCGTCAGAGCGCTACCGCGAGCTCGAGCAGGCCTTCGGCTCGTCGGCGTACCAGCGGGTGGATGCTCCGGCGACGCCGGAGCAGAAGGCGACGCTGGGCAGGCTGGCTCCGGATGCCGTGAGCGCGACCGACCTGGCGGGCGAGGCGATCACCGCGAAGCTCTCTCACGCCCCCGGCAACGGTGCCGCGATCGGCGGGCTGAAGGTGCAGACCGAGCACGCCTGGTTCGCGGCTCGTCCTTCCGGCACCGAGGACGTGTACAAGCTGTACGCGGAGAGCCTCAAGGGCCCCGAGCATCTCGCGCAGGTGCAGGAGGAGGCACGGGCGGTGGTCAGCGCCGCCCTCGGCGGCTGACGCCCTGCCCCCTGACAGCGAAGAGCCGTCTCCCGCTCCGGGGGACGGCTCTTCGCATCGTGGAAGCAGCGGAGGTCAGAGACCGGGCGTGCTCTCGCGCACGACGACCTCGAGCTCGAGCGGAGGCTGCTGCCACTCGGCATCCACGGTCGCCCGGAACGCCTCGAAACCGAGGTCGGCGAGCGGCACCCGCACGGTCGTCAGGCGGGGCGTCACGTCGCGGCTGACCGGCACGTCGTCGAATCCGCACACGGCGATGTCGTCGCCCACGCTGCGGCCGCCGTCGCGGATCGCCGTCATGGCTCCCACCGCGACCACATCGCTGAGCGCGAAGACGAGGGTTCCGGCATCCACTCCCTCGGCCAGCGCCGTCGTCATCGATGCCGCTCCCGACTCGCGTTCGAAGCTGCCGCGGTAGACGCGCTCGATCCGGCCGCCGCTGTCGCCGAACCCGGCGGCGAACCCGGCGAGTCGGTCGTCTGAGGTGCGCACGCCCTCGTCGGCGCCGATCGCGATCGCCCGGCGATAGCCGAGCGCAGCCATCTCTCGGCCCAGCCGCTCGGCGCCGCCGCGGTTGTCGATGCGGATGCTGCGGTCGCCGCCCTCGCCGAAGGTCACCGTGCGTCCGCCGAGCGGGGCGAACGCCGCGAGCTCGGCCGTCGTGCGGTCGTCGGCCGTCTCGGCCCTGGATGCTGCGAGGATGACGCCACGAGGACGCTGGCCGCGCAGCGCCCGCAGGATCTTCGCCTCGCGGTCGGCGTCGCGCTCGGTGATCGCGACGGTGACGATGAGCCCTTCGGCATCCGCCCCGCGGGCGACGCCGGCCGCGATCTGGCCGAAGTACGGGTCGGCGATGTCGGCGACCAGCAGAGCGATCACAGCCGAGGTGCCCCGGGCGGTGGCCTGTGCCGACGCGTTGGCGGTGTAGCCGAGCTCGTCGGCCGCCTTCTCGACGCGCTCTCGGAACGACTCGGCGACCTTGCGCTCTGATCCGTTGAGAACTCGCGACGCGGTCGCCAGCGAGACTCCCGCCGCGCGGGCCACATCGTGCAGCGTGGGCGGTGAGGTGCGCGTGCCGTCAGCGGTCATGAGCAGAGCCTACCGAGCACCGTGCGCCGCCGATTCACCGCTCAGGTCGCGATTCGTCCCGGAGAAACGGCGGGAAAGCGTGCCGGATCGCGACCTGAGCGAGGCGACGAGGTCACCCGCCATCGAGCCAGCGGCGCAGCGTCGCGGCCTCGGATGCGAGCAGCTCGGGGTCATCGTCGGGAACGAACTCGATCAGCGCATCGCGGGGCGGGGCGGGGTTCGCGGCGGCGGCGGCGAAGAGCGGATGCCAGAGGCTCTTCCTCTCATCGAGCCGGAGGCGCCGGTCGAAGGGCCACCAGGAGAAGACGTGCACCGCGCTGACATGCGCGGCGAGCGCGTCGTACTCGGCGAGCGCGACGGCGTCCGGCGCGTCGACGGTGGGCTGCCAGTACGTCGTGAGCCCTGGCACGTCGGCGATCAGGCGCAGCGCGGCCTGCGGGGTGTCGGCGACCGTGCCGCGGTGGAACTCGAGCGCGAGGGCGATGCTGCGCTCCGAGGCCTCGGCCGTGGCATCCCGCAGCCGGGAGGCGATCTGCGCGTACTGCCCGGGCGTCGCGTCGGCCGAGTCGACGCGCCCGGCCCAGATGCGCACGCGGTCGGCACCCAGAGCCGAGGCGCTGTCGAGGATCGGCGTGAGCGGCTCGTCGGCGCCGCTGCGGAAGTACGAGCCGTACGAGCAGACCGCGAGTCCGGCATCCGTCGTCACTCGCGCCACCTCGGCGGCGCGATCCGGGTCGCCGGGCGGCACGTGCACGTCGCCGCCCCATTCGATCACCTCGAGACCGGCGTCCGCCGACAGCTCGACCACCCTCTCAGGCGCGAGCTGCCGGAACGTGACCGAGCACAGGCCGGGTCTGATCATCGTCGTCTCCCGTTCGAATCGCTCACCTTGTCGGCTTCTCGCCGTCGACGCGACCATTCACGCTACTCGAAGGTCCCTGGCGCCGGCAGATGCGGCGACACCGTCGCGGCGAAGGCCGCGGCAGTGCGCGCGACGACGGCCTCGGGGGCGTCGGACCAGATGTCGGCGTTGAAGATCTCGACCTCGATGTCACGGTCGTAGCCGGTCTCGACCACCGCCCGGGTGAGTGAGCCGAAGTCGATGATCCCCTCACCCATGTAGTGCCGCGAGAGCAGCACGTCGGCGGGGAACGGGGTCTTCCAGTCGCACACCTGGTAGGTCGAGATGCGGCCCTCGCGCCCTGCGCGGGCGATCTGCTCGTGCACCTGCGGGTCCCACCAGATGTGGAAGGTGTCGACCGCCGTGCCGACCACCTCTGGGTCGAAGTCGGCAGCGATGTCGAGCGCCTGGCCCAGCGTCGACACGACGCATCGGTCGGACCCGAACATCGGGTGCAGCGGTTCGATCGCGAGGGTCACGCCCGCGCTCTCGGCATACGGCGCGAGAGTGCCGATGGCATCCCGGACCCTCTCGCGCGCACCCGCGAGGTCGCGCGATCCCTCAGGAAGGCCGCCCGCGACGAGCACGAGCACGGCGGTCGACCCGTCGGCGCCCGCCGCGGCGAGCGCAGCGGTCTCGTCGATCGCGCGGCGATTGTCGTCGAGGGCGGCGTCGCGCTCGGCACCGGCCGGGAGGGTGAAGAACCCGCCACGGCAGTGGGTCGTGAAGCGCAGGCCCGAGTCGGAGAGCATCTTCGCGGCGGTGTCGAGTCCGACCTCGTTCACCGGCTCGCGCCAGAGCCCGATGGCCCGGATGCCGGCATCCGTCGTGACCCGCAGCGCGGTCGCGAGGTCGGCGTACTTGATCGTCGCCTGGTTGATCGAGAGGCGCGGGTCGGGCGCCGGATACGCCGGGTGGGAAGTGCTCATGCGGCGATCCCGTTCAGCTTCAGCATCCCGTGCCAGCGCTCGCGAGCGAGCCCGGGATTCTCCAGGGCGAGCGACGCGTTCGCGAGCTCGACGATGCGCGACAGGTGCGGCAGGCTGCGCGCCGAGTGCAGACCTCCGACCATCTGGAACGCGGGCTGATGACCGTTCAGCCACGACAGGAACGCGACACCCGTCTTGTAATAGAAGGTCGGAGCGGCGAACACCTGCCTGCTGAGCTCTTCAGTCGGCCCCAGGATGCGGCGGTAGGCGTCTCGGTCGCCGGCATCCAGCGCCTGGATCGCGGCCGACGCGACTGGGGTGATGGCGGCGAACGCGCCCAGCAGTGCGTCGGAGTGCCCGCTGTCGGATTCGTCGATGAGCCCGACGTAGTTGAAGTCGTCGCCGGTGAACATGCGCACGCCCTGAGGAAGCCGCGAGCGCACCGAGATCTCGCTCTCGGCGTTCAGCAGGCTCATCTTCACGCCTGCGATCTTCGACGGGTCGTCCTGGACGATGTCGAGCAGCACCTCCGACGCGGCCTGCCACTCGGTCGACCCGAAGTAGCCCTCGAGCTCGGGGTCGAATGCGGTTCCGAGCCAGTGCAGCACGACCGGACCGGTCGCCCTCGACAGCACGGCACGGTAGACGCGGCGGTAGTCGTCGGCCGAGGTGGCGACGCGGGCGAGGTGACGCGAGGCCATCAGCACCGGCCCCGCCCCCTGCTCCTCGGTGAACTCGAGCTGCGACACGTACGCGTCGATGACCTGCTCGAGCGAGATGTGCGTCTCGGCGACGTGGTCGGTGTT
This sequence comes from Microbacterium esteraromaticum, assembly GCF_016907315.1. Classification (NCBI taxonomy): domain Bacteria; kingdom Bacillati; phylum Actinomycetota; class Actinomycetes; order Micrococcales; family Microbacteriaceae; genus Microbacterium; species Microbacterium esteraromaticum. The sequence goes on from NZ_JAFBBS010000001.1 coordinate 1,208,542, forward strand.
GACCCCGACGACGACCGATCCGCCCTCCTCGCGCGCCACCTCGGCGCTGCGGGCGATCAGCTCGCGGGTCGCCGCGGCGTCGAGGCCCATGTTGCGCTGAGCGGTGTCCATGGCATCCGCCACCCCCAGCCCCCACGAGTACACGTTGCGGCGGAAGGCGAGCGTCGCGTCCCAGTCGATGTCGGCCGGCTGTCCGGGGGTGTTGTCGGCGTGCGCCTTCGGCACGACGTGCGCGGCGGCGTAGGCGACCCGCGAGCGCAGCGGTGAGGTCGGACGACGGTAGCCGCCCGAGTCGTTCAGTGCGGCGTCCGACAGCTCGCCGGATGCCGAGAGGAGGCGAAGCGTCGTCATCAGAGCGACAGCTTCTCGATGGCGACCTTGCGGCCCTCGGCGCTCGAGGTGAGGCCGGCCTCGGCGAACTGCACGCCGCGTGCGCCGGCGAGCAGGTCGAACGCGTAGTCGGTGCCGAGCACGTACGACTCCAGGTACTCCTCCCACTGCTGGCGGAACCCGTTGAGGAAGACGTCGTTCGTGGGCACGTTCTGCCAGTCGGCGTCGTAGTCGTGCGTGTCTTCGAGGTCGGGGTTCCAGACCGGCTTCGGGGTGGCGTTGCGCGGCTGGATCTTGCAGCCGAAGAGACCCACGACCGCCGAGCCGTGCGTGCCGTCGACCTGGAACTCGACGAGCTCGTCGCGGTTCACTCGAACCGTCCACGAGGAGTTGATCTCGGCGATCACGCCGCCCTCGAGCTCGAAGATGCCGTACGCCGCGTCTTCAGCGGTCGCGGTGTAGTGCTCGCCCTTCTCGTCCCAGCGGTCGGCGATGTGCACGGCGGCCTGGGCGTAGACGCTCTTGACCTCGCCGAAGAGGTTCTCGAGCACGTAGTTCCAGTGCGGGAACATGTCGCTGATGATGCCGCCGCCGTCTTCGGTGCGGTAGTTCCAGCTCGGGCGCTGCGCCGGCTGCCAGTCGCCCTCGAACACCCAGTAGCCGAACTCGCCGCGCACCGAGAGGATGCGCCCGAAGAAGCCGGAGTCGATCAGGCGCTTGAGCTTCTGCAGGCCGGGGAGGTAGAGCTTGTCGTGCACGACACCGGTCTTGACGCCGGCCGTCCTGGCGAGGCTCGCGAGCTCGAGCGCCTCAGCGAGCGACTCTGCGGTGGGCTTCTCGGTGTAGATGGCCTTGCCTGCGGCGATGGCCTTGCGGATCGCGGTGGCGCGGGCCTTGGTGACGAGGAAGTCGGCGTAGATCTCCCACTGCGGGTCGGCGAGCGCGGCGTCGAGGTCGGTCGTGTAGTCGGCGATGTCGTGCGTGGCGGCCAGCTCGGCGAGCTTCTCTTCGCTGCGGCCGACGAGCAGCGGCTTGACGGTCACCTTCGAGCCGTCGGAGAGCTCGATGCCGCCCTGGTCGCGGATCGCGAGGATCGAGCGCACCAGGTGCTGCCGGTAGCCCATGCGTCCGGAGACGCCGTTCATGATGATGCCGATCTCGCGAGTCGCCATGGTGTTCCTGTTCTGTCGGGTCGTCGTCGGTAAACGCTTTCCGTGAGTGTACCCAGGACGCGACGAACGATGCAACCGCGTTCAGCGGGCGAGCTCGTGGAGCAGCTGGGCCACGCGGTCGAGGTCGCCTGCCGACCAGCGGCGCAGCTTCTCGCCGAGCCTGCCCTCATAGGCGGCGCGCGCGGCTGTCACGCGCTCTGTCGCGAGGTCGGTCGCGATCAGGCGTCGCGCCCGCCGGTCGTCTGGGTCGCGGATGCTGTCGACCAGACCGAGCTCGGTCAGCTGGCGCACCTGGCGGCTGATGGCCGATTTGTCGGTCTGCAGCCGCTCGATCAGCTCGCCGGCGGTCGTCGCATGCCCGCTGACGATCGAGGCGAGCACCTGATAGCCGAGGGGCTGCAGATCGGGATGCACGGTCGCAGCCGCCTCGCGCCACCCGACGCGGATGCGGGCGAACAGCCGGCCGAGCTCCCGCTCGACGCGGTGCACGGCGTCGTCGAGCGCCACCCCGTCGAGGGCGCCGTCGTCGGCGCCGTGTGCATCGCTCATGCCGTCAGCCTAACGACGGCGTGGCGCCCAGGGCGCAGCCCTCATACGCAGGCAACACAGGATGCAGGATTCAGGCCTCGGCGAGCACCCGGAAGACCTTCGAGGCGACCTCGATCTCGGCGGGGGTCAGCCCGATCATGGCCGAGCGCATGCGTTCCGCATGGTCGGCCCGCAGGGCGGCGAGCATCTCGAGCGCACGCGGGGCTGCGGTCAGCACGCGCAGACGGCCGTCGCGCTCATCAGCGCGCGACTCGAGCAGGCCCAGCTCCTCGAGCATCCGCACCTGGCGGCTGACGACCGACTTGTCCATCTCGAAGCACTCCGACAGCTGGTGGGCGTTGGTGCCGCCGGAGCGGGCGATGAACGTCAGCAGCTTGTAGCCGGCGGGCTGCAGCTCGGGATGCACGCGAGCCGCAGACTCCTTCCACAGCGTCCGAGCCTTGGCGAACATCAGGTTCAGCTGGCTCTGGAACTCGGCGAGCTGCTCGTCGAGCTCGTCGGCCGCCTGCTGCGCGCTCATGTCAGCGCACGACCCGGATGCTGCCGGTCGCGGCTCCCACCTCGGCCTCGGCGACCTCGATCGCCGAGCCCTCGGCCTGCTCGCGCAGCTGCTCGGCGGAGTTCTTCGTCGACAGGGGCTTGTTGCGGATGAACGCGATCGCGATCACGCCGATCACCGCGAGCGGGATGGCGATGATGAAGGCGTCTGCGATGCCGTGGCCATAGGCCGACTCGACGACCGTGCGGATCGCATCGGGCAGATCGCCGATCTTCGGCACGTTGCCCGAGCCGAGGGCCTTGAGCGCCTCGACCTCATCCGGCGAGGTCGGCCGGAAGCCGTCGAAGCCGCTCTTGATGTACTCGCCGACGTTCGTCGCGAGGATCGAACCCATGATCGTGACGCCGATGGTGCCGGCGATCGTGCGGAAGAAGTTGACGCCGGACGACGCGGCGCCCAGCTGCTGCGGCGGGGTGTCGTTCTGCACGATCAGGGTGAGGTTCTGCATGACCATGCCGAGACCGGCGCCCAGCGCGAACATGTACGTCGCGACCAGCCCGAACGGGGTGTCGTAGCGCAGGGTCGACATCAGGCTGACGCCGGCGACCGTGAGCACCGAGCCCAGCAGCATCCAGCCCTTCCACTTGCCGAAGCGGCTCACGAGCTGACCGATGATGATGGATGCGCCCATCTGGCCGACGATCATCGGGATCGTCATCAGGCCCGATTCGGTCGGCGTCGCGCCGCGGGCGAGCTGGAAGTACTGCGCGAGGAACACCGAGGTGGCGAACATCGAGACGCCGATCGCGATCGAGGCGATCACCGACAGGGTGAAAGTGCGGTTGAGGAAGAGCGTGAGCGGGATGATCGGCTCCTTGACCAGCAGCTCGACCACGATGAAGGCGATCAGCACGACGGTCGAGCCGATCGCCAGCGTATAGCTGGTGACCGAGTCCCACTCGAACTGCTGCCCGCCCATCGAGACCCAGATCAGCAGGCCCGAGACGCCGACCGCGAGCAGCACGATGCCGAGGTAGTCGATCGAGATCTTCGCAGCCTGCGGCTTGGGCAGGTGCAGGGTGACCTGCAGCAGCACGAGCGCGAGCACGGCGAACGGCACGCCGACGAAGAAGTTGGCACGCCAGCCCCACACGTCGGTGATGAATCCGCCCAGCAGAGGACCGCCGATGGTGGCGAGCGCCATGATGCCGCCGACGACACCCATGTACTTGCCGCGTTCACGCGGCGAGATGATCAGCGCCACCGCGACCATGACGAGCGACATCAAGCCGCCGACGCCGAGGCCCTGCACCACGCGCATCGTGATGAGCATGTCGATGCTGTGCGCGAATCCGGCCGCCACGGTGCCCGCGGTGAAGAGCACGAGCGACAGCTGAACGAGCACCTTGCGGTCGAGCAGGTCGGCGAGCTTGCCCCAGATCGGGGTCGACACGGCGGTCGCGAGCAGGCTGGCGGTGATCACCCAGGTGTACTGCGCCTGGGTTCCGCCGAGGTCGGCGATGATGACGGGCAGCGAGGTCGAGACGACGGTGCCCGAGAGCACGGCGACGAACATGCCGACGATGAGGCCGGAGATGGCCGTGAAGACCTCTCGGGCCGAGCGGGTGGTCTCAGCGGATACGGAAGGGGATGAGTTCAAGGGGAAGACGCTCCTGAAAGATGGTTGATCTTCGTCAACGATACGTTATTGGTTGCTTTTGTGCAACCATTGCGTCCTGTCAACTATTCCACGCGTTGCGGAACGGTCTGGGAAAGCGCTTCACTGGGTGCATGCCCCACTCCCGCCCCCGAGCCCACGCCGTCATGGACGTCGACGCCTTCGAGCTGCTGTTCGACGAGACCAGGCGCGAGCGCTTCGCATCTCTCGCTGACGTCGCCGGCCGGATGCTGATCACCGACCTCGACGACCCCGCTCACGCCGCGCTGCTCGCCGAGACAGAGGTGCTCGTCTCGTCGTGGGGTATGCCCCAGCTCGACGCGGAGCGGCTGTCGCGCATGCCGAAGCTGCGCGCCGTGCTGCACGCCGCAGGCAGCGTGCAGCACATCGTCTCGGAGGAGTTCTGGGCCCGCGGCATCCGGCTCACCTCCGCAGCCGACGCGAACGCCGTGCCGGTCGCGGAGTTCACCCTCGGCGCCATCCTGCTCAGCGGCAAGCGCACCTTCACGCACCTGCAGACGCCGCACGACGCCACCTGGAACGCGTGGACCGCGCGACGGATCGGCAACGTCGATCGCACCGTCGGCATCGTCGGCTTCTCACGCATCGGCCGTCGGGTCGTCGAGCTGCTGCGTCCGTTCGACGGCATCCGCACGCTGGTCTCCGACCCCTTCGCCGATCCAGATGCCGTGGCTGCAGCCGGCGGCATCCTGCTGTCGGTCGACGAGATGCTGCCTCAGGTCGACGTGCTCTCGCTGCATGCCCCCGCGCTGCCCGCGACCAGGCACATGATCGCCGCACCGCAGCTCGCGGCACTCCCGGACGGGGCCACTCTGATCAACACCGCCCGCGGTGCCCTGCTCGATCACGACGCGCTGCTCGCCGAATGCCGAACCGGCCGGCTCGAGGCCCTGCTCGACGTCACCGAGCCCGAGCCGCTGCCCGCGGATCATCCGCTGCGCGCACTGCCGAACGTCGCCATCACCCCGCACCTCGCAGGCTCGCTGGGCACCGAGGCCCGCCGTCTCGCCGACTCCGCGCTCGCCGAGCTCGCCGCGTACATCGCGGGCGCGCCGGCGACGCATCCGGTGACCCAGGCCGAACTGGAGATCAGCGCATGATCCCGCTGCCAGACGACGACCGCACCGTGTCGCCCTTCACAGGCTGGACCCGCGAGCACTGGGTCGCCGTGGCCGACGCGATCCTCGACGGCGCCGCCCGGCATGCGAGCCCTGCGCAGTCGCTGATCCGCTACCCGGGCACGCCAGGCGGCCTCGGGCGGGCGATCGACGGGCTCGAGGGATTCACCCGCACGTTCATGCTCGCGGCCTTCCGCATCGCCGGCGACCCCGACGGCACGAAGGACGTCGCCGAGCGCTATGCGCGCGGGATCGCCGCGGGGGTCGATCCGCAGCATCCGGAGCGGTGGACCCGCCTCGACGAGCACAACCAGGCGAAGGTCGAGGCCGCCGCCCTCGCGCTCGGCCTGCACCTCACCCGCGACACGGTGTGGGCGCGGCTCGACGAGCGCGCCAGGCAGAACACGATCGACTACCTCGCCGCGTCGATCGGCGCGCAGTACTGGCCCAACAACTGGGTGTGGTTCCGGATCATGGTGTCGCACTTCCTCGAGAGCGTCGGCGGGCCGTTCTCGCCAGACGACCGCGCCGAGGACTTCGCGCTGCTCGACACGTTCGACCTGCCGGGCGGCTGGTCGAGAGATGGCGTCGGGCGCAACTTCGACCACTACTGCGGGTGGGCGCTGCCGTTCTATCCGGTGTTCTGGGCGCAGATGGTCGACGGCGTCCCCGCGCACGCCGAGCGCGTCGCCCGCTACCGGACGCGACTCGACGACTACCTCGACGACGCGCTGCACCTGATCGGCGCCGACGGGGCTCCGCTGATCCAGGGCCGCAGCCTGACCTACCGGTTCGCCACCGCCGCCCCCGCATGGGCTGCGGCGTTCGGCGGCGCGAGCAGGCATGATCCGGGACTGCTGCGCCGTGCGGCGAGTGGCCAGGTGCGACACTTCGTCGACCGCGGTGCGCCCGACGCCGACGGCATCCTCTCTCTCGGATGGCACGGCGAATGGCGGCGGATCGCGCAGAACTACTCCGGCCTCGGGTCGCCCTACTGGGCATCGAAGGGGATGCTGGGGCTCGCGCTGCCCGCCGAGCATCCGGCCTGGACGGCGACCGAGCAGCCGCTGCCGATCGACCGCGGGCCGTTCGCCCGCACGATGACCGCACCCGGCTGGCTGGCGACCGGAACCGCCGACGGCGTCGTGCGCATCGTGAACCACGGCACAGACCATCGCCTCGAGGGCTCTCTGCAGCCGGACTCGCCTGTGTACGCCAAGTTCGGCTACTCGACCGCGACAGCGCCGACGCTCGACGCCGCATCTGCGGCCGCCCCGCTCGACGGCACCGTGGCGCTGCTGCGCGAGGCGCTGCCGAGCCACCGATCCGGATTCATCGCCGGGCCGGTGCGCGAGCTCGACGGTTCGACCCTCGTCGGATCGTCGCGAGCGCAGGCGCACTGGCCCGTCGACTTCTCGTTCGTGCCCGACCATGGGGTGAGCGAGTACGAGGGCCGCACGGTGGTCGGCCCGTGGATCGACACGGTCTCGCTCGTCCGCGGCGCATGGGAGGTGCGTTTCGTGCGTGTGCATCACGACGGTTTCGCGGGTGAGGCGCTGCGGGTCGGCGGCTGGGCGCTGACCGCTCCGGATGCCGGGATCGCGGGCGACGCGTGGGCGACGAGCGCCCGCCTCGCGTCTCGAGTGGTCGTGCTCGGAGGCACGCCGACCGCAGCATCCGGCGTGCGCGTGCAGGACGATGTGACACCGCTGGAGGGCAGGACCGCGGTGCCGTGGATCACGGTGGCTCCCGCCGCCGGGGAGTGGCATGCCTTCGGCATCCACCTGGGCGAACCAGCCGGCGCCGGGCATCCGCCCACCGTGGCCAACGACCTGATCACCTGGCCCGACGGCGGCACCGTCTCCGTCGGTTCGATGCTCGAGGCCGCCGAATAGGCTCGGAGCAGAGCGCCGCCTCGGCGCTGGAAGGAGAGCTGGTGGACGCGGACTGCTCATGCGGTTGCGGAACGCCGACGCGCGGCGTCTTCGGCTCGATACCGCTGCGCCCGACCGCGACGGTGCCCGACGCGGCGGCGCAGCATGCCATCGAGCAGGCGGTCCTCCCCGCCGGAACCTTCGTCATGGGCGACTCGTCGGGCGACCGCAATCGCGGCGACGGTGAGGTGCCGCAGCATCCGGTGACGCTCGAGGCCTTCTCGATCGACGTGACCAGTGTCACCAACGACGCCTTCGCGCGGTTCGTCTACGCCACCGGCTACGAGACCGAGGCGGAGCGCTTCGGATTCTCCGCCGTGTTCCATCTCGCTCTCGCCGCCGACGACGGCGACGTGATGGGCCGGCCTCCCGGCACGCCGTGGTGGCTCGGCGTGAAGGGGGCCGATTGGCGGCATCCGGGCGGACCGAACTCCACGATCGAGGGGCTCGGCGAGCACCCCGTCGTGCACGTCAGCTGGAACGATGCCCAGGCGTATTGCGCGTGGGCGGGCCGGCGCCTGCCTACAGAGGCCGAGTGGGAGTACGCGGCCCGTGGTGGGCTGGAGCAGAGGAAGTATCCCTGGGGAGACGACGAGGTCGACGCGGGCGGCTGGCGTGCCAACATCTGGCAGGGTGACTTCCCTCGGATCAACACGCTCGACGACGGCTGGCTGACCACGGCGCCCGTGCGGTCGTTCGAGCCGAACGCCTACGGTCTCTGGCAGATGGTCGGCAACGTCTGGGAATGGACGTCCGACTGGTTCGACCCGAGCTACTACGGGGCGTCGCCCGCCGAGGCCCCCGCAGGACCCGCCGTCGGCCAGGCGAAGGTGCTGCGCGGCGGCAGCTACCTCTGCCACATCTCGTACTGCAACCGGTACCGCAACTCCGCGCGCTCGCAGAACACCCCGGACTCCTCGATGGGCAACGCCGGCTTCCGCACCGTCGCCCTGTGACAGCGGGGCCGGTCAGCGCCCGCTGAGCAGCACCGCGATCAGCCCGAGCGCGCCGACGGCCGCCACCACCGCGGCGATCAGCATGAGCGCCAGCGCACCGCCGATGCGCGGATCGTCGCCACGCGACCACTGCCGCATGAAGGACTGGTGCCGGCGCCGCGACACGATCCAGAGCAGGCAGGCCAGCAGCAGCCCGACCATGCCCGGCACCACCCACTCCGCGCCGCCCAGCCACTCGGGCAGCAGACGCAGCGAGACCAGCGATCCGACCGCGACAGACAGTGCCGTCCTGCGCCACGACAGCGAAGTGCGCTCCAGCTGCAGGCCCGCGTCGAACGGGCCGGTCCGGCGATCGGAGCCGCTCATCGCAGGACGGCGAGCAGAACCAGCACGCCGGCCGCGACGACCGCCACGGCCAGAACGATGCCGGTCGGCGGATGCGGCAGCGGGCGCCCCTCACGCATCCGCCGCTCCACCCGCGCCCACTCGAACCACGCGACCACGGGCAGCACGATGCCGGTGATGATCAGCACGAGCGATGCCGCGAGGCGCAGCGGTGCGTACAGGTCCAGCGCCAGCGCCTCCAGCGCCACGCCACCCGCCATGAGCGCGAGAGCAGTGCGCGTCCAGGCGAGGAACGTCCGCTCGTTGGCCAGAGAGAACCGCACATCGGGTTCGTCGCCGCGACCGAACACCGCGCGAGGGAATCTGCGATCTGCGTTCACCTGACGGGCCGTCCTCTCGCGCGCCGCGGGTCGGACGCCTGAACAGATCATTTCACGCCCCACACGGCCCGTGGATTCACGAGACCGCCCGGCCGTCAGGCGCTCGCGCGGGTGATAAGGCGGGGCGCGAGCAGCAGGTCGGCAGGATGCTCGCCCTCGATCCACGACACCAGGCGGCTGACGGCCTGGTCGCCGAGCGCGTCGAAGTCCTGCCGCACTGTCGTCAGCGGCGGAGTGAACTGGGCAGCGTCCGCGATGTCGTCGAATCCGACCACGGCGACGTCATCCGGCACGCGGCGCCCGATCTCGGCGAGCGCGCGCAGCGCGCCGAGGGCCATCTGGTCGTTCGCGGCGAAGATCGCGGTGACCCTCTCGGTGGGCATCCGGCGCGCCAGATCGAACCCGGATGCCGCACTCCAGTCTCCCCGTGCGACCCGCGGCGTCTCGAGCCCGGCGGCCGCCAGCGCCTCTCGCCAGCCGCGCTCGCGCTCGGCAGCGGCGAACGGGCCGGCGGGGCCAGCCAGGTGGTGCACCGTGCGGTGGCCGGCGGCGAGCAGGTGCTCGGTCGCGGCGCGAGCGCCGGCTGCGTGGTCGGTGCCGATGACCGCGAAGCGGTCGTCGGGCGGCGAGTCGACGACGACGAGGCGGAGGCCGGCGGATGCCGCATCGCGGGCCAGGGCGGTCGCCTCGTTCAGCACGATGGCGCCGTCGACCCCCTGATCGCGAAGGCGGTCGAAGGCCTCGGCGATGTCGGCGTCGGGCCCCAGGGTGAGCACGGTGAGCGCGTAGCCGCGAGATGCCGCCGATTCGGCGACCGCCTGCAGCATGCGGGAGTTGCCCACGGTCGCGAGGGTCTGCGCGACGAGGCCGAGGGTCTGACTGCGTCCGGTGCGCAGCGCGCGGGCCGCGCGGTTCGGCCGGTAGCCGAGCTCCGCCATCGCCTGCTCGACGCGCGCCCTGGTCTCGGGGTCGACCTTCGGGCTGTCGTTCGCGACCCGTGAGACCGTCTGGCCCGAGACTCCGGCTCGGGCAGCGACCATCGACATCGACACCCGCGTGGATCTCTGCATCCGGTCCCCTGATCTCGACGGTCACAACTCCGGAGTGTTGACGTTACCACGCTCGGCACGGTAGCGTGTTGACGTGAACACGGCAGAATCTCCTGAGTTGCGAACCACCGAGCTCGGCGCGGGCGTCGTCAAGCGGGCTACGCGCCTCGCCGACGGCCGCGAGCTGTTCTACTACGACGACCCCGGCTCCTCCCTCAGCGCCGACCGCGCCGTCGACGCCCGCATGCTCGACGAGCGGCCCGAGACCGCGACCATGCGGCAGGACGTGCTCACCGGCGACTGGATCACCTTCGCCACCCGGCGTCAGAACCGCGTGATGATGCCGAGCGCAGACGCCGACCCGCTCGCCCCGCAGACCCCGGCCAATCCCTCCGAGGTCCCCGCGAATTACGACGTCGCGGTCTTCGAGAACCGCTCCCCCGCATTCGGTCCGGCGCTGAACGAGGCGACGGGCGGTGCACCCGCTGCCCGCAACCCCACACGGGGCCTCGACGATCTCGCCGAGCTCGGCATCGGCCGCACGCGCACGAGCATCGGCCGCTGCGAGGTCGTCTGCTTCAGCCCCGACCACGAGGGCTCATTCGGCACCCAGACGGTCACGCGCGCCCGCACGGTGATCGAGGCATGGGCCGATCGCACCGCGGCGCTGTCGGCCCTTCCCGGCATCCAGCAGGTCTTCCCCTTCGAGAACCGCGGCGAGGCGATCGGTGTCACCCTCCCCCACCCGCACGGTCAGATCTACTCGTACCCATACGTCACCCCTCGCACGCAGCGGCTGCTCGACAGCATCCACCGCAGCGCACCCGACCTCATGCAGCGGGTGCTAGACAGCGAGCGCGACTCCGACCGCGTCGTGCTGCAGGGCGAGCACTGGACGGCGTTCGTGCCGTTCGCCGCCCGCTGGCCTCTCGAGGTGCAGCTCATGCCGCACCGGCACGTGCCCGACTTCGCGGCTCTCACCGACGCCGAGCGCGATGAGCTCGCCCCGCTCTACCTGCGTCTGCTCAGAGGGGTGGACGCCCTGTACTCGACCCCGACGGCGTACATCGCCGCCTGGCACCAGGCCCCCGTGCACACGGGCCGCGACACCGTGCGCATGCGTCTCGAGCTGACGAGCCCCCGTCGCGCCGAGGACAAGCTGAAGTTCCTCGCCGGCTCCGAGGCGGCGATGGGCGGCTGGACCGCCGAGATCCTTCCCGAGGTGGCGGCAGAGCGACTGCGCGACGCCATCGCCTCTGTTCCGGAGGTGTCTGCATGAGCGCGCTCGAGGCCGCCCGCTCCCTGTTCACCGGCCTGACCGGCCGCGAGCCCGACGGCGTCTGGTCGGCACCGGGCCGGGTGAATCTCATCGGCGAGCACACCGACTACAACGAGGGCTTCGTGCTGCCCTTCGCGATCCCGCACCGCACCTTCGCCGCCGCCGCGCTGCGCGACGACGACCGCGTGCGCGTCGCGTCGACCTTCGCCGAAGAGCCGGTGGAGGTCGACCTGGCGCAGCTGGATGCCCTCTTCCCGACGCCCGTCGGGAGCGCGCCCTCCGTGCCCGAGTGGTCGGCATATGCACTCGGCGTCGCATGGGCGCTCCGGGCCGCAGCCCCGGGTGCTACCGCCCGCGGAGTCGACATCGCGATCGCGTCGGACGTGCCGGTCGGTGCGGGCCTGTCGTCGTCGGCGGCGATCGAGGGAGCAGTGGCGTCGGCCCTCGACGAGCTCTGGAGCACCCGTCTCGACCCCGTCGCCCTCGCCCAGATCGGCCGTCGCGCCGAGAACGAGGCCGTCGGCGCCCCCACCGGGATCATGGATCAGATGTCGTCGATGCTCGGCCGCGCCGACGCGGCGACCTTCATCGACTGCCGGACGCTCGCGACCGAGTCGGTGCCCACCGGGTTCACCGCCGAGGGGCTCGAGGTGCTCGTGATCGACACGCAGGTGAAGCACTCGCACTCGACCGGCGGCTACCGCGAGCGCCGAGAGGCGTGCGAACGCGGGGCTGCGCTGCTGGGCATCCGGTCGCTTCGCGACGCGACCGAGGCAGACCTGCCGCGAGCCGCCGCGCTGATGGACGACGTGACCTTCCGGCGCGTGCGTCACGTGGTCACCGAGAACCAGCGCGTGCTCGACACGGTGCGCGCCCTCGCCGAGCGGGGCCCGCGGGCGATCGGCGACCTGCTGGTCGCCTCTCATGCGTCGATGCGCGACGACTTCGAGATCTCGGTCGCCGAGCTCGACCTCGCGGTCGAGACGGCTTTGGCGCAGGGAGCTGTCGGCGCCCGCATGACGGGCGGCGGTTTCGGCGGCGCGGCGATCGCCCTGGTCGCTCGCGACGACGTCGAGCGGATGTCGGATGCCGTGACCCGGGCCTTCGCGGATGCCGGCTACGCCGCTCCGCACGTGTTCACCGTGCATCCCTCGGAGGGTCCCCGCCGCGACGCCTGAAACAACCGGCTTCGAATCGCTCACCTGGCGATGAATCCGGGCAGAATCAATCCATTCACGCGATTCGAGCGGGGCCGGGACGCCCCTCAGAAGGAGCCGACATGGAGATCCGCCCCGCCACCTCAGCCGACGCCAACGGGATCGCCGTGGTGCACGTGCGCGCCTGGCAGGAGGCGTATCGCGGGCTGATGCCGCAGACAGTGCTCGACGAGCTGTCGATCGCCGAGCGTGAGGCCGGCTGGGCGCGCATCCTGGCCGACGACGATCGTCCTTCGCAGACGATCGTCGCCGAGCGCGACGGCGCGATCGCCGGCTGGGCGAGCTTCGGCGGCGCCCGTGACGCCGAGGCGCCCGGCTCCGGTGAGCTGTGGGGCATCTACGCGCATCCGGATGCCTGGTCGACGGGCGTCGGCCACGCGCTGATCACCGCGGTCGAGAGCGCCCTGCGCGCGGACGGCCACAAGACCGCGTACCTCTGGGTTCTCGAGGGCAACGAGCGCGCGGCGGGGTTCTACGAGCGCCACGGGTGGGCATCCGACGGCGCGCGCAAGGTCGACCACCGCCCCGGCCTCGAGCTGCACGAGCTGCGGCACGTCACGCGCCTGGGTTGACGCGCGGCGTCCTCGCCCCTGTTCAGCATCGCCGCCCCTGCTCAGCCACGTAGCTGAGCAGGGGCGGCGGCGACCAGCAGGGGCGAGGGTCAGAGCGCCGTCATCACGTGCTTGATGCGCGTGTAGTCGTCGAAGCCGTACTGTGACAGGTCCTTGCCGTAGCCGGAGTGCTTGAAGCCGCCGTGCGGCATGTCGGAGACGAACGGGATGTGCGTGTTGACCCACACGCAGCCGAAGTCGAGGTCGCGGGTGAAGCGCATCGCACGGGTGTGGTCACGCGTGAAGACCGACGCGGCCAGCGCATAGCGCACCCCGTTGGCAAGCGCCAGCGCGTCGTCGTCGGTGTCGAAGGACTGCACCGTCAGCACAGGGCCGAAGACCTCGTTCTGCACCGCCTCATCGTCTTGCCGCATGCCCGAGACGATGGTCGGCTCGAAGAACCAGCCCTTATCACCCTGGCGGCGTCCGCCGGTCTCGATCGTCGCGTGGGCCGGCAGCCTGTCGACGAACCCCTGCACCTGGGCGAGCTGCGCGGCGCTCGAGAGCGGGCCGTACAGCACGCCCTCCTCGTGCGGCCCGCCCGTGCGCGCGTGGGTCTTCGTGCGCTCGACGAGGGCGCGCACCAGCTCGTCGTGAATCGACGAGTGCGCGATCACGCGGGTCGCCGCGGTGCAGTCCTGCCCGGCATTGAAGAACGCGGCGGTGACGATGGCCTCCACCGCCCTGTCGAGAGACGCGTCGTCGAACACGATCGCGGGGGCCTTGCCGCCGAGCTCGAGGTGCACCCGCTTGAGGTCGTTCGCCGCAGACGACGCGACCGCCATGCCGGCCCGCACCGATCCGGTGATGGCGACCATCTGCGGTGTCGGGTGGGCGACGAGCGCGGCGCCGGTGTCTCGCGCGCCGAGCACGACGTTGAGAGTGCCCGCCGGGGTGTGCTCGGCGACGATCTCGGCGAGCAGCAGGGTCGACAGCGGCGTCGATTCGGCGGGTTTCAGCACCACCGTGTTGCCCGCGGCGAGCGCAGGGGCGATCTTCCAGACGGCCATGTTCAGCGGATAGTTCCATGGGGTGACCTGCCCGATCACTCCGATCGGCTCGCGGCGCACATAAGAGGTGTGCCCCGCGGCGTACTCGCCCGCGGCGCGCCCCTCGAGGTTGCGGGCGGCGCCGGCGAAGAAGCGCAGCTGGTCGATCGACTGCTCGATCTCGTCGGCCACGAGGTTCGCGCGGGGCTTGCCGGTGTCCTGCGATTCGAGGTCGGCGAACTCCTCCGCGCGGGATGCCATGGCATCCGCGATCCGGAACAGCGCGAGCTGCCGTTCGGCTGGTGTCTTCTCTCGCCAGATCGGGAATGCCGCCGCTGCGGCCGCGTATGCGTCATCGAGGTCGCGCTCGTCGGACAATGGGATCTGCCCGTACACCTCTTCCGTCGCCGGGTCGATGAGATCGAGCGTGCCGGTGCCGTGCGCGTCCCGCAGGGATCCGCCGATGTGATTCTGCAGCGTCATCGTTGCCATGCCGTTACTCTAGACCCGAACACTGCGGATTCAGAAGTTTTTTCGCTCTTTCTCTACGAATACAGTTGCAGACACCCGTTCTACGTGTCAGGATCGGCACATGAGCGACAAGTCGAAGACCACCGCCCTTGACGACGTCTCGAAGCGGATCATCGAGCTGCTGCAGCAGGACGGGCGGCGACCCTACGCCGAGATCGGGCGCGCGGTCGGACTCAGCGAGGCGGCGGTGCGCCAGCGCGTGCAGCGGCTCACCGACGCCGGCGTCATGCAGATCGTCGCCGTCACAGACCCGCGGCAGCTCGGATTCTCGCGGATGGCGATGATCGGCATCCGCACCTCCGGAGATCCCCGCGAGGTGGCAGAGGCCGTGAAGGCGTTCGACGAGATCGCGTATGTCGTCGTGACGCTCGGCACTTTCGACGTGCTCGCCGAGGCCATCTGCGAGACCGACGAGGACCTGCTCGAGCTCGTGTCGATGCGCGTGCGCGCCATCCCCGGCGTCGAGCACACCGAGAGCCTCATCTACGCCGGCCTGCACAAGGACTTCTACAACTGGGGCACGCGCTGACCTTCAGCGCAGCCCTGCCCCACTGACACGAGACGAGAACCCATGGGCACCACTGTCTTCGAGCGCGCCCGCCCGCGCGACAGCATCATCGACGATGCGCTGCGCAAGACCAGGCACGCGACATTCTGGCTCGATGAGATCGACCGGCCCTCGTATCCGCCGCTCACAGCCTCCACCCGCGCCGACCTCGTGATCGTCGGCGGCGGGTACGTCGGACTGTGGACTGCCGTGCGGGCCAAGGAGCGCGACCCGCAGCGGTCGGTCGTCGTGCTCGAAGCCGCGCGAGTGGGCTGGGCGGCCTCGGGCCGCAACGGCGGGTTCTGCGAGGCCAGCCTCACCCATGGCTATGAGAACGGCATGAACCGCTGGCCCGACGAGATGGATGACCTCGTGCGCCTGGGGCTCGAGAACCTCGACGGGATCCAGGAGTCGGTCGAGCGGTACGGCATGGACGTCGACTGGGAGCGCACCGGTCAGCTGGCCGTCGCGACCGAGCCGCACCAGATCGAGTGGATGGAGGGCGACGGCTTCCTCGATCAGGACGCCGTGCGTGCAGAGGTGCACTCCCCCACCTATCTCGCCGGCAACTGGGACCGCAACGGCTGCGCGATGATCCACCCGGCGAAGCTCGCCGTCGAGCTCGCACGGGTGGCGACCGAGCTCGGTGTCGTGATCCATGAGCAGAGCCGGGTGACCGGGCTCAGCGGCAGCAGTGCGCAGACCGTCACGGTGCAGAGCGGCGCGACCGTCGCAGCCGACCATGTCGCCCTCGCGACCAACGTCTTCCCCTCGTTGCTCAAGCGCAACCGGCTGATGACCGTGCCGGTCTACGACTACGCGTTGATGACCGAGCCGCTCACCGCCGAGCAGTACGACGCGATCGGCTGGGAGAACCGCCAGGGTCTCGCTGACAGCGCGAACCAGTTCCACTACTACCGCCTGAGCGCCGGCAACCGCATCCTGTTCGGCGGCTATGACGCGGTCTACCACTTCGGCGGCAAGGTGCGTGCCGAGTACGAGAACCGGCCCGAGAGCTTCCGCAGGCTCGCCTCGCACTTCTTCACGACCTTCCCGCAACTCGAAGGCCTGCGCTTCACCCACCAGTGGGCGGGCGCGATCGACTCGTGCAGCCGGTTCTGCGCGTTCTTCGGCACCGCACGAGGCGGGCGCGTCGCCTACGCGACCGGATTCACCGGTCTGGGCGTGGGCGCCAGTCGCTTCGCCGCCGATGTCATGCTCGACGAGCTCGCCGGGCTCGACACCGAGCGCACCCGCCTCGAGATGGTGCGCACCAAGCCCATCCCGTTCCCGCCCGAGCCCGCAGCGTCGATCGGGGTGAACCTCGTGCGCCGATCCATGGACCGCGCCGATCACAACGGCGGCAGGCGCGACCTGCTGCTCAGGACCCTCGACGCCGTCGGGATGGGCTTCGACTCATGACTCTGCCGCTGCACGCGGCTGCAGTCGTGACGGATGCGCTGCACGCGGCACTCACGCACGAGTCGCTGCGCGCCGACGTCGTCCGCTCGGGGTCGCCGAGCACCGGCATCCGGCAGCTGGGCACGTTCGGCGGCCTCGACGTGGGCATCTGGGAGATGACGGAGGGCGCCGCGGTCGACACCGAGGCCGATGAGGTGTTCGTCGTGCTCGCGGGCAGCGCCCGCGTCGACTTCATCGAGCCGGCGCTGCCCTCGATCGAGGTACAGGCAGGCTCCGTCGTGCGCCTCGCCGAGGGCATGCAGACGCTGTGGACCGTGCACGAGACCCTGCGCAAGGTGTACATCGCCTGAGCGGGCCCGGGGCGGCACGCCCAGGGTCAGCCGCGCGCCAGCAGGGCGAGGTGCAGGGCCGCGAGAGTCTCGCCGTCGTCGAGGTCGGCGCCGATCAGGTCGGAGATCGCTGCGAGACGCTGGTAGAACACCGACCGCGACAGATGCGAGGCGGATGCCGCGGCCGTGCGGCTGCCGGGATGCGCGACCACCGCACCGAGCACGCGCACGAGGTCGCCCTGATGCTGCTCGTCGTACCGGATCAGCGGCGCGAGCAGGCGCTCGGCGTGTTCCTGCAGCCGGTGGTCGTCGCCGAGCTCTGAGACCAGACGCGTGAGCGGCCGGTCGTCGACGCGCCGCACCTCACCGGCGCGCAGGCGGGCGGCGAGCAGGCGGGTCGGACGGATGGATGCCAGCAGCTGGGCGACCGTCGAGACCTCCGGGCCCACGCCGAGCCCCACTCCCGCTGCGTCCGCCGCGCGACGCAGCATCGCCGACCGGACAGCAGCGGCGGCCGACACGAGCACCACGGCCGCCCCCTCATGCACGGCCCCGAGCGCACGGACCGATGCGCGCTGCGCGCCGTCGTCGGTGAGCGCGGCGATCAGGGCATCCGTCGCCGCGCCGTCCGCCCTCTCGGCGACCAGCACGCTGAGCACGCGACCGCGCACCGGCAGCCCCGCGGCCTGCAGACGGGCGGCGATGTCGTCGTCGCCCGTGTGGCGGCCGCTGAGCACGGCGTCGATGAGCTCGTGCGCGGGCAGGGTCGCCCACTCGTCCGGCCCGTCGGCGAGCCGAGCGAGCGCGAGGGCCGTCGCAGCGAGCTCGAGCACGGTCGTGCGTCCGGCCGGATGCTCGTCTCCCGGCAGCGCGATGAGAGTGCCCCACCGCGCGCCTCTGGCCTCGACCGGCACGGCGAGCAGTCCGTCGCCGGCGCGCGAGCGTGCAGCCCAGTCGCCGAGCACCTCGTTCGCAGCCTCACCCCACAGCTCGGCGGTGACCACCTCGCGCCCCAGCGTCTCGAGCACGACCGGGGCACCCAGGGCCTGTGCGGCCGCGTGCACGACGGTGTCGGCCGGCGCGCCGCGAAGGGTGAGCCCGGTGAACAGCTCATGCAGCCGCTGCCGTTCCTGCAGCGCCTCGAGCTGCCCTGAGATGATCCGCCGATGCACCGCCTCGGTGATCGCGACGAACTTGACGACCCGATCCAGCGCGATCAGAGCAAGCCCGCGCGCGCGGCAGGCGGCGACCAGCGCAGGAGGGGCGACGGGGAACCGCGCACCGAGTTCGAGCACGATGCCCGCGATCCCCGCGTCGGCGAGACTGCCGGCCACCGCGCGCAGCGCGGCATCCGTGCCGCTCCACCCCGCCGCCGTCGTCAGCAGCAGCTCGCCCCCGTCGAGCAGACCCGCGACCTCAGCGCTGTCGGAGACGTGCACCCAGCGCACCCGCGCATCGAGCGCCCGGCCTCCGACGAGCACCTGCGGGTCGCCGCGCATGAGCGTCGCGGCGTCGAGGACATCCCGCACGCGAGGAAGCGCGATGTCGTCCGGACGATCTGTCCGGGTGCGGTCATCTTCCGGACGGTCTGCACTCATGCATCCATTCTGCCCGCTGGAATCATGGGAATCGAGCCAGAAGACCCGTCCGGTCAGTCTGTGCGAATGAACCCCGCATCTCATCGAGGAGAACCTTCGTGACCACGATCCGCCACTACATCGACGGCGCCGAGACCGGCACCACTGACCGCACCCTGCCGGTCTACGACCCCGCGACCGGAGGGGCGCACCGCCAGGTCGCCGCCGCCAGCGCGCAGGAGGTCGAGCAGGCGATCGCCTCGGCCAAGGCGGCCCAGAAGGCGTGGCGCGCCTCGAGCCTCATCAAGCGCGCCGACGTGTTCTTCCGTCTGCGCCAGATCCTCGCCGAGCGCACCGACGAGCTCGCCGCCATCGTCACCAGCGAGCACGGCAAGGTGCTCTCCGACGCCGCAGGCGAGGTCTCGCGCGGCATCGAGAACGTCGAATTCGCCGCGGGCCTCCTGCACCATCTCAAGGGCGAGCGCGCCGAGCAGGTCTCGCGCGGCGTCGACGTGCACTCGGTCAAGCAGCCGGTCGGCGTCGTCGCCTGCATCACGCCGTTCAACTTCCCCGTGATGGTGCCGTTGTGGATGGTCGCCTCAGCCATCGCATGCGGCAACACCGTGGTGCTCAAGCCGAGCGAGAAGGACCCGTCCGCCGCCATCTGGCTCGCCAAGGCCTTCCAGGAGGCCGGTCTTCCCGACGGCGTGCTCAACGTCGTCAACGGTGACAAGACCGCCGTCGACACGCTGCTCGACTCGACCGACGTCGGCGCCATCAGCTTCGTCGGCTCCACCCCCATCGCGAAGTCGATCTACGAGCGCGCCTCGGCCAACGGCAAGCGCGTGCAGGCGCTGGGCGGCGCCAAGAATCACATGGTCGTCATGCCCGACGCCGATCTCGACGGCGCCGCCGCCGCCGCCATCTCGGCCGCCTACGGCTCTGCCGGCGAGCGCTGCATGGCCGTGTCGGTGCTGGTCGCCGTGGGCGACATCGCCGATGACCTGGTCGACGGCATCCGCACCCGCATCGCCGACCTGCGCATCGGCGCCGGCACCGACTCCGCCTCCGAGATGGGTCCGCTGATCACCCGCGAGCACCGCGACAAGGTCGAGTCCTACGTGAAGGGCGCCGCAGCAGAAGGCGCCACTGTGATCGTCGACGGCACGCAGAAGCGATTCGAAGGAGACGGCTTCTTCACCGGCGTCTCGCTGCTCGACAACGTGCGACCGGGCATGCAGGTCTACGAGGACGAGATCTTCGGGCCGGTGCTCTCGGTCGTGCGCGTCGAGACCTACGCCGAGGCCGTCGAGCTGATCAACGCCAACGCGTTCGGCAACGGCACCGCGATCTTCACCCGCGACGGCGGCACCGCCCGCCAGTTCGAGTTCGACATCGAGGTCGGCATGGTCGGCGTCAACGTGCCGATCCCCGTGCCCGTCGGCGCCTTCTCGTTCGGCGGCTGGAAGAACTCGCTGTTCGGCGACTCGCACATCTACGGCCCCGAGTCGATCAACTTCTACACGCGCTCGAAGGTCGTCACCACCCGCTGGCCCGACCACACGCCCGCGCAGGTCGACCTCGGCTTCCCCAGCAACCACTGAGTTCAGAGGAATCAGCATCATGAGCAGCTACACCGACCGGCACGGCGCGACGCACGCCCTGCCCGCCCCCGAGGCCGAGGCTCAGGTGCGCGCCGACGACCGCGCGCACGTGTTCCACTCGTGGAGCGCGCAGGCGCTCATCGACCCCGTCCCCGTGGCATCCGGTGCCGGATCGACGTTCTGGGACTACGCAGGCAACGAGTACCTCGACTTCTCGAGCCAGCTGGTGAACCTGAACCTGGGTCACCAGCATCCCGACATCGTCTCCGCCATCCAGCGACAGGCGGGACGCCTGGCCACCATCCAGCCGTCGGTCGCGAACGACGTGCGCGGCGAGCTCGCCCGCCTGATCGCCGAGGTCGCCCCCGATGGTCTCGAGAAGGTCTTCTTCACGAACGGCGGCGCCGAGGCCAACGAGTACGCGGTGCGACTGGCGCGCCAGTCGACCGGGCGCCGCAAGGTGCTCTCGATGTACCGCAGCTACCACGGCTCGACCTCGACGGCGATCTCGCTCACCGGCGACCCGCGTCGCTGGGCGAACGACGTCAGCGACACGGGCGCCGTGCGGTTCTTCGGACCGTACCTGTACCGCTCGCCGTTCCACTCCGAGACCCCAGAGCAGGAGACCGCGCGGGCGCTCGCGCACCTCGAGCAGACGATCCTGCTCGAGGGCCCCTCGACCATCGCCGCGATCATCATCGAGTCGGTCGTCGGCACGAACGGCGTGCTCGTGCCTCCGCCCGGATACCTGCAGGGCGTGCGAGAGCTGTGCGACCGGCACGGCATCGTGTACATCGCCGATGAGGTCATGGTCGGCTTCGGCCGCATGGGCGAGTGGTTCGGGTTCCAGGCACACGGCGGACAGCCCGACCTCATCACCTTCGCCAAGGGCGTCAACTCGGGATACGTCCCCCTCGGCGGCGTCGTGATCTCCGACCGCATCGCCGCGCACTTCGACACCACCCCGTTCGCGGGCGGGCTCACCTACTCGGGGCACCCGCTGGCGTGCGCCGCCGGTGTCGCGACCTTCGAGGTGTTCGCCCGAGACGGCATCCTCGAGCGGGTGCGCGACCTCGGCGAGCGCATCGTCGAGCCGACGCTGCGCTCGTGGGAGTCGACCCACCCCAGCGTCGGCGAGGTGCGCGGACGCGGGCTGTTCTGGGCCGTCGAGCTCGTGCGCGACCGCGAGACCCGCGAGCCGCTCGTGCCGTTCAACGCCTCGGGCGCGGATGCCGCACCGATGGGAGCCTTCGCCGCTGCCGCCAAGAAGGCAGGCGTCTGGCCGTTCGTGCACTTCAACCGCACGCACATCGCCCCGCCGCTCGTCATCACCGAGGACGAGCTGGTGCGCGGCCTCGCCGCGATCGACGACGCGCTCACGGTGGCCGACGGCTACACGGCCTGACGTCGCATCGCAGACGCCGGTGAGCACCTGCTCACCGGCGTCTTGCGTGCGCGACGGGGCGCTGCGAGGTCAGAGCGTGTCGCGCACGGCGCGGTCGACACGCCAGGCACCCCCGCGCTTCTCCAGCGTGACGGTCGAGAGCGAGAGGTGCGGGGGCCCGGCGTCCAGGTGCGAGAGGTCGGCTTCCAGGGCATCCAGCAGCAGCAGCTTCGTGATGCCGCTGGTCACGACGAGAACCTCCTCACCCGACTGGGCGGCGGCGGCCAGGGCAGCACGCGAGCGCTGCACCACGGCATCCGGATGCTCTGCCGAGGGGTCGCGCTCGGCCAGCTCCTCGAGAGCCGGCCGCAGCTCGCCATGCGCGACGATCAGCCGGCCGAAGCGACGGGTCCTCGCACCCTCGAGCGCACCGAAGCACATCTCCCGCCAGCGCGAATCCTCGCGGGCGACAACACCCGCTCCCGCGCCGGCGAGCAGATGGCGAGCGGTCTCGCGATGCCGGATGCCGTCCGCCGACCACGCCGCATCGAACCCGATGCCCGCCGCCGCGAGCATCCGTCCTCGCGCGAGCGCGAGCGCGATGCCGCGCGAGGTGAGCGGCGCATCGGCCCAGCCCTGCATCCGGCCGGCGGCGTTCAGCAGGCTCTCGCCATGCCGCACCAGCCACACTCGACTCACCGCGCGGGTCTCACGAGACGGGTACCGGCACCGAGTCGATGAGCAGCCGGGTGTACTCGTGCTGCGGATCCGCGAGAAGGCGGTCGGTCGCCCCGCGCTCGACGATCTCGCCGCGGCGCATCACGATGGTCTGCTCGCACACCCGCCGCACGACCGCGAGGTCGTGGCTGATGAACAGCAGCGTGAGTCCCTGCTTGCGGCGGATGTCGGCGACGAGGTCGAGCACCTGCGCCTGCACCGACACGTCGAGCGCACTGGTCGCCTCGTCCATGACGAGCAGATCCGGTTCGATCGCGAGCGCACGGGCGATGGCGACGCGCTGCCGCTGGCCGCCCGAGAGCGTCTTCGGCCTGGCCCCGGCATGCTCAGGTCCGAGGCCCACCGAGGTCAGCAGCTCGAGCGCCCGCTCGCGGGCCCGCGCGCGGGTGACCCCGGTGTGCAGGATCAGCGCGTCTTCGACCGCGCGACCGGCGGGGATGCGCGGGTCGAGCGACAGGTACGGATCCTGGAAGACCATCTGCACGCGCTTCGCCCGCGCCAGGCGCTCGGTGCGGGTGCGCGGCCGGTCGATGGCCGAGTGCCCGCCGATGCGGATCTCGCCCGAGTCGACGCCCTCCAGGCCCACGATCATGCGGGCGAGCGTCGACTTGCCAGAGCCCGATTCCCCCACCACGGCGAGCGCTCCGCCTGCCGGTATGACCAGCTCGGCGTCGATCACGGCCCTCACCTCGTGACCCCCGCGCACGCCGTACGTCTTCGAGACACCGGCGACCTGCACCATGGCATCCGTCGGCGCGTCGGCGGCGACCGCCTTCGCCCCGCCCGCGATGCGCGGAGTGGCGGCGACCAGGCGCCGCGTGTAGTCGGCGGCAGGGTCGACGAGCACGTCGTGCGCCGGCCCCTGCTCGACGATCTCGCCGTCCTTCATGACGACGAGACGGTCGCAGAGGGAGCCGGCGAGGTTGAGGTCGTGGGTGATGAACAGCATGCCCATGCCTCGCTCAGCGCACAGCTCGCGCAGCACCTGCACGATCTCGGCCTGCGTGGTGACGTCGAGCGCGGTGGTCGGCTCGTCGCAGACGAGAAGGCGCGGCCCTGTGGCCAGCGCGCCCGCGATCATCACGCGCTGCAGCATGCCGCCCGACAGCTCGTGCGGATGCTGGTCGAGGTGCTCCGCCGGAGCCGGCAGGCGGACGGCGGCGAGCAGCTCCTCTGCGCGGGCGCGCGCGGCGTCCCCCCGCCAGGGCTGCTCACCCGCGGCGGGCGCCAGACGCAGCGCCTCGGTGACGTGGTCGCCGACCGTGCGCATGGGGTTGATCCCGGCACGCGGGTCCTGGAACACCATGGCCGCGGCTTTCCGGCGGATGTCCTGCAGCGATGCCGCGTCGTCGAGCGGCGACCGCCCCTCGACGCTGACGGTGCCCCCGACCACGGCGTGATCGGGCAGCAGCCCGAGAACGCTGCGCGCGGTGAGGGACTTGCCCGAGCCGGACTCTCCGACGAGACCCACGGTCTCTCCTGCGGCCACGTGAAGACTGATGCCGTGCAGCAGACGCCTGCCGTCAGGCAGGTCGAGTGTCAGATCCTGGATCTCGAGGAGGGTCGCCGGGGTCGATTCCGACGTGAGTGCGGTGGTCATGCGGGGATCTCCCCTCCGATGCGGTCCGACAGCTCTTCGCCGATGATGTTCACCGCGACCACGACGATCACGACGACGACAGCGGGAACGATCGCGGGCAGGAACTGCGCGGCGGCGACACCGGCCTGGGCCTCGTTGATCATGCCGCCCCAGTCGGCGGTCGGCGGCTGCACGCCGAGGCCGAGGAACGACAGCCCGGCGAGCTCGGCGAGGACGTAGCCG
Source organism: Microbacterium esteraromaticum (assembly GCF_016907315.1). Lineage (NCBI taxonomy): Bacteria > Bacillati > Actinomycetota > Actinomycetes > Micrococcales > Microbacteriaceae > Microbacterium > Microbacterium esteraromaticum. Next base: position 1,232,623 of record NZ_JAFBBS010000001.1, read on the forward strand.
AAGTTGAGGGCCGACTGCGCGCCGACTATGGGGACGACGTTGGGCAGCACCCGGCGAAGCGCGATCCACGGGCCGCTGAAGCCCTGCACCCGATATGCGGCGACATAGGGCCGGCTGCGCTCCGCAGCGATCAGGCTGCGTGTGAGGCGGGCGACGAACGGCGCGTAGGCGATGCTCATCGCGATGATCGGGGCGACCAGGCCCTTGCCGAACAGCGCGACGGCCATGATCGCGATCAGCAGCGAGGGGAACGCGAACAGCACGTCGAACACGCGCCCGAGCACGGCGTCGATCCAGCCGCCGCGCCATCCGGCCAGCAGGCCGAGCAGGATGCCGATGGCGGTCGAGAACACGACGACCAGCAGGGGCCCGACAAGTGCGGTGCGGCCACCGTGGATGATGCGGCTGAGGATGTCGCGCCCCAGTGCATCCGTTCCCAGCCAGTGAGCGGCAGACGGCTGCGCGTGGAACGCCGAGAAGTCGACCGCATCGGGGTCGTAGGGTGCGATCCACGGTGCGAGGATCGCCGCGAGGGTCACGATGATCAGCACCGCGGCGCTGATGGTGAATGTGATGTGCGGTCGTGCGGTGCGCGGCGCGCGCAGCAGCTTCACCGCCATGGTGGGGGTCGCGGTCATCGGGCACCTGCTCCGGCTGCGGATCGGGGGTCGATCCAGGGTTCGAGGATGTCGACGATCGCGTTCATGACCACGAATGCGGTGACCACGATGAGCACGATCGCCTGGACGACGGGGAAGTCGAGTCGGTCGACCGACTGCACGAGCAGCGAGCCGACGCCGGCGATGCCGAACGCGGCCTCGACGATGGTGCTCGCGACGATGAGTCCGGCGACGAGCACGCCGGAGACGGTGAGGATCGGGCCGAGGGAGTTGCGCAGCACGTGGCGGCGCAGCACCGTCCAGCGCGAGAGCCCGCGGCTGGTGGCGACCTCGACGTGCTCGCGGGTGAGCTGCTCGACCATGGCCGAGCGGGTGACCTTGCCGACCAGCACGATGAACACGAGGCCGAGGGCGATCGACGGCAGGATCAGGTGGTGCACCCGGTCGAGGAGGTCCTCTCCCGAGCCGAAGGTGGGGAACCAGCCGAGCTGCACCGAGAAGACGGCGATGAGCACGATCGACCCCACGAACGACGGGATCGCGCCGAGCACGGTCAGCCCGATCAGGATGACGCGGTCGAGGGTGCGCCCCCGGTTCAGCGCCGCGACGGCGCCCAGCACGAGACCGACGACCGCGATCAGCAGCCCCGCCATCACGACGAGCGTCAGGGTCACGGGAAGGCGCTCGCCCAGCACGACCGAGACGTCCTGCCGGTACTGCAGCGAGCGGCCGAAGTCGCCCTGCAGCACGCCGCCGGCCCACTTCAGGTACTGCTGCCAGGGCGGCAGATCGAGTCCGTACTGCGCGGTCACCTGCGCGATCGCCTCTTCGCTGGGCTTGCGCCCGCGCAGCAGGAATCGCACGGGATCGCCGGGAACGACGAAGCGCGAGAAGAAGACGAGCAGCGAGGCCAGGAAGAGCGTGAGGAGGAGTCCTCCGAGCTTCCCGGCGACGCGTCGGGTGGTCGTCATATCCGGCGTCCTCCTTCGGGGTCGAGGGGGTTCAGATGCCGCAGCCGGGCCGGCTGCGGCATCCGAGTCGGTGTCAGGTGCTCCGATCAGCGGGAGCCGATCGAGCGGATGCCGATCAGCGAGCGCCGATCGTGGCCGCCCACGGGTAGTAGAGGAAAGCCATCGAGGGGTCGAGGCCCGTGATGCGCTCGCCGAGGAACATCGGCACGGGGCCTTCGAACAGCGGCAGCCACGGCAGCTCGGCGTTGGCGATCTGCTGCGCCTTCGCGGTCAGCTCGCTGCGCTCGGCGGGGTCGTCGGTGGCGATGGCCTGGTTGACGACCTCGTCGAATTCGGGGTTCGACCAGTTGCCGTAGTTGCTGAACTCCCCGGTGCGCAGCACCGAGTACATCTCCAGGGCGTCCGGGCTCGAGAGATACCAGCTCGTGTAGAACAGGTCGACGCCTTCGCGCGCGCTCGGGTCGGAGAACAGCGCGGTATAGGCGGCGGGGCTGACCGACTCGATCTTCAGCGTCAACCCGATCGACTGGGCGGCGGCTGCGGTGGCCTGCGAGATGACGGCGAAGTCGTTTCCGATCGGCGCGGTGACATACGTGAGCTCCTCGCCCTCGACGCCGGCCTCGGCGATGAGCTTCTTGGCCTCTTCGAGGTTCTGCTCGTACGAGCTGATGTCGTCGAACGCGGCGGTGCGCGCGCCCTCGGAGGCATCGCCCCACACCGTCTCGGTGGTGAAGACGTCGGTGACCTCGCCGACGCCGCGGGCCGATGCCTGGATCATGCCCTCACGGTCCATCGCGAGCAGCAGCGCCTTGCGCACGCGCACGTCTCCGAGCGGACCCTCGAGGTCGCTGATCACGAGGTCGCCGACGGCGGTGCTCGGCGCGAACAGCGCATCGCCCTTCCCCGAGGCGCGCAGCTGCGGCACTGCCTCGATCGGGATCATCCACGAGCCATCGACGTCGCCCGACTTGAGCGCGTTGACGCGCGCGGTCGAATCGCCCATGAAGACGAATCTCACCTCGCCCGAGCGGGCGCGGAGATCCTCGTCCCAGTAGTCGTCGTTGCGGGTGAGGGTGATCGACTCGCCTGACTTCCACTCGGTCAGCGAGAACGGACCGGTGCAGTTGACCAATCCGGTCGAGTTGCCGTAGTCCTGTCCCTTCTCGGCGAGCGTGGCCGCCGATTCGACCACGCCCGCCGAGCCGCCCATCGAGAGGTTGAACTGCGAGTCGGGCGTCTTCATCGTCACGGTGACCTCGCGGTCGCCCGTCTTCTCGATGCCGGCGACGTTCTGGTACACCGAATACCACGAGGATCCGACGGCGGGATCGAGGTGGCGGCTGAGCGACGCGACGACGTCGTCGGCGGTGAGCGCGGCTCCGTCGTGGAAGCGCACTCCGTCGCGGATCGTGTACACCCAGGTGGTGGGCGTGGGGTGGTCGAACTTCTCGGCGAGCGCGGGGCTGAGCGTGAAGTCGGGGTTCAGGCGCAGCAGCGACTCGCAGACGTTCGCGAGCACCTGGTTGTCGCTGTAGTCGAAGGCGTACGCGTAGTCGAGCGAGTAGGGCTCGGAGTAGCTGGCGAAGGTGAAGCTGTCGATGTCGCCGCTGGGCGCGGCGGTCTCGGTCGTCAGCTTCCAGTCGAGCGATGTGTCGCCGTCGGCGTCATCGGTGCTGTTCGCAGCGGGCCCGCAGCCGGTCAGCAGACCGGCTGCGAGAAGAACGGCGGCGCCGAGGGCGACCGGCCGGGCGTTTCGGGTCGGGTTCATCAGGACTCCCTGGACGGGTCGGGTGAGGAGGTGGCGGATGCTGTGGTTCTGCGGTCATGGAGCCTGCGGCCGGTGATCCAGGTCTGCTCGACCTGGGCGCGGTGCAGCTCGTGGGCGGGCAGGGCGAACGGGTCGGGGGAGATCACGACCAGGTCGGCGAGGTATCCCTCGCGGATGCTGCCGGTGTCGTGATCGCGGTGGTTCACCCAGGCGCTACCCGATGTGTATGCGGCGAGTGCGGTAACCAGGTCGAGGCGCTGGTGCGCACCGCCGAGAGGATCCCGCTCAGAGCCCGGGTAGGCGCGGTTCACGGCGATGTGGATCGCGTCGAGCGGTGCCGCGCTCGACACGGGCCAGTCGCTTCCCGCCGCGAAGCGGGCGCCGGCGCGTGCGAGGTCGCCGAAGGGGTACTGACGGTCGACGAGCCCGTCCTGCAGGAACGGCAGGGTGAGTTCGTCGAGCTGGTCTTCGTGCGTGGCCCACAGCGCCTGCAGATTGGCGACGGCGTCGAGCTCGGCGAACCGGGGCACGTCCTCCTCGGCGATGATCTGCAGGTGAGCGAGGTGGTGCCGGCCGTCGGTGGGGCCGTTGGCCGCCCGAGCGGCTTCGAGCGCGTCGAGGCCCTCGCGCACGGCACGGTCGCCGAGCGCGTGCATGTGCACCTGCTGACCGGCGGCGTCGAGGGCCGTGACGTACTCGCGCAGCCGCTCGGGGTCGATGAAGCTCAGCCCATGGTTGCCGGTGTCATGACCGTGGTGGTCGCGGTACGGCGTGAGCATCGCCGCGGTCTGGTTCTCGGCGACGCCGTCGACCATGATCTTCGTCGTGCCGACGCTGAGGCGGCCGGCGGGCTCGAGTGCGGCGATGCGCTCTCGTTCGGCGACCATGTGCTCGACCTGCTCGATGCCGCCGTCTCGCACCCACCACTGGGCGCCGGTCACGTGCACCTGCAGCGCGCCCTCGACGAGCGCGCGCTCGTAGATCGGAAGCGGGTCGCTGAGCGCGGCGTTGCCGTGGCCCACCATGGCGTCCTGCCAGCCGGTGATGCCGAGCGCGATGAGCTCGTCCTGCGCGCGCAGCAGGCCGCGGTACGACAGCTCGGCGTCAGTTCCAGGGCGCACGGCGGCGAACAGCTCGCCCGCGCCTTCGTGAAAGGTACCCGCAGGGAATCCGTCCGGCTCGCGCTCGATCCGCCCGTCTGCGGGGTCGGCCGTCGCCGCGGTCAGGCCTGCGCGGCGGATGGCCTCGCTCGACGCCCAGGCGCTGTGGTGGTCGCGGCTCAGCAGCAGCACGGGCCTGCCGGGTGCCGCGTCGTCGAGCAGCGTGCGCACGGGGGCGCCGCCCGGGAAGTGGTCCATCGACCACCCGCCACCGAGGATCCACTCCTCGTCGGGATTGGCCTCGGCGTAGGCGCGCACGCGCTCTACCGCGTCAGCGGCCGATCCGGCCTCGCTGAGGTTGCACTGCAGCAGCTCGACGCCGCCGCCGACGGCGTGGATGTGCGCGTCCTGGAATCCGGGGCTCAAGAGCGCTCCGTCGAGGTCGATGCGCTCGGCACGGTCGCCCGCGATCTCGAAGGCCTCCGCCTCGGGAACGACGGCGGCGATGCGCCCGTCGCGGATCACGACCGCATGGCCGTGCAGGGGCTCGCCGGCGCCGGTGAAGACCGAGCCGCCGTGGAAGACGATGTCCGTCATTCCGTTCCTTCCTCGTCGAAGTGTGGGGTCGGCTCACGCTAAAGGCTGCGCAACGCCGATGTCAACACTGTTGACAACATTGTTTCCATCCGCCACGATCGCATGGCACGATGAGATGACACCGCACGACGATCGAAGAGGACACACCGCCATGTCGAACGCCTCAGCCTCCGACCGCACGGCGCGAGCGCGCCTCGACGCCGACGTCATCCTCGAGGCGGGTCTCGACCTGGCATCCACCGGCGTGCCATCGATCTCGGTCCGCGAGCTCGGCACCCGCCTCGGCTCGGATCCGACCGCGATCTACCGCCACTTCCGCAGCAAGGAAGCCCTGATGGCAGCACTGCTCGACGAGCTCAACGCCCGGGCCGTCGCCTCCGTCGACGTGCCGGCCGACGACTGGCAGGGCCGCCTGCGCGCGCTCGCCGAGTCGACCCTCGACTGGTACACCAGGCATCCGGCGATCGCCGTCGAGGCGACCTCACTCACCACCCACGGCGCCGGCGAGCTCACCGCCGTCGAACTCATGCTCGACGCCTTCCACCGCGCGGGCCTGCGCGACGCAGAGCTCGTGCGCCACTACGCCCTGATGGCGACCCATGTGCTCTCGGTCACGGCCGGCATCGCCCGCAGCCACGCCGAGCGGCAGGGCACCGGCACAAGCACCGACACCAGCTCGTGGTTCGACGCGCCGCTGCTCGCCGACCCGCGGACCTTCCCGCTCATCGCGGCCAACAGCGCGGCGCTCACCGACCTGCAGGACCGCGATCTGTTCCTCATGGGGGTGGACCTCATCATCGAATCCGCCGCACGCACCGCGGCATCCTGACACCCGCGCACCCCTGGAGAGACATCAATGAAGATCGTCATCGTCGGCGCCGGCATCGGCGGCCTCGCGACCGCCCTCAGCCTCGAGGCCGCCGGCCTGCGCGACATCGAGATCCACGAGCGCAGCACCGAGATCCGCGGCCTCGGCGTGGGCCTCAACCTGCTGCCGCACGCGATCCGCGAGCTCACCGAGCTGGGCCTCGCCGAGCGCATCAGCACGCTCGGCGTCGCGCCCACGACCCTCAGCTACATGAACCGCCAGGGTCAGCTGATCTGGAGCGAGCCGCGCGGAGTCGAGGCCGGATACCGCTGGCCGCAGCTGTCTGTGCACCGCGGGCGGCTGCAGCTCGCGCTGCGGGATGCGGTGATCGAGCGGCTGGGGGATGTGATCCGCCTCGGCCATCGCCTCATCGATGTGCGCAGCGGTGATGAGGGCCGCGAGATCGCGCGGTTCGAGAACGCCTCGGGGCTTCAGGTCGAGGCCGAAGGCGACGTGATCGTCGGCGCCGACGGCATCCACTCCGCCCTGCGTGCCCTGCGTTATCCGGCCGAGGGAGCCCCGCCGTGGAGTGGTCTGACGCTGTGGCGCGGCGTCGCCGTGGTGCCCGGGTTCCTCGACGGGCGCACCATGATCATGGCGGGCGACCCCGAGCAGAAGTTCGTCGCCTATCCCCTCGCCCCCGAGCAGGGCGACCAGGGGGTGCGGGTGAACTTCATCGCCGAGCGCCGCGGCACCGGCTCCCCCGACGCCGACTGGAACCGCTCGGTCGAGCCCGAGCCGATCGCCGCGCTGTTCGAGGGCTGGACCTATGACTGGCTCGACATCCCTGCGGTCATCGCGGCTGCCGAGCAGATCCTCGAGTACCCGATGGTCGACCGCGACGCCCTCCCGCAATGGACCTTCGGGCGCACCACCCTGCTCGGCGACGCAGCCCATGCGATGTACCCGAACGGCTCGAACGGAGGATCCCAGGCGATCCTCGATGCACGCACCCTCGCCTTCCACCTCGCGACCGCAGCCGACATCGACGCTGCGCTGGCCGGCTACGAAGAAGATCGTCGTCCGGCGATGACCGCGCTTCTGTCGACCACCCGCGCGACCGGACCCGAGCGCGTGATGCAGATCGCACGCGAGCGCGCACCCGAGGGCTTCGCCGACATCCACGAGGTGATCCCGGCCGAAGAGCTCGAAGAGGTGGCGAACGGCTACAAGCGCGCCGCAGGCTTCCACCCCGCGACGCTCAACGAGCGCGCGTCGCTGTCGGCGGTGCGCGCATGACGTTCGACGCGCTGCCGTTCCCCTCGTTGACCCCCGCCTTCGACGTCACCGTCGACCTCGCCCCGCCGGAGGTGCACGGTGCGACCAGCGCAGGCTTCCGACGCGTCGTGCCGATCATGGGAGGCCGCATCAGCGGCAGTATCGACGCCGACCTTCTGCCCGGTGGCGCCGACTGGCAGCTCGTGCGTGCCGACGGCACCATCGAGGTGGATGCCCGCTATTCGGCGCGCACGGCCGATGGCGACCTGCTTCTGCTGCACGCCTCGGGGCTGCGCACAGGAACGCCAGATGTTCTCGACTGCCTGGCCCGCGGGGAAGATGTCGACCCGCACGACTACACCTTCCGCACCGTGGTGCGCATCGAGACAGCATCGCGGAAGCTGGACGCGCTTCAGCGCTCGCTGTTCCTGGCATCCGCCGAGCGCCAGGCGAACGCGGTGCGCTACCGTGCGCACCGCGTCGGCTGACGTGGCTGTCGACCGTCGGGGCGGCGGGAACGCCGGTTACGCTGGTGCCGTGGGTGAGATCGCACTGACCACAGAGGGCCCCGTCCGCGGCATCCGCCGACCCGACGGGTCGCTCGCGTTCCTCGGCATCCCGTACGCCGCCCCGCCGACCGGACGGCGCCGCTTCCAGCCTCCGCAGCCGGTCCCGCCGTGGACCGAACCGCTCGATGCGACCGAGTACGGTCCGACTCCGCAGCGGCGCGAGGAGCCCAATGCGATCATCCCCGAGCCGAGCATCCCCGGGTCGGCGACCCTGAACCTCAACGTCTTCACGCCGGCTCTCGACGGCCGGGCGCCCGTGCTCGTCTGGATCCACGGCGGCGGGTACTCATCGGGCTCGGCGGCCAGCCCCTGGTACGACGGGCGCGCATTCGTGCGCGACGGCGTCGTCGTCGTCGCGATCTCGTACCGCCTCGGCTTCGACGGCTTCGGGGTGATCGACGGCGCCTCAGACAACCGCGGCGTGCGCGACTGGATCGCAGCCCTCGAATGGGTGCAGCGCAGCATCGCCGGATTCGGCGGCGACCCCTCGCGCGTCACCATCGCGGGGCAGTCGGCTGGCGGTGGCGCGGTGCTGACGCTGTTCGGGATGCCCGCGGCGCAGCATCTGTTCCATGCCGGCATCTCGCTCAGCGGCGCTCTCGGCGACCTGCCCCGTGAGCACGCCCGCGAGCGCAGTGCACGCCTGGCCGGGATGGTCGGCTGCGAGCCGACGCTCGACGGCTTCCGCGGCGTGAAGGAACGCGAGCTGACGAGGCGGCAGTACGAGGCATCCCTGCTCGGCAAGACCGGCCTGGCAGCGACGACCGCGACCCTCACCGACGGGCTGCCATGGGGGCCGGTGATCGACGGAGAGCTGATCACCCGTCCGACGATCGACTCGTTCGCGGCGGGCGTCGGCGCCGACAAGCCGCTGCTGCTCGGCGCCACAGACGACGAGTTCACGATGGTGTTCGACAGCGCCCCGCGCATCCTGCGGTGGGTGCCGGTGCCGCTCGCCCTGCGCATCGTCGAGAAGACCGGCACGCTGCGCCGCGGCTGGCGCCGCGCGAATCGCGCCCGTCGCGGCTCGGGCGCGGCCCTCGGCCGCTTCGTCACCGATCGCGTGTTCCGCTCGCTCGTGGTGCGGGTCGCCGAGACCCGACGGGATGCCCGCACCTGGACATATCGGTTCGCCTGGGCCTCGCCGACCAACCGGTGGTCGTTCCACTGCCTTGACGTGCCGTTCTGGTTCGACTGCCTCGACGATCAGCACGTCGCCCGCATCGCCGGCACCGACCCCCCGCAGCACCTGGCCGACGAGATGCACGCCGCCGCTGTCGCCTTCGTCCGCGACGGCGAGCCCGGCTGGCCGGCCTGGCGCACCGAACCGGGGATGACGCGGGTCTTCGGCGACCAGCCGGCCCTGTCGCGCTCGGCCTACGACGACGCCCTGCCCCTCGTCTGAGGGGCAGGTGCCGGTGTCGCATCGAAGCGGTTCAGCTCACTTGCCCATGCCGAGGGTGAGACCCTCGGTGAGTCGCCGGCCGACCCAGAGGTAGATCGCCAGCATCGGCAGCACGACGATGCAGAGGCCGGCGAACAGGCCACCCCAATCCGCGCCCGAGTACGTCTGCTGCTGGATGAACGAGATCAGCGCCACCGGCAGGGTGTACTTGTCGGTCGACTGCAGCAGGGTCAGCGCCAGGAGCGTCTCGTTCCAGTGCGAGATCACCTGCAGCACGAACGCCGTCAGGATTCCGCCCTTGGCGAGCGGCAGCGTGATGCGCCAGAACGTGCCGAACGCCGTGACGCCGTCGAGGGCGGCGGCCTCCTCCATCTCCAGCGGCAGGGAGCGGAAGAACGCGGTGAGAAGGAACACGGTGAACGGCATCGAGACGCCGATGTACACGAGGTTGAGGCCGATCAGGCTGTCGGTGAGGTACACCTCGTTCAGCATGACGAAGAGCGGGATCACGATCACCTGTGCGGGAATGCCGAGCCCGAGCACGAAGTACAGGGTGAGCGAGTTCGTCACGCGATTCTCGACGCGGCTCAGATAGTAGGCGGCCGGTGCCGCGATGGCCACCGTCAGGAACGACGAGACCACGGTCGTGACGACGCTGTTCATGGTCGCGGTGGCGAAGTCGCCCACCGTCCACGCGGTCACGAAGTTGACCGGGTCGAGCGAGGTCGGCATCCCCCACGGGTCGTTGAGGATCGAGCGCGTGTCGCGGAACGCCTGGACGACCATCCAGGCCATCCACCCGATGTTCAGCGCGACGAAGATCCACAGCAGCACGAGGCCGATGCCCCGCAGCACGCTGCGATCGCGTCCGATGGCAGCACGGCGCGGACGGGAACGCGGGCCCTTCGGCACGATCAGCGTGCGCGTCGTCTGGTCCGATGCGGGTGAGGGGGCGGTGAGTGTCACGGTCATCTCCTAGAACTCGATCGCTTCACGCTTCATCGCGCGGCGCAGCAGCAGCACCAGCACCGACACGAGGGCGAGGGAGAGCACCGCGGATGCCGACGCGGCACCGTATGCGGGCACCGACTCCCCCGAGAACGCCGTCACGTAGGTGTACACGGCGGTGGTCCAGGTCTGCGTCGGCGGCATGCCCTGGCCGCTGGATCCCCCGAACACCCAGATGATCTCGAAGATCTTCACCGAGGAGATCGTCCACAGCACGGCGCAGGTGCCGAAGACGTCCCAGGTGAGCGGCAGGATCACGTAGCGCAGCCGCTGGAAGGCGTTGGCGCCGGCCAGCGCGCAGTCCTCGTAGTAGTACGGCGGGATGCGGTCGACCCCCGCCATGAGGATCGTGGTGAAGTAGCCGGTGGTGATCCAGATCAGCATCACCATGATGAGCGGGAAGAGGTTGTCCTGGGCGAGCCAGGCCGGTGGCTCCTTCACGCCCAGACCCCCGAGCAGGGTGTTCACCAGACCGCCCGGGTTGAAGATGAACCCGGCGAGCACCCCGAAGATCATGGCGTTCACCAGGTGCGGGAAGAAGATCACCGAGCGGGCGACCTTGCGCCCGACCATGTCGCGCAGCACCAGCGTCAGGCCGAACGCGATGACGAAGATCGCGATGCCCACCACGAACAGCAGCAGCAGCGTGTTGCCGAACGAGCGCAGGAACAGCTGATCTGAGAACAGACGGACGTAGTTGCCCAGGCCGACGAACTCCATGGGGCCGGCGCCGGCCCACTTGTTGAAGCTGATCCACACGGCGAAGATCGCGGGGACGACGAACAGCACCGTGTAGAACACGAACGCCGGTCCGACGAAGGGCACGAACAGTCGCCGCCTCGCCTTGTCGATCGTGCTGCCACCGCCGTGCCGCCCGCGACGAGCGACACGGCCGGCGGGCACGGCCACCACAGCGGCCTCGGTCATGAGTTCTGCTTCCAGTAGTCGATCTGCCCGCTCTTCATCGTCTTCACGAACTGCGCGGCGTCGGTCTTGCCGAGCACGAGATCGTTGATCGCGGGCCACAGCAGCTTCTCGGTGTACCCGGGGAAGCTGATGCCGTCGTTCTGCAGGAAGTACGAGCCGGCGCCGTCGAGCGCGGACTTCACCGACGTCATCTCCTCGCTGACCGCGGCATCCTGACGGATCGGCAGGATCTTGGCGTCGGTACCGAGGGCATCCTGGTACTCCTTGCGCAGGAAGAACGAGGCGAGCTTCTGCGCATTTCCCTCGTTGCGAGCCCTGGCGGGCACCGCGAATCCGACGAAGTCGGCCCGCTCGGCGTCGCTGCCGCCGTCGATCAGCGGGAACGGGAACGACGAGTACTCGAACCCGTCAGCGGCGTACGGCCCGGTCTCGGTCGGGATCCAGGTGCCATTGAAGAGCAGGGCGGCCTTGTTGTCGGCCCATGCCTGCTGCTGCGCCGGCCACTTGCTCGCGTTGTAGCCGTCGATGAAGTAGTTCCCGTCGACGAGCTGCTCGACGAGCTGAGCGGCCTCGAGCGCCTCGTCCGAGTCCCATGCCTCGCCGGTCTCGTCTGCGGCCATCTCCTTGAGGGAGCCGGGGCCGGCGATGCGGATCATCGCCGAGGTGTACCAGTACGCGTTGTAGCCGGCCACGTCGCCGTCGATCGCGAGAGGGGTCTCGCCCGCGGCCTTCATGACGTCCATGACCGAGAGGAAGTCGTCCCAGGTCTTGGGCGGGCTCTCCACCAGCTCGGGGTGCGCCGAGGCGTTGAACCAGAACGCGTCGCTGGTGAGCGAGTAGGGCAGCATCCAGGGCGCGTCCGCGCCGTCCACCGTGAGCACGTCGCCCTTCAGGTACGCTTCCGGCACGAGCGCCGAGACCTTCTCGCCCTCGACGTCCGCGTCGTAGGCCTGGTCGAGCGGCTTCGCCTGGCCGGTCTCGGCAAGCACCGGAGCCAGACGCGCGAACGAGCCGTCGACGAGATCGGGGACCTTGTTCGTGTTGAGCGTCGGCACGACCTTCTTCACGTTGTCGCGCCCCTGCCACTGCACGTTCACCTCGATGCCGGTCTCCTTCTCGAAGTCGGCGATCGCAGCCGCGACGACCTTCTGCTGCGCTTCGCCCTCCTTCCACATCGACCAGTAGGTGAGCTCCTTCGACTCCGTGCCCGCGCTGCCTGATGCGCATCCGGCTGCGGAGAGCGCGACCGCGCCAATGAGGACGAGTGCTGAGAGCTTTCGGGACTTCGCCATCGGATTTCCTTCCGTCTGAGAGCGGCTTCTTCGCCTGCGTCGGTTGACTCTCGCTCTCACACAAGAGAGCAATCAAGGAGTAATCCCGAAATCGTGCCGACCGTTACGCCCCAATACCCCGGATGACGTCATCCATGCCACGGAAAGCCAGGAGAGGAATCGAGGAATACGTCTTTATTTCTCTCTTGCACGACCACAGAATCGGAGGAAGTGGAACGGAGGGGGATCGTCATGGCCGGAAAGCGCACTGCATCCGTGCGAGACGCGGAGTCGCGCGGGCTCAAGTTCGAGGTTCTCGCGGACCAGTTGCGCCGCGGCATCCTCGCCGGCACCTGGACGGCCGGACAGAAGCTTCCGACGGAGCAGGAGCTCTCGAAGGAGACCGGCCTGTCGCTGACGACCGTGCGCCGTGCGTTCGACGAACTGGTCGCAGAGAGGATCGTCGTTCGCCGCCAGGGCGCCGGCAGCTTCGTCGCTCATACGCGACCGCGAGAGCAGAATGCACGCCGGCGCATCGGCGTGCTGCTTCCCGACACGCAGCTGTATTACCCGCGTGTGCTGCAGGGCATAGACGAGTCGCTGTCAGCCGCCGGCGCATCCCTTCAGCTGGCCACGTACCGATACCGTCCGGAACGTGAAGACGAGGCGATCGCCTCACTCCTCGACGCCGGTGTCGACGGTCTGCTGCTCGCGCCGACCCTGACCGGACTCGAGGCGCCGTTCGAACGCGCGCAGGAGCTGCTGGCGCTGCCCGTTCCCGTCGTCCTCGTCGAGCGCAGCCTGCAGGAGCTGGGCCCTGCCGACACCACCGAGCATGTCTGCTCGGATCACGCCGGCGGGGCGTTCGACGCGGTGCGCCACCTCGCGCGCCTGGGTCACACGCGCATCGCGCTTCTCACCCGCTCGCGCACCGTCACCGAGTACGGCGTCGTCCAGGGCTACCGGCGTGCGATCGACGACCTCGGCCTTCCCGCAGGGCTGGAGTTCTCGCAGGGCAAGGCCGAGTGGGTGGCGGACGCGGCCTCGTCGGCGCTGCGCGCCGTGCGCGACTTCGAGGCCACAGCCGCGCTCGTGTTCGGTGACCGCGAGGCCACGATGCTCGAGGGAGCCGCGAACCGCGACGGCATCTCGATACCGGATGACCTCGCGATGGTCTCGTACGACGACGAGGTCGCGGATCTGGCCGGGGTCCCACTGACCGCGGTCGCCCCACCGAAGTACCGCATCGGCCGGATGGCCGGAGACATCATGCTGCGGCGGCTCGTCGAGGGCGACGAATGCCCGCTGCATCAGATCAGGCTCCGCCCGCGGATCGTGGTCAGGCGCTCGTGTGGCGCCGACCGGCAGCATGACCACAACTGACGAACACCGAACGACAGCCGACGAGGAGAACACGTGCGCATCGGATTGATCGGGGCAGGAGCGGTCGCGCCGTTCCACATCGCGGCGGCGACGGCCCTGGAGGGCATCGAGCTGACCGCCGTGTGCGACATCGACGCGGCCATCGCCCGTCGCGCGGCCTCAGGAAGCAGGGCGGCGGTATACACCGACCATCGAGCCATGCTCGAGGCGGGCGTCGTCGATGCCGTCATCGTGAACACGCCGCACGCACTGCACCTGCCGATGACGCAGGATGCCGCTGCCGCCGGTGTCCACGTCATGGTCGAGAAGCCCATGGCCACGACGGTGGACGACTGCGGTCGGCTGATCTCGGCCTGCAACCGGGCCGGGGTGGCGCTCACCGTGGGCCATATCCAGCACTTCATGCCCGACAAGCTCGCGGCACGACGGGTGATCGACTCGGGCGAGCTGGGCGCCGTGCGGATGATCCGTGACAACCGCAGCACCGATTACCGCCCCGGAACCCGTCCTGCGTGGTTCTTCGCACCGGCGATCGCGGGCGGCGGAGCGCTGATGAACATCGGCGGCCACTGCCTCGATCGATCACTGTGGCTCGGCGACGGGCGGGCGGTCGAGGTCATGGCGAGTGCGGTGAACCGCTTCGGGGCAGCCGTCGAGACCGATGGCGGGATGCTGGTTCGCCTCGACAACGGCGTCGGCGTGACCATCGCGGTGATCAGCGACCCCGCCACGCGCGGCGACAGCATGACGGTCGTCTGCGAGGAGGGGGTCATCGAGCTCGACCCGCGTCAGGGCGCGACCGTGCACGTCGACGGCCGCTCCCGGGTCGTGCACTCCGTCGGCGAGCACGACATCCAGAACGCGTTCACGGCGCAGCTGGCGGACTTCGCGGCCGTGATCGGCGGCGCAGACCCCGCTGTGCCGCTCAGCCACGCGCGCCACGTGGTCGAGGTCGTGCTGGCCGCCTACCGCTCCGCGCAGGAAGGGACGACCGTGGCCATCGCACGAGAGGAGGTCGTCGCGTGACATCCACCCGGCCGAACATCGTGATGGTCGTCAGCGACGATCAGGGCCCGTGGGCCCTCGGCGCCGCAGGCAACCACGAGATCCGCACCCCCGTGCTCGACGAGCTCGCCGAGCGCGGCGTGCGCCTGGATCGGTTCTTCTGCGCGTCGCCCGTGTGCTCCCCGGCGCGCGCATCTCTGCTCACCGGCCGCATTCCCTCAGCGCACGGTGTGCACGACTACCTCGACGGCGTCCACGCCGGTCCGGCCAGCCGCGACCATCTGCAGGGCTTCACGACCCTGACCGACGCGCTGGCCGACGCCGGATACCGTCTCGGGCTGTCGGGCAAGTGGCACCTGGGCGCGAGCGACGTCCCCCGTCGCGGTTTCGTGCACTGGTACGCGCTGGAGGGCGGGGGCAGCCCGTACCACGACGCCGTGATGTACCGCGGTGCTGAACGCGAGCACGTGACCGGCTATCTCACCGACGTCATCGCCGACGATGCCGTCGCGTTCATCGACGCAGAGCAGGCGCACGACGCGCCCTTCTTCCTGGCCGTGAACTTCACGGCGCCGCACAAGCCCTTCGCCGGCCAGCATCCCGACGAGTACACCGCGCTCTACCGCGACTGCGCGTTCGACACCTGCCCGCAGGAGCAGCCGCACCCCTGGCTGCAGACGCTGGACGGGGCGCCGATCGGCGGCGAGTCAGACGCGCGCGAAGCCCTGATCGGGTACTTCGCCGCCGTCACCGCGATGGATGCCGCGATCGGCCGCATCATCGATGCCCTGCGGAGGAACGACCGCGAGGACGACACGATCGTCGTCTTCCTCAGCGACAACGGCTTCAGCTGCGGACAGCACGGATTCTGGGGCAAGGGGAACGGCACCTTCCCCATGAACATGTACGACGAGTCGGTGATGGTCCCGTTCATCGTCTCGGCGCCGTGGATGCTGCCCTCCGGCGCCGTGGACGATCGGCTGCACAGCGCATACGACCTGCCCGCCACTCTGATGGAGCTGGCGGGCCTCGACGGATCGCCCTTCGAATCAGGGCCGGGACGCAGCTTCGCCGCCGCGCTGCGCGGTGATCTCACCGCGGCGCCCGCCGAGCAGCGTCCCGTCGTGGTGCACAGCGAGTACGGCCCGGTGCGGATGATCCGCACACACGATCGCAAGTACGTGCACCGGCATCCGTACGGGCCGCACGAGCTGTACGACCTGGCCGCCGATCCGCGCGAGCGGCGCAACCTCGCCGACCTGCCGTCGCACCGTGGCGAGGTCGCACGTCTGCGCGGCATGCTGCACGACTGGTTCGCCGAGCACTCCGCGGCGGACGCCGACGGCCAGGGGCTCCCCGTGTTCGGCGCCGGGCAGACCCGGCCGCTCGGCGACGACCCGCTCGGCGCCTTCGCCCTGCCCGGCTGGGACGGTGCCCGATGACCCGGCCGAACATCCTGCTGATCGTCTCGGATGATCACGGTCATGCCGACCGCTCCGCACTCGGGACGCCAGGGGTGCACACGCCCGTGCTGGATCGCATCGCAGCGGAAGGGGCGACGTTCACCGACGCCTACGTCACGGCGCCGATCTGCTCGCCGTCGCGAGCGGCGATCATGACGGGTCGCTATCAGCAGCGGTGGGGCGGGCTCTGGTTCGACTCGGCCGACCTCGGCACCGCCGCGACCGTCGCCGAACGCCTGCGCGACGCGGGCTACACCACCGGCTACTTCGGCAAGGTGCACTACGGCGACGAGACCGTGACCGACCGTGGTGCTCCCCCGAACCACGGCTTCGACGAGTCGTTCTACGGACTGGCGGGGCAGTCGATGGGCCGCCTGCACTACCTGCACCATTCGGACGCGGCTACCACCGCGTACGGCGAGGCTGCCGAGCCGATGGGCGTACAGCCGTTCTGGTCGGGAGATCAGCCGGCCGAGTTCGATGGCTTCACGACCGACGAGATCGCCGATCGGGCGATCGACTTCATCCGCAGGCGCGCCGCCGACGGCCCGTTCTTCGCCACCGTGGCGTTCAACGCCGTGCACAACTTCTGCTGGCAGCTGCCCGAGGAGGAGCTGCAGGCCCGCGGGCTCGCGGGCTATGAGGACTGGAACCCCGGCGCATCCCGCTACCTCGACTGGTACGACGGCGCCATCAGCCCGAATCTGCCCGACGGACGGGCCTACTACCTGGCTCAGCTCGATCTCATGGATCGCGCGATCGGCCGGCTCCTCGATGCGGTCGAGGCGCAGGATGCCTCATCGGAGACGATCGTGGTGTACCTGACGGACAACGGCGGCTCGCAGTGCAACTACGGCGACAACGGCGGGCTGCGGGGCTCGAAGTACACGCTGTGGGAGGGCGGCATCCGGGTCCCGTTCCTGGTCAGGTGGCCGGGCGTCGCCGAGCCGGGCAGCATCGTCGGCGATCCAGTCAGTGCGCTCGATCTGGCATCCACCTTCGTCTCGGCGGCAGGCCTGCCTGCCTCGCCGGACGACGACGGATGCGACCTGCGTTCGCTGCTGTCGACGGCGCGCGATGCATCCGCTCATCCGGCCGAGCGCGAGCTGCACTGGGACTGCGGCTGGCAGTGGGCCGTTCGGCGAGGCGGATGGAAACTTCTGTCGGTCGCGGGAGACGACCCCATCGCCGCTCATGTGCGTGCGGTCGAGCACACAGAGACGGGTGACGGCCTGATCCTGACCGACCTCGCAGGAGATCCGGGTGAGCGCGACAACCTCGCCAGCCGCCGGCCGCGGCTCGTCGCCGAACTGCAGCAGGCCCACCGGAGGTGGCGCGAAGAGGTCGGCCTGCCGCCGGACCCGCCTATCCGGCCCTGACCCGTCAGGCCCTGACCCGGCAGGCCCTGACCGCTGACTCGGGGTAGGTCGCGGCGAGAGCGTCGCGGCCCGCCCATGCGTCTCCGGTCTCGTCGAGCATGCGCATCAGCGCGTCGGCGAGCAGCGCGGCGGCGGGGTCGTCCGGCCTGCTGTCGAGCTCGAACGGGTCGCGCCGGAGCTCGAAGTACTCGACCTCCAGCCCGTCGGACGGATGCCAGGTGGCCACGATCTTCTCGTCGCGCGTGCGCAGTCCCCTGGCGCTCGTCGGGTCCGAGCGTGCGGGGTACCGCAGGTACAGGGCGGCATCGCTCGGGTCTCCCTCGCGGGCGGATGCGGACGTCGCGAGGAGTGCGGCTGAGCGGTCGCGCCCTGCCATCCGCGGATCTCGCGTCGTGACACCGGCGAGCCCCAGAATCGTCGGCGCGAAGTCGAGCGAGTCGATCAGCACGTCGGCCTTCCCCGCCGGGACGAGCCCCGGAGAGTGCACGATGAGCGGAAGGCGCATCGACTCCTCGTACGCCACGTTCTTGTACATCAGCCCGTGACTGCCCAGCTGCATGCCGTGGTCGGAGGTGAACAGGATGACCGTCGGGCGTGCACCGCCGCGCCTCTCCACTGCGGCGGCGAGCCGGCCGACCTGCTCGTCGACACCTGTGACGGCGGCGAAGTAGTCGCGCGCGATCGCCGCCGCCTCGGCACTCGCCTCGGTGCCCCACGGCACATTTGGGCGCGTGAGCAACGAGCGCTCGTCGAATTCGGCGTACATCCCGCGATAGCGCTCGGGCACCTGATCGAACGGCTGGTGCGGAGGATTGAGCGACAGCATCAGCGCGAACGGCTCGGCATCGTCGAGTCCGGCGATGTGCTCCACGGCGATGTCGGTCTCGTGCTCGGCCGACCAGCGGTCGACATCGACGCGCTCGTGCCGGCCGGCACCCGCGGTCCAGTAGTGCGGGGCGAGGTGCCGATCGGCCGCACCGTAGGAGTACCAGTAGTCGAAGCCGAACCGTCGGGCGGGCGGCGACCAGGCATCCCAGACCTTCCCGTCGTCGCGACGCCCCTCGCCCGACTGCTCGTCTTCCGCTGTCGGCGGTTCAAGATGCCACTTGCCGATGTAGCCGGTCCGGTAGCCGTGGTCGCGCAGGATGCTCGCCCACGTCGGCAGTCCGTCTCGCAGCCCCACGCCGTCGAGAGCCGACTCGGAGTGGACGTTGAGCGTGACCCCGTTCACCTCGGGCCGCATGCCGGTGAGGAACATGGCGCGATGGGGGCTGCACACCGGATAGCAGCTGACCGCCTGACGCGCCAGGCAGCCCGTGTCGGCGAGACGATCGAGATTCGGGGTGCTCACCGGGTCTTCGCCGAGGATGCCGAGGGCTGCGGCCCGGAACTGGTCTGACATGACCACGAGGATGTTCGGTCGCATCGGCTGCTCCTCCCGTGCTCGCGCGGTGCGAGTCGTGCTCATTCAAGGCGCCGCGAAGATGAGGAATCAACATTGATTCCTCATCTTCCGCGCTCCTAACCTCGCTGCCAACGACCGAAGGAGTTCGAATGTTCACCCCCACTCGCCGCACCGTCCTGCAGCTCGGCGGCTTCGCCGTGGCGTCGGCCCTGCTCCTCGACGCGAGCCGCCCTCTGACCGCAGCCGCGTCGCTGCACCCCCTCGCCGTCGGCTCCGCCGAGATCGAGGCGCTGCGCACCCGGTGGGTGGAGACGCTGACCGGGCGCAGCATCATCGCGGGCTCGCCCGCGACCTTCGCATCGGCCATCGCCCGGCAGGACAGGGGAACCGATGCCCTGCTGGCGAAGATCAGCCCGACATCGACCCGCTACTTCTCGGACCAGGACTGGTCGATCGGCGCCACCGACATCGCGAAGTCGAACGCGATGCGCATGAACTACTCCGGCATCCAGACGCTCGCTGTCTCCTGGTCGACGCCGGGCTCGAAGCACGAGGGCTCCCCCGCCGTTCTCGACGCCGCACTGCGCGGACTCGCCCACATGCACGAGCGGATCTACAACCCCGGCACGTCGTGGTGGGGCAACTGGTGGTCGTGGAACATCGGAGCCGCACAGCCGCTGGCGAACACGATGGCCCTTCTGCACGACGAGCTCGACCAGGCCGAGATCGAGAAGTACTGCACGGCCATCGACCATTTCCTGCCCGACCGCGACCCGCGCATGCAGCAGCACCCGACCGGCCCCAAGGAGTCCGACGGGGCCAACCGCGTCGATATCTGCCAGGCCATCATCGTGCGGGCGATCGTGCAGCCCGACCCCGAACTGCTCCGTGCGTCGGTAGCCGCGCTGAGCGACACCTGGCAGTACATCACCGAGGGCAACGGCTTCTTCCGCGACGGCTCGTTCGTGCAGCACTCCACGATCGGCTACACCGGCACCTACGGCCTGGTGCTGCTGGGCGGGCTCGCGAAGATCTTCGCTCTTCTGGCGGGTACGGCCTTCGACGTCACGGACCCGAGCAGGGCGAATGTCACGGGAGTCGTGGAGGGGTCCTTCGCACCGCTGATGTTCCGCGGGCAGATGATGGACGCCGTGCGCGGACGCGCTGTCGCCCGGTACGCCGAGCGCAGCATGACCAACGGCAACGATCTGATCGAGCACACGCTGCGCCTCGCGCAGTCGGCCGACACCGCCACGGCCGCGCGCTGGCGCGGGCTCTGCCGGCAGTGGATCGAAGGCAACCCCGCCGCGAGCATCACCTCGACGACGAACATCGTTCGCCTCTCCCTGGTCACCGAGCTGCTGGGCTCCGATACGGCCGCCGTGGCAGACCCGACCGGACCACGGCTCTTCCCCGCCATGGACCGGCTCGTCCACCGCGGTGCCGACGGCTCCTGGGCCCTCGCGGTCGCGATGTGCTCGAACCGGATCGCCTGGCACGAGGGCACCGAGGCCGAGAACTTCGAGGGCGTCAAGACCAGTCAGGGCATGACATACCTGTACCTGCGAGGCGACGAAGACCACTTCGACGATGAGTTCTGGTCGACCTCCGATCTCAGTGCGCCTCCCGGCACCACGGTCGACCTGACCCCGCTGCCGCGCAACCCGGAGGGCGAATGGGGCGAGCGCACGCCCGCCAACGACTGGACCGGAGGCGTCGTCTTCGAAGACACCGCGCTGGCAGCGATGCATCTGGTCGCGCCAGGAGGGACGGGCCTCGTGGCGCGCAAAGCCTGGTTCACCCTGCCGGATGCCTACGTCGCGCTGGGCACCGGCATCTCGACGGACAGCGAGGGCGAGGTGCGCACCACGATCGAGCACCGCAACCTCGGCACCTCCGCGCGCCGCCTGCTCGTCGACGGTGCTCCCGTGACGACGCAGAAGACCGTGGCCGGCGCACGATGGGCGCACCTGGAGGGCGTGGGAGGATACGTGCTGCTCGACGGCTCCGCCGACCTGATCGCGAGCGTCGCCGAGCGCGAGGGAACCTGGCGGCGCAACAGCACGAACGCGGCAGCGGGAACGGACGTGCTGCAGCGGCGCTGGTACGGAACGCTGAGCGTCTCGCACGGCGTGGGAGGTTCGGCAGGCGGCGGGTACGCCTACGCCGTGCATCCGGGCGCCGATCCGGAGACGACCGCGGCCGCCGCCCGCTCCCCTCGCGTCCTGGTGCTGCGCAACGACGAGGTGGCTCAGGCGATCCGGCACTCAGGGCACGTGACGGCGGCCACCTTCTGGGCGGCCGGATCCGCAGGAGGGCTCGGCGCCGATCGCCCCGCCTGCGCCATCGCGCGCATCACTCCCGGCATGGTGCGGATGTCGGTGAGCGATCCGACTCAGGCAGCCGCGACGCTCGTGATCGACGTCGCAGCCACTGACGTCACGCGGGTGCAGGGCGCCGACGCCGGGCGCGTCGCGCTCACTCGCCGCGGCGATGGCATCCGTCTCACCATCGACACCTCCGGCACAGCCGGCACGACCCTGCAGTTCTCCCTGCACCGCTGACCGGCGGGCGGCGCCATCCCCCAACCAGAGACGCACCCCCGGATGTCTCCGGAGGTGCGTCTCTGAGCTTTCAGCGGATGCGGGTCAGCGCACCGGCTCGAGAAGCGGGATCTCGTAGCGGTGCGGGGTGCCGAAGCGGTGCGCGGTGATCGACACGGCCTGCTCGCGCAGGAAGGTCAGCAGCTCGACGCGGCCGGCCGAGACGACCGGGTTGGCGTAGATCGCGAGGCTGGGCGAGCCCTCGACCGCGGTCGCCGTCTCGAGCACATCGGCACCGATCAGGCGCACGCGGCCGCCGGCAGCTGCCAGGCGCTGGGCGTGGGATGCCCAGGCGGCGGCGTCTTCGGTCACCACGACGACGTCGTGCGCGCCCAGCCAGGTCACCACCGGCGCGGGCAGCGCCGAGGCCGTGCTGACGGTGACGCGGGCCCGCAGGCGCGCACCGGCGGCCGCGACGCGCAGCAGCTCGGCGACGCGAGCGCCCTCGAAGCGGATCGCGACGGGCAGAGCCTGGTAGCGCAGCGCGTTCTGCTCGGTGACGAGGCCCGTGGCGTCGCGAACCACGCCGAACTCGGCGGCGACGGCGTCGATGTCGGTGGCCAGCGCACCGCGCAGCCACTCGGCGTCAGCGCCCTCGACGAGCTCGACGGCCGACGATGCGAGGGCGTCGAGCTTCGTGCCGGTCTGCACGGGGGCATCCGTCCACTCCGACAGACCCACGAGGTAGTTCGGGCCACCGGCCTTGGAGCCGGCGCCGACAGCCGCCTTCTTCCAGCCGCCGAACGGCTGACGCTGCACGATGGCGCCGGTGGTGCCGCGGTTCACGTAGACGTTTCCGGCCTGGATGTTCGCGAGCCACTGCTGCACCTCGTCGGTGTCGAGCGAGTGGATGCCGCTGGTGAGGCCGTAGTCGATGTCGTTGACGATGTCGATCGCCTCGGTCAGCGAATCGGCGGTCATCACGCCGAGCACCGGGCCGAAGTACTCGACCTTGTGGAACTCGCTGCCGCGCTTCACGCCGTCGCGGATGCCGGGGCTCCACAGCTGGCCGGCCTCGTCGAGCTTCTTGGGCTCGAGCATCCACGACTGGCCGGGGTGCAGCTCGGTGAGGGCGCCGAGCAGCTTGCCCTCGGCGGGCCCGATCAGCGGGCCGATGCGGTTCGTGCCGTCTTCGGGCATTCCGACCTCGTAGGCGCGCACGGCGTCGACGAGCTGGCGACGGAAGCGCTCCGACTTCGCGACCGACCCGACGAGCACGACGAGCGACGCGGCAGAGCACTTCTGGCCCGCGTGACCGAAGGCCGAGTAGGCGACGTCCTTCGCGGCGAGGTCGAGGTCTGCCGACGGGGTGACGATGATGGCGTTCTTGCCGCTGGTCTCAGCGAGCAGGGGCAGGTCGGCGCGGAAGCCGCGGAACAGCTCGGCCGTCTCGAAGCCACCGGTCAGGATGACGCGGCCGACGGCCGGGTCGCTGACCAGCTGGGTGCCGAGCTCGCGCCCGTCGAGCTGAACGTACTGCAGCACGTCGCGGGGCACACCGGCCTCCCACAGCGCCTCGACCATGACCGCACCAGAGCGGCGGGCCTGGCGAGCGGGCTTGATGATCACCGGCGAGCCGGTGGCGAGGGCCGACAGCACGGATCCGGCGGGGATGGCGACCGGGAAGTTCCACGGCGGGGTGACGACCGTGAGGCCGACGGGCTGCATGACGGCGCCGTCGACGTCGGCGAGCTTCTTCGCGCTCTCGGCGTAGTAGTGCGCGAAGTCGATCGCCTCGGAGACCTCGGGGTCGCCCTGCTCGATGATCTTGCCTGCCTCGGAGCCCATGACCTCGAGCAGCTCGGCGCGGCGGGCTTCGAGGATGTCACCGGCGCGGTGCAGGATCTCGGCCCGGCCGGCGGCGCCGAGCGCACGCCAGGCCTCACCGGATGCGACGGCCGTGGCGATGCGGTCGGACACCTGCTGCGAGGTGCTGAGCGTGTTCGCGGCCACGGTCTCGTCGCCGAGGGTCGAGCCGACCATGCGCGAGCGGATCGCGTCGGCCCACGCGCGGTTGCCTGCGAGCGACGGGTCGGTGTCGGGGGTGTTGACGAAGCCGTCGCGGGCAGCCGGCTCTGCCGGCAGCTGACGGTTCTGCACGCGGTTGGCCGCGGGCACCTCGGTGGGGATCGTCTGGATGGATGCCAGGAAGCGCTGCTTCTCGCGCTCGAACAGCGCCGGGTCGGTGTCGAGGTCGAACACCGCCGACATGAAGTTCTCGTGCGATGCGCCCTCTTCGAGGCGGCGGATCAGGTACGCGATGGCGACGTCGAACTCGTCGGGGTGCACGACGGGCGTGTAGAGCAGCAGCGAGCCGACGGTGCGCTTGACGACCTCGGCCTGAGCGGTGGCCATGCCGAGCAGCATCTCGAACTCGATGCCCTGGGTGACCCCGCGCTTCTCGGCGAGAAGCCAGGCGAGGGCGATGTCGAAGAGGTTGTGGCCCGCGACGCCGATGCGCACATTGCCCACGTGCTCGGGGCGCAGCGAGTACTCGATGACCGCCTTGTACGACGAGTCGGACTCCTGCTTGGTCGACCAGGTCGCGAGCGGCCAGCCGTGGGTCTCGGCGTCGACGGTCTCCATCGGCAGGTTGGCGCCCTTGACGACGCGCACCTTGATCGGCGCACCGCCGTCTGCGACGCGGGAGGCGGCCCACTCCTGCAGGCGCATCATCGCCGAGAGGGCGTCGGGCAGGTATGCCTGCAGCACGATGCCCGCCTCGAGGTTCTTGAACTCGGGGCGGTCGAGGATGCTGGTGAAGACCGCGATGGTGAGGTCGAGGTCCTTGTACTCCTCCATGTCGAGGTTGATGAACTTCGCGCCGGCGGGGCCGCCCTTGGCGGCGATCCGGTACAGCGGCAGAAGAGCCTCGGCGGCATCGGTGACGGCCTCGTCGAATGCCCAGGGGCTGTGCGGTGCGACGGTCGACGACACCTTGATCGAGACGTAGTCGACGTCGTCGCGCTCGAGCAGGCGGCGAGTGCCCTCGAGTCGGCGCTTGGCCTCTTCACGGCCGAGGATCGCCTCGCCGAGCAGGTTGATGTTGAGCTTCACGCCCTGCGACTCGCGGATGTGCTTGATCGCGGCGCCGAGCTTCTCGTCGCGCGCGTCGACGATGAGGTGACGCACCATCTGGCGCAGCACGGCGCGGGCCGACGGCACGACGACGCCGGGCACGATGCCGGCGGCGAAGCCGCCGAGGCCGATCGCTCCGCGCATCGGCGCGGGCAGGAAGCCGGGGGTCAGCGGCACGAGCTCCTTGAGCTTCGCGGCTGCGACCTTGAGGTCTTCAGGACGCACGACGCCGTCGACGAAGCCGACCGTGAAGTCGAGGCCGTTCGGGTCGCGCAGCACGCCGGCGAGACGCTCGCCTGCGGCATCCGTCGGAACGTCGCGGCTCTCGACGAGCCACCTCCTGACGAGGGCGACGGCCTCGTCACCGAGGGCGGCGAGTTCGGCGATGGATGCTTCGTGAGCAGGCGCGGGGGAGGTCATTCCTACAGGATGCCGGTATCCACTCTGTAAGAAAAGCGATCATTCACGATGATGACCGTTCGGTTGCGTCGATGGATCGGGAGTCCGATCAGGCGCCTGGAACGGCGAGAGCGACGACGACTTCAGCGCGCGTTGTAGGTGAACGCCCAGTACAGCGCCGCGAGTGCGTCGTCACTGAGCTCCGGATGCCGGTCGGCCATCTGCGCGTGTGCCTTCCGCCCGCCTTCCGCGAGCGTGCTGACGGACCAGTCGACCTCGATCGCCATCATCTCGTCGACGATCGCCCGCACGCGAGCGAGTACGTCGGCCGCTTCAGCGCCGGCAAGCGCGACCACTGCGGCCTCATCGGCCTTGGGGAACGCCGAGCGTCCCTTCGCCAGGTACTCGACGATCGCCCGGCTGAGCGTGTCGCCTGCCACGTCGATCAGGCTCGCGGAAGGTCTGGAGGATGCGGGAAGTCGATACCCACCGCCGCTTCGAGCGCCTCGAGGTCGGGCAGTTCTTTAAGAGCATGCTCGCGGGAGATCACCTGAGGGAAGCTGAAGGCCCCGACCTCCCAGTACGCACCGCAGAAGCGGCAGCGCCGCACCTCGGCCATGTACTCGATGCTCTCGCCGATCGCGACCGGCTGCGCGGCCGGGGCGTAGGTGGCCCAGTAGCCCGAGCAGACCTCACACGACCCGGGATAGCGCCCGCCCGCGGTCATCGCGATCGGATCTCGTTCAGAAGCGCCTCGTCGATCGCGAAGCCCGTCGTCGGGGTGCGCACGAGAAGTGCGTGACCCGGCGCGACGCCGCGAACGACGTCGATACCCTTCATCGAGACGGCGTACTGCGCGAGATCTGTGGCGACTCGCACCGCCACGAGAGAATCGCAGACCAGCATGTGAGAGACGCCGTCGACGTCGACGAGCACGGGCTGCAACGGCCCCTTGGCAGGATCGCTGCCGCTCGGAACCACGACCACGGTATCGAGGAAGCCGTTGATCAGAGCATCGTGCTCCGCCTGCCCGCCTGCGGCCGCTTTCGCGGCGAGAGCGTCGATCAGCAGGGGCTCGGACCCACTCGGCTCAACCATAGATACCGAGAATATCCCACACGCCGCCCTCACCCAGCTGGAAGACGACAGTGCCTGGAGGGAGCGGCGTGCCGCCGTCGACCACGAACTCACGCGTGGCGTTGGGGTAGTGCACACCGTTGATGTTCACAGCCGTGTGGCCTCCGGGGAGGTAGTGCAGGAAGCCGCCCGCATCCTCAGAGGTCGGCAGTCTCTGCGGCAGGTGGTCGACCGGGATCATCGCACCGAAGACCGGCTGGCCCTTCATGGCCGCCTCGGTGACGTTCGGCGCCATGCCGCTCTCGATCGCGGCGTCGATCGGGCTCGACACGTTCACCGCATCCTCAGAGGGCATCATGAAGACCGCACTCCCCGGACGACCGAGAGTCGCGTTGTCGGCGGTGTAGTACTTCAGCTGATCCTCGCCGAAGAAGCGGACGCCGTGCGAGTACGACGGGCCGTTTCCGCCGCCGCCTCCGTTACCGCCCGGCGGATCGAACTTGTCGATGCCCCTGACCTGGTGCACCACGTTGTCGAAGTGGTCGGTGAGGTTGTCGGTCAGCTGGTGCAGCTTGTCGCGCGAGTGCGCGAAGCCGTCGAGCACCGCCTGTCGCAGCTCGCGGAAGATCGGCTTCAGGGCGCTCATCAGTCGTCGCCTCCGAAGTCCAGGGCCGAGAACTCGGCGAAGAACGTCGAGGTCAGCGTCTGGATGTCGGAACCGTGCACCTTCATCGTGCTCTGCGCGTCTTCGAGGGCCTGCAGGTCTGCCTGGAACTCGTCCGAGTCTCCGACGGATGCCTCGACCATGGGCGCATCGAGGATGGCGTCGATGACAGCGGGAAGCTGGGCGGCCATCGGCTCGATGACGGCGGGCGCCAGCTGGTTCAGCAGCTGCTCGACCGCGATGTCGACCGCGGCGTTGAGCAGCTTCTTCTTGATGATCAGCATGGGACCGGCGCCGACGGCGGTGATCGGGTTGGTCAGCATGCCCACGAGCGCGATCATCGTCGTCGTCACGTCGACGATGACCTTCATCTTGAGCGCGAAGATCGCCCCGGCGCCGACATCCATCGCGACCGCAGCCGGCGGCATGATGTCGATCAGCTTCTGCAGGTTCTGCGAGCGGTTCGTGTTCCAGGCGCTCATCGTCGCCGGCCCGGTCTTGCCCATCAGCGACGCGGTGAGCTCGCTGTTCATCTGGCGGTCGACGGCCTGCACGATGCCCTCGAGGTCGTCGCCGAAGTTGCGCACGAGCACGGCGCCCTTGCGCACCTCGTCCTCGTCGATATCGGGCCACTCGAATCCGAGCTTCTCCATGATCCAGACGAGTTCGTTCGGCAACATCATTCCCACGGCACAACCTCCTGGAGAACCGTATCCGGCCATAGGGGGCGCGCGCGATGGGGAGCACTCCCCATGCCGCCCTGCTCGCGCGAACCGCCGAATCTAGGATGTAAGGGTCCCGTCCGGCCGTAGAAAGCAGATCCCGGTGTTCGAACTCCGCCGCCTCCGGCTGCTGCACGAGCTGGCCCTGCGCGGCACGATCGCCGAGGTCGCGGCATCTCTGTCGTACTCCCCCTCGACCGTCTCGCAGCAGCTCGCGCTGCTCGAGAAAGAGGCGGGGGTGGCGCTGCTCGAGCCCGACGGCCGCCGGGTGCGGCTCACGCCGCAGGGCCGGATGCTGGCCGAGCACGCCGCACGTGCACTCGAACTCGATGAAGAGGCGCGCGCGGCGCTGACCGCCCATGCGGGCTGGGAGCCGGTGCGCATCGCCGCCATGCCCACCGCGGCGCAGACGATCGCACCCGCCGCGCTGACACTGCTGGCCGAGCGCGAGCCCGCGCTGCGGGTCGAGCTCGCGGAGCTGCCTCCGGAGGAGAGCCTGTTCGAGCTCTGGGCGCGCCGCTTCGACCTGGTGATCGCCGAGCAGTACCCGGGCCAGACCCGTGAGCAGCGCGATGGCGTCGTGCACGAGCTTCTCGGCGAGGACCCGATCCGCATCGTGCTGCCGCCGTCCGAGCATCCGCTCCCCCTGCATGAGCTGCGTGATCGCGCCTGGGTGATGGAGCCCGAGGGAACAGCGGTGCGGCAGTGGACGGTGCAGCAGTGCCGGGCCGCCGGGTTCGAACCCGACGTGCGGTTCGAGGCCGCCGATCTCACCGCCCACGTGCGGCTCGTGGCATCCGGCCATGCCGTGGGCATGCTGCCCGACCTGATCTGGGGTGACGAGCCGAGCCCGCTCACCGTCGCCGAGCTGCCGGGTTCGCCCGTGCGCGAGGTGTTCACCGCGGTGCGCGCCGCCTCACGTTCGCACGAGGCCGTCGATCTCGTCCGCACCGCCCTGCGCGACGCCTTCGCCGCCCACCGCCGCGTCGCGCCCTAGCCGAACCGCCGCGTCAGCGCGAGGATGGACGCATGCCCTCGTACCTGCGCCCTGCCGTCGCGCCGCCGGTCTTCCGCGACGACGACGGCCGCGTGATCAAGTACGGGCGACGCTGGGCCGACTCGCCTCCGGAAGACAGCTACTCCGTCGACCGGAACCCCGAGCGCTTCGCACCGCTGCACACGATCGCCGACGCGCTCATCGACCACCTTCTCGCCGAGTACGACGCGGAGGCTGACGACGGCCTCGAGGTCGCGGCGGACCTGATCCGCCCTCACCCCGATGTCGTGCGCGCCGTGCGGATCCGGTCGCGCGACCCTGCCTGTGCGGCGCTGACCTTCGTGTTCACCGGGTATCCGGGCATCCTGCTGCACGCCGGCGTGCTGCACGACTTCTTCTACCCGGCCTGCGGATGCGAGGCCTGCGACGAGGAGTGGTCGGCCGGGGCCGACGACCTCGAGGAGCAGGTCCTCGCCGTCGTCACCGGGAACTTCCGCGAGAGCATCAGCGCCGGGCATCGCCCGTGGATCGACTCCGAGACGGTGTTCCCCAACGGATCGAGCTCGAGCCAGTCGCGCGGCGAGGACGTGCCGCCCGAGCGCCTCGCCGCGGCGGTCCAGGCTCTCGCAGGCCGGACGGGCGCGTGGGCGCCGGCGCCTCGCGGCTGAGTCAGACCGCGCGCACTCCGGCGTGCGGCATCCGCTCGCGCATCACGCGGATCGCCTCGGGGTTGTCGTCGACGAGCACGGCGTGCCGTCCGAGCCCCGACGCGACGGCTCCCGTGGTGCCAGAGCCGGCGAACAGGTCCAGTACGCGATCGCCGGGCCGCGATGACGCCTGCACGATGCGCCGCAGAATGCCCTCGGGCTTCTGGGTCGGATAGCCGGTCTTCTCACGCCCTGTTGTGGGCACGATCGTGTGCCACCAGACGTCGGTGGGCAGCTTGCCCCGCGCGGCCTTCGCCGCTGTCACGAGGCCGGGGGCCATATAGGGCTCGCGGTCGATGTCGTCGGCGTTGAACACGTGCCGCCCGGGGTTCTTGGCGTACACCAGGATCGTGTCGTGCTTGGTGGGCCAGCGGCTGCGCGACTTCGCGCCGTAGTCGTACGCCCAGATGAGCTCGTTCAAGAAGCAGTCGCGCCCGAAGACGGCATCCATCATCACTTTGGCGTAGTGCGCCTCGCGGTAGTCGAGGTGCAGGTACAGGGTGCCGTCGTCGGCCAGCAGCCGCCATGCCTCTTCCAGCCGCGGCATGAGGAAGTCGCCGTAGTCGTCGAAGCGGTCGTCGAACGTGCGCAGCATGCCCCGAACCCGCTCGTACGAATGCCCGTGGAACCCGTAGCGGATCTCCTTCTCGGCATCCGGCTGTTCAGAACTCCGGAGATCCGTCTCCGATTCGGCGGGTTCGGCGGCCGGGGGGGCCGAATCGGCGGAGATCTCCGGAGTTATGACCAGGCGCCGGGCGGTGACGACCTCACGGCCGCGGATGCGGCCGGTGTTGAACGGAGGGTCGAGGTAGACCAGGGTGAACGATCCGGATGCCAGCGATGCGGCCGCCGCGAGGTTGTCGCCCTCGATGATCTCGACCGTGCCGGGCTGAGCCATGTGCTCCTGGCGCGGAGTTGTGCGCTTCGCGCGGACGGATCTCGCGGATTCTTCCGCGGCAGGCGCACTTCTCCGCGCGGAGCGCTCGCCCTCCGGAGCCGTCACACTCACGGAACCCGGTGCAGCCACGCGTCGGTCGCGAACTTGCTCTCGACCAGCGCCTCGGCCTCGGCGTACTCGTCGGCGGTGATCGCGCCGTCCTCTGCGCCGGTCAGCGCCCGGAACGTGGCCTTGAAGCGCTCGATGATCTCGGCGCGCTCCATGCCGGTCTGCGTCCGCAGCGGGTCGACGCGCTTGGCGGCCGATGTCGTGCCCTTGTCGCTGAGCTTCTCGCGGCCGATGCGCAGCACCTCGGTCATGGTCTGGCCGTCGATGTCGTACGAGATGGTCGCGTGGTGCAGCACTCCCCCGTTGGCCAGGCGCTTCTGCGCGGCGCCGCCGATCTTGCCGGTGGGCGAGGCGATGTCGTTGAGCGGCTGATAGGTGGCCTCGATTCCGATCGAGCGCAGCGCGTGCAGCACCCAGTCGTCGAGGAAGGCGTACGAGTCGGCGAAGGTCATGCCCTGCACGAGAGAGGCGGGCACGTACAGCGAGTAGGTGATGATCTGACCGGCGGCCATCATCATGGCGCCGCCGCCCGAGATGCGGCGCACCACGTCGAAGCCGTGCCTGGCCGCGCCGTCGGGGTCGACCTCGTTGCGGTACGACTGGAACGACCCGATCACCACAGCCGACTCGTCCCACTCCCAGATGCGCAGGGTGGGGCGACGCCGGCCCTCTCCGACGCGCGAGGTGAGCACCTCGTCGAGCGCGAGGTTCATGCGGGGCGAGACGGCCTTCTCGTGCACGATCTCCCAGTCGAAGTCGCGCCAGCCTGGTGCGGTCACGAGGGCGCGGCGCACCACGGTGCCGACGGCCTCGGGCGAGAAGCCGAGCAGCTGGGCTCCATCGGGCAGTGCTGCGCGCACGGCGGCGGCGATCGTGGCGACATCCGCCTCGACGGGCATGCCCTCGACAGCGGCGTTGATGGCCTCGAGAGCCGTGTCGGGTTCGAGGAAGAAGTCGCCCGCGAGGCGGAAGTCGCGGATCAGTCCGTCTGCGACCTCGAGGTCGACGACGACGAGCTTTCCACCGGGAACCTTGTACTCACCATGCACCCTTCGATCTTAACCGCGCGCCCGTCGCAGATCGCCGGGCTTCACCCGCGCGCGCCCCGCACCGTCGGATCGGGCAGGTCGGTGTCGATACGAGGTTTGGCCCCGCGCGATGCGCGCATCCACACGAAGAACCCGACGATCGTGAACGCGCCGTAGAAGAGGTACATGAAGGCGGTGGCGTAGTAGCCCGCCGAGAACAGCAGCGGCACGCCCACGGCATCCACCGCCACCCAGATCAGCCAGAACTCGACCCAGCCCTTCGCCATAGCCCAGGTCGCCAGCAGCGACCCGACGAACGTCCACGCGTCGCTCCACACGGGCTCGTACGAACCCAGCATCCGGAACAGGGGCGTGAGCGCAGCCGTCCCCGCCACCAGGGCGACGACCAGCAGCAGCCGGGTGCGGCCGGACGCCCACCGCGGCGTCACGGCATGACCGTCGCTGTCGCGGGCCTGGCGCCAGCGCACCCATCCGTAGACCGACACGGCGATGAACATCACCTGCCGCCCGGCTTGACCGATCAGGTTGGCGGCGTGCTCGGTGCCGAACAGGCTGCCGAGGAAGACGGTGAGCAGCAGCAGGTTGCCCACGATGCCCACGGGCCACGCCCACAGCCGGCGGCGCATCGCGCCGAGCGCGCTCGCGAGTCCGAAGGCGTTGCCGACCACCTCGCGCACGAGCAGCGCCGACGAGCCGATGGCGATCTGCGCATTGAACGCGTCGATCAGCCACTGCAGAACGACGCCCACCTCAGTTCTTCGCCGGGATGCGCGCGTCGAGCCACGCGAGCAGATCTGCACGCACCTCGTCCTGCTGCAGCTCGTTGAAGATCTCGTGGCGCGCGTCCGGGTAGACGAGGGTGGTCACGTCGTCGAGGCCCGACCGCGTGCGGTAGGCATCGGCGAGCTTGTGCACGCTGCGCGGACCGCCGACCGGGTCGTCGCGGCCGACCATCAGCAGCACGGGGATCTGGCGCCCGAGGTTGCGCTTCGGCAGCCCGTACAGGCGCGCGGCCTCGATCGGGCCGAAGAGCGTGAGCAGCGGCACCTCGGTGGTCAGCGGGTCGTCGTGGAACGCCGCCCACACGGCCTCGTCGCGCGAGAGCCATTCGAGGCCATCGGCGTCCGGCCCCTTCCACCGTGCGTTGAGCGGCGCGGCGTTGAGATCGCGCGGGGTGCGCAGGGCAGAGCCCGACAGGACGACCGCGTCGTACGCCTCCGGATGCTGGTTCAGCAGCATCTGCGACAGGAACGACCCCCACGAGTGCCCGAGCAGGACCAGCGGCAGGCCGGGGCGCTCTGAGCGGATGATCTCGGTCAGCTGCCAGCACGCGGCGACGGCCGCGCGAAGACCTCCTGGTCCGAGTCGGCCGAGCTTCGCAGGACCGCCGTGCTGCCGGATGCCCGTGCGCCCGTGCCCGCGGTGGTCGTCGGCGTATACGTGGAACCCGGCGCCGGTCAGCGCCTCGATCGTGCGCACGTAGCGTCCGGCGTGCTCGCCGACGCCGTGCAGCAGCTGCACGACGCCGCGGGCGGTTCCGACCGCTTCGTAGACGTCGTAGACGATGGCGATGCCGTGGGCATCGACGAACTCAGCGGTGCGAGGGGCGGCCATGCGTCCGAGTCTACGGATGCGGTGCACGGCAGCGGTTCCGGCCGCGCAGAGCGCCTCGCCGCGTCGGCTCAACAGCTCAGGCGGCGTGGGCTCGCGCCAGCGCGCCGACGATCGAGCGAGCGGCGTCGAGGTCGGTGATCTCGTGGCCGGCGTCGCCGTCGCTCGCCGAGCCGAGGCGCACGCCGTTGTCGGCCGTCATGGTGCGCTTCGCCGAGAAGTGCACCGCGTCGACGCCCGTGCTCGCGACCGTCACGACATCGGCGGCGGTGATGCCGCTGCCCGCCATCACCTCTATGTCGCCGGCGGCCTCGCGCACGAGGGCCCGCAGCACATCGAGGCCGTCGACCGCCCGCGATGCCCCGCCGGAGGTGAGCACCCGGCTCATGCCCAGCTCGCGCGCCAGCCGGAGGGCAGCGAGAGGATCGGGGGTCGTGTCGACCACGCGGTGCACGGTGACGGGGGCTCCGGCGGCGGCGTCACGCAGCCGCACGAGGCCGTCGCGATCGAGTCCGCCGGTCGCGTCCTGGCATCCGATCACGACGCCGTGGGCGCCGGCGGCGAGCGCGACGCGCACATCGCGCTCCATGACGACGAACTCATCGTCGTCGTAGTGGAAGTCGCCCGCGCGCGGTCGGATCAGCACGTGCACCTCGGGTCCGCTGTCTCCCCGCGCCTCGACCGCCAGCTCGATCGTGGCCTGCGACGGCGTGAGGCCGCCGAGTGCCAGCGCCTGTGTCAGCTCTACCCGGGTCGCGCCGATCTCCCGCGCGATGCGCACGCCGGCGGTGTTCTGGACGGCGACTTCGAGCGCGAGTGGCATGAGAATCATTTTCTCACCCGACGGAGCACCGCGACAGATCAGCGGGCAATATTTTCATCCGCCCGGCGGCTGAAATCTTAGTTAGGCTATCTAAGTAATGCCTGCCGACTTCGATGACTCCGCCGCCGAGCTCCGTTACGCCCTCTTCCGCCTCACCCGACGCCTGCGCTCTGCGCGCGCCGTCGACGCGATGAGCGACGCCCAGCTCGCGACGCTCGGTGCGCTGCGCGCGCACGGACGACGCACGCTCTCGAGCCTCGCCGAGCACGAGCACGTCACCGCCCCCACGATGAGCGCGACCGTCAACGGCCTGGCCGACCTCGGGCTCGTGGTGCGCGTGCCCGACGAAGACGACCGGCGCCGGGTCTACGTCGAGCTGACCGATCAGGGTGAGAGCGTCGTCATCGAGACGATCCGCAAGCGCAACCAGCTGATGTCCGACCTGATCGACGCACAGCGGTTCGACGAAGACGAGCTGGCCGTGCTGCACTCCGCGTCCTCTCTGCTGCGACGGATGGCCGACGCATGAGCCCCTCGTCCACGGGCATGTTCCGCTCGTTCCGCAACTTCAACTACCGCACGTGGTTCCTCGGCGGCGTCATCTCGAACATCGGCGGCTGGATGCAGGCCACCGCCCAGGACTGGGTGGTGCTCACCGAGCTCACCGACAACGACGCCACCGCGATGGGCGTCACCATGGCCCTGCAGTTCGGCCCTCCCCTCGTGCTCGTGAGCCTCACCGGCTGGGTGGCCGACCGCTTCGACCGGCGCCGCGTGCTGCTGTGCACGCAGGCCGCCCTGATGCTGCTGGCGATCGCCGTGGCCGTGCTGCTGCTCACCGGGGTCATGACCCTGCCGCTGATGTTCGTCTTCGCGGCCGCGTTCGGTGTCGCGAACGCGTTCGACGCACCCGCACGGCAGGCGTTCGTGTCAGACATGGTGAGCCTGGAAGACACCTCGAACGCCGTCGCCCTGAACTCGGCCGCGTTCAACATGGCACGGCTGGTCGGGCCCGCCGTCGGCGGAATCCTCATCGTTCTGCTCGGCACGGGCTGGGTCTTCGTCGCCAATGCCGTCACGTTCCTCGCCATGATCGTGGCGCTGATGCTCATCCGCGTGCACGAGCTGACTCCGCGAGTGAAGAACCACAGCGGCGGAGGCCTCGGAGAGGGCTTCCGCTACGTGTGGCGTCGTCCCGACCTGCTCGTGGTGTTCGTGATGGTGTTCCTGATCGGCGCGTTCGGCATGAACTTCCCGATCTTCGCATCGACCATGGCGCTCGAGTTCGGCCGCGACGCCGACGGATACGGCGTGCTCAGCTCTGTACTGGCGATCGGGTCGCTGACCGGGGCTCTGCTCGCGGCGCGCCGCGATCGCGCCCGCGTGCGGGTGCTGGTCATCGCGGCGGGAGGGTTCGGCGTGGCATCCGTCATCTCCGCCCTCATGCCCACCTACTGGGCGTACGGCGCGACGCTCATGCTCGTCGGGTTCACGATCGTCACCATGCTGACCACCGCGAACGGGTACGTGCAGACGACGACGGATGCCGCGCTGCGCGGCCGGGTGCTCGCGCTCTACATGGCCGTGATCATGGGATCCACTCCGATCGGCGCTCCGATCGCCGGCTGGATCGTCGATACTTTCTCGGCCCGGACGGCCATCATGGTCGGCGGAGTGGCCGGCATCGTCGCGTTCGGCATCGGGATCGGATGGATGCTGTGGTCGGGCCGCCTGCACCGCAGCAGCGACCGCCGCTTCCAGCTGACGCTCGACGAGACCCGCCCGCTGTCGGTGATCCGCGCGATGGACCCCGGCTCATTCGACGATCGCCCGACCGCCACCACGCCCATCCGACTCGCGGACCCGCGCGACGGCGAGGACTGACGGTGCCGCAGCACCCCCGCCGGCTCATGATCGCGCTCGGCGCGCTCACGGCCTTCGGCCCCATCTCGCTCGACGTGTACCTGCCGTCGCTGCCGCAGCTCGGCACCGACCTCGGCGCCTCGGAGTCGCTCACGCAGTTCACGATGAGCGCGTGCATGATCGGTCTCGCGCTGGGGCAGCTGCTGTGGGGACCGATCAGCGACCGATTCGGCCGTCGGATGCCGCTGATCCTGGCCATCTCCGGGTTCGTCGTCACCTCGGTGCTGTGCGCCCTGGCGCCCACCATCGAGACGCTGATCGTGGTGCGCATCGTGCAGGGCCTGTGCGGCGCCGCCGGCATGGTGATCGCGAGGGCCGTGGTGCATGACGTGTTCTCGGGCGC
Source organism: Microbacterium esteraromaticum (assembly GCF_016907315.1). Lineage (NCBI taxonomy): Bacteria > Bacillati > Actinomycetota > Actinomycetes > Micrococcales > Microbacteriaceae > Microbacterium > Microbacterium esteraromaticum. Next base: position 1,268,582 of record NZ_JAFBBS010000001.1, read on the forward strand.
CGAGGCGGTCGCCGCGTACTCGACGCTCGCGGCCGTCATGGGTGTCGCCCCTGTGCTCGCGCCGCTCATCGGCGGCGCGGTCGCGACCGTGTCCGACTGGCGCGGGGTGTTCATCGCGCTCGCGGTGATCGGCGCTCTGCTGCTCGCCACCGCCGCTTCGGTTCCCGAGACGCTCGATCGCGCGCACCGCACAACGGGCGGCATCGGCAGCGACGTGCGCGGCCTCGGATCGGCGCTCGCGAACCGCGGCTTCATGCTCAGCGCGGTCACTCTCGGATGCGCCTCTGTCGCCCTGTTCACCTACCTGCAGCTGTCTCCCTTCGTGCTGCAGCAGCAGTTCGGTCTGACCGCGCAGCAGTTCGCGCTCGTGTTCGCCGCGAATTCGATCGGCATCATGGCCATGGCGCAGCTCGACCGTCGCCTGGCCGGCCGGGTGCCCGGCCTGCGGCTGCTGCGGTGGACGCTGACCGTCGCCATCGCCGCCTCGGTCGCGCTGACGCTGGCCGGGATGCTCGGATCGGCCGTTCCCTGGCTGCTCGTGCCGCTCTTCGTCGCGATGTCGACCCACGGCGTGAACAACCCGTCGCTGACCGCGATCGCCCTCGGGCGGATCCGGCACAGCGCGGGGTCGGCCTCGGCCGTGCTGGGCACCCTGTCGATGCTGCTCGGCGCGTTCGTGCCGCCGCTCGTGTCGATGCTCGGGGTGTCGGCGACGATCATGGGCGCGACGATGCTGGCATCCTTCACCGTCGCCCTGGTGCTGCTCCTCTGCCAGCCGCGCGCTGTCAAGGGGGTGTGAGCGCGCCGCACCGCACGCCTACCGTCGCGGGCATGAATGACCCGGAGCGCACCCCGAAGTACGGCTCACCTGACGGCCAGCACCCGCACGTGCCCGGTCACGACCCGCTGGGCAGCGGCATGCCCCGCCAGCAGGAGTGGGCGCAGGCGGAGTCGTCGGAGTCCGCCGACGACGCCTCGCCTCCAGACGAGACTGCGGCGGCGAACGCGTCGCAGGAGCCTGCCGGTGACCGCGCCGACGACGGCGCCCCGCTGGGTGGCGATGAGAACACCGAAGACCAGCTGACGGCAGACACGGCGGTCGAGCGCGACGCGCTGAAGTCGCTCGACCCCGACGACACTCCCGCGTGAGGTCGCGGATCTCGGTAGCGTGGAGAGCATGAGCGGAAACCGAGACGCGTCTGATCCGAACGCCACCGCGACACCGGATGCCCCGACCGCGGCGTCTGCGCGCGAGCCAGAGGTGCTGAGGTGGGTCTTCTGGCCCGCCGCCGTCATCGTCGTGGTGTTCGCGCTGTTCGCGCTGCTGCTGCCCGGTGTCGCCGAGACGGCGTTCCAGGCCATCCAGACGAGCATCGTCAACGCGTTCAACTGGTACTACGTGCTGATCGCCGCGTTCTTCGTGGCGTTCTGCCTGTTCCTCGGGTTCAGCCGCTTCGGCGACATCAAGCTCGGCCGCGACGACGAAGAGCCCGAGTTCTCGCTGATGAGCTGGTTCTCGCTGCTCTTCGCGGCCGGAATGGGCATCGGCCTCGTCTTCTACGGCGTGAGCGAGCCGCTCTCGCACTACACGAACCCCCGTCCGGGCGTCGAGGGCACTCCAGCCCAGCTGGCGCAGGCCGCCCTCGGCCAGACCTATCTGCACTGGGGCGTGCACGCCTGGTCGATCTACGTGGTGATCGGCATCGCGCTCGCCTACGCGATCCACCGCCGCCGTCGTCCCATCTCGATCCGGTGGACCCTCGAGCCCCTGCTCGGCAGGAAGGTCGAGGGCGCGTGGGGCCACGCGATCGACGTGATCGCTCTGGTCGGCACGCTGTTCGGCGTCGCCACATCGCTCGGCCTCGGCGTGCTGCAGATGAGCTCGGGGCTGCACACGGCTGGCATCGCCGACCCCGACGAGACGACGCAGGTCGTGCTGATCCTGATCATCTCGGTGTTCGTGCTCATGTCGGTGCTCTCGGGCGTGACCAAGGGCATGAAGTGGCTCTCGAACGCCAACCTCGTGCTCGCCGGGCTGCTGGTCGTCTACCTTCTCGCGGTCGGGCCGACCGAATTCCTGCTGCGCGACTTCGTGCAGTCGATCGGCTACTACATCCAGAACTTCGTCGGCCTGTCGTTCAACGTCAGCGCCTTCCAGGGCACCGAGGGCGAGCAGTGGCAGTCGTCCTGGACCTCGTTCTACTGGGGCTGGTGGATCTCATGGGCACCCTTCGTCGGCATCTTCATCGCCCGGGTCTCGAAGGGCCGCACGGTGCGCGAGTTCGTCGTCGGCGTGATTCTCGTGCCGACGCTGCTCGGCATCCTCTGGTTCGCCGTCCTGGGCGGATCGGCCCTCGCGCTCGAGCTCGCAGAGCCGGGCACCCTGACCGGCCCCGAGGGCACGGTCGACCTGCAGGGAGCCCTGTTCACGCTGCTGCAGAACGTGCCCGGATCGATGATCGTCAGCATCGGCGCGATCCTGCTGCTCGCGATCTTCTTCATCACCTCGGCCGACTCCGGCGCGCTGGTGATGGGCATGATCGCCACCGGCGGCAAGCCGGAGCCCAAGCGCTGGATCCGCACGTTCTTCGTTGCGGTCACGGCACTGCTGGCCATCGCGCTGCTGCTGTCGGGCGGCCTGACCGCGCTGCAGACGGCGGCCATCACGATCGCGCTGCCGTTCAGCGTGGTCATGCTGCTGATGTGCTGGTCGACGGTGGTCGCGTTCAGCCGTGAACGCCGGGCGTACGCCAAAGCCGAGCGCGCGCAGTTCATCGACAAGATCGGCGACTACTACGGGCTCGAGGTCGAGGCGCACGACGCGACCGGAGTGTTCGGCGCGCAGCCCCGGTGGATGCGCCGGCTGCAGCGCTCGTTCGGCCTGCCTGTCGCCCCGGCGGACCCGGCGCGAGCGACGCCGGGAGCGCTGGCGGCCGAGAGCCACGTCGACTCCACGCCGTCGACGCAGGACGTCGACGTGCTGATCGCCGAGGACGAGCTGGCCGGTCTCGACGATCCCGACGTGAAGCCGCAGGAGTCCGGTCCGTTCCTGAAGGACTGACCTGCGGGAGGGTCCGGACCGTAACGAGGCGCGCGTAGCCTTGACGCATGAAGGGCACTTCACGGCGACGCGGCATGGCTGCGCTCGCGGGCATCGCGGCTGCGGTGCTCGGCGCAGGTGCCGGCGAGCTGCTCGCCGCCCTGTTCGCCCCCTCGTCGAGCCCGTTCGCCGTCGTCGGCGGAGCCCTGATCGACGCGGCACCGACCTGGGCCAAGGACACGGCGATCGCCTGGTTCGGCACGGCAGACAAGGCCGCCCTGCTCATCGGGATCGCGATCGTGCTTCTCGCACTCTCCGCGGCGGCGGGCATCGTCGAGGTGCACCGACGCCGCGTCGGTGTGGTCGCCCTGGTGGTGATGGGCACGGCCGTCGGCGTGCTCGCGCTGACCAGAGCGGATGCCGGGATGCTGGCCTGGCTGCCGTCGGTCCTCGCCGGAGCTGTCGCCGCGACCGCGCTGCGGATGCTGGTGCGCGGCGCCTCGTTCGCCGGTGCGGCGGCGGCGGTGGCGCCCGAATCGGTGAACGCGCCGCGGCCCGGATCGGTGCGCGTGGGCGACTCGGCGCCGACGCCCGGATCGGTGCCGGCGGACGAACGGGCTGCGGGCACGGCATCCGGATCCCCCTCCATCTCCTCGCGACGGGCCTTTCTCGTCTGGGCCGGTGGCACCGCCCTCGTCGGCGTTGCCCTGGCCGCCGCCGGTGCGCTCACCAAGGCCGGCTCGGCGGCGGTCGCCGTCGCCCGCGACGCGCTGCGGCTGCCCCGCGCGGCATCGCCGGCCCCGGTCGCGCCGTCCGGCGCCGAACTCGATGTGGCGGGCATCTCGCCGTTGATCACGCCGAACCGCGACTTCTACCGCATCGACACCGCCCTCGTCGTGCCGACCGTAGATCCTGCCGAGTGGCGGCTGCGCATCCACGGCATGGTCGACCACGAGGTCACGCTCACCTGGGACGAGCTGCTCGCTCTGCCCCTCGTCGAGCGGGCGGTGACGCTGTCGTGCGTGTCGAACCCCGTCGGCGGCGACCTCGTCGGCAACGCCGTGTGGCTCGGGTACCCGATCCGTGAGCTGCTGGCTCGCGCGGCTCCACACTCCGACGCCGACATGGTGCTCTCGACCTCTGCCGACGGCTTCACCGCCGGCACGCCGCTGGAGGCGCTGACCGATGACCGCGACGCCCTGCTCGCGATCGGCATGAACGGCGAGCCCCTTCCGCTCGCACATGGCTTCCCTGTGCGCATGGTCGTGCCGGGTCTGTACGGCTACGTCTCGGCGACGAAGTGGGTGACCGAACTCGAGGTGACGCGCTTCGACCGCTCTCGCGCGTACTGGACCGACCGCGGCTGGTCGGCGGAGGGCCCGATCAAGCTGCAGTCCCGCATCGATGTGCCGCGGGGTGGCGGCGGCGTCGACGCGGGCGACGCGGTGATCGCGGGCGTCGCGTGGCAGCCCGGTTCAGGGGTCTCGGGGGTCGAGGTGCAGGTCGACGACGGCCCGTGGGAGCGCGCCGAGCTGGCATCCGCTCTGTCGGACGACACCTGGGTGCAGTGGCGCACGCCCTGGCGCGCGGAGCCCGGCGATCACCGCATCCGGTGCCGGGCCATCGCCGCCGACGGCACCTCGCAGACAGACGCGATCGCCCCGCCTGCACCCGACGGCGCCACCGGGTGGCACACGATCTCGGTCACCGTCGCCTGACCCGCCGCGGCCCCGCCCCCGGCCCCGGCCCGCGTGCCCGCCCGCCCCCGCCGAGACCTGCACTTCCCGCCGAGACCTGCGCTTCCCGCCGAGACCTGCAGTTGCTACTGCAGGTCTCGGCAAAAAGTGCAGGTCTCGACGACGGGTGGCGGTCAGCCTTCGAGCACGAGGCGCAGCTGCTCGACGGCCCAGTCGAGCTCGGTCGCGCGGATGACCAGCGGCGGAGCGATGCGGATCGTCTGCCCGTGGGTGTCCTTCACGAGCACGCCGCGCTCGCGCAGCTTCTCAGCGATCTCACGACCCGTGCCGTACGCAGGGTCGATGTCGACGCCCGCCCAGAGACCCGCGATGCGCACGGCGGCCACGCCGTGACCGATGAGCGCCTCGAGAGCCGATCCCAGGTGCGCGCCGAGCCGGCGGGCGCGCTCCTGGAACTCGCCGGTGCTGAGCATCTCGACGACCTTGTGGCCGACGGCCGCCGCGAGCGGGTTGCCGCCGAACGTCGAACCGTGCTCCCCTGCTCGGATGACCCCGAGCACGTGGCGGTCGCCGACGACCGCCGATACGGGCAGGATGCCGCCGCCGAGCGCCTTGCCGAGCAGGTACAGATCGGGCACGACGCCCTCGCGCTCGCACGCGAAGGTCTCGCCGACCCGGCCCAGGCCCGACTGGATCTCGTCGGCGATGAACAGCACGTTCTTCTCGTCGCAGATCTCGCGCACGCGCCGCAGGTAGCCGTCGGGCGGGATGATCACGCCACCTTCCCCCTGGATCGGCTCGATGAGCACGGCGGCGGTGTCATCGGTGATCGCAGCGGCGATCGCATCGGCATCCCCGTAGGGCACGGTGTCGAAGCCGGGCGTGTACGGCCCGAAGTCGTCACGCGCCTGCGGGTCGTCGCTGAAGCTGATGATCGTGGTGGTGCGGCCGTGGAAGTTGCCGGCCGCGACGACGATCCGCGCTCTGCCCTCGGCGATGCCCTTGACCCGGTAGCCCCACGCGCGAGCGACCTTGACCCCGGTCTCGACTGCCTCGGCGCCCGTGTTCATGGGCAGCACGAGATCCTTCCCGCACAGCTCGGCGAGCGCGGCGGCGAAGGGCTCCAGCTGGTCGTTCATGAACGCGCGGCTGGTCAGCGTCACCCTGCCGAGCTGCGACGTGAGCGCGTCGACGATCGCCGGATGCCGGTGGCCGAAGTTCACCGCCGAGTAGGCCGCCAGAAGGTCGAGATAGCGTCTGCCGTCGGCATCCGTGACCCATACGCCCTCACCCCGGGCGACGACGACGGGCAGCGGGTGGTAGTTCTCGGCGACGTGCGGCTCGACCGCGGACATCATGCGCCGCGCAGTTCCAGCGTGCAGCACTTGATGCCGCCGCCGCCGAGCAGCAGCTCGGAGAGGTCGACGGTGATCGGGTTGTAGCCGCGCTCGCGCAGCTGCTTCTCGAAGCCCTTCGCCCGCGGCGAGATGATGACGTTGTAGCCGTCGCTCGCGGAGTTCAGGCCGAAGACGGCGCCGTCCTCATCGCTGACGATGATCGCGTCGGGGAAGCGCTCGGCGAGGATCTTCTGCGACGCCTCGTCGAAGGCGGCAGGCAGGTAGGCGACGTTGGCACGCTCGGGGCCGCCGTTCTCGACGCCCTGCACGGGGTCGAGAACGGTGAGGGCGGTGTCGAGGTGATAGAAGCGCGGGTCGACGAGGTTCAGCGTCACGACCTCGCGACCGAACACCTCGCCCACCTCGAGGTGGCTGTCACCGACTGAGCGGAAGCCGGTGCCTGCGAGGATCACGTCGCCGACGAGCAGGAAGTCGCCCTCGCCCTCGTTGACCTGCTCAGGCATGACGGTGTCGAAGCCGTTGGCGCGGAACCAGTCGGCGAAGGCGGGCGCCTCGCCCTTGCGCTGCTCGAAGTAGAACTCGGGCACGTACGCACGGCCGCCGATGACGAAGCCGCCGTTGGCGGTGTAGACCATGTCGGGGTAGCCGGCGAGCGGCTCGATCAGCTCGACCTCGTGGCCCAGCTCGAGGTACAGGTCGTGCAGCTTCTGCCACTGTTCGACCGCCTTGGCGGTGTCGGTGGGCTTGGTGGGCTCCATCCACGGGTTGATGGAGTAGTTGACCGTGAAGTGCTCGGGACGGCACATCAGGTAGCGACGGTGGTGTGCCGTGCGGGTGGGGGCGTCGATCGTCGTCGCGGTGTCAGGCGTGGACATGAGTGCTCCTCGAGAAGGTGCGGCGGACGCTGTCCAGGGGCCTGGCGGAAGTTCGACCCGCCCCTCCGATGCGGAGGGCGGGGAAGATGCGACAAGGCACGCCACAGATATTTTTGCATCCGGATGCTGAGAATCGCCACCCGCGCGGGGAGGGATTCCGGATGCCGCCGGGTCCCGGTGCGCGCGTACGCGCGCACCGGGACCCGCCGCATCGGCCGATCACTCGTCGGCGCTGGAACCAGAACGCTGCTCGGCCAGGGTGTCCCAGAACGAGATGTCAGCCGTCTCGATCTCGCCGCTGGCGATCGCCCGGATGGTGCTCTCGAGCGTGAGGACCGTCTGCTGCCGGAGGTAGCCGTTCGACTTCTGCCCGAGCACGGCACCGGGGTTCTCGTGATCGCTCATGCCGCGCATCTCGAAGAGCAGGGTCGAGATGCCGTACTCGGCGGCGATGCCGTTGCGCGCGATGGTGTTGGCCGTGCCGCCGACGTACTTGCCGAGGTGACCCCAGCCGGTCGCGTCGACGTTCTGGTAGACGATCGCGCCGAGGCGCTTCGATCCTTCGAGCACATCGGGGGCGACGTCAGGAGTCGTCGGGTACAGGATCGAGCCCGACACGAGCTTGCCGTCGATACGCGACTGCGTGCCCTGGTGGTGCAGGTCGATCATGTAGTCGATGTCGTACTTCGTCAGCACATTGCCGTGCAGTGCCTGGATCTCAGGCTGCGTCTTGGCGACGTGGTCGCGGTTGATGTCGACGTTGTTCGCGTTGTACCTGGTCAGATGGCGATCGCCTGCCGCCAGGTAGTCGTCGAGCGGGAAGTCGACGTCGCCCATGGCACCGTCGGGGTTGAGCATCGGCAGCACGAGGATGTTGATGTTCTCGAGAACACCCTTCATGCGTCCGCTGCCGAGGTGCTTGATGACCTCGAGCGCCCCCTCGGTGGTGAGCTGCTCGTTGCCGTGCTGCTGTGTGAGGAACAGGATCGTGGGGTTGGCGGGGTCGGACAGGTACTTCGCGAGGTACAGGTCGCGGCCCTTCACCGACTGTCCGATGACCTCCAGCTCGAGCGCCGCCTGCTTGGCATCCTGCGCCTTGAGCTCGGCGACCATCGAGTCGTAGGTGTGCAGTATCGACGTGTTGATCGTCTCGTGCCCGTTGTAGTCGGGGCCCTCTCCGACGGCGAGCGCAGGGGATGCGCTCAGGGCGAGGACGAGAGCCGAGCCGGCCAGGGCGCAGCCGACTTTCGTGCTCAGGCGGGCGGCTGATCGGAAGGGAGTGCTTTTCATGGGGAGTTCTCCTTTGAACCGAATGGTGGGCCGGAAGTCCGCTTCTCGGTATTCCGGTCAGCACCGGGACCCTTCGATCCAATCACGCGGCTCCGGGCCGGGCAATCGTTTTCCGCAGAGCCGCACGCGCCCGTTATCGCATCGGGCGCTGCACCTCACCCGGCGACGTGCACCACGACCTTCCCGACCGTGTGGCCGGCCTCGACGTGAGCGAGGGCGTCGGCGACGTCGGCGAACGAGTACTCCCGCTCGATCAGCGGATGAAGTCTCCCGACCGCCACGAGGTCGAGCAGCCGCGTGAGGATCTCAGCCCTCGGCGTCGCCGCAAGAGAGCGGATGCGGCGGTTCGAGCCGGCCGAGAGCAGCGCGGCCCGCAGCATCCGGGGCACGGGTCCGAGCACCCGACCGCCATCGCCGCCGACGAGCACGACCGATCCACCGTCGCGGACGAGGCGGCGGAGGTCGCGCAGCGGCGCCCCGCTGGCGATCTCGACCACGGCGTCGTACGATTCGGCAGGCAGTCGCGCAGGCCGGGTGTCGCGGTCGATCACGTGGGCGCCGAGGCCTTCGACGACGACACGGTTGCGCGCGCTGCACGTGGCGTCCACCTGCGCCCCGCGCAGCGCCGCGAGCTGCACGGCGAAGGTGCCGACGCCGCCAGAGGCGCCGAGGATCAGCACTCGCTGCCCGTCGCCGACGCCGGACGCATCGAGCGCCTGCCAGGCGGTGCCGGCGGCGATGGGCAGGGTCGCGGCCAGGTGGGGTGCGACGGCGGCAGGCCGCCGTGCGAGTCGCACCGCCGGAGCCACCGCGTACTGGGCCAGCCCTCCCCCACCGGGCAGCTCGACGACGACCTCCTCGTCGACGTCCACGCCGTCGACGCCCTCGCCGAGCGCGACCACGGTGCCGGCGACGTCCATGCCTCGCACGGGGTTGCGCGGACGGCGGATGCCGAACACGGGCCGCACCAGCAGTGGGTCGCCGAGCATGATCCGCACATCGCCGGCGTTGAGCGCGGTCGCGCGCACCTGCAGAAGCACCTCTCCCCGGCCGGGGGCGGGAATCGGTCTCTCGACTCGTCTGACCCCGGATGCGGGTCCGTAGCCTTCCTGCTCCCAGGCGCTCATCGTCTCGGGCATGTCAGTCCTCTCGCTTCTGAGTCGGTTCGGGGTACTGGAAGAGGTCTTCGAGCGGCAGGCCGAAGGCACGGGCGATCTGGAAGGCGATTTCGAGCGTGGGCGAGTACCTGCCCTGTTCGATTGCAATGAGGGTCTGCCTGGTGACGCCGATCAGCCCGGCGAGTTCGGCCTGGGTCATCCCCGCCTCTTCGCGCCGCGAGCGGATCGTGTTGGTGACGAGGGTGGGCTTGACCATCAGACGAGCCCGCGCCGGTAGGCGATGACCCGTGCGATGCCGCCGATCAGGGCCGAGATCGCGAACCCGAGGAACATGGTGTTCGCGATCCAGAACAGATGGGCGCCTGCGCCGCACAAGGCGATGACGACCAGTCCGGCGATCACGAGGAAGGAGTGCTCGACCCGGCCGCCGAGGCGGCTGATGTCACGATCGCGGATGTCGGTGGTGGTCGCCGATTGCGGGTCGCGCATGCCGGCCACGATCCCCCACAGGACGCTCAGGACGACGGTCAGCACGATGCCGCCGCCGATGGTCCACAGCATGAGCGGCAGCCAGTCGACCGACGTCAGCTCGCCGCCGCCAGCGCTTCTCAGCACCAGTGCGGCGTAGACCGCGATGGTGATCACCGAGACGATGAGCTGCGACCAGGCGACTCGTTCCTGATAGACCATCGGACACCTCCATGTAAAAGATTCTTTACACGCAGGCTAGGCCCGCCTCGTGATAGATGTCAAGAATCTTTTACATCACCCGAGTCAGATGACGTCGGCACTCCAGTCGTCGGGGTTGCCGAAGCGGTGCGCCGTGATCGAGATCGCCTGCTCGTGCACGAACGGCAGCAGCTCGATGCGGCCGGCCGAGGTCACCTCGCCGTCGTAGACCGCGAGGTCGGGGTCACCCTCGACAGCCTCCGCGAGCGCGCGGTGCAGCGACGCGACCGTGTACCGTGCCCCGATCAGCCGCACCCGGTCAGGGGTGGCGGCCACGGAGGCACCCTCTTCTGCGGGGATGCCGCGGCGCAGCATCCGGTCGATCCACTCGGCATCGCTCTCGACCGCCACCAGCACGCCCAGGTCGCCCAGTTCGCCCCTGATGCCGGCGGGGAGGCCCGCCGGCACCGAGAGCATGAACTCCGCGCCAGAGCGGATACCCGCGAGCACTACCCGCAGCACCTCGTGCAGCGGAGCGTCGGCGGTGGCGCGCACCGCAACGGGCACCGGCCGGTAGCGGAGCAGATTGCGCTCGACGCCGAGCTGCGACACGTCGCGCACCTGGCCGAACTCGCGGTCCCAGGCGACGGCGTCGGCGAGCGCCGACTGTCGCAGCCATTCGAACCCCTCGAAGTCGAGCGACGGCTGGGCCGCCTCGATGAGAGCCGCGATGCGCACGTCGAGGCCGCGCAGGTGCAGGGTGTTCGACGCCTTGCCGCGCGGACGGGAGCGCCATGCTCCGAGACCGATCAGGTAGTGGGGTCCGCCGGCCTTGGCGCCGGGGCCGACCGACGAGCGCTTCCAGCCGCCGAAGGGCTGGCGCTGCACGATCGCCCCGGTGATCCCCCGATTGACGTAGAGGTTCCCTGCCTGCACATGCTCGAGCCACAGAGCCAGGTCTGCGGGATCCTGAGTGTGCAGACCGGCCGTGAGGCCGTACGAGACGGCGTTCTGCAGGTCGATCGCGGCGCTCAGCGTGGGCGCGTGCATGATGCCGAGCATCGGACCGAAGAACTCCTCGAGGTGCGTGCGAGATCCGGGCTGCACCCCGACGCGCACACCGGGGCTCCACAGGCGACCGCTGTCGTCGAGCGAGCGTGGCTCGATCAGCCACTTCTCATCGCCCTCCAGTCGGGTGAGCGCCCAGTCGAGCTTGCCCTGCGGCCGCTCGATCACCGGACCGACTTCAGCCCTGGGGTCCGACGGCCACGCGACCCGCAGCGAGCGGACGGCGTCGAGCAGCTGACGCACGAATCGCTTCGAGTGGCCGACAGGCCCGACGAGGATCGCGAGCGAGGCTGCCGAGCACTTCTGGCCCGCGTGGCCGAACGCGCTCTTCACGAGATCCGCGACAGCCAGATCGATGTCGGCGGTCGGGGTGATGACGATCGCGTTCTTGCCGCTGGTCTCGGCGAGCAGCGGCAGGTCGGGCCGCCACGAGCGGAACAGCGCAGCGGTGTCCCACGACCCGGTGAGGATCACCCGGTCGACCGCCGGATGCGTGATGAGCTGCTTTCCGAGCTCGCGCTCCCCCAGCTCGACGAGCGCGAGCACGTCTCGGGGCACCCCGGCCTGCCACAGCGCTTCGGCGATCACCGCCGCGCACCGGCGCGCCTGATGCGCCGGCTTGAAGACCACCCCCGATCCGGCGGCGAGCGCCGCGAGCACTCCCCCGGCCGGGATCGCGAGGGGGAAGTTCCAGGGCGGAGTGACGACGGTGACCTTCGCGGGCTCGAACACCGCGCCGCTGATGGCGTCGAGCTCGCGGCAGGTCGCGGCGTAGTACTTCGCCATGTCGACGGCCTCGCTCACCTCGACGTCGGCCTCGGCGAACACCTTCCCGGTCTCGACGGCGGCGACCTCGATCAGTTCGCCACGGCGCGCGGCGAGAGCGGCGGCGGCGCGCTGCAGGATCTGCGCGCGTTCGGCGGCTGGCCTGGATCCCCAGGCGGATGCTGCGCCCTGAACGCGCTCGATCACGGCATGCAGCCCCTCCGCGTCGTCGATGCGCGATGCACGCAGGGTGGGAATGCCGAGTCCTCGGTCGCGGGCGATGTGCGCGAAGATCTCGCCCGCCCAGGCGCGGTTCGCCGGGAGCGCGGGGTCGCTGTCTGCGGTGTTCTCGAAGCCAGGGGCGCCGTCGGCGGCCGTCAGCTCCTGCCTGGCGTAGACGGCTGTCTGCAGGAACGGATCGTCAGCGCCCTCGTCGATGCCCGACGACCCGCGAGCGATGTCGAGCACGACCTCGGTGAGACCCTCGTCGGCCGTCCGCGGCTGCGCGAGCGGACGCACCGATTCATGTGCCGGCGCTGCGCGGTTCTGCGTGCGCCGGGGCCCGGCCAGCAGACTGCGGTCACGTGAGCGGGTGATCGAGTCGACGAAGCGCAGCCGCTCGCGTTCGAAGAGAGAGGGGTCGTCTGCGAGATGGAAGGCGGCCGACAGGAAGTTCGACGACGAGGCGTTCTCGTCGAGACGGCGCACGAGGTAGCTGATCGCGACGTCGAACTCGTTCGGATCGACGACGGGAACATAGAGCAGCACGGGACCGACCTCGCGCGAGACGGCCTCGACCTGGCCCTGCGCCATTCCGAGCAGCATCTCGAACTCGATCGCGTCGCGCACCCCGCGCTCGCCGGCGAGCAGCCAGGCGTACGCGATGTCGAAGAGGTTGTGCCCTGCGACGCCGATGCGCACGGCCGAGGTGCTGCGCTGCTCGAAGGCCACGTCCAGGCAGCGCAGATAGTTGGCGTCGGTGTCGAGCTTGGTGCCGTAGGGGGCCTGCGGCCAGCCGTGCATCACCGCATCGACCTTCTCCATCGCGAGATTCGCGCCCTTCACGAGCCGGATCTTGATCGGGGCGCCGCGATGCTCGACCCGGTTGCGGGCCCAGGCAGTGAGCTCGCGCAACGCGGTCAGCGCATCGGGCAGGTAGGTCTGCAGCACGATGCCCGCTTCGAGCGCCGCGAGCCTCGGGTCTTCGAGCAGCCGGGTGAACACCGCGATCGTGAGGTCGAGGTCGCGGTACTCCTCCATGTCGAGGTTGATGAACGTGCCGTTGTCGGCGGCGGTGAGGTACAGCGGCAGCAGCCGCTCGACGACCTCGTCGACCGTCTGCTCGAACGCCCACATCGACAGGTGACTGACGATCGCCGACACCTTCACCGAGACGTAGTCGACGTCATCGCGGCGGATGAGCTCGTGGATGCCCTCGAGGCGCCGTCGCGCCTCGGCATCGCCCAGCACCGCCTCGCCCAGAAGATTGAGGTTGAGCCGGGCTCCCGCCTCAGAACCCGTGCGGATCTTCTCGAGGGCGGGCCCGAGCTTGTCGGGCCTGGCGTCGACGATGAGGTGCCCGACCATCTCGCGCAGCACGCGCCGGGCGATCGGCACCGTCGGCACGGGCAGCACAGGCGCGACGCCGCCGCCCAGGCGGACGACCCCTCGCAGGTACCAGGGCAGGAAGTCCGGCGCCAGCGGCGCGACGCGGCGGAGGCTGGATGCTGCGGCCGCCGCGCTCTCGGGCCGCATCACTCCGTCCACGAATCCGAGCGTGAACGGCAGACCCTTGGGGTCGTGCAGCACGCCCGCGAGCCGCTGCGCGGCAGGATCGACCTGCACCTGCGCCGCCTCGTCGACCCAGCGCCGGGCGAGTGCCGTGGCGGCATCGGCCAGGCGACGATCAGAGGACGATGACGACAGCTCAGCCATGCATCCAGAGTAGGCACGATCGGTCGCGCGGCGCGGAACCGCTGCGTTCTATGCTGTGTTCGTGGGGGAGAAGAAGGCGCTCGGTCCGCGCGCGAGCGCGCGCGAGGCGGCTGCCCAGGCGACGGCAGCCGCACAGGCGACTGCGCGTGATCGGACCCCGTCGCGTGTGCGATGGGTGCGCACCATGGCCGACCGCATCCCTACGAAATGGGCGAGCATGATCGGCGTGGGACTCTTCCTCGCCGCGACCGCGTCGTTCGGCGGGCTGAACAGCGTCGCCGCCCCCGAGACGTCCCAGGTCGAGGTCGGCGAGCACGTCGTCACGTCGAACCTCGACATGGCCGTCGACAGCGCCTACCTCTCCGACCGCGTCGAGAACGGAAGCTCCGCCGACAAGGAGAACGGCGAGCGCGTGCTGGCGGTGCGGATGAGGATCACAAACCTCTTCCCCGAAGCCCGCACGATGCGCGCGTCGACCGGGTTGCAGGGCACCCGCATCGTCGGCGGCCCTGACAAGACGCCCGAGTTCAGCCGACCAGGCGAGACCACTCAGGGCGTGCTGGCCCTGCAGCCCGGCGTGTCTGACGAGATCATCCTGTCGTGGACGGTCAACGCATCCGACTACAGCGCAGGCGACCAGGTGCGCATCGCGCTGTCCGACCCGCAGACCTACCGTGGGCAGTTCCTCGACGACGATCTGCACTGGTTCGAAGGCGGCACATCGGCAGTCGTCACCGCGACTCTCGAGGATCTCGGGGAGGGGGACCCGTGGTGAGACGTCTGCTTCCCTGGGCGATCACGATCGGCCTGCTGGTCGCGGCGTGGCTCGTCGCCCAGGCGACCCCCGGTGACGACTCCGCGGAGCGCGCCTTCGTGCAGCAAGCAGAAGTCGGCGAGCGCGTCGAGGGCCGTGATCTCGCCGTCACCGTGCAGCGCGTGCGGGCTGCCGAGGCGATCACGACTCCCGCCGGATGGCGGGCCGAGGGCACGTGGGTCGTCGTCGAGATGGATGCCGAAGCCGTCCTCACCGAATACGGAAACCTGCTGAGCCGGACCGTGCTTGAGGTCGGCGACCGCGTCTACAGCGCGACCGAACGCGGCGAGGGCGAGAGCAGCATCGACGACTACATGCTCTCGGGCGAACAGCTCGTGCCGGGCATCCCGAAGTCGGGGGTGCTGGCGTTCCAGCTGCCGGATGACGAGAGCCTGACCGGGGCCGCGATGCTCGAACTGGCCACGGATCGGTTCCCCGTCTACGACTCGATCATCACGGTGCAGATCGACCTCGACGCCTTGCCCGTCGAGAACTCGGTCGAGCTCGAGACGGTGGATTGGGCGGGCGAATGAGCGGCCGCAGCTGGTGGAAGGCGAACGCGGTCGCGCTCGGCATGCTGGTGGTGCTGCTGCCCGCGGGGGCCGTCGCGATCGGCTGGAAGGACTGGACCGCGGCGAACAGCACCGCGTTCAACCGGGTGACGCCGGTGATCGCCTCCGACGGCGAGACAGTCGAGCTGTCCGGCGCGACGTGGGGGCCGATCCGCTCCGCAGCAATCCATGACACAGAAGGCATGACCACTCCCCCGAACACACGCGTGATCGGGGTCGCCATACCGGTGAAGCCCGATCCGGTCGATCCCGAAGATCCCAGCGACCCGGTGAAGTGCAACAGCCCGCTGATCATCGAGCAGAGCACAGGCCGTCAGTGGAACGAGAGCAGCTTCGAGCTCGGCTTCGACTACAGCTCGACCGAGTACAGGGAGTGCGACTCAACGGTCACCGAGCCGTACGAGATCATCGTTCCCTTCGCGATCCCGGAAGACGCCGAGGGCCCGTTCTGGATCGACGTGGTGCCCTACAACGGCTTCGGCAAGGACGGCGAGCTGCTCGATCCCGACGAGGGCGGCACCGGCGTCGACGGCCGGTTCGTGCGGTTCGAGATCGACCCGTCCTGACCGGACGGAAGCGGAGGCGCCCCCTCGG
This sequence comes from Microbacterium esteraromaticum, assembly GCF_016907315.1. Lineage (NCBI taxonomy): Bacteria > Bacillati > Actinomycetota > Actinomycetes > Micrococcales > Microbacteriaceae > Microbacterium > Microbacterium esteraromaticum. The sequence goes on from NZ_JAFBBS010000001.1 coordinate 1,284,377, forward strand.
GCAATGGCTCAGCGCCACGCGCATCGGCAACAACCGCTGCCTCATCGGGAATCGTGACCTCGGCAGGAATCGGCACCTCGGCGACGGCCGGCTGCGCGGGCTGCTCGATGGCATCCTGAGCGATCTCCTCGGCGAGCGCCTCGGACTCCTCCGCGCGCGCTGAGCGCGTCGCCTTCAGCGTGCTGTCGTACGCGGCCGAGACCAGAGCGATACGAGCAGGCTCGGCGATCAGCAGCGGCGCGGTGGCGATCAGCGTCGAGAACGTGCCCCAGACCACGAGCTCCTGCGGTCCGACCAGCGTCACGATGGCGAGGCGTCCGAGCGGTTCGAGCGCAAGCGCCACGGTGTACAGCAGCACGTAGGCGGCGATCATGATCGGGCCCGCGCGCCACATCAGCACGATCGCCCGCCCGATCGGGCGGAACCGCGACGTCAGCTCGTCGCCCAGGTCGCCGGCGCGACGACGGATGGCGCTCGGCACCCGCTCTGCGCGTGCCTTCGCTCGTTCGAGCAACCGGTTCTCGATGCGCAGCTTCTCGGCCACGATCGTCTGCCCGAAGATGACCCCCGCGATCATCAGCCAGGCAAGGGGCTGCAAGATGATGCCGCCGGCCTCACCGAGCAGCCAGCCGATGGCGTCCCACACCGCAGCGAGCGGCGCGAGCTGCTCGCCGACCCAGGTGCGCACGCCGTCGAGCCAGACCATCGCGACGCGGGTGTCGACCCAGCCCTGCACCGCCGAGGTCGCATCGCCGATGAGGGCGACGGCGAACGCCACCCACACGACCTCCAGATACACGGCGACCAGCGCCGCGAACCTGGGCAGCCGGTCTGACCACTTCTTCCACGCCCACCGGCCCGCGTACGCGAGCCCGATGATGAGCAGCACCCAGGGCCCGAGCGACACCTCCAGGGCCACATCCTGCTCCGTCACCTCGCGCCCACCCACCGCTGCACTGAGGTTGTTCCCGAAGGAGATGGCGAGTGCGATGTTCGCGTACTCGGCGGCGTCTTCCTTCAGGTTCCCGGCGGCGGCGTAGACCGCGTAGAAGGGCAGGATGCTGGCCATCAGCGATCCGACGAACGCGGTGCGCCGCTCGCGAGCGTCTTCGGGAACGGGAGCGATCGCCTGCAGATTGCGCAGCCCGTCGCGTACGACGAGGAACATGCCCACGAAGCTGATCAGGCGCGCGAGTACCGCCAGCGGCAGGATCAGCATGCCCAGCGTGCTGTTGTATCCGCCGACGAAGCCCGCGAGCTGGATGATGAAGTACCGCGCCACCACGCCGGCGAAGAACCACAGCAGCAGCGCAGGCCAGTGTCGCCACAGCACGCGCCCTGTCGCCTTGAGCATCTCCCCCACGCGCACAGATTACCGCGCGCGGGCGGCGGCCCGTCAGCGCCAGACGCTCGGGGCGGGCTTCTTCGTCGAAGGCAGCGCAGAGGCCGATGACCAGTCGTGGATCCACGGCTCGACCTCGGGCAATCCCTGCGGCTTGCCGACCGCGGCGAACAGCTCCTCGTTGCTGACCGTGCCGCCGCTGCGGCGCAGCATCCGCGACCTGACGATCACCCTGGCGTACACCTCGCCGTCGACCACGGCGCGGTGCTCGAGGAAGACGGCCTTGTCGTCGTGGCCGACGAAGCGCGACTCGACGTCGAACCGCTGCCAGAGCTGCAGCGACTTGCGGAAGGTCACCGTCTCACTCGAGACGACCGCGTACCAGCCTCGTTCGTTCATGGCATCGAACAGGCCGGTGCGGATCAGCAGGTCCCAGCGTCCGAGGTCGAACAGCGACAGGTAGCGGCCGTTGTTCATATGACGCAGGATGTCGAGGTCAGTGGGCAGGGTGGTGAGCCGGATGCGGCTGACCGCCGACGGGTCGAGGCCCTGACCGCGGCGCGTGCGCAGCCGTGCCTGCAGGATGACGAGGAGGGTGCGCCAGATCACATTCACAAGGGGCGATAGTAGCGATCCACGATGAAACCCCCAACTTCATTGGCTGATCACCACATACGGCTTCATGTGTCATCGGCGGATTTCACCTCCGCGGCAGCGGCGCGTAGAGTCACGCACATGAGCACCGAAGCCCATACCGAGATCATCGTCCGACCCGTCCGCGATGTCGATGCGGAAGCCCTCGGTCGCGTGCACGCCCAGTGCTGGCACGAGACCTACGACCATCTGATCAGCAAGGCAGCACTCGAGCGCATCTCGCCGCGTCGCATGGCCGAGCTCTGGACGAACTGGGCCCGCCAGGGCGACGACTTCCGCATGAGCGCGGCGCTCGTCGACGGCGAGATCGTCGGATTCGTCGGCTCGGGCCCCGCTCGCGACAAAGACGCCCCGGCGCTGCGCGAGCTCTACTTCATCTACCTGCTCGACCAGTACCACGGCACGGGCATCGGGCAGAAGCTCTTCGACGCGGCCGTCTACGAGGGCGAGCCGAGCTACCTGTGGGTCGCCGACGACAACCCGCGTGCTCACCGCTTCTATCAGCGCAACGGGTTCGTGCTCGACGGCGAGAGCCACACCGAGCCGTTCCTCGGCGAGTCCCTCACCGAGGTGAGGTTCGTCCGCGCCTGATCTCGCGGGCCCGGTCCTCACCCCTGCCTGACTACCTCACCCCTGCTGATTCACGTGGATCAGCAGGGGTGAGGTAGTTGAGCAGGGGCGTCGGCGACAGAGCATCCGGATGCCCGCCTCACAGCGCCCGGATGATGTCCTCCACTCGCTCCTTGGCATCGCCGAACAGCATCTGCGCGTTGTCGCGGAAGAACAGCGGGTTCTGCACGCCCGCGTACCCCGCGGCCATCGAGCGCTTGAACACGATGACGTTCTCGGCCTCCCAGACACGCAGCACGGGCATCCCGGCGATGGGGCTTCCCGGGTCCTCGGCGGCGGCGGGGTTGACGGTGTCGTTCGCGCCGATCACGAGCACGACCGAGGTCGATGCGAAGTCGTCGTTGATCTCGTCCATGCCGAGCACGATGTCGTACGGCACCTTCGCTTCGGCCAGCAGCACGTTCATGTGGCCAGGCAGACGTCCGGCGACCGGATGGATGCCGAAGCGCACGTCCACGCCCCGGTCGCGCAGCCGAGCCACCAGATCGGCGACGGGGTACTGCGCCTGAGCGACGGCCATGCCGTAGCCGGGAGTGATGATCACGCTGCTCGCGTTCTCGAGCATCGCGGCGGCGGTGTCGGCGGTGATCTCGCGGTGCTCGCCGTGCTCGTCGTCGGATGCCGTCGACGCCACGATCCCGAATCCTCCGGCGATCACCGACAGGAACGACCGGTTCATCGCCGTGCACATGATGTACGACAGGTACGCACCCGACGACCCGACCAGCGCGCCGGTGACGATCAGCAGGTCGTTGTTCAGCAGGAAGCCGGCGGCGGCCGCCGCCCATCCCGAGTAGCTGTTCAGCATCGATACGACCACGGGCATGTCGCCACCGCCGATGGATGCCACCAGATGCCAGCCGAGCGCGAACGCCAGCGCAGTGACGGCGACGAGCAGCCAGAGCTGCGGGTCGATCACGAACCACACGGTGAGCGCGACGAAGGCGACCAGAGCCCCGACGTTGAGCACGTTCTTGCCAGGGAGCATGAGCGGGCGAGATGACATCTTCGCCGACAGCTTCAGGTACGCGACGATCGATCCGGTGAAGGTGACACCGCCGATGAAGACGCCGATGAACACCTCGGCGTTGTGGATGTCGACCAATCGGGCGGGGATCGCTGCGTGCGCGAGGTGCCCGTTCCACCCGACGAGCACAGCGGCGAGGCCGACGAAGCTGTGCAGCAGGGCGATCAGCTCGGGCATCTCGGTCATCTGCACGACCTTGGCGCGCCACAGGCCGATGGCCGCGCCGATCAGCACGCCCACGGCGAGCAGGCTGAGTCCGAGCGTCGCTCCGGGCTCTCCCCAGGCATCCGCGATCGTGAGCGCCAGCGTCGCGCCCAGTGCGATGGTCATCCCGGTGATGCCGTAGATCACGCCGGCGCGGGCCGATTCGTGCCGGCTGAGACCGGCGAGGCTGAGGATGAACAGCAGGGCCGCGACGATGTACGCGGCGGCGGCGAATGCGTCGACGGTCACCTGCTGCCTCCCTTCTGGAACATGCCGAGCATTCGCCGCGTCACGGCGAACCCGCCGAAGATGTTGATGCTGGCGACGAGCACGGCCACGGCGGCGATCACCTGCACGAGCGGGTTGCCGTCGGTGATCTGCAGCATGGCGCCGACGATGATCACGCCCGAGATCGCGTTGGTGACCGACATGAGCGGCGTGTGCAGGGCGTGGTGCACCTTGCCGATCACGTAGAAGCCGACCACGACCGAGAGCATGAGCACGGTGAAGTGCTGCGGCAGCGGTGCGGGCGCGAAGGCGTTCACGAGGAACAGCGCGGCGATGCCGGCGACGATGAGCCCCGCCTTCTTCGCCGCCGACATCGGCTGCTTCTCGGGCACGGGGGCGGGCCCGGCCTTCGGAGCGGATGCCGTCGGCGCCGCCGCGACCTGCACCGCAGGAGGTGGCCAGGTGACCTCGCCGTCGCGGACGACGGTCACCGAGCGCTGCACCACGTCGTCGAAGTCGATCGTGATCGCGCCGTCCTTGTTCGGGGTGAGCAGGGCGACGAGATTGGCGACGTTCGTGCCGTAGAGCTGGGATGCCTGGGTCGCGAGCCTCGAGGCGAGATCGGTGTATCCGAGGATGATCACGCCGTTCGCAGTGACCACCCGCTGGCCGGCGACCGAGCCCTCGACGTTGCCGCCCTGTGCTGCCGCCATGTCGATGATGACGCTGCCCGGCTTCATGAGCGAGACGTCGGCTGCGGTGATCAGACGAGGAGCCGCGCGCCCCGGGATCAGCGCCGTGGTGATGATGATGTCGACGTCGGCCGCCTGCTCGCTGTAGATCTCGGCGGCGCGGCGGTCGTAGTCGGCGCTGGTGGCCTTGGCGTAGCCGTCGGTCGACTTCTCGACCTGCACGTCGACGTCGAGATACGTGCCGCCGACCGAGCGCACCTGATCGGCGACCTCGGGTCGGGGGTCGGTGGCTCGAACGATGGCGCCGAGGCTCGAAGCCGCTCCGATCGCGGCCAGCCCGGCGACACCGGCCCCCGCGATGAGCACTTTCGCCGGGGGCACCTTGCCGGCCGCCGTCACCTGACCTGTGAAGAAGCGCCCGAACTCGTGGGCGGCCTCGACGACCGCGCGATACCCGGCGATGTTCGCCATCGAGCTGAGCACATCCATCGACTGCGCCCGCGAGATGCGCGGCACGGCGTCGAGCGCGAGTGCCGTGATGCCGCGCTGCGCGAGGGATTCGACCAGCTCGGGTCGCAGGGCGGGCGACAGCAGGCCGATGAGCGTCGCGCCGTCCGCGAGCCGGGCGATCTCGGCATCCGTCGGCGGATTGACCTTCAGCACCACCTCGCTCGCCCACGCCTCATCGGGCGGCACGATGCGCGCACCGGCGTCGGCGTACGCCTCGTCCGGGTACGACGAGCGCGCACCCGCCCCCTGTTCGACGACCACGTCGTGGCCGAGCTTCATCAACGTCTGCACGGTCGCCGGGGTCGCGGCGACCCGCGCCTCGTCCGGCTGCTCCTGCACGATTCCGATCCGCGTCATCGCGATCCTTTCCCGTCCGGCGTCCTCGCCGGTTCGCTCAGGTTACTGAGCAAGGCGAAGGAAACGAACGCACAGCAACCAGATGACGCCTCAAGAATCAGCGTTCTTGTCGCAGGGCGAAACCCCGGACGTCTGTCGCGGCACTCCGGGCGTCGCCGCCCCCTCTGAACGCCCTCGCCCCCTCTGATCGACGGGGATCACCGGGGGCGAGGATGCCGAGCGGGGGCGAGGATGCTCAGCCGGGGCGAGGATGCCGAGCGGGGGCGAGGATGCCGGGTCAGCGACCGGATACCTGCCCGAACAGCTTCGCGATCGGAGCGAGCACGAGCGGACGCGCGGCGAACCAGCCTGCGGCGATCACCGCGACGGCGAGCACGAACACCCAGAACCCCGTCCAGTTCGCGGCGTACTCGATGCCGTCGACCGATCCCTGGGCGGCGAACATGTGGTTGAGGTTGCGCAGCATCCCCGTCAGGAAAACCAGCGCGACGTGCACGATGATGAAGGCCACGAAGTAGAGCATCACGGGGAAGTGCAGCGCCCGCGCCCACTCGACCGGGTACGCCTTCGACAGCTTCTCGGCCTTCTTCGGCCACAGGCCAGACATGCGGAACCCGGTGACGATCGCGAGCGGAGCCGCGATGAACACGGTCGCGAAGTACGCGAGCTGCTGCAGGCTGTTGTAGTTGACCCAGCCGTTGTCGGTCGGCCAGTCGAACGAGACGTACTGCAGACCGGCCGAGAGCGCGTTCGGGAAGACCTCCCAGCTCGTGGGCACGATGCGCGCCCAGTGGCCGGTGGTGAACAGCAGCACCACGAAGATGACGCCGTTGATGATCCAGAGCAGGTCGAGCGCCTGGTGGAACCACAGCGTCAGGCTGATCTTGCCCTTGCTGTCGCGACGCGGACTCCAGAACACCGTGGGCCGCTTCTCGCTGCGCACGCGCAGGCCCGAGCGGATGATCAGCACCATCAGGAACATGTTGAAGAAGTGGGCCCAGTTGGCCCAGGGGGCGAATCCCGGCTCGACCTCGATGGCGGGGTGGTACTCGCCCGGGTACGTCGCTAGGAAGTCCTGCATGGCCGGCGTGCTGAGGAAGGTGCGGACGAGGAAGACCGCAGCGACGGCCAGCAGACCGAGGGATGCCAGCCCCAGCAGACCCCCGATGGCCCGCGGCCACGTCGGCCGCAGCGGAGAGGGCTCGGGCAGCGGTTCGGTCGCATGCCGGGGCGCGCGGCCCTGCCAGACCGTGCGTGGGTACGGGAGAGGCGTCGACACGTCGGGCGTGGATGCCGCGACGACCGCGACGTCCTGGGCTGCGGGTGCCTCCGCGGTCGCAGCGACCTCGGGGGCGGGGGCCTCAGGGTTCGCGGCGGCCGGGGATCCTCCGGTCGCGTCGACCGGTGCGGTCCCGGCGACCCTCGCGGTCCCGGCGACCGGCGCGGTCCCGGCGACCGGCGCGGTCCCGGCGACCGCGCCTCCGTCGGCGATCGCGGGCACAGTGCCCGCCGGGGGCCACGGCTCCCCTCCGGCGACGCGCGGCAGGCCACGGCGCACAGCGCCGCGGGCATCCGTCGCGGTGGGGGTGGCCATCGGCGCGGCGAGTGCACCACCTGCTGCCGACTGCACCACTTCTTCGCGCGGGGAAGTGGTGTTCTCGGCGACATCCGGTGCGACCGAGGCCGCAGCAGGCGCGGCTGCCGAACCGGGTGCGGTGGCCGAAGCAGGCGTAGCGGCGGATGCCACTGCCGCGGCGTCCGCGGGAGGCCAGGGCTCACCGCCGGCCACACGAGGCAGCCCGCGCCGCAGGCTCAGCGCGGCGGGGACTGGGGCATCCGGAGTCGACGCGGCCGGGGCTGGTGCCGCAGCGGCACCGGCACCGGCGACGGCAGGGGTTGCCGCCGACAGCACCACATCGTCGCGCGAAGAAGCAGTGTTCTCGACGGCATCCGGTGCACTGGGCGCCTCAACGACCGGCGCCTCAACGACCGGCCCCTCAGCGACCGACTCGGAGGCGACGGCGGCAGGCGCCTCGATCTCCGTGGCAGGAGGCCACGGCTCGCCGCCCTTCACGCGCGGAAGACCTCGACGGATCGATCCGGCCATGGCGATCACTTCTTCCGGGCTTCGAGCGCCTCGATCAGCTGCGGCACGACGGTGAACACGTCCCCGACGATGCCGAAGTCGGCGACGTCGAAGATCGGCGCGTCGCCGTCCTTGTTGATCGCGACGATCGTCTTGGCCGTCTGCATTCCCGCGCGGTGCTGGATCGCACCCGAGATGCCGAGCGCGACGTACAGCTGCGGCGAGACCGACACTCCGGTCTGCCCGACCTGGTGAGCATAGGGGATGTATCCGGCGTCGACGGCGGCGCGCGAGGCGCCGACCGCGGCGCCGAGGGCGTCGGCAAGCTGCTCGACGAGCACGAACTTCTCCTTCGAGCCGAGCCCGCGCCCGCCCGAGACGACTCGGGTGGCTCCACGGAGCTCGGGCCGCGACGAGGTCTTCTCCTCGGCCGCGATCTCACCCGCGGTGGCTGCCGCCGCTCCGGATGCCGTGACCGCCAGCTCTTCGACCACGGGCGAGGCGACGGCCTCGGCACGCGCGTCGACGGCGCCCTGGCGCACCGTGATCACGGGCGCCCCGAAGGTCGGCGCGGAGTCGGTGAGGTACGAGCCGCCGTAGACCGAGTGCTGCGCGGTGACGCCCTCGTCATCGCGTGAGACGCCGATCGCGTCGACCGAGAGCGCGAGCTTCTCGCGCACCGCGAAGCGCCCGGCGACATCGCGCCCGGCGATCGAGTTGGAGATGAGCACGGCATCCGGCTGCACCTCGCGATATGCCGCCTGCAGGGCGTCGACCATCGGCACGGTGAGCGACGAGGCGTCGCCTGCCGCAGTGAGCACGACCTGTGCGCCCGCCGCAGCTGCCGCGTCGGCAGCTGCCTGACTGCCGCCGACAACCAGCGCCACGGGGGCTCCGATCGTCGAGGCGGCGCCGATGAGAGCAGCCGTGCTGCTCGCTGCGTCGCCAGACGGGTCGACGTCGACGAGGACGAGGATCGACTTCTCGGGGTACGCCATGTCACACCAGCCTGTTCTGCGCGAGGAACTCGACGAGCTGCGCCGCGGCGTCGCCCTCGTCGGTGATCTTGACTCCGGCGGCCCGCGGGGGCTTCTCTGCCACGGTCGTCATGATCGTGCGGGGCGCGAGGGCCGGGTCGGCCGAGACGCCGAGGTCGGCCAGCGAGAGCACCTCGAGCGGCTTCTTCTTCGCGGCCATGATGCCCTTGAAGTTGGGGAACCGAGCATCCGGAAGTGCCTCGGTGATGGAGATGACGGCCGGAAGCGGCACAGTGACGTCCTGCGTGCCGGCGTCGCCGGTGCGGGTGCCGGTGAGCTGCCCGTCGCCGATCTCGACCGCGCTCAGCGCGGTGGCCTGGGCGTAGCCGAGGTGCTCGGCGAGCATCGCGGGGATGACTCCGCCCGAGCCGTCAGTCGACAGGTTTCCGGTGATGACCAGGTCGGGCTCTCCGCGGCGGATCGCGGCGGCGAGCACCTCTGCCGTGAGGGTGAGGTCGGCTCCGCGCAGCTCTTCGTCGACGACGTGCACGGCAGATGCCGCACCGATCGCGAGCGAGCGGCGGACGGATGCCGTGGCCGTCTCGGGGGCCATCGAGAGGCTGACCACCTCGGCGCCGGGGTTCTTGTCGGCGTACGACAGGGCGACCTCGAGTGCGCGCTCGGTGATCTCGTCGAGGACGACGTCACCCGCCCCTCGATCCGCCAGACCCGTCTCGAGGTCGAGCTTGCGGTCACCGTAGGTGTCGGGCACTTCCTTCACCAGGACGTAGATCTTCATTGAACCTCCCTCACGCAGGTTCGATCCTACCCGCGCGTTCCTCTGGAATCAGGTCTCACCTCACATGATACTGAGTCTCGAAGCCGTTCGGGCGCGCTTGCCGATACCGTTGGTTCATGGCTCGTCCCCGCCCTCTTCCGATCGACCCGCTCGCCGAGGCGAAGCGGCAGTGGCTCGCGCACGGCTGGACGGATGCGGCCGAGGGCATGGCCGTGGTCACGTCGGTGATGCGGGCGCAGCAGCTGCTGCTCGCTCGGGTGGATGCCGCCCTCAAGCCGTTCCAGGTGACCTTCGCCCGATACGAGGTGCTGCGTCTGCTCGCCTTCAGCCGCACCGGCACGCTGCCGCTGTCGAGCGTCGTGGCGCGTCTGCAGGTGCATGCGACGAGCGTGACGAGCACCGCCGAGCGCCTCGTGCGCGACGGACTGGTGCGCCGCGACCCGCATCCGCACGACGGTCGCGCCGCGCTCCTCACCCTCACCGACTCGGGGCGAGACCTCGTCGAGCGGGCGACGGCGGCGCTGAACACCGAGGTGTTCTCGTCTCCTGGGCTGGATGCCGACGACGCGGCATCCCTCGTCGGAATCGTCGCCCGCCTGCGCAAGAACGCCGGCGACTTCACCGACCCCAGGCCCACGCCCGACCCGCTCTGATGCCGTCGTTCACCCTCGAACGCGTCGTCGCCGCATCGCCGGAGCAGGTCTTCGACCTCTCGCTCGACGTCGGGCTGCATCTGGCGTCGCAGCGCTCCCACGGCGAGCGCGTGGCGTCGGGGCGCACCTCAGGTCTGCTCGGAGACGGCGAGCACATCACCTGGAGCGCGCGGCACTTCGGGGTGAGATTCCGGATGGCCTCTGTCGTGTTCGACGTCGACCGCCCTCGACGCTTCCGCGATCGGCAGGTGCGAGGACCCTTCGGGTCGTTCCTGCACACCCACGAGTTCGAGCCCGTCGACGGCGGCACGCTGATGCGCGACACGATCCGGTTCCGCTCACCCCTCGGCCCCCTCGGCAGGCTCGTCGACGCCGCCGTGATGCGGCGGCATCTGATGCGCGTGATCACCGAGCGCAACGACGCGATCAGTGCGCATTTCGGCTGACCCCGCTTTCGAATCGCTCACCTGGCAGCCGATCGGGCCGGAGAAGTGCAATTCGACCGATTCGAAGCGCTGACGCACACCGGCTCATAAGATGACCGGCATGAGCGAACTCCGACTGAACACGATTCTCGAGCCGATGGGTCCGGCCGGCGCGATCGTGCTCGACGACGATCAGGTCGCCACCCTGAGCAGCGCTAAGGCCTTCCCGGTGGTCGTCACCATCGGCGATCGCACCGCCCGGCTGCGCCTCGCCCGTATGGGCGGGAAGAACCTCATCGGCTTCAGCAAGGCGGCGCGCGCCGAGATGGGCGTCGAGCTCGGCGACGAGTTCGACGCGATCATCACTCCGGATGCCGAGGAGCGCACCGTCGATGTACCGGACGTGCTCGCCGCCGCGCTGGAGTCCGACCCTGTCGCGAGGGCGGCATTCGAGGCACTCGCATACTCACGCCGCAAGGAGATCGCGCGGTCGATCGCCGACGCCAAGCAGGATGCCACGCGTCAGCGTCGCCTCGAGAAGGCGCTCGCCGACCTCCGCACCGCCCTCTGAGCCGGCAGCCTCAGTCGCCGTCGTAGACGTAATGGTCGAAGCGCTCGGGCACGCGCATGCGCTGCCAGGCGAGCTCTTCATCGCGCCGCGATCGGTCTCCGGGAAACGCCTTGGCCGTGTACCGCGGCACCTGGCGGGCGTGCCCGGCCATATGCGCGACGGCCGCTGCCTGTCCGCACACCCGCGCGGCGGCGATCGCGTTCGGGTCGGTCGACTCCCGTGCCGCGGCATGGCAGGCGAAGGCCGTCTCGCGCACCTCGTCTATGCCGAGCTCACCGCGCAGGAACGCGTGAGCGGCGTCGAGCGCCTCGCGGGGGCGGGAGTCGTGCGGGCGCTCGGCGAGGAACAGAGGCAGCATCCGCTCTGCGCATGCCACCGTCCACTGCACGAGCTCGCGGCGGTCGTCTTCTGAGAGGGTCAGGTCGGCATCGTCGGGCAGCGGTCCCATGGCGGCGCTCATCGGTGCTGGAAATGAGGGGGGCGCTTCTCGCGGAACGCGGCCATCCCCTCCTTCTGGTCCGCGGTGTCGAACAGGGCGGCGAACTGCTGCTTCTCGACGGCGAGACCCGCCTCGAGGGTGGTCTCCATCGCGGCATCCAGGGTCGCCTTCGCCGCGTACAGCGACGGGAGCGACTTCTCGGCGATCGTCTCGGCGAGCCGGGTGGCCTCGTCGATCAGGTCGGCTGCGGGCACGACGCGTGAGACGAGTCCGATGCGCTCGGCCTCATCGGCTTTGATCAGGCGGCCCGACAGGATGAGCTCGGCGGCCTTGTAGTAGCCGACCGCGCGGATGAGCCGCTGCGTTCCGCCCATGCCCGGCACCACGCCGAGGTTGATCTCGGGCTGACCGAACGTGGCCGTGTCGGCGGCGAGGATGATGTCGCACATCATCGCCAGCTCGCAGCCGCCGCCGAGCGCGTAGCCAGACACTGCGGCGATCACGGGGGTCCTGACCGCGGCGAAGCGTGTCCAGGCGCCGAAGTGGTCGGTGTCGAGCATCTCGGCGCCGGTCTTCGACTCCATCTCCTTGATGTCGGCTCCGGCGGCGAACGCGCGCTCGGATCCCGTCACCACGATCGCGCCGACGCTGTCGTCGGCATCGAAGGCGGATGCCGCTGCCGCGACCTCCTCGGAGACCTGGCCGTTCAGGGCATTCAGGGCCTGCGGCCGGTTGAGGGTGATCCAGCCCACCCGTCCTCGCTGTTCGACAAGGATCGTCTCGTACTCGGTCATGGATGCTCCCTCCGCCGCCCCACTGCGGCTCCTCCAGTATCTCAGTTCGCCTGTCGCGACGACGCTGGCGCTCCGCGTGCGCGTGGCCCACGCGGCCGCCTCGCCGGTGACGGGACGGCCTCGAGGGCCACGGGGATGGGAGCTCAGCCGCGCGACACGGCGGTCACACAGTGCCCTCGCGGATGTCGGTGATGATGCCCGAGAAGTCGCGACCGGCACCCTCGCCGTCGGCGAACGCGGCGTAGAGCTGCTGCGCGAGGCGGCCCATCCTGGCATCCGTTCCGGTCTGCTCGATCGCCTGCAGCGCGAGCCCCAGGTCCTTCGCCATCAGCGCTCCGGCGAAACCGGGCTGGTAGTCGCGGTTGGCCGGGCTCGTGGGCACCGGCCCAGGAACGGGACAGTTGGTCGTGATCGACCAGCACTGACCGGATGCCTGTGACACGACGTCGAAGAGGGCCTGGTGCTCGAGGCCGAGCCGCTCGCCGAGGACGAAAGCCTCGGCGACGGCGATCTGCGAGACGGCCAGGATCATGTTGTTGCACACCTTGGCTGCCTGGCCGAGGCCTGGTCCGCCGCAGTGCACGATGCGCTTGCCCATCGCCTCCAGCAGCGGCAGCGCCGCCGCGAAGTCGTCATCCGACCCGCCGACCATGAACGCCAGAGTGCCGTTCTCGGCGCCGACGACGCCGCCGGAGACGGGCGCGTCGACATTGCGATGTCCGGCGGCGAGCGCGAGCTCGTGGGCGGTGCGGGCCTCGTCGACCGCGATGGTCGACGACTCGATGAACAGGGTTCCGGGGGCGGCCGCGCCGAGCAGCTCATCCTCGTATGCGCTGATCACGTGCCTGCCTGCGGGGAACATGGTGATCACGACCTCGGCTTCGGCCACCGCCTCGGCCCCGCTCGCGGCGACCGGGATGCCGGCGGCCCTGGCCGCGTCGGTCGCGGCCGGCATGAGGTCGAAGCCGTGCACCTCGTGCCCCGCCTTCACGAGGTTCACGGCCATAGGCAGGCCCATGTGGCCGAGGCCCAGGAAGGCGATGCGCGTCATGATGCGCTCCGCATCGAGGCCGATCCGGCTGGGCGCAGCATCTCGCGTCCGACGATGAGTCGCATGATCTCGTTCGTCCCTTCCAGGATCTGGTGCACGCGCAGGTCGCGCACGACCCTCTCCACTCCGTAGTCCTGAAGGTAGCCGTAGCCGCCGTGCAGCTGAAGGGCCCTGTTGGCGACCTCGAAGCCCGCGTCCGTGGCGAACCGCTTCGCCATGGCGCAGCGCATCGTGGCATCCGGGGCCTTCTCGTCGACTGCCCGCGCGCCGTCCTGCACCATCAGGCGGGCGGCCTGCAGCTCGGTGCGCATGTCGGCGATCGCGAAGAGGATCGACTGCTTCTCGGCGAGCGGCTCGCCGAAGGCGACGCGCTCGTGCACGTACTGCACGGCCTTCTCGAGCGCCCACTGCGCGCCGCCCAGCGAGCAGGCGGCGATGTTCAGCCGGCCGCCGTTGAGGCCCGACATCGCGATGGCGAAACCGCGGCCCTCGTCGCCGAGCATCGCCGAGGCCGGAACCCGCACGCCGTCGAGGATGACCTGCCTGGTGGGCTGGGCGTGCCAGCCCATCTTCTTCTCGGGGGCGCCGAAGCTGAGGCCGTCGGCGTCGCCGGGCACGAGGAACGCGCTGATCCCCCTTGCACCCGATCCGGCATCGCCCGTGCGCGCCATCACCACGTACACCCCGGCCTCGCCCGCGCCCGAGATGAACTGCTTGACGCCCGTGAGCACGTAGTCGTCGCCGTCCCGGGTCGCGCTGGTGGCGATGTTCGCGGCATCCGACCCCGCTCCCGGCTCGGTGAGGCAGTAGCCGCCGAACTGCTGCATGGCGGTCAGCGGCGGCAGCCACTGGGCGCGTTGAGCGTCGTCGCCGTAGGTGTCGATCATCCACGCCACCATGTTGTGGATCGAGATGTACGCGGCGACCGCAGGATCACCCTTCGCCAGCTCCTCGAAGATGGCGACGGTGTCGACGCGGGCGAGCCCTGTGCCGCCGAACTCCTCGCCGACGTAGATGCCGCCCAGCCCCAGCTCGCCGCCGCGGTGCAGCGATTCGCGGGGGAAGATGTGCTTCTCGTCGCGCTCGGCGGCGAAGGGGGCGAGCTCGGTCTCGGCGAACTCGCGCACGGCGTCGAGGATCGCCTCTCGTTCCTCGGCGGTGACGGTGGTCGTGATCATGGTCATCGTTCTGATTCCTGAGCGATCGGTCGCGGACTAGTTCATGGTGGGGATGACGAAGCTTGCTCCGTCTCGCACCCCGTGCGAGGGCCAGCGGCTCGTGACCGTCTTCGTCTTCGTGTAGAAGCGGAACGCGTCGGTGCCGTGCTGATTGAGGTCGCCGAATCCGCTGCGCTTCCAGCCGCCGAAGGTGAAGTACGCGATCGGCACGGGGATCGGCACGTTGACGCCGACCATTCCGACGTTCACCCTCGCGGTGAAGTCGCGGGCGGCGTCGCCGTCGCGCGTGAAGATCGAGACGCCGTTGCCGTATTCGTGGTCGGATGCCATCGCCAGCGCCTCTTCATAGTCGGCGGCGCGCGCGATCACGAGCACGGGCCCAAAGATCTCCTCGCGGTAGATCGCCATGTCGGTGGTGACGTGGTCGAACAGGGTCGGTCCGAGATAGAAGCCGTCTTCATGGCCCTCGACCGTGAAGCCGCGCCCGTCGGCGAGCAGCGTCGCGCCCTCGTCGAGCCCCTGCTCGATGTACCCCGTGACCCGGTTCACGGCATCGCGGGTGACGAGCGGCCCGTAGTCCACGCCCTCGGACAGCGAGGGGCCGACCTTGAGCTCGGCGACGCGCTCGGTGAGCTTGGCGGCAAGGGCATCCGCCGTCTCCTCCCCCACCGGCACCGCCACCGAGATCGCCATGCAGCGCTCGCCCGCCGAGCCGAAGCCGGCGCCCATCAGGGCGTCGGCGACCTGGTCGAGGTCGGCGTCCGGCATCACGATGAGGTGGTTCTTCGCGCCGCCGAAGCACTGCGCACGCTTGCCGTTCGCGATCGCTGTCGTGTAGATGTACTCGGCGATCGGGGTCGAGCCGACGAAGCCGACCGCCTGGATGCGCGGATCGGCGATCAGGGCGTCCACCGCCTCCTTGTCGCCGTGCACGACGTTGAAGACGCCGGCGGGCAGGCCGGCCTCGAGGAACAGCTCGGCGAGCTTGACGGGAACCGAGGGGTCACGCTCGCTCGGCTTGAGGACGTAGGTGTTGCCGGATGCGATCGCGGGACCGGCCTTCCACAGCGGGATCATCGCCGGGAAGTTGAACGGCGTGATGCCGGCGACCACGCCGAGCGGCTGGCGCATCGAGTAGACGTCGATGCCGGCGCCCACGCCGGTCGAGAACTCGCCCTTGAGCAGGTGCGGTGCGCCGATGCAGAACTCGATGACCTCGAGTCCGCGCTGCACGTCGCCCTTGGCGTCTTCGAAGGTCTTGCCGTGCTCGCTCGAGAGCAGGCGCGCGATCTCGTCCATGTCGCGGTTCACGAGATCGACGAAGCGCATGAGCACGCGGGCGCGCTTCTGCGGGTTGGTCGCCGCCCACTCCGGCTGCGCGGCCTCGGCGACGTCGATCGCCGCACGCACCTCGTCGGTGGTGGCGAGGGGCACGCGGGCCTGCACGGCGCCCGTGCTGGGCTCGAAGACGTCGGCGACGCGGCCGCCGACGGATTCGACATGCTTTCCGCCTACGAAATGGGGGATCATACGGGTCATTGTGCTGACACTCCTCTGCACCTTCTTTGGCACTGTGACCAGGATACGCGGAGCACCGACCATTTACTAGGGCTTCCTAGTAAATGGTCGAACCGCGTGCCGGAGCATCCGATCGCCGAATCTTTTCCGGCGCTTCCTCTTCCCTCTCAGCGATTCGACAGGTAAACCCTTATCTGTGCGCCCTGACCGGGGCGCTTCATTTCGCACCGTCGCGAGATCCCTTCACGACGGTGTCCGAAGGGAGAAGCAATGTCACATCGGACTGCCCCAGCGCGACGACGCGCCGTGGCCGCGACGTCCGCCTTCGTGATCGCTGCCGCAGGCCTCACGGCCTTCGGCGGAGCGAGCGCGACCGCGGCACCGTCGCCCGACACCGGGGCCCCACAGGCGGCGCCGCAGATCGGCTCTGACGAGTACTACATGAACTACGTCGCGCCTCGAGCCGACAACATGGTCGAGGTGCCGGCGGATGCGCCGA
Source organism: Microbacterium esteraromaticum (assembly GCF_016907315.1). Classification (NCBI taxonomy): domain Bacteria; kingdom Bacillati; phylum Actinomycetota; class Actinomycetes; order Micrococcales; family Microbacteriaceae; genus Microbacterium; species Microbacterium esteraromaticum. The sequence continues at coordinate 1,301,011 of NZ_JAFBBS010000001.1, forward strand.
TCGCCAACACCAAGGGTCAGATGAAGCGCTCGGTGAGCGGCGAGGCCATCGAGAAGGCCACCGCTCACGACCAGAAGTTCGCCCAGGGCAACCCCAAGGCCGCAGCGCAGCTGGCCAAGACCGAGGCGAAGTCGATCAAGACCGGCAAGAGCCCCAAGGCCCTGAAGAAGGCGAAGGGCACGCAGGAGGCGAAGCTTCTCACGATCCTCGTCGAGTTCGACGGCACCGAGGACTTCAGCGACCTCTACGTGCCGACGGAATTCGGCGCGACCGACTGCAAGCCGGGTAGCGTTCAGGGCCCGACCCTGCACAACAACATCCCGAACCCCGCCGACACCGAGCAGCTCGACAACAACTCGATGTGGGTGCCGGACTTCTCGAGCGAGCACTTCAACAAGATGCTGTTCACCGACGAGGGCATCACCGAGCGCGTGCGCACCGACCTCACCGGCCCCGATGGCAAGCCCGGCTTCGACATCTCCGGCTACACCATGAAGAAGATGTACGAGGAGATGTCGCGCGGCGCCTATTCGCTCAGCGGCGAGGCCACCGAGTGGGTCAAGGTGCCCCACTCCGAGGGCTACTACGGCGCCACCGTCTGCCACAAGAACGACAAGGGCGAGTGGGAGGCCGGCCCCATGCAGGACATGCAGGGCCACCCCGACAACCCGCTCGGACCGGGCCAGCTGCCCATCGACGCGGTTGCGGCCGTGGCGGCGCAGAACCCCGACTTCCCGTGGGCCGACTACGACATCGAAGACCAGGGCGACCGTGACGGCGACGGCAACGTCAACGAGCCCGACGGCGTCATCGACCACGTCGTGCTCGTGCACGCCGGTGCCGACAAGTCCGGCGGCGGCGGCGAAGAGGGTACCTACGCCATCTGGGCGCACTCGTCGGCTGTCGCCGGTGGCGCCACGATCCCCGGAACCGACCTCAAGATCTCGAACTACATCGTGCAGCCCGAGGACTCGGGCGTCGGCGTCTTCGCCCACGAGTACGGGCACGACCTCGGTCTCCCCGACCTCTACGACACGTCGAACGCCGGCAACTCCGACGTCGACTTCTGGGATCTGATGAGCTCGGGCTCGCACTCCGGCCCCATCTTCCAGTCGATGCCCACCCACATGGGCCTCTGGGACAAGTGGGTGCTCGGCTGGGCCGACCCGGAGGTCGTGAACCCCGGCGACGACACCCGCACCATCAAGGTGGGCCAGACCTCGCGCCCGAAGAAGGGCACCGAGGACGGCATCAAGGTGAATCTGCCCGACAAGAAGATCGTGCTGTCGACGCCGCACAGCGGTGACGACATGTGGTACTCCGGTGCAGACCAGAGCTGGGCCGACGTCACCCTCACCCGCAGCATCGACAGCGTTCCCGCGAACGCGAAGTTCTGGATGTGGAACGACTACGTCATCGAGGAGGACTGGGACTACGGCTTCGTCGAGGTCTCGACCGACGGCGGCAAGACGTGGGGCGAGCAGAAGGTCTACGACGAGGCCGGCGCGCTGGTCTCGACCGACGACGGCTACTCCGACCCCAACGGGCGCCTCAAGGACTTCGGCGGCAAGAAGTACGGCCTCACCGGATCCAGCGACGGATGGCGTCACGACTACATCGACCTGTCGGCGTACGCCGGTCAGAGCATCCAGGTGCGCCTGCGTCAGGCGACCGACGCGGCCTTCGAGGAGCGCGGCTGGTTCGCCGACGACTTCGCCCTGACCAGCGGCGCTGACACCGTCTGGAGCGACGACGTCGAGAACGGTGACAACGGCTGGACCGCCGCGGTCGGCACGTGGACCGACACCACCGGCGCCGGCTGGCACCACGACAGCGGCACCCAGATCAAGGCGCAGTACTACCTGGTCGAGTGGCGCAACCTCGACGGCTTCGACGAGGGCCTGAAGTACGGCTACACCACGGTGTACAGCGACGAGGCCTGGAAGGTCGAGAAGGTGCCGTACAACGCACCTGGTGCGCTGGTCTGGTACCGCGACACCACCTACGGCAGCACCAACCACGTCGCGTCCAACCACACGGCTCTGCCGAGCTGGGGCGCGAAGGGCGGCCTGCTGCTCGTCGACAGCCACTTCGACCCGCTGCGCCGCACCGGCGCACAGGCCGCGATGGACCCGTCGCCGCTGAAGAACATCTCCAGCCGCGCCCAGTCGTCGAACGCCGCGTTCGGTCTGCAGCCGACGTACTCGTTCAAGGACTGCTCGGTCGACGAGAACTACAACGAGGCCTGCACCACGCTGGCCCCGCAGCCGCCGGTGAGCACGTTCACCGACGACAAGGGCTGGGTGCCCGGCCTCGAGGTTCGCGACGGCCAGCTGTACTACCGCCTGCGTGACGCCTCGGTCGTCGTGCCGTCGGTCGGTGACGCCCCGTACTCCACTCGCGTGGTGAACGCGGACGGCTCGCCCGCCACCGCCCTCTACGGTCTCGACCTGGGCAACACCCTGCTCGGCAGCGGCAACCCCGCTGACGACGGGGTCGGCTACGGCACCGTGATCAGCGTGAAGAAGGCGATGCAGGGCAACACCGCAGTGCTCATCTCGGTCACGCCGCCCGCGGCGCAGTGATCGCGATCTGATCGCTCAAGCGGAAGCGCCGGCCACCCTCGGGTGACCGGCGCTTTCGCGTGCGCTGAGGGCGTCAGCGCCCCTGGGCGTCGACCAGCACGGCGACCGTACGGGCTGGCACGGTGACCGTGCCGGTCGTGGCATCCCACGTCGTCTTCTTCACGACCGCGTCGGCACCCTTGGCCTGTGCCCGCGTCAGCGCGAACGAGCGGCCGGCGAGACCGTCGACCGTCTGCGTGACGGCATCCGGCGAGGCGTTGAACACGACGAGTGCGCCGTCGAGAGCGGGATCGACGTCGGCACCCACGAGGTCGTCGATCTGCATGACGATGACGCCGGGCGCGGCATCCGCTCCCCCGTTCGGGAAGGTGACCTTCTGCTCGATCAGCTTCGCCGAACCCAGGCGAAGCAGGTCGACCTCGCTGCGCACGCGCAGCAGATCGAGCGCGGATGCCTCGGCCGCGGCCATGTCGGCCGCCTTCGGCTCGAGCGCAGGGTTCTCGAGAAGCGGACGCATGGCACCCCACTTGCCCTCATTGTCGGCCGCCATCGGTAGACCGGAGCCGAAGGTCGACTCCTTGCCTGTCCAGTCGATGCGGTTGAACCAGTCACCGGAGTCGTAGCTGTTGCGGTCGAGCGACTTCGAGCGCAGCAGCTCGGTGCCCGCGTGCCAGAACGACGGCGACTGAGACAGCGTCACCGTGGCGAGCGACAGCGTGTTCATGCGCACCCGGTCTGCCATCGAGGTGCCGACTGGCAGCTTGAAGACCGACAGGTCGTAGAGCGTCTCGTTGTCGTGCGCATCGACGTAGTTGATGACCTCGTCGGGTTCGTCGGCGTATCCGGCACGGGAGCCGCGATAGTCGATGTCATCACCCGAGGTGACCTTGCCGTCGCTGGTCGTGAACGAGAAGTCGCGCAGGTTGCCTGCGAGGCCCAGCTTGACGAGATCGGTCTCGTGCCCGAGGTCGGCCAGCGCCTGCGGGGTGCTGCCGTTGATCGGGTCGCCGTTCGGGTCCGTGCCGAGTCCGGTGCCGAAACCCTGACGGAACGTCGACGAGCCGTCCACCGGGCTGCCGCCGTGCACGGCATCGCGCAGCCGGTCGTTGAACGTGCCGATGCCCGTGCCGCCGAGCTGACCCTGCACGGCCTGCTCGAACAGCGCATTGTTCGCGACCTCGCCGAAGTTCCAGCCTTCGCCGTAGAGGTAGATGGCCTTGCCGTCGACGCCGTCCTCGTCGAGGGTGAGCGCGTCGAGCGCCTCGCGCACGGCGAGCATGTTGCCCACCGAGTGGTGACCCATCAGGTCGAACCGGAATCCGTCGACCTTGTAGTGCCGCGCCCAGGTGACGACCGAGTCGACCATGAGCTTCTGCGCGACCTCGTTCTCGGTCGCCACGTTCTGACAGCAGGTCGAGGTCTCGACGGCGCCCGCGGCGTTGAGGCGGTGGTAGTAGCCGGGAACGACGCGATCGAGCACAGAGCGGTCGCCCTGGCCCGAGGCGGCGGTGTGGTTGAAGACCTGGTCGAGCACCACCTGCAGGCCCATGCCGTGCAGCGCCCCGACCATCGAGCGGAACTCGGCGACCCGCGCCCCGCCCTCGGGATTCACCGCGTACGACCCCTCGGGGGTCGAGTAGTGGTACGGGTCGTAGCCCCAGTTGAAGCCGTCGTCGCCGGCGATCGCCGATACGCACGCCTGCTGCGCCGTGTCGGCCGGGCCGTACGAGCCGAGGTCGCACGCCGGCGTCGCCTGCGCGTCGCGGTTCTCCTCGATCGTCGCGATGTCGAACGAGGGGAGCAGATGCACCGTGTTGATCCCGGCATCCGCCAGTTGACGCAGCTGCTTCGCCCCTGCACCGTCGCGGGTGAAGGCGAGGTACGTGCCGCGCTCAGCGGCTGGCACGCTCGTGTCACCGATCGAGAAGTCGCGGATGTGCAGCTCGTAGATCGCGCGATCGACGGGCCGGTCGACCACGGGCGTCTTCGTCTTGCGCCAGTCCTTGGGCTGGAACGCCTTGTCGGCGAGGTCGACGGCGACGGAGCGCTCGGAGTTCTCGGTGAGGGCGACCGAGTACGGGTCGGTGACGCGGTTGGTCTCGATCCTGCCCGTGGTCGGGGCGTAGACGACGACCTCCCACAGGTACTCGTCGTTCTTCAGGGCCTTCTTGCCCTTGACCGTCCAGACGCCCGATGCCCGGTCGTACGCGGCCTTGTGACGGACTGGCTCCGCGTCGGCGCCGGCCTCCGCGTCCCAGGTGAGCAGCGTCGCGCTCTGCGCGGTGGGCGCCCACAGGCGGAAGGTCGGGTTGACGCCCGCGAACGTGACACCGAGCGTCTGCTTCTGCACCTGGTCGGCGTAGAGGTCGTCGAGCACACCCGCGATCTGCATACCCGTGAAGGCGGTGAGCGCACCGGTCGTGTCTCGCTGCGCGACGGCCAGCTGACCCTTCAGAAGGGCCGCGACGTCGGCATCAGGCACCCGCAGGGCGAGGTAGCCGCCGAGCGCGGGGAAGCGCTTCTTCTGCGCATCGGTGAGTCCGCCGGCGATCTGCTCGAGCGCGATCGGTTCGGCGGCGGTCACCTCTGCGTCGGCGACCTTCACCGAGGCGTCTGCCGAGGCGTACAGCTCGTACGCGGCACGATCGGTCGAGCCGAGGTCAGCCGGCCACGCGATGGTCGTCTCGTCGATCCAGTGCGCACGCAGCTCGCCGGTGCCGGGCAGCGGCGCGTCGTCTGCCGTGACCTCGAGCACGTGCGTGGCGAGCGTGTACCGGAACGAGGTGACCTTGCCCTCAGTGGCGCTGAACGAGATGTTCGCGCCGTCCCTCGCCCCGCCGGCTCCGTAGTTCTCGGCCCAGCTGAGTCCATGCGCGACCTTCAGCTCGTAGGCGCCCGTCGGCAGCGATGAGGTCGAGAACTCGTACACCCCGTCGCGGTCGCCGTCGGCCATCAGCGTGGCGAGGCAGTCGGGCATCCAGTCGCCTGCGCAGCCGAGCTCTTCCTGCAGCGAGCCGGGCAGGGTCACGATCGGGCCTTCCGAACTCGACTGCACGATGTTCGTGCGGGGGTCGAAATAGAACGAGATGGGCCCGCCCTTGTGCGAGACGGTGACGTTCGGCCCGTCCGGCACGCCGTTCGCGCCGTAGTTGACCGCCCAGCTGCCGTCGATGGCGGCCTTGTACTCGTAGTCGCCTGCTGGCAGATCGAAGGTGCCAGCCCACACGCCGTCGGCGCGCAGGGTCAGCTTCGCCTTCTCGCAGGCCGGATCCCAGTCGCCGGCGCAGCCCATCTCGGAGTTCAGGCTGCCAGGCACGGTCACCATCTCGATGGGCGACTCGGGCTGCTCGTCGACGGCGAGCGAGACCTGGTTGCCGACCGAGGCGTAGGTGGATGCTGCGGCGTGGCCGCCTGCGGCATCCGTCGTCACCGCACGGTACTCGACCAGCGTTCCCTTCTTCAGCCCGCGGATGTCGTGGTACACGCGCGGCTCGGTGTCTTCGGCGGCGCCGAGCGCGTGCCACTCGTCGGATCCGACGACGCGCCACGCGAAGCTCGTCTGCGCCCACTGGTCGGCGATGCCGGCCTGAACAGGCGACTGTCCGCTGAGGCCGGCACCCGGGGCGGGTGCGGCGATCGTCACGGGCGCGGCCTCGGCCGGGGCGGTGACCGTGCCATCCGCCTTCCACACCACGGCCGAGAGGGCGGGCACCGTGACGGTCGTCGCGGCGCCGGCATCCGTCGTCACCGGCGTGCCGTCGCCGTACAGCACGGCGTACGAGGCGTCGGCGGTGAGGGTCGTGAGGTCGACGGTCTGCGCGGAGGTCGCGTTGTTGACCGCGACCAGGTACTCGACCTTCTCATCGGCGTCGACGCGCGAGAAGGCGTAGACGCCTGCGCCCGACGCCGCGTGGCGCTCGATCTGAGCACCGTCGCGCAGGGCGGGGTGCGCCTCGCGCAGCGCCGAGAGCCCCGCGATGTGCTCGTAGAGCGGGGCGTCGGTGCCGTAGCGGTCGACGGATCCCGCCTTCTCGCCGGTGATCAGATTCTGGTTCGCGTACTCGTCGACCTGGGTGGCGAAGAGCGTCTGACGGGCGTCCTTGTCGCCGCCGGCGCCCGCGAAGCCCTGCTCGTCGCCGTAGTACACGACCGGCTGGCCACGGGTGAGGAACATGAGCTCGTTCGCGAGCTCGGTGCGCTGCAGCGGAGCATCCGTCCGCTGCAGGAAGGAGCCCACCCGGCCCATGTCGTGGTTGCCGAGGAAGGTCGGCAGGGCCGTCGCACTCGAATCGGGGGTCGTGTACCGGTCATCGCCGGCGAACAGGGTCTGCAGGCCCTTCGCCGAGTTTCCCGATGCGTAGCTTACCGCCGACGACTGGAAGGTGAAGTCGAGCACCGAGTTCATGTCGGTGTCGCGCACGTACGGCGCGAGCTTGACGGGGTCGGCGTCGTACACCTCGCCGAACATGAAGAACTCGTCGTCGCCCTTCGCGTGCGCGTAGTCGAGCACCTCCTTGGTCCAGGTCTGCCAGAACTCGAAGTTCACATGCTTGACCGTGTCGATGCGGAATCCATCGATGCCGAGGTCGATCCAGTCCTGATACACCTGCACGAAGCCGTTCACGACCGTCGGATGCTCGGTCATCAGGTCGTCGAGTCCGTCGAAGTCGCCGTAGGTGACGGACTCCCCCGACCAGGTCGAGTTTCCGCGGTTGTGGTACAGCGTGGGGTCGTTGAGCCAGTCCGGCGTCTTCGCGGTCTTCTCGGCCTCGGCTACCACGGGCGTGTAGGGGAAGCTCGTCGCGGGGTCGAGAGCCGGGAAGCCGTCGGTGCCCGCGTACTCGGCCGGGTCGAACGCCGTGCCGTCGGCCGCCTTGTACGGCTCGGTCGCCTGATCGATGTACGAGTACTGCTTCTCGCTGTAGTCGATCACGTCGGCGGTGTGGTTGGTGATGATGTCGAAGTACACCTTGATGCCGCGCTGATGCGCATCGGCGATGAGCGCCTCGAGCTCGGCATTGGTGCCCAGGTGCGGGTCGATGCGCGTGAAATCCGTCACCCAGTAGCCGTGATAGCCCGCGCTCGCGTTGTCGCCTGTACCCTGCACGGGCTTGTTCGCGAAGCTCGGGGTGAGCCAGATGGCCGTCGTGCCGAGCCCCTCGATGTAGTCGAGCCGGTCATGCAGCCCCGCGATGTCGCCGCCCTGGAAGAAGCCCTTGTTCGCCGGATCGAATCCGGTCGCGAGGCGGTCGCCCTCGATGCCGCCGGTGTCGTTCGACGTGTCGCCGTTCGCGAAGCGGTCGGTCATCACGAAGTAGAACTGCTCGTCGGACCCCGGCTGCCGCACCGGCTTCTCGATGAGCGCGTCGTCGTCCGATGAGTAGCCCTGGCGCAGGTCCTCGACCGCGACGCCGACGCGCTTCAGCCCGGCGTCGAAGGTGAAGCGCAGGGTGGCGGGCCCGGCGACGGTCAGCGGGATGTTGTCGCCGCCCCCGTCGAGACCATAGGCCTCATCCCAGCTGTCGTCGAGCGCGACCTTGTACTCGTAGCTGCCAGCCGGCACCTCGAACGCGGCCGAGTAGATGCCCTCGGCCCCGGTCGGGGCGAGCTCGGTCGCGGCGCAGTCGGGTGCCCAGTCTGCGGTGCAGCCGAGCTCGGACTGCAGGTCGCCGACGAGGGCGACGGTGCGGTCGGCGGCGGCGGCCGGCGCCGCGAGGGCGCCGAACGATGACAGGCCGGATGCCACGAGCGCGGCGGTGGCGAGCAGGGCGGTACGGCGTAGAGAGGTCTTCTTCGACACAGGGACTCCGTCAGGAAGGGCGCGGCGGCGCGCCGGTGGCTGTGCTGTGAAGGTAACAGCCCGCTGCGTCATTCTGCAAGCGCTTCCAGTATTCGGATGCGGGGATTCCGGCACCTCAGGACCAACCTTGCGCCTTCGGACGCAAGCGCTTTCAGCGCCTGCACCGAGGGTTGGGTCGCTGTTCACCTTGCTGTCACCTGCGCCGCGTACAACTGACTGTGCGCGGCGACAGAGCTTGACCGGATCGGGTGCCTGCCACCGCCGCGCCGTGGTGAGCGAGCCGCTCCCACCGCGGTCTCAGACCGCGAGACCCCCGCCGAATCGGGTCGGCGGGGGTCTCCCTCTTCAGTCGATGGGTCAGAGGCGCTCGACGATGAGCGCGTTCGCCATGCCGCCGCCCTCGCACATGGTCTGCAGTCCGAGGCGTCCGTCGATCGCCTCGAGGTGGTCGAGCAGGGTGCCGAGCAAGCGGGTTCCCGACGAGCCCAGCGCATGCCCCAGGGCGATCGCGCCCCCGCGCGGATTCAGCTTCGCCGGATCGGCGCCGAGCTCTGCGGCCCAGGCGAGCGGCACCGAGGCGAACGCCTCATTGACCTCATAGGCGTCGAGGTCGTCGATGGTGAGGCCGGCGCGTTCGAGCACGCGGCGCGTGGCGGGAATGGGGCCGGTGAGCATGAGCAGCGGGTCGTCGCCGATCACATCGAGCGCGACGATGCGCGCCCGCGGAGTGAGGCCGAGCTGCTCGGCGCGGTCGGCGCTCATCATCAGCGCCGCCGATGCCCCGTCGGTGAGCGGCGAGGAGTTGCCTGGCGTGATCGCCCACTCGATCTCAGGGAAGCGTGCGGCGAGGGCGTCGGTGCGGAACGATGCCGGAAGCCCCGCGAGCCTGTCGGCCGTGGTGCCCTCGCGCACTGTCTCGTCGATCCGGGCATCCGGCGCCTCTGCGACGGCCACGACCGTGCGGTCGAAGAAGCCGTCGCGCCAGGCCTGCGCCGCGCGGGCGTGCGACTCGGCGGCGAAGGCGTCGAGACGCCCGCGGTCGAAGCCCCAGCGCTGCGCGATCAGCTCCGCGCTCACGCCCTGGTTGACGAGGCCGTCGGGGTAGCGCTCGCGCAGCCGCGGCGACAGGGGCGACCCGCCGGCGGCCGACGCGCCGAGCGGCACGCGGCTCATCGACTCCACTCCCCCGACGATCACGATGTCGCTCTCGCCTGCCGCGATGCCGGCCGCGGCGAAGTGCACGGCCTGCTGACTCGAACCGCACTGGCGGTCGATGGTCGTCGCCGGAACGGTCTCGTCGAATCCCGCGGCGAGCACGGCCTGGCGAGCGATGTTCATCGCCTGGTCGCCGACCTGGCTCACGCAGCCGAGCAGCACGTCATCGATCTGGCCGGATTCGAGGCCGTTGCGCTCGAGGACGCTCTGCAGCACGCCAGCCGCGAGATCGACGGGATGCACGCCCGACAGCATCCCGCCCGGCTTGCCGCGCCCGACCGGGGTGCGGACGACATCGACGATCACGGCTTCGCTGCTCATGACTCCATCCTCGCGCGTTCCGTCGCCCCGCGGCGCGTCCCGCTGACGGATCAGACCGCCTGGATCGTCCAGGAGGCCGCGTGCGACTCGCCGGAGGCGAGCGCGATCAGGCCCATTCCGGAGGTGAAGGCATCGGGGGCGCAGGTCATGGGCTCCACCGCGAGACCGACCCGGTGCGTGGTGAGGTCGTCCGGGGTGTCTGCCGTGTGCACTTGCACCCACGGACACGCCTCGCCCCAGCTGATCGCTGTGCCCGTGCCGTCCGGCGCCCGCACTTCGACGCGCGACAGGCCGCCATCGCGATCGAGTGCGGTGAAGGCGTGGTCGATGAACGTCGTGCCGATCGGCCGCGGGGTGCGGAAGTCCCACTGCGGATGCCTGTCGACCGGCTCGACGCAGACCGGGATCAGCCGGTCTGCGGTCACGGTCAGCACCTCGGATGCCGGAAGCGACAGCGTCCACGAGTCGACGGCCGAGGCGCCCGAAGCGTCGGCGACGAGGTAGGGGTGCGGACCGGTGCCCCAGGGTGCGGCATCCGGACCCAGATTGCGGCCGGTGACCACCTGCGTGAGTCCTCCGGCGTCGAGCCGGTACTCGACCTCGACCTCGACGCGGAACGGATAGCCCGCCTGCGGCTCGACCACCGCGGCCAGCACGACGCGATCCGACTCGACCACCCGATCGGCGAACTCGAGCCAGCCGACCAGTCCATGCAGGGCATGCCCGCGTGCGGGCTCGGTCAGCGGCAGCCGGTGCTGCATGCCGTCGAACGCGTAACGACCGTCGACGACACGGTTCGGCCACGGCGCGAGCGTCGCCCCGCGGTACCCCGGACGCACGTCGTCGGCCTCGAACGGCACGACCAGGTCGCGGCCGTGGTGCGTCAGCGTGCGAAGCGTCGCGCCGACGCTCGCGATCACCGCCTCGTAGCCGTGCCCCGCGAGGGCGAGCTGGCGGCCGGAGCGCGGCCGCCCCTCGGCCTCGGTCGGCGTCACAGCCCCTGCGCCAGGCGGTAGTAGGCCTGGTTCCAGCGCACCTGCTTCTGGAACTCGGGCAGCGTGGTGGACTCGTCGATCACGAGCAGCTCGATCTCGGCCATCTCGGCGAAGTCGCGGAACGCGTCGATCCCGACGGCCGTCGACATCACGGTGTGGTGGGCAGCGCCGGCGGTGAGCCAGGCTGCGGCGCTCGTGGTGAAGTCCGGCGCCGGCTTCCACACGGCGCGCCCCACGGGCAGCTTCGGCAGGGCGGCACGGGGCTCGACGTTCTCGACGACGTTCGCGGTGAGGCGGAACCGGTCGCGCATGTCGCTCAGCGCGACGACGACCGCGGGGCCCGGATCGGCGGTGAAGACCAGACGCACGGGGTCGCCCTTGCCGCCGATGCCGAGCGGGTGGACCTCGAGGGTGGGCTTGGCGGTGGTGAGCGAGGGCGAGACCTCGAGCATGTGCGCGCCGAGGATGAGCTCGTCGCCAGGGGTCATGTCGTAGGTGTAGTCCTCCATGAGGCTCGCGCCACCGGGCAGACCCGCCCCCATGACGTTGGCGACGCGCACGAGGATCGCCGTCTTCCAGTCGCCCTCGGCGCCGAAGCCGTACCCCTCGGCCATCAGCCGCTGCACGGCGAGACCAGGCAGCTGCTTCAGCTCGCCGAGGTCCTCGAACGACGTGGTGAAGGCGCCGAAGCCGCCCTCCTCGAGGAACGAGCGCAGGCCGATCTCGATCGCTGCGCCGTCGCGCAGCGACTGGTGACGCTCGCCGCCTGCGCGCAGCTCGGAGGCGACCTCGTACAGCTCCTCGTACTCGGCGACGAGGGCGTCGATCTCCTGCTCGGACGCGGCGGCCACGGCATCCGCCAGATCGTTCACGCCCCACGTGTTGACCTGAACGCCGAAGCGCAGCTCGGCCTCGGTCTTGTCGCCCTCGGTCACCGCGACGAAGCGCATGTTGTCGCCGAAGCGCGCGAGCTTGAGAGAGCGGGCGGCGGCGAGGCCGGCGGCGGCGCGCTGCCAGGTGCCGAGCTCCTGACGCACCCGCGGGTCGGAGGCGTGCCCGACGACGGTCTTGCGCGGCACGCCCAGCCGGGTCTGGATGTACCCGAACTCGCGGTCGCCGTGCGCCGCCTGGTTGAGATTCATGAAGTCGAAGTCGATGTCGGCCCAGGGCAGCTCGACGTTCGCCTGCGTGTGCAGGTGGGCGAGAGGCTTCTGCAGGGCATCCAGGCCGGCGATCCACATCTTCGCGGGACTGAACGTGTGCATCCACGCGACAAGGCCGATGACGTTGTCGGCGGCGTTGGCCTCGAGCGCGATGCGCTTGATGGCGACCGAGTCGGTGAGCACCGGCTTCCAGACGATCCGCACCGGGGTCTCATCGGCCTCGTCGAGCAGGTGCGCGATCTGCTGCGACTGCTCGGCGACCTGCGCGAGCGTCTCAGGACCGTACAGGTGCTGACTGCCGGTGAGGAACCAGACCTCGTACTCGTCGAGGGCGGTGGTGAGCGGCGTGCGGGTCATGGGGTTCCTTGCGTTCTGGCGTGCGGCTGGTGCGGTCGAGGGGGTCAGAGAGCGGCGACCGCGGCGACCTCGACGGCGATGCCGGCGCGGTAGCGGTCGAGATAGGCGGCGTATCCGGCGACGTCGTCGGCCATCGGTTCGGCGACCCGGATGGCGGCACCGGCGAACACACGCTCGGCGAGGTGATCGCCGAGCGGACGGTCGGATCCGAGGTACGCCGCGAGCACGGCGATGCCCCAGGCTCCGCCTTCGGATGCCGTGTCGCCGACGGCGACGGGGGCGTTCAGCGCTCCCGCGAGGAAGCGCTGCGCGACGCCGGCCGTGCGGAAGATGCCACCGTGCGCGAACATCCGGTCGATCGCCACGCCCTCGCCCGCGAGCACCTGCATGCCCAGGGCCAGGGTGCCGAAGACGCCGTACAGCTGGCTGCGCATGACGTTGGCCAGCGTGAAGCGGCTGTCGGGGGTGCGAACGAAGAGCGGGCGGCCCTCGTCGGTGCCGGTGATCGGCTCGCCCGCGAGGTGATTGTAAGCGAGCAGACCGCCCGCGTCCGGTTCTCCGTCGAGCGCCTCGCGGAACAGGGTCTCGAAGACGGCATCCGCCGAGTGCGGGGTTCCGGATGCCTCGGCGAACCGCGCGAACATGCCCACCCAGGCCGCCAGCTCGCTGGCGCCGTTGTTGCAGTGCACCATCGCGACGGCGTCACCCGCGGGCGTGGTGACCAGGTCGAGCTCATGGTGCACTTCGGCGAGCGGACGCTCGAGCACGACCATCGCGAAGATGCTGGTGCCGGCGCTGACGTTTCCGGTTCGGGGAGCCGTGGCGTTCGTCGCGACCATCCCGGTGCCTGCGTCGCCCTCAGGCGGACAGAACGGGATGCCGGGCTGCAGCGCTCCGGTCGGGTCGAGCAGCGCGGCCCCGGCGGTCGTCAGCGCACCGGCCTCGGCACCGGCGACCAGCACCTCGGGCAGCAGCGCGCGCAGGTCGCCGCCGGTGTGGGCGTCGTACCGCTCGATGAGCGGCTGATCGTAGTCGCGCGTCGCCGAGTCGATCGGGAACATGCCCGATGCGTCGCCGATGCCGAGCACGCGCCGCCCCGTCAGCTGCCAGTGCACGTAGCCGGCGAGCGTCGTGAAGAACCGCACCTCGTCGGCGTGCGGCTCGGCGTCGAGCTGGGCCTGGCGCAGATGGGCGATCGACCAGCGCAGCGGGATGTTGACGCCGAGCAGCTCGGTCAGCTCGGCTGCCGCAGGGCCGGTGTTCGTGTTGCGCCAGGTGCGGAACGGCACGAGCAGGTCACCCGAGCGGTCGAACGCGAGGTAGCCGTGCATCATGGCCGAGATGCCGATGGTGCCGAAGGTGGAGGGGCGGATGCCGTAGCGGTCGTACGCATCCGCGATGAGGCCGGCGTAGGCCTCTTGCAGGCCGTTCCACACGGCGTCGAGCGAGTAGGTCCACAGGCGGTTCTCGAACCGGTTCTCCCAGTCGTGGAAGCCGGTCGCGAGCACCTCGTGGGTGTCGGCGTCGATCAGGCAGGCCTTGATGCGCGTCGAGCCCAGCTCGATGCCGAGCGCTGTGCGGCCCGAGCGGATGGCCTCTGCGGTGGCGCTCATCGGCGGGCATCCGAGTTCTGGCCGTAGACGTTCTGGTACCGGTCGTACAGGCTGTCGATCGCAGCCTGCGGGATGGGGATGAGCGGCCCCGCCTCCCGTGCGTGGTGCACGGTGCGGGCGACGTCCTCGACCATGACGGCCGCCTTCACCGCGTCCTTCGCGTCGACGCCGATCGTGAACGGGCCGTGGTTCTGCATGAGCACTGCGCGCGAGCGATGCCCCGTGAGCGTGTCGACGATCCCGCGGCCGATCGAGTCGTCGCCGATGATCGCGAAGGGTCCGACCGGAATCGGACCGCCGAACTCGTCGGCCATGGCCGTGATCACGCAGGGGATCTCCTCTCCCCTGGCGGCCCAGGCGACCGCGTAGGTCGAGTGGGTGTGCACCACCCCGCCGACCTGTGGCATGTGGCGGTACACGTAGGCGTGGGCGGCGGTGTCGCTCGACGGCGAGCGGTCGCCGCCTTCGCTGCCTGGCACGACGTTGCCGTCGAGGTCGCAGAGGATCATGTTCTCCGGTGCGAGGTCGTCGTAGCTCACCCCGGACGGCTTGATGACGAACAGGTCGGCGGTGCCGTCGTCTGAGAGGCGGACGCGTCCTGAGACGTTGCCACCGGTCCAGACGACGAGACCGTAGCGGACGAGTTCGCCGTGCAGGCGGGCGACGTCGGCGCGGACGGATCGGATCGCTGCCTCGACCTCGGGGGTGAAGGCGGGAACTGCACTGGTCACGGGCACCTCATCACGCCGGTCACTGTGACCGGTCACAGTCAGTGTGACACCGGCACCCGGCGAGCGTCAAGGGCGCAGTGCGCGAGATGCGTGCGTCACAACTCAGGAGATCCGCGGCCAGCGCCGGCACACATTCCCGGAATCCCGTGGCCGGTGCGGCCGCACGTGCGGCGGATCTCCTGAGTTAGGGCGCAGTGCGGCCGCAAGTGCGCGGCTCTCGCCCTGCGCGGAGCGGGCCGGTCGCGGGTCAGGCCGGTCGCGGGTCAGCGCGGCGTTGCGATCGAGTCGCGCCGCACCAGCACCGGCTCCACCGGCGCGAGATCGGATGCTGCGGCGTCCGCTCCGCCGAGCAGGGCGGCAACCGCGCGCCGCGCAAGCTCATCGAAGTCCTGCCGCACGGTCGTGAGCTTCGGCCAGTAGTACGCGGCGTCCGGGACATCGTCGAAGCCGACGACGCTGATGTCGCCTGGTACCGACAGCCCCGCCTCGTGCAGCCCGCCGAGCAGGCCGAGCGCCATCTGGTCGTTCGCCGCGAACACCGCGGTGACCCTCGAGTCGCGGATCGCGGCGGTGGCGGAGTAGCCGGAGCCCGCCGACCAGTCCCCCGCGAGCACCGGGCCGGGCTCCAGCCCGCGGGCCGCGAGCTCGGCGGTGAAGCCATCGGCACGGGACTCCGCCTCGAGCCAGTCGGCTGGTCCGGCCAGATGGGCGATCCGGGTGTGCCCTGCATCCGCCAGTGCGGCGACGGCCAATCTGGCGCCTGCGACCTGGTCGACCGAGAGACCGCGCGCGCCGCGATCCGAGGAGTGCAGGGTGACGACCGGCACGCCGATGCGCAGTTCGTCGAGCGCCTCGAGGGTGCCGGCGTGGGGCGCGACGACGACGATGCCCTCCACGCCCTGGGCGACCAGATGCTCGACAGCCGAGACGACGGCGGCGGCGTCCCCGGCGTCCGCGAACGCGGCGCTCACCCAGTAGCCGACCTCTCGGGCCGAGGCCTCGATTGCGGCGATGCTGCGCGAGGGACCGTACTGCAGGGCATCCGAGGCGAGCACTCCGAGGGTTCGGGATCGGCGGGTGCCGAGTGCGCGCGCCGCATTGTTCATGCGGTAGCCGAGCTCAGCCATGGCCGCGAGCACGCGCTCTCGCGTCGCCGTCGCGACCTCCGGATGCTCGTTGAGCACCCGCGACACGGTCTGACGCGAGACCCCGGCGAGCGCGGCGACCTCGCGCACACCCGCCGTGCGCTGGGGCGCCTGACCTGATCCGCTCATCGTCCCGAGTGTACGGCCCGTCGCGCTACTCCTTCTTGCGGGTGACCGCGCGCTGCAGCAGCACGAACACGAGCAGGATGCCGCCGGTGATGATCGTCGTCATCTCGGGCGGAATGCCGCCGTCCCTCGTGATGAGGACCGTCATGAGGCCCAGCACGAGCGCGCCGACGACCGATCCGAGCACGTAGCCGTACGCGCCCGTGAGCACCGTGCCGCCGATGACCGCGGCCGCGATGGCGTCGAGCTCCCAGCCGATGCCGGTGATGTTCTGCGCGGTGCCGAGGCGAGCGGTGTAGAGCACAGCGGCGAGACCCGCCAGGGCTCCGCTGATCACATAGACGAGCACCTTGGTGCGATGAACCGGCAGGCCCATGAGCAGCGCCGAGTTCTCGGAGCCGCCGATCGCGTACACGGTGCGACCGGTGCGCGTGCGGTGCAGCACGAAGAACGCGGCGAGTACGACGATCACGGCGACGATCACCGCCGGAGTGACGGTCAGGTCGTTGACCTTGGGCCCGTCGATGAGCTTGATCTTCTCGCCGATCCACCGCAGGCCCGAGTCCTCGGGCAGCCGCTCGGGCTGCGTGCTCAGCAGCGAGGCGAGCCCTCGCCCGAGGAACATCATCGCGAGCGTGGCGATGAACGGCTGCACGTTGAAGTAGCGGATCAGCACGCCGGAGACGAGGCCGAACACAGCGCCGATGACGATCATCGTCACCGCGACCGCGAACGGGTTCCATCCGGCGTTCACCAGCATCACGCCCGCGACCGACGAGAAGGCGATGATCGAGCCGACCGACAGGTCTATGCCGCCCGTGATGATGACGAACGTCAGGGCGACCGCGAGCACGATGAGGTGCGCATTGTTGATGAGCAGGTTCGACAGGGTGCTGGCCTGCACGATGCGCCCGTACGCGATCTCGCCGTAGACGATCATGCCGACGAAGATGACGACCGAGGCGATGGTCGGCAGCACCGACGGGTTCGAGGTGACGCTGCGCCCGACTCGGGCGGCGAGCGCCGCACCGGCGGGGCGGGCGGGGGTCGCGGTCGCGGAGCTCATGCCGCCACCTCCTTCTTCGGTGCGTCGACGCTCGGGGCGGTGGCGGCCGACCTCCGCCGGCGGAACCATGCCCGCACGCGGTCGGACTGCAGCAGGCAGATGACGATGATGACGAGCGCCTTGAACGCCGGAGTAGCCGACGACGAGACGCCGAGGAACAGCACGGTCTTGTCGAGGGTGGCGATCAGGAGCGCTCCGACGAACGCGCCCGAGAGCGAGAACTTGCCGCCCATGAGAGAGGCTCCGCCGATGACGACGGCGAGGATGGCGTCGAGCTCGAGCTGGTATCCGGTGCGGGAGATGTCGACGGTCATCACGCTGCCGACCGACATGACGCCTGCGACACCCGCGAGCACGCCGCTGAGGATGTAGGCGGTCAGCAGCAGCCCCTTCGGCTTGATCCCGGCCATCCGGCTGGCCTTGGGGTTGATGCCGATCGCCTCGATCATGAGGCCGAGGGCGCTGCGCCGCACGACCCAGGCGACGGCGATCACGATCGCGACCGCGAGGATGAAGACGACGGGGATGCCGAGGACGTAGCCGTTGGCGATCCACCGGTACGACTCGTTGGATGCCGCGGTGTTCTGCCCGCCCGTGATCACCTTGGCGATGCCGCGGCCGGCGAGCATGAGCACCAGGGTCGCGATGAACGGCTGCAGCCCGACATAGGCGACGAGCACGCCGTTGACGGCGCCGAGCGCCGCTGTGACGAGCAGCGACAGCCCGACCGCGGTGAACGCCGCGCCGGCGGATCCGGTCGCACCCGGTCCGCTGAGGAACTCCATCGACACCGCTCCGGCGACGGCCATCATCGAGCCGACCGAGAGGTCGATGCCCGCGGTCGCGATCACCAGCGACATGCCGATCGCGATCATCATGATCGGGGCCGCCTGGCGCAGGATGTCGATCACGTTGCCGACCAGGTTGCCGTTGTTGGGGTTGATCGAGATGGCGAGATAGCCGGGGTCCTTCATCACGTTGAGCACGAGCAGCGCGACGATCGCGATGATGCCCCAGAAGAACGGCTTGTGGATGAGGTCTCGCCAGACGGCGGTCGCGTTGTTCATCGCGCGCCCTCCTCTGCGGTCGTTGCGGTGATGGTCTCGGGCAGGGCGCCCTGCGCGTCGTCGAGCGTGGCTGCCGCGGCATCCGTCCCGTGCGCCGCGATGACGTCGACGATCTCCTGGGCCGTCACGTCGGGCCCGTTCTGGATCTCGCCGATCTTCTCATGGTCCTTGAGCACGACGATCCGCTCCGAGAGGCGCACGACCTCTTCGAGCTCCGATGAGATGAACACGACGGCGACCCCTTCTTCGGCGAGCGCCGCGACGGCCTCCTGGATCTCCGCCTTGGCTCCGACGTCGATACCGCGGGTCGGCTCGTCGAGGATCAGCACCTCGGGCTGGGTCGCGAGCCAGCGGCCGAGCAGCACCTTCTGCTGGTTGCCGCCGGAGAGGTTCTTGATGAGGCGGTTGGGGTCGGCCGGGCGCACGTTCAGCTCGGCGATGTACTTCGCGACGAGGGCATCCTGCTCCCGCCGCGGGATGGGTCTGGCCCACCCGCGTTCCGCCTGCACGGCGAGGATGATGTTCTCGCGCACGGTCAGGTCGCCGACGATCCCCTCGTCTCGACGGTTCTCGGTCGAGAAGGCGATGCGCTGGGCCAGCCCCTCGGCGGGCGACGTGATGCTGACGCTGCGCCCGCGCAGCGACAGCTCCCCCTGGTCGGGGCGATCGGCGCCGTAGAGCAGGCGGGCGAGTTCTGTGCGGCCGGAGCCGAGCAGGCCGGCGAGGCCGACCACCTCGCCAGGGCGGATGTCGAGGTCGGTGGGCTCGACGGATCCCCGGCGGCCGATTCCGGATGCGGAGAGCAGCGGCTGCTCATCGGATGCGCGCGGGGCGGTGCGGCGGTTTCCGCCGAGCGACTTCAGTGCATCGAGGTCTTTGCCGATCATCTTCGAGATCAGCGCGTGCCGGTCGAGCTCGCGCGTGAGGTACTCGCCCTCGTAGCGTCCGTTGCGCAGCACCGTGAGGCGGTCGCTGATCGCGTAGATCTGGTCGAGGAAGTGCGAGACGAAGAGGATCGCGACGCCCTGATCGCGGAGGGTCCGCATCACGCGGAACAGCCCGTCGACCTCGGCGGCGTCGAGGCTCGACGTCGGCTCGTCGAGGATGAGCACCTTGGCCTTGATGGCCATAGCGCGGCTGATCGCGACGAGCTGCTGCATCGCGATCGAGAGAGTGGAGAGCGGCCTGCGGGTGTCGAGCCGGTCGAGTCCGAGGCGGGCGAGCGCGTCGGTCGCCGCGCGGTGGGTGGCTCGCCAGTCGACGCCGAACGGCCCCCGCACCTCGTGCCCGAGCATGACGTTCTCGCCGATGCTGAGGTTGGGTGCGAGGTTCACCTCTTGGTAGACGGTGGAGATCCCGGCATCCTGAGCGTCGCCGGTTCCGGCGAACCGCCTCTCCTGCCCGGCCACCACGATCGCTCCGGAGTCGATCCGGTAGACGCCGGTGAGCGCCTTGATGAGGGTGGACTTGCCGGCGCCGTTCTCGCCCATCAGGGCGTGCACCTCTCCGGGGAAGAGGCGGAACTCGACGTCGTCCAGAGCCTTCACCCCGGGGAACTCGATCGAGATCCCGCGCATCTGCACGATGGGCAGTTCTTCGGTCATCGCTGTCTCTCCGTCTGGGTCGACGAGGCCGGGTGGCGCAGCGCGCGCCACCCGGCTCCCGGTCAGTACTTGCGGTCGGCGAGCACGGCCTTCGCCGCGTCGGCCGAGTCGAACGCCTCGCTCGGAACGATGATGTACGGCTCGACGTCCTCGCCGTCGAGCGCCTTCTGCACGACCTCGAGCGCGGTCTCGCCGAAGAGCGGGTTGTACTCGTGCACGTAGCTGAGCTTGCCGTCGGCGAGCGCCTGGATCGCATTCTTCGTGCCGTCGATCGTGGCGATCTTGATGTCCTCGCCGACGACGAGACCGGCCTCTTCTGCGGCCTGAGCGGCTCCGAGACCCATCTCGTCGTTCTGCGCGAACACGAACTGGATGTCGTTGCCGTTGGCCTTGAGCATGGTCTCGAGGACGCTCTTGCCCTCTTCCGTCGACCAGTTCGCCGTCTGCGCGTCGACCTTGGTCAGCTGCGCGCCTCCCAGGCCCTCTTCGAAGCCCTTGTTGCGCTCGTTCACGACGCCGACACCGGCCGGGCCCTCGAGCACGACGTAGTTGCCGCCGTCGGGGAAGGCGCTCGCCGCCCAGGCGCCGACCTCCTTGGCGACCTCGACGTTGTCGGGCGCGATGCGGGTGACGTACAGGCTGTCATCGTCGGGCTCGATGCCGCGGTCGAGCAGGATGACCGGGATCTCGGCCTCCTGCGCGAGCTTGAGCGAGTCCTCCCAGCCGGTGGCCTCTGTCGCCGAGAGCAGGATCACGTCTACGCCCTCATCGACGAAGGCGGTGAAGCTGTCGATCTGCGACTTCTGGTCGAGGTTCGCCGCTGGTGCGTAGCTGAGCTCGTACCCGGCCTCCTCTGTGAACGTGTCCTTGATGTTCTGCTCGTTCGCCTGACGCCAGCCGCCCTCGGGGCCGACCGCGACGAACCCGACGTTGATCAGATCGCCCGAGCCGCCGTCGGCGCCCGCATCCGCATCGGCCGTCCCTCCGCTGCAGCCCGTCAGGCCGAGCGCGAGAGCGCCGACCGCGGCGAAGCCGAGTACCGCTGTGATGTGCCTCTTTGCAGACATTGTTCTCCTCCTTGAGACCGGGTGCCGCCCGGGTGGACCGTGATGGTCCGATGTGGGTTCGCAGGACGTGGGTGCGTCCTGGCAAGGATGTTACCGGGAACATTCCGCTGAACACAAGAGATGTTTCTGCGGCGACCGCCGGCGCCGTCAGGCGTGGTCGGCGGCGATCATCTCGACGACCGTGTCGACCGTGACTCCTGGCCCGTTGCTCAGCTCGCCGATCTTCTCGCGATCCTTGAGCACGAGGATCCGATCGCTCAGCCGCACGACCTCTTCCAGCTCGGACGAGATGAACACCACGGCGGTCCCCTCGGCGGCCAGCCGGCTGACGCGCCGCTGGATCTCCAGCTTCGCCGAGACGTCGATGCCGCGTGTCGGCTCGTCGAGGATCAGCACATGGGGCCTGACGATCAGCGCCCGGGCGAGCATGACCTTCTGCTGGGTGCCGCCCGAGAGCAGCTCGACCGGACGATCGAGCTCGCCAGGGTCGAGATGGAGCGCGTCGATGCAGGCATCCACCAGCCCGGCCTGCTCCGCCCTCGACACCGGACGAGTCCACCCGCGCACCGCCTGCAGCGACAGCAGGATGTTCTCGCGCGCGGTCAGCCCGGCGACGATCCCGTCGGTGCGCCTGCTCTCGCTCGACCGCGAGATGCGCCTGCGCAGCGCCGCCGACGGGCTGCGCAGAGCGACCCGCTCGCCAGAGACCTGCAGGTCGCCTGCATCGGGGCGCAGCGCTCCGCCGAGCAGCGAGGCCAGCTCGGTGCGGCCGGAACCGCGCAGCCCGGCGAATCCGACGATCTCACCTCGGTGCACCTCGACGTCGGTCGGCGCGAGCACTCCGCGACGGCCGATGCCCTCGGCCCTGAGCGCCGGCTCGCCCTCCGCCTGGTAGTGGTGCGCCTTGCGCTCCGACCCGAGGGCGCGCAGCCCGTCGATGTCCTTGCCGAGCATCTGCGAGATGAGGTCGGCGCGCTCAAGGTCGCGCGTGGCGTGCTCGCCGACCTTCCTGCCGCCCCGCAGCACGGTCATCCGGTCGCTGATCGCGAATGCCTGCTCGAGGAAGTGCGACACGAACAGGATGGCCGTGCCGCCGTCGCGCAGTCCGCGGATCACCCGCATGAGCGTCGCGACCTCTGCCTGGTCGAGGCTCGCAGTCGGCTCATCGAGCACCAGCACCCGTGGTTCGTCGACGACGGACCGCGCCAGTGCGACCAGCTGCTTCTGCGCGGGCGACAGCTGAGTCAGCGGTGTGCGCGGGTCGAGCTCGTCGAGGCCGAGCCGGGCGAGCGCCCGAGCGGCATCCGCCCTCGTGCGGCGCCAGTCGATGCCGAAGCGGCCCCGGCGCTCACGCCCCAGCATCACATTCTCGGCGACGCTGAGGTTCGGGCTCAGCTGCGCCTCCTGGAACACGGTCGCGATTCCCGCCGCGCGGCTGGCCGCGACGCCCGAGAACTCGCGCGCATCCCCGTCGACGAGCAGCATGCCTGCGACAGGGCGCCGCGTGCCCGTGAGCACGCCGATCAGCGTCGACTTGCCCGCGCCGTTCTCGCCCATGAGGGCGTGCACCTCACCGGGGAAGAGCCGGAAGTCGACGTCGTCGAGCGCACGCATGCCGGGGAAGTCGACCGTGATCCCGAGCATCTCGATGATGGGGTCGACGGGCGAGGCGGTCACCGCACCTCCCTCGGCGGCGCGGTCGATTCGCGCACGACGAGCTCGGTGGGGATGCGCGTGACCTGGGGGATCTCGCGCTTCTCGATGGCCGCGCGCAGCATCTCGACCGCGGCCGAGCCCAGCGCCTCGAAATCCTGGCGGACGGTGGTCAGCGGCGGCAGGAAGTGCCGGGCCAGCGGCACATCGTCGAAGCCCACGACGCTGAGGTCGCCCGGAACGTCGAACCCGCGGTCGTGCAGGCCGTGGATGAGGCCGATCGCGGTGTCATCGTTCGCGGCGAAGATGGCGGTGAAGTCGGGCAGTCGCTTCAGGCCGATGGCGAAATCGTAGGCGAAGTCCGCGCTCCAGTCGCCGACGACGATCGGCCGCTCGCGCACTCCCCACGACTTCGCCCTGGTGTGGAAGGCCCGCTCACGGGCACGGGCGTCGAGCCAGTCGAGAGGTCCCGATACGTGCAGGATGTCGCGGTGGCCGAGAGAGACGAGGTGGTCGACGACCAGCGCGGCTCCCGCGTTCTGGTCGATCGACACCGTGAGGAACGTGGGATCGGCATCCGCCTTGATCACCAGCATCGGCACGCTCATGGCGACGCGGCGCAGGGCGGCCACGGACGACGACCGAGGGGCGATCACGCAGATCGCATCGACCCCCTGAGTGGTGAGGCTGTCGACCGCGTCCTGCGGGGTCAACGGGTCGCCTTCGAGTAGCGCGACGGGCGTCACGGAGTAGCCGGCGCCGCGGGCGGCGAGCTCGACGGCCCGGAGGATGCTGGTCGGCCCGTGCGCCACTGCGCTCTCGACGATCACGCCGATGCGCTGGCTGCGCTGCGTGGCCAGAGCCCTCGCGACGAGGTTCGGACGGTAGTCGAGCTCTTCGATCGCCTCGAGCACGCGACGTCGCGTCTCGGGCTTGATGTTCGGGTAGTCGTTGAGCACCCGCGAGACCGTCATGTGCGAGACACCCGCGATCGTCGCGACCTGCCTGATGTTCGGCTTGTCTGAACCGACGTTCGCCATGCGGTCCTCCGTCGAGCGTGCTTCTCGCGATGTTATCGGGAACGACTCGGGCGGCACAATGAGGGGCCGGCCGGAGCGTACTCCGGCCGGCCCCGATCGCGGATCGCGATCAGCCGCAGCGCGCGACCGGTGTCGCGATCTCCTGCGTCAGGTCGACCCGCTCGCCGTCCACCACGGCGGTAGCGGAGACGGTGATCACGCCTTCGGGCACGACGGCCCGCTTGGTGTTCACCACCGTCGACGCAGCGGCACCGGCGTCGACCGCGCCGATGCCCCGGCGTCCGTACGGCGTCTCCACCGTGAACGAAGCCGGCACGGCGGCGCCGTTGGTCACGCGGATGGTCAGGCTGATGAACTTGCCCGCCAGGCAGCGATCGGTGACCTCGACGGTGAAGGGCAGCGCCGGCGCGATGTCGCGCTCGAACGCCCAGTTGTCGACCTCGACGAGGCCGGCACCGTCTTCAGCGCCTTCCGGGGCGGCGAACACGAAGAACACGTCGTGCTCTCCGGTCGCCCCTTCCACATCGGCCTGCACGGTGGTCCACTCTCCGAGCGCTCCCGTGAGCGGGATCTCAGCGACGACCGGGCCGTCGACCTGGTCGAGTCGCACCTGGACGCTGCCGCCCGCGACGAGCGGCTTCACCCGGGCGGACACCGTCTTCGCGCCGGCGCCGAAGTCGACACCCGAGATACCCGCGAAATCGCCATCGTCGACCTTCGACAGCACCATGTTGCCGCCGCCGTTGTGCTCGGGGAACTCGACCGACGAGGCATCCGTCTTGGTGACGGCGAGTCCGAGCTGCCAGGCGAGTGTCTCGGCCTCGAACGTTCGGTACGGGTCGAAGGCCTCGACCTGCTCGACACCGGCGCGCGTTCCGACGATCGGCTTGATGGTGCCGTCTTCGTTGAACTCGAGCTTGTCGATGTGCACCGAGCGATAGCCCTGGGTCGACCCGGGTGTGCCGAGAGCCGCAGCCCATGCCGCACCGCGCGTCTGCGCGTGATACGTGAAGTAGGTCTCGCCCTTGAACTCGAACATGTCGGAGTGGTTGTTGCCCCCGTTGCCCGCACCGAAGAACGTCGACTGGTTGAGGAACGCCTCTCCTGCGTACTTCGAGGCCGGCAGGTCCATCGGGTCATCGGTCATCATGTAGGCGATGGCGCCGGTTCTCGGGTACTTGCCCGCCTCGGCCTTCACCTGGAAGTTCGACGAGTACGAGTAGTAGTACCTGCCGTCGCGCTTGAACATGCTCGATGCCTCGAACATGCCGGGGCCGTCGATCTCGACCGGGTCGCCGTCAAGGGTGACCATGTCGTCCTTCAGCTTGACCACGCGGGTCGACTTGGGGTTCTGCGGGCCCTGCACGTTCGGCGCGGTGCCGATCTGCGAGTTGCCGCCGAAGTAGAGGTACGCCTGACCGTCGTCGTCGATGAACACCTCAGGGTCGAAGAGCCACATGCCCGCCGGGAATCCGCCCGAGGCGATGTAGTCGCGCGACACGGTGTCGGGGATGATCTTCTTGCCGAGCGGATCGGTCCACGGGCCGAGCGGCGAGCCGCCGACGACCACGGCGGTTCCCGTGCCGCTATCGCAGAAGTACAGGTAGACCTTGCCGTCCTTCTCGATGGCCGCGGGTGCCCACGAGTTGCGGGCCCACGGCGCCGCACCGCCCTCGCGCGCGATCGGCACCGCACCGTGGTCGACCCAGTTGACCATGTCGCTGGTCGACATCACGTTGAGCCGGGTGATCGCACCGTAGCCGTTCGACTGCGTCGGCAGCCCGTTGGCGTCCTTGCTGTTCGCCTCGTACTGCTGCGTGTCGTCGGTGGAGTAGATGTAGAGGCGGCCGTTGTAGACGAGGTGGTGCGGGTCTGCGCCGAACTTGTGGCCGACCAGCGGGTTGTGGTCGCCGATCGGCTTGGTCTGCACCTTCTCGAGGCTCGTGAAGGCCGGCTGCTCCGGGGCGTCGGCGATCTTGATCAGCGAGAGCTCGTCGACCGCGAAGTCCTGCAGCGCACCCGATCCCCATGGGGTCTCGACGAAGAACCAGCCCGCGGCGGCGTGCTTGGCCTCGGCCGTGAACTGCTGGGTGAACGAGCCCCATTCGCCCTTGGTGAACGTGGTGCCGTAATCGGCGCAGCCGTTGAAGTTCGTCGGGCAGAAGGTGAAGTTGAACCGCTGCGTGTCGGCGCCCTCGGTGTACTTCAGCTTGCCGCTCATCCGGTAGGTGGCCCCCGTCTCGAGTCGTCCGCTGACGTTCGCGAACGGACCGGACTGGGTGTTCTCGCGCCCCGTCACGGCCAGCGAGTGCGTGCCGCTGGCGGCATCCGTGCTGAGGGCGAGAGTCCCGCCTCTGGTGTTCGTCCATCCGGCGTAGTCGCCGGCGAAGCGGCCATCGGGCAGCAGGTTGCCCGGCACCGGCGGCACTTCAGGACCGGCCGCCACGACGGCCTGAGGGGCGAGGGCGACCGGCGTCGCCGAAGCAGACTGGCCGATGGCGACCGCCGATGAGGCGATCAGTGCCGTCACGCCCGCCAGGGCGGCGACGCGACGCGCCGATCGACGCCGCCCGCGGCGGACGTCGTTGTCGATTGTTCTCACGTGTACGTACTCCTTCTACTGCATCGGCCGTTCATGGGCGCGACAGAGCGCACGCGCACTCGAGCACCGGCCTGAGGCCGCTGCGGCACGGGGTGCCGAGAGGACGCGCCGAGGACGGCGGTGGGGATCGGCCGGACGGCCGGCGGCGGAGCCGCTGTCTCAGCTGGGGCCGGGCCACCGGGTTCGGTGCGGGTCTCTCCTCCTCGAGATACGACGGATGCCACGGCATGGGATCAGCTGCCTCGGATGTTACCGGTATCACAATGGCGTCCACAAGACCTGTGCGGAGTGATTCTCCCGACCCCGGCGCACCCCACGCGCCGGACGCGACGAGCCGGCCTCCAGGGTGCGCCGCGCCGTGTGAGGATGTCGGCATGCCCGCATCGTTCCCCCTCGCAGACGGCACCCGGCTTCCGGCGCTCGGTTTCGGCCTCTACAAGGTGCCGGTCGAGCAGACCGCCGAGGTGGCTCTCGCCGCGATCGAGGCCGGCTACCGGCTGGTCGACGGCGCGCAGTTCTACCGCAACGAGCGCGAGCTGGGCGAGGCCATCCGCGAGTCAGGGCGCCGCGACCAGCTGCTCGTCGCCTCGAAGTTCTGGGGCGACCCTGTGCAGAGCCGGGCGCAGGCGCTCGCCGACTTCGCGCAGTCCGAGCACGACCTCGGCATCGGGCCGCTCGACCTGTACCTGATCCACTGGCCGCGCTCGACGCGGGGCACGTTCGTCGAGGTCTGGCGCGGACTCATCGAGCTGCAGCAAGAGGGGCGCGTGCGCACGATCGGCGTCGCCAACTTCGAGATCGACGACCTGCGTCGTCTCATCGACGACACCGGCGTCGCCCCCGCACTCAACCAAGTGGAATCGCACCCGTGGCTGCCGCAGCATGAGCTGCGCGCGTTCCACTCAGAGCACGGCATCGTCACTCAGGCGTGGAGTCCGCTCGGTCGCGGGCGGCTGCTCGATGACCCCACCCTGGCCGGCATCGCGGCGAAGCACTCGGTGTCGGTCGCCCAGGTCATCCTGCGCTGGCATCTGCAGCTGGGCGGAGCCGCGGTGGTCAAGTCCGTGCATCCGGATCGTCTGCGTCAGAATCTCGATCTCGACGGCTTCGACCTCGACGCCGACGATCTCACCGCCGTCGCCGCGCTCGAGACCGGCGAGCGCACCGGCACCCACCCCCGCGACCGGCAGTAGGCGCCGGCGCCTATCGCCGGCCGCAGCGAATCGGGATGCCGGTCAGCCGGCGGCTTCCTCCGGGCGCTCCTGCACGTCGATCGCCGCAGTGTCGGGCACGTAGGCCTGGATATGACGCTCGTCGACGCCGTTGTACGCCGACAGCGGGCGGATCAGCGCGTTCGCGCCCTGCTGCTCGGCGATGTGCGCCGTCCAGCCGACGATGCGCGCCGCGATGAACAGCGGCGTGAAGGTGAGCGTGTCGTAGCCGATCAGGTTGTACGCCGGGCCCGACGGGTAGTCGAGGTTCGGGTAGATGCCCTTGCGATCGACGAACTCGCTCTCGAGCGTCTCGTACAGCTCGGCCACGTCGGGGCGGTCGTAGTGCTCGACGAGCGAGTCCAGGGCAGCCTTCATTGTGGGCACCCGCGAGTCGCCTCGCTTGTACACGCGGTGGCCGAAGCCCATGATCTTGCGCTTCTCGGCGAGCGCCTTATCGAGCCAGGGCACGACCTGGTCGGCCGACCCTATCTCGTCGAAGATGTGCATCACGGCCTCGTTGGCGCCGCCGTGCAGCGGGCCCTTGAGCGCGCCGATCGCACCCACCACCGCCGAGTACAGGTCACTCAGGGTCGAGGTGATCACGCGGGCGGTGAAGGTCGATGCGTTGAACGAGTGCTCGGCGTACAGGATCATCGAGCGGTTGAACGCGTCGACGACCGTCTCGTGCGGCTCTTCTCCGAACGTCAGCCACAGGAAGTTCGCGGCATAGTCGAGGTCGTCCCTCGATTCGACGAGCTCCTGGCCGCGGCGCCGGCGCTGGCCATACGAGACCACGGCCGGCAGCACCGCGAACAGCTGCAGGCTGCGCTGCAGGTTCTGCTCGGGGGTGCCCACGGCATCCAGCACGTTGCCCGTGCCCGCGGTCTCGAAGGCGCCGATCACGCTGACCGCCGTGCGCACCTCGTCCATCGGGTGCGAGTCGAGCGGCAGGGCGTCGATCGCCGCCTTGACCTCGGGCGTGAGGGCACGGTGAGCGCGCTCGGTCGCACGGAACTCCGCCAGCTGCGCATCGGTCGGCAGCTCGCCATGCCACAGCAGGTAGGCGACGGCCTCGAACGACTGGGTCGCCGCGAGCTCCTGCACCGGGTATCCGCGGTAGAGCAGGCTGTTGGTCTCGGGGTTGACCTTGCTGATGGCCGTCACGTCGGCGACGACGCCGGCCAGGCCCTTCCGGATCTCATCGGTCATGCGCTCAGCCCTTCTCGATGGTGAAGTTGAAGACTCCCGAGTCGAAGTGGTTGTACGACTCGTAGTCGATCAGATCATAGAGATCGGCGCGGTGCTGCATCTCGCCGAGCTTCGAGGTCAGGTGCCCCTCGTCGTTCAGGGTATCGAGTGCGCGACCGGCCGCGCCCATCGCGATGCGCAGCAGCGAGACCGGCCAGATCACGATGTTCACGCCGACATCGCGCAGCTGGTCGACCGAGAACAGGTCGCTCTTGCCGAACTCGGTCATGTTGGCGAGGATCGGCACGTCGACGGCATCCCGGATCGCGGCGAACTCCTCGAGCGAGCGCATCGCCTCGGGGAAGATCGCGTCGGCCCCGGCATCCACCAGCGCCTTGGCGCGGTCCTTCGCGACCTCGAGTCCGTCGACGGCGGCGATGTCGGTGCGCGCCATGATGAGGAAGTTCCGGTCGCGTCGTGCGTCGACCGCAGCCCGGATGCGCTTGACGGCCGTGTCCTCGTCGACGACCGACTTGCCGTCGAGGTGCCCGCAGCGCTTCGGGTTGATCTGATCCTCGATGTGCGCTCCGGCGATGCCGGCGTCTTCGAGGGCCTGGATCGTGCGGGCGACGTTCATCGGCTCGCCGAATCCGGTGTCGGCATCGATGATCGCCGGCAGCTCGGTCATCCGCGCGATCTGCTGGCCGCGCCCGGCGACCTCGGTGAGCGTCGTGAGCCCGATGTCGGGAAGGCCGAGGTCGGCCGAGAGGACGGCACCCGAGATGTAGACGCCCTCGAACCCCTTCTGCTCGATGAGTCGCGCGCTGAGCGGGTTGAACGCGCCGGGGAACCGCAGCAGCTCACCCGACGCGAGCCGCTCCCGGAACGCCCGGCGCTTCTCGTGCGCCGGAGTGGTGGAGTACAGCATGAGAACCTCCTTCAGCTTTCGAATAGCTCGACTGGCGGCGAAACCAGCCGACAACGGGCCAGTTGAGCGATTCGACGGCGGGTCAGACTTTCAGAACAGGCCCTTCGGGGCGTCGGCGGATGCCAGCAGGCGCGGCTTCGCGACGATCGAGAGCTCCTGCACCTCGTCGGCGGTGAGCTCGGGGAGCCTCTGCACCAGCGACAGGAAGCGCTCGATCTCGGCCACCTCGAGCACGGGCTCGGCGAGGATGCGGAACTTGCGGATGTAGTTCTCGCGCGTGAAGGGGCGGGCGCCCAGCGGGTGCGCGTCGGCGACGGCGATCTCATCGACCACCGTCGTGCCGTCGGTCAGCGTGATCTCCACGCGTCCGCCGAACGCCTTCTCGGCGGGGTCGATGGAGTGGTAGCGGCGGGTCCACTCCGGGTCCTCCGCGGTGGTGATCTTGTTCCACAGCTCGACGGTGTCTGCCCGCCCGGCGCGCTCGGGAGTGTACGAGTCGACGTGGTGCCAGGTGCCGTCCTGCAGTGCGACCGCCAGGATGTACGGGATCGAGTGGTCGAGCGTCTCGCGCGATGCGGTCGGGTCGTACTTCTGCGGGTCGTTCGCGCCCGAGCCGATCACGTTGTGCGTGTGGTGACTGGTGTGCAGCACGATCGACTCGATGTTCGCCGGGTCGCGCAGCTCGGGCCGCGCGGTGCCGAGGCGGCGCGCGAGGTCGATGATCGCCTGCGCCTGGTACTCGGCCGAGTGCTCCTTGGTGTACGTGTCGAGGATCGCGCGCTTCGGCTCGCCTGCCGCGGGCAGCGGCACCTCGTACGAGGCGTCCTTGCCGTCGAGCATCCAGGCGATCACGCCGTCTTCGCCTTCGTAGATCGGTGACGGCGAGGTCTGGCCGCGCATGGCACGGTCGACGGCCTCGACGGCCATCTTGCCTGCGAAGGCCGGGGCGTGCGCCTTCCAGGTCGAGATCTCGCCCTTGCGGCTCTGACGGGTGGCGGTGGTCGTGTGCAGCGCCTGGCCGATGGCCTGGTAGATGGTCTCGGCGTCGAGGCCGAGCAGGGTGCCGATGCCGGCTGCCGCCGACGGGCCGAGGTGCGCGACGTGGTCGATCTTGTGCTTGTGCAGCGAGATCGCCTTCACGAGATCGACCTGGATCTCGTAGCCGGTGGCGAGGGCGCGCACGAGCGCGCGGCCGTCGGCTCCCGTGTGCTGGGCGACGGCGACGATCGGCGGGATGTTGTCGCCGGGGTGCGAGTACTCGGCGGCGAGGAAGGTGTCGTGGTAGTCGAGCTCGCGCACGGCGACGCCGTTCGCCCATGCCGCCCACTCGGGGCTGGTGCGCTCATCGAGGGTGCAGCCGAACACGGTGGCTCCCCTGCCGCCGGTCGAGACGGGGTGGCTGAACGCCTGGGCGCGGGCCGCGTTGATCGGGCCGCGGGTAAGGGATGCCGCAGCGACCGACGCGTTGTCGATGATGCGGTTGATGATCATGTCGACCACCTCCGGCTCGACCTCGACGGGGTCGACGGCGACCTGCGCGATCTTCCAGGCGAGCTGCTCCTCGCGGGGAAGCTCTTCTTCCGAGCGGTAGACGCGGACGTGGTGGTTGACGGTCATCGTGTTCCTTCCGTGAGGGACTGCAGGATGCTCTCGAGAGCGTTGTGGAGGTGGACGTGGGTGGCATGGGCGGCGAGATCCGCGTCGCGGGATGCCAGGGCGCGGGCGATCAGCAGGTGCTCGCGCGCCGAGGCGGCGAGCCGCTCGGGTTTGTCGCGAGCCATCCGTCGCACGCGCACGAGGTGGGTGCGGACGGTGCGGAGGGCCGATGAGAGGTAGTCGTTGCCCACCGCGGCGTCGAGCTGGGCATCGAGGCGGGCGATGAGGGCGTAGTACGCGTCGCGGCCCTCATCGCCGTCGAGGTCGACATCGGCGAACTCGTCGGCGAGAGCGGCGAAGGCCCTGGCATCCCCCCGCTGGGCGGCGAGGCGGGCCGAGGTCTCTTCGAGAGCACGGCGGATCTCGAACAGGGCGCGAATGTCGTCGGCATCGAGCCCCGCGACGACGGTCACGCGCGGGGACTGCTGCACGGCGAGGCCGTCGGCGGCGAGGCGGCGCAGCGCCTCGCGCATGGGCGTGCGGCTGACGCCGAGCCTCGTCGCCTGCTCGACCTCGCCGAGCACGGTGCCTGCGGAGAGGGTCCCCGACTGGATCTCTTCGAGCAGCGTCTGGTAGGCGCGGTCGCTCGCTCTGACGCGGTCGACGATGGTGCTCATACCGCGAGCGTATACACAAAGGCGACCGAATGCCAGAATCTCTGCACCTGCATGAACTTGCGTATACATAAACCGAGCTCGATTCACTCTTGCACTCCCGCTACTCAGTGTTACTATGTACCAGTAGTCAACATCACTGAGTACTGGTAGGGAGGGTCGAAGTGGGCAAGCAGATGACCGAGATGCTGAAGGGCACGCTCGAGGGAATCGTCCTCGCCCTGCTCGCGGGGCACCCCGCATACGGATACGAGATCACCACGCAGCTGCGCGACCGCGGCTTCGTCGAGATCGCAGAGGGCACCGTGTACGCACTGCTCGTGCGCATCGAGCAGAAGGGCCTCGTCGACGTCGAGAAGGTGCCCAGCGAGAAGGGACCACCGCGCAAGGTGTTCACCCTCAACGCGCAGGGCGCGCAGGAGCTCGCGGAGTTCTGGAGCACGTGGACCTTCCTGACAGAGCGGATCGACCAGCTCCGCTCCCCCGACACCGACACCGGCACCGACACCGACACCGACAAGACGAACACCGCCCCTGAAGGAGAGAACTGACATGGCCGCCAAGTGGATCGAAGCGCTCACCGGATCGCTCGAGCAGAAGAAGCAGTACAAGAACGCCAAGGGCCGCATCGACGCACTGCCCGAACCGCATCGCACCGCCGCCACGGCGATGCACCGCTACCTGCTGTACTACGGCGGCGTCACCGACGGAGACACCCTCACCCAGATGTTCGTCGACCTCGCCGACTTGTGGGAGCGGGCCGCGATCGACGGCATCCCTGTGGGCGAGATCACGGGAGACGACCCCGTCGACTTCACCGAGACCTTCGCGCAGTCGTACGCCGGCACCCGCTGGATCGACAAGGAGCGCGCCCGCCTCGCCGAGGCGATCGAGACCGCCCGACGAGAAGAAGGGGAACGATCATGAACGACGCAGCCACCAGCGCCATCCGCGTCCGCGGCATCCGCAAGTCCTACGGCGATCTCGCCGTGCTGCGCGGAGTCGACCTCGACGTCGCACAGGGCAGCATCTTCGCCCTGCTCGGGTCGAACGGCGCCGGCAAGACGACGCTGGTCAGGATCCTGTCGACGCTGCTGCCGGCGGACGCCGGCACGGCATCCGTCCTCGGCTCCGACGTGGCCGGAGATGCTCGGCGCGTGCGGGAGGCGATCAGCCTCACCGGTCAGTTCGCCGCCGTCGACGAAGTGCTCACCGGCCGCGAGAACCTCGTCCTCGTGGCGAAACTGCGGCACCTCCCCGACCCGGGCGGGGTGGCGGATGCCCTGCTCACCCGATTCCGGCTGACGGATGCCGGCAGCAGGCGCGCCGGCACCTACTCCGGCGGCATGCGCCGCCGACTCGACATCGCGATGAGCCTGGTCGGCGAGCCCGAGGTGATCTTCCTCGACGAGCCGACCACTGGCCTCGACCCCGAGGCCCGCATCGAGGTGTGGGACATCGTGAAAGAGCTCGCGGGCTCCGGACGCACCGTGCTGCTCACCACGCAGTACCTCGACGAGGCGGAGCATCTCGCCGACCGCATCGCGATTCTGCATGAGGGCGGCATCATCGCGAACGGCACGCTCGCCGAGCTGAAGGGCCTGCTGCCCGCCGCGAAGGTCGAGTACGTCGAGAAGCAGCCCACTCTCGAGGAGATCTTCCTCGCCGTCACAAGGAGGGACGCAGCATGACCACCCACGCACTGGCGGACACCGCCACTCTCACCGGCCGCTCGCTGCGGCACATCTTCCGAAGCCCCGACACGATCATCACGACCGCAGTCACCCCGATCGCGCTGATGCTGCTGTTCACGTTCGTCTTCGGCGGTGCGCTGCGCCAGAGCATCGGAGACGCGAGCTACGTCGACTATCTGCTTCCCGGCATCCTGCTGATCGCGATCGCGTCCGGCATCGCCTACACGGCGTTCCGGCTGTTCACCGATCTGCAGGGCGGCATCTTCGAGCGGTTCCACTCCATGCCGATCGCTCGGTCGAGCGTGCTGTGGGCGCATGTGCTCACATCGCTCGTCGCCAACGGCGTGACCGTCGCGATCATCTTCGGGGTGGGGTTCGCGATGGGCTTCCGCACCTCGGCCGGCGTGCTCGAGTGGCTGGCGGTGCTGGGCATCCTGGCGCTGTTCACCCTCGCCCTCACCTGGCTCGCGGTGATCGCAGGGCTGACCGCCAAGACGGTCGACGGAGCGAGCGCATTCTCGTACCCGCTGATCTTCCTGCCGTTCATCAGCTCCGCGTTCGTGCCGACCCAGACGATGCCGGGGCCGGTGCGCTGGTTCGCTGAGAACCAGCCGGTCACGTCGATCGTGAACTCGATCCAGGCGCTGTTCGCCGGACGCCCGGTGGGGGCGGAGATCTGGATCGCGCTGGCCTGGTGCGTGGGCATCCTGGTCGTCGCGTACCTGTTCGCGATGCGCGCGTACCGCCGCCGCATCGCCTGACCCCGCCGCGCGATCCCCTCGGCACGCCGAGACCTGCACGTGCCGCCGAGACCTGCGGTTGCAACTGCAGGTCTCGGCGCCACGTGCAGGTTTCGGTGAGATGCGGGGCGCGACGAGAGGGCCAGCGTCGGCGCTACGGCGAGACGGCTGCGGGCAGCCTGTCGCCCTCGGGACGATCCGCCTCGGGGTCGTCGGGGCGATCCGCCTCGGGGTCGTCGGGCTCGGGCTGGTCAGGGTGCGACCGGGCGGTCTCCTGCTGGTCGGATTCTGGCCGGCCGGCCTCAGGCAGAACCGGATGCTGTGGCGCCGTCACTCCGGACTCGCCGAGCTTGACGATGATGACGCCGGCGAGCACCAGCATCCCTCCGATCGCCTGCACGGGCCCAGGCACCTGCCCGAGCATCAGCCAGCCGAACACCATCGCGGCGACCACCTCGGACAGCGCGATGAACGACGCCAGCCGCGAGCCGAGGATGCGGGTCGAGGCGATGCCGAGGCCGTAGGCGAGAGCCGTCGCGATGACCCCGACCGCGATCACCGGGACGAACCACGGCACGGTCATCACGCGGAACTCCACGTCGGCCGTGGTCCACGCGAAGGGCAGCACACCGACGACCGCGGCGACCGTCAGGCCGATCGAGCCGATCAGCAGACCCAGGCCGGCGAGGGCGATCGGCGGCAGGCCGGTGTCGCCGCGCCCCGAGAGCACGAAATAGGTCGCCGCACCCACCATCGCGCCGAGGGCGAAGAGGATGCCGCCGACGTTCACGTCGCCGCCGGTCAGCACGTCGAGCATGAGCACGAGTCCCGCGAACGCGATCACGGCGCCGATGATGCTGCGCCGGCTCGGGCGCTCACCGCGCCGAACCCAGAGCCAGAGGATCACCGCGATCGGAGCGGTGTACTCGATGAGCAGGGCGATGCCGACATCCATCACGGCGACCGCCTGGAAGTAGCAGAGCTGGGCGGTCGTGACGGCCAGGAGGCCGTACATCACGATCATCCCGGCGTTCTTGCGCACCATGGCCCAGCGGCCGCGCAACGCGATCAGGGTGGGCACGAGAAGCACGATCGCCGCGACCCACATGCGCACGGTGACCGCGGCGCCGGGGGTCCAGCCGGCGTCGATCAGACCGCGCGCGAAGACGCCTGAGGTGCCGAACGACAACGCAGCGCCGAGCGCGAAGAGCAGACCGATGTTGACCCCGCGGCGCGCGGCCGGCAGGCGGATGTCATCGACGACGGTGCTCATGAGATGTGACACTATCCCCGCGCCATGTAAGGTGTCAACATGATTTTCACCGATGACACCGAGGGCGCTCTGCGATCGGCCGTCTGGCTGGTGAACTCCGCCCAGGAGCCCGACACCCTCACGACGATCGCCGACGAGCGCGCGTTCCTCTCGCTCTTCCCCTACACGGGCCGGATCGACCGCGACGCCGCCGAGGTCACAGCCCTTCGCGAGCTGCGCGGACGCCTGCGGACCATGCTGCTCGCCCCTCGCGACCAGATGGTCGCCGAGGTGAACGCGGCCCTCGCCGAGAGCACTCTCGCGCCTCAGCTGCGACGCCACGACGGCATCGACTGGCACCTGCACGCGGTCGGCGACGACCATCCGTTGGCCGAACGCATACTGATCGAGACCGCGATGGCGATGATCGACGTCATCCGTGCAGACGAGGGCAGCCGCATCGCGGTGTGCGACGACGCCGACTGCGAGGCCATCGCGCTCGACCTGTCGCGCAATCGATCGAAGCGCTACTGCTCGACCACCTGCGCGAACCGCAATGCGGTCGCCGCGTACCGCGCGCGACGCGCCCGCGACTGACCCCGCCGCTGCGCGCCGGCACCCTCACACGCCCCTCCCCGCGCCGCCCCGCCCCGCCCCGCGCCGCCCCGCGCCGCCCCGTCCCGGCCCGCATCCGCCGGACCATCCACGTTCAGGTCGCGATCCGCCACGGAAAGAACCCCGAATAGCGGGCCGAAGTGCGACCTGAACGACAGGCGGCCGGGCCGAATCGCGACCCGAACAAGCACGTGCCCGAGTCAGCGGGCCGAATTGGCGACCTGAACGAGCACGGCGGACAGCGCCCGCCCGGGCCAGCGCCCGCCCGGGCCAGCGCCCGCCGAGACCCGCACGCGCCGCGGGTGGCGGATGCCCCCACCCATGGACGCCGTCCGGAGCACTTCACAAACGATTATCGATTAGTGTAATCTCCTGAGCAGCACCCACCCCCGAAAGGATCAATGATGATCAAGGCTCGACTTCTTCCCGCGGTCGGCATCACCGCCGTCGCGGCACTCGCCCTGGCGGGCTGCAGCGGCAGCGCCGGCGCCGGCGAGGGCGGTGACTCGAACGAGAAGGTCACCCTGCGGATGCTCGTGAACGTCACGCCCAACCTCACCGAGGAGTTCTGGAACGACCTGGTCGCCCCGTTCGAGAAGGCGAACGAGAACATCGACGTCGTCATCCAGGACCCGGGCGCCGAGGGCGTCGCGGCCGCCGTGCCCCGTCTGCTGGCATCCGGCGACGCCCCCGACATCGTCCAGTCCCTCGCCCCGAACGGGAAGCTCGCCCCCGAGCTCGTCGACCTCTCGCAGTACGAATGGGCCAAGAACGGCCCGCTCGCCGAGCAGTACTCGATGGACGGCAAGTACCTCATGGCCGGCATCGGCGTGCAGCTGCAGAGCCTGTTCTTCTACAACAAGACCGCCTTCGAAGAGGCGGGCATCACCGAGCTCCCCGAGACCGTCGACGATCTGACCGCCGCGCTCGGCAAGCTCAAGGACGCCGGCTGGACTCCGATCCAGGAGGGCGGCGACTGGATGTCGAGCCACACCCTGCAGTCGCTCGCCCTGCCCTCGGTGATCGCAGAGAACCCGAAGTGGTACCAGCAGATGTCGGCCGGCGAGGTCACCTTCGGTGAGACCTACGGCCCGGCGATCGAGGTCTTCTCGGACTGGGTGAAGCAGGGCTACGTGCCGAAGGAGGCGCTGGGCATCAAGTACCCGGATGCCGAGCAGTCGTTCCTCTCGGGCAAGACCGCGATCTACTCCATGGGCAGCTGGTTCGCCGGATCGCAGGCGAAGGCAGCGGACTCGGCCGAGATCGGCGTCTTCCGCGCGCCCGCGATGGATGCCGGTGAGCAGCCGGCGATGGGCGCGAACATCGCCAGCCCGTACTCGATCCTCAAGGTGAGCGAGCACCAGGACGCAGCGGCGAAGCTGATCGAGTACCTCACCACCGACAAGACGGCGGTGGCCGATCAGCTCGAGGTCGACGGCAACTTCCGCGACGGCTACGAGTACGAGATGACCGACCTCGGCAAGGAGCTGCTGCAGATCGTCGCCGACACCCCGGCTGAGGCATACACCCCCACCGGCGGCGGCTACGGCGAGCGCACCCTGCCCGACGGCTACGCCAACGAGATCAATACCCAGACGCAGGCGCTGATGGGCGGCACGTCGGCCGCCGACGTCGTCGAGGCGATGGATGCCTGGTTCGCTGCGAACGCGGGCTGATCTGCCCTCCGTGTCCCGGGGCGCCCGCCGCCCCGGGACACGCACGCCCCACCCCCGACAGGAGCCTCGACGCATGAGCTCGACGATCGCCCCGCAGCGTCGCAGCGGCGCCGCGCAGCGCTGGCGGCGCCGCGTCCCCGGCCTGATCATGGCCACTCCCGCCGTGGCGGTGTTCCTCGCGATGTTCGTCATCCCGATGATCCTTGCCGGAGTGCTGAGCTTCACCGACTGGACGGGCTACAGCCTCAACTTCGACTTCGTCGGCTGGGACAACTACGCCAGGGCCTTCCGCAACCCCCGCTCGATCTCGGCCGCCGTGTTCACGGGCGTCATCGCCCTCGTCGGCACGCTGTTCTGCAACCTGGTCGGTCTCGCGATCGCCGCGCTGATCTCGGGACCGGGGCGCTCGAACACGATTCTGCGGACGATCTTCTTCTACCCGTACGTGATCAGCTCACTGATCATCGGCTTCATCTGGTCGGCGATGCTCGCCCCGACCGGCGCGGTGAACGGGATGCTCGCCTCCTTCGGCCTTCCGGCCATGCCATTCCTCACCGACCCGACCTTCGCGAAGGCGAGCGTGATCTTCACCATCGTGTGGTCGCATTTCGGCTTCAACATGATCCTCTTCCTCGCCGGCATCAAGTCGGTGCCCGCCGAGTACTACGAGGCGGCGACGGTGGACGGCGCATCGCGCTGGCAGCAGTTCCGCTCGATCACGGTCCCCCTGATCGCACCGGTGTTCACCGTGAACATCGTGCTGACCCTGGTCGGGCTGCTCAAGGCCTACGACGTCGTGCTGTCGCTGACCGACGGCGGACCGGCGGGCTCGACCCAGACGATCGTCTACCAGATCCTCAAGGACTCGTTCGCGAACTCGGCGCTGGGATTCGGCGCCGCGCAGTCGATCGTGCTCCTCATCGTGACGGCCGTGATCGGCCTCGGCGTGACGCTGGTGCGCCGCCGTGCAGAGCAGAAGGCGGTCGACTGATGATCCGGCAGACGCGCAACCGCCCCTCGGCACTGGTCGGCGGCATCCGCTGGCTCGTGCTCGGAGTCGTGGCGATCACGATGCTGATCCCCATGTACACGATGGTGATCAACGCCTTCAAGCCGCAGAAGGACATCATCGAGAGCCCCCTGCTGATCACCCCGCAGAGCTTCACCCTCGACTTCCTGTGGGCGGCGATCACCAGCAGCAAGTTCAACGTCATCGCCGCGTACGGCATCACACTGCTGTTCGTCGTGGTGGTCAACATCTTCTGCATCCTGCTGTCGGCTCCGGTCGCCTACGTGATCGCGCGCGGCCGCTCGAAGTGGCATCTTGGTCTGCTGCTGCTGTTCGTCTCCGGCCTGTTCATCCCCGGTCAGGTCACGCTGATCCCTGTGGTCTTCGTGCTGCGGATGCTGGGACTGATCAACACCATCCCCGGCTTCATCCTGTTCGAGACCGCGGCGACGCTGCCTGTCACGATCTTCCTGTTCAGCGCGTATCTGCGCAGCGTGCCCCGCGACATCGACGAGGCGGCGGCGCTCGACGGAGCAGGACCGGTGCGCGCGTTCTGGTCGTGCATCTTCCCGATCATGAAGCCGGTCGTCGCGACGATCGTCGTGCTCAACTCGATCGGCGTGTGGAACGACTTCGTCAGCCCGCAGATCATCCTCGGGCCGAGCTCGGGCATCTACACGGTCACGACCGGCGTATACGCCGCGGTCGGCCAGTTCTCGACCGACTACACGCAGGTGTTCCCGACCCTGCTGCTCGCGGTGCTGCCTGCCATGGTGTTCTTCATCGTCATGCAGCGGCACATCATCGGCGGCCTCGTGGCCGGTGCGACGAAGGGATGACCATGACCCCCCTCTCCGCTCCGCTGCGCTCGATCCCTGCCTGGGCGGTGCTGCAGCGACGCCTCTTCGACGAGGTCGAGCAGGCCAGACGCGTGTTCCGCGATCGCTACACCACACCCGACGGACGGCTGCGCGGGGTGGCCGAGTTCGAGGACCGTGACGGGGTCGACGACCTGTACGAGCCGTTCTTCAACTGGCCGGCGTTCTACCTGCTGGGCGGGCCGGATGAGGCTCTCGCCGACAGCAAGCGCGTCTGGGAGGGCGTGACGGCTCAGCTGACCGAGGCGGGCATGCTGACCGACGAGTACGACAACGGCTACGACTGGTTCCACCAGGGCGAGTCGCTGCTGTTCTTCGCCGGCATCTGCGCCGCCGATCCGGCGGATGCCCGGTACGCGACGCGCGCGCGGCGCTTCGCGCGCCTGTTCATCGACCCCGCGCAGGGCAACTACGACGCCGAGCACAATGTTCTCCGCGCTCCGCACAACGGCGCCCTTGGCGCCCGGCCTGGTCTCGACGACACGGTCGTTCCCTACTCGGCCGATCGTGCCGAGATGCGCCCCTACGGGCTGCCGATCCACGGCCTGGACGGCATCCGCACCTGGGACGACCTCGCCGACCCCGAGAAGGCGCTGCGGATGTCGGAGGAGATGCATCGACGTGCGCAGGGCGACATCGCCGTGAATCTCGCGGCGACCTCGCTCGCCGCGAACGCCTGGCTGTACGACGGCGACGACACCGCTGCCGCGTGGATCCGGCGCTACGTCGACGGCTGGCGCGAGCGCACAGGCGACAGCATCATGCCCGACAGCGTCGGACCGGACGGCGTGGCCGGATCGATGCAGGAGGGTCGCTGGTGGGGCGGGCACTACGGCTGGACCTGGCCGCACGGCTTCCACTCGGTGGGGATGAGCGCTCTCATCGGAGCGCTCAATCACGCCCTCATCAGTCGCGACGACGCGGCTCTCGATCTCGTGCGCACCATGCTCGACACTCTGCTCGCGGAGGCGCGCTCCGGCTCGGTCGCCGAGAGCTCGTACAGCCTCCGCGGAGGGTGGACGGCGCGCTTCGGCGCCGCCGCACAGGAACAAGGGATGCTGGTGCCGTATCGCCACGGGGCTGACGGCTGGTTCGACTTCGGCCCGCTCCAGCTCGACGTGCCGGTGTGGCTCTGGTGGTGGACGCGCTCGGACGCCGACCGAGAGCGCCTCGAACGCGCGATCGCTGGCATCCCCGCATCCGCCGACCGCATCGCCCCCTTCCGCGACAAGACGGAGGCGGGCCACGAGGCGGGCTGGTTCGACTTCCTCTCCGGCCGCCTGCCCGACTACCCGGAGCGCGCCCTCGAGATGGCGCTGGGGCAGGTCGCCAGGCGCACCGCGATGATGCTGGGTGATGCGCAGGACCCCGATGCCACCCACCTGCACTTCTGGCAGCGGGTGAACCCGGTGGTCACCGAGGTACTGACGCAGCTCATCGGCGGGGCGCCTCAGGTGCTGTACAACGGCGGGCTCGGGCACACTGCGCTGCGCTACGAAGACGTCGATCGCGCACGACCCGGTCTGCCCGACGACGTGGCGGCGCTCGTGCACCGGCTCGACGCCGACGGCGTCGGCGTGCGACTGGTGAACACCTCGATCGTGCACACCCGCACCGTGCGGCTGCGCGGCGGGCGCTTCGGCCTCGACCGCATCGTGCGGGCCGCCGCCGCCGTCGAGGACTCCTCGGGCCACCCCGGCGCATCCGGCACATACGCCTCGCCGATAGGGGCCGTCGCGCTCGCCACCGTCGACTGCGACGACGATCTGGTCGTCGTGCTCCCTCCCGCGCACGGCACCGACCTCGACCTGACCATCGCGCGGGCGACCGGCTCGCCCCGCCACCTCACCTTCGAAGGACAGCCATGAGCGACGACCTGATCCGGCCCGACTTCCCCCTGCCCGTGCGTGGATCGCAGTACAGCCGCACCGACGAGGCCGTGATCGACGAGTTCGCCTCGATCTCCTCAGCGACGGCGTGCGCGAAGCTGCATCAGCTCGGCATCCGCCGCACCTTCGTCGACGGGCCACGGCCGCTGACGACCGGCACGCGGGTGGTCGGCTCCGCTCTGACCCTGCAGTTCATGCCGCAGCGCGAGGACCTCGCGCTGCCGCAGGACCCGACGGCCGGCGTCGAGCAGGAGTACGCCGAGCGTCACACCGCGCTCTGGCACGTGCTCGAAGCCGTGCAGCCCGGCGATGTGCTGGTCGTGCAGGCCTATGGCAGCCGCTTCTCGGGCTGCCTGGGCGACATCCTGGTCCGCTACTTCATGCGCAAGGGCGGCGCGGGGATCGTCGTCGACGGGCGCATCCGCGACGCGGCCCGCATCCGCGAGCTCGGGATCCCCGTCTGGTGCACGGGCGAGACGCCGCACTATGCCTCCCAGTCCGAGCTCGCTCCGTGGGCGTACGACGTGCCGGTCGCCGTCGGCGGCGCCCTGTGCATGCCGGGCGACCTCATCGTCGCCGACGACGACGGTCCGGTAGTCGTACCGCAGGCGATGGCACCGCAGGTGGTCGCCTCGGCGCGCGATCACGAGGAATGGGAGGTGTTCAGCCGCCAGCGCCTCGACGAGGGCGCGCGTCTGAGCGACTATTACCCCCTGACCCCCGACAGCCGTGAGGAGTACGAGGCATGGCGTTCGCTGCAGAGCTCCGCCCGCTGACGCCCGTCGCCGGCGCACACGACGACCTCGGTCTCGGGTGCGCGCCGATCGGCAACCTGTTCACCCCGGTGACGGACGCCGATGCGGTGGCGACGATCGAGACGGCGCTGTCTCTGGGGGTGCGGTTCTTCGACACCGCGCCCCTGTATGGCGACGGCGAGAGCGAGCGCAAGCTGGGCCTCGCTCTGCGAGGTGTGCCGCGGAATGAGGTGGTGCTCGCCACCAAGGTCGGCCGCCGCCTCCTGGATGCCGACGGCTCGCCCGTCGCCCCCGGCGCCACCGGCTCGTCGTCGGTGACCGATCTCAGTCGTGATGGCGTGTGGCGCAGCCTCGAGGGCTCGCTTGCACGCCTGGGCACCGACCGCGTGGATGTGCTGCACCTGCACGACCCGCTCGATGTCGAGGCCGGCCTCTCTGGAGCGATGACGGCGCTGACGGAGCTGCGCACCCAAGGGGTGGTGCGGGCGATCAGCGTGGGGCTCGGGCGCCTCGAGCCTCTCGAGCGCTTCGTCGCGTCGGCTCCCCTCGACGTGGTGATGGAGGCCGGGCGGCTGACGCTGCTCGACCGGTCGGCAGAGGAGCGCCTGATGCCCCTGGCCGAGGCACGCGGCATCGGGGTGATCGCCGCCGGCGTGTTCAACTCGGGCATCCTCGCCGACCCAGACACCGCGCCGTTCTTCGAGTACCGACCGGCGGATGCCGACCAGATCGAGCGGGCGCGCCGGCTTCAGGCGCTGTGCCGCGAGCACGGCGTCGCGCTGGCCGACGCCGCCGTGCAGTTCCCCCTGCGCCGCGGCGCCGACGCCGTCGTCGTCGGCGCTCGCACGCCCGCCGAGGTCGAGGCGTTCGTCGCAGGGCGAGGGGCCGAGATCCCGGCGGCGCTGTGGGACGCGCTCGTGCGCGGGTGACCATGCGGATCGTCGACGCGCACGTGCACGTGTGGGATGCGACGGCGTTTCCCATCCCCTGGCTGCGCGACGGGATGGGCCTGCCCGCCGTGGCGTCGCCCGCCGACTACCGCGCCGTGGCCGAGGCCTGCGGGATCGTCTCGGGGGTCGCGGTGCAGGTCGCCGACTCGGCCGCGGAGGCGCGCTGGCTCTCCGCCATCACCGACGCGGATGCCGTGCTGTCGCGCGCTGTGCTGCAGTACGAGCCGGCGCCCGGCCGGGCCTTCGGGGCGACGGCGGACGGCGGTGCGGGCTTCTCCGGCATCCGAGCCGCTGTGCCGCAGCGCGCCGCCGATCTCTCGGATGTGCCTGGCCTCGACCGGCTCGCCGCCGCGCTCGGCGCATCGGGGCGCGTTCTCGAGCTGCTGATCCGCCCCGAGCAGCTCGGCGGGGCCGCGGCTCTGGCTGCCCGGCATCCGTCGACACCCGTGGTGATCTGTCATCTCGGCCTCGGCTTCGCTGACGCGACCGCCGAATGGGCCGCCGGCCTCGGCGCTCTCGCGGGGCAGCCCAACGCGCACGCGAAGTTCTCTGGACTGATCTCGCCGACCCGCACCGATGCCGAGCTCTCGCACATGGCCGATATCGCCCT
This sequence comes from Microbacterium esteraromaticum, assembly GCF_016907315.1. Lineage (NCBI taxonomy): Bacteria > Bacillati > Actinomycetota > Actinomycetes > Micrococcales > Microbacteriaceae > Microbacterium > Microbacterium esteraromaticum. The sequence goes on from NZ_JAFBBS010000001.1 coordinate 1,344,829, forward strand.
CGCCGCGTTCGGTCCCGAGAGGCTGATGTTCGGCGGCGACTGGCCGCTCTCGGTCCGCGTCGCGGACTATCCTCGGCTGCTCACGAGAGTGCGTCTGGCGGTGCCGGATGCCGCAGGTGCAGCCTTCTGGCACGGCACCGCCGAGCGGTTGTACGGCCTGCACGCCTGACAGGCGTCGCCCACGAGACGCGGTGCGTCAGTCGAGCAGCGTTCCCGCCGCGTGCGCACGGAACAGGTCGGCTGCGGCGTCGGGCGCATCGCCCTCGAGCACGTCGAGCAGACCGCGGTGCCAGTCGGCGACCTCGTGCCAGTCGCCCGTGAAGGTCGGGTCGCCGAGCACGTGCATCGAGCGCAGGCTCGGCTCGAGCAGATCCCACATCTTGGGAAGGTACGCGTTGCCGCTCGCCTCGATCACGGCGCGGTGGAACGCGAAGTCGAGTTCGCGGAAGCGCGCGAGATCGCTGTTCTCGGCTGCCGTGTGCATGCCCTCGATGAACTGTTCGAGAGCGCTGCGCCGCTCGGCGTCCAGCCCGCCGCAGGCCAGGCGACCCGCGAGCGCCTCCAGTTCGACCCTGGCGACCTTCGCCTGCGCCGCCTCTTCGGCCGAGTAGCTGGCGACGAAGTTGCCCTGATGGCGAACGTGCGAGACGAGACCCTCGTGCGCCAGGCGCTTGAGGGCGTCGCGCACCGGCGCCTGACTCACCTCGAGCTGGCGGGCGAGCTGCGACTCGACGAGCTGCTCCCCCGGACCCAGCGTCGAGTCCTTGATCATCGCCTTGATCATGGCGTAGATCTGGTCAGACAGCAGTCCGCGCTGCAGGCCTGCGGCGCCCATCACATCGGTCATGGTGCTCATTCTACTTCCGTTATCGACTATCGCTAATGACCCAGCGCGCGGTAGGCATCGCGCCAGGCCTGCGCGATCGCGCGCGATGCCTCCGGCAGCGGATGCACGCCGTCGGGGGCGAGGTCCGCGGCATCCCGTCCGCGAGCGGCCTCGGTCAGCACATCGTGCAGCCGCACCAGCTGCGCGCCGAACCCGGTCGCGAGCCGGGCGACCGCCGCGCGCTTCTCGTCCAGCTCCGGGAGCCACTCGCGCTGCTCGTCGCTCACGGGCAGCAGGTACGGCTCCATGAGGATGAGCTGCGGCGAACCGGCCCGGACCGCCGAGGCCAGCAGGCCGCGCATCGTCGACTCGAACCGCTCTGTCGGCGTGGGGTCGCCACTGTCGAAGCGACGCCAGACCTCGTTCACGCCGACGTAGACCGTCAGCACGTCCGGCGCCGCCGGCAGCAGATCCGAGTCCCACCGGGCGGCGAGATCCGCCGCCCGGTTGCCGGCGATGCCGAGGTTGACCACCTCGGCACCGCCGGCCGTCAGCTCGGGCGCGAGCATCGAGACATAGCCGTCGCCGAGCGAGCTCGGGTCGGTCCTGTCGCGTCCGGCGTCCGTGATCGAATCGCCGATGAAGATCAGCCGCATCGCTCCACTTCCAGATCCTTCTTGTTGTCCTTCGGTCGCACCGAGATCGGCAGCGTCACCGTCGCACCCTCGTGCGTCACGGTGAGCGTCTGCTTCGGCGCCACCTTCCGGCTGTCGAATCCGCTCACCATATCGGCCGTCACCTGCATCTGCGTCACGCGGTCGTCGCTCCACGCGACATCGAGCAGCATGCCTGAGACGTCGAGTTCCTCACCACGCAGGTAGCGGGTCTTGGGAGTGGCGTCCTTCGACCAGCAGATCGACACGACCTCGGCGTCCGACGGCGCCGGACGCACCGCGAAGGTGTTGGTCTTGCCGTAGTGATACAGGTTGAAGAAGCCGTCCGCCGCGATCTTCAGGTTCTCGCGTGCGTCCAGCATGTTCCACACGGTCTTGCCGTCCACCCGCAGCACGACGCGACTCGCGTCGCCCTCCTCGATCGCGCCCACCTCGATGAGATGGGTGCTGTCCGGCTCGATGACGGTGTTCGGGATGATGTCGAGCATCGTCTGGCCGGGAGACCAGCTCTGGAACTCGATCGTGTCCTCCTTGATGACGAACACATACCCGGTGTTCGAGTTCTGCCAGGCCGGAAGACCGGTCTGATCGGAGCGCACCTGGAAGCCGTACCAGCCGCCGTCGAACGTGCCGAAGTCCGCCTCGACCTGAAGCAGCTTCGAGCCGAATCGCTCGGCCTTGTAGCCGTACACGCCCTGTTCCGTCAGCTTCACGCCGTTCTCATCGACGGCGATCCCCTTCGCGACGCTCCAGTTCGCGGCATCCGTCAGCTGCTCGTCGAGCCGCTGAGTCGGATACTCCGCATCCGTGACCGTCACCGCGACCTGGGCGGTCAGCGACGGATCGGCGACGGATGCGGCAGTGATCGTTGTCGTCCCCGCGCTCACCCCGGCGATGCGGCCGTCGGCGACGGTCGCGATCGCGGGATCGGCGCTTGTCCAGCTGACGCGCGTGTCACTGGCGTCTTCCGGAGCGGTGGTCGCCTTGACCGTCCGGCGCTCGCCGGTGCGGAGGTCGAGCTTCTCGGAGTCGAGCACCACGCCCGTCACCGGCACATCCGAGAGCGAGAAGCCGATGTTGTCGATGTCGAGGCTCGTGAAGCCCTCGACGTAGAAGCCGACGCGACCGGCTGCCGCGGGTGCGGGATCCTTGCCCTCGAGCGACACCTTGCCATTGGTGACGATGCGGATCGTGCCGTCCTGCACGGCGATGCGCACGTGCGAGGTGCGGCCGTTCGGAAGGCCCTCGCCGGCGGGCAGCACCTTCTCGGCGACGATCTGCCAGTTGCTGTCGAAGATGGTCCAGGTGGGGCCGGCGTCGGCGTTGCGGTAGCGGATGTAGCCCCCGCGGTTCTGATGGCGGTTGTAGATCAGCAGATCGGACTTCACCGTGTCGCCCGCGGGCGGGGTGACGTCGAAGTCGAGCACGAACTCGCTGAAGTCCCTCGGCAGCAGGGCGTTGGCGCCGTTCACGATGCGGTAGACCTTGTTGCCGCTCGCATCCGTCTGGATGCTGCGGTTGGGGTCGGTCGGCCAGCCGTTCGCGCCCGATTCGAAGTCGGTGAAGTGCAGCACGCCGTCACCCTCCGAGACGATCACCTCGATGGTGGCCGTCTTGGCGGAGTCCGACTTCGCCGTCGCCGTGATCGTCGTGGCGCCAGGGCCCACGCCGAGCACGATGCCCTTGTCGTTCACGGTGACGACCGATGTGTCGGCCGAGGCGTAGGTGAACTCGGCACCCGACGCGTTCCACGGCAGCGGGACCGCGCGGAGGCGCACCTCGTCACCGGCGTCGAGCAGCAGCTTCTCGCTGTCGAAGGCGACCGCCTCCAAGTCGATGCTCTCGGGCGACTGGGAGTGGCCGATATGGCCCTGCAGCCCGATCTTGTCGAAGGCGATGGCCTCGAACCCGGGGATCTTCGTGAAGACCTCGGAGTCGGCTTTCAGCGTGTAGTCGCCGTTCGCCGCATCGACGAAGCCGGGGTCGGCTGTGGCGACCATGTTGACACCGTAGTTGAGCAGGTTCTTGCCGTCTTTCGCGCCCTGATCGTTGATGCCGGCGATCGGCTTGCGGTTCGGGTTCCAGACGACGTTCTTCGCGAACGTGCTGTGGTTCGGGTAGTAGTGGTCGTCCTCGAAGAAGTGCCCGAGCTCGGGGTACTTCTCGAGGTACGGGGTTCCGACGAAGTCGTTGTTCTCCTCGAAGACGCGCTTCCACTCCGGCATGTACGAACGGTCGACCACGTTGCCCTCCTGGTCGCCCATCCACTGCTCGTAGTTGTCGTAGGGCGCGAAGGCGTCGACGAAGACGTTGTTCGTCGCGGAGATGTAGTCGGCGGACCCGCTCTTGATCGCCGCGTTGCCCATGTTGACGAACACGTTCTTCTCGATCGTGAGGTCCCACGTGAAGTTGTCGGCGTAGATGCCCTCGACGCCGGCCATGCCGACCCCGATGTCGTGGAAGTGGTTCTCGCGGAACACGTGGCCGCGCTGCTGCGGGGTCATGCCCGAGTTCATGTAGATCGCACCCAGGTCGTTGAACATCTTGCAGACGTCGTACACCTCGTTGCGCTCGAACAGGTGGTCGTTGCCGTGCACGATGATGCCGGGGTGCGGTGCGTCGTGGATCTTGTTGTTCTTGGCGACGTTGCCGACGCCGTCGAACATCACGCCGGGGTTGTAGGCCTTGTGGTAGTACGCGAAGTCGGCGATCTCAGAGTTCTGCACCCGGTTGCGCCCTGGCGCGAGGGTCTTCTTGTCGCCGCCCTGCAGCACGACGCCGACACCGCCGACGTGAGTGATCCGCGAGTCGGTGACCGCGTGGTCGCGTCCGCCCCTGTTGATCGGGATGCCGTCGTACGTGTACCTGCCCGGCGAGTTGATCAGCACACCGCCGTCGGTGAAGTTGCGGATGTCGGCGTGCGAGATGGTGACGTTCGACCCGCCGAGGACGACGGCCGCGGTCGCCCTGCCGTACTCCATGACGATGTCGTCGAAGGTGATGTGCGAGGCATCCTCGGCGCGGATCATCGGCTCGTCGAGCGTGGTGACCGTCACGTCGCCGCGGCCCTGGGTGAAGGCGGCGTTCGGGATGAGGTAGAGCTTGCCGGCGTCGCGATCGATGTAGTACTCACCGGGAGCGTCGAGCTCTTCGAGAAGGTTCTGCGCGAAGTGGAAGTCAGGGAACCAGCTCTTCATGATTCCGGACATCTCGCCGTAGCGCAGCGTGATGGTCTTGGCGGCCGTGTCGATCTTCTCGATCTTGTTGTACGACCATTCCCAGCTGTAGCCGAAGATGCCGTCGAGCCAGATGTCCTTCGCCGCCGTCCAGTGCTTGGGGCGGTCGTAGGTGTAGGCGAACGTGCCACCGCGCTCCTGCAGGTCGGCGTCGCTGCGGGTGGGGCCGGGGTCGATGATGTCGCCCATCTGCACGGTGGGAGTCGCGGCGTCGGCGTTGGGCCAGCGGGCGAGAGTCATGCCCTGCCCCTCGATGAACAGCTCCATCGGCGGGGTCTCGCTGACGTCGTTCGCCTTCCAGTATCCGTGCCTGCTCAGCTGGCCGTAATCGGTGAGGCCCATGGCCTCGAGGTCGATCTCGAGCACCTTGTCTCGCGCGCTCGCCTCGACGATGCGCTCGGTGACCGCGGTGTCGGAGACCTTCGAGAACCGGTCGCGCGGCAGATCGCGCCCTCCCGTCAGGGTCGCCGTCTCGCCGGGGTACGAGCGGTACTCGATGGGCGCGTCGGCGGTGCCCGAGTCGTCTGCGCCGAGCAGGAACGACGAGCTGCGCTGGTACTCGCCCTCGCGCAGCAGGACGGTCATTCCCTCGGGCAGGCCGGTGTCGCCTTTGAGTTGGCGGATGCGGTCGCGCGCGCCTTCGAGTGTGGCCAGAGGTGCATCGATGGACCCCGCTGCGCTGTCGTCACCTCCCGGTGCCACATACAGTGTCGGTCCGTCGGCGGCCGACGCGGGCGCGACCGCGAAGGCCGTGCCGATCATCGCCGCGATCGCAGCTGCTGCAAGTGCACGCTTCATTGCGTCTCCGATTGCTCTCTGGGGAGTGGGCCGATCGGACGACCCATCGGGAGCCTAGCTAATCGATAATCGCTAATCAAGGATGGATCTGGCGTCCGTCCGAGACATGAACTGCACACTTCTTTACATTTGCCCTCACAATCTCTCGTTACTTGATCGTGACTGATTGCAGTTGACCCGACCGTCGCAGTCCGAAACACTGGTGTTTCCGCGATACCCGCACTCATCGCCGAGAATCTCGAAGGCCAAGGATGTCCATTTCATGACACAAGTACCCATTTCTTCACAGAAGACGACGGGTCATCGCCCCCGGCGACTGACAGACGGGATGTTCGCCCTCCTGCTGACCGCGCCCGGGCTCGCCCTTCTGGCCGCTGTCGTCGTGTACCCCCTGATCACCGCGCTCATCACCGCGTTCTACAAGCAGAGCCTCGTGGAGCCGGGCCGCGAGTTCGTCGGTTTCGACAACATCGTCGATGTCCTGAGCGGCGACTTCTTCACACTGCTCAGCCAGACCATCGTCTTCACGCTCGGCACGACCATCGCGCCGTTCGTGATCGGCTTCGGTCTCGCGCTGGCGCTGAACACGAAGATCCGCGGCGCCAAGGTGCTGCGTGGTCTCATGCTGGTCCCGTGGCTCATTCCGGGCGTCGTGGTCTCGTTCCTCTGGATGTGGATCTTCAACGCCAACTACGGCGTCATGAATGCGCTGCTCGAGTCGGTCGGCCTCATCGACGCGCCGCAGGCCTGGCTCGCGGATCCGACCACGGCCATGATCGCCGTGATCGTCGCGAAGACCTGGCAGTCGTTCCCCTGGATGATGGTCATGCTGCTCGCCGGACTGCAGACGGTTCCGCCCGAGCTGCACGAGGCGGCCGAGATCGACGGCGCCGGCACCGTCCGCCGCTTCTTCTCGATCACCGTCCCCCAGATGAGCGGCATCATCGGCCTCGTGCTGCTGCTCGAGTTCATCTGGAACTTCCAGCACTTCGACATCATCTACGTGCTCACCGGCGGCGGACCCGCCGGCTCCACCGAGACCTTCGCCACCGCGGTGTACGAGACCGCCTTCGACGGCTTCGACCTCGGCAAGGCCGGCGCCCTCGGCCTGCTGTGGATGGTGCTGCTGATGGGACTCGTCGTCGTCTACGTCCGCTTTTCCGAGAAGGGGGAGAAGCGATGACCGCGCTGCTCACCGAACCGCCCGCCGTGGCATCCGCCCCGCCCGCTCAGCCGCCCCGCAAGCGCCGCGTGCGTGCCGACCATCGTGCCGTGACCGTCAGCGCCTGGGTCGCCGTCGTCGTGTTCGGCGGTTTCGCGCTGCTCCCGGTGTACTGGCTGCTCTCGACATCGCTCACACCGCGCACCGAGGTCTTCTCGTACCCGCCGCGCCTGTTCCCCTCCGAGATCAGCTTCGACGCGTACCTCGCCCTCGCGAACAACCCCGCCCTGTTCGGCTATCTCCGCAACAGCATCATCGTCTCGGTGATCACCGCCGTGCTGTCGGTCATCGTCTCGGCCTACATGGGATACGCGTTCTCGAAGTTCCGCTACCGCGGTCGGCGCAGCCTGATGTACTTCGTGCTCGCCTCGCAGATGTTCCCCCAGGCGCTGCTGCTGATCACGCTCTACAGCGTCTTCGCCGCCTACGGACTGCTCAACAGCTACGCCGCGCTGGTGCTGTCGTTCACGACGTTCACCCTGCCCCTGTGCGTGTGGATGCTGAAGGGCTTCTTCGACACGATCCCCGACGAGCTCATCGAGGCCGCCCTGGTCGATGGAGCCTCGCGCATGCGCATCATCCACTCCATCGTGCTGCCCCTCGCCGCACCCGGTCTGATCGCCGCGGGCCTGTTCGCGTTCGTGCGCGGCTGGAACGACTTCATCTTCGCGCTGACCCTCGCCGGTCCTGACAAGCAGACCCTGCCGCCAGGGCTCGTGAACACGTTCATCGGCGAGGCCTCGACAGCCTGGCCCGAACTGATGGCCGCCTCGCTGGTCGTCTCGCTGCCTGTCGCGATCGCCTTCATCGCTCTGCAGCGCTACCTCGTCGGCGGTATGACCGCCGGTGCCGTCAAGGGCTGACCCGCCCGCCCCTCCCCTCCATCACTCGAAGAAGAGAGAATCATGTCCCACCCCACCCCCTCCCTCTCGCGTCGCCAGCTGCTGCAGTTCGCAGGACTCGGCACCGCAGGCCTGCTGCTGGCCGGCTGCATGCCCAGCGGCGGATCCGCCGGTGGCGCCCCAGCCGCATCAAGCGGCTCGCTGAAGCCCGGCGGGTTCACCGCGGCCGACTTCGACTTCGCCAGCTGGTCGCTCACCGAAGAGGCCGCCGCTCCGGCGATCCGCGCCCTTCTCGACGGCTACGCGAAGAAGAGCAAGGTCGACATCACCGAGGTGTCGTTCCCCTACAACGAGTACTTCAAGCAGCTGATGCTGCAGGTGCGCGGCGGCCAGTTCTCGGGCGCGGCCCACGTCGACGTCGCCTGGCTCGCGTCGCTGGCCGCCCTCGGCAAGCTCGAAGACGTCTCCGCATTCACCAAGGACCGCGGCTACACCGCCTCGTCGCTCGAAGCCGCGCAGTTCGACGGCGTGCAGTACGGCTTCCCCTGGACCATCGGCGCCATCGGACTGGTGACCAACTCCGAGCTGATCCAGAAGGCCGGCATCGACGAGTTCCCCGTCACGGTCGACGAGTACGAGGGCGCGCTCAAGAAGCTGAAGGGACTCGGCGGAGGCCTGATCCCCTACGCCGCGTCGACGAAGGCCGCCCAGCTCAAGGACATCCTCATCTGGATGGAGACCTTCGGCAGCCCGCTCGTGAAGGACGGCAAGGTCGCCATCGGCGATGACGCCTCGATCGAAGCGGTCACCTGGTACAAGTCGCTGTACGACCAGGGCCTGATCGCTGCAGACGTCGACCGCTTCGACGCCCGCGCGCTGTTCTCGCAGGGCCGGGCGGCCATCTACGACGACGCACCCGTCGGCCGCAACGCTGTGGTGAAGGACTCGCCCGACGCCAAGCTCGGCGAGAAGCTCGTCGCAGAGTCGCGCCCCGTGCTCAAGAAGGGCGACACCCCTCGTGCGCTGGTCTGGGGCGGCGCGATCGTCGTCGTCGGCGGCGCGGGCGGCGACGCGACCGGAACCGCGGCCGAGTTCGGGCAGTGGGCCACGAGCGACCTCGACGCGGTCATCGCCGACTACGAGGTGCGCGGACTGCCGCCGGTGATCGAGAAGGCCCAGAGCTCCGAGGCGGTCACCTCCGACGCGTTCGGCGCTCGCTTCGCCGAGAAGATCACCGCAACGGCGACCGTGAACCCGTTCTGGCAGTACCCCGAGTACGCCCAGGTCGAGACCGCCATCGCCGAGCGCGTGCAGGCGGTGCTGGTCGGCCAGCAGAGCCCGAAGGATGCCATGACCCAGGCCGGCGAGGCCGCACAGAAGCTGATCGGCTGATGGGCATCCCGATGTCTCGTCGTCGCACCGTCCTGGCCGCCGCTGCCCTCTCGGCCGTGACCGCTGCCGGCCTCGCGCCGGCTGCCGTCGCCGCTGTGCACCCCACCCATGTCGAGACGGTTCCGTTCACCGTCGACGGCTCCAACCAGTCCGGCTGGTGGAACCCCCTCGCCGTGGTGGACGACATCACGTACTTCGCGTACAACGTCCCCGCAGGCGTGAACCGGCACGAGGTGCATCTCGCATCGCGTTCCGCCGCCGGCGAGTGGACATCCGGATGCCTCCGGCTCGACACGGGCGCATGCGCGAACTACCTGAACGACAACGGCCACAACCAGCCGTCGATCGCGATCGACGGCGCGGGCGACATCCATGTCTTCGCCTCGATGCATCACGAGGACTGGAACTACTTCCGCTCCACGACCCCCGGTGACGTCACCTCGCTCGTCGAGGTCAGTGCCGAGCTGCCCGATCAGGGCGGCACCATCTCGTACCCGATCACCTCGGTCGGTCCCGACGGAGACGTGTGGCTCATGGTCCGGACGGGCCCTGACACGCAGGCGCGCCGCGACGGAGTGCTCTACCACTACGACCTCGCCACCGGGGCGTGGGAGCGCGAGACCGTGATCGCCTCGGCGACGAACTTCTCGGTCTACCCCGACGACCTGATCGTCGATGACGACAACAAGGTGCACGTACTGTGGGAGTGGCACCGCTGGGCCGCAGGCCCGTACCGCCACCTCGGCTCCTACGCGATCTGGGATCCGCAGACGCGGTCGTTCGCCGATATCGCCGGCAACGCGCTGCCCGCCCCTATCAGGCCGAGCACTCCTGGGCAGGTCGTCTTCCAGCCGTTCACCGGGGGTGAGGACATGAACAGCACGACGCCGGCGTTCCAGACCGCCAAGATGGCGGTCAAGGACGGTCGCCTCGACAGCGTCGTGTACCGCTACACGGCCGACGGCTCGACGCGCTTCGACCTGCTCCGCGCCACCTGGAGCGGCACGGAGTGGCAGCGTGAGACGCTCATCGATGTCGACGCCCTCGGCGCCGACATCGACACGATCGCCGCGATGGATGCCACGGCGCACGGCTCGAAGAGCCGCGCCTACGCCGTGCTGTCGGTGCCGGTGTGCGGTGTCGCAACGAGCCAGGTCGTGATGCTCGAGTCGGCCAAGGGCCGCACCGGGTGGGCGATCGAGGCGATCGGCGACCCGATGCGCGGGCAGCAGCGCCTGCGCGCCGCGACGGCCGACGACGGCACCGACGTGCTCTATCTGAGCGCACCGGCGACCGCGGGCGGCGGCACCCTGCGCTACGCCGAGGTGCCGCGCTCCGGTCAGAAGCGCACCGGCGGCTCACTCGCGCAGATCGTCGCCGACCTGCGCGCGGACTGCGCGCCCTGACCCGCACCGCTGAACCCATCACCCGTGACACCCCCGGCGGGTGCCGGCCCGCCGGCACCCGCCACCCTCAGAACCCAGGAGAACCCCTGCCATGCGCACGCAGACCATCGAAGCCGACATCATCGTCGTCGGAGGAGGCCTTGCCGGTGTGAGCGCCGCCGTCGCCGCAGCCCGGCACGGCCGGCGCACCGTGCTGATCAACAACCGTCCCGTGCTGGGCGGCAACTCCTCCTCGGAGGTGCGGGTCTGGGTCTGCGGAGCCACCGCGCACGGAAACCAGCGCTGGGCCCGCGAGACGGGGATCATCGGCGAGATGCTGCTCGAGAACCAGTACCGCAACCCCGAAGGGAACCCGGTCTACTGGGACGACGTCGTGCTCGACATCGTGCGCCGCGAGCCCAATCTCACGCTGCTCCTCAACACCGAGGTGCTCGAGGCCGAGGCCACCGGACCCGACGACGATCGCCGCGTCACGTCGGTGACCGGGTGGACGATGGGCTCCGAGGTGCGCACCATCTTCCGCGGCCCCCTGTTCCTCGACTGCACCGGCGACGGGCTGATCGGTCGCCTGGTCGGCGCCCGCCACCGCCTCGGCAAGGAGAGCCGCGCCGAGTTCGACGAGGAATGGGCCCCGGAGGAGCCGATCCGGGAGTTCCTCGGATCGACCCTGCTGTTCTACACGAAGGATCTCGGGCATCCGGTCAAGTACGTCGCCCCCGAGTCGGCGAAGGACATCAGCACGACCCCCATCCCCGCGACCCGCATCATCCGCAGCGGTGACAGCGGCGCCCACTACTGGTGGATCGAGTGGGGAGGGCAGCTCGACATCGTCGACGACAACGAGCGGATCCGCGACGAGCTGCGCTCGGTCATCCTCGGCATCTGGGACCACATCAAGAACTCCGGCGAGTTCGACGCCGACAACCTCACGCTGGAATGGATCGGGAACATCCCCGGCAAGCGCGAGTACCGCCGCTTCATCGGCGACTACACGCTGCGTCAGCAGGACATCCTCGAGCAGGTCGCGTTCGACGACGGCGTCGCCTTCGGCGGCTGGTCGATCGACCTGCACCCGGCTGAGGGCATGTACGCCACCGGCGCCGGCGCCGTGCAGCGCTTCTCGGACGGCGTGTTCGAGATCCCGTTCCGGTCGCTGTACTCGGTGAACGTCTCGAACCTGCTGATGGCGGGCCGCAACATCTCGGCCACCCACATCGCCTTCGGCGCCGCACGGGTCATGGCCACGTGCGCGGCGATGGGAGAGGCGGCCGGCACGGCGGCATCCCTCTGCCTCGACCACGACGCCACCCCGCGCGAGCTGTACGAGAACCACCGCGCCGAGCTGCGCCAGGCGCTGCTGCGCGCCGACGCATCGCTGATCGGCGTCGCCAACGAAGACCCGGCCGACCTCGCCCGCTCGGCCCGCGTGACGGCGTCGGGATGGCAGCGCACGGTCGCGGCCGGAGCGGATGGGCCCGCCGCCGGAGCGCACGCGCTCGCCGAGGATCTGGGCATCGTGGTGCCTGTGCATCCCGTGCTCGAGACCACCGACCTGCTGCTCAGCGCGACGACCGACACGAGCCTGACGGTCGAGGTCTGGTCGACCGGTCGCCCGCAGAACTTCGTGCCGGCCCACCTCGAGCACAGCGCGACCGTCGAGGTGACCGCCGGCGGCCCTGCATGGGTGACCGCGCAGACTCCCTTCGCCCCCGCCGACCCGCAGAACGTCGTCGTGGTGCTGCGTGCGAACCCCGACGTCAGCGTGCACCTGACCGACGTGCTCCCCGCGGGCGTGCTCACCCTCGTGCACCGCGTCGACAACGACGACCAGAACGTCGAGATCAGCGACGACGGACTGCTGGTCAAGTGGCCGACCAAGCCGCTGCGCGGCAGGGCGCCCGTCTTCCGCACCGCCCCCGAGACCGCGGCGCTGGCGCCGGAGCGGGCCGTGTCGGGATTCAACCGTCCCTTCGGAGGCCCCCACATGTGGGCGTCCGAACCGCTGGCGACCGCCGGGCCGGCGTGGCTGCGTCTGGACTGGGATGCCCCGGTCGAGGCCCGCGAGATCCGACTGGTGTTCGATGACGAGGTCGACGTGTCGCTCAATACGCTGCACCACCACCGCAACCCCGACGAGATCATGCCTCAGCTGGTGCGCGACTACCGGGTCGAGGTGCTGTCCGCCGCATCGGGCGAGTGGACGACCGCGATCGATGAGCGGGGCAACCGCCACCGGCACCGCGTGCACTCCCTTCCCGCCGACCTCGGCGCCTTCACCGCGGCCCGCCTGGTCATCGAGGCGACGAACGGCGCCGCGGCGGCCCGCGTGATCGCCTTCAGGGTCCAGTCGTGATGGATGACGCTAACGTGATGCACACCCGCCTTCCGGCGGGTGAACGTCGGGCATCCAGGAGGCCGAAGGTGACGACCGCACCCGATCGCGAGCGGCGCCCCGCGCGCTCGGTCCCCGCCGCGCGCTCGTCGCGGACGGGACTGATCGCTCTCGCCGTCCCGCATCTCGAAGAGCCGTACTTCGCCGAGCTGAGCTCCCGGCTCGTGCGCGGCGCCGAGGCGCGCGGCATGGCCGTGCTGATCGTTCAGACAGAGGGAGACCACGCCCGCGAGGTGGACGTCGCCAACGGTGTCGGCCTGCCCGACATCGACGGCCTGATCCACATCCCGCGGTCGCTGACCGTGGCCGACCTCACCCGCCGCACCTCCCCAGGGCCGCTGGTGCTGCTGGGCGAGCACATCCAGGTCAGTCCGTTCACGCACATCACGATCGACAACCGCGGCGCCGCCCGCACCGCGACCGAACATCTCATCGCTGCCGGATGCCGTCGCATCGCCTTCATCGGCCGTCGCGACGCTCGCCCGTCGGATGCCGCCGACCGGCGCCACGCGGGGTATCTCGAAGCGCTCGACGCCGCGGGCATCGCGATCGACGACGCGCTCACCCTGCAGGTCGACGCGTTCAGCGCGGAGGAGGGCGAGCGGGCGACCGGCGAGATCGTGGGCGCCGTCGGCGATCTCGACGGCATCGTCTGCTCGAACGACTCGGTCGCGCTCGGTGCGCTGGCGGCACTGGCCGCGCACGGACGCCGCGTCCCGCAGGACATCGCCGTGGTCGGCATCGACGACATCCGCGCGGCGCGCTTCTCGGTGCCGGCGCTCACGTCGGTCGCACCGGACCACGACCAGCTGGTCGACGCGGCCTTCACCGAGCTCGAGCGTCAGCTCACCGCCCCTCTGGGTGCGAACCTGCCCGTGCGGCACGTCACCATTCCCGCCCGCCTCGTGAAGAGGGCGAGCACGGCGCGCTGATGTCAGCCGCTGTGCCCCGCCGCGACGACGTCGAGGCGCCCGACGTGATCGCGCAGCTGTTCGGCGGCGTCGGCAGGAAGAGCATCATCCGAGATCAGACGGTCGATGTCGCTCAGCTCGGCGATGGTCGTCAGCCCCACGACCTGCCAGCGACTGTGCTCGGCGAGCACGATCACCTCGCGGGCCATGGCCATGAAGGCGCGGTACGTCTCGGCCTCGAGCAGATTCATCGTGGTCAGCCCCGCCTGCACGTCGAGTCCGTGAGCGTCGAGGAAGACCAGGTCGCAGTGCAGCTGCTCGAGCGCGCGCACAGCCACAGGGCCGACGAGCGACTGCGACGGCGTGCGCACCCCGCCGGTGAGCACGACGGTCTGCGTATACGGGGCATCGGAGCGCGACGGGGGCGAGAAGAGGTCGGACACCAGCAGGGAGTTCGTCACGATCGTCAGATCCGCGATGCCTCTGAGCTCATGGGCCAGTGCCAGTCCCGCTTCGCCGCCCGAGATGCCGATCGCCATCCCCGGCTCCACGAGGTCGGCAGCAGCGGATGCGATGGCCCTCAGCTCCGATCGCGACGTCGTCGCCGCGCCGCTCACCGGCCGGCCGGCGCCGATCGCCCGCACTCCCCCGCGCACCTTCTGCACCTCGCCGTCTTCGGCGAGCAGGTCGATGTCGCGGCGCACCGTCATGTCACTGACGCCGAGGGTCGAGGCCAGCTCGCTGAGCGGCAGAGTGCCTCGCTCGCGCACCAGGGCGAGAATGCGCTCGCGTCGCTCGGTGACCAGCATCCGCTCTCCTTCTCGTGCCGTGACCAGTCTGCCACGCGCGCCACCCCCGACCCGATTCCCGACAGGACCCCGCACTGCGCATGACCTTTCCTGCTCCCTACGATCTCTGGTTCCCCGACGCGGCTTTCGACGGCAGCTACGGCTTCACGCTCGACACGCTCCGAGCCGTGGCTCCGGTGCCGCCGACGCCGGGTTTCGCCGACCGCTGGCGCGGTTGGCGCGAAAGCGCCCGGTCGACGGATGCCGTGCCGCGGGTCCTCTCGAGCAGCGACCGCGGCGGCCGACGGGTGTCGCTCATCGAGCTGTCGGGCGTCGACGGCGTTCGCCTGCGCGCCTGGTACGTCGAGCCGCTCGCCGAGGCGCCTCGCGTGGGCGTGGTGCACAGCCACGGCTACGGCGGGCGCGAGCGCGTGGATCTCAGCCGCGTGCCGCGCGATGCCGCCGCGATCTTCCCGGTGGCGCGGGGACTGGGTGCGCTGAACGTCGATGTCGGGGCGCCGGAGGAGCGCGAGGCGCACGTGCTCACCGGGCTCTCAGACCCGGAGGTGTACGTGATCGGGCTCTGCGCTCGCGACCTGTGGCTCGCGGGCGATGCGCTGCGCGAGCTGGCCGGCGACCTTCCCCTCTACTTCGTGGGCGAGAGCTTCGGCGGCGGCCTCGGCGCGCTCGCCGTGCCCTGGGACGACCGCTATGTCGGAGCGACCCTCGTCGTGCCCACCTTCGGGCAGTACGACGAGCGCCTCGCGGCGCCCTGCCTCGGCAGCGGAGAGCACCAGCGGAGGCACGTGAAACGGCATCCCGAGGCTCGTGAGCAGCTGCGGCCCTTCGACGCCTCCACCTCGGCGCTGTTCTTCCGCATCCCCGTGCGGGTCGAAGCGGCGCTCTGGGACCAGTACGTGCCGCCGCCTGGACAATTCTCGATCGCGAATGCCGTGCCGGCGGATCTCCTCGAGCTGGAGGTGCTGCCCGCAGGTCACGCCGAGTACCCCGGCCTCGGTCGCGTGATCATCGACGCGCGTCGCGCCGGTCGCGAGCATCTGGAGCGGTCGCTCACCCTGGCCTCTGAACCACGCGGCTGACCATCGACCGACGGGCCGAGGGGAGGCAGGTCAGCCGACGGTGCCCTCGAACAGGCCGATGCTGTTGCCGTCGAGGTCGGAGATCACCGCCCAGGCGCTCGTCTCGGTGATCGGCATCTTCTCCATCAGCACGGTCGCGCCGGCATCCTTCGCCAGAGCGATCGTCTCGTCGATCGAGTCGACCTCGACGTACGAGCGCGGCTGCGTGAAGCCCTCGCCTCGAGGCGCCAGTCCCCCGCCCGAGATGCCGTTCGGTGCCTGCCACATCGGGTAGCCCTCGAAGCCGGGAAGCTCGGCGATGTTCCAGCCGAACAGCCTGCTGTAGAAGGCGGTCGCCGCCGCCATGTCGGATACCGGGATGTCGATGTGCGTGATGTCGCCGTGAGCCATGAGCGTTCCTTCTGCGAGGGGGAAGAGCGGATGCCCAGATTCTGCGCCCGCACCGCACCGCGCACAAGGGGCGGCACCGCCGTCGTCAGCGCGAGGGGTGCCCGACGACGCCCTTGCGCAGCAGAGCGTTGCCGTATTTGCGGGTCTCGCCGGTGCGGACCATGAGGTAGGCGTCCTTCGCGATGTCGTAATAGGCGAAGCGCTCGACGAAGCGGGTGGTGTCGACATCGGTGCCCGCTGCGGCCATCAGCTCGCGCTGCACGTCGAGCACCGTCGCGTCCGCCGACTCCATCAGGTCGATGCCGGGGGCGTCGTCGAGCGGCAGCACCGAGCGGATCGCCGCGACCACATCCGGCGTCGTCGTGCCCGGGAGGTCGACGACCCTGGCCCCCAGCGCCCACGCGGGGAAGTGCGCGTCGGCGACGACGACGGCGTCGGAGTGCCCCATCCGGTCGAGATGCAGCAGCATCTCCCCGGTGAGCAGCGGGTGGATTCCCTCAAGCATCGGTCAGTCCTCTCTCAGTTGCCGAATCGCGTGATCCGCTGCATCTCCGTACCGGATGCCGCGGTTCAGACGATTCGAAAGATGTCACACCTCCGCCAGCTCGGCCCAGAGCTCGGCGGGGATGTCGACGTGCATCCGCTCGGCGTTCTGCCGCACGGACTCCGGATTCGAGGTGCCGAAGACCACGGTCGTCACCACAGGGTGCCGGGCAGGGAACTGCAGAGCCGCGGCGGGCAGCTCCACCCCGTGCGCCGCGCAGATGGCCGCCAGTCGCTG
This sequence comes from Microbacterium esteraromaticum, assembly GCF_016907315.1. Lineage (NCBI taxonomy): Bacteria > Bacillati > Actinomycetota > Actinomycetes > Micrococcales > Microbacteriaceae > Microbacterium > Microbacterium esteraromaticum. Next base: position 1,361,587 of record NZ_JAFBBS010000001.1, read on the forward strand.
CGCCCGCTCGAGCACCTGCGGGGGCACGGCGCCGTAGTTGTACGTCGCCGTCGCGGCAGGCGACGACGTCGCGAGAAGCCCGGAGTTGAACACCGCGGCGTCGACGACCCGCACGCCTCGTTCCATGCACACCGGGAACAGCTCTTCCAGGGCAGGCTGCTCGAGCAGCGTGTACCGGCCGGCGATCATCACCAGATCGAGGTCTCCCTCGCGCACGGCCCGCGCCGCGACCGCGGCATCGTTCACGCCGACTCCGATCTCGCGCACCAGGCCCTCGGCGCGCAGGTCGGCCAGCGCGGGCAGCCCTTCGCGCAGGCCGCGGTCGAGGTCGTAGACGTCGGGATCGTGGAGGTAGAGCACGTCGACCCGATCCAGCCCGAGACGCTCGAGGGAGTCGTCCAGGCTGCGGCGGATGCCATCCGCGCTGGGATCGAATCGGCGGATCATGTCATCGGGCACGTCGAAGCCCTCACCATCCCGTCCGCCGGCGAAGTGCGGGTTGGGCTCGAGGAGCCGGCCCACCTTGGTCGAGATGACGTACTCGTCGCGGGGCTTGGAGCGCAGGAATGCGCCCAGCCGGCGCTCGCTCAGGCCCAGCCCGTAATGAGGAGCAGTGTCGAAGTAGCGGATGCCGCTCTGCCACGCCGCCTCCAGCGCCGCTTCGACGGTCTCATCGTCGACTGCCCGGTACAGGTTGCCGGCGGATGCGGCGCCGAAGCCGAGCGGACCGAACTCGATCCGCGACTCAGTCGACGACATGCTCGCCCTTCCACGTGTACTTCGCGATGCTCTCAGCCTTCATCTGCATGCTCGTACCAGGCGCGGTGGGCGCCGTGTACGACCCGCCGCGGATGTCGGTGGGGGCGACGAAGTGCTCGTGCAGGTGGTCGACGTACTCGATCAGCCGGCCCTCTCGAGTGCCGCTGACGGCGACGAAGTCGAACATCGACAGGTGCTGCACGGCCTCGCACAGACCCACGCCGCCCGCGTGCGGGCAGACCGGCACGCCGAACTTCGCGGCGAGCAGCAGGTTGGCGATGTTCTCGTTGACACCGGCGACGCGCACCGCGTCGATCTGCATCACGCCGATGGCGTCGGCCTGCAGCAGCTGCTTGAAGATCATCCGGTTCTGCGCGTGCTCGCCCGTGGCGACCCGGATGGGCGCGACGCCGCGGGCGATCTCGGCGTGCCCGAGGATGTCGTCGGGGCTGGTGGGCTCCTCGATCCATGCGGGTTCGAACTCGGCGAGCGCGTTGACCCACTCGATGGCCTCCGACACCTCCCAGCGCTGGTTGGCGTCGATCGCGATGGGGAAGTCCGGACCGCACACCTCCCTGGCCTTGCGGAAGCGTCGGATGTCGTCATCGAGGTCGGCGCCGACCTTCAGCTTGATCTGCGTGAAGCCGTCGGCCATCGCCTCGCGGGCAAGGCGCTCGAGCTTCTCGTCGGAGTATCCGAGCCAGCCGGGGCTGGTGGTGTAGCCGGGGTATCCGGATGCCAGCAGCTCGGCCTCGCGGTCGGCTCGGCCCGCCTCGGCGGCGCGGAGGATGTCGAGGGCCTCGTCGCGGGTGAGTGCGTTGGTGAGATAGCGGAAGTCGACGAGGTCGACGATCTGCTCGGGGGTCATGCGCGACAGCAGCTGCCACAGCGGCAGACCGGCGCGCTTGGCCTTGATGTCCCACAGCGCGTTGATCACGGCGCCGATGGCCATGTGCATCACGCCCTTCTCAGGACCGAGCCACCGCAGCTGCGAATCCCCGATGATCTCGCGGAAGATGCCGCCCATGTCGTCCAGCAGCGGCTCGATCTCACGACCGACGAGGTGCCCGGCGAGCGCGTCGATGGCAGCGACCTGCACGTCGTTTCCGCGGCCGATCGTGAACACGAACGAGTGGCCCTCGATGCCGTCGCCGGCGTCGGTGCGCACCACGACGTAGGCCGCGGAGTAGTCGGGGTCGGGGTTCATGGCATCCGAGCCGTCGAGGCTCAGAGAGGTGGGGAAGCGGATGTCGCTGGTGTCCAGCGCGACGATGCGGCTCACTGTGCTCCTTCAGGGGCGTCGGATGGGTGACGCCGCGCTTGAGTGTAAACATCCGATGTCTATACTGTCAATCACGGACGCCGCCCCGGCATCCCGCCTCCCTGAGGAGAAGGAGAACCATGAAGTTCGCGCGACTCGGCGAGCCAGGACGCGAGATCCCCGTCGTCATCGACGGCGACCGCACCCTCGATCTGCGCTCCGTGACATCGGACGTGAACGGCGACTTCCTCGCCGACGACCCCGTCGGCCGCACCCGCGCGGCCCTCGATGCCGGGTCGCTGCCCGAACTGGCCGATGCCGCAGAGCGGCGCATCGGCGCCCCGATCGCCAGGCCCAGCGCCGTCATCTGCATCGGGATGAACTACGCGGCGCACGCCGCGGAGTCGGGATCCGAGCCGCCGAGCATCCCGATCATCTTCCTCAAGACGCCGAACACGGTGGTCGGCCCGAACGACGACGTCACCATCCCGCGGGGCAGCGAGAAGACCGACTGGGAGGTCGAGCTCGGCATCGTCATCGGTGCCCGCACCGCCTACCTCGACTCACCGGAAGAGGCCGACGCCCACATCGCCGGCTTCGTGCTGGCGAATGACGTGTCGGAGCGGGACTTCCAGATGACCGTCTCCGGCGGCCAGTGGTCGAAGGGCAAGATCGCCGCGGGCTTCAACCCGACCGGCCCCTGGCTCGTGACGCCTGACGAGGTCGACGCGTCGTCGCTCGGGCTGCGCAGCTTCGTGAACGGCGAGCCGCGCCAGGACTCCAGCACGAGCGACATGATCTTCGACGTGCGCACCATCGTGCACCACCTGTCGCAGTACGTCACTCTCGAGCCCGGTGACCTGATCCTCACCGGCACCCCGCAGGGCGTCGCCCTGTCGGGCAAGTACCCCTACCTCGCGCCTGGCGACGTCGTCGAGGTCGAGATCGATGGCCTGGGCCGTCAGAAGCAGAGGTTCGTGGCATGGGAGCGTTGAGCACAGAGGGCCTCGTCGCGATCGTGACGGGCGCGGCGTCCGGCATCGGGGCGGCCATCGCGCGTCGCCTGCACGACGAGGGTGCGCAGGTCGCGGTGCTCGACCGCGACATCTCCGCCGCCGCTCCCGAATTCGCCGCCTTCACGGCGGACATCGCGGATCGGGCATCCGTCGACGCGGCCGTCGCCGCGGTAGGCGAGCGGTTCGGCCGCATCGACATCGTGATCAACAACGCAGGCATCGGCGCCCAGGGCGACATCACCGCGAACGACGACGACGAGTGGGCGCGGGTGCTCTCGGTGAACGTCACCGGCATCGCCCGCGTCACCGGCGCCGCACTGCCGTGGCTGCGACGGTCGCCGGCCGCGGCTGTCTGCAACACGGCATCCATCGCCTCGACCACCGGCCTGCCCCAGCGCGCGCTGTACTCGGCGTCGAAGGGCGCGGTCAGCGCCCTGACGCGTGCGATGGCCGCGGATCATCTCCGCGAGGGCATCCGGGTCAACGCCGTCAACCCCGGCACGGCCGACACTCCCTGGGTGGGGCGGCTGCTCGACTCGGCCGACGACCCCGCGGCGGAGCGCGCCGCGCTCAACGCCCGCCAGCCGCACGGCCGGCTCGTGTCGGCCGACGAGGTGGCCGGCGCCGTGCTGTACCTCGTGAGCCCGGCATCCGGGTCGACGACCGGGACGTTCATCGAGGTCGACGGCGGCATGGCATCCCTGCGCCTGCGCTCGGAGTGATCCCCCCTCACAGGTGACCCTCGGGCCCGACGCTCAGGTCGCGACGCCGCGTAGCGGGTCGAGTCGCGACCTGGGCGGGGAACGGCGGCTCAGCGGATGCCGTAGAACGCGAGCGCGTTCTCCCAGAAGAGGCCGTCTGCGTCCACGCCCCGTGACGCGGCCCAGTCGGCAACGGTCTGCAGCCACCGCTGCCGGCTGCCGGGCACGAAGTCCCCTGCCACAGCCGACACCGGCCAGTCGCTGCCCCACATCAGCCGCTGCGGACCGAACGCCTCGAGCGCCGCGTCGAAGAACGGCGCGACCTGGGCATCCGTCCACTCCCCACCCGTCTCCGCGGGCAGACCGGACAGCTTGCAGAACACCTGCGGATGCCGGGCGAGATCGGCGATGTCCCGTGACCACTCGGCGCTCGGCCGCAGCGGTGCCTGCGCCGTGCCGAGCGCGGGCTTGCCCAGATGGTCGAGCACGACAGGAAGCTCGGGAACGGCTGCGGCGAGCGCGGTGACATCCGACAGCTGGCTCGCCCGCACGCAGGCGTCGAAAGTCCACCCTCGGGATGCCAGGGCGCGAGCCCCCGCGATGAATGCGGCGCTCTGCGCGAGGCCGTCCGCCTCGCCCTGCAGCAGATGACGGACCCCGACCACGCGCTCGTGCACCGCGAGCGCATCGAGGTGCCGCTCGGTCTCGGCGCCCCGGTCGAGGCGCGCACCCGCCACCGCGGCCACGACCCCCGACTGCAGCGCGATCGAGTCGACCCAGCGCATCTCCGCCAGCTGCTGGTCCTCGACGGGGTCGGCCTGCACGAAGATGGCGACCTCTTCGTCGACGCCCGTGAGCGCGTCCTCGTCGATCTCGATGTCTGAGAAGGTGGCGTCCAGGGGTCCGTCGAGCCAGGTGTAGTCCAGAGCGGCAGGGTCCCAGAGGTGCAGGTGTGAGTCGACGACGCGCATGCGCCCATCCTGCCTCAGCAGGACCCACGATCGCGCGCAGACATCCGATCACTGTGGAATGATGTCGCCATGGCTCTCACCGACGACGCGATCGAGAAGATCAAGGCGATGATCGTGTCGGGCGAGCTGCGCCCCGGCGACCGCCTGCCACCCGAGAAGGAGCTCGCCGAGCACCTCGGGCTCTCGCGCAATTCGCTGCGCGAGGCCGTCAAGGCGCTCGAGATCATCCGCGTGCTCGACGTGCGCCGCGGTGACGGCACCTACGTGACCAGCCTCGAACCGCATCTCCTGCTCGAGGCCATCAGCTTCGTGATCGACATGCACGACGACGACTCGCTTCTCGAGCTTTTCGCCGTGCGCCGCATGCTGGAATCGCAGGCGACGGGGATCGCCGCGCAGGCGGCCTCCGACGAGCAGTCCCGCGCCCTGATCGACGAGGTCGCGTCGATCGATGCCGAGACGGTGAGCATCGACGACCTGGTCGCGCACGATCTGCGCTTCCACAGCGACATCGTGCGCCTCACCGGCAACGGCTACCTGCTGAGCCTGGTCGAGAGCCTGAGCAGCCGCACGATCCGCGCGCGGGTGTGGCGCGGGCTCACCGAGCAGGATGCCGTCGAGCGCACCATCTCAGAGCACCGCGCCATCGCCGAGGCGATCGCGCAGCACGATTCCGCTCTCGCCACCTCGCTCGCGACCGCGCACGTCGCGGGCATCGAGCGCTGGCTGCGGCAGGCGACATCGGCGTGAGCGCCGCCCGCTACGCTCGAGAACCATGAGCGATTGGGTCAGTTCCGCCATCCAGGTGCTCGAAGCGGACGGCAACCGCTCGGCCGACACGCACCTGCACCTGTTTCCGCTGCCCGCGGAGTGGGGCATCGACCTGTACCTCAAGGACGAGTCGGTGCACCCGACCGGATCGCTCAAGCATCGGCTGGCGCGCTCGCTCATCCTGTACGGGCTCGTGAACGGCCTGATCGACGAGGGCACGACCCTGGTCGAGTCGTCGAGCGGGTCGACCGCCGTGTCGGAGGCGTACTTCGCCCGGATGCTCGGTCTGACCTTCATCACGGTCGTGCCGCGCTCGACCAGCCAGGAGAAGATCGACCTCATCGAGTTCTACGGCGGCCAGTGCCACTTCGTCGAGCACGCCGACCAGATCTCGCCAGAGGCGCGCCGGCTCGCCGCCGGATGCAACGGCCACTACCTCGACCAGTTCACGTTCGCCGAGCGGGCCACCGACTGGCGGGGCAACAACAACATCGCCGAGAGCGTGTTCAGCCAGCTGTCGCAGGAGAGGCATCCGATCCCCCGCTGGATCGTCGTGGGCGCAGGAACCGGCGGCACGAGCGCGACGTTCGGCCGTTACGTGCGCTATCGCCGCCACGCGACCGAGGTCGCGGTCGTCGACCCTGAGGGCTCGGCCTTCTACGCCGGCTGGAAGGGCGATGCGCATGCCACGGGCCAGCCTTCGCGCATCGAGGGCATCGGCCGGCCGCGGGTCGAGCCGTCGTTCGTGCCGAGCGTGATCGACGAGATGATCCCCGTTCCCGACGCGGCGTCGGTCGCCGCCATCCGGCTGCTGCGCGAGCGCACCCTGCACTGGACGGGCGGGTCGACCGGCACGAATCTGTACGGCGCGTTCGAGCTGATCGGGCGCATGCGCGATGCCGGCGAGACGGGCAGCGTGGTCACCCTGATCTGCGACAGCGGCGTGCGCTACGCGCAGACGTACTACGACGACGCCTGGGTCGCCGCGCAGGGCTGGGACCTCGCTCCGCACCGCGAGCGCATGGAGCGCTTCCTCGACGGCGGCGCGTGGTGAACGCGATCGTGCGTTCATAAATCAGGAGAGCCGGGGCGGAAGTGGCTCGGCCGGTGCGGTTGCGGCCCGAAAGCGGCCGTTCCTCCTGAGTTGTGAACGGCTACGCTGAGCGCATGACCACGCTCATCCTCACGGTCGCGGGAGCGGATCGCCCCGGACTCGTCTCGGCCGTCGCCGATGTCGTCGCCGCCCACGGCGGCAACTGGGAGAACAGCCAGCTCGCCGAGCTCGCCGGCACCTTCGCGGGGGTCATCGAGATCTCGGTCGCCGACGACCGCGTCGACGCCCTGCGGACCGACCTCGATGCGCTCGACGGGATGCTGTCGATCACCGTGCACACGGGCGCCGACACCTCGGCGTCCGACTCGGATCAGCGCATCTCGATCAGCGTGCTCGGCAACGATCGCCCGGGCATCGTGCGCGAGATCTCGGGCGTGCTGAGCACGCACGCGCTCAGCATCGAGAACATGACCACGCAGACCCGTGACGCGGCGATGGCCGGCGGGCGTCTGTTCGAGTCCTCGGTGACCGCGACGCTGCCGTCGTCGGCCGACCTCGATGCCCTGCGCGGCGACATCGAGCGGCTGACGCACGACCTGCAGGTCGACATCACCACGCTCTGACCATCGGCGCGGCCACCGTGTGACACAGTGGAGGCCATGCTCTCCGAAAGCGTGATCTCCGCTCTCGTCGACGCCATCGGCGCCGACGCCGTCGTCACCTCTCCGGACTCGCTCGAGGCGTACCGTCGCGATCGCGCGGACGATCCGGATGCCGGCGTCCCGCTCGCCGTCGTACGGGCGTCGTCGACGGAAGACGTGCAGGCGGCCGTGCGCATCGCGGCCGGTGCGGGGATCGGGGTCGTACCGCGCGGCGCGGGCTCGGGTCTCTCCGGCGGATCGACGGCTGTCGACGGCGCGATCGTCGTCTCGCTGGAGCGGATGCGCGAGATCACGATCGACCCCACCATGCAGATGGCCGTCGTGCAGCCGGGGGCGTTCAACGCCGAGGTGAAGGCTGCGGCATCCGAGCACGGTCTCTGGTACCCGCCGGACCCGTCTTCGTGGGAGTTCTGCTCGATCGGCGGCAACATCGCCACCAACGCCGGCGGGCTCTGCTGCGTGAAGTACGGGGTGACCACCGATTACGTGCTGGGGCTGACCGTGGTGCTCGCCGACGGCCGCGCCGTCACGCTCGGCGGCCCTCGCCTCAAGGACGTGGCGGGCCTCTCGCTCACCAAGCTCTTCGTCGGCAGCGAGGGCACCCTCGGCATCGTGACCGAGGCGGTGCTGCGGCTCGTGCCCGCTCAGCGCCAGCCCACCACGCTCGTCGCGATGTTCCCCACGGTCGCCGGCGCGATCCAGGCCGTGGTCGACATCAAGGCGGCGATGCGGCCCTCGATGCTCGAGTTCATGGATCGGGTCACGATCAACGCGGTCGAAGACGTCACTCGCATGGAGCTCGATCGCACCGCCGCGGCGATGCTGATCGTGCAGTCCGACGAGCCCGCCGAGGTGGCCACCGCGCAGATCGAGCAGATCGAGCAGCTGTGCGGGCTGAACGGCGCCTCGGAGGTCTATGCGACGAGCGACCCCGACGAGAGTGAGGCGCTGGTCGAGGCGCGCCGTATCGCGATCCCCTGCGTCGAGAAGCGGGGGACGCTGCTGCTCGAAGACGTCGGCGCGCCGCTTCCACGCCTCGGCGACCTGCTCGAGGGCGTACGCGCGATCGCCGAGAACCGCGGCGTCGAGATCGCCGTCGTCGCGCATGCGGGCGACGGCAACACGCATCCGCTGATCGTGTTCGACCCGGCGGATGCCGATCAGAAGGCCCGCGCCGAACTCGCCTTCGGCGAGGTCATGGACCTCGCCATCGCGCTCGGCGGCACGATCACCGGCGAGCACGGCGTCGGCCGCCTCAAGCAGCCGTGGCTGGCCGACTACCTCGGCGACGACGTCCTCGAGCTGAACCTGCGCATCAAGAAGGCTCTCGACCCGCAGAACATCCTGAATCCGGGGGCGATGTTCGGCCGGCTCTGAGCATCTGTGCTCAGGCGCTGCCGGAGTTCTTCTTGACCCAGTACTCGGTGTAGGCCACGTGGGCTGACGCGGCTGCCGCCGCGGCGACAGGGTCGCCCTCCCTCAGCCCGCGCAGGATCGCCCGATGGCCGGCATCGGAGTGCAGCTTGAGCTCGGCCGCGTCGTCGGGATCCGACATCCGGTACGAGCGGGAGCGCGATCTCAGCACGCCGATGAGGCTGGTCAGGGCGTCCTGGCCCGCGACCTCGGCGATCGTCATGTGGAACTCGTGGTCGATGCGGGACTGCTCGTCGAGGTCGGCCGTCGCCTCGTTCGCGTCGAGAAGACCGTCGAGGCGGTCGAGGGTCTCCTCGTCGATCCGAGATGCGGCGAGCGCAGTGGCGTGCGGCTCGAGGGCCCGGCGCAGCTCGGTCAGCTCCAGCACCCCCTCCATCGGAAGCAGCCCGACGGTGAGCGAGAGGCTGCCGATGAGGTCGGCGGCACGGAGCTCGCTCACGTAGCTGCCCGAGCCGTGCCTCGTCTCGAGCACGCCGAGAGCGGCGAGCATCCGGATGGCCTCACGCAGCGATCCGCGCGAGACTCCGAGCTGCTCGCAGAGCTCGCCCTCGCTGGGCAGCCGGTCTCCTGGGCGCAGCGCGCTGTCGGCGATGAGCGATCGCAACCCGTGCAGGGCCGTGTCCAGTGCGCTCATCGGTCCTCCATCGATCCGCTGGAGTGAGTATGGCGGATGCTACTCACCGTTCCAATTCGTAGGACGACTTTGTCGCATAATCGCCGCTGGCGTCGCATATTCACCCCTGGTATGGCAAAGTTGTGCAACAAGTTACCGAAACCTGCGAGGAAGCATGACCACGGCAGCGCCGTTCCCCCTGATCCGGCTGAAGTCCTACGAGCGCGCCCGTGACGCATGGCCGCTCGACCCGGCGATCATCCACCTCAACCACGGTTCCTTCGGCGCAGTGCCCACCGCGGTCGTCGAGCACCAGAACGCGCTGCGCCATCAGGCCGACCTCACCCCTGTCGGCTGGTTCCCGCGCATCGCCGAGCAGGTCCGCGAAGCCATCGAGCAGACGGCACCGTTCGTCGGAGCACGCGCCGACGACAGCGCCTTCGTGCCGAACGCCTCGGCGGCAGCCACCGTCGTGTACAACTCGCTGCGTCTCGGCGCCGGCGACGAGATCCTGGTCACCGACCACGGCTACGGCGCGGTGACCATGGGCGCGCAGCGCCTGGCCCGTCGCTTCGGGGCCGCCGTGCGCGTCGTCGAGCTGCCGCTGCTGGCATCCGACGACGAGGTGGTGCGGCGATTCTCCGACGCGATGACCGCCCACACGCGACTCATCGTGATCGACCAGATCACCTCCCCCACCGCACGGATGCTGCCCACCCGGCGCATCGCCGATATCGCCGCCGAGCGCGGTGTGCGCACCCTCGTCGACGGCGCGCACGCACCGGGGCTCATCGCCTCGGCCGCGGAGCAGGCGGGCGGCGACTGGTGGTTCGGCAACATGCACAAGTGGCCGTGCGCCCCGCGGGGGTCGGCACTGCTGGTGACCACGGCGGCCGACCGTCAGGAGCTGTGGCCGCTGATCGACTCGTGGGGCGCACCCGAGCCGTACCCGCACCGCTTCGACACGCAGGGCACCATCGACGCGACGACGTACATCGCGACGCCGGCCGCGATCGACTTCGTCGAGAGCGAGTTCGGCTGGGACGCCGCCCGTGACGCACTGTCGGCACTCGCCGACGCCGGCGCCGAGATGATCGCCGAGGCGCTGCGCCCCTTCAGCACTCACGAACCCCTCACCCCACTGCCGTCGCCCGTCCCCTCGATGCGGCTGGTCCGGCTGCCGGACGGCCTCGGAGCGAGTCGCGAAGAGGCCGATGCGCTGCGCATGGACCTCTTCGACGAAGAAGGCGTCGAGACCGCCTTCACCAGCTTCCGCGGCATCGGCTACTTCCGCCTCTCGGCGCACCTCTACACCGAGGCATCCGACTTCGAGGCGTTCGTCGAGCGCTGCGTGCCGCAGATCCTGCGCCGCGCCGGCATCCGCGTTCCCCTCACGACCACCATCGCCTGAGCACCCCGCCCCCAGAAGATCCCCAACCCACCACAGAGAGGCACATCGTGAAGCACAAGATCTTGACGACCGTCGCAGGAATCGGCACCGTCGCCGTTCTCGCCCTCACCGGATGCTCGCCGTCGGCCGGATCGGCCGACGGCAAGGTCACGCTGCAGATGGTCGAGAGCCTGACCAACCCTGCGCGCACCGAGCTGATCCGCGGACTGCTCGACGACTTCGAGAAGCAGAACCCCGACATCACGGTCAAGCTCGTCTCGCCGCCCACCGAGCAGGCCGACCAGAAGATCCAGCAGATGCTGCAGTCGGGCAAGGGCGTCGACGTGCTCGAGGTCCGAGACATCACCGTCGGCCCCTTCTCGAACAACGGCTGGCTGCGCGACCTGAGCGGCGACGTGAAGAAGTGGGACGGATGGGACGCGCTCACCGAGAACGCGCAGTCCGCGTCGGTCGCCGAGGACGGCAAGAGCTACTTCCTGCCATACGGGTTCTACGGCCTGTCGCTGTTCTACCGCAAGGACCTCGTCGAGCAGGCAGGGTTCGACGGCCCGCCGAGCAGCTGGAAGGAGCTGCTCGAGCAGGCGTCGGCCATCCAGGATCCGTCCAAGAACATCTACGGCTACGCGTTCCGCGGCGGCCAGAACGCGAACAGCAACGTCGTCGCCGCGATCGAGGCGTACACGATCGACGACCTCGACGTCGACGACGCGTTCCTGCTGAAGAACGGCGACACCATGTTCTCGGCTCCCGAGGCGCAGGATGCCGTCGACGATTACTTCGACCTGTTCAAGAAGGCCTCGCCGCCCTCGGCGGTGTCGTGGGGCTACCCCGAGATGGTCGCCGGCTTCACGAACGGCTCCACCGCGTTCCTGCTGCAGGACCCCGAGGTCATCGCGACCGTGCAGGACTCCTCGCTGAAGCCCGAGCAGTGGGACACCGCTCCCCTGCTCACCGGCCCCAGCGGCAAGGCCGCGCAGCCGCTCGCCGTCGCGGGCTGGGGTGTCGCCGAGAAGAGCGCCAACAGCGAGGCGGCCGTCAAGCTCGTCGAGTTCCTCGCCTCCGAGGAGCCGGCGACCGAGTTCGCGCAGGCGAACAGCCTCGTGCCGATCGTCACCTCGGCCGCTGACGACGAGTTCTACAAGACCGGCCCGTGGACGAGCTACGTCACGATGACCGAGAACCCCGACACCTACATCAACGTGCGCCAGCCGCGCGGTGTGAGCTGGTGGACGGAGTGGATCCAGAAGTCCGATCAGGATGTGCAGAAGGTGCTTCTCGGGAACATGACCACCGAAGAGCTGCTGACGTCCTGGGACGAGTTCTGGACGGAGAAGTACGCCGCGGAGAAGGGCTGATCGCCTTGTCCGCTCCGACCACCCGCGGCATCCGCGCGAGCCGCGGCCTCCGCGAGAGGGGCTCCGCCGGCACCACCGGCGGGGCCTCCCCCTCGCGTCGCCCGTTCCGCGCACGCCACGCGCTGACCCTTCTCGCGTTCATGGCGCCGGCGATCGTGTTCGTGTGCTGGTTCACGTACGCCCCGATGCTGCAGGGTGCCCGCATGGCGTTCCACGACTGGAACCTGTGGGACCTCACCTCGACCCCGTTCGTGGGGTTCGACAACTTCGTCACCGTCTTCCAGGATCCGGCGTTCCCGACCGTCGCATGGAACTCCGTGCTCTGGGTGGTCGGCTCGCTCGTGCCGCAGCTGGTGATCGGCTTCCTGATCGCACTCGCGCTGCGCAAGCGGTTCCGCTTCCGCGGCCTGTATCAGGCTCTCGTCTTCTTCCCCTGGGCTGTCTCGGGCTTCCTGATCGGGATGCTCTTCCGCTGGATGTTCAACGCCGAGTTCGGCGTCGTGAACGACCTGCTCATGAAGGCGGGGCTGATCGATGCGCCGCTGCCGTGGCTGGCAGACCCGAAGCTCGCGATGTTCGCCGTGATCGTCGCCAACGTCTGGTACGGGGTCACATTCTTCGCGATCATGATCCTCGCCGCGCTGCAGTCGGTCCCCGATGACGTGCTCGAAGCCGCCAGCCTCGACGGCGCAGGCAAGGCACGCCAGCTCTTCTCGATCATCATCCCGTACATCTCGGTGACGCTGTTCCTGACCGTGCTGCTGCGCGTGATCTGGATCTTCAACTTCCCCGACATCATCTGGGCGATGACGAGCGGCGGACCGGCGAACCAGACGCACATCATCACGACCTGGATGATCAACTACACGCAGCAGGGCAACTACGGCATCGCCAGCGCGATCGGCCTCATCGTCGTCGCATTCCTGTTCGTCTTCTGCGCGTTCTATCTCATGGCGATGCGGAAGGCTCAGCGATGACCACCCTGACCGGCTCCACTTCGGCGCGCACCTCGATCACCGACACGCGCCGCGTGACCGTCCCCGACCCGGCATCCGCACCCCGCGGCCCGCGCAAGGTGACCGTCGGCGGCGTGATCCGGGTCGTCGGACTCGCGCTGTGGCTCATCATCACGCTGTTCCCGCTGTACTGGATCGCGCTGACCTCGTTCAAGTCGCCTGGCACCATCAACCGCTACCCGATCGAGTACTGGCCGAGCGAGCCGTCGCTCGAGAACTACGTCAGCCTGTTCGAGACGAGCTCGTTCGGCGTCTTCCTGGGCAACTCCGCCCTGGTGGCGGTCACGGCCGGTGCGGTGGCGACGCTCATCGCCCTGCTCAGCGCCTACGTCCTCGCGCGCTTCGAGTTCCGCGGCAAGGGACCCGTGCTGATCGCGTTCCTGCTGACACAGATGATCCCGGCGTTCATCGCGCTCGGACCGCTGTACTCCATGATGAGCGACCTGGGTCTGGTCGACACCAAACCCGGCCTCATCCTCGTGTACATCGCGATCTGCATCCCGTTCTCGACGGTCATGCTGCGGGGCTTCTTCGAGAACGTGCCCGACGCGCTCGAAGAGGCGGCGCAGATCGACGGATGCTCCCGCCTGGGCGCACTGTTCCGCGTCCTCGTCCCGGTGATGACACCAGGCATCATCGCAGCGTTCATCTTCAACTTCGTCAACTGCTGGAACGAGCTGTTCCTGTCGGTCGTGCTGATGAACACCGATGAGAACCGCACTGTCCCGTCGGCGCTGAACGGATTCATCTCCACGTTCAACATCGACTGGGGCTCCATGTCAGCCGCGGCCGTGCTGACGATCCTCCCGACGATGCTGATGTTCGCGCTCGCGAGCCGCTGGATCGTCCAGGGACTGACCTCCGGCGCCGTCAAGGAGTGACCGCTCGCGCGGACGCCCGTCTCGGGCATCCGCAGCACTCAGGTCGCGATCCGCCCCGCTGTTTCACCGAGATGGCGGGACGAATCGCGACCTGAGCGCGTTGAGGAGTAGGGCGTCAGACCAGTCGCGTCTTCGGCGAGACGTCGTAGGTGTCTTCGGGGTCGGTGTTCGCCACTCCACCGAGCGCCTCGTCGATCGCCGTCATCACGTCGGCGCCGAGACGCACGCCCGAGGCCTTCACGGTCTCGGCGAGCTGCTCGGGGCGCGACGCGCCCACGAGGGCGGCGGCGACGTTCTGGTTCTGCAGCACCCAGGCGATGGCGAGCTGCGGCATCGTGAGTCCGGCATCGGCGGCGATGGGCTTGAGCCTCTGCACCGCCTCGAGGATGTCGTCCTGCAGCAGGCGCTTGATGAAGTCGGCGCCCGAGTGCGGGTCGGTCGCGCGCGAGCCGTCGGGCACGGGCTGACCGGGGAGGTACTTGCCGCTCAGCACGCCCTGCGCCATCGGCGACCACACGATCTGCGAGATCCCGAGGCTCTCCGAGGTGGGCACGACCTTGCCCTCGATCACGCGGTGCAGCATCGAGTACTGCGGCTGGTTCGAGATCAGCTGGAAGCCCAGCTGGCGCGACAGCGCGTGACCTTCGCGCAGCTGCTCGGCCGTCCACTCCGAGACGCCGATGTACAGCGCCTTGCCCTGCCGCACGACGTCGGCGAACGCCTGCATCGTCTCTTCGAGAGGAGTCTCGTAGTCGTAGCGGTGCGCCTGGTACAGGTCGACGTAGTCGGTGCCGAGTCGCTGCAGCGAGCCTTCGATCGACTCGAAGATGTGCTTGCGGCTGAGCCCGGTGTCGTTCGGACCCTTCGGTCCGGTCGGGAAGTAGACCTTGGTGAAGATCTCGAGGCCGGCGCGGCGCTGACCAGCGAGCGCCTTGCCGAGCACGACCTCAGCGGCCGTGTTCGCATAGGTGTCCGCGGTGTCGAACGTGGTGATGCCGGCGTCGAGTGCGGCGTGCACCGTCGCGATCGCCGCCTCGTCACCCACCTGCGACGCGTGGGTCACCCAGTTGCCGTAGGTGATCTCCGAGACCTTGAGCCCGCTGTTTCCGAGGTAGCGATAGTTGACCATGCACCAACGCTATCCGCGATCGGCGCGATGACGGCCAGATGAGTCGGGCCTTGACAACCGGGCGATGTCAGACCGAAGTGGTCTCGCGGATGTCGGCCCGGGTCATCGGCTGGGTCGGCGCCGGATCGGTCGCGACCGCCGCCGGTGACGAACCGGATGCCCGTGACGCGGCGGCAGGGGCATCCGCAGCGGTCACGATCGCCGCACGATCGCGGAAGCCCTCGGCGGTGACCCGGTCGAGGTCGACCTGCTTGCGGATATCGCGTGCGCGCTCGTAGAGCGACGGGTCGCCCCAGCTGGTGAGCACCTTCACGAGCACGGGCAGCAGCTCGATCATGAAGAACAGCGCGGCGATCAGCCAGTGCGCCCAGAAGATCGTCGGCTCCTTCTCGCCGAGGCGGTTGAGTCCGGTGATCTGACTGAGCAGGCCGATCGCGCCCGCGTTGCCCTGGGCGACCGAGTCGGCGCGCGCGTTGTATGCGGCGAGCGCCTGCTCGTAGGTCTTCTTCGCGGCGGGAAGCTGATCCTTCGCCTGCTCGCGGTTGGCCTGCTCGGATGCCGCGGTGTTGGCCTTCGCGTCGGTCTCTGCTGTCGACAGGTCGTCGTTCGCCGACCGGAGCTGCGCCGACAGCGCGTCGTAGGTCTGCTGAGCCTGGGCGAGCTGCGCCTTCGCGGCGTCGGAGCTGGAGCCCTCGCCGTTCACGCCGGTGCAGCCCGGCACGGTGCCAGCGCCCTCGCCGGTCAGCTCGCACTGGTACAGCGCACGGGCCGAGTCGATGACCTTCTGCTGCTCGGCCATCTTGGCGGTCAGCTCGTCGACGGTCGACTTCGCGGCGCTCGTGCTCGCCGAGCCCGAGTCGGTGCCGGCGACGACGCCGGTCGCGGCCTGGTTCTCGAGGGCGGCGACGCGCTCGGTCGCCGCGTCGAGGGCCTTCTTCTCGGGGCCCTTCTCGAGGGCATCCTGGTCGGACTGCGACTGGGTGATGTTGGTGGATGCCACCTCGCGGGCGATGTCGTTGTGGAACACCTGGAGCACGAGGGGCTCGGCGACGAGGAATCCGATCAGCGCGGCCATGGCGACACGGGGCAGCGCCAGCGCGAGCATCTTGCCGACATTGCGGGTCGACGACATCGTCGAGGTGAGGAAGCGGTCGAGGTTGAAGATGATCGCCGCCCACACGAGCGCCAGCGGGATCGCGACCCAGATGGCGACCTGCACGCCGGTCGTCAGCGCGAACATCATCGAGATCGCCGAGACCAGCGCGGTGCCGACCAGTACGAAGAACATCTGCACGAAGCGCGGGGTCTCGCCGGGCACCCGGTCAAGGATCTCGCCCTCGGCGCCGCCGAGGATCGCCATCGTCCGCATGCGCGAACCGGGGGTGCGGGGCCGTCGCTCGCGCTTCGGCCGCGGTGCGCGCTTTGGACGACGCGACTCGGCCGGCTCGTCGGATGCTGCGGGCTCGGCTTCCTCGATCACCGTGGTCGGGTGCGTCTCAGGAGCGTCGTCAGCGGGCTGCGCGGTCTCGGAGCCGGTGGGCTCGTACTGGCGCAGGAAATCGAGGTCTTCGTCGGTGACCGAGCCTTCGGGGGCGTCGGACTCGAACGAGATCCGCCCCTGGGAATCCATCCGGCCAGGGCGATGTGCGGAATAGGACATCCCTCCAGAGTAGGAAACCCCGGCTGTGCGACTCCCGGACGATCCCTGCGAGCGGCTCACAGAAAAGGGTGCGGAGAGCGGTGGCGGATGCCAGGCTGGGCGTCATGAAGACGCTGCTGCTGGCCCGTCACGCGAAGTCCGACTGGGGCGATCAGGCGGTGCGCGACCACGATCGCCCGCTCAACGCCCGCGGGATGCGCGACGCCCCGGCGATGGCGGCCAGGCTCGTCGGCGAAGGGGTGCCGTTGGGGCACATCGTGTCGAGCACGGCGCTTCGCGCCCGCACCACGGCCGACGAGTACGCGGCGGCGTTCCGCCTCGAGGTCGCCGACGAGCCGGCGCTGTACGCGGCGTCGGCCCGCACCATCCTGTCGGTGGCCGCGGCGCTTCCGGATGCCGTCGACGTCGCGATGCTCGTCGGCCACAACCCCGGAATGGCGGATGCTGTCGCCGAGCTCACCGGCGAGCACGTCGAGTTCCCGACGTGCGCCGTCGCGGAGTGCGCGGTGGACGTCGAGTCGTGGGCGGAGCTGATCGAGGGTTCGGGCCGCCTGGTGTCGCTGCGCACGCCCCGCTGACCGTGATGCGTCCTCGCCCCCTCTGAGCGTCCTCGCCCCCTCTGGATCGCGTGATTCAGAGGGGGCGAGGACGACGAGCAGGGGCGACGACGAGGTCAGACCAGCGCGGCGGCCTCGGCCTCGTCTTCGCTGGTGGCGACGAGCTGACCGCAGGCGCCGTCGATCTCCTTGCCGCGGGTGTCGCGCAGAGTGGTCGGGATGCCCGCGTCGTTGAGCCGGCGCACGAACTCGTTCTGCACGTCGACCTCGGAGGCCGTCCAGATCGAACCAGGCGTGGGGTTCAGCGGGATGGGGTTCACATGCACCCAGCCGCGGCCGCGAGAGTTCAGCTTCGAGGCGAGCAGGTCGGCGCGCCACGGGTGGTCGTTCATGTCCTTGATCAGGGCGTACTCGATCGACACGCGGCGCCCGGTCTTCTCGAAGTACTCGCGGGCGGCATCCAGCGCCTCGCCGACCTTCCAGCGCGAGTTCACCGGGATCAGCTCGTCGCGCAGCTCGTCGTCCGGCGCGTGCAGCGACAGCGCGAAGGTGACCGGGATGTCTTCATCCGCGAGCTTCTTGATCGCGGGAACCAGGCCGACGGTCGACACCGTGATTCCCCGGGCGCTCATACCGAGGCCGTCGGGCTGCGGCGCGACCATGATGCGCACGGCGTCCATGACCCGCTTGTAGTTGGCGAGTGGCTCGCCCATGCCCATGAAGACGATGTTCGAGACGCGCTCCATCGAGTGGTCGTTCGCCTTCTTGCCGCCGAGCTCGCCGTTCGCGATGGCCCGGTTGGCGCGCACGATCTGCTCGATGATCTCGGCGGTCGACATGTTGCGGGTGAGCCCCGCCTGGCCGGTGGCGCAGAACGGGCAGTTCATGCCGCAGCCTGCCTGCGAAGAGACGCACAGCGTGATGCGGCCGGGGTAGCGCATGAGCACCGACTCGACGAGGGCGCCGTCGTGCAGACGCCACAGGAACTTGATCGTGTCGCCCTTGTCGGTCTCGAGGCGCTTCACCTCGGTCATCAGGGGCGGCAGCGTGCCGGCGACGAGCTCCTCGCGCTGAGCGGCGGGAAGGTCGGTCATATGCGCCGGGTCCGAGGTGTAGTGCGTGAAGTAGTGGGTCGACAGCTGCTTCGCGCGGAAGCCGGGCAGGCCCAGCTCCTTCACCTTCTCGACGCGCTCGGCGGGCGTCAGGTCGGCCAGGTGGACGGGCGGCTTGCCGCGCTTCGGGCTGGCGAACTGCAGGAGCGGGCGCCCCTCGGCATCCTTCTGCTGCGTCCATCCCTCGGTCGCGGGGCGCACCTGAGTGCCGCGGGCGGGCCCGGTCTTGCGCACGGGCGTGCTGCGGGAGGGCGGCGTCTTGTCGGATGCGGGCATGAGTCAAGGGTACGGCGTACCGGCTGGGAGACTGGAGGGCATGGAGATCTGGGCGTGGGCGCTGCTGGCCTTCGCGGCGCTCATCGCCGGACTCGGCAAGACAGCCCTGCCCGGCAGCTCGACCATCGCGGTGGTGATTCTGGCATCCGTCCTGCCTGCACGCACGTCGACGGCGGCGATGCTGCTGCTGTTCATCGTCGGCGACGTGTTCGCGCTCATCGCCTACCGGCGGCACGCCGACTGGCGCACTCTGCTGCGGCTCGCGCCGGCGGTCGTGGTCGGTCTGCTCGTGGGCGCGGTGTTCCTCGCGGTGAGCACCGACGGGATCGTGCGCCGCACGATCGGCGTCATCCTGCTGGCGATGATCGCGCTCACGCTGTGGCGCCGGCATCGGGCATCGGCCCGACCGGCCGGTGCCGATGCTGAGCCCGGCGCACGGGCATCCGGTCGTATCGCCGCCGGCGGATACGGCACCCTCGCCGGATTCACGACGATGGTCGCCAACTCGGGCGGGCCCGTGATGTCGATGTACTTCCTCGCGACCCGCACCCCGGTGAAGGTGTTCCTCGGCACCTCGGCATGGTTCTTCGCGATCGTCAACCTCACCAAGGTGCCGTTCCTCGCCGGCATCGGACTGCTGACGCCCGAGGTGCTGCTGCTCGATCTCACGCTCGCGCCGATGGTCGTGATCGGTGCGCTGATCGGCATCCGCCTGGCCAGACGGATGCCGCAGCAGCTGTTCGACCGGCTCGTGATCGCACTCACGATCGCCGGATCCGTCTATCTGCTGTTCTGAAGGAGCGCCCCCTCAGTCGAGGAAGATGTCGGGGAACAGCCGGTCGTCGGGGGTGCCGGGCACCGCTGCGTACTTCGAGAAGTCGGTGACGCCGTCGGCCTCGAGCACGTCCTCGACGATCAGGGTCTGACCCGTGTACTCAGCGGCGGGCTTGGTGATCACCGAGTACGCGGCATCGGCGTAGATGTCGGCCGTGCGGCTGGCCGCCATCACCCTGTCGCCGCCCAGCAGGTTCTGCACGGCGGCGGTGGCGATCGTGGTGCGTGGCCAGAGCGTGTTGGCGGCGATGCCGGCATCCGCGAACTCGGCCGCGAGCCCCAGCGTCGCCATCGTCATCCCGTACTTCGCGAGCGTGTACCCGGTGTGCGCACCCAGCCACTTCGGCGAGATGTTCAGCGGCGGCGACAGCGACAGGATGTGCGGGTTCGCCGCCTCGCGCAGCACGGGCACGGCCGCACGGGAGAGCATGAAGGTGCCGCGCACGTTGACGTCCTGCATGAGGTCGTACTTCTTCGCGGCGAGGTCGAGCGAGCGCGAGAGATCGATGACGCTGGCGTTGTTGATGACGATGTCGATGCCGCCGAACTCGCCCTGCGTCTTCATGACGGCCTCGGTCACCTGGTCGTCGTCGCGCACGTCGCCGACGATCGGCAGCGCCTGCCCGCCGGCCGCGCGGATCGCCTCGGCGGCCGAGTGCACCGTCCCCTCCAGCTTGGGATGAGGGGTGTCGGTCTTCGCGAGCATCGCGATGTTCGCGCCGTCGGCGGCTGCGCGCAGCGCGATCGCGAGGCCGATGCCGCGGCTGCCGCCCGACATCAGGATGGTCTTTCCGGCCAGTGACATGGTCTCTCCCTTGCTGGGTGGCGCTTTCTGCTTTCGAATCGCGTGAGTTGCTGTATTTCGGTCGAGATCGCCGCAATTCACGCGATTCGAACCGAGGTGGTTTACTTCGGTGCCATGCGGATGGCGCCGTCGAGACGGATCGTCTCGCCGTTGAGGTAGCCGTTGGCCACGATGTGCTCGACGAGCGCGGCGTACTCGTCGGGCTTGCCGAGCCGCGACGGATACGGCACCTGCTGACCGAGCGAGTCCTGCGCGGCCTGCGGCAGGCCGGCGAGCATCGGGGTCTCCATGATGCCGGGGGCGATGGTGCAGACCCGGATGCCGTGGCGCGCGAGCTCACGGGCGATCGGCAGCGTCATCGCATGCACGCCGCCCTTCGATGCCGAGTAGGCGGGCTGGCCGATCTGGCCGTCGAACGCCGCGACGCTGGCGGTGTTGACGATGACGCCGCGGTCGCCGCCCTCGGTCGGCTCGGTCTGGGCGATCACGGCGGCGGCCTGCGAGATGACGTTGAAGGTGCCGACGAGGTTGATGCGGATGATGCGTTCGAACGCGTCGAGCTCGGCGGGGTTTCCGTCGCGGTCGAGGACCTTGGCGGGAGGGGCGATGCCGGCGCAGTTCACGACGACGCGCAGCGGGGCGACGGCATGGGCGGATGCCACGGCCGCGGCGACCTGCTCGGAGCTCGTCACGTCGGCAGGCAGGAAGAGCCCGCCGAGCTCGGCGGCGATCTCCTCGCCGGGGCAGCTCGGAAGGTCGATGATCGCGACCCGCGCTCCGGCCGCGGAGAGCCTGCGTGCGGTGGCGAGGCCGAGTCCGCTCGCGCCGCCCGTGATGAGCGCGCCCTGTCCCGTGATCTGCATCGTGTTCTCCTTCGAACGGTTCGGCGCCGGTCGGACGTCGAATGCGACTGAGTCTCAGCATACGTGGTTCTGAGTCTCCCGCTGGTGCCGTGGCCGCGAGCGGGTGGATGCTGAGGATATGGAACTTCGTCGCAGACGAGCCTACGACAGCGCATCACCCGACGACGGGTTCCGCGTGCTGGTCGACCGGCTCTGGCCGAGGGGCGTCTCGAAGGAGCGCGCGGCGATCGATCTCTGGGCGAAGGACGTCGCGCCGACCACCGAGCTGCGTCGCGAATGGCACGCCCCCGGCGCCGACTTCGACGCCAGCGCCCAGCACTACCGCGCGCAGCTCGAGGGGGAATCCGCGGGTGCTCTCGCGGCCCTCGTCGACGAGCTGCGCGGGCGTCCCGTCGTCACCCTCGTCTACGCCGTCAACGACACCGAGCGCAACCACGCGATCGTGCTCGAGGATGTGCTTCGGTCGCTTCTCGACTGACCCTGTCGGCACCTTGCGCGGGACCGGATCAGCTCCAGACGAACCTGAAGACGCCCGAGGCGACGGCCGCGGCGATCGCGAGCACCATGATCGCGATCCCGCCTGCCAGGGCCATGGCATCCCGCGGGTGCAGGCGCGAGGGCCGCGACCACGTGCGCTCGATCCCCGAGCCGAACCCGCGCGCCTCCATCGCCATCGCGAGCTTCGTGCCGCGACGCACCGCGAACACCAGCAGCACGAACGCCATCGAGAAGAACCGCCTGACGGCACCGGAATCTCCCACGCCGCGCGCACGTCGAGCCAGGGCCATCGTGCGCCAGTCGTCGAGGAAGAGACCGAGCATGCGCGTACCGGCCAGCGCCCCGAGCACGAAGCGACTGGGCAGGTGCGCCACCTGCGAGAGCGCATCGCCGAGCTCGGTCGGATCCGTGCGCCCGAACAGCAGGATCGTCGGCAGCCCCAGGGCGATCACCCGCAGGGTCACCGCGATGGCCAGTGAGATCGACCCATCGCTGATCACGGCGAACCCGAACTGCCAGTACACCCTCCCCTCCGGCTCCGCGTAGAGCAGCATGCTGATGCCAGCGAGCGGCGAGAACACGATGATCGGCAGCATGCGCAGCAGCACCGTGCGCACCGGCAGGCCTGTCAGCGGCAGGCACAGCAGCTGCAGCCCGATCGCCACCAGGGCGCTCACCGGATCGATGGACGCGAAGAGCGGCACCGACAGCACCAGCGCCAGCACGATCTTGGTGACCGGGTTGACGCCGTCGAGCCAAGCGGTGCGCTCACCCGAGCGCTCGGCCGATGCCGCCGCCGGCAGATCCATCCGACTCATCGCACGCCCATCGCGTCGAGCTCGAGACGCTGGCCGCCGAGGTGCCGGATCACCTGATCGTCATGACTCACGGCGATCACGGTGCGACCAGCGGCGATCTCGTTCTGCAGCAGCTCGACGATGCCGATCCACCCGCGCCGATCCTGCCCGAACGTCGGCTCGTCGAGAACCATCACCTGCGGAGAGGCCGCCAGCACCGTGGCGACCGAGAGCCGGCGCTTCTGCCCGCCACTGAGCGTGAAGGGATTGGCGAGCCCGAGCGGCGCGAGCTGCAGCCGTTCCAGCAGGTCGTCGACGATCGCCTCCACTTGGCTGGCGGACATGCCCAGTGCCCGAGGTCCGACGGCGAGCTCATCGCGCAGCGTGCGGGAGAGGAACTGATGCTCGGGCTCCTGGAACACCGTGCCGATGCGCGTGAGCAGTTCGCGCGAGGTCCATTTCGATGGACGGCGTCCGCTGCGACCCGCCAGATCGGGTGCCGACTCGACGGCTCCGGCCAGTTCGGGCAGAAGTCCAGCGAGAGTGAGCGCCAGCGTTGATTTGCCCGCCCCGTTCGGCCCGGTGATGACCGTCGCCATCGCCCGCGGCACATCGAGATCGAGATGCGACTGCACCGGCGTGCGCCGATCGCGGGAGACCGACAGGTCGTGCGTCTCGAGCACGGCGTCCGTGGGCACCACCCTGCCCAGCACCGCGAGCTCCACATCGTGATGCGGCACCCACACGCCCGCATCCGCGAGCGCATCACGATGCGCGCCGAACACCTCAGCCGGAGTGCCGTCGGCGAGCAGCCCGCCGTCGGCATCCAGAACGATCACCCGTGTGAGCAGGTCGACCCAGATCTCGGTGCGGTGCTCGACGACGACCAGCGTGGCGCCAGTGTCGTCGAGCACGCGTGCCACGCTGTCGCGCACGTCACGCACGCCCTGCGGGTCGAGGTTCGCCGTCGGCTCGTCGAGCAGCAGCAGGCCAGGACGCATCGCGAGCACGCCGGCGAGCGCGAGGCGCTGCTTCTGCCCGCCCGACAGCGCTTTGGTCGGCCGGTCGAGGGGAACGTCGAGCCCCACGGCCTCCATCGCCTCGGCTACCCGCACAGGAATCTCCTCGGCAGGCACCGCGAGATTCTCACAGCCGAACGCGACATCATCGCCGACCTTCGACAGCACCACTCCGGCGTCCGGGTCCTGCAGCACGAGCCCGATGTCGCCGCGGCGGGACTCCGGTATCGCACCGTCGACCAGCAGCGAGCCGGTGCGCTCACCTTCCTCGGCGTCCCCGAGGACACCGGCGAGTGCGGCCAGCAGCGTGGACTTCCCCGCACCGGACGCGCCGAGCAGCAGCACCCGTTCGCCCGGCTCGATGGTGAGGGAGACGTCGCTGACGGCCGGGAGACGCCTTCCGGCGTACCGCCAGCCCCACCCGTTCGCGCAGACGCGAGCAGGAGCCGACATCGTCAGACCTCCTGGCGGGCTTCCCGGCCGGCGGCGAACCTGCTCAGTGCTCCCGTCGACGCGAGTGCGCGCACCAGCAGCCAGCCGACGAGACCGGCCAGCAGCGCGCCCGACACGACCAGCGTTCCCAGGTAGATCGAGTTGAACTCGACGCTCTTCAGGATGTTCGGCGACGAGCCGTAGAACAGTTCGAACACCCAGGCCGCGGCGGCGGCGCCGACACCGGCGAGCATGGCCACCGGCAGGGTGAAGCGGCGGTAGAGGAACAGCGCGAAGATGAGCTCGGCGCCGAGCCCCTGCACCAGGCCCGACAGCACGGTCGAGATGCCCCACACGTTGCCGATCAGCGCTGAGACGATCGCCGCGATCAGCTCGACCACGAGAGCGGCTCCTGGCTTGCGGATCACCAGACCGCCGAGCACACCGCCCAGCAGCCAGATGCCGACGGCGATGCCGCCGAGACCGGGGGTGAGGGCGTCGGCCGCGCCGAACCACGCGTACCCGGCGCCGTTCCAGGCCCAGAAGATCAGGCCCGTGGCGACCCCGAGCACCGCGGCGACGACGATGTCGACGACACGCCACTTCAGCTTGCGTGCGGGCGGTGCGGTCGTCGCGTTCTCGGTGACGGAACGGTGCGTGGACGTACTCATATGAACTCCTCCCTGCGCCGGCATGATCCGGATCAGGTTCGACGGTCGAAGCGCTTTTCGCTTCCTCTCAGCCCGCCCGTGCGGACTCCCGTGGTGATGGCTCCATCATAGCGCCGGTCGCGCGGCCGCGGGCCTGCGTTTCGTCCCGCGAAACACCGGCCTGTAGCGTGGTGAGGTGACCCCTCCCCCAGAGTCCACGCGCCCTGTCACGCGCCGCGTCATGCGCGAGCGCACACGCGCGCGGGCCGCCCGCGCATCCGGCGATGCCGCGACGCTGCCGAAGTTCGGCGACAGCCTCGGGCCGGAACTGGCCGCGACCAGGGATACTGACGCTGTGGATGTCGAGCGGAAAGCGCCTGCAGACGCGCCCGAGGGCGCTGTCGAGCGCGCCGATGACGCGCCTTCGGAGAGAACCATGCTCGCGACGACGGCAGGCGTCGCGGCGGGGACCTCGCCCACCGGCGGCGCGCCCCAGGCGTGGGCTGACGAAGAGCGTCCGCCGACCGCACTGACGTGGCTGGAGACGTCCGCCCTGCTCGATGAGCACCCGGCCGCAGCCGAACCCCGCCCGCTCTTCGAGGGCGCCAGGCTGACACCAGGATGGCGGCGCCCCCGCATCCTGGTCCCCCTCGGCATCGTCGCCGCACTCTGCGGCGCCTACGTCTCGACCACGCTGATGTGGCCGCTGAACCAGGTCTCCCCGACGGCGCAGGCATCCGCCGTGACGATCGCCCCCGCTCCCGCCGCCGCCGTCACCTGGCCGGCGCAGGGCAGCGCGGCGGTGGGCATCCAGGGCATTGCACCGGTGACCTCGACTGCGTCGGCAGACGAGATCGCGAGCATCTCCAAGGTCGTCAGCGTGATGATGGTGCTCGACGAGCTGCCGCTGAAGGTGGGCGAGCAGGGACCGAGCTTCCGTTTCACCTACGCCGACTCCCGCGAGTTCTGGCGCTACCGCGAGGCGAACCAGTCGTCGCTCGACGTGCCCGTCGGCGGCAGCCTCACCGAGTACCAGATGCTGCAGGGCATCATGCTCGGCTCGGCGAACAACTACATCGACCGCCTCTCCGACGAGCTGTGGGGTTCCGACCGGGCTTTCGCCCAGGCTTCGGCGCAGTGGCTCAGCGATCGCGGCATCGAGGGCGTGACCCTCGCCTCTCCCTCGGGGTTCGACAAGCGGAACGTCGCACCGCCCGGCGCGCTCATCCAGATCGCGGAGCTGGCGATGGCGAACCCCGTCTTCGCCGAGATCGTGGCCACCCGCACGGCCGAGATCCCAGGCGTCGGCACCGTGACCAATACCAACCAGATGCTCGATGACCCCGGAGTCGTCGGCATCAAGACAGGCACTCTTTCGCACTGGAACCTGCTCACCGCGAAGGACATCACCGTGGGCGACACGACCGTGCGGCTGTTCAGCGCCGTGCTCGGTCAGGACGATAACAAGGCGCGCCTGGCCGCGACCCGCCAGCTGCTCGCCGACGTCGAGAAGAGCCTCACCGAGCAGGCGCCGTCGGTGCCGGCGGGCACCGTGGTCGGGCACGTGAGCACCGAGTGGGGTGCCCGGGTCGACATCGTGGCCGACGCGGATACGCGGGTGCTGCTGTGGAACGGCGCTGAGGCGACCTCGTCGACCTCGTTCTCGCTGGGCGAGAAGACGAAGAAGGGCGCCGAGGTCGGCACGCTCACTGCAGAGGGTCCGCTCGACACGGCGACGACGCCGGTCTCGCTGGCCGATGACATCACGCAGCCGAGCGCCTGGTGGCGCCTGACCCACCCGCTCGAGCTCTTCGGCCTCGACAACGACTGATTCTCGGGGTTGCCGCGCGAGTGCACCATGTCGCGCCGAGGTCACCGTGTGCCGGCGCCGGTAGGTGGTGAGTTCGGCGGAGCATGGTGCATTCGGCGCCAGGACTGACCGCATGCACACGCAGAGCGCTCGCCCCGGGATCGGGGCGGGCGCTCTGCTGCTCTGTGCGGTGCCGCGCGGTCAGTCGCGGCGGGGGTCGGATGCCGTGGACTCTGCGTCCTTCACGGCTTCGCCGAGCTGGTGCGCGTCGGGTGCGGCGACGACTCTCTGCTCTGCGGCTGTCTCGGCCTCCGTCTCGGCTTCGTCTTCGGCGTCTCCGGTGACGATCACGGGCACGGAGCCGGTGAGCGCCTCCTCGGCGTCGATGTCGGTCGCGGCCTGCTCGAACTGCGACTGGTACAGCCGCCAGTATGCGCCCTGCTTCGCGATCAGCTCGTCGTGGTCGCCCTGCTCGACGATGTCGCCGTGCTCCATCACGAGGATGAGGTCGGCGTCGCGGATCGTCGACAGGCGGTGAGCGATCACGAACGACGTGCGTCCTTCGCGAAGGGCTGCCATCGCCTGCTGCAGCAGCAGCTCGGTGCGGGTGTCGACGGCGCTGGTCGCCTCATCGAGGATGAGGATCGACGGCCGCGAGACGAACGCCCGTGCGATGGTGATGAGCTGTCGCTCACCCGCCGACACGTTCGAGGCGTCTTCGTCGAGCACGGTCTCGTAGCCCTCGGGCAGTGAGTGCACGAACCGGTCGACGTAGGTCGCCTCGGCGGCCGCGATGATCTGCTCGTCTGTGGCCGCATCGTTGCCGTAGCGGATGTTCTCGCGGATCGAGCCCGCGAAGAGCCACGGGTCCTGCAGCACCATGCCGGTGCGACGGCGCAGGTCGTCGCGACGCATCTCGGAGATGTCCTGACCGTCGAGCAGGATGCGACCCGAGTTCAGCTCGTAGAACCGCATGATGAGGTTCACGAGCGTCGTCTTGCCTGCACCCGTCGGCCCCACGATCGCGACCGTCTGCCCTGGTTCGACGCGGAACGAGAGGTCCTTGATGAGCGGACGGTCCTCGCTGTACGAGAACGCGACGTGCTCGAACTCGATCACGCCCTTGCCCTCGGGCGCGGTGGGCGCGTCATCGGCATCCGGATCCTGCTCGTCAGCGTCGAGCAGGTCGAAGACCCGCTCGGCCGACGCGGTGCCCGACTGCACGACGGCGGCCATGCCGCCCAGCTCGCTGAGCGGCTGACTGAACTGCTGCGAGTACTGGATGAACGCCTGCACGTCGCCGAGGCGCAGGTTGCCGCCGGCGACCAGCAGACCGCCGAGCACTGCGATGCCGACGTACTGCAGGTTTCCGACGAACATCATGGCGGGCATGATGATGCCCGACAGGAACTGCGCCTTGAACGCGGCCTGGAAGAGCTCTTCGTTCTCGACCTGGAAGCTCTCGAGCGCGTCCTTCTCGCGGCCGAACACCTTGACCAGCGCGTGACCGGAGAAGGCCTCTTCGACGCGGGCGTTCAGACGGCCGACCTTGCGCCACTGCTGACCGAAGGCCTTCTGCGAGCGCGGGCCGATGATGCCGAAGATGACGCCCATCAGCGGCAGGGAGACGAGTGCGACGAGCGCGAGCTGCCACGAGATCGAGAACATCATCACGAGCACGCCGATAACGGTGAGCACGCTGGTCAGCGCGCCGGACAGCGACTGCTGCATCGTCTGCGTGATGTTGTCGATGTCGTTGGTGACGCGCGAGATCAGCTCACCGCGCTGCACCTTGTCGAAGTACGACAGCGGCAGGCGGTTGATCTTCGCCTCGACGTCTTCACGCAGGCGCCACATGGTGCGCACCATGATGACGTTGATGACGTAGCCCTGCAGCCAGCTGAGGATCGACGCGACCACATAGATCGCCAGCACGGCGATGATGATCCAGCGCAGCCGCTCGAAGTCGACGCCGTCGCCGACGGCGAAGTCGTCCATGGCCGAGACCATGTTGGCGAACTCGTCCTGTCCGGCACCGCGCAGCGCCTCGACGACCTGGTCGCGGCTGGTGCCCCGCGGGAATCCGGGCGCTCCACCGAAGCCCTGCCCGAGCACGCTCGAGATGAAGCCCTCGTACACGACGTTGGTCGCCTCGCCGAGCACCTTCGGCGCCGCGACGGCCAGCACGACCCCGACGGCGCCGAAGAACGACACCAGCGCGAACCACCATGCCGACGGCTTGAGCAGCCCGATCATCCGTTTGAAGCTCGGCCCGAAGTTGTCGGCCTTGCCCGGTGCGGGGCCGTCGAACATGCCGCCGCCCTCGAGGCGCGCCTTCTCGGCGAGCTCGGCCTCTTCCTTCTCGGCCTCGGTCATCTCGACCTCGGCCACCGCTGTCCCCTGAGCGCGCGCGGCGAGCGCGCGCTCACGACGCGACTCCTTCTTGTCTGCGTTGCCGCTCATGCGTCCACCCCCAGCTGCGACTCGACGATCTCTCGATACGTGGCGCTCGTGGCCAGCAGCTCGTCGTGCGTGCCGACACCCACGACCGCACCGTCGTCGAGCACCACGATGCGGTCCGCATCGGTGATCGTCGAGACGCGCTGCGCGACGACGATCTTGGTGACGTCGGGCAGCTCTCTCCAGAGCGCCTGGCGCAGCCGGGCATCCGTCGTCAGGTCGAGAGCCGAGAACGAGTCGTCGAAGATCAGGATGCGCGGCCGGTGCACGATCGCCCTGGCGATCGCGAGGCGCTGGCGCTGACCGCCCGAGACGTTCGTGCCGCCCTGAGCGATGCGCGACTCGAGCCGGTCGGGCATCGCCTCGACGAAGTCGCGACCCTGCGCGATCTCGAGGGCCGCCCACAGTTCGTCGTCGGTGGCGTCGGCGCGTCCGTAGCGGAGGTTGGATGCCACGGTGCCCGAGAAGAGGAAGGGACGCTGAGGCACCAGCCCGAGGTCCTGCCAGAGGGCGTCGAGATCGGCATCCCTCACGTCGACCCCGCCGACGCTCACCGAGCCGCCGGTCGCATCGAACAGGCGCGGGATCAGCGAGACCAGCGTGGTCTTGCCCGACCCGGTGGAGCCGATGATCGCCACCGTCTCGCCCGGCTTCGCGTCGAAGCTGATGTCGGAGAGCACGGGCACCTCGGCGCCCGGGTAGGTGAACTCGACGTTGCGGAACGCGACGGCACCGGGCTCGGGGAACTCGGCGACGCCGTTCTCGGGGCGGCTCATCGTCGACTCGGCGTCGAGCACCTCGCCGACACGCTCGGCCGAGACGGCGGCACGCGGGATCATCATCGCCATGAAGCTCGACATGATCACGCCCATCATGATCTGGCCGATGTACTGCATGAACGCGAAGATCGTGCCGATCTCGGCGTTGCCCGCGTTGATCTCGACGCCACCGAACCACACGACCGCGACGATCGTGACGTTGAGCACGAGCATGAACAGCGGGAACATCAGCACGAACAGCGAGCCGATGTTGCGACCGAGCACCATCAGGTCGGTGTTGACCTCGCGGAAGCGGCGCTCTTCGATGCGCTCGCGCACGAAGGCGCGCACGACGCGCACACCCGTGAGCTGCTCGCGCATGATGCGGTTGACGTCGTCGAGCTTCGCCTGGTTGCGGCGGAACAGCGGCACCATGCGGCCGATGATCAGCACCGCGATGATCAGCAGCAGCGGCACCGAGACCGCGATCAGCCAGCTGAGGCCGACGTCGGTCTGGATGGCCTTGATGATGCCGCCGATCGCGAGCAGCGGGGCGGTGACGAACATCGTCGCGCCCATCATCGCGAGCATCTGCACCTGCTGCACGTCGTTCGTGTTGCGGGTGATCAGCGAGCCGGCGCCGAACTGCGACACCTCGCGCTCGGAGAAGCCGCTGACGCGCGAGAACACGTCGGCGCGCATGTCGCGCCCGGCGCTCATCGCCATCCTGGCGGCGAAGTAGGTGGCGAAGATGGAGGCGAGGATCTGGCCGAGGGAGACGAGCAGCATGAAGCCGCCGCGGCTCCAGATGTAGCCGATGTCGGCCTTCGCGACGCCGTTGTTGATGATGTCGGCGTTGATCTCGGGCAGGTTGAGCGATGCCATGACGCTGGCGAACTGCAGCACGACGATCGTGACCAGCAGCGGCCAGTATCTCTTCAGATAGCGGATGAGGAGTTTTCCGAGCACAGGCGGACTTCCTTGTGAGAATTCGGAGGGCCGAAACGCGGCCATCAGACAGAGTGCCACGAAGCGCCGACATTCGTATCCCCCTCAAGGATGACCTTCGCTGTCAGCGGAAACAGGTGCTCGAGATGACCCCTGAATAGACTCGCTGTCATGCCCTTCGAGAACGCCGCCCGCGTGCTGATGGTGTGCGACTACTCGCTCAGATACCTCGGGGGCGCTCAGACCGCCTTCGTCCGACAGGCCGAGGCGCTCGCCGGCGAGGGCGCGAAGGTCGTCGTCCTGGCGCCGGACGCCGAAGCCCTGGCTGCAGAGGGCATCATCACGGTCTCCCCTCCCCGACGAGGCACGATCCCGGTGCTCGACCTCCCGCTGCTCGGCCGCGCACGAGATCTCGAGCCGCTGGTCGCCGCGACGATCCGCAGACACGGCATAGAAGCGGTCATCGTGCACTCCGAGTTCGCGCTCGCCGCCGCCGCGATAGATGTGGCGCGGCAGCTGGGCATCCCGTCGCTCCACACGGTGCACACGTTCTTCTGGCGTGCCCCTGCGGCGCTCGCGCTCTTCGCACCGGTCGTGTCCCGCGTGCACAGGGCACTCACCGGCATCCGGAGCGGCGGCCGCTTCACCGGCAGCCACCCGCTGAACAACGCCCTGCGCACCATGACCCTGCGGATCGCCGAACGCGCTGACATCGTGCTGTCTCCGTCGAAGCATCAGGCCGTCGCGCTGCACGAGGCGGGAGCGGGGCGCGTCGAGGCGTTCTCGAACGTCGCCCAGCCGCTGCAGGTCGCCGCTGCGCCGGACGGCGGGCCGCTGCGCCTGCTATGGGTGGCGCGCTTCGCGCCCGAGAAGCGTCTCGATGTCGCGCTCGACGCCATGCGCCTCGTGGTCGAGCGGCTCGGCGAAGACCGCGTGCACCTCGACGTGGCCGGCGGCACGCACCGGCGACTGCCGGGGGTCACGTTCCACGGACCGGTTCCGGGTGAGCGCGTGGCCCAGCTGATGGATGCCGCGGATGCCGCGCTCATCACCTCGCTGGGCTTCGACAATCAGCCGATGGTCGCGCTCGAGGCGTTCGCGCACGGTCGCCCGGTGATCGTCAGCGACCCTGTGCTCGCGACGGAGTTCGGCGATGCCGCCCTCGGCACTCCGACACCGGATGCCGAAGGGCTCGCCGGCCTGATCATCCGGCTCGAGGCCGACCGCTCGCTGCTCGCCGCGCCGCGCGAGGGCGCTGTCGCCTATGCGAGCGAGCGCGTGGCATCGGCGCACGTCGCACGGCTGCTGGAGCTCGCCGCCTCGGTCTGAGCTACGCGCCTGCCGCCAGGCTCACGGCTCAGAACAGCGCCGGCTCCGGCACGTAGCTCCGCGCGGGCGCGCCCGGGTCGGCGGGCAGCTCAGCCACGGTGGCCGGCTGCCACTTCGGGTTGCGGTCCTTGTCGACCAGCTGCGCCCGGATGCCCTCGACGAGGTCCGGGTGGTGGTGACCGAACCACATCACGCGGCGGTACTCCCCCTCGAGCGCCTCGCGCACCCCGCTCATCGCGCGGGCCTCGCGCACCGCGTCGAGCGTGACGGCAAGACCGGTGGGGGCGAGCTCCTCGAGCGTGGCGAGGGCCGATGCGGCATCCGGGGCATCCGAATCCCGCAGCCGCTGCATGATCT
Organism: Microbacterium esteraromaticum; assembly: GCF_016907315.1. Lineage (NCBI taxonomy): Bacteria > Bacillati > Actinomycetota > Actinomycetes > Micrococcales > Microbacteriaceae > Microbacterium > Microbacterium esteraromaticum. The sequence goes on from NZ_JAFBBS010000001.1 coordinate 1,393,786, forward strand.
CGCCCACCGTGTCTGCCGAGAACGCCTCGTCGATCCATCCCCGGGCAGCCGGCAGGGCCGAAGGCTCGGGCGTCTCGTCGAACAGCAGCGCCATCTCGTTCGGGGTGCCGGGGTCGGCGCGGGTCGCGAGCGCATCGCGCAGCCCGTGGAGGTTCTCGGAGGGCACGTAGTGATCCGCGAACCCCAGGTACAGGGCATCCGACGCGCTCATGCTCTGCCCGGTGAGGCCGAAGTACTCCCCCAGCCTGCCCGGTGCCCGCCCCAGCAGCCAGGTGCCGCCGACGTCGGGGGTGAAGCCGATGCGCGTCTCGGGCATCGCCAGACGCGACCGCTCGGTCACGATGCGCACGGCGGCGTGACCGGCGAGGCCGATGCCGCCGCCCATCGTGATGCCGTCGGCGAAGACGACGACCGGCTTGGGGTACTCGGCGATCATCGCGTTCATGACGTACTCGGCGCGGAAGAAGTCGGCGATGTGCTCGGGGTGACCGCTGGTGATCGAGTCGTACAGCGCGCGCACGTCGCCTCCGGCGCACAGTCCACGGTCGCCAGCGCCGTCGATCAGCACGGTCTGCACGTCGGTGTCGTCGATCCATGCGGTGAGCGCCGCGGTGATCTGCTCGATCATGCCGAGATCGAGAGCGTTGATCGCCCGCGGCCGGTTGAGCGTGATGCGTCCGAGCGAGCTCTCGGTGCGGGCGAGGACGGTGGCGGCTTCGGTGTCGATCACGCCTGCCAGGCTACTCCGCTTCACGTTCTGCCCCCATTTGGGCACCATGATGGGCGCTTTCGGCAGGTGAAGCCACGGTTTCCGCGGATTTCCGAGAAGATGGGAGGAATTGTCCCGAAGACGAGAGGTCGACCATGCCCGAAGGACAGGTGCTCGAGTTCAGCCAGGTCACGAAGCGCTTCGGCGCCGTGACCGCGGTTTCCGATCTCTCCGTGCGGGTCGAGCCGGGCGCTGTCACCGGCTTCCTCGGCCCGAACGGCGCCGGCAAGACGACCTCGCTTCGCATCCTTCTCGGTCAGATTCGACCCACATCCGGCACCGCGACGATCGGCGGCGCGAGCTACTCCGATCTGCGCCACCCGCTGCGCACCGTCGGCGCCGTGCTCGAGGAGTCGGCCTACCGCCCGCGCCGCACCGCCAGCCGCCAGCTGCTGATCGCCGCGAAGGCGAACGGCATCCCGTCGGCCCGCGTCGACGAGGTGCTGCGCCTGGTCGGCCTGCAGGAAGACGCCGACACCCGTCTGGGCAGTTACTCGCTCGGCATGCGTCAGCGCCTCGCCGTCGCATGCGCCCTGCTGGGCGACCCGGGCGTGCTCGTGCTCGACGAGCCGGCGAACGGACTCGATCCCGAGGGCATCCGCTGGATGCGCCTGCTCATGCGCCGCCTCGCCGATGAGGGGCGCACCGTGCTCGTCTCGTCGCATGTGCTGAGCGAGATCGAGCAGGTCGCAGACAACGTCGTCGTGCTCTCGAAGGGACGCGCCGTGCACGCGGGTCCTATCTCCGAACTCGCGGATGCCTCGGGCGGAGCCGTCGTGGTGGACGCCGAGAACCGCGCACCCCTGATCACCGCGCTCTCTGCCGCCAAGCTCGACTTCGATGTGCTGCGCTCGGGCGTCACCGTGCGCGATTCGGACTCCGCGACGGTCGGTGCGGTCGCCGCGGCGGCAGGTGTCGCCCTGACGATGCTGCAGCAGCGCGGGCCGAGCCTCGAGGAGGTCTTCCTCGATCTGGTCTACGGTCGACGCTCCGACAGCCCCCGGCTCGACACGTCAGCCAACCCGGTCGCACATGCCCCGCTGACGGCCCCTGCGATCGACGACGCGGGCGACGTCGCGCTGGTCGCCGGCGGCGTGCCGCTCGCCGGCGCCGCGGCCGTCGTGGCCGATGGCGGAATGGTCGCCGCCGCGGGCGTCGGATACGGCGCTGCGCCTCACGACGCTGCGGATGCTGCGGATGCTGCGGATGCTGCCGCGACCCCGGATTCGGCTGCCTCGGATGAGCCGCATGCCGCCGTCGGCGACGACGTGCAGGCCGAGAGCACCGACGAGCATGGCGATGCGGCCGCGACGGAAGGGCCCGGGGCTGGCGCCTCTGACGCCGACGCCGGTGCCGATGCCGATGCCGATGCCGATGCCGATGCCGATGCCGATGGCGATGCCGATGCGATGTCGTCGGATGAGGCCCGTGCCGCTGAGCAGAGCGATGACGATCTCGTCGACACCCTGACCGATGCCGCACCCGCGGAAGACGCCGACGAGGCCGATGACGCCGAGGGGAGCGACCAGCACGCTGAGGCGGATGCTGAGCCCGCCGACCTCACCGAGGGCGACATCGCCATCGCCGGCCTGTTCGGCGCCGCGGTTGAGGAGTCGGACGAGGACCGCGCCGACGCTCCGGACGAGCACGCGGAGCAGCAGCACGAGGGATCGACTGACGCGGTCGAGACGGCCGATCAGCACGGCGATGACGCGCACGCCGAGCAGGGCGAAGACGCGCAGGGCGACGAGCACGCTGACGACGAGCAGGGTGACCGCGAGCGGGGCGATGAGGACCGCGATGACGCGGACGCTGACGAGGGTCGCGCCGACGAGGCGCGGACCGACACCCAGCAGGGCGGCGCCGAGCAGGGCGACGACCTCGCGGCCGGCGAACAGCACGACGAGCACGCCGCCGACGCGCAGCACCAGGTTGAGCAGAGCCACGCTGAGCACGGCGACGGCGCGCAGGGCCACGCTGAGCACGACGACGCCGAGCACACCGAGCAGGGCGACGCCGAGCAGGGCGACGACCTCGCGGCCGGCGAGCAGCACGACGAGCACGCCGCCGACGCGCACGCTGCGGGCGAGCACTCCCCCGAGGGCCACGACACGCAGCACGCCGATGAGCAGCAGCCGGCCCATGAGAACGACGCAGCGCCCGCGTCCCCCGAGCACGATGGCGCCGCCGACGAATCGCAGAGCCACGCGGAGCACGACGCCGAGCATGGCGACGCCGTCGCCGCGGAGCACGACGCACAGCACGACGACGACGACGCCGCGGAGCACGACGCACAGCACGACGACGCCGTCGCCGCGGAGCACGACGCGGCGGACGAGGAGTCGGCGGACGAGCATCCCGCAGCCGACGGCACTGATTCGAGCGCTGACGAGCCGTCCGACGAGACGCGCCCGCTGATCCTCCCGCTGGCGACCGAGGCCGTCACCCTTCCGTCGGCCACCGTCGAGCCGACGTTCACCGAGCTGATCACGGGCATCCCGGCATCCGTCACCACCGAGGGTGCCGACGGCCCGACGGCGACGACCGAGGCGATCTCGATCGTGACTCCCGAACTCGCGCACGATGAGGACGAGGACGCGGTTGACGACGGTGACGACGACCCGCGACTCGCCGCGATGCGCACCTCGCTGTCGGCCGCGGCCAGCCGCTTCTTCGACGGACCCGCTCCCGACTACCCGTACAGCTCGCGCGCCGAGCGTCGTGAAGACGCCGCCGAGGCGTCGGCGAACGACGAGGGCGCCGCGCAGCACGACGACGGCGAGCGGGACGACCACAGCTGAGCACGGCGGCACTGGGCGCCGTGCTCGTCTCGCGACAGGTCAGATGGTGCGCGGTCGCGGACGGATGACCGGACGCTGGCGCGACTTCTGCACCGGAACCGATCCGGTCGCGATGTCCACCACGTCTTCCGGCTGATCGGTCACCTCAAGACGCAGCGCCTGGGTGAGCGCCAGCCCGTGGCGGGTCGTGAGGATCAGCCGTTGGAACTGCGGATCGCCCTCGAGATCGATGACCACGCTCGGCTTGCGCCGGCGGATGAGCACGAAGTCGGTGGTCTCCGCGGCCTTCCACGTACCGGCGGCGAGAATGCCCGGGATGTGCGTGCCAGGGCCGGGCACGCCGCGCAGCCAGGTCCAGGCATCCTGAGTCAGCTGCACCTTGGTGATGTGATCGCGCTCGATGCGCACGTTCTCGCGATGGAAGGTCGACGCCCGCTCGATGGGCGAGAGCACGACCTCGAGCCGTGTCTGATCCAGCAGCAGGGTCACCATGCGTCCAGTCTGCCAGCGCGCACGGGCGACACGCGCATGACTTGCTGACAGGACGGCAACGATCCTGTTGTGCCGAACCGCAATCCGGCACGCGGGACGTCTCAGACCGAACGTCCGCACACCGGCGTGGCGCCCCACGACACGCCGCCGGAACACTAGACGGTCCGAGACTCCCGACAGCGAACCCGGCACGCGGGACGTCTCAGACCGAACGTCCGCACACCGGCATGGCGCCCCACGACACGCCGCCGGAACACTAGACGGTCCCAGACTCCCGACGGATCAGGCGGATGCCGCGGCCGCAGCCGCCGCAGGCAGCGCCGCCTCGATGGCAGCGAGCTCGTCTTCGCCGTGCGCGGCCGTGAGGAACCACGCCTCGAAGACGCTCGGCGGCAGCGCCACGCCGTGCTCGCGCATCGAGTGGAAGAACGGCGCATACCGGAACGACTCCTGCGTCTGCGCGGTCGCATAGTCCTGCGGAGCCTCGGGGAGGAAGGCGACGCCGAACAGGTTGCCCGCCCTGGGCACGGAGTGCACGACTCCGGCATCCGTCAGCGCGGCGTCCAGCGCCACAGACAGGCGCTCGGCCGAGGCGTCGATCCGCGCGTACACCTCGGGCGTCGCGAGCCGCAGCGTTGCGATGCCGGCTGCGACCGAGAGCGGGTTACCCGACAGGGTGCCCGCCTGGTACACGGGGCCGACCGGAGCCAGCATCTCCATGACCGCCGCGCTGCCGCCGAGGGCGGCGAGAGGCATGCCGCCGCCGATGACCTTGCCGAACGTGATGATGTCGGGAACGTACTGCTCGCCCGCCTGCTGCTGCAGGCCCCAGAACCCGGCGGGGTGCACGCGGAAGCCGGTGAGCACCTCGTCGAGGATCATCAGCGCGCCGTGCGCGTGCGCGGTGTCGGCGATGAGCTTGTTGAAGCCGGGCAGGGGCGCGACGACGCCCATGTTCGCCGAGGCCGCCTCGACGATGACCGCGGCGATGCGCTCGCCATGCTCGGCGAAGACCGCGGCCAGGGCATCCGGGTCGTTGTAGTCGATGACCAGCGTCTGCGCGGCGATCGGCGCGGGCACTCCAGCCGAACCGGGCAGGGCGAGGGTGGCGACACCCGAGCCGGCGGCGGCGAGCAGGCCGTCGGAGTGGCCGTGGTAGTGCCCGGCGAACTTGACCAGCAGGTCGCGTCCTGTGGCGCCGCGAGCGAGCCGGATGGCGGTCATGGTCGCCTCGGTGCCCGTCGACACCAGGCGCACGCGCTCGACCGGGCGCACGTCGCCGTGCCGCACGCGATCGGCGATCAGCTGAGCCAGCTCGACCTCGCCCTCGGTGGGTGCGCCGAACGAGAGGCCGCGGGTCGCGGCATCCTGAACCGCCTGCACGACCTCGGGATGCGCATGGCCGAGCAGAGCCGGCCCCCATGACGCGACGAGGTCGAGGTACTCGTGACCGGCGGCGTCGGTCACACGGGCGCCGGTTGCGGATGCCAGGAACCGCGGCGTCCCCCCGACCGAGCCGTAGGCCCGCACGGGCGAGTTCACTCCGCCGGGGATCACAGAGCGGGCGGTGTCGAACAGGGAGTCGTTGCGGTCCATGCATCCAGCCTACGGATACCGGCTATGAGCGGCTCCTCAGCCACTGGGCGGCTTCGCTCGCCCTGTTTCGACTCGATCGGCTCCGCCGCTCGCACTCAACAACCGTTCTGGCGCTGACGCGCCTCAGCGGCTCCTCAACCACTGGGCGGCTTCGCTCGCCCAGTAACTGAGGACCGCATCGGCACCGGCTCGGCGGATCGACAGGAGCGACTCGAGCACCGCGGCCCGGCGGTCGATCCATCCGTTCGCGGCGGCAGCCTCGACCATCGCGTACTCGCCCGACACCTGGTACGCCCACACGGGCACGTCGACGGCGTCGCGCACCTCGCGCAGCACATCGAGGAAGCCCATGGCCGGCTTGACCATGACGATGTCGGCGCCCTCATCCTGATCGAACAGGGCCTCGCGCACACCCTCGCGGCGGTTGCCGGGATCCATCTGGTACGTGCGCCGGTCGCCCGTGAGCTGCGAGTCGACGGCCTCGCGGAACGGGCCGTAGAACGCGCTCGCGTACTTCGCCGAGTACGCGAGGATCAGGGTGTCGGAGAAGCCCTCATCATCGAGCGCCTCGCGGATGATCGCGACCTGGCCGTCCATCATCCCGCTGAGCCCCAGCAGCTGCGAGCCGGCGCGCGCCTGAGCGAGGGCCATCGAGGCGTACCGCTCGAGGGTGGCGTCGTTGTCGACGGCGCCGTCCGACGACAGCACACCGCAGTGGCCGTGGTCGGTGAACTCGTCGAGGCAGAGATCGGTCTGCACGACGAGCGCGTCGCCCACTTCTGCAGCCAGTGCGGCCGTCGCGACGTTGAGGATGCCGTCGGGATCGTCAGCGCCGGAGCCGATCGCATCGCGCACGGCAGGGACGCCGAAGAGCATGACTCCGCCGACGCCGGCCTCGGCCGCCTCGACCGCCGCGCGACGCAGAGAATCGAGGGAGTGCTGCACGACACCGGGCATCGAGCCGATCGGCGCAGGGTCGGTCAGACCCTCGCGCACGAACATGGGCAGAACGAGCTGACGCGGCTCGAGCGAGGTCTCGCGCACCAGGTTGCGCACGGGCGCCGACTGGCGCAGGCGACGCAGCCGCGCCTCGGGGAAGCGGCTCACGGCGCGAACTCGTCTGCTGCGTGAGGAAGGGTGAAGCGCGAGACCGTGTCGATCAGGGCATCCACCGTCTGCTTGTCGGCGATGGCTGTGACCGGAAGACCGGCCTTCTCGGCGTCCTTGGCCGTGCGGGGTCCGATCGCGGCGAGCATCGTCGTGTCGGGGATCTCGGGGAACTGCTCCCGCACCTGCTTGGCGACCGATCCGCTCGTGATCAGGATCGCGTTGATGCGGCCGTTCTCGACATCGCGGCGGATGCGGTCGGTGACCGGCACCCCCACCGTGCGGTACGCGACGACGCTGTCGACGTCGTGCCCGGCCTCTGTGAGCATGACCGACAGCACGGGCTTCGCGATCTCGCTGCGCAGGGTGAGGATGCGCTGCGCGTCGGGCTCGATCGAGATGATCTTCTCGGCCATGCCCGCCGCCGAGTTGTCGAGCTCGGGCATGAGCGCGACGTCGTAGCCGGCGGCCTGCAGGGCCGCGGCGGTCGTTTCGCCGACGGCGGCGACCTTGGTGCGCGACGGGATCTCGACCCGGTGCGCATAGAGCACGTCTACCGTCGTGGCGCTGGTGATCGTCAGCCAGTCGTACTCGCCGGCCTGCAGACGGGCGAGGGCGGCGTCGAGGGCATCCTGGTCTGTTGTCGGGGCGAAGTTGATGAGCGGTGCCACCACCGGCACCGCACCGAGCGAGCGAAGGCTGGCGGCGACGCCATCACCCCAGGGGCCGCCTCTGGGCACGAGAACGCGCCAGCCGTCGAGCGGCCTTGCGGTCTTGGTATCGGAAGCAGTCATCTGATCACTCTCACGGAAGGAGGTCGGCCGCTCCCTGTTCGAGCAGCCGATGGGCCGCAGAGTCGCCGAGCTCACGAGCCGTGCGCATCGGGTCTGCACCATCGGCAGCATCCGCTCCGTTGCCGCTGCCGTTCCGTCGAATATACCCCCTGCTCAGGGACTCGGTGACGTCGAGACCGATCCGGCGTCCGCCGCCGGGTTCGTATACGACCGCGCGCACCCGGATGCTGTCTTCTGTGACGACCGCGTGGGCAGCCATCGGCGCCTGGCAGCCAGCCTCGAGGCCGGCGAGAACTGCGCGCTCGACCGTCACCGCGATGCGGGTCTCGAGGTGATCGAGCTGCGACAGCGCGTGCAGCAGATCGGCCGGAGCATCGGCCGTGGTCTCGACCGCCAGGGCCCCCTGACCGGGCGCGGTCGGCCATTCGGTGAGGCCGAGCGACTCACGGCGCAGCGTCGTCTCGGATCCGAGACGGGTGAGCCCCGCTGCCGCGAGGATCACTGCATCCAGCTCGCCGGACGACACCCGCTCGAGACGCGAGTCGACGTTGCCTCGGATGTCGACGACCTCGGCGTGCGGCGCCCTGCGCCGCACCTGCGCGATGCGACGAGGCGAGCCGGTGCCGACCGTGCTGCCGTGACGCAGCTCGTGCAGGGGCGTGCCGCCGCGCGTGATGACGACATCCCTGGCATCCGCCCGCCGCGGCGTCGCCGCGATGACCAGCTCGGGCGGCACGGCCGTCGGCAGATCTTTCAGCGAGTGCACGAGGATGTCGCACTCCCCCGCGATCAGCGCTTCGCGCAGGCGGTTGGCGAAGATGCCGGTGCCGCCGATCTCGGAGAGGGATGCCCGGTTCGTGTCGCCCTCGGAGACGATCGGAACGAGCTCGACGGGGCGCCCTGCGACAGCGGCGAGAGCGTCGGCCACGTGACCCGACTGCGCCTGCGCGAGAGCGCTGCGTCTGGTTCCCAGCCGGATCGGCGCGAGGGTGCTCACTGCAGCACTTCTGCGATCTCGTCGAGGCGCAGGCGGCGCCCGGTGTAGAAGGGCACCTCCTCCTTCACGTAGCGACGCGCCTCGGTGTAGCGCAGGTCACGCATGAGGTCGACGAGCTCGGTCGGCGAATCCGACTCGAGCGGAAGCAGCCATTCATAGTCGCCGAGGGCGAAGGCCGCGACGGTGTTGGCGATCACGCCGGTGAACGCGGCGCCCTTGCGACCGTGGTCGGCGAGCATCTTGCGACGCTCGGACTCGTCGATCAGATACCACTCGGGCGTGCGCACGAACGGGTACAGGCAGAGCCAGTCCTTGGGCTCGACGCCGCGCAGGAAGCCGGGCACGTGCTGGCGGTTGAACTCGGCGTCGCGATGCACGCCCATGACGTTCCACACCGGAAGCAGGTCGCGCAGCAGATCGGTGCGGCGCAGGCGGCGCAGGGCGCGCTGCAGCTCTTCGACGGTGTCGCCGTGCAGCCAGACCATGAGGTCGGCGTCGGCCTTGAGCCCGCTGACGTCGTAGAAGCCGCGGACCGTGACACCCGAGTTCTCGATGTGGCCGACGAGAACCTCGAGTTCGGACGCGTCGGCTTCGATCGCCGGGGCTGCGGGGTTGCGACCCCACACTGCCCACAGGGTGAATCCGGACGGGTGTGCATCGAGCGTTTCGGACATGCTTCCAGTCTGCCCCTTCTCAGCGAGGGCGGCGAACCGGGGCGAGCGTCCGCCCGTGCAAGCCTCCGCTCAGCGAGAGATCGCGCGGGCGATCACCCACACGAGTCCGCCGACGGTCGCGGCTGCGGCGACGACAGCGGCCCCCGCACCCACCGGGTTGCGGTGCGCGAAGGCGCGAGCGCGCACGACGCCGCGCGCCGTCGCCTTCTCGATGCGACGAGGGAAGTTGCCCCGGACCTCGATTGCCGCGAGAGCGGCGCGGAGTTCGGCACGGGCCGACTCCACGGGGTCGACGATCCCCACCGGCACGACAGTGCGCGGCAGGGGGCTCTGCACGATGTCGGCGTTGCGTGCGAGTTCGGCGTTGCGTGCTCGCTCGTCGCGGCGTGCCACCTCGGTGTACTCAGAGTCGGTCATGTTCGGGAGCTCCCTTGATGAGACGCACATCGGTGGCGACAGCCTGGCCGGGGTTCTCGCGCTTGGTCACCTTGCGGAAGCGCGCGATGCCGAGAAGCGCGAAGATCACGATGAAGACGAGCAGGAATCCGAAGACAGCGAGGGCCGAGACCCACGCCGGCCACCACGAGCTCAGGCCGATGATGCCGAACGCCAGCAGTACGGGGATCGCCCAGAACAGCAGGAAGAGGACGATCACGAACCACAGGCTGCCGATACCGGCGTCTTTCGCGGTGCGCGAGACCCACGCCTTGGCGGCGTTGACCTCGGCGGTCACGAGATTGCGAACCAGCTCGGGCAGATCCCCGAGCAGGGTCAGCAGGCTGTCGTCGGCACGATCGCGGTATCCGCGAAGCATCCGTCAGGCCTTTTTCTTGGGCGTGACGCTGTCAGACCCGACCGGCTTGGCGGGGGGCATGGTGCCGCCCGACTTCGCGTCGTTCGAATCCTTGGCGTCGGCCACCTTCTCTGCCGCGTCCTTGGTCGCGTCGATGGCGCCGTCGAGCTTCTCGCCCGGAGTCGTGCCCGACTTCGAGACGGCCTTGGCGACCTTGACCGCACCGGTCCAGACGGCACCGGGAACGGCGGCGGCCTGCGACTTGGCGAAGTCCTGCACGCGCGAGACCTGCTCCTGAACCGGGTCGAGGTTCCACACCTTCAACCACTGCGTCTTGATCTGCTGGTAGCGCTCGCGCCCCGCTCGACTGCCGAGGACGTAGCCTGCGCCGAGTCCGATGACGAGTCCGATCTTTCCCTTCATGAGGGCCTCCTGACGTTGGTTGCGGCCTCTTCCGCGTTCCAGGGTAACCGCATATTCCCGATTCGACATCTGGTCTTGCGCGTGGAGCCGGATAGATGTAGCGCTCGCTCGGGTTCAGTCCCAGAGCAGGTCGCCGCGCAGCCTGTCGGCCTCGGCGACAGCATCCGGAATCACCTGCGCCAGCCCCGTGCCGGCGACCCACGCGCCCACGACGGCGAGCCCAGCGACCGCCTGCACCGCGGCGCGCACGGCGGCGCGACGCTCGGTCGCGCCGATCAGCGACGTCGGCTGCGCCTGCACATGCCTGGCGCGATGGGCGGCGAGCAGCTGGTTCGGGTGCAGGGTGACGCCGAGCAGCGCGGATGCCTCTGACAGGGCGAGCGCGGCGGCCGCATCGTCGTCGAGGGCGGCCGTCGCCGCCGGCTCGCCCTGACTGCCGAACGACACCCGAACGAGGTGACGGCCGGATGCCGCATCACGCAGCCAGTCCCATTTGGCGGTCGAGTGCGTGAGCGCCTTGGCGGTGTGGCTGCCGGGAACGGTGAGCACGCCGCTGCCGCGCGGAGCCGCGTCGAGTTCGGGCGCGTCGAGCAGCAGCGTGACGATCTCGATCTCGGGGGCGGCGCCGGCGTCCCCGAGCCCTGCGACATGTGCGTCGATGAGGCGCCGGGCCGACGGCTCGGCGGTGGCGACGACCACCCCGGTGGCGTGCAGGGAGGTCACGACCGAGGCATCCGGATTCTCGTCGGCCGGTGCCTCGATCTCGACCGTCCAGCCGTCGCCGTCGTGGTCGAGACGGGTGGCCACGGTTCCGGTCCGCACATCGGCGCCGTACGCGGTGAGGTCGGCGCGCAGCGCGTCGACCAGCCGGCTCATCCCGCCGACGAGTCCGAGCACCGCAGCGCCTGGTGCCGTTCCCTTGCGCTCGGCGGCGAGCAGGCCGACGGCTCCGCTCAGGGAGCCGATGCGGGTGAGGGCTGCGTTGAGTCCGGGGGCGGCGACGTCGGTGTCGACGTCGTCCGGGTCGGCCGAGTAGACACCGGCGGTGACGGGGGCGACGAGCCGGTCGCGTACGCGCGCGCCCATGCGCGAGCCGACGAGCTTGCCGAGGCTGCGCTCGTGTCCGACGGTCAGCGGCGGGCGAAGGCGGTCGACATAGGCGCGCCAGGCACCTCGCCAGCCGATGATGCGCCGCACGTCTTCCTGGAAGGGATTGGCCGGGATGCCGAGAAGGCTGCCGACCGGAAGCGGCGCGGCGGGGGCATCGGGGATTCCGCTGAGCCAGGCAGCGCCGCCCTGCGGTGGAATGATCGCATCCGTGAGTCCGAGTTCGTCGACCAGCGCGCGCACGTGTCCGCCGCGCGTGGCGAAGCTCTCGGCACCCACATCGACGACGATGCCGCCGAGCTCGGCCGAGCGGATGCTGCCGCCGAGCGCGTCCGAGGCTTCGAGCACCGTCACGCGCATACCGACCTTCGCGCACTCGCGAGCGGCGACGAGGCCGCCGATCCCGCCGCCCACGACGACGATGTGCTGCTGCGCCGCGCGCGCGGCGAGTTCGGGCGAGTGCTCGGATGTCATGCTGCGATTCTTCCACCGAGGCCTATGCGGCGGATGCCCACAGCTGACCGTTCACAACTCAGGAGATTCCGGCTGATGAAGGCCGGCTCCGTACTGGAACCCTGCCTCCAGGCCGGTCGGCGCCTGAATTACGAACATGCGGCGAGGGTCAGAGCTCGCCGTGGGCCAGCTGCACGATGCGCGTCAGCTGATCGGGATCGGTCTCGGGCGGCACGCCGTGCCCGAGGTTGAGGATGTGGCCCTTGGCGCCCCGGCCGCGCGCGATCACGTCGCGCACGTGCGCTTCGAGCACGGGCCACGGCGCCTGCAGCATGGCGGGGTCGATGTTGCCCTGCACCGCGGTGTCGGGTCCGACGATCGAGATCGCCTCGTCGAGCGGCATGCGCCAGTCGACGCCGACCGCCGAGGCCGTGCCGTCGAGGCGCATGTCGGCGAGGAAGGGTCCGGTGCCGACGCCGAAGTGGATGCTCGGCAGGCCGATGCCCTCGAGCGCGGCCTTCGAGTGCTGCGCGATGTGCGCGCGGTAGTCTGCGGTGCTCAGTGAGCCGGCCCACGAGTCGAACAGCTGCACGACCGAGGCGCCGGCATCGCGCTGGATCTCGAGGAAGCGGCGCGAGATGCGCGAGAGCCATCCGGCGAGCGCGTTCCATGCCTCAGGGTCGGCGTGCATCATGGCGCGGGCGCGGAGGTGCTCCTTCGACGGGCCGCCCTCGATCAGGTACGCGGCAAGCGTGAACGGCGCTCCGGCGAACCCGATCAGCGGAGTGTCGCCGAGCTCGGCGACGGTGAGGCGCACAGCCTCGGCGACCGCAGTGCCGTCGAGGTCGGCCGGGTCGATCTGCGTGATCTTCGCGACGTCGTCGGCCGTGCGCACCGGGTTCGCGAAAACAGGACCGCGACCAGGTTCGATCTCGACGTCGACGCCGGCCAGGCGCAGCGGAATGACGATGTCGCTGAAGAACACCGCGGCATCGACCTTGTGCCTGCGCACGGGCTGCAGCGTGATCTCGGAAGCGAGGTCGGGGGTGAGGCAGGCGTCCAGCATGCGGGTTCCGACGCGCAGCTCGCGGTACTCGGGAAGCGACCGCCCGGCCTGACGCATGAACCAGACGGGGGTGCGCTCGGGGGTATCACCCGCGAGCGCGCGCAGCAGATCACTCATGCCGCCATCCTCGCATCGAGCGCCTATGCACGCGCCGGGCATGGCACAGCACACCCGTGGGCGAGGAGCCGGGGTGCGGCAGCGCACCCCGGGGTTAGGTCGCCCTTGGATGCCCTTCTGAAATACCGGGCGTAGACTTGTCGGGTGCTGCTCTGCGTGACGGCGAGTCACAAGACCGCCTCTTTCGAACTGCTCGAACGCCTCAGCCGCCACCCCGAGACCGTCGCCCCCAGCCTGATGGCTGCCGGCGTGCAGGGAGCCGTCGTGCTCGCCACCTGCAACCGATTCGAAGCCTACGTAGAGGCCGATGAGGTGGATTCGGAGGCGGTCATCGAGACGGTCGCGCAGGCCACTGGCATCCCCGCCGCAGATCTCTCGGGCTCGTACCAGGTCGTCGACGACCCGCACGTCGCCGAGCACCTCTTCGCGGTCGCATCCGGCCTCGAGTCGGTCGTGTCGGGCGAGGGCGAGATCGCGGGGCAGGTCCGCCGCGCCCTGAGCGGAGCCCGCGAGCAGGGCACCACCTCGCCGCAGCTCGAGCGCCTGTTCCAGCGCGCCAGCCAGGCGCAGCGCAAGGTCAAGAACGTGACGGCCCTGCATCGCGCCGGCCGCTCGCTCGTGCGTCTCTCGCTCGAGCTGGCCGACAGCCGCATCGCCGACTGGAGCGCCGAGCGCGTGCTGCTCGTCGGCACCGGCTCGTACGCCGCGGTCACTCTCGCGACGCTGCGCGAGCGCGGCGCCGTCGACATCTCGGTCTACTCCCCGTCTGGCCGGGCTGTGCCGTTCGCCAAGAAGCACGGCATCCGCCCTGTCTCGGCCGATGGCTACGCGACCGTCGCTCAGCGCTCGTCGCTGCTGATCACCTGCACCGCGACCGAGATGGTGCTGGGGCCGGCGCAGTTCGAGCGCACGGCCGGCTCGGGTTCCGGATGCCCGGTTCCCGGGCACTCCGCCCCGCAGCTCGTCATCGATCTCGGGATGCCGCGCAACGTCGACCCCGCAGTGGCTCAGCTCGAGGGCGTCGCGCTGCTCGACCTCGAGACCATCCGCCTGCACGCTCCGCTCGAAGAGCTGCACGCGACGGATGCCGCGCGCGATGTGGTGCGCGAGGCTGCCGAGAGCTTCCATCTCGACGGCTCGCGTCAGAGCGTGACGCCCGCGGTCGTCGCGCTGCGCACCCACATCTTCGGGCTGCTCGAGGCGGAGATCGATCGTGCCCGCCGTCGCGGTGACGAGAACGGTCTGGTCGAGCAGGCGATGCGCCACCTCGCCGGCGTGCTTCTGCACACTCCGACGACGCGGGCGCACGAGCTCGCTGCCGAGGGCCGTGCCGACGAGTTCCACGCCGCACTCGAGACCCTGTACGGCCTGAGCGCCGACTCTGCCAGCGCGTCGGACGCCGCGACCGCCTGATCCGGCCCCACCTGGGCATCCGGTCTCGCGCTGCGGTCTCGCGCCGCAGTCTCGCGCTGCACGCGTCGCGCTGCAGTCTCGCGCTGCACGCTTCGCGCGGCAATGTGCACTTCCCGCGGATCGGATCCGCGGATTCATCCGCGCGAAGCGCACAACTCCGCGCGAAGCGCACACCGAACCCGGTGCGACACTGGGTGCATGGCTCTCGACGACGGCCCCTTCTTCCACGGCACCACCGCTGCGCTGCAGCCAGGGGACCTGCTCACGGCAGGCTTCCCCTCGAACTACCGACCAGAGATCGTGATGAACCACGTGTACTTCACGGCGCTGCGCGACGGAGCGGGACTTGCGGCCGAGCTGGCCGCAGAACTGGCATCCGGCGAAGCCGAGCCGCACGTGTACCGCATCGAGCCGACGGGCGAGTTCGAGAACGACCCGAACGTCACCGACAAGAAGTTCCCCGGCAACCCGACCCGCTCGTACCGCACCGCCCGTCCGCTGCGGGTCGTGGAAGAGGTGCACGACTGGACGCGACTGTCGCCGGGTGACCTGCAGTCCTGGCGCGAGCGACTGACGACGCTGCGCGACAGCCGGGCCGAGATCATCAACTAGCGACGCGGGCCTCTGCGAAACTGGACGCATGGCCCTTCACATCACCGGAGACACCGCCGCCGACGACCTGCTCACGAACAACCCGCTCGCTCTGCTGGTGGGCATGCTGCTCGACCAGCAGGTTCCCATGGAGACCGCCTTCGCCGGTCCGCTCAAGATCGAGCAGCGCACAGGAGCGGCCGACGCCGCCGCCATCGCGAGCATGGATCCGGATGCCTTTCTCGAGGCGTTCACGCAGACGCCGGCCGTTCACCGTTTCCCCGGCTCGATGGCCACGCGGGTGCAGACGCTCTGCCAGACGCTGGTCGACGAGTGGGGCGGGGATGCGTCCGCTCTGTGGACGTCGGGTGACCCCGATGGCCGTGAGGTGCTCACGCGCCTGAAGAAGCTGCCCGGGTTCGGCGAGCAGAAGGCGAAGATCTTCCTGGCTCTGCTGGGCAAGCAGTACGGCTTCACCGGCGCGGGGTGGCGCGAGGCATCCGCTCCCTACGGCGAGGAGAACGCGTACCGCAGCGTCGCCGATATCGTCTCGCCCGAGTCGCTGACCAAGGTACGCGAGCACAAGAAGGCGATGAAGGCGGCCGCCAAGGCGGCGAAGGAGTGAAGCCGACCGGCGACGACGTCGCTGGCCTGATCGCTCGATCGGCTCCGGCGATCCGGCGGCGGGATGCCGAGACCCTGACCGCCCTGATGCAGGAGATCTCGGGGCGCGACCCCGTGGTGTGGGGCACGATCATCGGCTTCGGCCAGGTGCACTACCGGTACCCCACCGGAACCGAAGGAGACACCGGACTGCTCGCCTTCGCTCCGCGCACGGCGGCGACGACGATCTACCTGCTCGACGGCGTCGACGCGCACGCCGACGCGCTGGCGCAGCTGGGCCCGCACACCTCGGGCGCCGGATGCCTGTACATCAAGGATCTCGAGCAGATCGACCTCGACGTGCTGCGGGGCGTCCTGACCAGGTCGCTCGCCTGGGCTGAAGCGGGCGGCAGCGAAGGGATTCAGCTCACCGTCGTGAGCTGAGCGTCGACCTCCCTGCGCCGCCGTCAGCCCGCCGGAGGCTCAGCCGCGGGCGACGCGCTCGGCCTCTTTCGCGGCCACGATCTTGCGCAGGCCCGAGCTCGAGAAACGGTGGTTGCGGCTGTTGAAGTACAGCTCGATGCCGGCCTCTTCGCAGTAGCTGCGGCCGGTGAAGTCGCGGTCCTCGTACTCGTCGCCGACGATGCGCACGTCGAGCTTGAACGAGCGCAGGATGTCTTCCAGGTCCTGCTCGGTCGAATACGGGACGATCTCGTCGACGTACTCGCAGCCCCGCAGCTGGATGTAGCGCTCGACGACCGTCTGGGTCGGAGCGTTCTTCTCGGGGCGGTCGAGCGTGGGGTCCATCTGCAGACCGCAGATGAGGTAGTCGCACTGCCGCTTCGCTTCGGCGAGCATCATGATGTGCCCGGCGTGCAGCAGGTCGAAGGTGGAGAAGGTGATCCCCACCCGCGGCCCGGGGTTGTAGTCCTGGTGCTTCTTGACGGTCTCGCTCATGGCGTCCTTCCGTATGGCTTCAGATGATTCTATGGGGACGCAACCCGGGTAACCGCCGTGCCGACGGCGTCGTCCAGCCGCGAGAACTCCTCCAGGGTGAGCCGGGAGCCGCCGTTCCAGCCGCGTTCGGCCATGGCGCGCAGCGGCCCGCGCACACCGGCGGCGACCTCGGCCGGAGTCTGTGCACCGGGGTCGTCCGCCCACATCGCGAACGAGCAGCCTCGCAGTTGGGGCGGGTATGGCTGCGTGATCTCCTGCCGCTTCCGGCCATGCGGTGACGAGTCCGGCAGCGATGGGAACAGGCCCGGATGCCAGTCTGCCTCCCAGACGCGCATCGCGGTCGGGTACCGGTAGCCGGCGTTCTCGCCGAGCACGTAGTAGAACACCGCGTCGCTGACGTTCACGACCGAGTGGCCGGCCGCCAGCGCATCCGCCAGCGGGCGCATCTGAGCGTGCCAGTTCGTCCACCATGTCAGCTCGACCCCGGGGTCGAGCCGCACGCACGACCCCCGCAGCATCCCGTCGTTCCAGACGCGCGTCGTGAACCCCCGCCGGCGCAGGTGGGCCGCCATCTCGTTGACGAATCCGGTGAGCAGGTCGAATCCGCTGGCTCCGGAGCCGTGCCGCGCGATGGCCGCCGCGGCGAGCGCGGGGTGATCGTCGATGCGGGCGAAGTCGACGAACTCGTCGCCGCCGAGATTCCACCGCGTGCTGTGGGGGAAATGCGCGACCATGTCGTCGATGAGAGCACGGGCGAAGTCGACCGCCTCGCCGCGGGTGATGTCGAGCGCGTTCTCGCTGCGCACGAGCGCGTAGGGGTCGCTGGAGGCGGGCATCCGCAGCTCCGGATGCCGGTTCAGCACCCACCCGAGGTGTCCGGGCATGTCGAGGGAGGGGACGACGTCGATGTGGAGCGACCGGGCGGTCTCGACGATGCGCCGCGCTTCGTGCGCGGTGATGTGGTCGGGCGAGACCACTTCGGGGAAGGCGTCGGAGGCCAGCCGGAACCCCTCGTTCTCGGAGAAGTGCCATTGCAGCACGTTCACGCCGACGTCGGCGGCGTCGTGCAGCAGAGCGATGATCCAGTCGGCCGGATAGTGCTTGCGGGCCGCGTCGAGGTGGATGCCTCGTTCGGAGACCGCGGGCGCGCTCTCGACGCGGCCGTGCGGCACGTGTTCTTGCGCGCGCAGGTTGTGCAGCAGCTGCCGGGCTGCGCGGAAGGCGCCGGCCGCCGTCCGCGCCTCGATGACGATGTCGTCGCCCACGTCGATCGCGAACGCCTCGCGCGAGGGCCGGGTGGTCGACTCGCGCAGAGCGATGCGCGACCCCTCCCCCGGCGGGATGCCGAGGTCGGCGAACTCCTGCTGCAGGCGGGCGGCCTCGTCGGCGAACTCGGGACCGTCAGCCTGCACGGTCGCCGAGGCCGGACGCCAGCATCCGCCCGCGGGCACGAAGCGGGACGGCTGCGGCAGCGCGAGCCACGCCGCAGCCGTCCCGGTCATGTGTTCTCCCGTTCTGCCGCTGTGATCAGCGGCAGGCCGGCACGGCGTACGGCTCGACGAGATCGAGCGTGCCGTCGGGCCCGGTCACGCTGACGGTCAGCTCGCCGTCGGCGGCCGCGCCGCGCTTCGCCTGCTGCACGACGGTGCGGCTCTCACCGCCGGCGATGCCGCTCACCGTGCGTGTTCCGACCGACGAGGCGACCGTCGCGCTGAGCTCCGCATCGTCGGCGCTGTCGATGCGCACCTTCAGCTTCACGTCACCGCCGGCGCAGGTGGCCTGCACCTCGAGGTCGACGTCGTACCACGGGGCGCGGTAGGCGGTGGCGTGACCGGTGAGGATCTCGGTGATCTTCGACAGGTACGCCGAATGATCGCCGGCGGTGAGGTTGTACGTCACGTAGACGCCGTAGCCCTCGTCGACGGTTCGCTGGGCCAGAGCGGTCGCGCGATCGACGCTGGTGCTGGTCAGGTCGACGGCGGCGGCGCCGAACTGGTCCTTGGTCATCCCCGGCACCTGCGGCGGGTTCCACGCACCGTAGTACGGGTTCCACGAGTAGTCGAGATTCTCGCTCGCGCCGGTGCCCTCCCAGTCGGTGAGGTCGTACGACGGACCGATGTTGTAGAGCGTGATCAGCTTGTCGGGGCCGAGGCGATCGCGCAGCTCGTCGAGCAGGTAGGCGAACGAGGTGGGGTTCGGCTGAGCGGTGCCGTTGTTGCCGTAGCCCGACCACTCGTCGTCGAAGTCGATGCCGTCGAGGCCGTAGGTCTCGACCGCATCGGCGAGCTGGTCGGCGAACGCCGCGGCGCTCTCGCGCGAGGTGAAGTTCGCGAATCCCGCGCCCTGGTGGTTGCCGAGCACCGAGAGCAGCACCTTGGTGCCTCGTTCCTGCAGCGGGCGGATCTGCGTGTCCGCCTGCTCGAGCGTCTCGGTCACGCGCTCGTTGAGGTGCAGGTACGCCTGCTGCGAGTCGACGTCGTAGTTGATGTTGGCGGCGAAGATCATCGCCATGTCGAACGCGGGCCGGTCGGTGCCTTCGAGCGTGTAGTCGGCGACGTTGGCCATGTCGTTGCTGTTGACCTCGACGTAGACGACGCGCTTCGGGTCGTCTACGTCGTGTGGCGCGGTCGGCGCGGCGGATGCCGCCGCGGGCACGGTCAGGCCTGCGATGGCCAGGCCGATGGCTGCGACGGCGGCGATGCCGGCGCGGCGGGGAGCTGAGGACTGCATGTCATTCCTTCCGATCTGCTTCTTCGAATTCCGGTGGGGATGCCAGATCGAACAGCTCGATCTGACGCAGGGTGAGGGCGCTCGCCGTGGCGTGCACCCTCAGCATTCGGGCGGTGACGGGTTCCGCGAACGTGAAGGGGGTGGTGCGGTCGGCGGGCAGCGGCTCGCGATGCGTGGTCGCGATGTCGCGCCACGTGCGGCCGTCGTCGCTTGCCTGCCAGACCCAGTGGCCGTCGACCATGGGGTCGCCGGCGGTGAGGGTGACGTCGGTGACGGTGCGCGGCGCATCGAAGGCCCAGCCGGCGTCGGTGACGGCGAGCGCCTCGGCACCGGCATCGTCGAACAGCGCCGCGTGGGCTGCGTCGAGCGGCTCGCCGTGAGCGGCGGTGAGATCCGGATGCCGTTCCGCCGCCTGCGCGTCGGCATCCCACAGCCCGCTTCGCGCCGCCTCACCGGGGTCGGCGGTGAAGAACAGCTCGAGCAGGCGATCGCCGCGGAGGGCGTCGACCGAGAGCGTCGCGTTCTCGAGCGGTGCGGCGTCGAGGGTCGCGGACGCCAGGTATCGGGCATCCGGATCCGGGCGATGCGACACGACCCGCAGACGCGAGCCGTCGGCTCGGCGCAGGGTGATGTCGTCGAACAGCGGGCAGCCGAGGCGCAGCTCGCCGGAGGCGAGCTCGAGCGGATACAGCCCGACGGCGGCCCACAGCCACCACATGCTCATCTCGCCGTTGTCTTCGTCGCCCGGAAAGCCCTGACCGATCATGGCGCCCGCGAACAGGCGTCCGGCGAGCTCGTTCGCGAGGGCGCCTGCCTGCCACGGGCGGTCGCCGTGCACGTGCATCCACGGGATGTGATGCGCGGGCTGGTTCGAGATCGCGCACATGCCGCTGCGCTGGGCGCGTGCCTCGCGCTGCTCATGGATCACGGTGCCGTAGCTGCCACCGAAGGCCTCGTCACCCGTCTCGGGCTCGGCGAAGAGGCGGTCGAGGTGCGCGCGCAGAGGCGCGCGGCCGCCGTGCAGAGCCGCGAGGCCTGCGCCGTCGTGCACGGCGCTGACCGACATTCCCCATGCGTTGGTCTCGACGTTGTCGCCGCCCCAGACGCGCGGGTCGAACTCGTCGGCGAATCGGCCGGAGCGGTCGCGGCCGCGGAAGAATCCGGATGCCGGGTCGAACAGCACGCGGTACGACAGCGCCCTGTTGCCGAAGTAGCGTGCGTAGGCGGCGTAGCGGGCACTGTCGGTGTTCGAATCGCAGGACGTGCCGGTATTCGGCCCGCCGGGCGACCGGGTGAGCGATTCGACACCGGCGAGCCGGCGCGCGAAGCGTGCGATGCCCGCGTCGGACATCGCGTTCTCGAGGCTCCAGCTCATGCCCTCGGGCACGTCACGGCTGACGTAGCCGGCGAACCGTCCGCGGGCGATGCCCTTGCGGCCCTTGCGGGGGTCGTCGCTCGGCTCGCAGGCGTTGCGCCAGGCCGTCTCGAACGCGGCCCGCTCGTCGAACGAGATGCCCCACCGCTCGGCGTCGGCGAAGATCTGGTCGCTGGAGGTGCCGACCATCGAGTCGACGTAGCCGGGCGCGCTCCACCGTGCCATCCATCCGCCGCGTGCCGCCTGCTGCAGCAGACCGTCGAGCATGCGTCCGGCCCGCGGGGCGTCGAACAGCGCTAGCGCCGGCCAGGCGGTGCGATAGGTGTCCCAGTAACCGTTGTTCACGAACAGCTCGCCGTCGGCGATCGGTGCACCGGTCGCGTCTTCGCCATGTTCGGCGGCCGGCACGGTCGGATCGGCGAACTGCAGCCGAGGCTGCTCGGGCGAGCCGACGTTCTCGGCGGTCGTGTTCGGGTACAGGTGCAGGCGATACAGCGCAGAGGCGATCTGCGCCTGGGCCTCATCATCGGCGAGGCCGCGGAACGGCCGATCCTCGGGGTCGAGGTCGGGGATCTCGACGGCGCCGAGCAGCGTGTTCCACTCATCGCGCAGATCGTCGCGCAGGCTGTCGAATCCCCGTGCCGGCGGCAGCTCCTCGGCCAGCGCCCGCCGGGCCTGCTCGATCGAGAGGAACGACTGCGCGACGCGCAGCTCGAGGCCACCGGCCGCGCTCAGCACAGCGGATGCTCCGGTCTCGGTCAGCTCAGCGGCGGCTTGCCCGCCGACGACGCTGCCCGCGAAGTACGCGCGGGGCGGGTTGCCCCAATCGGCGGAGCCCTCGGGCGTCCAGCCGTCGAAGGTTCCGTCGGGGTGGATGGTGACGCGGCCCTCACCGTCGGGCGACCCCACCGCGAAGCCGACGGTGGTGCGCGGGTCGTCGGCGAGCAGCCGGAACGCGCCGCCGTGCGATGTCGCGGTCATCTCGGCCATGCCGCCGCCGACAAGCTCGGCCCGATACACGTGCGGCCGGGCGTGCTCGGTGCCGGGGGCGATGCGCAGCAGCACGTGGCCCGCGTCGTCGGCCGCGCCCACGAACGGCCGCAGCTGCAGCACGCCGCGGTCGCCGATCCAGGGGCTCGGCTGATGGGAGAACTGCAGCGCGGCGAGCGGCCGCCCGCGGGCGTCGTCGTGCACCGACCAGCGGTACGGCCACCGGGTGTCGGCCACCTGCGTGGCGGGGGTGAGGAAGCAGAAGCCGTGCGGCACGGCGGTGATCGGGATCGTGTTTCCCCGCGAGAAGCGATCGCCCGAGTGGCTGCCGCGGCGGGTGTCGACGCGATCGGCCGCCGTGAGGTCGCGGCCGGACACGGTCGGGGGCGCCAGGGCATCCGTCGTGCTGCCCAGCACGAGCTCGACGAAGCCCTCCACGATCTGCTCGCCGTCGTCGGAGCCTGCGGCGAGCGCCGGTGCGCCCAGCACCACCTCGACGCGAGCGACCCACCCCGCCCAAGGCTCGAGCGACACCGAATCGGCGTTCCACTGCTCGGGCATCGACCACGCCGCCGCGAACTGCGCCTCGGCCGTCAGGCCGAAGCCGTAGCGATCGCGCACCATCGGATGCTCGCTGAGACGCTCCTCCGGCGTGCCGGCCGCGCGCTCGAACACGACGTCGACGGTCACGGCGAGCGCCGAGTGCGGGGCGTGCACGGCATCGGGACCATCCGCGTAGAACGCCCAGTGCAGCACGGCATCCGGAGCCACCTCGAACGCGCCGGGCAGCGGCACCCGCTGCACACCGGCGGCGGGGTCGAAGCGGAACGCGTGCACCTGCCCGCCGAGCACGCCGGCGAGAGGCCGGGATGACGGCGGGTCCGCAGGACCGTCCGCCCTCCTCAGCTCGGCCGAGGTCATCCCTTGACCGCTCCCTCTTGCACTCCCTGGAAGAAGAAGCGCTGCATGACGGAGAACAGCACGATGATCGGAATCAGGGCGACCATGGTGCCCGCCGCGATCATGCGCGGGTCGGGCGAGAAGTTGCCGTTCAGGTACGCCATGCCGACTGTCAGCGTGTACTTGCTCGGGTCGGTGAGCACCATCAGCGGCCACAGGTAGTCGTCCCACTGGCCGATGAAGGTGAAGATCGCGACGACGCTCGCCATGCCCTTCACGTTGGGCCAGACGATGTGCCGGATGCGCTGCCAGGTGGTGGCGCCGTCGACGGTTGCGGCGTCGAGCACGTCCTGCGGGATCATGCGGCAGGCGGTGGCGATCAGCAGCACGTTCATCGCGCCGATCGCGCCCGGCAGGAAGACGCCCCACAGCGAGTTGGCGAGGCCGAGCGAGTTGATCGTGAGCAGGTTGGCCGTCACGGTCACCTCACCGGGCAGCAGCATGGTCGAGACCAGGATGCCCAGGGCGATGTACTTGCCGCGGAACTTCATGCACGCGAGGGCGTATCCGCCGAACAGCGAGAGCACAACGTTGGTGATGACCGAGCCGACAGCGACGAGCAGCGAGTGCCAGGCGTAGGTGTACACCGGGATCAGGTCGGTGACCTTGATGTAGTTCTCGATGGTCGGGTCGGTGGGGATGAAGTTCGGCGGGAAGGTGTAGAGGTCGTCGGCCGGACCCTTGAACGAGGTCGACAGCTGCCAGACGAACGGTCCGATGACGAGCAGCAGGACCATGGTGAGCAGCACGTACCGGCCGATCAGGCCGCCGATGGTGGGCTTGCTGAAGTCGCCCGACCCCTTCCGGCGGAACCGGCGGTCCGGGCGCAGCTGCTGGGGCTGGGTCTGCTCGGGGGACGCGGGGAGATCCTGCAGGACGCTCATGCCGGCACCTTCGCCTTCTTCTCGCGGTTCATCAGGGCGATCGCGACCAGCGGGATCAGCGTCAGCAGGAACAGGGCGACGCTGATCGCGGCGGCGTAGCCGAGGTTGCCGTTCAGGCCCGAGCCGACCTGGCGGATCAGCATGACGATCGACATGTTGTAGCCGCCGGGGCCTCCCGTGCCGTTCGAGAGCACGTCGAGCTCGGTGAACACGCGCATCGCCGAGACGGCGACGAGCACCGAGATCAGCAGCATCGCGCCCCGCACGCTCGGGATGGTGACGCTGACGAAGCGGCGGAAGCTGCCGGCCCCGTCGAGCATGGCCGCCTCGTGCAGATCCTTGCCGACGTTGCCGAGCGCGGCGAGGTACACGACCATGTAGTAGCCGAGGCCCTTCCATACGGTGAGCAGGATCGAGACGCCGAGCATCCACCACCGGTCGACCAGGAAGGCGACGGGCTGGTCTGTGACGCCCATCCACTGCAGGCCCTCGTTGATGATGCCGCGGCTGTCGAACAGCCACCCCCAGATGAGCGCGACGACCACGACCGAAGCGATCACCGGGAAGTAGTACGTCGTGCGGAAGAGCGCGATCCCGGGGATGTTCTTCTCGACCAGCAGGGCGAGCAGCAGCGGCAGGATCGTCAGCAGCGGCACGCAGACGACCACGTAGATGAGGCACGTGACCAGCGCGTAGCGGAACTGCTCGTCGGTCAGCAGGCGCTCGTAGTGCTCGAACCCCACCGGCTGCACGGGTTGCAGGGGCCGCGCGTCGGTGAAGCTGAGCACGACCGTGTTGAGGAACGGCCAGAGCGAGAACACCAGCACCCAGATGACGGCGGGCGCCAGGAGCAGCCAGGGTGTGAACCACCTGTGCGACTTCATGTGTGCTGCCTTTCGTCGGTGCGTATGCCGGGTGCTGGTGTTCTGCGCTTGTGTCGGTCGTCGATCAGACGCGGTGCGTCACTGATCGATGCGGTTGTCGTTGGCGTACTTGACGATCTTGTCGAGCGTCTCCTTGGCCGGAGCGTCGCCGCGGATCGCGAGCGCCATCTGCTGGTTGAGGTAGTCGGTCATGCCGCCGGTCCACTGGAACGGCGTCGCCTCGGCGTTCGGGATCGCGTCGAACATGACCTTCATCGCCTGCGCCTGCGCCGGGTCGAGGTCACCCTCGACGGCGCTGACGACCTCATCGGCGCCCTCTGCAGTGCCGGGTGCGAAGCCGACCGCGATCTTCACGAACTCGACCTGGTTCTTCTGGTTGGTGACGAACTCGGCGAACGCGAGAGCGGCGGCCTTGTTGTCGGAGTCGGCGGCGACGTTCACGCCCTGCACGAACAGCGGCGGGATGCCGGGGCGCGGCGTCGCGACAGTGGTCTCGAGCAGCGACGGAGCCTTGGTGCGCAGGTCGCCGGCGAAACCAGAGCCTCCGGTCGAGTACGCGACCTTCTCCTGCAGGTACATCTCGGCGTTGCCGCCGTAGCTGCCGGTCAGCGACTCGGGCGGCATGGCACCGGCCTTGTACGCGTCGGCGTACTGCTGCACGATCTCGACCGCCTCGGGGGTGTTGAAGATGAACGTGCCGTCGTCGTCCATGATGTCGATGTCGGCAGACACGAAGGTGTCGAGCCCGGGCATCGACGAGACGAGCTTGACCTTGCCATTCGAGTCGGCGGCGACCTTCTTGGCGAGCTCGAGCCATGCGTCGGTCGAGGTGGGCAGATCGGCTTCCTTCACTCCGACCTCGCCGAGCTGCTTCATGTTCCACCACGACTCATCGCTGCCGAGGTACCAGGGCAGGCCGTAGGTGCCGTCGACGCCGGTGAAGTTGCTGTACGCGTCCCAGCCACCCTCGTTGTACTTGTCTTCGAGCTCGGGATCGGCCTCGTCGAGGTCGAGCAGCTTGCCGGCCTTGACCAGCGGGAACGCGATGTCGGGCGGCAGGTTGAGCACGTCGGGCAGCGTGTTCGAGTTCGCCTGGCTGAGGATCTTGTCCTGATAGCCGTCGCCGGGCTGGTCGAGCCACTCGACCTTGACCTTGGGGTGCTCCTTCTCGAAGTCCTTGATCAGCGCCTCGAAGTACGGCGTGAACTTCTCGTTCTTCAGCGACCAGGTCTGGAACTGGATCTCGCCGCTCAGCTCGCCCTTCGTGTCGACCGCTCCGCCGTCTCCTGGTGCGGGAGCGGCGCCGCCCGTGCAGCCCGCGAGGGCCAGCGCGGTCACCGCGGCGAGTCCGGTAGCGAGAGTCGTTCTGATCCTCATGGACGTTCTCCTTCGAAGTGGTCCGGGATGTTCGCCCCTTCGGGTGGCATCCTCAACTAAACCGTTATAGTGTCCATAGCATTGCACATGACGGGCGCCCCGTCCAGCGAGACCGTGATCCATCCAACGAAAGGACAGCGATGTCCGCGCCATCCCCCGCCGCGCCCCTTCGCTTCGGCGCGAACTACACGCCGTCGACGAACTGGATGCATTCCTGGCTCTCGCTGAACCTCGACGACGTGCGTCGCGACTTCGACGGGCTCGCCCGCCTCGGGCTCGACCACGTGCGCATCTTCCCGCTCTGGACGGTGCTGCAGCCCAACCGCTCGCTGATCCGCGCCGAGGCCGTCGCCGACGTGCGCGCGGTCGTCGATGCGGGGGCCGAGTTCGGTCTCGATGTGAGCGTCGACGTCATCCAGGGACACCTGTCGAGCTTCGACTTCATCCCCTCGTGGCTCTACACGTGGCACGACAAGAACATGTTCACGCACCCCGACGCGCTCAGCGGCCAGGTGGCGCTGGTCGAGCGTCTGGGCGAGGCGCTCGACGGGGCGAAGAACTTCCTCGGGTTCACGACGGGCAACGAGACCAACCAGTTCTCGGCATCCGTGCATCCCTCCCCGTGGCCGGTGACGACCGCCGAGGCGGCGAACTGGATCACCACCCTCCTCGATGCGGCCGACCGCACCGCCCCCGGCCGCGAGCACGTGCACAGCGAGTACGACGCCGCCTGGTACCTCGACGGCCACGGCTTCACCCCGGCCCTCGCCGCGCGCCTGGGCGCGATGACGACCGTGCACTCGTGGATCTTCAACGGCACCGCGCAGCGCTATGGCGGCAGATCACAGGCATCCGACCGCCATGCCGAGTACATGATCGAGGTGTCGCGCGCGTTCGCGACCGACCCTCACCGCAGCACCTGGCTGCAGGAGGTCGGCGCCCCGTCGAACTGCCTCGCCGACGACGAGACGCCCGGGTTCCTCGAAGCGACCGTGCGCAACGCCGCCCGCACCGAGAACCTGTGGGGCGTCACCTGGTGGTGCTCGCACGACGTCAGCCGCAGCCTCGTCGACTTCCCCGAGCTGGAGTACTCGCTCGGCCTGATCGACCAGTCGGGCGCAGCCAAGCCCATCGGCCGGCGATACGCCGAGATCATCCCCGAGCTGCGCGAGCGCGGCCCCCACGTGCCTCGATCGGTGGGGATCGTGATCGAGGTCGACGCCGACGACACTCCCGTCAGCCGCGGAGCTCTCGCACCAGGCGGACCGATCTTCGCTGCGTGGGTGCAGGCGTGCGAGAGCGGGGTGGATGCCGCGTTCGTCACGTCGAGGACCGCGGCGGATGCTGCAGCACTGGCCTCACGCGGGATCACGGAGCTCGTGCATCCCGACCTGTCGAAGCCCGTCGCAACCTACTCGTCGAACAACACCGTCGTCTGACGGGCGGGGCGCGCGCTCAACCCTGAGGGCGACCGGTGCTCTCGCGCACCGTCAGCGTCGGCACGGGGCCCATGCGGTCGGGCAGCACCTCGGAGGCGTCGAGCTGCTCGAGCAGGAAGTCGGCCGCCCGCTCCCCCAGCAGGAACGTGTCTCGCGTGAGACAGGTTATCGAGGGATGCACGAGGCCGGTGACGATCGAGTCGTCGAACGACGCCAGCGACAGCTCGCCGGGCACCCGCACGCCCATCTCCTGCGTGACCCGGAGGCCTGCGATCGCCATCATGTCGTTGTCGAACACGACGGCGGTGGGCAGCTCGGCCCGGCTCAGCAGCGAGCGCATGACGGTCGAGACCTGCGAAGGCGAGTAGTCGGTCTCGACGACTTCGCCGCGCACTCCGCGCGCGGACATCGCGTCGAGCACTCCCCGGCGCAGGCGCACGTGCTCGTGCGCGGCCGCACCGGAGATGTAGACAATGTGCCGATGGCCGAGGCGGGCGAGATACCCGAACACCGTCTCGGCGGCAGCCGAGTCGTCGAGCCAGAGCGTCGCGTGCTCGCCGTCGGGCGACGGCTGTCCGCCGATGGTGATCGACGGCAGACCCAGCGTGCGCAGCAGTTCGGGGCGCGGGTCGTCGACGCGCGGATCGAGCACGAGCACGCCGTCGACCTGATTCGCCCTCCGCCACCGGCGGTACGTGTCGAGCTCCTCCTCGAGCGTGGGTACGACGACCAGCTGCATACCGATGCGCCGGGCCGCGAGCGACGACTGCACGCCGGCGATGAGATCTGTGAAGAACGCCTCTGTGCCGAGGGTGCGCGCCGGACGGTTGACGGCGAAGCCGATGACCCCGGCGTGTGCACCGACGAGGGCGCGCGCAGTCGAGCTCGGGCGCCAGTCGTGCTGGTCGGCGATCGCGAGGATGCGCTGCCTGGTCTCTTCGCTCACACCCGGACGCCCGTTGAGGGCGAAGGACACCGCGCCAGGAGACACACCCGCCTGCCTCGCGATGTCCGCGATGGTGACACGCTTGGACCGTGGCATAGACTCACCGTACTAGATCGTTTTAGTTGCGATCGTCCCCTGGGCCCCCACGGCCGATCGCCCTCATTCTCCCACCGCGAAGGAGCGCCCCCGTGCACGAAGAGACCTCGCTCACCGTCGGACGCGTGAACCGCGTGCTGCTCGAACGAGTCCGGCCGGCGGTGCACTCCGCTCGCGTGCCGCTCGAGATCACCGCGCATCAGCTGCCCGGCGAGCCGATCAGCCCGGCCGAGGGCCTCGCCCTCGACTTCCAGCCCTTCGAAGCCGGCACCATGTGGGGCCCGGCCTGGGGCACCACCTGGTTCCGCCTGCGCGGACAGGTGCCCGCCGAATGGGCCGGCCGCAAGGTCGAGGCGCTGATCGACCTCGGCTTCGACATCAACATGACCGGCTTCCAGTGCGAGGCGCTCGCGTACCGCCCCGACGGCACCCCGATCAAGAGCATCAACCCGCGCAATCAGTGGCTTCCGGTCGACGTCGCATCCGGCGGAGCCGTCGAGTTCTATCTCGAAGGCGCCTCGAACCCCGTGCTGCTCGACTACCACCCCTTCCTCCCCACGCAGGAGGGCGACATCCGCACCTCCTCACCCGAGCCGCTGTACCGCGTGCGCCACATGGATCTCGCCGTCTTCGAGCCCGAGGTCTTCGATCTCTCCCTGGACCTCGAGGTGCTCATCGAGCTGCAGGCCGAGCTGCCCGAGACCAGCCCGCGTCGCATGCGCATCCTGCAGGCGCTCGACAACGCCCTCGATGCCCTCGACCTGCAGCGCATCGTCGAGACCGCACCCGACGCCCGTGCCCAGCTGGTCGACGTGCTCGCCTCGCCGGCCGACGCCAGTGCGCACCGCATCGCGGCCATCGGCCACGCGCACATCGACTCGGCGTGGCTGTGGCCGGTGCGCGAAACGATCCGCAAGGTCGCCCGCACCACCTCATCGATGACCACCCTGATCGACGAGCAGCCCGACTTCCTCTACGGCATGTCGAGCGCGCAGCAGTACGCCTGGATCAAGGAGCACCGCCCCGAGGTCTTCGAACGAGTGCGCGATGCCGTCAAGGCAGGCCGGTTCCTGCCGCTCGGCGGCATGTGGGTCGAGTCCGACACGGTCATGCCCACCGGCGAGTCGCTCGTGCGTCAGTTCTCGCACGGCCAGCGCTTCTTCGAGCGGGAGTTCGGCATCCGGTCGAAGGGCGTCTGGCTGCCTGACAGCTTCGGCTACTCCCCTGCGCTGCCGCAGCTGATGCGCCGTGCCGGATTCGAGTGGTTCTTCACGCAGAAGATCTCGTGGAACCAGCGCAACGTCTTCCCCCACCACAGCTTCCTGTGGGAGGGCATCGACGGCTCGCGCATGTTCACGCACTTCCCGCCGATGGACACCTACAACTCGCAGCTGAGCGGCATGGAGGTCGCGAAGGCCTCCCGCCAGTTCAAGGAGAACCGCGTCGCGACCATGTCGATCGCGCCCGTCGGCTGGGGCGACGGCGGTGGCGGCACGACCCGCGAGATGACGGGCAAGGCCCAGCGCATGGCGTCGCTCGAGGGTGCAGCGCAGGTCGAGTGGAAGCATCCGGATGCCTTCTTCGACGACGCCAAGGCCGAGTTGACCGACCCGGCCGTCTGGGTCGGCGAGCTGTACCTCGAGCTGCACCGCGGCACGCTCACCAGCCAGCACGCGACCAAGGCGCTGCACCGCTGGGCCGAGCAGGCGCTGATCGAGGCCGAGCTGTGGGCGGCGACGGCCGCCGTGCAGCTCGGCGCCGAGTACCCGCACGACGAGCTCGACCGGCTGTGGCAGCTCGTGCTGCTGCACGAGTTCCACGACATCCTGCCCGGAACGTCGATCGCGTGGGTGCATCGCGAGGCGGTCGAGGTGCTGTCGGGTGTGCTGGCGGATGCCCGCGACCTGGCATCCATGGCACGCGCGGCACTTGCCGGCGACGGAGAGCGCGAGCTGGTGTTCGACCGGATGACAGCGGGCGCATCGGCCGCTGTCGCGGCGGGCGCATCGGCGACCCTCTCGGACGGCGAGAACGGCTCGTTCGTGCTGTCGAACGACCTCGTCACCGTCACCGTGTCGGCCGAGGGACTGATCACCTCGGCCGTCGACGAGGCCACCGGCCGCGAGACGATTCCGGCGGGCAAGCCGGCGAACCTGTTCCAGCTGCACCAGGACTTCCCGAACATGTGGGATGCGTGGGACATCGACCGGTACTACAAGAACCGCGTCGACGATCTCACGGCGGTCTCGTCGATCGAGGCGTCGATGGTCGACGGCGCCGCCGTCGTGGTCGTGAAGCGCCAGTTCTCGGCATCCGCTCTCACGCAGACGATCAGCCTGTGCCCGGGCTCCCGCACGGTCTCGCTGCGCAACGACATCGACTGGCATGAGACCGAGAAGCTGCTCAAGCTCGCCTTCCCGCTCGACATCTTCGCGCGGGAGACGCTGGCCGAGACGCAGTTCGGCTTCCAGCGACGCGTCACGCACGTGAACACGAGCTGGGAGGCGGCGAAGTTCGAGACCTCGATGCACCGCTTCGTGCTCGCGCAGGAAGACGACGGCTTCGGCGCCGCGCTCATCAACGACTCGATCTACGGTTACGACACCTCGCGTGATGTCGACGGCGACGACGTCACGACGACCGTGCGCCTGTCGCTGCTGCGCGCCCCCCGGTTCCCCGATCCCGACACCGACCACGGCCGTCACCAGATCGAGGTCGGACTGGTGGTCGGAGCGGATGCCGAGATCGCGACGGCAGAGGGCATCCGTCTCAACGCTCCGGCGACCGTCGTGCGCGGCGGTCAGGACGTGCAGCCGCTCGTCTCCGTCAGCGGCAAGGGCATCGTGCTCTCGTCGGTGAAGCTGGCCGACGACCGCTCGGGCGACGTGATCGTGCGCGTCTACGAGGCGCTGGGCCGTCGCACGACCGGGTCGCTGACCGTCGGGTTCCCGCACTCCGAGATCCGCGAGGTCTCGCTGATCGAAGACGAGCTCGACGACGCCCGCACGGGTGGCGAACTCGTGCTCAAGCCCTTCGAGGTGCGCACCCTGCGCATCGCGCGCTCCTGAGCCGGGGCGGTTCGTCGCCGCCCCTGCTGAGCGTCGCCGCCCCTGCTGAATCGCGTGATTCGGCAGGGGCGGCGGCGTTTCACAGGGGCGAGGTCAGGTGGTCGCGGCGACAGAGTCGGGGATTAACGCGCTGCAAAGATTCTCTGTTCTTTCGTGCATGTTCGGCCGCAAGAGTGGGAATCGATGTCGGATGCTGGATTCAACCCCCAGACATCCGCGCGAAGGAGCCTCACATGGACCGCGAGAACGACATCATCGACACCGACGCCCTGCTGCACATCGGCCGCCCGTACTGGTTCGACCGTCACCCGTCGCAGGCCGAAGGCGAAGACTTCTGATCACACGCTGATCTGGCGGACGGGCCCCTCAGGATCATGGCGATCCGGAGGGGTCCGTTTGCGTCCGGCGTCGGATTTCTCGGACCATTCGGTTCGCACACGGCGCGGCGGATGCTGACACGCCGCAGCACGGGCATCCGGCCCGGAGTTCCGACCGGCGCCCCCGGCGCGCGCCCGGGTCGGAAGCCTCGGACCGTTCGGCCCCCGCACGGCGCGGCGGATGCTGACACGCCGCGGCACGAGCATCCGGCCCGGCAGTTCCGACCGGCTCGCATGCGCGACTCAGCGCATCGCCGCGTGCACCCAGATGACAAGCCAGCCCAGCAGGAGGAACAGCAGCGCCACGCCCGCGAGCAGACGCTGCACCGGAGTGGACCGCCGCCAACGGGACCACGCGATGACGACGGCGACGAGGCACACCACCGTGCCGGCCACGGCGACGAGCGTGACGGTCTGGCCGGTCTGCACGGTGATCGTGCCACCTGTTGTGGCGTCGTACACGCATGCACGACCGATCGGGAGGAACGTGACGTCGGCTGCGAACCGGGGCATCTCGCCGGTCATGACCGCGTTCTCGGGCACGCTGCGAAGGCACGCACCGTCGATCTCACGAGAGTTCCCGTACTGCGAGAGCACGGCGACCCAGATGGCGGCCTGTCCGACGAAGGCCAGAATGATCAGCCAGGCGGTGTGCACCCTCTGTGTCGCCCGTGTCATCCGGCCAGTGTTCCACAGCGTCGCTGTGAGGTCAGCGCATCGTCGATGTCGCTCGCGGTCTGACGTCGGAAGTCTCGGACCATTCGGTCTGCGGGCGGCGTGCCGGATGCTGACGCGCCGCGCCGCGAGCATCCGGGCTGGTAATTCCGACAGCCCCGGAGCCCAGCGGAGTCAGTGAACGGCCGGCTGTCGGAAGTCCCGGGCCATCCGGTGCGCGCACGGCGCGGCGGATGCTGACACGCCGCGCCACGAGCATCCGGTCTGGCACTTCCGACGGTCGCGTCCGGCAGTTCCGACCGGCCTGACAACCCAACCCGACCGACCCGACCCAACCCACCCCAACCCACCCCCGCCCCGCACACGACGAAGCCCCGATTCACCGCGGTGAATCGGGGCTCCGCGGAGACAGGCCTCAGGCGCCGCGCAGGCGCTCAGCCAGGTAGGCCTCGAGGTTGTCGAGCGGCACGCGCTCCTGACCCATGGTGTCGCGGTCGCGCACGGTGACGGCGCGATCGTCGAGCGAGTCGAAGTCGACCGTCACGCAGAACGGGGTGCCGACCTCGTCCTGGCGGCGGTAGCGGCGGCCGATGGCGCCGGCGTCGTCGAAGTCGATGGTCCAGTTGCCGCGCAGCGTGTCGGCCACCTCGCGGGCGAGCGGCGAGAGGCGCTCGTTGCGCGACAGCGGCAGCACGGCGACCTTGATGGGCGCGAGGCGCGGGTCGAGCTTGAGTACGGTGCGCGTGTCGGTGCCGCCCTTGGCGTTGGGCACCTCTTCCTCTTCGTACGCGTCGACGAGGAAGGCCATCATGGCGCGGGTGAGTCCGAACGACGGCTCGATCACGTAAGGCGTGTAGCGCTCTCCGGATGCCTGGTCGAAGTACGTCAGCGACTGGCCGGAAGCCTCGCTGTGCGACGACAGGTCGTAGTCGGTGCGGTTGGCGACACCCATCAGCTCGCCCCACTCCGAGCCCTGGAAGCCGAAGCGGTACTCGACGTCGATGGTGCCGGCCGAGTAGTGCGCGCGGTCGTCTTCGGGGACGTCGTACTGACGGATGTTCTCGGGGTCGATGCCGAGGTCGATGAACCAGTTCCAGCACGCCTCGACCCAGTGGTCGAACCATTCCTTGGCTTCGGCGGGCGGCACGAAGTACTCGATCTCCATCTGCTCGAACTCGCGGGTGCGGAAGATGAAGTTTCCGGGGGTGATCTCGTTGCGGAACGCCTTGCCGACCTGGCCGATGCCGAACGGCGGCTTCTTGCGCGAGGCGGTGAGCACGTTCGAGAAGTTCACGAAGATGCCCTGCGCGGTCTCGGGACGCATGTAGTGCAGGCCCGACTCGTCGTCGACGACGCCGAGATAGGTCTTCACGAGACCCGAGAACGACTTCGGCTCGGTCCACTTGCCGCGGGTGCCGCAGTCGGGGCAGACGATGTCGGCCAGGCCGTTCTCGGGCTGGCGGCCCTTCTTGGCGACGAACGCCTCGACGAGGTGGTCTTCACGGTGGCGCTTGTGGCACTGCAGGCACTCGACGAGCGGGTCGCTGAAGGTCGCGACGTGGCCCGACGCCTCCCACACGCGCTTGGGCAGGATGATCGACGAGTCGAGGCCGACCATGTCGCCGCGTCCGCGCACGAACGTCTGCCACCACTGGCGACGGATGTTCTCTTTCAGCTCGGTGCCGAGGGGGCCGTAGTCCCATGCAGAACGCGAACCGCCGTAGATCTCACCCGCTTGGAACACGAACCCGCGGTGGCGGGCGAGGGCGATGACCTTGTCAAGACGGGACTGTTCGGCCACGGTGGCTCCAATGGTCGGATGCTGCGGGTGAGAAGCCCGTGAACACGGGCATCCCAATCCTACCCGCGACGCCCTTCCGGCATGTCGGATGCCGGTGGGATGCTGGGGCCATGGAACAGCGCGTGAGCTTCATCACCCTCGCCGTGGCCGACGTCGCCCGCACTCGGAGGTTCTACGTCGACGGACTCGGCTGGCAGCCGATCTTCGAGTCCGACGACGTGATCATGCTGCCCGTCGCCGAGCACCTGATCCTGTCGCTGTGGAGCGTCGACGGCTTCACCGCCGAGATCGGCGCGGCACCCGCATCCGGGATCGCACCGATCACCCTCGCGCACAACCTCGAGACCGAAGCCGAGGTCGACGCCGTGCTCGCCGAGGCCCAGGCGCTGGGCGCGACCGTCTCACCCGCGGCGAGGCGCGAGTGGGGCGGCTATTCGGGGTACTTCGCCGATCCAGACGGCTTCCGGTGGGAGATCGCGGTCAACCCGGGCGACACCGGTGCGTTCGTGCTGCCCCGAGCGTGACCTATTCGGTGAAGAGGTAGCCGCGCTCGTTGTCGAAACCGGCGATCTTCAGGCCACGACCGAGCAGCTCCTCCATCTCGCCGCGCAGACGCAGGCGCCACTCGTGCGCGGCATCGGGGTCGCTGACGCGCATCGCCTCGATGTCGTCCGGGATCTCGAGCGTCGCGACGACCGATTCGGATGCCGGGGGCTTGGCGATGTCGGCCAGCGCCCACTGCACGTCGAGACGGTCGCTCTCGTCGCCCGCGTCGCCGCCACCGAAGATGCCGTAGCGGTTCACCGAGTAGCCGCTCACGCGTGCGCCGAGCACGGTGAGGAAGAAGTGCGCGTTGCGGGCGACCAGCGGGTCGTACGTCCAGGTGATGCTGCCGACCTCGCGCGAGAAGGCCCACTGACGCTGGTGCTCCTTGAGCTCGCGACCCCAGCCGCGGCCACGGTACTCGGGCAGCAGGGCGGTGATGTGCGAGTGCATCGTGCGCTTTCCCGGCTCGCCGAAGAAGGCGATCGAGGCGCCGACCATGCGCTCCTGTCCGTCGCTGTCGTCGAACAGTCCGACGACGTAGTTGCCCGAGTGCTGCAGGGCACGCAGCGTGCCGGCGTCGATGACGCGGTTCTCGCCGCGGATCGAATCCAGCAACTCCTGGGCGTCGATGATCAGTTCAACGGTGTCGAGATCTCGAATCGTGCGCACGATGTCAGTCTTTCCTTCTCGGAGCGATTGCGAAAACGCCGGATGCCCGGGTGCCGCGTCAGCGGACGAAGCGGATGCTCATCGGGTACTCGTACGGCCAGCCGCCGTTCGACTTCACCGCCGCGATGATGCTGAAGACGATGTTGAGCACCCATGCGGCGAGCATGATGAGCAGGCCGATGCCGATGATCGACAGCAGGCTGCCGACGAAGTAGGCGATCAGCAGCGTCAGCTGGAAGTTCAGGGCGGTTGCGGTGTGCGCCCGGACGAACGGCCCGCGCTCCTTGAGCACGAGGTAGCCGATCAGTGCAGGCAGGAACTGGAACAGGATCCCCCCGACGTGCACGAGCGTCGACCACATCTTCTCGTCGGACGGGCTCATCGGCTGCGGTGCTGCCGCGTAGGGTCCGGGCTGCGGCGGGGGAATGTTGCTCATGCGGCCAGCGTACCGGGGCTGTCAGCGAGCCGGAAAGGTCAGCGGGCGGGGAAGGCTTCACCTCCGCCTGCGGCGAGCGCGTGCGCGACGATCTCGAGGTACTCCTGCATCATCGCGTCTGGCATGGCCGGCAACGCCTGCTCCCAGTAGGGCAGGATCGCCCCGCGGCCCTGCATCATCCCAGCCGGTCGTGCGTACGCCCACAGGTGCAGATGCGCCGACCCGTCGTTCCAGCGCGAGAAGTGACAGCGGGCGACCGCAGGGATGCTCTTGGCGGCCTCCGAGACACGCTGCAGAATCGGGCCCAGCCCGGCGAGCACCTCGATCGGGGCGTCTTCGAGCGTGACGTGCCTGCGCGGCGAGATGGCGCCGATGAACGGGATGCCGCTGGCGCCCTGCATGCCGCCGCTGACGCGCCACTCATCGTCCTGCCAGATCGTGTGCTCGTTCGCGGGCCTGCAGTGACCGCACTGCGACGGGTCGAGTTCGCCGCTGCGCGGCTTCTCGGGCACGAGCATCGGCTCGAGCGGCAGCAGCTCGAATGCGGCGATGCTCGCGCGAGGACCGCTGCCGGGTATGCCGCTCGTGTCGAGGGTCTGCCCGATGGGGGCCCAGCGGTGCCAGTCGGTGTCGGCGGGATGCTGCTCGTCGGCGCTCATGGGTCCATCGAACCACGTGGTACCGACGAAGCCCCGCTGTGTCAACGGGCCAGCCGAGCCCCCACCGCCCGCCGGTAGGGTCGGCGGCATGCACAGCACCGGACGCGACATCGTGAGGCAGTCGACCATCATCGCCGCGGCGGTGTTCATGATCATCGGGGCAGCCGTCGGCGGCGGCGCGTTCGGCGGCGAGTCGGTCGCCGAACTGCAGAACGGTGCGCTGTCGGCGCAGGGCTCGTACCTGGCTCCAGCCGGACCTGCGTTCGCGATCTGGTCTGTCATCTATCTCGGACTCGCCGCGTACACGGTGTGGCAGGCGCTGCCCGCGCAGCGCGACAGCACTCGTCAGCGGGTGATCGGGTGGTGGGTCGCGGCGTCGATGGTGCTCAACGGCCTGTGGCTGGTGACCGCCCGCTACCTGAACCTCGTCGCGACCGTGATCGTGATCGCCGCTCTTCTCGCCGTGCTGGCCCGCATCATCATCATGCTCGGGCGCGATAGGGCATCCGGTGTCGTCGATCTCACCCTCTTCGACGGCACGATGGGACTGCACTTCGGCTGGGTGACGATCGCGACGGTCGCGAACACCGCCGCGTGGTTGACGCAGACGCTGCCGGCCGAGCTCGGCGAGCAGGCGGATGCATGGGGCATCGCCGTTCTCGTCGTCGTCGCCGTCATCGCCGTCGCGAGCGCTCTCGCCTCGCGCCGGCTCGCGCCGGCGCTCGCCACGTCATGGGGCCTCGTCTGGCTCGCGGTCGGACGGCTCGGGGGCGAGCCGGAGAGCACGCCGATCGGCGTGACGGCGCTGGTCGTCGCCGCCGTGGTCATCGTCGCGGGAGTGATCGGGATGCTGCGGGCCCGGCGCGCCCTGCGCTGACAGGCATCCACGGCCCCGGGCCGCATCAAGGCGAAGCGTAGGCTGGAACGATGCCTTCCCCAGAGACACCCTCCGCCACGACCCCGGCGGAGAAGCACTTCCTCGGTCAGCCACGCGCACTGGCCCACCTCTTCGGCGTCGAGATGTGGGAGCGCTTCAGCTTCTACGGCATGCAGGGAATCCTGCTGATCTACCTGTACTTCAGCGTCACCAAGGGCGGGCTGGGGCTCGACGAGGCGGTCGCCGGAGGCATCGTCGGCGCCTACGGCGGATCGGTCTACCTCTCGACGATCCTCGGCGCCTGGCTCGCCGACCGCCTGTTCGGCTCGGAGCGGGTGCTGTTCGGCAGCGCGATCGTGATCGTCGCGGGTCACCTGGCGCTCGCCCTCATCCCCGGCATCGCCGGTGTGGCCGTGGGCCTGGTGCTCGTCGCGCTCGGATCGGGAGGCCTGAAGGCCAATGCGACCGCTGTCGTCGGCACGCTGTACGCCGAGGACGACACTCGCCGCGACGCCGGTTTCTCGCTGTTCTACCTCGGCATCAACCTGGGCTCGTTCTTCGGTCCGCTGCTCACCGGTCTGCTGCAGAAGTCGGTCGGCTTCCACTGGGGCTTCGGGCTCGCCGCGGTCGGCATGACCGCCGGCCTGATCCAGTACAGCTTCGGTCGCAAGGAGCTGCCGGCTGCGGCGCGCGAGGTTCCCAACCCGCTGCCGCGCGGCCGCTACCCGCTGTTCGCCGGCATCGCCGTCGGCGGCATCGCCGTGATCGCCCTGCTCGTGCTGGTGGGCGTGATCCGCGCCGACAACCTCGCGAGCATCGTGATCTTCTGCGCTCTCGCGGCGACCATCGCGTACTTCGCCGTCATCCTGTCGAGCCGTCACATCGACTCGACTGAGCGCTCGCGGGTGTGGGCGTTCGTGCCGCTGTTCATCACCAGCGTCGCGTTCTGGTCGCTGTACCAGCAGCAGTTCACCGTGCTGACCGTCTACAGCGACAAGCGCCTCGACCGCTCGCTGTTCGGCATGGAACTGCCCGTATCGGCCGTGCAGTCGATCAACCCGGTGTTCATCATCGTCTTCTCGGGCATCTTCGCCGCCCTGTGGACGCGCCTCGGCTCCCGCCAGCCGTCGACCCCGGTGAAGTTCGCACTCGGCACCGCGCTGATGGGCGGGGCGTTCCTGCTGTTCCTGCCGTTCGCGAACGGCGGCGAGGGCTCGACCCCGTTGCTCGCGATCGCCGGCATCCTGTTCGTGTTCACGGTCGCCGAGCTGCTTCTGTCGCCCATCGGCCTGTCTGCGGCGACCAAGCTCGCACCTGCCCGCTTCAAGACGCAGATGGTGGCGCTGTTCTTCCTGTCGATCTCGCTCGGCACGGCGATCTCGGGTTGGCTCGTGCAGTTCTACGACCCGACGAACGAGGTGCCGTACTTCACGGTGCTCGGCCTGATCGCGATCGCGGTCGGTGCGGGCCTGTTCGCGTCGGTGAAGCCCGTCATGAAGCTGATGAAGGGCGTCAGCTGACGAGATCGGCTTCGGAGACGCGGCGGTCGTCCTGAGATCCGGATGCCCGGCATCCGGCGTCCGGATGCCCGGCGTCCGGAACCTGGCCGACCTGCCGGATCCGAGGCGTTCGCGCCGTCGCCCCTCCGGGCACCGGTAGCCTCGTTCGGTGGGCAATGCGGATGACAGAGCGAGGAAGCGGCTCTCCCGCACCCCCTCCCGGGCGGCGATCATCGCGGTGCTGGCGTTCGTCGGGCTCTGCTCGGCGTTCATGTTCACGCTGGTCGTGCCGCTGCAGGCCGAGCTTCCGCGGCTGCTGAACGCCTCGCGCGAAGACACCAGCTGGGTCGTGACGATCACACTGCTCGTCGCCGCCGTGGCGACTCCGATCTCAGGACGTCTCGGCGACATGTACGGCAAGCGCCGCGTCGTGATCGCGCTGCTCGCCCTGCTCGCGGTCGGCTCGATCGTCGCGGCACTGTCGTCGTCGATCATCGGGGTGATCATCGGTCGCGCCCTGCAGGGTGCGACGACCGGAGTCGTTCCGCTGGGCATCGCGATCATGCGCGACGTGCTGCCGCCTGAGCGCCTCGGCACGGCGGTCGCACTGATGAGTGCGACCATGGGCGTCGGCGGGGCGGTCGGGATGCCCGTCGCCGCGTTCGTCGCCGAGAACGCCGATTGGCACGGGCTGTTCTGGCTCGCCGCCGGGCTGGGCGTGATCGGACTGGTGCTGGTTCTGCTGGTGGTTCCGGATGACGTGCTGCTCGCACCGGGTCGGCTCGACGTCGTCGGCGCGCTCGGCCTCGCTGCGGGGCTCACCGGCCTGCTGCTGTACGTGTCGCGAGGCGCGGAGTGGGGCTGGACCTCGCCCTTCGGCCTGACGTGCCTGATCGGCGGGCTCGCTGTGCTGGGCGTCTGGGGCTGGTATCAGCTGAGGGCGAAGGAGCCGCTGCTCGACCTGCGCGTCGCCGCGCGACCGGCCGTGCTCTTCACGAACATCGCCGCCATCGGCATGGGCTTCGCCCTGTTCTCGTCGAACGTGACCTTTCCGCAGATGCTCGAGCTGCCCCGCGAGTCCGGTTCGGGGCTGGGTCTCGACATGTTCGCCGCGGCCATGATCGTCGCCATCTCGGGCGTCATGATGATGATCATCTCACCGCTGTCCGGCTGGCTCGAGCGCACCGTGGGACCGCGGCCGCTGTTCACGGTCGGCACCGCGGCGATCGTGCTCGCCTATGCGTTCGTGCTGATCTGGTCGACCGAGGTGTGGCACTTCGTCATCGCCAACGTGCTGATCGGGATCGGGATCGGATTCGCGTTCGCCGCTATGCCGATGATCATCATGCGCGCCGTGCCCGCGCACGAGACCGGAGCCTCGAACGGCCTGAACGCGCTGTTCCGCTCGGTCGGCACCTCGACCGCATCGGCGGTCATGGGTGGTGTGCTGGCCGCGATGAGCATCGAGGTCGGCGGGCGCGCGATCCCGACCCGCGAAGCCTTCGAGGTGTGCTTCTGGCTGTCGATCGTCGCGGGGGTCATCGGCTTCGCGCTGACGTTCCTGATCCCCCGGCATCCCGCCGCCGAGGCGCATCCGGCCCTCCCCCGCTGACCGCGCGTCGCCGGCGTCCGCCGGTGGCCGGTCCGGATGCCGGCACCGGTGCGTCAGGGCCTGGGCCGACACCCGCAGATCGAGCGCCGCACCCACTGGGCTCAGTGCGTGTACTCCATGAGGTCGGTGCCCAGCACACGGAACGCGTCGTGCGCGCGCAGCCGGTGGCTGATCGAGAGGTCGTCGAAGCACACGGTCAGGGCGTAGGCGACGCCGGACCGCGGCCCGACGAGCACTCCCGCCTCAGCGCGCACGCCCCTGTCGCGTCCGGTCTTGTTGATGAACAGCAGCCGGTGCGCGTCGTTGTCGTGCGCGAACGGGTCGAGGCCGGTGGCCGACGCGACCAGGCTGAGATCGTGGTTGAGGCTGAGCCACTCCGCGACCTGCGCGCTGACGGCCGCATCGACGGCCTGCGAGTCGACGAGGGCCGCGAACAGCTTCGCGAACTCGCGGGTCGTGCCGACCGCGACGTGCGGAGCGTCGTCAGGGCCGCGTTTGTCGCGGAATCGGTCGAGCACCGCGCTGCGCGGCATCCCGAGCGACACCATGCGCGCACGCACCTGATCGTGACCTACGGCGTCGAGCAGCACGTTCGCGGCAGTCGGGTCGCCCGCAGCTGCGGCGAGCACGGCGAGGTCGATGAGCGGCAGCGCGGGCGCGCGCAGGTGGCGCCACAGGCCGGCGCGGGTGACCAGCGAGTCGTCGGGGCGGTCGACGATGCGCAGCGGGTCGAGCGTACGCGATTCGAAGCCGGCGGCCGCCTCGACCAGCACGGGAACGACACCGAGCCCGGCGATAGGCAGGGGAACGTGGTCGTCTCCCGACAGCACGACGCACCCCGAGTCGAGTTCGGCGACGTGCACCGAGACCTGCGCACCGCTCTGCGCCAGCTCTTCGAGCCGGTGAAGGCTCGGCGCGAACGACCGGCGGTCGACGGCAGCGCGGCGCGGAACGCGACGCCCGCCGCGGGGCGCACGACGGCGGATCGCGGGCGCGCCCGATGCGGGCTCGGAGCCGGGAGCGGAGGACGGAACCACGCGC
Organism: Microbacterium esteraromaticum; assembly: GCF_016907315.1. Lineage (NCBI taxonomy): Bacteria > Bacillati > Actinomycetota > Actinomycetes > Micrococcales > Microbacteriaceae > Microbacterium > Microbacterium esteraromaticum. The sequence goes on from NZ_JAFBBS010000001.1 coordinate 1,435,480, forward strand.
GAAGTCCTAACAGGAGTGGTGGGAGCAGCGTCTGTGGGGATCAGCCCCTCCTGCCGAACCCCCATGCCTAGGTCAGCATAGTCGCGCGACCTCCGCCCGGTAACCCGACCTCACCAGATCGTGACGCGCTGTTCCTTCGGCAGGTGCAGGCGGTCGCCCTCGTTCACGTCGAAAGCCTCGTAGAAGGCATCGATGTTGCTGAGGATCTGGTTGCAGCGGAACTCGTTGGGCGAGTGCGGATCGATCGTGAGCAGGCGGATGGTCTCCGCGTCGCGGCTCTTCTGCTGCCACACCTGGGCCCACGACAGCAGCAGGCGCTGGATGCCCGTGTAGCCGTCGATCACGGGCGCCTCTTCGCCGTCGAGCGACAGCTCGTATGCCTTCAGGGCGATGCCGAGTCCGCCGAGGTCGCCGATGTTCTCGCCGATCGTGAGCGCACCGTTCACGGTGTTCTCGTCGCTGAGGCCGAGCGGCACGAGCACGTCGTACTGTGCGATGAGCGCCTTGGTGCGCTCGTCGAACGCCGCGCGATCAGCATCCGTCCACCAGTCCTGCAGACGACCGTCGCCGTCGTACCGGCTGCCCTGGTCGTCGAAGCCGTGGCCGATCTCGTGGCCGATCACCGCGCCGATGCCGCCGTAGTTCGCGGCCGCGTCGCGGCCGGCGTCGAAGAACGGGTACTGCAGGATCGCCGCCGGGAAGACGATCTCGTTCATCAGCGGGTTGTAGTACGCGTTGACCATCTGCGGCGGCATGTGCCATTCGTCGCGGTCGATCGGTCCGCCGACCTTCTTGACCTGACGGTCGTGCTCGAACACCGTCGCGCGGTGCGCGTTGCCGACGAGGTCGGCCGGGTCGATCTCGACGCCGTCGTATTCGCGCCACACGTCGGGGTGGCCGATCTTCGGACGGAACGTGTCGAGCTTGGCGAGCGCCTTCTCTCGCGTCTCGGGGCTCATCCAGTCGAGTTCCTGGATGCTCTGGCGGTACGCCTCGATGAGGTTCGCCACGAGCTCGTCCATGGCGGCCTTGGACTCTGACGGGAAGTGACGCTCGACGTAGATCTTCCCGACGGCGTCGCCGAGCGAGCCCTCGACGAGCGAGACACCGCGCTTCCAGCGCTCGCGGATCGACGGGGTGCCGGTGAGCTCGGTGCCGTAGAACGAGAAGTTCTCGTCGATGAAGTCGTCAGTGAGGTAGGCGGCCATGCCATGCACGACCTTGGCGCGCAGCCACGCCTTCCAGTCGTCGAGGCGCTCGTCGACGAGCAGAGCGCCGAGCCCTTCGAAGAAGCTGGGCTGATAGACGACGAGCTCGTCGAAAGCGCTCGGGTTGGCCACGGCCACGGCATCGCGCCACGGCACGAGGTCGACGCCGACGAGGTTCTGGAACTCGTCCCACGACTGCAGGTTGTAGGTCTTGACGGCGTCGCGCGAGGCGACGTTGTCCCAGTGGTGGCCGGCGATGTCGTGCTCGAGGCCGAAGGCGCGGTCGGCCTGGCCTGCCGGGTCGTCGATTTCGGCGAGGGTGAGGATGCGCTCGAGGTGCGCACGGTACGCGGCGCGGGTGCCGTCGAAGCTCTCGAGACGGTAGTAGCTCTCGTCGGGCAGCGAGAGACCGGCCTGCACGACGAACGGCACGTAGCGCTCGGGCTTGCCGGGGTCGGGCTCGATGAAGACGCCGATCAGCGCGGCGATGCCGTCGCGGTCGAGCGTGCCGACGGTCTGAAGGAACGACGGGATGCTGTCGATCGCGTCGACCTTGGCGAGCTCGGCCTTCAGGGGTGCGAGGCCCAGCTCGGCGATGCGCTGGGTGTCCATGAAGCTGCGGAACAGGTCGCCGACCTTGCGCTCGAGGGTGCCCTCTGCGGCGTCCTGCGACTCGACGATGATCTCGCGGACATCCTTCTCGGCCTGCTCTGCGAGCATGTGGAACGAGCCCCAGCGCGCCTTGTCTGCGGGGATCTCGGCGGCGTCGAGCCACGCGCCGTTGACGTGGCGGTAGAGGTCGTCCTGCGGACGGATGTCGGAGCTGAACTCGCTGATGGCAAGGCCGGAGGGCAGAACGTCAGTCATGCCCTCAGCCTATGCGGCGCCGCGGACGTCTCAGGTGATGGATAGGGTCTGGAAGAGGCAGAGGAGCGCGACATGATCGACAACCCATTCGTGACATGGGCGGTGGTGGGCATCGTCACGGTCGCCTCGATGAGCCTGTTCGCTTCAATCCTCAACCTCGCGCAGTACGCGACGATGCGGCCACCGCGACTCCGCCGATTCGCCGCAGTCAGGCATCGCGCTCTGGGCCTGCAGCAGCTGCTTCTGCCAGCGCTGCTCGCTCTGGGCACCGGCCTCATCATCAGCATGTCAGCCACCTACCTGACCGCCGGGTTCCGGGAACCGGGGGCCGGTGACGACACCCTGATCGGCCTGGCGCTGCTCGTCGCCGCGTTTCTGCTCGCGGCTGTGATCGGTGCGTTCCTCTTGACGGGCGGGGTCGAGATCGCCGACCTCGCGAAAGATCCCGTGACCATCACCTCGGCGGCAGGTTCTCTCACCGGCGCGGCCCCGGACGACGCAGCTGCGCTCGCCGACCTCCGGACGAACCTCGCTGAGTGGCGCCGGGTACGAGGCGTGCGGGCGTTCTTCTCCAATCGCGACCTGGGCGACGATGCACTCAACAGCGCGCTCGACGCTGTCATCGATGCGCGGGCGGCGAAGCTGTCGACGTCGATCCGCTATCTGCGGCCGCGACTTCTCATGCCCGTGCTCCGAGCGTTCCCGTCGATGCTGCTCGGCCCGCTGACGGTGATCTCGGGGCTGGTCATCGCACTGGTGGCGCTGCAGATCGATCCGTCACGAGGCAGCCTGCAGTGGGCTGGTGTGACGGCGGCCGTGGTGACGATGGTCCTTCTCGCCTTCGCGGCGACCGTGTTCCACTGGTGGAGCAAGCTGCTCTGCGCCGTGAGGCAGTACGCCGACTATCGGTCGTACGAGCTGCCGGCGGCCCAGGCGCTCGACGAGGCAGACGCGCGGATCACCGGCGAGCTGGCCCGCCGGCAGGGGCTGGCCGCTCTACCCGCTCGTCTCGACATGCTCGCGGCGGCGGTGTCTGCACCCGGGCGCAGGAAGGCAGGTCCGGAGCTGCTCGGTGCCGTAGCCGTCGGCGCCGTCACCGCCTGCACTGCGCTCCTGGTCTCGAGAGCCGGCGCTCGACGCGGCGACCGCTGAAGCTCGCGTCAGCCGCGCGGGCTGAGCTCGGCCACGATCGTCCCGGCCCGCGCACCCACGAGCGTCTCGCACGCCTGGGCCAGGCGCTCGGCGAACGCTGCGCCGTCGGTGCGGCGGGTGAGGGCGTGCGCGGCGATGCCGTCGATCATGGCGAGGATCTGCCATCCGACGGCCAGGGGGTCCTCGGTGGTGAAGAGCCGGGCATCCCTGCCCTCGTCGATCACTGCGGCGATGAATGACTGCCAGGCGTCCATCTGCTCTTCGATGGCCTCGGCGAGCGCGGCGCTGCCGCGGCCGAGCGACCAGGCGTCGACCCAGATCAGGGTGACGTCGTTGTGGCCGCTGTCGAGCACGGTCTCGATCATGCGGGCGACGCGGGCGGGCGGTGAGTCCGCGAGGGCGACCTCGGCGCGGATCTCATCGAGCTCGGCGCTGACGAGTTCGCGGAAGGTGCGCACGAGAAGGTCGTCCATGCTCTCGACGTAGTGCGCGACGAGTCCGGATGCGACCCCGGCGCGGGCTGCGACGGCCCGCAGGGTGAGGGCCGACAGCCCGTCCTCTCGGGCGACGGCCAGCGCGGCGTCGTGGATCTCGGCGGATCGCTGCTGCGGGCTCTTGCGCGTGCGAGTGCGGGTGGCGGGTGTTGACATGGTGCCTCCAGTGTAGGAACATCATCTATTGATCGCTAGATCAATAGACAGCCGGGCAAAGGAGACCACATGAGCTGGCGGATGCCGCACGAAGGCGCACAGCACGACCGCACCTGGATGGCGTTCCCCCGCGCCGGCGTCACGCTGGGCGACGGCTCCGAATGGCAGGAGACGGCGTACCGCTCCTGGACCGACACGGCGCTCGCGATCGCCGAGTTCGAGCCCGTCACCATGGTCGTCGACCCGACCGAGGTCGAGCGCGCGAAGCGCATGCTCGGCTCCGACGTCGAGATCGTCGAGTCGCCCCTCGACGAGTTCTGGATGCGAGACTTCGGGCCCACCTTCGTCGTCGACGACGAGCGCCCGGGCGTGCTCGGCGCAGTCGACTGGATCTTCAACGGCTGGGGCGCTCCGGCCTGGGCCGAGTGGCAGGTATCGGCCGGGATAGCCCGCATCGTCGCCGAGCGGGTCGGCGCCGAGCTCGTCAGCTCGGTGCTGGTGAACGAGGGCGGTGGCATCCACGTCGACGGCGAGGGCACGGTGCTGCTCACCGAGACCGTGCAGCTCGACCCCAACCGCAATCCGTACGCCGACAAGGCACGCATCGAGGCCGAGATGCTGCGCACCCTCGGCGCCGAGAAAGCGATCTGGCTGCCCCGCGGCCTCACGCGCGACTACGACGAGTTCGGCACCAACGGACACGTCGACATCGTGGCCGCTTTCGCCGGCCCCGGTCGTGTGCTGCTGCATCGGCAGGACGACCCCGCGCACCCCGACCACGAGGTCACCCGCGACCTCAAGCAGATGCTGCAGCAGCAGACGGATGCCGCCGGCCGCACCCTCGAGATCATCGACGTGCCCGCTCCCGCCGAGCTGCGCGACGACGAGGGCTTCGTCGACTGGAGCTACATCAACCATCTCGTCGTCAACGACGGCGTCGTCGTGTGCGGTTTCGGAGAGGAGAAGGCGGATGCCCGTGCCAGGGAGATCCTCGAAGAGGCCTACGGCCGTCGTGCCGTGACCGTCGACGCCCGCCCGATCTTCGCGCGCGGCGGCGGCATCCACTGCATCACCCAGCAGCAGCCGCGCCTCGAGAGGAGCAACTGATGTTCGACGTCTACGAGCGCTCGATCGCCGAGCTGCGCGCGGCCCTCGAGTCGGGTGAGACCACGAGCGTCGAGCTCGTGCGGGCGTACCTCGCCCGCATCGACGCCTACGACGGCCCCGACACCGAGACCGCGCTGAACGCGGTGGTCGTGCGCAATCCGGATGCCCTGGCCGAGGCCGCGGCATCAGACTCCCGCCGGGCCGCAGGCGAGACGCGGGGGCCGCTCGACGGCATCCCGTACACGGCGAAGGACAGCTACCTCGTGACCGGGCTGACGGCTGCGGCCGGGTCGCCCGCGTTCGCCGACCTCGTCGCACAGCGTGATGCGTTCACGATCGAGCGCCTGCGTGCGGGCGGGGCGATCTGCCTGGGTCTGACGAACATGCCGCCGATGGCGAACGGCGGCATGCAGCGCGGTGTCTACGGCAGAGCCGAGAGCCCGTACAGCGCCGAGTGGCTGACGAGCGCGTTCGGATCCGGCTCGTCGAACGGCTCGGGCACCGCGACGGCGGCGAGCTTCGGCGCCTTCGGCCTCGGCGAAGAGACCTGGTCGAGCGGCCGCGCCCCCGCGTCGTGCAACGCGCTCGTCGCCTACACGCCCAGCCGCGGCGTGATCTCGGTGCGCGGCAACTGGCCACTCGTGCCGACCATGGACGTCGTCGTGCCGCACACCCGCACGATGGCCGACCTGCTCGAGGTGCTCGACGTGATCGTCGCCGACGACGCCGATGCCCGCGGCGACTTCTGGCGCGCGCAGCCGTGGGTGCGCATCCCGGCCGCGTCGGAGGTGCGACCAGGGTCGTACCCCGCGATCGCCCCGGCGAACCTGCGCGGCATGCGCATCGGCATCCCGAAGATGTACATCAACGCCGACCCGGATGCCGGCACCGGCACCACCATCGGCGGGCCGACGGGTCAGAAGGTCGAGACCCGCGGGTCGATCATCGAGCTGTGGCAGCAGGCGCGTCTCGATCTGGAAGCAGCCGGAGCCGCGGTCGTCGAGGTCGACTTCCCCGCTGTCACCAACTACGAGGGCGACCGTGCGGGCGCCCCGACCATCGCCACCCGAGGGCTGGTGAGCCCCGAGTTCCTGAAGAGCGAGATCGTCGACCTGTCGGCATGGGCGTGGGACGACTTCCTCGCCGCGAACGGCGATCCGAACCTCGGCACGCTCGTCGGCGTCGACGGCGCGACGATCTTCCCCGCGCCTGAGGGCGCCCTTCCCGACCGGTACGACGGCTTCGACGACGACATCGCCACATACCCGGCTCAGGTCGAGGCGCATCCGTACGCGAGTGTCACCGACATCCCGCATCTCGAAGAGGGGGTGCGCGGGCTGGAAGAGACCCGGCGCATCGATCTCGAGCAGTGGATGGACGGGCTCGGACTCGACGCCGTCGCCTTCCCGGCCATGGCCGACATCGGCCGCGCCGACATGGACGTGAATCCCGCGTCGGCGGCGGCGGGCTGGCGCAACGGCGTGTGGGTCGCGAACGGCAATCTCGTGCCGCGGCACCTGGGCATCCCGACGGTCACCGTGCCGATGGGGACCATGGCCGACATCGGCATGCCGGTGGGCCTGACCTTCGCCGGCCGCGCCTACGACGACACCGCGCTGCTCGCCCTCGGCCTCGCCTTCGAGACCACCGGCGACCGCCGCACCCCTCCCCCGCGCACGCCACGGCTTCCCGACGCCGACTGACGCGCGCTCATCGCTGGTTTACAGAGAGGTAACCCATGACCACCACCGCACCAGGCGCACCGAGTCTGCACCGCAGCCTCACGCAGCGTCACGTCGTCTTCATCGGACTGGCGTACATGTCGCCGTTCGCCGTGTTCGACACCTTCGGCATCGTCTCGGAGGCCACCAAGGGCCACGTGCCCATGTCGTACATCATCATCACGATCGCGGTGCTGTTCACCGCGTTCAGCTACGCGAAGATGGTGCGCGTCTACCCGTCTGCGGGCTCGGCGTACACGTACACCCGCCGCACGATCGGCGCCCCGGTCGGATTCATGGTCGGCTGGGTGGCGCTGCTCGACTATCTGTTCCTGCCGATGATCAACGCGCTGCTGGCCGGCATCTACCTGTCGGCGTCGTTCCCCGACGTGCCCGAGTGGGTGTGGATCGTCGGGCTCATCGTGATCATCACGGCGCTGAACATCGTCGGCGTGCGCATCAGCGCGGTCGCGAACATGATCATGGTCGTCTTCCAGGCGCTGCTCGCCGCCGTGTTCCTCGTGCTCACGATCGGCGCGATCACCAGCGACAACGCCCTCGCCTTCACTTTCGCGCCCTTCTACTCGATGAGCGCAGACCTCGCGAGCCTGGTCGGGGGCGCCGCCGTGCTCGCCCTCGCCTTCCTCGGCTTCGATGCGGTCACCACGCTGTCTGAAGAGACGGTCGACCCCCGCCGCACGGTGCCGCGCGCGATCATGTGGATCGCCGCCCTCGGCGCCGCCTTCTTCGTCACGATCACCTACGTCATGCAGACCCTCGTGCCCGACATCGACGCGCTCTCGGCGATCACGCCCGACATCGAGGGCGCCTCGCCGTACATCGCGCTGTTCATCGGCGGCATCGTGTTCCAGACGTTCTTCCTCGCCGGGGCGACGGTGTCGGTGCTCTCGTCCGGCCTCGCGTCGCAGCTCAGCGCCTCACGTCTGCTGTTCGCGATGGGCCGCGATGGCATCATCCCGCGAAAGGTCTTCGGCTACGTGCACCCGCGCCTGGGCACGCCGGTGTTCAACATCGTCGTCGTCGGCGCGATCGCGCTGACCGCGCTGGGGCTCGACCTGAACGCGGCGACGTCGCTGATCAACTTCGGCGCCTTCACCGCATTCGCGTTCGTCAACCTGTCGGTGATCGCGTTCTGGTGGCGCCACCGCGGTGACGAGAGCACACGCGGCTCGGTGCTCGCCTGGACCGTGGTGCCGGGCATCGGCTTCGTCATCAACCTCTGGCTGTGGCTGAGCCTCGACCAGATGGCCATGACGGTCGGCCTGATCTGGGCCGGAGTGGGCGCGCTGTACCTGCTGTGGCTGACCCGCGGCTTCCGCCGCCCGACACCCGAGGTCGCCTTCGACGAGGCAGAGGATCTTCCGACCGGCGTCGTGCGGACCCCGAAGGTCAACGCCTGACGCGGGAGCGCACCGAAGACTCAGAGACGCAGGTTCCCGGTCATCCGGACCTGCGTCTCGTCTTTCCGCGGGAGCGCGCCGGCTACTCGACCTACCCGAGCGCGCCGTCCGGCAGCCCCAGCGTCCACGCGGCGACGTCGGCGACGAAGCTGGAGTAGCCGAAGCGCTCGGGGCCGGGCGGGTCGTTGACGTAGGTGGTCGTCGCGTCGACGGCCATCAGGATGCGCACGGCCGCGGCACCGGCATCCGCAGTCCGGAACTCTCCACGCGACAATCCTGACGCGACGATCTCGGTGATGCGCTCGAGGTACGCGGCCTCCTGCGCGGCGATGGCCGCGGCGAGCGCGGGGGTGAAGCGCGAGAGGTGACGGGCGTTCAGCCACAGACGCGAGAGCGGGACGGATGCCTCTGACGCGAAGAATGCGACGAACCGCGCCATCCTCTCGCTGGGGGTGCCCTCGCCGAGCAGCACCTCGGTGCGCTCGCTCGACGCGGCGCGCTCGAATGCGGCGATGACGAGGTCCTGCACGGCGGGGAAATAGTGCGAGATCAGGCCTGGTCGCACGCCGATGCGCTCGGCGACGGCGCGCACGGTGATGCGCTCGAGTCCGTCGTCGAGGGCGATCCCGGCAGCCGCGGCGAGGATCTCCTCACGGCGCTGGCCTGGCTGTTTCCGCGTGTACGAAGCGGGGCTTGACATCACCTTCCCCATGTTATTGGATAAGTGACCAACAGCACTATTGGCTACCCGATCAATAAGGATCGCCCAGGACGACGACGTCCCAGACCGCTGAGAGGCACCCATGTCCCTGAACCCCGCGAGCGACGCTGCGGCAGACGCGGCTTCCGCCACCCACCCCGAGACGCGCGGCATCGAGCTCATCGGCGACGCCGAGCGCCACGGCCGACCCCGCGACCTGTTCTTCGTCTGGGCCGCACCCAACGTCAGCGTGCTCAACTTCACCGTCGGCGCGACGCTCATCGTGCTCGGTCTCGAGCTCTGGCAGGCACTGCTCGTGATCATCGCCGGAGCATTGCCGTGGATCTTCACCGGCGTCATCGCGATCTCGGGCCCCGCAGCCGGCACATCGGGCTCGGTGATCATGCGCGCGATGTACGGCGTCATCGGCAACCGCATCGTGGTCGCGTTCATGGGCTGGCTGGTATCGGCCGTCTACCTCGCGCTCAACTGGCTCGCCGCCGCCTTCCTCGGCGCCGACATGCTCGCCCGCCTAGGATGGGACGCCCCCATCGCCGCACCCATCGTGGTGACGATCGTCGTCGCCGCCGTCACCGTTCTCGTCGCGGTCTACGGCCACGGACTGATCCTGCGCACCTACACCTACGTCGCGGTGCTGCTGCTCGCGATCTTCCTCGTGCTCACCGGGTTCATCCTGCCGAACGTCGACTGGGCGTACCGGGCCGCAGAGCCGCTCCAGGGCGGCGCGCTGTGGTCTGCGGCATCCATCGGGTTCGCGATCCTGGCATCCTCTCCCCTGTCGTACATCAACAGCCCCGATATGGCGCGATACCTGCCCCGCTCGACGCCGCCGGGTCGCATCATCGCCGCGACCGCCCTCGGCGGCGCGGTGCCCGGCGTCTTCTTCACGACGATGGGCGCGCTGATGGCGACCGCCGTGAGCGCGGAAGATCTGCAGTTCGGCGTCGAGGGCGTCATGCTCGGCATGCTGCCCGCCGCCCTCGCACCCCTGCTCGTGTTCGGCGTGATCCTGAACACCGTCGCCCTGAACGGCATGACGACGTACACCTCGAGCATGGCGCTGCAGGCGATCGGCGTCCCGCTGCGGCGCATCCCCGCCGCGATCGTCGTCGGTGTGATCGGCACGGCGCTCACCATCTACCTGACGCTGTCGACCACGTTCCTCAGCGCGGTGAATCTGATCCTGCAGTTCCTCATCGTGGTCGCCGCGCCCGTGATGGCGATCTTCGTGGTCGACGTGGTGCTGCGCCGCAACCGCTACGACGGACTCGACCTGTTCGACGACCGGCCGGGTGGACGCTACTGGTACTCGGGCGGGTGGGGTGTTCCCGGGATCGTCGCCTTCGTGGTCGGCATCATCGCAAGCGCGCTCTGCCTGTCGACCGACGTGTGGACCGGCCCGATCGCCGAGGCACTCGGCTACATCGACCTGTCGGTCCCGGTCGGCGTTATCGTCGCCGGAGGCCTGTACGCAGTGATGAGCGGAAAGGTCGCACGATGACGACGCAGCTGTACACCGGAGGACGCATCTTCACGGCCGACCGGCGGGCCTGGGCGACCGCGATGGTGCTGGCGGGCGACCGCATCCAGTACGTCGGCGACGACGCCACCGCGAGCCGCATCGCCGGGCTGGATGCCGAGCGGCATCCGCTCGACGGAGCGCTGGTGCTGCCAGGGTTCGTCGACGCGCACTCGCATGTGATCCACACCGGCGAGGCGGCGCAGCAGGTCGACCTGTGGAGCGCGGCCGATCTGACGCAGATCCAGGCGGCGATCTCCGAGGCGGCGGCCGCCGATCCGGAAGCCGTGCGCATCCGCGCTCAGGGGTGGCAGCAGAGCGCGGTCGCTCACCCCACCAGGCAGATGCTCGACGAGATCGTGCCGGATCGCCCCGTGTACGTGCAGGCGTTCGACCTGCACTCGATGTGGCTGAACACCGCGGCGCTGGCCGAAGTGGGGATCGGCGACGACACCGCCGACCCGGTCGGCGGTCGCATCCACCGCGACGCGGACGGCCACGCCAGCGGCGTCATCGACGAGACGGCCATGCAGCAGTTCGCCTGGGCGGCACTCGACAGCTTCGAGACCGAGGCCGACACCGACCGCGCGCTCGAGGTGGCGCTGCGCGGCTTCGCCGAGACCGGCGTCACCGCGGTGACCGACATGGCTCTCGATGAGGCGCAGCTGGCGACCATGCGCCGGTCGTATGCGGCGGGCGCTCTGACGACCCGCATCTCGGCGCACTGGCTGCTGAACCCGACCGGCGATGCCGAGAAGGACCTCGCTCAGGTGCACCGCGCCGCCGAGCTGGCCGACGCGATGGGCGACGACTGGCTGCGCGTCATCGGGGTCAAGATCCTCTCCGACGGCACCGTCGACGGCTGCACGGCGGCGGTGCGCGCGCCGTACGCCGACGGATCGCTGCCCGAGCCCGTGTGGTCGCTCGACGCCCTGACGACGGTCGTGGTCGCGGCCGATGCCGCCGGACTGCAGGTCGCGATCCACGCGATCGGCGATGCGGCCGTGGCGAACGCGATCACGGCGATCGAGCGCGCCGTCGCCGAGAACGGCCCGGCCCAGCGCCGGCACCGCATCGAGCACCTCGAGGTCGTCGACCCCGACGACATCGAGCGCCTCGCAGCCCTCGGCATCACGGCGTCGATGCAGCCCGTGCACTCCGACCCCGCTATTCAGGACAACTGGCGCGCGATGCTGGGAGACCAGCGCATCGACCGCGGATACCCCTGGCCCGAGATGACCGAGCAGGGCGCGACCCTGGTGTTCGGCACCGACTCCCCCACCTCGCACTTCGATCCCCTGCCGAACATGTTCATCGCCGCGACGCGGCGATCGGCGCTGAACCCGGCCCTCGAGCCGAACGTCGAGCGGTACAAGCTGCCGCTGGCGGATGCTGTGATCCACGCCACGCGCGACGCCGCCTGGGCGTGCCGCGCCGAGAACCGCTACGGCCGACTCGCGGCCGGGCTGCTCGCCGACTTCATCGTGCTGGATCGGAATGTGTTCGAGCGCCCTGCGGAGGAGCTGCTGGAGGCGCGGGTCGTGCGCACGGTCGTCGGCGGAGCCGTGGTCTACGAGGCCTGAGGGCGGGGCCCGCCGGAGCGGGTTTCCGCGGAATTCGGGGGCGACGGGCGGGGCTGGTTCGGCTTAGTATGAAGCCAGGTGAGTGCCCTAGGGGGGGCGGTGCTCACGGGAATGGGGATCGCTGTGCGAGGACTCGCGCATACTCTTGTGCTGACCGGCGCGGCCAGGGCCGATGACGTGTCGGCCGCCATGGCCGCCGTCGGCGACGGCGACGAGCTCGGCCCCTGGCTGGTGCGCAAGGGAGCCACCACCGACGCCCAGCTCGCCGAGGCGATCGCGCTCGCCACGAACCACCGTTACATCGATCTGTCGACGTACGAGTTCGATCCCGATGTGATCGCCCTCGTGCCGGGCAACCTCTGCCGCCGCTACCGGCTGATCCCGTTGCGCGTGATGCGCGACGAGCTGACCGTCGCGATGATCGACCCGACCGACATCATCGCGCTCGACGACATCGCGAGCCTGACTGACATGCGCGTCACGCCGATCGTCGCGGCGGCGGATGCCCTGGCGCAGACCTTCGAGCGCTTCCTGCGCTCCGACGGCGAGCTGACCGACCTGTCTGAGCAGATAGGGGAATCGTCGAGCTCATCCGACATCGTCTTCACCGAGCACCTCGACGATCAGGACGCCGATGCGCCCGTCGTGCGTTTCGTGAACCTGCTGATCACACAGGCGATCAACGACCGTGCGAGCGACATCCACATCGAACCGGGCGAGCACCGGCTGACCGTGCGGTTCCGCATCGACGGTGTGCTGCACGAGATGCAGAGCGCCGACCGCGGCATTCAGGACGGCGTGATCTCGCGACTGAAGATCATGTCGTCGATCGACATCGCCGAGCGTCGTGTGCCGCAGGACGGCCGCATCTCGGTGCTGCACGAAGGACGCTCCGTCGACCTTCGCGTGGCGACTCTGCCGACGGTGTGGGGCGAGAAGATCGTCATGCGCATCCTCGACAACACCGGTCAGTCGATGACGATGGAAGACCTGCGCTTCTCGCCGGTCAACCGCGACCGGTTCAGCGACGCGATCACCCGGCCCCACGGCATGGTGCTGGTGACCGGTCCGACCGGCTCGGGCAAGTCGACCACTCTGTACACGGCGCTGCGCACGGTCGCGAACCCCCGGATCAACGTGATCACGGTCGAAGACCCGGTCGAGTACCGCATCGCGGGCATCAACCAGGTGCAGGTGAATCCCCGTGCCGGCCTCACCTTCGCGACCGCGCTGCGCTCGATCCTGCGCTCCGACCCCGATGTCGTGCTCGTCGGAGAGATCCGCGACCGCGAGACGGCCGCGATCTCGATCGAGGCGGCACTCACCGGTCACCTCGTGCTCTCGACCCTGCACACGAACGACGCCCCGAGCGCGCTGACGCGTCTGACCGAGATCGGCATCGAGCCCTTCCTCGTGGCGACCGCGTTGAGCGCCGTCGTCGCGCAGCGCCTTGCCCGGCGACTGTGCATGCGGTGCCGCAAGCCGTACGAGGGCGATGCCAAGATGCTGCGGCAGATCGGCATGCCTCCCGCTCTGATCGACTCGGCCGACGTACATGTCGCCGTCGGGTGCGCGAGCTGCTCGAACACCGGCTACCGCGGCCGGGTCGCCCTGCACGAGGTGATGACCGTCACCGACGAGATCGAGCAGCGGCTGGTCGCCCGCGCGACCGGTGCCGACCTGCGTGAGCTCGCGCTGAGGCAGGGCATGCTCGAGCTGCGCGACGACGGCTGGACGAAGGTCGCCGACGGCATCACGACGATCGAGGAAGTGCTGCGCGTCTCGGTGTGACGGTCAGCCCTGTTTCGCGATGTCGCCGTAGAGGGTGAAGATCGGCATGTACAGCGCGATCACCATTCCGCCGATCACCACGCCGAGACCCACGATGAGCACCGGCTCGATGAGCGACGACAGCTGCTCGGTCGCGGTCTCGACCTCATCCTCATAGAAGTCGGCGATGCTGCCGAGCATCTGGCCGAGCGTTCCCGACTCCTCACCGACGGCGACCATCTGCGACACCATCGGCGGGAACACGGCGGCGTTCGACAGGGGCACGGCGAACGAGCGACCCGCGCGGATCGACTCTTGGATGTCGCGCACGGTCTGCTCGATCTTCCAGTTGCTCGACGCCTGGCCCACGATCGACAGCGCCTGGATGATCGGCACACCGGCGTCGAGCATCATCGATAGGTTCCGCGAGAACCGCGCGACGGCCATCTTGGTCACCAGCGCGCCGAAGATCGGGAGCTTCAGCTTGATCGGGTCGACGATCTTTCGATAGCCGTCCGTGTAGCGGTTGCGCATCCACCACACCCACCCGATCAGCACTGCCAGCGCGATCACAGGCAGGATCCAGATCATGTTGTGCGAGATCGTCACGAGGATGAGCGTCGGCAGCGGCAGCTCGCCGCCCAGTCCCTCGAACATGTCCTCAAACACCGGCACGATGAACGTCACCATGACAAGCACGCCGAGCATCGCGATCACGAGCACCACAGCCGGGTACGTCGTCGCGGATCGGATCTTGCCGTGCAGCTCTGCCTGCTTCTGGTAGTTCTCGGCGATCGACTCGAGCGCGGCCCCGAGGAAGCCGCCCGACTCCCCGACGCGCACGATCGACACCATCAGCGGGGGGAAGATGAGCGGATGCCGCTGCAGCGACGCTGACAGCGACGAGCCCGTCTCCACATCATTGGCCACCATCGAGACCACGGCACTGAGCTTCTTGTCGGAGGTCTGGTCCGCCAGCACGTTGAGCGTGCGCAGCAGAGGCAGACCGGCGTTGATCAGCGCTGACATCTGCCGAGCGAAGATGGCGAGCGTCTTGGCCGGCACGCCCTTCTTCAGACTGGGGAGTGTGATCTCGCGTCGCAGGCCGGTCTTGGCCAGAGCCGAGACCTCGATGGGCATGAGGCCCTGAGCTCTGAGCTTTGCAGTCACGACGGCCTCGCTGGTGGCATCCATCGTGCCCTTGAGGGTGTGCGTCGTGTTGGGGTCGATGGCCTGATACTGCCACTCCTGCATCGTGGCCATCACGAACCCCACTCTTCGAGCTGCTGGTCGACGGCATAGTGCGACCATGAGTCGGCGTCGAAGTCGTTCGCACGCACGAAGACGTTGTCGAGCGATGCGGGGTCCGATGCGAAGGTGCGAGCCACCGCCGCCGCGACCGTCCCCTCGCCGACCAGGCGGCGCAGGTCCTGATCGAGGGTGTGCATGCCGTCGTTCGCGCCCGCCTGCATGGCGGTGTAGAGCTGAGCCACCTGCCCTTCGCGGATGAGGTTGGCCACGGCGGGATTGTTGACGAGCACCTCGGTCGCAATCGTCCGTCCGCCGGACTGCGCGCGCGGCAGCAGGGTCTGGCTGATGACTCCCTGCAAGGTGTCGCCGAGCTGGGTCCGGATCTGATGCTGCTGATCGGCGGGGAACACGTCGACGATGCGGTTCACCGACTTCGCAGCGCCCTGGGTGTGCAGCGTGGAGAGCACGAGGTGGCCCGTCTCCGCGGCCGACAACGCGGTCATGATCGACTCGGGGTCTCGAAGCTCGCCGACGAGAATGACGTCGGGATCCTGACGCAGCACGCGCCGCAGCGCCTCGGCGAACGAGTTGGTGTCGCTGCCCACCTCGCGTTGGTGGATCAGAGCCCGCTTGCTGGTGTGGTGGAACTCGATCGGGTCCTCGATCGTGACGATGTGCACCGGGCGGGTGCTGTTGATGATGTCGACCATGGCGGTCAGCGTGGTCGACTTGCCAGATCCGGTCGGGCCCGTCAGCAGCACAAGGCCGCGCGGGCGCAGGGCGAGGTCTCTCGCGATCGCGGGCGCTCCGAGCTGCTCGAGCGTGAACACCTGTTCGGGAATGAAGCGCAGCGCGATGGCGATGGAGCCCAGCTGCTGGAACACGTTGACGCGCAGGCGCCCGACGCCATCGACGGCGAAGGCCAGGTCGACCTCGTGTCGCTCGTCGAACTCGGCACGCTGACCGCTGTTCATCAGCGTGAAGGCCGCGGATCGGACCCAGCTGTCGCTGAGCACATCCGGGTGCCCAGGGATGGCGACGAGGTCGCCGTCCACGCGCATCAGCGGGATCGCCTCGGCAGTGATGTGCACGTCGGATGCACCGGATTCGGCACCGACGCGAAGCAGATCGTCGAGAGTCTCAGTCATGTCATTCGTCTCCATCGTCGTGCAGGAAGGCGATCACCGTGATCTGCATGTCGAAGGTCTCAGCTGTGCGGGTGGTGGTCACAGAGTCGATCGCGATGCCCCTCGGCCCGGCCCTGAGACCGTCGAGGAACGCGAATGCGCTGCTGATGTCGGTGGCGCTCGCGCGGATGGTCAGCTCGACCTGCTGTCGCGACGGTTCAGTTGCGGCAGGCGTCGCGGCGTCGGTTCCCTCGGCAGCCGCGCCCTCAGGGGTCGCGGCGGCGGCTGCGTCGTCGGCGACCTCGGCCGCATCGTCGATCGGGGTTCCGGTCTCGGTCTGCTCGGCCGGTTCCGCTGGTGCGCCGGGAGCGTCCGCGCCGCCGGTGGTGCCCGTCCGGGCGGCGTACGGCGCGAGATCGCCCCTGCTGACGCCGGTGATCTCGACGCCGGCCGATGTGCCCGCACGCGAGATGCGGTCGAACACCTGGTTCAGCAGCTCTCCGTCGGGGATCTGCGCGCGCAGCTGTTCAACGCCGCTCTCGATCTCGTCGAGGCGCTCGTTCTGCGCGGTGAGGTCGGCGATCTGCGCTTCATACCCCGCATTCGTGGTCTCGACCTGCTGCCGCTGGCCCGCTGCGGTGAAGACGCCGCCCACGAGGGGCACGACGCCGACCAGAACGGCCGCAGCGAGCACGGCGGCCGCGACGAGCGCTCCGATCAGAGTGATCAGCTGCTTCGTCATCACTTCGCCTCTTCTTCCGGCTCGGTGGCGAACCGCCCTGTGTACACGTTCTGATCGAATGCGACGTCCATCGTGTATGTGAAGCGGCCTTCGTCAGCAGTGCTCTCGATGAGGGCATTCGCGTCGCTGCGCACGATCGCCGGCACGTTTCGCAGCCGCGCGGCGATCGTGGCGATCTCCAGCGTGTTCGGGCTGTCGAGAGTGATGGTCCCGCTGAGTCCGATCTTGTTCGCCGCCTCTTCCTCATTGATCGCCAGCGCCGAGGGCGGTCCCGGCGTCAGCTCGAAGCCGACGAGTCGCACATCGCCGGGAAGCTGCGATTCGATCTTGCGCTGGATGTCCTTCCAGACCAGGTCAGACCCCATGGCCTCGGCGAGGTATCCGCGCAGTTCGCGGTCCGTAGCGAGAGCGCCGCTCACCTCGGACAGCGAGCCGATCTGCGTGATCAGGATGTTCGTGCGAGTCTGCTCGGACGCCAGCTGCTGCTGGGCGAATTGATTCCACACCCAGGCACCGGCGACGAGCAGCACCGAGACGATGATCGCCGCGATGCCGACCCACACCCACCGGCCGGCAAGGGCCTCTCGCTCCCGCCGTGCGACTTCAGACGGCGGCAGCAGGTTCACACGGGGGGCCTGGCCCACCATGGCGGCTGTGCGTGCCATCAGCTGTCCTTTCCGAGCGCGAGACCGAGGGTGCTCACGAGATTCAGCGCGAGCTCGCCCGTCGGCGCGCTCTCACGCATCGCGATCACCTCGGGCAGGCCGATCACCCTCACGGGTGCCCCCGCGTGCTCATTCAGGCCTGCCTGCACGCCCTCGACCATCGCTCCGGCGCCCGTGAGCAGCACCTGCTGGATCTGGGCGGCGCCGGGGCGGTTCAGGTAGAACGACAGCGTGCTTCGCAGACGCGCGATGAGATCGGCTGAGGGGCGCCCGCCGACGTCGCCGCGCAGAGCGCCGCGCGGCAGCACGCCGGCGCTGCCGACAACGCTTCCGGCGAGCTCGGCGGCCGGTGCCGTCATGCTCTCGTCTGACGCGATCAGGCTGCGCCGGCGGACGGCCGCGGTCTCGAGGTCAGCGGGAAGGATGCGGACGAACTCGGGAATGCCATCCCGCATGATCACGATCTGCGTCGTGTGGTCTCCGACATGGATGACGGCGACCGTGCCCTGCGGCGCGACGACGCGTCCGGCCCGAGCCAGTCCGAACGCCGTGAGGTCGACCGCCTGCACCCGCAGCTTCGTCCGCGTGAAGGCCGCGATGAGCTGCTCCACGGTGTCGGCGACGGCGGCGACGAGCAGCCCGTGCAGCTGCTCGCCCTGCTGCGACGTGGGGTAGTAGTCGAGCACCGCCTGGCTGACCGGAACAGGAAGCAGGTCCTGCACCTGGAAGGGCAGCGCCTTGCGCAGCAGCTCGGGCGGCATGGCTGCCGTGCTGTACTCACGGACGAGCACGCGGCGACTGGCGATGCCGAGGGTGACGGAACGGCCCTTGATGCGTGCGGTCGTCCACAGCTGCCGCAGCGCGACGGCGACCGCCCCCTCGTCGATGATCTCGGAGTCTTTCGCGGCGTCGGGCGGCAACGCCACTTCGCCGAAGGCGACCACGCGCGGGGAGCGCCCGGCGCTGACCTCCACCGCGCGCACGCTCTCTTCGGTGATCTCGACACCGACGTGAGTGGCTGCCATTGTCATGACTCCTAGCTGTACAGGCCCAGGTACCAGCGGCCTACCGGCTCACCGATAAGGATTCCGACCCACGCTCCCGCGAGAATCCACGGGCCGAACGGGATCGCTGTCTTCCGTTTCGCTCGATTCAACAGCATCAGGCAGATTCCGAACACTCCACCGAGCAGGAAGGCGGCGAAAGCACCGACGGCGAGCGCTCCCCATCCGAACCAGCCCAGCACCGTTCCGACCAGGCCGGCGAGCTTCACGTCGCCGCCGCCCATGCCGCGCGGACTGATCACACGCACGACGAAATAGAAGACGTACAGTGCGGCGCCGCCGATGAGCGCGCGCAGGAACGGCCACCAGTCGATCTCGCCGCTCGCCGACGCCCGGCCGGGCGATGCGCTCAGTTCACCGGCAGCGGCAGGGAACATGCCCGACAGCACGGTCGTGATCAGCAGCAGGATGACGATCGCCGCCCAGCCCGGCAGCACGATCGCATTCGGCAGCCGCTTCGTATCGAGGTCGATGAGTGTCAGAGCGATGCTCAGGCTCGCGAAGACAAGGAGCATCACGAGAACGCCCCAGAATTCCGCCGTTCCGAACCACAGAGCGCCGTCGACGGGGCGGGCGTCGAGCGGCCGTCCGGCCGCCACACCCCACGCGACACCCGCAAACAGCACGGCCGTGGCGGCTTCAACGAGCGGATAGCGCGCCGATATCGGAGTTGAACAGCTCGCGCATCGCCTCCGCAGCGCCAACCACGACGCCACCGGTATGTTCTGATACCAGCGGATGCTTGCGTTGCATCCGGGGCATCTGCTCTCTCGCAGCAGGGAGATTCCGGCCGGTACGCGATACGCGACCACGTTGAGGAAAGATCCGATTGCGAGCCCGAACAGCCCTGCGAACACTGCGACGAAGATGACGGCCGCCGCCATCAGCGCTCCACTTGCCGGGTGCGGTCGCTCAGCGAGTACTCCATCTGCGTGACGATGACGGCGTCATCGCTCTCGCCGCGCACCTTGCAGCCCAGCTTCTTGAACGCGTCCGGCCAGCTCATGGTCGCGCAGGTGTACGACGCCCCGTTGCCGAACATCACCGACCCGGTGTCGTTCGAGTACAGCTGTCCGGTGAAGCTCGCTCTGACGTTGCCGGTGAGTCCGCACGGTGTGTAGATCATGATCTTCGCGCCCGACACATTGGCTCCGCTAGCGATGTCGATCGTGTCCTTCTGACTGCCGTTGCCGCAGGTCGGCGACGTCTCGCCGTCGGTGAGCGCCCTGTTGGCGTCGGCATGCAGGAAGACCAGCTGCTTGCCGCCCGTCAGGCCGGTGTTGAGCGTCAGGTTCATCCTCTTGCCCGCCGGCGCGAGAAAGACGACGTCCTTGTTCAGGGCGACCGACGACGGGCCGGTCAGAGTGATGTCGGTGCTCACCGACGAGCAACCGCGGTAGTCCAAGGCGATCGGAGTGGTGGGCCCGGTGGAGAGCAGCGAGATGATCTCGGCCGAGGTCTTCGTGCAGGCCGAGACCGGGGCGACGTTCCAGCTGGACGTCTCGTCGAGGTCGATCCACGAGGTGACCGATTTGATGAAGGCCAGCGTGGGGTCGAAGACCGGTGAGGGAGCAGCAGTCGTCTGCGAGCCAGAGACGACCCACTTGCTCCCCACGTTGATCGATCCCGTGGCCGAGACGTTGCCGTACACCCGACCGTCCGTGGCTCCCGTGTTGGTCAGGTCGATGCTGCCACCGGCCAGAAGGTTGCCCGACCCGACCGGGGTGGGCGGCGCCTTGCCGAGCACAGAGCCGTTCGACGTGAACGTGATGTTGCCCGCCGCTCGCACCTCTCCCGTCACCTTGACCAGCTGAGAAGCCCCGTTGACGTTCTCGTGAGCCCAGATGCTGCCGTTCACCGTGCAGTCTCGGCTGAGGTTGACGCTGCCGTTCGTCACGTAGAGATCACCGTTGATGGTTCCTTCGTTCGCGCAGGTGTAATCGCCCGAGCGCACGACGAGGTCGCCGGTGTAGTTCGAGACCGTGGAGGTCACACCTCCGGCGAAGTAGGCGAGCACACCGCCCGCGTACATTTTCTCGGCGTGCTCCCACCGGTAGATCGAATCGATCTCCGCGCGCGCACCCTGAGCATCGGTGCCGATCGAATTGATGACGAAATAGCCGAGCTTCTCGCTCACCGGCGGGCAGGTCTGTGACAGCCCGCTGTCTTCGTGACTCGACGGAGCCACGTCACTCGGCGTCCAGTAGATCGAGTACTGGAACTGCACCGGCGATGCGTTCGTGCTGTTCCACGAAGTGGTGTCGCATGTAAAGCTCTTGCGGTCGGCAGACACTCCAGCGGTCAGCAGGGCATAGGCGGTGTCGCGGCCGGATTCGGCCGAGATGAAGGCCTGCGTGCTGCTGCGGTTGGCGGTATTGGCTTGCACAGTGAAGACGACACTCGCCGCGATGGTCGACGCGACGAGGAATCCGAGCAGCATCACGACGACGACGACGGCGACCAGCACGGCACCGGCGTCATTCGGAGAATGGGGGGCGCGTCGTGAAGACGATCGGATCATGGCCAGCACGGCGACACCCCTGACCCCGCGCCGGTGTTTCGGGCTGCCACCTCGCCTCGGAACACGACCGGCGAGGCCTCAGTGCGGATCTGGAACGAGTAGGTAATCACGTTGCCGTCCTTGGTGAAGTAGGTGGGGGACGGAGAGACGTCCTGCCGGATGGTCGGGCCTTTCCATGGGGGTGTGGTCCAGGAGGGGGTCCCGGATCCGGCGGTCATGAAGGCCGCCGAACCCTTGGCGGTGTCGGCCGGATCAGCGGGGGCGAACTTGAAAGCCTGGCAAGTTTTCGTGCCAGCCCCGATTGTCCAGATGGTCAAGGTATCCGCTCCCGAGACCCGCGTACCGTCGGAATTTCGCACCGCGTGTTCGACTGCGGACGCCACGACCTGACCCTCGTTCGTCGCCACAGTCGTGGAGCTCACCTGCCGCTGGGTGTTCCAGGAGTTGACGAGGATCATCGTGACGACTCCGCCGAGCAGCGCCACGATGAGGACGACGACGATCAGCTCGATGAGTGAGATGCCGTCGTCACTTGCGCCTGCGGGTCCTCTCGGTCGCCGCAAGGAGTCAATCGGGGGGGTCATTGCTTCACGTAGATGATCGCGTCGACGCGCACCAGGATCGAGGAATCGTGGACGGCGTCGAGCGACACCTGAACTGCGGTCTTCGGTGTGCACGTCGGGTTCCTCCCCCCGGCGGTCGGCGCCTCGATGCTGAACTCCCGGTTGGTGCCTTCGAAGTACGGATCGGCGATAGCGCGGATGGCGTTGACCTTGGCGCAGGTCTGCGCTGTACGCGCTTCTTCTATGAGGCTGTTGAGCTCACGGGTGGCCGTCGCAGTGACCGACTGCGTGGAGGACTGACTGATGCCTCGCGCAAGAAACGGAAGCAAGGCGACCGCGATGATAGCGAGGAGCATCATCGCGATGACGACCTCGACCAGACCGAAGCCCTCATCCGAACGCGTGCGAAACATCTGAGTTCTGCCAAAACCATCTGTAGCGGGGATGACAGCAGTCATCCCCGCTGCAGGCGGCATCAGATTAAGGGCATCCTGGACCTTCGAGCTTGGCGTCCAAGTCCGAGGGCCAACGAGTGTTACCCGCCGCAACATCGGCACTCACACACACGTCGTTCACCTGGGTGTCAGTCAGGGCGAAAGTTCCTCCGACCCCAACCGTGATGTCGTCATTGCTGACGCTGGCGAGAGCGGTCGTGGGTGTGGTTGCAGTGTCGTTGTCCCCCAGGGCGGCGGCGACCGCTGCGGCACCGTTGGCGGCGGCGCTGTCGATCGCAGCCTGCTGCGAGGACCTTTGAATGTTGCCGAACACCGGAATGGCGATCGCGACCAGGATGCCGAGGATCACGACGACGATGATGAGCTCGATGAGAGAGAAGCCGGCCTCGCCGTTCTCCTCCCGCTCGGCCTTCTTGGCCTCGATGAGGCGGCGGATAGTGAGCATGCTTGAGGTTCCCTCCGGGATAACGGTGTGTGGGGGTAGGTCCCTGGGCATGGCTCACTGAGTCAGCGTCATTGCTGACGGCGTCAGTTTCCCCGGGGTCTCGGAGTCGCCGTCATCCCATTTGAAAACGACTCCTCAGAGGTCATAGTGGCCCCCTAAAGGGGGCAAGCGCAAGAACTAATTGTCACGTTCAGATCACGCTCTCCTCGATATCGAAATATGCGTGATATCGCGTAACTAGTACGCCGAACTACGTGGAATTCACGCACTCGATCCAGTTATCGAACGCGCTAGTGTCCAGACCATGAAGATCCGCATCGCCGCCCTGCTGGCGCTGCCCCTGGTGCTGTGCTCATGCAGCGTCGTCGACGCCGTAACAGCGCCCGTGGGCCCAGCCCAGATAGGCACGACGATCGAGCAGCAGGAGACGACGCAGCGACCCGCTGGAGCGCTCGACTGGTCGGCCGCGCGAGCGAGCATCGGCAGCACGGCAACGGTCTGCGGGCCGGTCGTCAGCACGTTCACAGCGACGAAGAGCGAAGGGCAGCCGACGTTCCTCAACCTCGGAGTCGACCACCCCGACCCCGCCGGCCTCACCGTCGTCATCTTCGGCGACCACCGCAGCGCCTTCCCGTTCGACCCCGCGCTCGAGTACGACGCCGCCGAGATCTGCGTCACCGGCGAGATCCGCCCGCACGAGCAGTTCGTTCAGATCGAAGCGCGGACCCCCGAGCAGATCACCGTGATCGGCTGATCCTCAGCGACGCCACCAGCGTCGAGTGCGCCGCGGCTCAGCATCCGGAAGCGTCTCGGCGCGGGCATCCGCGATCCGAGCCGCACGACGCTCCCGCCATGCCGCCACCTCGGCGTCGATGTCGCGCGGCCGCGTCACCACCGGCGGCCCGCCCCGCAGCTGCCGCCGCGCATCGACCACACGGCGGTTGAAGTCGTCGAGCACGACGCGCACATCCTCCTCGCGGCCGAGCTGATCCAGCTCGCCGTCGAGCTCACGGTCTTCGACCCGGAGCATGAGAGCGGGCGGACCGAGGCCAGACAGGTTCTCGGTCTCGATCTTGCGGCGGATCCACCAGTCGGGATCGTGATGCGAGCCCAGGCCCTCGAGCGGCTTGCCTGCGCCGGGCAGGTTGTCGAACTCGCCCCGGCGGATCGCGAGCTGGATGGCCGTCTCGACGAACTCCGCCTTGTTCTGCGCATTGAGCACCATCGACGCTTCTGCGTCCTGATCGGCATCCGTGCTCTCGCCCGCGTCACGGCGGGCTCGGTAGCGGGCGGCATTGCTCATCGCATCAGACATGAGAGGCACCTCCGTGCTCTCCAGGGTACGCGGGTGACGGCGCTCGGGCCCCGGGCGATCACCAAGCGCCCTGAGACAATGGGCCGGTGTCCTCCCCGCAGCCATCAGCCGTTCCGGCCCTGCGCATCCGTCCCTCGAAGGGGGTGGAAGAGTATCCGGCGCTCGCCTCGATCTGGCGTGGTGCTGTCGACGCGACCCATGACTTCCTCGCAGACCCGGATCGCGACGACATCGAGGCCAGGCTGCAGTCCGACTACTTCCCCGCGGTCGTGCTCTGCGTCGCGGAGCGCGATGGCGTGCCCGTGGGATTCGCGGGCACCCTCGACGGGAATCTCGAGATGCTCTTCATCGATGCGAGCCGGCGTGGTGAGGGAATCGGCACCGCACTGCTCTCGCACACGATCGCAGAGCATGGCGTGCGCAAGGTCGACGTCAACGAGCAGAACCTCCCGGCCACAGCCTTCTACACCCGCCGCGGGTTCGAGGTGGTCGGACGCAACGACACCGATGAGGCCGGTCGGCCTTACCCGCTGCTGCACCTCCGACTGAATCGTTCATCGTAGTTCTGTTCGAAGATTAGGGGTCAGAAAGTGTCGCTTTCTCGTACCTTTGGTTTACTGCGGGTGGACTGAGACCTAGGCTTCTTTCATGTCAGTAACCGCTCTTCATCCCCTGCGAGAGGCCGTCGCGGCTCTCGCCGGCATGTGGGCGGATGCTGCGACCGCAGCCGATCTCGACCGCGCTGACCTCGTGTCGATGACCCGCGCCATCGGGTCGGCCAGACGTGCGCTCGACGCCCTGCAGGCGGATATCGCCGCGGCGATCGCGCATGAGTCGCGGCCCGAGCTGGGCGCGGAGTCACTCGCAAAGCAGCAGGGGTTCCGGAACACGGCGCAGCTCATCGCCACGACCACCGGCACCAGCGCAGGAGACGCCGCTCGGCTGGTGAAGGTCGGGGAGGCGATCGCTCCGCGGCGTGATCTTCTGGGCGAGCCGGCGCCGGCGAAGTATCCGGCCGTGCAGGCGGGCGTGATCTCTGGCGCCCTCGGCGGGCCGGCCGCAGCGCTGATCGTGGAGTTCCTCGACAGGGCACGCGTGGGCGTCGACAAGGCTGTCGTGGCCGATGTGGAGCGGCAGCTCGTCGACCGAGCGGTCGGACTGTCACTCGACGACGTCCGCCGGCTGGTGAAGCGCGCCGAAGCGCTGCTCGAAGCAGACAGGCTCGAAGCGCGCGAAGAAGAACGGCGTGCGCAGCGGTCGCTGAGCATCTTCGAGCGCGACGGGATGCTGCACCTGAACCTCGTGACGCCTGTCGAAGAGGGCGCGGCGATCAGAGCCGCGGTCGACGGATACGTGACGGCGCAGTTCCAGGCCCGGAAAGACGTCGACGCCGGCGGGGCGGATGCCGATCAGCGCACCGTCGCCATGATGCGCGCCGACGCGCTCAGCCTGTTCTGCAGCCACGTGCTCGACTGCGACAGCCGGATGCCCGTCAGCGGCGCCACCGTGATCGTCCGCATCAACGCGTCGGACCTCGAGAACGGCACCGGGCACGGCACCATCGACGGCGTCGACCAGCCCATCTCGGTCGCCTCGGTCCGCCGGATGGCGGCGTCAGGCGGAGTGATCCCGTGCGTGCTCGACTCGACCGGAGAGATCCTCGACTGGGGACGCGAGAAGCGACTGTTCACGAGGGCTCAGAAGCTCGCGCTCGTCGATCGCGACGGCGGATGCGCCATGTGCGGGCTCCCCCCGAACATGACCGAGGTGCACCACATCAGATGGTGGAGCCGAGATGCGGGCCCGACCGACCTGCGCAACGGAATCCTGCTGTGCTCGACCTGTCACCACCGCATTCACGACAACGGGTGGGAGATCCGCGTGGAAGGCGCCGACAGGCGATCCGGCACCAGGGGGCGAGTGTGGTTCGTCCCACCGCCCCACGTCGACCCGACCCGAGCACCCCGCCTCGGCGGCAGAGCCCGCTACGACATCGCCGCCTGACGCCCGCGCGGCCGGCGCGGCGACCCTCCCGGCCCGGCACCCGCCGCGCGGGGCGTCCGAGCCACCCCATAGGCTCGTGAGGTGGCATCCACCGCATCCCCTTCCTCCTCTCTCAACCGCGAGATCCTGCGCCTCGCGGTGCCGGCGCTGGGCGCGCTCGTCGCCGAGCCCGCCTTCCTCATCCTCGACTCGGTGATGGTCGGCCACCTCGGCACATCACCCCTCGCCGGCCTCGGCATCGCCAGCGCCGTGCTGCAGACGATCGTCGGCCTGATGATCTTCCTCGCGTACTCGACGACCCCCGCCGTGGCCCGCCGATTCGGCGCCGGCAACCCCGGCGACGCCGTCTCGGTCGGCATCGACGGCATGTGGCTCGCCCTCGGACTCGGCGCCGTGCTCGCCGCCGCCGGAGCCGTCGCGAGCCCCGCACTGGTCGCCGCGTTCGGGGCATCCGACGCCGTCTCGACTGAGGCGCAGACCTACCTCACCATCTCGATGTGGGGCCTGCCCGCCATGCTCATCGTGTTCGCCGCGACCGGGCTGCTGCGCGGCATGCAAGACACCATGACCCCGCTGTGGATCGCCGGTCTCGGCTTCGGCGCCAACGCCCTGCTCAACTGGATCTTCATCTACGGGTTCGGCTGGGGCATCGCCGGCTCCGCCTTCGGCACCGTCGCCGCGCAGTGGGGGATGGTCGCCGCGTACGTCGTCGTCATCCGCCGCCTCGCCCTCAGGCACGGCGCATCGATGAAGGCGCAGCGCGACGGCATCCGCGGCACCGCCCGCTCGGGCGGATGGCTGTTCCTGCGCACCGTCAGCCTGCGCGTCGCACTGCTGGCGACCGTCGCGGTCGCGACCGGCATCGGCACGCAGGAGCTCGCCGGCTGGCAGATCGCCTTCACCATCTTCTCGACCGCCGCGTTCGCGCTCGACGCGCTCGCGATCGCCGCGCAGGCGATGATCGGCAAGAGCCTCGGCTCGGGCGACATCGACCAGGTGCACCGCGTGCTGCGCCGCACCGTCGCGTGGGGCGCATGGTTCGGCGTGATCGTCGGCGCCACGATCGCCGCCCTGTCTGGCGTGATCGGGGTCGTCTTCACCGGGGATGCCGAGATCGGCGCGCTCGTGCAGCCCGCCTTCCTCGTGCTCGCCATCGCCCAGCCGATCGCCGGAATCGTGTTCGTGCTCGACGGCGTGCTGATGGGCGCGAACGACGCCCGCTACCTCGCGATCGCCGGTCTGCTCAACCTCGTGCCGTTCCTCCCTGCACTGTGGATCATCTCAGCCACCGGCGTCGACGGCACAGCAGGCCTCATCTGGCTCGCCGCCGCCTTCTTCGGCATCTACCTGCTCGCCCGCCTCGGCACGCTCGGCTGGCGGGTGCGCACCGACGCCTGGACCAGGGTCGGCGCCTGACCCTCTGACGCCGCCGACGAACCCCGGGTTCCGTACGGCGCCGGACTCACGCCGCCCACACCGGCGCGGACTGGCGCCGACCGTCCCGGACCGGCGCCGAACAGCGCGGATGAGTCACCTGCTCAGGCGACCTCGCCCGCTGCCACCGTCTCGGCGAGCATGTGCACCCGAGGCAGGTGGTGCGCTCCATAGAAGTCGGCAGACACCAGGCGCGCGGCGTCAGAAGCATCCAGAGTCTCGTGCGTCAGCACAGCGGCGACTGCGAGAGCATGCATCCAGCCACCGGCGAGCGTTCCGAGCAGCATCAGGTACGGCACGCTGACGCCGTACGCGTCGCGGGTCGCGCCGAAGCCCACGACGGATGCCGTGGCGCGGCGAGCCGCCTCCACCGCGCGCTCGAGGCGATCGGCCGTGCGCCCCGCGACCTCGTGGTCGAGGGCGCGCAGCTGCCCCACGGTCTCACCGATGAGACCGAACAGCGACTCGGCCGTCGCGCCGCCGTCGCGGATCACCTTGCGACCGATGAGGTCGTTCGACTGGATCGCGGTCGTGCCCTCGTAGATCGGCATGATCCGGGCATCCCGGTAGTGCTGCGCGACGCCGGTCTCTTCGATGAAGCCCATACCGCCGTGCACCTGGATCGCATCGCTCGTGAGGGCGACGGCGTCTTCGGTCGCCCAGCCCTTCAGGATCGGCACGAAGAACTCCGCCAGCGATCCCGTCCCGTCGGTGTCGGCGCGGTCGAACAGGTCGCCGAGGTAGACGCCGAGAGCGCGCATGGCGAACAGGCGGCTCTGCATCGACAGCAGCAGCCGGCGCACGTCAGGGTGCTCGGCGATCGGCGCGCCGGCGGGGCGGTCGAGCACCGCGCCCTGACGGCGGTCGTTCGTGTAGGCGACGGCCTGCTGGTAGGCCCGGTCGGAGATTCCGGTCGCCTGGAAGCCCATGCCAGCGCGCGCCGAGTTCATCATGACGAACATGCCCGCGAGCCCGCCGCCGACCTCGCCGACGAGGTACCCGGTCGCGTCCTCGTAGGCGAGCACGCAGGTGGGGCTGCCGTGGATGCCGAGCTTGTGCTCGAGCGCCACCGTCGCGACGGCGTTGCGCTCGCCCGGCTTGCCCGACGCGTCGGGCAGGAACTTGGGCACGACGAACAGCGACAGGCCCTTCGCCCCGGCGGGGGCGTCGGGCGTGCGCGCGAGCACGAGGTGCACGATGTTCTCGGCGACGTCGTGGTCGCCCCAGGTGATGAAGATCTTCTGGCCGCTGACGCCCCACGATCCGTCGGCGCGCGGGGTGGCGATCGTGCGGATCGCGCCCAGGTCGGTGCCGGCGTCGGGCTCGGTGAGGTTCATCGTGCCTGTCCACTCGCCCGAGACGAGCTTGGTGAGGTAGATCTCGCGGAGCTCGTCGGATGCCGCCGCATCGAGCGCGTGGATCTGACCGGCTGTCAGAAGCCAGCAGAGCGCGAAGGCGGCGTTGGAGGCGTTCCAGATCTCACCCAGGCCCGCGCGGATCGACCCGGGCAGGCCATCGCCGCCGGCCGACTCGGGCGCCTCGGCGCTGACCCAGCCTGCCTCGACGAACGCCTGGTAGGCCTGGGCGAAGCCGTCGGGAAGCCGCACCTGCCCGTCTTCGATGCGAGCGCCCTCGCGGTCGCCGCTGGTTTCGAGCGGTGCGAGGACGGATGCCGCGAACTCGCCGGCCCCCGCGATGATCTCGGTGGCATCCTCGGCCGTGAACGCGCCGCTCGTCGCGCGGGCGGGCAGGTCGAGACCGAACGCCTCGCCGAAGAGGAAGCGGTAGTCGTCGACCGGGGGGACGTAGTCGGATGCCATGGTGCACTCCATTCGGGTGAAACTCAGACCCAGTTTACGCGAGACTGCGTCTCAGTGGAATGGGCGAGTCCGGCATCCGCTCAGGCGTACCGGCGGCACCACTCGTACATCACGACGGCGGCGGCGGCACTGGCGTTGATCGAGCGGGTCGAGCCGTACTGCGTGATCTCGATGTGGCCGGATGCCGCGGCGAGCGCCTCATCCGACAGCCCAGGCCCCTCCTGCCCGAACAGCAGGACGCAGCGCTCGGGCAGCTCGGCGCGGTCGACCGGCACGGCCTCGCCGACGTTGTCGACGGCGATGATCGGGATGCCCTCGCTCGCAGCCCACGCCGCGAACGTCTCGACGTCGGGATGGTGCACCACGTGCTGGTACCGGTCTGTGACCATCGCGCCGCGCTTGTTCCACCGCCGACGGCCGATGATGTGCACGGTATCGGCGAGGAAGGCATTGGCGCTGCGCACGATCGAGCCGATGTTCATGTCGTGCTGCCAGTTCTCGATGGCGACATGGAACGGATGCCGCTGCGTGTCGAGGTCGGCGACGATGGCATCCATCCGCCAGTACCGGTAGCGGTCGATGACGTTGCGGGTGTCGCCGTGCGCGAGCAGCTCGTGGTCGTAGTGCTCATCGGCCGGCCACTCGCCCTGCCATGGGCCGACGCCGTAGCCCGGCTGCGCCTCTGAACCGGTCTCATCCATCACGACCCAGCGTAGCCGCGGGTGCCCCTGCCGGCTCGAATCGCTCAGGTCGGGGGCCGCGATCGGCGCCGGTCGAATGATCTGGAAGCGAGGGCCACCGATGCTATGTTTAGGCATGCCGAAAAATCAGGTTCATGAACCCGGTCCGCAGCCGATCCGGGTGCGCAGGTCATGGATGCGCAGCGCCTGGCTGCTCGGCCCCGCCCTCGTCGCCGGCGTCGCCTACCTCGACCCCGGCAACGTCGCGAGCAACATGACCGCCGGCGCCCGCTACGGCTACCTGCTCGTGTGGGTCGTGATCGCAGGCAACGTGATGGCCTGGCTGATCCAGTACCTCTCGGCGAAGCTCGGCATCGTCACGGGTCGCAGCCTGCCCGAGGTGCTGGGCACCCGCATCCGCAACCGCTGGGCGCGCCGCGCGTACTGGCTGCAGGCAGAGCTCGTCGCCATGGCAACCGACATCGCCGAGGTGCTCGGCGGAGCGGTCGCACTGAACCTGCTCTTCGGCGTGCCTCTGCTGCTGGGCGGCGCGATCACCGGTGCCGTCTCGATCGTGCTGCTCGCGATCCAGACCCGCCGCGGACCACGGCATTTCGAGTTCGTCATCATCGGCCTGATGACCGTGATCGTCATCGGGTTCGTCGCCGGGCTGTTCGTCGCACCGCCCGACCCCGCCGGCGTGGTCGGCGGCATGCTGCCGCGCTTCGCCGACAGCGGATCGGTGCTGCTCGCGGCATCCATCCTCGGTGCGACCGTCATGCCGCACGCGATCTACGCGCACAGCGCCCTGACCCGCGACCGGTTCGGTTCCGGCAGCGGCACGGCCTCTTCGGGGTCGCGACTTCCGAGCATCCGGATGCTGCTCACCGTCACCCGCTGGGATGTGACCATCGCCATGATCATCGCCGGCTCGGTGAATCTCGCGATCCTGCTGCTTGCCGCCGCCAATCTGCCCGGCGTCGAGGGCACCGACTCGCTCGAGGGTGCGCACGCCGCGATCAGCGCCGGACTCGGGCCGATCATCGGCACCCTCTTCGCGGTCGGCCTGCTGGCATCAGGGCTCGCCTCGACCTCGGTCGGCGCCTACGCCGGGGCCGAGATCATGCACGGGCTGCTGACCGTGCGCGTGCCTGTGCTCGCGCGGCGGCTGGTCACGCTGATCCCGGCGCTCATCATCCTCGGCGTCGGGTTCGACCCCACGCTGGCGCTCGTGCTCAGCCAGGTCGTGCTGTCGTTCGGCATCCCGTTCGCCCTGATCCCGCTCGTGGTCCTGACCGCTCAGCGTCGCACGCTCGGCGAGCACGCGAACCGGCGGCTGACCACGGTGCTCGGCGTGGTGTTCGCCGCTCTGCTGATCACGCTCAACGGCGTGCTGCTCTGGCTCGTCGCGACCGGGGCCTGACGCGGGCCCACTCCACTCGCTCTCGTCGAGACAAAGCCCGGCAGACAATCTCCGCAGCAGCGGCGAAAGCAGCGCGATCGAAGGGCCGGGCGAGCACCGCGGGTAGGCTCGAGAGCATGCCCTCCTCCCCCGCCAAGAAGCACCGCGACGACTCCGAGGCGCGCCGCGCGATGCAGCTGAGCACCTGGTTCGCGCTCGGTGCGGCGGCGCTGGGAGTGCTGCTCATCGCGCTGCCGAAGCTGCTGCCCGCGGGCGGACCGTGGGTGCAGCTGGGTCTCGGCGCGCTGACGCTGTTCCTCGCCTTCCGCGCCCGCACGATCGGCACGCGAGGCGTCAACGACTACGACGGACGCCTGTCACTGCTCGCGGCGATCGCCGGCTTCGCGATCCTCTTCTTCGCGGGCAACGCCGCCTTCACCGTGCTCGCCTCGATGAACGGCTGACCGTGGCATCCCCCGCCTTCGACGACTACCTCAAGACGGTCTACGCGCACACCGAATGGCAGGACGCGCCGATCACCCCATCGCAGCTCGCCGCCGCCCTCGGCATCGCCCCGTCGAGCGTCACCGAGATGGTCAAGAAGCTCGCCGCCGCCGGGCTCGTCTCGCACGTTCCGTACGGCGCGGTGAAGCTCACGGATGCCGGGCGCGGGCGCGCCCTGCAGATGCTGCGCCGCCACAGGTTGATCGAGACGTGGCTGGTGCGCGAGTTCGGCTACGCCTGGCACGAGGTGCACGACGAGGCGGAGGTGCTCGAGCACACCATCAGCGACCGGCTGCTGGATGCCATCGACGAGCGTCTCGGCCGACCGCGGTTCGACCCGCACGGCGACGCCATCCCCGACGCCGACGGCGAGGTCGTGCGTGAGCCCTTCGTGCTGCTCGCCGACGCCGCGTCAGGGCACCGCGGGCGCGTGCTGCGCGTGAGCGATCGCGATCCCGAGCTGCTCCAGCAGCTCGAGGATGCCGGCATCTCCGTCGGTGCCGAGATCACCGCCCCGGCCGACCTGCCTGCCGGCGCGGCCGATGCGGTGTGGCTGAGCGCCTGACGTCAGCGCCGCTCATCGCGACCGCGTCAGTCGCCGCTCCGCGCGACCGCTTCGTCGGCCGTTCTGACGACCGACGCTTCGCGCGCGGGACCCCGGGTCCCCAGTCGAAGCGACCGGGGGCGCCGGGGTCTGCCGCAGCCGCCGCGATCACACCATCGCGAACCCGGCGACCAGGTAGGCGATGAGCGACAGCACCGCGGCGATGCCCGCGTAGGGCAGGATCGCCAGCATCAGGTTGATCGGCTTGATGCCGATCGTGCGCGAGGCGAGGATGATGCCGTCGCCGTACAGGCAGGTCGTGCTTCCCAGCGCTGCACCCGAGAAGACCGCGGCACCTGCCAGGATCGGGTCGGCGCCGAGGGCGACCGCGAGCGGCAGCACGACGGGCGTGATGACGGCGGCGAGGTCCCAGAACGATCCGGTGGCGTAGGCGTAGATGCCGCACACGACGAAGACGATCGCCGGCAGCAGCGCAGGGGTGAGCACCGGCTCGGTGACCTGGATGACGAACTCGGCGAGCTGCAGGGCGATGTTCATCTCCTGCACCATGAAGGCGAGCACGGTCAGCACGATGACGAAGAGCATGCTCTCGATGCCCTGCATGGCGCCGTCGACGATGCCGCGCAGCGTGAGGCGGCGCTCGATCAGGGCGAGCGCGACGGTGACCGCGAGGGCAGCCCCGGTGCCGGTGACGACGTTCGCGTCGGTCGCGATGGTGACGCCGACCAGCGTGGCCATCACGATCAGGAACGACCACGGCCGCGCCTGACGCGGCCGGCCGATCACATCGGTCGAGACGGCGACGGCGACGCGCTGGGCGGTCGACCCGTCGGCGTCGTCGGCGCGCAGCTCGGCCAGCAGCCTGCCGCCCTCGGCGACGCGCTCGTCGTCGGTGGTGCCCAGGGGGAAGACGTCGCCGTCGCGATCCGCCCGCTCGGCGTCACGGCGCAGGAGGCCGATGCGCGGCAGCCAGCCGGCGCTCATCAGCAGCGCGACGACGAGCGCCGCCCAGCCGAAGAAGATCAGCGGGATGGCCTGCAGATACGCGCCGAAACCGCTGCCGCCGACCGTCACGCCCTCGGCCTCGAACAGGCCTGAGAAGAACAGCGCCCAGGTCGAGACAGGGACGAGCACGGCGATCGGCGCGGCGGTCATCTTCATGATCGAGCCGAGCTGCGTGCGCGGCACGCGGTAGCGGTCGGTGACGGCCTTCATCGAGGTGCCGACGGTGAGCACGTTCAGGTAGTCGTCGACGAACAGCACGACCGAGAGCACGAAGGTCAGCAGTGTCGACTTGCGACGGGAGTTGATGAATCGCTCGGCCCAGGCGGCGAAGTCGGAGACGATGCCCGACTTCTCGAACAGGGTGATGAGGATGCCGAAGAGCACGACGATGAGCAGCAGCCACTGCGCGGTCTCGTTCGACAGTGACTTGCCGACGTATTCGACCCAGATGTCGAAGCCGCCCACGCCGCCGAGCAGGACGGCGCCGACGACGGTGCCGCACAGCAGTGCCAGCAGGGTGCGGCGGGTGAGGACGGCGACGATGAGAATCGTCACGATCGGCAGGAGCGCGAGTGCGCCATATGCGGGCATGGGGAATCACCTCGGTGTGATCGATGCGCGGACGCGCAGGTTCGGGGCGGGAAGGAGGGGCGGGAAGGAGGGGCGGGGAGGGCTCGGGCGGGTGCGAGCGGATCAGGCGGGGATGCCGCCGACGACGGTGCGCAGGATGGGCGCGTCCGGAAGGTCGTCGGGCGCGATGTGCAGAGGGTTCTCCTCCCACACCACGTAATCGGCGCGGCAGCCGGGAGCGATCCGCCCCAGGTCGCCGTCCCCCTGGGCGCGAGCAGCGCCGACGGTGTAGCCGTGCAGGGCCTGGTAGGCCGTGAGTCGCTGCTCGGGTTCGAAGACGGGCGCGTCTGGCTGGCCGGGACGGCGGCGCAGCATCGCCCATGCCAGTCCGATGCGCGCGTCGTTCTGCGCGATCGGCCAGTCGGAGCCGAGTGCGACGGGTGCGCCGGCAGCCCAGAAGTCGCCTGCCCGCCACGCGCGTGCGACACGCTCGGGGCCGAGGCGACGCGACCACTCGTCGGAGCCGTCGGCCTTGCGCCACTGCAGGTGCAGGGGCTGCACGGATGCCGTGATGCCGGCAGCCGCGATGCGCCGGACGTCGCGATCGGTCGTCAGCTCGAGGTGCTCGATGCGGTGCGGAGCGCCGTTCGCGCTGCGGGCGCCGGCGGCGAGGTACGCGTCGACGACCTCGCTGACCGCACGGTCGCCGATGGCGTGGGTGGCCACCTGGAATCCGGCATCGGCGTACTCACGCACGGTGCGGGCGTAGGCCGCGGCGTTCTTCCAGAAGGGCTCGCCCCCGCCGCCGTCGATGTCGAGCTCGTGCAGCCACGCGGTGCCGGTCTCGACCACGCCGTCGGCGTAGAGCTTCACCACGCCGCCGCGCCAGCGTCCGCCGCGGCGGTCGCGCATGCGCAGGTTCTCGGCGGTGCGATCGGCATCGAAGCCGGGCTCGTGATCGATCGCCGAGACGATGCGCACCGGCAGACCGGGGCCGCTCTCGAGCTCGTCGAGCAGCGCAAGGGTGTCGAAGCCGCCGTCCATGATCGCTCCGCCGGTCAGGCCCGAGCCGGTGAGCCCGCGCAGCAGGTCGTGCGCTGCGGCGAGCTCGGCCTCGCGGCTGAGGGCGGGTGCAGCCTTGCGCACCGGCTCGTAGGCGGGCAGTTCGCGCAGCTCGCCAGTCGGGCTGCCCGCCGCGTCGACGACGATGCAGGAGCTGTCGTCGAAGTCGCGCGCGCGGTCGATCCCGGCCCGCGTGAGAGCAGCCGCGCTGGCCAGCGCCGTGTGCCCGTCGTAGAGGATGACGAGAGCGGGAAGGCCGCGAACGGCGTCCTCGATCGCGGCCGACGTCATCGGCACGTCGTGGAAGACGTCGTAGTCGAGGTTCCAGGCGCGTACCCAGGGGTCGGCGTCATCGGCGATCGCGCGATCCGCCTCGGCACGCAGCACCTCGCGCAGCCGTTCGATCGTCGTGATGCCGCCGAGGTCTGCACCGGCCGTGAGAGCGATGCCCTGCAGAGGGTGCAGGTGCGCGTCGATGAGGCCTGGGGTCACCGTCGCACCGTGCAGATCGAGCACCTCCGTGCGGGCGGTGCGGAGCTCCCGAACGATGTCGTCGGACCCGACCGCGATGAACCGGCCGTCGCGGATCGCGAACGCGGTGGCCGCGGGGCGCCGCGGATCCATGGTCACGACGCGCGCGCCCGTGACGATAGTGTCGGCTCCGACATCCCGCATGGCATCTCTTCCCGCAGTAGAATTGAAAGTGTTTCAATAAAGTAGCAGAATCGAGCTCCGATGATGAGAACCCCGCGGGGCGCGGGGCGCCCCACGGCACCCCTGCTCACCGAGGACCGCATCCTGCAGGCCGCGTTCCGGCTGACGCGCGAGCGCACTCCCCGGCAGTTCACGATGACCGCGCTGGCCGAGGCGCTGGGCGTGCGCACCTCGGCGCTGTATCACCACTTCGCGAACCGCGACGCGGTGATCCGGGCTATGCGCGGCCGCATCTCGGCGATGATCGACACCGAATGGCAGCAGAGCGACGACCTCGCACGCACCCTCGAGTCGTGGGGGCACGCCTACCGCTCGGCGATGCTCGCCGCCCCCGGCGCCATCGTGATGCTGG
This sequence comes from Microbacterium esteraromaticum, assembly GCF_016907315.1. Classification (NCBI taxonomy): domain Bacteria; kingdom Bacillati; phylum Actinomycetota; class Actinomycetes; order Micrococcales; family Microbacteriaceae; genus Microbacterium; species Microbacterium esteraromaticum. The sequence goes on from NZ_JAFBBS010000001.1 coordinate 1,471,459, forward strand.
CGACCCTGCCCATCGACGAGGACGCCTCCTCGTTCGCACAGTACGAGCACGTCACCCGGCTCATGACCGCCGACGGATGGCCCGTCGAGAAGGCTGCCGACGCGATCATCGCGATCGAGTCCTTCGTGATCGGATCGGCCCTCGACGCCCTGGCCCCCGCCGACAACATGTCGCCTGGTGCCCTCGCCGAGACGTTCCCCGCCTTCGCCGACGCCGAGCGCCGTCGTGCCGCCGCGAGCGACGACCCGGCGCGCCGCACCTTCGCGATCGGTCTCACCGCCCTCATCCACGGGCTCACGCACTGGGCCGCCCGCCGCGACTGATGGCCCCGCAGCGCCTAAGCTGAACGGACCGGATCGAGAGGACGCCCATGGACCAGCAGGACATGCTCTTCCTGGTGCTGATCAGCATCGGCCTCGCGTCGCTCACGATCGTCGTCATCCAGCTGCTCAAGCGCCCCAGCCGCGACAACCGCGGCGAGTGGTACGAGGGTCCGTGGGACGATGACGACACGCCCCGCGGGCGCAAACGCTGATGGGGGCTCTCGACGACGGCGAGCGGATCACCGCACCGGATGCCGGTACGTGGCGCGCCTGGCTCGACGAGAACCACATGCGCGCCGGCGGCGTCTGGCTGCTGCACGTGCGCCGCGCGAGCGACGACGGCCTCTCCTACGAAGACGCGGTTCGGCAGGCGCTCTGCTTCGGCTGGATCGACGGCCCCGTGCGCACCTTCGGCGATGACACCGTCGGGCAGTGGTTCTCACCGCGTCGACGCGGCAGCGGATGGGCGGCGACGAACAAGGCCCGACTGATCGAACTCGAGGCGGCCGGCTTGCTGGCCCCTGCGGGCATCCGGGTGATCGAGGCAGCGAAGGCCGACGGATCGTGGACGATGCTCGACGGCCCAGAGGCCGGCATCGAGCCCGACGACTTCGCCGCGGCGCTGGATGCCGTTCCCGCCGCGCGCGAGAACTGGAACGCCTTCCCCAAGTCGGTGAAGAAGCTCGGCCTCACGAGCATCGCCACGGCCAAGCGCGCCGAGACCCGGGCATCCCGCATCGCGAAGATCGTCGCCGACGCGGCCGTCGGCAGGCGGCCCTGACGTGGAGGCTACTGCGGGTCGAGAGCCAGGTCGTCGAGGTCGTAGGCGGCGAGCCACTGCAGGCCCTCGGCCTCGATAGCGGCCTGTGCGCCGGTCTTGCGGTCGACGATCACGGCGACCGCGACGACCTCTGCGCCCTCGCGGCGCAGGACCTCGACGGCCTTCAGAGCCGACTGCCCAGTGGTCGAGGTGTCTTCGAGCACCACGACCAGCTTGCCCGCGACGTCGGCACCCTCGACCTGGCGGCCGCGGCCGTGGTCCTTCGGCTCCTTGCGCACGACGAACGCGTCGAGCGGACGGTCGGATGCCACCGAGGCGTGCATCACGGAGTTCGCGATCGGGTCGGCGCCGAGCGTCAGGCCCCCGACGGCCGAGATGTCGTGGTCTTTGATGAGGTCGAGCATGATGCGCCCGATCGCGGGAGCCGCGCGGTGATCGAGCGTGAGCTTGCGCATGTCGACGTAGTAGGTCGCCTTCTTGCCGCTCGAGAGCGTGAAGTCGCCGTGGAACACCGCCTCATCCTTGATGAGGTCTAGCAGGGACTGGCGGTCTTCGGCGAGGGTGGTCACGGATTCATCCTATTCGGCCTACCGTTGAGCGCAGGAGGTCCACATGTTCTCATTCGATCCCTATGCCGAGCTCGCCCGGCTGCGCCCCGTCGCGCCGCTAGAGCTGACCAGCCCCGACTTCGACGCGGGCGGGCCGCTGCCCGGCTTCGCGTGGTCGTCGGATCGGGCCGGTGAAGACCGGCATCCGACCCTCGAATGGTCCGACCCGCCTGCCGGGACCCTCAGCTTCGCCATCTCGTGCTTCGACCCCGACGCCCCGACCGGATCGGGCTTCTGGCACTGGGCCGCGTACGACATCGCCCCCGACGTGCGCCGGCTCGACAGCGGCGACGGCACCTCGGCGAACCTGCCGACCGGTGCCGTGGTGCTGCCGAACGAGGCCCGCACCGAGCGCTTCATCGGCGCGGCTCCGCCCGCCGGCACGGGCGTGCATCGCTACTTCTTCGTCGTCGACGCGCTCGACGTCGACCACCTCGACCTCGAGCCCGGATCGACACCGGCGGTACTCGGCTTCAACAGGCACTTCCACACGCTGGCGCGCGGCGTGCTGATCGGCACGGGAGACCCCTCGGAGCGCTAGGCCCGGCCGCGGCTGTCCGCCGCCACGAATAGGCTGGATGCATGCGTCTGGCCACCTGGAACATCAACTCGATCCGCACCCGCGTCTCGCGCGCCGTCGACTTCGCCGTGCGGGAAGACATCGATGTGCTGGCCTTCCAGGAGATCAAGTGCAAGCCCGAGCAGTTCCCGTACCAGCCGTTCGAAGAGGCCGGCTACCAGGTCGAGGTTCACGGGCTGAACCAGTGGAATGGCGTCGCGATCGCGAGCCGCCTGCCGATGACCGACGTGCGCACCTCGTTCGCGGGGCAGCCGGGGTTCGCGAAGGGGCATGAGGGCCCCGACGCCCCGCTCGAGGCCAGGGCCCTCGGCGTGATGGTCGACGGAGTGCGGGTGTGGAGCCTGTACGTGCCCAACGGCCGCTCGCTGAACGACGAGCACTACCACTACAAGCTGCACTGGCTCGAGGCTCTGCGCACCGCGACCGCCGCCGAGCTCGCCGCCGATCCGAACCTGCCGCTCGCCCTCGTCGGCGACTTCAACATCATCCCGTTCGATCACGACAACGGCGACCCGGCCATCGTGCAGGGCTTCTCGACGCACGTGTCGCCGCCCGAGCGCGAGGCGTTCTTCGCCCTCGAGTCGGCAGGCGTCACCGACGTCGTGCGCCCGCTGATCCCGGAGGGCTTCACGTACTGGGACTACCAGCGCCTCAAGTTCCCGCGGAACGAGGGCATCCGCATCGATTTCGTGCTCGGCTCGAAGCCCTTCGCCGACGCCGTCACAGGCGCGGCGATCCACCGCAACGAGCGCAAGGGCGAGCAGCCCAGCGACCACGTGCCCGTCGTCGTCGACCTCGACTTCGGCGGTGACGACGACGGCGACGGCGACATGCCGATGATCTTCGCGTGAGCGCTCTCTCGGGCATCCGCCTGATCGCGACCGACCTCGACGGCACGCTGCTCGATGACGGCGGGCGGGTGAGCGCGCGCACACGTGCGGCTCTCGACGCCGCCCGCGATGCCGGGATCGAGACCATCCCCGTCACCGCCCGCCAGCCGATCGGGCTGCGGCCGATCGCCGAGCAGGCCGGCTTCGACTCGTGGGCGCTGTGCGGCAACGGCGCCTACGGACTGCACCTGAAGACCGGCGAGCACCTGTTCGCAGAAGAGATCCCCGCCGACGTGCAGCGCGAGCTGGCTGAGGCGCTGCTGAAGAGCATCCCGGATCTGGTCTTCGCCAGCGTGCGCGACGCAGGCGAGGGTTTCGTGGCCCAGCACGGCTACGCCGACATCGCGCAGCTGAGCGACCACAAGCGCGACCCGCAGACGATGGGCGGCGTCGCACTCGACGAGGTCGTCGGATCGCCCAGCCTCAAGCTCGTCATCCGGCATGCGTCGGTGCCCATCGACGAGATCTTCATGGCGCTGAATGCGCTGGGCCTCACGGGTTTCGCTGCGACTCTGTCCGGTGCACCGTTCGTCGAGGTGATGGCGCAGGGCGTGACCAAGGCCACCGGGCTCGCGCAGGTGTGCGAGCGGCTCGGCGTCGAGCACTCCCAGGTGCTGGCCTTCGGCGACGCGCTCAACGACCTCGAGATGCTGCAGTGGGCAGGTCATGGCGTCGCGATGGCGAACGCGATCGACGTCGTGCGCGATGCCGCCGACGAGGTCACCGCATCGAACCACGACGACGGCGTCGCCGCGGTGATCGAGCGGATGCTCGAGGGCTGAGCCTTCAGGACCCCATGGTGCCGGTGCGCACCTCTCCCGGTTCGGGGGCATAGCGCAGCAGCAGGGCGCCGCCGTCTCCTGTCTCGGCGCTGATCAGGCGCATGTTGTGCGGGGCCGCTCCGTCGGGGAACACCTTCTTGCCCCGCCCGAGGACCACGGGGTACACCCAGAGCTGCAGCTCGTCGTAGAGCTGCTCGGCGAGCAGGGTCTGCACGAGGTCGACGCTGCCGATCACGTGCACGTCCTGATGCCGCTCGCGCAGGCTGGCGATCTCGGCGGCGAGGTCGTCGCCGATTAGCGTCGAGCCCTGCCAGTCGAGCGCGAGCGAGGCATCCCGCGATGCCACGTATTTCGGCACCCGGTCGAACAGCTGCCCGATCGGCCCCTCCGGCCCGGTCGTGTGCTGCGGCCAGTATCCGGCGAAGATGTCGTACGTGCGGCGTCCGAGCAGCAGGGCGTCGAGGGTCTGCATGCCCGTCATCACGCTCTCGCCCACCGCCTGGCTCGGGTATCCCGCCTGCCATCCGCCGTACGGGAAGTCGTCGCTCGGATCCTCTTCCGGGCCGCCCGGCGCCTGGGCGACGCCGTCGAGGGTGGTGAACAGGTCGATGATGATGCGTCCGCTCATGACGTTCATCATGCGCCTGCTCTCTCGGGCGCGAAACCCCGATCTCGGCGGCACCCCGCCCATCCCGACGATGTGGCCGGGCGGCTGGGGCATCCTCGCCCCTGCTGGTCGTCCTCGCCCCTGCTGATCGACGCGAATGAGCAGGGGCGACGACGCTGAGCAGGGGCGACGACGCTGAGCAGGGGCGACGACGCTGAGCAGGGGCGGGAGCCAGGGGCTCAGGCGGACAAACCGGCGCGAGCCAGGCCGACGAGCCAGCACGACCCACGCCCTCAGCGCGAGCGGCGCAGGCCGAGCGCGGCGAGTGCGCCGGCTCCGGCGGTGAGCGCCGCGACGACGAGCAGGCCGGCGCCGGCGACGGATGCTGTGCCGACCGCACCGGCGATCAGCGGACCGCCCGCGTCTCCCAGCTCGCGCCCGAGCTCGGCCGATCCCATCGTGCGACCCATGCGCTCCTCGGGCGTCGAGGCGGCGAGGTGCGAGAAGGCGACCGGGGTGGCCGACCCGACGCCGACGCCCACCAGCAGGGCGGTCGCGATGAGTCCGATGAGCGCCGGCGTCAGGGCATCCAGCGCCACCGCACCCGACAGCGCGAGGCCCGCAGCGATCAGCGCAAGACCGCCGATCCCGCCGACGCGCACCGAGATGCGGCCGCGGTCATGCGCGGTGCCTACCAGCGGCTGAACGACGGCCGACGCCACCGCGAGCACCGTCACCAGTGCCATGCTGCCGACCGTGCCGATGCCGGCCTGGCGGGCGAGCAGCGGCAGGAAGCCGACCGCGACGGCGAGCGCGCCGGTCGTCGCAGCGAGCACGAGGGTGGGCACGACAAACCCGGGCGCTGTGAGCTCGCGTCCGAGGTCGACGAGCGTCACCCTCGTGCGCGGCAGCACGGGCACCTTCGGCACGGCGAGCATCACCCACACGGCGGCGACGAGGCCGATCACGGCGAGCGCCCAGAACAACGAGGGCAGACCGCCCCACACGACGAGCACGGCGCCGAACAGCGGCCCGAGTGCGTAGCCGAGGCTCTTCCACGATCCGTAGCGTCCGAAGTACCTGCCGCGCGAGGCGCCGTCGGTCAGTCTGGCGACGGCGGCCGACGATGCGGGCGAGAACGCCGACGCCGCCGCCCCCTGGCCGAAGCGCGCGACGATCAGTCCGACCGTGCCCGGTACGAGCGCGCCGAGCACCGAGAACGCCGTGAACGCGAGCAGCCCGCCGACGATCACCGGCCGCACGCCGACGCGATCGCTGAGCGCACCGAACAGGGGTTTGAGCAGCACCTCGGCGAGGTCGTACAGCGCGAGGGTGAGGCCGAAGGCCAGCAGGGTCCAGCCGATGTCGTCGGTCTCGGCACCGAGCGCCGCCGCGATGCCGTGCGCCCCGAACGCGGTCGTGAAGCCCGCGAGGTACAGGGGCGCGAGGCGGGGGCGCGGGTCGGTCACGCTCGATTCTCACACGTGCCGCGCTCGGGCTTCGGCCGATAGCCTGAAGCCATGGCTGATCGCTCCGAGATCGAATGCTGGCTCACAGACATGGACGGCGTCCTCGTGCACGAGAACGACGCCATCCCCGGGGCGTCCGAGCTTCTCGCGGGGTGGGAGCGCGACGGCATCCCGTACCTCGTGCTCACCAACAACTCGATCTTCACGGCGCGCGACCTGTCGGCCCGGCTGCGCGCCAGCGGCCTGCACGTGCCTGAGCACCGCATCTGGACCTCAGCCCTCGCCACCGCCGACTTCCTCGCCCAGCAGCTGCCTGGCGGCTCGGCGTTCGTGATCGGCGAGGCGGGTCTGCTCACGGCTCTGCACGAGGCCGGCTTCATCATGACCGAGACGCGGCCCGACTTCGTCGTGGTCGGCGAGACGCGCAACTACTCATTCGAGGCGATCACCAAGGCGATCCGTCTCATCGGCGCGGGCGCGCGCTTCATCGTCACCAACCCCGACGCCACCGGCCCCAGCGCCGAGGGCCCGCTGCCCGCGACCGGCGCGATCGCCGCGCTGATCACCAAGGCGACGGGGCGAGAGCCGTACGTGGTGGGCAAGCCGAACCCGATGATGTTCCGCTCGGCCCTGAACAAGATCGGTGCCCACTCCGAGAAGACGGGCATGATCGGCGACCGCATGGACACCGACATCGTCGCCGGCATCGAAGCCGGCCTGCACACGGTGCTGGTCATGACCGGCATCAGCGACCGCGTCGAGATCGAGCGGTATCCGTTCCGTCCCGACGAGATCGTGCAGTCCGTCGCTGATCTGCTTCCGCCCGAGCGCACCGACTGACGCGCTCGGTCGCGAGTTCGCCCGCCCCGTCCGCCGTGAGGGGGATGCCGTGGCATCCTCCGCCTCCGTAAGTTGGAGAGATGCCCGAGTCCGCCGCCTTCACGCGCACGCCGACCGACCGCGACCGGCAGCAGGACGTGCTGCTCGCCGTGGTCATGCTGGTCGGCGGCGTCATCAGCGCGGCGCTGTCGACCATCGCCGGCCTCTACGGCGATGAGCAGGCGCCGATGTGGTGGGCGCTGCTGGTGGTCGTCGGCATCTCGCTGCCGCTGATCGTGCGGCGCCGCTACCCCGCTGCGGTCGCCATCGTGATCGCGCTCGTCATGTTCACGAGCGTCACGCTGCGCGTGCCTGAGATCTACGCGACGAACATCGCCATGTTCGTCGCCCTGTACACGGTCGGCGCGTGGATGAACGATCGCCGCCGTGCGTTCTTCGTGCGCGCGGGCATCATCCTCGGCATGTTCATCTGGCTCCTCATCGTCATGTACCGCGACGCCATCGACGAGGCCGACAAGGCCGACGTCGCTGCCGGGCTCTTCTCGCCGTTCGTCGCGTTCATGATGATCAACCTGCTCATCAACGTGCTCTACTTCGGCGGCGCCTACTACTTCGGCGAGCGCTCGTGGCAGGCGGCGGCGCAGCGCTTCGCCCTCGAAGAGCGCACGCGCGAGCTCGAGGCCCAGCGAGAGATCACGGCCGCGCAGGCGGTGGCGCTCGACCGGGTGCGCATCGCGCGCGAGCTGCACGATGTCGTGGCGCATCACGTGTCGGTCATGGGCGTGCAGGCCGGGGCCGCGCGGCTCGTGATCGACAGCGACCCCGATGAGGCGAAGCGCATGCTGGCAGGCGTGGAGCAGGCGTCGCGTGAGGCGATCAGAGACTTCCGGCAGTTGCTTGAGACCCTGCGCGATCCTGGCGACGGCGGGTCGGATGAGCCGTCGTCGGTCGGGCTGGCAGACATCGAGCGGCTCGCTCAGGCGTCTCGGGATGCCGGGCTGCCCACCGATTTCACCGTGATCGGCGAGCCCGTCGCGGTGCCGTCGACCGTCGAGGTCAACCTGTACCGCATCGCGCAGGAGGCGCTCACGAACGCCCGTCGTCACGCCGGCTCGGGAGCTTCGGCCGACGTGCGGCTGCGCTGGGTTCCGGATGCCGTGGAGCTGGAGATCGTGAACACGGGCCGTTCGGTGGGCGTGCTTCGCCCTGGTCTCGGTCAACTGGGCATGCGCGAGCGCGCTCTTGCGTCGGGCGGTGAGATCGAGCTGCAGCCGCGTCCGCAGGGCGGATTCCGTGTGCGGGTGGCCGTGCCGCTGGGCGCCTCTTCCGAGTTCGAGTCGCGCGAAGTGCAGATTCCAGGCCCCCAGGGCGACCAGTTGAGCGATGCGAACGCTGAGAGAGGGGCCCTCCGATGATCCGCGTGCTCCTGGTCGACGACCACGCCATGCTGCGGGCGGGTTTCCGGGCGATCCTCAGCACGCAGCCCGATATCGAGGTCGTCGGCGAGGCCGCGACCGGCGCCGAGGGCGTGCGGCTCGCCGCCGATCTGCAGCCGGACGTCATCACGATGGACGTGCAGATGCCGGACATGGACGGCATCGAGGCGACCAGGCGCATCATCGCAGACCCCGCGAGCACGGCGTCGATCGCGATCGTCACGACCTTCGATCGCGACGAATACCTCTTCCAGGCGCTGGATGCCGGGGCAGGGGGTTTCCTTCTGAAGAACGCCGGCCCTGAGGAGCTGATCACCGCGGTGCGGGCGCTGGCCGCAGGCGACGGGATCCTGGCTCCGGAGGTGACCAGGCGGGTGCTCGCCAGGTTCACGGCACCGGTCGGCGGGCCGCAAGAACGGAGCGCCCCCGCTCCCGCACGCGTACTCGCCGAGCCCCTCACCGACCGGGAGTCCGAGGTTCTCACGCTCATGGCCGACGCGCGCAGCAATGCCGAGATCGCCGGCGAGCTCTTCATCGGCGAGGCGACCGTGAAGACGCATGTGTCGCGCGTGCTGCAGAAGCTGGGCGCGCGCGACCGGGTGCAGGCGATCGTGCTCGCCCACCGCCACGGACTCACCCGATGAGCGCCGGCATGCGCCCTTCGCCGGCCCGCCCCTCGCCGACCCGCCCGATCACCGCCGGCATCGTCACCGCGCTCGTCGGGTTCACCAGCTCGTTCGCCGTGGTGCTCACCGGACTCGACGCCGTCGGCGCGAGGCCGGCGCAGGCGGCCAGCGGCCTGCTCGCGCTCAGCCTCACGATGGGCGCCGCGTGCATCATCCTCGCCTGGCGCTACCGCATGCCGATCACCTCGGCCTGGTCGACCCCCGGTGCCGCGCTGCTCGCCGCGATCAGCGCGGTGGACGGCGGCTGGCCGGCCGCGGTCGGCGCATTTCTCGTCGTCGCGGCACTCATCCTGCTCACGGCGCTCGTGCCGAGCCTCGGCGCGCTCATCGCGGCGATCCCGCCGTCGATCGCGCAGGCCATGCTCGCCGGGGTGCTGCTGCCGCTGTGCATCGCCCCGGTCGCCGGCATCGTGACGAATCCGTGGGGCGTGGTGCCCGTGGTGCTCACCTGGCTGGTCGTCACGCGGATCGCCCCTCGATGGGCGGTGCCTGCGGCCTTCGTGACTGCGACGGTCGTCGTGGTGGTCGGCATCGCGGCATCCGGAACCGAGGTCGATCCGGCCGCGCTCCTTCCGGCTTTCACGCTGACAGCGCCCGCCTTCACGGTGGGGTCGATCGTGGGCATCGCACTGCCGCTGTTCATCGTCACGATGGCCTCGCAGAACGTGCCGGGCATCGCGGTCATGCGCAGCTTCGGATACGAGGTGCCCTGGCGGCCGGCGATGCTCGTCACGGGCATCGGCACCGCGCTCGGTGCGCCTGCCGGCGGCCACGCGATCAACCTCGCCGCGATCAGCGCCGCTCTCGCCGCGGCTCCCGACGCCGAGCCGGATCCGGCCCGACGCTGGATCGCCGGCATCTCGACCGGCGTCTCGTACATCGTGCTCGGCGGCCTGTCGGCCGTCTTCGCCGCGCTCGTGCTGCTGGCGCCGGCCGCGGTCATCCCCGCCGTCGCCGGACTCGCACTGTTCGGCGCGTTCGGCTCGGCGGTGCAGCAGGCGATCGACGACCCCGGCGAGCGGATGCCCGCCGTCGTGACGTTCCTGGTCGCGGCATCCGGCATCGCCCTGCTCGGCATCAGCGCCGCGTTCTGGGCGCTGGTCGCCGGTCTGCTCGTCCGGGCCGTGCTGCACCTCGGCAGGTAGGCCGCGGGAGGGACCCGCCGGATCAGCCGCAGGGGGGATGCCGGGCACCACCCGCCTTCCCTAGCGTGAGGGCATGAGCGTTCTCAGACTCGACGGCATCACCAAGAGCTACGGCTCGCGCAGAGTGCTCGACGGCATCCGGTTCGACGTCGCCCCAGGGCGGCTGACCGGATTCGTCGGCGGCAACGGCGCAGGCAAGACGACCACCATGCGCATCATCCTCGGCGTGCTCGCCGCCGACGGCGGCACCGTCACTCTCGGCGACCGGCCGGCCACCACCGCCGACCGGCAGCGCTTCGGGTACATGCCAGAGGAGCGAGGGCTGTACCCGAAGATGAAGGTGCTCGAGCAGGTGGTCTATCTCGCGCGCCTGCACGGCTTCAGCAAGGCGGATGCCACGACGCGCGCCACCGCGCTGCTCGAGGAGCTCGGGCTGGCCGAGCGCCTGAACGAGAAGATCGAGGCGCTGTCGCTCGGAAACCAGCAGCGCGCGCAGATCGCCGCCGCCCTCGTGCACGACCCGCAGGTGCTGATCCTCGACGAGCCGTTCTCGGGCCTCGACCCGCTCGCGGTCGACGTGGTCGCCGAGGTGCTGCAGCGTCGTGCCGCTGCAGGAGCCGCCATCCTGTTCTCGTCGCACCAGCTCGACGTGGTCGAGCGGCTCTGCGACGACCTGATCATCATCGCCGGCGGCACGATCCGCGCCGCCGGATCGCGAGAAGAGCTGCGTTCGGCGCACTCCACGCTGCGGTACCAGCTGCACTCCAGCGGCGATGCCGGCTGGCTGCGCAGCGAGCCCGGCGTCGCGGTGCTCGACTTCGAGGGAGGTTCGGCGCTGTTCGACGTCGACGCTCCCGACACCGCGCAGCGCGTGCTGCGTCAGGCCATGGACCGAGGCGCCGTGTCGAGCTTCGCCCCCCAGCATCCCTCACTCGCCCAGATCTTCAAGGAGGTCATCGCATGAACAGCGCGATCTGGCTCGTCGCCGAACGTGAGATCACCGCGAAGCTGCGCAGTCGTGCGTTCGTCATCGCCACGGGCATCCTGCTGCTGATCGCCCTCGCCGGGGTGCTGATCGGCGGGTTCGCGAGCAAGAGCCCGTCCGCGGATGCCATCGCGGTCACGCCCGAGACGGCGAGCGCGGTCGAGGGGATTCCCGGGGTGGAGGCGCATCAGGTCGCCGACCGCGCCGCCGCGGAGAAGCTCGTCACCGCCGACGACGTCGAGGCGGCCCTCGTGCCCGGCGACAGAAACGGGTTCGGGTTCGTCATCCTCGCGAAGGAGAACGCGCCGTCGGACCTGATGATGATGCTGTCTCAGTCGCCGACCGTCGAGATCCTGCAGCCGGCCGGCACCGACCCGCTGCTGCGCTACCTCGTGGCGCTCGGCTTCGGGCTCGTCTTCCTGATGGCGGCATCGACCTTCGGAGGCACGATCGCGCAGAGCGTGGTGGAGGAGAAGCAGACCCGCGTGGTCGAGCTGCTCATCTCGGCGATCCCGACGCGGGCGCTGCTCGCGGGCAAGGTGCTGGGGAACACGGTGCTCGCGATGGGGCAGATCATCGCCCTCGCGGTGATCGCGATCGTCGGGCTGATCGTCACCGGGCAGGAGGACGTGCTCAGTGGCATCGGGGCGCCGATCCTCTGGTTCGCGGTGTTCTTCCTGTTCGGGTTCGTGCTGCTGGCGGCGCTGTACGCGGCGGCGGCATCGATGGTGTCGCGTCAGGAGGACATCGGCTCGACCACCATGCCGCTCATGATGCTGGTGATGGCGCCGTACTTCCTCGTGATCTTCTTCAACGACAACCCGCTGGTGCTGACGATCATGTCGTACGTGCCCTTCTCGGCCCCGGTGGCGATGCCGGTGCGGATGTTCGTCGGCGAGGCGCAGTGGTGGGAGGGCGCGCTGTCGCTCGTGATCCTCGTGGCATCGTGCGTCGCGGCGATCCTCGTGGCGTCGAAGATCTACGAGAACTCGCTGCTGCGGATGGGCGGACGCGTGAAGCTCGCCGAGGCCCTGCGGGGCTGATCAGGCGTCGCGAGACCTCTTGTTCCCGCACGAGACGGCGCTGGCGCGCATCCGTCTCGTGCGGGAACTCGCGCCTCGTGTGAGGGAATCTGCGGATGCCGGGAATATGCGCATGCATAGGCTCGTTGGAGCACTCAGGACGATGAGGTCCGCCCGTGATCAGCCGTAAACGAAAGGCCTCATCTGATGAGCACCCCTGTCCTCGACCGCACCGCCCAGACCGAGCACCCCGTCCTCGACGTCCTCGCCGACCGGTGGAGCCCCCGGGCCTTCGACTCCGAGACGCCCATCGACGAGGCCAAGCTCTCGTCCGCACTCGAGGCGGCCCGCTGGAGCCCCAGCGCCAACAACTCGCAGCCCTGGCGCTTCATCGTCGCCCGCCGCGGCACCGAGCTGCACCGCGGCATCCACTCGGCACTGATGGGCTTCAACCAGGCCTGGGCCGGCAACGCCGCTGCACTCATCGTCGCGGTCGCCGAGACCGTGAACGAAGAGGGCGCCCCGATCTCGCACGCCGTCTACGACCTCGGCCAGTCGGTCGCCCACCTGTCGGTGCAGGCCCACCACGACGGCCTCGTCGTGCACCAGATGAGCGGCTTCGACGCCGACGACCTGCGCGAGGTCACCGGCCTCGGCGAGCGCTTCACCCCGATCACCGTCATCGCCCTGGGCGACCTCGGCGACGCGGGCGCTCTGCCCGAGGTGCTGCAGGAGCGCGAGTCGGCCCCGCGCGTCCGCCGCCCGATCGACGAAACAGTGCTCGCCAACGCCTGAGCCCGCTGCTTTTTCCACGACGAGAGCGCCGTCCCCTCTGGGGCGGCGCTCTCGTCGTTCGTCAGCGGGGCGTGCTCTCGCCACCGCTCAGCGCATCGGCGGCGCGCACGAGTGCGAGGTGCGAGAACGCCTGCGGAGTATTGCCGAGCTGACGCCGGTTCACCGGGTCGTACTCCTCTGCCAGCATCCCGACGTCGTTCGTCAGGGCGCAGAGCCGATCCATGAGCGCAGACGCCTCTTCGCGCCGGCCCGTGCTCGCGTACTGCTCGACCAGCCAGAACGAGCACGCGAGAAAAGGGCTCTCCTCCCCCGTGAGCCCGTCCACACCGCTCTGCGTGCGATAGCGGTGCAGCAGACCGTCATGCATGAGCGTCTGCTCGATGCGGGCGACCGTCGCCAGCATGCGCGGATCGTCGGCCGCGCAGTAGCCGACCTCCGGAAGCAGCAGCAGCGACGCATCCACCTCGTCGGTGTCGTAGTGCTGGGTGAAATGCCCGTCGCGCACTCCCCGTCGGTCGATCTCCGACCGCAGCAGGTCGCGCAGCTTGCGCCATGTGCCGACCGCTCCGGGCAGCCCGTACTGCTCGACAGCCCGCACGCCGCGGTCGAAGGCGGCCCACATCATCACCCGCGAGTGGGTGAACATGCGCGCGGGTCCGCGGATCTCCCACAGTCCCTGATCCGGACGCCCGATCTGATCAGCCGCGAAGCGCAGCAGGCTGCGCTCGAGCGGCCACGAGAACTCGCTGTCCTTCAGACCGGCGGCCCGTGCGGCGGACAGGGTCACGAGCACCTCGCCCACGACATCCGCCTGGTACTGCCCCCACGCTCCGTTGCCGACCCGCACCGGCGCCGAGGCGGCATACCCCGGCAGCGCCCTCAGCACGCTCTCGGTCAGATCGCGCTCCCCCGCCAGTCCGTACATGATCTGCAGGTCGGCGGGGTCGCCTGCCACCGCCCGCAGCAGCCACTCGCGCCAGCTGTCGGCCAGACCGAGGAAGCCGTGATCGAGCAGCGCCTCGAGCGTGAGCGCCGCGTCGCGCAGCCACACATAGCGGTAGTCCAGTTGCGCTCGCCCCCGATCTGCTCGGACAGCGCCATGGTCGCGGCGGCCGCGATGCCGCCCGTCTCGTGGTTGGTCAGCGCACGCAGGATCAGCAGCGAGCGGACCACCTTCTCGTGGTGCGGCCCCGAATGCTCGATCCTGTCGGCCCAGCTCTGCCACCACGTCTTCGTCACCTCGAGCACCTCATCGACGTCGAGCGGCTCGGGCGCCGGCCGATGCGAGGGGAACCAGGCGAGCTGCAGGTCGCGCACCTCTCCGGCCGTCACGCGCACCTCGCCGCGGTGCTCATGATCGACGGCCGTCAGCCGCGCCCCTCGCACGCCGAGCGCGTCCGGCCCGGCCATCGCGACCAGCTGCGGCTCCGCGTCGGTGCCGGTCTGCCGCACCCACGGCATCGCCCGCGAGTAGTCGAACCGGATGCTGAGCCGCTGCGTGAACGACATCTCGCCGGCGACGCCGACGATGCGGCGCACGACATCCGTCCGCCTGATCTGCACGCCGGGATCGGGATCTATCGGCATGAAGTCGTGCACCTCGGCGACCGCATCCCCGCTCTGCCAGCGCGTGACCAGCACGAACGTGTCGCGGTCGTAGTGACGAGTGGCCGTGGCATCCGGATCGTCGGGGCGCAGCAGCCATCGCCCGTGCGATTCGTCGCCGAGCAGAGCGGCGAACGTGCTCGCCGAGTCCAGCCGGGGCAGACAGAGCCAGTCGATGCTGCCCTCTCTCGACACGAGCGCCGCGGTGCGGCAGTTGCTGAGCAGGGCATAGTCCTCGATCGGCGTCACCACCCGGGCAGTCTCGCACCGCCGCCTCGCCGGCCGCACCCCCTTGCTTTCAGCGGGGCGGCGACTACCGTCGGTGTCATGTCGACGACCACCGCATCGCCTTCCGCCACCACGCCTGCGACCACGACGCTCTTCATCCTCGGAGCAACGGGCGACCTCACCTCGCGGCTGCTGCTGCCATCGCTCGCGTCTCTGCTGTGCAAAGAGCAGAAGCACCGGGTCATCCTCCGGGGGTCGGGAACCGAGGAGTGGGATGCCGCGACCTGGCGCGCCACGATCGAGAAGGCATTCGCCGACCAGCCGCAGGCGATGGACCGCGTCGAGATCGCCGACTACATGCGCGCCGATGTGACGGATGCCTCGGCCGTGGCGTCGCTCGTCGAGACGCTCGATCCCGCGACCGTGCTCTACTTCGCCCTCCCGCCGGCCGTGACCGCCGCGGCGATCGATGCGATGGAGGGTCTGACACTGCCCGAGGGCACCGTGCTCGCGATGGAGAAGCCGTTCGGTCAGGACGAGCAGTCGGCCCACGAGCTCAACCAGAAGCTCTTGGCCCTGGTGCCCGAGAAGCAGATCTTCCGGGTCGACCACTTCCTCGGCCGGTCGACCCTGCTCAACCTGCTCGGCGTGCGCCTCGCGAACCGCATCTGGGAACCGGTGTGGTCGGCCGAGCACATCGAGCAGGTGCTCATCCGCTTCGACGAGTCGGTCGCCCTCGAAGGCCGGGCGCGCTACTACGACAAGGCGGGAGCCATGATCGACATGATCCAGAGCCACCTGCTGCAGGTGCTCGCACTGCTCGCGATGGATCCGCCGGCAACCCTCCACGAGCGCGATCTGCGCGACGCGAAGGCCGCGGTGCTGCGCGCCACGCATGTGATGGACGACGATCCCGCACGCTGGTCGCGCCGTGCTCAGTACACGGCCGGCACCCAGAAGCTCGCCGACGGCGGCTCGCGTGAGCTGCCCTCGTACCGCGACGAGGAGGGCGTCGACAACGTGCGCAAGACCGAGACGCTCGCAGAGGTGGTCTTCGAGGTGGCCAGCGACCGCTGGACAGGGGTGCCGTTCATCCTGCGCTCGGGCAAGGGCCTCGACCGCAAGCACTCCGAGATCGTGGTGACCTTCAAGCCGGTGCGCCATCTGCCGCCAGGGCTCACCGGCAGCCCGTCCGACGGCGGCCGGCTGACGTTCTCGCTGGGGCCGGACGAGATGCACCTGCGGCTGCACGTCACGGGCGGCGACGACCCGTTCGCGCTGCGCGACGAAGACCTCGTGACCGAGCTCGGCGTCGGCCAGCAGCGGTCGTACGAGGAGGTTCTCGACGAGCTGCTCGACGGCGACGTCGCCCTGTCTGTCCGGGCCGACGAGGCCGAGGAGTGCTGGCGGATCATCCAGCCGGTGCGCGATGCCTGGGCTCGCGGCGAGACTCCGCTCGATGAGTACCCCGCCGGTTCCACGGGCCCGGCGTCGTGGAAGACGTCACAGGCGTCATGAGACGCGCGGAGAGCAAACAGGAGGGACGATGCACGAAGACCGAGTGACCGTGACAGCGACGAACACTCACCTGTATCGCGGGGCGCGGCTGCTGGCTCCGCTGTCCGCAGCGGAACTCTCATCCGGCCCGCGGGGCCTGCAGATCGTGTTCCGCGACGGCGTGGAGATCCCCGCAGAGCTGCTGCAGCACGATGACGGCGATTTCGCGATCGACGTCCCCGAGTACCTCACCGCCGCCGGCTCCACGATCACCACACGCATCTGGCATGTGACGATCGATGCGGTCGACGACACCTCGGCGATCGTCGTCGGCACGAAGGTGTGACGAAGACGAGCCCGGTCGTGGCGACCGGGCTCGTCTCACGGTGTCAGGTGCCAGGCCGGCTAGTGGTCGGCCCGCTCGACGTCGACCTCGTTGCCGTCCTTGTCGACGACCTTGCCGTCGACGACCGAGTCGCCGTCTTCCAGGGCATCCAGGATGTAGATCGGGATGCTGCGGGTCGGAGCCGACACGAACGCGTTCTTGCGCTTCACGCCACCGAGGTGGTTGAACAGCAGGTTCAGGAAGATCGCGGCGACCGCTGCCGAGCTGATGCCCGAGTGGAAGATCGTGTTGAACCAGTCGGGCATCTGGTCGTAGATCGTCGGAGCGGCGATCGGCAGCATGCCGATGCCGAGCGACGCCGCGACGATGATCAGGTTCATGTTGCCGCGGTAGTCGACCTTCGCCAGGGTGCGGATACCGGATGCCGCGACCGAGCCGAACAGCACGATGCCCGCTCCGCCGAGCACCGGCGAGGGGATCTCGCCGACGACGCGTCCGAGGACCGGCAGCAGACCGAGGATGACGAGCACGACACCACCGGCGGTGACGACGAAGCGGCTCTTGACACCGGTGATGGCGACCAGGCCCACGTTCTGAGCGAAGGCCGACTGGGTGAAGGTGCCGAAGATCGGCGACACGGCGCTGGAGAGCATGTCGGCGCGCAGGCCGTCGGCGATGCGCTTCTTGTCGACCTTGGTGTTGACGATCTCGCCGACGGCGAGGATGTCGGCCGTGGTCTCGGTGAGCGTCACGAGGATGACGATGAACATCGAGATGATCGCGGCGATCTCGAACGTCGGCCAGCCGAAGGCGAACGGCGTCGGGAACGCGAAGATCGCGCCCTCGCCGACCTGCGAGAAGTCGACGCGTCCGAGGAACGCGGCGAAGATGGTGCCGGCGACGATCGCGAGCAGGATCGACAGGCGCGAGACCGCGCCGACGGGCACCTTGCTGAGGATCAGCACGAACAGCAGCGTGACGAAGGCGAGCAGCAGGTTCTCGGGTGCGCCGAAGTCGTCGGCCGTGGCGTTTCCGCCCATCGCCCAGCGTGCCGCGACCGGCAGCAGGGTCAGGCCGATCGTGGTGATCACGACACCGGTGACGACCGGCGGGAAGAACCGGATGACCATCGCGAAGATCGGCGCGATCAAGAGGCCGATCACCGACGCGGCTATCACCGACCCGAACACCGCCGGCAGACCGCCGCCGTTGGTGACGATCGCGCCCATGGTCGCGACGCCGGCGAACGAGACGCCCTGCACGAGAGGCAGCTGCGAGCCGAAGAACGGGATGCCGACCGTCTGCAGGATCGTCGCGAGACCGCCCATGAAGAGGCACGACGCGATGAGCACGCCGATCTCTGCAGGGTTGAGTCCGGCGAGCTGCCCGATGATCAGCGGCGGGGCGATGATGCCGCCGTACATCGTGAGCACGTGCTGGAGCCCGTACCCGAAGGTGGCGCCGATGGACAGGCGCTCGTCCTCCGGGCGGAGCGCTTCCTTCGTCTGCTTACTCATTTTCTGGACCTCTTCGTCGAGTGGGGTGGATCGGTGTTTCGGGGGATGTCAGGAATGTCGGGCGAGAAGGCCGCGGGCCGCCTCGCTGTGGTGGGCGATGAGCTGGGGAAGGTCGAGGCCGACGATCTGACCGTCGAGCACCCGCCACGCGCCGCCGACCATGACGCGGTCAGCACGCTCTGCGCCGCAGAGCAGCAGAGCCGCGACCGGGTCGTGGCTGCCTGAGAAGCGCAGCTCGTGGAGCGTGAACATCGCGAGATCTGCCTGCTTGCCCGGTGCGAGCACTCCGACGTCGTTGCGGCCGAGTGCCCTGGCCGACCCCTGGGTCGCCCAGTCGAGGGCGCGCTCGGGGGTGACCGCGGCGGCGCCGTAGCGCAGTCGCTGCAGGTAGAGCGCCTGGCGCACCTCCTGGATCATGTTCGATCCGTCGTTGGATGCCGAGCCGTCGACGCCGAGCCCGACCGGCACGCCGGCTTCCTGCAGCTCGACAGCGCGGGCGATGCCCGACGCGAGTCGCATGTTCGAGGTGGCGCAGTGCGAGACGGCAGTGCCGGCGGCACCCAGCCGCGCGATCTCGTCGTCGTCGAAGTGGATGCCGTGGGCGAGCCACGTGCGGCCGCTCAGCCACCCGACGCTCTCGAGGTAGTCGACCGTGCGCAGGCCGAACATCTCGCGGCAGAAGTCCTCTTCGTCGAGGGTCTCGGCGAGGTGGGTGTGCAGGCGCACGTCGAGGTCGTGGGCGAGCTGGGCGGTGTCGCGCATGACGCCCGTCGTGACGGAGAACGGCGAGCACGGCGCGAGGCCGATCTGCACGAAGGCGCCCTCGCCGCGCTCGTGGTACGCGCCGATGAGGCGCTCGCTGTCGGCGAGGATCGTCTCGGCGTCCTGAACGGTCTGCTGCGGCGGCAGCCCGCCGTCCTTCTCACCGAGCGACATCGAGCCGCGGGTGAGGGTCGCGCGCATGCCGAGCTTCTTGACGACGTCGACCTGCACGTCGATGCCCTCTTCGAGGCCGTTCGGGAACAGGTAGTGGTGGTCGGCCGCGGTGGTGCAGCCCGACAGCAGCAGCTCGGCGAGGGCGGCGGTCGTCGCGAGCTCGAGGTCGCGCGGAGTGAGCCCTGCCCATACGCCGTACAGACCCTTCAGCCAGCCGAACAGCTCGGCGCTGACGACCGGGGTCCAGGCACGGGTGAGCGTCTGGTAGAAGTGGTGGTGCGTGTTGATCAGACCGGGGATGATCACGTGTCTCGACGCGTCGATGGTCTCATCGACCGGGCGCGTGGGCGCGCCGCCCGCCGGGACGGCCTCGAGCACACGCGAACCCTCGACCACGATGCCGCCGCGGGCGTCGGCGGTGTCACCGGTGTAGATGCCGAGCGGGTTCTTCAGCCAGATGCTGCGCTGCGGTGCGGTCATGGGGGTGTGCTCCATCTCGGGATCAGCGAAGCCGGCGGATCCGGCTCTCGGGGTGAGCCAGCTCAGTTCGCCTGTCTGCTGATCCAGGTGCCTCCGTCTTCGGAGGCACTCCCGATCATGACCGATCGCCGGGAGCAACGTCAATAGTTTTTCCGAATATCGAACGCAAGCTTCCATATCATGAAAAGATTGCGAGCGTCGGCCGGTGTGTGCCATCCGTGAGCGGGAGGACCATCGGTAGCGTGGGGCCTGTGAACGCCCATCCGCCTGCCGACGCCGCCGCCTCGCGTGACCTGCGCCTCCAGCGTGAGATGAACACCGCGATCACCAAGGGACGTCGGGCCGTCGTGGTCTCGGCCTTTGGAGCCGCTTTCTTCTCCTCGGTTCTCGCCTACCTCGCGGTGACCCTACTCGATCCGCCCGCTGTCGACTTCGGCAGGACGCTCGAAGGCCTGCACCGAGACCTCGTAGGTCAGCTCGCCGACGGCACCCAGCCTCACGACATCGATCCCGACGCCCGAATCTACGGGTTTCTGGCTGTCTTCGCCGCCATCGCGATCGCTCTCGCGGTAGCCCTCGACGCGACAGGACGCCGGCTCCACGCCCTCGACGAGAGCCGGCCGACGGGGAGGCCCTTCTGGGAGAACGAGTTCACGGCCTACTCCGCGTGGGCCCAGGCGGGCGCGGCCTTTCGCGTGCTCACGTTCATCGAGCTGCTGGTCCTGAGCGCAGTCACCGGCCTTTCAGCGCTCGTCGCGCTCTCTCTCAGCGTCGGCGGAGCAGGGCGTCTGCCTGCACTCACCGCGTGGCTGCTGACAGCGCTGCTGCTTCTCGAGGCGACCCGAGGCTTCTACGTCTGGCTCGTTGCGAGCGATCTGAAGACCGTGCCCGATGCGGCCGAGCTGCAGCGACGCGTGGAGGAGCTTCGGCGCCCCGCTCTCCGTCGACGCGTTCGCCGGCTGACGACTAGCGCGCTTCTGCTCGTCTCTCTACTCGTCCTCGCGGTGTCTTCGTGGAGCACGGTCGGGCCGGCGGCGGCCGGCCCGATCATCGGCGCCGTCATCCTGTCCGCAGCGGTGTGGCTCGGAAGCCGCGCGATCGCCCGCGGCGCGGTTCTCGAGTGGGGAGCGACCCGCATGACCACGGTGGCGATGGCGTCGATCCTGGCGGCCCTCTTTCTGCTCTTCTTCGCGCTGACCCTCGTCGCCGAGATGGCCGCTGCCATGTCGGCGGGGCGTGCCGCGTCCGACACGCCACTCTGGTGGGCGCTGGGCGCGGTCGTGGGCCTCACGACGGCGGGAATCGCCGGGGTGCTCGACGCAGGCGGCGTCTTCCCGCGATCATCCTCCGCTCTGGACTGGCAGACCTCAGCGCCGCTGTCTCAGCCGCACCCCCAGACGCCCAGGCGCAGCGTGGGCCTGCTCGCGCTCATCACGTTCGCAGGAGGCCTTGCCCTCGCCGACGGCCCGTCGGATCTGGGACCCGCGCTCATCGTCAGCGCGACGGTCGTCACGGTGGTCTCGCTGCTGCACTGCGCCAGTGGCCGCACGCGATTCATGCTGAACCTCGGCGTCACCACGGTTCTCGCCGCCATACTGGCCCATCGACTCGGCGAAGCCGACACGGTGCATGCGTTTCTCGCCATCCTGCTGTTCGCTGTGGTGCTGATCGCGAATCTCGCGTCGACTCGCACGCGCACCACCGCGGCCTTCTCCGTTCTCACCCCGGTCGCAGAGGGAATCCGGCGAAGGCGGCTCAAGGCGTGGGAGGCGCGTCTCGCAGCGGTGGGGATCACCGCGCCGACGCCCGTCGACTGACGCGGTGAAGGGCGGCCAGCCCTCCACAGCCCGGCCGACGGACGTCGGGTGGGCGGTTCAGACGCCGCCGGAGGCGGTGAGGGCGAGGCCGCTGCCGTCGGCCGCGACGTCGACCCGGACGATGTCTCCGTCGCGCACGCCGCCCGAGAGCAGCGCGGTCGCAAGGCGGTTCTGCACCTCGGTCTGGATGAGCCGGCGCAGCGGGCGAGCACCGAACACCGGGTCGTACCCCCGCTCGGCGAGCCAGGCTCGGGCATCCGGAGTCACTGCCAGCGTCAGCCGGCGATCCCCGAGCCGGCGCTGCAGGCCGTCGACCGCGAGCTCGACGATCTGCGCGAGGTCGTCGTGCGAGAGCGCCTGGAACATAACGATGTCGTCGAGTCGGTTCAGGAACTCGGGACGGAACGACTGCCGCACCAGCGCCATCACCGCCTCGCGCTTGTCGTCGGTCGACATGACGGGGTCGATGAGGATCGGCGAGCCGATGTTGGAGGTGAGGATCAGAATCACGTTCGAGAAGTCGACCGTGCGGCCCTGCCCGTCGGTCAGCCGTCCGTCGTCGAGCACCTGCAGCAGCACGTCGAACACCTCGGGGTGCGCCTTCTCGACCTCGTCGAGCAGCACCACCGAGTACGGGCGTCGCCGCACCGCCTCGGTCAGCTGGCCGCCCTGCTCGTAGCCGATGTACCCGGGAGGGGCGCCGACGAGGCGCGAGACGGAGTGCTTCTCTCCGTACTCGCTCATGTCGATGCGCACCATGGCGTGCTCGTCGTCGAAGAGGAACTCCGCGAGCGCCTTGGCCAGCTCGGTCTTGCCCACGCCGGTCGGGCCGAGGAAGAGGAAGGATCCCGTCGGGCGACCGGGGTCGCTGATGCCGGCGCGCGAGCGCCGGACGGCATCGGACACGGCCTTCACGGCATCCTTCTGCCCGATCAGGCGCTTGCCGAGCTCGCTCTCGAGATGCAGCAGCTTCTCGCTCTCTCCCTGCAGAAGACGGCCGACCGGGATGCCCGTCCACGCGGCGATCACGGCGGCGATGTCCTCTTCGGTGACCTGCTCGTTGACCATCCGCCCCTCGTTCGAGACGGCCGCCTCGGCCTGCTCGGCCTCGGCGATCTCGGCGTTGAGGCGCCGGATGGTCTCGTACTCGAGCTTGGATGCCTTGGTGTAATCGCCCTCGCGCATCGCGAGGTCACGCTGGGTCGTCGCCTCGTCGAGCTGCTTCTTCAGTTCGCCGACGCGATTCAGGCCCTGACGCTCCCGCGCCCAGCGCTCCTCGAGGGCGGCGAGTTCGTGCTCGAGTCCGGCCATCTGCTCACGGAGGGCCGCGAGGCGCTCCTTCGAGGCGGCGTCCTTCTCGCGCTTGAGGGCGAGCTCTTCGAGCTTCATCCGGTCGACCTGGCGCTTGAGCTCGTCGATCTCGACGGGAGACGAGTCGATCTCCATCTTCAGCCGCGACATGGCCTCGTCGATCAGGTCGATCGCCTTGTCAGGCAGCTGGCGGCTGGGCAGGTAGCGGTTCGACAGGGCAGCGGATGCCACGAGTGCGGTGTCGGAGATCGTGACCCCGTGATGCGCCTCATAGCGGCCCTTGAGCCCACGCAGGATCGCCACGGTGTCCTCCACCGAGGGCTCGCCGACGTATACCTGCTGGAACCGTCGCTCCAGAGCGGCATCCTTCTCGATGAACTCGCGGTACTCGTTCAGGGTGGTGGCCCCGATCATGCGCAGCTCGCCGCGGGCGAGCATCGGCTTGAGCATGTTGGATGCCGCGACCGAGCCCTCGCCGCCGCCGGCCCCCATCAGCACGTGCAGCTCATCGATGAACGTGATGACCTTGCCGTCGGATTCGGTGATCTCCTTGAGCACGCTCTTGAGACGCTCCTCGAACTGTCCGCGGTACATGGCGCCGGCGACGAGGGCCGAGATGTCGAGTGAGACGAGCTCCTTGTCCTTGAGGGACTCGGCGACGTCGCCCGCGACGATGCGCTGCGCGAGACCCTCGACGACGGCGGTCTTTCCGACGCCGGGCTCGCCGATGAGCACGGGGTTGTTCTTCGTGCGTCGGGTGAGCACCTGGCTCACCCGTCGGATCTCGCTGTCGCGGCCGATCACCGGGTCGAGCTTGCCCTGGCGGGCGCGATCGGTGAGGTTGATGCCGAACTGCTCCAGGGCGCTCTGCTGCTCGTCGTTCTGTGCCGGGTTGGTCATTCGTCCTCCTGCGGAGACTCCTTCAAAGTTGAGTGTTGATGACTCAAGTTTACGTCGAGAGGCGAATCACGGCAACCCAGTGACATTCTTCACCTGCTGACCGCCCCCATCAGCAGCACGGCCGCAGCCGATCCTGACGACTGTTCATGCCATCTGAACAGCGTTTCAGCCAGAATGCAGGGGATTCACCCCACTCCGCGTCACGAATCGGAGCGCGCCCACTCTCTTCAGATATGGGAGCGATTCAGCGCGTTGACGACACGACACACCCCGAGACCACTGGGGGGCCGCTGGGCAGCGACATCTACCGGGACCTGCTTCGGGGCAGCGCCGACGGCGCGCTGCTGCACCGCCACACCTGGGAGATCCTGAACACCATGGTCGAGCGTGAGCTGCAGCAGCCCGAACCGCCGACCGAGGAATCACTGTTCGCGGCGAGCACCATCGGCGGGCCGCTGCGCGCCCGTCGCTTCCGCCGTCGCCTCGACCACCTCGTCCGCCTGGGACTCGCTCAGCGCCAGGAGCGCTGGGTGCGGCCGACCGTCGCCGGAGTCGCCGCCGTGCGCCCGCTGTGGTCGCAGGTCGACGGCCCCGTGCGCACGAAGCTCCGCTCCCTCATGCCCGACGACGCCTGAACTGCCGCCACCCGCTCACCCGCGACGCCTCACGGGTGCTTGACCGCCTCCCGGCACCCCGCGTACACTGACCGGTGATCAGAAAGAAGTTTCCGAATCCTGGAACTCGCAGACGATTCGGAATACAGCGAAGACTGGACTCAGTGAAGAGAGGGGCCGTGATGCACGTCGACGTTCACGCCACCGCCCCCTCCGAGAGTGCCACCGCATGGGGGAACTGGTACGCCCACGGCGCCTGAGTCGCCGCCTACGGAATCGCCTTCATCACGATTCCGAGGCCTCGCCATCGGTTCGCACTAGACTCACGGCAACCGCGCGCGACGTCGCCATGTGATCGCCCGGTGCGAGCGCAGTGCGGCGCTCACCCCTCGGGATCTCAGCAGGCACGCGAGCAGCGTGCGCAGAGACGCCTCCGCGTCATACCCGAGGAGAGACAATGACTGACATCACGGTCACCGTGAACGGGCAGAGCCGCCCGCTCGACGGTGTGGCCACCCACGTGACGGCGCTCGACTGGCTGCGCGAGTCGGGCCTGCCAGGCAGCAAGGAAGGTTGCGCTGAGGGCGAGTGCGGCGCGTGCGCGATGATGATCGCCACGGCCGACGACGACGGCACGACCCGCTGGACGCCCGTCAACGCCTGCCTGGTTCCGGTCTACGCACTCGACGGCCAGGAGATCGTGACCGCCGAAGGCCTCGGTGGCGTAGAGAACCTGCATCCGGTGCAGCAGAAGCTGGCCGAGGCCGGCGGATCCCAGTGCGGCTACTGCACCCCGGGGTTCGCGTGCAGCATGGCCGCCGAGTACTACCGACCAGAGCGCGACTCGGCCGGCGACGACTGCCCCGTGCACGTCGGCGACGCAGTGCACGACGGCGACAGCGATCACGAGATCGGTCCGAACGGCTTCGACCTGCACGCCCTCAGTGGCAACCTGTGCCGCTGCACCGGCTACCGCCCGATCCGCGATGCGGCGTACGCTCTGGGCGCGCCTGAGGGCGACGATCCGCTGCAGCAGCGCCTGTCGCAGCCCGCTCCCCCGGTCGTCCCCACCGATGTCGAGGTGGCGGGCGGACGCTTCGTGCGCCCCTCCACCCTCGCCGACGCCCTGCGTCTGCTGCGCGATGAGCCGGATGCCCTGATCGTCGCCGGCTCGACCGACTGGGGCGTCGAGGTCAACATCCGCGGCCGTCGGGCCCCGTTCGTGGTCGCGATCGACCAGCTCGACGAGCTGCGCGGTCTCACCGAGACCGACGAGTACGTCGAGATCGGCGCTGCCCTGCCGCTCTCGGATGTCGAGCGCCGCCTCGGCGGCCGCGTGCCGCTGCTCGCCAAGCTGTTCCCGCAGTTCGCCTCCCGCCTGATCCGCAACCGCGGAACCATCGGCGGAAACCTCGGCACCGGATCGCCGATCGGCGACACCCCGCCGGCGCTCCTCGCCCTCGATGCGCGCCTGCTGCTGGCATCCGTCGACGGCGAGCGCGAGGTGCCGCTGGCCGACTACTTCACCGGCTACCGGCAGACCGTGCGCGCGAAGGACGAGCTGATCACCGCCGTGCGCATCCCGCTGCCGCTCGCCGAGTACACCGCGTTCCACAAGATCGCGAAGCGCCGCTTCGACGACATCTCGTCGGTCGCGATCGGCTTCGCGTTCGACATCGAGGACGGCTCCGTCACCTCGGCCCGCATCGGGCTGGGCGGCGTCGCCGCCACTCCGCTGCGTGCCACCGCGACCGAGCAGGCGCTGGTCGGCAAGCCGTGGAGCATCACCACGGTGAAGGAGGCATCGGCCCTCCTGCAGTCCGAGGGCACCCCGATGTCCGACCACCGAGCGAGCAGCGAGTACCGCTCGCACATGCTGGGCTCGGCCCTGCTGAAGTTCTACAGCCAGACCGTCATCCAGTCGAAGGAGGTGTCGGCATGAGCGCTCTCGCCGACCGCCCCGAGAACCCCGTCGTCGGCCACCGCGCCGTGCACGAGAGCGCGGCGCTGCACGTCACGGGTGCGGCGATGTACACCGACGACATCGCCACGCAGACGCACGGCACGCTCACCGCGTGGCCGGTGCAGTCGACCAGCGCGCACGCCCGCGTCACCATCGACGTCTCTGGCGCCTACGAGGTGCCCGGTGTCGTCCGAGTGCTCACCGCCGACGACGTACCGGGCCTCAACGACGCGGGAATCCGCAACGACGAGCCCCTCTTCCCCAGCGAGGCCATGTTCTACGGACATGCGCTGGTGTGGGTGCTCGGCGAGACGCAGGAGGCCGCGCGCCTCGGCGCCGAGCGGGTGAAGGTCGAGTACGAAGAGCTGCCGTCGCTGATCACCGTGCACGACGCCATCGAGGCGCAGTCGTTCATGGGCACTCCGCGCACGGTCAAGCGCGGTGACGCCGCCGCAGCCCTCGCGAACTCGGCGCATGTCTTCGAAGGCGTCACCGAGTTCGCCGGCCAGGAGCACTTCTACCTCGAGACCCACGCGTCGTTCGCCGTGCGCGACTCGGAGGGGCAGTACTTCATCCAGTGCTCGACCCAGCATCCGACCGAGACGCAGGATCTCGTCTCGCACGTGCTGGGCATCCACGCCAACGAGGTCACGGTGCAGTGCCTGCGCATGGGCGGCGGCTTCGGCGGCAAGGAGATGCAGCCGCACGGCTTCGCCGCCATCGCCGCCCTCGGGGCCAAGCTCACCGGCCGCCCCGTGCGGGTGCGTCTGAACCGCACGCAGGACCTCACGATGACCGGCAAGCGGCACCCCTTCCACATCAGCTGGAAGGTCGGCCTCGACGAGAACGGCATGCTGCAGGCGCTCGACGCCGTGCTCACCGCCGACGGCGGCTGGTCGATCGATCTGTCGGAGCCGGTGCTGGGTCGAGCGCTCTGCCATCTCGACAACGCTTACTGGATCCCGAACGTGCACGCCTACGGGCAGATCGCGAAGACCAACAAGCAGTCGAACACGGCGTACCGCGGCTTCGGCGGCCCGCAGGGCGTGTTCCTGATCGAAGACATCCTCGGCCGGGTCGCGCCGACGCTCGGCATCGATCCGCTCGAGCTGCGCCGCCGCAACTTCTACCAGCCGGGGCAGACCACGCCGTACGGCCAGCTGGTGAAGGACGCCGAGCGGATGCCGACGATCTGGGACCAGCTGTCCGACGAGGCGTCGATCGCCGAGCGCACCGTCGAGATCGAGGCGTTCAACGCCGAGAACCGCGATGTGAAGCGCGGGATCTCGATGACGCCGATCAAGTTCGGCATCTCGTTCAACTTCGCCGCGTTCAACCAGGCCGGCGCCCTCGTGCACGTCTACAAGGACGGCTCGGTGCTGGTCAATCACGGCGGGACCGAGATGGGCCAGGGCCTGCACACGAAGATGCTGCAGATCGCGGCGACTGCACTGGGTCTCGAGCTGCACCAGGTGCGCCTCGCCCCGACCCGCACCGACAAGGTCCCGAACACGTCGGCCACGGCCGCGTCGTCGGGCGCCGATCTCAACGGCGGCGCGGTGAAGAACGCGTGCGACCAGATCCGCGAGCGGATGGCCGCGGTGGCCGGGCGCCTGCTGGGCGTCGACGAGCGCGATGTGCGCTTCGGCGGCGGGTTCGTGACGGCTCTCGGCAAGGATGAGCGCGTGACCTTTGCCGAGGTCGCGAAGGCCGCCTACTTCCAGCGCGTGCAGCTGTTCGCCGCCGGCTACTACCGCACGGCAGGCCTGCACTGGAACCCCGAGCTCATGCAGGGCTCGCCGTTCAAGTACTTCGCCTATGGAGCCGCCGCGACCGAGGTCGAGGTCGACGGGTTCACCGGCGCGTACCGCATCCGCCGCGTCGACATCGTGCACGACGTGGGCGACTCGCTGTCGCCCATGCTCGACATCGGCCAGATCGAGGGTGCGTACGTGCAGGGCATGGGATGGCTGACGCTCGAGGATCTCCGGTGGGATGCCACCGACGGGCCGCACCGTGGTCGTCTGCAGACGCAGTCGGCGTCGACCTACAAGCTGCCGAGCTTCTCGGAGATGCCCGAGGAGTTCACCGTGCGCCTGTTCCAGAACGCCCGCGAAGACGGCGCGGTCTACGGCTCGAAGGCCGTCGGCGAGCCGCCGTTCATGCTCGCGTTCAGCGCCCGCGAGGCGCTGCGGCAGGCCGTCGCGGCCTTCGGCCCGGCCGGTCACTCTGTCGACCTGGCGTCGCCCGCGACGCCCGAGTCGGTGTACTGGGCTGTCGAGACGGCCCGCGCCGCGGAGGGCGCGGCGGAGCCGGAGCCCGAGCTCGCAGCGGTCTGACATGGTCGACTGGCTGGATGCCCTGCGCGCGCTGCGCGAGAGCCGCACCCCCGCGGTGATCGTGACGCTGGCCATGGTGCGCGGGCACGCGCCCCGCAACGGCGGCGCGAAGATGATCATCTCGCCGAGCGACCAGTTCGGCACGATCGGTGGCGGCAACCTCGAGGCCACCGCCACCGATCGTGCGCGTGAGATGCTCGCGGCCGGCACCGCCGAGCCGCAGCTGCTCACGCTGACGCTCAGCGACAAGGCGACGACAGAGTACGGAGTGCAGTGCTGCGGAGGAGAGGTCACGATCATGCTCGAACCGGTACGGGTCGTGCCCTCGGTGGCGGTGTTCGGCATGGGGCACGTGGGGCTCGAGCTCGCGCGCATCCTGTCGCGTCATGAGCTCTCGCTGCACCTCATCGACTCGCGTCCCGAGATGCTCGATCCCGACCGCCTGGCGCCTGTCACGGCGGCTGCCGTCGCCGACATCCGGCCGCATCATGCGCCCGTACCAGAGGCGGCTCTGCTCGACCTCCCCGCCGGCGCACACGTGCTGGTGATGACGCACGACCACGTAGAAGATCTCGCGATCGTCGATCAGTCCCTGCGCACGCGGGCGCTCGGATCCATTGGCTTGATCGGGTCGGCGTCGAAGTGGGCGCGCTTCCGCAAGAAGCTGCTCGAGCTCGGTCACACCGATGCCGAGCTGGAGCGGGTGACGACACCCATCGGCGTCCCCGAGGTGTCGGGCAAGCAGCCTGCGGTCATCGCGGTGAGCGTTGCCGCTCGCATCCTGCAGCTGATCGAGGAGGCCGCGCCGGCGGCATCCGGCTGATCCACTCCTTATATATAGAGAGAGGAACCCCGACCCGCTGAGCGGGTCGGGGTTCCTCTCTCTGGGCGTTGGACTCAGCCGGCGGCCCCGCTCAGGAGCGCCTCGATCGGGCCGCGCGCGAAGTAGATCGCGAATCCGGCTGCGACCACCCACAGCAGCCAGTGCACCTTGCGCCCACGGCCCGCGAGGGTGTTGATCAGCGCCCACGCGATGAAGCCTGCGCCGATGCCGTTTGCGATCGAGTAGGTCAGCGGCATCGTCACGATCGTGAGGAACGCAGGCATGGCGACCGAGAACTTGTTGAAGTTGATCTCGCGGATCTGCGCCATCATCAGCGCACCCACGATCACGAGCGCTGCGGCCGCCACCTCGATCGGCACGATCGCGGTGAGCGGGGTGAGGAACATCGAGAACAGGAACAGCGCACCGGTGATGACTGAGGCGAGGCCCGTACGGGCGCCCTCGGCGATGCCCGCGGCGCTGTCGATGAACACCGTCGCCGACGAGCTCGACGTGCCACCGCCGACCACGGCACCAGCACCCTCGACCACGAAGGCGCTGCGCAGACGGGGGAACGTCGCATCCTTGTTCGCGATGCCGGCCTGCTTCGCGAGCCCGGTCATGGCGCCCATGGCGTCGAAGAAGTTCGTGAACAGCAGAGTGAAGACGAGCATGATCGCGGCCAGTGCGCCAATGCGTCCGAACGAGCCGACGAGGTCGAACTGACCGATCAGCGAGAAGTCGGGCAGGCTGAACCAGTTCGTCGGCACGCCGGGAACGGTCATGTGCCAGCCTGCCGGGTTGACCTCACCGTCGCTGCCGACGGTCGGACCGAGCTTCAGAAGGCCCTCGACGATGATCGACACGACGGTGCCGGCGACGATGCCGATGAGGATCGCACCGGGTACTCGCCTGGCGATCAGCACGCCCATCAGCACCATCGTGCCGATGAAGATCAGCGTGGGGACCGAGCTGAGCGAGCCGCCGTCGCCGAGCTGCACAGGAGGGCCGGCGGG
Source organism: Microbacterium esteraromaticum (assembly GCF_016907315.1). Classification (NCBI taxonomy): domain Bacteria; kingdom Bacillati; phylum Actinomycetota; class Actinomycetes; order Micrococcales; family Microbacteriaceae; genus Microbacterium; species Microbacterium esteraromaticum. Next base: position 1,501,800 of record NZ_JAFBBS010000001.1, read on the forward strand.
CGTGCGGTTGACGAAGCCGGAGTCGACGAAGCCGATGAAGGCGATGAACAGGCCGATGCCGACCGTGATGGCCGCTTTGAGCGCGTGGGGCACGGCATGGAAGATCGCGGTCCGGATGCCCGTGGCACCGAACAGCACGATCAGCACGCCGTTGATCATCACCAGGCCCATCGCCTCGGGCCAGGTGACCCCCTGCACCACGGAGACGGCGAGGAACGAGTTGATGCCGAGGCCCGCGGCGAGCGCGAACGGGACGCGGGCGATGAAGCCCATCAGCAAGGTCATGACGCCGGCCGTAAGACCGGTGACGGCGCCGACCTGAGCGAAGTCGAGGGAGTTGCCGACGGCGTCGACGCCTCCTGAGAGGATGATCGGGTTGAGGATGACGATGTAGGCCATCGCGAAGAACGTGACGACGCCGCCGCGGATCTCCTGCGGAACCGTGGACCCGCGCTTGGTGATCTCGAAGAAGCGGTCGAGCGCGCTGCGCGGCTCGGGGGCACTCGTGGTGTTCGTCGTGTTCGTGGTGCTCTTGCGGGGAAGGTCCGCGTCTTCGCGGATGCCGGTGGTCTGAGACATGGCGATAGTGCTCTCTGTCGGGTGGAGAGGGATGGGTGGACGAGCGGTCGCTCGAGCGTCGGTGCTCGGGCTTCGGTGCTCGGGCTTCGGTGCTCGGTGAGTCGGTGCTCGGTGAGTCGGTGCGGAGTGCTCAGTACTCGGTGCGGGCGGAGTTCTGATTCCACTCGGTGAAGGGCGCGACACGCGTGCCGGCGTCGAGGGTCTCGCGTGCGACCGGCATGATCTCGCGGTCGGCGGGGCCGCCCTCGAAGTACCGGTAGAACACGGCGTCGTCGAAGCCCGCATCCGCCGCGTCCTCGCGATCTGCCGCGAAGTAGACCCGGTCGATGCGCGCCCACAGCGAGGTGGCGAGGCACATCGGGCAGGGTTCGCAGCTCGTGTAGAGCGTGGCGCCGGTGAGGTCGAATGTGCCCAGCCCCTGGCAGGCGTTGCGGATGGCGGTCACCTCGGCATGAGCCGAGGGATCGAGATTCGCGGTGACACGGTTGACCCCTTCGAAGATCTGGCCGTCTGCCGAGACGACGATCGCTCCGAACGGACCGCCCGCGTTGCGGACGTTCTGCACGGCGATGTCGACGGCACGGGCGAGGTACTGGGCAGGTGTGAGCTGTGCCCCGAGAGCGGTGGTTGACATGCTTGAGAGCTTCCTTGCAATCTCACAGCAGTGATACGGCTTATCGGGTCGGATCCGGATCGGAACGTTCCACGAGATATACGTCGAACCGCTTGTTCTTCTGTTGTCGACTCGGAACTCCTGGTGACGGTTCCGCGCTGAGAAGACGGTAACAGGATCTTCGGCACACGTCCAGCTTCGTGTGAAAGTTTGTTTTCACCATGTGGTATACAGGCTCCATGCTCACCGACGAACTCGATCGCCCTCTGCGCGATCTGCGCATCTCGGTGACCGACCGCTGCAACTTCCGTTGCGTGTACTGCATGCCGAAGGAGATCTTCGGCCGCGACTATGCCTTCCTCGACCGCGACGAGCTGCTGAGCTTCGAGGAGATCACCCGGATCGCCACCGTCGCCGCCGCGCACGGCGTGCAGAAGCTGCGGCTGACCGGGGGCGAGCCGTTGCTGCGTCGCGGCATCGAGGCACTCATCGAGCAGCTCGCCGCGATCCGCACGCCGGAGGGCGAACCGCTCGACCTCGCCCTGACCACCAACGGCTCGGCACTCGCCGTGAAGGCCGAGGCGCTCAAGGCGGCGGGACTGAAGCGGGTCACGGTCTCTCTCGACTCGCTCGACGACGAGCTGTTCCAGCGGATGAACGACGTGCGCTTTCCCGTGACGAGGGTGCTCGACGGCATCGATGCCGCCCACGCGGCGGGCCTCGGCCCGATCCGGCTGAACATGGTCGTGAAGCGGGGCGTCAACGACGGCGAGATCATCGACATGGCCAGGCGCTTCAAGGGCACCCCGTACACCCTGCGCTTCATCGAGTACATGGACGTCGGCAATACCAACGGCTGGTCGCTCGACGAGGTCGTGCCCTCTGCCGAGATCATCGAGCGCATCGCGGCGGAGTTCCCCCTCGAGCAGGCGGCGTCCACCGTGCAGGGCGAGACCGCGAAGCGCTGGCGCTACGCCGACGGAACGGGCGAGATCGGCGTGATCTCCAGCGTCACCAACGCGTTCTGCGGCACGTGCACGCGCGCGCGGATCTCGACCGAGGGAAAGCTTTTCACCTGCCTGTTCGCCTCGAACGGTCACGACCTGCGGGCGCTCATGCGCGGCGGCGCCGACGATGTCGAGCTCGCCGCGGCCATGGCATCCATCTGGGGCGGCCGCAGCGACCGCTACTCCGAGATCCGCGCCGGGCTCACCCCGGCGCTGCGCACGCAGCGCAAGCGCATCGAGATGTCGTACATCGGCGGCTGACGCGCCCGCCGCGGCGACCGGGTCAGTCGAGAACGTCGGCGATGACATCCCAGACATCGTCGGCGACCGACCGCTTGCTTCCGGATGCCCTGGCCACGACCGCACCGCCGTCGCCGATGACGTGCACGGCGTTCTCCCCCGACTCGAAGCCTCGGTCCCAGCCGACCTCGTTGACCACGAGCAGATCGACGCCCTTGCGCTCGCGCTTGCGCCGTGCGCGCTCGAGCAGTTCGTCACGGTCATCCGGCGTCTCGGCGGCGAACGCGACCACGACCTGGCCCGGATGGCGCCGCGCAGCCAGGTGGGCGACGATGTCCTCGTTCTGCACCAGCTCGATGCTCTCGAGCGGGCCCGACTCCTTGGTCAGCTTGCGGTCGGAGACGTCGGCCGGGCGGTAATCGGCGACGGCCGCGGCCATCACGATCACCGCCGCGTCCTCCGATGCGCGACGCATCGCCTCGCCGAGCTCGGCCGCGGTTCCCGCATGCGCGATGCGGATGCCGGGGTGACGCTCGGCGTCGGCCAGCACCGCGCCGTCGATGTGCGCGGCGACGAGCTCGACCTCGGCACCGCGGTCGGCCGCGGCGAGGGCCAGAGCGACCCCCTGGCGCCCGCTGGAGCGGTTGCCGAGAAAGCGCACAGGGTCGAGGGGCTCGCGGGTACCGCCGGCCGAGACCACGACGCGCAGCCCGTCGAGATCCTGCTCGTCGCCGGCAGCCGTCGGGGTCGAAGCGATCAGGGCGAGGGCTTCGGCCATGATCTGCTCGGGCTCGAGCATCCGGCCAGGACCCGAGTCCCCTCCCGTCAGCTCGCCCTCGCCTGGTCCGAGGATCGCGACGCCGCGCTCGCGCAGGGTGGCGATGTTCGCCTGGGTCGCGGGGTGCCGCCACATCTCGGTGTGCATGGCCGGGGCGATCGCGACCGGGGCGGTGGTGGCGAGCAGCGTGGTGCCGAGCAGGTCGTCAGCCAGGCCCGCCGCCATCTTCGCGATCGTGTTCGCGGTGGCCGGGGCGACGATCACGAGGTCGGCGGCCTGGCCGAGGGCGACATGGCGCACCTGCGCGACGTCCTCGTGGACGCTCGTGGTGACCGGCCTGCGGCTGATCGCCTCCCAGGTGGGCAGCCCGACGAAGCGCAGCGCGTCTTCGGTCGGCACGACGGTGACCTCATGACCCGCCTTGATCAGCAGGCGCACCAGGTGCACGCTCTTGTACGCGGCGATCCCGCCGGTCACGGCGACGACGATGTTCACGCTTCGATTCTGCCTCAGGCCGCAGGGGTGCGGGGCGCGCATAGACTCATGCTCGTGTGCACCGTCGTGATCGATGTCGCCCCCGCTTCAGGCGAGCACGCGCGGCTGCTCGCCGTGCGGGATGAGGATCCGGACCGCCCGTGGGACGACCTGGGCGAGTGGTGGCCTGACGAGAGGCCCGGTGTGATCGGCATCCGCGATCGCCGCGCCGGCGGCGCCTGGCTCGCCGCCGACCCTGCCGCCGGGCGCCTCGCCGTGCTGCTCAATCGCGCCGATGTGCTCGACCTGCCGGCCGACCAGACGCTCTCGCGCGGCTCGCTTGCGCTGGAGTCGGTTGCTGGCCGGTCGCCTGATGCCCCCGGGCACGGCGATCTGGTGAAACGGATGCACGGGTTCAATCTGCTCGAGGTGAGGCCGGACGGGGCGCGGGTGCTGTCGTGGGATGGCGTCGAGCTGCGCGAGACGCGGGTTCCCGAGGGCGTGCACATGATCGCGCACGATGACCTCGACGACCCGCGCACCGCGCGGATCGAGACCTGGCTCCCGCGTTTCGCCGCCGCCGCCCCGGAGGACGACGGCTGGGCGTCACGCTGGGTGGATGTACTCGGAGAGAGCGCCGCGCTGTCTCCTGAAGACGACAGGGCGATCGTGCGCGACAACCACGTGCACGGCTACCCGACCATGTCGCTGCTGTTCTGCACGGCCGAGGTCGCCCCCGGCGCGGTGACCGTGCAGTCGCGCGTGCTGCCGAGCCCTGGACGCTGGGACTGACGGGGTCACTCCGGCCATCGGGCGGCGACGCGCCCGCCTTCCCCGATTTGACGTTGCGCATCGTGGAAGGCTATTGACTCTTCGGTGACCCCGTGCGTACTCTTTTCATACAGCAAGACGATTCTTCCACTTTATGGAAACGAGAACGGAGAGGGACATGAGCGCACACGCGATCGAGGCGAACGGGTACGTCCCGTCCGCAGAGAACCCGTCGGTCAACATCGACCCCGACTTCCACCTGCCGGCCGACGAGGGCAACGGCTTCATCCGCGCATTCCGCATCCTCTTCCCGAAGGCGGCCTGAGGACTCACACGCGAGAAGAGGGGATCGGCGCCGCCCACCGGCGGGCCGATCCCCTCTTGCGCGTCTGCGGCTCCATCCTGCGCGCGAGACCTGCGTCGCAGCACGAGACAGAGCGTCCGGAGCGCTGCTCCGCGGGCCGGACTCAGGAATCGAGCAGTGCGGGAGCGTCGACGCCGATCGCACGGCCGATCTCACGCAGCAGCGGCACCGCGTTGGCCATGCTCTTCGCCGGTTCGGGCTCGATGGCGCTCAGCGCATAGACCTTCGCGAAGCCCGCAGACGTCGCCTGCGCAGCATCCAGCGTCGTCCGGCCGCACACCGCGACGACGGGCTTGCCCGCTCTCGCCGCCGCCGCTGAGACGCCCAGCGGAGTCTTGCCGCCGAGGCTCTGATCATCGAGGCTGCCCTCGCCGGTGATCACCAGGTCGGCGTCGGCGATACGCGCCTCCAGCCCCGTCAGGCGCTGGATGACGTCGATGCCGGGCTCGCGCACGGCGCCGAGCACCGCGAGCGCGGCGTAGCCGACTCCCCCGGCCGCGCCCGCACCGGGCGCGGATGCCGAGGGTCGCACGCCGGGCAGCGAGTCGACGAGCTCTGAGAGACGCGAGAGGCCTGCCTCGAGGACGGCGACATCGTCGGCGCTCGCCCCCTTCTGCGGCGCGAACACCGCAGCAGCCCCCCGGTCTCCCAGAAGAGGATTGTCGACATCAGCGGCGAGCACGAAGCTCACGCCGTCGAGTCGGGGGTCGAGGCCCGAGATGTCGGCCGAGACCAGGTCGACCAGACCCGCGCCCCCAGGGCGGACGGGCCGGTCTTCTGTGCGCAGCGCCACACCCAGCGCCTGCAGCATGCCCGCACCGCCATCTGTGCAGGCGCTGCCGCCCACGCCGAGCACGATCGACGTCGCACCCCTGTCGAGCGCGGCGACGATGAGCTCACCCGTGCCGCGGCTGGTGGCGCCGAGGGCGTCCTTCTCGCCGTCCGGCAGCACGTCCAGCCCGCTCGCCGCCGCCATCTCGATGATCGCCTCGTCGTCCCGCAGGGCGAAGGTGGCATCCACCTGCCGCCCGGTCGGGCCCGTGACCGATACCGTCACCGGAGTGAAGCCGCTGGCGACGGCCGCGTCGACCGTACCCTCGCCGCCGTCGGCGACGGGAGCCGCGTCGACGACGGCATCCGGGATGATCTCCCGGATGCCGTCGGCGACCGCCGCCGCCACCTCGGAGCCCGTCGCCGAGCCCTTGAACTTGTCAGAGGCGATGAGGATGCGCATGTCGATCAGTCAAGCAGAGCGTAGATCGCCTCAGGTGCATCGGCGGGCGACGACGCGAGATCCTCGAACTCGTTCATGGTGTCGAGGTCGGCACCCATCGCGATGTTCGTCACCCGCTCGAGGATGACCTCGACCACCACGGGCACCTGGAACTCGTCGCGCAGACGCGCGGCCTCGGCGAACCCAGCAGCGAGCTCTTCGGGGCGCTCGACGCGGATCGCCTTGCAGCCCAGACCCTCGGCGACCTTCACGTGGTCGACGCCGTAGCCGGTCGCGACGCTGTTCGGGTCGTTCGGGGTGTTGACGTTGTCGAAGGCCAGCGAGACCTCGTAGTCCATCTCGAAACCGCGCTGCGACTGACGGATCAGACCCAGGTAGCTGTTGTTCACCACGACGTGGATGTACGGCAGCTTGTGCTGCGCTCCCACGGCGAGCTCTTCGATCATGAACTGGAAGTCGTAGTCGCCCGAGAGCGCGACGACCTGCTCGCCCGGCTTGCCCCGGACGACGCCGAGGGCGGCGGGGCCGGTCCAGCCGAGGGGGCCGGCCTGGCCGGCGTTGATCCACTTGCGCGGGCCGTAGACGTGCAGCAGCTGCGCGCCGGCGATCTGCGACAGGCCGATCGTGGTGACGAACGTGGTGTCGCGGTCGAACGCCGTGAGCATCTCCTGGTAGACGCGGTGCGGCTTCATGGGCACGTTGTCGAAGTTCGTCTTGCGCTGAAGGCGCGCCTTGCGGTCGCGGCACTCCTGCGCCCAGCCGTTGTAGTCGGGCAGCTCGGCGACGCGGTCGCGTGCTGCCGCGAGCAGCGCGTCGATGAACGCGCCGGCGTCGGAGACCACGCCGTAGTCGGGCGCGAACACGCGGCCGATCTGCGTCGGCTCGATGTCGACGTGCACGAAGGTGCGGCCCTTGCGGTACGTGTCGAGACCGCCGGTGTGGCGGTTGGCCCAGCGGTTGCCGATGCCGAGCACGAAGTCGCTCTCGAGGAAGCTCGCGTTGCCGTACCGCTGCGACGTCTGGATGCCGACCAGGCCCGCGGCCAGCGGGTGATCATCTGCGATGGCGCCCCAGCCCATCAGGGTGGGCACGACCGGAACGCCGAGGGTCTCGGCCAGCTCGACGAGCTTGTCGGACGCACCGGAGTTGACGATCCCGCCGCCGGCGACGATCACCGGGTGCGTCGACGAGGTCAGCATGTCGAGCACCTTCTCGGCCTGCGCGGCCGTGGCCGCGGGCTTCGCGACCGGCAGCGGCTCGTAGGTGTCGATGTCGAACTCGATCTCGGTCATCTGCACGTCGAACGGGAGGTCGATCAGCACCGGACCGGGCCGGCCGGAGCGCATGATCTGGAACGCGCTCTGGAAGACGCCTGGCACCTGGGCGCCCTCGAGCACCGTCTTGGCGAACTTGGTCACCGGCTTCGCGATGGACGCGATGTCGACAGCCTGGAAGTCCTCCTTGTCGAGCTTCGCCACCGGAGCCTGACCGGTGATGCACAGCATCGGGATGCTGTCGGCGATCGCCGCGTACAGACCGGTGATCATGTCGGTGCCGGCCGGGCCGGAGGTGCCGAGGCAGACGCCGATGCGGCCGTCGCCGGTGCGGCTGTAGCCGTCGGCCATGTGCGAGGCACCCTCGACGTGGCGGGCGAGCGTGTGGCGGATGCCGCCGTTGGCGCGCATCGCGGAGTACAGGGGGTTGATGGCGGCTCCCGGCAGGCCGAACGCCTCGTCGGCGCCCTCCTTGATCAGGATCTGGACGATGGCGTCCACTGCACGCATGCGGGTCATGATGTGTCCTTAGTTGTTGTCGCGGCCCGAGAGCTCAGCGGTGAGCTTGAAGAGGCCGGAGTGGTCGAGGCCGCCGTCGCCGCGGGCGACGAGCGAGGTGACGAGCTGGGCGACAGCCGCGCCGAGGGGCACCGCCACGCCGGCGCCGCGGGCAGCGGCGGTGACGATGCCGAGGTCCTTGTTGTGCAGGGCCAGGCGGAAGCCGGGGGCGAAGTCGCGGTCGAGCATCTTCTGCCCCTTCTGGTCGAGGACCTTGGAGCCTGCGAGGCCGCCGCCGAGCACCTTGAGGGCCGCATCGGTGTCGACGCCGTACGCCTCGAGGAAGACGATCGCCTCGCTGAGCGCCTGGATGTTGACAGCCACGATGAGCTGGTTGGCTGCCTTCACCGTCTGACCGGCACCGGCGGGGCCGACGTGCACGATGGTCTTGCCGATCGCCTGCAGCACGGGCTCGGCCTTGGCGAAGTCCTCTGGCGAACCGCCGGTCATGATCGACAGCACGCCGTCGATCGCGCCCTGCTCGCCACCCGAGACGGGGGCGTCCACGGCGCCGAACCCTGCGGCCACGGCCTCTTCGGCGAGCTCCTTCGCGACGTCGGGGCGGATCGACGAGTTGTCGATCCACAGCGCGCCCGGCTTCGCATTGGCGAAGACGCCCTCCTCGCCGCGGACCACGCCCTCGACATCCGGGGAATCGGGAACCATCGTGATGATGACGTCGGCGTCCTTGACGCCCTCGGCGATGCTCGCCGCTCCCTTGCCACCGGCTTCGACGAGCTTCTCGACGGCCTCGGGGCTGCGGTTGACGCCGGTGACGGTGTACCCCGCCTTGACGAGGTTCTTCGCCATGGGAAGGCCCATGATGCCGAGACCGATGATGGTGATGTTGGTCATGTCGTCGCTCCTTCGCGGAAGTGGGATGTCAGTTCTTGGTCCAGGCGAACGGGTCTGCCTGGGTGGCCTTGTACTCGAGGCCGATGACGCCGTCGTAACCCCCGGCGCGCGCCGCGTCGATCCACTCGGCGATGGGCAGCTCGCCGGTGCCCGGTTCGCCGCGGCCGGGGGCGTCGGCGATCTGGATGTGACCGAACTCGCTCGCGTGGCCGGCGATGACCGCGGCCACGTCGTCGCCGTTGACGGCGAGGTGGTAGAAGTCGGCGAGCAGCTTGACGTTGTCGACGCCGTGCTCGTCCTTGACGCGCGCGATGATGGCGAGCGCGTCGGCGGCGGTCTTCAGCGGGTAGGCGTCGGCGCCGGAGACGGGCTCGAGCAGCACGATGCCGCCGATTCGGGCCACGGCCCTGCCTGCGATCGCGAGGTTCTCAACGGCGAGGTCGTCCTGGGTCTTCGCGTCGACGCCGTCCTGCCGCAGGCCGTAAAGGGCGTTGAACGCCTTTGTGCCGGTGCGCTCTCCGATGCCGACGACGACCTCGACGTTGTCGCGGAACTCGCTCTCGCGGCCGACCCATGAGACCAGTCCGCGGTCGCCCGCAGCCATGTCGCCTGCGAAGAAGTTCAGACCGGTGAGCTGCACGCCCGCATCCTGGATCGCGGCGACGAACGCGTCGACCTCCTGCTGCGCGGGCACAGCCGAGGCGAAAGGCCACCAGAACTCGACGGCGTCGAAGCCGGCGGCCTTGGCGGCGGCGGGACGCTCGTTCACGGGGAGGTCGGTCAGCAGGATCGAGGCGTTGACGGTGTAGCTCATGATCATCCTTGATTTCGGATTACGGAATAAAAGTTCCTAGTGATGAAAGCGTAGGACGGGCATGAGCACCCTGTCAACGAAGGGCGGCCCGCATTCCAGCATCCGGAACGCACTGCGGGGAGAGACGTTTCATGGGCACATTTTCCGCACTGCGGATATCAGCTTCTTCATTGCGGAAGCTGAGGGAGCGCGGCTACAGTTCTCGAGCGCCCTCAGGTCGGGGAGCGCCCAGACTCAACTCGATGTCGAGCAAGAGAGGTCTCACACCATGTCATCTATCGGTCATCCCGATCCCGCCAAGATTCCCAAGACGGGGCTGATCATCCCGCGCCCAGCCAGAGTCGGCCGAGTGCGATGGGGTATAGCGTTCCTGCTGTTCTTCGCCGTCCTCGTCAACTACATCGACCGCAGTTCCATGTCGGTCGCAGAACACGAGATGCGACTGGAGTTCGGCATGACAGCCGGCCAGATGGGCATCATCCTGGGCTGCTTCGGCTGGTCGTACGCCCTGATGCAGATCCCGATGGGAATGCTGCTCGACAAGATCGGCATCAAGTGGGTGATGCGTGTCGCAACCGTGCTGTGGGCCGTCTCCTGCTTCCTCACCGCCATGATCAGCGGCATGGGTCTGCTGCTGATCGCGCGGCTCATCCTCGGCTTCGCCGAGGCGCCGATCTTCCCCGGTGCGATGAAGGTGACCAGCTACTGGTTCCCCCGCACGGAACGAGGGATGGCGACGGTCATCTTCGACAGCGGCCAGCGTCTGTCCAATGTGATCGGGTTCCCGATCGTCGGTGCCGCGGTCGCGATGTTCGGATGGCGGGGCGCCTTCGTGGCCATCGGCATCCTGAGCCTCGTCTGCACGGTGCTGTTCTTCCTGCGCTACCGCGACCCGAAGGAGATGAACCGGGAAGGCAAGCTCAGCGACGCCGAGCTCGCGCACATCCTCGACGGCGGCGCACAGCACGAAGACGCCCCCAAGCCCGACCCGCTCGCGAACCTCGGCTACATCCTGCGCCAGCGGAAGGTCTGGGGCATGTCGCTCGGCCTCGGCTGCGCCGGCTACGTGCAGTGGATGCTGCTGACCTGGCTGCCCGGCTTCCTGCAGGCCGAGATGGACATGGACGTCGCTCGCTCGGGCCTGGTCACGGCCATCCCGTGGCTCTTCGCCGTCATCGTGCAGTATCTGCTGCCCGGGTTCTGGCTCGACCGTCTGATCAAGAACGGCAAGTCCAGCACACTCGTGCGGCGGGCCTTCATCATCGGCGGCATGCTGCTGGCGATCACGATCGCAGGAACGGCGTTCACCGACGACCTGTTCTGGGCTCTGGTGTGGATCACGCTGGGGACGACGGGCATCACCATCGCGTTCAGCGTGACCAACTCGCTGCCTGCCCTGATCGCCCCCGAGGGTTCGGTGGGTGCAACCGGAGCGGTCATGAACACCGTGAACAACCTCATCGGAACGACCGCCCCGATCGTCACGGGCTTCATCGTTCAGCTGACCGGCAGCTTCGCCGCCGCGTTCGTCGTCGCCGGCGTCATGCTGGTGCTCGGCGTGTTCTTCTACACCGTCGTGCTGGGGCGGATCGAGCAGATCCCGACCGCAGCGGAGCGCGCCGCCGCGAAGGCGGCCGGCACGGCCTGAGCCGCGCCCGAACGAGAAGCGGGGCCCGCCGACGCGGGCCCCGCTTCTCGTTCGGGCGCGAGCACGATGAAGGCGCCGCCCCGTGGGGGCGGCGCCTTCATCAGACGATGCGTCAGGTGAGCTTGATCTGACGGTTCATGTCCTTGTAGAGCAGGTAGCGGAAGTCACCGGGACCGCCGGCATAGCAGGCCTGCGGGCAGAACGCGCGGAGCAGCATGTAGTCGCCCGCCTCGACCTCGACCCAGTCACCGTTGAGGTGGTAGACCGCCTTGCCCTCGAGCACGAAGAGGCCGTGCTCCATGACGTGCGTCTCGGCGAACGGGATCGAGCCGCCCGGCTTGAACGTGACGATGTTCACCTGCATGTCGTGCGCCATGTCGTTCGAGTCGGCGAAGCGGGTGGTGAGCCACGCATCGGTGCCGACCATCGGAGTGGGCTCGATGTCCTGATCGCGGGTGACGAACGACGCGGGAGCATCGACGCCCTCGAGCCACTCGTACGCCTTGCGGATCCAGTGGAAGCTCGTGATCTCGTCGCCCTCGTTCTTCAGCGACCAGTTGGCGCCGGGCGCGAGGAACGCATAGCCGCCCTCTTCGAGCACGTGCGTCTCACCCTCGAGCGAGAGGGTGAGCGCGCCGGTCGTGACGAAGATGACCCCCTCGACACCGGCCTCGGGCTCCGGCTTGGCGGCCTCGCCGCCGGGCGAGATCTCGACGATCAGCTGCGAGAAGGTCTCAGCAGAACTCGGGGTGGGCTTGGCGATGATCCATGCACGGGTGTTCGAGAAACCGGGCAGGCTGCTGGTGACGATGTCTCGCAGAACGCCCTTGGGGATCACCGTGTAGGCGAGCTTGACGATCGCGCGGTCAGTGAGCAGCTCGGTCTGCCCCGGCAGTCCGCCGGTCGGGGTGTAGTAGGACATCAGGCCTCCTTGGTGGCGAGTTTGGGATGGGCGAGGCGGGTGAGCTCTGCGGGCGAGGCGCCGGTCGAGGTGCGCACCTCGTCTTCGGTGAGCGCACCGCATTCCAGGCCGCGCACGACGAATCGTGCGAGCGCGCGTGCGGTGGCCGGCTCATCCATGATGGTCGCGTCGTTGCCGTGCAGGTAGTTGTCGAGTCGGCGTGCGGCCGCCTCAAAGCCCTCGCGGTAGAACGCGTAGGTGGCCAGGTACCGGGTCGGCAGCTGGTTGGCGTGCAGATCCCAGCCCTGGTAGTAGCCGCGCTCGAGCGAGCGCCGCACCAGACGGGCGTGCAGCTTCCAGGCATCCTGGGCCTTCTCACCCACCGGGATGACGTTGGTCGACCCGTCCGAGAGGCGCACTCCGGTCTCGGCGACCGCGACCTGCATGACCTGCTTGGCGTAGTCGGCGGCCGGGTGCTCCATCGACTGGTACGCCGCGGCGATCTGCAGCGAAGCGCTGTAGTCGTAGGTGCCGTAGTGCAGGGCCGACACGCGACCCTGCCCGCTGTGCAGCAGCGTCGCGACCGGGATGGTGCCGTCGGCCGCGACGATGAGCTGCGGCGTCTCCATCTGCACCTCGAAGCGCAGACGGCCCGGTGCCAGGCCCAGGCGCTCTTCGAAGCGCTCGCAGAGCGCCACCATCGCCTCGACCTGCGCGACGGTGGTCACCTTGGGCAGGGTGAGGATCAGCCCGTCGGGCAGCTCGCCGGCGGCGGCGAGCGTCGTGACGAACCGGTCGAGGGTGCGGATGCCGCGGCGCCGGGTCGGCGCCTCGAAGCACTTGAACCGGATGCCGATGAACGGCGTCGCCGTGCCTGCGGCGACCGCCTCTGCGACGCGCTCGGCGGCGAGGACGGCAGCGGCATCCTCTTCGTCGTCGCCGCGAGTGCCGTAGCCGTCCTCGAAGTCGAGTCGCAGATCTTCTATGGGCTCCCGACGCAGCTTGGCGTCCACCAGCGGCGCGAGCTGATCGGCGAGGTGCCCCAGTCCGACCGACTCGGCGAGCTCCGCCATGCCGCCGGCCGCATCGACGGCGTCGAGGGCCTCCGCGCCGAAGCGCGCGGGCAGAGCGGGGTCGAAGCGGTCGGCGGGCACGTACAGCGTGTGCACCGGCTGGCGACTGCCGTCGTCACCCGGGTACGAGTTCGTGAGCAGGGCGTCGGTCTGCGCCAGACGCGAATCGATGTCGGCGAAGTCGTCTTCGCGCAGGGATGTATTGGCTGACACTCCGGTCACTCCTTCTCTGCGGCCTTGACGACGCGGACGATCGCCTCTGCCACCGCTCCGGCGACCTCGGGGTCGAAGACGCTGGGGATGATGAAGCTCGCGTTGCGCTCTTCGTCGTCGACGCGCGATGCGATGGCCTCGGCGGCTGCGACCAGCATAGGCGGGGTGATGTCGGACACACCCGCGTCGAGCAGGCCGCGGAAGAAGCCGGGGAAGGCCAGCACGTTGTTGATCTGATTGGGGAAGTCGCTGCGACCGGTGGCGACGACGGCGGCGTGCTTGGAAGCAACGACCGGGTCGACCTCGGGAGTGGGGTTGGCCATCGCGAAGACGATCGCGTCGTCTGCCATGGCGGCGATGTCGTTCTCGTCGAGCACGTTCGGCGCGCTGACGCCGATGAAGACGTCTGCGCCCACCATGGCCTCCTTGAGGGTGCCCGTGAAGTTGCGCGGGTTCGTGTTCGCCGCGAGCTCGACACGGTGCGCGTCGGTGTACTCCTCGTCGCGGTTGATGGCGCCGTTGCGACCGCAGGCGACGATGTCCTTCGCGCCCTGCTCGAGCAGCAGCTGGGCGATCGCGTTGCCGGCCGCTCCGACACCGGAGAGCACGATGCGCACGTCTTCGATCTTCTTGCCGACGACCTTCAGAGCGTTGACGAGCGCGGCGAGGGTGACGATCGCCGTGCCGTGCTGGTCGTCGTGGAAGACGGGGATGTCGAGCTCTTCGCGCAGTCGCGCCTCGATCTCGAAGCAGCGGGGAGCGGCGATGTCCTCGAGGTTCACGCCGCCGTAGACGGGGGCGATCGCCTTCACGATCTTGATGATCTCCTCGGTGTCCTTGGTGTCGAGGCAGACCGGCCACGCGTCGACGTTGGCGAACTGCTTGAACAGCGCCGCCTTGCCCTCCATCACGGGCAGAGCGGCCTCGGGGCCGATGTCGCCGAGGCCGAGCACGGCGGTGCCGTCGGTGACGACGGCGACGGTGTTGCGCTTGACGGTGAGGTTGCGCGCCTTGCTCTTGTCTTCGGCGATGGCCATGCAGACGCGGGCGACACCGGGCGTGTAGGCGCGCGAGAGGTCGTCGCGGTTGCGCAGCGGGACGCTGGGCACGACTTCGAGCTTGCCGCCGAGGTGCATGAGGAAGGTGCGGTCGCTGACCTGGCGCACGTGCACGCCCTCGAGCGCCTGCACCGCGTCGCGGATGCGCGAGGCGTGGTCGTCGTCGATGGTGTTGCAGGTGAGGTCGACGACGATCGAGGTCGGGTGCGACTCGACCACGTCGAGCGCGGTGATGGCAGCGCCGGCGGATGCCGCGGCTGCGGCGAGCTCGCTGGTGACGCTGAAGTTGGAGGGAGCGTCGATACGAAGTGTGATCGAGTTACCGGGACCGGGATTGGCCATGTTTCCTCTTCCCTGAGGTGTGCCGCACGCCTCTGCGCCGACTCACGTGAGCTGATGGACTTCTTCGTGCTTTCGCATCGTGGAGACTATTGTCTATCTTACGAAAGTTCGATGCAATCAACGATGATGGATGCGCCAGGATTTTCGCTCACACTTCTCGCATGATGGAATCATCTCGGTACCTAGGAGGACCTGATGGCCGAAAGCAAGACTCCGCGCGGCAGCGGATCAGGAGTGCAGTCCGTCGAGCGCGTGTTCGAACTGCTCGAGCTGGTGACCGATGCCGGCGGTGACGTGACCCTGAGCGAGCTCGCATCGTCGACCGATCTCCCGCTCCCGACGATCCACCGCCTGCTGCGCACGCTCGTCTCGCTCGGCTACGCGCGCCAGCTGCCGAACCGCCGCTACGCGCTGGGGCCACGGCTGATCCGCATCGGAGAGGGTGCGTCCCGGCAGTTCGGCGCGCTGGCCCGACCGCAGTTGAAGGGTCTGGTCGACCAGCTCGGCGAGAGCGCGAACATGGCCGTGCTCGACGGCAACATGGTCGTGTACGTCGCCCAGGTGCCCTCGCTGCACTCGATGCGCATGTTCACCGAGGTCGGCCGCCGAGCGCACACCCACGACACCGGTGTCGGCAAGGCGATCCTGGCGCAGCTGCCCGACGACACCGTCCGCAGCATCGTCACGCGCGCCGGCATGCCCACCCCGACCGAGTTCAGCATCGGCGACGTCGATGCCCTGATCGCCGAGCTCGACCGCATCCGCGAGCGCGGCTACGCGATCGACGATCAGGAGCAGGAGATCGGCGTGCGCTGCTTCTCGATGGCCGTTCCCGATGCGCCCACTCCGACCGCCGTCTCGGTTTCGGGCCCCATCTCACGCGTCGACGAGGCATTCGGCGAGCGCGCCGTGCCCATGCTCCGCAAGGCCGCCGAGGCGATCAGCGCCGAACTGGTCTCCTGACAGCCCGAGCGCCGCATGCAGAGAGAGGCCCGGATGCGATGCATCCGGCCCTCTTGGCGTCTCGTGACGAGGATCAGGCGTCGCCGCCCGCGTTTCCGCTCGTCCCGGCGTTCACGTCGTGCAGGCGGTAGCGCTCGGCGGCCTGAGCGGGAGCCGCGGCATCGACCTCTCCCCTGGCGGCGAGCAGCTGCAGCGCGCGCACCACGACCGAGTGCGAATCGATCTTGAAGAAGCGGCGGGCGGCGGCTCGGGTGTCCGAGAAGCCGAAGCCGTCGGCGCCCAGCGTGGCCCAGTCGTTCTTCACGAACTGGCGGATCTGGTCTGGCAGGTCCTTCGCATAGTCGCTGACCGCCACGATGGGGCCGTGCGCGTCTGCCAGCTGCTGCCGCACGAACGGTGTGCGCACGCCGTTCTCTGGGTGCAGGAACGCCTCCTCCTCGGCACGCACCGCGTCGCGGCGCAGCTCGGTCCACGAGGTGACCGAGAACACGTCGGCGGCCACCCCCCACCCGTCGCGCAGCAGCTGCTGCGCCTCGAGGGCCCAGGTGACGCCGATGCCTGACGCCAGCAAGTGCGTCCGTGGTCCCTCCCCCTGCGCGGGAGAGATGCGGTGGATGCCCCCGAGGATGCCCTCGACATCGACCCCATCGGGCTCTGCAGGCTGCACGATCGGCTCGTTGTAGACCATGAGGTTGTAGATCCAGTTGCGATCGGTCGAGTCCTGGCCGTACATCCGCTCGATGCCTGCGCGCATGATGTGACCGATCTCGTAGCCGTACGCCGGGTCGTAGGTGATCACGGCCGGGTTGGTGGCGGCGAGCAGCGGCGAGTGGCCGTCTGCGTGCTGCAGGCCCTCACCCGTCAGCGTGGTCCGACCCGCTGTCGCCGAGATGAGGAAGCCACGGGCCATCTGGTCGGCCGCGGCCCACAGCGAATCGCCCGTGCGCTGGAAGCCGAACATCGAGTAGAACACGTAGACCGGGATCAGCGGCACGCCGTGCGTGGCGTACGCGGTGCCGGCGGCGGTGAAGGCGGCGATCGAGCCCGCCTCGTTGATGCCGACGTGCACGATCTGCCCCGACGTCGACTCCTTGTACGAGAGCACGATGTCGCGGTCGACCGCGAGATAGTTCTGTCCGTTGGGGTTGTAGATCTTCGCGGTCGGGAAGAACGCGTCCATTCCGAAGGTGCGCGCCTCATCGGGGATGATCGGCACGATGCGCTTGCCGAACTCCTTGTCTCGCATGAGGTCCTTCAGCACGCGCACGAACGCCATGGTCGTCGCGGCCTCCTGCTTGCCGGAGCCTCGGGCGGCCACCTCGTAGGCCCTGGCATCGGGCAGTGTGATCTCGCCCGCCGCGTGGGGACGGCGTTCGGGCAGGTATCCGCCCAGCTCCCGGCGGCGCTCCTGCATGTACCGGATCTCCGGCGCATCGGCGCCCGGGTGGTAGTACGGCGGCTGATACGGGTCGGCTTCGAGCTGGGCATCCGTGATCGGCACACGCAGGTGATCGCGGAAGTCCTTCAGGTCCTGCAGCGTGAGCTTCTTCATCTGGTGGGTGGCGTTGCGCGCCTCGAAGCGCTGCCCGAGGCCGTAGCCCTTCACCGTCTTCACGAGGATGACAGTCGGCTTGCCGTTGCGCTGCATCGACTGCTGATACGCCGCGAACACCTTGTGATAGTCGTGGCCGCCGCGCTTCAGACCCCAGATCTCGTCGTCCGTGAGGTTCTCGACCAGGGCCGCCGCGCGCTCGTCGCGCCCGAAGAAGTTCTCGCGGATGAACCCGCCCGACTCCGCCTTGTACGTCTGGTAGTCGCCGTCGCGCGTGGTGTTCATGATGTCGACGAGCGCGCCGTCCTCGTCGCGGGCGAGCAGGTCGTCCCACTCCCGGCCCCAGATCACCTTGATGACGTTCCAGCCGGCACCGCGGAAGAAGCCCTCGAGCTCCTGGATGATCTTGCCGTTCCCTCGCACCGGACCGTCGAGACGCTGCAGGTTGCAGTTGACGACGAAGGTCAGGTTGTCGAGGCCGTCGTTGGCGGCGAGCTGCAGCAGGCCTCGCGACTCGGGTTCGTCCATCTCGCCGTCGCCGAGGAACGCCCAGACGTGCTGGTCACTCGTGTCCTTGAGGCCACGGCCCTGCAGGTAGCGGTTCGACTGCGCCTGGTAGATCGCGTTCATGGGACCGATGCCCATCGAGACGGTGGGGAACTCCCAGAACTCGGGCATGAGCCGCGGGTGCGGGTACGAGCTGAGCGCGTGCCCCTCGCGCGACTTCTCCTGACGGAAGCCGTCGAGGTCCTCTTCGCTCAGACGACCCTCCATGTACGCGCGGGCGTACATGCCCGGCGACGCGTGGCCCTGGAAGAAGACCTGATCGCCGCCGCCGGGGTGGTCCTTGCCGCGGAAGAAGTGGTTGAACCCGACCTCGTAGAGCGTCGCCGCGCCCGCGTAGGTCGAGATGTGGCCGCCGACGCCGATGCCGGGCCGCTGCGCGCGATGCACCAGCACGGCCGCATTCCAGCGCATCCACGCCCGGTAGCGGCGCTCGAGCTCTTCGTCGCCGGGGTACTCGGGCTCGTCGGCCGCGGCGATCGTGTTCACGTAGTCGGTGGTGGCGCTGGGTTCGTCGCGCAGGCCGGCGCGCTCGACCAGGCTGCGCACGAGGTGCTCGCCGCGGGCCGGGCCGCGCGCGCTCACGACGGCGTCGAGGGACTCGAGCCATTCGGCGGTCTCCTCCGGATCGATGTCGCCGGGGGCTGAGTCGAGGATGGATGCTGAGGCGCGATCGTCGTTCACTTTCGGCCTTTCTTGTTAGATGGAGTGAGGCTGCCGGTCAGGCAGGCGAACAGAAGCGGAAGGGGTGGCTGTGAGCGATCGCATCGCCGTCGTCACGGGTGCAGGTTCAGGGATCGGCCGGGCGGTCACCGTGGCGATGCTCGACGCCGGATTCAAGGTCGCCCTGGCGGGTCGACGGGCGGATGCCCTCGAGCAGACCGCGGCAGGGCATCCGGATGCCCTGGTCGTGCCGACCGACATCACCATAGCGGCGGAGGTCGACGCGCTTTTCGAGCGGGTCGTGGCCGAGTGGGGCCGGGTGGACGTTCTGTTCAACAATGCCGGGGTGTTCGGCCCGGCCGCATCGGCCGCCGAGATCGACCCCGAGGAGTTCACGCGCACGATCGAGGTGAACGTGACGGGCGCCCTGCTGTGCGCAGGTGCGGCGATGCGCACGATGATCGCGCAGCAGCCCTCGGGCGGACGCATCATCAACAACGGCTCGATCTCGGCGCAGGTGCCCCGCCCGCAATCGGTGGCCTACGCGGTCAGCAAGCATGCGATCACGGGGCTGACCCGGTCGATCGACCTCGATGGCCGTCGCCACGGGATCAGCTGCGGCCAGATCGACATCGGCAACGCCGCCACGCAGATCATGTCGGAGATCGGCGTGGGCTCGGGCGCCCTGCAGGCAGACGGATCGCGCCTGGTCGAGCCGACCTTCGATGTGGCGGATGCCGCTCGGGCCGTGCTGTTCATGGCGCAGCTGCCCGCGGAGGCGAACATCACCTCGCTCACGGTGGCGGCTGCGGGCATGCCGTTCGGCGGCCGCGGCTGACCCTGCGCTGCGGTCCCGGATGCCCCGAGGGCCCGTCGGCATGGCCGACGGGCCCCGGGGTGCGCATGCGGTGATCGCCGGGCGCAGGATCAGCAGAAGCCGGCGATGCCGTCCCACGACCAGTGGTCGGTGTCGGCGCCCTCGCGAAGGAACGACGCCTCGATGAGACCGTACGGGCGGTCGGCCGCGTAGAAGACCTCGTTGGGGTTCTCGAGACCGAACGGCGACAGGTCGACCACGAAGTGGTGGCTGTTCGGGGTCGAGAAGCGGATCTCGTCGATCTCGGGGTGTGCCTCGAGCACGGCCTCGGCCATCTCCTTCAGCGTGTGCTGCAGGGCGTACGAGTAGTTGCGCGAGAATCCCGCGAGCAGCAGGCGGCGGACGTCGGCGAAGACCTCGTTGTAGTCGAGGTCGTTGCGGTTGTAGCGCCACTTGGCGGTGACCGAGGTGGCGAGGATGCGGTCCTCGGTCTCGGGCAGCGTCGTGTACTTGTCCTTCGGGTAGCCGACGAAGCCGCTCTGGGTCGACTTCAGCACCTTGAGGTCCTGCAGGCCCGCGATCACGACCGTGTCGTCGCCGTCGATCTGCACGACGGACGTGCGGGTCTCGGTGCCCCCGCGCACGAACGAGTGGTCGTGCTCGCCGTCGTCGCCCTGGATGCGCTGCCAGGTGTACTGCTCGGCCTCCCAGCGACCGCCGGTGATCCAGTCGAACTCACCCGTGAAGTGGCGGCCGAGGCGGAGCAGGAACTCCTCGGGGCTGCCGACGCCGTCCTTGGCGAAGGCGTACACCGTGTTCTTCTGCGTGTCGGTCGGGACGACGTGCTCGTTGTTGCCCTCGAAGTGGGCGCTGTCGAGGTCGCCCCGCAGCTGCGACGTGACGTTGAGGTCCTCGATCTCGTGACGTGCGGTGTCGCGCGTGACCCGGACGACTCGGACCTCGGCCTTGCCGTACTGGTTCTTGCCCAGAATGATGTTGGTCATGATTTCTACTCAGCTTCCTCGGTAAGTGGAATAGGCGAACGGGCTCAGCAGCAGCGGCACGTGATAGTGCGCCTGCTCAGCGTCGACCTGGAAGGTCAACACCACCTCCGGGAAGAAGGTGTCCGTGTCGATGCCGGCGAAGTAGGCCGCCGTGTCGAACCGGAGTCGGTACGCACCGCTCTCCAGCCGCTCGGGGCCCAGTTCTTTCACCCGCCCGTCAGCATCTGTGGATCCTGAGCCGATCGCGACCCACTCGTCGCCCTGACGGGCTTCGAGCGCGACCGCGACGTCGGGCGCGGGGCGCCCGACCGAGGTGTCCAGGATGTGGGTGGTCACGTGGGAAACGCTCATGTCGCGCTCCTTCAGCTCTCGAGGGCTCCGGCCAGGCGCAGCGCCGCGATCTCGCGCAGCTGCTGGTCGACCACGACGAGCTCCTGTTCGGGGGTGTTGCCCAGCCGCTCCTGCAGCAGGGCGAGGATCTCTTCCGCCGAGCGTCCGGCGGCGCGCACCAGGTACACGCGGTCGAACCGCTGCTCATAGGCCTTGTTGCCCTCGGCGAGCCGCGCTGCGGTGTCGGCGTCGACGCCCGGCTGCTCCTTGCGTGAGAGCGCTGCCTCGGCGGTCTCGCCCTGGGGGCGCTCGCCGATACGAGGGTGGTGCGCCAGGGCGCCGTCGATCTCGGCCTCGGTGAGCGGGGCTGCGACGGTGGCGGCTGCGGCCGCGACCTCGTCGATGCTCTGGTACGGCCGGCCGTCGATGATCCCATCGATCCAGCGAGCGATGTCGAGCGCCGGCTTCACGACGGCGACGGCTTCTTCGCGAGCGGCCACATTGAAGTTCTCGAGCAACATCTTCGATCCTCAAGCAGATGCTGGCATCCGGCGCGAAGGCTATACGGAAACCCCTGACGGAGTCTTCACGAGAAGGTTACTTCCGTATGCCGGAACTGTTATTTCAGCATGTGTAAGTATTGTGCGGGCCGCCGGAGTCGTTTGTCAACATCCCCGGCGGCCCTTTTCACATTGTGGAGTCAGACTCCGAGTTCTGCGCGCAGACGGGCCACGTGACCCTCTGCATCCACACCATATTCTGCCCGCTGCACGACGCCCTCGCCGTCGAGGACGAAGGTCGAGCGGATCACGCCCTCGAACGTGCGGTCGCCGACCGTCTTCTCGCCCCACACGCCCCACGCCTTGGCGACCGCGGCGTCCCTGTCGGCGAGCAGCGGGAAGGTGAGGTGCTCGGCTTCGGCGAACGATCGGATCTCCTCGACCGAGTCCGGCGAGACGCCGATGACCGCGTAGCCGGCGGCGTCGAGAGCCGAGAGGCTGTCGCGGAAGTCGCAGGCCTCGGTGGTGCAGCCGGGGGTGGCCGCCTTCGGGTAGAAGTAGACCACCACGTTGCGGCCCCGGTAGTCGGCGAGCGAGGTGGTGCGGCCCTCGGCGTCGGCGAGGGCGAAATCGGGCGCCGTGCTGCCGGCGGTGAGCTTGTCGGTCATGATGACTCCGTTCTGTTCGGGGATGGATGCTGGGTCGCGGCGCTGTCAGCGCGCGACGGGGAGCACGTCGAAGGCCTCGGCGAGCTGCATGATCTTGCGGGCCCGGCCGAGGCGGGGCAGATCGCTGCCGTCTCGCACGATCCGCCCGCGGGCGTCGAAGTCGGCGAGGAACTCGTGTGCCCACTCGACGTCGGTGCGGGTGGGGCTGATGACCTCGTTGACGACGGGGGCCTGGTCGGCCGAGAGGCAGAGCTTCCCGGTCATGCCCATCGAGACGGTGGTGGCCGACTGCTCGCGCAGGATGGGATGGCTCGATCCGACCGTGGGACCGTCGATCGGACCGGGCAGGCCGCCGACCCGGCTCGAGATGACCAGGCGGGCACGCGGATAGGCCATGGCCTCGCGATCGGCCGACATGCCCGTGTCGCGGCGGAAGTCACCGCTTCCGAAGGCGAGGCGGAACACGCCCTTGGCCCGGGCGATCTCACTGGCGTTCTCGATTCCGATGGCCGACTCGACCAGCGCCACGATCGGGACACGGGCGCCGAGACGGTTGTAGGTGTCCATGACCTGACCCCCGAGCTCGGTCTTGGCGAGCATCACGCCCTGCAGACCCGGCGCCGTGCGCAGCTCCTCGATGTCGTCGGCCCAGTAGTCGCTGCCGGCGTCGTTGATGCGCACCCAGGCACGACCGCCCTCGCTCAGCCATCGCACCACATCGGCGCGGGCCGACTCCTTCTTGCTGGCGTCAACGGCATCCTCGATGTCCAGCACGACGGCGTCGGCGTGCGAGGCCGCCGCGGCGTCGAAGGTCTCGGGACGCGTGGCAGCCACGAGCAGCCACGAACGCGCGAGTTCGGGGGCGATCTCGCGTCGCGTAGTAGAGGTGAGTGAAGCGTTCATGCCAGTTCCGATCAACGAAAATCAAGTTCTGCTATACGAAAAGTCTAACGCGAGGGGTCACCCCGCGCCACAGCCCCGGAGTCCACTTGACAGGCGAGCCGCGCTGTGTTCGAATAACGTACTACGAAAGAATACTTTCGCAATACGAAATATCGGAGCAGAATCACATGCTCCACTCATTCCCGACGGCGTAGTCCGGATATTGGAGTCCCGCAATGGCAACCGAAGAGTACGCGCATCCGCGCAGCCGCGCTTCTGAAGGTCTCGACGAGGCCCCTTCGGGGACTTTCGCCGTTCAGATGGGTCTGAGCCCCCGTCTCTACAACAGCGACCTCGCGCCGACCACCCGTGAAGGGCGGCACTGGAGCGCCTACAGCATCTTCGCACTGTGGGCGAACGACGTGCACAGCCTCGGCAACTACGTCTGGGCGATCGGGCTCTTCTCGCTCGGCATGAGCGGCGGCGCGATTCTGGGGTCGCTGGCGTTCGGCGCCCTCTTCCTCTTCCTGCTCCTCACCCTGTCGGGATTCATGGGCGAGAAGACGGGTGTTCCGTTCCCCGTCATGAGCCGCATCTCCTTCGGCATCTACGGCGCGCAGATCCCCGCACTCCTGCGAGGCGGCGTCGCCATCGCCTGGTTCGGCATCCAGACGTATCTCGCCTCCCAGGTGCTGCAGGTCGTGATCATCGCTCTCCTCCCGGGCGCAGCCGCGTGGCAGCAGGGCTCGTTCCTCGGACTGTCGGGCCTCGGCTGGCTGACGTTCCTCGTGCTCTGGGTGCTGCAGTCGATCATCGTCAGCTACGGCATGGAGATGATCCGCAAGTACGAGGCCTTCGCCGGCCCCGTCATCCTCGCGACCTTCGTCGCACTCGCCGTCTGGGTCCTCGTCCAGGCCGACTTCCAGATCTCGTGGACGAACGACTCACCCCTGCAGGGAGCCGACCTCTGGCTGCACATGCTCGGCGGCGCATCGGCCTGGGTCGCCATCTACGGCACGTTCGTGCTCAACTTCTGCGACTTCACCCGCGGCGCCAGGTCCAAGAAGTCGATCGTGAAGGGCAACTTCTGGGGCATCCCGATCAACATGCTCTTCTTCGGCACCGTCGTCGTGGTGCTCGCGGGCGGCTCGTTCACGATCAACGGCGTCGCGATCGCCTCCCCCGCCGACGTCGTCGCCGCGATCCCGAACACCCTGCTGCTCGTGCTCGCCTCGCTCGCGCTGATCGTGCTCACGATCGCCGTGAACCTGATGGCGAACTTCGTCGCCCCGACGTACGCGCTCACCAACCTGTTCCCGCGGCACCTGAACTTCCGCAAGGCGGCGCTGCTCTCGGCGGTCATCGGCCTCGTGATCCTGCCGTGGAACATGTACAACTCGCCCGTCGTGATCGGCATCTTCCTGAACGGTCTCGGCGCTCTGCTGGGCCCGCTGTTCGGCATCATCATGGTCGACTACTGGCTCATCAAGAAGCAGCGCATCAACGTGCCCGAGCTCTACTCCGAGCACGTGACCGGCGAGTACTACTACGCCCGCGGCTTCAACCCGCGAGCCGTGATCGCCCTCGCCATCTCGGGTACCATCGCCCTGCTGCTCACCTTCGTGCCCGCCTTCCAGGTCGTGAGCCAGTTCTCGTGGTTCCTCGCCGCCGGTCTCGGCGCCATCGCGTACGGCATCCTCGCCGACCGCCGCGGCCCCTTCGCCGATGTCGAGGGCACCGACATCGCCGTCACCCCCACGCACTGATCGACAGCGAACGGAGAACACCCATGCGCATCCTGGTTGCGAACGTCAACACCACCCAGACGATGACCGACGGCATCGCCGAGGCGGCCCGAGCTGCCGCCTCGGCCGGCACCGAGATCATCGGCCTCACACCGGACTTCGGGGCCGACTCGTGCGAGGGCAACTTCGACAGCTACCTCGCCGCCGTAGGAGTGATGGACAAGGTCGTGCGCTACGAGGGCGAGTACGACGCCGTCATCCAGGCGGGCTACGGCGAGCACGGCCGCGAAGGGCTGCAGGAGCTGCTCGACGTGCCCGTCGTCGACATCACTGAGGCGGCCGCCTCCACCGCGATGTACCTGGGCCGCACCTACTCGGTCGTCACGACCCTCGATCGTGCGGTTCCGCTGATCGAGGACCGCCTGATCCTCGCGGGCCTGCACGATCGCTGCGCGTCAGTGCGCTCCTCGGGGCTCGGAGTGCTCGAGCTCGAGAGCGACCCCGACCGCGCGGTCGAGGCCATCGCCGCCGAGGCGAAGCTCGCCGTCGAGGTCGACCGCGCCGAGGTCATCGTGCTGGGCTGCGGCGGCATGGCCGAGCTGAAGGACCGCATCGTCGAGCTGTGCGGCGTACCCGTCGTCGACGGCGTGCAGGCGGCGGTCGTCGTCGCCGAGGGCCTGGTCAATCTCGGCCTGAAGACCTCCAAGGTGCGCACCTACGCCCCTCCGCGCGCGAAGCGGATCACGGGTTTCCCCGGTCTCGTAGGCTGAGGCCACCCCGCACCCATCACCCCCACAGAACACAAGCCCGGCGGAGCGCCGGCAGAAGGGACGCGCGACATGTCGCACGAGACCGAAGAGCACGACGGGGAATCCGTCTCGCTCGATCCGACCGGCGAGCACTACGACCTCGTCATCCGCGGTGCGCGAGTGCTGACGACCGCGGGCATCCGCCCGCGCGAGGTGGGCGTGCGCGGCGGCGTCATCGTCGCCATGCAGCCGCTCGGCAACAATCTCGCCGGTGACGAGGTCATCGAGCTCGCCGACGACGAGACCCTGATCCCCGGCCTGGTCGACACACACGTGCACGTCAACGAGCCCGGCCGCACCGAGTGGGAGGGCTTCGCCTCCGCCACTCGCGCGGCCGCCGCCGGCGGCGTGACGACCATCATCGACATGCCGCTGAACAGCATCCCGCCGACCGTCAGCGTCGACGCGCTCGAGACCAAGCGCGAGGCCGCTCGCGGCCAGACCCACGTCGACGTGGGCTTCTGGGGCGGTGCGATCCCGGGCAACACGGCCGACCTGCGCCCGCTGCACGACGCCGGCGTGTTCGGCTTCAAGAGCTTCCTGCTGCACTCGGGTGTCGACGAGTTCCCCCCGCTCGACCCCGATGAGCTCGAGACGGACATGCGCGAGCTCGCCACCTTCGACTCGGTGATGATCGTGCACGCCGAGGACTCCCGTGCCATCGACCGTGCACCCCAGCCCGAGGGCGACGACTACGGCAAGTTCCTGGCCTCGCGTCCCCGTGGTGCCGAGAACCTCGCCATCGCCGAGGTCATCGAGCGCGCGCGCTGGACGGGCGGGCGGGCGCACATCCTGCACCTGTCTTCGTCTGACGCGCTGCCCATGCTGCGCAGCGCCAAGAGCGACGGGCTCAAGCTCACCGTCGAGACCTGCCCGCACTACCTGACGCTGACGGCCGAGGAGATCCCGCACGGCGCGACCGCCTTCAAGTGCTGCCCGCCGATCCGCGAGGCCGGCAACCGCGAGCAGCTGTGGCAGGGACTCGAAGACGGCACGATCGACTTCATCGTGTCGGATCACTCCCCCTCGACGCTTGACCTCAAGGACCTCGAGAACGGCGACTTCGCGGTTGCATGGGGCGGCGTCGCATCACTGCAGCTCGGCCTGTCGCTGATCTGGACCGAGGCGCGCCAGCGCGGACTGTCGCTCGAGACCGTCGTCGGCTGGATGAGCGAGCGCCCCGCGCAGTTCGCCGGCCTCACCGGCAAGGGACGCATCGCCCCTGGATACGACGCCGACTTCTCGATCTTCGCCGCCGACGACGCCTACGTGGTCGACGTCAAGAAGCTGCACCACAAGAACCCGCTCACCCCGTACCAGGGCAAGGCGCTCGCGGGTGTCGTGCGCAGGACGTGGCTGCACGGCGAGGTCATCGACTTCGAGAACGCCCGCGGTCGTCTGCTGCGCCGTGGCATGACCAACGCCTGAGCGCTCGAGCTGAGGTCGACAGAAGAGGTTCCCGCCGTCCGGCGGGAACCTCTTCTCCGTCTCAGGCGGGCATCAGCTCGTCCCGGCACGAGAAGCGCGCCCGGTAGGCGGTCGGCGTCGTGCCGAGAACCCGGGCGAAGTTCTGTCGCAGGATGGCCGCCGAGCCGAACCCGCTCTCTTCTGCGATGCGGTCGAGCCCGAAGTCGGTGCGCTCGAGCATTCGCTGCGCGCTGATCACCCGCTGGCGGGTCAGCCACGCGGCGGGCGTCGCCCCGAACTCGGCCTTGAACCGCCGCGCGAAGGTGCGCGCCGACATGTGCGCGTGGTCGGCCAGCTGGTCGACCGAGAGATCGTCGTGCAGGTTCTGCACCGCCCAGTCGGCCACGGATGCCAGCGACCCGCCCACATCGACCGGCAGCGGGCGGTCGATGTACTGAGCCTGACCGCCGTCGCGCTGCGGCGGCACGACCATGCGGCGCGCGATGCGCCCGGCCATCTCGGCGCCGAGCTCGATGCGCAGCAGGTGCAGGCACGCGTCGATGCCCGCGGCGGTCCCGGCGCTGCTGATGATGCGGCCGTCCTGCACGAAGAGCACGTCGGGATCGACGTCGATGAGCGGATACATCTCGGCCAGGGTGTGCGCGTACATCCAGTGGGTCGTCGCACGGCGTCCGTCGAGCACGCCGGCGGCGGCGAGCGCGAAAGAGCCGCTGCAGACGCTCATCACCCAGGCATCCCGTTCGACGGCCGACCTCGCCAGATCGATCAGCCTCGGATCCACATTCGTCCACTGACTGCGCGGCATGGGGCAGAAGATCACGAGGTCGGCCTCGTGGGCGAAGCTGAGGTCGTGCTCGACCTCGACCGCGAATCCGATCTTCGAGCGCACCAGCCCCGGCTCGGGGGCGACGACGCGGAAGTCGAAGTTCGGCACGCCGTCGTCCGCGCGATCGAGGCCGAAGGCCTCGCACGCGACGCCGAACTCGAACGGTGCGAAGCCGTTGTCGATCACGCAGGCGACGGTCTTCATCGGGGCTCTTCTCATGCGGTGGATGCTTGGCAGCAATCCTACGCATGATGTCCTGTCTGCCACTAGTGGCAGTTCTGAACCGATCGTAGCGTTACTGCCATGTTCATCGTCATCATCATCAGCGCGCTGGCCCTCTGGGGTGCGGCGGCCACCATCGCCGAGCTCCGCCGCGACGGATTCCGTGCGACTCCAACCGACTGGGCGCGCGTCGCCGAGAACGACCGCACCGTTCCGACACGCTGACCCTGCCCGGGCATCCGGCGCCGAGCTCAGGCGGGCAGCGGCTCGTCACGGTAGAGCGCCTCGAAGGTGTCGAGCGTGCGGTTGATGTCATGCACCGCGACACCGTCGAGTGAGGCGCGCTGCATGCGCTCGTACTCGGCGGGCGACGCGGCCAGCACCTGCGTGAGCTTGTCGGCGAGGTCGTCGACGTTGCCGGGCTCGAAGAGGTGGCCGTTCTCGCCATCGTGCACGAGGTGCGGCAGCGCGACGGCGTTGGCTCCGACGACGGGCAGGGCGGACGCCATGGCCTCCATCGTCACGATCGACTGCAGCTCGGCGATCGACGCGATCGCGAACACCGACGAGCGCGAGTAGAGCTCCCGCAGCTGCTCGTCGGTCACCCGCCCGTGGAAGGTGACACGATCGGCGATGCCGAGCTGCGCGGCGAGCGCCTCGAGAGCCTTGCGCTGATCGCCGCCACCGGCGATGTCGAAGTGCACGTCGAGCGCCGGGTCGAGCTTCGCGACGGCGCGCAGGACCACGTCGACCTGCTTCTCGCCGGTCAGACGGCCGACGAACAGGATGCGGTTCCTGTCGCGGGGCGCGATCACCGGCGTGTAGTTGCGGCGGTCGATGCCGCAGCTGATCGGTACGACGCCCTGCGTCCTGATGGTTCGCTCGAGGAAGTCCGCCGCCTTGCGGGTCGGCGTGGTGACCGCGCGCGCCATGTCGAAGGTGCGCTTGGCGTCAGCCCACGCGAAGCGCAGCACGATGTCGTCGACGAACTTCGGCATGGCCGTGTGATCGAGGATGTTCTCGGCCATGACGTGGTTGGTCGCGATCACCGGGATGCCGCGCTCGTGGGCGATCCGGGTCAGGCCCCGTCCGATGATGATGTGCGACTGGATGTGCACGATGTCGGGCTGCACCTCGTCGAGCACCTTGCGCGCCCAGTGCTTCGACCGCCACGGCCACACGAAGCGCACCCAGTCGTGGGGCAGCCAGCGCAGGGCGGGGAGGCGGTGCATGGTCATGGGCTCGCCCTCGATCACCTCGGTGTGCGCGGGCGAGCGACGGTAGGCGGTGTTCGGCGCGACCACGTGCACGTCATGGCCGCGCTGCACGAGGCCGGCGGCGAGGCGCTCGGCGAAGCGAGCGGCTCCGTTGATGTCGGGCGCGAACGTGTCGCATCCGATGAGGATCTTCAGGGGGCGTCCGGAGGTCACGGGAAGTCAGCTGCCTATCTCTAGCCTTGGGCGCCCGTCACTCTACCCGAGGGGACTGTGCCCGCCCGGGAGGCGGGCCGCGTACCGTGGGGTCATGCGCCTGATCTCGTCTGCCGACCGCGCCCTCTGGATCCCCGTGACCGGCTCGCTCGGCTTCACCGGCCGGCGACACCGCAAGGCCGCCATCCGGATGCTGATGGCCCAGGCCGGCACTGGCCTCGGGCGCGAGACGCTGCCTGGCGCCCGCTTCGGCAGCTGGCTGGCGAGTCAGGCCATCCCGTTCGCGATGCGCAAGGCCGACGGCCGGGTGCTCGCCTGGACATGGAAGGCCGAGCCCGAGCTGGTGGTGGCCATGGCGACGGTGCAGGAGCTCACTCCTCAGCTGCGTGCCGCGCGCGCCATGATGCCGATGGAGTACGACGACACCGAGGACTTCCGCACCGCGCTCGGTCAGGGCGAGAAGCTGTGGATGCCTGTGCCGCCGAACCCGGCATCGCCCTCTTCGGCGACATACACGTGGGACACCGGGACGCACCTCATCACCCTCACGGCGGTGTGCAGCGACCGCGAGCGCTTCGGCACGCTGCAGGGCGCCCTCGACGACCTCGCGCGCAGCATCCGGATCGCCACCGACCTGACCGGCGGCGAGGGCGACGTTCTTCGCCTGCCGCCTGCCTGAGCGCTCATCCCCCTTTCCTGCGTCTAGAATCGACGGGTCGTACGAGCAACGGAAGCGAGGTGGTGCCGCATGTCCAGTGACAGTCACAGTCGCAGACACGATCTCCCCCCGCTTCCGCACCGCTGAACTGAGCCACGAGGCGGCGTCTGCTGCGACGCGCGCCCCCTTGCGCCCTTGTCAGGGCGATCCCGTTCGACGCGGTGCCCTTCCCTGAAGGCGCCACCATGACCCCCTCCCAGCTGCAGACCGTCTCCGAAGCCGCGGATGACATCCGCCACCTGATCGCAGAGAACGACCTGGCCGGCGCGTCCGCCGCGCTCACACCCCTCGCCGTTCCCGAGCTCGTCGAGGTCGTCGACCGCCTCGGCATCGACGACGCCGCCATCGTCTACCGGCTTCTCGCGAAGTCTCGAGCTCTCGAGGTGTTCGAGGCGCTCTCGCCGGGCACCAGAGGCGATCTCGTCGGCGCCCTGCGCAAGGCCGAGGTCGCCGCGCTGTTCGCCGAGATGGATCCGGATGACCGGGTCTGGCTGCTCGAGGAGCTGCCGGCGTCGGTCGCGCCTCAACTGCTGCGTGGGCTGAACCGCCGAGAGCGCGATCTCACCGCCGCGATGCTGGGGTATCCGCAGGACTCGATCGGTCGCCGCATGAGCCCTGAGTTCGTGACGACTCATCCGCACTTGAGCGTCGCGCAGACGATGACGCGCGTGCGGTCGGCGCTCAGCAGCGCCGAGACGGTGTACACGGTGCCTGTGACCGACGGCGGGCGCAGGGTCGTCGGCGTCGTGAGCCTCCGCGACCTGCTGTCGGCCGAGCCGGACGACGGCATCGCCGACCTCATGAGCGAGGCGCACGTCGCGGTGGCCACCGAGGACGCAGAGGCGGCCGCACGACGCACCACCGACCTGGCGCTCCTGGCGCTGCCGGTCGTCGACAGCGAGCAGCGGCTGGTCGGCATCCTCACGATCGACGACGCAGCACGCATCCTGAAGCAGGAGGAGAGCGAGGACGCCGCCAGGCAGGGCGGTGTCGAGCCGTTGCGCCGTTCCTACCTGTCCACCCCGATCCGCCAGCTGGTGCGCTCGCGCGTGGTCTGGCTTCTCGTGCTCGCCGTCGGCGCGACGCTCACCGTGCAGGTGCTCGACACCTTCGAGGCGACGCTCGCGCAGATGACGGTGCTCGCGCTGTTCGTGCCGCTGCTCATCGGCACCGGCGGCAACACCGGCAACCAGGCGGCGACGACCGTCACCCGCTCGCTTGCGCTCGGCGAGGTCACCCCGCGCGATGTGAAGCGGGTGCTCTCCCGCGAGGTCAGAGTGGGCTTCAGCCTCGGCCTGCTGCTCGGCACGCTCGGCTTCGCGCTCGCGGGCCTCGTGTACGACTGGCACATCGGCGTCGTCATCGGACTCACCCTCGTCGCGGTGTGCACGGTGGCCGCGTCGATCGGCGGCATCATGCCCCTCGCGGCACGCGCGATCAAGGTCGACCCGGCGGTCTTCTCGAACCCCTTCATCACGACGTTCGTCGACGCGACTGGGCTGATCATCTACTTCCTCATCGCGAAGGCGGTGCTCGGCCTCTGAGCTACGACACAGCGACGTTCTCCGACGTGCGGCCCCGGAACGGAAGAACCCGCCCCCTGCACGAGTGCGGGAGCGGGTTCTCGTCAGCGATCAGTGCGCTGATCAGCCGTTGCAGGCCTCGCCGAGCTTCTTGCTGGCGTCGGTGACCTTGGTGACGGTGTCGCTCATCTTCTCCATGGCCTCGTTGGCCTTCGACGGGTCGGACGAGACCTCGCCGATGATGGTCGAGAACTCGCCGTATGCCGTGACGAACTCGTTGTAGACGGGCGAGATCTCCTCGTTGGTGATCTTCTCGCCGAGAGCCTCGAACTCCTTCTGCACGTCCTCGAGCGCGGCAGCCGCGGCGGCCGGGTCGGTGGAAGCGGAAGCCGAGAGCTCCTGAGCCTTGTTGCTGATCTCGGTGCCCTCGTCGACGAAGAGCTTGCAGGCGTCGGCGACGCTCTGGCTGCTCGCGGCCGGCTTGTCTTCGGTCTTCTGGCCGTTGCCGTCTCCGGCCGGTGCGCCCGAGCAGCCGGTGAGGCCGACGGCGAGGGCGAGAGCGGTGACGAACAGAGCGGTCTTGGGTGCGGTGCGCATGGATTCTCCTCCGGTGACAGGCCGAAGGCCCGCCTTGCGCAGCCCCCCGACTGGGACGAGCCTATTGCACGTGTCAGCCTCGGCGCGAGGCGATGCCTCGTGACTCGCGCACGGCCACGGCCCACGGGCCCGGCTCACATCGTCATTGCGAGCAGGTCTGGTCGATCTGCGTGCCCGCGTCGACGAACCTCTCGATGGCCGCCTGCATCTCGTCCATCGCGTCGGGGTTCTCGCCCTGCGCGGCGATCTCCGCGACCTTGCTGTACGCGTCGCTGAACGAGTTGTAGACCGGAGAGACGGCATCGTTGGTGATCTTCTCGCCGAGGGCCTGGAACTTCTGGTCGAGTTCCTGCACGGCCGCGACGCTCGCCTCCGGATCGTTCTGCGTCGAGGCGGAGACCTCCTTCGCCTCGTCTACGAGGGCGCCGCCTTCATCGGCGATGATCGCGCAGGCCTCGTCGATGCTCTGCATGGTCGCCGTCGGCGAGGGCGACGACTTCTCATCGCTCTTCGGGGCGCTCTCGCTCGTGCTCTCCGCTGCTGGGGCTCCCGAGCAGCCTGTGAGAGAGACGGCCAGGGCGATCCCGGCGATGAGCAGACCTGTTCTGGCGGCAGTGCGCATGGTTCCTCCTCGTCATGAGGCGGGAGACATGCCCGATGCAGTGCCCCAGCCTGTGCGCGAAGACTAGACCCCCTCCGATCAGCGCGAAAGAGCCTTCCGCGCCGGTGGCAGCATCGGCTCCAGGGGCGCGGCTACCCCTCCCGCGGACCCGCCTGCTGCTGGTCGTCAGACGGGTGTTCGGCTCCGCGCGGATGCCAGAGCACGACCTCCGTCGAACGGCGGATGCGCCGACCCGACGGCAGGGTGACGACCTGCCCGGTCGCCCCGGCGGCGAACACGCGCACACCGGGGCGATTCTCGCGCTCGGCGCGCAGCGAGCCCTCGAGCTCGCTGACGCGGCGCCGCAGCATCCGCACCTCGTCTTCCAGATCGAGCAGGCGGGCGATGGCAGGCAGGCTCATCCCCTCGCTCGAGAGCTGCGCGACCTCGCGGAGCTGCTCGATGTCGCGCATCGAGTAGCGCCGCGAGCCGCCGCGGGTGCGGCCGGGCACCACCAGACCGATGCGGTCGTACTGCCGCAAGGTCTGAGGGTGCATTCCGGCGAGCTCCGCGGCGACCGCGATCGCGAAGACGGGCGAATCGGCATCCATCGTCAGGCCTTCGCCTTGGCCATCATCTCGGCCCGCGGGTTCTCTTTGGGCTCGAGCTCATGGAAGCGCTCGAGGGCCTCGCGCGCGGCCTCGTCGAGGTGCGCGGGTACGGCGACCTGCAGCTCGGCGAGCAGGTCGCCGGTGCCCTTCGACGACGTGACGCCACGTCCCTTGACCCTCAGCACGCGCCCGGAGGGCGTGCCAGGCGCGACCCGGAGCTTGACCGTCTCGCCGCCGAGCGTGGGCACCTCGATCGTCGCGCCGAGAGTCGCCTCGGTGAACGTCACCGGCACCGTGAGGCGCAGGTTCAGTCCGTCGCGGGTGAACACGGGGTGCGGGCGCACCTTGACCTGCACGACGATGTCGCCTGGTTCGCCGCCGTCGGGCGACGGGCGCCCGCGACCGCGCAGGCGGATCTTCTGCCCGTCCTTCACGCCGGCGGGGACCTTCACCTTGAACGGCTTGCCGTCGGCCGCCTGCAGGGTGATCGTGTCGCCCTGCACGGCCGTGACGAAGTCCAGCGTCGTGGTGGCCGTGACGTCGGTGCCCTTCTGCGGTCCGCCGAAGCCGCGGTATCCGCCCGACGGCTGGCCGAACCGGCCCGCGCCGAACGAGCCGCCGCCCTGCGAGAACATCGAGAAGATGTCGTCGAAGTCGGCCTGGCTGCCCCGGCCGCCCTGCCCGAACCGGCTGAAGACGTCTTCGAAGCCGCCTGCGCCGCCCGAGCCTGGCGCCGTGAACCGGGCACCAGAGCCCATGGCGCGGATCTCGTCGTACTCCCGACGCTGCTCGGCGTCGCTCAGCACGCTGTACGCCTCGCTGATCTCCTTGAACTTCGCCTCGGCCGCGGCATCACCCTGGTTGGAGTCGGGGTGGTACTTGCGGGCGAGCTTGCGGTACGTCTTCTTGAGATCGGCGTCCGAGACGTCTTTCGAGACGCCCAGCGTCTTGTAGAAGTCCTTGTCGAACCAGTCCTGGCTAGCCATCGATCACCTACTCTGCGGGTACGGCGACGACGACCTTGGCCGGACGCAGCTCGACGTCGCCGAGCCGGTAGCCGACCTCGACGACCTCGAGGATCGTCGACGTCGTGGCACCGGGGGTCGGCTGCTGGAAGATCGCCTCGTGCTGCTGCGGGTCGAACTCGTCGCCCTGCTCGCCGTAGGCGACCACGCCGAGCCGTTCGACCGCCGCGCGCAGCTTGTCGGCGATCACGGCGAACGCCGAGCCCTCGGCGAGGTCGCCGTGCTGCTGGGCGCGCGCGAGGTCGTCGAGCACGGGCAGCAGCCCCTTCGCGACCTCGCCCTTGGCGCGGGCGATCTCGACGTGGCGCTGCTCTTCGG
Organism: Microbacterium esteraromaticum; assembly: GCF_016907315.1. Taxonomy (NCBI): domain Bacteria; kingdom Bacillati; phylum Actinomycetota; class Actinomycetes; order Micrococcales; family Microbacteriaceae; genus Microbacterium; species Microbacterium esteraromaticum. The sequence goes on from NZ_JAFBBS010000001.1 coordinate 1,536,392, forward strand.
TGCGGCGGCGGTAGTTCGCGTACTCGGCGGTCAGGCGCTTCAGGTCTGTCAGCAGAGCGTGCTCGGCGTCGGCGATGCCGGCGTCGGAGCCGTCTGCGCTGGCCGCCTCGTCGATCTGCTCGGCGTTCAGGATGTCGTCGACCGTGAGGTCGTCGTCAGAGCCCTCGGCCGCTGCGGCCTCGGTCGAGTCGGGGTTGTCTGGAGCGCTCTGGTTCTGCGACGCGGGGCCGGATGCCTGAGCATCCGACCCCTCGCCGGGAACCTCGGCGCTGTTGTCGTCGAAGTTCTTGTCCGTCATGATTACTTCTTCTCGTCCTCGTCGTCCACGACCTCGGCGTCCACGACATCCTCATCGGAGGAGGGGTCTGCGGGAGCCTCGTCGCCTGCGGGGGCGCCGGCTGCGGCATCCGCCTGGGACTGCGCGTAGATCGCCTCGCCCAGCTTGGTCTGCGACTCGTTCAGCTTGTCGAACGCGGTCTTCACGGCCTCGTCGTCGTCGCCGGCGAGAGCCGTCTTGAGAGCGTCGACGTCGCCCTGGACCGAGGTCTTGACGTCCTCGGGGAGCTTGTCCTCGTTCTCCTTGATCAGCTTCTCGATCGAGTAGGCGAGGGTCTCGGCCTGGTTGCGGACCTCGGCGGCCTCACGGCGCTTCTTGTCTTCGGCCGCGTTCTCCTCGGCCTCGCGCACCATCCGGTCGATGTCCTCCTTCGACAGCGACGAGCCGCCGGTGATGGTCATCGACTGCTCCTTGCCGGTGCCCTTGTCCTTGGCGGACACGTGCACGATGCCGTTGGCGTCGATGTCGAAGGTGACCTCGATCTGCGGGATGCCGCGGGGGGCCGGGGCGATGCCGGTGAGCTCGAAGGTGCCGAGCGGCTTGTTGTCGCGGGTGAACTCGCGCTCGCCCTGGAAGACCTGGATGGCGACCGACGGCTGGTTGTCGTCGGCGGTCGTGAAGGTCTCGCTGCGCTTGGTCGGGATCGCCGTGTTGCGGTCGATGAGCTTGGTCATCATGCCGCCCTTGGTCTCGATTCCGAGGCTCAGCGGGGTGACGTCGATGAGCAGCACGTCCTTGCGCTCACCCTTGAGGACACCGGCCTGCAGGGCGGCGCCGACGGCGACGACCTCATCCGGGTTGACGCCCTTGTTGGCGTCCTTGCCGGTCTCGCGCTTGACGAGCTCGGCAACCGCGGGCATACGGGTCGAACCGCCGACGAGCACGATGTGGTCGATGTCGGCCACCTTGATGCCGGCCTCGCGGATGACGTCCTCGAAGGGCTTCTTGGTGCGGTCGAGCAGGTCTTTGGTGAGGTCCTCGAACTTCGCGCGGGTGAGGCTCTCGCTCAGCGAGACGGGGCCCGACTCGGTCAGCGAGAGGTAGGGCAGGTTGATCGACGCGCTCGTCGACGACGAGAGCTCCTTCTTGGCCTGCTCGGCGGCCTCCTTGAGGCGCTGCAGGGCGATCTTGTCGCCCGAGACGTCGACGCCGGTGGTCTCCTTGAACTGCTTGATCAGGTAGTCCACGACGCGCTGGTCCCAGTCGTCGCCGCCGAGGCGGTTGTCACCGGCGGTGGCGCGCACCTGGATGGTCGAGAAGTCGTCGTCCTTGCCCACCTCGAGGAGGGAGACGTCGAAGGTTCCGCCACCGAGGTCGAACACGAGGATGAGCTCGTCTTCCTTGCCCTTGTCGAGGCCGTACGCGAGGGCCGCTGCCGTGGGCTCGTTGATGATGCGCAGCACGTTGAGGCCCGCGATCTCACCGGCCTCCTTGGTGGCCTGACGCTCGGCGTCGTTGAAGTAGGCGGGGACGGTGATGACCGCGTCGGTCACGGTGTCGCCCAGGTACGACTCGGCGTCGCGCTTGAGCTTCTGGAGGATGCGCGCGGAGATCTCCTGCGGCGTCCACTTCTTGCCGTCGACGTCGAACGACCAGTCGGTGCCCATGTGGCGCTTGACCGACGAGATGGTGCGGTCGACGTTGGTGACGGCCTGGCGCTTGGCGGTCTCGCCGACGAGCACCTCGCCGTCCTTGGTGAACGCGACAACCGACGGGGTGGTGCGGAAGCCTTCGGCGTTGGCGATGACCTTGGGCTCGCCGCCCTCGAGGACGCTGACGACGGAGTTGGTGGTTCCGAGGTCGATACCGACAGCACGTGCCATGTGTTTCTCCTTTGCATTGGTGAAAGTCTGCGGACGATCAGATGTGAACCTGAGTCGTGATGACTCAAGTGTAAACCGACGACCGGATGCTGTCAAACAAAGTTGATATGAGTCGACTCAGGTTTTCTCCGGCTGGTTCGCGAGAGCGCGATCCAGCAGGCTCGTGAGAGGCACGGGCATCCGCTCCAGGGGGATCACGTCGATGAGATCCGCCGCGAAGCGCGACTTGCGACCGGCTGCGGTGCCCGCGAAGCGGTGCAGCTGCTCCTGGATGCTGCGCACGCGCTGCGCCGGTTGACGCTGGAACCTCCTGAATCGCGCGAGCTCGCCGCGCTCGGCGAGCGTCTCGAGCACGAGCTCAGGCCCGGCGGCGCGGATCACCTCGTCTTCCAGGTCGCGCTCGCACCCGAAGAAGCCGGCCGCCTCGAGATCGGTGACGCCGAAGGCCTCGAGAACGCGAACGACATAGTGCCGCTCGGCCCCGTCGTAGAGCCCGACCACGCGGTCGGTGCCGGTCGCGAGCAGCTCAGCGCGCAGGTTGGTGATCCCGCCGAGGTCGACGATCTCGACGCCCTGCAGCGAATCACCGCGCCTCCGTGCGAGCGCCTGCAGCGCCAGCCGGTCGCTCGCACCCTCGACGAGCAGCCTCGCCGCAGCAGATCGCCGCTCGACCACGTCCGACATGGCACGACGATAGCGCGGCCGTCTTCGCGCCGTGCCGCTCTGCATTTCCCTGTTTGACGCCGCGCGCGACGCATCCGGTTCCGGCGACCTAGAGTCGCCCGCATGGCCAGACCAGCGCTGCTCGCCGTCTCGCACGGCACTTCAGACCTCGACGGCGCGCGGTCGATCGCGGCTCTCGTCGCACGGGTGGCCGATCGGATGCCCGATGTCGACGTGCGCGAAGGGTTCGTCGACGTGCAGCAGCCCGACGCGGCGAGCGCGCTGGCCGCAATCGACAGGCCGGCCGTGATCGTGCCGCTGCTGCTCTCGCAGGGGTTCCACGTGCATCACGACCTGCACGGCATCGCGAGCGGGCGCGCGGATGCCGTGGTCACCGCACCGCTCGGCCCTGACTCCCTGCTCGCCGAGGTGCTCGCGCTGCGGCTCGACGGGATCGGCCGCCCCGGCTCCCCCGTCGTGCTGGCTGTCGCGGGGTCGCGCGACGAGCGCTCGGTTCCGGATGCCGAGGGCATGGCCGCTCTGCTGCGTGCCCGCACCGGACGCCGCGTCGACATCGGATACCTCGCGGCACGGCATCCGGATCTGCCGACGGCGCTGGCCGCTGCTCCGGATGCCGTCGTCGCGACCTACCTGCTCGGGCGCGGATTCTTCTTCGATCTCGCGGCACGGCAGGCGGGCGATCACGTCATCACCCCTCCCCTGCTCGACGATCTGCAGGCCGACGACGGCATCCCGGAGGCCCTCGTCGACCTCGTGGTCTCCCGATACGAGCAGGCCGAGTCCCGGAGCTGAGTCAGCGAGAACAGGAGAACACGCGAGAACAGGACGGATTCCGCGGTTCCGTCCTGTTCCCGTTGAAGATCCTGTGCTCGGGCACTCCCGCCTGCTCGTGCACCCCCGCCTGCTCGTGCACCCCCGCCTGTGCGCGTGCCCGCCGCCGGATGCACAGATCCGGCGAGCGCGCCACCCCTCTGGCGTCATGTTTCGCGTCACATGACGCCGTGTGTCGTCCGTGGTCGCTGCGTGTCATGAACGCTTCCGGCTCGCACAGGACAGTCCGTACGTTGATCCCCAGCCATTCAACCGAGGGGGCGAGATGACCATTCAGCAGCCGGCGGCGATCCGCGGCGCGAGGACGCGCACCAGCCGCACACCGACCAAGCCGCACGGCCAGTGGGCGATCGACGGCACCGAGCCGCTGAACGGCAATGAGGAGTTCAAGCTCGCCGACAACGGCCTCAACGTGCGCGAGCGCATCGAGACGATCTACGCCCAGGGCGGGTTCGAGAGCATCGACCCGACCGACCTGCACGGACGCTTCCGCTGGTGGGGCCTCTACACGCAGCGCAAACCAGGCATCGACGGCGGACGCACCGCTCAGCTCGAGCCTCACGAGCTCGAAGACGAGTACTTCATGCTGCGCGTGCGCATCGACGGCGGGCAGCTGACCACCGGGCAGCTGCGCGTCATCGGCGAGATCTCGACCGAGTTCGCCCGCGACACGGCCGACATCACCGACCGGCAGAACGTGCAGCTGCACTGGGTCGAGGTGCAGAGCGTGCCGGAGATCTGGCGTCGCCTCGAGGCCGTCGGCCTCAGCACGACCGAGGCCTGCGGCGACGTGCCCCGCGTCATCCTCGGCTCTCCTGTGGCCGGCATCGCGGCGGACGAGCTCATCGACCCGACCCCGCAGATCCGCGAGATCGCCGACCGGTTCCTGGGCGACGAGACCCTCTCGAACCTGCCGCGCAAGTACAAGACCGCGATCACCGGGCATCCCAGCCAGGACGTCGTGCACGAGATCAACGACTGCGCCTTCGTCGCGGTCGAGCACCCTGAGCTCGGCATCGGCTACGACCTGTGGGTCGGCGGCGCGCTGTCGGTCGTGCCGCGACTCGGCGAGCGCCTGGGCGTCTTCGTCGCACCAGACCGGGTCGCCGAGGTGTGGCACGGTGTCACGCAGATCTTCCGCGACTACGGCTACCGGCGCCTGCGCAACAAGGCGCGGCTGAAGTTCCTGCTCGCCGACTGGGGCACCGAGAAGTTCCGCGACGTGCTCGAGAACGAGTACCTCGACAGCCCGCTGCCCGATGGACCCGCGGCACCCAAGCCGAAGAGCCTGGGCGATCATGTGGGCATCCACAGGCAGAAGGACGGCCGGTTCTTCGTCGGTGCCGCCCCGCTCGTCGGTCGTGTCTCGGGCAGCACCCTCACCGCGCTGGCCGACCTCGCCGAGGCGCACGGCTCGCAGCGCGTGCGCACCACCCCGCATCAGAAGCTGCTCGTGCTCGACATCGACGAGAGCCACGTCGAGAGCCTCGTGGCCGGTCTCGACGCCATCGGCCTGTCGGCTCGCCCGAGCCTGTTCCGCCGCGGCACGATCGCGTGCACCGGAATCGAGTTCTGCAAGCTCGCGATCGTCGAGACGAAGGTCAACGCCGCCCGCGCCATCGAGCAGCTGGAGGAGCGCCTCGGTGCCCTCGAGCCGGAGATCGGCCGCCCGATCACCCTGCACGTGAACGGATGCCCGAACTCGTGCGCTCGAATCCAGACCGCGGACATCGGGTTGAAGGGTCAGCTCGTGCTGATCGACGGCGAGCAGGTGCCCGGCTACCAGGTGCACCTCGGCGGGGGACTGGCGAACGTCGACCGCGAGGAGGCCGGCCTCGGGCGCACCGTCCGCGGGCTGAAGGTGCCCGCCGACGGCATCGCCGACTACGCCGAGCGGGTCATCCGCCGCTATCTGGCCGACCGGGAGAGCGCCGATGAGACCTTCGCGCAGTGGGCCCACCGTGCAGACGACGAGGCCCTGCAATGAGCATCCCCTTCGCCGCCAGCACGGGGCGCCGGCCCGCCGCCGACCTCAGAGCCCTGGCCGAGCGGGGCAACGTCGAGCTGCGCAGCCGCCGCCCGGATGAGGCGACCCCGGCCGAGGTCGTGGCCTGGGTGGCCGAGAACTTCGCCGTCTCGCAGGCGGCCGTCGCATGCTCGATGGCGGATGCCGCGCTTCCCCACCTCGTCTCCCAGAGCCTCTCGGGTGTCGACGTGCTGTTCCTCGACACGGGCTACCACTTCGCCGAGACGACGTTCACGCGCAACGAGGTCGCCGCACGTCTCGACGTGACGGTCGTCGATGTGAAGCCGGTGCAGTCGGTGCGGGAGCAGGATGCCGAGTTCGGCACGGACCTGTTCGCCCGCGACCCTGGTCTGTGCTGCGCACGCCGCAAGGTCGAGCCCCTGCAGCGGGCGCTCGGCGGCTACGAGGCGTGGTTCACCGGGGTGCGCCGCGACGAGGCGCCGACACGCTCAGCGACCGAGCTGGTCGTGTGGGACGAGCGCAACGGGCTCGTGAAGGTGAACCCGGTCGCGGCGTGGAGCTTCGACGACCTCATCGACTACGCCACCGCGCACGACGTGCCGGTGAACCCCCTGATCGCGAACGGGTACCCCTCGATCGGCTGCGCTCCGTGCACCAGGCCGGTCGCGCCCGGCGAAGACCCCCGATCCGGCCGCTGGGCCGGACTGACGAAGACAGAATGCGGGCTGCACGTATGAGCACCACCATCGATCAGACAGCGCTGAGCACGCTCGACCTGCTCGAGGCCGAGGGCATCCACATCATCCGCGAGGTGGTCGCCGAGTTCGAGCGCCCCGTGCTGCTGTTCTCGGGCGGCAAGGACTCGGTCGTCGTGCTGCACCTCGCGGCGAAGGCCTTCGCCCCTGGCCGCGTGCCGTTCCCGGTTCTGCACGTCGACACGGGTCACAACTTCCCCGAGGTCATCCGGTTCCGCGACGAGACGGTCGCACGTCTCGGCATCGACCTCGAGGTCGCCAGGGTGCAGGACTACATCGACGACGGCAGGCTGTTCGAGCGCCCCGACGGCACCCGCAACCCGCTGCAGACCCAGCCCCTGCTCGACGCGATCGCCGCCGGCCGCCACGACGCGGTGTTCGGCGGCGCCCGCCGCGATGAAGACAAGGCGCGGGCCAAGGAGCGCATCATCTCGCTGCGCGACGAGTTCGGGCAGTGGGATCCGCGCAATCAGCGCCCCGAGCTGTGGAGCCTCTACAACGGCCGCCACCTGCCGGGTCAGCACGTGCGGGCCTTCCCGATCTCGAACTGGACCGAGCTCGACATCTGGCGCTACATCGACCGCGAGGGCATCTCGCTGCCTCCGCTCTACTACGCGCACGAGCGCGAGGTGTTCCAGCGCTCGGGCATGTGGTGGGCGGTCGGAGAGTTCTCGCAGCCGCGTGAGGGCGAGCAGGTGGTGCGCCGCACCGTTCGCTACCGCACCGTCGGCGACATGAGCTGCACAGGAGCGGTGGAGTCCGATGCCGCCGACACGGCGTCGATCGTCGACGAGGTCGCCCGCACGACCCTCACCGAGCGCGGTGCCACCAGGGCCGATGACCGCATCAGCGAGGCCGCCATGGAAGACCGCAAGAAGGACGGGTATTTCTGATGAGCGCCGAGACCACGCTGTTCCGGTTCGCGACCGCCGGCTCGGTCGACGACGGCAAGTCGACTCTCGTCGGGCGGCTGCTGCACGATGCGAAGGCGATCCTCGCCGATCAGCTCGACCAGGTCGCCGCCACGTCGCGCGCTCGCGGGTTCGCGCACGGCGCGTTCGACTTCGCCCTGCTGACCGACGGCCTGCGCGCCGAGCGCGAGCAGGGCATCACGATCGATGTCGCGTACCGCTACTTCGCTACCGACCGGCGCAGCTTCATCCTCGCCGACTGCCCTGGGCACGTGCAGTACACGCGCAACATGGTCACCGGCGCCGCCACGGCCGATGCCGTGGTCGTGCTGGTGGATGCCAGGAAGGGCGTCGTCGAGCAGACGCGGCGCCACCTGGCCGTGGCCTCGCTGCTCCGGGTGCCGCACGTGATCGTCGCGGTCAACAAGATCGATCTCACGGGCTTCGACGAGCAGACCTATGTCGACATCGAGCTGGAGGCGCTGCGTGTGGCCGACGAACTCGGCATCCGCGCCGTGCGCGTGCTGCCCGTCTCGGCGCTCGAGGGAGACAACATCGTCGATCGCTCCGAGCGCACGCCCTGGTACCGGGGCGAGACGCTGTTCGAGCTGCTCGAGACACTGCCCGTCCGCACCGACGCCGAGGCGCCGCTGCGCCTGCCGGTGCAGCTCGTGCTGCGCCCGCAGGGCGGCCTGTCGCCCGAGATCGATGCCGACGAAGCCGAGCGGCTGCGCGATTTCCGCGGTTTCGCTGGTCGCATCTCAGCCGGAGCCGTCTCGGTCGGCGACCGCGTGCAGGTGCTGCCCTCCGGTCGCACGACCGAGGTGACCGGCGTGCATGTCGCAGGAGCCGACGCGGGCAGCGCGGGAGCGCGCCAGTCGGTGACGCTGACCCTGGCAGACGAGATCGACGCCGCTCGCGGCGCGCTGATCGTCGCCGAGGGCTCAGCCCCCGCGCTGCGCAGGGATGCCGTGGTCGAGCTCTTCCAGCTGAACGCTCGCGCCACGGTCGCCGGGGCCCGCGTGCTCGTGAAGCACGGCACGGCGACGGTGCAGGCGATCGTCGCCGAGGTGCTCACCCGTCGTGACCTCGAGACCCTCGCGCACCACGACCTGACAGCAGCGGGCTCCCTCGCCGAGAACGAGATCGGCCGGGTGCGCCTTCGTCTGGCATCCGATCTGCCTCTCGAACCGTACGCGCAGAGCCGCGAGGGCGGCTCGCTGCTGCTGATCCACCCCGCAGACGGCGCCACGCTCGCCGCCGGCACCGTCATCGATTGACCCCGCAGACCCGCACCACCCACACCGCACCACCGAGCCTAAGGAGGCGAAACCGTGAACATCACCCGTAAGAACAGGACATTCACCGCACTGGGGGGCCTGGCGATGGGCCTCACCGCTCTGGCGCTCGCGGGCTGCGCCCCGGCATCCGGCGCGGCCGCCGAAGGCGGGAAGGACGACCTCGCCGAGGTGCGTCTCGGCTACTTCGCCAACGTCACCCACGCGCCGGCTCTCGTCGGCCTGTCGGAGGGTCTGTTCCAGGATGCCCTGGGCGACGTCGACCTGAAGACCGAGGTCTTCAACGCCGGCCCCGCCGCGATCGAGGCCCTCTCGGCCGGCGCGATCGACGCGACCTACATCGGACCCAACCCGTCGATCAACACGTTCATCCAGTCGGGCGGCACGTCGGCGCACATCATCGCCGGCGCCACCTCCGGCGGAGCGGCGCTGGTCGTGCGCGACGGCATCGACTCGCCAGCCGATCTGAAGGGCGCGAACATCGCGACCCCGCAACTCGGCAACACGCAGGACGTCGCGCTGCGCAGCTGGCTCGCCGACGAGGGCTTCGAGACCTCGGTGTCGGGCGGGGGTGACGTGAACGTGACGCCCACCGAGAACGCGCAGACGCTGACGCTGTTCCAGGACGGGCAGCTCGACGGCGCGTGGCTGCCCGAGCCGTGGGTGTCGCGTCTGGTCGTCGAGGCGGGTGCGCATGTGCTCGTCGACGAAGCGGACCTGTGGAAGGACGGCGCCTTCCCGACCACGGTGCTGCTGGTGCGGGCGGAGTTCGCGGAGCAGCATCCCGACGTCGTCGAGGAGCTGCTCGAGGGGCACATCGCCGCCGTGGAGTGGCTCGACGAGAACTCCGACAAGGCGCCCGCCGTGATCAACGATGCGCTCGACGAGGCCACGGGCAAGACGCTCGACGATGCGGTGCTCGCCCGTGCACTCGAGAACGTGACCTTCACGGTCGACCCGGTGGCGTCGACCTTCGAGACGCTCGTCGACAACGGCCTCGCGGCCGGCACGCAGAAGGACGGCTCGATCGACGGCCTGTTCGACCTTCGGGCGCTGAACGCGCTGCTCGAGGAGGCGGGCACCGAGCCCGTCTCGGCGGCAGGCCTCGGGGAGGAGTGATGGGCGCCACCGCGGGCAAGACGACCCTGGCTGCACCGGCGGCCGCCCCCGAACCGGGCACCCCGCTGGCGCCGAGCTTCGACGGCGTCACGCCGCTCGCGGCGCCGGCGCCGGTCGTCGAGCCCGCGGTGCGCATCACCCGTGTGACCAAGCGCTACGGCGCGGGTCCGGTGGTGCTCGACGACATCTCGCTCGACATCGCCCCCGGCGAGTTCGTGTGCCTGCTCGGGGCATCCGGATGCGGCAAGTCGACACTGCTCAACCTCATCGCCGGGCTCGAGCCGCTCACCTCCGGCGAGCTCACGACACCGGCATCCGGCTCGGCGGTGATGTTCCAGGAGTCGGCTCTGATGCCGTGGCTGACAGCCCGCAGGAACGTCGAGCTGGCGCTGCGGCTGCGAGGGATGCCCCGAGCCGAGCGCCGTGCGGAGGCCGAGAGGCTGCTCGGCACCGTCAACCTGACCGAGGCGGCCGACAGACGTCCGCACGAGCTCTCGGGAGGGATGCGCCAGCGCGTGGCCCTCGCGCGCGCTCTTGCGCAGGACCGCTCGGTGCTGCTGATGGACGAGCCGTTCGCCGCACTCGATGCGATCACCCGCGACCTGCTGCACGAAGAACTGGAGCGGGTGTGGCGGGCGACGGGACGCACCATCGTGTTCGTGACGCACAACGTGCGCGAGGCTGCGCGCCTCGGGCAGCGCGTGATCCTGCTCTCGAGCCGCCCCGGCCGCATCGCCGGCGAATGGCGCATCCAGAACACCACGGGACGACGCATCGAGTCACCCGAGGTCGCGGCGCTCGCCACCGAGATCACCGCCGAGCTGCGGAAGGAGATCGCCCGAAATGCCGCGTGAGCTGACCCAGCCCCGAGCCGAGGCGGGCGAGACCGCCGACCTCGACACCCTCTCCGCCGGCCTCGACCGCCTGCAGTCCGACACCGCCGAGCGTCAGCCGCTCGGCCGCACCCTGCTCGGCAAGGTCGTGCCGCCTGTCGCCCTTCTGCTGGTGCTGCTGGCCGTCTGGCAGCTGTACGTCGTGATCGCGAACCCTCGCCCCGACAAGGCGCCCAGCCCTGCCGCCGTCGCCGGCGCCTTCGGCGACGCCTGGGAATCGGGCCGTCTGCAGGAGGCCGTGGTCACGAGCCTCGAGCGCGGCGTGATCGGCTTTCTCATCGCGATCGTCGTCGGCACGGCGCTGGGCATGCTGCTCGCCGAGTGGCGGCTGCTGCGGCGGGCCGCAGGCCCCCTGATCTCGGGCCTCACCGTGCTGCCATCGGTCGCATGGGTGCCCGCCGCGATCATCTGGTTCGCGCTGAGCGACGCGACCGCGTACTTCGTGATCCTGATGGGCGCCATCCCGTCGATCGTGAACGGCCTGCTCTCGGGCATCGATCAGGTGCCGCCGCAGCTGCGCCGCGTGGGAACCGTGCTCGGCGCCAGCCGCTGGCAGCTCGCCACGGCGGTGACGCTGCCCGCGGCGCTGCCCGGATACTTCGCCGGCCTCAAGCAGGGCTGGGCGTTCTCGTGGCGCTCGCTCATGGCCGCCGAGATCATCACGAGCGGCGGGTCGATCGGCTTCGGCCTCGGCACGATGCTCAACCAGTCGCGCGAGCTGGCGGACCTCGCCGGCGTGCTCGCCACCATCCTGCTCATCCTCGCGATCGGCATCGTCATCGAGCTCGTGCTGTTCGGGCCGATCGAAAGGCGCATGCTGCGCAACCGCGGACTGCTGCTGGGAGGCACCCGATGACCGCCGCATCGACCACCCCCGGGCGCGTGCGCCCGACCGGCACCGTGACCCTGGTGGGTGCGGGCCCGGGAGACGCGGGCCTGCTCACGCTGCGCGGGCTGCGCGCTCTCGAGAAGGCGGACGTGATCGTCGCCGACCGGCTCGGCGCCCGCAGCGTTCTCACCCAGCTCGAGGCCGAGGGCACGACGATCGCTGCCGAGGTGATCGACGTCGGCAAGCTCCCCGGCCATCACCGCGTGCCTCAGGATGCCATCAACGAACTGCTCGTCGAGCTCGCGCAGGCTGGCCGCGAGGTCGTGCGCCTCAAGGGCGGCGATCCGTTCGTGTTCGGTCGCGGACGCGAGGAGCAGCTGTTCTGCGAGGCCGCCGGCGTGCGCGTCGAGGTCGTGCCCGGCGTGACCAGCGCCGTCTCGGTGCCCGCGGTCGCGGGCATCCCGCTGACCCACCGCGGCGTCGCGGCGTCGTTCAGCGTCGTGAGCGCCCACGATCAGATCGAGCCGGGCGGATCGGTGAGCACCTCGGGGTCCGACCACACGCTCGTGCTGCTGATGGGAGTCAGCACGCTCGGGCACTCGGCGCACGTGCTCGCCACCGGCACCCGTGGCGCCGACTGCCCCGTCGCGATCGTCGAAGACGGCTACGGCGCGGGCGAGCGGGTGACGATCGGAACTCTCGGCACGATCGCGCAGCTCGCGGCAGTCAGGCAGGTGCGCTCGCCCGCGGTCGTCGTGATCGGCGAGGTGGTGCGGCTCAGCCCGCACGCCGCGTCGCTCACCCCGGCAGCGGTCCCCGCACCGAGGAATGCGTCGCCTGTGCCGGCGGATGCGTTCCCTGTGCCGGCGGATGCCGGTGACGCCGCGACCACGGCATCCCCGACGACCACGACGTCCGCGACGATCACGGCATCCGGACCCACATCCGGCACCGCCTCGTCCGCAGCACCCGGAAGCCCGTCCCGGCCCGTGCGCCGGCGTGCCCGTTCGCGTCTCGCCGCGGCGCTCGACGCCGGCCTCGCGGTCGACACCGGGCTCATCCGCGCAATCGACGCCCACTCCCCCTCCCCCTCGTCCCGAAAGGCACCCCTGTCATGACCCTCTCCACGCTGCGCGTCGCGATCGTCGGCGCAGGCCCGGCCGGCATCTATGCGGGCAACCTCCTCGCCCAGGCCGTCGCGGCGCACGACGCCATCGGCGCCGTCGAGATCGACCTGTTCGAGTCGCTGCCCGCCCCCTACGGCCTGATCCGCTACGGCGTCGCACCAGACCACCCGCGCATCAAGGGCATCGTCACCTCGCTGCACGAGATGCTCGACGCCTTCCCCGAGACGGGTAGCGCGCGACGCACGATCCGGTTCATCGGCAACGTCGAGGTGGGGCGCGACATCGCCCTCGACGAGCTGCGCGAGCGGTACCACGGCGTGATCCTCGCCACCGGGGCGCTGCGCGACGCCGCACTCGACCTCCCCGGCGTCGACCTGACCGGCTCGTACGGAGCCGCGGACTTCGTGGCCTGGTACGACGGGCATCCCGACGTGCCGCGAACCTGGCCGCTCGACGCGTCGTCGGTCGCGGTGATCGGCAACGGCAACGTCGCCCTCGACGTGGCTCGCGTGCTCGCCAAGCACGCGGTCGACCTGCGCACCACCGAAGTGCCAGACAACGTGCTCGCCGGCCTCGAGTCGTCTGCGGTGACCGACGTGCACGTGTTCGGCCGCCGCGGGCCCGCCGACATCAAGTTCACCCCGATCGAGCTGCGCGAGCTGGGCGACGTGCGCGACGTCGACATCGTGCTGTACGACGACGATTTCGAGGGCGTCGACCCGACCGCCGCATCGAACAACCAGCTCAAGGTCATGCTGCGCACGCTGAACTCGTGGCGCGACCGGCCGTCGACGGGGGCGTCCCGCAGACTGCACCTGCACTTCTGGCACGCGCCGGTCGAGATCACCGGTGACAGCCGCGTCGAGGGCATCCGGTTCGCCCGCACCGCACCCGACGCCGACGGCGCACCCGTGCCGACCGGCGAGGTGCGCGAGTACGACGTGCAGGCGGTGTACCGCGCCATCGGCTACTACGGCACCCGCGTCGAGGGTGCCGACTTCGACGAGCACCGCGGCGTCGTGCCCAACGACGAGGGCCGCGTGCTCGGCCAGCCGGGCCTGTACGCCACGGGCTGGATCAAGCGAGGGCCGGTCGGCCTGATCGGGCACACGAAGTCCGACGCGCTCGAGACGATCGGGCACCTCGTCGCAGACGCCGCAGCCGGCGCTCTCACGGCGCCGGCCGTCGAGACCGACGTGCTCGACCTGCTCGACGAGCGCGAGACCGCGTACACGACCTGGGATGGATGGCTGGCGCTGGATGCCCACGAGCGCGCCCTGGGTGAGAACCACGAGCATGTGCGTGAGCGCGTGAAGGTCGTCGGCCGCGACGAGCAGGTCGACATCTCGCGGCCGGGGGTGCTGGCCCCGTGACCTACGTGATCGCGCTGCCGTGCGTGGACGTGAAGGACCGCGCCTGCATCGACGAGTGCCCTGTGGACTGCATCTACGAGGGCGAGCGCTCGCTCTACATCCACCCCGACGAGTGCGTCGACTGCGGCGCCTGCGAGCCGGTGTGCCCAGTCGAGGCGATCTACTACGAAGACGATCTGCCCGAGGAGTGGGCCGACTACTACAAGGCGAACGTCGAGTTCTTCGACGAGATCGGGTCACCGGGCGGGGCGTCGAAGGTCGGGACGTACGACTTCGACCACCCCGTCGTGGCAACTGTCGCGCCGCAGGAGACGGCGCATGGCTGACTACGACGTGCTCATCGTCGGAGGGGGCCCGGCCGGTCTCTCGGCGGCGCTGAACCTCGGCCGCTCCCTCGCCCGCGTGCTCGTCGTCGACGCCGACCGGCCCCGCAACGCCGCGACGCTCAACTCGCACGGCTTTCTCACGCGCGACGGTGTTCCGCCGTTCGAGTTGCGGCGCATCGCCCGTGAGGAGCTCTCCGCCTACCCGAACGTCGAGATCCGCTCACGAGTGCGGGTGGGCTCTCTGACGACGACGGATGCCGGCTTCGCCGCCGGCATCGGGCGACGCGAGCCCTCTGAGCACGTGACGGCGAGGTCAGTGCTGCTCGCCACAGGGCTGCGTGAGACTCTGCCCGAGGTGCCGAACCTGCGCGGCTTCTACGGAATGACCCTGTTCAGCTGCGCGGCGTGCGATGCGTGGGAGCTGCGCGGCCGCAGCCTCGCTCTCATCGGCGAATCCGCCGACCTCGCCGACCGCGCCAGGCTCATCTCGCACTGGACGCCGCAGCTCACCGTGTTCACCCACGGATCCGACGCGGTGACCACCGCCGAAGAGGCAGAGCTCGCGACGGCCGGCGTCGCCGTGGTCCGCTCGCCGATCGTCGAGCTGGCCGGCGAGCGCGGCCGGATCGAGGCGGTGCGCACCGCCGACGGCACCGCGCGCCCCATCGACGGCGGCTTCGTGCGCCCCGACTGGGAGGCCGACCTGTCGTTCCTCGACGGCATCGCGCCCGACCGCGACGAGGCAGGACACCTGCTGACCGACAGGTCCGGCCGGACGAGCTTCCCCGGCCTGTACGCGGCCGGAGACGTCGCCGCTCCCGGTCCGCAGCAGCTGATCGTCGCCGCCGGCGCCGGAGCCCGCGTCGCCGCCGTGATCACCCACGATCGCATCGGCGTCGCCACCGCGCACTGAGGGGTTCCGTGCGCAGCTGTGCCGAGGCGCGACCGAGCGCGCTGGTCAGCGGCCGCCGGGAGGGCCGACCAGCAGCAGGATGCTGAAGATCGCCGCCACCGCGACCAGGATCAGCAGACCGAGCACCCACGGCCGGTGCAGGAACCAGCGCATCGTGCGGTCGTACCAGGTGCGGTCGCGCGGGTCATCCGTTTCGGTGAGCCGCCACTGACCATCGAGGCGTCCGCTGCGGTGCAGCCAGATCTCGACGGGGATCGTCGCGTAGGGCACGACGGCGCTCGCAACGGCGACGATCGCCGCGCCGACGTTCCAGCGCTGGTGGAAGGCGAGCAGCACCGCCGTGGCGCCATAGGCGAGGAAGACGAAGCCGTGGATGCCTCCCGCGATCGTGACGAGCACGGCGGGCTGTCCGACCGCGCGCGCGATGAGGGCGCTGATGAGCAGGGTCCAGGTGATCGCCTCGGCGATCGCGAGCGCGCGGAACAGGCGGGCAGGAGTGGTGAACACGGGTCTCCTCGAGTGGGCGTGCCTTCACGCTAGTGAGCACGACTATGCGCCTCCTGATCCGCCCCGTCGGAGTCGGGAATGTGACAGTATCTGCGTATGCATGCAGATAAGCGGATGTGCGGCCTCGACCCAGACAGTCAGTTCGTCGAACTCGCGGTGGAGGTGTTCGGCCTGCTCGCCGACGCGACCCGGATCCGCATCATCCTCGCCCTGCGCCGCGAAGAGGAACTGGCGGTGAATCAGCTGGCCGGGATGGTCGACCGCCCGCCGGCCGCCGTGTCACAGCACCTGGCAAAGCTGCGCATGGCCCGGATCGTCTCCACTCGCCAAGAGGGACAGCGGGTGTTCTACCGACTGGCGAACGAGCACGCATCCCAACTCGTCTCGGATGCCGTGCTGCAGGCCGAGCACTCGCTGAGCGACCACCCGAGCCACCACCACTCCGACCGGACCGGCTCATGAGCGTCCACGGCCACGACCACTCGACCCCGCACTCGCACTCGCATGCCCCCGGACTGCGCGGATCCCTCCGGGAGATCTTCGTGCCGCACTCACACGACGCGGCGGACTCGATCGACGACGCGATGCAGACGCAAGCCGAAGGCATCCGGGCAGTGAAGGTGAGTCTGGTCGTCATGCTCGCGACCACCGTGCTCCAGGCGGTCATCGTCGCCTTCTCGGGCTCGGTCGCCCTGCTCGCCGACACGATCCACAACTTCTCGGATGCCCTCACCGCCGTGCCCCTCTGGATCGCGTTCGCCCTGTCGCGGCGGGCACCGACCCGGCGGTACACGTACGGCTTCAAGCGAGCCGAAGACATCGCAGGCCTGTTCATCGTGCTCATGATCGCCTTGTCGGCCGTGGTCGCCGCGTGGGAGGCGATCGACCGGATCGTCGAGCCCCGACCGATCACCAACGTCGGATGGGTTCTCGCGGCCGGCGTCGTGGGCTTTCTCGGCAACGAGGCCGTCGCGCTGTACCGGATCCGCATCGGGCGACGGATCGGCTCGGCGGCTCTCGTCGCCGACGGCGTGCACGCGCGCACCGACGGGTTCACCTCGCTCGCCGTGGTGGCCGGCGGCGTAGGCGTGTTGCTGGGCTTTCCCCTTGCAGACCCGATCGTGGGCCTGGTCATCTCGGCCATGATCGTCGTGCTGCTCGCGGGTACGGTGCGGTCGGTCGGCCGGCGTCTCATGGACGGCATCGAGCCAGACTTGCTCGAGCGTGCCGAGCACGCCCTCGGACACGTCGCCGGCGTCAGCGTCGGGCGGGTGCGTCTGCGCTGGGTCGGCCACCGCCTGCACGGAGATGCAGTGCTGCACGCGGGCGACATCACGCTCGCGGACGCCGACCGGATCAGCACCGAGGCCCAGCGCTCGGCACTGAGTCACGTGCCGCACCTGGATGAACTCGAGATACGCGTCACGGCCGAGCCGCTCCACAGGCGCCGGCCCTGACTTCGCGTCGGAACGGCGCTTCGGCGAAAGTGACGGTGTTCTGCGGGGCGGCCGGTCGATGTAGGTGCGGCCTGTGGGACTCGTCCACTCGAGCACTCCGTCGCCGAGCTGTACGACGCGCCACGGCTCGACCACACGCGCGGCGTAGGCGGCTCGACGAGCACCTCGGCCGCCGGCATTGGGGCCGCACGGTATCAGGCCGAGACGGAGCCGGGTTCTCACGTCACGAAGGAGTAACGACCGGGCATCCGGCGGTATCGCCCCCGCATCGCCCGCCCCTACACTCGACCTGCACCGGGAAGCGCCCGGAAGATGCCAGCGGAAGGAGCGACCGATGAACACCGTCACCGTCATGCCCGCCGCCGACGTCCTTCCCGTCGAGGCCACCCGCTTCTGATCCGCGTGTGGCCTCCCTTCCGGAGCCACATCGTGAACACTCACCACTCCGCGTCCTTCGACGCATCGCCCTTCGACATCACCCTCGCCTTCGCCGACACCGAGATCGGCGAGAATCAGCGCTGGTCGACCTGGCCCGCGACCATGCCGACCGAGCGAGGCCCGCTGCCCCGTCCCGAGTGGGTCGTCACCAGCGCCGCCGCGGTCGACACCGAGCTCGGCATCCTCAAAACAGGCAAGGAGGCCGACGTCTTCCTGATCGAGCGGGCCGTCCCCGGCGCCGGCTCGAAGCCGGGCACGAGCACCCTGCTCGCCGCCAAGCGCTACCGCGACCGCGAACACCGCAGCTTCCAGCGCTCATCGGCGTACACCGAGGGTCGCCGCACGAGGAGAACGCGCGATGCCCGAGCGCTCGCGAAGAAGTCGGCGCACGGCCGCGCCGTCGCGGCCGCCGAGTGGTCGTTCGCCGAGTTCGCCGCGCTCAGCCGCATGCACGAGCTCGGCGCGCCAGTGCCCTATCCCGTTCAGGTCGACGGCACCGAGATCCTCATGGAGTTCATCGGCGACGATCGCGTCGCCGCACCCCGGCTCGCGCAGGTCAGGGCGGATGCCCGAGAGCTGGCCGGCCTGCTCGACCAGATCGTCGAGACCATGCACCTCTTCGCAGCCGCCGGACTCGCGCACGGCGACCTCTCGCCCTACAACCTGCTCGTGCATCGCGGCAGGGTGCGCGTGATCGATCTGCCGCAGATCGTCGATACGGTGTCCAATCCGCAGGGCTTCGACCTGCTGCACCGCGACTGCGTCAACATCTGCGACTGGTTCGCGCGCCGCCGCGTCGCCTGCGACGCCGAGGACCTGTTCGCCGCGCTGATGACCAGCGCGTTCGGCTGAGCGGGCGGAGGACCCGGAATCATCGCGAGCGCGACCGGCACGCGCTACTACGGCGCCACCGACCCGACGAAGCTCTCGGAGGTGCTCGGCGACCTCGTCGCGAGCGTGCGATCCGGTAGCGTGACCGCTATGACCGGTCGTGACGCCGACGCACCCCCGCCCACCGCTCGCACCGGAGCCGTCGCGGCCTTCGGCCGGGAGCACCCCGATTCCGGACGTGAGGCGACGCGCAAGCAGGTCGTGTCGTGGGCGATGTGGGACTGGGCGATGCAGCCGTTCAACACCGTCATACTCACCTTCGTCTGGATCGCGCTGTACCTGACCTCGCGGATGTTCCTCGACCCCACGGTGCGCGAGTCGGGACTGCTCGCCGACGGCTCGTACATGAACTGCAATCAGTCGGAGTACGCGGGTTCGGCGTACTGCCAGGGGCTCACCGATCTCTCGGAGTGGTGGGGCTGGGCGAACTTCGCCGCCGGCATCCTGATCCTTCTGCTCGCACCGGTGCTCGGCCAGCAGGCCGACGCACGCGGCAGCAAGAAGAAGTGGGTGATGGGTGCCACGCTCGCGATCGCGCTGGTGCAGTTCTCGCTGTTCTTCGTCGAGGCCGACCCGAAGTTCTTCTGGTTCGGCGCCTTCGCCGTCGCGATCGCGGCCGTGATCGGCGAGATCGGCAATGTCAGCTACTACGCGATGCTGTCCGAGGTGTCGACGCCGAAGAACGTCGGCCGGGTCTCGGGTCTCGGATGGGGGCTCGGGTACATCGGCGGCGTGGTCGCCCTGATCGTGTGCATCCCCGTGCTGTTCCTGGTGGGGCAGAGCGAGCCGCTCGCCTTCAAGCTCGTCGCGGTCATCTGCGGCGTGTGGACCCTGGTGTTCTCGATCCCGATGTTCCGCAACGTGCCCGAGTCGCCCTCGTACGCCTCGACCGAGAAGGTGGGCTTCTTCCGCTCGTACATCGTGCTGGGCCGCAGCATCGCCGAGCTCTTCCGCACGAACCGCCCCACGTTCTGGTTCATGCTCGCGGCGGCCGTGTACCGCGACGGGCTGGCCGGGGTCTTCGCGTTCGGCGCCGTGCTGGCCGCCCAGGGGTTCGGCTTCTCGTTCCTCGAGGTGATCGTCTTCGGGCTCGCAGCCAACCTCGTCGCCGGCATCTCGACCCTGCTCGCGGGGCGCATCGACGACGCGATCGGCCCGCGCCGCCTCATCATCTTCGCCCTCGCCGGGCTCGTCGTGATGGCATTCGTCGTCTACGCGCTGCGCGACTACGGCACGATCGTGTTCTGGGTGTGCGGCCTGCTGCTGTGCGCCTTCGTGGGGCCGACCCAGGCATCCAGCCGCAGCCTGCTCACGCGCCTCACCCCGCCCAGCCAGCAGGGCACCATCTTCGGCCTGTACGCGACGACCGGTCGCGTGGCGTCGTTCCTCTCGCCGCTCGCCTGGTCGCTCTTCCTGTTCTGGTTCGGCGGAATCGTCTACGGCGTGCTCGGCATCGGGCTCATCCTGCTGATCGGCCTCGTGCTGCTGCTCTGCGTTCGCTTCCCCGATGACGTCGGAGCCTGACAGCTCGATCCCCGACCGACGGCCCTGTTGCCGGATGCCATAGCCGGATGCCCGCGTGCGACGCAAGGGCCGCGCTCGCGAGCACCCTCGCGACGCACAATGGTCGCTCCGAGTCGATCACGACGGGAGCGACATGGCACAGCACCGATTCGACGTGGCTGCGTGGGGCATCGGCTGGTCGTGCCTGCAGGACGCCGGCTGGGAGGAAGAGGGACAGTCGCACCGCGAGTCGGTCTTCGCTCTCTCGAACGGGCACATCGGCTGGCGCGGCACCCTCGATGAGGGCGACCCGAGCGCCGCGGCGGGCAGCTACCTCAACGGCGTCTTCGAAGAGCATCCGATGCCCTACGCCGAAGACGGCTACGGCTATCCAGAGCACGGGCAGACGGTCGTGCACGTGCCCGACGGCAAGGTCATCAGGCTCATCGTCGACGACGAGCCCTTCGACATCCGCACCGGCACGCTCTCCGCCCACGAGCAGCGTCTCGACTTCCGCACCGGCATCCTGCACCGCACGGCCACCTGGACCTCCCCCGCCGGGCGCACCGTGACGGTCGACTCGCAGAGGCTCGTGTCGTTCACCCGCCGCTCGATCGCCGCCGTGCGCTACGAAGTCACCGCGGTCGGCGAAGACACCGAGGTGACGGTGCTCTCAGAGGTCGTCGCCGACGAGCCGCTTCCCGAGGTGCACTCCGAGCCGCGCGTGATGGATGCCCTGCGGCATCCCTTCGAGCCGGTCTCGCACCGGGCATCCGGAGGCCGCGCCACCCTCGTTCAGCGCACCAAGCGCAGCCGGATCACCGTCGCCGTCGCGACCGATCACCGCCTCAGCATGTCGACGGCGCGTCCCGCTGCCGAGCCGGTCACCGAGAGCACCCCCGACCTCGCGCGCACAACGGTGCGAACCAGGCTCGGCGCGGGCGAGAGCATCAGTCTCTTCAAGGTGGTCGGGCACGAGTGGGCGGCCGATGTCGATGACGTCGGACTGCAGGATCGGGCTGAGGCGGCGGCCGGCGGCGCGATCGACGCCGGGTGGCAGGCGCTCGCCGATGAGCAGCGCGAGTACCTCGACGAGTTCTGGGGCTGCGCCGACGTCGTCATCGAGGGCGACGAGCGCCTGCAGCAGAGCGCCCGTTTCGCCCTGTTCCAGGTGCTGCAGGCCGCAGCACGCGCCGAGGTGCGGTCGATTCCGGGCAAGGGTCTGACGGGCGTGGGTTACGAAGGCCACACCTTCTGGGACGCCGAGACCTTCGTGCTGCCCGTGCTGACGTACACGGTGCCGCATGCCGCGAGAGACGCTCTGACGTGGAGGCACACGACCCTCGGCCACGCCCGCGACCGGGCGAAGCAGCTGCACCTCGAGGGCGCGACCTTCCCATGGCGCACGATCGACGGGCGGGAATGCTCGGGCTACTGGCCCGCCGGCACCGTCGCGTTCCACATCAACGCCGACATCGCCGCCGCGATCGTGCGGTACGTGAAGGCGACCGGCGATGAGCGGTTCGAGCGCGAGAAGGGCACCGAGATCCTCATCGAGACCGCGCGGCTGTGGTGCTCGCTCGGCCGCTGGGACGACGACGGCGCCTTCCACATCGACGGCATCACGGGGCCAGATGAGTACTCCGCGCTCGTCGACGACAACGTGTTCACGAACCTCTCGGCGCAGCGCAACCTGCGCGCCGCGGCGGCTGCGGCGCGCAGGCATGGCGATCGGGCATGCGCCCTCGACGTGACGGCGGACGAGATCGCACTGTGGACGGCCATCGCCGACGCGATCGCGATCCCCTACGACGAGAAGCGGGGCATCCCGCAGCAGTCCGCCGGCTTCACAGAGAAGGAGCGCTGGGATTTCGACGGCACTCGCGACGACCAGTACCCGCTGCACAGCCACTTCCCGTACTTCGACCTGTACCGCAAGCAGGTGCTGAAGCAGGCCGACCTCGTGCTCGCCCTGCAGTCGATGCCAGAGGCCTTCACGCCCGAGCAGACCGCGCGCGCCTTCGCCTACTACGAGCAGCTCACCGTGCGCGACTCGTCTCTCTCGGCATCGGTGCAGGCAGCCGTCGCCACCCGGGTCGGGCACCTCGACCTCGCGATGGACTACCTCGTCGAGGCCGGCACCGTCGACCTCGACGATCTGCAGGACGACGTCGACGAGGGCCTGCACGTCGCCGCACTGGCCGGCGTCTGGAACGCGCTGGTCGGCGGGTTCGGCGGCATGCGCGATGACGGCGAGACCCTGCGTTTCGCACCGCGGGTCGCGCCGCCGATGACGGCCTTCTCGTTCGGGATGCGGGTGCGCGGCCACACGCTCCGCGTCGACGTCGAACAGGATGCCGTGACCTACCGGCTCACGGACGGGCCGGCGCTCGGCATCCGGCACTTCGACGAGGATGTCACGCTGACAGCGGGCGAAGCCGCACGCCTCAGCACCCCGCCACTGCCCGACCCGGGACCGCGCCCGACGCAGCCGCGCGGACGGGCGCCGCGGCGAGCGCACGACGCGACCTGAGGTCGCGCGTCAGGCTCGCCCCTGCAGGATCAGGCGCCAGTACACCTGCGGGAAGATCCGCCGGTCGATGATCCAGTTCATACGGCTCTCGCGATACGAGCTGCGCCACAGGGTGGGCTGCAGCCGGCGCTGGTCGTCGAACTCGGCGAAGACGGCCGTCGAGCGCGAGACGGTGAAGGGGCAGACGCCGTACCCGTCATAGCTCGAGGTCGGCTCGCGTCCGTCGAGGACGGCGCTGACATTCTCGGCGAGCACCTTCGTCTGCTTCCTCAGCGCCCCGCCCGACTTGGAGTTCGTCGTTCCCGCGGCGTCGCCCAGCCCCCAGATCTCAGGATGCACGGTCGAGCGCAGCGTATGCGGATCGACGGCGACGAAGCCGTCGTCGTCGGCGAGGCCGCTGGCGCGGATCCACTCGGGCGCCTTCTGCGGCGGCTCGGCGAGCAGCAGGTCGTACCGCAGCTGCTGCCTCTCGCCGCCGTCGGCCCCGAAGACGACGGTACGGTTCTCGGCGTCGACCTCGTGCAGCAGCGTTCCCGTGCGCACGTCGATGTCGTACTCATCGATGCTGCGCTGCAGCTCGGCATCGATCTCGGGGATGCCGAAGATGGTCGGCGACGGCACGAGCAGCACCACATGGATGTCGTGCAGCACGTTCATCGCCCGCCAGTAGGCGCAGGCCTGGTACATGGGCTTCTGCGCGGCACCCGCGCACGACGCGGGCCCGGGCGCCTGCACGAAGACGACCGTGCCCGAGCGCACCGATCTCAGCAGCTGCGACGCCTTGCGCGCCAGCCCGAACTCGTAGTTCGACGCGCCGTGCGGCGAGTTCATCGCCTGGTCGAGGCCGGGCACGGCATCCCAGTCGTTGCGGATGCCTGGGCTCAAAATCAGCTGCTCGTACCGGACGGTGCCGCCGGACGCCACGTGCACCCGCCGGTTCGCCGGATCGACCGCGGTCACGGCATCCGGAATCCACGTCACCCCGCGCGGGATCACATCGGCCTGCGCCCGCACGGCCTCATGCGCCCGGGCGGTGCCGCCGGCGACGTGAGAGAAGAGCGGCTTGTAGTAGTGCGTCTGCGACGGCTCGATCACGGCGATATCGGTCGCGCCAGAGCGACGCAGCCGCCCGGCGACCGACAGTCCGCCATTGCCTCCGCCGACGACGAGCACGCGATGTGCGCGCTCGGTGCTGTCGTGATGCTGGTCGTGTGCACTCATGCAAGCCGACCGTAGGCGGGGCGAGGGGCCACGGCGACGGGCTTGACAGCGCGGGGCGGAGACTGCGGTCTTCCTGCGGAGCGCGTGCGCCTCACGTCAGGGGGTCAGCATCTCCAGCTCGCTCTCGTCCGCTCCGGCGCGGACGAGCAGGTCGCGCATCCCCAGCTGGGCGAGGAGGTAGGGCCCGTCGCTGCCCCAGAGCAGTGACCGCGCATTGGCCTGCTCGTAGAGAGCGGGCAGCGAGAACGCCAGCAGCTCTATGCCGTCTTCATCCAACTCGAGCTCTCCGGCGTCGACCGCCGCGCGCACCTGCGCCTGCACATATCCATACCAGTCGTGCATCGCGGCGCGCACCGCTTCGCGGACGGGCCCCGGCTTCGAGTCGTAGTCCGCGCTCACGGCGGCGAAGAAGCATCCGCCCGCGAACACGCGGTTGCGGGAGTAGTCGATCAGGTGGCGCATCAGTGCGACGAGGCGCGGCAGACCCCGTTCATGACGACGTGCCGGGTCGACCACGGTCTCCATGAAGATCGCCCGCCCTGCCGCGACGGTCGCCAGCTGCAGTCCTTCCTTGTTCTGGAAGAGCCCTGCGATGCTGCTCTTGCTGTGGCCCGATTCGGCTGCCAGCCGCCCTATGCTCAGGCCGTCCAGCCCCTCGACCGAGACCAGATCGGTGGCGCGCCGCAGCACCGATCGGCGCGACGCGTCGCCGCGCACTCGGCGACCGTCGGCGACTGCAGAGTCATGATCCGTCACGCCTCTAGTCTACGAACGATCGTTCGGATACTCTATGAACGATCGTTCGTATTGATAGGAGACGTCGTGTCCGCAACCGTGAGCATCGCCACGTCCGGCATCCGCCTGCTCGGCGCCACCTCGCCCGCCCTGGCCGCGCGGATCGCTCTCGCAGCCTTCTTCTCGACCGCCCCGCGCATGTCGGTACGGGAAGACGACCAGCACACCCACGCCCAGGCCGAGCGCCGCGAGATCGAGGCGCGGGGCCGACGCGTGACCGCATACGAATGGGGCCGCGGCCCGCGCGCCGTGCTCCTCATGCACGGATGGAATGCCCGTGCCGCGCAGTTCGCCACACTCGTCCGCGAGCTCGTCAGCGAGGGGTACCGGGTCGTGAGCTTCGACGCGCCCGCCAACGGGGACTCCCGCGGCCGACGCACCGACGTGCGCGACTGGGTCGCCGCCGCCCAGCACCTGTCCGACAGCGAGGGGCCGTTCGACCTGATCGTCGGGCACTCCTTCGGAGGATTCGCCGCGCTCGCCGCGGTGCGCGCCGGCGTCAGGACGCCTCAAGTGGCGACCGTCTCGGCCGCAGGCGCGGTGCAGGCCTTCCACGATCAGTTCGCCACGACCCTGCGGCTCACTCCGCCCATCAGGACGGAGTTCGAGAAGCAGTTCTACCGCCGCCTGGGCCTCACGCGCGCCGCCGCGGACGCCCGCTACGACTCATTGCAGAACCCCCTCCCGGCGCACGTCGCGCTGCTGATCGTGCACGACGTCGATGACCGCAGACTCGATGTCCGCCATGCGCATGCACTGCATGCGGCCCACCGTGGGCACTGCGAGCTCGTGCTCACCGAGGGCTGCGGCCACAACCGCACGCTCCGCGCCGACGCTGCGCTGGACGCCATCCTCGCCTTCGCCGCCGCCCCGAGCATCCCGGTGGTGCCGGCCGAAGCGGAGCCGTCGCGCCGACCGCGCTGACCCTCGTCAGCCCGGCCAGCCGTCGGCGAGCTTCGTGAGCAGACGGGCGAGCTCGTCGCGCTCATGCTCGGTCAGGGTCTGCAGCGCGACACCCAGTCGCTCGCGACGTTCGCCGCGCACGCCGCGGATCATCCGCGACCCCTCGTCGGTGAGCGCGATGCGGGTGCGGCGCGCGTCGTTCGGGTCGGCCTCGCGCCTGACCCACTCGCGATCGACACCCTGCTGCACGAGCCGGGATGCGCGGGGCTGGTCGACGCCGATGGCGTCGGCGATCTCGCTGACGCCGAGCGGATCGGATGCGGTCGACAGCGCCTCCAGCATGCGGATCACCGCGGGGGCCCCAGCTCGATCGCCGCCCCACGCGCGGGGGCCCGCACCGCGACCGCCGTGGCCTGCGTGCGGATGAGGGTGCGCGTGGCGGTGGGAGTGGTGCTCATGCGGGCCGGGTCCGCGACCGCCACGCAGGCGCGCGAGCGCCGAGGCGATGGCTTCTGCCGGATCGGGATGCTGCTCGGTCATGCTCCGACTTTACATGCAACTTGACATGCTTCTGGGTTGCATGTCACACTGCATGTACATGCAATATGACATACAAAGGATCACCATGAAGAACCCTGACACTCGCCCTTTCGGGTACTGGATCACCGCGGTCGACCGCCTCATGCGCGCCGAATTCGCCACCGTGTTCCACGACGAAGGCATCACCCGCCGCGACTGGCGAATGCTGAACCGCATCGACGGCACGCACGGCGACCGCCCCCACCATGGCCGTCACGGTGACGCGCTGCGACGCCTGAGTGACCTCGGGTGGATCGAGCACACCGCCGACGGCTGGGCTCTCACCGACTCCGGCGCCCTCGCCAAGGGGCGACTGGGCACCTCCGTGGACGAGATCCGCACCAGGGTCGCCGACGTGCTCGCTCCCGACGAGTACGCCGCCATGACGGCGTCCCTCGAGAAGATCGCTCGCGGCTTCGGCTGGGAGGAGGGCAAGCCGCTCCCCCGTCGGCACAAGCGCCGCGGTCGGCGTGAGCGCGGTCGGAGTCATGATCGCGGTTTCGGGCACGGACATGACGGCTGCGGCAGATTCGGGCACCACGGGCACGGGCACGGTGGGCACCCCCACGCGCCGGAAGGCCATGAGCACCGCGAGGACGGTGGGCATAAGCGGGGCAGGCACCACGGGCACGAGCACGGTGGGCACGAGCACGGGCACGGGCACGGGCACGGGCACGGGCACGGGCACGGGCACGGGCCGGGGCACGGGCACGGGCACGGGCACGGGCACGGGCACGGGCACGGGCCGGGGCACGGCCTCGACGACGGGCACGGCGGCAGGCACGACGGGCGCGACGGCTTCGACAGCCGGCACGACTGCGGGCACGCGCCCGGGGCCGGCGGGTGCGACGGTCTCGACAGCGGCGGATACGGCCACCAAGACCACTTCCGTCACGGTCGCGGACATGTCAGGCACCGGAACGGGCATGCGCACGCGCACGACGATCTCGGCGGCGGCGGACACAGCCGTCAACACCACTTCGGTCACGGTCGCGGCGACCATGGGCACGACTGCGGGCACGGGCACGGCGGGCGCGACGGCCTCGACAACCGGCACAGCGGTGGGCACAACCGTCGAGAGCACCGCGGTCACGGTCACCGGCACGGCCACGGGCAGAGCCCGCACGAGTACGGCCGAGTGGCCGGCTGCGGGCACGAGCGCCACAGCGGCAACGACCGCTTCACGGCTGGGCACCCCGTGCACAGCCCCGCACAGCGCTGACCACCACCAGTGAGCAGCCCGTCACCGAGCACCCCGCGTCCGAGCGCAGGAATAGTCCCGCGCTCGGGCGGGTTGCCAGAGGCATGACCCTTCTCGCGCCCGCGCCCGCGCCCGCCGCACCCGCGGCCCGCAGCGCGCGCAGCGATGCGCTCGAGAAGCTGCTCGGAGCGATCGCGATCAGCATCCGCTCCCAGCGCCGGCTCTTCCCCGCGGTCGACGACACGATTCCGCTCGGCACTGATGGACTGTCGCTCGTCTACGTGCTCGCCGGACGCGTCGCGGTGCCGGCCGCCGCCGGACTGCCCGACGACCTGTCTGCCGGCGACGTCCTGCTGCTCTCGGGCGCGCGGCCGCTGGCCCTGCACGTCCCCTCCGGCGCCGGGGTGCTCGTCTCGCACCTCTCTCTGACCGACGGCTCGGCGCACGTCGGCGAGCTGCTGCCCGATCTCGCGTGGATCCGAGGCTTTGCCGAGCTCGAGCCAGCCGCGGCCGCGCTGGCGCAGCACATGGGCACCGATGCACCGGTGGTCTGCGATCGCGACGGAGACCTGGTCATCTGCCGCATGATGGCGACGACCCTGCTGCAGTCGGTCATCCGGGCGTGGTCGAACGTGTGCGCGCCGCAGGGGTGGCCGTCGCTCACCGGCGATCCGTTCCTCGACCGTGTGGTCGACGCGGTGAACGCCGACCCCGGGCGCGATTGGACCGTCGAGCAGATGGCATCCGTCAGCGCCCTCTCCCGCTCGGTGTTCGCCGAGCGGTTCCGCGCGGCATTCGACCGGTCGCCGGGGCAGTACGTCGCCGAGGTGCGGATGCGCGCTGCGCGCGCCCTGCTCATCGACGGGCGGGGCGTCAGCGAGGTATCGCGCGAACTGGGCTATGCGTCCGACGAGGGCTTCAGCCGCGCGTTCCGCCGGCACACCGGGCTGACACCGTCGGCCTGGCGTGCGCGCGGCTCCTTGGCATCCGCCTGATCCGACCCGCGGCGCTCTCGCCTCCGAGCCCGCACCGAGAAGTCGAAAAGGCACCGCAACACGGCCCTTCCGGTGCTTTTCTGACCTCTCACCCCGGCGCCCGCGCGAGCGCGCGGCGCTCTCGCCTCCGAGCCCGCACCGAGAAGTCGAAAAGGCACCGCAACACGGCACTTCCCGTGCCTTTCTGACCTCTCGATCCGGAGCGCAGCGCGCAGCGCGGAGCGACACCGGGCCGGCACCCCGAGGCGGCGGCGAGAAGTCGAAAAGGCACCGCAATACGCCGATTCCGGTGCTTTTTCGAGTTGTCGGCCGGCGCGCGCGGGGCGGGCGCGCGTCGCGCGGCGCGGCGGCGCGGCGGGGATCAGCGGCTGCGGCGGTCCGACAGGCCGAAGAGCACGGCGCCCACGGCGAGCATCGCGGCACCCACCGTGTACGCGAGCTCGATGCCGATGGCATCCACGAGCATCCCGCCCACTCCCGCGGCGAGCATGATCGCGGCCTGGAAGCCGACGACCACCAGTCCTCCGCCCGCCTCGAGGCGATCGGGCATCCGGTGACCGACCCACGTGTTCACGATCAGCAGCCACGACGCGAAGAAGAAGCCCCAGACGAACGCGACGACGCCGACCGTCCACAGCGAACCGGCGCCGACGATGATCAGCATCACGGCGAGCGCGATCGCCACGGGCGTCGCCACGGCGAGCACGCGGTACGTGCGGTCGATGCCGGCTCCGATCACGAGGTTGCCGATGAATCCGCCGACCCCGAACACCGCGAGCAGCACGATCACGGTGCCCTCGTCGATGACGCCCCCGTCGACCTGCACCCGCTCGAGCGCGAGGCGGATGTACGTGTACGCCAGCGCATGACCGAAGATCACCAGCACATGCCCGACGATCCCCAGCCCGATCCCCGGCCGGCGCAGGGTCTCGGCCAGCACCGACAGCCGCGCGGCGTTCTCGGCCGGGATCGCTGGCAGCAGGGTCCGCAGCGCCAGCGCGAGCAGAGCCGTGGCTCCCGCGGCGATGCCGAACACCCCGCGCCAGTCGAGCAGCTGACTGAGCATCACACCCACCGGAACCCCGGCGACCGTGGCGAGCGAGGTGCCGGCCGCGGTGAACATCACCGCTCGGCCGAGCCGCTCGGGCCCCGCGATGCGCGCCGCGACCGTGATCGACATCGTCCAGAAGCCCGACAGGGCGGCGCCCAGCAGCACGCGTGCGACCAGCATCAGCGCGAGCGAGGGCGCGACGGCGACCACGAGGTTAGAGACCGCGGCGAGCACGGCCATCCAGACCAGCAGGGTCCGCCGGTCGAGTCGGGGCAGCATGAGCCCGATCGTCGGCGCGACGAGCAGTCCGGCGAGCGCGGTGACGGTCACGAGCTGCCCGGCCTGCCCCGGCGTGACCCCGAGTTCGGCGGCGATCTCGGTGAGCACGCCGTTGGGCAGGAACTCGGCGCTGACGAGCAGGAAGCTCATCGCCATCATCGTCAGCAGCGCCGCATACGGCATGCGCGCGACCCGGTCGTTCGCCGTGGGAACAGGTGCGGTGGTCGTCATGGTTCCAGCCTGATGGTGGGGCGGATGCTGCGCCCGACCGAGCGTCCGGCGCATCCGACCGTTCGTCCGGGAGGCGCAGCAGGGTCGATCGTGCACGGCAGTCGGGCCGGAACCGCGCACGGATCACCCCCGCGGGCGCGGCGCGGCGGGGCGGGGAGTCAGCCGCCGATGGCGCCGGCGTCGGTCGTGCCCACGTCGGTGCGGTGGAAGTTCTGGAACGAGCGGGATGCCGTCGGTCCGCGCTGCCCCTGGTAGCGGTTGCCGTACGGGCCCGAGCCGTACGCGTTCTCGGTCGGCGAGGTGAGACGGAAGAAGCAGAACTGCCCGATCTTCATGCCCGGCCAGAGCTTGATCGGCAGGGTCGCGACGTTGGCGAGCTCGAGCGTCACGTGTCCGCTGAAGCCCGGGTCGATGAACCCCGCGGTGGAGTGGGTGATGAGCCCGAGCCGGCCGAGCGACGACTTGCCCTCGAGACGAGCGGCGACATCGTCGGGCAGCGAGATCTGCTCGAAGGTCGCGCCGAGCGCGAACTCGCCGGGGTGCAGGATGAACGGCTCGTCGGGGTCGACCTCGATCAGGCGGGTCAGCTCGGGCTGATCCTCCGACGGATCGATGAACGGGTACTTGTGGTTGTCGAACAGCCGGAAGTACCGGTCGAGACGCACATCGACGCTCGACGGCTGCACCATCTGCTCGTCATACGGGGCGAGGCCGATGCGGCCGGTCGCGAGTTCTGCCTTGATGTCGCGGTCGCTGAGAAGCACGAGTTCAGCGTAACGTTGCCGCTCCCACAGCGCCGCGACGTGACGCGCGCCGAGATGCGCCGAGGGGCGAGCTGTAACGCGCGGCCTGCAGCTGTAACCGAACCGGGGCGGCCATGTTGCCCTGCTGTGGCAGAGCCGTAATCGCCGCCTCCGTAGCTTCGAATCACAAGCTTTCCCCACGAACAGCCGCCGGAGATCCGGCCCCGCAGAACGGAAGACCATGAACGAGACCACCACCACCGCAGCCGCCCCCGCCAAGTCGCGCAAGCGTCTCGCCATCGTGCCGCTCGCCGGCCTGCTCGTCGCAGCGGCGGTCGCGGTCGGCTCTGGCGCCGACTTCGTGTCGAACTCGGTCAACACCGCCAACGCGTTCAGCACCGGCACCCTTTCGCAGCAGAACTCGAAGGCCGACAAGGCGATCTTCGATCTCGCGAACCTCAAGCCCGGCGACACCCTCAACGGCTCGGTGACCATCACCAACTCCGGCAGCCTGCCCGCATCGTTCACCCTCACCGAGAACGCGGTGAACGGCTTCGTGAAGGCCGACAACCTCACCCTCGTCATCACCCGCGCCGGCACGGCGACCCCCGTGTGGTCGGGAACGTTCGGTGCGCTCACCAAGGCCGGCCCGCTCGACCTCGGCACGTTCGCCGCCGGCGAGAAGCGCGACTACACCTTCAGCACCACCCTCGCGCAGAGCGCCGACAACACCGAGCAGGGCAAGACGGCGAAGGCGACCTACACCTGGGATGCCAAGCAGGGCGTGGCCGAGACGGTCAACCAGTAAGACCTCAGACCGGTGAGCTGACAGCTCACCCACCAGCTGATCACCCGAGATCAGAAGAAGGACGAGCATGAGCACTGCGCGGACGACCCGAGTGATCGGCACCACCCTGATGACGATCACCGTCCTCATCGCCACGGCGATCGCAGCGCTCATGCTCGTCCCGTCCGTGCTCGGCTTCGACCGCTACGTCATCACCGGCGGATCGATGTCGGGCACGTTCGAGCGCGGCACCGTCGTCTACGAGCGGCAGGTGCCCGTCGCCGACCTGGAGGTCGGCGACATCATCACGTACATCCCGCCGGCAGACTCGGGCATCGACGAGCCCGTCACCCACCGCATCCTGTCGATCACCGACGACCCCGCCGTCCAGGGCGGGCGCATCCTGCGCACGCAGGGCGACGCCAACGCGAGCGCCGACCCGTGGACCTTCACCTTGGCGGCGACGGTTCAGCCGCGCGTCGAGGGATGGGTTCCGGGGATCGGCTGGATCTTCATCGTGCTGTCGATGCCGGGCATCCGGATGCTGGCCATCGGCCTTCCTGCCGCGATCATCGCCGCACTCTTCCTGCGCGACCTGGTCCGCAGCCTGCGCGGCTGATCGCAGCCCGCCCCGTCGCTCCCGCCTGCGCGACACGTTCGCAGCCCCTCCTGGGCGACACGTTCGCAGCCCTGCCTGCGATCGTGTCGCGGCTGAGGGACGGGTGTGGCACGCCTGTAACCCACCGCTCCGTAACGTCGAGTACATGACCGAAGGAAGGGCCGCGACCATGCCCGGCACCGCTCTGCGCAGCACCGCACTCGCGGTCCTGCTCTGCGCGCTGCTGGCCGTCGCCGGCCTGAACGGGCTGCGGTTCTCGACCGCGGCGTACACGTCGCAGTCGACCAACACCGCGAGCACGGTCGGCGCCGCCGCCGACTGGACTCCCCCGACCGTGAGCGTCGTCGCCCCCTCAGCCCCCCTGAAGGGCGCGGCGGCGCTCACTGTGAACGCCGCAGACGGCGAGACCGGCGTGAAGACCGTCGTCGTGCAGTCGCAGCCCGTCGGCGGCTCGACCTGGACGACGCTCTGCTCGCTCACCGCCTCGCCGTACACCTGCACCTGGCAGACCGCGACGGTCGCCGACGGCGCCTACGACGTGCGCGCCATCGCCACCGACAACTCCGGGTACTCGACGACGTCCGCCGTGGTGCGCGTGAGCGTCAGCAACGCGTTCGGCATCGTGCTCACCGACCCGGGTGATGTGCTGCGCGGCACCGTGCCGCTTCAGGCCAGCCTGCAGAACGCCGACATGCTCGCCGCCTACAACCTGACGTTCGAGTACTCGGTCGCAGGTTCAGGACGATGGACCACGATCAGCGTCGGCTGCCCCAACCTGCTGGGCGGCGCGACCTGCACGCGCGACTGGTCGACGACCGGCATCGCGAGCGGAACCTACGATCTGCGAGCCAAGGCGACGCCGCTTCTGGGCGCCACCGTGTATTCGACCGTCTACACCGACATCACGATCGACAACACCGCCCCGACGGTGTCGATGACGACTCCGACCTCGCCGCTCAGCGGCGCCGTGACGCTGAGCGCGACGGCCGCGGACGCCGACTCGGGCATCGCCTCGGTGACGATCCAGTACCAGGCGGTCGGCGGGGCATGGACGACCGCGTGCGTCGTGACCGAGTCGCCGTACTCCTGCCGCTTCAGCACTGTCGGACTCGCGAACGGCTCGTACATCTTCCGTGCCGTCGCCGCCGACCTCGCCGGCAACACCACGACGTCGGCCTCGACCGCGAGCCGCACCATCGACAACACGATGTCGTCGGTGTCGCTGGATGACCCGGCCGCCTACCTCTCAGGAACCACGACGCTGACCGCCCAGGCGAACTCCACCGCCGGAGTCTCGTCGGTGACGATCCAGTACGCCCCGGCCGGCACCACGAGCTGGGCGACCGTCTGCACGCGCACCGCCGCACCGTACTCGTGCTCGTGGAACACCACGACCGTCGCCGATGGCGCTTACGACCTGCGCGCCGTGCTCGTCGACGGCGCAGGCAAGACGACGACCTCGGCCATCGTGACGAACCGTCGCGTCGACAACGCCCCGGTTCGCGGTGCAGACGTCCAGACCGCCAACGGCGCGGGCACGGCCGGCCGCGTGGACGTGGGCGACTCGATCACCTTCACGTACAGCAAGCAGATGAGCCCGGCGAGCATCGCCGCAGGCTGGAACGGCGGCTCGACGGCCGTGACCCTGCGCCTGCGCGACGGCGGGCTGACCGGCGTCGGCACCGGCTCCGCAGCCGACAGCGTCGACGTGCTCATCGGCAGCAGCCCCGTGAACCTGGGATCGGTCAACCTGCGCGGCGACTACATCAAGACCGGCAAGACCTCGACCTACGCGGCGACGATGACCGCGACGACCGTGACCGTCAACGGTGCATCGGTGACCGTGGTCACCGTCACCGTCGGATCGCTCACCTCGGGCGGCGCTGTCCGCACCGCGACGACCAGCGGCGCCATGATCTGGACGCCGTCGACCAACGCCACCGATCTCACCGGTGCGCACAGCACGAACGCCCCGGTCACCGAGACCGGCGCACTCGACAGGGAGTTCTGATGTCACACACCGGTATATCGGGCGCGGACGAGGTTGATAGCCTCGACCACGTGGGGCGAAGAATCCTGGTGGTCGAAGACGACGACGGCATCGCGGTGCCGCTGCTGCGCACCCTCGACCGCGAGGGCTACGTGGTCGAGCGGGTCGCCGACGGGGGTTCTGCGCTCGAGCGCGCAGGTGACGACGTCGACCTCGTGGTGCTCGATCTCGGCCTCCCCGACATGGACGGTCTCGACGTGTGCCGGCGCCTGCGCGAGCAGGACTTCGCGGGAGGCATCGTCATCCTCACTGCGCGAGACGGCGAACTCGACCGCGTGGTCGGGCTCGACGTCGGCGCAGACGACTACATCCCCAAGCCGTTCGCGCTGGCCGAGCTGCTCGCGCGCCTGCGCGCGCTGCTTCGCCGCAGCGGAGCCCCCGTCCCGGTCTCGCCCGTCGAGACCGGGCATCCGGATGCCACCGCCGCGGCCCCCGCGCCGACGCTCGTCGTCGATGTCGCGGCGCGACGCGTGCTCGTCGGCACGCGCGAGATCGCGCTGAGCACCAAGGAGTTCGACCTGCTCGCCCAGCTCGACGCCACGCGCGGCGCGGTCGTCACCCGCGAGCGGCTGATGGACCAGGTGTGGGACGAGAACTGGTTCGGATCGACCAAGACACTCGACGTGACGGTCGCCCGACTGCGCCAGAAGCTCGAGGAGTCGGGGGCGGACGTGCGCATCACGACGCTGCGAGGCGTCGGCTTCAGGCTCGATGAGGGCGCCGATGCGTAGGCGTCTCATCGTCGCCTTCCTCACCCTGGCGCTGGGCATCATCGTGCTCTACGGCGTGCCGCGCATCATCATGGTCGCCGACCTCGTGCACGCCTCCGAGACCCAGTACGCCGGGCGGATGGCAGGAGTGGTCGCCGCCGTGATCGACGATCGCGGCGAGCCCGTCGACGAGGCGTTCCTCGCGTCGCTGCTCACCGATGGCGAGAGCGTCGAGTACCTCCCGGCGAGCGGCGAAGCCGTGCGGGCCGGCGGCACGCCCGCCGCAGGCGACATCACGCGCTCCGCCGATGTCGCCGGAGGAGGCACCGTCGCGTTCACCCGCTCAGGCGAGATCGTCGCCGACCGCGTCACCACCGCCGTCGCACCGGTCATCTTCATCGGCATCGGCCTGCTCGCCGTCTCGACGGTCGTGGCCGTGCTGCTCGCCCGCAACCTGTCGCGCCCGTTCCTGAAGATCCTCGAGACCGTGCGCGATATCGGCAGAGGAGATCTGCGACCCTCGTCGGAGCGGTTGCCGACGCCCGAGGCGCGCGCCATCGACGCCGCGCTGCGCGACAGCGCCGCGACGCTCGAGAACCGGATCCGCCGCGAGCACGAGTTCGCCGCCAACGCCTCGCACCAGCTGCGGACCCCGATCACCGCGCTCCGCCTCGAGCTCGAAGATCTGTCGCTGTGGCCGCAGACCGCACCGGTGGTGCGCGAGCAGCTGGACCATGCCGTGCGCGAGATCGACCGGCTCGCCGATGCCATCTCGCAGCTGCTCGAGTTCGCCAGGGGTGAGACCCCCGGCTCGGGCACCTTCGAGCCGCTCGGCGAGGCGATCCGGGCCGCCGCCGCACGATGGACCGCGCAGGCGGAGGCATCCGGGCGTCGCATCCGGGTCGGCTCAGCCGATGCTGCGCTCGGCGATGCGCCCGCGGCGACCTCGCAGATCCTCGATGTTCTGCTGCACAACGCACTGAAACACGGCAGCGGTGAGATCACGATCAGCGGTTCGCGACGCGCCGAATATGTGACCGTGCAGGTGGCCGACGAGGGCCAGCGCCCCGCTGGCAACCAGATCTTCCAGCGCGGTGCCACCCAGCGCAACGCCACCTCGGGAGAGGGCATCGGCCTCGCCCTCTCAGCCGAGCTGGCCGAGAGCCTGGGCGGTCACCTGCTGCTCGAGGGCACGGCGATGACCACGTTCTCGCTGATCCTGCCCGCCCGCGCCTGAGCATCGACCGACGGCCCTCAGACCAGCCCCGCCCTCAGACCAGCCCCGCCTCGTAGGCGAGGATCACCAGGTGGATGCGGTCTCGCGCGCCGAGCTTGGCCAGCACGCGCCCCACGTGCGTCTTGACCGTCGACTCGCCGAGGAAGAACCGCTGGGCGATCTCGCCGTTCGTGAGTCCCTGCGCGATCGCGAGGAACACCTCCCGCTCGCGCTCGGTGAGCTCCGAGGTCGGGTCGGCGACCGCTCCGGATGCCGTTGGCGCGACCTCGATCTGCCCCGAGACCCTGTCGAGCAGTGCCCGCGTCACGCGCGGAGCGAGCACGCCGTCACCGCGGTGCACGGCGCGCACGGCGGCGACGAGCTCGTGCCGCTCGGCGTCCTTCAGCAGGAAGCCGCTCGCGCCGGCGCGGATCGCCGCGAACGCGTACTCGTCGAGGTCGAACGTGGTCAGCACGAGCACCCTGGTGCCTGGGTGACTGCGCACGATGGCATCCGTCGCGGCTATGCCGTCGGTTCCGGGCATCCGGATGTCCATCAGCACCACGTCGGGGCCGATGGCCGCGACCTGCGCGATCGCCTCGGCGCCGTCGGCGGCCTCTCCGATCACGTCGACGTCGGCCTCGGCGTCGAGGACCATCCGGAAACCGAGCCGGATGAGTGGCTGGTCGTCGACGAGCAGGACGCGGATCCGATCGGTCACGACCCCGCTCCTTCGAGCAGCTCGCGGGTGCGATGCGGCAGTTCGGCGCGCAGCATCCATCGCCCGGCGCCTGCCGGAGCAGATACGACCCGGCCGCCGAGCAGGGCGGCCCGCTCAGCCAGTCCGCGCAGGCCGAATCCGGCCTCGGACGATTCTCCGGTCGCACCGTCGTTGACGATCTCGATGATCAGCGGCGTCGCGTCGTGGTCGATGCGCACGTCGATGGCCGTGGCGGACGGCGCGTGACGGATGGCGTTCGTGACGCCCTCCTGCACGATGCGCCCGACCGCGAATCGCACGGCGGGAGCGGGGTCGGGGTCGCCTCGAACGGCGATGGATGCCGGGAATCCGGCGGCCTGGGCGGCCGCCACGGTCGCGGCGGGGCTGGCGGGCTCGAGGGGTGCGAGTGAGGCATCCGAGTCGCCGTCGCGCAGCACACCGAGCATCGAGCGCATCTCGGTGAGAGCGGAACGGGCGGTGCGGGCGGCTGCGAGCGACGCATCGCGAGAGCGGCTGCGGTCGTCGGTGGCGGCCGCGCCCTCTGACAGCGCCACGACGACGGTCAGCGAATGCGACACGATGTCGTGCATCTCGCGCGCGATGCGGTCGCGCTCTGCGGCCGCCGCCAGCTGCGCCTGCTGATCGCGCTCGACGAGCAGCTGCCGGGACCGGTCGATGATCGCCTCGAGGTAGCGGCGGCGACCGCCGATGTTCATGCCGATGAGAACGCCGATCACGCCCGGCACCGTGACCGAGAGCATGGCGTTCCACAGGTCCTGCAGGGTGAGGTCGCCGCCGAGCAGCATCGCGAGGGCCAGCGCGGTCACCGCCGCGCAGCCGGCGCCCAGCCAGATCCACGCGCGGCGCGTCGAGCGGTACACGGCGACGGTGTAGACCGCGACCGTGAACATCGGAGAACCGGTCGAACCCGTGGTCACGAGAAGAGTGAGGTCGACGATGATCGCTGCCACGACGGCGGTGGTCGTGCGGGTGCGCCGCCACACGAGCAGGACGCACGAGGCGACGGTCACGAGGCCAAGCACAGCGCTCACGACCGGCGGCATCACCGGGTCGGGATCGCCCGGGATCGCGTTGACGCCGAATGAGGCCGTCAGGCAGAACAGGGCGATGAGGATGTCGGCGAAGAGCGGATGCCTGGCCCAGAACCGCCTGATCACCCCCGGCGGACGCGGCAGCCGCAGCCCGTCGTCTGCGAGGACGTCCGAGCTGCGGCTGCGCGGTGAAGACACGCTCACGACTCTACGTGGCGGTGCTCTCAGGCGTCCCGTCCACGCAGCGTCGCCCAGCCGGCGAGCAGCGAGACCGCAGCCCATCCGCCGAGCGTCAGCCACGACTCGGCGGCGTTCAGCGCAGACATGTCGGAGGGCAGGATCGCACTGGGCGCAGCGGATGCCGGCAGGTAGTTGGCCGCGTCGATCAGCCAGGTGAGGTCGGGCAGGAACGAGCCGACCAGGCTGAAGATCACGGGCAGCACGAAGATGATGCCGACCGTGGCGGCGATCGCGCCGGCGCCGGAGCGCAGCAGGAAGCCGAGGCCGACGCCGATCAGCGAGAACAGCGCCATGGCGGCGGATGCCGAGAGGATGGGCAGGATCGCCGCATCCGGCGTCGCCCAGTCGAACGTCACGCCGTCGGCGGCGAGGATCGGCGTGACGATCAGCGCAGCGGCGACGAAGATCACTAGCGACACGGCGAACAGGAACGCGGCGAGCACAGCGGCCTTCGCGGCGAGCACCGAGCCGCGTCGCGGGTTGGCGGTGAGGGTCGAGCGGATCATGCCGGTCGAGTATTCACCGGTGACCGAGATGACCCCGAGGATGCCGGCGAGAAGCATGGTGAACTGCACGGGTGCGACGATCACCATGATCGGGTCGCGCATGCCCTCGGGCAGGTTGGCGCCGAAGAGCACCGCGATGCCGACGGTGAGCACCGCTACGATCACGACCGACCACCAGGTGCCGCGCACCGAGAGCAGTTTGATGAGCTCGCTGCGCAGCTGGCGACCGAGCGAGACGTGCGATGCGGTGGTGGGGATGTGCGTGGCGCGGGCCTGGATGGCGGTCATGCGCGGGCCTCCTCGAGAGGGGCGACGTCCTGCGGGACCTCGCGGGTGCGGTATTCGACGGAGTCGCCGGTGAGGGCGAGGTAGGCGTCTTCGAGCGAGCCGCTCGTGGGGGTGAGTTCATGCACGGCGATGCCGCGGTCGGCGGCGATGTCTCCGATGCGCGACGCCGGCAGTCCCGTCACGTCGAGCGTGAACCGGTCGCTGCTCGTGACCTCGACGTCGGTGCCGGCCAGCGCGTCAGCGAGTTCTGCCGCGCGAGGGCTGCGCACGTGCACGCGCTCGGTGGTCCAGGCGCGCACGAGGTCGGGCAGCGGCGCGTCCGCGAGAACCTTGCCGCGGCCGAGCACGATCACGTGGTCGGCGGTCTGCGCCATCTCACTCATCAGGTGGCTCGAGAGAAGCACGGTGCGCCCCTCGGATGCCGCATGGCGGACGAACTGCCGCACCCAGCGCACGCCTTCGGGATCGAGGCCGTTGACCGGCTCGTCGAGGATGAGCGTGTGCGGGTCACCGAGCAGGGCTGCCGCGATGCCGAGCCGCTGGCCCATGCCGAGCGAGAAGCCGCCTGCGCGCTTGCGAGCGACCGAGCCGATTCCGGTGATCTCGATCACCTCGTCGACGCGGGAGGCCGGGATGCCGTGCGTCGCAGCCATGGCGCGCAGGTGGTTGCGGGCGCTGCGGCCGGTGTGCACGGCCTTGGCGTCGAGCAGCACGCCCACTTCGCCCAGCGGCGACTTCAGGTCGGTGTAGCTCTGGCCGTTGATCATGACGCGACCGGATGTCGGACGATCGAGCCCCACGATCATGCGCATCGTGGTCGATTTGCCGGCGCCGTTCGGCCCCAGGAAGCCCGTGACGCTGCCCGGGCGCACCGTGAACGACACGTCGTCGACGGCGATCTTGTCTCCGTACCTCTTGCCGAGGCCTTCTGCTGTGATCATGCCTTCGACGCTACGGATCGGGATGGCCGCGCCGCGTCCGCCCGCAGAGTGACTCTGGGCGATCCGTGTCATCCCGTGGTACTACTTCTCGGACGCCTGGCGGCGGCCGGTGTCGGCCGGTGTCGGCCCGTGTCGGCCAGTGTCGGAAGTCTCGGACCATCCGATTCGCGCACGGCGTGTGCCCCGCGAGGTGGGCGCGCCGGCAGCGTGTCGTCCGAGATCCCCGACACCGCGCGAGCACCCTGAGCACCTTTGTTATGCTTGCCACGCGCCTCCGGGCGTGCGGGGCTGTAGTTCAATGGCAGAACTTCTGCTTCCCAAGCAGACAGCGCGGGTTCGATTCCCGTCAGCCCCTCCACCAGCAGATTCGAGCACCGCGCCTGACGGTACTGTCGTCGTATGCAGGTCGCGACGAGCAGTATGGGCCGAGGATTCGATGTTCTCAGCGCTGTGGCGGACGTCGTCGCAGACGGCCGTCCCGCTACCGTCTCCGAGATCGCGACCATGCTCGGTCGCGAGCGATCCCAGGTGTCGCGCTCTCTGACGGCGCTGGACAAGCAGGGGTTCATCACTCGCGGCGCGGGACGCGGCTACACCCTGGCGTGGTCCTGGTATGCGACCGCGCAGGAGCTCACGGCTCACCGGATGCATCAGCACGGGCTCGCCGTACTGGATGACCTCGCCACCACGGTCGGCGAAGCCGCCTTCCTCGGCGTGCTGCAGGGCAGCACGACCCTGACGGTGCTGGAGAGTCTTCCGCCCACGACGCGGATGATCGGCTCCTGGATCGGACGTTCCTACCCGGCGTACTGCAGCGATGCGGGTCGCGCCACCCTGTGGGACGCGTCCGACGATGAGGTGCGCGCCGTCTTCTCCTCGACGACGTTCCGCACGCAGGGTCCGAACACGCCGACGTCGGTCGATGACCTCCTGGAGCGGCTTCGCGCGGATCGCGAGCGCGGGTACTGCATCGTCGATCAGGAGGCGGAACCAGGACTGTACTCGGTCGCGGCGCCGGTCTGGGACTTCCGCCAGGAGGTGGTCGCGGCGGTACAGGTGGTCGGTGCGTATGACGACCTGGTGGGGCGCTCCGCCGAGTGCGGTGACGCATGCGCGCGGGCGGCTGCAGCGCTCAGCGAGCTGCTCGGTGCTCGCTAGTCCGCATCCGCGGCGGTCGACAGCTCGCCCGCCAGGTGCACGAGCGTCGCACGCATCGCACGGCTGATGCCCGCCGGCCGGTGCCTGCCCCTCACCGCCAATGACGCGATGACCGCTCCTCGATGCCGGATCGGCACGGCGTACTCGTCGACGCCTTCGTCGTACTCCTGGTCGGCGGAGATGACGCCTGCCTCCCGGTCGCGCTCGAGACGGTCGTGCACCTCGTCGACGGAGCGTGGGGCGTGCGGGCCGCCCACACCGCTGAACTGCACGCCGTCGAGCAGGCTGCGCAGGTCGGACGCGGAGTGATCCCAGAGCAGGGCGCGTCCTGCGCCGGTGCACCAGATCGGGGTCACCAGCCCGTCACGGATGGAACGATCGAAGTCGTCCGACGCGAGCTCGTAGCGCAGGAGCATCGCACGGGGCCCGTTCGCCACGGTGATCAGCGCATGGACGCCGAGCCCGGAGCTGAGCGACCGAAGTGCTGGACGCGAGGCGCGCAGCCAGCCCGCGTTCAGCGCTGACGCCGTCCGGAAGAACGCGCTGCCTGCCGAGAGAGCCGCCGTCTCATCACGATGCAGCATCTCGCGAGCGCGCAGTTCGCGACTGAGGCGCGACACCCTGCTTCGTTCGATCCCCGTCTGCTCGGCCAGGCGGGACGCGTTCAGACCGGGCTGGTTGCGCCGCTCCTGATCGATGACAGCACCCAGCAGACTCAGGCCCTGAGTCAGAGACGACGTCATCCCGCCCCCTTCGTGTGACGAACAGCAACTCTATCCGGTGGGCTGCACAGCGACCCGCGGCAGCAGCTGCCCCCAGCTCGGATAGAGATCGGCGGCGATGTGACCGTGTGAGCGCTCGACATCATCCGAGGTGATGCACTCCGCACCGCTGCGGCCGAAGAGGACGACCTCGTCGCCCGGCGCGACCCCGGGGATGTGGGTGACATCGACGAGAAAGCCGTTCATCGCGATGCGGTCGACGATCCGCGCACGCGCCCCGCGGACCAGGACCTCACCCCGGCCGCTGAGGCTCCGGTGGAATCCATCCGCGTATCCGAGAGGAATCAGTGCCAGCGTCGCGTCGTGGTCGAGCCGGTGCCAACGGTCGTACCCGACGGAGCTTCCCCGTCTGTAGGAGTTGACCGCGGTGACGGTGGAGAGCACGCGCATCGCCGGGCGCAGGGCGCCGTCGAGGGCGGATGTGTCGCCGTAGAGCCCCGCGCCGATGCGCACCATGTCGAGACGGCTCTCGGGCACATGCAAGCTCGCATACGTGGTCGCGCAATGGCGGGTCACACTGCTCGTCCCCGGGGCAACGCTGCTGCATTCGAGCAGGAACTGCGCCGTCCCCCGTCGAACGTCCTCCGCGTCCTCACGGGGGAAATGCGTGCACACGCCCACGATGTCGACCGACTCGTCAGCGAACATCCTGCGGACAGCATCCGCTGCGCCTGACGCCCCGACGTCCCATCCGTCACGGCTCAGCCCCGTCGAGTTCAGCGAGAGATGGCCCGCCAGGGGCCGGCGCTGCCGACGGGCGACCGAGCGGACGACATCTGCGTGAGCGGGCCCGCCGATCCACTCCTCGATGCCGAGGGCCACACCTTCGTTGATCTCGTCGGCAGCCGCAGGGCGCACTCGTATGAGTCGCCCCGGGAAGCCGCAGCGCCGAGCCCGGTCGGCCTCCGCGTTGGAGGCCACACCGAGGACCTTCACCCCTGCGGCCTGCAGCACCGGGACGACGATGTCGACTCCATGCCCGTAGGCGTCGGCCTTCACGACCGCGCAGAACTCGACGGCGTCGCCGAGCTCTGCGCGGATCGTGCGCACGTTGTGGGCGAGCGCGGCTGAGTCGATCTCGACCCAGCCGCGAGCCCGAAGCGAGGATGTCACTCAGCGGGTGCGGATTCTCGGTCGATGCGCGGGCTCTGCTGCTTTCCCTTGCGACCGTGGCGCAGCCAGAAGTACAGGTAGCACGCGCCGACGAAGGGGACGCCGAAGTACAGCGCCGCGACCTGGTTCGGGTCGAAGGCGATGGCCACCACCGAGATCAGCAGCACCACGAACGCGAGGATGGGAAGGAGCGGGTACCAGGGGGTGCGGTACGACAGGTCCGCGACGACACCGCCCTCTCGCACGAACCGCCGACGGTGGAAGAACTGCGACGCCACGATCGACATCCAGACCGCGACCACTGCGAACCCTGCGATGGACACCAGCACCAGGTACACGGTGTCGGCGGCGATCACACTGGTGAGCAGCGAGACGAGGCCGATGAGGATGCTCACCGAGAGGGCGAACAGCGGCACACCGCGCTTCGTGAGCTTTGTGAAGGCCTGGGGTGCGTGCCCCTCCTCGGCGAGGGAGAACAGCATCCGAGCGCAGGAGAACAGCCCGCTGTTGCCTGCGGACAGCAGCGCGGTGATGATGACGAAGTTCATGATGTCGGGCGCGAACGGCACGCCGACGTACTGGAAGACGTCCACGAACGGGCTGCTGGTCAGGCCGGCCTCCTGCCACGGGATGATCGCCGCGATGACGGCGATCGCGCCGACGAACAGGATCAGCAGTCGCAGCACCGTTGAGCGCAGCGCGCGCGGGATGTTCTTGGCCGGATCCTTGGTCTCACCGGCGGCGACGCCGATGAGCTCGGACCCGCTGAAGGCGTAGAACACCGCCAGCGCGGTGACGATGACGCCGCTGAATCCGTTGGGGAACAGTCCCTCACCGGTGTCGAAGTTGCTCAGCAGCAGAGCAGGCGGATGCTCGCCGGACAGCGGCGTGAACCCGAAGATCGCCGCTGCGCCGAGAACGATGAGCGCGACGATGGCGAGCACCTTGACGAGCGAGAACCAGAACTCCGCCTCTCCGAACACGCGGGCCGAGATGGCGTTCAGCGTGAAGAGGATCGCGGCGAAGATCAGGCACCACACCCAGACCGGCACGGCCGGGAACCAGCGCTGCATGAGGATGCCTGAGGCAGTGAACTCCGACCCGAGGGCGACGACCCAGCAGAGCCAGTAGAGCCACGCCGTCGTGAATCCCGTCGCGGGGCCGATCGAACGGGCCGCGTAGATGTGGAACGCTCCCGACACGGGATAGGCGATGGCGAGCTCGCCGAGACATGCCATCACCAGGTAGACGACGGCGGCGCCGACGAGATAGGCGATGATCGCTCCGAGCGGCCCGGCCTGGGAGATCGTGTATCCCGAACTCAGGAAGAGTCCGGAGCCGATGACTCCCCCGAGGGCGATCATGATCAGGTGGCGGGCGTCCATCGTCCGCTGCAGACGCCGGAGGGGCACCTGGGTGGCGGTCGTCTGCGGTAGGGCGTTGGGAAGAGTCTTCTCCCCTGGAAGAGGCGTCATTGGAACTCTCATTCAGGTCGGGTGTGCATCATTTTCACATCGATGTGACTATGCAGCAAGGTCTCTGCTGTCT
Organism: Microbacterium esteraromaticum; assembly: GCF_016907315.1. NCBI lineage: Bacteria > Bacillati > Actinomycetota > Actinomycetes > Micrococcales > Microbacteriaceae > Microbacterium > Microbacterium esteraromaticum. Next base: position 1,580,656 of record NZ_JAFBBS010000001.1, read on the forward strand.
CGGGGACGATATCCGGTCGTGGATCACGACACAAGAGGGCCACTTCCGTTCTCGTGACATGCCGTCATGCGGACCGACATTCCGTCATGGTCCGCCGCCCTCCCGGCAGGGGTGGACGGACGCAGGGTCGCCTGATCATGGGACTACCGGCGCGGCGCTGATGCCCGCCGCATCCACGAACAAGGAGAAACCCGTGACCCACCACGACCTGGCCCTCATCGGCTTCGGGGGCGTCAACCGCGCGCTCGCCGAGATCATCCGCGACCGCGGTGCGGACCTGGACGACGAACTCGGCTTCGGCCTTCGTGTCGTGGCGATCACCGACCTGCGCCTCGGCTCGCTCATGCAGGCCGACGGCATCGACCTCGACGCCGTGTTCGCCATGACCGGGGACGACTCGTTCGCCTCCATGCCCGGAGGTCATGCAGAACCGCGCAACGACTACGTGATCCGGAACAGCACCGCCGACATCGTCGTGGAAGCGACATTCACCAACCCTATCGACGGTGAACCCGCCGTCTCGCACGTGCGCGCAGCGCTCGAGAGCGGCAAGAGCGTCACCACGACCAACAAGGGTCCGGTCGCCATCGGCGGCGTCGAGCTGAATCGCATAGCCGCAGACAACAGCGTCTTCTTCGAATACGAGGGCTCGGTGATGAGCGGCACCCCGGTGCTGCGCTTCGCATCCACGACCCTCAAGGGCCTGCAGATCACGCGCATCGAAGGCATCCTCAACGGCACGAGCAATTTCGTGCTGGGCGAGATGGAGTCCGGCAAGAGTCTCGAGGCGGCGGTCGCCGAGGCCCAGGCGCTGGGCTATGCAGAGGCCGACCCGACGGCGGACATCGAAGGCTCCGACGTGCAGCTCAAAGTTGCGATCCTCGCCAATGAGGTGCTCGGAGCACACATCACGACCGCAGATGTCGCCCGCACCGGCATCAGCCGGATCAGCGCCGGCGACATCATCGCAGCGGGAGCCGCAGGTGAGCGGTGGAAGCTGATCGGATCGGTGGAGACCAACGCCTCGGGCGCGGTGACGGCATCCGTCGAGCCGCGGTCGCTGCCGGCCGACCACCCGCTCGCGGGCATCTCGGGAGCGACCAACGCCGTGTCGTTCACCACGGACCTGCTCGGCACGGTGACGGTCTCCGGCCCTGGCGCGGGTCGGATGGAGACCGCCTACGCACTGCTGTCGGACATCATCGCGATCGACGAGCGGCAGCGCTCCTTCGCGGGGGCGGGACGATGACCCCCGCCGTCGTCGCCGCAGAAGAGACGCTCGCCGTCTGCAACCCCTATTCGGGCGACCTGATCGCGCATGTCGATCAGAGCGGAGTGGAAGACGTCGACGCCATCATGACCAGGGCCCGCCTGGGAGCGACGCTGTCGAAGGAGCTGACGCGGCACACCCGGCACGGGATCCTCGACCGCGCCTCGCGCCTGCTCAGCGCACGCGCGGATGAGGCAGCCGACCTCATCGTCCGCGAAGCGGGAAAGACGATCACCCAGGCCCGGAAGGAGGTGTCCAGAGCGGTCAGCACCCTGTCCCTCTCCGCCGAGGCAGCCCGTGCAGCAGATGGCGAGGTGATCCCGTTCGACGCGTTCGAAGGCTCCTCCCGGCGGCGCGGATGGTTCACTCGCGAGCCGCTCGGCATCATCCTCGCCATCACTCCCTACAACGACGCCCTCAACCTCGTCGCGCACAAGCTGGGCCCGGCGATCGCCGGCGGCAATGCGGTCATCCTGAAGCCGTCCCAGCTCACACCGCTGACGGCCGGTCTGCTCGTGGAGATCCTGACGGAAGCGGGCCTTCCCGACGAGATCATCACGACCGTCCACGGTGATCGGACAGTCACCCAGGCGCTCATCGCCGTCCGCGACATCCGCATGGTGTCCTTCACCGGCGGCTTCGCGACGGGCGACGCGATCGCCCGAACGGCGGGGATCAAGCGCCTGGCCATGGAGCTCGGCGGCAACGCCCCGGTCCTCGTGTTCGCGGATGCCGACCTGGATGCCGCCGTGGAAGCGTGCGTGTCGGGCGCCTTCTGGGCGGCGGGACAGAACTGCGTGGGCGCTCAGCGCATCCTCGTCGAGCGCTCTGTCTACGACGCGTTCCGCGACCGCCTCGTGGCGCGAACGATGCTCCTGCGCGCCGGCGACCCCGCCGATCCGTCCACCGACGTCGGTCCGATGATCACCGAAGCCGCGGCGCGGAACGCGCAGCGGATCGTCGACGATGCCGTCGCGTCCGGCGCGCGCGTCGTCGCCGGTCATCACCGTGAGGGTTCCGTGTACTGGCCGACAGTCGTCGAGAACGTCGACACCACATGCGCGTTGTGGAGTGAGGAGGCTTTCGCTCCCGTGGTGTCCCTGGCCCCCTTCGACACCGAGCAGGACGCCATCACGGAGGCGAACAGCGTCGACTATGCGCTGCACGCCGGCGTCTTCACCTCCGACCTCGCTCGAGCACTGCGTGTGTCCGAGGCGCTCGAGGCGGGAGGCGTCATGATCAACGACTCGTCGGACTACCGGATCGACAGCATGCCTTTCGGCGGCGCGAAGTACGGGAGCATGGGCCGCGAGGGCGTGCGCTTCGCATACGAGGAGATGACTCAGCCGAAGGTCACCTGCATCGCGCTGTGAAGGCTCCTCGCGGGGAAGGAGGGGTCCAGGGGGATACCCTCCTTCCCCGCGAGGTCTCAGCGATCCACCACCCTGGTCAGCGTCACCGACGTGACCGTGTTCTCTACGCCGGGGAGAGCCGCCAGGATCTCCCAGATCTCGCCGATGCGCTCCATGGAGTCCGCGTCCAGCGAGACGAGGAGGTCGAACTCCCCCGACATGACGTCGCACCGCTTGACCTCGGGGATCCGCGCGATCTCGGCGATGACGCCGCCGCCCCGCATCCGGTCGCTGCGGTAGACCAGCACCGTCGCCGCGACTCGGGCTGCGCCCGCACGACCCGGCACGACGGTGTAGCCGGCGATCACGCCCTGACGCTCCATCCGTTCGATTCTCTGCTTGACGGCGTTCCGCGAGAGGTGCACGCGGGCCGCCAACGCCACCAGAGGCACCCGCGCATCCTCGGTCAGCGCGCTCAGGATCGTGCGATCGGTCTGGTCCAGCGGCGAACGTTGCATCATCACTCCGTTGCGATATAAACATTTGCGTGTGTTTATTATGCACTCTAGGCTGACACCATCGTTATCTTGCCGTCGAAGGAGACACCGTGACACGCCCCGATCGCACGGAACCGCTCACCCTGTCCGACCTGAGCCTCGCAGTCCACGGAGGCATCGAGCTCGACTCGACTCAGGCGCTGCGCACACCGCTTGTGATGGCCAACTCGTACCAGCTGCCCGACGACCCCAGCGAGATCAGCTGGTCGGCGACGGCTTCGGGACTGTACACGCGCAATTCCGGCGTGAACCAGGTGGCTCTCGAGAAGAAGCTGGCAGCCTTCGACGAGGCGGAGGACGCCGTGGCGCTGGCATCCGGGGTGGCCGCTCTGCACGCCGTCTTCTTCACTCACGTGCGAGCGGGCGACCACGTCGTGGTCAGCGACGTCGTGTACGAGGCCACGTGGCGGCTGTGGACAGAGCTGCTGCCGCACCGGTACGGCCTCGAGGCCACGTTCGTCGACATCAGCGACCTCGACGCGGTTCGCGCGGCCATGCGACCGACCACGCGCCTGGTGTGCATAGAGGCGATCGCGAACCCCACGACCAAGGTCGCCGATGTGGCGGCGGTCGCCGAGATCGCACATACGTCGGGCGCGCTGCTGATGGTCGATTCCACGTTCTCGCCACCTCCGTTCTACCGTCCGATCCGTGACGGAGCCGACCTCGTCGTCCACTCGCTCACGAAGTACATCAACGGTCACGGTGACGCGATGGGAGGATCGGTGGCCGGAAGGCGCGAACTCATCGAACCGATCAAGGCCGATGCCATGGTGGACGTGGGCGGCATCATCTCGCCTTTCAACGCCTGGCAGATCCAGAGAGGCACCGTCACTCTTCCGCTTCGCCTGCGCCAGCATTTCGGGTCGGCCCAGCGCATCGCCGAGATGCTGAGCGAGGATCCGCGTGTCGAGTACATCGCCTATCCGGGCTTGGACTCGCACCCTGACCATGACCTCGCAGCGCGCCAGTTCGGCGGTGCCGGGTACGGCGGGATGATGGCCTTCGCCGTGAAAGGCAGCCCCGACACACAGAATCGATTCGTCGCGAACCTGCGCCTCATCACGTCCGGGTTCTCACTCGGGCACGATGACTCCCTCATCGTGCACACGGGAACAGAAGGCGGCCGTGTGACGACGTACCCTGAGCCATTCCGCGTCCATGGCCACCTGCGGCTGTCCGTCGGCCTGGAGGACACCGATGATCTTCTCGATGACCTCGCTGCCGCGCTGAACGAGACCTTCCCCCGCTGACCGCGCCCCTCTCTCCGTCTACTCCCCGAGGCGCAGCACGCTCAGCCGCATGTCGAGCTGCTCGACCCTGTCGGCGTCACCCTGCCCGAGCGCTCGGTCTCGCAGGTGCTGCAGCTTGGCGATCTCATCGGCTCGGGTCGCGGTGCCGTTCTGCAGCCGCTCGACGACCGCCTCATCCAGTCCGCTGAGGTCTTCCAAATTCTGCTCGCTCATGCCGGCACTCTAGCCACGGCACCGTCGCAATGAGCGGGGGTTGCGCGCCGCACCGGAGACGGCAATGGAGTCACGCATCCGGCGCTCCTTGCCGTCTGCGTAAAATCACTCAATCTTTAGAGCGATATCACGCGAAGGTTCACCCGTTCCTGCACCTAGAGTCGGTGCATGGCCGAGACGACCGCGAGCGACACGACCACGACGCGTGCTGTGCGCGCGGCGTACTTCGTGTCCGACAGCACGGGCATCACGGCTGAAACCCTCGGAAACGCCCTGCTGGCGAACTTCCCCGGCATGGTGTTCCTCAAGCACACGATCCCGTTCGTCGACTCGGTCGACGTCGCCGTGACGATCGCCGACCAGATCGCCCAGGATGCCGCGAACGGCCTCGAGCCCCTCGTCTTCACGACGGCGAAGAACCCCGCCGTCCTCACCGTTCTCACCGCCGTGCCCGCGACGCACATCGACCTGCTCAGCGGTCACCTCAGCGAACTCGCCGAGGCGCTCGGCACCCCGCCTTCCGAGCAGCTCGGCCAGTTCCACACCCTCGGTGACGCCACCGAGTACTTCGCCCGCATGCGCGCGGTCGAGTACGCGATCGAGCACGACGACGGGCAGAGCGACAGGGCGCTCGACCTCGCCGACGTGATCATCGTCGCGCCGAGCCGCTGCGGCAAGACTCCGACGACGATGTACCTCGCGCTGCAGTACGGCCTGCTGGTGGCGAACTATCCGCTCACCGACGACGACTTCCCCACCGACGACCTGCCGCCGCTCATCAAGAAGTACGCATCCCGCTGCTTCGGGCTGACGACGACGCCGCTGCGCCTCAGCCAGGTCCGCCACGAGCGTCGGCCGGACTCCCGCTACTCGAGCCTCGCACAGTGCACCACCGAGCTGCGCAGGGCCGAGAAGCTGTACGCCCGCAACGGCATCCCCTTTCTCAACTCCTCGACGAAGAGCGTCGAGGAGATGTCCGCAGTGATCCTGCAAGCCCTCGGCCTTCGCCGCTGACCACCCTCAGACGAAAGAGCTCCTCGTGACCAACATCCTCTGGTTCGATTCGATCGGAATGACCGACCTTCCCCAGGTCGGCGGCAAGAACGCCTCGCTCGGCGAGATGATCTCGAATCTCTCCGACCTCGGCGTGCGGGTGCCAGGCGGCTTCGCCACGACGGCGGATGCCTACCGCCGCTTCCTCGAGCACGACGGGCTGCGCGATCGCATCCGCGAGGCGATCGCCTCGCTCGACACCGATGACGTCTCGCGTCTCGCCCTCGTCGGCACAGAGATCCGCGGCTGGGTCACCGAGCATCCGCTGCCTGACGACCTCGAGCGCGATATCCGCGACGCCTATGATCAGCTCGTCGCGAACGACGCCGACCCCGAGGGGGTCACGTGGGCGGTGCGGTCGTCGGCGACGGCCGAAGACCTTCCGGATGCCTCGTTCGCCGGTCAGCAGGAGACATTTCTCAACGTGGGCGGGATCGACAACGTGCTCGCGGCGATCCGCAGCGTGTACGCATCGCTCTACAACGACCGTGCGATCGCCTACCGCGCGCACCAGGGATTCGACCACGACGAGGTCGCGCTCTCGGCGGGCGTGCAGCGCATGGTTCGTTCCGACATCGGCGCCTCGGGCGTGATGTTCACGGTCGACACCGAGTCGGGCTTCGACGAGGCCGTGTTCGTCACCAGCTCCTACGGGCTGGGCGAGGCCGTCGTGCAGGGCGCGGTGAATCCCGACGAGTTCTACGTCTCAAAGCCGGCGCTGCGCGCCGGCCGCCCCGCGATCCTCAAACGCTCGGTCGGCGAGAAGGCGATCGCGATGCGCTACACCGACAGCAAGGAGGCCGGCGCCAGCACCGCGTTCGTCGACGTGCCCGCGGCCGACCGCCGCCTGTTCTCGATCACCGACGGCGACCTCACCGAGCTCGCGCGCCATGCGCTGGTCATCGAGGCGCACTACGGCCGCCCGATGGACATCGAGTGGGGCAAGGACGGCGTCGACGGGCAGCTGTACATCCTTCAGGCGCGGCCCGAGACGGTCGTCTCGCGGGAGTCGGCGAATGTCATGCGACGGTTCCGGCTGCAGCAGAAGGGCGAGGTCGCGGTCGAGGGGCGCGCGATCGGCCAGCGCATCGGCGCGGGCCCGGTGCGCATCCTCCGTGACGCCACGCAGATGAGCGAGTTCCAGACCGGCGATGTGCTCGTCGCCGACATGACCGATCCCGACTGGGAGCCGATCATGAAGCGCGCGTCGGCCATCATCACCAACCGCGGCGGCCGCACCTGCCACGCGGCGATCATCGCCCGCGAGCTCGGCATCCCCGCGGTCGTCGGCACCGGCGACGCGACCAGGGTGCTGACCGACGGGCAGCCGGTGACGGTCTCGTGCGCCGAAGGCGACACGGGCGTCGTCTACGAGGGCATCCTCCCGTTCGCCGAAGAGGAGACGGCCCTCGACAGCATGCCCGAGGCGCCGGTCAAGATCATGATGAACGTCGGCACCCCAGACCAGGCCTTCTCGTTCTCGCGCCTGCCGCACCGCGGCGTCGGCCTCGCGCGGCTCGAGTTCATCATCAACCGCCAGATCGGCATCCACCCCCGCGCTCTGCTCGAGCACGACTCCCTGCCCGACGACCTCCGCCGGCAGGTGGATGCCCGAATCGCCGCCTACCCGTCGGCACGCGAGTACTTCGTGCAGCGGGTCATCGAGGGCGTCTCGATGCTGGCAGCGGCCTTCGCTCCCGAACCCGTCATCGTGCGCATGAGCGACTTCAAGTCGAACGAGTACGCCAACCTCATCGGCGGCGAGCGCTACGAGCCGCACGAGGAGAACCCGATGATCGGCTACCGCGGAGCGTCGCGGTACATCTCGCCCGACTTCCGCGAGTGCTTCGAGATGGAGTGCGAGGCGCTGAGGTTCGTGCGCGATGAGATGGGCTTCACCAACGTGCAGGTGATGGTGCCTTTCGTGCGCACGGTCGCCGAGGGAGCGGCTGTCGTCGAGCTGCTCGCTCAGAACGGCCTGCGTCGCGGTGAGAACGACCTGAAGGTCGTGATGATGTGCGAGGTGCCCACGAACGCGCTGCTGGCCGACGAGTACCTCGAGCACTTCGATGGGTTCTCGATCGGCTCGAACGACATGACGCAGCTGACCCTCGGCCTCGACCGTGACAGCGCCCTCGTCGCCGAGACGTTCGATGAGCGCGATCCGGCGGTGCTCAAGCTGCTCTCGATGGCGATCGAGGCGTGCCGCCGGCACGGCAAGTACGTCGGCATCTGCGGCCAGGGGCCGAGCGATCACCCCGAGCTCGCGGAGTGGCTGGTCGAGCAGGGAATCGAGTCGGTGTCGCTCAACCCCGACACGGTGATCGAGACCTGGCTGCGACTCTCCCGGGCCCAGCCGGCGAGCGTGTGATTCTAGCGACTCCGCACGGACCGAGGACGAAAGGCCGCTTCGCATTCCGTACGCGACGTGTCTTCACGGCCTCGCACTCAGGGCGGTCGACTAGCGTTCACCATGAACGTGTCTGCGTTCAGTGAAGAGAAGGTGCCCCATGCCATATCGCGACCGGACCACAGTGGAGCGCTGGGTCAACGAGTACATCGTGTCGCACAGTGCTGACTCGCTGGGTGTCGCCGTGCTCGACAACAACTTCGAGTCCGGACCGAACTCGGGGATGGTCGTCGTGACCCTGCGGTCCGCCAGCACCATCACTCTGCTGCATCCGGAGATCCGTCGGGGCATGCCCACCTGGGTGGTGACGTTCGAAGGCCGTGACGCCTCGATCGACCTGGACGACGCCGACCTCCGCCTGCTCGCCGACGACATCGCACGCCTTGCAGAGCTCCGCTCGTTCCTTCAGCAGAAGACCGACGAGGTCGTGCTCACGCACTGACCTGCCGTCGGCGCGGCTGCTCAGACGGGAACGACGCTGAGCAGCGCGCCCAGCGCTGCGGTCGCCGCGGCGACCAGACCGGCGGACGCCGCGATGGGCGCGACGGTCTCGGAGAGACGTCGGTCGCGGATGCGCGTGCGCTCGGGCTTCCATGCGAGCACGGCCGACTTCGCTTCGGACAGCTCGGCGTAGCGGCCGATCGGTGCGCTCGTGCCGTCGAACGCGACGAAGTGCCCGTCAGGCGTCGTGTCGACCGAGCCCACGTACTCCCCCGCCCGTGATGCGACGTGGAAGCCGGTGTCGACCTTGCTCCACGTGACCGCCCGCGGGATGGCCGTCGCGACAGGAGCGGCGGGTGCCGCCTGCGCGGTGGCCCCCGGCACGAAGAGCCGGCCTGCGGGGTGCTCTGCGATGGTCATGCGACACGCGCCAGGGCCGGGGTGCTGACGGCGATCTCGGAGATCTCGCGCTCGGTCACCTGGTCGCAGAGGTCGATGACGACGCCCGTCGAGGAGTTCGCCTGGTCGGCGAGCTGCTGCAGGTAGGCGCGGTCGAGCTGCTTGGAGGCTTCTGCGTCCATCTGGAACTGCAGCGGGATCGAGCAGTGCAGCCAGATGCTGGATCGCTCGACGGCTCCGTCGATGAGGCGATCCCACGACAGCGAGAAGCTCTCGTTGCGGCGCAGCTTGGTCGAGATCAGAACCTTCAGGTGAGCGAGGATGCGGTCCGGCATCTCGATCGGATCGCCGGTGGCTCCGTAGTGCAGCGTGCCCATGTCAACTCCTCAGGTCGGTGTGAATCTGATGTGAGAAAACTTACTCAGATCAAAAGTAGTTTGTCAAACTACATATCCGGCACACTTCATGTTTTGCTATGATCGATCACAAGGAGGGGCACATGAGCGATCACGTGAGTTCCGAAACCCAGATCATCAACGCACTTCGGCAGTACCAGGAGGCCGACAGCGCGATGCACGCACGTGCTCGCGCGGCCTCGTCGATGTCCGACAACGAGATCCGGATCATCCAGTACCTGCTCACCGCGGCGCGCAGCGACAACACGGTCACGCCGACCGCGCTGGCGAAGCACCTCGGTGTCACCTCAGCGTCTATGACTGCACTGCTCGACCGTCTCGAGCGCGCCGGCGCCATCGAGCGCGTGCGCCACCCCTCTGACCGCCGCAGCCTCGTCATCACCGCGACTCCGCTCGCAGAGCGCACCGTCGGAGCCCCCGTCGTCGCCTTCCAGCAGGCGACGCGCCAGATCGCCTCCGAGCTCAGTGCAGACGAGCATGCCGCTGTCGTCGGATTCCTCGGCAAGCTCACGAAGGCCGTGGATCAGGCCGCTCGCACCGCCGCCTCCTGACGCCCGCACGCGCCGCGATCACCTGCATCAGGGGTCAGCGCGCGAGCGCCTCGGCGATCCGCAGCACCGCTTCCCGGATGATCGGCCTCGGCGTCGCGAACACGAAGCGCGTGCATCCCACCGCCGCCGCACCGCACAGCGCACCATCGGTCATTGCGACTCCTGCATTCTCGCGGAACCAGGTGCCGAGGTCGGCGTTCCCGCCGAGCTCATCCCACAGGCGCGTGCCCCGGAAATCGAGCAGCGCGATGTACGTGCCCTCGGGCACCGTGACCCGCACACCGGGAAGGTGCTCGGCCACCAGCTCGGCGAGCAGACGCCGGTTGCCGTCGAGGTAGTCGGTGACCTCATCGAGCCACTCTGCGCCCGCCGTGTACGCGGCCAGCTGAGCCACCGCCCCGATCGTCGCTGTGCCATGCCCCGCCCAGCCGCCGTCGGCCTCCCAGGCGCCACGCGTCTCGTCGTTCGACAGGATCAGCTGCGCGCATTTGAAGCCAGCCAGGTTCCACGCCTTCGACGCCGAGGTCGCGGTAAGGGTGTGCTCGGCCGCCGCCGCCGACACCGACGCATACGCGATGTGCCGCGCGGGGGCGTACACGAGCGGGGCGTGGATCTCGTCCGAGAACACCCGTCCGCCGGCATCCGTCACCGTCTCGGCGATGGCCTTCAGCTCATCGAGCGTCGCGACCGTGCCGAGCGGGTTGTGCGGATTGCACAGCACGAGCAGCTCGCCACCGTCGGCGAAGGCCGCGGCGACGGCGTCGAGGTCCATCACCCACCGCCCGCCGGTCTCGACGCTCGGCACCTCGATCACTCGCCGCCCGTGACGCAGCGGCACATCGAGGAAAGGCATGTACGCCGGTGTCGGCACGATGACGGCGGCGCCCGGCTTCGTGTACGTGGTGATCGCGAACTCGTACGCCGCGATCACGTCGGCCACCAGGCGCACATCGTCCGCGGCGACGGCCCAGTCGCACTTCTCGGCGTACCAGTCGGCGACCGCCTGCTGCAGCGCCTGAGCGGTCGGCTGCGGCAGGTAGCCGGTGAAGCCGGCGCGCAGCGCATCGGCGACCGCATCCGAGATGGCGGGTGCGACACCGAAGTCCATCTCGGCGATGAACGTGCCGATCGCGTCGGGGAAGCGCGTCCACTTCACGCTTCCCGCGTCACGCAGCTGGTCGGCCGTGATGGCGTCGAACGGGTGCGTGGTGGCGAGGTCGGCGAGCGTCATGCATCCATTCTGCGCCGAGCGGCGGGCGTCCGGGCGCAGGGCGTCCCACGGCGTCACAGAACGGCGGCTACAGCCAGCCCTTGCGCTTGAACGCGAGCCAGAGCCCTCCGGCGAGGGCGACCATCGCCGCGATCGAGAGCGGGTAGCCGAGCGGCCAGTCGAGCTCGGGCATGTAGGTGAAGTTCATCCCGTAGATCGCGCCGATCAGCGTCGGCGCGAACAGGATCGCCGCCCACGCCGAGATGCGCTTCATCTGCTCCCCCTGGCGCATGCTCTCCTCCGTCATCCGCCGCATCTCCTCGTTCTGCCTGCGGGCGACGATCGTCGACTCGACGGTGAGCGCGTTCTCGAGCACCGCGCGGAAGGTCGCGGCGCGATCCGCCACGCGGATCGTGTGATCGTGCACATCTCGCAGCCGGCGCTGCAGCTCGGCATCCGCTCCCCGCTTCTCGCCCTCCCGCAGCAGGCTCCCGACCATCTCGGTCAGCGGCTGCGCCGCCCGCTGGAAGTCGAGCACTTCGCGCGAGAGCTCGTAGATGCGCTGAGTGGCGTCGACGTCATCGACGAACAGCTGGTTCTCGATCTCGTCGATGTCGTTCTCGAGCCCGGCGAGCACTGGCGCGTAACGGTCGACGACCTCGTCGAGGATCGCGTAGAGCACGGCCTCGGGTCCGTGAGCCAGCAGCTCAGGCTCGGCCTCCAGCCGGCGGCGCACGCGGCCCAGGTCGGGCTCTTCGGCGTGCCGCACGGTGACCACGAAGTCGCGGCCGGCGAACACGTGCACCTCGCCGAACTCGACCTCCTCCTCTGCGTCGAGGTAGCGAGCCGGGCGCAGCACCACGAAGAGATGGTCCTCATACTGCTCGAGCTTGGGACGCTGATGTCCGCGCAGCGCGTCCTCGACCGCGAGCTCGTGCAGCCCGAACTCGGCGGCCACCGCCTGCAGCTCGGCGGCATCGGGGCGGTACAGGCCTATCCAGCCCATGCCGCCGCGCTCGCGCATCAGCTCGAACGTCTCGTCGAGGCTGCCGGGGTTGGCGGTGCGCACCCCGTTCACGTAGATGCCGTTGTCGATGATCGCCATGCCGTGCCTCCTGAACCCGCGCGCCTCGCCGACGCTATCACCGCGAACGGGCCCCGCCGATTCCGGCGAGGCCCGTTCTGTCGGGGGTGTCAGCGCTTGCGTCGCGCGGCGATCACGATCACGATCACGATCGCGGCCAGCACCACCACGCCCAGGCCGATCAGCAGCGGCCACTGCATCGAATCGGGCTGCTGCTCCGGCTGCGTCGTCTTGGCCGGCTCGGGCTGCTCGCCGGCCGTCTCACTCGGCGTCGCGCTCGGCGAAGCGGATGCCTCGGCCGCGGCCAGCGAGAACGAGTACTCGCCCGACGTCGGGTGACCGTCGCTCGAGACGACCTGCCAGGTCACCGCATAGGCGCCGTTCGGCATGCCCTCGGCGAGCGGAACCGTGACGCTGTCGGCCTGGATCACCGGCTCGCCGTCGACCCAGTCCTCACCGGTCGCGTCGACGACGGTGATGGCGGTGCCGCTGTTCTCATCGAGCGAGAGCAGGTTGTTCGAGAAGGTCAGCGACAGCTCGGCGGGCGCTGCGGTGAGCTGGGCATCGGCGGCCGGAGTGCTCGACACGAGCTCGTCGTGGGCGGATGCCGGTGCCGCGACGGCGAGGGCGGCGATGGTCGCCACAGCGGCAGCGGCGACGGCGGTGCGGATACGGAACATGGAGAACCTCTTTCTGGGTGCCGCGAAGCGGCGAGTCATCTGGAAACGGGCGCGACGGCGCCCTGCGGCAGAGCCGCGGTGGATCAGACGACGAGCAGAGGCGGGCCGCGCCGCCGGAGGCAGGCGAAGCGAGGTTCGGTGCGCAGAGGCGCGGGCCGCACAGCCCACCGCGTGCGCGACGGGGCGAGAGGAAGGGCCGGAGAGGCGACGACGGCACGGCTGAGCCATCGCGCGATGACGGATGCCAGGGCCGTGAGCGCCTGCACCAGTCGCTCACCGCGATGCAGGGCGAGCACCGTGATCGCCGCGGCGATGCCGTGCGCCACCCACATGCCCGCATCCTCGGGGACGATCAGGGCGGCGCCCGCCGAGGGAAGAGCGAGAGGACCGTGCACGTGCGGCGCGACACCGCTGCGCGGCGCGATGGCCCCCAGTACGAAGAGCGAGTGGAACAGCGCCTGCGACAGCAGCACAGAGGCGGTCAGGCGGAAGGCCGAGAGCCGGATGCCCGAGAGCAGCGTGCACAGCATGAACGACAGCACCCAGGGGACGACGATGCCCAGCATCCCCGGCATCTGCCCGCCGACCCAGACGTGCGAGGCCAGAGCGACGAAGGTCGAGACCGAGGCGCCCGCGAAGCCGCGGAGCAGCCGGGTTCTACGAGACGCACGCACCCGTCCATCCTTTCACGGCGTGGGAGGCACATCGGTGGCGAGGTCGGGCTCGGCGCGCTCGACCCGCCCGGCCCATACCGCGCCGGCGCTCGCGACCACCACGAGCGCGACCCCGGCGATCTCGAGCAGAGAGAGCCGCTGCCCGAGCAGCACGAAGCCGGCCACGCAGGCCAGGGCTGGGCCCAGGCTCATGAGGATGCCGAAGACAGCCGGCGTCAGGCGACGCAGTGCCACCAGCTCGAGCGCGTACGGGATGGTCGAGCTCAGCACGGCGACGGCCGCTCCGAGGGCGACCAGCTCGATGCGCAGCAGTGCGCCACCGGCATCCGCGATCCCGGACGGCAGCGAGAGCAGCGCTCCGAAGGCCATCGCGAGCGCGAGACCGTCAAGGCGGTCGAAGTCCCGCCCCACCCGCGCCGACGACAGGATGTATCCCGCCCAGCTCGCCGCCGCGCCGAGGGCGAAGAGCACTCCGGCGACCGTCAGCCGGTCCCAGCCGCCGCCGCCCAGCGCGACGATGCCGACCAGCGCGAGCCCCGCCCAGACCCATGAGGTGCGCGTGCGCGCCGCGACCACGGCGAGCGCGAGCGGCCCGAGAACCTCGATCGTGACCGTCACGCCGAGGGGCAGCTCGCGCAGCGCCAGGTAGTAGAAGCTGTTCATCAGCGCGAGCACGCCGCCGAGCATGAGAGCCGAGCGCCACGCGCGCGGCGAGTGCCCCCGCAGCGCGGGCCGGGCGATGGCCAGCAGGATCAGAGTCGAGAAGACCAGCCGCAGCATGACCATGCCGAGCGGCCCCACCTCGGGGAACAGCATGATCGCCGCCGAAGAGCCGACCTGCTGGCAGATCAGTCCGATCGCGACGAGGCCGACCGCGCCCACTCCGGCGGTGCCGGCTGCGGGCGCCGATGCCGCGCTCACCCTTCCGCGGGCGGAGAGCAGATCGCCGCGTCGGCGATGCTCTTGGCGTACTGCTCAGCCGTGAACGGCAGCCCGAACTCCGGAGCCGTCTGCCCCTTCGCGGCCGGTGCCTTCGAGGCGATCGCAGCCAGCTGCCACGCCAGGTAGGCGGCGAGCGAGCCGCCGGCCGACGAGCCGTTGAGCGTCACGGCGACCGTGAATCCGGTGGCCGGATCGGAGTACGCCGCTGTCGCGTAGCCGGGAACCCAGCCATGCTGGCCGATGAGCGAGCCGACGAGGAATCCGCCGCCCGTCGCCTGGTACCAGCTCGGGGCCTTGGCCGTGGCCGGAAGCGGCGCGCCGAAGCGAGCGGGTTCCGCGTTCTTCTCGCGCAGCGCCTGGCTCGCCTCTGCCTGGGCGTAGCGGCCGAGATCGGTGATCGTCGAGACGACGCCTGAATCGGTGAAGCCGATGCTCGACGAGCTCTTGGTGATGTCGACGGGCGCGGCGCAGTCGTAGCCGCCCCCCTTGACGACGGGCAGGTAGGTGCCCGTGAGCGCAGGCGCCGGCGTCGGCGCGGCCGACTGCCGCGGTGGCAGGGACGTCGATTCGAGCCCGAGAGGCGTGGTGACGTACTTGGCGATCAGCTGCGCGGCGCTCATCCCCGAGATGCGCTCGAGGGCCATGCCGAGCATGAGGTAGCCGGCGTCGGAGTCGCGGTAAGCGGTGTGCGCGGGGCCGCGACTGCCGCCGAGGCCGAAGCTCGCCAGCTGGAGTGGCGCCCACTCGCGGCCAGGGGTGTTCAGCCAGTACTGCTTCACGGCGGCCTCGGACGAGCCGACCCCGCTGGTGCCGTTGCACAGATCGAGAAGCGTGATGTCGGTGAGGTCGGCGACGCCCGAGACGTACTTGGTCACAGGGGCGTCGAGTTCGACCTTGCCGTCGTCCACCATGCCGTACAGCACGTCGCAGGTCATCAGACGGGTCACGTCGGCCACGCGGAACGACATGTCGGCGCTGACCTTTGCGCCGTCCTTGCCCTGCGTGCCGAGGCCGGCGACCCACTCGCCGCTCCATGGCACCCAGACGCCGACGATGGCGCCGGTCGAGCCGGTCGCGACCATCGCCTGCTCGACGGCGGCCTGCAGCTGACCGGTGACGTCGTCCGGCAGCTTCGCGTCGACCTGCTCGGGCGGCGTGTAGCTGAACTCAGCATCCGACCCGGTGCAGCCGGTCAGTGCGAGGGCCAGGGCGAGGGCGCCGCCGACGGCTGCGCGCACGCGGCGCGACGAACGAAGATGCATATGACACTCCCGGAGATGGACTCTCCGAGTCTAGGGCGACGAGCCTGAAAGGCGGCCGGTCATGGCATCCGGATGCTCTTCACGGTACTCTCGGCGCTCTTGGCCGTCTCGGTCTCGGCCTTCTCGGCCTGCCTGGCCTCCCAGGCTTCGCGCATGAAGCGGCGCACATCCTCGTCGACGCGGATGTCGCTCGGCCGCAGCGGTCGCGACAGGTACAGGCCGTCGAGCGAGGTGAGCCGCGACAGCGCCACGTACGTCTGCCCCGGCGCGAACGCGCCCGAGCCGAGGTCGACCACCGCGCGGTCATAGGTCTTGCCCTGCGATTTGTGGATCGTCACGGCCCAGGCCAGTCGCAGAGGGAACTGCGTGAACTCCGCGGCGACCTCTCTCGTCAGCGTCTTGGTGCCGGGGTTGTACGCGTAGCGGAACCTCTCCCACACCGCTGGCTCGACATCGAACTCGTCCCCGTCGACATCGACGCGCACCGAGTTGCCCATGATGCGCATGACCGTGCCGATCGAGCCGTTGACCCAGCGCGGCGGCTCGCCCTGCATCGAGATGTCGTTGCGCAGGAACATCACCTGGGCGCCCACCTTGAGCTTGAGCTCGGCGTCGGCCGGGTAGTTCGCCTCGCCGCGGCCGAAGTCACCCGACACCTCAGCGTGCGCGGTCTGCTCGCGACCGGGGAGGGCTGCGAGATGGCGGCGGTTGATGCTGTTGACGATGTCGTTGCGGGTGGCGAGCGTGATGATCGGCACCTCCCCCGGCTCGGGTTCGGGCGGCGTGCGGGCGCCCTTCGCGTTGAGCACGTCGGCGATGTCCTTGGTGACGCGGCCGTATCGAACCGCGTTCAGCATCGCCTTGAATCCGTCGTCCGACTGGCGGTGGATGTGCACCAGCTCGTGCACGTGCAGCTTCGCGCCGTACGTTCCGATGTCGAGCATCCCGCCGCCGTCGTCGCCCTGACGACCGCCGGTCCACACCTTCGCGTCGAAGAACCAGAACGAGCGGTAGTGGTCCTGGATGTAACGCAGCTCGTCACCGCGCGGTGGAACGGGCGCGAGCTGGTACGGATCGCCGAACATGACGATCTGCACGCCGCCGAACGGGATGCCCCGCTTGCCCCGTGCCTGGCGGAGCGACCGGTCGATGGCGTCCATCAGATCCGCGTTCACCATCGAGATCTCGTCGATGACGAGCGTCTCGATCGCGTTCAGGATGCGCCGGGTCGCATCGGACTGATCGATCTCGCTCTCGGCGATGAGGCCGATCGGCAGCCGGAACAGCGAGTGGATCGTCTGGCCCTCGACGTTCAGCGCTGCGACGCCCGTCGGCGCGCAGATCGCGATCTGCTTCTTCGTGTTCCACGCGAAGTGCTGCAGCAGGGTCGACTTGCCCGTGCCCGCCCGGCCCGTGATGAAGACGTGCTCGTCGGTGTCCTCGATGAGCCGGAACAGCGCCTGCTGTTCTTCTGAGAGGGCGATGGACACGCCCCCTATGTTAAGTCCCGTGTGCGCTCCCGAGTCGCGCGCTCGGCTTCGTCCCAGCACCGACTCCTTAGACTTGGCGCCATGATGCAGGGGCGGGTGTCACGCGAGAGCGCGCGCCCGCGCGCGCGCTCGACGCTGCGTGCCGACCTCGCGCTTCTGGCGTTCATCGGCCTGATGCTGGTCGCTGCGATCGGCGCCGGCGGCATGTCGCTGTACCAGTCCTTCTACAGCCCTTCGGCTTTCGTGCAGCGCTACGTCGACCTGCTCTCGAACGGCCGCGCTGTGGAGGCCCTGCAGGTGCCTGGCGTCTCGCTCGACCTGGCGGTGCTGCAGGATGCCGGGATCGACGCGTCGGCGTCAGAAGCGCTGCTGCGCCGAGCCGCTCTCACCCCGCTGACCGACGTCACCGTCACCGAGACGGGTGAGAAGGACGGCGTGCACGAGATCGTCGTCGACTACCGCGCGGGCGGCGTAGACGGCACCTCGGTGTTCACCGTCGCGCAGGACGGCTGGGTCGGAGTCACCCCGAACTGGCGCTTCACCCAGAGCCCGCTGGCCGAGATAGAGCTGACCGTGCGCGGTGCCGACGTGTTCGCGGTGAACGGCTTCCCCATCGACCGTCGCCAGGTGTCCGTAGACGGCGCCGAGGCCGGCCCGCTCGACCCCGTGCACCTGCTCGTCTTCACTCCCGGGCGCTACTCGGTCACCGTCGACACCGCGATCGCGACATCCCGCGGCGTGAGCGTGCTCGCCGACACCGCCCTCGCCCGCACTCCGGTCGACGTGCAGGCAGAGCCCACCGATAAGTTCATCGGCGTCGTGCAGCAGCAGGTCGAGCAGTTCCTCACCCAGTGCGCCACGCAGGAGGTGCTGCAGCCCACCCGCTGCCCGTTCGGGCTGCAGCTGCACAATCGCCTCGCCCCCGGCACCACCCCGAAGTGGTCGATCGCGAAGCAGCCCGCCGTCACCCTCGAACCGGATGGCGCCGGCTGGGCGATCCCCGTCACCGAGGCGATGGCCCACATCGACGTCGAGATCCAGTCGCTGTTCGACGGCACCGTGCGAGAGGTCTCGCAGGACGTTCCCTTCCGGGTCAACGGCACCGCAACCGTGCTCCCCGACGGCACCGTGTCGATCCGGGTCGGATCCCCCGAAGGCGATCAGCCCGCACTCGAGGAGTGAGCCCTCAGCGGGCGCTGTCGCGCTCGGCCATTCGCGCGAGGCGCGCGTTGTACTCCTCGAGCTCGGCGTCACCCGTGCGATCGGCGTGCCGATCGCGTCGGCGCTGCAGCCTGGCGTCCGATCTCGACCACTGGATCGCGAGCGTGATCGCGAGGATCAGCGTCGGGATCTCGCCGACGGACCAGGCGATGCCGCCGCCGATGTACTGGTCCTCCATCGGAGTCGGGCCCCACGTCCTGCCCATCGATCCGTACCACTCGGCGACGATCAGCCCCGACTGCATCATGATCGCCATGCCGAAGAAGGCGTGCGTCGCCATCACCGCGATGAGCGTGATCAGACGGCCGGCGTACGGCAGGCGGTAGGGGATGGGGTCGACGCCGATCAGCGTCATCGCGAACAGGTAGCCCGAGATGAGGAAGTGGATGATCATCCACTCGTGGCCGAGGTGGTCGTACATCGCCCAGCGCACGAGATCCGTGAAGTAGAACGCCCATAGCGACAGCGCGAAGATGCCGGCGGCGACGAACGGATGCGTGATGAACCGCGAGTACGGCGAGTGCACCGCCCAGAGGATCCACTCACGTCCGCCGCGGGTGCCGTCGTCGCGCTTGTGGATGCTGCGCAGCGCCAGCGTGATCGGCGCTCCGGCCGCGAGCAGCACGGGGATGGCCATGCTCAGCAGCATGTGCCCGGCCATGTGCACGCTGAACAGGTAGTCCTGGTAGGCGTTGATCGGCCCGTTGGTGACCCAGAGCAGCAGGGTCAGCCCTGACATCCAGAAGATCGTGCGGTGCAGCGGCCAGGCATCCCCCCGCCTGCGCAGCCGGATGATCCCCGCGGCGTAGAGGAAGACGCCGAACGCGACGGCAGCGATCCACAGCACGTCGAGATCGAAGGAGGTGAACCACCGGTCGAGAGTCAGCTCGGGCGGCAGCGGACTGCGGGTGAGGCGCTCTGCCGGTGTCTGCACCGCCGGCGCCTCTTCGCCGAGCGGCGGGGGTGTGCGGGCGAGCGCCGCGGCGGCACCCGAGGCGATGCCCATCAGGGCGAGCTCGCCGAGGATGAGGGTCCAGAACGCGCGCTTCTCGCGGTCGCCGTCGAGGTGCGGGATGAGCCTGCGGCGGTACCACGCCCCGAACAGGCCGAGCCCGACGAGGGCCACCGCCTTGGCGATCACGATCAGGCCGTAGGGCGAGAGCAGCTCGCTCCACGCGCCCAGCGCGACCACGGTGCGCGCGACGCCCGAGAACGCCACCACCGCGAAGGCGGCGATGGCCAGCGACGAGTAGCGCGAGACGAGCACGGCGAGGTCGAGTCCTGCATCCGGTCTGCGGCTCTTGCCCTGTGCGGCCGGACGGCCGTCGACGTGCCGGAGGATGACGAGCAGCAGCACGCCGCCCACCCAGACGGCCGCGCCGATCGTGTGCAGCAGGATCGCGTTGACCGCGACGGTGTGACCGGCGACATCTCCCGAGTGGCCCTGCGTGGCCATGGGCAGGAACGAGGCCGCGGCGAGCACGGCTGTGAGCATCGTGCCCGTCCAGCTTCGCCACCCGAACAGCAGCAGCGTGATCACGGCGCCCATCAGCGTGGTGATCAGCCAGGCCTGGCCGAGGGGCAGCTCTAGCAGGTACCGCCCGAACTGCTCGCCGAAGCCGCGGTCGGCGGTGAGCTTCGGGTTGAAGGCCGCCATGAAGGTGAGGAAGGCCGTGATGCCCGAGCCGATCGTGAAGACGGCGGCGCCGACGGATGCCGTGTCGATCGCGACCTCGAAGGGACGCGATGCCGCGCGCAGGCCGAAGAGCGCGAGGACGAGCGAGCCGAGCATCGCCGCCGCCCCCAGGTTGGCCGCGAGCTTGGCGGCCGGAAGGCCCCACATGACGACGGGACCCGGATCGAGCAGCTTCGGCGGAACGGCGCCGCCGCCGATGAGAAGGGCGGCGATGAGGCCGGCGACCCCGCTGACGACGAGGATCGCCAGGCCAGCGAGACGGTACGGATTCACCGTTCCAGCCTACGGCCGATACGAGAGAAGGCCGCCCCCGGAGGGACGGCCTTCTCTTGCAGCAAGCGGTCTTACTTGACGGCTGCCTTCAGCTTGGAGCCAGCGGTGACCTTGACGCGCTTGCCGGCCGGGATCTTGATCTCGGCGCCGGTCTGCGGGTTGCGGCCGGTGCGAGCGGCGGTGTCGACCTGCTCGAACGCGATCCAACCGGGGATCGAGACCTTGCTGCCCTTGGCAACGGCGTCCGACACGGTGGTGAACAGCGAGTCGAGGACGCGCGAGACGGTGGCCTGGCTCTCGCCGGTGGCCGAAGCGATGCTCGCGACGAGCTCGGTCTTGGTGATGGACTTGTCAGCCATGTCACTCCTCCAGCGACGAAGGTCCGTCGCATCGTGTTGATTTCGAGGGAGAGCCCCCGTCGGTCGTTCGACCGCCTCGAATGTACCAACCACAACCCGTGATTCCGCGTCATTTCGCGGGTTTTGGCGTGATTTCTCGGCGAGTTCCGTCACTTTGGTCACTTCAGTCACAGATTCGGGCGGATCGGATGCCCGAGCGGCCTGTCAGTCGCCCTCATCCGCTGCATCCGGACGCGCGACCGCGCCGCGCCTCCGGACCGACATGCCGATGGCCAGGGCGACGAAGGGAACCACGGCGAGGCCGATGCTGACGGCGACGCTTCCGCCGGTCACGAGCGTGAAGTTCGACAGCACCAGCCACAGGCAGATGAGCAGCCCGACGATCGCGATCAGGGGCACGACGCGTGTCGTCCACACCCTGCCGGCGTTCGCGTCGGTGTCCCTGGCGAAGAACACGATCACCGCGAGGGTCGTCGACAGCAGAAGGATCATCATTCCGACGGTGGCGACTCCGGCCATCGATCCGAACACTCCGACGAGCGGATCCACCTGGAACAGCGCGAACACGGCGAGGATGACGAACGCCGTCACCGTCTGCACGAGAGATGAGCGTGAGGGCGAGCGATGCGCGGGATGCACGTGATCGAGCCACCGAGGGAGGTATCCGTTTCCGGCGAGCGTGAACTGGTAGCGGGTGATGACGTTGTGGAACGAGAGGACGCACGCGAACAGGCTGGTCAGAAGGAGGACGTTGACGATGTCGCGCCCGATCGTGCCGAGCATCGACGCCGTCGTCTCGAGCAGCATGTTCCCCTCCCCCGCGAGCGTGCGATCGGCATTCGTCACGACGCCCTGGGTGCCATCGGCGACGACGAACATCCAGCAGGTCACGGCGTAGAACACTCCGATGAGCAGCACCGAGATGTATGTGGCCCGGGGGATCGTGCGGCTCGGGTCGCGCGCCTCGTCGCGGAAGATCGCCGTCGATTCGAACCCGATGAACCCGGTCAGAGCGAACAGCACCGCCACCCCGAGGGCTCCTTCCGTGAAGACCGACGGCTGGAACGGCGCGAGCGTCAGACCGTCTGGCCCTGGATTGGCGAGGATCACGAGGTCGAGCACCACGACGATGCCGATCTCGAGTGCCAGGGCGACGCCGAGCACCTTCGCGCTCACGTCGATGTGCCGGTACCCCAGCAGCGCGACGATGACCAGGGTCGCCGCCGAGTAGATCGGCCAGGGGATGCTCGGTCCACCGTAGAAGCGCACGGTGTCGTCGATGGCCCAGCCGATGTATCCGTAGATGCCGGCCTGGATCGCGGTGTAGGCGACGAGGGCGACGAATGCGATGCCCATCCCCGGCCTTCGACCCAGGCCTCTCGTCACGTAGGAGTAGAACGCGCCTGCCTCCCGAACGTGCGGCGTCATCTTCACGAAGCCGACGCTGAAGACGAGCAGCACGACGGCCGCCGCGAGGAAGCCCACCGGAGCGCCCGCGCCGTTGCCGAGGCCGATGGCGAGGGGCATGTTCCCGCCGATGACCGTGAGGGGTGCGGCGGCGGCGACCACCATGAGCACGATCGCCGGCGTGCCGAGCTGCCCCGAGAGTCGCGTCGTGTCGGCGCGATCCGACTCTATGGGCGATATGTGCATGGACATGTTCCTCCTTGAATTTGTCCTGCACCCTGCGTCACTGCGGTGTGGCGAGGGCGGTGCGCAACAGCGCGTGATCGAGGGAGTGAGCGGTGACTCCCCCGGGTCCTGTCGTGGTGTGCGCCGCGACGAGGCAGTTCACGATCGCCTCCTCGGTCGCTTCGACGGTGAGATCGAACAGCCGCGTCATCAGCTGGGGCGCCACCATCCGCAGCGGGATCTCGGCGCGGGCGGTGCCGGCGTCCTCGTCCCACGCGTAGGGAGGGATGCCGCGGTTCGCCGTCGAGAAGGCCAGCATGAGATCACCGCTGTACTGCTCGCCGGTGCCGCCCATGCGCGCGACCGCCAGCGCTGCCCGCTGGGCCAGACGCGTGCACTGGTGAGGCAGCAGAGGGGCATCCGTCGCCACGATCACGACGATCGACCCCGATCCTCGCTCGAAGCGCGCGCTGTGGTCAGGCACCGGGATGATGTCGGGGCCGATGCGCTCGCCCACGCCGACGCCGTTGATGCGCAGTCGCTCGCGGCGACCGTAGTTCGCCTGCACGAGCACGCCCACCGTGTACGGTCCTGCGGCGGTCTCGGTGACCCGGGAGGCCGTTCCGATGCCGCCCTTGAAGTCGTGGCAGATCATGCCTGTGCCGCCGCCGACGCAGCCCTCGCCGACCTCGCCCGCACTCGCGGCCTGCAGCGCCGCGTCGAGGTGGTCGGCGGTGACGTGGTGGCCGTTGATGTCGTTGAGCAGGCCGTCATAGGTCTCTGCGACGACGGGCAGACTCCAGTACAGCCCGTCGCCCCGTTCGGCGACCTGCTGACGCACGAGCGCATCTCGGACGACTCCGACGCTGTGCGTGTTGGTCAGCGCTACCGGGGTCGTGAGCTCTCCGGATTCTCGGACCCACTCCAGGCCGGTCATCTCCCCGCTGCCGTTGAGCCGGTGCGCGCCGGCGAAGACCGGCTCGCGCCAGATGTCGTCGTGAGGGATCACGACGGTCACCCCGGTGTTGACAACGGGGTCCTGTCCGGGGGCCGAGGTGAGGGTGGCGTGTCCGACCCGCACTCCCGCGACGTCGGTGATCGCGTTGTGGCGTCCTGTGGGGTGCGTGCCGACGACGATCCCCAGGTCGCGAGCGCGCAGGGACGAGGGGGGTTCCGGAGTTTCTTGCATGATGTGAAAAGAATGACTCATCTCCCCCGGGAGCGCAAGAGGTTCGCCGATGCGACTTCGGCGACCGGGCAAGATGGATCAGACGACGACGGTCTACCGAGGGAGCAGGCGTGGCACGGCCGAGCAATCGCGATCAGCGGGCGAGAGAGATACTCGACGCGGCGATCCGCGTGATCGAGCGCCAGGGCGTGGAGGGGCTGCACCTGCGCGACGTCGCCAGCGAGATGGATCTGACCGTCAACGCCATCCGCTACTACTTCAAGACCGTCGATGCCCTGCTCGCCGCCCTGGCCGCACGCTCCGACCGCCGATTCCTCGACGAACGGCGCGAGACCGTCTCGTCTCTCGCCGACCACGCCGCTCAGCTCGCCGCGCTGATCGGAGACGGCCTCCCGCGTGGCGTTGACGACACGGAGTGGCGGGTGATCTGGGAGGCCGTGCTCGCCGCAGGATTCCGGCTCGACGCACGGGAAGACGTGCAGGGCATCTACCACCGGCAGGTGCAGCTGTACGTCGATGTGCTGAACTCCGGCGCCGCCGCCGGCGCCTTCACCCTCTCGGCGGACGCCGTCGACACCGCACGGGCGCTGATGTCGCTCGAGGACTACCTGGGGTTCCGCATCGCCGCCCGTGATCCTCAGATCACCCGCACCGAAGCCATCCGCGTCATGCGCTCGGTCGCCGAGGCGGCCACTGGAGCCACCCTGCCCCCGATCGAGTGACGCGGCACAGTCCGGGAACGAGAAAGGGGCGAGGATCCGAAGATCCTCGCCCCTTTCTGAAGCGGATGCTTACCAGCTCGACTTGGTGATGCCGGGCAGCTCGCCGCGGTGAGCCATGTCACGGAAGCGGACACGCGAGATGCCGAACTTCGTGAGCACGCCACGGGGGCGGCCGTCGATGGCGTCACGCGAACGGACGCGGATCGGCGACGCGTTGCGCGGCAGCTTCTGAAGGCCGACGCGAGCGGCCTCGCGAGCCTCGTCAGTGGCGTTCGGGTCGACCAGGGTCTTCTTCAGCTCGGCGCGACGCTCGGCGTAGCGCTCGACGATGACCTTGCGCTGCTCGTTACGCGCGATCTTGCTCTTCTTAGCCATGGATCAACGCTCCTCTCGGAATTCGACGTGCTTGCGAACCACCGGGTCGTACTTCTTCAGCACGAGGCGGTCGGGGGTGTTGCGGCGGTTCTTCTTGGTCACGTAGGTGTAACCGGTGCCCGCCGTCGAGCGCAGCTTGATGATCGGACGGATGTCCTGAGCCTTCTTGGCCATTAGAGCTTCACACCCTTCGCCTTGAGGTCTGCGACGACCTTCTCGATGCCGCGAGCGTCGATCACCTTGATGCCCTTGGCGGACACGTTCAGGGTGACCTTACGACCGAGCGACGGCACGTAGTAGGTCTTCTTCTGCACGTTCGGGTCGAAGCGACGCTTCGTCCGGCGGTGCGAGTGCGAGATGTTGTGACCGAAGCCGGGAACAGCACCGGTCACCTGGCACACTGCTGCCATTTTGTGACTCCTTCATTACCGTGAGACCGGACGGCCTCACCCAAGATCCCTTGTCTGCATCCCACTCGCAGGCACAGCACAAGGCCGCTCAGGAGATGTGGGATACGAACTGCGCACAGGAGTGTGCACAGACAAGGAGTCAGTCTAGCACGGGGCACGGCGCCACCCGAACGCCCCTGATCACCCGACCTCACACCCGTCAGACCCCGACGTGCATTCCGGGGCGAGTCGTGGTACTCTACCCGCGTAGATCACTGGGGATACAGGGATCTCGAAACCGTTCTGAGGGGCACGGTTTCGAGATCCCTGACTCAGTTGACACCCGTTGACGCGCGGTGGAAGACTGCGGCATATGGCGTTCACCTTGGGGCTCGTCGGCGCGGGCCAGTTCGCGGGTCAGTTCGCCACCCTCTTCCATCATCATCCCGGCGTCTCGGCTGTGCACGTCACCGACGTCGTGCCCTCACGAGCGACCGAGCTCGTGGCATCCGCCGGCCTGGCCGGCACCTTCGGCAGCTTCCAGGAGATGCTCGACTCGCCCGATATCGACTCGGTCGCGATCTTCACCCAGCGCTGGACCCACGGGCCGCTCGTGGTCGAGGCGCTGCGCGCCGGCAAGCACGTCTACTCGGCCGTGCCCATGGCCATCACGGTCGACGAGATCGCCGCGATCGTCGATGCGGTGCGCGAGACCGGGCTCACCTACATGATGGGCGAGACCAGCTACTACAACCCCTCGACCGTCTACGCCCGTCAGAAAGTCGCATCGGGCGAGTTCGGCAGGCTGTTCTACGGCGAGGGCGACTACATCCACGACATGGATCTCGGCTTCTACGAGGCCTATCAGTACTCCGGCGGCGAGGCGTGGAAGAGCACGGCGAGCTATCCGCCGCTGCTCTATCCGACGCACTCCATCGGCGGCGTGCTCGGTGCCTGGCCGACCCATGCCGTCGCGGTCTCGGCGATCGGCGTCGTCGACGAGCGGGGCGACGGGGTCTTCGAGCGCGGAGTCAGCCAATTCGACAACGACTTCTCGAACGCCACCGCGCTGTTCGAGCTGGCAGCGGGCGGCTCCATGCGCATCAACGAGTTCCGCCGCGTGGGGTACCCGACGCATCTGCGTGAATCGCGGTTCCGCTGGTTCGGCACCGAGGGCTCATTCGAGCAGCTCGCGCGCACCACCGTCTGGCAGAACCGTGACGGCATCGAGGACATCTCGCACCTCATCGACACCCACGCCTCGGCATCCGTCGACGATCCCGCCCTCGCCAACGTCGCCCCGGCTCTCCGCGATGCGTTCGTCTCGGGCTACGCCGCGATCCATGAGCACGAGCGCCGGCGCATCCCCGCCGAGCTGCAGTCGCTGCACAACGGCCACGAGGGCAGCCACCACTTCCTCGTCGACGACTTCGTGCGCGCGGTGACCGATCAGACGCTGCCGCCGGTCAACGCCTGGCAGGCCGCGAGGTTCACTCTTCCTGGCGTGATCGCGCACGCTTCGGCGCGCCGCGGGGGCGAGCGGCTTATGATTCCCGATATGGGCGAACCGAATGCACGCTGACCGCCGACCGCGGTCGGTGACCCGCGCCGACGTCGCGCGATACGCAGGCGTCAGCACGGCCGTCGTCAGCTACGTGCTCAACGACGGGCCGAAGGCCGTCGCGCCGCTGACCCGCGAGCGGGTGCTCGACGCGGTGCGCGTGCTCGGCTACCGGCCGAACGCCGCCGCTCGCGCGCTGTCGATGGGGTCGGCCGACATGTTCGGCCTTCTCGTTCACGACAACCGCAGCCCGTTCTTCGCCGAGCTGTGCCACGCGCTGGATCAGGCGAGCGCCGACAACGGGCGCTCGCTGCTGATCGTCAACTCCGACCGCGAGCAGGTCCCCACCGCGGAGCAGATCCGCGATCTCGTGTCGCGTCAGATCGGCGGACTGATCATCGCCGACGTGCTGACCGCGCGCGAGCAGTCACTGGTCGAGGCACTGGGCATCCCGGCGGTGGTGATCGGCCAGTTCGGCGAGACCGACGGGCTGCACAGCGTCGGCGTCGACTTCGCGATCGGTGCGCACGAGGCCACCGCGCATCTCGTCGGCCACGGCTACCGTGACATCGCCTTCGTCGGAAGCGCTGCGCGGTACGACGAGCGCGAGCGCGGGTGGCGCGAGGCACTGACCGAAGCGGGTCTGCCGCTCGGCCCGCTCATGCACGTGCCCTTCACCTACCAGGGCGGATACGAGGCCGCGGTGCAGCTCATGCAGGCGGCTCACCCGCCGCGCGCGGTGCTGGCGGCATCGGACCAGATCGCGATCGGCATGCTCGCCGCATTCGGCCAGCACGGCAAGCGCGTGCCCGACGACGTCGCGATCGTCTCGTTCGACGGAACGGTCGCAGCCGACTTCGTCTGGCCGCGGCTGACGACGGCGGCCCAGCCGCTCGAGGCCATGGCGGAGGCTGCCGTGCGCATCCTGATGGAATCGGGCGACGAGCGCGGGCACCGGGCGTTCGCGACCCGGCTGCGGATCCGTGAATCCTGCGGCTGCACGCCGGAGTGACCCTGCTCGATGCCGTGGGGCCCGCCCGACGGTCGTCGGGCCCACCACATCTCGTCGAGCGAACCACCTGACGACGTCGGCACCCGGTGCACTCGGCGAGTTCCGGTGCTCTCGACGGTCAGAGGCGCAACCGGTCAGCGCTGCTCGGCCGCCTCTCGGGCGCCGCGGCCCCAGCGGAACGGCGACACGGTCGGGTCGCCGGTGATCCAGTAGCGCCAGGGGAAGGCATCCGTCCCCGCGATCCCCGCGACGCCGACGCGCGGGCCTTCTGACACATCGGCGACCGGCTCGCCCCAGCTCAGCGTGGCGACAGCGCCGTTCTGCTCGGCCCCATTGACGAAGTCGATTCCGTCGTGCAGCGCGTGACGCAGCCCGAGTGCCTGGCCCAGACGACCCGGCCCGCGAGCGAGGTCGCGCAAGGCGATGCGCGACAGGGGTGCCGTGACGCCACGCCGGTGCGCCGCGGCATCGACGCCAGAGACGATCTCGCCCGCGCGCAGCAGGATCCCCCCTGCGGTCCCCTCGGGCCCGCAGACGACGTTGATGCACGAATGGATGCCATGGCTGAGGTAGACGTAGAGGTGCCCCGGCTCGCCCCACATGGTGGCATTGCGGGCGGTCGGCCCCATCCGCGCGTGCGAGCCGGGGTCGGGCACGTCGCCGGTTCCTCGGCCGTGGTACGCCTCGACCTCGGTGATGCGCAGAGCCGTCTCGATGCCGTCGACCACCGTGCGCAGCTCGGCTCCCAGCAGCCGGGGCGCCACCTCGATCGGCAGGCCCAGCAGGTCTGCGCGCTCGATCGTCATCGCGGTGAGCCCGTCATGGCAGCGGGGCGGTGCGGCACCACGAGATGTCGAAGCCGCTGAGCGTGGGCAGCTCGCGATCGCCGACGAGGTCGATCAGGCGGGTGTGCATGGTCGTGGGCAGGGGCAGCAGCAGGTCGTCGTAGTCGTTGGTCGCGAGATCGGGGGCGATGGCGACGGCGACGTACTGGCCGCCGGGCGATGCGCAGGTCTGCAGGATCGAGTCCTCGCCACTGACCTCGGCGATCACGGTCGCCGCCCCCTTCTCGTCGACCTTCACCACGGCCTGGCCCGTTGGCATGCCGAGCTCGTCGCGCTGGATGACGTGACGCAGGGTCCCGCCGGGGAACGCCTCGATGCCGACGGCATCTCCATAGTCGGGATCCGACGCGGGCAGCGGCTCCTCGCCGCCGCTGGTCAGGTCGAGCACGACCAGGCTGCCGTCGACCCGCTCGACGAGAGCGGTGTAGGTGCCCCGGTTCACTCCGAGGATGCTGGCGGCCTTGCCCATGGGCTGCGCGCCGGCGTCGCCGGTGGGGTCCTCGACGCTCAGCGAGCCGTCGAAGTCGATGAACAGCAGCGACGACGAGTCGGGCACGAACCGCCACTCGGCGATGTTCACGTCCTTGTCGTCGATCTGCACGACGCGCGGTTCGCCTGCGCCGCTCAGCGACTGGGTCACGAGCACGCTCGCGCGTCCCGACGTCTCGGTGAGCTCGCGGTCGGAGTAGCTGTATCCGACGAGGCCGCCGCGGTCAGACACCTGCACCGACGAGACGTAGCCCTCGCCCGGCAGCGGCAGCTCACGCTCGCCTGATCCGTCGCGGTTCATCACGAGCAGGCGGGAGCCGTCCTTCTCCTCCACGGCGACGACGAGCACGTCGGTCGTCGCGCGGAAGTCGCTGATGCGCGGGTGCTCGAACACCACCGCGGCCTTCTCTCCGCTGAGGTCGGAGAGGAAGATCTTGTCGGCACCGTCGGCCGAGCGCTGCAGCAGCATGATGTTCGACGCCGGGGTGCGGAAGCTCGTCTCGAGGTTCGCGGCCTTGCCCCCGCCGGTGGCGGTGACGCCTGCGACCGCGACCCGATAGGTCGTGTCGTCGCGCAGGGGCACGGTGAACCGGATGCCGACGCTGCGACCGCCGGCGTCGACCGTGAACGGCACCGCCGGCTCGACGGTGACCTGGTCGGCATCGATGTCGTCGAGGCTCTGGTTGGCGGTGAGGATGAGGCGGCTTCCTGATGCCTCGATCGCCTGCGCGGGGTCGACCTGAACGTCGCTGAGCCGGGGCCCCTGCACGAGGCTCACGACGGCGAGGACCCCCGCGACGAGAGTCAGGATGCCCAGGACCGACAGCAGCGTGAGCGTGAACCGCCGGTCGCTCGGGGCAGGGGTTCGCGCGGGCGTGGGCGCCTCCGCGGACGTCTGCGTCTGCACGGGAGTCTGCGGCTCCGCGGTCTGCGTCTGCGCCGCCGTGGGCGCGGGCGCCTCGTCGGCCGTCGGGGCCCCCACCGGCGCTGGCACATCGGATGCAGGCTCGTCAGATGACGGATGCTTATCGTGCGCCGGTGCGCCATCCGCAGCCTCGGCCACCGGCTCGGCGCGGGGGTCATCTGCGGGCTGAGCAGAGTCGTCGGCGGGCTGGGCAGCATCGTCGGCGGCACGCAGCGCGCGCAGCTGGGCGCGGGTGAGAGGCTGCTCGCCGGATCCGTCAGTACTCATACGGATCCTTGGGCTCGTCGATCTTCTTCACCGTCGCCGATTCGATGCTCAGCTCGCCGGCATCGCCCGCGCGCACCGTACCCGTCACCTCGACCCACTGCCCGGTGGCGTAGTCGCCGTCGAGTCCGCCGCCGCTGAGCGGAACGGATGCCGGCTGCGCGTCGATCACGCAGTGCGAGATCACCATGCGGGTCAGGTTCACGTCGCCGTCCTGAGACGGCGTCACGAAGCCCGTGAGCGTGACGGCCGCGCCGTCGTACTTCTCGGGGCGGGTGGAGTTCGCGAACGCGACCGACCAGTCGCCCACTCCGAAGCTCGTCGTGTCGGCGACTCCCAGCGCCACGTCGTCGGCGCCCGCGAAGAGCGTCGGCGATTCGCCCACCCGCGACAGCGCGAGCTGGGCCGAGAGGGATGCCGGCGGCAGCACGAGCCCCGCGAGGACCACGGCGGAGGCGATGATGCCGCCGCTCACCACCGCGGTGGTCTGCATGCGGTGTCGACGCTGCTGCTGGGCATCCGTCGCCGCGGGCGCATGCGTGTGGTCGTGCTCGCCCTCGGCACCGAGCGGCAGGGTGCACGACCAGACGGCGACGATGAGCGTCACCGCAGCGGCGGCCGCGGCGAACCAGACCGTCTCAGGGCTGATGTAGAGGGTCAGCCGCCCGGTGAACGCGAGCACGAGGGTGACCACAGAGATGACCGTGGCGAGGCCGACACCCAGCCATCGGGTGGCCAGGGCGCGCAGACGCTCGCGACGGGCATCCGGTGCTGCGGAGGAATGATCAGCCAAGGACGTTCACCCCGATCCCGATCACGCAGGCAGACAGGA
Organism: Microbacterium esteraromaticum; assembly: GCF_016907315.1. NCBI lineage: Bacteria > Bacillati > Actinomycetota > Actinomycetes > Micrococcales > Microbacteriaceae > Microbacterium > Microbacterium esteraromaticum. The sequence continues at coordinate 1,611,697 of NZ_JAFBBS010000001.1, forward strand.
CGACGACCCCGACGACCGCCGCGAGCACGCGCGCCGTGAAGGTCGTGCGCAGGAGCGCGAGCATCTTCACATCGACCAGCGGGCCGACGATGAGGAAGGCGATGATCGCACCCGACGAGAACGTCGAGGCGAACGACAGGGCGAAGAACGCGTCGACGTTCGAGCAGATCGCCACGGTCATCGCGAGCGCCACCATCGCGATGATCGACAGCACCGGGTTCGACCCGATCGCCAGAAGCACGTCGCGCGGCACGAGGACCTGCACGGCGCCGGCGAGGGCCGATCCGATCACCAGCGCGGGCATGACAGCGCGCAGCTCGACGAGGAACTGCACGAGGCTGCGACGTGTGGGGCTGCCCGGCTCGTGGGTGACGTGCTCGCAGGTCTCGACGAACCGCTCGGTCAGCAGCGCCTGCTGATCGCGCCGAAGACTGAAGAGCCAGCCGAGGAGATTGGCGATCACGAAGCCGCCGAGCAGGCGCGCGACGAGGATGCCGCCGTCCCACCCGAACGCGGCATGCGTGGTGAGGATGACGATCGGGTTGACGATCGGAGCCGCGATGAGGAACGTCATGGCCTCGGCCGGCGCCAGACCACGCATCATCAGACCCCGGGCGAACGGCACGTTGCCGCACTCGCAGACCGGGATGAACATGCCCAGCAGCGACAGCACACCGCGCCTGGCCCACGCATTGCGGGGCAGCCAGCGCTGCACGGCATCCGAGGGCAGCCACACCTGCACGACGATCGACAGCACCACACCCAGGATCACCCAGGGCAGCGCCTCGATCAGCACGCTCAGCGCGAGGGTCAGGCCGTCCTGCGCACGGTCGGGCAGGGCCTTCGGGAAGAGCGCCGGGGCCAGCAGGTCGATGAGCACGAGCACGGCGACGATTCCGGCGCCGATCGCGATCGCCGCTCCCGTCGGCAGCCGTCGCTGCGGCGGCCGGTGCGCGTGCGGCACCGACGCAGGCGCGGTCAGCGTCACTGCGCGGCCCCGGTCACGGCATCCTGCCGGTTGGCGCACGAGGCGCAGAGGCCGAAGATGTCGACGACGTGCTCGGCGTCGCGGAAGCCGTGCAGGGATGCCGTGCGCTGAGCCCACTGCTCGACATCCTTCGCCTCGATCTCGACGGTCAGCCCGCACGACCGGCAGATGAGGTGGTGGTGGTGTCCCTCGGTGGAGCACGCGCGGTAGAGCGCCTCGCCCTCAGGGCTCTGCAGCGAGTCGGCCTCACCCGAGGCGGCGAGCCCGGCCAGAGCGCGGTACACCGTGGCGAGACCGATCCCGGTGTTCGCCTGACGCAGGTCGGCGTGCAGGGACTGGGCGCTCACGAAGCCGCGCGCGTCGGCGAGCGCATCGCGCACGCGTTCGCGCTGCCAGGTGTTCCGCTGAGCCATGATCCGAGTCTAGGCCGGGTGCCTGAGCGGGCGGTCAGGACGCCGGTCACCGGCGTCCTGACGAGCGGCACAGACCGTCACGCGGCCAGCCGGCGCACACGCCCACGCATCCGCTGCGCGACCCAGCAGCTCGCGTAGATGAGGAACGAGATCGTGGTGATGTACGGGCTCACCGGCAGGCTTCCCGCGAGCGCCAGCAGGATGCCGCCAACGGCAGACACGAAGCCGAACAGGGCCGCGAGCAGCGGCACGGCGACCGGTCCTGCGGACAGACGCATCGCGGCGGCGGCGGGGGTCACGAGCAGGGCCATCACGAGCAGTGCGCCGATGATGTGCACGCTGACCGCCACGATCAGGCCGAGCAGCACCATGAACGCGAGGCTCACGACCCGGGTCGGCACGCCCCTCGCGGCAGCGGATTCGGGGTCGAGCGAGTCGAAGCGAAGGGGGTGCCACATCACGAGCATCCCGATCAGCACCACCACGCAGATGCCGATCAGCCAGCTGAGATCAGGGCTCGACACCGACACGATCTGGCCGGTGAGCAGGCCGAACCGGTTGGCCGTCCTGCCCTCGACCAGCGACAGGAACAGGATGCCGAGGCCGAGGCCGAACGGCATCAGCACGCCCACGATGGAGTTGCGGTCGCGGGCTTTCGCGCCGAGCACGCCGATGAGGATCGCGGCGACCAGCGCGCCGCCGAGCGAGCCGGCCACCACGCTGCCGCCGAAGAGCAGCGCAGCAGCGGCGCCCGCGAACGACAGCTCGCTGACACCGTGCACCGCGAAGGCGAGGTCGCGCTGCATGACGAAGACCCCGATCAGACCGCCGACGATGCCGAGCGCGGCGCCGGCGATGATCGAGTTCGACAGCAGGGCGAGCAGCTCGCCGTAGTCCTGGAACGAGAAGACGTCTCCCCAGTCGAGCAGCGGCCTCATGCGTGGGCCCCCGGGTGGCTCTCGTCTGCGGAGTGCTCGTGCGCGTGGGTGCCCTCGGCATCCGGTGCGCCGACGACCACCAGCCGGTCGCCGGCCCGCAGCACGAACACCGCGGTGCCGTACAGCTCGGTGAGCACGCGGCTCTGCAGCACCTCATCGGGGGTGCCGAGTACGAAGCGCCCGCCGGCGATGTACAGGATGCGATCGACGAGACCGAGGATCGGATTGACGTCATGGGTGACGAACAGCACGCCTGCACCCTGTTTGCGCTGCCGGTCGATGATGCCGGTTATGGCGCGCTGGTTCGCCAGGTCGAGACCCGAGAGGGGCTCGTCGCAGAGCAGCAGCGCCGGGTCGTCGGCGAGCGCCTGACCGACCCGCAGCCGCTGCTGCTCGCCGCCCGAGAGCAGCCCGACGGGACGCTCGGCATAGTGCGCAGCGCCGACGCCCTCGAGCAGCGCATCGACGCGCTCACGATCGCCGCGGCGCGGGAGAGGAAAGCCGAAGCGCGTGCCGTTCACGCCGAGAGCGACGAGGTCGCGCGCGCGCATGCTCGTGTCCGGCGCGAGCGGACGCTGCTGCGGCACATAGCCGATCCGGCGGTCGCCTCGCTGGGCGGTGCGGCCGTCGACCCGGATGCTGCCGGCCGAGAGCGGCTGCAGACCCAGGATGCTGCGCAGCAGCGTGGTCTTGCCGGAGCCGGACGGCCCGAGCACGGCCAGGAACTCGCCCGGGGCGACGTCGAGGTCGAGCCCCGACCACAGCTCGCGGTCGCCTCGCTGCAGCGCGGCCCCGCGGATCTCGAGGATCGATGCGCGTTCGGGCGCGTGATGAGCGCGGCTCATCCGCCGAGAGCGGCGGCGAGGTCGGAGATCGCGGTGCGCATCCACTCAGCGTACGACTGGTCGGCCTCGAGCAGCTCATGGAAGGTGATCACCGGGATGTCGGCGGCCTTCGCCGCATCCTCGATGCGGCTCGTCTCGCCCCCGCCGGTCTGCGCGTTGGCGAGCACCGCCTGCACCTTGCCGTCTTCGACGAGCGAGAGCGACTCGAGCAGAGTCGCGGGTGCGACCTCGTTGCCCTCTTCGACAGCCGAGGCGAAGCCGTCGGGTGCGACATCGTCGAGGCCGGCAGCCGCGGCGAGCGCGCCGGGCAGCGGCTCGGTGATGAACACGGGCGTGCCCTCGAGCTTCTCGTGCAGGGCGTGCAGCTCGCCCTCGATGCCTTCGAGGTCGGCGGCGAGCTTCTCGGCGGCGGCCTCGTACTCGGACTTTCCTGCGGGATCGATCTCGGTGAGATCCGCAGCGATCTGCTCCGCGACGTGCGACATGGTGTGCACGTCGAACCAGACGTGCTCGTTGAAGCCCTCGATGTGCGAGTGGCCCTCGTGCCCCGCCTCCTCCTCGGCGTGCTCGTCTGCGTGCTCGCTTCCTTCGGCGTGCTCGTCTGCGTGCTCGTCGTGGTCTTCGACGACGGCGTCCGGGTAGTCGTGCGAGAACTCCGCGGCCGTGATCACCACGGCATCCGATCCGTCGATCAGCTCCTGCATGAAGGCGTCGTAGCCGCCGCCGTTCTCGATGACGAGGTCGGCCTTCTGCACCGCGAGGCGATCGCGCGCCGTGGCCTCATACCCGTGCGGGTCCTTCTCGGCCGAGTCGATGAGGCTGGTGACCTCGACGCGGTCGCCGCCGATCTGCGAAGCGAGCTGGCCGTAGACGTTGGTCGATGCCACCACCTGGAGAGCTCCGTCATCACCTGTGTCGGCCGTGGCTGAGCATCCCGTCAGGGCGAGAGCGGAGACGGCGGCGATGGCGAGGACGGAGAGGCGCTTCTGCATGCGTCCACTCTAAGCGTTAATGATAACCATTCTCAACTCGGCGGATGAGGCGACTTATTTTCCGCTGTGTCGCACTTAGATTCTTGCTGCCAGAATCTAAGTCATCCGGCACAGAAGCCGGGGCACGATCAGAGGAGACCGACATGGCGAGCGCATCGCACTTCCTTCTCACTCACGCGCATCCCGACGACGAGAGCTGCGCGACGGGAGGCACGATCGCCCGCCTCGTCGCAGAAGGACACGGCGTCACAGTCGTCACATCCACGCGGGGCGAGCAGGGGCGGATCGCCGTGCCCGAGCTGCAGCATCTGCATGCCGACCACGACGATGCGCTCGGCCCCGAGCGGGCACGTGAGCTGTCCGCCGCGATAGCCGCCCTCGGGGTGAGGGATCACCGCTACCTCGGCGGAGAAGGCCGCTACCGCGACTCCGGGCGGCTGGGCATCGACGCCAACGACCGGCCCGACGCGTTCTGGCAGGCCGACCTCGACGAGGCCGGACGGCTGATGGCCGCGATCATCCGCGAGACCCGACCGCAGGTCGTGATCACCTACGACCCGAACGGCGGGTACGGGCACCCCGACCACATTCAGACGCACCGCGTCACCATGCGCGGCCTCGAACTCGCGGCCGATCCGGCCGCCCCGCTCGACGCGGAGGCGTGGGACGTGCCCCTCGTCTACTGGACAGCCGTGCCGCGCGATCTGATCGTCGAAGAGCTCACCGAGCTCGCCACGCGCGCCGATCAGCTCGGGCTCTGGGTGGACCCCGACCCCGCCGCCTACCCCGACGGGGTACACGACGACGGAGCGATCGACGTCGAGTTCGACGTCTCGCAGCACCTCGCCGCGAAGACCGCCGCCCTCGCGTGCCACCGCACACAGCTCACGGTGCGCGAGCCGTACTGGATCCTCGCCTCGGGTCGGGGGATGCGCATCCAGGACCGCGAATGGTTCATCCGGGTCAAGGGAGGGCACCGCACCGGACCGCAGTACGAGACCAGCCTGCTGCCCCGCGCTGAGCAGGACGGGATCCGCTGATGTCCCGTCCCACCCTCGCCCTCGCCGATCGACGCACGCAGCGAGCGCGCGTCGTCGGAGCCCTGCACGAGCAGCGCAAGAGCCGCTCCGACCTGGTCGAGCAGTTCGGAGTGAGCTCGTCTCTGATCACCCGTCTCGTGCGCGGCCTGATCGACGACGGCATCCTGCGCGAGGTCGGCGCGCAGGCTCAGGCCATCGGGCGACCGCCCGTGCGGCTCGAGGTGGTGAGGGATCACGGTGCGCTGCTCGCCGTCTCCTGCACCTCTGATGGTCTGCGAGCCCGGTGCGTGAACCTGCACGGGGGCATCATCAGCGAGACGCGCGCCGACCCCGTCGACGGGGTGGTGAGCCCCGATTCGATCATCGAGACCATCGCCGCGCTCGTCGAGCGCACCCCGCGCGTGCTGGGCATCGGGGTCGCCGTGCCCGGCGTGGTCGATGCCGACACGGGCGATGTGAGCGCCGCACCCGATCTCGGCTGGACCGCCGAGGTGCCCCTGCGCTCTCTGCTGCGCGAAAGGTTCGGCGTCGTCGTCACGATCGACAACGACGTGAATCTCATGATGGCGTCGGAACGCCGCAGCCTCGGCGTCAGGGCAGGCCGCAATGCCGTCTACCTGTACCTCGGCGCCCGTGGCATCGGCGCAGGAATCGTGGCAGGCGGGCGCCTCATCGAGGGCGACCACGGCGCTGCAGGCGAGATCGGCCTGTCGCCGCTCAGCACCAACGACCGCACCGATTTCGAGGACACCACCTCGACCCGTGCGATCGCCGCGCGTCTCGAGGCCGCCGGCCACGAGGTCGCCGATCCCGCCATCGAGCGGCTCCTCGTCCTCGCCGACGGCGGCGACGATGCGGCTCGGCGCATCAGGGCCGATGTCATCGCCGCCTTCTCGCACGCTATCGCCGTGATCACGGCCCTGCTCGATCCGCACGTGATCCTGCTCGGCGGGCATGCGCGAGCGTTCCGCGACGTCGAGCACCGCGAGATGCTCGACCCGCTTCGCGGTGAGCTGCCGTTCCTCCCCGAGGTGCGCTCCGCGCAGCCGAATCCGGACGCCGTTCTGGACTCCGCCCTCAACCGCTGCTGGCAGCAGCTCCTGGCGGGAGGTCTGTGAGCAGCATCCCATCCATCCGATCCCTTACCCACCACCCCGCGGCACCCGCCGCACGACTTCGACGAGGAAGAAAATGAAGGCATACACCACCCGTCGCCGCCTCCTGGGGCTCGCGACCTTCGCCACGGCCGGCGCACTGGTCCTGAGCGGCTGCGCAGGCGACGTCGAGCCCACTGCGAGCGAGAAGCCCTCGCAGAGCGACTCCGAGCTCAAGCCCAGCGAGAGCCTCACCATCTACACCGGACGCGACAAGGACGAGGTCGCCTGGGTCGTGTCCGAGTTCGAGAAGGAGCATCCCGAGTACGCAGGCAAGGTGACCACGGTCATCGCCGGTGCTCAGGAGAACCTCGACCGCATGCGCGCAGAGGCCGGAAACCCGCAGGCGGGCTTCCTCTGGGGCGGCACGCAGCAGCAGTTCGAGCAGGCCGCAGACGAAGGCCTGCTGGCAGCGTACGAGCCGAAGAACGGCGACGCCGTCGACGACAAGTACAAGGACGCCGACGACCGCTGGATCGCAGAGATGCTGCTGCCCGAGGTCATCATCTACAACTCCGATCTGCTCGACGAGAAGTCGGCGCCTCAGGACTGGGCCGATCTCGCCGACCCTGAGTGGAAGGACAAGATCGTCATCCGCGACGTCATGCCCTCGGGCACCATGCGCACGATCTACGCGTCGATGGTCTACTCGGCGTTCGAGAAGGACGGCAAGCCGGATGCCGGCTACGACCTGCTGAAGAAGATCGACGCCAACACCGTCTCGTACGCGGCGACGCCGGACGACATGTACACCCAGCTCGACCAGGGCACCGGTCAGGTCACGGTCTGGAACATGCAGGATGCCCTCATCCAGCCGCTCAAGAACAACCGTCCGTGGGACTACATCATGCCGAAGTCGGGTGCCCCCGTGCTCGTCGACGGGGTGGCCGTGATCAAGAACGAGAAGCAGCAGGCCGCAGGCCAGGCGTTCATGGACTTCCTGATGGAGCCCAAGATGCAGGCCAAGCTCGCCGCCGACTACTACCAGATCCCGGCGATGGAGATCCCCGAGGCCGACCAGCCCGACTGGATGAAGGACTTCGAGCTCAACGAGATGAAGATCGACTGGGCCGTGTTCGCCGAGAACCAGGACCAGTGGATGACGTACTGGGCCGACAACATCAAGGACAAGGGCTGATCTGACACATGGTCTCGGTCACACTGCACCAGCTGCGCAAGTCGTTCGCCCGATCGGGGACCGTCGTCGACGGCATCGACCTGACGATCGCCGACGGGGAGTTCTTCACCCTGCTCGGCCCGTCGGGGTGCGGCAAGTCGACGACGCTGCGGATGATCGCCGGGTTCGAGGAACCCGACAGCGGCACGATCCACTTCGACGACCGCGACGTGACGTATGCGCCGGCGAACAAGCGCGACGTGGGTCTGGTCTTCCAGAACTATGCGCTGTTCCCGCACATGTCGGTCACCCGCAACGTCGGATTCGGACTCGACGTGCGCAAGGTGCAGAAGGCCGAGGCCGAGCGTCGCATCCGCGACGTCCTCGCACAGGTGGGGCTCGCCGCACAGGCGGGCGCCCGCGTCGACGAGCTCTCGGGCGGGCAGCAGCAGCGTGTCGCGCTCGCCCGAGCGCTCGTCTTCCGCCCCCAGCTGCTTCTGCTGGACGAGCCGATGTCGAACCTCGACGCGAAGCTGCGCCTCGAGATGCGCGGCGCTCTGCGCGACCTGCACGCCGAGACCGGCATCACCTCGGTCTACGTCACGCATGACCAGGCCGAGGCGCTGGCCATGTCGACGCGGATCGCCGTCATGAACACCGCGATGGTGCACCAGGTCGGCACACCCGACGAGGTGTACAGCCGGCCCCGCACGGCCTTCGTCGCCGGCTTCCTGGGACGCAACAACCTGCTCGATGCCGTCGTGCGCCGCGTCGACGGCCGAAGAGCGGCGCTCGAGCTGGCCGACGGCAGCACCCTCGAGGTGCTCGTCGAGAACGCGGCGCCCGGAGTCGCGTTCGAGGTCGGCTCCGCAGTCGTCGCGACCGTGCGCGCCGAGAGCGTGCGCCCTGCAGCATCCGACGAGACGCACAACGTCGTCTCGGGAACCGTCGCCGACGTCGACTTCGTCGGCTACTCCCTCTCGTGCGAGCTCGACACGCCCATCGGCCGCATCAAGGTCGACCTCACCGGCACCCACGCGCGCCCGCAGCGAGGCGATGCCCTGCGCGTCGTGCTGCCCGCCGAGTCGGCGTACTGCGTTCCGGCGGAGCAGCGATGACCACTCTCACGAATGCGCAGCGGGTGACCGGCCCGTCGAAGCGCCCGCCGTGGATCCGCCGCCGCTGGTCGACCGTGCTCACGCTCGCTCTGCTGCTGATCGTGCTGCTCGGATACGTGATCGGTCCCATGATCGCCACGGCACGACGCAGCGTCTCGCAGGACAAGGCGGCGGTGCTCGGCTTCTCCTTCAAAGCGTGGAGCGACTTCTTCGCGAACCCCACCCAGACGTCGGCGATCGGCGGATCGATCGTGCTGTCGCTGCTCTCGGTGCTCTGCGCCGGCGTGCTCGGCACACTCGTCGCCATCCTGCTCACCCGCTGGGACTTCCCCGGCCGGCGCATCTGCCAGGTGCTCGCGCTGCTGCCGATCGCGCTTCCGCCCCTCATGGGCGTGTGGTCCTTCAAGCTGCTGTTCGGCGTCGGCGGTCGCATCCCGTTCGCGATGGAGGCCTGGTTCGGCCTCGACCAGCAGGCGTTCTGGCTGCAGGGCCTGGGCGGAGTGCTCATCGTGCACGCCATGACGATGTATCCCTACTTCTTCCTCACCGTCTCAGCGGCGCTCACCAACTCCGACGCCTCCCTCGAGGAGGCAGCCGCATCGATGGGCGCCGGCAAGGCGCGCATCTGGATGCGGGTCATCCTGCCGATGCTCACCCCTGCGCTCGTCGCGGGCTCGCTCATCACGTTCATGTCTGCGATGTCGTCCTATACGGCGCCCCTGCTGTTCCAGTACACCGACGTGATGACGCAGCAGATCGTGATCGCCAAGACCAACGGCGACATGCGCCTGGCGTCGATCATCTCGACGGCGCTCGCGATCATCTCGATCGTGTTCCTGGCCATCATCCGGTCGTACGAGCAGCGCAAGGTGTACCGCACCCAGTCCAAGGGCGGCGGACGCAAGCGCTCAACGGTCACCTCGACTCCGGTGAAGGTGCTGCTGCTCGTCATCGCCGTGCCGACCACCCTGTTCCTCGTGCTGCCGATCGTGATGATCGCGGTGCTCTCGTTCACCGCGAAGGGCGGATGGCTGCGCAGCGTGCTGCCCAGCGGCTACACACTGGAGTGGTGGGCTCAGCTGTTCAGCGGCGCGGAGTTCTGGAGGCCGGTCACCAACTCGCTGCTGATGAGCGTGATCGCCGTGGGCGGAGCGATGATCCTGGGCGCCGGAGCGGCCTACGTCATGAGCCGTCTGCAGTTCCGCGGCAAGCTCGCCCTCGACATCGCCATCATGCTGCCCTGGGCTCTGCCTGGCACGGTCGTCGCGATCAACCTGATCACCGCCTTCTCGAGCCCGTCGCCGTTCGCCTTCGGGCAGGTTCTCGTGGGCACGTTCGCGATCCTGCCCCTGGCCTACTTCGTGCGATTCAACCCGCTCATCTTCCGCTCGACGTTCGCATCGTTCTCGCAGCTGGATCCGAACCTCGAAGACGCCGCACGCAGCCTCGGCGCCACGTGGTGGTACGCATTCAGGCGCGTCGTGCTGCCGCTGATCTCCCGCGGAATCATGGCCGGCGCTCTGCTCGCGTTCGTCGACGGCGTCGGCGAGTTCGTCGCCAGCATCCTCATCTACACGCCGGCATGGGTGCCTCTGTCGATCGCCATCAACAACGAGAACTACCAGGGCAACATCGGCACCGGATCGGTGTACGGCATGATCCAGGTCCTGCTCGTGCTCGGCGTGCTGATCGTCACGCGCCGGATGGAGGCCAGAGAAGCCACCGCCACCGCGCTCTGATCGCCTCCGCCACGACCCCGCATTCCGCCACACCACTGAAAGAAGAAGAAGCAATGAACCGTGACGAGATCATCCAGCGCGATGGAGAGACGTTCCCGGGCGAGAGCTACACCACTGCTGTGCTGCGACCCGCGTACGACCAGGCGAAGCGGATGCTGCTGCCGTCGATGATCCAGATCCACCGCGCGCACCTGGTCATGCTGCACAGCGCCGGCATCCTGAACGACGAGGACGCCGCGGTGATCGCGCGCTCGATCGACGGACTCGATCTGGAGGCGCTCGCGGCCAGCGAGTACGACGGGCGGTTCGAAGACCTCTTCTTCACGGTCGAGCACGAGATGATGCGCATCGGCGGCGAGGTCACAGGGAGCCTGCACACCGCACGCAGCCGCAACGACATGGGCATGACCCTGTACCGCATGGTCATGCGACGCCAGCTGCTGCAGGTGCTCGACGCGGCCGGTGAGCTCTACGAGACGCTGGTGCGCCTGGGGGCGGAGCACGCGTCGACCCTGTCGCTCGAGCACACCCACACCCAGCCCGCTCAGCCCTCGATCCTGGGGCACCGCTTCCTCGCGATCGCCGATGTGCTGGGGCGCGACATCCGCCGCGTCCAGCAGGCCTACGAGAGCCTGGACTATTCCCCCATGGGCGGGGCGGCGCTGACCGGCACCGGCTTCGCGATCGATCGCGACCACATGGCGCGCCTGCTGGGCTTCCGAGGCCTGGTCGAGAACTCGTACGACGCCGTCGCCGCGACCGACTACATCGCCCACTCCGCCGTCGCACTGCAGCTGATGGCGATCGACACGGGGCGCAGCTGCGTCGACTTCCTCACGTGGTGCACGGCCGAATTCGGGCTGTACCGGGTGGCCGCCCCCTACGTGCAGATCTCGTCGATCATGCCCCAGAAGCGCAATCCCGTCTCGATCGAGCATTCCCGGTCGCTGCTCTCCGCGGCGTCGGCCAGCGCGGCGACCGTGCTGACCATGATGCACAACACGCCGTTCGGCGACATCGTCGACACCGAGGACGACCTGCAGCCCTACGCGTGGCGCGCGGTCGAGACCCTCACCGACGTACTGCACCTGCTCAGCGGAGTGCTGGGCACCATTCAGGTGAACACCGACATCATGCGCGAGCGCGCCCTCGCCTCGTTCGCGAACGCGACGGAGCTGGCCGACACACTGGTCCGCGACGGCGGGCTGACATTCACGCAGGCGCACACCGTGGTCTCGCGGATCGTGCGCGAGGCGGACGCCGCCGGCGTGGTCGACGTGCGCACCATCGACCCGCAGCGCGTGCACGAGGTCGTCACGGAAGTCGCAGGAAGGGACGTGTCGCTCACGCCCGAGGATCTCGCACGAGCACTGGACGCCGACAACTTCGTGGCCGTTCGCACCTCCACGGGCGGCGCCGCCCCGAGCGAGGTGGCCAGGATGGCGGAAGCACGGCAGAAGACTGCTGAGGAGTTCCGGCAGTGGCGGGTCGACGTCCGCGCTCACCTCGACGGGGTGGCCGACGAGCTGGTCGCGGCCACCGCCGCTCTCAGCGCGTGACATCGGCGGAGGGTGCGCGCATGAACGTCCTCGGCATCGACTTCGGCGGCACGAAGGTCGCGCTGCGGGTCGAAGGCGAAGGAGGACGTGCGGAGGAGGACCGCCTGCGGATCGGCCAGGGGGAGCCGGCAGACGCTGTCCTCCACCGCACGTTCGAGGCCTCGAGGCGCCTCGTCGGTCAGGTAGGCGGCGTCGCCTCGGTGGGCGTGTCGACGCCGGGCATCGTGTTCGAGGATCGAGTCGACCTCGCGCCCAATGTGGCCGGATGGTCGGAGCTCGACCTCGGCGCGCGCCTGCGCGTCGAGTTCGGATCGGTGGAGGTCGCCATCGAGAACGACGTCAAGGCGGCTGCCCTCGCAGAGTGCCGCGAGGGCGCGCTGCGCGGATCGCCCGTGGGTCTGTACGTGAACCTCGGCACGGGCATCGCGATCGCGCCCGTGGTGGACGGGCAGCCGCTGCGCGGTGCGCACGGCGCAGCGGGAGAGGTTGGTTACGGGATCGTGGGAGCCGTGCAGCACTGGGATGCCTCGACGCCGACGCTCGAGGAGTACGCCGGAGGCAGCGGTCTTGAGCGGCGCATCGCAGCAGCCGGTGATGTCGCTGCCCATGACGTCGCGCAGCTGGTCGCGGACGCGCGTTCGTCGGCGACGGCGGCGACGATGTGGCGGGAGGCGGTCGACGAGATCGCGCGCCACCTGATCACCGCGGCCCTGACTGTCGATCCGTCGCGGATCGCGATCGGCGGCGGGATGACGCGGGCGGGAAGTGCGCTTCTCGATCCCCTCTCAGCGCGCCTCGCGGCGGCACTGCCCTACGCCCCTGAGATCGTGCTGTCGCAGTTCGACGCCGACGCCTCCCTGAGAGGCGCCGTGCTGCTGGCGCGCGGTCGGGCCTGACCGAGCGTGCACTTATTTTCCGGCGTTGACGACCAGCGGGCAGGCGAGTGGAATGGGTGCAGCACTTATTTCTGGACAGAAATAAAGTGACTCCTCTCCTTCTCATCGACGGCTCGGAGCGCGACATCGGCGTGCGCCCGGGCGAAAGGCTGGTCCAACGATGGACGATCGTCATACCCTCTCCGACTACACGCTGACCCGCAGGGGCCTGTTCCGTGCCGGCGGTGCGCTCGGCATCGCCGCTGCCGTCACCGGCGCGCACATCAGCGGCCTCACGCCCGCCGAGCAGGCGCTCGCAAGCGCCCCGCGCGAGTCCACGAAGCTGAACGTGCTCTTCATCGGCGCCCACCCCGATGACGAGGCCGGCAATCTCGGCGTGTTCGGACAGTGGAACGAGTACGAGGGCATGAAGGCCGGAGTCATCACCGTGACCCGCGGCGAGGGCGGCGGGAACGCCGTCGGTCTCGAAGAAGGTCCGCCGCTCGGCATGCTGCGCGAGGCCGAGGAGCGCAAGGCGGTCGGCTACGCAGGCATCGAGAACATCTTCAACCTCGACGGGCTCGACTTCTACTACACCGCCAGCGCACCGCTCTCGTACCAGGTCTGGGACGGCGGCGCGGTGCTCAACCGGATCGTGCGCGTCGTGCGGGCGACGAGGCCCGACGTCATCGTCACGATGAACCCCTCCGCTGTCGAGGGCAACCACGGCAACCATCAGCAGGCGGCGATGTTCGCCGTCGAGGCCTATCTCGCGGCCGGCGACCCTGATCGGTACCCCGAGCACTTCGACGAGGGATTCGAGCCCTGGCAGCCGCGCCGCATCCTCCGCTCCGGAGCGAACGGCTCGGGAGCGACGGGCGAGGGCGGCGTCGCCGCCGGATACGCCCCGACCGTGGCATCCGATGTCGTCTTCGGATGCTGGAACGGAACCCCCAGCGCCCGCCACGGCAAGCGCTGGTCGGAGATGCTCGACCTCGCACGCTGGGCCTACGTGACCCAGGGATGGGCGGAGTTCGCCGCCGGCCCCACTGACCCGGCGAAGATCTCCAACTCCTGGTTCACGGTCATCCACTCCCGTTCTCCCCTCACCGACCCTCGCTCCGGCGGCGACGCGGCGCTGCGAGGAGCCGCTCTGCCGATCGACGGGGGCCTGCCGCTCGGCACTCTGGTCGATGTCCGCCCCGCCCGCTTCGAAGTCGTCGCAGGCGAGAAGAGCACGGTGCAGGTGATCATCACCGCTCCGCCATCGTCCCGACTCGCTGCCGGACGGCTGACCCTGACCGTGCCCGACGGCTGGTCGACCAGCGGCGCCGTCGACGTGCCGGCACTGAATCGCGGACGTTCGCACACCGCGACGTTCCAGGTCACCGCCGGATCGGACGATGCACCAGGAACGCAGGTGCGGGTCGACGCGACTCTGGCGGCAGGAGGGGCCAGTGGCACGACGTTCGCGCAGCTGCGCGTCGCCGGGGCAGTCGAGGCGACCATCCGCCCCCTCGACGAGATCCAGGAGTTCCGCTCGTGGACAGCCGGACTGGGGATGAAGCACCTCGACGTCCTCGTGCCCGAACTCTTCGCGATCGGGCAGGGACGCACGCGCACCCTCGAGATCGTCGTCGAGAACTTCTCGTCGCAGACCCGATCCGGCTCGGTGTCGCTGACACTGCCGACGGGCTTCACCGCGTCGCCAGCGCAGAAGTCGTACGCGGGACTGGCGGCGGGCAAGACCGCGACGATCACCTTCGAGGTGACGAACACCGACACGTCGATTCCCACCGCGAACCGTGCACCCAACAAGGGCAGCTGGCCTGTGACCGTCTCGGCGACGAGCGAGGCCGGCGCGGCCGAGCGCGCCGTCACCATGAACCTGGTGCCGACCTACGCCGTGCAGCGCTCCTCCACCGCTCCGGTGGTCGACGGCATCCGCCGGGATGGCGAGTACCCCGGTGAGCCGATCCCCGTCGACACCATCTGGGACGGCTCGCCCATGGGCGGCACGACCCCGTCGATCAGCGCGCAGACCTGGATCACCCACGACGATGCGAACTTCTACCTGTTCCTGTCGGTCGTCGACGACGTGCGCGGCACGATCCTGCCCGGAAGCGACAACAAGAGGCAGCGGCGCACGGACTCGGTGGAGATCTACATCGACCCGCGCGGCGTCGCAGGCAACACCGCGCAGACGTTCATCGCAGGCATCATGCCCTCGATGGACTCCATGACGGGCGCCCCTGGCGTCGGCCGCGACCGCGACAACTGGCAGGGTGAAGCGGCGATCACCGCACCGGGCATGCAGGTCGAGGTCCGGATGGCAGCGACCGAAGCCGAGTACGCCGGCTATGACATGGAGGTGAAGATCCCGTTCGCCGTCCTCCCCGACAACCTCGACCCCGAGCACGTGGGGTTCAACGTCGTCATCAACGATTCCGACACGCAGAACAAGGCTGCGCAGCGGCGCGTCGGCTGGTCGACGTTCCCCGGGATGCGAGCCGATCCGTGGCGCTGGGGGATCATCACCCTCGACGGCATCGCCGATGCGGGCAGCCGGCCGAAAGAGCCGACGCTGCCCGACACCGCCGCCCGTTCGGTGTCTTCGCCGCAGTCGATCCTGCAGTCCGCGAGCGACAACGTCCCCCTCGGCGGGTTCCCCCCGACCAGCCACGAGCTCAAGGTGCTGAGATCGTCGATCTCGGCCGGGGTCGTCACGGTCGCGCTGCAGACCCCGCGGGCCGGTACCGTGCGCGTCTATCTCTGGGACGGATCGCAGGTGATCGGCAGCGCCGAGAAGCAGGTGTCGTCGGGACGCACCGAACTGCGCTTCGGAGCACGCACGGCTGCCACGGGGAACGGCAGCAGTCTCGAGGGCACGAAGGCCTCCCCCGTGCTCGCCGTGTCCTTCGAGTCGAAGGGCGGCGTCTACGCCGCCAAGGCTCCGCTGGGCGGCCGCTCCGTCTGACCGCGCCCGGCCTGACCGAGCCCGGCTGCACGGCCCCGGCTGCACGGATCAGAAACGCACCTCCGACGACGTTCGGAGGTGCGTTTCTGATCTTCAGCGGGTCAGGCCCTGAGCCAGGCGGTCGCCTCGCCCGGCAGGGCGCCGCCGTGCAGCGGCCGGGTGGTCAGCACCACAGCATCCGCGTCGGCGCCGAGGGCGAACGGCTCGGTGCCGAAGTTCGTCACCACCTGCCAGCCGTTGGGCCGGGCGAAGCGCAGCACGTCGACGCGATCGGTCTCGAGCCACTCGAGCTTCTCATCGGTCTGCAGATCGCGGCGCAGCCTCAGCGCCTCACGGTAGAGCGAGAGGGTGGATGCCGGATCGGCCGCCTCGACATCGACCGCATACTGCGCGAACCAGGAGGGCTGCGGCAGGTGAGCGCCGTTCGACCCGAATCCGAACGACGAGCCCTCGGCCGTCCAGGGCAGGGGCACGCGGCATCCGTCGCGGCCGAGACCGTCGAACTCGCCGCCGCGGAAGAAGGCCGGGTCCTGACGCTGCTCGGGCGTGATCGCGGCAACCTCGTGCAGTCCCAGCTCCTCGCCCTGGTACAGGTAGGTGCTGCCAGGCAGGCCGAGGAGCATCATGGTGGCCGCCTCCGCGCGACGGCGTCCCTGATCTCGGTCCAGCTGCTCCTCCGGCCCGCCGGCGCGCACCCACTCGACCCCCTGCTTGACCGGGCGGCCGTTGAGGGGCGGCAGCCCGTAGCGGGTCGCGTGCCGGGTGACGTCGTGGTTCGAGAGCACCCATGTCGTCGATGAACCGCTCAGCGTCGCCTGCGCGAGGTTGTCTGCGACGATGCGACGGAACTCCGCCGCATCGAAGTCGGCGACCAGCAGGTCGAAGTTGAACGCCTGCCCGAGGCCCTTCGCCGACGCGTACTTCGCTCGGCGCTCGGGCGTGGACACCCACGCCTCTGCGACCGCGGTGCGCGGCGGGTCGTACGAGTCGAACACCGTGCGCCACTCGGCGTAGATCTCGTGCACGTCGTCGCGGTCGATCAGCGGGTGCGTGCCGTCCTGCGGCAGCAGCGCGAGCTCGGCGCTGCTGGGCAGCGGCTCGCTGAGATCCTTCGTGAGCATGTGCGCCACGTCGATGCGGAAGCCGTCGACGCCACGGTCCGACCAGAAGCGCAGGGTGGTGAGGAAGTCCTCGCGCACCTCGGGGTTGCCCCAGTTCAGGTCGGGCTGCTCGGTGGCGAAGTTGTGGAAGTACCACTGGCCGTCTTCGACCCGCTCCCACGCGGGGCCGCCGAATACGGAGACCCAGTCGGTCGGCGGCTCGGCCCCGTCGGGGCCCTTGCCCTCGCGGAAGATGTACCGGTCACGAGCCGCCGACCCCCGCCCGGCGGCGAGCGCCTCCCGGAACCACTCGTGCCGGTTCGAGGTGTGGTTCGGCACGATGTCGATGATCACCTTCATGCCGCGCTCGTGCAGGGCAGCGACCATCGAGTCGAACTCGTCGAGGGTGCCGAGGCGCGGGTCGACGTCGCGGTAGTCGTCGACGTCGTAGCCGCCGTCGGCGAGCGCCGACGGGTAGAACGGGCTCAGCCAGACGGCGTCGATGCCCAGCTCGGCCAGGTAGTCGACTCGGGATAGGATGCCCCGCACGTCGCCGATCCCGTCGCCGGTGGCGTCCGCGAAGCTGCGGGGATAGATCTGATAGACGGCGGCCTGGCGCCACCAGGCTGCGTCATCGGCGGGCTTGTCGAGGGAGTGGACGTCGCTCATCCTCACCACGGTACGTGAGTCACGCGGAGTCGAGAGGTCAGGAAGGCACGGGAAGGCGGGGCTTCCCGTGTCGAGAGGTCAGGAAGGCACGGGAAGGCGGGGCTTCCGGTGCCTTCGTGACCTCTCGGGGGCGCGGGCGGGGGCGCGGGCGGGCGGGCGGGGGCGGGCGGGGGGCGGGCGGGGGCGCGCGGCGGCGCGGGCGGGGGCGGGGGCGCGGGCCGCGGGCTACGCTGTCGTGCAGGGCCTGGATCTCAGATCCGGCGAAGGACGGAACGAGGACCACATGCAGGCACTGATGATCGGCAGCTGGGCTCTTCAGATCCTCGCGTTCGCCGGAGTCCTGTACGCCATCATCCGGTTCGCGATCGTGCATGCGCTGCGCCAGGCACGGCACGAGGCGCGAATCGAGCAGCACGTGCCGAAGGCGGCGACCTGGCTCAAGGGCGAGGAGCACCGCCTGCTCGACGTGTCGAATTCATCGCACGAGAACGTCTGACTCGCCCTCGGCGCTGCAGCATCCGCCGAAAGTTCACAAAAGCACCGGAAGGCGACGCCTCCCGTGCTTTTCTGACCTCTCGGCAGGTCAGTGCAGCGCGGCGTCGGCAGCCGTCGTGCGCCAGGCGTGGAACGGCACGGTCAACCCGGCGCGAGTAGGTGCGCAGATCAGCGGACCGGCTTCGGCGTGCGCCTCGGGCGGAAACGGCACCACCCGCACCAGGCGCAGTTCGCCGCCGTCGACGGATGCCCGGATCGTGAGCGCATCGCCCGACCTGCTGACCCGCACGAGCACGCGGCGACCCAGCCACTCGGGAACAGGGGCGACCGACCAGTCGGATCTGCCGTCGGTGACCACCGCACCGAGCTGAGGCTGCCCGTCGGCGTACTCCACCCCCGCTTTGACCCAGTGCTCGTCATCGATGCGCACGAAGACCCCGGCCTGATCGAACTGCTGCGAGAACGCGGCGGCGAACTCGACCTCGACCGCGGTGTCCTGCGGGAAGGGAGCGAGCAGCGCGTGCTCGCTGTCATGCACGAAGCCGTAGGAGGTGAGGCGCCAGGCATCGCTGCCCTCTGCGGCGGTCACGACGAGGTCGTCCCCGTGCTCGACTGCAGCGACGGGCGGATGCGTCCAGCGTCCGTCGCGCCAGGCGATCCTGTCGTCGTTCATCCGATTCCCTTCCGTTCACCCGCAGGCGTCAGTCGACGAGCAGGGCGGGCTCCTCGAGGATCGAGGCGACGTCGGCGATGAAGCGGCTCATGCCGTCACCGTCGATGACGCGGTGGTCGAACGAGCCCGACACCGTCGTGACCCAGCGGGGACGCACCTCGCCGTCGACGACCCACGGCTTCTGGGCGATCGTGCCCATGGCGACGATGCCGGCCTCGCCGGGGTTGATGATCGGGGTGCCTGCGTCCATGCCGAAGACGCCGATGTTCGTGATCGTGATGGTGCCGCCCTGCTGATCCGCGGGGGTCGTCTTTCCCTCGCGGGCCGTGAGGGTCAGGCGGTTCAGCGACCGCGCGAGGTCCTTCATGCTGAGGTCCTGGGCGTCCTTGATGTTCGGCACCAGCAGCCCGCGCGGGGTCGCGGCGGCGATGCCGAGGTTCACGTAGTGACGCACCACGATCTCGGCGCCCGCGTCGGTGTCGACCCATGCGGCGTTGACCATCGGAGTGCGACGGGCAGCCCAGATCACGGCACGCGCCATGATCAGCAGCGGCGAGACGCGGATGTCGGCGTAATCGGGCGACGCCTTGAGCCGCTTGACGAGCTCCATCGTGCGGGTCGCATCGATCTCCTTCCACACGGTCACGTGCGGGGCCGAGTACGCGCTCTGCACCATTGCCGACGAGGTGGCCTTGCGGACGCCCTTGACCGGGATCGACTCGGATCGACCGTCGTCGACCTTCGGCGCTACCGTCAGCTTCTCCTCACGCACAGCCCCCCACTCAGGAGTCTGGATGTTGCGGAAGACGCTCGCCTGCTCCGCGTGCTTCACGACGTCGTCACGGGTGACCTCGCCGTCGGCACCGGTCGGAGTGACCTCGGTGAGCTCGACGTTCAAGTCACGGGCGAGCTTGCGGATCGGCGGCTTCGCGATCACGCCCACCGACGAGCGCACAGGGCGCTCGGCCGGCTTGCGGCGGCGTGAGGTCGCCCCTCCCCCGGTGCCGTAGCCGACGAGCACCGAGCCGCCGCCCTCGTCGGTCGCGGGTGGTGCCGCGGGATCAGTCGGGTTCACCGCGATACCGGCATCCGCCGCGTCCGCCTGGGCCACGAAGGTGATGATCGGCGAGCCGACCTCCACCGTGACCCCTTCGGCGACGAGCAGCTCGCCGACCACCCCGGCGTGCGGGGAGGGCAGCTCGACGAGCGACTTCGCAGTCTCGATCTCGCAGATGACATCGTTGATCGCCACGGTGTCGCCGGGGGCGACCTTCCACGCGACGAGTTCGGCTTCGGTGAGGCCCTCGCCGACGTCGGGAAGGGTGAAGGTCTGAGTGGTCATTGCGAGTCCTTTCGGCCGGAGCGGCGTTCGCAACTCAGGAAGGAGGTGCCGGGACGACCGCTCTGGTGCACAGTGCGAGCAGATCGCGCGGATTCTTCCTGAATTGCGAACATGAAGGGTCAGTAGGCGAGGGAGCGGTCGACGGCTTCGAGGATGCGGTCGGCATCCGGCAGGTACGTGCCCTCGAGTTTGGCGGGCGGGAACGGGGTGTCGAAGCCCGAGACCCGCAGCACCGGCGCCTCGAGTGCGTAGAACGCGCGCTCCATGACGGTCGCGGCGATCTCGCTGCCGACGCTGGTGTGCCCAGGGGCCTCCTGCGCGTAGACCATGCGCCCGGTGGAGCGCACCGAGTCGAGGATCGGACCGTAGTCGACGGGTGAGAGCGAGCGCACGTCGACGACCTCGCAGCTCGTTCCCTCGGCCTCGGCGAGCGCGGCGGCCTGCAGCAGGGTCGTGACCATCGCGCCGTGGCCGACGAGGGTCACATCGGTGCCGCGACGGACGATGCGCGAGGCGTGCAGCGGCAGGGCGGATGCCTCGAGCTCGACCTCGCCCTTCTGCCAGTAGCGGCTCTTCGGCTCGAGGAAGATGACGGGATCGTTCGAGCGGATCGCCTCCTGGATCATCCAGTACGCGTCATTCGGGGTCGACGGCGAGACGACCCGCAGGCCCGGCGTGTGCGTGAAGTACGCCTCGGGGCTCTCCTGGTGGTGCTCGACGGCTCCGATGTGCCCGCCGTAGGGGATGCGGATGACGACCGGCATCGACAGCGCGCCCTCGTGCCGGTTCGTCAGCTTCGCGAGCTGCGAGGTGATCTGGTCGAACGCGGGGAAGACGAATCCGTCGAACTGGATCTCGATGACCGGACGGAACCCGGCCATCGCGAGTCCGATCGCGGTGCCGACGATGCCGGATTCGGCGAGCGGGGTGTCGAGCACGCGGCGGTCGCCGAAGTCGCGCTGCAGGTGCTCTGTGATGCGGAACACGCCGCCGAGGCGGCCGATGTCCTCGCCCATCAGCAGCACGCGCGGGTCGTCTTCCATCGCCTTGCGGAGTCCGGCGTTCAGGGCCCTCGACATGGGCATCGTCTCGATGGTCATCAGCGCGCTCCTCCCTCGAACGAGGCCTCGTAGTCGTTGAGCCACGTCTTCTGCTCGGCCATCAGCGGATGGGGATCGCTGTACACGTGGTCGAAGATCAGCGAGCGCTCCGGCGAGGTGAGGGTGATGGCGCGGCTGCGCAGGTCTTCTGCGGCGTCGGCCGCCTCGGCATCCGTCTCCTGGAAGAGGGATGCCGGGGCACCGCGTCCTTCGAGGAAGGCCCGCATGCGGGCGATCGGGTCGCGCTGCGCCCAGCGCTGCTCCTCGTCGGAACCGCGGTACTTGGTCGGGTCGTCGCTGGTCGTGTGGGCGCCCATCCGGTAGGTGACCGCTTCGACCGCCCGCGGGCCGAGTCCGCTGCGCGCCTCGTCGAGCAGGGTGCGCGAGACGGCGTAGCTGGCGAGCACGTCGTTGCCGTCGACTCGCACCGAGGGGATGCCGTACCCGGCGCCACGACTCACGAGAGGCACCTTCGACTGGGTCTCGACGGGCACCGAGATCGCCCAGTGGTTGTTCTGCAGGAAGAACAGCACGGGGGCGTCGTAGCTCGCGGCGAAGACCATCGCCTCGTGCACGTCTCCCTGGCTGGAGGCTCCGTCGCCGTAGTAGACGACGACGGCCTCGTCGCGCTCGGGGTCACCGGTGCCTGTGCGGCCGTCGAAGGCGAGGCCCATCGCGTAGCCGGCGGCGTGCAGGGTCTGCGAACCGAGCACGAGCGTGTAGATGCGGGTGTTGCCGTTCTGCGGATCGGTCGGGTTCCAGCCGCCGTGCGAGGTGCCGCGCATGACCTTGAGGATGTCGACCGGGTCGACGCCCCGGATGCGGGTGACGGCGTGCTCGCGGTATGACGGGAACAACGTGTCGTGGGCGCGGGCGGCGCGGGCGGATCCGACCTGCGCCGCTTCCTGGCCGCGGCTCGGCGGCCACAGGGCGAGCTGGCCCTGGCGCTGCAGGTTGGTGGCCTGGGTGTCGATCGCGCGGATGACGACCATGTCTCGGTAGAACTGCTCGAGTTCGGCGTCGGTCAGCGCGTCGATGAGGGGCAGATAGCGCTCGGCGTCAGCCGATGGTGCGTAGCTGCCGTCGTCGGCGAGGACGCGAACGAGAGGGGCTTCGATCGGGGTCACGTGACCCACGCTACCCACGCCGGCATGCCAGGTCACGCATACCTAGGGGACCCTACTAAGTGCCCGGAACCTGGACTTTTCGCGTCAGGGGCGAGGTCAGAGCAGTGACTTCGCGACGGCGAGCACCCGTTCGATCGACTGCTCCTCGCCCACAGAGATGCGGATGCCGTCGCCGGGGAACGGGCGGACGATGAGGTCGGCGGCGTCGAACGCGGCTGCTGCCTCGGAGGTGTGCTCCTTGGTGCGCAGCCAGACGAAGTTGCCCTGAGCGTCTGGCACCTTCCAGCCGAGTTCGCGCAAGCGTGCGGCCAGGCGGTCGCGACGCTCGACGATCACGGCCACGCGCTCGAGCAGTTCGCTCTCGGCGTCGAGGCTGGCGATCGCGGCGCGTTCGGCTGCCGAGGTCACCGACAGCGGGATGGCGGTCGTGCGAGCGGCGTCGAGCACACGCGGATCGCCGATGGCGTAGCCGACGCGCAGCCCGGCGAGCCCGTAGGCCTTCGAGAACGTGCGCAGCACGACGACGTTCGGGTGCTTCTCGAACACACGCTCGGCGAGGCCGTCGACGGCGTCGGGGGCGGTGACGAACTCGGCGTACGCCTCGTCGAGCACGATCAGCACGTCCTGCGGCACCTTCTCGACGAACGCCGCGAACTCGGCGCTCGTGATGATGGGGCCGGTGGGGTTGTTCGGCGTGCAGACGATGATCACGCGGGTGCGGTCGGTGATGGCATCCGCCATCGCGTCGAGGTCGTGACGCGCGCCGGATGCCAGCGGGACCTGCACGGCGGTCGCCCCGGCGACCAGCGGGAGGCTCGGGTACGCCTCGAACGAGCGCCATGCGAAGACGACCTCGTCGCCGATCGACGAGGTCGCAAGCACGAGCTGATGCAGGATCGCGACGCTGCCGGATGCGACGTGAACGGCGTCGGCGGAGACACCGTACTTCTCGCCCAGCCGGGCGCGGAGCGCGGCGGCGGAGGCATCCGGGTAGCGGTTGACCGGAGTGGTGTGCTGCAGCGCCTCGACGACCGAGGGAAGCGGGTCGAACGGGTTCTCGTTGCTCGAGAGCTTGAACGCGTCGGGCCCTGCCTGCTTGCCCTGTCGGTACGGCGGCAGGGCGGCGATCTCGGGGCGGATGCGGGGCAGGATCGGCTCAGTCACGGCATCAGTCTATGAGCCGCACCCACCTGACCCTCCTGGGGCCATCCTCGAGACGGGAATCCGCGACGCACGCCTCGTCGCGGGACCGTCTGTCACGTGGCAGGATCAGCAGATGCGATTCCTCATCCGTGTCGTCATCAACGCCTTCGCCATCTGGGTCGTCACGCTCATCCCGCTGCTCGGGATCGGCATCCGCCCCTTCGAACCGGGCGGCGACCTGCAGATCGCCCTGACCTTCCTCGCGGTCGGAGCGGTGTTCGCACTGGTGAACTCCATCATCGGCACGGCGATCAGGATCGTCGCCTTCCCGCTGTACATCCTGACGCTCGGGTTGATCTCGTTCATCGTGAACGGGCTGCTGCTGTGGATCACCGCGTGGATCACCAGTGCCTTCAGCTGGGGTCTGACCGTCGACTCGTTCTGGTGGGGTGTCGTCGCCGCCTTCCTCATCTCGATCATCAACGCGATCTTCGGCGCCGTGCTGCGGCCGCAGGAGAAGAAGAAGCGCCGCTGACGCGGACGGGGTGGCCGCCTCACGGCCTGCTCGCCCGGTACTCGGTGCGCTCGACCGAGACGACGTCGGCCGCCTCGGTCTCGAGACCCGCTCGCAATGCCACGACGCGGGCGTCGCCCGACTCGTCGGCAAGTTCGAGGGTCTGGTCATAGGCGTCGCGGAAGTGGGAGTGCACCGACGTGGCCTCTCCATGCGTGGCGTACTCGCGCGAGATGGTGATGCTCTCCGCGGATCCTGTGGCGCCGGCCGGCCCGCCTCCGCTGAGGCCGGCTCCGACCGGATCGTCGGTGTGGAACGCGCGGATCAGCGTCTGCTCTTCGTCGAGAACGGGCACCGTCGGACTGCCGACGATCATCACTCGCGAGGTCTCGTAGACGCCGCTCATGGCGACCGCTCCGGCGATGGCCGCGCCCTGCGAGTATCCGACCACGTCGACGCGCGCTCCCGGCTCGGCGCCCGCGAGCCTGAGCGCCTCGACGGTCGCGGCGTATGCCGCGCTCTGCTCCCCCGCCGCGTACAGATCCCAGTTCGACCCCATGTCCCACGGATCGTCGCCCGCGAAACCGAGGCTGCGCGTGCCGTCGATGTAGGCCACGTACGAGACCGAGCCGTCGCCGTGGGTGCGTTTCTCGACGGCGACCTGCGCCTCACCGCCGGGCAGGCGCTGCACCAGCTGCGTCAGCGTCGTCGCCGATCCGCCGACGCTCGACCGCGACACCTGCGCCACCGCGACAGGCGGGGCCCCGCCCGTGACCCGCTTTCCCGGGAGGGCCGAGCCGGCCGCGTCGGTCGCATCGCCCAGCATCCGGGTGAGCACGCGCATGGGTACGAGAGCCGCCAGCCTCATCGCGCCCAGCGCGAAGGCGTCGAGCCACTGATCGAGCATGCCCTCCTGCGACCGCTTCTCCCACGCCGCCTCGATCGAGACCGCCATCGCGTCGAGCTCGGGATATGACGCGACGAGCTCGTCGATGCGCCCCTGCAGCCGACCAGCCTCGACGGGGTGCTCGATCGACAGCATCTCCTGTCGCGAGCGCAGGTCGGCGAGCTCGAAGGCATCCGCCATGATGCCCGTGCCCCTGGCATCCGACGCGAGCTCGTCTGCGTGGTCGACGAGCGCCTGCCCGCAGGCCCACAGGGCCGGAAGGTCGGGCCGAGCAGGCGCGCCCCAGGTCGACGCCAGCGTCTGATGAGCACGCCGCACGCTCTCGCCCGCGTCGGCGAGACGCGCGGCCACAGCCGACATGCGGTCGGCCACCGCGCGCATCTGCTCGGGGTCGACCGAGATCGCCCCGCCGCTCGTGATCTCGAGCTCGCCGCTCATGAGATCCCTGCCATGCATGCGCTGCGCTGCGATTCGACGGCGGCGCAGTGCTCGGTCAGCGCCGCGACTCGCTCGAGTAGCGAGGCGCGCAGGACCTCCACGGCATGCGACCTCCACTGCGAGTCGGCGACCAGCCGCCACAGCTCGATCCGCACCTGGGTGATGGTGTCGATCGCGTCGTCGAGATGACGCACGCCGCCGAGCAGTGCGGCGACCTCTTCGGCCGTCGGCGATGCGGTGTGAAGGGTGGTGAGCATGCATCCAGGGTGCGGGCGACCGGGCATCCGTCCTCGCCCCGTTCCCGCACGATGTGCACAACTCGACGCATGACGCGATTGGGGACGGAAGTGGATGCGGGCAGAATGGTGAGATGACCGACCCGGATCCCTTCCGCGTCATCTTCGTCTGCACGGGCAACATCTGCCGCTCTCCGATGGCCGAAGTGGTGCTGCGTGCGCTCTCAGAACAGCGTGGGCTCGGCCGGCGCGTGGTCTCGAGAAGCGCCGGAACCGGCGACTGGCACGTCGGCGAGCGCGCCGACGAGCGCACCCTCGACGCGCTGAACCGGCGCGGCCTCGACGGATCGCAGCATCGCGCCAAGCAGTTCAGCGCGGCATCGTTCGCCGAGAACGACCTGATCATCGCACTCGATCGCACGCACGAGCGCATCCTGCGCGCCTGGGCCCGCACGGAAGACGACGAGGGCAAGGTCATCCTGCTGCGCGCCTACGACCCGAGTGCGTCGAGCATGGACGTGCCCGATCCCTACTACGCAGGGCCTGCGATGTTCGATTCGGTGCTCGGTATGATTGAGACCGCCACCCGCGGCCTCTTCGCGCAGCTCGAACCGGCTGTGCGGGCATCCCATCGCCGTCCCGCGTGACGCGGGACCCTGAGCAGGAGGACCTGCCCTGACTTCTCTGCCCTCGCTTCCGACCCAGCCGCTCAGCCCCCTCGACGGCCGCTACCAGGCCGCCGTCTCGGGCCTCGCCGACTACCTCTCGGAGGCAGGGCTCAACCGCGCCCGCGTCGAGGTCGAGGTCGAGTGGCTGATCGCCCTCACCGATCGGTCGCTGTTCGGGACGTCGCCGCTGGCGGATGCCGACAAAGAGCGTCTGCGTGCGCTGTACCGCGAGTTCGGTCAGGCCGAGATCGACTGGCTGGCCGAGAAGGAAGCGGTCACGCAGCACGATGTGAAGGCCATCGAGTACCTGGTTCGCGACCGGCTTCAGACCTTGGGGCTGGATGCCATCGCCGAACTCACGCACTTCGCGTGCACCAGCGAAGACATCAACTCGGCCTCGTACGCCCTCACGGTGAAGCGCGCCGTCGAAGAAGTGTGGCTGCCTGCCCTCGACCTCGTGATCGCCACGCTGCGCGAGCTCGCCGTCGAGCACGCCGACGCGGCGATGCTGTCGCGCACCCACGGCCAGCCGGCGACGCCGTCGACCATGGGCAAGGAGCTCGCCGTCTTCGCGTGGCGCCTCGAGCGCGTGCGAGGGCAGATCGCCGCATCCGACTACCTGGCGAAGTTCTCGGGCGCGACCGGCACCTGGTCGGCGCACCTGTCGGCCGACCCCGACGCCGACTGGTCGACGATCGCCCGCGAGTACATCGAGGGCATGGGCCTCGGCTTCAACATCCTCACTACGCAGATCGAGTCGCACGACTGGCAGGTCGAGCTGTACGACCGCGTGCGTCACGCCGGCGGCATCCTGCACAACCTCGCCACCGACATCTGGACGTACATCTCGCTGGGCTACTTCGCACAGATCCCCGTCGCGGGTGCGACCGGCTCGTCGACGATGCCGCACAAGATCAATCCGATCCGGTTCGAGAACGCCGAGGCGAACCTCGAGCTCTCGGGTGCGCTGCTGAACTCGCTGTCGCAGACGCTCGTGACCTCGCGCCTGCAGCGCGACCTGACCGACTCGACCACGCAGCGCAACATCGGCGTCGCGTTCGGTCACTCGCTGCTCGCCCTCGACAACCTGCGCCGTGGCCTGGGCGCCATCTCGCTGCGCCGTGACGTTCTGCTCGACGACCTCGATCAGAACTGGGAGGTGCTGGCCGAGGCTATCCAGACCGTGATCCGGGCCGAGGTGGTCGCGGGCCGCTCATCGATCAGCGACCCCTACGCGCTGCTGAAGGAGCTCACCCGCGGACACCGCGTGGGCGCGACGGAGCTGGCCGAGTTCGTCGAGAAGCTCGAGATCGGGGATGCCGCGAAGCAGCGTCTTCTGGCTCTGACCCCCGCCACGTACACCGGCATCGCCGAGCGCCTCGCGCGCTGATCCGGCGGGCTCGGCGAGAACCCCTCTTCGCGTCGAGTGCAGTGACCTCGGCGCCGCAGGTATGCCCGCGGGCTGGATCAGCGGCCCGAAGTGGCGGATGCTTGAGGGCACACGTCTGAGAGGAGCACCGTCATGAGACGGATGGTCGCACCCGCCCTGCTGGTCGGCGCTCTCCTGCTCTCCGGGTGCTCGGGCCCTGGCAACCCCACGCCCGCGATGACCCCGCCTCCCGCCATGGCGCACGCCGAGGCGGTCACGCTCGCGAGCGGGCTGAAGGCGCCGTGGTCGGTGGTGCGGCTCGACGGCGGCGGCGCGCTGATCTCGCAGCGCGACGGCGGCGAGGTGCTCGAGCTGACAGCATCCGGCGACCTGCGCGAAGCGGGCGTCGTGCCCGGCGTCGTCTCCGGGGGCGAATCGGGGCTGCACGGCCTCGCGGTGCTCGACGACGACGACGCACGCTGGCTGTATGCGTACCACGGCGCCGAGGAAGACAACCGGGTGGTGCGGATGCCCCTGACCGGCGACCCCGGGTCCCTGGCCCTTGACGTCGCTGCGCTCGAGGTCGTGGTCGAGGCCATCCCGCGCGCATCGAACCACGACGGCGGCCGCATCGCCTTCGGCCCCGACGGCATGCTGTACATCGCCACGGGCGACGCCGGCCAGCGCGACCGCGCGCGCGACCGGGACTTCCTCGGCGGGAAGATCCTGCGGGTGGCGGCGACCGGAGAGCCCGCGCCCGGCAATCCGTTCGGCACCGCCGTCTACAGCCTCGGTCACCGCAACGTGCAGGGTCTCGCGTGGACCGCCGACGGCACGCTGTGGGCGAGCGAGTTCGGGCAGAACACGTGGGACGAGCTGAACCGCATCGAGGCGGGTGGCGACTTCGGCTGGCCGGATCACGAAGGGTTCGCGCGGGTCGACGATGCGATCGACCCTGTCGCGGTGTGGGCGCCCGATGAGTCCAGCCCCAGCGGCATCGCCGTGGTCGACGACGTCGTGCTCGTGGCCGGCTTGCGGGGAGAGCTACTCTGGGTCTACGACACGAAGACGCCGAGCGTCGAGCCGTGGGCGCTGCACACCGGCGAGTTCGGCCGGCTGCGCGACGTCGTCCCCGGCCCCGACGACACGTTCTGGGTGCTGACGAACAACACCGACGGACGCGGATCACCCGGCGCCGACGATGACCGGCTGCTGCAGCTCACGCTGCCGGAGGGCTAGAGCGCAGGGGCGTCAGGATGCGGGCGCGCGGCTGTCGCCGGCATCCCGGCCGTCACCGGCGTCGCGACCGTCGGCGTTCGACGGGCCCGGCTTCGACGTCGACGGGGGCTCGTCCTGGTCGAACAGCACCGGCCGGTCGATGGTCTTGGTGACATCGGCGGGATCGACCGCGAGCATGAGCATCGCGAGGCCCAGCAGCGTGACGATGAACGAGGCGCCTCCGATGACCAGACCGAGACCGAGCGGGGTCAGGCCCTCGTAGGTGCCCTTCGCGATCGAGAGGTTGACGCGCTGGGTGAAGGCGCCGGTCGAGACGAGCGTCACGACGGTGGCGAAGATGCCGGCGGCGAGCGCGATGCCCACGAGGTGCAGCGGGCGCAGGATCTCTTTGCGCGTCGGCTTGTGGTCGGTCATGCCTCTCCTCCGTGGTCGGCCAGGCGGTCGGCCCCAGCAGTCGTCTCGCCGTTCGCCTCAGCGCTCTTCGTCGCTGGCGCGAAGCCCGCGATTCCGAGGAACACCGCCACGATGGCCGCATAGCCGCCGAACAGTCCGACACCGATGATGATGCCGGTGAGCGAGAAGGCCTGTCCCTCGACCGCGTAGTTCTGCACGAACCCGACGGGGATCACCAGCAGCAGCAGCGCGAGCAGCAGGCCCAGCGCGCCGATGGTGATCGCGTCGCGCGAACCCTCCTGGCCGCGGGTGCGGATGCCCCAGATCAGCTCGACGAGACCGGTGAGGGCCGCCCAGGTGATCACGAGCACGAAGAACAGCGCGTCGGTGCGCCAGGCGGGGATGCTCGCGGCCATGCCGAGCACGAGGGTGATGGCGCCCATGAGCACCGCGGGCCAGCGCTGGCCCGCCCGGTGCACGATGACCGCGCCCGCGATCAGCACGAGCGAGGTGACGATCGCGAACCCGCCGAACACCGACAGGCCGACGGCCGCGGAGTGGTCGGGCGAGAACGTGATCATGAGTGCGGCGACGGCCGCCATGAGAGCGCGCGCCAGCTGCACAGAGCGCGTGGTGAAGGGTCGCCCCGTTGACGGGCGCGCGGTGCGCGAGGCGGAAGCGGCGGGCATGACAGTCCTCAGATAGGTGACCCGTCCAGTCTACCCGCGCCGCCTCTGCGAAGCCCCGGCCCTGGTGCCCTAACCTTATATTGCAATACTTGCATTGCATGATTACTCTGATGCCATGACCGAGAGCATCGAGCGCATCGCCACAAACCTGCGCAAAGGGGTGCTCGAGCTCTGCGTGCTCGGGCTGCTCGCCGCGGGCGAGCGCTACGGCCTCGATCTGGCATCCGACCTGCAGGGCCGCGGCCTGATCGCCGGCGAGGGCAGCCTGTACCCGCTGCTGGCCCGCATGCGCGACGGCGGTGTCGTCGACACCCGCACCGAAGCGGTCGGCGGCGGCCGGCCGCGCAGGTACTACACGATCACTGCCGCCGGGCGCGAGCAGCTGATGACGTTCATCGAGGTCTGGCGCGCGATCGGCGTCGAGGTCGACACCATCATCGAGGGGGCAGCATGAACACCGAAGACACGTACCTGCGATCCGTGGAGCGGATGCTGCACACCATCGCCCCCACCCACCGCACCGCGGTGCTCGACGACCTGCGCGGTCACTTTGCCGATGCCGCAGACGCCGGCCGGGCGGTCGATGAGACGATCAGGGGCCTCGGCTCGCCGCAAGAGATCGCGGATCGTGCCATCGAGGAGTTCGGCGCAGATGCCCCGGCCGTCGACGCCCGCGCGGAGCGCGCGTGGCGCGTTCTGCAGGGCACGGCCCTCGGGGTCTCCATCGTGATCGGCGCGGTGGCGGCGTTCATCATGCCGACGCAGGAACTGGTGACGACCTCCGTTGATCCCGATGGCCTGGTGACGATGACTCCCACCGCGACCATCGCCGAGACGATGGGGGTGGGTGCGGCTCTTCTCGCCCTGATTCCCGCACTGCTCACCGCGATCCCGCTTGTCGTCCCTCGGACCGCACGAGCGGTGAGCGCACTGCTCTGCGACGCAGCGCTGACCTGTGCGGCCGTGGTCAGCTGGTTCGTCCCCGGGGACATCTTCATGCCCGCAGCGATGCTGGCGTGGTCCGGGCTGATCGTGTGGCGATACCTGTCGTCTGGTCGCGGTTTCAACTGGATCTGGCGACTCGTCGGCGCCGTGCTCACGATGATGCCAATCGTCGGATTCCTTCTCATCCTGGGCCTCTCCCTGCCCTTCGGCGCGATGCCTCGTCGCTACGCCGACTACAGCGACGTCGACGGGGGCGGCCCCAGCGTCGGCATCGAGGGAGGCGGATGGGTGCTCGGGGTCGTGGTCGCCGTACTTGCGGTGTTCTTGATCATCGGTCACCGATGGACTGGCTGGGCACTGGCAGCCATCGGCGCCGCGACGTTGGTTTCAGCGCTCATCTCGGGCTCGCTGCTCATCACGATGATCACCTGGATCGGTGCCTTGTGGCTCACGATCGGCCTGTCCCACGCCATCGCGACTCCCCGCCGCCGCTGACGCCCGTCCACGAGTCGGCGCGATCTCCGGCATCCGGACCGGCATCTGTCCATCGCGCCGTCATCCGTTCCGCACAGCCTCTGCGAAGACGCGAGAATCTACTGTGCCCTCTCGTGTTCGCTGGATGCGCCTGCGCCCGCAGGAGCTCGCCCTCATCGCCATCACCGCCGTCTGGGGCAGCACGTTCCTGCTCGTGCACTGGGCGATGCAGCACTCCGGCCCGTGGTTCTTCGTCGGCCTGCGGTTCCTCGTGGCCGGCGCGATCAGCATCCTGATCTTCCGCCGGTCGCTGCGGGGCATGACCTGGGCCGACATCGGAGCCGGCTCCGCGATCGGGGCGATGATCTACGGCGGCTACGGTTTGCAGACTCTCGGGCTGCAGACCATCGACTCGAGCACGTCGGCATTCCTCACCGCGCTGTATGTGCCGATGGTACCGTTCGCGCAGTGGCTGTTCTTCCGCAGGCGCCCGCCCGCGCTGGCCTTTCTCGGCGCCGGGCTGGCGTTCGCCGGCCTGCTGCTCATCGCGGGTCCTGCCGCGCTCACCTTCTCGCTGGGCGTCGGCGAGACCGCGACGCTGATCAGCACGCTGCCGATCGTGGGCGAGATCATCCTGATCAGCCTGTTCGCGAACCGCATCGACCTCGGCCGCATCACCGTCGTGCAGCTGGTCACCGCCGGCCTGCTGGGCTTCGCGACGATGCCGTTCACGGGCGAGACTGTGCCCGCCTTCTCGTGGGTGTGGGTCGTGGCCGGCGTCGGGCTGGGAGCGGCGAGCTGCCTGATCCAGCTGACGATGAATTGGGCCCAGAAGTCGGTCTCGCCGACCCGGGCGACGATCATCTACGCCGGCGAGCCGGTGTGGGCCGCGGCCATCGGACGCATCGCGGGTGAGCGTCTTCCGGCCGCGGCCCTGCTGGGCGGGATGCTGGTGGTGCTGGGCATCATCGCCAGCGAGCTGCGGATCGTCAGGCGCTCGCGAGCGCGCGCCGGTGACTGATGCGGTGTCCGGCCCAGAAGCCGATCGCGATCAGACCGGCGAGGCCCAGACCCAGCATCCAGGGCAGCATCGACGGCGCCGCCTTCGCGGTCGCCGACGCGAGTTGAACCGAGCCGGCGGCCAGCTTGCCGTTACCGTCGCTGAGCTTGGTCGCGCCGCCCGACAGCTCGCCGCCGCCGGCGGCGAGCTTCGCCGTTCCCTCGTCGACGGCGGTCGCGCCGTCTGAGAGCGCGCCGATTCCGGTGCTGAGGTCGGATGCCCCGGTGCTGAGCTTCGACGTGCCCGCAGCGAGCTCGCCGGCGCCCGTCTCGAGCTTGGTCGCGCCCGCGCTGAGCGTCTGCGCGCCGGTGCTGAGGCGCCCGGCGCCCGACGAGAGCTCCATGAGCCCCGCCGTCAGATCGGCGGCGCCAGCGGCGAGCTTGGCGGTTCCGTCGCGCAGGTCGCCCGATCCGGATGCCAGGGTGCTGAGGCCCCCGGAGAGGGTGGCCGCACCGGCCGAGAGGCGCGAGTTGCCGGCCTGGAGATCAGCCGCGCCCGTGGCCAGGTCGCCTGCACCGGCAGACAGCGCCGTGGCGCCGTCGGAGAGAGCCATCGAGCCCTTGTGCACCTCGGTGGCGCCGGCTGCCAGCGTGCCCGCGCCGGCCGACAGGTCGCCGGCGCCCGTCGAGACAGCGCCCGCACCCGCCGACAGCGTTCCGGCGCCCGCGGACAGGCTGCCCGCGCCGGTGGACACACTGTCTGCACCCGCCGACACCTTCGCGACACCCGCGGCCAGAGCCTCGGCTCCTGCGGAGAGATCTGCCGCCCCGACCTTCAGCCCGCCCGTTCCCGGCCAGCCCAGCTTCGCATCGCCCTGTACGAGGGTGGTCGCGCCGCTCGCGACAGCGTGCGCGCCGGCGGATGCGGCCACCAGGCCCTCGGCGAGCGACGATGCAGCCGCGGTCGGCGCCGCCATGCCCTGAACCTGCTGCTTCAGAGCGATCGACACCTGCACGAGGTTCGCCAGCTCGGTGTTGGAGGGGTCGGCTGCAGCGAGCTTCGCCAGGTCGTCGGCGAGCTTCTGCGCCGTGGCGGGTGCCGCCGTGGCGAGGCCGGTGAGCTGAGTCTTGGTCGCCGGGTCGGCCAGCATGCGCACCTGGTCGGTGACGCCGCCCGAGAGCTTCGCGTCGAGGTCGGCAGCGCCGGCGAGCAGCTTCGACGAGATGTCGTGAGCGGCGGCGACACCGGCCGAGAGGCCGGTCGCGCCTGCCGAGATCCTGGCAGCACCCGCACTGGCCTCGCCCGCTCCCGTCGCGAGCGCCGACGCACCGGACGAGAGCGAGGTGGCACCCGTCGCGAGGTCGGATGCACCGGTCGCGAGTGTCGATGCACCGGACGAGAGCGACGTCGCGCCCGACGAGAGCTTCACGGCCCCTCCAGCCACCTGCCGTGAGCCGTCCTCCAGGGCTCCGGCACCGCCGGCGACCTTCCGGGCCCCGTCTGCAAGGGCAGCGGCACCGCCCGAGACGAGCTTCGAACCCGCCGCTGCGGCCTGCGCACCCACGGCGAGCTGGTCGGCGCCGCCGGATGCCCTGGCCGCGCCGTCGGCGAGCTTGCGGGCTCCCGCGCTGGCCGATCCTGCGCCTCCGGTCACCTTGAGCGAGCCGGCGTACGCCTTGGAGGCCCCGCCGTCGAGCTTCGACGCGCCGTCGGCGGCTGTCGACGCGCCGGCACTGAGCGTGGTCGCTCCCTCAGCGAGCTTCAGTGCGCCCGCGGCCGCGCTCGTTGCGCCGTCGCTGAGCCTGCTCGCGCCGTCGCGGGCAGCCGTCGCGCCTTCGGCGAGAGCCGATGTGCCGTCGGCGAGTTCGCCCGCGCCGTCGGCGAGCGTCGTCGCACCGGAGGCGAGCTGCGTCGAGCCGTCGTGCGCGGCCGACGATCCATCGGCGAGCTCGGCGGCACCGGCGGCGATGCGCCCGGTCGTCGCGAAATAGAGGAACACCATCGCGGCCAGCAGGATGCTGAGCACGACGACGAAGATGCGCATGCCGATTCCGTGCGCGTGAGGGGTACCACTCGTCATTGAGCACTCCAGGGTCGGGGGGCGTCGTCGCCCGGAGCGAGCGTAGGGACGAACCGCCACGGCGGGTGGTACTTGGGCCGCCGAAACCAAGTTCCGGATCCCATGACACTCGGTTTCTGTACGTTGTCAACAAAATCGTTGTCGGCGCGGCTGAGTGAAGATGGAGGGGTCCGAATCGAGCAAGGGAGCCTTCGATGACCCGCGCCGCCACCGCAGCGACCACCGCCATCCGCGAGATGCGCGACTTCCTCTTCGCGAACGGAGCCGACTACGACCGAGCCGTCGCCGGGTTCTCGTGGCCACAGGTCGACTCGTTCAACTTCGCCCTCGAGTGGTTCGACGTCGTCGCCGCCGAGATGCCCGACCGCCCCGCCGTGCAGATCGTGTCGGCCGATCTGACGGTGCGCACCTGGACGTACGGCGAACTCTCGGCCCGATCGGACCAGGTCGCCTGCTGGCTCCGCGACCTCGGCATCCGGCGGGGCGACCACCTGATCGTGATGCTGAACAACACGATCGAGCTGTGGGAGATCATGCTCGCGATCACCAAGATCGGTGCCATCGCGATTCCCACATCCACCCTGCTCTCGGCATCCGACCTCGCGTATCGGATCGCCCACGGCCGCGCGCGCGGCGTGGTCGCGCTGGGCGGGCTGGCCGGGCGGGTGGCGGATGCCTCGGACTCGGCCACCACGGATCTCGTGCGCATCGCCGTCGGCGAGGCGCCCGCCGAGTGGCACGACTTCGCCGCCTCGCACCACGCGAGCACGGCATTCGAGCCCGATGGTCCCACCCCGGCATCCGACACCGCCCTGCTCTACTTCACCAGCGGCACCACCAGCCGGCCCAAGCTCGTGCAGCACACCCACGTCTCGTACCCGGTGGGGCACCTGTCGACCATGTGGTGGCTGGGTGTGCGGCCGGACGACGTGCACCTGAACATCTCGTCGCCCGGCTGGGCGAAGCACGCCTGGTCGAGCTTCTACTCGCCGTTCCTCGCGGAGGCGACGGTCTTCGTCTACAACTACGAGCGCTTCGACGCGAACACGCTCATGCAGGTGATGGACACCCACCGCGTGTCGACCTTCTGCGCGCCCCCGACGGTGTGGCGGATGCTGATCCAGGCCGACCTGAACCGGCTGAGCCACCCGCCGCGCGAGCTCGTGGGCGCAGGTGAGCCGCTGAACCCCGAAGTCATCAGCCGGGTCCGCGACGCCTGGGGCTCGACCATCCGCGACGGCTTCGGGCAGACCGAGATGACGGCCTGCATCGGCAACTCCCCCGGCCAGGTGGTCAAGGACGGCTCCATGGGCCGGCCGCTGCCCGGCTATCCCGTCGTGCTGCTCGACCCGGTCACCGGGCTGCCGGCCGATCGCGAAGGGGAGATCGCGCTCGACCTCGCCGAGCAGCCGCTGGGTCTGATGGCCGGGTACTACGAGGATCCGGAGAAGACCGCCGAGTCACGCGCCGGCGGCTATCACCACACCGGCGACATCGCGGTGCGCGACGACGACGGCTACCTCACCTACATCGGCCGCGCCGACGATGTCTTCAAGGCGTCGGACTACAAGATCTCGCCGTTCGAGCTCGAGTCCGTACTGCTCGAGCACGATCTCGTCATCGAGGCCGCTGTGGTGCCCAGCCCCGACGAGACGCGGCTCGCCGTGCCGAAGGCGTACGTCTGCCTGCACGGCGATGCCGGCATGGGGGCCGACGCCGAGCGCGACGCCGCGGCGCAGATCTTCGCATTCGCGCGCGAGCGCCTGTCATCGCACCTCTGGGTGCGCATCATCGAGTTCGTGCCCGAGTTGCCGAAGACCATCTCGGGCAAGATCCGCCGGGTCGAGCTGCGTGCGCGCGAGGCCGAGCGCGTGGCATCCGGAGATGTGGCTGGGCAGCAGTTCGACCGCGACCACCGGTAGCGACCGTTCGGCCCGCGCTGGGGGTCAGGAGGCGACGCGGACGGTCTCGGTGATCGCCCGTGCGGGGATGCTGCGCGCCGGGGTGCGAGGCGCGCCGGCGCGCGGCGACGCCTCTGCCGCCGGCGTCGCGGGCTCCTGCACCGCTGCGTGCACCTGGGTCTCCGCCGGAACAGTGGTGCGGGTCAGAGTGACGCCGCGGAACAGCCTCCGGAGCACAGCGCCGACGACGAACGCCGCGACGAGAGCACCCACGGCGATGAGGAACGGCGTCCAGAGCATGGCGAACGATGCGCACAGGCTGAGCAGCGCGCCCACGATCCATACGCCGGCACCGCCGCCCGCGAGACCCGCCGAGCCCCGCGCGAGCGCGAAGGTCGTGATGAGCGCGCACACGACGGCCATCACCGCTCCGGCGATGCCGATCGGCACCAGGAACGACGCCAGTGTGTTGGTCACTGCGAGAGTGGACATTCTCGACCCCCCGGTCATCCGCACACCGCCCCCCGGCGTGCTTCTGGGATCAAGGTTACGCGGGGAGATCCCATCCATGCGTCAGCCGAGGGAACGATTCGGCATCATCCTGAGGGATGACGCGTGAACGGCGCATGACGAGGTGCGCGCTGCCCTGCGAGGTCAGCGCGGGCGCCGCGGGAGGCGCGGCAGACGAAGGGCGCTGAGGCGCGGAGCGACCACGGGCACCGGGGCCGTGAACACCGCATCCACCATCCTCGACCCCTCAGCGGGGCCGATGACGGCGATCGGCGTGGTCAGGGTCGTCTCGACCGGCTCCACGGGCATGCGGGCGAAGCCGCGGTGCGCCGCGACGTAGGCCGGCACGAGGATCGCGACCGCGCCGATCCACGCGAGCGGATTGCTCATCGCGACCCCCGCGAAGTCGAACATCGCGCCGAGCACGATCGCTGCGACGACGCGGGCGATCAGCTCGATCACCCCGGTCACCGTCGGCACGAGCACCCTGCCGACTCCCTGCAGCACACCGCGCAGCACGAACAGCACTCCGAGCACCCAGTACGTCACCCCGTTGATGATCAGCATCTGGTGCGCGAGATCGACCACGTCATCCGAGCCGTCGCCGACGAACAGCCGCACGACCGCCTGACCGAAGGCGATCATGATCACACCCAGCACGGCCGAGGTGATGACGGCCATCCACAGCGCCTGGATCGTGCCGCGGCGGATGCGGTCGGGGCGGCGGGCACCGAGGTTCTGCGCCGCGTACATCGATGCGGCCAGGCCCAGTGACGCGAGGAAGGCCACGGCGAGACTGTCGACGCGCGACGCCGCGGTGTAGGCGGCCACGGCCTCGGCGCCCAGCATGTTCAGCGCGACCTGCACGACGAGCGCGCCGATCGCGATGATCGACGCCTGGAAGCCCATCGGCAGACCCAGCCGCAGGTGCTCGGCGACCTCGGCGCGGCTGATCCTCCAATCGGCGCGGTGCACGTGCAGCACAGGCAGCCGGCGCCACAGGTAGCCCAGGCACAGCAGCACGGAGATGGCCTGCGCGATGACCGTCGCCCAGGCCGCGCCGGCCACGCCCCAGCCGAGCGGGCCCACCATCAGGATCACGAGGCCCACGTTGAGTCCGCACGAGATCACGAGGAACACCAGAGGGGTCGTGGAGTCGCCGATCGAGCGGATGATCGCCGCGAGGTAGTTGAAGAACATGATCGTGCTGCCGCCGATGAAGGTCACCTGCGTGAAGACGGTGGCCTCGGCGAGCAGCTCCGGAGGGGTCTGCAGCAGCTCGAGGCACGGCTGCGCGATGAGCGGGCCCAGCACTGTGAGGATCACGCTGGTGGCGGCCGTCAGCAGGGTGCCGGTGGCGACCGAGCGGCTCACGCCACGGGCATCCCCCGCGCCGAACGCCTGGGCGGTCGGGATCGCGAACCCGCTCGCGAGACCCCACGCGAAGCCGATGATGAGGAAGATGAGGCTGCCGGTCGCGCCGACCGCGGCGAGCGAGTCGACGCCGAGCCAGCGACCCACGACGATCGTGTCGACGAACTGGTACAGCTGCTGCACGACGTTGCCGATGAGCAGGGGCACGGAGAACAGCAGGATGACGCGCCAGGGGCGGCCCGTGATGAGGGTGGTGGCCATGATGATCCGGAGAGAGGCTGAGGGGGCTGAGCCGAGAGTGCCGGCAAAAAGACGGCGGCACCGTGGATCGTCACGGCGCCGCTCTGCACAGTCTATCGAAACGATTCGACGAGGTCGAGGACGAGCCACGTATTTCTTTCGCGCCCCCAGCGCCAGGGGCTTGCCCGCAGTCGGCGTCGTCGGATAGTCCGGATGCCATGACCCGACTGCGTCGAAGCGATCCGCACTCCCCCGGCATCCGGCGCGTGCGGCACGGGCGCGGGTACCGTTTCCTCGGCGCCGACGGCGCCCCCATCGACGATCCGGAGCTGCTCGAGCGCCTGCGGGCCCTCGTCGTGCCGCCCGCGTGGAACGACGTGTGGATGTGCCCCTACGCGAACGGGCACATCCTCGCGACGGGGATCGACGCCGCCGGGCGCCGCCAGTACATCTACCACCCCGCATGGCATGAGCGGATGGCGCGCGAGAAGTTCGACCGCATGCTGCAGCTCGCCGAGGTGCTCCCCGCCGCCAGGGGAGGCGTGACTCGCGACCTGCGCACCGACGGGTTCGGCCGGCCGCGGCTGCTCGCCGGGGCATTCCGGATGCTCGACTCGGCCCTGCTGCGCGTCGGATCCGAGCAGTACGCCAAGGCCCACGGCAGCATCGGCCTGGTCACTCTGCGCGGTTCGCACGCCCGCGTGCGCGGCGGCCGGTTCGTCGAGCTGCGCTTTCCCGGCAAGAGCGGACAGCCGTGGGAATCGGAGGTCGACGACGCCGACCTCGCCGTGCTCATCACGGGACTCAAGCGCCGGGGCGGACGCTCGCTGCTGCTGAGCTGGCAGGACGACGCAGGGGCGGACTGGCATCCGCTTCGCGCCGCCGACATCAACGACGACGTGCGGATGCGCACCGGCGGCGACTTCACCGCCAAGGACTTCCGCACGCTGCACGGCACCATCTCCGCCGCCGTCGCCCTCGCCGAGATCGGTCTCAAGCCGTCGGCCACGGCGCGCTCGCGCGCCGCATCGCAGGCAGTTCGCGTCGCGGCATCCGCTCTGGGCAACACCCCCACCGTCGCCCGCGCGAGCTACATCGACCCCCGCGTCTTCGACCTGTACGACGAGGGTGTCGTCGTCGACCCGTCGCGGCGCGTCGAAGGCCAGCTGATCGAGCTGTTCGGCTGACCCTGTCAACCCGGTCGGCGAACCGCATGCCCTGGTCTAGCGTCGCCTGACACGACGAAGGAGGAGCGATGCGCGACGACACGTCAGCCGAAGAGCTCGGCACGGAGGAGAACACCGCGGGCGACGGCCGCGACGAGGGGCTGCAGACGACCGAGACCAGCGGCCGGTCGGGCGGCGGCGACCACCCGAGCCAGGCCGAGGGCGAGGATCCGAACGACCCGCCTCAGCGGCCCGACCCCGACACCGACGGCCACCCGTCGCAGGCGGAGGGCGAGGGCACGGATTCCTCGCGGTCATAACTCAGGCGATCCGCTGCGGAACCGGGTCCGCGGGCGCCGAATCGGCGGCCTCCGGCCCGGTTCTCCTGAGTTGTGAGCGCAACACCTCCGCGCTCGGCTCGTCGAGACAGGAGGAAGATGGTGGGGTGGTCGACATCCTCTCCGCTCTCACCAAGATGCCCGAGCCCCAGTACATCGAGGTCGGCGACGGCGTCGGCCTCGCGACGTACTCGTGGGGCGATCCGGACGGACCGACGGTCGTGCTCGTGCACGGATTCGCGTCGAGCACGGCTGACACCTGGGTGCACACCGGATGGGTGCGGATGCTCGAGCGCGAGGGCTTCCTCATCATCGGCATCGACCAGCGGGGCCACGGGGCCAGCCAGAAGCCGCACGACGCCGCCGGCTACACGGTGCGCAACCTCGCGCGCGACGTCGAGGCGGTGCTCGACACGTTCCTCGTCGACGAGGCGCTGTACGCCGGATACTCGCTAGGGGCCAGGGTCGGCTGGCAGGTCGCGCTCGACCTCGCCGACCGCGTGCCGCGGGCGGTGCTCGGCGGCGTACCGGACGGCATCCCGCTCGACCGGCTCGACACCGATCAGGTGCGCCGGTACGCCGACGACGGCACACCCGTCACCGACCCGGTCACGCAGAACTACATCGCGCTGGCCGAGCGGGTGCCGGGGAACGACCTGTACGCGCTGCTGGCCCTCGCGGAGGGCATGCGCGACTCACGATCGATCGACCCAGATCCTGCCCACGCCCCGCAGCAGCCCGTGCTGTTCGCGACCGGCTCGCAGGACGCCGTGCTCGACGGCTCGCGCAGGCTCGCCGACGCCGCGGCCCAGGCGTCGTTCTTCGAGATCCCCGGGCGCCACCACTTCAACGCACCAGGAGCGAAGGCGTTCCGGATGGCGGCACTGGAGTTCCTGAAGGGCTGACCCGTTTCCCGCGGCTCGCACCGCGCGTCTAACGTGTGAAGGTGACCTTCGACGGCCCGCTCTCGGCATCCGCGTACGAGCTGCTCGGCGTGGCGGCGAGCGCCGACGACGACGAGCTGCGCCGAGCGTACCGGTTGCGACTGCGGCAGACGCACCCCGACACCGGCGGCGACGCCGGGCTGTTCATCCGCGTGCAGCGGGCGTGGGAGCTGATCGGCACGCCGGAGGCGCGTGCTCGATACGACCGCGCGAGCGGATCGTGGGCTGCGCCATCGGCATCCGGTCGCCGCTCGGGCACCCGGCCGGGAACCCGGTCGTACGGCACAGCCGGTGCGTGGCACCGGCTGCGGTACCTGCAGCTGCTGACCGATCACCTGGATCGCCCCGTGAGCGCACGCGAGGCTGTCGACCCCGCCGTCGTGCGAGCGGCGCCGTGGCAGGCGAGGCGGATGCTGGCCGAGGCCCTCTCCGAGGAGGCGACCGCCTCGACGATCGACGACCTCGGCATCGGGTTCACCGCCTGGCACGACCTGGTGGCGGGAGCTGATGCCGCGCAGAAGCTGTCGCACGCGGTGCTGGGCCCTGCCGGGCTGTACGGCCTCGCATCGGAGGACTTCGGCGACGCCGTCCGCTTCCGCCAGGGCGAGGTGATCGGCGCGACCGTCGGCGGCGAGACGCCGATCGCCGATCTGCTGTCGCGGGTGCGTGCGATCTCGCGCGCCGCCCGGGTGCGGTTCGCCGGCGCGATCCTGATACTTCCCGACGAGCAGCTCGACGAGGCTGTGACGGTGCTCGGATCGGTGCGCGGCGTGCTCGTCGCGGTCGTTCGGCGCAGCGCGCTGCGCACGGTGCTGCGCGGCGGCATCCCCGGCGCCAGACCCCTCGGCGCAGTCGAGGCGTTCGATGTGCGCACCCGCCTTCCGCAGGCTGCGCGCGTGCTGGTGCCGTGACGACGCTGTGCCGCTGGTGAGGTGTCGGATGCCCGTGCTTTGATGTGCGCATGACCACCGCGACCTCTGCAGACGGCACCTCCATCGCATTCCACACGCGAGGCGACGGGCCCACCGTCGTCATCGTGAACGGCGCCCTGTCGACGGCCGCCGACGCCGCGCCCCTGGCCGATGCCCTCGTCGAGGCCGGCTTCCGCGCTGTCACGTGGGACCGGCGGGCGCGGGGCGGAAGCGGCGACCGAGACGGTTCGGGTCCGGATGACGAAGTCGCCGACCTTGCCGCGGTGATCGCCGCCGCCGGCGGGGCGGATGCTGTGCTCGGGCACTCCTCCGGTGCGGTGCTGGCGCTGTACGCCGCATCGCAGGGTGTGCCGACGGGGGCGCTGTTCCTCTCAGAGCCGCCTATCGATTTCGATGGCTCGGGGTACGGCCCCGAGCTCGCCGACCGCCTGCAGGCTCTCGTCGACGGCGGCCGGCCGAGCGACGCCGTCGCGACCTTCCAGCTCGATGCCATCGGACTGCCGAGCGAGATGGTCGACGCGGGCCGGACGAACGGGATGCTGGATGCGCTCGCTCCCCTCGGGCAGTCGACGGTGTACGACGTGCGCCTCACATCGCGCGTGCGGCAGCCGGACGCGGAGCTGCTCGCCGTCGAGGGGCCGGTCACGGTGCTGCGCGGTGCGCAGACCTTCCCCTTCCTGATCGGGTCGTCGGATCGGCTGGCCGCCGAGATCGCCGGCGCCGAACGGGTGATCGTGCCCGAGTCGGTCATGCACCGCCCCGACCCGGCGGCGACGGCGCGGGTGGTCGCCGAGCGGATCTGACCGCATCGCGGGTTACGGTGAGAGCGTGGATGCCACCGACCCGCTGCCCGATCACCCCGCCCCCGACGCGCCGCAGGGCAAGCTCGTGCTGCTGCGTCATGGCGAGACGGAGTGGTCGCGCACAGGCAGGCACACCGGACTCACCGACATCCCGCTGACCGAGCACGGCGAGGATCTCGCGCGCGCCGCGGGTGAGCTGGTGAAGGGGTACGACTTCGGCCTCGTTCTGAGCTCGCCGCTGCAGCGCGCAAGGCGCACGGCCGAGCTGGCAGGGCTCGACGCCGGCATCGACCCGCTGCTCGTCGAGTGGGACTACGGCGGGTACGAGGGTCGGACGACCAAAGAGATCCGTGAAGAGCTCGGCTACAACTGGACGACCTTCGCCCACGGCGTGATCCGCGGCGAGACCCCCGGCGAGACGGTCGAAGAGGTCGCAGCCCGAGCATCGCGCGTGCTCACCAGGGTGCTGCCGGCCATGGCATCCGGAGATGTCGCTCTCGTCGCGCACGGCCACTACCTGCGCATCCTCACCGCCGTGTTCCTGCGGCAGGCGCCGCGATTCGCGGCGTCGATCTCACTCGACGCCGGGTCGGTGTCGGTACTCGGGTTCGCACGGGAGCAGCCCGCGATCCTCGCGTGGAACCACGGGCCGCAGCTGCCGATGAAGCCCGCGGAGTCGTGACGCCACCCCCTGCCTGAGTTCCCGAGGCGCTGATACTGTTCGGGCATCACCGACCCGAAGGATCACCATGAGCGACCTCACTCCCCCTCCTCCGCCTGAGCCCGCTCGTGTTCCCTCCGGATCACCGGATCCGGCGGTACCGCCGATGCAGCCGCCGGCAGCTAACCCGTCTGCACCTGTCGCGCCTCCGGTCTATGCGCCGCCCCCGGCACCGCCGAGCGCTCCGCTCTACGGCGAGCCCACCTACCCGCAGCCGTCGGTGCCCGTCTACGGAGACCCCGGGTACCCGCAGATCCCGACGCCGGCGTACGGTGCGCCTCCGCAGGCCCCCGGGCAGTATGCGTACGCCGCCGCGCCGCAGCCGATCGGCCTGCGCCCTCTGCGCGGCATCGGCACGGCGACGCGCTGGCTGATCGCGGCGACCGCCATCGCGACCCTGATCACGATGGCCGTCGAGCTGTGGGGCATCTCGCTGCTCGACTCGTTCGCCTCGGGAGCCGTCGGGCCAGGGGCCCTGCAGGCCTACGATTCCGCGTCGCTGGCACTGGCGGGTCTCACCGGTCTCATCACGATCGCGGCGGGCGTCTGCTGGCTGATCTGGCAGCACCGTGCGGCGTCGTCGGTGCCGCCGGCGTCGTTGCGCCGTTCACCCGGCTGGCACGTGGGGTCGTGGTTCATTCCGGTGGTGGCCTGGTGGTTCCCGTTCCAGAACATGAAGGACATCGTGCGCGGATCTCACGCCGCGGTCAGCGGCGGGATGCTCGGCGGATGGTGGGCCCTGTGGATCGCGACGGGCGTGGCCTCGGCCGTGTCGGCGCGGATGACGACGGCGGCCGACTCCGTGCCGTCGTTGACCGCGGCGATCGGGGTGTCGGTCGTGGGCGACGTCCTGTGGATCGCGGCCGCGGCATTCGCCTGGATGGTCGTCTCGCGCATCACGAAGACGATCGACCCCGGATTCCGGTGACGGTCACCGTCTGCCTGGGCGACC
Source organism: Microbacterium esteraromaticum (assembly GCF_016907315.1). Lineage (NCBI taxonomy): Bacteria > Bacillati > Actinomycetota > Actinomycetes > Micrococcales > Microbacteriaceae > Microbacterium > Microbacterium esteraromaticum. The sequence continues at coordinate 1,655,934 of NZ_JAFBBS010000001.1, forward strand.
ACGGCGCACTGTGCAGCATTCGCGCCACGCGGTCAACCACCCCGCCGGGCGGTGTGAGCGCCGCTTAGGCTCGCCGCATGGCCCTGTTCCGACGAGACCGCCCGCAACACGTCCTGATCGAATCTCCGACCGTCGACCCCCGTGCGACCCGCCCGCCGTGGAGCCTCTGGGCCGACGGCTTCGGGCGGCTCGGCATCCGCTCGATCCAGATCATCGTCATCGTGGCGGTCGCCGCGGCGATCGTCTTCGTCATCCAGTACCTCACCCTGGTGACCATCCCGCTCGCGATCGCACTGATCCTCGCGTGCGCTTTCGCACCTGCCATGAACTGGCTGCGCCGGCGACGCGTGCCGGATCTGCCGGCGACGATCATCACCCTCTTCGCCATCGTCGCCGTGCTCAGCGGCCTGAGCTGGCTGATCGTCTGGGCCGTTCGGAATCAGTGGGACGACCTGTACGAGCAGGCTCAGCAGGGCATCCAGCACCTGATCGAATGGACCGAGACGCTGCCGTTCCAGCTCTTCACCCCCGAGCAGCTCGAGGAGTGGACGGCGACGCTGACCGACTTCGTCACCAGCGCCCAGTTCGGGTCGGGCGCGCTGGCCGGCGTGGGGGCCGTCGCGAGCTTCGTGACCGGCTTCGTGCTGCTGGTCACCATCCTCTTCTTCTTCCTGAAGGACGGCCCGCAGATGTGGGAGTTCCTGCTGCGTCCGTTCCGCGGCGAGCACGAGCGCCGCGCCCGCCGGATCGGCCACAAAACGGTCGGGGTGCTGGGGTCGTATGTGCGCGGCACGGCGACAGTGGCGCTGGTCGATGCCGTCGGCATCCTGATCGGCCTGCTCATCCTTCAGGTGCCCCTGGCCATCCCGCTCGCGGTGCTCGTCTTCCTGCTGGCGTTCATCCCGATCGTGGGTGCGACGCTCGCCGGAGTGCTCGCGGCTCTCGTCGCCCTGGTCGCGAACGGCTGGATCAACGCGCTCCTGGTCGTCGGCGTCGTCGTGCTCGTGAACCAGCTCGAGGGCAACCTGCTGCAGCCCTTCCTGATGGGCCGGACGATGAAGCTGCACGCGTTCGTGATCCTGGTGGCCCTCGCTGTCGGCACGGCCCTCAGCGGCCTCATCGGAGCCGTGCTCGCGGTGCCCGTCACGGCCGCCGTGTGGGGCATCGTCCAGGTGTGGGACGGCGACGATCTGCCGGTGAGCTGGGCGCGAAGGAAGCGCCGCGAACCCGACCCGTCGAAGAGCACAGCCGTCGAGGTGGCCTGAGTGGTCCTTCGGCCTCGGGGCCTCACGGGAATCGCACCCGGCTTCTCCCGCCCGGCTCGATCCGGCGGGAGGAGCTCGCTCAGTTGAAGTCGCCGCCTCCGCCGCCGAAGTCGCCAGGCGCCATGTCCTTGAACCGCGAGTAGTGGCCCTGGAAGGCGACGGTGATCGTCGCGGTGGGACCGTTTCGGTGCTTGGCGACGATCAGATCGGCCTCGCCCGGGCGGATGTCCTTGTCGTATGCGGCCTCACGATGCAGCAGGATCACCATGTCGGCATCCTGCTCGATCGAGCCCGACTCACGCAGGTCGCTGATCGCCGGCTTCTTGTCTGAGCGCTGCTCGGCACCACGGTTCAGCTGCGACAGCGCGATCACGGGCACCTGCAGCTCTTTCGCGAGCAGCTTGAGGGCGCGCGAGAACTCCGAGACCTCCTGCTGACGCGACTCGACGCGCTTGCCGCTCGTCATCAGCTGCAGGTAGTCGATCACCACGAGCCTCAGGCCGGCGCGCTGCTTCAGCCGTCGGCACTTGGCGCGGATCTCGACGAGCGTCATGTTCGGGCTGTCGTCGATGTAGAGCGGAGCATCGTTGATGCGACCACGGGTCGCGGCGACGGTGGTCCAGTCGCGAGGGTCGAGGGTTCCCTTGCGCATGTTCTGCAGGGGGATCGCGCCCTCGGCGCTGAGCAGACGCATGGCGATCTCGCTCTTGCCCATCTCGAGCGAGAAGAAGATCGACGGCTCGTTGTGGCCGATCGACGCGGCGCGGGCGAAGTCGAGCGCGAGCGTGGACTTACCCATTGCCGGTCGTGCGGCGACGACGATCATCTGACCGCCGTGCAGGCCGTTGGTCAGTTCATCGAGCTCGCGGAAGCCGGTCGGGATGCCGGTCATCGTGCCGTCTCGGCCGTTGGCCGCCTCGATCTCTTCGACGGCGGCGTCGACGGCGACGGTGAGCGGCACGTAGTCTTCGGCGGTCTCTGAACCGGTGACCGAGTAGATCTCGGCCTGCGCGTTGTTGACGATGTCGGCCGCGTCGCCTTCGCCCGCGTAGCCGAGCTGGACGATGCGCGTGCCGGCGTCGACCAGGCGACGCAGGATCGCGCGCTCGGAGACGATGCCCGCGTAGTAGCCGGCGTTCGCCGCTGTCGGCACGATCGAGGTGAGCGTGTGCAGGTAGTCGGCACCGCCCGCGCGACCCAGCTCACCTGTCTTGATGAGCTCGTCGGTGACGGCGACGACGTCGGTCGGCTCACCGTGCGAGTACAGCGAGAGGATCGCCTCGAAGATGAGCTCATGCTTCGGCACGTAGAAGTCGGCGCCCTTGAGCGTCTCGATCACATCGGCGACGGCGTCTTTCGAGAGGAGCATGCCACCCAGGGCGCTCTGCTCTGCGAGAAGGTCGTGCGGAGGGGTCCGCTCAGGGGGGCGCGTTCCGCCCAGACGCTCGTCTGAGATATCTGCGATCGACACCGTGCTCCTCCCCGGCCGGCGCGACTCGCCGCCCGTCACCGACCCCTGCGACCGGCTGGGTGATCGGCTGCAGGCACAAGCAGAGCACCCACCACCGACATCCGGTCTCCCCAAAGCTAGAAGCCGAGTTATCCCCATGCAACCGGGCCTGTGGATAACTCTGTGGAGAGGATGCGGAGAACTCTGGTGTGTCTGTGCAGAACGACTGTGGACAACCCGGTGGAGAGTTTCACTTCCCACATCTTTTTTAGCGCTTGATCGGGTTTTCTCTTGTTCCCCACCCTGTGGATGAGATTCCGCTTCAACGTGAGATTTAAGGTTTGCTCAGGCCGCGAGCCGATGTGAAGAACCTGGGGAAAGTCAAGTGCGAATACGTCCCGGGCGCGGCGGCCTTCACGCACCCGCTCCGTCATGTGGACTTCTCGCCACGGCCGCGGTAGATTCTCCCGGTCGAGCTACGTCCGCCCGCCTAGGGACGACTCACCGGGGAGATGTTCCGTGCGATTCGCATCTGCAGATCGCCGCAGCCTGTGGCTGTGGTGTGGTCTCGGCGTCTTCGCATGGCTGATGCTCGCGTCGATCCTCGGGGCTTCGCAGGCGTCGGCCGCTGAGCGACCGGATGCCGCCCCCGGTGCCTCCGCGTCTGCTGCTGCGCAGCAGCGGGCGAGTCACAGCGACGAGGGCAGGGCGACACCGGCCGAACGCCCGGCGCGGACGGCCGGCCCCGCCGCCGCCACCAAGCAGGTGACGCCGCGCGCCGAGAAGGCCGCCGCGCCGATGCAGAAGACACCAGCGCCCGTCAAGAAGGCCACAGCCTCGATCGAGAGGGCAGCAGCGCCCGTCAAGAAGGCCACAGCCTCGATCGAGAAGGCAGCAGCGCCCGTCAAGAAGGCGACCGCGTCGATCGAGAAGGCAGCAGCGCCCGTCAAGAAGGCGACCGCGTCTGCGAAGAACACGGCTGCCGCGAGCAGCGCGCTCGGTTCCGCCCTGGCCGCCGTGTCTGACAACGCTCGAGGCGACGACAAGGCGATGCAGAGCAGCCACGCGCTCGCGATGCAGAAGAGCGACGTCGGCGTCTCTCCCGCCTCCCCTCAGGCAGCAGCGGCCGGCGCACGTCAGGGCCAGGAAGAAGACGCAGCGCACACCTCGCGCGGTCACGCGGAGGCCCGCGCGGTCACCGGCCATGCCGAGCGAGCGGTCACCGTCGGCACCCACCACAGCTCGAAGCCGTTTAAGGCCCCCCACACATCCGCCGCTGCCCCGGCGACCGCATCGACCGCCGCTCCCGTGATCGCCGCCGAGTCGGCGCCTGTCGAGGGCCCGGTGCCCGGCCCGGCATCGAGCACAGCAGCCTCGAGCGGATGCGCCGCCGCATCCGGAGCATCCTCGATCCTGTCCCTGGCTGGAGAGGTCACGGGTCTCGCATCCCGCCACGGCCTCATCCGTCTCAACTCCTTCGCCAATGCGGCAGACCGGCCACTCGCCGGGCCCGCCGCGGCCACCGACTGTCGCCCTGACTGATTCTCGAGTCGCACCACCACCCGCTCGACACTCACTCAGGAGCTCTCATGCGCGCAACCGCGCACCGCGCCCATTCCGGCGCCGGCCGCAGCATCCCGGCCTGACGACTCCCGTCGGCAGAGCGCCCGCCTTCGGGGGAGGGCCTGGCGCCGCCGACGGCGCGGCGTCGATCTGCAGGTGATTCTCCCCAGTCTCACCTGCATTCGACGCCCCTGGGCGATCATGGACCCCCTCTCCATGACCGCCCTCATGGCGGATCGGCTTTCCTGCCTCCGCCGCGGCGGGTGTCTCGCTCCCACTTCGCGAGACACCCGCCGCACCTCTTCTCCTCTCCGGATCTCGGCCCTCACAGGGGGTGGACTCCGTCGGCGACGTGCGGTAACGTCTCGCGAACAAGCCGAAGTATCGGATGTACGGGGACGACAGTCATGGGCGACGAGACGACCGGGCGCCGCATTCCTGCGGTGTACCTCTGGGGTGCTCTCGTCGTGCTCGCCTGGGTCGCGCTGACAGCCCTCGTCGGCGGCGGCGGAGCCAAGGCGGATGAGTCGTCCGACACCCCGCTCTCGGGGCTGACGTCGCTCGTCGGCGACACGGTGGACGACGTCGTCGCTCCTGTCGCCAAGACCACGACGAAGACGGTCGACCAGGTCGCCGCCCCCGTCACTCAGAGCGTCCAGAAGGTCGTGTCGAAGACGACCTCGACGGTGGCCGCCGCCCCGGTGGTCGGCAAGCCCGTCGCCGAGACGGTCGCGAAGACCGCTGACACCGTCACCACGGTCACCAAGACGGTCGAGAAGGTCGCTTCGTCAGCGCCCGTCAGCGCGATCGTGACCCCCGTGACGGATGCTGTGCGCGACGTTCCTGTCGTCGGCGACGTGCTCGAAGACCTCGGCGCAACCGATCTGGTCGATGAGACCGCGGGCGCCGTGGATGAGGTTCTCGAGACCGTTCCTCCGGTCGTCGGCAGTGCAGTCGATCCCGTCGTCGACGGGCTGCAGCCGAGTATCCCGGATGACGAGGAGCCGCAGCTCCCGGGTGTGGATGTGCCCGGCGTGAACGTGCCCGGTGTCGACCAGCCGAGCGTCGATGCGCCGACCGTCGTGGTCGACCTGCCTGCTGCTGACGTCTCTGCGCCGTCGTCCGACCGGCAGGCGACAAGCATGGACGGGATGCGGGCGAATGCGGCATCCAGCGTCATCCCTCCGGCCGGCGACGCCATGACCGCAGATGCGACGCGCAGCGCGCCGATCGATCCCAGCGGTGGTCTGCCCACTTCTGCTCCCGGCGCCGTGACCTCGACGACATCCGCCGGCAACGGCGGGCCGGCTCCCGGCGCGAGCTCTGACACTCCTTCCACCGCGCGGGGCATCGGTGCAATGTCAACGCGCACGGGCATCCCTGCGGATGCCGCACTGCCGCCGTCTCCGGCGGGCAGCACCGACGTCTCTCCTGACTGACGAGAGGGCGGCCGATCCTCGGATCGGCAAGCCCGGCCGCACGACCGTGCGGTCTCACACTCGTACAGATCAGGAGTTCTCTCATGAACAAGCAAGTCAAGTACGCCCTGTGGGGCGTGCTGCTGGCCGGCGGCGTCTCGCTGCTCGGCGCGTCGGCCGCGAACGCGGCCGAGACCAACGGAGACGATGGTCTCCTCTCGGGCACCCAGATCGTCGCTCCGGTCACGGCACCGGTGAACGTCATCGGCAATGCCGTGTCGGTGCTCGGCACCAGCGAGGCCGAATCAGGCGCGGATGCTGCACCTGCGGCCCCCGCACCCGCTCCCGCTCCCGCGCCTGCCGCGGAGACGAGCGGGAACGATGGCATCGGCTCTGGCACCCAAGCCGTGGTCGAGGTCGACGCACCGGTGACGGTGTCGGGCAATGCGGTGAGCGTGCTCGGCGAGTCGTCTGCCGAGTCGGCTCCGGCCGCAGCGCCGGCACCTGCTCCGGCGCCTGCTCCCACCGCGACCACCTCGGGTTCCGACGGCCTGCTGTCAGGCACGCAGGGTGTCGTGTCGGTGAACGTGCCGATCACGGTCACTGACAACGCGGTCTCGGTGCTCGGCGAGTCGGCTGCATCCAGCGGCACCACCGGCACCACGACCCAGCCGGGCACGGGCGGGGCCGACGCCACCACCGACGGCACCGACAGCGCCCTCGGAGGCACCCAGGTGCTCGCACCCATCACCGCACCGGTCACCGTCGGGGGCAACGCCATCTCCGTCCTCGGAGAATCCGCCGTCACCGGCGGCACCACCGGCACCACGACCCAGCCCGGCTCGGGCGGGGCCGACGCCACCACCGGCGGCACCGACAGCGCCCTCGGAGGCACCCAGGTGCTCGCACCCATCACCGCACCCGTGAACGTCGGGGGCAACGCCATCTCCGTCCTCGGAGAATCCGCCGTCACCGGCGGCACCACCGGCACCACGACCCAGCCCGGCACGGGCGGGGCCGACGCCACCACCGACGGCACCGACAGCACCCTCGGAGGCACCCAGGTGCTCGCACCCATCACCGCACCGGTCAACGTCGGAGGCAACGCCATCTCCGTCCTCGGAGAATCCGCCGTCACCGGCGACACCACCGGCACCACCGGCACCACCGCACCCACGGGCGCAGCCGGCACCGACGCCACCACCGGCGGCACCGACAGCGCCCTCGGAGGCACCCAGGTGCTCGCACCCATCACCGCACCGGTCAACGTCGGGGGCAATGCCATCTCCGTCCTCGGAGAATCCGCCGTCACCGGCGGCACCACCGGCACCACGACCCAGCCCGGCTCGGGCGGGGCCGTGACCGACGGTGGAGGCTCGCTACTCGGTGGCACGCAGATCCTCCTGCCGATCACTGCACCGATCACCATCGGCGGCAACGCCATCTCGGTGATCGGCGAGAGCACGGTGGACGTGCCTGGCACCACTCCGGGCACCGACCCGGGAACGGACCCCGGAACGGACCCCGGTACTGACCCGGGCACTGACCCCGGCACCGACCCGGGCACCGACCCCGGCACCGACCCGGGCACCGACCCCGGCACCGACCCCGGAACGGACCCGGGCACCGACCCCGGCACTGACCCTGGTACGGACCCCGGCACTGAGGGCATGAACTCGCCGCGTCACTCAGCCGTGGCCGCGCCCATGGCTGGTGCGCCGGCCCTGGCGATGACCGGCGGCGGCGACATGGCTCCTGCGCTGGCTCTGCTGGCCGGTCTCATGCTGCTGATCGGAGGATCTCTGATCCGTCGCGCTCGCGCGGCCTGATGCACGGCCCTTGCGGCGGATGCGGCAATTGACATCGCATCCGCCGCATCGGCATGCCCACCCGCATCCCGCGCACACCACCACATCCGGAAGCACGTTCCCGCCTCTAAACACCCCCGCACGCGCCCGCGCCCGGGCGAGAAGTCAAAAGGGCACCGGAAACGGGCTCCAGCGGTGCTTTTCTGACCTCTCGCCGACCTCCGGCAGGCCGGGCGACGGCACCAGGCCGATGGTCGCAAGGGCGGACCGACGGCCGCACCCGCCTCCCCAACCCGCGCACACCCCCGCAACCCGCGCACACCTCCGCACGCGCCGCACGCCCCGCCGAGAGGTCGAGAAGGCACCGGAAACGGGCTCCGGCGGTGCTTTATTGACTTCTCGGTAGATGAACGGGACGGGAGGCGAGTCGGGACGGCAGACCGAGCCGAACGCCGGGCATGCAGAAGGCCCCCGGCATCCGGAGATGTCGGGGGCCTGCTGGTGAAGCGGGATTACTTCGCTGCGATGACCTGAAGGGTGATCACGGCGGTGACGTCGTCGTGCAGACGAACCGTCGCCTCGTGCTCGCCCGTCGTCTTGATCGGAGCGGTGAAGTGCACCTTGCGCTTGTCGATCGAACCGAGACCCTCGGCGGCGACAGCGTCGGCCACGTCGGCGGTCTTGACCGAGCCGAAGAGACGACCCTCGGCGCCGGCCTTGACGGTCAGGCGCACCTTGGTGCCCTCGAGCTTGTTCTTGAGTGCGGTCGCCTCGTCGAGGTCGTGGATCTGGCGGGCCTTGCGGGCTGCCTGAATCGACTCGACCTGCTTCTGGCCACCACGGGTCCACGCCACTGCGAAGCCCTTGGGGACGAGGTAGTTGCGGGCGTACCCGTTCTTGACCTCGATGACGTCACCGGCGCTACCCAGCCCGGCGACCTCGTTCGTGAGAATCAGCTTTGCCATGTCGGTACCCCTCAGCGGCCAGCGCCAGCGTAGGGCAGGAGAGCCATCTCGCGAGCGTTCTTGATCGCCTTGGCGATCAGACGCTGCTCCTGCACCGAGACACCGGTGATACGACGGGCGCGGATCTTGCCGCGCTCCGAGATGAACTTGCGAAGCGTTGCGACGTCCTTGTAGTCAATGACGCCAACGCGGATGGACTTCGCGGGAGCGGTGGGCTTGCCACCCTTCCGCGGCTTGCGGCGGTCGCCGCTCGACTTTCCAGCCATGTTTCTTCCTTAAGAGATGAGATCGGATGCCGGTGGCATCCGGAATTCAGAACGGGGTGTCGTCGCCGAAGCTGCCCGGAGCACTCCAGGCGTCAGCGCTCGAGGAGCCGGGCGTCGACCACGGCTCGTCCGAGACCTGCTGCTGCTGCTGCGGACGTGACTGCCCACCGCCGTTGGATGCGGCCCGCGTGACCTGTGCCGTCGCGTAACGAAGCGACGGACCGATCTCGTCAACCTCCAGCTCGATGGCCGTGCGGTTGTTGCCTTCGCGGTCCTGGTAGGAGCGCTGACGCAGACGGCCCTGCGCGATGACGCGCATGCCCTTCGTCAGTGAACCTGCCACGTGCTCGGCGAACTCGCGCCACACCGACGCGCGGAGGAACAGCGCTTCGCCGTCCTTCCACTCGTTGGCCTGACGGTCGAACGTGCGCGGGGTCGAGGCGATGGTGAAGTTCGCCACCGGCAGGCCGTTCTGCGTGTAGCGCAGCTCGGGGTCTGCGGTGAGGTTTCCCACCACGGTGATGACGGTTTCGCCGGCCATGAGCCTTAGGCCTTCGCGACCTTGGGCTTGCGAGCGGCCTTGTCGGCAGCGCGCTTGGCCTCGGCGGCGACCATGGCCTGTGCCTCTTCGGCACGCAGGACCTTGGTGCGGAACACGAGCTCGCTCAGACCGAGCTGACGGTCGAGCTCCTGCGTGGCCTCGCTGGTGGCGGTGAAGTTGACGACGGCGTAGATGCCCTCGTTCTTCTTGTTGATCTCGTAGGCGAAACGTCGCTTGCCCCAGATGTCGACCTTGTCAATCGAGCCACCATCGTTGGTGATGACCTTCAGGAACTTGTCGAGGTTGGGGGCAACCTGGCGCTCGTCCAGCTCGGGGGTCAGAATGACCATGAGCTCGTACTGGTGCGTCACTTACCCACCTCCTTCGGACTAGAACGGCTCCCGGGACTTTCCCGGAAGCAGGAGGGTGTGTAGCACGTCATCTGTCGCGGCTTCCCGAATGGATTCCGGCGGGCAGACAACCACAACAGTCTACCGGATGGAAGCGGATGCCGCCGACCGCCGCCGGACGGGCTCTGCGAGCGGGCTCGGGGCGAGCGTGAAGTCGGCTGCCAGGGCATCCGGGATCGCGGCCTGCCGGCGGCGGCGCTTGAGCGCCGTCAGGGCCGCGATCACCGGCGTCATGAGCATCCCGGCGATCCGCCCCGACAGCGTGCGGTCGGCGTCCCCGAGCACGGTGCGTCGGTGCCACGCGGCGTGGAGCGGGCCGCCGCGGGGCGCCGGCACCGTGCGGGCGGGCAGTGCGCCGCGACGTCGCTGCGCGACGAGCCGGCGCACCTCGTCCCACCATCGCGAGTCACGCGAGTCGTGGAAGTAGTTGGTCGCCGCCCACCGGGCATCCGGATGCCGGAATCGCCGCGCCACGACATCGTCAGCCGATCCGAGCAGGCCGCTGTGCTCGAAGACGTGGTTGAGCAGATCGGGCCGGACGCCGAACTCGTCGAGCGCGATGACCGGCACCCCGGCCGCCATGGCCTCGATCGCCGCGGTCGAGCTGACCGTGACGAGCCCCTCGGCGGAGGCCAGCGCCTCGGCCATCGGAGCGAACGAGAAGACGAGGTTGTCTGGCGCGTTCTCGAGGAGGTCGGTATAGCCGTCGCGCTCCTGGTGCGCCTCGACCTCGCCTGGCCGCGAGCGCAGCTTGACGACCACGCGGCGCGAAGGATCGGCGACTGCGGCGAGACGCAGGATCTCGGCGATGCGCCTGCGCTCCTCACGGTCGGCCGGCACGAGCGCCTGGGCGGCGAAGACGAGGTCGGTGCCTGTGCCGGCAGTGCGCACCGATGTGGCGAAGGGCAGCGTCGCGAGCGCGACGGGAACCGTCACCCCCAGAGCACGGCCGAGGCGTGAATACGCGGTGACCTCGCGGTGCGAGTGCACCACCATCAGGTCGCAGTGCCGCCGGTACTCGAGTGCACCGCGCAGGGCCGGGATCGACATGCCCGGCACACCGCTGACCACGACGGGCCGGCGGGCGAGCCGGTCGATCTCGCGGCCGAGCAGGCGCACGAACGGCGCGCGCCCGGCGAGCACGACGACGTCGGGGGCATCCTTCGCGAGCCATCCGGCGATGTCACCGAACGCGATGCGCGTGACCGACCCGGGGTGCTGCGCGAACCGGGTGCCGGCGACCGCGGCATCCCGCTGGGCGTCGCTCACGACCAGGGGCGTGTGCACCAGCAGCAGGTGCTGGCTGATGTCGTCGACCTGGTCGAGAAGATGCGCCGCCCACTTGACGAAGGAGTCGGCGTCGCCGATCGCGACGACCTTCAGCCGGGGCGACCGGCTGCCGGGAAAGGTCATGCGCCGACGCGGCGCAGCTTCGCCATGGGCGCGAGCTCGCCGGGGTAGACGCGCTTGACGCCGTCGCCGAGCGCCTCTTCGATGACGCGGATGTCGCGCACCAGCCGCTCGAGTCCAGCGGGTTCGAGCGATGCCGCATGGTCGGATCCCCACATCGCGCGGTCGAGCGTGATGTGGCGTTCGACGGCCACAGCGCCCAGTGCGACCGCGGCGAGCGAGATCTGCAGGCCCCGTTCGTGGCCCGAGTAGCCGACGGGCACGCCGGCGTAGCGGTCTCGCAGGGTGCCGATCATCTTCAGGTTCGCCTCGCCGGACTCCATCGGGTACGTCGAGGTGGCGTGCATGAGGATCGTTCGGTCGGTGCCGAGGGTCTCGAGCGCCTGGTCGATCTGCTCGATGGTCGACATGCCGGTGGAGAGGATGACGGGCTTGCCGGTCTCTCGCAGCGTCTGCAGCAACTCGGTGTCGGTGAGGCTGGCGGATGCCACCTTGTGCGCGACCACGCCCAGGCCTTCGAGGAATTCGACGCTCGGCACGTCCCACGGCGAGGCGAACCAGTCGAGCCCTGCCATGGTGGCGTGGTCGCCGATCTCGATGTACTGCTCGCGGTCGAACTCGACGCGGCGCCGGTAGTCGAGGTAGCTCATGGTGCCCCAGGGCGTCTCGCGCGGCACGTCGCGCATGTGCTCGGGGGTGGCGATCTCGGGCGTGCGCTTCTGGAACTTCACAGCGTCGGCGCCGGCGGCACGGGCCACGTCGATGAGCTGCTTGGCGATCTCGACGTCGCCGTTGTGGTTGAGGCCGATCTCGGCGATGACGTACGTGGGTCGGCCCCCGCCGATCACGCGGTCTGCGATGCTGACGGTCATGAGGACCTCCGTTTCCGGTCGTGTCCTCTGTGTCTACGTGCGCGAGGTGAACCTGCAGGGTCGCGCGGGTGACCGTCTGCCTACGCCCGTGCGACGAACCGGGGCTCGCCGAGCGCGCGGCTCAGGCACCAGCCGGTCAGCCCGTCAGCGGGAGGCGAGCATCCGCTCGATGACCTCGCGCACCGCGCCCTCGCCGCCGCGCCGGGTGAGCACGATGCGCGCGGCGGCCTTCACGGCAGGGTGCGCATCGGCCACCGCGATCGGCCAGCCGACGACACCGAAGGCTCCGAGGTCGTTCACGTCGTTGCCGACGTAGGCGATGTCGGCGAGCGCGACGTCGTTCTCGGAGGCCCAGCGGGTGAGCGCCGCAGCCTTGTTGTCGATGCCGTGCAGAACCGGCAGCTGCAGCTTCTCGGCCCTGCGCGCGACGACCGGGTTCAGCTCGGTGGAGAGGATCAGCATCGGGATGCCCGCTCGCCGCAGCAGTGAGACGCCCATGCCGTCTTCGCGGCTCACCCGCACGGACTCGCGACCGTCGGTGTCGACGGTCGCCGTGTCGTCGGTGTGCACTCCGTCGAAGTCGGTCACGAGCACGGATGCCGGGATCGGGGCATCCGCCGATGCGCCGAGCGCGGCGAGCGCGCCGGCGACGGCGAGCTGGTGCTCGTCGTCGATCTCGATGGCCGACGCCTCGGGCACCTCGACGATGCCGATGCGTCCGAAGAACCTGTGGCCTGCCGTGCGGAAGCCGTCGGCGGTGAAGGCGTAGAAGGCGCCGGTCTCGAGATAGTGCGGCTCGCGGTCCTGCCGGCGGGGGCGGTGCGTGGAGTCGTGGTTGATGGCGGCGGCGTGCTGATCGGCATCCCGTCGCCAGAGGAATCCGTAGGTCTCGAAGGCCGAGAAGACGCTGTCGAACCGGTCGGCGGCGATGTGCGCGACCGCCTCGGCGATGCCCTCGCGGGGGATGAACGGCGAGGTGGCCTGCACGAACACCACGGTGCCGACGTCCAGGCCGTCTGCGGCGAGAACGTCGAGCGTGTGCAGCAGCGCGCTCTCGGAGGTGGCGGTGTCGCCCGACAGCTCGGCGGGGCGGGCGACCACCCGCGCACCGGCGGCCTCGGCGATGCGGGTGATCTCGGCGTCGTCGGTGCTGACGACCACGAGGTCGACCCCGTCCGCTGCCGTGCAGGAGCGCACGGCACGCTCGATCAGCGGCATGCCTCCCACGCGGCGCAGGTTCTTGCCTGGCACGCCCTTCGATCCACCTCGTGCGGGGATGATCGCGACGGTGAGCGCGTTCTCGGTCATCGGCCGGTCGCCGCCTTCCAGACTCTGCGTGCACGGCGCTTCGCGCCGGCTGCGGTGAGCCGCAGCTCTTCCCAGCGTCCCACTCCCCCGGCCGATCCGCCCGCACGCTGCGGCAGTGTCGGCGCCGGCGCACCCGGCAGATCCAGCCTCCGCAGCCGCGACGCGGGCACGAGGCGCTCGCGCTCATCGGGGGTCAGGCGTTCGAGCACGGGGACGGCCCTGGCGCGAAGATGGGTCACGATCTCGGGCTGCATCGCGTAGCCGACCGCGTCGACGAGCCCCTGAAGATCGACGGGGTCGACACGCCTCTCGAGTCCGTCGACGATGACCGCAGGCACCCGGTTGCTGTTCTCGAAGGGCGCCAGTCGCGCGAGCACGGTGCCGGTTCCGACGGCATGAGCCGGGATGCCGAAGACCTCCCGCACCGTCGGCAGCGCGGTCGAGAAGCCGGCGATCACGGCCATGGCCCCGAGGCGGTGCGCGACGAACTCGGCCGGCTGGTCGCCGGCGTATGTGGCGAAATCGAGCCCGAGAGCGGATGCCCGTCTCGCCAGTGCCTCAGACAGCGCCGGCGGAGCGGACGGGTGCGGTTTGAACACGATGCGCCGCGCCCCGGCATCCGCCGCCCTCTCCACCATCCGCACCTGCAGGGCGGTCTCCTCCTCGGCGCTGACCAGTCCGAGCGCGGAGAGGTACTGTCCGAGCACGAGCGCCGTGGCAGTCGCGGGGTCGACGAGGGCATCGAGCAGGGCATCCGGCTGCGCCTCGCCCGCCTCGCGCAGCACCCGGCCGAACTCGGCGACCGCGACCGGCACCCGAGCCGCCCCCGTCTCGGCGAAGACGAGCGGGGCGACGCCGGGCACGACATCGGGATACACGACGCGGGAGACGCGCTCGGTGAGCTGCCGGGGCAGCTGGTCACGGATCGGCGAGTAGGTCATGAGCCCGTCGCCGATCACGCCCAGCTCGGCCTGCGAGAACAGCGCCATCAGGGTGCGCGCCGGGGCGACCTGCGGCGACTGCACGAAGAGCTCGAGCCGCGCGTCGCCGAGGTTCCACGCCCGCCGGAAGAGCCGCTCGAGCATCGGCAGATCCTGTTCGTCGGGCTGCCAGGTGGTCGGATGCAGCGGGTCGAGCACCGGGTTCAGCGGCTCGATGCGCTCGAATCGCGCTCGCAGGGGCGTCAGCCGTGGCACCTCCTCGAGATCGTGCGCGGTCTCAGGAACCTTCGCCGTGTTCATCGGAATGAGGATGCGCTCGTGCGCTTCTCCCAGCAGACCCGCGTCGATCGCCGCCGCGGCCGTCATCAATCCATATGTGCTGTGCAGGGCGAACAGCTGGATCGTGCGGGTCATGCGTGCGACGCCTCTCGCAGCACACGCGCGAGCACCCGGCGGCGCGGGCCGCCGATCCGTTCGATCGCCGCGCGCGCCTGGTCGCGGGGCAGGCGCGCCAGCAGGCTCAGGATGCCCGCCCGCATCTCCCTGCGCACCGCAGGCTGCATGCGACGAGCGCGTACGAGGTGGTGCGAGCTCAGCGCCAGCACGCTGAAGACCGCCTTGGGCAGCATCCGCTCCGCCTCGCGATCGGCTTCGACGAGATCGAGCACCTCCCCGAGCGCTCGGCAGAAGTGCAGCTGACGCCGGTCGAGGGTCTTCGACAGCGAGTCCGACAGGCCGCGCCGGTACAGCAGGTGCGGGGCGTCGACGACAGCGAAGGATCGGGCCTGCAGATGCAGGCGCCAGATCCACGGGCGGTCCTCGGCCGTGAACAGTCCGTCGCTGAATCCGGCGAGGCCGCGGTCGAGCATCCGGCGGTGCAGCAGGCCCGCCCAGGCGAACGGATAGTCGACCATCGTGCGGTCATCCGTCGGCAGGATGGCCTCCCGCGGATCGGTGACGACGCCCCGGTGCGTGAAAGGGGCGCGCACCAGCCGCCGCTCGAGCCCCTTGACCGTGACGTGGTCGGTGCGCACGAGGTCGCAGCCGAGCTCATGCAGGGTCCGGTGCAGCACCGGGAGCCGGCCCGGCTGCATCCAGTCGTCGCCGTCGAGAAAGCAGAAGGCGTCGCCCTCGACGTGCGCGAGGCCCTGGTTGCGCGCGGTCGCGAGCCCGCGCGGCGACTCGTTGCGGATCACCTCGGCGTGCGCGAAGCGCTCCGCGTAGCGCCGCATGACCGCGCCCGTCTCATCGCTCGACCCGTCGTCGATCGCGACGAGCTTGAGCGAGTGGTCGTCGACGAACTGCCGGGTGAGGGTCTCGAGCGTCGTGGCGATGAACTCGCCGGCGTCCTTCGCGGGCACGATCACGGTCATCGAAGGCGCGGGCACCGGGTCATCGTGCCGGGTGATGCTTACGCGCCCGCGTCCGGCGGATGAACAGCGGGTGACGTCGTCAGCGCTGGACGGCGGGGATGTCTGCCCAGATCGCCCGCTCGGCAGCCGACGGCGCAGACGGGATGCGACCAGCGCCGTCGGGCTCGGGTATCGCGGCCAGCAGCGCCTGCGTGTACGGGTGCTGCGGGTCGGCCCAGAGCTGCGCGGTCGGCCCCGACTCGAGCACCCGCCCGCCGAACATCACGAACGTGCGGT
Organism: Microbacterium esteraromaticum; assembly: GCF_016907315.1. Classification (NCBI taxonomy): domain Bacteria; kingdom Bacillati; phylum Actinomycetota; class Actinomycetes; order Micrococcales; family Microbacteriaceae; genus Microbacterium; species Microbacterium esteraromaticum. The sequence goes on from NZ_JAFBBS010000001.1 coordinate 1,671,800, forward strand.
CGGCGATGCGCTGCACGACGGCGAGGTCGTGCGAGATGAACAGCATCCCCGCGCCCGCCTCCTTCACGAGATCGCGCATGAGGGCGGCCACACTGGTCTGCGTCGACGCGTCGAGTGCCGAGATCGGCTCGTCGGCGACGAGCAGCTGAGGGCGGGCGGCGAGCGCCCGCGCGATCGCGATGCGCTGCTTCTGGCCGCCAGAGAACTGGTGCGGGAACTTCGAGACGGATGCCGTGGGCAGGCCCACCTTCTCGAGCCACTCCTCGACCTTCGAGCCCTCGGCGCCGCGCGCGCGGGCGGTGGCGATGCCGTCGGCGATCTGCTCGCCGATGCGGCGACGCGGGTTGAGCGAGGTCGACGGGTCCTGGAAGACCATCTGGATGCCGGTGAGGTGCTTCGGGCGGCGGCGCACGCGCAGCGGGGTGACCTCGCCGTCGAGGAAGCGGGCGGTGCCGCCGGCGAGCTTCTCGATGCCGACCGCAGCGCGGGCGAGGCTGGACTTGCCACTGCCCGATTCGCCGACGAGGGCGACGGTCTCACCGGCGTGGACCTGGAGCGACACGTCGTTCACAGCGACCACGGGCGGGTTGCCCGGGTAGCGGACGACGATGCCCTGAGCGTCGAGGACGGTCTCATGCGTCATGGTCGTCGCCTCCTTCGATGCGCGAACCGGGCAGAGCGGCGAGCAGCTGCCTCGTGTACTCGTGCTGCGGGTCGCGGAACAGCGTCGCGCGGTCGGCGTGCTCGACGACCCTGCCGTCCTTCATGACGGTGACGACATCCGCGATCGCGCTCATCACGCCGAGGTCGTGCGTCACCAGCAGGACGGCGATCTGACGTTCGTCGGCCAGCTCCCGCAGCAGGGTGAGGATGCCGGCCTGCACGGTCACGTCGAGTGCCGTCGTCGGCTCGTCGGCGAGCAGCACCTCCGGGTCGCAGGCGAGGGCACAGGCGATCGCGATGCGCTGCCGCTGGCCGCCCGAGAACTGGTGCGGGTAGCGGCGCAGTGCCTCTTCGGGGTTCGGCACCTGCACGCGCTCGAGCAGCTCGACGGCGCGACGGCGGGCGGCCGCCCCGCGCAGCCCGAGGTGCACGCGCATGTGGTCGGTGAGCTGGCGTCCGACGGGGATCTGCGGGTGCAGCGACGCCGACGGGTCCTGGAAGACCATCGCGATGCGCTTGCCGCGGATGCGGTTCAGCGCACGCCTGCCGAGTCCGAGCAGCTCGGTGTCGCCGAGCCGGATCGAACCGCCGGTGCGCGCATGCCGCGGCAGCAGACCGAGGACCGACATCGCGGTCAGGGTCTTGCCGGATCCGGATTCGCCCGCGAGGCCGTGGATGCGCCCCGCGTCGAGCCGCACCGAGAGGCCTTTGACGAGGGGGCGGCCGATGTCGACCGTGAGGTCGCGGATGTCGAGGATGCTCATGCGCCGCCTCCGCTCGATGCGACGAGTTCGGTCTGCTTCTCGTGCGTCACCTCGGCCGTGGGGTCGAGGATGTCGCGCAGGGCATCGCCGAGGAAGTTGAAGGCGAGCACGACCGTGAGGATCGCGAGACCGGGGAACACGCCGAGCCACCATGCGTCGAAGTTCTGCATCGCAGCGGAGATCATCGAACCCCATTCGGGTGTCGGCGGCTGCGCGCCCAGGCCGAGGAACGACAGGCCCGACAGCAGCAGGATCGCCGCGCCGATGTCGAGCGTCGCGAGCACCAGCAGAGGACCCGCCACGTTGGGAAGGATATCGACCAGCAGCGTGCGCGCGGGCGAGTGACCCAGCAGGCGGCCGGCGATCACGTAGTTCTGGTTGCGCAGCGACAGCACGATGCTGCGGGTCACGCGCGAGTACTGCGGCCACGAGACGACGACGGCCGCGATCACGGCGTTGAACAGGGAGGGGCCGAGCGATGCGGCGACGACCATCGCGAGGATGACGGTCGGGAACGCCATGAACAGGTCGGTGATGCGCATCAGCGTCTCGTCGACCCAGCCGCCGAAGTAGCCGGCGAGCGCGCCGATCACCGCGCCGATGACGAGGGCCGCGACGACGAGGGTGAGGGCCAGCGGGATGGTGACGGTCGCGCCGGTCATGAGTCGCGAGAAGATGTCGCGGCCGTTGCCGTCAGTGCCGAGCAGGGTGTCGATCCCCGGCGCCTGCAGGCGCGGCAGCGCCTGGGCATTCGGCTCGAACGGCACCCACCACTGCGCGGTGAACGCGACGATGATCCAGGCGGCGGCGATGACGGTGCCGATGATGCCGAGCGGGGTGCGCCAGGCGCGGGGCCAGCGCAGCTTGAGCCGCCCCGGCATGCGGGGTTCGCGAGGGCTCATGCGATCCTCACTCTCGGGTCGAGTACGCCGTACAGCAGGTCGACGACGAAGTTGATGACCAGGTAGATGACGCCGACGATGAGGCCGACGCCCATGATCCCCGGCAGGTCGAGGTTGGCCGCCGAGTTGTACGCGTACGTGCCGAGACCCGGCCAGGCGAACACCGACTCGACGAGCACGGTGCCCGAGAGCAGTGAGCCGAATGCGACGCCGACCACGGTCAGCACCGGCAGTGCGGCTCCGCGGAGGACGTAGTCGAGGATCACCCGCATGGCAGGCAGCCCCTTCGCTCGTGCCGCCCGCACGTAGTCGCTGGCGAGCACCTCGAGCACCGAGGTGCGGATGAACCGCGTCAGCAGGCCGATGGTGACCAGCGACAGCACGATCACCGGCAGCGCCAGGTGCGCCATCGCGTCGGCCCAGCCCACCCCATCGCCGTTCAGCAGGTAGTCGATCGTGTACAGGCCTGTCACCCGCGGCGGCGGGATGATCGACGGCGAGACGCGGCCGGAGCCAGGGGCGATGCGCAGGTTGAGGAAGAACACGTAGAAGCTCACGAGCGCGAGCCAGAAGGTCGGAACGCTGAGCCCGATCAGCGTGACCACCCGCACGATCTGGTCGGTGACCAGGCCGCGCCGGTAGGCAGCCAGGGTACCCAGCACGAGGCTGACCGCGAGGCTGAGGATGATCGCGCACAGGGCGATCTCGATGGTGGCCGGCACGGCCGTGGCGAGATCTGCGGTCACCGGCTGCCCGGTGACCAGCGAGGTGCCGAGGTCGCCGCGCAGCAGCTTGCCCATGTAGATGAAGTACTGCACGAAGAGGGGCTGGTCGAGGCCCTGTGCCTTGATGAAGGCCTCGCGCGTCTCGGGGTTCTGAGACGCCCCCTCACCCAGTGCCGCGGAGACGGGGTCTCCGGGCACCAGGTTGGTGAGGAGGAACGTCACGACCGTGACGCCGATCAGCAGCAGCACCGAGGTGCCGGCCCTGCGCAGCAGGTACCCCGCCAGGGGCGACTTCTTGCGCTGCGCCTGTGTCTGCACAGCCACTGTCGTCATCACGGTCGGTCCGTTCAGCCGGCGGGCGTGATCTCGGCGATGTCCATCTCCCAGACGGAGTTGTAGACGGCGCCGTCGACCTTGTCAGAGGTGGCGATGTTGCGGCCGGGGACGATCAGCGGCACGAAGGGGCCGCTCTGCTGCATCGCCTCCGCGAACTTCGTGAATGCGGCGGTGCGCTCGTCGGGGTCGGTCGCGCTGGCGGCATCCGCGGCGATCTCGGCGATCTCGGGGTTGGCCGACTGCTCCCAGCCCGAGCGGAGGCCGACCTTCAGGCCGGGGCCGAAGGGCAGGAAGTTCGCGGAGTCCGCGTAGTCGGGACCCCAGAACCAGAGGCCGAAGCCCTCGGTGCCGTTCACGTAGGCGTCGAGCTCAGTCGCGAACGGAGCCGGGGCGAGCTCGACGGCGACGCCTGCGTCCTTCAGCTGCGCCTGGATGCGCTCGGCGAGCGGGGTGAACTCCACGCCGCCGACCGGGTAGTCGTTCGGGAACTGCAGCTTGAGGGTCTGACCGGTGTAGCCGGCCTCGTCGAAGGCGGCCTTGGCCTTGTCGAGGTCCTGCGTGACGCCCTCGTCGAGTGCGCCCTCGAACCCGGGCGGGATCACGCCGGTGGCCTGCTCGGCACCGGCGCCGGCGAGCTCGAGCAGAGCCGGGTAGTCGAGCGCGTACCGGATGCCCTCGGCGAGCTTCACGTTGGCCAGGTCGCCGGCGACGCCGGTCGACTGGTTCAGCAGCAGGAAGATGGTCTGGCCGGACGGGACCGAGTCGACCTCGAGGCCGTCGCCCAGGCCGCTGACCTGGTCGCCGTTGAGGTCCATGGCCACCATCGAGTCGCCGCCCTTGAGGTTGGCGAGCTGTGTCGCGCTCTCCGAGACGTTGCGGATGACGACGCGGTCGTAGGCGGGCTTCTCGTCGCCGTTGTACTCGTCGTTCTTCTTCAGCACGATCTGCGAGCTCAGGTCGAGCGTGTCGAGCACGAAGGGACCGGAGCCGGCGGATGCGCCATCGAAGTACTTCTGCGCGGAGTCGGCGCCGTCGGTGCTGCCGCCGTTCTTCATCACCACGTCGGCGTTGACGATGCCGAGCGCCGGGTTGGCGAGGATGGCGGGCAGCTGCAGCAGGGGCGTCTCGGTCGTGAAGACGATCGTCTTGGCGTCGACCTCCTTGATGGTGACGCCGGCGAGGAGGAAGTTGGGCTTGGCGTCGGCCATGCCCTGGATGCGCTGCAGCGAGAAAACGACGTCCTTCGCCTCGATCGGGGTGCCGTCCGAGAAGACGCGGCCGTCTTCGAGGGTGAACGTGAACTCGGTCGCAGTGTCGTTGGCCTTCCACGACGCCAGCCCGGGGATGGGGGTCGAGACGTCGGAGCCCTTGAAGTCGACGAGGGTCTCGTACATCGCCTTGGCGAGCATGTTGCCGGTCGGGTCGTAGGTGTGGCCGGGGTCGGCGGTCTCGACCGAGAAGGCGGTGTCGATGACCAGGGAGCCACCGGACTTCGCTCCGCCGTCGTTGCCGTTGTTCGCGGAGTTCCCTCCCGAGCATCCGGTCAGGGCGATGAGCGCGACCGCTCCGAAGACGATCGCCGGCGTGCGCAGCGTCGACAGCATGGGTACCTCCATTGGCAGGGTGGATCGGGAGTCCTGGTCATCCAACCGTGGACGACCGTGATCAGATTCCCATGATGTGCGACGATCTGTCCAATGACATCGCGTCATGAAGACAAAGTCTGTCCGAACGATGAGGATTGGGGTACAGAATGTCCAGCACTGATGCTGAAGACCACCGGGATTCTGGACGAAGTGCCGTCACCCTCGATCCGGTCTCATACCGGATCCTGGATCTGCTCCGTGAGAACGGACGAATCTCGATCGCCGCCCTGGCCGAGAAGGTCGGGATATCTCGGGCCAACGCGTACACCAGGGTCGAGGCGCTGATGGCCGACGGGGTCATCACGGGTTTCAGCGCACGGGTCGATCCGGCGAAGGCAGGTCTGTCGATCGGAGCGATGATCTTCGTCACGGTCTATCCGCAGGCGTGGGCGTCGTTCCGAGCGCAGATCGCCGAGATGCCCGACATCGAGTACTGCGCCGTGACGACCGGCGAGCACGACGCGATGCTGCTGATCCGGGCGACGGATGTCAGCGGGGTGCACGAGTTCTCGACCGGGGTGATCGCCCAGCTTCCCGAGGTGCGCACCGTGGTCAGCGTCGTGGTGCTCGACGAGGTGATCCGCCGGCCGTTCGTGCTTCCCCCCGACCTGCCCGAGCGCAGCCTCGACGTGCCCCTTGGCATGACCCAGTGGACACCGGCGACGGCCGGGCGCGGAGCCCTGCCGCCGCGGTGACGGCTCGACTGCTGTCAGGCCGCCGCGGTCTCGACGCAGACGCTGAGCTGCGCGGCGCCGTGCATCTCGTAGTGCTCGACCAGGCGCAGCATCCCGTCGTCGTCGACCTCGATGTCGCTCTCGCCGTCGCCGGTCACGACCTCGCCCGTTGCGGCCAGCACGTGCACGAACGACACCCAGATGGTGTCGCCGGTGCGGGTGCCGACGAAACGGCCGATCGTGACGGTGTCACCGGTGTAGTCGCCCCAGATCGCGCCGTCCTGCTCGAAGTAGTGGAAGACGCTCGGGGCGTCGTGATCGACGACGGAGGTCGTCGACGACACCATCTTGAACGTGCGGCCGTCGAGACTGGGGAGGGTTCGGGTCTGAGTCACCCATCGATCATGGCAGGTACCGTGGACGCATGAATCCGGCGCCGCCCCCGCAGCACCCGTTCGAGACGCGCCCGCTCACCGAGCCGGTCGACCCTCGTGCCGTGAGCGAGTTCTGGCGCAGGGTCAAGGCGCAGAACCCGTCGTCGGGTGCCCAGGTGGCGATCATGATCGTCGTCGGCGTCATCTTCGCCCTCGTGTTCCTGCCCGCGATCGGCATGACGCTGTTCGGGCTGATCGCGGTCGCCGGCTCGGGCGAGTCCGGGTTCGGCGCGCTGTTCTCGCTTCCGGCGCTGATCCCCTTCGTGATCGCCGGCATCGGCATCCCGCTCTTCGTGGTCTCCCAGCGGAAGACCCGCGAGAGCACCTACCGGATCGCGCGGTTCGCCGAGGCGAACGGCATGACCTTCCGTCCGTTCGTCGCCGACCCCCCGCTGCCGGGCATGATCTTCCACCTCGGTCATTCCCGCATGGCATCGCAGCTCGTCCGCGGCCAGCACCCGCGGTTCGTCGAATTCGGCAACTACCGGTACACGACCGGGTCGGGCAAGAACAAGACGACGCACAACTGGGGGTACGTCGCCGTCAAGCTCGACGTGCCGCTGCCGAACATCGTGCTCGATGCGCTGGGGAACAACTCGCTGGGCTCGAACCTGCCCTCGACGTTCTCGAAGGACCAGCGGCTCTCGCTCGAGGGCGACTTCGACCAGCACTTCACCCTGTACTGCCCGAGCGGCTACGAGGCCGATGCGCTCTACCTGTTCACGCCCGACATCATGGCGCGCTTCATCGACCACGCAGCGCAGCTCGACGTCGAGATCGTCGACGACTGGCTGTTCCTCTACATGCGCCGCCCGGCCTCGACCACCGACGTGAGCACGTGGGCGTGGCTGTTCGGCACGGTCGGCGCACTCATGACGAAATTCGATCAGTGGGCGCGCTGGCGCGATGACCGGCTGAGGCTCGCGCAGGAGGCGGTGCACCATCCGGTCACGCAGCCGGGCACGGCGACGGCCGCGCCGCTGCCCTTCGCCCCGCCCGTCGGCATGCTCACTCCCCCGGCCCCAGGCGTCGCCCCGCAGGGCCGGCGCCTGCGCAAGGGCTTCTCATGGGTCACGCTCGTGATCATCCTCGTGGTGTTCGGCGTCACGCTTCTGCCGCAGCTCTTCGGCATGCTCTCGTTCTTCTTCTTCCGCTGACGCGGATCCGGATGCTAGGCCGGAGCGAGGCCGAAGTACTCGAGCTCGGCGTCGTTCAGCATCCGCGATCGGGTGAGGAAGCGCATGCCGGTCGGGCCCTCGACGCTGAACCCGGCCCCGCGACCCGGCACCGCGTCGATCGTGAGGTGCGTGTACTTCCAGTACTCGAACTGCGACTCCGACATGAACACCTCGATCGGGTCGAGTCCCTCGATGTCGAGCCGGCCGAGGAGCACGTCGCTCGGGCCGGTGATGAACATGCCGATCGGATAGCACATGGGCGACGAGCCGTCGCAGCATCCACCCGACTGATGGAACATCAGCGGCCCATGCTGGGCCGTCAGCTCGCGCAGCAGCTCGGCGGCGGCATCCGACACATCCACCCGCTCGTACTTTCCGATGCTGACCATCTGCGACTCCTCTCTGGGGAACGGCTGCCGGGCGGACGTCGCGAGACGCCCGCCCGGCTCGGGGAGGCCGATCAGAAGAAGCCCATCGGGCCTTCCGCGTACGACACCAGCAGGTTCTTCGTCTGCTGGTAGTGGTCGAGCATCATCTTGTGGTTCTCGCGGCCGACGCCCGACTGCTTGTACCCGCCGAACGCGGCGTGCGCCGGGTACTGGTGGTAGGTGTTGGTCCACACGCGACCCGCCTGGATGGCACGGCCGGCTCGGTACGCGGTGTCGCCGCTGCGGCTCCACACACCCGCGCCGAGACCGTAGAGGGTGTCGTTGGCGATCGAGATCGCGTCGTCGAAGTCGCTGAAGCTCGTGACCGAGAGCACGGGGCCGAAGATCTCCTCCTGGAAGATGCGCATGCTGTTGCTGCCCTCGAAAACCGTCGGCTCGACGTAGAAGCCCTCGCTGAGGTCGCCGCCAAGGTCGGCCCGCCCTCCTCCGGCGAGCAGCTTCGCGCCCTCCTGCGTGCCGATGTCGATGTAGCTGAGGATCTTCTCGAGCTGATCGTTCGACGCCTGCGCGCCGATCATCGTGGCGGGGTCGAGCGGGTTGCCCTGGATGACCTTGCCCACCCGCTCGAGTCCGTCGGCGAGGAAGCCGTCGTAGATCGAGCGCTGGATGAGTGCGCGCGACGGGCATGTGCAGACCTCGCCCTGGTTGAGCGCGAACATCGTGAAGCCCTCGAGCGCCTTGTCGTAGAACGGGTCGTCGGCGCGGGCGACGTCTTCGAAGAAGACGTTCGGCGACTTGCCTCCGAGCTCGAGCGTGACGGGGATGAGGTTCTGCGACGCGTACTGCATGATCAGCCGACCAGTGGTGGTCTCACCCGTGAACGCGACCTTGCGGATGCGCTTGTGCTGCGCGAGCGGAGCACCCGCCTCGATGCCGAAGCCGTTGACGATGTTCACCACGCCGGCGGGCAGCAGGTCGCCGATGATCTCGAAGAGGAACAGGATCGACGCCGGGGTCTGCTCGGCAGGCTTGATCACGACGCAGTTGCCCGCGGCGAGCGCGGGAGCGAGCTTCCACGTGGCCATCAGGATCGGGAAGTTCCACGGGATGATCTGGCCGACCACGCCCAGCGGCTCCTGGAAGTGGTACGCCACGGTGTTCTCATCGAGCTGGCTGATGCCGCCCTCCTGCCCGCGCAGGACGCCGGCGAAGTAGCGGAAGTGGTCGACAGCGAGCGGGATGTCTGCGGCGAGCGTCTCGCGCACCGGCTTGCCGTTCTCCCACGTCTCGGCGACGGCGATCATCTCGAGGTTCTCTTCGATGCGGTCGGCGATCCTGTTGAGGATCACGGCGCGCTCGGCGGGCGAGGTGCGCTTCCACGACTCGAACGCCTTCCAGGCGACATCGACCGCGCGGTCGATGTCTTCTGCGGTGCCGCGGGCGACCTCGGTGAACGGCTTGCCGTTGACGGGGCTGACGTTCTCGAAGTACTGCCCCTTGGCCGGTTCGACGAACTCGCCGCCGATGTAGTGCCCGTAGCGGGCGCGGTAGTTCGCGACGGCTCCCGGCTGACCGGGAGCGGCGTAGGCGGTGGACACGTCTTCTTCGACGATGGTCATCGTTGACTCCTTCGACGGGCCGCGGCCTCGATGCTGCGCGGCTGTTGGGTTCGAAGGTAGGTCGCCTCACGTTGCGCCCCCGTGCGCAACGTTGCAGTCGGTTGCGTGAGCTCGTCCCGGGTCTCGAATCGCTCGACTGGCAGGCGAATGCGGCCCGGAGCGACCAGTTGAGCGTTTCGAGAGGGGAGGCGGTCAGCCCAGACGCTCGATACGGGCGACGAGACCTGCGCGTCTCGGCGAGCGCGCGGGGAGCATCTCGAGCGCGAGGCGCAGCGCCTCGGCGTCGTTCTGCCCCTCGGGGATCTCGGCGTACGCGAGCAGCACGTCGAGGCTCGCCTCGCTGACCATCACCTCGTGCAGCGCCGCGCGCACTGTCTCGCGGAACTCCTCGACCCCGGGCGACGCCGACTCGGGCAGCACCGCACCCGGATAGGCGCTGAGCGCGACGCGGTGCGCCCCGCGGTCGAGCAGCGACAGCACGTTCTGCGCGTCGGTCTCGAGCGGCGCAGTCAGCCGGTAGGGACGCGACTGCGGTGCGAGGTCGGGTGAGACGCGTTCGAGCACCTTGCGCAGTCGCACCATCTCGGGCCGCAGGGTGTCGGGCGACGCCCCCTCGCCGTACACGAGCTCGGTGAGCCGCTCTGCCGACAGGCCCTGACGGTGCACGGCGAGCATGAGCAGGATCTCGGCATGCCTGGCGCTGAGCTCGATCACGGTCTCGCCGTCGGCGGCGTCGACCTCGAGGCGGGCGCGATCGCGTGCCAGCACCTGCAGTCGCGCGTGCCTGGTGTCACGCGGTGAGCGGCGCGGCGACCGCTCCGATCCCCTGGGCGCCTCGCTGCGCGCCCGCAGGCGGGCGACGAGCAGCTCGGACTCGACGGCTCGCGCCGTCGCATCCACCAGCATCCGGGCTTGCGAGGTGACCGCCTCGGCACCGCCGGTCACGTCGATCACGCCGAGGATGCGGCGGGTCTCGGGATCGAACACCGGGGCCGCGGTGCACGACCACGGCTGCACGAGACGGTTGTAGTGCTCGGCGTGGTGGATCTGCACCGACTCGCCCAGGGTGAGCGCAGTGCCCGGGGCCGAGGTTCCGACCATCTGCTCTGACCAGTTCGCACCCGCGACGAATCCCATCTCGCCCGACAGCACGCGCTGACGCAGGTCTCCCTCGACCCACAGCAGCCGGCCGGCGTGGTCTCCGACCGCCACGACGACGCCCGAGTCCTCGGCACTGCCGGGCAGCAGCAGCGAGCGGATGAGATCCATCACCCCGGCAAGCGGATGCCCGGTGCGGTACGCCTCTAGGGCGTCGTGGCTGAAGTCGAGCGGAGGCAGCCCCTCGGCGCCGACGCGGCCCTGCCAGGCTCGTTCCCACGACGCCCGCACGAGCGGTCGCACCTGCTGCAGACGGCGATCATCGAGGTTCCCTGCGACGAGCTCTTCGTGCGCGCGCTCGATGAGAAGGCGCGAGACCTCGGGTGAGGCGTCACGCGATGACGACCAGGGGGACGGCACGCTGGCTCCGATCGGCGCTGATGGGTGTGCCCAGTGTAGATCGGATGCAGGGCGCGGCGCCCTCACAGTTCAGCCGCGGGCGGCCCACCATTCGCGGAGTCGCTGCTCCGCGGCATCCGCACCGATCACGCCCTCGTCGAGACGCACCTCGAGCAGGAACCGGTACGCCTCGCCCACCTCACGGCCGGGCGGGATGCCCAGGATCTGCTGGATCTGATTGCCGTCGAGCTCGGGGCGGATGCTGTCGAGCTCTTCCTGCTCGCGCAGCTCGACGATGCGTCGCTCGATGTCGTCGTAGGCCGAGGCAAGGCGGGCGGCCTTGCGCTTGTTGCGGGTGGTGACATCGGCGCGCACGAGGATGTGCAGGCGCTCGACGAGGTCTCCTGCGTCGCGCACGTAGCGTCGGACGGCGCTGTCGGTCCATGCGCCCTCGGCGTAGCCGAAGAAGCGCAGGTGCAGCTCGATCAGCTTCGCGACGGCATCGATCGTGTCGCCGTCGAAGCGCAGGGCCTGCAGGCGCTTGCGGGCCATGCGCGATCCGACCACGTCGTGGTGGTGGAAGGTGACCCCTCCCCCTGACTCGAGCTTGCGGGTGCGCGGCTTGCCGATGTCGTGCAGCAGCGCCGCGAGACGCAGCGGCACGTCGGGCCCGGCATCCGGATTGCGGTTCTTCTCGAGCTCGATCGCCTGCCGCAGCACGGTGAGCGAGTGCTCGTAGACGTCTTTGTGGTGATGGTGCTCGTCGACCTCGAGGCGCAGCGCGCTGACCTCGGGCAGGAACTCGTCGATCAGTCCGGTCTCGACCAGCACCCGGATGCCCCCGACCGGGTCATCGGTCTGCATGAGCCGCACGAGTTCGCCCTGCACCCGCTCGGGGCTGACGATCTTCAGGGTCTCCCTGAGCTTCTCGATGGCCGCGAAGGTGCCGTCTTCGAGGGCGAAGCCGAGCTGTGCGCTGAAGCGCGCCGCCCTCAGCATCCGGAGCGGGTCGTCGCCGAAGCTGATCTCGGGATCGATCGGGGTGCGCAGCACGCCGGCGACGAGGTCTTCGACGCCGCTCGTCGGGTCGATCAGCTTCACCGCAGGCACCTGCAGGGCCATCGCGTTCACGGTGAAGTCGCGACGCAGCAGGTCGCCGTCGATCGCGTCGCCGAACTCGACGACCGGCTTGCGGGTGACGCCGTCGTAGCTGTCGGCGCGGTACGTGGTGATCTCGACCTGCTCGCCGCGGATCCTGGCGCCGATCGTGCCGAAGGCGCGCCCGATGTCCCACTGCGTGCTCGAGATCGGCTTGACGATGCGCAGGATGTCATCGGGGCGGGCGTTCGTCGTGAAGTCGAGATCGTGCGTCTCGCGACCGAGAAGCGCGTCGCGCACCGGTCCGCCGACGACGGCGAGATCGAAGCCCGCGTCGGCGAAGGCGGTCGCCAGGGTGGCGACGACGGGATTCGCGGCGAGCGCGCCGAGTCGGGACAGGCCCTCGGCCATATTGAGCATGGATTCAAGGGTACCGGCGCAGCGAAGGCGCTCACTTCTGAAGGACGATGGCGATTCTGAAGGACGCTGACGGCCTGGGAGTCCTTCAGAAGCGAGGACGTCCCTGATCGCCGCATCCGCATGGTCGATCGTCCGGGGCGCGTACGGTGAGGGGATGCATACCGACGCCGCCATCGACGAGTTCTGGCGCGAGTGCCGCGCCGCGCTGCCGCACCTGCCCGAGGCGCTGCCCGAGGTGTGGTCGTTCGGCGCCACACCGGAGCACGCCGACGGCCTGCTCGCCCTCGTGCTGGCAGGGACCAAGACGGCCACGGCCTCGTCGCTGTGGGACTACGAGCACACCGGCGAGCCGCTGCCCCAGGTGGGCGAGCTGAGCATCATCCTCGACGGGCGCGGCGCGCCCCGCGCGCTGCTCGAGACCACGGCCATCGACGTGGTGCCGTTCGATCAGGTCTCGGCATCCCACGCCTTCGCCGAGGGCGAAGGCGACCGCACTCTCGAGCACTGGCGTGAGGTGCACGAGCGCTACTGGCGCCAGCATTCCGAGAATCCGCGCGGCTACGATCCGACCATGCCCGTCGTCTGCGAGGAGTTCCGCCTGCTGCGCCCGCCCGCGTAAGGCGCTCATTTCTGAAGGACCATGGCGATTCTGAAGGATGCTGGACGCTGGGGAGTCCTTCACAAGTGCGAACGTCCCTCAGAGTTGAGGCTCTTGTCTCGCAGTCGGGCGGTGAACGAGAAGACCCCGCCGGCGAGTGCCGACGGGGTCTTGCAGCACAGGCGCTAGGCCCGGCGGCGGCCGTTCAGGTACAGGATGCCGCCGGCCACGAGCGCGAGGAGCGCGACGATGCCGAGGCCGAGCGTCCATGTTCCGGATGAGCCGGTCGTCGCCAGCGCGTCACCGGGACGGTCGACACTGGGGCTCTTCGGACCGCCGTCGGAGGCGCCGGCGTCCGGTCCCTCTGAACCGCCGTCACCAGGACCGCCGTCACCGTCCCCGGGACCACCGTCACCGTCACCAGGACCCCCGTCACCGTCACCAGGACCCCCGTCTCCGTCCCCGGGACCACCGTCCCCGTCACCAGGACCACCGTCACCGTCACCAGGACCACCGTCACCGTCACCAGGACCACCCTCGCCGGGGTCGGTCGTCGGCTTGCCATCGGTCGTGAACGAGCGCACCTCAGTGCTCTCCACTCCGCCGAACGGGCCCATGGTGCGCACGTACCAGCCGTGCTCACCGGCATCCAGGCCCTTCCACGCGACCGTCGTCTGCTCGCCGCTCACGACGTCCTGCACGCAGCCAATCTCGTTCGTGGTCAGGATGTCGACCCGGAACGAGTCGGTCGACAGCACCTTGGTCACCGGGGCGATGCCGCCGGCGGCGTAGGGGATCTCGAACTCCTGCATGCCGGCCGGGCTGTTCAGCGACGCGTCGTCGGAGTCGAAATCGTCGAGCGACGGCGAGTACGTGCGCACGATGATCCGGCCATGCTCGTTGTCGAAGTGCAGCAGACGCAGGTAGCCCTGACCGCCCTCCGGCAGACCCTGATAGTCGAACAGCATCGAGTAGACCGTGCGGTCGGCGACGCCGTCGCCGTCGTCGTCGAACTCGTCGAGACGCGTGTACGCATCGTGATAGTGCCCTGAGCCGACCGAGACGACGTTCGCGTTCGGCGCCACGACCTCGTCGTAGATCCGCTGCGGGAAGGGTCCGAGTCCGCCCGTGGTGAGCATGTACTCGTGCAGGTTGATCATGACCTTGCGCTCGGGGTACTGCCGGATGATCGAGTTCATCCAGGCGATGTCCTCGCTGTTCGACGCCTCGTCGTTGGGGTCGGGCCAGCCCATGTACATCATGAGCATGTCGATCCCGCCGGCGGTGACCAGGTCGTAGTGACCCCGGTTGTCCTTGTATGAGCCGCCGTACCAGGGGTTCCCGGCGAAGCGGGCCTCGCCGAAGTTCCTGCTGTACTCGGTGTAGTCGCCGTCCCAGTGGCCGACGTCGTGGTTGCCGGCGAGCACACCGTAGGGGATGCCGGCGTCGTCGAGCAGGCGGTACGCCGCATCCGCGTTCTTCCACTGATGCGGCTGGTCGTAGTTGTCGACGATGTCGCCGGTGTGCGTGACGTACTGCAGGTTGAGTGCGTCGCGCTGCGAGACCAGGAACCGGTTCATGTTCTGCTGGTGCTGGTACCAGACGTCCGAACCGCCGTCGCCGGCGAGATCGCCCTCGTTGCGGTTGTAGTACTGCGTGTCAGACAGCCAGCCGAGCGTGAAGTCGTACTGGTCCCGGGGCGTGGCGCCGGCGTTGAACGGCGTCACCTGCGAGTCCCGCGAGCTGCTGTCGGTGCCCGCCCAGCCCTCGGAGTGCTGCACGAGCAGGGTCAGCGCGCCATCCTTCGCGTGACCGTCGACCGCGACCTCGGCCTCCAGGGCGAAGCTGGTCGGCGAACCGCCTGTGGTGACGTGCCGGTCGACCTCGTGCCACGAGCCGTCGGTCTTCTGCACGTAGAGCAGCACCTTGGCATCCGCGTTGGCAGAACCCTCCCACGCGACGCGCACCTGGGCGTCGGAACCTGCCCGCTCGGGCACCTGCACCGTGAACAGCTGGTACGGCATGGCGGTGTCGGAGCTCGCGGCGACCTCGATGCCGTCCAGGCGCGCGATGCGCGCCAGCTCGTCCTCGGTCAGCGCCTTCGCGTCGCCGCGGTCGGTCGAGCGCGAGCTCGAGGTGGTGCCGGCGGCGACGCGCACCTCGTCATCCATAGACGTGTACGTGTACCCCTCGGCGAAGCAGAGCTCGAGGCGGTCGTCGACCTGCGACCCGGGCCTGGCGACGAGGTCCACCTCGTCGCCGGTCAGCTCGGCGCCGTCATCGGGGCTGATCAGCTGCGTGTTCGGCTTCTCGTCCGCGGTCGAGAAGGCGATGGTCGTCGTCGAGACGTTGCCGACGGCGTCCTTCGCGGTGATGACCGCAGTGTGGTCGCCCGGCGTGAGCGTGAGCGATGAGGTCGCCAGCGGCAGCGTGATCTCCTTCTCGTCGAGCGTCGCCGTGACCGACTCGAAGCCGGAGCCCGCGTCGGTGACGGTCGCGTCGATCGTGAACGCACCCCGGTACTGGCGGCCGTCGACGATCGTGCTCTCGATCTGGGGAGCGGTGTTGTCGACGATCACGGTGCGCGTCGCCGACATCGCGTCGGCTGCCCGGGCGGCGGACTCGGCCTCGGCCTCCGGCGATGCGGATGCTGTGATCACGTGCTCGCCGTCTGCGACGGCCGTGGTGTCCCACAGCGTCGAGACCGGGTCGAAGGCGTCGTCGGGGATGGTGAACGTCGCGAGGAAGTAGACCAGGTTGGCGTCGCTGAAGTTGATCCGCTCGGCCGACGTGGCGGGGCAGGCGCGCTCGGTCGGCTCCTGGCCCTCGCCCGCACCCGCGCACGAGGTCGGGCGCAGCACCCTGCCGTCGGGCAGCACGAGACGCGGGTTCATGGCCGTGTAGTCGTCGTTGTTCTCGTTGGGGTCCGGCTGCGGCCAGGCCTTCGTCCCGGCGTACACGCCGAGCGTCAGCTGCTCACCGCGCACGACCTCCTGCACGGGCACCTCGCCATCGACCGTCACGATGCGGTCGTAGTAGCCCTCGTCGAACACCTTCAGCACGGTGTCGCCGAGCTTGAGCCCGTTGCGGAAGAACGCGTCGGTGCTGGTCGCCTCGATCGCGAATCGCGGTGCCCGCTCGAGCGACGGCGTCGTCTCACCGGCCTTCTCGCCGTCGATGCCGAGCGAGAGCGACGCCGGGTCGCCGTCGGTGGTCGCGACGAGCGGCGTCTGCCCGCCGACGAACTGCCCCTCGGTGACGTTGAGCCGCACGGGGTCGTCGGGGGTGTCGTCGAGCGTGAGGCGCACCGGTCCGAGCGTCGTGGTCTGGCTGCCGTCACCTGCGGTGACCGAATACTCGAGCCAGCGCTTTCCGTAGACGTCGACCGACGGGATGCTGTACCCGTAGCGACCCGCGGTCGTGAACGTCAGATCACGGGTCTCGGTCGCGCCGAGGTCGTCGGTGAGCGTGAGGGTGACGCGGCGCACGAGCACGTCGTCGGAGATGTCGAAGCCGAGCTCGATGCCCTCGCCGCCCGGCAGTTCGCTGCCGCCGGTGAGGTCGACGATCGTGGGGGCGGACCCGGCCGCGGGATGCGGTACGTACGATCCTGCGACCTGGCTGTCGCTGACCGCGCCCGGGGTGGGGGCGGCCAGACCCTGCATGGTCTGGATGCTGCCTGCGGGATCGGCGGGCACCCACAGGGCACTGCTGACGTCGGCGGGGTTCCAGCCGTACTGGATGGCGGTCGACGCCGTGGTCTGCGCATCGTCGAAGTAGTAGGCGCGCGAGATGTCGTGGCCGCTCTTCGTGCTCAGCTGCAGGCCACGCGATCCGCCGTTCGCCATGCCGCCCGACTGGATGGTCAGGATGCTCTCGCCGAGCACCAGATCGGTGCCGAATGCCGCGTTGAAGTCGGCGACCGTGTACCCGGCGCTGAGTACGGCCGGGTTCTGGATCCACAGCACGAGCGTCTCGCCGGCGCCGATGGTCGGCTCGCCTGGTCCGGCCGGCCACAGCGTCGACGCGTTCGTGGTCGGGCCGGTGAGGGCATTGTCGGTGGTGAGGTAGCTGAGCGCGTAGTCGCCGAAGCCCACGGGTGCGTCGGAGGCGTTGTAGACCTCGATGAACTCGAATGCGTCGGAGCCCGAGACGTTCGCCGTGTCCGGCGCGACCTCGGTGATCTGCAGGATCGGGCCCTTGGCGTCGGGGTCGGTGGGCTTGGGCGCGGGGATCAGCTCGCTCGTGACCTGGTCGACCGTGATCGTGCCGGGAGTGGGCGCCGCGGTCGCTCCTGTCGGGTCGAAGTCGAGCAGACGCGCTTCTGCCGAGCCGATCTGGTTCGGCACCGCGAACTGGGCGTTCCACGGGGTCGAGCTGACGCCGTCGTCTGACGGCACCCAGGCGCGTGCGAGGGTCGCGCCCTCGGCATCCGTCAGGCTGAAGCCGCGCGAGCCGCTGTTCGCGAACCCGCCCTGCGGTCCGAAGCGCAGCACCTGCACGGTCTCGGGAACGTGGTAGAACGCGCGGAACTGCTCTTTCGTGAGGCTGCGGCGCGCGTCACCGTCGGCGTAGTTCATCCAGAGCACGGCGGTGCCGCCGGCGGGGATGACCGCCGGGCTGTCGGCCTCGCCGTCGAGGTGGATCAGCGGCTGCACGGTGCCGGTGTTCCACTGGCTCGTGTGGTATCTGATCTGCAGGCCCTCTGCGGTGAGATCGATCGGCTCGGCCGTGGTGTTCGTGACCTCGACGAACTCGTACATGTCGGCTCCGGCGTTGTCGCCGTTGATCTCGGTGATCACGAGCGGCCAGTGCTCGGCGGCGTTGCCGCTCTCGCCGGTGACTGGCGCGATTTCGGATGCCTCAGGCGCGACCTCATCGGGAGCCGGGACCGGTTCTGTCGGCGCCGGCTCCGTCGGGTCCGGCTCTGCGGGCTGCTCCGTCGGCGCGGGCTCCGTTGGCGCGGGCTCCGTCGGCGCCGGCTCAGCCGTGGGTGCGGGCTCTGTGGCATCCGGAGTCGGCTCGGCCGTCTCGTCGGTGCTGGGTGCGGTGGGCGCGGGCTCGGGAGTCACGGCCTGCTCGGTGGCGGGGGTCGCCGTGGGCGTGGGTGTCGTCTCGTCCGCGAAGGCGGCGGGCGCGGCACCGGAGACCAGCGCGGTGGCGACGACCACGGCGGCGAGTGCTCCGGCTCCGGCACGACGGAGGGATGGATGGGGCATGGAAAGAGGACCTCTTCACGAAGGGGGAGTCGGCGAATGCCGCTCCTCTTCGTAGTCCCCTCGGATGACGGCTCGGTAACCGTCTTCCGTCCTATTCGACCGTCTCGTGAACCCTCGGTGAACCCCGGCGCGTCCCTTGCGCGCCGGGGTGAAGGCGGGTCAGTCGATGGGGTCGCCCTGCACGGGCCCCTCGGTGTTGGGCTTCCAGCCCAGGGCGGGGGCGACGTGCTCGGCGAAAGCCTGCAGCACGTGCAGGTTGTACTCCGGACCCAGCTGATTAGGGATGGTCAGCATGAGCGTGTCGGCGGCCATGACGGCCTCGTCGGCGCGGAGCTGCTCGATCAGCTCGTCCGGTTCGGCGGCGTACGTCTTGCCGAACGTCGAGCGGTAGCCGTCGATGATGCCCACCTGGTCGCTGTTCTCGCGCGAGCGCATGCCGAAGTACGCGCGGTCACGATCGCTGACCAGCGGGAACACGCTGCGACTCACCGACACGCGGGGTGCTCCCGTGTGACCGGCCTGCTTGTAGGCGGAGCGGAACAGGTCGATCTGCTCGCGCTGCAGCTCGTGGAACGGCTGGCCCGTGGCCTCGGTGAGCAGGGTCGAGCTCATCATGTTCAGGCCCATGCGCCCCGTGGACTCGGCGGTCGCGCGGGACCCTGCTCCCCACCAGATGTGGTCGCGGAGCGTGGGCGACTGCGGCTCGATGGCCAGGTACTGCCCAGGACCGACCATGCGCGGGTCGCCGGGTGCGATGCGCTCACCGTCGATCACCTTGAGGAACAGGTCGAACTTCTCGCGAGCCAGCACGCTGCCGCGCTCGGTGTCCTCCTCGTCGTGGAAGCCGAAGGTCTCGTAGCCCCGCAGCGCCGTCTCGGGTGATCCGCGGCTCACACCCAGGGCGATGCGTCCGTCGGCGATGAGGTCGAGCGCCGCGGCCTCTTCGGCGAACTGGAACGGGTTCTCGTATCGCATGTCGATCACGCCCGTGCCGACCTCGATGCGCTTCGTGCGGGCAGCCATGGCCGACAGCAGCGGCATGGGCGACGCAGCCTGACGAGCCCAGTGGTGCACCCGCACGTATGCGCCGTTGACGCCGATCTCATCGGCGCCCTCGGCGAGCTCGATGGTCTGGCGCAGCATGTCGCCGGCGGTGCGGGTGACAGAGCCGGGCACGTCTTGGTAGTGCCCGAACGAGAGGAAGCCGAATGCCTTCATGTCATATGCAAACGCATGTAAGCCGGATGCTATTCCCCGGCGGGCAGGAGAACTCCGTCGAGCACCAGCTGGCGGATGCGCGGCTCGACATCCGCCCATAGGTCGGCGAGCGGCACGTCGAAGAGGTCGGCGAGCGCGGCGGCGATCTGTGCGACGCTGAGTTCGCCGTCGCACGCGCCGACGAACCCGGCGAGTGCGCTGTCGACGCCGATCGTGCGGCCGAAGCCGCCGCCCTGGCGCAGCTCGATGACGCTCGGGTCGTCTTCTCCTGGCATGAGATGGCGGGCCTCGGTCACGTCGGGTGCGACCGTGAGCCGGGCGGGGATGCCCTCGGCGAGCACGTCATGTGCGGCGAGACCGGCACCGAGGGCCAGCCCGAGGTTCGACACCGGCTGCGAGACCGTCTCGAAGCGACGAAGCACGTCGTGGTTCGCCGGCGGGCGGCGCAGGAGGATGTACCCGAAGCCCACAGCGGTCACGTCACGCTCGGCGAAGTCGTCGAGCCACGCGGTGAGCAGACGGGTGAACTCGGCATCCCGTGGCAGCGTCCCCCCGTCCCGGATCCAGAGCTCGGCGTACCCGAGCGGGGTGAGCTCTTCGCGCTGGATCACCCAGGCGTCGAGGTCGTCGCCGATCCACGAGCGCACTCGGTCGAGGCCCCGAGCGCCGCCGCGCGACTCCCAGTTGCCGAGCAGCTGCGCGATGCCACCGGCGGCCAGGTGCGCGGGAGCGCTGCGCAGGAACTCCTCGACGAGGGCATCACCCACGAGGCCCCCGTCACGGTACTCGTATTCGGGCACACCTGACGCGCGCGGGGTGATGACGAAGGGAGGGTTCGACACGATGAGGTCGAACGACTCCCCCGCAACGGGCTCGAAGAGGCTGCCCAGGCGGAATTCGATGTTGTGCACGCCGTTCAGCAGCGCGTTCAGCTCGGCGTAGGCGAGCGCGCGAGCCGAGATATCGGTCGCGACGACCCGGCCTGCATGCCGCGAGACCAGCAGCGCCTGGATCCCGCATCCGGTGCCGAGGTCGAGCGCCCGCCCGATCGGCACGGGGATGACGAGCTCTGCGAGCGTGCGCGACGCTCCGCCGACGCCCAGCACGTGATCGGCGGGCAGTGAGGCGCCGAGGGCGATCTCATCGAGGTCGCTCGCGATCCACCATTCGCCGACGCCGTCGGCATCCACGAACGACTGGGGCCGGATCAGCGCTTCGGGATGCACGTCGCCGCCATCGACACGGGCAAGGCCCAGCGACACCGCCCCATCGACGCCGAGCTGCGGCAGCGCCCGCTCGACGGCGTCGTGCGGCTGCGGCATCCCGAGCACCCACAGCCGGCCCAGCGTCGGCAGGACGTCGTCTCGCCCGCCCAGCGCACGCAGGATCGGCTCCCGCAAGCCTCGGCCGACGGCGTCGTCCGCCTCTTCGCCCCAGAGTCGCCGCAGGGGCTGCGAACGGAAGTCTGCGGCGTCGAGATCGGCGGCGAGCGCCTGCGCGAGAGGGGCGTCTGGGAGGGGCTGAGCGCGGTGCGGCACGGCCGTCACTCTACGCGCCTTCAGGGTTCGCGAGGCGTCGCCGCCTAGAATCGGGGGCGTCGCCGGTGCCGGATTCCCGAAGCCGCCGACCCGCACACATGAACTCGACGATCCCTCGCGAAGGCCCCCGCCCGCGCGCGCGACGGCTGCTGGGCCGCCTCGCCGCGGTGGTCGTCGTCGGCTCGATCGGATTCGGCGTCTCCCCCGCCGCTCTCGCAGACGACGCGGATGCCGAGCAGCCGGCCGACCCGGCTGTCGAGCTGTTCCTCTCTGTCGGGGCGGGTGGCGAGATCGCGCCGGGCACGCCGATGACGGGAACCGTCACGATCGACAATCCCACCGACAGCGACCTCACCGCGGGGAGCGTCAGCGTCGAGTTGAACACCACTCCCCTGGCCGACGGCGCGGCTCTCGACGCGTGGCTCGACGGGGGCACGGCCGGCGGCGGGTTCCGCACCGTCGCCACCGAGAGCAGCCCCGTCGTGACCGACGGCGCAGACGACTCGGTGAGCGTGAGCGTCGACGCCACTGACCTCGGCACCCTCGCACCGGGGGTGTACCCGCTCAAGGCGCGCCTCAACGGGGCCACCACCACCGACGCCGACGGCGAGACCGTGCCGTGGAACGTCACCGCCGAATCTGTCGTCGTCGTCACGCCGCCGACGGACAGCCGCACCGCGGTGATCGTGCCCATCACCGCGACGCCCGAGAACGGCGGCCTGCTCACTGCCGACGAGCTGAGCACGCTCACCGCCGACGACGGCGCTCTCACAGATCTCGTCGAGGCCGTCTCGGGAACCAGCGCCATCCTCGCCATCGACCCCTCGATCCCCGCGGCCATCCGTGTTCTCGGCGAGTCGGCCCCGGTGAGCGCGACGCAGTGGCTCGAGAGCTTCGAGGCGCTGCCGAACGACATGTTCACCCTGCAGTTCGGCGACGCCGATGCCACGGTGCAGGCGCAGTCGGGTCGGGCGCAGCTGCTCGCCGAGCCCGACTTCGCGCCGCTTCTCGATCCCGCCGACTTCCCCGCCGTCGAGCCCGAGCCCGAAGCGACATCGGAGCCGACCCCCACCCCGCTTCCGAGCGCGGAGCCCGAGTTGCCCGACAACAGCGAGCTCACGGCCGTCCGCGGCTCGCAGGCCGGGATCCTGTGGCCGCGCGCCGGCATCACCGAGAAGGACCTCGCGGCGTTCGGAGGGTACCTCGGCGACCGGGTGACGACGATCCTTCCCTCCACGGCTGTGCAGGGCGCATCGGCGGTGCACAGCGCCGTCGGCGCACGCGACCTGCTGATCACCGACGCCGCGGCCTCCGCCCGTCTGTCGGCGGCCGTGGAGCGCTCCGATCCCGCGGCGGCCGAGGCCCAGCTGGCGGGCGCCGCCGGCCACCTGTTCTTCGCCGCCCGCAGCAGCGAGCTGACCGCCGTCGCGCTCGACCGCTCCGAGACCCGCTCCCCCGAGGCGCTGCGCAAGGCGCTCGTGGCCTTCGCCTCGCCCGGTGCGACGCTGAGCTCGCTGCGCGTCGGCGCACCGGCATCCGTCACCCTCACCGAGACGACTCCGGG
Source organism: Microbacterium esteraromaticum (assembly GCF_016907315.1). Lineage (NCBI taxonomy): Bacteria > Bacillati > Actinomycetota > Actinomycetes > Micrococcales > Microbacteriaceae > Microbacterium > Microbacterium esteraromaticum. The sequence goes on from NZ_JAFBBS010000001.1 coordinate 1,694,282, forward strand.
TGCCCGCGTCGCCGAGCTGAACAGCATGCTCGCGGGTGAAGACCGGCTCGCCGCCTTCGCGACCATTCTCGATGAGCCGGCCGTCCTGCTCGCGCCCGAGCGCATCCGCCTGCTGCGCACCATCGGCGTCGGCCTCGACGACGAGCAGTTCAGCGAGCGCACTGCGGCGCACGCCGATCGCGTGAGCACCACACTCACATCGGTGACCGTGCAGAAGCCCAAGCCGGTGCAGCTGTTCACGTCGGCTGCGCCGCTGCCCGTGTGGGTGCGCAACGACCTGCCGTGGCCGGTGACCGTCAACCTGTTCAGCACCCCGTCCGACAACCGGCTCGACATTCAGCCCGTGACCCCGGTGACGGCGCTCGCTTCGAGCGCCACGCGCGTCGACGTGCCGATCGAGGCGCGCGTCGCGAGCGGTCAGGTCGATGTTCGTTTCCGCCTCGAGAGCGACGCAGGCGTGCCGATCGGCCAGCCCGAGGTCGCCGACGTCACGCTGCGCGCCGACTGGGAGGGCATCGGTCTCGGCATCCTCGGCGGGGTGATCGGGCTCCTGCTGATCGTCGGCATCGTGCGGATGGTGCGGCGACGCAGAGCGGATGCCGCAGATGACACCCCTGAGGAGAGCAAGTGACGAGTCTCGGCCGCGCCAGTGCACTGATCGGCGCGGGAACGATGATCTCGCGCGTCACCGGACTGCTGCGCACGATCGTGCTCGTGCTCGTCCTCGGCGCTGTCGGATCGCAGGCGGCCGACGCGTTCGACGTCGCCAACAAGCTGCCCAACAGCATCTTCAACCTCATCTCGGTGGGTCTGCTCACCGCGGTGATCGTGCCGCAGATCGTCGCCGCGGCCCGCCACGACGACAAGGGCAGCGCCTTCATCTCGAAGCTGTTCACCCTCGGCACGGTCGTGCTCATCGTCGCGACCGGCGTCGCGGCGATCCTCACCCCGTGGCTCGTCTCGGTGCAGCTGCCGAAGGGCGGTGAGCAGGCCGCCCTCGCCATCGCGTTCGCCTACTGGTGCCTGCCGCAGATCGTGTTCTACGGCCTGTACGCCATCGTCGGCGAGACCCTGAACGCCCGCAACATCTTCGGGCCGTTCACGTGGGCGCCCGTCGTCAACAACATCCTGTCGATCATCGGCTTCCTCGTTATCGGCGCCGTCTTCGGCACCGAACTGGTCGACGTCGATCAGTGGACGCCGATGATGATCGCCGCACTCGGCGGCACGGCCACCCTCGGCATCCTCGTGCAGGCGGCGGTGCTGATGCTGTTCTGGCGACGCACGGGCATCCACATCCGCCCCGACTTCCACTGGCGCGGCGTGGGCCTCGGCGATGTCGGCAAGCTCGCGAGCTGGACGCTGCTGATGGCTCTGGTGAGCCTGGCCACGGGGTTCCTGCAGACCAACGTCGCGAACCTGGCCTCCGGCGCGGGTGCGGGCAGCACGGTGATGTCGAACGCCTGGCTGGTGTTCATGCTCCCCTACTCGATCATCGTGCTGTCGATCGGCACCCCGTACTTCACGCGCATCAGCGAGCACGCCGTCGCCGGACGCGACGACGAGGTGATCGCCGACATCTCGCGCGCCGTGCGCACCCTCGGCTTCTTCATCGTCGGCGCGCTGGCCGCAGTGGTCGCGGCGGCCGTTCCCGCATCGCGGGTGTTCACACGGTCGGCTCCGGATGCCGAGGCCGCCGCCCTCGTGCTGCTCGCCTACCTCGTGAGCCTGGTGCCCCTCACCGTGATCTTCATGGTGCAGCGCGCGTTCTACGCCTACAGCGACACCAGGACGCCGCTGCTGTTCACCCTCGTGCAGTGCGTGGTCGTGGTCGCGACCGCGTTGGGCGCACGGATGCTGGTGGATGCCGGGATGCTCGACATCACGCATCTGGCGGCTGCCGTCGCCCTCGGGCAGTCCATCGCGAGCACCGTGCAGACGCTGCTCGCGATCTGGCTGCTGCACCGACGCCTCGGCCCTCTGGGTGCGCGTCGATGGATGGGCGCACTCGGGTGGTTCTCGATCGCCGCGGTTCCTGCGGGCTTCGCCGGATGGGGCCTGTACCTGCTCTGCGGTGGCGCCGATGGGTGGATGGCCCAGTCGCAGCTCCTCGGCGCCCTCGGCGCCGCGCTCGTCGGCGGGGTGGTGGTCGTCGTGTACGCCGGCCTGCTGGCCGTCATGCGCACCCCCGAGCTCGCCGTCGCAGGCACACTGCTGCGCCGCTTCCTGCCTGGCCGCTGAGCCACCGCCCGCGAGGCGGCTCCCGGCACGGAGACGCCGTGAATCCGGGCATCCGGAACCGCCGTCCGCCCTGCGGCGCCGCACAGCGCCCGGGAATGCCGCGCGGCTACCATGGGTTTACGCAGGTGACGCGGATCACCCGCGCCTGCTGAACATCAGCCGCCTTAGGAGAGCACATGCGTCAGGTCATCATCATCGGCTCCGGCCCCGCCGGATTCACCGCCGCGATCTACGCGGCGCGTGCCAACCTCAAGCCGCTGCTGGTCGCCAGCACCGTCGAGGTCGGCGGCGAGCTGATGAACACGACCGATGTCGAGAACTTCCCGGGGTTCCCCGAGGGCATCCAGGGCCCCGATCTGATGGCCAAGCTGCAGGCGCAGGCCGAGAAGTTCGGCACCGAAGTGCTCTACGACGACGTCACCGAGCTCTCGCTCGACGGCCCGGTCAAGAAGGTCATCCTCGGCAGCGGCGCCGTGCACGAGGCATCCACCATCATCTACGCGACCGGATCCGCTTACCGCAAGCTCGGCATCGAGGGCGAAGAGCGTCTCTCGGGCTACGGCGTCTCGTGGTGCGCGACCTGCGATGGCTTCTTCTTCCGCGAGAAGGAGATCGCGGTCGTCGGCGGCGGCGACTCGGCCATGGAAGAGGCCACCTTCCTCACCCGCTTCGCGTCGAAGGTGTACGTCATCCACCGCAAGGACACGCTGCGCGCTTCGAAGATCATGCAGGAGCGCGCGTTCGCGAACGAGAAGATCGAGTTCGTGTGGAACAGCACCGTCGACGAGATCCTCGGCGGCGACTCGGTCAACGGCGTTCGCCTGCGCTCGACCGTCGACGACACGACCCGTGAACTCGCTGTCGACGGCGTGTTCGTCGCGATCGGCAACGACCCGCGCACGCACCTCGTGCACGACAAGCTGCAGCTCACGGACGCCGGAACCATCTGGGTCGACGGCCGTTCGTCGCGCACCTCGGTTCCCGGCGTCTTCGCCGCGGGCGATGTGATCGACCCGACCTACCGCCAGGCCGCCACGGCAGCAGGCTCGGGCGTCGTCGCAGCGCTCGACGCCGAGCACTTCATCGCCGACCTCGAAGACGCCTCGGTCGAAGAGCCCGCCGCGATCGCCGCCGAGATCATCGCGAGCTGATCGGGAACACAATCCTCCCGCCTGACGTTTGATCAGGTGGACACCGAACAAGGAGACAATCCATGACTGCCAAGGCAACCACTCAGGCAACCTGGGAGCAGGACGTTCTGCAGGCTGAAGGACCCGTGCTGGTCGACTTCTGGGCCGCGTGGTGCGGTCCGTGTCGCATGGTCGCGCCCGTCCTCGACGAGATCCAGGCCGAGAACCCCGACAAGATCACGATCCTCAAGCTCAACGTCGACGAGAACCCCGACCTGGCCATGAAGTACCAGATCACGTCGATCCCGGCGATGAAGGTGTTCCAGGGCGGTGAGGTCAAGACGACCATCATCGGCGCCAAGCCGAAGTTCGCCCTCGAGCAGGATCTGGCTCCGTTCATCGGCTGATCCCCACGTGCACCGAGAGCGCGTCACCTCATCGAGGTGGCGCGCTTTCTGCATCCGGATGCCCGGCGGCCGTCGCCGGCGGAATCCCGGCGGCGGCTGAATCGCGGCGCTGGCGGATTCCCGTCGCTATGCGGCCAGCATCCGCCAGACGGTCGAGCTCAGCTCGGGATACTCGTGTGCGATGCTGCGCAGCACCACGTCGTTCCAGCGTGGATCCCGTGGGTTGCCGCCCCGGTCCTCATAGACGTCGGTGCGCAGCAACAGAACCACCAGCTCGTCGACCGACGGCAGCTCAGACATGAAGTCCCACGGGTCCTCGCCGCTGCGCAGGCGCTCGTGCACCAGCACCGACCGTTCGTCGCCCGCTTCGGCGCGCAGCACTTCGAGGCTGGCACGACGCGGGAACGAGGGGATCACCTCACAATTCTACGAGCGCTGAACGCGTCTGCGGCGCTCGACCGTGACATCCTCGGTCATCGACTCGAGCTCCTTGCCCTTCGTCTCGGCGACCTTGAAGTAGACGAAGAAGAACGACAGCAGCGCGAAGAACGCGTAGAAGCCGTATGCGAAGGTGAGCCCGATCTCGGCGAACGCGGGGAACGTCGTCGAGATGAAGAAGTTCGCCGCCCACTGAGCCGCTGCGGCGACCGCGAGCGCTCCGGCGCGGATGGAGTTGGGGAACATCTCCCCCAGCAGCACCCACACCAGCGGGCCCCAGGTCGCTCCGAAGAACACCACGAACGCGTTGGCGCTGATCAGTGCGATCGTCGCCCACGGGTCGGGAAGAGCGACCGCGCCCTCGGCATCCAGGGTTCCGAACGAGAACGCGACGGACATCAGACCCAGTGTCAGGGCCATGCCGATCGAGCCGACCATGAGCATCAGACGGCGTCCGACGCGGTCGACCAGCAGGATCGCGATGATCGTGACGACGATGTTCGTCACCGAGGTGATGACGGTGATCGTCAGGGCATCCGACTCGTCGAAGCCGACCGATCGCCACAGCGTCGTCGAGTAATAGAAGATCACATTGATGCCGACGAACTGCTGGAAGATGCTCAGCAGGATGCCGACCCAGACGATCGGCTTCAGTCCGAAGCGGTGGCCGCGCAGGTCGCTGAGCGATTCGCTGCGCTCGGTGTTGATCGTGCCCGTGATCTCGGTGATCTTCGCCTTCACGTCGATGGTTCCGGTGACGAGGGTGAGCACCTCCGCCGCCTTCTCGACATCGCCTCGTGCGACGAGGTATCGCGGCGACTCCGGCAGGCGCATCGCCATGAGCCCGTAGACGACGGCGGGGATCGCCTCGGCGATGAACATCCAGCGCCAGGCCTCCAGCCCCCAGAGCGGCTCCGCCGCTCCCCCGGCGACGTTCGCGAGCAGGGCATCCGAGAGCAACGCGATGAAGATGCCCGTCACGATCGCCAGCTGCTGCAGCGAGCCGAGTCGCCCGCGGACGTGCGCGGGCGAGACCTCGGCGATGTACGCCGGCGCGATGACCGACGCCGCACCGACGCCGAAGCCGCCGACGATGCGCCAGATGATGAGGTCGATCACGCCGAAGGCCAGACCGGAACCGACGGCGGAGACGAGGAAGAGGACGGCGGCCACGATCATCGTCGGGATGCGTCCGAAGCGGTTCGCCACAGGACCGGCGAACCAGGCGCCGATCGCGCAGCCGATGAGCGCCGAAGAGACAGCGAAGCCCTTGAGGCCCACGCCGAGGTCGAAGGCGCCCGCCAGGGCATCCACTGCGCCGTTGATCACCGCGGTGTCGAAGCCGAAGAGGAAGCCTCCCAACGCGGCGGCGATGCTCACGCCGATCACTTTTCCGCGGATCCCGCTCGCGGCACGTCCTCTGGCTGAATCGGTCATGATGCCCCTCCTCCGGTCGGTGCTCCGGATGCTAGCGGAGCGCGGGTGCCGTCTGAAAGGGGTGGTGCCGAGCAGACGGCGACGATACATCGCGGAAAGCAGCTGAGCACCGGAGTTTTCCGGTGCTCAGCTGCTGTGTCTGCGTGGGTCAGCGCGAGCCGAACTCCTCTTCGCCGAGTTCGGCGAGGATGCGGTTGAGATCCTGGATCGAGGCGAATTCGATCTTGAGCTGGCCTTTTCGTGCACCGAGCGTGATCTGCACCCGCGTGTTGAGGCGGTCACCGAGCTTGTGGGAGACCTCGTCGAGGTAGGCACGACGCGCACCGGCGGTGGGCTTGCTCGTGGTTCCCTGAGAGCTCGGGAGCGTCTTCGCCGCAGCCTCGGTGGCACGCACCGAGAGGTCCTCGTTGACGACCTTGTCGGCGAGGCGCTGCATCTGCTCAGGGGTCTCGACCGACAGGATCGCTCGGGCGTGACCGGCCGACAGCACGCCGGCCGCGACGCGCTGCTGCACCGGAACGGGCAGGCGAAGCAAGCGGATCGTGTTGCTGATCTGGGGGCGAGAGCGGCCGATACGAGCCGCAAGCTCCTCCTGGGTGATCCCGAAGTCCTCGAGCAGCTGCTGGTAGGCGGATGCCTCTTCCAGAGGGTTGAGCTGTGAGCGGTGCAGGTTCTCGAGGAGTGCGTCTCGGAGGAGGTCTTCGTCTGCGGTCTCACGGACGATCGCGGGGATGGCGTTGAGGCCGGCCTCACGTGCCGCGCGGGTGCGGCGCTCACCCATGATGAGCTCGTACTCGCCGTCCGCGTTCTCCCGGACGATGACCGGCTGAAGCACACCGAACTCGCGAACGCTGTGCACGAGCTCGGCGAGGTGGTCCTCGTCGAAGTGCGTGCGCGGCTGACGAGGATTGGGGACGATGCTGTTCGGGTCGATCTGGATCAGACGCACCCCGGGGACCTGTGACAGCTCTGCGTCCGTTTTCGTGGGCTCGTCCGTCGTGGCGGTGCTCGTGTCGGAGGTGGCGGGAGCGGCATCCGTCTTCACCTTCGTCGCGCCGGGGAAGAAGACGTCGACGGGACGCTCCGCCTGGTCCGTCGTCGGAATGAGTGCGCCGATCCCCCGACCGAGTCCAGTGCGCTTGGCCATCATGCTCCCTTGTTCTGCGCGGCGGATTCTCTGCGCTGCGCGATCTCGACTGCTGCTTCCCGGTAGGCGACGGCGCCGGCCGAGGTACCGTCATACGAGATGACGGTCTGTCCGAAGCTCGGCGCCTCGGATACCCGCACGGAGCGCGGGATCACGGCGTTGAGCACCTGCTGCGGGAAGTGGGTGCGCACCTCATCGGCGACCTGCTGGGCGAGGCGCGTGCGCGCGTCGTACATCGTCAGCAGGATCGTGGAGAGGTGAAGCTCGGGGTTGAGGTGCTTCTGGATCATCTGGATGCTCCCCAGCAGCTGGCTCAGACCCTCGAGCGCGTAGTACTCGCACTGGATGGGAATGAGCACCTCGGATGCCGCGGTGAACGCGTTGATCGTGAGCAGCCCCAGCGACGGCGGGCAGTCGATGATGACGAAGTCCACAGGACTGTCGCTCAGGTACTCTTCGAGCGCGCGGCGCAGACGGAACTCCCGCGCGACCTGTGAGACGAGCTCGATCTCGGCTCCCGCGAGGTGGATGGTGCTGGGTGCACAGCGCAGATTCGGGGATTCCGGGCTGTCCTGCACGATCTCACCGAAGGGAAGATCGTTGATCAGCACGTCGTAGATGCTCTTCGTGTCTGCCGAATGGGCGACACCGAGGGCCGTCGACGCGTTTCCCTGCGGATCGAGGTCGATCACGAGCACCTTGGCGCCGAGATCGGCGAGAGCGGATGCCAGATTGACCGCCGTCGTGGTCTTGCCGACTCCGCCCTTCTGATTCGAAACCGTGAAGACGCGGGTGTCACCGCTGAACTGCACCTCGACCGCCTTGAGCGCTTTGCGTCGTGACGAGAGGTCTGCGAGTTCCCGAGCGAGCGGGGTATCCATCCCGAAATCGTTGTTCGGCGATGCGTTGTCGGATGGTTTCACGTGAAACATCGACTCCTTTCGGGACCGCCTACCACTCTACGTGATCCCTCCCCCACGCCCCGGCCTTGCGGTCATTGAACAGGGACGTCAGCTCGAGTCGCAATGCGCCACACACCGCCCGTTGCCACCCCGGTCATTGAGCGTGGAGCGCAGCGACGAGACGAAATGCTCGTCCTCCCCGGTCATTGAGCGAGGAGCGCAGCGACGAGTCGAAATGCCACCATGCCCGAACACACCGGGGCGTTTCGACTCGCTGGGCTCGCTCAACGTCCGGGATGTCCCCTTCCCTGAGGTGCGCCCATCGTCTCGCGCATGTTTCACGTGAAACGCCCTTGCTCGGTCATTGAGCGAGGAGCGCAGCGACGAGTCGAAATGCTCGCCGACTCCAACAGTCAATCCGTTTCACGTGAAACACAGACGACCGGCGCTCGTGCCGAGGTCATTGAGCGAGGAGCGCAGCGACGAGACGAAATGCTCGCCGACTCCAACAGTCAATCCGTTTCACGTGGAACATAGGGGCCCGGAGCTCGAGCCGGGGCTATTGAGCGCGCGGACGCCGTGCGAGTCGAAATGCCAGCCGGCCTCTAGGACCTGGCCGCACCGTTTCGACTCGCCCCGCTCGCTCAATGCCCTTCCCCGTCACCTTTCCGGTCATTGAGCGAGGAGCGCAGCGACGAGACGAAATGCCAAACAGCCCCAGAAATCTGGCCGCAACGTTTCGACTCGCTCCGCTCGCTCAAGGCCCCTGCCCGTCACCTCTCCGGTCATTGATCGAGGAGCGCAGCGACGAGACGAAATGCCAAACAGCCCCAGAAATCTGGCCGCAACGTTTCGACTCGCCCCGCTCCCTCAATGCCCTTCCCCGTCACCTTTCCGGTCATTGAGCGAGGAGCGCAGCGACGAGACGAAATGCCAAACAGCCCCAGAAATCTGGCCGCAACGTTTCGACTCGCCCCGCTCGCTCAATGCCCTTCCCCGTCACCTTTCCGGTCATTGAGCGAGGAGCGCAGCGACGAGACGAAATGCTCGCCGACCCCAACAGCTGGCCCGTTTCACGTGAAACATACGCTCCCGGCGCTCGAGTCGAGATCATTGAGCGAGAGCGGAGCGCACAAGTCGACGTCCGCCCCAGTACCCAGAATCGACGTTGTGACTCCGACCGCTGCCCGCTTCACGTGAAACTCAGGTGGGCGAACGTGCCGCACAGTTGCGCTGCCACCCGTACTTTCGGTGTTCTCAACCAGAGACGCAACCTACTTGCTGCCTCGGAGGGCCCGCTCTCGCGCACTCCATCCCTTGATGGCAACCCAGCCTCCTTCGATGAAAGCGAGCCGTTTGGCGTGGCTCCAACCCTGTATCTGCTTCTCGAGCGCGAACGCCTCGTCAATTCGCGAGAACTCGGCCCACCAGATCAGCTGAAGTGGCCGTCTGTTGGTCGTGTAGTCACTACCCAACCCCTGATGATGCGCCTCGATCCGGTCCTCGAGATGCTTCGTGCTTCCCGCGTAGAACGTGCCGTCTGAGCACCGAAGAACATAGGTGTACGCCGTCATCACGCGAGTGTAGCGGTTGCCGTTCATGGATTCTGTCTCAGATGCGCACATGTGGATGACACGAACCGACGAGTTCGATGTGCAGGAAGAGCTGTGGTGTCCTCCCAGCTCGATCAGCCGCCGGAGGATGCTCAGTCACTTCGAGTAGTCGCCTCTCAGGTGTGAGATATCAATCTGACAAGCCAAGCCCGGTGGCGCCGAGGTGCGCGTTTCGCCGACTTCGCTCCCCAACGACCGGGACGCCGGAGGAAATGGCAGCCGCTGCTCAAACTGCGCGAGCGTCGCCGGGTGTTTCACGTGAAACATTGGTGTCGCCGCAGGGCTAGGGCAGGCGTTTCGACTCGCAACGCTCGCTCAACGACCGGGATGCTGTACTCGATTATGCCTCGCGACATCGCCTTCTCATGGTGCGGTCACAGTTCGGCGAGTGCAGCTTCGAGACGAGGTGGGCTCGGGCCCTTCCAGCGCGCCTCGCTTGCACGATGTCCGGCACACCGGGGTCAGGCAGCCAAGGGAGCGCAGCACCGGTCGGATCCTACGTGTTTCACGTGAAACGTCGGCGTCGCGAAAGAGCGGAACGGGCGTTTCGACTCGCTTCCCTCGCTCAACGACCGGGGGGCAGAGCGAGGAGCGCGGTGAGGAGACGAGAAACAACCAGAACGAGCGTTTCGACTCGCTTCGCCCGCTCAACGACCGTGGGAATCCTCTGAACGTCGCGGCAGCGTAGCCGTTTCACGTGAAACATCGGCGACGACCTTGGCGGGCGTTTCGACTCGCTCCGCTCGCTCAACGACCGGGGGGGCCTCCGGACGTCGCGGCAGAACAGCCGTTTCACGTGAAACATCGGCGACGACCGTGACGGGCGTTCGTCTCGCTCCGCTCGCTCAACTACCGGGGGTGATTGAGCGAGGAGCGCAGCGGTGAGACGAAACGAGAAGCAACCAGAACGAGCGGTTCGACTTGCTTCGCTCGTTCAACGACCGTGGGCATCCTCCGGACTCCGCGGCGTAGCAGTCGTTTCACGTGAAACATCGGCAACGACCCTGGCGGGCGTTCGACTCCCTCCGCTCCCTCAACGACCAGTGTTGGGGACGAAATGGACCCGCTTCGCCCGGTCAACGACCGGGATTCAGGCGCGAACGCGGGCGCGAACAACCCGAGTCGTCTCGGAGAGGAGATCCTCCCCCAGCACCTGGACCGTGACGTCGGTCACCTTGTGCTTCTTCAGCACCTTCTGCGCAGAGTCGATCTCCGCAGGCACGTTGTGCCCCTTGAGCAGAATGAGCTCTCCGCCGTCTTTCACCAGCGGGGCCGTGATCGGCACCAGCGTGCGCATCGCGCTGACAGCACGTGCGGTCACGACATCGAACTCGAGTCCGACGTCTTCAGCGCGGGAGCGCATGACCTTCACATTGTCGAGGCCAAGGGCATCCACCTGCTCGTTGAGCCAGGTGACGCGACGGTCCATCGGCTCAATGAGAGTCCACTGCACGTCCGGCCGGCTGATCGCGAGTACAAGTCCGGGAAGACCTGCGCCTGAACCGACGTCAGCCACAGAGCCGTAAAAGAGCGGTGCGGCGATCGCGGAGTTCAGAATGTGACGCGTCCAGATTCGCGGCAGCTCCAGTGGCCCGATCAGACCGCGCAGCTCACCCTCCGCAACGAGCGCAGCAGTGAACCGCCTCGCAAGCTCGATCCGGTCGCCGAACAGCTCCGCAGCGACGGAGGGTTCAGGCTCGACAGCAGGAGTCGTCATCTCAGCATCCTCGGGTCGCAACGGGGGTACTACGCACAGACCGTTTCACGTGAAACATCACGCTCAGCCGCGCGAGATCACCGTGTGCCGATCGGCACCCTCACCGTAGGACTCCGACGTCAGCCCGCGCTCCGAGACGATGTCGTGCACAAGCTTGCGCTCATAGCTCGACATCGACGGCAGGGATGCCTGCGTCGCTCCCTCATCGAGCTTCGCGACAGCAGCATCCACCAGCTGCTCCAGCTGACGGCGGCGCGTATCACGCGACCCGCCGATGTCGAGGATCATCCGCGAGAAGGTGCCGATCTGGTTCTGCACGGCCAGGCGCGTCAGTTCCTGCAGAGCCTGCACGGTGTCGGGGGCCGACAGCAGAGCGAGTCCGTCGCCCTCTGCTTCGACCGAGACATAGGCGCGGCCCTGACGAACGTCCAGATTGAGGTCGCCGTCGATGTCGGCGATGTCGAGCAGCTCTTCGATGAAGTCAGCGGCGACGTCGCCCTCGTGCTCGAGTTCTTCGACCGACGGCGCGGCCTTCACGTCATCAGTCATCAGTTGGCGCCCTTCTTCTTCGCACGCTTCTTGCTCATCGGCTGCTCACGCTTGGGAGCTTCAGCCTTCGCCTTCTCGACCTCTTCGAGCTTGCGCTGCTCCTCGGCCTCGTAGACGGCCATCGGAACGACCTTGCCCTGAGCGTTCACGGCCTTGCCCTTGCGAGCCAGGCGCTCTTCACGCGCCTTAGCCGCCTCGGAGCCGGGGGTCGGCATCTCGCGGATCACGAGGAACTGCTGCGCCATGGTCCACAGGTTCGACACGAACCAGTACATGACTACGCCGAGCGGGAAGAAGACACCCGAGAAGATGAAGCCCAGCGGCAGCACGTAGAGCATGATCTTCTGCATCTGATACGCCTGGCCGGTCTTGGCCTCGGGCGACAGGTTCTTCGAGATGATCTGCAGCTGGGTGAAGAACTGCGACACGATCATCAGCACGACGAGAACGGCGAGCAGTGCGATCGCCGGAGTGTTGCCGGCCTCCCAGGCGGTGCCGAGGTTCTCGTGCAGAGACACGGCGCCGAACACCTTGGCGTCATAGAACTGCTCTGTGAGCTCGGCGTTGAGCAGACCCACACCGCCCGTGCTCGCGTTGTGATGCTTGGTCACGTCGTTCAGCACGCTGAACAGGGCGAAGAAGATCGGCATCTGCACCAGCAGCGGCAGGCAGCTCGACATCGGCGTCGTGCCGTGCTTCTTGTACAGCGCCATCGTCTCGCGGCTCATGGCCTCACGAGAGAGCTGATCCTTCTTGCCGCGGTACTTCTCCTGAACTTTTCGCAGTTCAGGAGCAATTTCCATCATCTTCCGCTGGCTCTTGATCTGCTTGACGAACAGCGGGAAGACCGCCGCGCGCACCACGATCACCAGACCGACGATCGAGAGCACCCAGGTCATGCCCTCGGCCGGCGCCATGCCCATGGTCGTGAACAGCCAGTGCCATGCGACGAGGATGAGCTCAACAGCCCACTTCAGCGGCCACAGGATGATTCCCAGGAAGTCCACTGTTCAGTCCTTTCGAGCAGGTACGACGAACCCCCGGGGGGTCAGTTCGTATCGGAAATGAGCGTGGGGCTTGACGTCGTCGACGCCGCCCGCGCTCCACGGATTGCAACGCAGAATGCGCCAGACGGAGAGCACTGCTCCCCACACGGCGCCGTTCTGCTGAACCGCCCCTACAGCGTACGCGGAACAGGACGGGTAATACCTGCACACGTCCCCGTAGAGCGGTGAGATCAGAGCCCGGTAGAGGGCGAGAAAACCCAGAGCGAGGTTGCGCGGCAGCAGTGCGATCCCCCGCAGCAGATCGGATGCCCGGAACCGCGCCGTTCCGAAGGCGTACGACGGCAGCGCGCTCATGCGCGGGCCGATCCGGACAGCACGCGGCTCAGACAGCGCTCGACGTCGGTCCGAAGGGCGGCGAAGTCCGCTGTCGCGGACGCAGGAAGGGCACGGATGACGACATCCGTGCCCTCGGGAACCATGTCGACGAACTCCGCGCACACCGCCTTGAGGCGTCGGCGAACGGTGTTGCGAACCACGGCGGTTCCTACCTGCTTGCTGATGATGAAGCCGAACCGGGGAGCCCGCTGATCCGCGCCACGAAACACCGAGGTGATCAGACGCGGACCGCCGCATCGGGTGCCACGGCGGACCACCTGTCGGTAGTCGACGCCGCGGGTCAGCCGATTCGGCCGGGCGAGCACAGGGCTTTACGCCGAGAGCTCGGTGCGGCCCTTCGCGCGGCGTGCCGACAGGATGGCGCGGCCGGCGCGGGTGCGCATGCGGGCGCGGAAGCCGTGCTTCTTGGCGCGACGGCGGTTGTTGGGCTGGAAGGTGCGCTTGCTCATGGAATCACTCCGGGAATGGTGTCACCGGGTCTAAGCATCCGGAGACAGGGGGTACTGCCTAAATGGCATAAGTCAACCGATTAAGGGTACGACCTGCCGCCGCGCAGGGCAAATCCGCCCGGGGATTCCGTGGATCTCCGCACCGGGTGCCGCGCTGCAGCCGTGGAGTTGCGCACACCCATTATCCACAACTGTGGAGATCTCGCCGACCCACGACACACCCGCGTGTTTCCGGGGACGGGTTGCTGTTAACAGCGGCGGTGACTACCGTGGCATCCGACGTTATCCACAGGGGGAGATCACGCTTCACGCGCCCTTTCCACAACTTCGCCCGGAGCACCATGACCTCTGCCGCCCATCCCGATGTGCCCATCTGGTCGACTCTGCTCGAGCGACTGGCGGAGGATGAGCGCGTCAGCCCGCAGCTGCGAGGCTTCCTCAGCCTGGTCGTGCCGGCGGGAGTCATGGGCGGTGTGCTGTATCTGGACGTCCCGAATGATCTCACCGCCGCGCAGATCAACAAGCGCCTGCGCGTGCCGATGATGGAGGCTCTCTCGGACATCGGCGAAGAGGTGACCTCCTACCGCACGGTCGTGAACCACGAGCTGATCGATCAGCCGACCGCGCCCATCTCGGTGCCGGACTTCGCCGCTGCGGAACCGGTGCGCGTCGAATCGCCCATGGAGCAGCAGCCCACTCCCCTGCGCCACGAATCGCGACTGAACCCGAAGTACACCTTCGACAACTTCGTGATCGGTCAGTCCAACCGCTTCGCACATGCCGCGGCCGTCGCCGTGGCCGAGGCGCCGGCGAAGGCGTACAACCCCCTCTTCATCTACGGCGACTCGGGTCTGGGCAAAACCCATCTCCTGCATGCGATCGGCGACTACGCCCAGTCTCTGTACGCCGGGGTGAAGGTCCGGTACGTCTCGAGCGAGGAGTTCACGAACGACTTCATCAACTCGATCGCGAACAACCGAGGAGCGGCGTTCCAGAGCCGCTATCGCGAGGTCGACATCCTGCTCATCGACGACATCCAGTTCCTGCAGGGTCGTGCCGAGACCCAGGAGGCGTTCTTCCACACCTTCAACCAGCTGCACGATCACAACAAGCAGGTCGTGATCACCAGCGACGTGGCGCCGAAGCTGCTGACCGGCTTCGAAGACCGCATGCGCAGCCGGTTCGAGTGGGGTCTGATCACCGATGTGCAGGCGCCCGATCTCGAGACGCGCATCGCGATCCTTCGCAAGAAGGCGCAGAGCGAGTCGCTGCACATCCCCGATGAGGTGCTGGAGTACATCGCAACCGTGGTGTCGTCGAACATCCGCGAGCTCGAGGGCGCACTGATCCGGGTCTCGGCGTTCGCCAGCCTGAACCGCTCGATGCTCGACATCTCGCTGGCGCAGACGGTGCTGCGCGACATCGTCGACACGACCGAAGACAACATCATCTCGCCGACCGACATCATCACGGCGACCGCCGCCTACTTCAAGCTCACGGTCGACGATCTGTACGGATCGAGCCGCTCGCAGCAGATCGCCACCGCCCGGCAGATCGCGATGTACCTGTGTCGTGAGCGCACGAGCCTGTCACTGCCGAAGATCGGTCAGCTGTTCGGCAATCGCGATCACACGACGGTCATGTACGCGGTCAAGAAGATCAGCGAGCTCATGAAAGAGCGTCGCTCGCTCTACAACCAGGTCACCGAGATCACCACCCAGATCAGCCGGCGCTGACGGCCCCGACACGCCTGCTCTGGCGCGGAATCGGACCGGTTCTCCGCAGGGCTTGTGGATAACTTGTGGAAACTTCGTCTTCCGGATGCCTCCGCACGGGGTCCCCTGTGGATAAGCACCACCCTTGAGAAAAACGTCCACACCCCCGAAACCCGCGGATTCCTCAGGGATTCCACATGTCACACGTGTGTAGTTACCTACTCTCTGCTGATATCCACCGACTTATCCACAGAATCCACAGTTGTTAACACCGTTAAGAGATCTCCATCCAGTCAGGGGTCATTCGATGACCAGACGGATGTGGACGAACCCCGAATCACAAGACCTTCGGGGTGGTGGACGGCTCGTCACCTGCGACTAGCATGGGATCGCCTGCAGTGCGCCCACTGCAGAGAGCAGGTACAACGAGGGAGCGCCCGTGAGGTTCCAGGTCAACCGCGATGTGTTCAGCGAGGCTGTGTCCTTCGTCGTCAAGCTGCTTCCGCAGCGCAATCCGCAGCCGATCCTCGCGGGTGTGCTCATCGAGGCATCCGGTGACGGGCTCACCCTTTCCGCGTTCGACTACGAGGCCTCCGCGCGCACCACCATCGAGGCGACCGTCGACGACCCGGGCACGATCCTCGTGCACGGCCGTCTGCTCTCAGACATCGCGAGCCGTCTGCCGAACGCGCCGATCGAGATCGCCGTCGAGGAAGACGGCGGCGTCGCGGTGACCTGCGGCTCCGCCCGCTTCACCCTCGCGGCCATGCCCGTCGAGGAGTACCCCTCGATCCCCGAGGTCACCGGGTCCACCGGCGTCGTGCCGGCCGAGGACTTCGCGACCGCGATCGCCCAGGTCGCCTTCGCTGCATCGCGCGACGATGTGACCCCTGTGCTCACGGGTGTTCAGCTCGAGGTCGCCGACCACAATCTCAGCCTCGTCGCGACCGACCGCTACCGGGTCTCTCTTCGTGACGTCCCGTGGGACGGCCAGGTCGCCGAGCAGTCGGCACTCGTGCCTGCGCGCACTCTGACCGAGGTCGGCAAGACCTTCGCCCATGCGGGCAACATCGAGGTCGCGTTCTCGGGCGCGGGCGATCGCGAGATCATCGCCTTCACCGCGGGCAACAAGACCGTGACTTCTCTGCTGATCAAGGGCAATTTCCCGCCCGTCCGCCGGCTGTTCCCCGAGCAGACCGACCACTACGCAGTGGTCAACACGGGCGAGCTCATCGAGGCCGTGCGTCGTGTGGCCCTGGTGCTCGACCGCTCTGCTCCGCTGCGCTTCACCTTCGGCGCCGACGGAGTGACGATGGATGCCTCCGGCAGCGAGCAGGCACGGGCATCCGAGTCGGTCGACGCCCACCTCAACGGCGGCGACGAGGTCACCCTCGGTCTCAACCCGCAGTACCTGCTCGAGGCTCTCGGCGCCGTGAAGAGCGAGTTCACCCGCGTGACGTTCACGTCGAGCGACAACGCCAACAAGCTCAGCCCGGTGCTCATCACGAGTCAGACGTCGGTCGATCAGGCGGGCCTCGACTCGTTCAAGTACCTGCTGCAGCCGAACCTGCTGCTGCGCTGATCGCGAGCATCCGGCTCCGCCGGGGCCGATGTCGGGGGCCGAAGGTAGGCTGATGCGGTGATTGTGGAGCACCTGAACCTGGTCGATTTCCGCAATTACGCGACCGCCGATCTCACCCTCCATCGCGGTCCGAACGTGCTGGTGGGCAGCAACGGGCAGGGCAAGACGAACCTCGCCGAGGCGATCGTCTTCCTCGCCACTCTCGGTTCGCATCGCGTGTCATCCGATGCCCCGATGGTGAAAGACGCCCAGGAGTTCGCGGTCATCCGCGCGCGGCTGGCGCACGGAGAGCGCAAGGTGCTCGTCGAGGTGCAGCTGAACCGCCAGGGATCCAACAAGGCGAGGGTCAACGGCTCGCCGTCGAAGACCAACGAGCTGCCGCGCTATGCACATGTCGTGCTGTTCGCCCCCGAAGACCTCCAGATCGTGCGCGGCGATCCTTCTTCGCGCAGAAGATTCGCAGATCAGATGCTGATTCAGCGCACCCCGCGAATGGCAGGCGTCATCGCCGACTATGAGCGGGTGCTCCGGCAGCGCACCGCCCTGCTGAAGTCCGCGCGGGCCCGTGGCGTTCGCGGCGAGGGCCTGTCGACGCTGGACGTGTGGGACGACAAGCTCATCGCGCTCGGCTCCGAGATCATCCACGCGCGCCTGCGTCTCGCGGCGGATCTGCAGGGTCCGGTCGCCGAGGCGTACACCGCCATCGCCGGAGCCGATCACCGTCCCGAGCTCGAGTGGGCGCTCTCGGTGCGCGGTGCCGATCCCGAGGAGGACGGCGATGAGGCCGATGCCGAGTCGGATGCCAGGGGCGAGATCGCCGATCAGTTCCGGGCCGCACTGCAAGCCAAGCGGTCGAAGGAGATCGAGCGGGGTCTCACTCTCGTCGGTCCCCATCGCGACGATCTGATCCTGCGGGTCAGAGACCTTCCGGTGAAGGGGTACGCCTCGCATGGCGAGTCGTGGTCGGTGGCGCTTGCGCTGCGCCTGGCATCCGCCGAGCTGCTGCGCGCCGAATCGCCTGCGGGAGATCCGGTGCTGATCCTCGACGACGTGTTCGCCGAGCTCGACGCCGATCGCCGTCAGCGCCTCGCGGCGCTGACTTCGGGCTACGAGCAGGTCATCGTCACCGCCGCCGTCGAGGCCGACATCCCCGAGCCGCTGCACCGCCACGTGGTGCGGATCACCGCGGGCACGATCAGCGACGACCGCGAGTCGGAGGGTGGTCCGGATGCGTGATCCTCAGCCTCCCGAAACGGTCGCGACCTACCTGCGGCTGCGCGGTCTCAAGCCGAGCGCGAAGAACTGGAAGCGCAAGAAGCGCATCGAGGTCGACGACGACAACGCACCGTTCACCAAGGGACGCGACCCGGGAACCCTCGGCGACGTGCTCGCCAAGCTGACGAAGGACTCTGGCTGGGAGAAGACCCTGGCCGCTGAAGACCTCGTACGTCAGTGGGCCGAGCTCGCCGGCGCCGATACGGCGAAGCACTCCGAGCCGGTGTCGCTGGAGCGCGGTGTTCTCACGGTCAAGTGCGACTCGACGGCGTGGGCGAAGAATCTGCAGTTCATGCGTGCTGTCATCATGACCGAGATCGGCAACCGCTATCCGGATGCCGGGGTGCAGAACCTCCGATTCATCGGGCCTGATGTGCCGTCGTGGAAGTGGGGTCCGCGCGTCGTGCCCGGACGGGGCCCACGAGACACCTACGGGTAGGGCATCACGACCGCACCCTCAAGCGCTCAGAATCGCCCACACGGCGTTTGAGGCGCATATCGACCCTCGAAACCCAGTAGAATGAGTGGGTACTTTCGATGTGGAGAACCATTCCTGATGACGCCTGAAGAACCTTCGACCAGCTCTGAGCAGGATCCGACGAACAGCTCAGCGACCGAGAACAGCTCCTCGAAGGTCTCCGGTGACTACGGCGCCGATCAGATCCAGATCCTCGAGGGTCTCGAGGCGGTGCGCAAGCGCCCCGGCATGTACATCGGATCGACCGGACCGCGCGGTCTGCACCATCTCGTGTACGAGATCGTCGACAACTCCGTCGACGAGGCCCTCGCCGGCCACGCCGACAACATCGAGGTCACCATCCTCGAAGACGGCGCTGTCCGCGTGGTCGACAACGGCCGAGGCATCCCGGTCGACCCGCACTCCTCCGACCCGAACAAGTCGACGGTCGAGGTCGTGCTGACGATCCTGCACGCCGGCGGCAAGTTCGGCGGTGGCGCCTACGCCGTCTCCGGTGGTCTGCACGGCGTCGGCTCGTCTGTGGTGAACGCGCTCTCGACCCGGTTCGAGGTCGAGGTCAAGCAGAAGGGCTTCGTCTGGCGGCACAGCTTCGCCGAGGGAGGAACCCCGCAGCAGAAGCTCGAGAAGGGCGAGGCGACCGACGAGACCGGAACCGCCATCACCTTCTGGCCGGATCCCGAGATCTTCACCGAGACCATCGAGTTCGACTACGACACTCTGCGCACCCGCTTCCAGCAGATGGCGTTCCTGAACAAGGGTCTGCGCATCGCCCTGCGCGACGAGCGTCCGGCATTCGCCATCGAGGACGAGGTCGACGGCACCGTCGTCTCCCGCCAGCCGGCCGAGGTCTTCCTCTACGAGCGCGGTCTCGTCGACTACGTCGAGTACCTCAACAAGGTGCGCAAGGCTGAGGTCGTCAACGAGGAGATCATCGCGTTCGAGTCCGAGGACACCGAGCGCAAGATCTCGCTCGAGCTCGCGATGCAGTGGACCACCTCGTACACCGAGAACGTGTTCACCTACGCCAACACGATCAACACCCATGAGGGCGGAACGCACGAAGAGGGCTTCCGCGCCGCTCTCACCAGCCTGGTCAATCGCTACGCCCGGGCGAACAACCTGCTCAAGGAGAAGGACGAGAACCTCTCCGGCGATGACGTGCGCGAGGGTCTCACCGCGGTCATCTCGATCAAGCTCGGCGAGCCGCAGTTCGAGGGTCAGACCAAGACCAAGCTCGGCAACACCGAGGCGAAGGCGTTCACGCAGAAGATCGTGAACGACCAGCTCGGCGACTGGTTCGACCGCAACCCCCAGCAGGCGAAGAACGTGATCCGCAAGGCGATCGATGCCGCCACCGCGCGTCTTGCAGCCCGGAAGGCCCGAGAGACCGCGCGTCGCAAGAGCGTCTTCGAGTCGGCCGCGATGCCGGACAAGCTCAAGGACTGCACCAGCAAGGACCCGTCGATCAGCGAGATCTTCCTCGTCGAGGGTGATTCGGCAGGCGGCTCGGCCGTGCAGGGTCGCGACCCGCACACCCAGGCGATCCTCGCGCTGCGCGGCAAGATCCTCAACGTCGAACGCGCGCGTCTCGACAAGGCGCTGGGCAACAAGGAAGTCCAGGCGATGATCCAGGCCTTCGGCACGGGCATCGGCGAGGACTTCGACATCGAGAAGGCCCGCTATCACAAGATCGTCCTGATGGCGGATGCCGATGTCGACGGCCAGCACATCACCACGCTGCTGCTGACGCTGCTGTTCCGCTACATGCGCGGACTCATCGAGGCCGGCTTCGTGTACCTGGCCATGCCGCCGCTGTACCGGCTGAAGTGGTCGAATTCGCCGCACGAGTACGTGTACTCCGACGCCGAGCGCGATGCGCTGCTCAAGCACGGCGCCGAGAACGGCAAGCGTCTGCCGAAGGATGCCGGCGTGCAGCGCTACAAGGGTCTGGGCGAGATGAACGCGAAGGAGCTGTGGGAGACGACGATGGATCACACCACGCGCACCCTTCGCCAGATCACCATCGACGACGCGGCAGCGGCGGACGAGATCTTCAGCGTGCTGATGGGTGAAGACGTCGAGTCGCGACGCACGTTCATCCAGCGCAACGCCAAAGACGTCCGCTTCCTCGACATCTGACCCACATACACACAAAGCCGCTGCTCGTGAGCAGCAGCTCATACAGAACTCAGGACGGAGGGCTCTTCTCAGAGTGAGCATCGGGAGGGACCCGCGAAGCGGGAGGGACCCGCTCTGCGAAGGAAGAGAAGAGCCCGAAGTCCGGCAGCCACAGGCATCAGAGAAGAAACCACATGACTGACGAAGAACGCCCCGACATCAACGAGGGCCACGAGCACGGCCGCATCAACCAGGTCGACCTGCAGTCCGAGATGCAGCGGTCGTACCTCGACTACGCCATGGCTGTCATCGTCGGGCGTGCGCTGCCCGACGTGCGCGACGGGCTCAAGCCCGTGCACCGCCGCGTGCTCTACGGCATGTACGACGGCGGCTTCCGTCCCGACAAGTCGTTCTCGAAGTGCGCCCGCGTCGTCGGCGAGGTGATGGGTCAGTACCACCCGCACGGTGACACCGCGATCTACGACACTCTCGTCCGCCTCGTGCAGCCGTGGTCGCTGCGCTACCCCCTCGCCCTCGGTCAGGGCAACTTCGGGTCGCCCGGCAACATGGGCGCTGCTGCCCCCCGGTACACCGAGACCAAGATGGCTCCCCTCGCGCTCGAGATGGTGCGCGACATCGAAGAGGACACGGTCGACTTCTCGCCGAACTACGACGGTCAGACGCAGGAGCCCGACGTTCTGCCGGCTCGGTTCCCGAACCTGCTCGTCAACGGCTCGATCGGCATCGCGGTCGGCATGGCGACCAACATCCCGCCTCACAACCTGCGCGAGGTCTCGGCCGCCGCTCTGTGGGCGCTCGACAACCCGCAGCTTCCGCGTGAGGAGCTGCTCGAGGGTCTCATCCAGCGCGTGCCCGGCCCCGACTTCCCGACCGGTGCGCAGATCCTCGGCACCAAGGGCATCCACGAGGCGTACCGCACCGGCCGCGGCTCGATCACCATGCGCGCGATCGTCGAGGTCGAGGAGATCCAGGGCCGGACCTGCCTCGTGATCACCGAGCTGCCGTACCAGGTCAACCCCGACAACCTCGCGGTGAAGATCGGCGACCTGGCGCGCGACGGCAAGATCACCGGCATCGCCGACATCCGCGACGAGTCCTCCGACCGCACCGGTCAGCGCCTGGTCGTCGTGCTCAAGCGCGACGCGGTCGCGAAGGTCGTGCTGAACAACCTGTACAAGCACACGCAGCTGCAGGAGAACTTCGGCGCGAACATGCTCGCGATCGTCGACGGCGTGCCGCGCACGCTGGGCCTCGACGGCTTCATCACACACTGGCTCGACCACCAGCTCGACGTCATCGTGCGTCGTACCGGCTTCCGGCTGCGCAAGGCGCAGGCGCGCATGCACATCCTGCAGGGATACCTGAAGGCGCTGGATGCCCTCGACGAGGTCATCGCGCTGATCCGTCGCTCGCCGACCGTCGATGAGGCCCGGGAGGGCCTGAAGACGCTGCTCGACATCGATGACGACCAGGCTCAGGCGATCCTCGACATGCAGCTGCGTCGCCTCGCTGCACTCGAGCGGCAGAAGATCATCGACGAGGCCACCGACCTCGAGCTGAAGATCGCCGATTACAAGGAGATCATCGCCACCGAGTCGCGCCAGCGCGACATCGTGCGTCACGAGCTCACCGAGATCGTCGACCGCTTCGGCGACGAGCGCCGCACGCACATCCTGCACGGATACGACGGCGACATGTCGATGGAAGACCTCATCCCCGTCGAGGAGATGGTCGTCACCGTCACCCGCGAGGGCTACATCAAGCGCACGCGCAGCGACAACTACCGCTCGCAGCACCGCGGCGGCAAGGGAGTGAAGGGTGCGCAGCTGCGCGCCGACGACCTCGTCGAGCACTTCTTCGTCACCACCACGCACCACTGGCTGCTCTTCTTCACCGACAAGGGTCGCGTCTACCGCACCAAGACCTATGAGGTGCCAGAGGCCGGCCGCGACGCGAAGGGCCAGCACGTCGCGAACCTGCTCGCCCTGCAGCCCGACGAGAAGATCGCCCAGGTGCTCGCCATCAGCGACTACCAGGCGAAGGACTACCTGGTGCTGGCCACCCGCAGCGGCCTGGTGAAGAAGACCCGCCTCGGCGACTACGACACCAACCGTCAGGGCGGCGTCATCGCCATCCGCCTCCGCGAGACCGACGAGCTGGTCAGCGCCAAGCTCGTCAATTCCGACGAAGACATCCTGCTCATCAGCGCCAAGGGCATGTCGGTGCGCTTCCACGCGACTGACGACGCGCTGCGCCCGATGGGCCGCGCCACCGAGGGTGTGCGGGGCATGAAGTTCAAGGACGACGAGGACTGCCTGCTCTCAGCATCCATCGTCTCCGACGCATCGTTCGTCTTCACCGTCACCGACGGCGGCTACGCGAAGCGCACCAGCGTCGATGAGTACAAGGTGCAGAAGCGCGGCGGAACGGGCATCAAGGTCGCCAAGCTGAGCGACGAGAGAGGCGTTCTCGCCGGTGGTCTCATCGTCTCGGAGGACGACGAGGTCTTGGTGGTTCTGTCCAGCGGCAAGGTGGTACGCTCTGCCGTGGCCGAGGTGCCGGCGAAGGGCCGAGACACGATGGGAGTCGTGTTCGCCCGTATGTCCGGTGACGACCGCATCCTCGCCGTCGCACGCAACAGCGAGCGCGGCATCGACGAAGAGGACGACGCGGAGACCGAGACCCCGGCACCCGAGACCCCCACCCCCGCGCAGACCCCCGCGGCGGATTCCCCCGAAGCCTGAGAACGAGAGAGCACTGACACATGAGCACAGTGGCAGACAAGCTGGCGAAGAAGTCCACGCGCAAGACGGGCGGCAAGCAGGTGCGCCTGCGCCTGGTCTACGTCGACTTCTGGTCGGCTGTGAAGCTGTCGTTCCTCGGAGCGGTGGCACTGGCGATCGTCACCATGGTGTCGTTCTTCCTCGTGTTCATGGTTCTGCAGGCGACGAACGTGATCGGCCAGACCGGTGACTTCCTCGACACGCTCACCGACGGCGCTGTCGACATCGAGAGCCTCATCGGGCTTCCGCAGGTCATGGCGTTCGGCGCGGTGGTCTCGATCCTGAACCTCATCGTGTTCACGGTGCTCGGTGCCGTCATCGCGGGTATCTACAACCTCGCGGTGAAGGTGACCGGCGGACTGCTCGTCGGGTTCATGTCGAACTGAGCCTGCGCCTCTGTTGGGGCAGACTCTGCCCCGAACGGCGCCTAGCATGCGTGGGAACCAGCGGGGTCAGGCACATTCGCCTCTAGGCAACGTAGCCAGACTTATATGTTGCTGGCGCTTGCGTGGTTGAAATAGGCATAGTTGTCGGAGAAGTCCGCGTTGTTCCCGGTGTCGCTGTCGGTGACTCCCGAACCGGGCTGGAAGTCGGACGTGGTGCGCACCCGATAGAAATTGGTGGCCGTGTTCTCCGTTCCGTTCATCTGAACCGTGAAGTTCACGGTGAATGAAGCGCCTGGGGCGAGGGGCGCCATCAGCGTGAAGTACCAGAGCTGGCGCACCGCGAGTGGCTCAGTACCGATCTCCTGCGTGCCCGTACCTGAGGCGGCCAGGGGGTACCCGTCAGATCCCACGATGGTGAACGAGGAAGTCTCCCAGATCGCCGCGAAGGGCAGGCCGATGGTGAGCGTCGCACCGGCTGGCAGCTCGTCTGGCCCGAGGTTCCCGAACGTGTAAGAGAAACTGGTGAGCCGCGGCCCGCGGTAAAAGGACTCCCCGCGGTAGGTGCCGTCCGGGCCCGATGGCAGCCGAGCGGTCGACCACAAGTTGACCTGCGGAGCAGGAGATGCGGCCGTGAGCGGCGCCGCCACGGCAACCGCGATGGCGGGGATGGACCATGCAGCTCCAGCAACCAGAGTTCTCCGTGACAGAGCCGTGCTCTCCGACGCGGTGTGGTCAGGCATGTTCATGTGGGTTTCCTAACTGCTCGTCGGCCGGGGCCTGCTGACTGGTGCATCGTACTCGGGCCGAAGAACCGGATTGCAGGAGCGGGGGTGCTCCGGCATCGTCGCCTCCGGTGGTCCGGCGGGTACGCCGCCTTTCGTGAAGCCAGTTCGGTCGTCGTGGACACCGAGATGACCGGCCTGGAGCGGCAATCGTGGCGACGTACGTGCCGAGGAGCACGAGGAGGGTCGTCGACGGGTCTCGAAAGATCAGCGACAGAACGGGCCGGACTACCGACCCCTTTCTGGGGCGCTTACCTCGGATGGAGCGAGTAGGGAAAACCCGAATGCGGCTGTCGGGCTGGCTCCGTGTCGGGATGCTCTGCGGAACCGTAGCTTTGAGCTATGACCACGAATCCGATCCCGCCGGCCCCGCCAGCGCCGGTTCCGCCCGCGCCGGTTCCGCCCGCGCCGACCAAGCCGGCGCCTGCACCGCTTCGCACGAAGGCGGATGCCGAGCAGCCGCCGCTGCGCATCGCCCTGACCGTTCTCGAGCTCGCCGCACTTGGTGCCGTCGGCTCGGGCGCGTTGGCCGTGCTGAGCACAGTTTTCGGCGTGGGCGTCGCTCTGCTCTTCGTCTTCGGCATCGGGCTGCTGTTCCTCGTCGGCGTCGTGTACGCGCTCTTCGGTGTGGCGTGGTTCGAGGTGCGCCGCGTCGGCGCCCTGTATGCCGCTGACGTTCCCGACCTGCAGTGGCGCGAGCGCACACGCCCCGGCTTCGGCGGGTGGCTGCGCAACCTCGGCCGGCAGTCGATCGACGGGCGAATGTGGCGCGTCATGCTGAACTTCGTGCTGGCGTGCATCGCCGGAACCCTCGTGCTTCGTCTGTTCTGGGGCGTCATCTGGTCTGTGATCTTCTCTTTCGCTCCCCTGTCGTCCGATGACAGCATCGAGGGACCGTTCGGCAGCTATCTCGCCGTCGAGTGGGCGCCGCTGGTCGGCATCCTCGGCGTGATCGCCGGCATCGCGGCGATCATCGGCCTTGCGCTGCTGCACCGCGTGCTCAGCCGCGCCCTCGTCATCCCCAGCCGCGAGGCGGAGCTCACCGCGCAGGTGCGCACCTCCACAGCGCAGCGCGCCGGTGCCGTGCGCGCCGCCGAGCTCGAGCGCACCCGGATCGAGCGCGATCTGCATGACGGCGTCCAGCCGAGGCTCGTCTCGGTCGGCATGACGCTCGGGCTCGCCAAGCAGAAGATCGACGCCGACCCGGCGGCCGCGAAGGCGCTCATCGACGAGGCACACACCTCGACCAAGGCCGCG
Organism: Microbacterium esteraromaticum; assembly: GCF_016907315.1. Taxonomy (NCBI): domain Bacteria; kingdom Bacillati; phylum Actinomycetota; class Actinomycetes; order Micrococcales; family Microbacteriaceae; genus Microbacterium; species Microbacterium esteraromaticum. Next base: position 1,720,112 of record NZ_JAFBBS010000001.1, read on the forward strand.
ATCACCGAGCTGCGACAGCTCGCCCGCGGCATCCACACCTCTGTGCTCGACGACCGTGGCCTCGATGCGGCGCTCTCGGCGCTCGCCGGACGCTCGCACATCCCCGTGCAGCTCGACGTGCTCATCGATCCGTCGATGACCGGCGCCGGCGCATCGTGCCGCGATGCCGAGGCCGCTGTCTACTTCGCGATCGCAGAGTCACTGACGAACGCGGCGAAGCACTCGCGTGCCAGCGAATGCCGTGTGGTCGTGCGCAGTCGCGAGGGCGGGCTGTGGGCCAGGGTCGAAGACAACGGCATGGGCGGCGCGCAGGTGCAGCCCGGCGGTGGCCTCGACGGCATCACCAACCGCGTGCTCGCCGCCGGCGGCACCTTCCGCCTCGACAGCCCCGCCGGCGGGCCGACCAGCCTGGAGGTGACGGTGCCATGCGCATCCTGATCTGCGAGGACTCCGTCCTGCTGCGGGAGGGTCTCGTCCGCCTGCTCCACGACGCCGGCCACGAGGTCGTCGCCGCGCTGCCCGACACGACGGGCCTCACGGATGCCGTCACCGCATCGGCCCCCGATCTGGCGATCCTCGACGTGCGGCTGCCGCCGACGTTCACCGACGAGGGCATCCGCGCCGCACTCGCGATCCGAGCCGGCCGGCCGACTCTCCCGATCCTCGTGCTCTCGCAGTACGTCGAGGAGCGCTACGCCAGCGATCTGATCGCCGCGCAGGGCGGACCGCTCGGCTACCTGCTGAAGGACCGCGTGGCTGACGTGACCGAGTTCGTCGAGTCGGTCGAGCGGATCGCCGCCGGCGCCACCGTGCTCGACCCCGAGGTGGTCGCCCAGCTGCTCACCCGCCGCAATCGCGACGAGCGGATGCTTCGTCTCACCGAGCGCGAGAGGACGGTGCTCGCGCTGATCGCCGAGGGCAAGTCGAACAACGCGATCGCGGGGATGCTGTTCCTCAGCGAGGCCAGTGTCGAGAAGCACATCACCGCGATCTTCCAGAAACTCGGGCTCGAGCCCGAGGACGGCAACAGGCGAGTGCTGGCGGCACTCGCCCACATCGAGAACTCCGGTTCGGCAGACGCCGGCCGAAACGATCAGGGAGGGCTGCGATGAGCGGCACGAAGAAGAGCATCGGCGCGATCACCGTGGTGATCGCCGCGTTCGGCGGAGTGGTGATGCTGGGGTCGGCGGCCTCCGCAGCGGTCACCGGACTGCAGCAGATCGGCCCGCAGGCGGGTCGGCTGACGGCGGATGCCCGCGGCGTGACCGCCGTCGACCTCGAAGTCGGTGGAGCCGACATGCGGGTCATGTTCGACGAGGTCGACGAGGCCGAGCTGCGCATCGAAGGCGCCTCGACCAGCGGATGGACGCTGCGTGCCGACGGCGGGCAGCTCGAGGTGCGAGGCCCCGACCGCGGGTTCGACTGGTGGAGCCCCGACTGGCTGCGCGGCGACGAGCGGGCGACGCTCGTACTGCCGCTCGAGCTCGAGGGGACGGATGCCCGTCTCACCCTGCACGCCGGTTCGCTCGACGTCGCCGGTGAGTTCGACGAGCTCGGCGTCGACGTGAACGCCGGGGCGCTGACGGTGAACGGCGATGCGCGCGACCTCGATCTCGACGTGAACGCGGGGCGGGCCGACATCGAGCTGGCTGGCGTCGAGCAGGCGCAGTTCTCGATCAGCGCCGGGCGGGCCGTGTCGACGCTCACCACGGTCCCCGACAGCGTGGCGTTCACGGTCTCGGCCGGTTCGCTCGACCTCACGCTGCCCGACCGCGAGTACGACCTTCGTCGCGACGTGAGTGCCGGTTCGCTCGACAGCAGCCTCGACCAGAGCAGCAGCAGCTCGCACCGGATCACCGGCAACGTGTCGGCAGGATCAGCGACTCTTCGCCCCGGCGGCGCGGGGGAGTGATCCGAAACGCCCGGCCTGCGCTGCGGGCTGCGCTCGATTCGCTTTTCCCCTCGATCATCCGGTAAAGTCTTGGAGGTTGACGGGGCTATAGCTCAGGCGGTTAGAGCGCTTCACTGATAATGAAGAGGTCCCAGGTTCAAGTCCTGGTAGCCCCACTCCGACAACGAAGAAGGCCCCGCTCCGGCGGGGCCTTCTTCGCGTCTCTCGGAGCGAGCTAGAGCTCGGGTCCACGCACGATGCGCACGGGCGCGCGGGCATCCCGCAGCTGCACCGGCTGACCCTTCTGGGTGACGATCACCTGCCCCTGGTCGGCGAGGTGAGCCGTGACGCGACGCACATCGTCCATGATCGCTCGCCACGACTCGGCCCCCACGGTGCGGGCGACATCGCTCGGGCAGATCGACGATTCCCGTCGCTTGCGCACCAGAGCGCGCACCGCGGAGGCGATCCGCTCATCGAACTCTGTTCCCGACCGCTCGTCCCACCACGGCGCACCGCGCTCGCCCAGGGCGGTCTTCGCATCGCCGACTCGCTGCCTGGCATCGCTCTCCCCCGCCTTCACCGCGCGCCGCGCCGACATCAGCTCGTCGACCAGCTCCTGCCGGAACGTCTCGGGGATCGTCGGGTCGGTGGCCCGCCAGCGCCGCCCATCGACGACGATGTGGTGGCCGTCGGCCGTCTTCTCCGGTTCTGCCTTCTCCGCGCCCATGCCATCAGCATCCGATTGGCAGTCGTGCGTCGGAAGGGACTTGACCGGTGCCGTCCGGGTTGACCGGCGCACGACGACACGCGCGGGCACGGGGTGCCCGGTGCCCGACTACTGTCCGCCAGCTCACGGCATGTATCATTGAAGCCGCGGTGTTCGCGCCGCTCGGGGGCCTTAGCTCAGTTGGTAGAGCGCCTGCTTTGCAAGCAGGATGTCAGGAGTTCGAATCTCCTAGGCTCCACAGATGAAAGCCCCGACTCGGTCGGGGCTTTTCTGTTCCCCTTCGCAGGGCGGAAGGTCTGTCGCTCGCACAGGTGCGGATGCCAGGCTGGAGACATGACTCTGCCGCACGCTGACATCGATCCCGACGGACTGCTCGAGTACTCGGTCGTGTTCACAGACCGATCGCTGAACCACATGTCGAAGAGGTTCATCGGCATCATGCAGCAGACGATCGATATCCTCTGCGAGGCGTACAACGCCGACAGCGCCGCACTCGTCAACGGCGGCGGCAGCTTCGCGATGGAATCGGTCGCCCGTCACCTCGCCACAGGCAAGCGCACGCTGATCGTGCGCAACGGACTGTTCTCGTACCGCTGGTCGCAGATCCTCGAGATGGGCGACGTCGCGTCCGACGTCACCGTCTGCCTCGCCCGCCCCGACAGCGACGACGTGCAGGCGGCATGGAGCCCTGCACCGATCGACGAGGTCGTCGCCGCGATCCGGGCGAAGCGTCCCGAAGTCGTCTTCGCGCCGCACGTCGAGACCGCGGCGGGCATCATCCTCACAGACGACTACGTCCGCGCGCTCGCCGACGCCGTGCACGAGGTCGGCGGCGTGCTCGTGCTCGACTGCATCGCCTCCGGCGCGATGTGGGTTGACATGGGCGCCCTCGGCGTGGACGTGCTGCTCTCGGCCCCGCAGAAGGGCTGGAGCGGATCGCCCGGTGTCGGCTACGTGATGCTCAGCGGAAGGGGACGGGATGCCGTGGCATCCGGCACCGCGACGAGCTTCGCCCTCGACCTGAGCCGCTGGCTCTCGATCTCCGACGGCTACCGCGACGGCGCCGCCGGTTACCACTCGACGATGCCGACCGACACGATCGCGCGGAACCTTCAGCAGATGATCGACACGCGCGAGCGCGGATTCGAGGCGCTGCGCGCGGCGCAGATCGAACTCGGCACCCGTGTGCGCGCCCTGCTCGCCGAGCACGGGTTGCCCTCGGTAGCCGCGCCCGGCTTCGCCTCGCCCACGGTCGTCGTCGTGCACACCACCGACCCCGACCTGCGCAGCGGCGCGGCCTTCAAGGCGCACGGCCTGCAGGTCGCCGCCGGCGTGCCCCTGCACTGCGACGAGCCCGACGGCTTCTCGAGCTTCCGCGTCGGGCTGTTCGGCCTCGACAAGCTGGGAGACGTGGATGCCGCCGTCGGACGCCTCGAGAAGGCGCTCGCCGAGCTGGAGGGCTGATCCGGGTTCAGGAGGCCGCGAGCCGCACCCGCTCGGCGAGGAAGGCGATCTCGTCGTCGCCCAGAGCGGTGACCGCGTAGGCGGTGGGCCAGACGGCGCCGTCGTCGAGCTTGGCGGCCTGGTCGAATTCGAACGTCGAATAGCGCACCTTGAACTTCGAGCGGGGCTTGTAGAAGCAGACCACCTTGCCCGCTTCGTTCGCGTACGCCGGCATGCCGTAGTAGGTCTTCGGCACGAGATGCGGGGCGACCTCGGCCACCATGGCGTGCAGGCGCTCGCCGAGCTCGCGGTCGTCGTCGGGCATGTCAGCCAGCTTCGCCCGCACCTCGGCCTCGCCCTCGGCCCGCACGTGCGCGGGGTCCTTCTTCGCGCGTGAACGCGCGGCCCTGCCCTCGCTGGCACGCGCCTTCATCGCTTCGCGTTCGGCATCGGTGAAGTTCGCCGTCTGCTCCGTCTTCGACATGATCTCCTCCTCGTGATGTGTCTCCACGATAGAACCGGCGCGAGACCACGTGCTTCTTGATTCCTGACCACTGCGCGCAGTGGCCCGAGTGCCCTCTCGACGGATATTCTGGTCGGTGCGCCATACCCGATCACCCTTGTGCCCAGGAGGTTCTGTGGCGGATATTGTGCGGATGGACTCCGACGATGTCTCCGATGTCGAGGACATCTGGAAGACGTTCGTGCCCTCGGCGTCGCTGCTGCGCATAGACCCTGACGACTTCGCGTTCCGCTGGCGGTCGGCCACCCTCTGCGACATGTCGATCGTGCGGTACTCGCTGACCGCCGAAGTGCACTCGCGCGTGCAGCCCGAGGATCAGCTGTTCGCGTGCCGGCTGGTGACCGCCGACGGCGTGCTGCGCAGCCGCCGGTCGATCATCGAACCCGGGATGCCCTGGGCCACCGACAGTGCGCAGGTCGAGGCCGAGTGGAACGGCACCGCAGAGGTCTCTGCGCTCATCTTCGACCGGGTGCGGGCTCAGGAGCTCGCACGCCGCATCACGGGTGACGACCTGCTCTCGCTGCGACTGACCTCCGTGCACCCCCGCTCCGATGCTGCCGCGCGCCACTGGGTGCGGGCATTCGACTACCTGCTCGCCTCGGCCATGTCGGTCGACGGCGACGAGCTGATCGAGGCGGGTCTCGCACGGCACGCGCTGACCGTCGTGCTCAGCTGCTTCCCGTCGACCTTCGGATCGGCGATCGTCCGTGACGGCGCTGGCGAGAGCGGCGCCACCGTGAGCAGGGCACTGGCGTACATCGACGACAACGCGCATCTGCCGATCACTGTCGACGACGTGGCCGAGGCGGTGCACATCTCGACGCGAGGCCTGCAGTACGCCTTCCGCCGAAGCATCGACACGACCCCCACCGAGTATCTGCGTCGCGTGCGACTCGACGGCGCGCATCGCGACCTGCGCAACGCCGCCAATGACGAATCGGTGGCTCAGATCGCCCGGCGCTGGGGCTTCGGCAACTCGTCGCGCTTCAACGCCCTGTACCGGCAGACGTACGGTCGCAGCGCGAAGGAGACGCTCGAGGGCGCCTGAGCCGCTCCGCCATCCAGGGAACGAAGACGCCTTGCGCCCCTCGTCCATTCACCGCAACAAAGATGCGGCGTGCACCGCGCCCTCGTACGGTGAAGACAAATGGGATTCATCTACTACGGCAACTCCCCCGACCCGATCGAGGTCGACGATCGGACGCTCGCGCACCTCAAAGTCGTGATCGCCGTCAAGCTGCGTCGGAACGAGAGCTTCACCCTGTCGTGGCGGCACCCGGATGCCTCGGGCCGATCGACCCTCTGGCTGCATCCCTCGATTCCCCTGCGCTTCATCTTCGACGAGCCGATCCCCCCTGAGCTGAGTCAGCAGTGGCTGAATGAGCTGTCGAACTCCGCCAACACGAGTGGCGGGATCCTGCTCACGGAAGAGCACATCGAACCGCTCGAATCGGCCTGACGCTCGCCGCCGCGCGAGTGCCGCGGCTACTGTGAACCCATGGACCTGCGCGTCGCCGCTTACGGCATCGTCACCGACGACGACGGACGAGTGCTGCTGGCTCGGTGGGTCGAAGGGCGTCGAGTGGCCTGGACACTGCCGGGAGGCGGCCTCGAGCATGGTGAGGATCCCGAGCTCGCTGTGCGCCGCGAGCTTCGCGAGGAGACCGGGTTCCAGATCGAGACGACGGCGCTCCTGGGCATCCACTCCCGCGTGATCCCCGCGTCGCGCCGGGTGCGACGCAACGAGAACAGCATGCCGCTGCACACTCTGCGGATCGTCTACCGCGCCGAGATCACCGGCGGAGAGCTGCGTTTCGAGAAGAACGGGTCGACCGACATGGCGGCGTGGTTCACGCTCGATGAGGTGGCCGCGCTGCAGCGGGTGAAGCTGGTCGACATCGGCCTGCGGATGGCGGGGCTGCTGTCGCGCTGAGGACTCCGGATGCCCGGATCAGGGCATCCGTCAGTCGCGGGGCTCTTCGGGCTGCGAGATGTCGGCGACCGTGGCGCTGTATGCGCGGATGAGGTCATCGGCGTCGGTGAACAGGCTGAAGCCATGCGCGCCTGCTCCCATGGCGATGCGCCGCCCCACGATCGTCTCGTCGGCGTAAACCGGCCAGTCGGTGGTGCTGCCGATCGGCACGATGGTTCCTCGCTCGTAGCCCGTGGCGGCGAGGGCGAGTTCGGGCTCAGGGAGGCGCAGCTTGTTCACTCCGACGACGGCGCGCAGCTTCGGCCACGAGATCGAGCGGCCGCCCGGCACGAGAGCGAAGAGGTAGGTGTCGTCGGACCGCTTCACGACGAGCGTCTTCACGATGTCGGACGGCTGGAGGCCGAGCAGGGCGGCTGCCTCGGGCAGACTGCGTGCCTGCGGCCGCTCGCGGATCTCGATCTCGAGTCCGCGGGCGGCCGCAGCGGCGCGAACCCGCTGATGCGGGTCGGCCTCGGTCATGCGTTGGGGGGAGACAGCGGGTCGTCTGCGACCCAGAGCTCGTCATCCGCGCGCAGCGCCTGCCAGGCGGCGGCCACCACGCCGATCGCCGCGGCGGCACCGAGCACGATGGCGACGATCGAGCCGATGCCCATGCTCTTCTTGGGGGGTGCGACGTGACGCGGTCCGAAGCCGAGGTCGTGGCGCTTCTTGTTCGCAACATCCCACGCCGTCAGGGCGGTGCCGACGACGCCGCCGACGATCGGCACGACGCGCTCGTCGACGACGTGCTTGCCGAACTTCACACTGCGGTCGACCGTCGGCGCCACGTGGCGCTCGTACGAGTCGTGCACGGTGGGCAGGACCTGCTCGCGGTTGAAGTTGCCGAGCTGGCGGCCGGCCTCACGCGCGATGTCGGCAGCGTTCCCGACGAGGACCTGCTGCGACTCCCAGAGTCGTCCTGCGTCCTGCTGAAGCTGACGCAGTTCCTTCTTGCGCTTGCGGCTGAGATTCACGTTGCTCTCCCGTCGGTCGGTTCACTGTCCGTTCCGCCACTCATCCAACCACAACAGACTGAATACGAGCAGAGTCTGGCGGCACGACCGTGGAAAGGAGACAATACGCCGCGCCCGCACAGGACCCCTCTGCGAGAATGGAGCCATGCCTCACGCATCTCACGTCGCAACCCTGCACACCAACCACGGTGACATCGTCATCAACCTGTTCGGCGACCACGCCCCGAACACGGTCGCCAACTTCGTCGGGCTCGCCGACGGATCGAAGGAGTGGACGCACCCCGCCACCGGCAAGCCGGGCGAGGGTCCCCTCTACAAGGACGTCATCTTCCACCGCATCATCCCGAACTTCATGATCCAGGGCGGCGACCCGCTCGGTCAGGGCATCGGCGGACCCGGCTACAACTTCAACGACGAGATCCACCCTGAGCTGAACTTCAACGACCCGTACGTGCTCGCGATGGCGAACGCCGGTCTGCGCCGCAACGCCATCACCGGCCAGCCCGAGGGCACCAATGGCTCGCAGTTCTTCATCACCACCGACCCGACTCCGTGGCTGATGGGCAAGCACACCATCTTCGGCGTGGTCGCAGATGACGCCTCGAAGGCCGTCGTCGACGAGATCGCCGCCGTGCGCACGGGTGCCCAGGACCGTCCCGTCGAGGACGTCGTGCTGCACTCGGTCGACGTCGTCCCCGCCTGATCGCGACAGCTCGAGCCGATCCGGATGACCTCTCCTGATTTCACGCGCAACCGCGAGAACTTCTGCTACCGGCATCCGGATCGGCAGAGCTTCGTGCTCTGCCAGCGCTGCACGCGCACCATCTGCGCCGACTGCCAGACGCAGGCGCCCGTCGGCGTCATCTGCCCCGAGTGCATGAAGGCCGACCGCAAGGCTCAGACGCCGGCGCAGCGTCGTGCGAACCGCGTCTGGAGCGCGGGCAACGGGTCATCGCAGCCGATCGCCACCTACACGATCATCGGCATCACCGCCGTTGTGGGTGTGCTGCAGGTGCTGCTGGGCCCGATCGTCGATCGCACGCTGCTGTTCGCAACGCCCTACCTGTTCCCCGACATGTTCGCGGGCGGCTTCACGTTCCAGCCGTGGCGGCTGCTCACGGCCATGCTCGTGCACTCGGGCATCATGCACTTCGCGCTGAACATGCTCGCCCTCTGGATGATCGGCCGCAGCCTCGAACCGCTTCTGGGCCGCTGGCGCTTCGTCGCCCTCTACCTGATCGGCGGACTCGGCGGCTCGGTCGCCATGGCCGTGCTCGATCCGGGCGCAGCCACGGTCGGCGCCTCCGGCGGCGTTTTCGCCCTGATGGGCGCCCTGCTCGTCATCGGCCGGCACATCGGCGCCAACATCCGGGGCATCCTGGTGATCCTCGCGATCAACCTCGCGATCGGCTTCATCCAGACGCTCAACATCGCCTGGCAGGCGCACATCGGCGGTGCCGCCGTGGGCGCGCTGATCGGGCTGATATTCGCCCGCACCCGCAAACACTCGCAGCGCGTGGTGCAGATCCTGCTTCTCGCAGGCCTGGTGATCGCGCTCCTGGCACTCGCCTTCCTGGTCTCTCCGGTGGTCATCCGCGGCACGCTCTGACCCTCGACCGTGAGTTGTGCACACGTCGTGCACAGGTCATGCACAGGGATCTGCACAGCATTTCCCCAAAGTTATCCACAGGTATCTCCACATGTGGGGAGAATTACACGGGTGTTATTCACAGGTGGACAGGGTTGTTAACAACCCTCTGGGGAAAGACGAATGCCCTCCCACCGAAGTGGAAGGGCGCGTGCATGGCGGTGCGTGTCAGCGCCAGCGAGTCGTCATGAGGAAGCCGATCAGCGCGATCCCCAGACCGATGCCGAGGTTCCACGAATCCAGGCCGGGGATCGGCAGGCGCGAGCCGGAGATGTAGTACACGAGGATCCACGCGAGACCCAGCAGCATGAAGCCCACCATGACGGGCTTGAACCACACGGCGTTCGGGGCGGACTCGCCCTCGGGACGCTCGACGGTGGGCTCTTCGGGATTGCGGTCACGTGCCATGCGCATCATTCTAGCCGGGCGAATAGACTTCCCCACATGCATGCGGTCGCGACTCCCCCGGCGTCGCGACCGCGGCCAGACAGGCCCCGCCGCTCGCGCGTGACCGTCGGCAGCGTGCTCGGCGAGCTGCTGCTCACCGCCGGCGTCATCGTGCTGCTGTTCGTCGCCTGGCAGATGTGGATAGGCGACCTCATCATCGGCGCAGAGAACAACGCCAGGGGCGCCGAGCTGTCACAGCAGTGGGCCGAGCAACCCCCGCCGCAGCCCCCGCCGGCCGTCCAGAAGGGCGATGAGACCGTTTACGAGCCGCCGCTGCTGCCGCGTCCCGTGGATGCCGAGATCTTCGCGAACATGCGCATCCCCCGCTTCGGTGACGACTACAACGTGCACATCGCCGGCGGCACCACCCGCGAGCGCACCCTCGACCGCATCGGGATCGGCATGTACACCCAGTCGAAGATGCCCGGCCAGATCGGCAACTTCTCGCTCGCCGGTCACCGCACCACCTGGGGCAAGCCGTTCAACCGCATCGACAAGCTGCGCCTGAACGACGCGATCGTCATAGAGACCGAGCTCGGCTGGTACACCTACCGCTTCCGCAACCTGCAGTACGTGAAGCCGTCGGCCGGCGACGTGCTGCTCGACGTGCCCCAGATGCCCGACGCGCCGGCTCGCGATCGCTTCATCACCCTCACCGCCTGCTCGCCGCTGTACTCGCTCGCCGAGCGGATCGTCGCCTACGGTGTCTTCGAGAGCTTCCAGCCCCGCGCCGAAGGACCGCCCGCCTCGCTGGCACCGGTCGACGAGGCGGCACCCTCAGCCGAAGGAGCCCGCTGATGTACGCCGCTCTCTGGCGCCTGCTGCCCGGCCCGTGGTGGGTGCGACTGCTGATCGTGCTCGCCCTGGTGAGCGCTGTGCTCTATGCGCTGTTCTTCTACGTCTTCCCGTGGATCAGCCCGCTGATCACCCCCGGAGAGGTCGACCTGCAGTGAGCGTGCGCGTTCTCGTGGTCGACAATCACGACAGCTTCGTGCACACGCTGATCGGCTATCTGCGCGAACTCGGCGCCGAGGTGGTGATGGTCGAGGCGGACGTCGCAGGAGATGCTGCGGATGCTGCCGTGCGCCGTCACTGGCTCACGCTGCTGCAGGAGTTCGACGCCGTGATGATCTCACCCGGCCCCGGTGCCCCGGGTGACGCGGGCGCATCGATCGCCGTCGTGCACCTGGCGGCCGAGACGGGCACGCCTCTTCTCGGCGTGTGCCTCGGCCACCAGGCGATCGGCGAGGCGTTCGGCGGTGTGGTCAGCGGAGCGCCCGAGCTGATGCACGGCATGGTCTCGCAGGTGACCCACGACTCGTCGACGCTCTTCGAGGGCATCCCGTCGCCGTTCGCCGCCGGGCGCTACCACTCGCTCGCGCTCGACGGCACCGCCCTGCCGGCGGTGCTGCGAGTGACCGCCCGAGCCGAGCACGGCACCATCATGGCGGTCGAGCACGAGAGCCTGCCGATCGCCGGGGTGCAGTTCCACCCCGAGAGCGTGCTCACCGAGAGCGGCCACCGGATGCTCGCCAACTGGCTCGCGTCAGTATCGCGGCGTCACTCGGCCGGCTTCACGCAGTAGCGCAGCTCGACGGTGGAGTGGATCGCCACCTCGCCGGGCGACAGCGACATCGAGGCCACGACGTCGGGGATCTGCCCGTCGGCGCACGGGCCCAGCTCGACGGGTTTGGCCTCGAGCCCCAGCTTCTCGAGCTGACCGGTGGCTGCCTCCATCGAGAAGCCGGTCATGTCCTCGAGGGTGACCAGGCCGTTCGCGACCACGAGATCGACGACCGTTCCCGGAGCCACCTGAGTGCCGGCCGGCTCGCTGGCGCTGAGCACCGTTCCGGCCTGGGCGTCCTTGTCGTTCTGAGGGCGCACCGTGCCGAGCTTGAGGTTCGCGTCGGCGAGCACCTGCTTGGCGGCGTCCTGAGAGAGGCCCTCGACCACGGGCATCTCGATCGTGTCGGCGCCGGTCGAGACGTACACGATCACCGAAGTGCCCTCGGTGAGCTTCGCGCCCGTCGTCGGCGAGGAGCGGATCACATGATCCTCTTCGAACTCCGTGCTCGCCTCGTCGCGCATGTCCGGGACGAGTCCCTTCGCCTCCAGCACCTCCTCGGCCTCATCAGAGGTGAGGTTCACGAGGTTCGGTACCGCGACCGAGGTCGTCGGGACGTCGTTCGGTCGCATGGTGAGGGTGATGACCCAGATGAGCACCGAGATCAGCAGCACCGCGAGCAGCGCCACCCCGGCCCAGATCCAGGCCACGGGCGGGCCGGACTGAGTGCGGGTCATGGTCGTGTCGGTGCTCAGCTGGCGCAGCGACCGAGCGGTCTCCTGCGCCTGCCGAGGGTTGGGGCCGTACAGCTCGCTCGTGAGCGCGCCGATGTCCTTCTTGCTGGGAGTCTGACCCTGCGAGACGCCCTTCAGCGCGAGACGGAACGATCCGGCATCGGGGAACCGCTGATAGGGGTCCTTCGCCATGGCCCGCAGCACGATGGCATCCAGCGACCGGGGCAGCTGATCGTCGACCTCGGTCAACGGCATCGGCGTCTCGCTGACGTGCTGGTACGCGACCGCGACCGGGGAATCGCCGCGGAACGGCTGGCGACCCGAGAGCATCTCGTACAGCACGACACCCGCCGAGTACAGGTCGGTGCGGGCGTCGACCGCCTCGCCCTTGGCCTGCTCCGGTGAGAAGTACGCGGCGGTGCCGATGATCTGCGTCGTCTCGGCGACCGTGGACGACGAGTCCGACACCGCACGGGCGATGCCGAAGTCCATCACTTTCACGGCGCCCTTGTCGGTGATCATCACATTGCCCGGTTTGATGTCGCGGTGCACGACACCGGCGCGATGCGAGTACTCGAGGGCCTCGAGAATGCCGTCTGCGTAGCGGATCGCGTCGGCGACGGGCAGCGGGCCCTTCGCGATGATGTCCTTCAGCAGGGTGCCCTGCACGAGCTCCATGACGATGTAGGGCTCGGAGTGCTCTGACCCGTCGGGGCTGGTCGATCCTGGCCGGCCCGCGCCCGTCGACGGATCGCCGGCGTCGAAGACGCGCACGATCGACGGATGGGCCATGCGTGAAGCCGCCTGCGCCTCGAGACGGAAGCGCGTGCGGAACGCGGTGTCGCGGGCGAGCTCGGGGTCGAGGATCTTGATGGCGACCTCGCGCCCCAGCGTCAGGTCGTAGCCTCGGTGGACCTTGGCCATGCCGCCCTGCCCGATGACCTCATCGACGCGGTAGCGCCCGGCGATGATGCGCGGTTCCGGCGACACAGACGACCCCCCTCGGATCTCTTCGACAATGCCTTCCAGATTACTCGGTGGGGGCTGAGCCCTCGGTGCCCTCGCCATCGCCCTCAGGCACAGCGGGGGTCTCGAGGGCCTGGATCTGCTGCTCCATCTGCGGCGACCGCGGCGAACCGAGGTCGTTGCCGCAGAAGGCGACGTAGCTCGCGGTCACCGTGGCGCCGGGGGCGCCGGTGATCGTGATCGGGGCGCTCAGCGTGCCGCGCTCGAACGATCGCTCGGTGCTGCCGTCATCGAACGTGGCGTTCGTGATCTTCACGTCGTACGAGCTCAGCGCGGGAACACCGGACGGGCACTCGAAGTTCGTCCAGTTCAGCGTGACCGTGGCACCGGTGGTCGGCGTGCCGCTGATCGTCGGCGCCGAGGTCGGCTGCGCGATGCTCACCGGAGCCTTGTAGGTCGTCAGGGTGATGGTCGTGCCCTCTTCGACGTTGCCCGAGGGGCTGACGCTCTGCACCCAGCCCTCGCGGTCGGCGGACGACGCCTCGGTGTTGCCCTGCTCGCACACGCCCGTGAGGTTGTTGTCCTCGAGGATCTTCTGAGCGTCGGCGCACGGGCGATCGGTCAGCTGCAGCGCGTCGACGTCGACCATGACCTTCTCGGGCTCGGTCGGCTGCGCGCTGGTCTTCTCGGGCTTCGGCTTCTGCGGGGTCGAGCTCGAGGCTGCAGGCTTCGGCTCGTCCTGGTTGAGCATGGCGATCAGCGTGCCGCCGAGAACGAGCACGAGCAGCGCGATGAGCGCGATCAGGGGCCACGTCCACGGGCTGCGCTTGCGCTTCTTCTGCTCTTCGGGCTCGGTCGTCGTCGCCGCGGCGGCGGCAGCGCCGGCGGGCAGCTGCGCGGTGGTCGGCAGGATGCGCGTGGCGTCTTCACCGCCCATCCCGGTCAGGATGCGCGTCGCGTCGTCGGCATCCGCCACCCCGGCGCCCGCGATCGCCGGAACAGCGATCGCGGCCGAGTTCAGGTCACCGCGACGCAGCGCCTGCGCCGCCCGAGAGACGGTCGCGGCCGACGACGGCCGATCGGCCGGCTTCTTCGCGATCATCGCCATGACGAGGTTGCGCACCGGCACAGGCACCGAGTCGGGCAGCGGCGGCGGCTGCTCGTTGATCTGCGCCATCGCGATCGCGACCTGCGACTCGCCGGTGAACGGGCGCTTGCCTGCCAGGCACTCGTACGCGACGATGCCGAGCGAGTAGACGTCGGTCGCGGGCGATGCCGCGTGACCGGACGCCTGCTCGGGCGACAGGTACTGCACGGTGCCCATGACCTGGCCGGTCGCGGTGAGCGGCACCTGATCGGCGATGCGGGCGATGCCGAAGTCGGTGATCTTCACGCGGCCGTCGGGCGTGATGAGCAGGTTGCCCGGCTTGATGTCGCGATGCACGAGTCCCGCGGCGTGCGCGGCCTGCAGCGCCGAGGCGGTCTGCGCGACGATGTCGAGCGTCTTGTCTGCGCTCAGCGCGCCGTCGCGCTCGAGGATCGTCGACAGCGCCTCACCGGGCACGAGCTCCATGACGAGGAAGGCCGAGCCGTTCTCCTCGCCATAGTCGAACACGCTGGCGATTCCCTCGTGGTTGACGAGAGCGGCGTGACGGGCCTCGGCGCGGAAGCGCTCGAGGAACCCGGGATCGCCCATGTACTCGTCCTTGAGGATCTTGATGGCGACGGTGCGACCGATGACGTGATCGGTCGCCTCCCACACCTCGCCCATGCCGCCGATCGCAATCCGCGACAACAGCTCGTAGCGTCCTCCGAACGACACACCCTGCGTCGGCCTCATCTGCCCAGCACCGCCTCTATGACCTTCTTGGCAATCGGAGCGGCGATCGTGTTGCCGCTGCCCGATTTGCCTCTTCCACCGCCGTCTTCGACGACGACTGCCACCGCGATCTGCGGATCCTCCGCAGGCGCGAAACCTGTGAACCACAGCGAGTAGGGCTTTCCGCCGTTCTCGGCCGTGCCTGTCTTTCCGGCGACATCGACGCCGTCTATTCTTGCACCCGTCGCCGCTCCGGACGCGACGCCCTCTACCAGCACCTTGGTCAGCGCCTGAGCGGCCTCAGGGTCGAGAGCCTGCTGGAACACCTCGTCGTCGAACTGGGTGTGCACGGCGAAGTCGTCGCCGATCACCCTGTCGACCATGCGCGGCTTCATCACGGTTCCCTCGTTGGCGACGCCGGCCGCGACCATGGCGATGGTGAGCGGGGTCGAGGTGACCTTGCCCTGTCCGAAACCGGACAGGGCGGTCTCGTCGTCGCTGAGGCCCGCATCGTCGTCGCCCTGCGGGTAGACAGAGGGGGTGACGGCGAGCGGGATCTCGAGCTCGGTGTTGAAGCCGAACTTCTCGGCCATCTCGCGGATGCTCTTGTCGCCGAGCTCGACCGCGAGTTCGGCCATCGGGATGTTGCAGCTGAGCTTGAGCGCCTGCGCGAGCGTCGCCGTCTCGCCCTCGCCGCACTTCCCTCCCCAGGCGTTGGACACCTGCTGGCTCGTTCCCGGCAGCGTGTAGCGGGCGGGGTTGGGGAAGGTGGAATCGAGGGTGAATTTGCCGGATGCCAGCGCAGCGGCCGCCACGACGACCTTGAACGTCGATCCGGGCGGGTTGAGGTTGCCGCCGATGGCGCGGTTGTACAGCGGCTTGCTGGGGTCTGCCGCGAGCCGGTCGTGCTCGGCGTTGACCGCCGAAGGATCGTGTGCGGCGAGCGTGTTCGTGTCGAAGCCGGGCGTCGAGACCATCGCCAGCACCCGGCCCGTCGCCGGCTCGATCGCGACGACAGCGCCCTGCAGGCCCTGCAGCGCGTCGTACGCCGCGCGCTGCGCCTTGGGGTCCATCGTCAGTTCGACGCTGAGTCCCTGCTGCGGCTGGCCGGAGAGGATGCGCTCGATCTCTCCGAAGAACGCGTTCGATCCCGTGCCGGACAGGTCGGAGTTGAGAGCCTTCTCGATGCCCGTGCGCGAGTCGAGCGCGGGGTTGTAGTAGCCGGTGATCGGCGCCCACAGCCCGGGATCGGTGTAGACGCGCTGGTACTGATACCGGTCGGAGGCGGGCTCGGACGTCGCGATCGCGGTGTTGTCGACGATGATCGATCCACGCTGGATCTGGTAGCTGTCGAGGCGCGTCCGCGTGTTCGCCGGGTTCTGGGCGAGGTTGTCCGCGTCGACCACCTGGATCCAGCTGGTCGCGGCGAAGAGCGAGATGAACATCGCGAGGATCACGAAGCTCAGTCGGCGCAGCTCTTTCGTCATGGTCTGCTCACCATCCTCATCCGATGACCACCCTCGGCTGGCGTCGAACCGCGTCGCTGATGCGCAGCAGCAGAGCCACGATCAGCCAGTTCGCGACCAGCGACGATCCGCCGGCTGCCAGGAACGGGGTCGTGAGCCCGGTGAGCGGGATCACTCGCGTGACGCCGCCGACCATGATGAACACCTGCAGCGCGATGGTGAACGACAGGCCAGTGGCCAGCAGCTTGCCGAAGTCGTCCTGCCCAGCCATGCCGATGCGCAGGCCGCGGCTGACGAACACCATGTACAGGCAGAGGATCGCGAAGAGCCCGACGATGCCCAGCTCTTCGCCGAGGCTCGGGATGATGTAGTCGCTGTGCGCCAGGGGGGTGATCTGCGGGCGCCCCTGGCCCCACCCGGTGCCGATCAGACCGCCGTGCGCGAGGCCGAAGATGCCCTCGACGAGCTGATAGCTGCCCCCGTCGCGCGAGATGATCTCGGGGTTGAACGCGTCGAGCCAGTTCGTGAACCGGCGCTGCACGTAGGCGAGGATGCGCGTCGCGAGGAAGGCACCCGTGGCGACGCCGGCGAGTCCGATGAGCACCCAGCTGGTCTTGCCCGTGGCGACGTAGAGCATCGCGATGAACATGCCGAAGATGAGCACGCCGGTGCCGAGGTCGCGCTGCGTCACGATGATCAGCAGCGAGATCAGCCAGACCACGAGCACGGGACCCAGCTCTCGCATGCGCGGCCAGGTGATGCCGAGGAACTTCTTGCCGACGGAGCTGAGGCTCTCGCGGGTGCGCACCAGGTAGCCGGCGAAGAAGATCGCCAGGCAGATCTTCGCCAGCTCACCCGGCTGGAACGAGAAGATGCCGCCGAGAGACACCCAGACGTCGGCGTTCGCGCCGCGGGCGCGCAGCCCGGGGATGAAGGGCAGGATCAGCAGCACGATGCCCGTGAGACCGAAGATGTACGTGAACCGGTAGAGCACGCGGTAGTTGCGCAGGGCTATGACGATCGCGATCGCGCCCGCCAGCGAGATGGCCGTCCAGGCCAGCTGCTTGTTCGAGTACGCGGCCCACCCGCTATTCTCCTGGGCGATGTCGATGCGGTAGATCATCGCGATGCCGAGGCCCGAGAGCACGGTCGCGATCGGCAGCACGAACGGGTCGGAGTCCGATGCCACGACCCTGAGCACCACGTGCAGCGCGAAGACCAGCACCGCGAGTCCGCCGCCGATCACGAGGATCATCGGGTCGATGCGGCCGAGCGCCCCCAGCTGCACGAGGGTCAGCGAGGCGCCCGAGATGAGCAGCGCGAACAGCAGCAGCCAGAACTCCCGGTTGCGCTGCTTCTGCGGCATCCGGATCTTCTTCAGCGCCTTGATCACGCTGGTGTCGGCAGAGACGGCGGTCATGGCGTCGGCACCTCCGTCGTCGCGGATGCGGTGGGCGTGGGCGTCGGCAGCGGCAGCACGGGCTCGATCGGCAGCACCATCTTGGCGAGGCGATCGGTGATCGCCTCGGCGTCGGCGAGCGAGCGGGCGTTGATCGTGCGCTCGACCGACGAGCGCTGGTACGACTGCAGATCGGCGAGCAGGATGCCCGTGTCCTTCACCTCTGTCGAGAGCGAGAACGGCCCGATGCTCTGCTGCACGCCACGGTAGATGACGACGCTGTCGTCGTCGGCGCCCACGAAGTATCGCGTCTGCGTCCAGTTGTAGGCGAACAGGCCGGCTCCGACGAGCGCGAGCACCGCGAGGAACAGGGCGAAGAGCCAGGCGAACCGGCGGCGCCGAGCGCGACGGCGGTCTTCTTCGATGATCTCCTCGAAGAAGTCGTCGGAGTCGGGCTCGAAGTGGCTTGGCTCGTTGGCGGCCTGCAGCACGGGGTGCAGCCAGCCGGTGAGAGAGGGACGCGGCGCGGGCACCGGCAGGTCGGTCGGGTTCGACGCGGCGCCGACGATGGTCGGCGTGCCGGAGGAGAGCGGATGCGCGCCGCCCACGTCGACCAGCACGATCGTGACGTTGTCGGGTGCGCCGCCGTCGAGGGCCTGCTTGAGCAGGTTGTCGGCCGTGCGGCCGGGTGCGAGGCCCAGTCGCATGGCCTTCGCGATGTGCTCGTCGTCGACGACGCCCGAGAGTCCGTCCGAGCACAGCAGCCATCGATCGCCCGGCTGGGTCGGCATGACGAACATGTCGAGGTCGGGGGCGATGTCCATGTCGCTCAGCACACGCATGAGCACCGAGCGACGCGGGTGGTATCTGGCCTCTTCGACCGTGATGCGGCCGGAGTCGACCAGGCGCTGCACGAACGTGTGATCGGTCGTGATCTGCGTGAGCACGTCGTCGCGGTAGAGATAGATGCGCGAGTCGCCGATGTGGCCGATCACCGCGTGGTCGTCGACCATGATGATGGCGCACAGCGTAGTGCCGAGGCCGGCGAGCTCGGGGCGTTCCTTCGATGCGCGCACCAGGTCGGATGCCGCGGTGGTGGCCGCTGCCTGCAGCTCGGCCTGCGCGTCGTCGGTCGACGAGTAGATGTGGTCGAGCGCCTCCATGCGCGAGACGGCCATGGTCGAGGCGACGTCTCCGCCCGCGTGCCCGCCCATGCCGTCGGCGACGACGAAGAGGTTGGCCCCGGAGTAACCGGAGTCCTGGTTGTTGGAGCGGACCTTCCCGGTGTGGGAGATCGCGGCGCTCGAGCCCTCGAAGACCATCTCGGTGCGCGGCCTCAGGAACGCAGCTCGAAGGTCGTGGCGCCCACCTTGATGGGGGTGCCGATCTCGACCTGCGTTGGCTTGTCGCCCAGACGCCGGCCGGCCAGGTACGTGCCGTTGGTGGAGTCGAGGTCCTGAATCGTCCAGATGTCGCCGCGCTTCGAAAGGCGCGCGTGGTGGCTGGAGGTGTAGTCGTCGCGGATCACGAGGCCGGATTCACTCGAGCGGCCGATCGAGAGCGAGTCTGCCGATCCGAGGGGCACCTCGAGGCCCGTCTTCGGACCGGAGGTGATGATGAGGTGCGTGGGGATGCGGCTGCTGGAGCCGTTCTTCGCGGGCCGCGGAGCGGGGGATGCCGCCGGCACGGCCGCTGCCTCACTCGCCGGCATCTTGCGCACGCGGACACCGAAGAGGTCTGCGCGCAGCGAGTAGACGACGCCGAACACGAAGAACCACAGCAGCACCAGGAAGCCGATGCGCAGCAGCAGGAGCACCAGTTCGCTCATCGGGTGGTCCTCCTGTGGTCGGTGGTGCTCACCGGAACGACGCGGAAGGTCAGCTCGGTGCGTCCGATCGTGAATGACGTGTCTGGGGCGAGGGCGATCTCTCGGATCTTCTGCCCGTCGACCTTGGTGCCGTTCGTCGAGCCGAGGTCGCGCAGCATCCCTCGCTCGCCATCCCAGAGGATCTCGGCATGACGACGGCTGGAGCCGGCGTCGGAGATGGTGATGTCGGCGTCGCTGCCGCGCCCGATCACGGTGCGGGCGCTGGTGAGCGGGTGACGACGGCCGTCGATCTCGACGACCCCCTGCCAATCGACGCTGCTCTCCACCGACGACGAGGTGACCCTCACGACACCGGTCGCGACGCGTTCGTCGGCCTCGATCGAGATGTGCAGCGGGCCCGCGAAGCTGTATCCCTGCGTGCGGGCATGGGCGGTCAGCAGAGCGAAGAGCTCGTCGTTCAGTGCGCGGCCGAGCGCCCGCATCCGCTCATGGTCGTCGGGGCTGAGCCGCACGAGGTAGTCGCTGGGCGTGATGATGCGGTCGCGACTGACCACAGCCGCGTTCGTGTCGGCCTCGCGCCGCAGCGCCGAGGCGATCTCGACGGGCTGGATGCCGCTGCGGAAGGTCTTGGCGAACGCGCTGTTCACGGCGCGCTCAAGACCTTTCTCAAAGCTGTCAAGTAGTCCCACGAGGTTCCTCTGGCATGCCGACCGGTAGGCCCATCGTAGTCAGGCGCGCTGGATAACCGCTTGTTGAGGTCACGCCGGTTCGAAGCACCCCCTGCATCGTGATAGCCTTTCCGGGTTGAGTTCTTCGGAACGAGACGATGCGCGAGTGGCGGAATAGGTAGACGCGCTGGCTTCAGGTGCCAGTGCTCGCAAGGGCGTGGGGGTTCAAGTCCCCCCTCGCGCACAGATGGCCCTGTTTGCAAATGCAGGGCAATCTGTTCGTAAATTAGAAGAGCCGGTAGGAAGTCATTTCCCACCGGCTCTTCTGCGTTCGTCTGCCCGGAGAGGCAGGGCTTACCTGGAGAGTCAACCTCTCTTCACTGTTGGAAGAACGCGTGCACGTCCGCCTGGAGCGCGGATCGCTTCGGCGCTGACATCGCATGGCTCAGTGCGGACACCACCCGCGCTACCAAGAAGAAGCCAGGCTCCGGGTTTCGCCCTCCTTCGAGCTTCGCTACGGATCCGATGGACACGCCCGCTTGCTCAGCCAGGCGCTGCTGACTGAGCCCGACCGAACGTCGGGCAGTTCCGAGCAGGCTGCCGAGGCGCGCCGCCTTCTGGGCGCTCTGAGGGTCCGTAACGGAGGCTGGTGGACGTGGCATAGGTTCCCTACAATAGTAGGGGGATAATAATCGTGCAGTCGCCGCAGGGTAAAGATCGAGTATGGTCACGAGTGAGGAGGTGTCTGAGATGGCTTGGCAGGCGATGCAGCTCATGCGAGACGCAGAGCGCACGGAGCTTTGGTATGTGAGCAACGATTCGCACCTGGCTCCTCGCGCCTTCGACGACAAGGTGCACGGGAACTTCGTCCCGAGGTGGGGCTCTACTGCTCTTCTGCACCTCGCCATCCAGGCGAGAGTCGTGCACCTCAACCCGAAGCGGGTTGAACTTCGAGACGTGTCGCTCATGCCGTTGGACCACGAAATCGCGGAGCGAGCAAGTGAGAGCATCGTTGAAGCGTTGCGCTCGGACGATCTTGACGCCGCCGAGTACCTCCTTGACGGACCTGGTGGCCCTTACGTCGTGATGTCCGTCGAGCTCGAGTCAGAGGACGGAGCGCGAGTCGTCGTTGAGCGCTACGGAGGGTTCGAGGTGACCGAGGACGAACCGATCCCGGCCCTCGTCTCGGCTGCGCGAACGCTCCTCAGCATCAGCTAATGCCCGAGGACTATAAGGGTGCGTTCTTTGACGCGCTCAAAATCGCCGGCGTGGGCGCACTGACGTTCCTCTTTGCTCCGTGGGTGGACGCGACGTTCCCGGATGTATGGCCATGGGTGCAATTTGCCGTGCCCGCGTTCGTCGGTGTGCTCTTTCTGCTTCTGCTTTATGTGTTCGCGACCGGGAAGGCACATCTTGAGGTGGTGTGGCGGATCATCGATGAACCCGCAGTTGACGTCGACAAGGTCATCGCGAAGTTCTTGACCGCCAACTCGGGCGAAGGCCGTGATCTCTTTGATGTCTCCGTACGGCATAAGTATGGACGTGGTCTCGGAAGGTTCGCGTTGAAACAGGCCGTGAAGTCCGGTTGTTGTCTCAGAGTGAGTGTGCCTCACTCAGACCTCAGTGTGGTAGCGGAAGGCCAGCAAGCAAGGGTCAACTCGGGTGAGATCGCTGTAGATACGAACTTCTCCATCACTTTCGCGCTCAAGCCTGATCTTCCCCTGCCTGGGCACACCTGGACTCATCTACGGTTCCGACTCAACGCGGGTGTGACTCCAAGCTCTCAAACACACTGGACGGTGCGTTACGAGTTGGAGCCCAGCGGCAGGTTGGCGAAGGTCTATGCCAAGCTCATCAAGGTGGACGCGAGAGTCGCGTCCCTCGTTGAAACATGGAAGTGAGCGGATGCCGACGTTCGCCAACACACAGGTGCACATGACACCGCAGACGCTGACCACGACCCTTCAGCTCAACGAAATTGTCGATCTACTCGTTGCACGGGCGCCTGATGGGTCGACACGCACACGCGGGTGGCGAGGGATCACTGACGATCTTGAACGCCCTGTGATCAGCGACGACGCGGGTAGTGCAGTGCCGGAGTTGTGGGCAGCGGATCCTGCTTATCAAGTCCCGGAGCGTGTCGCGGCCCGCTTGGTCTGGTGGGAGAAGCGCGCCGTCGAGAACCTCACCTCGGGGTCGACCGAGGCATGGTTCAAGGACGGTGTCGACGTCCTCATCAGCAAGGCGTCGGGAGGTTACCTGCTGCTCTGGTCCACGAACGACCCGCGACTCATCAAAGATCCGACACGCCGCCAAACCGTCGGGTCCGCGGTGGACGCGCTGCTCACAGCCCTGAGGCGACGCGACAGCGGAGCGAACATTTCCTCCTCGTCCGTCCTATCCTTCGACCGTGAGGCGTACCTCTGGCTGACGAACGCGGCGGAAACGAAGAAGGACATCGGCCACTCTGTGACGGTCACGAAGATCGCCAGCATGGGAACCAATGAACTGAACGGTCGGCAGCAGCTCACGAACAGGCTCAACGGGGAAGTGAACCTGGTTCGGACGTCGTTCCTGAGTGCGCTCGGGTCAGGAGCCGAGCTTGGTCCCGCCGACGTGGAGTTCACTGAGAGGGGGCCGAACGGCCGGATCGAGCATACGACTGCTCGCATCATCGTTTCGGGCGGTGCGAAGCTGCTGGCCGGAGACTCCAAGTACGAAGCTCTCCTCACCGGTGTCTTCAAGAGACTGCGAGTCGCCGAACGGCTGGCGTACCGCTATCTTCCTTTGGTCCGCGATGGTCACATCGACGATACGAACTGGGGCACCGCTGAGCGGGATCTGCTGATCCTCGAGAAGCAAGTACTGCTCGTGAAGGAGTTCCGGCGACGAGCCAAGCTGAACGCGCAATATCCCGCATGGGTGGCCGCGGGTGGAGACATCGACTCAGACTGAGGTGAGCGCGAGGGTTCGCCCGCGCGCTCGAAACTACAGCGTCCTGCCGGCGCCCGCGTTCGGAGGACTACGTCCGCCACCTCAGCTCTGTAGTCACATCGCCGTCCTGCGACGGGAGGTCGATGAGCAGTTCATTCGAGCAGAACACATCCACGAAGTCTTTCAGCATCTCGCTCGTCCGGATCGTCTCTAGATCGTTGCTCGTATGCTGGATGATCTCGCGGCTCGCCATAACGATGAGCTTCGCGCGGGCGCGCGTCGCGAGGACGTTGAATCGGTTGAGGTTGTGCAGGAAGTCTTCCTCCTCAGCGACCGTGTCGGGGTCGCCCACCGCATAGGTGGCGAGGATGATGTCGCGCTCCTGACCTTGGAAGCGCTCGACCGTGTCGACGGCGCTTTCAATCCACCTCGGGAGCCGTGCATCCGAAGTGGCCGTCACGAACGCCGTTCTCAGCAGTTCGATGATGCGGGAACGCTGAGCGCGGTGGAGGCTCACCACCCCGAGGGCTTCAGTCCAGAAGTACTCGTCCGACATGGGCGTTGTGCTCGCGGTACTTAGGCCGCGGACGAGGGTGTTGTGGTACCAGCGCACGAGGTCCGCGATAGTCCTCGCCTCGAAGTCGTTCCACTGCCCGGAGACGCCTTCAAGGTAGGTGAGGGCGACCGCCACCCGGTCTGGATCTGCGACGGCCACGAGGTCTTCGCTGAGTGCGAGCTCGAGGCGAATGTCCTCGAGGGACACACCATTTCGATACTGGATGCGGAGGTTTGGATGCGCCGCGCGCAGCGCCTCCGGGTAGCCGGCGAGTTTGCCTAACTCGACCAGCGTGGTGTTCGAGCGGTAGTTGACGAGGAGCTGCTCCTGTGGGACGCCCTGGTCGTGAAGCAGATAGTTGTAAATCGAGCCGACCTTGTTCTCTAGTCCCAGGGGAGGTTCGGCCGCATGGATGGGCGCCAACTGCAGGTGGTCGCCCGCCACGATGAGCTGTGCACCACTGCTGGCTCCGGAGAGTAGCAAGGTCGCGTGGGCAACGTCGAGCTGACCGGCCTCATCGAAGATGATGACGTCGAAGGTTCCACGCGTGCCACGGGCATCTCGCGCCTCGATGGCGGCATGCAGTTGCTCGGTGGTTCCGAAGACGAACATCGGTTGGCCGGAACCGAGGTCATCGATGAGGTCATCGAACTCGCGGGTTCGACGCCTGACGTCCATGTGTTGCGGAAGCCAGTCAGGGGTCGCTCGCGAGCCCGAGCTCAGTCGCCTGACCAGCACGTTCGACGAGAGCACAGGAATCAGTCCCTGCAGCACTGTGTCGATGGCTGTGTATGTGAAGGCGGCGATGGCCACCCGTAGCGGCCGCCCAGTGGCTGCGAAGCCTTGGAGGATCGCGCGGACGGTTGCTGTCTTGCCGGTTCCTGGGGTCCCCAGATGAGTGTTACCCGGCGCGACAGTGCGCTCTCCCACGCGCTGTCCTGGGACGCGTTGAGGGCCGTGAAGGTCGCGGGCATAGCGGCTCGCAGGGCCTGCATGTCGCGGGCGACCGTTGTCGCATTCAGCGCCGCCGCGTTCCAGAGCAGGTCTCCGGCGGGGTGGGCTGGGCCCGTGCGAGGTCGGACTGCTCGACCCAGCGCCGAGTCGACGAGTGGGTCTCGACCTGACACCGGCGGGTTTCCGATGGCTTTGGTCGCTTCCTCCAACCGCTTGACGAAGAACTCCTTGTCCACGGCTTCGAGAGTGAGCGGTCCATGCCCGCCAAACGCGCGGGCCTGCCCCAGACGGCGTCGGATCTCCGTGCGGTTGCCCCAGGTGTCAAGGTCCACCACCAAGGTGGCCTCGTGACGGTCGATGGCGACGATGGTCGCTCCAAGCACATCTCCGAGTGTGACGCGGAAGTCATCAACCCCGGCCCACCAGGCGGTCAGTTGCGGGTTGTCGACGCGACGGACGAAGCTGTTGATGGTCGTGTCGAGGTCCATAGCGAGCATCTCGGGAACGACAGCCCAGGAGAATTCTCCGGCCTTCACCTTCACATCGACACTCCCAGGACGGAGCCTGAACACCATGCGGTTCGGCAGCGGAGGGAGACCCAGAGATGTCAACACCGCATCGCGGTCGGGTCCGACCAGCGCCGTCATGACTGCGGTCTCGAACTTCGCTTCCTTCTCATCGGTGGGAAGAGCCCGCACCTGCGCGCGGTCCAGTTTTGTGACCGCGCGGTCCAGCTTCGAATAGGCCACCAGGAGTACCCCGAGCGGACTCGTCGCGTTCTGTAGCGTCGGCGCCGACAATTGCCGCAGCAGCGGTGCCTTCCGGGAGATTCGGTCACCGAACGCAGTGGTCAGCGCATCCGTGACGTCGCTGAGTGCGCGCAGCTTCGTCTTGACCGTCTGCAAAAGCCGGCCAGAGAGCTCCGCGGGCGTCGGTGCAGAGGGCACCCGTCGGGGGTTCCAGAGCTGGTGGGCGCGCTCAGGGGGGATCTGGTCGGTGAACGGGTCCTCCCAGAACATCGGCACGTTGTACGGGTACTGACTGTTCGGGTCCTGCAATTCCCGGGCTACGCCGAGCAGCGTGTACGTATGGGCGAGGTCCAGGGCGAGCGTTGCTTTCGCCGCATTCCTGACGATGCTGACGGCGGGCGCCTCTGTCAGGGCAGGGCTGTCAAGAACCTCCGTCGGCGGGAACAGCCATACCAGCCGCTGCAGACGACCGCTCGCGAGGATGCGGGCGAGGTGGCGTCCGACCACTCGCGTCATGTGTTCGAACGTGACGGTGTCCCAGACATAGACCTGCATCGACTGCGTGCGGTCGTGAGCGGTGCACTCGTCAATGAGTGCCGCCAGGTCGTCGAGCAGGCCGGCCAATGCGTCCCACTCTGCATCGGCGGACTTCTGATCCGTGTGGTGCACCCGAGTCCGGGAGATGCTGGAAGGTTGCCAACCTCTTTGCAGCCATGACCAGGAGAGGCCGAAAGAGAGACTGAGGGCGCTGCCTGGGTCGAAGTCTGCGGTGATGTAAATGCGAAGACGCGCCCAGGAGGGGATCGCTGCGGTCGTGTACAGAGAGGTGTCCAGGGGCACGACGCTCGTCCCGTCCAGTGCCTGCGCGCGTCGGCTGACGATCTGTCTCTGGCCTCGGAGCCGGTGATGAAGGTCGAAGGTCCCGTCAGCGGTGTCGAGGCCTGCGAGGTCGGTGACGGTGGACGTCCCGTGGGCGCGGAGCACCTGGAATGCGCCTCTTGTGAGGAAAGGGATCCGGGAGAGGTGCTGCTCTGCTTCGGCCTGCGGCAGGCAGTGCCGGGCGTCCCAGGCAGAACCGCTGGTGCCGGGGGTGGTTGAGAACTTCTGGCCGAGGTTCTCACATCCTTGGCAGGCAGGCGTGACCGACCACGGAAGATCGGCGAGTCGTTCGCCGAGTACATGCGGGATGTCGACGCGGAGCACTCTGCGGACCTGTGCGAGGAACGTCCGCATCGGAACCGTCTCCAGGTCCTCGTGGAATCCGGCGTACCGGTCCGTGGCCGCCGCCCCTGCGGCGGTCGCCGCGTGCAACGCCGATTCTGATTCGCTGCCAGGCCAAATCGCCGGGTACGCGCTCACAAAGTAGCGGTCGTCCAGGCCGATGTCCTCGAGGAAGGCAGCGAGCGTCAGTGCGTAATAGGCGAGCTCGGCGAAGTACCGCGGCCCCGGTTCGCTGGTGAGCTTCACGTCGATAACCCTCAGGCCCAGCCGCGGATCGGATGCGTCAATCGGGACGATGTCGCCGTTCACGGCGACGCCCTTGTCTCCGAGCACGGTGTCGCCGGCTTGGAGTACCTCGATGACGTCGGGGCGGACTCTCGTGAACTGCAACGGTCCGCTCGTCTCGGCGAACGTGATGGTGTCCAGTTTGTGGGCGAGGCGGAACGTGGGCGTGTCTGCGCGGAACTCCGTCTCGATGAGGAACTGCCCGGGGGTCACCCCAGCGACGAGAAACGGTTCCAGCGGTGTCGCAGAGTAGTTCAGTCCAGGCTGCGTCGTGCTGCCGGTGACGGTGAACGACCCACCTACGAGATTGCCGGCGCCGAAGGCTTCCCGCAGGTCATGAACTTTCGCCTGGCCCCACTCGTCGCCGGCGTCCTGAATACCTCGGAGCGCGGGTCGGACCTGCCGGTGTGGGAGATTCAACGCTTGACGTTCGTGGATGAACGTTCCACTCTCTGGGTGCATTGACAGTCGGAGCTGTCGTTCACAGCTTGAACCGACGAACTGAGTGATGGTCGTCTTCTCAACGCGGGGCATAGTCGTACCTTGTGGCCGGCGCAGGGCTCGTCCCCCGCGAGTGGCTCCACTCTATGCGCGCGCTATGACACGTCGACGACAGCGTGCTCGAGGGTTATCACTTCGTCATCTGTCGACGTATCGTCATCCAGAAAGGCGGCGACGGCCAGCGCGCGCCGGAAATTCGCCGTGTCCGGATCAGCGAGCTGGAGAGCTTTCGCCCATCGGCTGGATTCGGCGTGAACTGTGTCGAGTACAGATGGCGAGCGGGTGGCGTCGTGGCGAACGGGCGGTGCACCGTCTTTGGCGAGAACGAACACGGCGTCCCAGACGCTGGAGCCCTGGTGGCGGTGAAGGCTCATGTCGCTGTCTCCGCGAAGGGGGAAGACTGTAATGAAGCGCAGGCCGGTCTCTCTGAGTGCTCCACCAAGCGCGGACCAGGCGCCAGGTGCCTTGTGCTGGAAGGTAAAGATCAGGCGTCCGCCGGGCTTGAGAATACGTGCGGCTTCGCGGAAGCAATCACGCAACCCTGCCTCGAACAGCGGGGCATGGTCGGCACCGCGGCCCTTGGTCGCCAGGCTGGCTGCCGACGGGCCGCCAGGGTCGATGATAGCGCCGGCGGCAGCGAGCCAGGGAACGAAGAAGTCCGCCAGCTCCGAGTAGTCGATGTTGTCGAGGTATGGCGGGTCGGTGAGCACGATGTCCACACTCGCGTCAGGGATCTGCGTGAGAGCGCGGCTGTCGTCGTTGTGGATGTGGACTGTTCGCTCGCCGGCCGGAAGCGGGGAATCGACGAAGCCCGTCGTTGAGTACTCTCGGGGAGCCTTGGCGTAGGAGATCGCGTTGGCGACTTTTCGAAGGGCGTTCGGAAACGTGCCGCGCCCTGTGCCCCGAAGCCAAGGGTTGAGCTCCACCGGCCTTGTCGAATGGGCGAACGCCCGGAGGGAGAACAGAGGCGTCACTTGACGCCACCGTTCGGTGTAGCGGGTGAGGTTGCAGTTGGACGTGAGGTGATTGGAGAAAGCCAGAGCGTACGGCAGCCGATGCTGCTCGGGAAGGGAACCGATGGCAGCGAGGAGCCGGTTGGCGTGGAGTAGTTGACGGTCGTTGAACAATTGGGTGTACGTCGTATACCCGTAGGCGGTCAGGCGGTTGTCGCTGCGTCGGAGGTGCGGGATGGTGCGGGTCGGGAGGAGGTCTCGTTCGTTGGCGAGCTCCGCTTGCGCCGTGGCCAGATTCTCGAAGTCGAGGTCGCTCGGGCGATGGATTACGCGGTCCCGAATCGGGACCGCTCGGGTGGACGAGGAGCCTGCGGCGATGGACTCGATGGCGAACAAGCGGAATGCCGGGCGCTTGCCGGTGCGGCGGGCGTGCTCGATGAGCGCCTCGGAGTGCTGGCACTCAGGGCAGGTCGCGATTCCGCGATACACGTTGCCCTCCGCGATGACTGTGCGTTCGCCGCACGCACAGTCGAGAGTCGTGACATCGGTGCCGGCGCGGTGAATGTCACCGCAGCCCCGGCAGAGCACGACCTGGTCGTCACCGTCGAGAGCAATCCGATGGTGCGGGTGAGCGTCGAACGTGATGTCACATCTCGCACAGGTCACTTCCTGCACCCAGAAGTAGTGCAAGCCGAGGCGGTTGTCACCATCGGGCCCGATGGTGGAGTACAGAGACTGCTGCGCGTTGAGCGCACTGTTGACTTCGTCGAAAGCATCCCAAGGGTCAGGATATTTGTGTGCCGTCAGCTCGAACTCGGTGACGGCACATGCCACCGGGTCGATATCCGCTCCCACCACGTGCGCGCCCAGGCGAGACGCCTCATAGAGACTGGTGCCGCCCCCGATGAAGAGATCGGCGACGGTTGCGCCGGTCAATGGGCCGCCCTTCTCGAACATCGACCAGAACTCCTTCTCCGTGGACGTCTGAGACCCCACGAGCAGCGCCCGCATCGCGGTGCCGAACCGCCTGGCGAACCACTTGTGCGCGAGGTACACCGGGCGGGGACGGTGCGCTTCACGGCGGGCGAGCTCAGCGAGCGCGACCAGTGGCAGCGCAGCGTCGTCGAGGAGGCTCGTTGAAAAGTCGGGGGGAACAGGATTCATGGGCTACTCCATTGTGGGGGGTCTGCTCCTCCATGCGCGGCCTGCCGGAGATTCCCAGCCCTCACCGCATGAGCCCAGCATGAGGGCGCCGAGCTTTTCCTGCTCACTCGGAAATGGCCCGTAGAACTGGTCGCAGCGGAACTGTCGCAGAAGGCATCGTCGACCGAGATGGGGAAGTCGAGCAGGTCGCACAGCTGACCTTCGAGGTGCTCGGTGTCCACCTCGAGGCCGCGTAGCCGGTCTACCGCCTCGGTGAGTGCGGGACAAGCTCCGCGATGGCAGCTGGCCATACTCCTTCGGATGTGGGTTGTGCGCAGGTGGTATTACGCCGCGATGGCGTTGTGGTGTTTGAGCGGGTTGCCGTCGATGTCCACCCGCCGCCGGGTGCGTAGCGAGGACCTGCCGGCCACGGATTCTGCCTCCCCCTCAAGGTGGCTGACGATGCGACGCATGTTCGACACTGACGCGGCGGCGCCCGCTACAAGGAAGTTGTACGCGTACCCGCGAGCACGCCGCTTCTCGGGGTTACCGATGTCTGTTGCCGAGTCGCTCTTGAACCACAGGTTGTTCTCTTCGACGCGGTTGCGGAGACCGAACCAGGCGTGCCACTCCTCGGTGTAGTACTGCACGGCCGAGAGCTTCCTGATGATGCGCATGCTCTCGTCGCTGTCCGGACCAATGGTCAGCGTCTTCTTCGCAATCACTGGTGGGCGCCTCAGGCGCTTGTCGGTCACCGGGTCGAACAGCATCATGTCTTTCGTGATGCAAGGGTAGGTGAAGCGCTGGAAGCCGTCCTCGTCCGGGCGCCCCTTCTCGATGAGGGCGTACTTACGGCGGGCTTCGATTTTGGCGATGTACTCCTTCTTCGTAATCTCGTCCGCCTGGTACTGCTCCGTCGCGGTGAGGAGGTCGCGAGGCGTCCATTTCAGGTAGAGGTGCCCGTCAGCGCACACGGCGTCCTCGATGGTGCCGTGGATACCGGCGCGGCCTTTGCCGGAGAAGTTCCAGACGCCCCTGAACCCGAGCTTGCGAATCTCGTTCTGGAACCGATGAGGCTTGAAATGGTTGTACATCTGGTCCGCGATAAGCCGGTATCGCGTGTCGCGAGCGAATATCGCGCAGTGCTGTTTGACGGCGCGGAGCGGGCCGTACTTGTTGCGCCCGGGGTGCTGGAAAGAGGCCCCCGTCATGAGGACCGGAAAGCTCAGGTTGTCTCCGGGTTTGTTGGCGACGGTGACGACGGTCTCCATCTCCCACGCCGCCTCATCCGTCTGGTGTCCTTGCCCTTCGTGGTTGCCTTCGCGCGTGTAGCGCGTGCTCATCGCATCCAGGTTCTTGCGCTTCTCTTCGACGGCATGCCACTTCCAGTTCGGTCGGCCGACGAGCTTGATGGGCGTGGCGTCGATGGCGACGTTTCCCTTGTAGCGACTGTGAATATCGGCGGGGAGGCGGCGCACGGTTGCGTGCAGCAGCATGTTGACGACGTCTTCGGCGCGGTCGCGTTTCTCCTGCGAATAGGTGTCCTTGGCCTTGACGAACTCCTCGGCACTGACGTGGTGCCGCTTCGAGACTTCCCACGGCTCGAGAAGGTCGAGGATGCGGTTGAGTGAGCGGTGATAGCGCAGGTACCACTGCTTCTCGTTGCTGAGCAACGCAGGCAGCCCGAGGTACTCCCGCGTCTGAGGGGTGGTGCGGGCGAACAGGGTTTTGGCGATGGTTCCGTAACGCGCGTCGCCCCCGTCGATGTGCATCATCAGGAGGATGAGAACGGCTCGGAAGCTCAGTTGCGGCTTCCGCCCCGCTGCGGACTTCCGGTCCTCCAACTGACACTTCTCGAGGAAGTCTACGACCCCAGACTCGTCCACAAGGCGGCCGTACAGTTCCACGTGTTCCAGGCAGGAGGGGCCCGCGGCGCGGATGTACGTGTACTCGTCGAAGGTGTGTCCGGTCGCTTCACGCATGTGCTTATCGAACTGTTCGAGTGCAGCATCGACCTTCTGCTGACGGTTCATCGCTGGACCTCCGAACGGAGGATGCGGCGGTACTCGGCGTCGTCGCGGAGCTCGACGAACTCGAGCATGAGATGCAGGTGCTGCAGTTTGGATACGCCGGCCGCGCGGAAGAGGTCCTTGATGGGCACACCCTGGGTGAGGTGGTGGGTGAACCAGGTCTGGCGTAGACGGTCCGCTCGGGGAGGGTTACCGAAAGAGTTCTCGGTGAAGCTTGAGGTGAGGTTGGAGGTGTTGCGTCGGTTGATGGGTCCCCAGAGCACTTCGTCCGTCGGCCGACGCTCAAGCAGGACGAGCATCCACTCTTCCCATTCGGCAAGAAGCGGCACCTGGCGCTCCGCCACCGTTATCAGGACGCCCTCGGGGTCGACGCACACGTCGCGGTGACGCAGGAACGGCATCTCGCTCGGGCGGAGCCCAGCGCCGGCGCAGAGCGCCAACATCAGCATCGCGCGGTCGCGCTTCAGGGCGGTCACCTGGCTGCCCGCCCAATCGCGGAACTGTGCCATCTCCGGCGCGCTGTACGGCGCCGCGGTAGACCGCCGCGACAGCGGCGTGGGCCTCTCCGGGTGCTCATCGGGAACGAGAACCTCGCTGATGCGCATCAGCATCGAGCGATAGTTGCGCCGCGTGCCTTCGCTCCGGTCCTGGTTAGCGGTAGTGGAGTAGATGTCGATGGCCCGCACAGACCAGATGGTCTGAGCATCCAGTGGCCAGCCCTGCTCCAAGCACCACACGACGTAACGGGCGGTGTGCGACATCAGGAGCTTGGCTGCGTATGCAGTGCTTGGAGCGGCAAGGGTCACCGAGTCGCGGATGAACCTGTCCATCGGGGAGCCGGGCACGACTCCGCGGAGCTCATCATCCGTCACGACGCTCCTCACCTCCTCGAGGAGGCTGGGGTAGGTGTGGGCGTCGAGAACTCGAGACACACGCCGTGAAGCGGTAGCGAATCGGTAGTTGCCGAGGTGCTCGGAGAGGACGTCCGCGTGAGCGCTGGCGCCACTGTTGTCATCGAATCGGGTGATGCGGTTGAGGTACGAAAATGTCTGCACTCTCCGTCCATTAACAGCGCGCGTACCGAGCCGGTCTCATTGAGTAGGATTTTCAGTATCCGCGGAAATTGCCGAATCACTATCCATCGTGAGCAAGTCAGGCTGACCATCCGCGGCAACGAGGAGGGCACCGTCATGGCAGAGAAGCGACTCGGGATGGCGTTCGAGCCGCGGAGCGTGGTGGCTGTTCCCTTAGCGTTCGGCCGCGTGGGGACCCTCTTGCCACCAGCGGACGGAGTCGGCGCGAACGACCATCGATACCGCTCGGCAATGGTGCAGCATCTGATCGCAGACATGGTTCATGACGGGTTGCGGCTCAGGGGTGTGACGTTGCCGCAGTTCCTCGACGCAGCTCCGGATCTGCCGGGCCTCAGTCCTGACAGGCAGCGCCGACTCTTGCGCGGGGAAACCGGTGCACAGTTTGCCGACCTCGCCTTCTGGGCCTCGCAGTTCCCGGCCATCGCCACGGCGGTCGCCCGGTATATGGAGACATGGGTGCCCTCTCGTGCCGCAGGCCAGGAGGACCGGTTACCCCGTTGAAGGCGTTCGGCGCGCGCAGCGACGAGGGAGCCGGTTTCCGAGGTCATGGGCACTTCCCTTCCTGCTCGAGCGTCAATTAGCCGTGAGCATAGGGCATTTATAGATGGCCGTATACACCTTGTTTTGTCCGATCAGTGGTCAACTCGCCGCCGCTCCTGCATTGGACATGTCCAATGTAGAATAGGACATGTATAACGGGCCGGGCCCATAGGGTGTGGTTTTGCGGGTCCGTTGCACATGCTGAGAGAGATGTGGAACGAAGAAAGCGCTGCCCGGTTGGGGACCACTCTTCGGCGCATGCGCAACGACCGAGGGCTCTCACAGGAGTCACTCGCCTACCAAGCGGGGATCACGAAGAATCAGCTGCAACTGATCGAGGCAGGGCGATCCACGGGGCGACGAGAAGCCGCGGGCCCTTCAAACCCGAGGATGGCCACCCTTGTCGGGCTCGCTGACGTTCTGGGCGTCTCCGTGGCAGCGATGCTGACGGAAGCCGGCGTTTGAGGCCGGAACAGCCTCCGGCGTCGACGGGATTAGACGAGTTCCACGCCGCCGGGAAACGACCTTAGACGCGCTCGCTGAAATGAGTTCAGATGAGCGCTCCGTTGCTGTTCGATCCACTGCGTGATTTGTGGGGTTACGCCAGGGTCGCCGGATCTCGGTAATCCACCGAGCATGTGTGAGAGACGTGCGACGGTGGTGGCCATGGTGCACCAGCGCCTGGGCGCCGAGTCGGCCGGAAGGCCCTCGGTCAGGTTGACTGACGCGTAGTAAAAGTCCAACGACTCGCGTTCGTCAGTATCGAGGTCGGATAGCTCACGGTTGGCGAGTTCGGCAAAACGGATGGCGAATGGCTCCATGATTCACCTATGCGCGGTCGTCATCGATAGAAGCGTCACGCTCCAACCATGCACCGGGCGTTACCGCGCAGGACCTCGCGACCTCAGTCGACCGTTGACGTTGACGTTGACGTTGACGCGGACCGTCTGTGCTTTCTGTACGTCTACGGGTTGTTCGGGTTCTCGCCATCCAGGCGAACTAGGTACGCCTCACTGAGATCCCCTGACGTCTCCACGAAAAGCTCGTAGGTACGTCCGTGTCGATTCTCCGCTACCCACTCAATCGCTTCTCGAACGCTGGCGACATCGGACAGTAGCCAAGCATCTAGGTTCCACGCGTAGCCCGGTCCTGGCCGCTCCCAAAAATGAACCCGAAACCGAACCGGATCATCTTGGTCCAAAGAGTAGTAATCAAGTACAGGCTCTGCTTTCATAGGTTCCAATATAAGCGCTCGAACCCTAACGTCGGGATAGGAACATATGAAAACCAAGCGTTGTATCGCCATCCTCGCAATCGCATTCGTTGGGGCCATCACGGCATCATCCGCGAGCGCATCCGTAGTAGACACCATTCCACCGCCCGAATCCCAGCAATTCACTTACGGCAATCTGTCGATGGTGGTTAATGAGCCCGAGCAGGTTACCGCTCTATCTCGAGCAGATGTCGCTCTACTGGCGCCGACGATGACATGCAAACTCAACGTCCAGAACCCGCACGGCTCGACTCACGTCCAGGGCACGATAAACGTGGTCGCGGTTGTAAGTTGCGATGTTCCGGCGGGACGCATCCGACTGCAGCTATCACTGTTCCGGGTAAGCCCTTACGCGTCTTGGGCCGCACCGACACTTCAGAAGGATGGAGTCAAGGTGCTGCAGAACAACAAGGCAGTGTCGTGCTCCGAGGGCCCCGGCGACTTCAGGGGGTGGGCGGCTGGAACTCTCACGCCGCCCCCGGGCTATCAGCTCTCGGGCTCGCCCACCTATGAGAGGTACGGGAACCTAGCGTCGGTAGCGTGCGGTCTTGCGTTTTCCGCTGACACCAGCGACTATTCGGAGACGCTGACTTTCAAGTTCGTACGCACAGACTGACACTGTCTCCTCAACTGGCCAGGTTGGAGGGTCGCCCAGAAGTGGGTGGCCCTCCAACGCGCGCTGGTGGTCATCACGTGGTACGGCGCACGATGAGGCCGCGTGAGAGGTTCGTGCCCACTTGCAATACGCGAAGGTATAAGCGAGGAGAGCGTTGCAGTCAGCAGCGTCAGTACCGCCAGCGCGTCACGGAGAAGCATCACGTTGATACTCTCGTGCAGTCCGGTAGGGCTCGCTGGCGCGGCGGCACCACTAAATGGGGCGCCGCCACGCCACACGGTGTTCGGCATCAATGCTGGGACGTCGGGAAAGGTTCCATGATTGGCGCAACGAACACCTAGTACGCACAGATCGGAGTCTTCTTGCGCAAGGATCGACGACGGCACGGTTTGCGTCTTCTGGGATCTCGAACAACGACGACGCTTGCGCTGCGGTGGCGGCGCCTCGGATAAGACGGTGCTTTCGCCGCAGTGCGGCCGTGGCTACTTGGTCTTCGCGGCGTCGTAGGCGGCGACGACTGGAGCCGCAATCCGGCCGCGCGTGCTCACCTCGTGCCCGTTCGCCTGCGCCCATGCCCGAATCTCGTTGAGGTCTGAGCGAGAAGCTCGCCCGCGGCCTCCCGCGCGTGCAGCGGATGCCGCACCGTTGCGTCCCATCTTGCGGCCAGCCTCAATGAACGGCGCCAGCGCATCACGGAGCTTCGTCGCGTTCTCCGGAGACAGATCGATCTCGTAGGACTGCGCGTCCAGCGCAAATGTCAGCGACTCCCCGGCGTCCCCCAGCGGAGTACCGTCCAGGTCGTCTACGAGCTCGATGATGTGGCGCTTCGCCATGGGTAAATCCATTCGTTGAGGGGCAACGCGGATCGGACGATCCATGCACCATTATTCACCGTGCGACCCAAGATTGGTCAGATACGACGTCGGGCTGGCCTACCGTTTCGTCGGCGACCTCACGGGACTGATGCGCATTTCGCGGATGAGACCCGAAAGGACGACGCGTCTATCGCAATACACAACCTTCGCTCTCATCCGTCGACGGAAAGTTTGGCGGGCGCGGTATGTACCGGTGCTTGCGCGTATTCGCCGTCCCGGCCGCGGTGCGATCCGCTTCCCCGTCGCCAATGTCGCCCGACGTCGTCGCGTTGCCAGACTCAATCAAAGGAACGACGGCTGCCGAACGGACCTGATCGAACGGCCACATCCGCGGCTATTTCGAGCTAATTTTGGCCCCGAGACCCGTTCGTGCGACAGGGTGAGCCGGCCCGTGTGAAGGTCGCTCGGGTTCAACTGAAGCCAAGGCGATGAAGAGTAGCCCTTGCTGCGCGCCGTATCGAGCCCAATCCGATGAGCGGTCCTCTTCTGTGCGAGGATCCGCCTGGGCGCTCGACTATCTGGATCCACCCGTCGATTCCGCTCCGGTTCACCTTCGACGAGCCAGAACCCCCGCAGTTGAACATGAAGTGGATCGAGTCTCTCATGCACTCAGCGAACTCGACCGGGTGCATCATGCTCGTCGACGAGGTCATCGAAACGCCTACGGATTGTCTCTCGACCCGCGGCAGAGCTCGGGGCCGGATGGTCTGTCCCACCATTAGCCGAGGTAGTTGCGCGGTCCGACGCCGCGAAGGCACAGCGGACGCCACTGTGATGCGAAGATCGTGAGCGACGTCGTGGAGAGCGCCGCGCCGCCCGTGAGGAGGGACTCCATGGTGAGACGGCACGTTCACGTGATGGCGGAGTACGGGGATACGTTTCCTGTATGGGATCGCACTCCCGGCTCGGATGGTGGGCCCATCGACCCCGACAAGGCAGGACTGTCTCAGCAACTGGTTGGGGACCTCGTTGCTTGGAACGCGCAGTGGGAAGTCCTCGTAGTGGAATCGAGCGGCACAGTCCAGGAGCGGTCTGAGTGGGAGCGGGAAGGCAGATCGCTTGCGAAACGAGTCGCTCACGAAGTCGGTGGCGGAGTTCGTGTCACGTACCAGCCGTAGCAGTCGCGCTCGCGCGGCCAGCTACGGGCCACACTGCGGTCGACGCTTGCCACGCGAGCCACCTGTGCGGTTGTCGGCGTGAGTTCGGTGTGACGACGTCACGGATGCGGCCACATTAACTGCACCGACCACCCCAGGATTGAGGAGGCGGGGGCCTTGGTGTGAGGCTAGCGAGGCTTGAACGCGAGATTCGACGCCGGCTCGCGACGAGTGAACGCGGACCCTCCAGGGCTGACCTTGCATGCCACAGCAACACGCTTGGAGTGGCTCATTGAAGGGATGCTGGGCGAGGCTGCCTTAAGTTCAGGACTGGGAGCGAGTGTCAATCGAAGACTGGTCCGACCTTGACATCAAACCGAGTCGTCGGCACAACCACCACCCGGACATATGGGACGTTCATCGTTCTCGAGAATGGTTTGTGACGAGCCTGGCTCGACTGAATCAACTTGAGTACCTGCAAGGAGAAATGCGATCTACCTCGAGCGAGATACCCTCAGCGTTGGGTCGCAAGGATACGTTGCGGCGGCGACGCATGCCGATAATCTGAAGCGCGAGCTAGGGGGTGAGTAATGGCAGGTGGCGACCGTGTCATAGTTCGTTGGAAGCGCCTATGGTTGGCGCTCGTTCTCGCGAACTTCGGCACAGGTGCGTGTTTCGTACTTCTATACGCAGGGTATCCCTTCGAGTTGTGGGGGCGTCTGCAGTTCTTCGAAGATCCCGCCTGGCCGGTCGAGCTGGTCGCGGGCATGCTCGTCGGGGGCCTCATCGCGATTCCGCTGCCTACAGCTCTAAGCGCGTCGGCAGTTTCGAAATTGAAGGGTGTGCTCCCCTGGCCCGCATCAGTGGCTGTCGGTCCAATATTTTCGTCACTTCTCATACCGGTGTACGTGTGGTCTAGCCCGAGCAATGTGATTATGCTGGTGGCCATTCTCGTCATCGGAGTCGCTGCAAATATCGGGATGGTGAGGGCGTTGCATGCCGTCGCCGTAAGTGACGCACGCCACGTGAGAAGCTGACATCGCGCCGCATGGCGTCGCAGCCGGCGCTGCGAGCAGGCTAATGTGACGACCGCCTGAGACGGCAATGAACGCTCGTCGACATCTAGCTCGAAGGCCTCACGGTTGGCGAGCTGTGACGCGTAAAAGAGGCTGTCGAGCGTGCGGCGGACCAGCGGTCGGAGCTGTCAGCTCCCTGATGCCGGTGCCTCGACCTATTGGATTGCGCCGCTGACGCGGGTTGATCGCATGAGGCTCGGGCCTCCGAGGCCCAGCTGCCCGAGGTGCTTTGGTCGAAGGCGAACCTCAAGGGGAAGGCTGAGTACGCCCAGACGGTGAACTGACAGGTGCACTTGAACTGCGGTGACGCCCCGAAACGGAGAACCCTTGTCGCAGCGCGCCCTCGCTTCGCCGCCCGCGGGCACATGAGACCGGAGTCGCCGGTCGGCTGTCGGACGTAGAATCTACGCTCTCGGCCGGAGGAAGGACACGCCGGCCATGGGACGACCATCAGCGTTGCGCGAGGCGGCGACCGAGAAGCGCATGCAAGATCAAGCGATTGTCGCGGCCGCGAAGCATGGACCGCTGCAGTCGCTCACCGAGCGCGCGCTCGAAGAACGTACCCAACCCGTCACGATTTACCCCTGGGATGCACAACGGCGTGTACGCGCGTGGGTGCGGTTCGGGCCCGAGTCGGTGCGCGTGGACGCGAGGATTGTTCGGTCCACCGCTCTCGCGGCTGGGATCGAGTTTAAGGCTGCAGGGCAGACCTACCGCTGCTGGGTATGGGGCAACGCGGTGCAACTCGACGAAAGGTTCTTCGAGTAGGAGTTCATATTCGCGACTCGTCCATGGCCGCGAGGCGAACGTCGCCGAACATGAGGTATTCGAGCGGGCTGCCATCGATCAAGCGTAGGTCGCGCTCAACTTCGCGAGCAGTCTGAATCGGATCCAGGCCCCAGAACCGGATACGCGTCGTGGTGCGCTCGATACGCCGCTCAAGCATGTTCGCGCGGGCTGCGTTCGTCTCATCGGAGTCCTTCGTCTGTTGGGCGATGTAGAGATGAAGGTTCTCCAGGTCGAAGGTGGTGATGCGCAGCAGATCGTCCGCGCCGGGAACGAGGCTTTGCGTCAAAGCCACGCGTGCATTGATCTTGGCTTGTTCGACCGCGGACCGCTGTGAGGGGTGGTTGCGATTCCGGTTGAGCTGCGACCAGAAGAGTCCGGGCCGGGTCTGCTCGATCACCCACCGCTGGAGAACTCGTGCCTCGCCAATCGCCATCTCTATGAGGCGGCGACGCAGCTCGTCCGCTGTTCGCTCAACTTCGGCCGCTTGACGCTGTTCCTCGACCTTCTCCGCCATCCTTGTCGCTCGATGGGACACCCATAACGCGATACCGGACACGACCAGCGTCGCGGTTCCTGTGCCGGCCGGAATCCATATCTCGGCCCACCATTGGAAGTCAGTCATCGCAACATCATCGATGCGGCCTCCGACATCCGAGGACAGACCAACTTGCTTACCGCCAAGCCGCTGTTCACGCGCCACCCCATGCCAACGATCAAGCAGCGGCGGCGTAGCACCATACCGATGCGCTTCGACGAACACGGCCGAGGAGCGGTGAACCGGGGGAACTCCTCGCGTGGCCGCGAGCCGGATGACCGCCCACCCTGTTCATCAAAGACGTTGTGACGCTCTTAAATTTCCCGGATTCTGCACATTGTTGACGCGAATGCTCGAAGCTTCAATCTCGGGTTGAAGTCAATTTGTGTCCACACCTGGCGGGTGCACGGTTCTGCGCGGAACTACAGGGATGTGAGTCCTTCTTCACACCCTGTGCACAACCTTATCCACAGTTCTTCTCCACTCAACACGCGGCGTTGTTCGCAGGTTGTCCACACCATTCTCCACAGGGTCGGTTGCGTGATGCCGCGACAGGTCCCACTCTGGGACTGTCGGGGAGGTCCCCCGCAGCCGGTACAACAAAGGGGCGGCTCCGAGAGTCCAATCACGGGAGCCGCCCCAACACCACCCGGCCCGAGGAGGAAACAGATGGACAATACCCAGCCTAACGAGAGGCAGGCAGGAGCGCTGGCACTCGCTGAAGCTGTGCGGAGACGGGGAAGGGAACATCGCCTTGGACAGGCGCGATACGCACGCCTCCTGGCTGATACCTACGGGCGACCCATCGCTCGGATTGCCGAGATGCTAGATGTGGCGCTCGACGCCCTCGAGCGGATTCTTGCGGTCGATGGGGTGTTCCGATGCGTCGAGTGCTGCCACCGCTTTCACCGCTCCTGCATGCGCGAGCTGACCTTCGAGCCGCAGGGGATCCCCATCCCGTGCGAGTGCAGCTGCCCTGATCCTACCGACCGTCGCGCACCTGCCTGACAACATGCGGGTCCCCATCCTTCGGGCGGCCGGCAGATCCCGAACCGTTCACCCGCCTGAGTCACGGTTGCGGCGGCGCACGGCGTCGATCATCTCGCGTATTGCGCTGTTGGTGCGCTCGGCGCCTCATGCAACCTCCACTGGTCAGTCGTCGCAGTTCTTCCAGCACACTTTCGCTGGCCCCCATCCCACGCAGACCGTGATGCATCCCTTGCCGTCGCCTGGGCGCTTCTTCAAGGTGCCAACCTCATCGACATCGGTGACGAACTCGATGGTCACTGCGTCCGCGCCCGTGAGGTCGACTCCTGCCTCTGCGAGCATCGCATTGAAGTCGACCCGTTCCAGGATGAGCCTGGCGGCTCGTTCCACAGCGGGTGCCTGGCCGTTCGCGAACGTGTTGATCTGATCGGTTGAAGCGGACATGACAGTTCCTTTCCCCAGCGGATACTTCCGATGCGCGAATTTTCGTCCCGCCGCGGTCGTGCGTCAATAGGAATGTCTCTCCTCGTGAACCGGGCGGAGACCTTGGTGATGCTCGAGCACACCTCACCGGATGTCGCAGCCAGCCCGGAAGCCTCAGCCGACCGCAAGCTCAACAACTCCCGCCCTGTCGACGCCACTGACTCAACGCGCCTGCAGCGAACCTCCCGAGCGACTGTTGCTTGGTCGGGCTGGCCGGGGAACTCAGTCCCCGGCTCGACCGCGTGAAGTTGTTGAGGAGGCCTCCGGCGGTCCCATGAGGGGCTGTGAGGGCCCGGTTTCTGCCAAGTGCGGCAAGGTTTGCCAAGGTGGCCTTGGCTGGAGGGAGCCTTACTCTCGCTTGGGATTGGGGGCCTCTGCCAAGGTTGCCAAGTAGTAGATCTGTTGTATGAGAAGAAAAAGAGAGAAGTAAGAGAGATAGGCCTAACTTCACTCTGAAATCACCTATATAGGACATCCCGCACTTGGCAACCTTGGCTGGAGGGGTGTTTTCTCGCCCCTGGCCTGGGAAAAGTCATGCTTTTCGGACTTGGCTGGAGCTTGGCAGCTGCCAGATTCCGGCGGATCTATGTTTGAGGGTGCTGATGTGCCGCAGGGTATCCGGTGAGAGAGTGTCGCGGAGAGTACATCCCCGGTCGAGCAGTCAGTGAGCTGCCGAGCGTGCCGCGGCCGTTGCAGGGAGGCGAAGCCTTCTGCCGGGGCCAGTACCCACCCATGGCAACTCCACAGCGATACACATGAGGTGCGGCTCGAGCATCGGCAGCAAGCCTACGCGGCCCACACACCCCGAGCGCGCGACCACGTAAGTCGCCGCCTGCGCAGGCGCGCGATGCACCGGGGCGCAGGACGTGGCCCGCGCCGGTGCTCCGGACCATCCGGCGTCAGCCTCACGCCTATGAGGGCGACGGCGTGGGGCAGCGGATGTCACGGGTGAGGCGGCCGTCATTTCTCCAACGATGCGTTGGAGAATTCGGATTCGGGCAGTCCCACGCGCCCGGCCAGACCTCCGCTCGCCACGTTGCGGTGTCGTTGGCGGGTCATGGGAACATCGGCGTGCAGGCGAAGCGGCCATCTTCGGAGGCCGCGCCGTCAGGCTCCAGGTTGCGGTTTCGCTTTCGGGTTCACCGAGAACGCCGGCGAGCAAGCCGAGCGGAGACCTGTGGAGACGGGGTGGTTGGTTCGCCAACGGTCCGTTGCCGAACTGACGATGAGTGCTTTGGGCGGGCTGCTCTGAATCGTGCAACGAGCTACTGCAGAATTTGGGCGAGGTATCAGCGCCGGTCCTGTGTCGTTGCTTGTGCCGTGGACGCCGGAAGCCGCATGTCTTGGCGGCGAGCTCGTTTACGCGGAGAGGAGCGTGACCGTCTCGGATTCCTGCCGCCGACTCTGCGTATCGGTCGCCGAGCCCTTTTCGGCGTACATGGCTCTGTCGGCGCGGTCGAGCGCGCCCTCGATGGTGTCGCCGGGGTGCACCTGCGTGACGCCCCACGACCACGAGTGGCTCGCGTACTCACGCAGCCGGGCCATCACGACCCGCGCCTCGTCCTCATCGGTCTCGGGCATCAGCATGGCGAACTCGTCACCACCGAGACGGCCGACGATGTCGGTCTGGCGCGACAGCGACATCCACTGCGCGGTGAGCGACCGCAGCACGTAGTCGCCGGCGGCGTGACCTCCGCCGTCGTTGATCGACTTGAACTTGTCGAGGTCGAGCACGGCGATGGCGAGCGGCCGCTGATGGCGGGTCGCGCGGCGCATCTCGAGCTCGGCCTTGGCGATGAACCCTCGACGGTTCAGCGCACCGGTCAGAGGGTCGGAGTGCGATTCCAGCCGGATGCGGTGCCGCACGAAGAGCCCCGCTTCGAGGCACAGCCAGGTGAACAGAGCCGCACCGATGATGTTCGCGGGGCCGAGCACGCTGCCCGCCCCCGGCGCGAACGGGCCGAAAGCCATCGCGGCGCCGAGGGCGACGAGGATGGCGAACTCACCCGCGCGGGCGACCCTCGCGCCGTAGAACCAGGAGAAGAACATGGCGATGAGCGGCAGCTCCTGCAGCACCGCGATGGCGTTCTGCCGCTCGTCGGAGAAACCGAGGTAGTACACCGAGACAAGGGCGTGCGCGACGACGAGCGCCATGCCGACCCAGCGCGGCAGTTCGATGCCGACGAGCGCGACGAGCGCGAAGACCCCCAGGCCGACCAGCGCCGTCCCACCCGAGAGCACCTGCTCCCACAGAGTGATGTCGGTCTCGAAGAGCTCGATGATGCCGAGCACGCCGAACAGCAGGAAGATGCTCGCGGTGACGACAGAGTATGTCGACGTGCGCTCGCGGACGTGCTTCAGCCAGCCGGCACGCAGCCAGCGCAGCTCTTCCGCATCCTCGACATGGATCGCTTGAGTGACCATGGTTCCCTCCCGTTCGTCCCGCCGTCGGTCCCGGGCGCGTTCGACGCTCCGGGTTCCGATGAAGGTGGCTGTGCTTGACTGCGCCGCCGGGGCGGCGCTCATTTCCGTTCACAACGACCGCCCCCAGGGACGCGGTTTCCCCAAGCCGCATCCCCGAGGCGGTGACATCACTGGGGGGAGTGATGTCCTGTCCTCAGCTCGTCGCGGTCCCCCATGTCCCGTCGAGCCGAGTTCCCCAGGTACCTAAGCAATATATCAGGATTCCGTCCCTTTTGTCCCCCTTTTGGGGGACAAGATTGTGGACAGGATTCCGGTGTCGCTCAGCGCGTGCGCCCGGCCGACAAGAAGTGTCGGGAACGGAGCCCAGTGACACTGAATGTCGCCCAAGAACCGCGGTCCCGGGCGAGACGGCGCGTCTTTGACACGACACTTTTCCGAGCGGGCTCAGGGGCCGCGGTGGACTCTACTCTCGGCGCCCTGGAGCATCCTCGCCTGCTGTCGGGTCCCGAAGCCCGTTCGGAAGGTGTTGTGACGCGCGCAGCATTACCGCGGGTCAGGACCGGCGCCTCAGTCTGATGGCGAGTAGGCGGGACTAGGACGTGTCGCCCAATGCGCTGTCGGCGGTATTGAGAGACTGTAGGTCGTGGCGGGGTTTCATCATGTCGAGGTGTGG
Source organism: Microbacterium esteraromaticum (assembly GCF_016907315.1). NCBI lineage: Bacteria > Bacillati > Actinomycetota > Actinomycetes > Micrococcales > Microbacteriaceae > Microbacterium > Microbacterium esteraromaticum. Next base: position 1,763,972 of record NZ_JAFBBS010000001.1, read on the forward strand.
ATCGTGAATCTTGCGGAGGCTCCAGCTGAATCGGGCTGGCTGCTTCGCGAGCTCGGCTTCGAGCGCGAGGGCGAGTGGCCCGAGGGCGAGTCGTGGGCCGCTGGCGGAGCGTATCTGACGCTCACAATCTCCCCAAACCTGTCCACCGCCTCGCATGATCGCAGGGCACCAGGCGTGAACCATCTCGCGTGCAAGGCGGGTGCGCCCTCCCGTGTCGACGCGATCATGGCTCGGGCGGACCAGCACGGCTGGCAACCGTTGTATCGGGAGCGGTATCCGCAGGCGCGACGGTCGCGACCATGCCTGCACCAGCGTCGCGGCTCTGAATCCGCTGGATAGCCCTCGGATAGGTTTGGGATGACGCCCGAGCTGGCGCGCGCAGCTCGGGCCGCGAGCCCGTACGGGCTGGACCGGCGCTCTATGCGGTCGAGTTGTGCCGGGTTGGGTAGATCGCGGATCAGTCCCCATGGAGTACGGCCGCCATCCTTACGAGGCGCCGTCCAATCGGTAGCCCATTCCCGGCTCGGTGATGAGGTGGGTTGGCTGGGACGGATCAGATTCCAGCTTCCGGCGCAGCTGTGAGAGGTACAGCCGCAGGTAGCCGGTGTCCTCAACGTGCTCTGAACCCCAGATGGTGGTCAGCATCGTCTGCCGCGTGACGAGCCTGCCGGGGTTGCGCACCAGGATCTCGAGCACCTGCCATTCGGTGGGGGTGAGACGCACCTGCCGCGTGCCTTCCGCCGTCGAGCGGGTGACGCTGCGAGCGACGAGATCCACGGTCACATCTCCGAAGCGCACGCTCGGCTGCGAGTCGTCCTGCCCAGCGCGGCGAGTGAGCGCACGGATCCGCGCGAGCAGTTCTTCGACAGCGAAAGGCTTCGTCAGGTAGTCGTCGGCACCCGCGTCGAGCGCTTCGACTTTGTCGCTTGCTCCGGCGCGGCCGGAGACGACGAGGATCGGGGACTGAGACCATCCCCGGACCGCGGTGATCACCTCGAGGCCGTCGAGCTGAGGCATTCCGAGGTCGAGCAGGAAGAGGTCGGGGCGTTGGTCGACCGCTGCAGCAATCGCCTGTGAGCCGTCCGCAGCCGTGACAATCTGGTATCCCTTAGCTATCAGCGTGATACGCAGCGCCCGCACGATCTGCGAATCGTCGTCGGCGATGAGGATCTTCACGGCGTCTCCTGTTCGGTTGCCTGTTTCGCCACGATGGCTGCGAGCGAGATCACCATCGTGAGACCGCCCGCGGGAGTGACCTCGGGAGTGAGAGTACCGTGCATGGCCTCGACGAAGCCTCGCGAGAGGGCGAGCCCGAGGCCGAGACCGGTGGTGTTGTCGGTGTCGCCGAGTCGCTGGAAGGGCAAGAACATCTCCTGCCGCTTCTCTTGGGGAATGCCGGGTCCGCGGTCGATGATTCGGATCTCGAGCGCGTCGGCGAAGGTGCTCGTACTGATATGCACGGGCACCCCCGCTGGACTGTATCGCAGCGCATTGGTGAGCAGGTTCACGATCACCCGCTGGAGCAGCACTGGATCGGCGCGGGCGAGTACGTCCTCGTGGTTTAAGGCGAGCGTGACATCGCCGGGGCCGAGGTCCAGTTCGTCGAGGGCTGCGGCGACCGCGCCGCCGGGGTCGGTCGGGATGTCGTTGATGCTGATCGCCCCTGCCTGCAGTCGGCTGACGTCGAGCAGGTCGGTGACCAGGGCGGACAGCGCGGTCAGGCTTTCGTCGGCCGTGTCGAGCAGCTCTTCGCGATCCGCTGCGGCCATCTCCGCGCCGGCGGTTTTCAGCCCGCCGACAGCAGCGGCCGCAGCGGCAAGAGGGCGCCGTAGGTCGTGGCTGAGCGCCGAGAGAAGGGCACCGCGGACGCGGTCGGATGCGGCGATGGGCTCCATCTCCTTCGCAGCGCGCTCGAGATGCTCGTGCTCGAGGGCCGCCTGCAGTTGCGCCGTGACGACAGCGAGCAGCCTACGCTCCGAGGCGGCGAGATCGGTGCCGTGCAGTTCGAGGACGACATCGTCGATGATGGTGATCACGGTGTGCCGGTTGTCAGCCAGAGGCTCACCCGAGCGGGCGAGCACGTCCTCGCCGGCGAGCAGGCGGACGCCTGACAGGTGGAACGCCTCTCGCGTGCGGTCGACGAGCGCCTGAATCGCGCTCTCGCCGCGCAGCACGCTGCCAGCGATGGTCTGGATCAGCTCGGCCTCGGCCGCCGAGCGGCGTGCGGCGCGCGTGTACCGGGCGGCGCGGTCGACGATGAAGCTGACGAGACCGGCGATCACGACGTACAGCACGAGTGCGAGGAGGTGGTGTGGCTCGTGGATGTGCACGGTGAAGAGCGGTTCGATGAACAGGAAGTCGAGGGTGATCCCAGACAGGACGGCGGCGAACAGCGCCGGCCAGAACCCGCCAACGAGGGCGACGATCACGACGAGCAGCTGGAAGCTCAGCACGTCCGTGGTGATGGAGTCGTCGCTGCGGGTGAGGAAGAGTGCCCCGGTCAGGATGGGGCCGGCGATGAGCGCGAGCGAGAGACCGAGGATTCGCCTCTTGAGGCTGAGCGCGCCGGTGAGGGGTGGGAGCGTCATCCGGCGTCCGGCCGCGGCGTGATTCACCATGTGCACGTCGATGTCGCCGGACTCCCGCACCACGGTGGCCCCGATGCCGGGGCCGGTCAGCGCGGACGCGAAGCGGCCCCTGCGGCTCGCACCGAGCACCAGCTGCGTCGCGTTCACCGAGCGGGCGAACTCGACGAGAGCGGTGGGGATGTCCTCTCCGACGACCTGGTGGTACGCGCCGTTGAGCTTCTCGACCAGCGCCCGCTGCTGCGCGAGCGCGCCCGGGTCTGCGCTCTTCAGGCCATCTTGACTGGTGACGTGCACCGCGACGAGCTCGCCGCCCGCGGATCGCGCCGCGATGCGCGCACCGCGCCGGAGAAGCGTTTCACCCTCCGGCCCCCCGGTGAGGGCGACCACGACCCGTTCCCGTGCCTCCCACGTCGAGTCGATGCCGTGGGCCTTCCGGTATCCGTTCAGTGCCTGATCTACTTCGTCTGCGAGCCAGATGAGGGCCAGCTCCCTCAGCGCGGTCAGGTTGCCGAGCCGGAAGTAGTTCGACAGGGCTGCGTCGATGCGCTCTGCCGGATAGACCAGGCCGGTGCTGAGACGGTCGCGCAGGGCCTGCGGCGCCAGGTCGACCAGCTCGATCTGATCCGCACTGCGCAGGAAGTTGTCCGGCACGGTCTCGCGCTGCGGTGCTCCGGTGATTTGCTCGACCACGTCGTGCAGTGATTCCACGTGCTGGATGTTCACTGTCGAGATCACGTCAATGCCCGAAGCGAGAAGCTCCTGTACGTCCTGCCAGCGCTTGTCGTTCACCGAGCCCGCCGCGTTCGTATGCGCCAGCTCATCGACCAGCGCCACCGCAGGTCGGCGAGCGAGAACCGCGTGGAGGTCCATCTCCTCCAGGGCGACGCCGCGGTGGGTGACTCGAGCGCGCGGAACCGACGGCAGGTTCTCAGTCAGGGCGGCGGTCGCCCGTCGGCCGTGGGTCTCGACGACCGCGATGACGACGTCGATGCCCTCGGCCTGCAGTCGTCGCCCCTCCTCCAGCATCGCGAATGTCTTGCCGACGCCGGGGGCGGCGCCGAGCAGCACTCTGAGCCGCCCTCGTCGTGACATGGTCATCCCCTCGCAGAATCCAGTGCGACGTTCAACTCCAGCACGTTGACCGTCGGCGAGCCCAGGAAGCCGAACTCGCGACCCCTAGTGTGGGCGTCCAGCAGGGTGCGTACATCCGTGACCGACAGGCTACGCGCATCCGCGATCCGCGCCACCTGGATGGCTGCGTACTCCGGGCTGATGTGCGGGTCGAGGCCGGACGACGACGCGGTGACCGCGTCGGCAGGGACAGCTGACTCCGCCACACCGTTGAACCGGGAGATTTGCGTCCTGCGCTCGGTGATCATCGCGATCAGCTCCTCGTTCTCGGGTCCGTAGTTGGAACCCGACGACGCGCCGCCGTCGTAGCCGTCGCCGGCTGCGGAGGGACGCGGCTGGAAGTACTCCGGCAGCGGAGCGCCATCGGCGTCCGCGAAGTTCTGGCCGATCAGCGCCGAGCCTGCGACCTGACCGTCGTCGTCGCGCACGAGGGACCCGTTCGCCTGGGCGGGGAGCAAGAGCTGCCCGATCAGGGTGATCGTCACGGTGTACACGACGCCGAGCAGGATGGTCAGCAGGGCCATCGAGCGCAGCGCGACCCAGGTGGTGCGCGCGGATTGGCGGGTGAGGGTGCTCATTCTGCAGTCTTCTTTCGTCAGCTCAGAAGCCCGGGATGAGGCGCACGACGAGGTCGATCAGCCAGATCCCGATGAAGGGGGTGATGACGCCGCCGAGGCCGTAGACGGCGAGGTTGCGGCCAAGGATCTGCGAGGCGCCACCAGGGCGGTACCGCACACCGCGCAGCGCGAGCGGGATGAGAAACACGATCACAATCGCGTTGAAGATCACTGCCGACAGCACGGCGGATGAGGGCGAGTGCAACCCCATCACATTCAGCGCACCGAGCTGTGGGAAGACCCCCATGAACATCGCAGGAATGATCGCGAAGTACTTCGCGATGTCGTTCGAGATCGAGAACGTCGTCAGCGCTCCTCTGGTGATAAGCAGCTGCTTGCCGACCCGGACGATGTCGATGAGCTTCGACGGGTCGGAGTCGAGGTCGACCATGTTGCCGGCCTCCTTCGCCGCCGACGTGCCCGAGTTCATCGCGACACCGACATCCGCCTGGGCGAGAGCGGGCGCATCGTTCGTGCCGTCGCCGGTCATGGCAACGAGGTTGCCGCCCTCCTGCTCCTTGCGGATGTAAGCGAGCTTGTCCTCCGGGGTGGCCTCCGCGAGGAAGTCATCGACGCCGGCCTCGGCGGCAATTGCCGCAGCGGTGAGGGGGTTGTCGCCCGTGATCATCACGGTGCGGATGCCCATGGCGCGCATCTCCGAGAACTTCGCGGGCAGGCCTTCCTTGACGATGTCCTTCAGATGCACTACTCCGAGCACCCGCCCCGTGCCCTGGGCGTCGCGGACGGCGACGACGAGGGGAGTGCCACCGGTCTGCGAGATCTGCTCGACCGCAGCCTCGACCTCGGCGAGCCGATCCGGCGTCAGAGCTGAGCCGGTGTCTGCAAGCCAGGCCACGATTGCCGAGGTCGCTCCTTTGCGGATGCTCACCCCGTCCGCGCCGTCCAGCCCGGACATGCGGGTTTGCGCGGTGAACGGCACGATCTCGCCGGGGATCGCCGATCCCACCTCCACGCCCTTATCGAGCGCGAGTTCGACGATGGATGAGCCTTCCGGCGTGGGGTCGGCGAGCGACGACATGGCTGCGCAGCGCATGAGTTCGTCGTGGTGTGCCCCGGTGACCGGGATGAATGCGGTGGCGCGCCGGTTGCCGTACGTGATCGTTCCGGTTTTGTCGAGCAGAAGCGTGGTCACATCTCCCGCCGCCTCGACGGCCCGCCCCGACATCGCGAGCACGTTGCGCTGCACGAGCCTGTCCATCCCGGCGATGCCGATTGCACTGAGCAGCGCCCCGATGGTTGTCGGGATCAGGCAAACGAGCAAGGCGACGAGCACGGCGACACTCACCGGCGCTGCCGCATACGACGCGATGGGGTTGAGGGTGAGGCCGACGACGACGAAGACGATTGACAGGCTGGCGAGCAGGATGTTAAGGGCGACCTCGTTGGGTGTCTTCTGCCGGGCCGCGCCCTCGACGAGCGCGATCATACGGTCGACGAACGTTTCGCCCGGCCGGGACGTCACGCGCACGACGATCCGGTCGCTGAGCACCCGGGTACCACCTGTCACCGCCGAGCGGTCACCGCCGGACTCGCGCACCACAGGCGCCGACTCCCCCGTAATCGCGGACTCGTCCACGGACGCGATGCCGGCGACGATATCGCCGTCGGCGGGGATGAGCTCGCCGGCGCTGACGATCACAATGTCGCCGAGGGTGAGTTGCGACGACGCCATCGCTGACACTGTGGCGCGTTCGGCTGCCGGATCGCCATCCGCGTCGTAGCGGTCGACTCGGTGCGCGGTGGTGCTTTGCCGCGTTCTCCGCAGCGTCTCCGCCTGCGCCTTTCCGCGACCCTCGGCGACCGACTCCGCGAAGTTCGCAAAGAGCACGGTCAGCCAGAGGCAGAGCGTGATCGCGCCGGTAAACGACCAGGGCACCTCAGTGCCGCCGGACGCGGCCGGGCCGCCGATGAGCGGCTCCGCCACGGCGAGAACGGTGGTGAGGAGCGCGCCGACCCAGACGATGAACATCACCGGGTTTCGCCACTGTTCGCGCGGGTGGAGCTTGCGCAGCGCCTCGGGAAGGGCGGCGCGCACCTGCTGCCCCGAGAACGAGCTGCGTGTCGGGGGTGTGCTCGTCGGTTCGGGACGAGGAGTAGTGAGTGCAGACATCGTGGTTACATCAGCCCTTCCGCCAGGGGACCCAGCGCGAGAACGGGGAAGAAGGTCAGCGCCGTCACCAGCACGGTGACCGCTGCGAGCAGTCCGACGAACAGCGGACGATGAGTCGGGAGCGTGCCCACGGTCGCGGGCACCTTGCCCTGCGCCGCGAGAGATCCAGCTAGCGCCAGGACGAACACGATTGGAACGAACCGTCCGAGCAGGATGGTGAGGCCGAGCGCGGTGTTCAGCCAGGGGGTGTTCGCCGTGAGGCCCGCGAAGGCGGAGCCATTGTTGTTGGCTGCCGACGTGAACGCATAGAGCACCTCCGACATGCCGTGGATGCCCGGGTTCCAGATCGAGGTGTTCTCCACGTCCTCCCGGATGCCGGGGATGGCAAAGCTCAGCGCCGTCCCGGTGAGCACGAGGGTGGGCATCACGAGAATGTACAGCGCGGCGAGTTTGATCTCGCGGGGGCCGATCTTCTTCCCCAGGTATTCGGGGGTGCGACCGATCAGCAGCCCTGAAATGAAGACCGCGATGATCGCGAGCACGAGCATCGCGTACACGCCCGACCCGACTCCGCCCGGGGTCACCTCGCCGAGCATCATGTTGATCATCGGCATCATTCCGCCGAGGGCGGTGTACGAGTCGTGCATCGAGTTCACCGCGCCGGTCGAGGTGCCGGTGCTGGTCGTGGCGAACAGCGTGGATCCGATGATCCCGAACCGCTGCTCCTTGCCTTCCATCGCGCCGCCGGCGAGCTCGGGCGCGGTGCCGCGCCCCGCGGTGTCGAGGGCGGTGAGGATGGCGAAGGAAGCCGTGTACAGCCCGCCCATGACGGCGAGGATCGCGTACCCCTGGCGGTTGTCGCCGACGATGCGGCCGAAGACGCGAGGCAGTGCGAACGGGATGATCAGCATGAGCAGGATCTCGAAGAGGTTCGTCCACGCCGTGGGGTTCTCGAACGGGTGCGACGAGTTGGCGTTGAAGAACCCGCCGCCGTTGGTGCCGAGCAGCTTGATGACCTCCTGAGAGGCGGTCGGGCCGCCGGGGATGCTCTGCGCTGCTCCGGCGACGGTGTTGATCTCGGTGAACCCGTTGAAGTTCTGAATTACGCCGCCGATCATCAGCACGACCGCGCCGAGCACGGAGAGCGGCAGCAGGATGCGCAGGATGCCGCGGGTCAGATCCACCCAGAAGTTGCCGATGGTCCCGGAGTGCCGGTATGCGAATCCGCGGATGAGGGCCACGGCGACGGCCATGCCGACTGCGGCTGAGACGAAGTTCTGCACCGCGAGGCCTGCCAGCTGCACGGTGTACCCGAGGGTGAGCTCGGGCGAGTACGACTGCCAGTTCGTGTTGCCGACGAAGGACGCGGCCGTGTTGAAGGAAAGGTGCTCTGACGGCGCGGGGAGCCCAAGCGAGTACGGCAGCCACTGCTGAAGCCGCTGGAAGCCGTAGACCATCAGCAGACCGACGGCTGACACGGCGAGAACCGAGCCGACGTAGGAGCGCCAGGTCTGCTCGGAGCGAGAATCGACGCCGATGAGGCGGTAGAAGCCGCGCTCGATCCTCCAGTCCTTGCCGGTCGTGTAGACCCAAGCCATGTAGTCGCCGAACGGTCGGTAGAGCACGGCGATGACGGCGGCGACGGTGAGCAGGGCGAGCCCCGCGTACAGCCAGGTCATCAGAAATGCTCCGGTTTCACGAGGGCGAACACGAGATACGCAATCGCCACGACGGCCAGAACGGCGGCGAGGAGCTCGAAGACGATCACAGCTTCTCCACCGCCTTTCCCAGCAGTCCGACGGCGACGAACAGGGCGATCACACCCAGTACGTAGACGAGGTCAAGCACAACAGGCTCCATTCGGGTGATAGCGGCAGCATGAGCTGTCCACGCGCCGTGAGCCGGCGCAACACCTGATCCAACACCGGCCATGAGGGCGGCCCCCGCCGTTCTAACGAAACCCATACGAGACCAGCGGTACTCCTGACGTAGTTCTGACACCTATCGGGTTCGTGTCCGCACACGACCGCCCAAAGGTACGCACACTGACAGGGCCCGCGCCGCCGCACAGTGGTGCTTGCACAACTGAGTGCTCGAGGCGGTCCGCCATCGCACCTGTGGCCGCTTGGGCGTGGAGACGGACCTCGGATACCCACGATCTGCTGTGGCGTCCAGGTGATGCGATGTTCCGCCAGCAGAGTGACCGGTGGAACATCGCGGGTGCTAGAACTGCGCGACCTCCTCAGCTGGAACGTCCGTCGCTGCGCCTCCTTCCTGCCGATGGGTTGTGCTGGGTGCCTCCTCCACGTAGGTGCTCGGGTGGTCGTCGCCCCATAGCTCGTACTTGGCTTCATCTCGGCCGGGCAGGGAGTATGACCAGTCCAACCATCGCCGCGGGCGTGCGCCCACACGGCCGAATGCAGTGCGGCGCGCGCGTAGCCAACGGCAGCGATGACGGAGGCGACGAAGCACCTCCAATATCGCCGGTCGGAGGTGAAACCACCCCCTCGTCCCACTTGCGGTCGTCGTCGATGCAGGCGACTCGTTGCGTTGGGAATGCTTGCGGAGGTCCTTACGAGCCGGTCCGCTTCGACAAGGTGGGGGAAGGTCGCGAAGCGTCCCTCGTCTGTGCCGTTTGGTCACCAAGCCCGACCGACCCTCCATTGGTAACGATGTCTGCGGCGGGCAATACGCTCTTGCCACTATCTCGAAAGGACACCTAGATGAATTTTGATGAGAGCGACCTCGTCACATCGGCCTATGGCCAGTACGGCGACTTCGCCGGCACAGCTGCATCGGACACGCACGGCGGCGGTACCCGGGAACTGGCCGCCAAGATCGGGCTGGACGATGATCGGTACTGGATCGTTGGGATCGATGTGTGGGGAAACGACCTCGCCACCGCGCGGTTGAACATCCTCGCGGTTGACCGCCAGGAGACGGGCATCGACAGTTACAAGACGCTCGAGGCCCATCATCGAGAGAGCGGCGCTATCCCCGTGGTGGAGTTCCTCGTGCACGAGATGTCCGCAGTCGATGTGCTTCGAGTGGGGCTCAAGCGCCTGAACTTTCAGCTGCTGTCGCGAAGCCTTCCTGACGGCGCTCATCTCTACGTACACGAGCGCAGCGACTTGAACTACCAGGGCGACTGAGTGTGTCGCTGAGCATCAGCACATGCGCGCCCAACTGATGTGATCGCCTTCGCGGGGTATTGTGAAGGCCCAGATTGGCGGGCTTTCCACCGCGCTTCTGCCAAGTCGGGCAAGGCCTGCCAAAGGCGACCTTGGCTGGAGAGATTCCAGTGGTAGAGCGGATTTTCAGGGGGTTGCCAAGGTTGCCAAGTAGTAGATCTCTTACGTCAGAGAAAAGCGGGGCCGGCGGCCTACGCCTGTGGACGGAACATGAGACTAGAGCTTGCTGCAGCCGTTCCGGATGAAGCAGGAAGCCACCGATCCGAGGCTATTCCTCGCCGACGGAAGCGTGCCGCCAGTCGGCGCGTGCAGGCAAGTTCAGATCCCCGGCAACTCAAGGGTTCTCGGGAACTCGTGGAATATCGGAGCGCTTAGCGTGGAAAGCGCTGAAGCCCCCCTTCTGCGAGCCATGCTCCCGACTGGGATCAGGGAAAAGCGGAACCACCCACACCGCCGATGTTCCTCGACAAGGGCCTGCTGCTGCGCGACCGCGACATCCGCATCCTGTGAGCGACGAACTGTGGCTCGGGCCGCAGTGCTGAGGCGCCGGTCCGTTGATGCACCCTCACCTCCGTTTGCACCTCAGGCGCCACCCCTCAACTATCCGAAGATTTCGGTGAGTTGACGGTCAGCCGATCAGCTGCGCCATACAGCGGCGTCGTGCTTCGCTTCGCGCAGCACATCGGCTAGCTGCCCCTCGCGGAGCCGCTGGACGTTGGTCGGCTGCTCAACGCCGTCCTCATCGGTAAGCGGCGTATTCAACCACTGAGCCCACGTCCACGGGGCATCGGCGCCGGAGCGCAGCGTTCGGAGGACGTCAGCAAGACCGACCACCGGTTTGCCGTCCAACAACTGGAACGCCGGGTACAGCTCGACCCCATCAGAAGTGGTCACCCTGAGTAGCGAGAGCGAATCTGCGGCCTCGCTCACCATCGCCTCCGTCCACCCGAGCGTGCGTGCGAGAGACGCGGTGGTGTAACAGGGGCCGACGATATCGGCCCAGGGGCTGTTGGGGTTTGGAGTCTTCCAGTTCACCATCGTCGCGCTGCGTTCCGGATCGCGTTGAGGCTTGGGGTTTCCAGGGTCAGCGTGGTCATGTCCAGGATGGCGAGATTGTCCTCTTGAACGTCGCGCCCGAGGCTCACGACCCGTCGCCCGTCCTCAGCCGTCCCCCCGCCCGGCGTGTGCATATGCCCGTGCATCAACAGCTCCGGGCGAACGGCGTCCCACACCTCGCTGACTCGCGCTCGTGACTTCGCCGATTCCTCGAGCGCTTCCGTGGGAAACCGATTTGGGTTAGTGCCCAGCAGCTCACGCACCGCTCGAACCGGGGTGGCGGCCGGCGACTCGTGCGTCAGCATCACGTCCGCGGGCCCACCGGCGATAGCCGCCGCGACCTGCGCGTCGGTGATGGCCTCGTCGGGCCACCAGCCGCGCCCTTCGGTGCGCCAGATTCTGTCCACGGAGGCGGCGCCGCCGAGCGAGAGGACGGTTCTACCGCCGATGGTGAGGCGAGCCGGCCGAGGAAGAATCCAAGTGATGTCGGAGACTCGCACCGCAGCGCCGGGATGCTCCGCAAGCAACGGGCTGATCAGATCAAAGGCCTCGTGATTCCCAACCGAGACGAGGACGCGCTCGATGCCTGCAGCGGCGAAGAGAGGTTCTGTCTCAAGTGGGTCCATCCCCCAATCACCAAGTTGCAGGATGGTCGTCACGTCGTATGCGAGATTCGGCAGCGCTCGGGTGAGCATCCGCAGCCAACCGAGATTGCCATGCCAGTCTCCGCAGACAGCCACGCGTTCGTCTGTCAGCGCGATGCGGGTCGCATGTTCGAGTGCTTTCACCACGGTCCCTTCCAACGCGGAGCATGTGGCGGACACCTGCACCTGCACCTGCACCTGTAGACACCGTCTACACGGCCCTTTCGCAGGGCTCGAGGATTCTTTTCGTGAATTCGCCAGCTCTGAGTCTTAGACCATGTATATATGGTTTCTGGTCCAAATGCGATGGGGAAACCGTGGTCGATTCGCACGGCGATCCCCCGCTGTTCTCCCCCTGCTCTGCAGGACCGTGCGACGATGCTGATCAAGATCGGGGTCTTGCGGCCCCCAGGCGGAAGTTCCCCGCGTAGATTTTTCTTGCCTGAGAGTTTCCTGAACAGTAGTGTGCGGCTATGCCCATTGTTTTCGCGCACATCTCCGCGCGTAGATCCATGCTTGAATCCTCTGTCAAAGCGCGCGCCGGTCTCGCCCCTATGCGTTCCGCCTTGCGTGTCGCGTTAGGCATGACCTGCGTCACCGCATTGCTCTGTGGCGGCGCCTCTGCTGCGAACGCGAGCACATCGGCGGTGGCAAGCACCCGCACGTCACTACTCTCGGTGCCTGAGCCAGACGAATCGGCGGCTGACGCAGCCATAGAGGCTGCGCAGACGTCGGCGGCCGAGACGGGCCAAGCGGTTGTGGTTGAAGACCTGACCACGCCGACCGAACAGTACAGGGCGCTGCCCGATGGCTCGATTGAGCGTGAGGTATCGAGTCGACCAGTGCGCGTTGAGAAGTCAGGCGCCTGGGTCCCCGTCGACCTGACTCTGTCGCGAGAAGGCGATTGGGTCACGCCTGTCGCGTCGGCGGTTCCGGTGCGGTTCGCAGCTGGAGGATCCAGTGAGCTGGCGCAGGTGCAGACGGAGTCGGGTGAGTGGGTCACCGAGGTCTGGCCTCACGGGGATCTCCCCGCCGCACTGATTGAAAAGGACACTGCGACCTATCCGGATGTCTTCCCCGGAGTGGATCTCAAGCTTGTGGCGACGAAGACCGGCATGGCGTCCGTGTACGTGGTCGAATCGGAAAAGGCGGCTCAGTCGCTTGCACTTTCGGACCTTCACATCTTGGTGGAGGGCGCGGAACTCAGCAGCACAAGCGTCGGCGGTGTCGTCGCTGAGACCAGCGATGGAGCTGAGCTCGTGGCTGGCCAGCCGCTGTGGTGGGATTCGTCGCAAGGAGGCACCTTCCGGGAGCCGGGTGGCGATGAAGCGCCCGTACCCGTTGCGCATGACGTTGCCGTAGACCGCATCACTCTTGACGTTGGCGAATCCGTTGATGTTGAGGAGCGACGGTCGGGGGAGGACGTGGAGTATCCGATCTTCGTCGACCCGGACTGGAGCAAGGGAGAAGCCGCTGCTTGGTACACGGATGCGGCCTTCCCGAACGTTTCATACCTGAGCGCAGGGGCGTCAAATGTTCTGCGCGTGGGTATCTCAGAGCCGTACCGCTCGGACATGTTCTTCCAGTTCCCGCTCAGCGAACTGAAGGGCAAGCAGATAACTGCCGCGCGCTTGAACACCACGCTCGTGAAGGTGATGTCGTGTAACCCGCAACCCATCGGTGTTCACACCTTCGGGCCCAAGACTGCTGGTTTCACCTGGGCACAGGAGCAGTCCTGGAACAGCGCCGGCACTGCAGGGTGGAGCGGACTCCTGCAGTCCGCCTGGACCGGTCCCAACTGCGGAGCGCCTGCAACGACTGTCGGGTGGAACGTCACCTCAGGTGTGAAAGCCAAACTGGCTGCCGGGTTGGTGCAGTTCGCGTTCACATATGAGAATCCTTCAGCTGAGTCGCGCCGCCACTTCAGCCGCGACGCTTCGCTGATTGTCACCTACAACTCCTATCCCGACACGCCCACTGATCTTAAGATCACGTCGCCCCCGCGCACCTGTGGGAGCGCGACCGCACCTGCAGTGCTCGGGTCCAGCACCGTGGCAGTGAGCGTCGACCAGAGAGACCCTGACCCCGGAAACGTCGGCACGGCCTTTTATCTGGCGAAGGCCGACGCTCTGGGCACCGTGGTTTCTAGCCAATCTTCTGGACTCGGAGCGAAGGGCACGAAGACGGCGCAATTCACCGGCTTGGCGGAAGGAAAGTACGCGTGGCGCGCTCGTGGATATGACGGTGTTGCCAACAGCTTGGCCTACTCCGCATGGTGCTATTTCACCGTGGACACAACCGACCCCGTAGTGCCTACACTTTCGAGCGCAGCATCGACCTTCACCGTGGGGCATCCGGTGAGCGTGAATGCAGCTGGCGCGGCGGATGTCGCCGGGTACGTCTACTGGATCACGCCGGTCGCGACTCAGGGTGCGACTCCGCCCCCGGTTCCGGTCGACGGTGTCGTGAGCACCTCAGGACAGCTTCCGACGTGCAGCGCTACGACGAAGAGCGTCCGCTGGGCTTGCGCAACAGCGGGGTCCGCAACCGCTCTGACGGTCGCACCCGTTGATTCGCTCTCGACGCTGTGGGTTTCCGCTTATGACAAGGCGGGTAACCAGTCCCTGGCGAAGGGGTTCCCCCTTTACGCCAATGGCAACACCGGCACCCCTGCGTCCGCGGCCAACGTTGACTCCGGTCATGGTTGGCACGTGACATCTCTGATGTCTCCGCTACCAGCGACGGTGCCCGACTCGAACCCCTGGATTGGCGCGAACGGCATCGCCCTCGTCATTCCGGAGAACGCATCAACCACAACTGTGGATCTCCCGGACGCGCCGTTCGAAAGCCCGGTACTGGACACCAATGTGGGGACTGCGGAGGAGGTCCACACGGAGTCCGCACCGATTGACGTCACAAAGAGCTTCACGCTGAGCATGTGGGTGAAGGCCGGACACGTTCCCACGACGAACAGTGAGGTCATCGCCATGCAGGACGGGAGCACATTGGGGCATATCCAGCTTCAGGTCACCAGCACGGGCAAGTTCGCCTTCTGCCTGGGCGACGCGTTCGCCAACATGAGCTCGACTGCCTTGACCAGCAACTGCGCGACGGGTGGGACTGTCACGCCCGGAACCTGGCAGATGGTCACAGGGATCTGGGACGCGGTGAACCAGCAGCTGCGGATTCATGTGGGGAACGACATCACCCCGGTCGGGTCGGTGAGCCACGTGCCTGGGGCCGGAGTCGCGTCAGGAGGGTCGGCGTTGTACTTCGGTCCCAATCCTGACACGGGGAGATTCCGGGGTCTGATTGCTAACCCCATGGCTCTTCCGGGAGTGGCCAACAGCAACCAGCTCGGCCAGATGGCCGGCTTCTTCTTGCCTTTCAGCTGACGAGAGACCTCGACTATGCGTACCGCTACCCGTTTTCTGGCTGCCTTCACCGCGATCACAGCCCTCGTCCTCACATGCAGCATGTCGGTGGCTTCGGCCGAGGCCAGCACGAGCGAGGATGCGCCGACCGTTGAGGTGCCGGTTTTCGAGGATCCGGTTCCCGGTGACGTCTTAGCCGAGCTACCGAAGCAGCGCTCGACTCCGTCATCTCGCACGGCACCGCTGGTGGCTCCGACGACCATCGATACAGCAAGTATCGAGCTGGATCTGTCGGACACTTCGTCAAAGCCTGGTGGTCGCACGAAGGGCAACGACAAGACCACCCCGGCAAAGATCATCGGTGAATGGCGCGAAGTTGGAGACTCCGGCGTCAAGTTGGCGCAGGCATCTCCCACAGAGAAGAAGCGCGGCGGTGAGCAACCGACAGAGGCGGTGGTGCGCGTCGCTACTGGCAAGGCGGCGCTGAAAGTGGGCGCCGACAGCATCGCTATAACGCTGACGTCGGCTGAGGACGGTGCGACCGGCCCGGTCGGCGTCACCGTCCCGGACGCCGTTCTCAACGGCTTCGGTGGGGACTACGCGGCGCGGTTGCGGTGGGTCCAAGTCCCAGCGGCTGGGACGCTTGATGACGCGAAGGCAATCCCGGTCGCGTCCGCGAGAACGAAGGACGCGACCCTGCTCAGCCCAACCATCACTGCTGAGCCGACCACTCTGATGGCGCTCGCAGGAACGTCGTCTACCAGCGGGACGGGGTCGTACTCCGCCACGCCGTTGAAGTCGGCCTCGACGTGGGACGTGACGGAGCAGACTGGAGCGTTCGGCTGGAGCTACGACATGGCTGTGCCCGATCCGGGTGTGGGGCCGACGCCCGACATCGGGCTCTCTTACAACTCACAGGTTGTCGACGGGGCTACAGCCTCAACGAACAACCAGCCATCCGCAGTGGGCGAAGGATGGAGCCTGAACGCCACGGGGTTCATCGAGCGCAGCTTTATCCCTTGCGCGAAGGACGATGGGGCAAGCGGTGCAGTCACGACCTCGGGCGACCTGTGCTGGCGCACCGACAACGCGACGGTGTCCCTCGCCGGGCACTCGGGCGCGCTCATCAAGGACACCGCTTCTGGGAAGTGGCGGTTGCAGGACGACGACGGCACACGCTTTGAGCACCTCACGGGAACAGCACAGGGCTGCGCTGCAAACGGCACGGCCTCCACCGACTGCTGGCGCATGACAACCACGGACGGAACCCAGTATTACTTTGGGCTGAACCGCCTTCCCGGGTGGGCATCCGGCAAAGCGGAGACAAAGTCCACCTGGACCGTTCCGGTCTTCGGCAACGACGTCGGTGAACCGTGCCACGCTTCTACGTTCGCGACGTCCTCGTGCATGCAGGCCTGGAGATGGAATCTCGACTATGTCGTAGACGTCAAGGGCAACGCGCAGGCCCTGTACTACACCGCAGAGACGAACAAGTACGCGAAGAACCGGACGGGCGCGACCGCCTACCAGCGCGGCGGAGTGCTCTCCCGCATCGAATACGGGCTTCGGTCGAACCAGGTCTACGCGTCCAACGCAGCCGGCTACCGTGTGGAGTTCACCTACGACGCCCGCGGGCGATGCAGCGATTCCACAGGTGCGCAATGCACGACAGGCACTCTGGACAGCGCAGTCGTCCCTGCGCACCCGACCGCTTATCCTGACGTGCCATTTGACCAGCTATGCACCGGGACGTCGTGCACCGCGGCGCAGATCGCTCCCTCCTTCTTCACCAACGCGCGCCTGTCGAAGGTGACAGCGAAAGTGCTCGTCGCGGGAGCGTACAGCGCCGCGGATTCATGGACACTGTCACATTCGTTCCCTGCGCCGGGCGACGGGACGTCACCTGCCCTGTGGATGACGAAGGTGCAGCGCACAGGCTCGGCGGCAGGCCAAACCGCCATCACTGAACCGGCGACGATCTTCAACGGCGTCACCATGCAGAACCGCGTGTGGGAAGTCGACGGGCTGGCGCCCCTCGACAAGTGGCGGCTGAGCTCCATCAAGACGAGTCTCGGCGGTGTGATCAGCGTCAACTACCAAGGTCAGCAGTGCACAGCTGCCGAGGCGGAGACGATCCTGGCAAACCTCAACACGAACACCAAGTGGTGCTTCCCGGAATGGTGGGTTCCCGAGGCTTCGGTGCCGCTCGGCGGAAGATGGGATCTCTTCCACAAGTACCCCGTCAAGTCGATCATCGTCGACGGCGCCACGGATGGGCCCCTGAGCGCCACCCAGCAGACGCAATACATCTACGGCACACCACGGTGGCGCTACAACGATTCGCCACTCACCGTGGCCGGCTCCCGCTCCTGGAACATCTTCGCGGGCGTCAACACCGTCGAGGTTCGTGAGGGCGACCCCGCAGCCAGCGCGGCGCAGAAGGTCACTCAGTACACCTATTACCAAGGCATGAACGGCGACCGCGCGAACTCTTCCGGCGGCACCAAGGCGATCAACGTGACTGGGACGACCATCCCCGATGATCGCTGGTTCGCAGGCCAGCTGTACCGACAGCGCACCATCAATGGGGTCGGCGGTGCCCAGATCTCCGACGAGGTCCGGACTCCGTGGGCATCCGCCATCACGGCGAACGACGGTACCCGTCAGGCGCGCTTCACCGACATCCAGAAGACCGTAGTCACCGAGCCGCTCTCCGTGGGCGGCAACCGTACGCTCGAGACGAGGACGACCTTCCACGCCACCTATGGCTACCCGCTGACTGTCTCAACGATTCCGTCCGACGCCGCCGGAACCTGCCTAACGACCGACTACGCAGCGCCGAACACCACAGCGTGGATCAGTGGTCTGCCCAGCCGAGTTCGCACCGTGGCGAAGGCCTGCGCGGATCTGAGCACGGCACAGTATCCCGCCGACCTCGTCAGCGACGCGAAGACTCTTTACGACAATGCGTCGTGGGGGGCGTAAGCGACCAAGGGACTAGCAACATCCACCCAGGCAGTTGACGGGTACGACGCTGGCGTGGCGCATTGGGTGACGACAGGATCGGTCACATACGACGCCCTCGGCCGTCCGTTGACAACCACTGATGCCCTCGGGCGCACGAGCTCGACCGCGTACTCGCCCGCGGCGACGCTTCCGGCCCTGAGCGCCGTCTCTACGAATCCCGCGCCGTTTTCGTGGCAGACCACGACGACCTACGAGCCGACGACAGGTAGCGTCGCGTCGGTGACTGATCCCAACGGGTCGCTGACCACCGTGTCAGTGGACGCCTTGGGTCGAACCAGCAGCGTGTGGTTGCCATTGCGACCGCAGCTGAGCAACCCAGATTCACCGTCGATGTCGTTCACTTACACGCTTTCTCAGACCGCGCCCAACAAGGTGGAGACCAAGAAGTTTACGGGCGGTGGGATCGTGTCTGAGTTCCAGTTCTTCGACGGTCTCGGCCGGCTCGTACAAACGCAGCGCGCGGCAGCGGGCGGAGGCGCGGTGGTCAAGACGACGAACTACGATCACCAGGGACGCGAGTACTTCGTTGACAGCGACTATTGGACGGACTCAATGACTCCGGGGGCGGGCTTCTTCACACCCGTTACAGAAGACAACATTCCCTCGCAGACCATCACGTCATACGACGCGGTTGGACGCGCAACCAAGACCGTGCTCAAGACCACCGGCACTGTGCGCTCACAGACACTAACCAGCTACACAGGAGCCGACCGCGTTGACTCCACTCCTCCCACCGGCGGCACAGCCACGAGCGTCTTCACCGACTCGCTTGGGCAGAAGACGAAACTGACGCAGTACCTCGGCGGGACACCCACGGGAACCGGTCAGTCGACAACTTACGCCTACGACGGCGGCGGCCGAATGACCCAGATGACCGATCCCGCTGGAAACACGTGGACCTGGTCTTTCGATTTGCTCGGAAACCGCACCGGCCAGTCGGACCCTGACTCCGGCACCTCTACCGCAACCTATGATCTGGTCGGGAACATGACCTCGACGACGGACGCACGCGGGAAGCTCGTAACGACCACCTTCGATGAACTGAATCGGAAGACAGCGATGTACGCTGGCACAGCGAGCGGGTCGAAGCTGGCGGCGTGGGTGTATGACACCGTGAAGAAGGGGCTGGTGACCAGTTCCACCTCGTACGTCGGCTCTACGCCGAGTTCCGTCGGGCTCGCCTACACGAGCAGTGTTGGTTCGTACGATGCTGCGGACAACCCGCTCCAGCAGACCGTCAGCATTCCCGCAGGTGCGCCCGCGTTCGCCGGTACGACGTACACGACGACCTCCTACTATCACCCGGATTCAACGCTCCTTGGGAAAGCGGTACCAGCAGCTGGCGGCCTGCCCAGCGAGACCATCCGCTATACCTACGACAGCCGAGGAGCGCTTTCAGGCATCCGTGGTGCCTCAATGGTCCTGGCAAATACGGTGTACACACCGCTTGGTCAACTCAGCCAGTTCAATCGCTACAACGGTACGAACAACGGCTATTCAACCTACGGATACGATGTGGCGACCGGGGCAGTACTCACGGTCACTGACAACGCTGTGTTCAACGGATCGGGTCATTACGTCGCGGACCGCGCTTACTCGCGCGACGACGCAGGCAACGTCACGTCCTCAACGACGGTTGCTACTCATCCCACGGCGCAGACTCAGAAGGTTTGTTACACCTATGATGGCCTGCGACAGCTCACCCGAGCATGGACGCCGAACACTACGACGGCCTGCTCCGCCACCCCGTCTGCATCGGCGATGGGGGGTCCGGCGCCTTACTGGTTGGAGTACGCGTATGACAACGCGACCGGGAATCGCAAGAGCGTGACGTCCAAGACCGCTGCAGGCACATCGACAACGAGCACGTTCACCTACCCCGATGCGGGGTCGGCGCGTCCACACGGTGTGTCGGCGGTCTCGGGGGGTGCCGGTGCCGGCTCATACGGGTACGACGCGGCCGGCAACCAGACCGCGCGCCCTGGTCAGACGGTAACGTATGGCGATACAGGGAAGGTGGTGAAGGTGATTGCTGGGTCAGAGGCTCAAGCGAACATCTTCGACGCTGACGGCAACCTCCTCGTTCGAACGTCATCGACGGGCGGGTCGGCGCTGTTCCTAGGGGACATGACGATGACCCAGGCTGCCGGTTCCACAGTCGTCGCAGGGTTCCGTACATACGTGGGCGCGGAAGGCAAGCCGGTGGCCCAACGCTCCGCGAAGACCGGGACAGCGGGGTCGACGCTGTCGTGGCTGTTTACCACGCTCGAGGGCACGGTCGACGTCCAGACGGACGCTGTGACGGGCACGACCGTCAGGCAGCATCGCGACCCGTTCGGGGCTCCCGTCGGGGCCAGCTCACAGGGATGGCCGAATGGCGCCGGGTACATGAACAAACAGGTCGCTGACAAGACCAAGCTAACCAACGTGGGTGCCCGCACCTACGACCCGGTGCTCGGCAAGTTCCTCTCTGTAGATCCCGTGATCGATACCAATCTTCCCCAGCAGAACACCGGATACACGTATTCCGGTAACAACCCGACAACCTACTCTGATCCGTCGGGATTGAAGTTCTACATCGAAGGATATAAGCCCCCGTCGAGCTATTCGAAGCCACCAGGCTTCTATAGCATCAAGGCGCGAGGGAAGGCGTACATCGCCGCTGGGGCGAAGAAGATGAAGAAGAACGCGTATAATATCCTGACCGAGCCGTGGGCAAAGATTGGGAAGAAGAACGAGGCGCGCGCTCAGGGCTACGCCCTGTACAACTACGGCCAGGCACTCACCAGCGAGCAAGGCGCGCTGGTATATCAGTGGATCCGCGGCAATCTCCCCCAGCGCATCGCTTTCAACGACAAGTCGGAGATCACTCGTGGGCTAAGAGCAAGTCCCGCTGCGACGGAGTATCGCTCCTATCTTCGGGCGTCACTTCGCTCGGGTGCACCGCTTCAGGATCACTACTATCGTGCCGGAGACTTTACGCTCAAGAATCCCAATGTGGTCAGAGATATTAAGACCACGACATTCTGGGAGCAGGCATCCAACGCGGACCGCTCTCTGGCTATTCTTGGGTCACACAACTACTCGTCGCGCCTCGTCACGCGGTTGACGGACTCCTCCGCAGTGGTTCAAATCACCGCGGAGAATCCGATGACGCTAGGTTCGGCTCTGTCCCCTGTGAGAGAACTCGCCGACTCTATTCCGGCCGCTACCGGACCGCTCTCCGCCGTGACTATGACGTTCACCTGGACGGAGACAGTGTCTTGGTGAGGCGGAGCACGGCTGCCCTCGCCGGGTCACTGATGATTCTTCTTGCCCTAGTAGGGTGCGCTTCCGAGGACCTGGACTGGGATATGACTCCAGCTGATGCGGTGGGGCTGTGGAAGGTAGTGGAACCGGGCGGCGACGGGAAGCTGCGGTTGAACTCAGACGGCACCTTTTCGGCGACGGACTGGCCCAAGGATCTTTGTGCGCCCGCCGTGTCGACGCTCGACCAGCTGGATCCCGCCACAAAAGTCAGCTTCTCGGGCGAGTACGGATTCATGGATGGTGCCCCCTATTCCGCGTATCTGCTTCCAGGCGACCGCAGCTGCGAGGGCATCACCTTCTATTTCTGGAAGGGTCCAGATTCGCAACGCAGAATCCAGGTCGACCTGATTCCGGCCGATGGGTCGGAGCCAACCGAGTTCGTTCGTCTAGAGCCGGCAAAAGAATGATCGTGGCCGGCCGCGGGTGTGACGTCAACATCGCCAGTGCGGGGCTTGTTGTTCGCGGCCTCATCGGGCGACCCGGGACAATCACAACAGGGGCCGCGACTGCACGCGGCATCGGAGCAACTGCCATCGCCACGGCGCCCCATGCGCATGGCTGAGTCGTGGAGATTCGGCGGCTTCCTCCCGGCCGCCGCCGTAATGACATTGCTTCTCGCGGCGACGGGGTGTAGTTCAATTATCCCAGATGGAACGCCCGGTGACCCGGTCGGGACATGGGTATCAAATGATGGCTTGTCCTTTCTGCGGCTCGATTCTGGCGGCAAGGGGCGTTTCACTCTCTGCCGTCAAGAGGGCGCCTCTTCTGAGGGTCTCAAGTACAGGTACTCTGCGAGAGAATGGCCATCGTCGATCCCTGTGACTTGGGAGACCGAGAACGACACCGAATACGCGGGCAATGTAGTGCGAATCTTCCAAGATTGGAGCGAACACGAATCGACCGGTGTGGGCTTCAGTACCATTGACCGCGTGCTTACCTGGGTAAATGGAGAGCTGGAGATGAGTCCCGATTTCAACCTGGTCTATGTGCGAACTTCTCCCTCTCAGGCCAGTTGTGAGTAGCCTCAGTCGCTTGTACATTGTCGGGTCGCCGGGTCTCGGCCGTTCCCAGGATGCAGACGGCGTTCAACTGGATTGAGGGGGTCTTTTGGTGACAAAGACCGGGAGATGGGCCCGAGCCCACGGAGTCTGTCCGCCTAGAGCGGGCAGAAGGGATTAGCCGGATCGGATCGAGCTGGTGAGCTTGCGCCAGTCGTTCTCATCCGACGAGCACCTTGGCAGTCACGGCGCCGAACGCCAGGAACGGCTACATGACTACGTGTCATCGCTCACGCCTTAGGTTGCTCTTCTTGAGGTGCGCCTGATATCTGAGACGGGGGTGGTTGGGATCGTTCTAGCAGACGATGTCCTGCAACGTGTGGCCAGCTCGGTTGAGGTGCTGCGTTTTAGTGCTTCGCCAAGGGGGCGAGGCGGAAGCTGATAGACATTTCCGGCTACACCGTTCTTATCATTTTTGGATACGATCAACCGAAGCGTCACACAGCGACTCACCTGGACGGAGCTTACGCATGGCAGAGTCTCCGGGGTCGGGAGAATGACCGCGGCCATGGTGATTATCGCGATGATTGGGATCCTGCTGATCATCGGCGGCATCGGTGTGATTATCGCTCGGGGCACTCTCGGATCAAACATCACGCATGCCGGGCTTGCGTTTCCTCCCACGGCGAGTCCATCCGTTATGGCGGCCACTCTTGGTGCGGGTCAGTTTCTTCTCGGCGTGCTCCTCGTTGCACTCTCGTACCTCTTGCCACGCCGTCTTGGAATCGTCAGTATCGATGCAATCTTTGTCGGAGTGGCGGGAGTGCTGCGGCAGTGGACGATACCGCTTGCCCTTGTTGCTCTCGCCGTCGCCGGCGCGGGAATGGTTCTGGGCGTCCGTGCCGTAGTGCACATATGGGAACGTAGGAGCGCATGGTCGGAGGACGGCGGGGACATGCATATTCCGGGGAGGGAACGACGCGGGATCTTGGCGAACACTCTTCTCACCGCGTCCTCTGGGGTCGGCTTCGCTGTCGGTCTGCTCACCTTCGTATCCGGGCGGAATTGGGCACTGTGACTCTTGAGATTCTGGGGATCATCCGAGGGCGCCAGCAGTGAAGCTCCGGTCGAGTACTCTTTTGCGTCGAGGCTACATCGGCATCGTCGGGCTGATGGCGCTTGCCGTCGCGGTTGCTGGGTTCTTCATCGTGTCATCGAAGAAGATCGACGAGGAGACGCTTGGGTTGCCGGCGACATGGACCGCAACGATGCCGAGCCACGGCGAACTGTGGGAGAACGCGGAGATCAATCTGAATCCGGGCGGTAAGGCGTCGCTCACTGCGGTCCCGGTCGGAGAGATCGCGAAGCGCGACGGGCGCACCTGCCTGAGGCAGTCGAGCAAGCTCTACTCGGGCGAGGCCGAGTGGGTGATGGGAGATGAGTCGTCAGTGATCCTGGTCAAGTATCCCGAAGGCGGCTTCCCGCTGGTCGCGGATGCTGGCAAGTTCGGTTCCGTCGATTGGTTGGACGCGGCTACGCCGTTCTGCGACGGCAGCTCCACCGCAACGTACGGCCGTCGTTAGCGCACCTGACGTGAGGGCGAGGATACGGTGACTGCATGAGACGGTTAGGGCGGGAAGACGAGGCCGTAATCAAGGCCTCGCGCTCCGTGTGGGAGTCTCTTGTCGAGGTGGCATCCTTCTGCTCGCTGACCTTCAGCATCGGGTTCATGACCCTATGGCTCATCTCGAGCGGCGACCCCGCGTCCCTCTGGAACGTTTCGGTGGACGCCGGAGCGGTCGTGCTCGACCACCTGGGATGGGCGTTCGGCGTGTACGTGCCCACCTTGCTTGGCTTCTACGTGCTCGTCACCGGCGAGCAGCTCGGTTCCGGCGACGACGCTGGTCGACTACGCCGCCTCCTAGGCGGCGTCGCGGAACTCAGCTTTGCCGCCTTATTGCCTGGGGTGGCGCTGGTGGCCCTCTATTGCCTTAGCGATCCTCGTCACATAGGTGCACTCTTCGTCGTTCTCCCGGCCACGCTTATGCTCGGCTTTCTTGCCGTCGAATTGGGCGTGTTCGTCGTGTTCGACACGCATGTTCAGTTGGCGGACGCGACTCGCTTGCGCAACGAAGCCGCAACGCGTCTGCGGCGGTTGAAGCGCCGTTCACGGCAGCCCGCGACGCTGGTGGTGTTGGGTACGGTGCTGACGCTGACGGCAGTCGGCGCCTTTGTCCTGAGCGCGACCAACGAGTGGGCGTGGATCTGGCAGTGGCAGGCCTACGCAATCACCGGATTCTGGGCACTGTACGCATCAGGGGGAGGCTTGCTTGTGGCTCTCGCGCGTACCAAGTCGTTAGTACTGACCCGCGTGCTCGTGGTATCTGGTGTAGTTCTGGCGTGGGCATGGCCGGTGGGCCTAGCGCTGATCCAGACCGGAACTGCCTTGTTACCCATCGTCCCCGCCGCCGCGACGGTGGCAGCTCTGGCGGCCGCCTCCGCGTTCTGGCCGACGCGCAGGGGTTCGCGGCGTGTCATCGAATGGTCGCTCGCGGGCGTAGGGGCGTTGGTGGCATCGCGAGGTGCGGCGCGTCAATATCGGCGGAGCGCTCGCCGGATCGTGGAGCTCAAACAGATTCTTGATATTGAAGAACGGCCTTCGCGCAGCCGCCGATGGGCCTCGCTTCGCGCGCTGTTCGACCCCACTGCGGTACAACGATGCCGCTCCCGGAGCCGACGCTGACCTCAGTTCTCGTTCCATCCAGAACCGGCGTTTACGTGATCGAGGCAGCGACTCTGCATCTGGGCCGGGGCGACTGTGAGGCGTGGATGTCGGACCGCGGCGTCTAGTCCGCGGATGCCCGTACGGAGAGTATTGGTGCCTGTGGAGACGAGCCCGAGACGTGCGTGGTCGGTTTCGCGCTCTCGGATCGTCGCCGTTCGGGCTCGATAAGGGAGTCTGCTAGCCGGCTTCCTCAGGGGCCCAGGTCATCAGGCGGCGGCGGTCAGTGAGTATGAGGCGGAGGTCCTGTTCGTGATCCAGAACCCCAAGGACGACATCCTGTCGGTCAATCGTCTGCTTCTCACTAGCAGGGAGGTCCTCCCGGAATTCCATGACAATGGCGGGGGCACCGTAGTCCGGAAACTCCGCATTGCGCAAGAAGGTCTTCCACTGCACGAGACCTCCGACTGTGAGGTCAGGGGCGTCGGCGAACGACTCGAACGCGGACCGGAGGTGCTTCGCATACCTCTCACTACCCGCATATGCGCGATAGGCCTCGAATTGCTCTTCGCGGGCACGTTCCATGGCCGCGTACAGGTCTTCGATCCGTGCGCCCGTGTCGAGCGCCTGGTCGCTCTCTACAGCGGACGTGTCATCGTCGAATGCTTGAGACATCACACCTTCTCGCCGTCTTCCAGCTGCTGCTTCAACGGGTTCATCCAATTGAGCGACGCGAACATACTGTTCGTCTCGCCGTCTTCCAGCTGCTGCTTCAACGAGTGCACCCAATTGAGCGACGCGAACATACTGTTCGAGGTTCTGAAATTGCCCCGGACGGCGCTGTAGACAGTCTCTCTGATCTCGTCGACCCGTTCGCGAGAGGGAGCGGGGGCGGCTGGGAGTGGTGTCCCGAGCGCACGCTCACCAACTCGGCTCCTACTTAGGCGCTCGCGCTTGGCCTCTAGCTGAGCCTCGAACTCTTCCTCGGATCCGACGAGCTCGGATCCTGGTGGCACCACCTCGATTCGACATGGATCGTGCGCAGCAGCCTCACCGCGAAAGAGTTTCGCGACCGCCTCAAACCGCACCTGGATCAGGACGATGAGCTGCTCGTCGTTGACGTCAGCGGTCGCGCGCGAGCATGGACCGGCTTCAACGAGAGGGGCAGCGCCTGGCTTCATAAGACCTGGAACTGACCCGTCGCACCGCTCGAGGACTGCAGGAGGCGGGTTACGGCGAGGGGGCACCGGTGAGGGCGAGGCCCTCGATCAGGTCCTCTTAAACGGCGGACAGGTGCCATCCCTGATTCGCGGGCGGCCAAGCAGCTCGTCGAGTTGTCGGCAACGAGTGTCGAACTCGCTGATTTCGAGAAGATCGGACTACTCCGGGCCGTCGTTCGAGTGAAACGGAACCTCTCGCTTCAGCGTTGCTAGAGCCATGAGGCGACGGTTGTCAGGCGTATCCTTGAGGCGAGTCGCGGAGCTGCTCACCTCTGTGTCAGCAGCGTCGACCTTGTCCGAGTATTCGCGTCGTATTTCGGCCAGATTGAAGTGTCGGGCGGCTTCGGCGGTATCGAATCCGCTGATCTGTGTGTCTGCGGCGCGCCCGACAGCGGTCGTAGTCCTCACAAAATAGCCGAGCGCACGAAGTTCGCCGTGCTCGAGCGCGTTCTCTGCCATCCACGTCGCAAAGGCTTCGGGGTCAACCTCGCTCCACGCCCACGTGACGTAGCGCTCTTCACCATTGACGTTGGTGACGTCTAGCTTCCGAGCTGCTAGCGCCGCGCGCATACTGGCGGTGATGAAGGCACGGTGTTCGTCCGTCAATTGGAGTACTGGACCTTCGTCGGTCTCTGACCGCGAGGCAGTGTGGGCTGCCTGCGTGAGGAGCATTGCGCCGTTCGCCTGCTGCATCGCGACGAGGGCCGGTAAGACCTCGTCGGACTCGAGGTGGCGCAGGCGCTGGCTAACGACGTTTTCAATTTGACGGACTGCCGACAACACGGAATCCCAGCTCTTCGGCGATAGGTAGATCTCCGTCAGCCAGCGGAACATCGCCGGGCTCGTGACCTCCGCTCTCGCGGCTTCGCGGATGAGTTTGCTCGCGGCGCGGGCGGGATCCTGATTCAGGCTGCGCTTGCATTGCTCGACCGCCGCTGAGTTCGGGCGGCCGGCTTCAACGTCGGCCACGGCACTGCGAACGGTGAAGTCGGCGATGTCCCCCTCGGGGATACCTGCACTGAAGTACCGGTCGAAGTACTCTTCGTGGGCGATGCGAGGCGGCTCTGATGAGCCAGACTTCCGCCGTTGCTCGGTCGCCGCTGCGAACTTGGGAAACAGGGACGCGACCGCACGGTGGACACCTTGTCGGTCATCCTTGCGAGTGCCGGCATCGCCGAACAGGCGATCCCACTCGTTGCGAGTGCTGAGCACAGCTTGCTGTTGCAGCTTCGGGTCTTTAGTACCCGGAGGGTCATAGTTTCCGAGCAGGTGCGCGCGTCGTCGCTGCAGCAGCGAGTACACCCCCGGCTCGAAGGTCCTGATCCACGTGAGACTGAGAAAGTCCGCGAAGTCGACCTCGTCCTTGAAGCGTGGTGCGAGAAGACGCACTTGGGCGAAGTAGCGGCGCAGGGCCCGCGGCGTGTTCAAGCGAGGCGCCATGAACTGAAAATATGCGTCTGTGAAGCGCATCGTGGCGTCGGTGCTGAGGCGGAGATCGGTCTCCTCGCCCAAACTGTTCAGGGCCTCATTCACGAGGGCGATGGCATCTGCTGGCCGAAGACTTGGCACGTCGAAACGGACCTGGACGACCTTCTCCATGTAGTCACGAGCGCGTCCGTTATCGCTCTCACCGATGAGGTTCGTTTGAGTCAAGACGTCCAGGATGGTCGCCTCATCGTATGAGAGGAGGTAGTGCACGTAGGGTAGGCGTCCAAGCTGCCGGATCAGCTTCAGGGTGATGAGCAGCTCGTCCGCGGAGATCCGGTCGATATCGTCCAGCACTATGAGGACGGGACGACCGGCCGCTTCAAGTTTCCGAATGAGTTTTGCTCGTGCAGCTTCTGCGCTTCCACCGTTGTCGAGTAGCTTCGCGGCCCCCTCAAGAGGCTTGCTCGGATCGAACATCCCAAATGCGGCTGCGACGGACGTCACGGGCGCGACCGCGACACCGAAGTCGCGGATCCGCTTGCTGGCCTTCGCCCACTTGTCTTCCCCGAAACTGTTCCGGAGCGAAGCGAAAAACCCCAGCTGGAGCGACTCCGAATCGGGATAATCCCATGGATTGAACTGGATCACGCTCCACGGCGTGCCATCGGATTCACCCGTGGCTTTGTCCCGGAGCCAATCCAACATCGAAGTCTTCCCCGAGCCCCAGGCACCGACCAAAGCGAACACGGTCGATGAACTGTGATCCCGAGCCTCGTCGACAAGCTCCCACACCCGTTGTAGGAAGTCAGCGCGACCCAGACTGGTCGCCAACCCTGCATCAGGATCGTCAGAGAACCATGTGACGTCGGAAGTCTTGTCGGGCGGATTGCTCACGAGTCGAGCATGGCGGAACTTGTCCGGTCATGCGACGAGCCCGGCCTTCGATGCAGCTTTGATGAGAGCGCAGAACATGGTGGGCTGGCTCCACGCCAGGCAGACAGAGGAAAGACATCAAGCACGCGTACCGCTCGGACAACGATCCGGGCTGGGCGACGGTTTCCAAGCGGGCGTGACCGT
This sequence comes from Microbacterium esteraromaticum, assembly GCF_016907315.1. NCBI lineage: Bacteria > Bacillati > Actinomycetota > Actinomycetes > Micrococcales > Microbacteriaceae > Microbacterium > Microbacterium esteraromaticum. The sequence goes on from NZ_JAFBBS010000001.1 coordinate 1,792,485, forward strand.
ATCAGTCCCACCGGCCGGCGAGAACGGCGGTGCCGAGGGGTGCTCCTTAACGGGACTCGGCCGCGAACCACCGTCCGAAAACTTCGACAGTGATGACTGCGAGATCGTCCAACCTTTCCAATGGGACGGGTAGGGTCTTCGGCCCGATGGCCCAGTCGACGTAGCCCTTCGCGAGGTGGGCATCGCGCCCGAGATGTTTTGAAGCTAGAGCCTTCTTCCACTGCCCTGGATTCCGCAAACTGTTTCCGGGAGCCCGCCGGCTGATCAGCAAGCGCTCCTCGTGCCCATCGAGAACCTCGCGCTGAAGCGTCTTGAGGCTCTCAATCCACGCGGGGACCGTCGGCGACTGTGCCGGATCGAAGAAGTTAGAGTCGTCTTCGATGACAGATATGCCCATGTGACCTTCAAGTCGAACGTCCTCGGTGCGCCGTTGCATCCCTCGTCCCGCCACCTGGATCTGTCCCCGAAGAGTGCGACCGTCAGGCAACTTCGGCGACTCGAACACGATGGACGGGTTGCCGCTACCGTTTCGTCGCGACTCGATGCTCCAACCTTTCAGTTGTTCATCGAGGCGAAGACGGTGAAATCGCGCTTCGACGGCAGCCTTCGGTGTGCGAATGGAATCCAGATCATTCATCGTGATCCGCGAAGCGGGAAAGCACCCAAGCACGTCGTGCCAACTGACCACAGGCACCGTGGGAAACTCTTCGGCGAGCCAACGAGGCGCGCAGTCAGGGTCCTGAAGGATGACGAAAAGTCGCTGTACCGCGTCATTCTCCCGGAGAAGCTGTTCGCGGCTGAGCTCGTGGTCGAACTTCGCTTCCAGGCCCACCAAGAACAGCTGCCCGTCCGCCCGTTCAAATTCGAGCAGGACGTCCACTCGGGCGGGTGTCGCCTCACACTGCACGCGGCGCAGAGTTCCAAACGACTCCATGCCGCTGCGGCTCTCCAGCAGGGCCTGCAGCTGTTCGCCGTAATGGCGAACCTCAGCGGCAAGGGCGCGAGTCACCATCGGCTCGCTCGTGAAGATGGGAGAGGTGTACACCCGCCCAGTATGGCCGACCGTCCTAGCGCCCCCGGAGCGCCTACCCGGAGACCGAAACAATGACCATCGCCGACGGACACTCCCCCGAAAGGCCCGGCCAGTCGCGACGAACGAGGGAATCACGGTCTCCTCATGCGTCTCCATGGTGGGCGCCTGCTGGCTTCACCCGCAACGAACACGCCAAGGGTGGTGCCCGTCGCTCCCGATGCCCGATCTATCCTCGCTCGCAAGATTCCGCTGCAGGTGCAAGTGCACCTGCAACGTGACCTGCGGGAGATGGCGTCGAGGTACCGGACACTTCGTTCACCGATGAGGATTTCGACTTGCTCCAAACGAGCGCGGTGGAACTCGCGGCCGGCTGGGCTACGCAGGCCAGGGCCGAGCAGTACGGGGAGTCCTCCGCTGGGATTCCCTGAACATGAGCGATACAGCCCGCTGAAGCCCGTGACCGCCTTCCAGGTGAACTACGTTCGCGCTTACCTTCGTTTGCGCCGCCGAGCGCCGTCGGAGGGTTCCTCTAGGGTCAAGTCATGCGTCAGACGAAAGACCAGCAGATCAAGGCCGTCGTGGTGGGTGTGGCGTTGGGTGTTCTTGCTCAGGGGGTCACGGCCGTGACGAGCGGAAAGATGGCTCTTGAGTTCGCCTTCAATCATGCATGGCGTCGGTGGCGTCTAGCGTCCGAGTTCCCGAGCATTGCCGGCCATGATCCCGGAAACCTGTTCTGGATCGGAATGGGGAAATCCGAGGGTCGGCAAGTCGCGTGCGCTGCATGGGGTGACGAGGACTGGGCTGTCCCCTACGTTCGCTATGAGGGATGGTCGGTGAGCGAGGCGTTGGATCATCATGCATCCAGGGAGGTAACAGCCGAAGACTGGGTAGAGCTCGGCCGTCTCTTCGTGGAGTACTTCGACGAGGATGAGGTACGACGCGAGTGACGCTCATCGAGAGGAACGACGGCTTCGACTACGACCTCAGAATGCTGTGCAGTTGCGGCCTGCCGTCTCCCGTCTCCGCTGCCGACTACGTAGATGGCGCTCACGGATCGCACATGCCGTGCGTGCATTGCGGAGAGAGCCTTCACTACGGACCGGCAGTGGCTGCTCTCCGGGACCCTGACGACCCCGCACTCGACGACAGCGCGCTAAACACACTCGCCTGGTACCACACGAGCACTCAGCCTGATTGGCCGTCCCCGAACTTCAGCGCCGATTTCGTGGCGGGGCTCGATGAACGTGATGTGCTGATGCCGAGCCGCGAGGCGTTCATCGCGGAGCACACATCCAAAGCGCTTCATGTCGGTACCTACGAAGCGGCCATTGAGAACATGCTGCGACGGATGAACGATGAACTCGACTCGCACGCCCAGTTCTACCTGTACCGAGTGAAGCTGGACCTAGATCCGAGGAAGATCAACCCGGGGTTCCGTGATGAGAATCATGAGATCGCGTCGGACATCAGCACCCTCGAACTGGAGAAGGACGAACTCGATGCGGTGCGTTATCTGAACGTGCACGAGGCCATCGGCACGCTGTCCCTGGCCATCCCGCCGCAAGCAATTCGTGCCGTGCAGCGAATCCACCTCCCAGTCCCAGATCTCACGATGCCCGCGGACGCGAACGACGACCTATTCATTCGGGGGGTCGTTGACGCCGCCCGCCGGGTTTCGGATGCAGCGAGTGAGCTTCGCGTCACCCCGGGGGAACGACGGAGGATGGAACTGGGGATTCTCCCAGACCCTACAGGGGCGGCTAAACGCCATCACGAGCTGCGCCATTCCTCCTACGAGGCCGTACGACGGCTGGAGCGCCACCTCGAAGATCAGTACCTCCCTCACGCGTCTGCCGTACTGCGTCGTGTATTCACTCAGGCCGCGGCGCATTGGCAGGAGGACTGTATCGACGAGTACGTGTGGCGGTACCGCGCGCTTGCAGCGCTGGTGGAGATGCCGGCGCATGTGCGTGCCAACGTCGGTGCAGCGGCCTGGCGACAGGTGGCCGCAATCTGAGTCGCTATGTCAGTGGGGTTCACTGTTGCGTTCGGGGAGATGGACTTCAGCGGGAGTGCGGATGTTGGTATGAGCCCCATGCGCCCGCGTCCCGATATGCTCCGATGCATGACCTGGGCTGACACCAAGAAAGCTGTACGTCATTGCCTCCGCCAGAAAGCCGTGTCAACCGAGCCGGAGTGGAAGGCGGGAGAGCGAGCGCAGTGGCTGGAATTCGCTGTCGCCTCGGGGATCGCGGAGATCCAGGGTCAGACCGAGGAGCTGTTTCGCATCCGAGATCGGGCGGTCACGTTCGTCGCCTTCATTGGGGCATCGGTGGCGTTTCTGGTCGGCGCAGGTCTCGGCATCAAGCCCAAGCCTTGGGGCTTTTTCGTCTTATCTGGTGTGGGAACTGTCGGCTTGGTGCTCCTTGCTCTCTTTCTCTACCTGGTTGTCTCCGCCCGGCGGTCGTTCAGGAACGTGATCCGCTCAAACGCGATGGTGAGGCTCATGGACGGCGAACTGAAGGACGGCCAGGGACAGGCCATCGAAAGTCTCGAACAAGCGCGTCGTCATCTTGCGAGCGTGACAATCGTGAAGATGTCCGACACCAATGAGACGGCACTCAAACCAGTTCGAAAGTGGTACAACGCTCTCTTGTGGACGGGGCTGCTCACGCTTGTTGTGTGGTCTTCGCTGATCTGGGCGTTCGCATCATGACACCCGACATCGACGGGGAGAAGGCCCCGGAGCCGGACATCGATGAAGAGCTCGCACCGAGCCGCACGATGGGAACCAGAGCGCCTCGTAAGGGGTCGCGTCACTTCACCGTGCTGGCGCTCTTGCCAGCGAACAGATCTGAGCAGCAGATATTCACCTTCGCGCACACCGTCCTTGACCGCGGCGGTGGGGGCGCGAAGATGAGCGTGTTTCACCTCGAAAGTCCAAAATCAGTGCACGTTCAAGATCTTTGGGCGGCGATGTTCACGGTGAAGGCCGGCGCTGTCCAGCATGTGCTGAGAGAGCTTCGGAACGTAGCCATCACCGTCAGCATGCACAGCGACCCCGAGTCAGCTCGCAAGGCGGTGACGGCTTATCAGAACCGACGTGTGAGCAAGGAGCTCAACCGCCAGGGGCACGCACACGGGCAGGCCGCTCGCGAGGGCACCGAGGCCAAAGAGAAGAAGCGCAAGAAAGCTGACAAGGCAAAGGTCAAGCGCGTGCGTTTCTGGGACGCCTAGGGCGAAAGCACTCTTGAGCCGACGCCCACGGAACTGGTCCCCTCGCTGCGGTATCACCGTCAACAGGAGCCCTCGGTCGCGGACGCACCATAGCGGGATGTTCGTCCAGCAGTCGGGTGCTCGCGTGCGTTGATGGACACGCTGAAATGATCATCTGACCTGGAGAAAGAGCATGACCATGGAAGTACGCGAGGCTTAGCGTGGAATCGCCGTGGAAGTGGCAGCCTGAGAGGCCTTGAGGCTCAGAGGCGCGGGGGATAAACGAACACACCCACAGATGGTCCCGGATCACAGATCCGGGACCTTTTTGTTTCTGCGACCGCGTCAGATGGCTTTGGCGGGTGCGGGCAGGTACTCGTCGAGTACGAGCTCACCGCTCGCGTTGAGCGCCGTCATGATCGCCGAGATGCGCTCCGGCTCGATCGGCGGCAGCGTAGACACGTCGAAGCCGAACTGCAGCGGGATCGCCGGATGCACCCAGATGGTAGTGCGCGCATCCACCGCGTCGTCGGTGCGCAGCCATGTCATGAGGAAGCTCTCGTTGCGGCGAAGCTTCGTGCCAATGATGATCTTCAGGTGCGCCAGCGTCGCATCATCGATCGCGATCGGCTCCGCAGTGCCGTCGTACCTCAGTCGTCCCATACTGGATGATAAGCCGCCAGGGCCCCAGTCGGGAGCCGCGTGTCACCAGTCGCGGTACAGATCGCCCAGCGCCTGCGCCCCGCCCGACTCGAACGCCCGCAGCTGACGCTCCGATCCGGTGCCCTCGCTGCGGATGCGGCCGAGATGCTCGTCGACGAACGCCGCGTCTCCGAGCTGGTCCAGAGCGTCCCGGATGCCCTCGAGCATCCTCTCCGTCGCAGCCCAGGCGTCTTCGATCTCGCCGTCCGGGGTGAACAGCCGCGCGTCCATGCCGTGACGGGCTGCCAGCCACAGCGCCGCATCCAACTCAGCCGCCGGCGGTGCGGCATCCGGAAGGTCGGCCGAGACGACGATCGCCCGCATGAGCGACGCGAGCAGCAGCGCGTCATCGACCCGCAGCTGCGCATCGGCCACCCGCACCTCGACGGTGTCGAACCTCTCAGACAGACGAACGGCCCATGAGGTCGACCCGCGAGACGGCAGCAGCCCGACCGTGACCAGCTGCTCGACCGTGCGGTGGTACTCGTCGGCGTCGCAGAAGGCCGGCGGAGCCCACGAGACGGGCAGCCGGCGGATCAGCACGCTGCGCCAGCTCGCCAGCCCCGATGCCACTCCGTAGGTGAACGGGGAGTTGGCGCTCAGCGCGAGCAGTACAGGCAGCCACGCACGCACGCGCCGCAGGGCGCGGACGCGCTCTTCATCGCCGAATACCTCGACGTGCACATGCAGCCCGTTCACGGCGTGCTGCCTGGTGAGCTGACCGAGCAGCGTCTGCACGTCGTCGTAGTGCTTCGACGCGGAGATCAGCGGCGCACCCCACTGCGCGAGCGGGGCTCCCGTCGCCGCGACGATCGCGTTCTCGGGGGCGAGGCCCGCAAGCGTCCGGCGCATGCCGCCGAGCTGCTGCCCCGCCTCGGCGAGGGTGCGGACCGGGTCGGTGGCGCACTCGAACTGGCAGGTGAGGTACTCCGACGTGATCATGCCGCCACCGGCGGCCGGACCCTTCACACGCTCGACGATGCCGCTGCCGGACAGCGGCACGAGCGCCGACGCGTCGAGCAGCAGGAACTCCTCTTCCATACCGAACCGCGTGGCATCCACCGGCGCCTCCTCTTGTCTCCAGGCCGCGTCGGGCCGCTGATACGACAAGCGCCGCCGACCCGTGGGTCGACGGCGCGCTGTCGGGCACGATGGCCGCGAAGATTACTTGTCGAACGCGTCCTTGACGTCGTCGCCGATCTTCTTGGCGTCGGCCTTCACCTGGTCGCGCTTGCCTTCGGCTTCGAGGCGCTCGTTGTCGGTGGCATCGCCGATGCCCTCCTTGGCCTTGCCCACAGCCTTCTCGGTGTTGTGCTTGGCGTCGTCCATGATTCCCATGTCGTTTCCCTCCGTTAGGGGCGGAAGCACCGCCCTGGCTGACGTGGAGATGCCAGCGTGTCATCCGTGCACTGGTTCGTGCCAAGGGATTGACAGGCGCCCCGGCTCGCGTTAGCGGCCGATCCCCAGGTGGATGGCCCGATTCCGGATGCTATTGCCGCGCCATCCAGTCCTTCCAGGCCTGCTCGCTGAAGCGGGGGTCGTCGACGATCTGGACCAGGTTCTCATCGAGCGCCCGTGCGCCGGCAAGCGCGAGCTGCCACGGGTCGCCGCCGTTCTCGGCCAGGAACAGGTAGTACGACCCGGCCGCGACATACGACAGCCAGGCGTCCTCCTCAGAGAAGGTCTCGTCGTCGAGGGCCGCCGCCCCCTGCTCGGCGACGAGGTCCTGCACCTCCCAGTAACCCAGCCAGTCGCGCTCGGTGAGCCCTGTGCGCAGCTCGATATAGGTGGCGAAGCCCTCGTACACGGCGATGGGCGGCTCATCGGATGACGTGAGCGGGGCGGCCGCGTAGTGCAGCCCGTGCGCGAACTCGTGAGTGAACGTCGCCAGCCGGGTGTCGGCGCTGAGCGGGCCCATCACGACCTGCACGCCTGACGACGATCCGCCGATGGCGATGTCGGGCTCGAACAGATCCGATCGGGCGGCCGGCCGCTCGGTGGCCTGGGCGTAAGCGGCGACCTCGAGCTCGTCAGCCTTCCCCTCTCCCCCGTACCAGCGGTTCATCCGGTCGGCCGACGCCGTGATCCCTGAGACGAAGCCCTTCATCGGCACCGCTCCTCCCAGGTCGGCGATGGCGTCGATCGCCTTGACCGCGGCCTTCTCGGCGGTGTCGGCCGTGGCATCCACGAGAGCTTTCTCGTCCTGCATCCCGTACAGCACGACATGGTCGCGCTTGACGACGTGGATCGGACCCTCGTCCCACGGCATCGACGTCCACGGCTCGAACGACGAGATGCGCAGATCCTCGCCCGAGCCGGTGGTGGTGATGTCGTAGCCGTAGCCCTGCGTGAGCCGGTAGCCGGCATCGGCATCGCCGCTACCACGCACCGGCCTGGCCGAGAACGCGAGCTCGGCGCCGAGGAACGCGCCCTCTCCCCCGCTGCTGCCCAGGGCGGGCACGATGTACGCGGTCGTCCATCCGATCCTCGTGGTGTTGTCCCACCACAGCGCGAGCTGGTCGCGCGCGCCGTCGGTCGCGTACGAGAGGAAGCGCTCGCGGTCCTTCTCGCGCAGCGCCTCGTTCATCGAGACCCAGGCGTGCGGCAGACGCGCCGAGTCGGGAACGTAGTCGGGTAGCCACGGCGACTGCGCATCGGGTTCTGCGAAGTCCGCCGCGGCGCCGGATGCCGGTACCTCCGGCCACCGCGTGGCGGCCCACCCCGCGCTCGCCGCGACCACCATCGCAGTGGCGATGGCGATCGTCAGCCGTGCGCGACGCCGGGCACGCGCCGGCTCGTGTGCCGGTTGCGGTACCTGGGCCGGTTCGGGCGCTGGCGCCGGATCGGATGCCACGGTCGGTTCGGGCGCCGGCGCCGGATCGGATGCCACGGTCGGTTTGGGCGCCTGAACCGGATCGCGTGGGTGCTGATCGGTCATCCCTCACCTCGATCCTCGATGCGCACCAGGCGCGTCGCCGTCTCGTCGTCGTCGGTGGTCACCGCTGCGAAAGTCACGACGTAGCGGTCGGCGACCAGATACTGCGTGAACGGAGGGCGCAGGGCGCGCATCGCATCACCCTCGACCCTTGTGAGCTCCGCCGGGATGGACGAGGGGTCTGCGGCGTCGACAGCGGGGAACTCCGCGACCAGGGCATCCGGATCCACGTCGTCGGCCAGCACCTCTGCTCCGTCGTCCCCGCCGAAGAAGCAGCTCGACGTCAGCGTTGCGTCGATGCGGGCCGCGTCGGCGAGCTGGGCGAGGGCGTTCGCCGGCGTCTCGCACGCGAAGTCGTCGGCGGAGCCGCGCGGGTCGGAGGCGAGGGTCGACTCGGCGCGCGCGGCGCGGTCGCCTGCGGCCGGAAGAGTGATCCCGGTGACTCGCCACGGCCCGACAGCCGTGGGCGCCTTCTTCGCGTCGGCCCGCTGCGGAACCGTCGACCCGTAATAGAAGGGCCTGGTGAGCCAGATCCTCTGCGGGATCGCGGCCGTGCCGCGCTTGCCGCCGATCCGGTGGCGATAGCGGATGGTCACGACCGCGCTCGCCGTATCGCTGCGCTCCAGAGAGGCGCCGTCGAACGTCAGGCCGCCTGCGGTGTACGAGGCGGTCAGGTGCAGCGCATCCGCCGTCTGCTCATCGCCTATGACCGGCGCTCCGACCGGCACCGCCTCCGCCAGCAGAGGGCTCGCAGCGTCTCGCCAGTCGGACTCGCCCTGCGTCGCGGCGTCGAGAAAGCTGCGCAGCGTCGCCTCGGCCTCGCGCCTCGTGCCGTCGCGGATGTAGTCCGGCAGCACGGCAGCTGCGGTGATCGCGAGACCGGCGACGATGATGCAGACGACCAGCAGCGCCATCGTGCCCCGCGTGCTGGCACGCGGGCGCGGGTGATCGGTGGGCATCGCACTCCTCGGCCGAACGGGTGAAGTCAGCGTACTTCGCCCGTGGGCCGACGAGGACATATGCCGACATGATGCGGCTCGGAGAGGGTGTCGGCCTCGCTGTGCTGACGAACCTCTCCGAGCCTGCTATCCCCATGAGGTCCTTCAGGACGTATCCTGAAGGAGCGTGCGGTGGGACCTGATCGCTTCTCCGAAATCCCCCTTCGGTGACGGCTACTCCCCAGTTTCCGACGATCTCCGCATGCAGCTGGCCACTTGCCTGTACCTCCCCAGAAGGTAAGGCGAGGGTGCCGGTATCATCATGACACTGTTTCGAGGTTTTGTCCCCCATATGGGGGACAAATTTTTAAAAAAGTGTGTATGCTGAATCTGACGCACCCTCCGGTCGTCTTCGGCCCTCACCGCTCCCCCCGCGGTGGGGGCCTTCCACGTTTCATGCAACATTTGCATCACCTTCCGTTCGGACCTGTTGACGAACGGGTCGCCTGGGATAGCGTTAGCGCAGTCGGGGCGTCCTGCGTCGGCATAGCAATCAGCAGAACGGCAGTAAATGAGCACCCAGGGCACGGTCAAGTGGTTCAACTCGGAGAAGGGCTTCGGCTTCATCTCCCCCGATGACGGAGGCGCCGACGTGTTCGCGCACTACTCCGCGATCCAGTCCAACGGTTACCGCTCGCTCGAGGAGAACCAGCGCGTCGAGTTCGATGTGGCGCAGGGTCCCAAGGGCCTGCAGGCCGAGAACATCCGCCCTCTCTGAGGCGGGTTCCGAACTCCCCGGTGCTGAACGGCACCGGGGAGTTCTGCGTCTCGAGGGCGTTCAGCCCAGCAGGAGCGCGTGCAGCTCGGCCGTGTCGGCCGCGCGGGCCTTCGCGCCCTCGGCCTCGGAAGGACGGCCGAAGCCCCACTCGGAGAAGATCACCGGGATGCCGTGCTCGGCCGCGCCGTCGACGTCGTGATGGCGGTCGCCGATGAGCACCGGGCGCGAGACGTCGACTCCGGCGGCCTTCAGGCGATCGAGCGCCTGGCCGACGACGAAGGCCTTGCCGTCATGGTTGCCGACCGTGCCGACGCGAGCACCCGAGACCGCGGTGAACAGCGGCGTCAGCTCGTAGTGGTCGAGGATCGCCCGCACCTGGTTCTCGGGCTTCGTGCTGGCGGTCGCCTGCGGGATGCCGGCGGCGTGCACCGCGCGAAGCACGTCAGCGACGCCGGGGTAGAGGTCGACCGATGCCGCGTATCCGTCTGCGGCCGCCAGTGCGCGGTACCGCTGCACGGCCTCCTCGGCCTGCACCGCGTTCATCCCCGCACGCAGCTGGAAGGACTCGAGCATGGGCGGCCCGATCCAGAGCGACAGGGCATCGGCATCGGGCTCGGGCAGACCGTACGAGGCGAACACCTGCTGCAGGCGGGGGAGGATGCCCGCAGACGCGTCGGCGATGGTGCCGTCGACGTCCCAGAGTATGCAGGTGTAGGTCGATTCGGGCATGCATCCAGCCTATGGTGCGGCCTGCCGGTGCTCGTAACTCAGGAGACATGCCATGGACCGGCTGCTGAGCCGTGGCGCGGGCGTCCTGCTCGGCTGTCCTTCCTGAGCTGTGAACAGCGCGGCGGCTCAGCTGCCAGGGGACTCGGCGGCCTCGTCGGGGGAGTTCGGCGTCCAGCCGAGCCAGCCGTCATCGGTGCGAGCGACCGACCACGATCCGCAGGCGAAGACCGTGTCGATCTTGTACACGTCCGGTGCACCCGAGACCACGTAGTTCGGCGGCGATCGGCGGGACGTCTCGGCGCACACCGCGGGATCGAGATCCTTCGAGCTGCGCAGCAGGAGCACGGTGTCCGATGCCGTGGTCGAGGCGGTGCCCTCGATCTCCGTCGCGTCGGCGGGTATCCAGTTCTGCTCGCCGTCCCAGCCTTCCTCCAAGGCTGCGCGGTCTGCGAACGAGAGGGACTTCTGGTGATGCGCCACCGCGTCGAACACCGAGCATCCGGTGGCGAGCAGAGCGACGGGCAGCAGGAGGGCACCGGCGAAGGCGGCGCGGAGAGCGGGACGGTTGGTCATGCTTCCAGCCTCGCGGCGCCCGACTCCTGGGTCATCGGTCCGCGGAGTGACCCGCATACACCGCACGGATGATCCCGGCGCGGCCCAGATGCGCGTCAGAACAGGCGGGGGATGCCCGATTCGATGCCCTTCATGCCCTCGTAGTCGAGCACGACGCAGCGGATGCCGCGGTCTTCTGCGAGCACGCGGGCCTGCGGCTTGATCTCCTGCGCAGCGAACACGCCCGTGACGGGAGCGAGATGCGGGTCGCGCCCGAGCAGCTCGAGGTAGCGGGTGAGCTGCTCGACGCCGTCGATGTCTCCACGGCGCTTCACCTCGACCGCGATCGCGGCGCCATGGGCATCCCGCACCATCAGGTCGACGGGACCGATCGCCGTCGGATACTCGCGGCGCACGAGGGTCGCGCCCTCGCTGATCAGATCGACCTGCTCGGCGAGCAGGCGCTGCAGGTCGGCCTCTACGCCGTCTTTCTGCAGGCCAGGGTCGATGCCCAGCTCATGGTTGGAGTCGTGGATGATCTCGTAGATCTGCACGCGCAGTGCGTCGCCGGTCTTCTTGTGGGTGACGCGCCAGACCTCGATCACGCCGGCACTGGCCTCTTCCTCGCCCGGGATCTCGGGGGCGAGCGAGCACGGCGGGCTCATCCAGTTCAGCGGCTTGTAGCTGCCGCCGTCGGAGTGCACGAGCAGACTGCCGTCACCCTTGTGCACCAGCAGACGCGTGGCGAGGGGCAGATGGGCGTTGAGCCGGCCGGTGTAGTCGACCGAGCAGCGGGCGATGACGAGACGCACCCGAAGAGCCTACTTCGTCGCAGCGGGCTCGATGGTCTTCAACGGCTTCGCAGCCGACGAGAACAGACCCGACATGACCACGAGCGCCACCAGGATGAAGAGGGTGTTGAGCAGGCCGAAGTGCTGGCTGATCACGCCCAGGACCGGCGGGCCGCCGAGGAACGCGACGTAGCCGATGGTGGCCGCGGCGCTCACGCGCGCTGCGGCCTTAGCCGGGTCGTCGGCGGCGGCCGACATGCCGAGCGGGAAGCCGAGCGAGGCGCCGATGCCCCAGAGCGCCGCCCCCAGCAGCACCAGCGGAAGGCTCGGGGCGAGGATGAAGAGCAGGATGCCGGATGCCGCCGTCACCGCCAGCACGCGCAGCACGCCGACCCGGCCGAAGCGGTCGACGAGCGGCCCGCCGAACAGCCGGACGACCGTCATGCCGACGGAGAAGACGGTGAGCGCCAGGGCGCCCATGCCGACCTCCTGCTCGTGACCCTCGACGACGCCGAGGGTGATCCAGTCGTTGGCGCCGCCCTCCGCGAACGACATGCCGAGCATGACGACGCCCAGCGCGTAGGTCCGTGGTTCCCGCCACACCTCGAGCGCAGTGTGCATGCGCTGACGGAAAGGCGGCTTCTCGTCTGGTGCCGGATCGAGCGCCGCCTCGCGCGCGGGCACCTGGAAGAAGCAGACGACCGCGGCGGCGATGATGACCGCGCCGACGACGCCGGCGTGGGTCGCGACGTTCATCGAGAGCAGGGCCGCGCCTGCCCCCGCTCCGGCGCCGATGACGGTTCCGAAGCTGAAGAACGCGTGGAACACCGGCAGGATCGTCTTGCCCATCTGCTGCTCGATGGCCGTCGCCTCGACGTTCATCATCACGTCGACCGAGCCGTTGCCGAATCCGAAGAGGATCAGCCCGGCGATGACGACGGGAACCGATCCGAAGATGTCGGTGCCGAGCCCGATCAGGATCACTCCGGACCCGAACAGCGCCATGCCGATCAGCATCCCGAGCCGTGCGCCCGTTCGGGCCATGACGATCGGGCCGGTCGAGATGCCGATGATCGACGAGATGCCCATGCCGAGCAGCAGCAGGCCGATCTGCGCCTTGTCGATCTGCAGTGCGGCGGCGATGCTGGGCACGCGGGAGGCCCAGGTCGCGATCGACAGCCCGCTGGCGAGGAAGATCGCGAAGATCGCGATGCGCCAGCGGACGAACTGCGAGCGGGTGAGGGCTGTCTCCATCCGCCCATCGTAATCGAAACGATTCGATCCGCCAGAATCCGCCCGTGAGCGATCGGGTTATCCTCGGATCATGAGCACCGGAACGCGTCGAGCGACCATCGCCGATGTCGCGCGCGAGGCGGGGGTCTCGACCTCCACGGCTTCGGTCGTGTTCAGCGGCAAGGTGAACGTCGCCGATGCGACTCGCGAGAAGGTGCTCGCCGCGGCAGCGGCTCTGGGCTACACCGGACCCGATCCTCGCGCGGCCTCGCTTCGGACGGGCCGCAGCGGCATCGTCGGCGTCGTGCTGGGGGGAGAGCTGCGGCACGCGTTCCTCGACCCGGTGACGACCGTGATGATGGACGGCCTGACCGATGCGCTGGCCTCGATCAGTGCCGGCATCCTGCTGCTGCGCGACGACCCTCGCGACGACGAGCCGCCCCCCATCGCCGACGCTCCCGTCGACGCCGTCGTGCTGATCGGATGCTCGACGCGCACCCGCGAGGTGCTCGACGTCGTACGGCAGCGCGGCCTGCCCGTCGTGGTCATCGAGGGCGACGCGGGAGACGATGTGCCCGAGGTCTCTCTCGACAATCGACAGGCGAGCGCACGCATCGCGCAGTACGTATTCCAGTTGGGGCATCGGCGGGTGGCGACGATCACTCTGCCGCTGGATCCCGCCCGCGAGCGCGCGCCGCTCACTGCGCAGCGCGTGACCGCGGCGACCGTTCCGGTGACGCTCGACAGGCTGAGCGGGTTCCGTGAGGCGTACCCAGACGCCCCCGGCATCTCTGCAGGCGGAAGCCTGGTCGACGAGGGCTACCTCGTTGCGCGCACGCTGCTCGCCAGCGATGACGGTGTGCTTCTCGACGACCGGCCCACGGCGATCGTCGCGCAGAGCGATCTGCTCGCGGTCGGCGCCATCCGGGCCGCCGAGGACCTGGGCCTGCGGGTGCCCCACGACCTCAGCGTGGTCGGATTCGACGGCATCGCCGCCGACGGCCTCGGCTCTCTCGTGCTGACGACCATGTCGCAGCCGGCGCTCGCGAAGGGCCGCGCGGCCGGTGAGCAGATCGCGCGCATGCTCAAAGGCGAGCGCGGCGAATCGGTGCACTTCACGTGCGAGTTCCGCGAAGGCGACACGGCGGCGCCGCCTGCCGCCTGACCGCATCCGCCGTCGGGATCAGAGCATCTCGAGCGGAACCGGATGCCGGGGTGCGGGAAAGAGCCGGTCGATCTCGGCCTGCACGTCGGCGGACAGGGTGACGCCGAGCACGGCGGCGTTCTCACGAGCGTGCGCCACCGATCCGGCCTTCGGAATGGCCAGGACATCGCCCTCGCGGACGACCCAGGCCAGAACCAGCTGGGCGGGGGAGAGGCCGACGGATGCAGCGAGCTCTGCAAGCCGCGGATCGTCGAGCATCCGTGCCTGCTCGAGCGGGGAGTATGCCATGACCGGAATGCTCTGCGCCCGCAGCAGAGGGAAGAGATCGACCTCGGGTCCGCGGCGCGAAGGGTTGTAGAGCACCTGGTCGGTCGCGCATCCGGGCGGCAGCTCGGACATGTCGTCGAGATCGAGGTTGCTCACGCCCCACGCCAGGATGTCGCCGTCATCCATGAGGCGCTCGAAGGCAGCCACCGTCTCGCCGAACGGCACCGCACCCCGCCAGTGCAGCAGGTACAGGTCGAGACGGTCGGTGCCCAGGCGGCGGAGGCTGGCGTGAACCGCTCTGCGCACGCCGGCGGCCGAGGCGTTGTACGGCAGCACCTTGCTCACCAGGAACACGTCGTCGCGCCGTCCGCGGATCGCCTCCCCCACGAGATCCTCAGCGCGTCCGTCGCCGTACACCTCAGCGGTGTCGATGACGCGGAGACCGGCATCCAGCCCTGCCCGGATCGCGGCGATCTCGTCGTCTCGACGAGTCGGCTCGTCGCCGACGAACCACGTGCCGATGCCGATCTCGGGCACCGTGGGGCCATGCGGGAAACGGATGCTCATGCGCTCACATTACGAGCCGGCGACGCCGCGGGCGCGGATGCACCCGTAGAATAGAGTCACATCGCCCGCCTGTGCCGGAAGGCCTCGACGAGCTTGAGGAGCCGCTTATGCTGTTGCTCCTCGCCGTGTTCCTGGCAGGGTCTCTGGTTCTCCCCCTCCTGGTGCGCTGGCTCGGAGCACAGGCATTCGTGCTCGGCGCGCTCGTGCCCGCTGCAGCCTTCGTGCACGCGCTCACCCAGACGCCGCGCGTGCTGGATGCCGCGGATGCGCCCTTCGAGAACTACGCGTGGATCCCGCAGCTCGGGCTCAACCTCTCGATGCGCATGGACGTTCTCGGCTGGGTGCTGACGCTCATCGTCACGGGCGTCGGCGCGCTCGTGCTGCTCTACTGCCGCTGGTACTTCTACGACGACGGGCGCGAGGTCGCGCAGTTCGCCGGCGTGCTGCTGGGCTTCGCGGGCGCGATGTACGGACTGGTGCTCACCGATGACCTGGTCATGCTGGTCATGTTCTGGGAGCTCACGAGCATCCTGTCGTACCTGCTCATCGGTCATTACCGCCGCCGTGCAGCCAGTCGTCGTGCCGCCCTGCAGGCGCTTCTCGTGACGACCCTCGGCGGACTGGTGATGTTCGTCGGGGTGGTCCTGCTCGTCGTCGACGCCGGCACCTCCAGCATCCGGGAGCTGCTGGCCCTCGCCCCGACTGGGCCCCTGGTCGACGCCGCGATCGTCATGCTGCTCATCGGCGCCATCTCGAAATCGGCGCTCTTCCCCTTCCACTTCTGGCTGCCAGGCGCCATGGCCGCGCCGACCCCGGTCAGCGCCTACCTGCACGCCGCCGCGATGGTGAAGGCCGGTATCTACCTCATCGCGCGCTTCGCGCCGATCTTCGCGCTGTCGGCGCCCTGGCGCCCCATCGTCATCACGCTGGGCGTCTTCACCCTGCTGCTCGGCGGCATCCAGGCGCTGCGCGAGACCGACCTCAAGCGCATCCTCGCCTTCGGCACCGTGAGCCAGCTCGGCTTCTTCGCGGTCGTGGTCGGCTATGGAACGCCGGCTGCGGCTCTGGCCGGCCTCGCCCTCGTGATCGGTCACGCCCTGTTCAAGTCGGCCCTGTTCCTCATCGTCGGCGTGATCGACCGCCAGCTCTCCACGCGCGACATAGACGAGCTCTCGGGTGTGGGCCGCCAGGCGCCCGTGATGGCGACAGCGGCGTTCATCTCGGTCGCCTCGATGATGGGCATCGCGCCGACGATCGGCTACGTCGCGAAGGAGTCGACCCTCACCGCCCTGCTCGAAGACGCCCAGCACGGCTCTGTCTGGGGATGGGTCGCGCTGGCCGGCGTGACACTGGGCGCGATCCTCACCGCGGCCTACGGATGCCGCTTCCTCTGGGGCGCGTTCTGGCGCAAGAAGGATGCCGCCGGCGTCTCCATGCCCGAGACGGCATGGCCGGATCCGCCCGTCGGCTTCCTGTCCGCCCCGATCGTCCTCGCCGGCCTCACCCTCGCCGCAGGCATCGGCGCACCGGCGGTCGACGTCGCCCTGCAGGGGTACGCGACCACGCTCGGCGACGAGGAGCCGGGTCACCTCGCCCTGTGGCACGGCATCGAACCAGCCCTTCTGCTGTCGATCGGCGCGATCATCGCAGGCATCGGGGTGTTCGTGCTCAGCATCCGCACCCGCTGGGACCGCAGGGCCCGCGTGCTGCGATTCACCGCAGCCGACGCGTACTACCTCGTCATGCGCGGTGTCGACCGCCTCTCAGTGCTGACGACGAGCCTCACCCAGCGCGGTTCGCTGCCGCTGTACGTCGGCACGATCTTCGTGGTGCTGCTCGCCGCCGAGGCCACCGCTCTCGTCGCCGCCATGCCCGATCGGGTGGCGCTCTCGGCCTGGCACACGCCGGTGCAGATCGTCGTGGCGCCGGTGATGGCCGTCGCCGGCATCGTCGCCGTGCGTGCACGCAAGCGCTACACGGGCGTCGTGCTCGTCTCGGTCACCGGCCTCGGAATGGTCGTGCTGTTCGCGACGAGCGGCGCTCCCGACCTCGCCCTCACGCAGATCCTCGTCGAGACGGTCACGATGGTGACCTTCGCCCTCGTGCTGCGTCGTCTGCCGTCGCGCATGGGAGAGCACAACGCCTCGGTCGGTCGCATCCCGCGCGCCGTGCTCGCCGTGGGAGTGGGCGTCGTCATGGCCTTCGTCGCGATCGTCGCGACACAGGCGCGCATGTTCGACCCGATCTCACTCGACTTCCCGCAGCTCGCATACGAGCTCGGCCACGGCAAGAACGTCGTCAATGTCGCCCTGGTCGACCTGCGCGGATGGGACACGATGGGCGAGCTGAGTGTGCTCGTGCTGGCCGCCACCGGTGTGGCGTCGCTGGTCTTCGTCACCCATCGCGCCGACCTGCTCTCGGCCACCCGCGACCTGCCCGAGACCAAGCGCCGCTCCACGGCGCGGCGGCCCATGGTCGAGACCGACGAGGGCCTGCGCTTCCAGACCGCCGAGAACAGCGACGCCCCTCGTGCCTGGCTGGTGGGCGGACAGCAGGTGAAGGCCGAGAACCGCTCGATCCTGCTCGAGGTCATCGTGCGCGTGCTGTTCCACACGATCATCCTCGTGTCGATCTACCTGCTCTTCGCGGGCCACAACGGGCCTGGCGGCGGCTTTGCCGGCGGGCTGGTCGCCGGCATGGCGCTCGTGATGCGCTACATCGCCGGCGGACGCTGGGAACTGGGGGCCGCGGCTCCGACCGACGCCGGGCGCCTGCTGGGCGCCGGTCTCACCCTGGCCGTCGGCGCTGCTCTTCTGCCCCTGTTCTTCGGGATGGCTCCGCTGCAGAGCACCGTGTGGGAGGCCGAGGTACCGCTGCTCGGCCACCTCGAGTTCGTGAGCTCGACCGTCTTCGACGTCGGGGTCTACCTCGTGGTGATCGGTCTCGTGCTCGACGTGCTGCGCAGCCTGGGCGCCGAGGTCGATCGGCAGGCCCTCGAGATGCGCAGCAGGGGGGTGGTGATCTGATGGATGTCTCGCTGACCCTCATCGTGATCATGGCCGTGCTGTTCGCCTCCGGCGTCTACGCCATGATGGAGCGCAGCCTCACCCGCGTGCTCATCGGCTTCCTGCTGCTCGGCAACGCGACCAATCTGCTGCTGCTGATCGTGATGGGCGTGCCAGGTGCCGCGCCGTTCTACGGCGAGAAGGGCGCGGTCAGCGACCCGCTGCCTCAGGCCCTCACGCTCACCGCGATCGTGATCACCTTCGCTGTCTCGGCGTTCCTGCTCGCTCTCATCTACCGCTCATGGCAGCTCGGCCAGGCCGACACCGTCGAGGACGACCTCGGCGACATCGCGGTGCGCGAGCGCACCGATGCCGAGGAAGACCTCATCGACGACGAGTCGTCGCTCGAGGACGAGGAGGCCACCACCGACTTCGTCGGCGTCAGCACCGCCCCGATCACCGTGCTCAACATGCGCGATCATCCGTCGATCGTCGACGACGCACCGGTGGATGTTCCGGATGCCCGAGACGCGGCATCCCGGCATCCGGATGCCCGTGCCGCAGAGCCTGACGGCGGACCCGCTGATGAGAAGCCTGACGAGAAGGGGGAGCAGCCGTGAACGCACTCGTTCCCCTGATCGTGATGCTGCCGCTGCTGGGGGCGGCCGTCACCCTGATCTTCGGCCGCAACCCGCGTCTGCAGGTCGTGGTCACGACCGGCACGCTCGTCGCGGTGTCGATCATCGCGGCCGTGCTGCTGGCGGCGGTGGATGCGGCGAACGAGCCTTTCGCCGTGTCGGTGGGCGGCTGGCCGGTTCCCTTCGGGATCATCCTCTACGTCGACCGCCTCGCCGCGCTGCTCGTGCTCATCTCGAGCATCGTGCTGCTCGCGGTGCTGCTGTTCTCGATCGGTCAGGGCGCCGCCGACGGCGCCGAGGAGACCCCGATCTCGATCTTCAACCCGACGTATCTGATCCTCGCCGCCGGCATCTTCGACGCGTTCATCGCGGGCGACCTGTTCAACCTCTACGTCGGATTCGAGATCCTGCTGGTCGCGTCGTATGTGCTCATCACGCTCGGCAGCACCGAGTCGCGCATCCGCACGGGCGCGGTGTACATCGTCGTGTCGCTGGTCTCATCGATCCTGTTCCTCGCGGCGATCGCCATGATCTACGGCGCAGTCGGCACGGTGAACATGGCCCAGGTCGCCGAGCGCGTGGCGCAGCTGCCGCAGGAGACGCAGCTCGTGCTGCACCTCATGCTGCTGATCGCGTTCGGCATCAAGGCCGCCATCTTCCCCGTGTCGTTCTGGCTGCCCGACTCGTACCCGACCGCCCCCGCACCCGTCACGGCGGTCTTCGCCGGCCTGCTGACCAAGGTCGGCGTGTACGCGCTGATCCGCACCGAGACGCAGCTGTTCGCGAGCAACGACATCAACATGCTGCTGCAGATCGTGGCGCTCGCGACCATGGTGATCGGGGTGCTCGGCGCGGTGGCGCAGGCCGAGCTGAAGAGGATCCTGTCGTTCACCCTGGTGAGTCACGTCGGCTACATGATCTTCGGCCTGGCGATCGCGACCGAGGATGCCATCGGCGCCACCGTGTACTACATCGTGCACCACATCGTCGTGCAGACCACCCTGTTCCTCGCCGTCGGACTCATCGAACGCAAAGCGGGCAGCACGTCGATCCTGCGGGTGAGCGGGCTGATGAAGGCCGCCCCTGTGCTGGCGGTGCTGTACTTCGTGCCCGCCATCAACCTCGGCGGCCTGCCGCCCTTCTCGGGGTTCATCGGCAAGGTCGCGCTGTTCGAGGCCGCCGCCGGCGTGGGCACGCCCATGATGATCGTGCTGATCTTCGGCGGCATCCTGACCTCGCTGCTCACGCTGTACGCGCTGATGCGCGCCTGGAACCTCGCCTTCTGGCGCGAAGACGACGGCGCCGCCGACAACGACGGCCGGATCGAGTACCTCGGCAACGCGCCCGCAGCCGACGAGCAGGGCGAGACGCGTGAGATCCCCGCGATCATGACGTATGCCACCGCGGGCATGGTCGCGGTGACCGTGGCGCTCACCGTCTTCGCGGGCCCGCTCTACGCGCTCTGCGACCGTATCGGCGCCGGACTGCTGACACCGGTGACCCTCGAGCAGATCGACGAGGGGGCCGGCTGATGCGCGAGACCCGGCGTCGCATCGTGCGCGACATCCTTCTGCAGCTGCCGTTCATGATCTGGCTGGTGCTGCTGTGGCTGCTGCTGTGGCACCAGTTCACGCCCCTGGCGGTGGTCACCGGCATCCTCGTGGCGGTCTTCGTCACGCGCGTCTTCCGCCTGCCGACGGTCGAGCTGGTCGGTCGTGTGAACCTCTGGCACTCGCTGGTCTTCATCGTGCGCTTCCTCGGTGCGGTGGTGATGGGCGCCGTGAGCGTCACGATCCAGGTGTTCGACTTCCGCCGCCAGCCGGGATCCGCGATCATCCAGGTGCCGCTGCGATACGCCGACGACATCGTCACCACGCACGTCGCCGTCACTGCATCCCTCATCCCCGGCTCGCTCGTGGTCGAGAGCGACCGCGACCGGCGCATCCTGTACCTGCACGTCATCGGCGTGCGCAACCGCGAAGAGGTCGAGGCGTTCCGTGCCGAGGTGCTGCGCTGGGAGCGACGCATCGTGCGCGCCGTCGGCACGCCCGAGCAGTACGAGGCGCTGAAGCGCGATCTCGCATCTGAGCGGTCGACGCAGTCGAGCCCGTCCAGCCCGTCGAACTCGCCGAAGGGGGGCATCAGGTGAATCCGCTGCTCATCGCGATCCTGGTCGTCTTCGGCCTCGCCGCCATCCTCTGCGTGATCCGCATCATACGAGGGCCGTCGATCCTCGACCGCACCGTCGCGTCGGACGTGCTGCTCACCGAGGTGATGTGCGTGCTGGGCGCCGACATGGCGATCAACGGGCACACCAGGAACATCCCCGTGATGCTGATCATCGCGGCTGTCGGCGTCTTCGCATCGATCTCGGTCGCCCGCTACGTCGCACGAAGGGACAACACGGCACCATGAGCGTGACATCCTTCCTCGAGATCGCGGTTCCCGCGCCCGTCGCCGAGACCATCGCGCTGGTGCTCGTGCTGCTCGGCGCGATCCTCTGCCTGTCGGCGGCCGTCGGACTGCTGCACTTCCGCGATGTGCCCAGCCGGCTGCACGCGGGAACCAAGCCGCAGGTGCTCGGCCTCGTGCTCATCTGCCTCGCGGTCGCGGTCGCGCAGCGCACGATCGGCGGCATGCTGCTCGGACTGGTGATCGTCATCCCCGTGATCCTGCTGCAGTTCGCGACTGCGCCGCTCTCGGCGCACATGGTCGGACGGCAGGCGTACCGCAACGGCACGATCCAGGCCCACAGCCTCGTCGTCGACGAGTACGCCGAGTCGAAGCAGACCCCGCCTGCCGCCGGCTGACGGGGGCGGGGCGCCGGGCCTCTGGGTCGGAGCGGTCTTCGTCGGAGCGGTCTTCGTCGGAACTCAGAGGTCGCGGACGAAGTCCCTGATCGTGGCGGCAGCGCCGCCGGAGTCGCTGATCAGCGTGCCATGGCCGTGGTCGGGGATCTCGGCGAAACGGGCATCGGGAACCATGTCGAGGATCTCACGGCACCACTTCATCGGCGCCAGCGGGTCGCGCTGCCCTCGTACGACGAGCACGGGAACACCCACGCGAGGGTAGGCGTTCTCGGGGCGGTGCACGATGGTCGCCTTCATCTTGCGCACGAGGTTCGGCCCGCCGCGCAGATACTCGCGCGCCCCTCGCCACAGCACGACGGGCCGCTCGTGCAGCAGATCCCAGAGCAGGTAGCCGGCCTGGGCCCGGATGCTGCGCGACGCGCTGTTGACCGTCGGCCCGGCGAGCACGAGCGCCGAGACGACGTCCGGATGCCGCACCGCGAGCTCCGCGGCGATCTGGCTGCCCATCGAGTGGCCGAGGATCACGGCGTCGTCGATGCCACGGCTTTGCAGGAACGCGGCGACGTGGTCGGCGAGCCGCTCCATCGTCGGCGTCTTCGGAGGCTCGGGCGCTTCACCGAAGCCTGGCAGATCGAGCCCGATGATCCGGCCGTCGAGGTGGGTCGTGAGGTCGAGGTAGACGCTGCGGCCCATCCCGATCCCGTGCAGCAGCAGGATCGGGCGAGGTCCGGTGCCGAAGTCCTCGTAGACGAGCGTGGCCCCGGCGTGCGTGAATTCGCCGATGTTGGCGGGCGTGCCCTCGGGTGCGAGCAGTCGTTCCGGCATCCCTCTACGCTACCTGGCCGGATGGGCTCGCCCGCCGCGGACTACCCGGCGGGAGCGAGCACCAGCCGGTCGACCGTGGCCTTCGCGACGGCCTTCTTCGAGAACGCCCAGGGCTTCTGCACGCCCTTCGCCCAGTCGTCGGTCTGGTCGGTGTAGTGGGCGTTGAACGCGTGCCCGCTCGCGCCGGTGAGGTGGTTCCACGTCGAGGAGTCGAAGTCGTCGAGATCGATAACCATCCGCATCGACGGCACAGTGACGGTCGCGTACGACTCGCCGAGGTGCCATCCGGTCGCGTTGACCACCGACGCGCCGCCGCCCACCGGATAGGGGCCGCGGTTGAACAGCATCTCGATCGGCGCGATGCCCGAGGTGCCGAGTGTGCCGTGGGTCAGGGTGAGTGCGTGCAGGTCGCCCCAGCGCCAGGCGGTGACATCCTCGCCCTGCAGCCCGGCCAGCTCGTCGTAGGCCTGTTCAGCAGACAGAGCCAGCATCGACTTCATGTCGTCGACGCCGAGCTTCTCGTTCGCCCAGAGCGGGTCGTTCTCGTCTTCGAGCATCGCGCCGATGACCGTGAAGAGCCGGCCCTGGTCGCTCACGGGCATCGGAACCTCGCGGTCGACGAACACGTTGTGCGCGAGGTTCGACCAGAGCACGTTGGCGTAGGCGGCCGCCGCCGAGCCCGGCGTGTTCTGCGCGTCCCAGGTGCGCAGCAGATCGACGGCGGCACGGGGGCCGGTGCGGTCGACGGGCACGTCGGACATCGCCGCGGCCAGCTGCTTGCCGATCCACATCTCGTCGTCCATCTGGATCTCGCGCATGTCCTGCGCGGTCAGCGGCGCGGCGGCGGCGCGGCGTTCGATGAGGTGGGCGATGCGCGCCGCGCGGTAGCCGTAGTCCCAGTCCTTCGAGAGGAAGTACTTGTAGTCGTCGCCGACGATCGCGTTGTTCGCGGTGACGATGTAGCCCTCCGGCGGGTTGTACGACACGGGCAGCTCGTCGAAGGGGATATAGCCCTTCCAGTCGTAGGTGCTGTCCCAGCCGGGCTGGGGCAGGGTGCCGTCGCCGGCTCCGCGGATGGGCAGGCGACCGGGCGCCTGGTAGCCGATGTTGCCTTCGAGGTCGGCGTAGATCAGGTTCTGCGCCGGCACATCGAAGAGGGATGCCGCGCGGCGGAAGCCATCGAAGTCCTCCGCGAGATTCATGGCGAAAAGGGCGCTCGAGGTCGTGCCGGCATCGAGCGCCGTCCACCGCAGGCTCAGGGCGGTGTCTCCCGCGGGGATCTCGGGCGCTCCCTCGAGCACGAGCGGCTGGTCGCCTGCGCTGACGACCGGGTCGTCGGCGATGGCGGTGAAGTCGTCGGTGAGACCGGAGATGATCGGGCCGTGGGCCGTGCGGCGGATCGTCAGCGGCACGTCCTTGCCGCCGGCGACCTTGATGACGTCCTCTTCGATCTCGAGCGGCTGCTTCTTGCCGTCGCGCCAGTACGCGTCGCCGTCGATCTTCTCGACGTAGAGGTCGGCCACGTCGGTGGTCAGGTTCGTGAAGCCCCATGCCATCTTCGCGTTGTGCCCGATCACGACACCGGGCATGCCCGAGAAGGTGAAGCCGCCGACGTCGAACGGGCAGGCCTCGGTCACCTCGCGGCAGGTCAGCTGCATCTGGTACCAGACCGAGGGCAGTGCTGCTCCGAGGTGGGGGTCGTTGGCGAGCAGGGGCTTCCCGCTCTCGGTGAGGTCGCCCGAGACGACCCACGAGTTCGATCCGATGCCCTCGCCGGCGCCCCCGAGAAGCATGCTCGCGGCTTCGATGACGCTGTCGGCCTCCTGCCATTCGACGGTGCGCAGCGCATCGGTCACCTCGGCGTCGCCCCCGGTGAAGGATGCGGGCGTCGCGTCGGTCGTGACGGGCTCGACCGCCGAGATCCTCGGCACGATCACGGGGTTCTCGTCGAACGGGTAGTCGGGGTAGATCTTCTTCACGAGCGCGCCGGTCTGCTCGCTCGTCTCTCCGGCGGCGGCGAGGCGTGCGGCGAGCAACGCTCGATCGGTCTCGTCTTCGATGTTGGTGCGGAGGTCCCAGGCCATCGCCTTCAGCCAGGCCACCGAGTCGGCCGGCTGCCATGGTTCCGGCTCGTAGTCGGGGTTCTGCATGCCGAGAACGGCATACTCGAGCGAGAGCTCGGCCCCCGACCGCGACGACAGATATGCGTTCACACCGTCGGCATACGCCTGGTAGTAGCCGAGGGTGGTCTCATCGAGCGCCTCGACCTCCTTCTCGGCGGTCTTGCGCCAGCCGAGGGTGCGCAGGAACTTGTCGGTGTCGACCTGCGAAGCGCCGAACATCTCCGAAACCCTGCCCGAGGTGACGTGGCGGCGGAAGTCCATCTCGAAGAACCGGTCCTGGGCGTGCACGAAGCCCTGTGCGAAGAGCAGGTCCGACGCGGTGGAGGCGGTGATGGTCGGGATGCCGCGGTCGTCGCGCTGCACGATCACCGACTTCTCGAGGCCCTTCAGCGTCACCTCGCCCGAGGTCTGCGGGAAGGAGCGCTGGATGGTCCATGTCACGAAGAACGCGGCTGCGACGGCGACGACGACGAGGGCGGCCACGACGAGGAAGGCGATCCTGCCGATCCGGGCTGAGAGGCTGCGAGCGGGTACGGCGGTCGGAATATCGGTCGTCATCGGCGGAAAGTCCTCAAGGGTAGGTGGGACTGCGTGTCACGGAGTCCGGGTGCGCGTCTCGGGAAGGCGCGTGCCCTGGCATCCTACCCACTCGCCGAGCGACTTCACATGAGCTTCGTCGACTTCAGTGCGGCCAGCATCTTCTGGTTGCTGTGGATGAACGGCAGCCGCAGCACCAGCCCGAGCAGCAGCGCCGGGATCGCGAACGATGCCAGCCAGCCGAGCGACACCCAGTAGTCGTTCTGGTAGATGCCGGCGATGGCCGACCTCATCGCCGCCACAGCGTGTGTCGCGGGCAGGAAGGGGCTGATGTTCTGGAACCACTGCGGTAGCACCTGAAGGGGGTAGGCGCCGCCCGACCCCGAGATCTGGATCACCAGCAGCAGCACCGCGAGCGCCTTGCCGGCGTTCCCGAAGGTGACCACGAGCGTGTAGATGATCAGGGTGAACACCAGGCCGGCCACCCACCCGGCGAGGATGAGCAGGAACGGATGCTGGGGCTGCACCTGCGTGAAGAAGACGCTGCCGAGGCAGACGAGAGAGCTCTGCAGGAAGGCGACGAGCGCGAAGATTCCGAACCGTCCGAGATAGGTCTCGGTGGGGGAGAGGTCGGGAAGGCCGGTGGAGCCGTCGCGAGGAGGATCGACCCGGATCGCGACCGAGGTGAGCAGGGCGCCGACCCAGAGGGCAAGCACGGTGTAGAGCGGCGTCATGGCGGCGCCGAAGCTGACGACCGAGTACACCGGCACGCGCGTCAGCTCGACCGGCTCGGCGAGATGCATCGCGAGGGCTCGCGGATCGGCGCCGATGGCCTTCGTCAGCTCGCTGAGGTCGCCGGTCTCGATCGCGGTCGACAGTGCTGCGCTCAGCTCGCTGAAGCGGTCGGCGGTGTCGGTGAGCGATTCGGAGATGCCGGTGGTCAGCTTCTGGGCATCCGCCAGTGCCGAACCGGTCGACGACGATCCGGTGAGCGACCCCGCGGCCGAAGACAGGTCGTCCGCGATCGAGTCGACGCCGGCGCTGATGCTGGACAGGGTAGACGCCAGCGAGTCGAGCTTGGGCTGCAGGCTGTCGGTGTACGAGCGTCGGGCGTCGTCGACGGCGGCCTTCGCCTGGGCGGTGAGCTTCTTGATCTCATCGCGGGTCGCCTGACTCGACGCGTTCGAGTCGGTCACCTGCGACGCTGCCTCGTCCAGGCGGTCCTGCAGCGACTGCTGGCGCGCGATGGCGGCGTCGATGCGCGAGACCGTGGCGTCGAACGCATCGACGAGGTTCTCGGGAAGCACCGGACGCACGTCGTTCACGAGTCCGTCGCGCAGGTTCTGCTGCTGGTCGATCTGCACCTGCACCCGGTCGGCGAGGGCGCTGATCGTGCCGGCGGCGCTGGCCGACTGCGAGCCCATCGCGGCATACACGTCATCGATGCTGTCTGAGACCCCCTGGTAGCTCGCAGAGGTCTGCTTCAGGGCGTCGCCGAGCGCCGCAGTCGACGATGACAGCACCTTCTTCAGCGACGCCGCGGCGTCCTTTCCTCCGCCGAATGCTCCTCGGGCGTCGCGCAGTGCGTCGCCTGATCCGGCGATGAGCCCCGAGGCGCTGTCGACCAGCGGCCGGCTCGACGCGATCAGCGAGCTGAACATGTCGGCGGTCGATGCGCCGGCGCGCAGCTGCGAGGCGACCGAGTCGACGCGGGCCTGCAGTTTCGAGAGCGCGGCCTGGGTGTCGGCATCGTCGAGGTAGTCCGAGAGCGACGTGATGATGTTCATGCCCGCTTCGCCGAGCGTCTCGGTGAACACCTCGTTGATGCTCGTCGACACCTCGCTCGCGCCCTGACCCGTGATCTTCGGCGCGAGCGCGTTCTTCTTCTCGTTGAGGTAGTAGTCGATGCGGGTGCGGTCGGCTCCGCTGGTGTAGAAGGTCATCATGTCGGCGCTGAACGTGGGTGGCAGCACGATCGCGGCGTAGTACTCGCCCGAGCGGGTGCCGTCGACGGCGTCGTCTTCAGAGGTGATGACCCAGTTGAGTTCGTCGTTGGCGCGCAGCGCCGATACGACCTGCTCACCGACGTTGAGGCGGATGGGCACGAGGTCGCTCTGATACCCGTCGTCTGTGTTCGCGACGGCCACGGTCAGGTTGCGGGTGTTGTCGAACGGGTTCCAGCTGGCGATGACGTTGAACCAGGTGAACAGCGAGGGGATGACGACGAGCCCGAACAGTACGATGACGGCCATGACGCTGCTGGTGGCACGGCGGATGTCGTGCCGCATGACGGCGAGGATGCTGCTCACTTGTCGCCCTCCTTCTCGTGCGTCGGGTCGGTGTCGGGGCCGGGGTCGTCGCTCGCGGCCGGGTCCCGGTCGGCGTTCGGGTCCGCGCCGGTGGCCGGGTCCGGATCGGGTTCCGGATGCCCGGAATCGGGGCCATCGGCGTCGGCGGCGGTCTCGGTGGCGGCATCCGCGGGCTGTGCCCCGGCGGGCGGTGTCGCGGGGGCGTCCGGCTCTGGCGCCTGCGCGATGTCGTCGGCGAACAGTTCGTCGAAGACGACGGTGTCGTCATCCGGCTCGGCCGTCGCACCGGCCGCTTCGGCCGCGCCGGCCGGATCCGCAGACCTGCCGTCCACGGCATCCGGATGATCCAGCACTGCGGTGCGGGCCGTGACCGGACCCGACGGGTCGGCCGCCGAGACGCCGGCTGCAGCGGCGGAGGCGGAGGCCGCGGCGCCGACCGGCGCGGCCTCACCGCCGTCGGCGAGCAGCTGGCCCCTTCCGGAGTTCTCGACAGACAGCGCGCGGCGCAGCTCGGCATCCGGCATCTCGCCGACCTCGGCGGCCTGCTCGATGCTCTGCCTGATGTACTCCAGCGTGACGACGAAGCCGATGAGCAGCAGGCACCACAGCGCAGCCAGGCCGAGCACGACCGCCTTGGCGCCGGGGATCAGCCACCCGCACAGCGCCAGCACCACGAGACCTGCAGCGCCGACGAGCAGAGTGAGCCGAAGGCGGGTGGTGTAGCGCTCGGCGAAGCGCTGGGCACGCTGAGCGACATCGGCGCGGAACCCGTCGCCGTCGGTGAGCGCGCGGATGATCTCGGGGGTGCGCCTGCGACCGGTGATCTGCACCTCCTCGCTCACCATGAGCTGGGTGTCGGCGAGACGGCGGTTGAACAGCAGGGCGAAGTTGCCGAGCCGGCCTCGCAGGAAGAGCCCGAGCACCCAGGCGAGGGCGACGAAGATCGCCAGCGTGCCCATGAAGCGCCACCAGTGCAGGCCGTAGAAGCCGCTGATGGTCTCGCGCATCGCGTCGATGCCGTACGTGAACGGCAGGAACGGATACAGCCCGCGGAAGAAGTCGGGCATCATCTCGATCGGGTACAGCCCGGAGGCGCCGGGGATCTGGAAGATCACCAGCAGGATGCACAGGCCCTTGCCCACGATGCCGAAGCACACCGACAGGGCGTAGATGATGCTGAGGTAGGCGAGGCCGATGAGTATGCCGGTGCCGACATACGCGAACGCATTCGCCGTCTGCACGCCGATCACGAGGTTGCCGATGGTGACGAGAGCCGCCTGGAACACGACGATCGTCGCGAACAGCAGCCAGCGGCCGATGTACGCCTGGCGCACGGTGATGCCCTCGACGCCCTCGGTGTCGACCTCGACGCGCATGATCACCATGAGCACGAACGCGCCGATCCACAGCGAGAGGTTGGTGAACAGGGCAGCCATCGCAGAGCCGTAGGCGGCCGTCGGGAACATCGCGTTCGTGCTCACCTCGACGGGCGACGCCATGAAGCGGGCGATCTCATCCGGTTCGAGGCCGGTGATGGTGCTGAGCTTGTTCCAGATCTCGGCCGAGCCGAGGGCGAGCACGTCGGTGCGCACCGTGCCGAGTCCGGTCTCTGCCGAGGCGAGGTTGCCGTCGAGGGCGGTGAGGGCGTCGGAGGTGCCGGCGAGCTGAGCCTTGAGGCCGGCGAGCAGGCTCTGCGCCTGGGCGACCTGGGTGCGCTGCGCGCCGAGGGCCGACGAGAAGGCGTCAGCGCTCGACGAGAGCTGCGACATCGCCCGGTTCAGCTGCGGCACGCTCTGGGTGAGCGCATCGCGGATGGCCGTCGCCGAGGTGGCCGCCTGACCGACGGCGCCGTTCACGCTGTCTGCAGCCTTCGTGACCGAGGCGATGGTGCTCGACACGTCTTTGTTCAGCTGCTCGAGCTGGCTGAGCACCTGCCGGTCGGCGGCGTTGCGCTCTTTGAGTGCGTCGATCGCGGCGCTCAGCCGCTCTGCGGCCGGCGAGCCGGGGTCGGTGCCGTCGAGCACGGCCTGCAGCTCGTCGAGAGCCGTGGCGTTGCTGTCGATCACGGCGGTCAGGTCGTCGACGGTCGTGCCGACGGCGACGTTCGCCTGCTGCAGACCGGCTGCGAGGGTCGCGATCGACCCGTTCATCTTCGCGGCGGCATCGGCGATCAGCGTCGAGCCCGAGACGTAGGCCGAGGTGACGCTGTCGGTGACCGCCAGCAGCTCCTGCTGTGCCTCGGCGGCGATCGTCTTCGCCTGGCCGACGGCGGTCTGCACCTCCCCGAGAGTGCGATCGACCTTGCCGAGGGTTCCGGATGCCCGGTCTATGCCGCGTGCGGCATCGTCCAGGCCGGTCTGCAGCGTGGCGAGCCGATCGCGCGCCGACGACACCTTGCCCGTCGCATCGTCGAGCGCGCTGACCGTCGAGTCGCGGGCGTCGCTGAGGCGGTCCTCTGCACTGAGGCCGGCGTCTTTGAGCTGCTCGCTGATGGCCTCGGCGACCGTCGAGACGAACGTGCTGTTGATCTGGTTGTCGAGCGTCGAGGCGCCGACGTCGGTGATCTTCGGCGCGATCGCGTTCGCCTTCTCGTTGACGAAGTACTTCAGCTCGGGGCGCGTGAATTCGCCTGTGGTGACGCTGAGGAAATCGTGGCTGAAGTCGGGCGGGATGATGATCGCCGCGTAGCTGCGGCCGCTGCGCACGGCATCCATCGCGTCGTCCTCATCCACGAACTGCCAGCCGAGCTTGTCGTTCTTCTTCAGCTGGTCGACGAGCTCGCCGCCGACGTCGATGTGACCCGTGAGATCTGACGACGCCCCGGCGTCCTGGTTGACGATGGCGACGCTGACCTGCTGGGTGTTCGAGTACGGATCCCAGAAGGCGACGATGTTGAACCACGCGTACAGAGACGGCGTGACGATGACGCCGATGATGATGATCCACGCCTTGCTGACGCGGGCCAGCCGGCCGAGGTCGCGACGGTAGACGCTCCAGGCGTTGGGGCGGCCGGCGGTCTGGGTGTCGCTCACGCGGTGATCTCCGTGATGTCGGGGTGGGCGGCCAGCAGCTCGTCGGTCTCGCGCCACGAGAGTCCGGCGATGCTGAGCACGGTGCGCACGGCGAGATCGGCGGCGCCGCTGCTCGACGCGTCGGTTCTGGAGACGACGGTGCGCGCGACCTCTTCGATCAGGCGGGCGAGGGTGGGAGCGGCGACATCGGTGCGGAATCCGCCGTCTTCCTGACCTCGCTGCACGAGGTTCGCGACGGCACGGCGCAGGGGTGCGAGGGCTGCGGCGGTGTGCTCGACATGCGCCTCGTCGAGTGCGAGCGCGGCGGCGAACTGCACGTGCGCGGCCTCCTGCCACAGCCGCGCGGCGAGCCGGGCGAGAGCGATGCGCGAGTCGGCGTCGGTGATCGACTCGGCGATCGCGTTGAAGCGCTGCGCCCCGGTGACGATGATCTCGCGGATCAGGGCGTCGCGGTCGTCGAAGTGACCGTACAGCGTGCGGCGGCTGAGGCCCGCGCTGCGTGCGATGACGTCGACGCTCGCATGCGGATCGTGCGCGAGCGTGCTGCGCGCGGCGTCGAGGATGCCGGCGCGGTTGGCGCGCGCGTCGGAGCGGGCGGGGCGGGTGGTCATGCCTCAAGGATAACTATGTTGCACATGCGTGTGCAACATAGTTCGGTGAACTCCCAGGTCGCTCGGCCGGGGCGTTCACAGTTCAGGAACATTGCCCCGCATGGGGCCCGATCCTGCCGTTCTCGGGGCGGCACAGCGGGCTGCTCCTGAGTTGTGAACGCCGAAGCGGGCTGACGGCACACAGAAGGAGGGCGGGTGCCGAAGCATCCGCCCTCCTGGAGACGTGGGTATCAGTCGGTGCCGGAGTCGAACGCCGCGCCCTCGGACGCGAGGTCGACGGCCTCGGCGAGCTGCTCGTCTGCCGTCTCGGATGCCGAGATCTCAGCCGCACCACCTGCGGTGACCTTGCCGACGAGCTCGCCCGTCGCGCCGCCGACGAGGCCGAGGCCCGCGTACTGCTCGAGGCGCGAGCGCGAGTCGGCGATGTCGAGGTTGCGCATCGTGAGCTGGCCGATGCGGTCGACCGGGCCGAAGGCCGCATCGCCCACGCGCTCCATCGAGAGCTTCTCGGGGCCGTAGGAGAGGTTCGGCGACACGGTGTCGAGGATCGTCCAGTCGTCGCCGCGACGCAGACGCAGGGTGACGGTGCCCGAGATCGTCAGACCCACCCAGCGCTGGATCGACTCGCGCAGCATGAGCGACTGCGGCTCGAGCCAGCGGCCCTCGTACATCAGCCGGCCGAGGCGACGGCCCTGCTCGTGGTAGGTCGCGAGGGTGTCTTCGTTCAGGATGCCGTTGACCAGGCGCTCGTACGCGATGAACAGCAGTGCCATGCCGGGGGCCTCGTAGATGCCCCGCGACTTGGCCTCGATGATGCGGTTCTCGATCTGGTCGCTCATGCCCAGGCCGTGGCGACCGCCGATGGTGTTCGCCTCCATGACCAGGGCCACGGGGTCGCTGTACTCGGTGCCGTTGATCGCGACCGGGCGTCCGCCCTCGAACGTGATCGTCACGTCTTCGGTCTCGATCTCGACCGACGGATCCCAGAACTTGACGCCCATGATCGGGTCGACGGTCTCGAGCGAGACGTTCAGGTGCTCGAGCGTCTTGGCCTCGTGCGTGGCGCCCCAGATGTTGGCGTCTGTCGAGTAGGCCTTTTCGGCCGAATCACGGTACGGGAATCCGCGCTCGACGAGCCACTCGCTCATCTCCTGGCGTCCGCCGAGCTCGGTGACGAAGTCGGCGTCGAGCCACGGCTTGTAGATGCGAAGGCGCGGGTTGGCGAGCAGCCCGTAGCGGTAGAACCGCTCGATGTCGTTGCCCTTGTAGGTCGAGCCGTCGCCCCAGATGTCGACGCCGTCGTCGCGCATCGCGCGCACGAGCAGCGTGCCGGTCACGGCACGGCCGAGGGGAGTGGTGTTGAAGTAGGTCTTGCCGCCGGAGCGGATGTGGAAGGCGCCGCACGACAGGGCCACGAAGCCCTCTTCGACGAGTGCGGTCTTGGCATCCACCAGTCGCGACGCCTCGGCGCCGTACTCGAGTGCGCGGCCGGGGATCGAGGCGATGTCGCTCTCGTCGTACTGGCCGAGGTCGCCGGTGTAGGTGAAGGGCACCGCGCCCTTCTCGCGCATCCACGCGACGGCGACGGAGGTGTCGAGACCACCGGAGAAAGCGATGCCGACCTTTTCGCCGACGGGGAGGGACTGGAGCACCTTGGACATGCCGCCAAGTCTATCGGCGCTCGGCGTGTCGCCCCGGCTCGCGTTTCGCCGTTCGCATCGCCTCAATGGCGGGAATCCGGGCCGCCCGACTGCCATTCACGCGATTCGAAGGCGGGGAGGCAGGCGGCGTAGCCTGGGCCGCATGGCTGAAGCGGTGCTGTGGGGTGCGGTGGCGGCGTCGCCGCTGCTGGTCGGGGCACTGCTGGCGCTCGTGCGCAGGTGGCCGGCTCGGCTTCTCGGCATCATCCTCGGCTTCGGCGCGGGTGCGCTGATGGCATCGATCGCGTTCGAGCTGTGGGAGCAGGGGGTCGAGCTCGCCGGTCACGGTCCGCTTATCGCCGGCGTCGCCGCCGGTGCGCTCTGCTACTACATCGCCGCGCGCATCCTCGATGCACGTCAGGCGAAGAAGAAGAAGAAGCAGGATGCCGGTGGCGGATCGCTCGCGGTCGGGGCGCTGCTCGACGGCATCCCGGAGCAGCTCGTGCTCGGCATCGGGCTCGCCTCGGGTGAGGGCGTGGGAGTCGCGCTGATCGTCGCCATCATCGTGTCGAACCTGCCCGAGTCGATCGGGTCGGCCTCCGACCTGCTCGAAGGTGGCATGCGCAAGGGACGCGTCGTGCTGCTGTGGGCGGGCGTCGCGGTGCTCTGCGCGCTCGCGACCGTGGCCGGGTTCGCCCTGGCATCCGTGGTCGGCGACGGCTTCCGCGCCGCGGCGAACGGCTTTGCGGCAGGAGCCCTGCTGGTGATGCTCGTCGACTCGATGGTTCCCGAGGCCCAGCAGAAGGCGAAGGAGTCGACGGGACTCGCGACGGTCATCGGCTTCGCGTTCGCCGCCTGGCTCGCGCTCGCCGCCTGATTCGGACGCCGAGGCGGGCCGCTCAGGCGAGGCGGGCCGCCATCCAGGCGGCCTGGCGCTGCCAGTGGATGCCCAGACCGCCCTCGTGCTGGTTGAACGGGTACTCCATGACCTCCGCGCCGCCGCGGTGGTGGTTGGCCGCAGCGTAGACGGTCGACGGCGGGCAGACCGGGTCCATCAGGGCGACCGAGTAGAACGCGGGCGCATCGGCGCGGGCTGCGAAGTTCGCCCCGTCGAAGTACGACAGGGTCGTGAAGGTCTGCTCGACGGCATCCCGATGCACCGAGAGGTACCGCACGATCTCCTGATACGGATCGGAGTCGGTCAGTCCGACAGCCCGCTCGAAATGGCACAGGAAGGGCACGTCGGGCATCACGCCGACCAGCCCGGAAGTGAGGCCGGCCGCGGCGATCGCGAGCCCGCCGCCCTGGCTGGTACCGGTCACGGCGATGCGATCGGAATCGACCTCGGGGAACGAGCGCACGGCATCGATCAGCAGCGCCGCGTCGGTGAAGACGCGCCGGTAGTAGTACTGCTCGGGGTCGTGGATACCTCGGGTCATGAACCCGGCGACCGACGGGCCGGTGCCGTGCGGGTCGGGTGTCGCCCCGCCCGTGCCCCAGCCGCTGCCCTGTGCGCGGGTGTCCATGAACGCCCAGGCGTAGCCGGATGCCACCCACGCGAGCCTCTCGTGCGGCAGGCCGCGCCCGCCGTTGTAGCCGTTGTACTCGACGATCGTGGGCAGCGGCCCGGTGGTTCCGGCCGGCACGACGAACCACGCACGCACCCGGTCGCCGCCGAATCCGCTGAAGGAGAGGTCGTAGACGTCGACCAGGGTCAGCGGCGTCTCGATGCGCGTGCGCTCGGCGGGCTGTGCGACGGCGCGCGACTCGGCGAGGGTGCGCTGCCAGAACTCGTCGAAGTCGGCCGGTTCGGCGATCGTGGGGCGGTAGTCGTGCAGCTCGGCGGGGGAGAGGTCGAAGCGGGGCATGAGGTTCCAGTTCTATGGGTCAGCGGGTGCGCTCGGCGAAGCGCTCGTGCAGCGGATGCCCTGAGCCGAGCCCCGCGAGGGCCACAGCTCCGTCGAGCCCTGATCCTGCGGGCGGCACGAAACGGGCATCCGGACGCTCTGCCCGCACGGCGCCCTCGAAGGCCGAGCGGATGACGTCCGACCCGAAGACCCCGCCGATGGCGCCGACGGCGGCGTCGGCAGGCGCGTCGGTGACCCGCAGCGCGGCGAGGATCGCGGTCGCGAGCTCTGCCGCGGCGCCGTGGCAGATGCGGATCGCGACGGCGTCTCCGGATGCCGCGTGCGCGGCCGTCGGCGCGGCGAAGGAGGCCACGGTGCGCACGCGATCCTCAGAGGACTGCAGCGCGACGTACGCGGTCTCGAGGTCCGGCCAGCGCACCTGCACGTCGGCGGTCAGGGCGGTCGCGGGGCCGCGGCCGTCGTGCGCGCGCATCACGGCATCCAGCGCCGCACGGCCGATCCAGTAGCCGCTTCCGGCATCGCCCATGATGTAGCCCCAGCCGTCGACGCGGGTCGAGTGCTCGGGGCCGACGCCGAGCGTCACGACGCCGGTGCCGGCGGCGACGACGGCACCCTGCTGATCGCCGAGCACTCCGAGGAACGACGTGACCGAGTCGTGCGTCACGACGATGCGATGCACGTCGGCGAGATCGGGATGCTGCATCAGGGCATCCGCCTCATCGTCGGCAGACGTGAGACCAGAGACGCCGAACGTGACCGTGTGCGGCGCGTGCCCCGTCACGCGGGCGACCTCGGCGACGACAGCCGCGAGCTGCGGTAGCAGCGGGCGATCGGTGAGCACCCCGGGGAACAGCCACTCCTGGGCCGATCCGTCGACCTCGACGAGGCGGGTCTTGATGCCCGTCTGGCCGGCATCGATGGCGAGAAGCGTGTGCTCGGGCAAGAGAGAGTCCCCTCGGTCGCGGGCCGCCGCGCGCGGCCAGATGCCAGCGTAGGACACCAGCGCCCGCCCGGGTGGCGAAGATGTCAAGCCCCCTTCGCCGCCCGCACGATCACGATGTACTGGTGAGCCACTCCGCCCCCGCGGCACCCGCCTCCAGCGAAGGAGAACATCGTGACCTCCCTGTGGCTCGACGACCAGCGTGAGCGCATCACGTCAGACACCTTCGAATCCGGCGCGCATTACGACGCGGTCATCGCCGGAGCCGGCATCACCGGCCTCACCACCGCTCTGCTGCTGGCCCGCGCCGGACTCTCGGTCGCGGTGCTCGAGGCCAGGTTCGTGGGAGCCGTGTCGACGGGGCACACGACTGCGAAGCTGAGCCTGCTGCAGGGCAGCGTGCTCTCGGGCATCCTGTCGCGCGGATCGAGCCACGTTCTCAAGGCCTATGTCGAGGGCAACCGCGAGGGCCAGGCGTGGCTGCTGCGCTACCTCGAAGAGCACGGCGTCGCGGTTCAGCACCGCGACGCGTTCACCTACGCCTCGACCCCGGACGGCGTGAAGAAGCTGGATGCCGAGTACGAGGCGTGTCGCAAAGCCGGCCTCGAGGTCGAGAGACTGCACACCCTCGACCTACCCTTCGAGACGCACGGCGGCCTGCGCCTGCGCGACCAGGCCCAGTTCGATCCCATGGACGTGCTGCGTGCGCTCGCCGCGGATCTGCGCGAGCGCGGTGGTGTGATCATCGAGGGTGCCAGGGTGAAAGACGTCGAGACCGGCGAGCCGAGCAAAGTCACGACCTCGCTCGGTGAGGTGTGGGCGGGCACGGTGGTGCTGGCCACGGGCATCCCGATCCTCGATCGCGGCCTGTACTTCGCCAAGGTGAAGCCGATGCGCTCGTACGCTCAGGCGTACCGGGTGCCGGGGGAGCTGCCGCAGGGCATGTATCTCTCGATCGACTCGCCAGGGCGGTCGCTGCGCACGGCACCGGTGGGCGGAGAGAACCGCCTGCTGGTGGGCGGCAACGGCCACGTCGTCGGACGGGAAGACGACACGCAGCGACTCGTTGACGACCTCGAGCAGTGGACCCAGCAGCACTTCCCCGGTGCGGTGCGTACCCACGCCTGGTCGGCGCAGGACTACCAGTCGATGAACCTGGTTCCCTTCGTCGGCTGGATGCCGCGCACCGGCAAGCACGTCGCGCTCGCCACCGGCTACAACAAGTGGGGCATGACCAACGGGGTCGCCGCGGCGCTGAGCATGACCGCCGACATCCTCGACGGGAACATCTCGTGGGCGCAGACCCTGCACCACCGGATCACCCTGCCGAAGGACGTCGCGAACAGCGTCGTCGCGAATGTACAGGTGGCGGGCGAACTGGCATCCGGATGGGCGGGAAGCCTGCGCCCGCTGCCCGACGAGCCGCCCGCCGAGGGCGAAGGCGTCGTCGGTGCGGAGGACAAGGAGCCGGCCGCGGTCTCGACCGTCGACGGCGTGACGTGCAGGATGTCGGCCGTCTGCACGCACCTGGGTGGCATCGTCTCGTGGAACAGTGCCGAGCGTTCGTGGGACTGCCCGCTGCACGGCTCTCGCTTCGCCGCCGACGGCACGCTGCTGGAGGGCCCGGCGGTCGAAGACCTCAAGCCGATCGACGAGCCGGAGCTGCCCGGGGACGAGCACGTTCCGGTGGAGGACCTGCCGTAAGAATCTGGGTCGGGCGGGCCGAGGTGCGCGCTACCACCTGACGTCGTCGGCGGCCACTTTCGATCAGCCGCGACAGAGGTGCGCGTCAGCGACGGCAGGGCTTGCGACGTGGGCGAGACCTCGCCGCAAGCCCTCGGGATCGGTCTATGGGCCAGATCGGTCGACCATCCGTTCCGGACGGTCGACCGATCGAGGTCGATGTCACACAGTGACACCAGCCGCCTGCGCACGCTTCTTGGGAAGGATGCGCTTGACCGCAAGGGCGGCGCCGATCAAGGTGAAGACAGCGAGCCCGACGAAGATCGGGTTATCTGCACCGAAGATTGCGGCTCCGCCGGCGCTGGCTGCACCGAGTCCGGTTGCTGCTGAGGGTCCGTAGATGTTCATATTTCCCTTTCGATGTGATGGTCGGTTACCATGTCGCGCGCGTTCGTAGCACGGAGGCCGAGAGCGCCCACAAATGGATTAGCTGCAGGTACAGGTCGTAGGGCATCTCGATGATGAGTACGCCAGCGAGCAGTACCTGTTTCCACCCCCGGCGGGAAACCGTGATGGCCCGCTCGAAGACGAAGATGAGAGTGACGGCCATCCAGATCCAGTGCAGATAGACAGCACCTGTCACGAACGCAGCCACCAGGGTTGAGAGATAGATCGCCGTTGCGAGGATGCCGATGAGTCCCCAGATCTGGAGGAACCAGTGCTTGGCCGTATAGCGGGTGAGGCCGTAGTGCCAGTTGTTCTCGATGGCGCCGCGCTTCCAGCGGTAGCGCTGACGCCATAGGTCTCCCCACGATTCCATGACCTCGGTCTTGAGAGCACACGACGGCGGGGCGATGATCTTGTACCCGATGTGCTGGATTGCGAAAGTGAGCTCGTTGTCTTCAGTGAGCGCTTTCGTGTCGTAGACGTGCGAGATCTCGCCAGTGCCGGGGATACGGCCGGATTCCCTGGCGGCGATGACGTCTTTGAGGCAGATTGCGGAGAAGAGAGTTGCTGTCCCCGTGAGGACGAGTGTTTGGCCCTGCTTGCGCTCCACGTCGCGGGCGTAACGGGCGTATTCATTGCGCTGAAGCATCCCTACGAAGCCGCCGCCGTCTTTGCCGAGGAACACTCCGCCGACGGCGTGGTATCCCTGGGCTCGGTGTCGGAGGGCGTTGGCGATGAAGTCCGGGGCGAGAGTTGAGTCGGCGTCCATGACGAGGACGTGATCGATGTAGTCAAGATCGGGAAGGTTCGCGTCGAGCCATTGGTTCAAGGCTCCAGCCTTCTTGTGGGAGTTGTCGGAGGTCGTGAAAACGTCGGCGCCGTGAGCGCGAGCGAGTGTTGCCGTGTCATCGGTGCAGTTGTCGGCGATGACAACGATCCGGTCGGGTAGGCGTGACTGCCGACGCAGGCTTTCGAGCGTCTCGACGATGGGCGCCAATGGCTCTTCTGCTCCGCGGCCGTTCCCGTGATGTTCGGAACGTTGTCTTCTGCCTTCGTTGTGTGCGGGGATCAGTACGGTTACCCGGGTGGGCTGAGCTCCCACCGCGATCCACGTGCTGCGAACCCGCCTCATGACCGCACCTCCACGAATTGAGCAACGGCAATGAAGTTGTGCGTCGACGGACTCCGGTCGGCGTTCTGCAGGCAGGTGACGAGGATGAGCCGACCGGCCGTCGACGTGGAACCGTCGCCCCAGATATCTGCGCGATACGGCAGTTCGGTCTTCAGCGGAGTGTCGACGGATTGGATCCGGTAGACCAGCCAATGAGAACCACTGGTCTGCGTGCGGAGCAGCACCTCACGACCGACGAGCTTCTTCCCTTGGGGATACAGGCGGTTGAAGACGGTCTCGAATGATGGCGCGGAGTGCCCGGCGATGATCGTCAGACTTGAGCTGTCAGTGCTGGGCAGTGCAAAGTCCATGCACTGGAAGACACCGCCTCGATTCGGACCGCTAAGCGGCGGCTCGATGGTGGCTCGGCAATCCCGTGGCATAGGGCCGACGGCTGCATCGATGGCAAGACCAGGGTCAGAGGAGAGAATGGCGATCTGCTCCGCGGGTCCTTCCGGGATCGCCGGTCGCGACGGTGTGGCCGCTGTTGTCGGCAGCGGCTCGCCCGGCGCAGAAGCGGGAGGCACAGGCTTCAGATGCGTCGATCCCGTACACGCCGCCACGCCAAAGGCGACGGCGGCGAGCAGCACGATGAGGGCCGGTATGCGGCCGCGATGAGACACGATGTCGCCCTCCATGTACGAACTGAGCTTTGGGGAGGGGGGCGATGTGTGATTGTGCGGCTGCATCCGATTCCGGAACGAGATGCAGTGCTCTCCGATCTTGACGTGCCTCAGGGAAGGGCGAAGGGCCTTTTCGCCCTTCGTGAGGGGTCTATCCCCGCTGATTCACCCCGGGTGAGTTCGTATGCTCATCCCCATGGGCAACGATTTGGGGATCGGCTCAGCGGGGGACTTTGGGCTGGGGAACGCGCTGTACGCGGAAAAATGGAATGAGGCTGCGGTCATCATCGAGCGGCATTTCGTCACTCTGGTGACTTTCACCGACCAGTTGCCGCTGCTTGTTAGCGCGCTCGAGCTACTCCCCGAGCCAGTTCGTGACGCCCACCCGGCACTGAAGCCGGCCTACGAATTCGTGGGCGTCAGGTCGCTGCACGGTCAACTCGTGTCGCTCGACCTCGAGCGAATCCGGGCAGGCGGTGAAGCAGCGCGCCTCGAGATGCATAGGCTCGCTGTGGCATTCATCGCACGGCGTCTCCGGGGGGCTGCGGCAGACGCGTGCGCCATCGTCGATGACGCAGAATCTGCCGTACTCGAAGCAGTCCACCAGATCGGTTCGCCGGCAGAGTCGTTCGCCTCGTTGTATTTCCTCCATGCGGGAATCAGCCACCACGTCGCCGGCGATCTCAGCGGCGCAAAGGACCTGTATCTCCTGGCATGGCAGTGGCGTCAACCGAATGCCCCAGGCACGGAGCGCCTCGTCGGTAGACACCTTGCCCTACTGGCCGCGTTGAGCGGCGAGACCGTGGCCGCTGAGCATTGGCTCGCCATGACCGACCCGCAGCTAGAGCACAAAACAGCGGCCAGGTTCCGGGTCGTGAGCGACGGGGTGCGGATCCTGGCCCAGTTCATCATCGCGCTGGACCGACTCGACCTCGAGGCAGCTGGCAGACTTGTGGCTCGTCTGCCCAGCACAACTCGATACTTCGAGTTCGGTCACTACTCGGAGTGGGCGTACAGCCGATGGCTAATGTTGACGGGACACCCTCGTCAGGCGAATCACCACATCGACGCACTGAGTCGCCTGCCAATACCTGCGGAGAGTTACATTAGTCACCTGCTGCGCAATGCGCGCGCCGACGCCATGCTCGCGGAAGGGGACGTGGACGGTGCAATCGCCCTTTTGCCCACGTCAGGGGACAGTGCTTGGACACACCTGCTCCGTGCGCGAGCCGCAGCGATACGCAGTGAGTTCCGGATGGCGATAGGCGAACTCGACGCAATACCCTCCGTTCACAGTCGATATGTGGACGACGATGCCCTCGTGTTGCGGGCGGCGTCCTGGTATCGGCTGGGGGAACATGAGAAGGCGCGTGAAGCGTCGGCCAACCTGGTTAGAAAATTCGATGGCCGGCTGTACCCGCTCGCCACGGTACCTCGGTCCGTGGTCACTGCCCTTATCGACCTAGTCGACGGCGAGCCGGGTCGAGGCAGGATTCGCGATGCCTGGGGTGAACGTGATTTGCCGGAGATATACCCATTCCGACTTATAGCGGCCCTAACCCTTACTGACCGCGAACGAGTGATCATCAACCACCTAAAGGCGGGTGCTTCACGTCGCGAGATCGCAACCGTTGAAATTGTCAGCCTCAACACTGTCAAGTCACAGATCAGTACGCTCTATCGCAAACTGGGAGCCCGAAGCGGAGATGAGGCGATCGCGAACGCCCAGGGCCTGGGGCTGATCTGAGTGTCTCGCGGCTGCCGCGGCTGAGAAGCTAGTGTCCAACCGCCGTCCCCTCATCTCGTGAGCGGAATTCGGCAGATGAGGAGCAAGAATCCACCCTATGCTCCCCGGAAGTGCATGTTCCAAGAGCTGGTCCCATATACGGCTCCCCGTGGATTCATGTATAGCGATGGTTAGGGTGACATCGTCATCACGGACCTCCTGATGTGAGCGCAGAGGTGACCGCTGCGCCTACTCAGCGGTGAAGAAGTCGCAGCAGCGCGCGAGGAGCGGTGG
This sequence comes from Microbacterium esteraromaticum, assembly GCF_016907315.1. NCBI lineage: Bacteria > Bacillati > Actinomycetota > Actinomycetes > Micrococcales > Microbacteriaceae > Microbacterium > Microbacterium esteraromaticum. Next base: position 1,833,673 of record NZ_JAFBBS010000001.1, read on the forward strand.
TCGTCAGGTTCGCGGGTCCGCCAGCTCATCGAGGTGACGCCCGAGGGTGTCCAGCATCTGCGTCGCGGCCTGCGGATGCCCCCTCCAAAGGCCATGCATCGCGATCCCGTCGATGAGTGCACGCAGTCGCCGCGCCTCATACTCCGGGTCGCGCCCGCGACCGAGCTGCCCCGCGTCGGAGAGTATGTCGACGGCGGACGCACATGCCCGGTCGACGGCGGCGCTCAGCGCGATGGCGGCTGGCTGCAGACCATCGTCGGTCAGGGCGAGGACGCCGAGTTGAACCTGCGCGAGCAGTTCGGTGCGTCGATCGGCGTCAAGGGGAAGAAGCTGGGCGAGCAGTGCATCGACGAGCGGCCGGCCGCTGAGATCGAGCGCCAGGATCCTGCTCGCGGCCCGCTGCTCGACGAGCTGCAGGCAGTACACGCGCAGCGCCTGCTGCGTGGGAAACGCGCGTCGCAGCGATGCTGCGGCGATACCCGCCTCTGCGGCGACGCCCCGCACAGAGAGCCCGGCAAGGCCGTCGCGCTCGAGCACGCGCAGGGCCGCGGCCGCGATCTGCTCTGTGCGCTCTTCGGCGTCGATTCTCCGGGGCACGGTCAGGCTCCGGGAACGGTGGTCGGCCGGGCGGCGGATGCCTGCTTCGGCCACACCGTGTAGCTCAGTGCCCAGATGAGGTCGATCGCGAGGACGATGCCGAGGATGCCGAAGTAGCTCGACAGTGCGGCGGTGCGCTCAGCGTCGTCCACGAGCAGGATGATGGCGCCGAGGATGGCGGCGGCGATGCCCATGGCGACCGCGGTGAGCAGCGCGTCGCGCCAGCATTTCGCCGTGTAGCGGGCGCCGGTGAGCCGCTCGGGCGGCGGCCCGTCGGCGAACCGGTGCCGGAAGCGGACGTCGGCCCAGGCGACCATGCGCTTGCCGTAAGCGACGGATACGCCGATGTAGATCGCGGCCAGCCCGTGCTGCCAGGAGGCCGTCCCGCCGCCGAGCAGATCGATCGCGACGAGCCCGAGCAGGATCACGTCGATCAGTGGCGCGAGCACGAGAAGAGCGGCGCCGAGTCGGGATCGGCGCAGGACGTAGCGCGCGGCGAGTCCGGTAAGGATTGCCACCCAGAATGCGACCTCGCAGATCACGATCGCTGTCAGGATCACGACGCCTCCCCTCGTTTTGTTAGTACAAGTGTACTCGAATAACGGGCGGATCAATGCATGCGGCTCGCTTGCTCGCTCGCTGAACGGCCGCGGGAGAGAGCGACCACCGTGGCAGCGCACGCGCGTCAGAACCCCGGATACTCCTGCAGTCGCTTCTCGAACTCGGCACGGTCGCCCTCGGGCAGCACGCGGCGGGCGAAGACGACGAGCTGGATGCCCTCGAGCGGCTCGCCGGTCTGCTTCGCGATCGCCTCGCGCTGGGTGCGGAACTCGCCGGTCGGATCGTTCGACAGGTCGTAGGCGTACGCGTAGAAGTACAGCGGGTCGGGGAAGGTGTCGCTGTAGTACTCCCAGGTGTGCTGCCGCGCGGGCTCGGTCGAGCCGTACAGCTTCGCCACCATGTCGGGCGAGATGCCGGTGTCGATCTCGTTCAGCGGGTACAGGTCGCTCATGCCGCGCTCGACGAGCACCTCGCTGATCGTCTGCATGACCTCGCGCTTGCGCGTGTCGTCCTGCACCGGCTGCTCGGTCGTCCATACGGCCGACGTGTACCTGCGCAGCATCGACTCGCCGCCGTAGCCGTTGCGCTCGGGGCTGACGTCGTCTTTGCCGTTCTGCACCCACGTGTAGCCGAAGCGGTCTGAGACCCGCTCGCGGATCGCGGCCATGAGGGCATCGCCCTCGGCCTGCACCTCTTCCAGCGACGGGGCGGCGAGGGCATCCTGCGGCGAGTGGTCCTTCACGCCCGGATACGCCTCTTCATGCCGCTGCCGCTCGGACTTGGTGCCGTCGTACGCCTGGTTCACCGCGGACTGCAGCGCTCCCATCGCGCCCACCGTCGCGACGTTGAAGACGAGCGAGACGGCGAGGGCGATCGCGCCCAGCATCCGGCCCCTCACGGTCAGCATGGCCGCCACGATCACCCCGACGATCGCCAGCTGCAGCACGAGCAGCGTCACGCCGTAGAGCGCGTCGGTGCCGCCGGCCAGCATGAGCAGCAGCAGGATCACCGTGAAGATCGCCGTCACCGAGATGGCCGCGAGGCCGAGCGCGTTGACGCCGGCCTTCCGGTCGCTCGTCGGGTCGGTGTAGGTGATTCCGGATGCCGGGGGCAGGCCGGCCGCGGCATCCAGCCCTCCCCGTGCACGGGCCGCGCCCGCGTACCCGCCGGGCGGCGGAAGGGGCGGTGCGCCCTCGGCCCCGCCGACGTATCTGCTGCGCTGACGATCTACCACGGCCTGTCCGTTCCTCCGCCGCCTTCGCCGTCGTCACCCTGGCCGTCGCCGAGCTGATCCTCGCGCTCCTGCGCACCCTGGTTCAGCCGGTCTTCGATGTCGTCGAGCTTGTCCTGCGGGGTCTCGGTCTGCTCGCCCTCGCCCTGCTCGGGCTGCTCCGGCTGCTCGGGCGGGGGCTGCTGGCTCTGCCGCTGCTTCTCCTGCTGACGCTGCTGATTCTCGTCGAGCGTGTCGCTCATGTCGCGATCCGGCTGCGGCGACTGCCGCTGCGCCTCGTCGCTGCTGCACTCCTCCGGCGTCTCGACGGTGATCTCGAGCGCCTGGCCGTACAGCTCGGCCGCCTGGGCAGGGTCGCCGCCGGCCTGCGCCGCGTCGCCCTGACGCTCGACGACGAGCGACAGGTTGATCAGCACGGGGCACACCTCGAGGCCCTGCGCGAGCGGCAGCGCGCGCTCGAGCTCGGCACGCGCGGCGGCCAGCTCTTCGGCGCCGGCGAGAGCGGTGCCGATGTTGTACGGCGCCCTCACCGGCTCGAACCAGTTGAGCACGTCCTGGCCCCGCGCGGCCGACTCCGACTTGGCGTACTCCCCCGAGACGAACGAGCTGATCGACGTATGCGCGAATGCGTACATGCTGAGCAGCTTCACGACGAGCAGCAGTGCGGCGAGAGTGAGAGGCAGGGTCGCGATCGCGATCCAGCGCCGGATACTGCGGCGCCGGCGATTCACGGCGAGCAGGGCCGCCGCGGCGTCGGCGTGCGTGGGGGACGTCATGAGCTCGCCTCCTTCACGCGCCTGGTCGAGGTCGAGAGGCCGCGCAGCCTCACGATCGACATCGTCGCGATGGCCACCTCCACGGCCAGCAGGGCGATCAGAGCGAGAGCCGCGATCCAGTACAGCTCGATGACGTTGCCGACCTCTCCCGAGGCCGCGTAATCGGTGGTGCTCGTCGGTGCCTCCGGCAGCTCGATCTCGGCATCCGCAGCCCGCTGCTGATACTCGATGCCGAGCTGCTCAGACACCTGGCGCAGATTGTCCTCGTCGATCACCGACATCGCGGGCTCGCCCTGGTATTCGATGTACTCGCCGGCTGCGGCGCCGGCGCCGGTCGTCTTCTTCATCGGGCCGCCGTCCGTCGTGCCGTAGCCGAGCACGGCGCCGCCGTCGACGTACTTCGCGCTCGACGCGAACGACTCCGGCTCGCTCGAGGCCGTCTGCTCGCCGTCACCGAGGTAGAACACCATGCGCGCCCGTTCGGGCGACGCCTTGGCCGCCGCCGAGAGGGTGTCGGCCAGCATCCGGTTCGCGATGCCGATCGACGAACCGCGCGACTGATCCGTCACCTCGGGGCGCATCACGTCGAGCGACGACATGAGCGCCGTGGCATCGGTCGTCAGCGGCAGGCGCAGCTGCGCCGCCGCGTCGAAGCTGATCAGCGCGAAACGAGCGCCGGGGTACTCGTTGACGATCGCCTGCACGTCGGCGCGCACGCCGTCGATGCGCGGCCGGTCGCCGGCCCAGTCCTCGGCGACGATGCTCGCGGTCGTGTCGACGACGATCACGACATCGGTGTCGGTCGCGAGCGTCTGAGAGGTGCCTCCGGGAATTCCAGGGCGCAGCAGCATCGCGAAGACGACGACGATCATGCCGAGGCGAAGCGCCCAGAGACCGCGCGAGGGGCCCTTCACGAGAGCGCGGATCACGAAGAACGCCGGCACTGCGCAGAGCAGCGCGAGCAGGATCGGATGCAGAACGGGCTGGAAGATCACGCGCGCCCCCTTCCGGCATCCGGGGCGCTTCGGGTGTCGCGCACCCGTCCGGCGTCTCGCACGAAGACCAGCAGGACGATGAACCCGAGCACGGTGACGAGCATCAGGGCGATCCACAGGTTCGGGCTGTCGACGAGCACCACCTGCGCCTGCCCCTTGAGAGCCGTCGCCTCCTGCTTCTGGATCTCGGAGATGATGTCGCCGACGGTCGTCGTGTCGCGCAGGGCGTACGACTGCCCTCCCGTGAGCGCGGCCGCATCCGAGAGCTGAGCGCTGACCTGCGCGTCCTTGCCCTGCACGGGGTTGAGCGCGAAGACCCGCACCCTCTTCGACTTCGCATACTGGGCGGCCTCTTCGATCGTGAGGATCGAGGCGCCGGCGAGCTCGTTGTCGGTCGCGAGGATCACCGACCGGCTGCGCTCGTCGTCCTGATGGTCGAAGCGCATGGTGCACGCGGCGAGGCCGTCGCCGATCAGCGAGGCACCAGGTCCGTTGAGCGTGCCGACCCAGTGCTCCGGCGTCTCGTCGCCGTAGTCGAAGCTGCCGCGCACGTTCTGCAGCTGCTCACGCACGAAGGTGTAGTCGTCGGTGAGCGGGAAGACCTGCACGGGCGAGCTGTTGAAGATCGTGAGCCCGATCCGCTCGCCCTCGAAGCCCTTCAGCAGCTCTTCGAAGACGCTCAGCACCTCGACGTCGACCTCCGACATCGATCCGGACACGTCGAGGCAGAGCATGATGTCGCGGCTCGTGTTGACCGGCTGCACGGTCTTCGGCGCCATCGGGCGCGCAGCCACCACGCCGCCGAGCAGCACTGCGACGGCACCGAGGGCGACGATGGCAGACAGCAGCGTCATCCGTCGCCGCACCGCAGTGCGGAATGACGGCAGCGCCCGCAGCCGCTCGGCTCGTGAGACGAGAGCTGCCGGTCGGTCGTCGCGCCGATCGCGAGAGCGGATGCCGAGCAGCACCCCGATCACGATCGCCGCGACGAGCGCGCCGAGGGCGACCAGCAGCATCCACCACATGCTCAGTGCCATGTCGTGACCACCTTTCGGGCGGCCTCGGCACCGTAGATCGGATCGATCGCCGGGCCGCGCTGGAAGATGCTCGGATAGTAGTGCCGGCGGATCGCGTCGATGAGTGCCGGGTCGACACCGCGGGCGACGAGATCGTCGAGCGAGAGCACCGGCGCCTCGAGCCCCGAATACTCGTTGACGAACGCGCGCACCACGCGGCTGAGCTCGAGGTTGGCCTGCCGAGGAGGAATATTCCCCGAACGGTATGCATCTTCGATGCGCTGCACATCAGCGAGATACTCGCCGCGCAGCTGGTCGAGCACCGCCGCGGTCGGCGGGGTGAACGTCGTCTCCCCTGCGAGATGGATGCTCCGCTTCGGCCGCGTGAGGAAGATCAGCAGCCAGGCCGCGGCGGCGAGCAGCAGCAGGATGCCGATGGCCAGCACCAGCCATCCCCAGCCGTACTGCGCGGGCGGATAGAGCTCGTCAGGAGCGGGCATGCGACCTCCTGTTGAGCATCGCGAGCAGCGCCGGAACCCCCGACACCTGGCCACCGAACTCGGCGTGCGTGATCTCGAGCCGGCGCAGCGCCGCGTCGCGCCGGGCGGTGTGCGCCGCTTCGTCGGCGGCGAGCTCGGCCATCACGTCGACGTCGCCGTGCACGAAGTCGGGGATCAGCCAGTCGCTGTCGATGTCGCGCCGGTGCGTGCCGCCCGAGCCCGGGCGGATCACGGGGTCGGCGTCGCGGACGGTCAGCCACAGCACATCGTGCTGCACCTTGAGCCGTCGCAGCAGCCCCTCGGTCTCGCCGGTCATCGGAGCCTCGTCGGTGATGAGCACCACGATCATGCGGCGCGAGATGTTGCGCGCGGCGTAGCGCAGCAGGGCGTCACGGTCGCCCATCGCGGTCGCCTCGTCGATCGCCGAGCTGATCGTGCGCAGCGCGTGCTCGAGCGCGCCCTCGCTGCTGCCGGTCGCCAGCCGTCGTACGCGGGCGCTGTCGCCGTAGACCACCGAGAAGTCGTCGCCGTGCCGCACGGTGAGGAAGCCGAGGGCGCCGGTCAGCAGCACGACGAGATCTCGTTTGCTCTGCTCGTCTTCGGCAAGGGCCTTCATGCCGCGACCGGAATCGACGAGGAAGAGCACCGTGTGCTTGCGTGTCGCCTTGGTCCGCTTGATGAGCGGTTCGCCGTGCCGCGCCGTCGCCCGCCAGTCGATGTCGCGCACCTGATCGCCGAACTCGTAGGGGCGCAGATCCTCGAAGTCGAGGCTGCGCCCGCGCAGCAGCGATGCGTACGCGCCGTCCAGCGCGTGCATCGACTTCTGCGACGAGCGGATGAAGAGCTTGCTCTTCACCTGGGTGATCAGGCTGGGCATGGCGCAGGTTACGGCGTGGGGACCGACGCGAAGATCTCGTCGATGATGTCTTCGCTGCGCACGCCCTCGGCATCGGCCTCGAACGTCAGCAGCACGCGGTGACGCAGCACGAGGTGGCGGAGCGACCGCACGTCCTCGGGCAGCACGTGCGTGCGCCCGTTGAGCAGAGCAAGGGCCCGCGACGCCTGCAGGAACGCGATGCTCGCGCGTGGGCTCGCTCCGTACTTGATGAACCGGGCGCGCTCCTCGCCGATGTACGGCGCCGGGTTGCGGGTCACGTAGGCCAGCTGAACGATGTAGTTGCGGATCGCGGGGTCGATGTACACGCGCGACGCGATGTCCTGCAGGTCGTGCACGTCATCGAGGCTGATCGCGCCGGGCACGTGCCGGTCGGGGTCGAGCGCGCCGGAGTCGATGCGGTTGAGGATCTCGAACTCCTCGGCGGGGCTCGGATACTCGACGATCGCCTTCAGAAGGAAGCGGTCCATCTGCGCCTCGGGCAGCTCGTACGTGCCCTCCTGCTCGATCGGGTTCTGCGTCGCGATGACCAGGAACGGCCGGGGAAGCGGATGCACCTCGCCGCCGATCGTCGTCTGGCGCTCCTGCATCGCCTCGAGCATCGCCGACTGGGTCTTGGCGCTCGAGCGGTTGATCTCGTCGAGCAGCACGAAGTTCGCGTGCACAGGGCCGAGCACCGTGCGGAAGCTGCCCGTCGCGGCGTCGTAGATCTGGCTGCCGGTGATGTCGCTCGGCAGCAGGTCGGGAGTGCACTGGATGCGCTTGAAGCTCGCCTTCACCGTGTCGGCGAGGGTGCTCGCGGCGGTCGTCTTCGCGAGCCCGGGCACCGATTCGAGCAGGATGTGCCCGCCCGCGATCAGCGCGACCAGCAGGCTCATCCGCAGGCGATCCTGCCCGACCATCTTCGTCGCGTACGAGTCGGAGATGACGGTGAGGATGCGCTGTGCGCGGGCGAGGTCGTCGTTCGAGAGCGGCGCTGCGCCGGCGGGCGCAGCGGGCAGGGGCGGCGGGGGCGGCGCCGATGAGGTCGACTCGGAAATCGGGAACTCAGACATCTCTCACTCCTCGTGCGCCTCAGGGATGCGTCGACGACCGAAGACCCCCGGTCAAGGGTAACCGCCCAGCTCCTGCGCGAGAGGATGGAGGGATGCCCCGCCTCACCCCTGCTCTCGCCCTTACTGCCCTTCTGACTCTCGGACTCGTCGGCTGCGCGGCACCGGCCGCCGATGAGACGGCACCGGATGCCTCGCCTTCGGCATCCGCTCCCGACCTCACGGTGGATGCGCACGGCGGCGCCGTCGTCACGCTCTCGACGATCGGCGGCACCCTGAACATCGCCGGCGTCCGCAGCGCGACGCTGGTGAAGAACTCCGTCGGCGGCGACCTGCTCTGCGCCGACGGCGTGCAGGCGAACGGCGACGGCAACTCGGTCGCCGGTGACGTGACGGGCACCTGCTCCCGGGTGGCCTAGCGTCTCGCAGGGCCTGACGCTTCCCGAGTGGGCCGGCTCCGCCGGGTTGCGCGGCCGAGAGGTCGAAAAGGCACCGCTACGGCGCGCTTCCGGTGCTTTTGTGACCTCTCGGGCGGGCCGGCGCAACCCGCGAAGCCTGGCGTCAGCGAGACGCGCGGGCCTCGGCGCGGCGGCGAGACCACCAGATCACCCCGGCGCCGACGGCGATGATCGCCACGGCGATGCCGACGATGTAGCCGGCGACCCCGAGGTAGCCGCCGGGAGTGAGGTGCGGGTCGAGGAACGGATACGGATACCAGTACGGGGCGCCGCTGCCCGGTGAGGTCACGAGGTTCGCGCGCATCAGGGTGTAGATCGCCCAGGCGATCGGGAACGCCGCGATGACCCCGAGGGCGGGCCAGCTCAGCATCCGGCGCTTCGGCGCGAGCAGCACATCAACCAGCAGGAACAGCGGGATGACGACGTGCAGCACCTCGTTCGACCACGGCACCGTCGAACCCTGCGGCAGCTCGATGCCCCTCAGCAGCACGTTGTACACGATGCCGGTCGTGATCATGTACGTCGCGACGCAGGCGAGCATGACGGCGAGCCAGCGGGGCTCGCGAGTGACCTCCCGGCCCGAGGTCCACGCCCAGACGGCGGCGACGAGCAGCATGATCGCGGCCGCGAGATTCGAGAGCACGGTGAAGAAGCTGAAGAAGTTCACCGCGACGGTGGGCAGGTGCGACCCCCATTCCGTCGTCGACTGCGCGGCGTTGGTCAGGGTGCGAGTCAGCTGGGCGATGATCGCGGCGAATCCGAGGAGGGATGCTGTGAGCCGAGCCCACGGCCACCAGGTCGTCATGCTCGAACTCTAGCGACCAGCAGCCGCGAGCGGTCAGGTGCGCCGACGCCAGCGGGTGCGGGTCACGAGCACTCCCAGCAGGCACAGCGCACCGCCGAGCAGCATCAGCGGGGTAGGCACCTCGCCGAGGATCATCCACGACAGCAGGATCGCGATCGCCGGCACGACGTAGGTCGTCGCCGAAGTCTGGCCGGCAGAGCTGCGCTGCAGCACGTACGCCCAGGTGGTGAAGGCGATGGCGGTGGGGAAGATGCCGAGGTAGACCACCCACAGCGTCGCGTCGACCGGTGCGGTGTGCAGCGCCACGACGAGGCGCCCCGTCCACGGCAGCAGCGCGACGGTTCCCGCGGCGGCGCCGAGCCAGGTGAGCGTGGTCGAGTCGGCGCCCGAGGTGAGCAGGTGCTTCTGCAGCAGCGTGCACCCCGCGTACATGACCGCCGCGAGCAGCGCCAGCAGCAGCCCGGTGACGTCGACCCCGGCATCCGTCCGCGAGTTCATCCCGATCAGCACGACGCCGACGAAGGCGATCGGCGCACCGATGATCAGCGGACGGGGGAAGCCTTCGCGAAGGAACAGGCCGCTGAACACGACCACCATGAGAGGCGCGAGGTTGACGACCATCGCGGCCGTTCCCGCATCGAGCGTGAGCTCGGCGGCGTTGAGCGCGAGGTTGTAGACGCAGAACCAGCCGACCCCCCAGACCGCCACCAGCCACCAGTGCCGTCGCTCGGGAAGCCGGATGCCGCGGCGCAGCGCGATGAGCGTGAGCACGGCCGTGCCGACCGCCATTCTCAGCAGCGCGAGCGCACCCGGCTCGTAATGCGGACCGGCGCCGCGGATGCCGATGAACGCGGATGCCCAGAGAACGACCGTCACGAGCGCGGCGAGCAGCACGAGCGGTCCGCTCGACCGTGGCGCCCCGGAGGGCGCGACGCGGGTGACGGGGTCGGTGGATGCGGGCATGCTCCGATCGTCGCAGGTGCCGCCGACATCGGGCGAGCACGCTCAGCGACAGCATCCGTCGCATTCCTGCCACCCGGCCGCGGCGGACGCGGCGGCGCGTCACGCGCAGACCCGCCCGGATGCCCTGAAAGGGCTCTCCGATAGGATGGTCTCGCCCGATCAGGGCCAGCTCATCTGCCGGTGCAAACCCGGCGAAAGCGTGCAGCACCAGGGGGTACACGCATGCCAGGAATCGTGATCGTCGGCGTCCAGTGGGGCGACGAGGGCAAGGGCAAGGCCACCGACCTTCTCGGTGAGCGCACCGACTGGGTGGTCAAGTTCAACGGCGGCAACAACGCCGGCCACACCGTCGTCATCGGCGACGAGAAGTACGCGCTGCACCTGCTGCCGTCCGGCATCCTGAGCCCCGGCGTCAACGCCGTGATCGGCAACGGCGTCGTGGTCGACCTGGCCGTGCTCTTCCAGGAGCTCGACGCGCTCGACGCGCGCGGCGTCGACACGTCGCGTCTGAAGATCAGCGCCAACGCGCACATCATCACCGCGTACCACCGCACGCTCGACAAGGTCACCGAGCGCTTCCTCGGCAACCGCCGCATCGGCACCACCGGCCGCGGCATCGGCCCGGCCTACGCCGACAAGATCAACCGCGTCGGCATCCGCGTGCAGGACCTGTTCGACGAGAACATCCTGCGCCAGAAGGTCGAAGGCGCCCTCGACCAGAAGAACCACCTGCTGGTCAAGGTCTTCAACCGCCGCTCGATCACCGTCGACGAGATCGTCGACGACCTGCTCGGGTACACCGAGCGGCTGCGCCCGATGGTCGCCGACACCGGCCACCTGGTCGACGAGGCGCTCAACCGCGGCGAGGTCGTCGTGTTCGAGGCCGGTCAGGCGACCATGCTCGACGTCGACCACGGCACCTATCCCTTCGTGACCTCGTCGACCGCGACGGCCGCGGGCGCGGCATCCGGATCCGGCGTCGGACCCAACCGCCTCGACCGCATCGTCGGCATCGTGAAGGCCTACACCACCCGCGTCGGATCGGGTCCGTTCCCGACCGAGCTCGACGACGAGGTCGGCGAGTGGCTGCGCAAGACCGGCGGCGAGTACGGCACCACCACCGGGCGCGAGCGCCGCACGGGCTGGTACGACGCCCCCATCACCCGCTACGCGACCCGCGTCAACGGCATCACCGACATCGTGCTCACCAAGCTCGACGTGCTCACCGGCCTCGAGCAGATCCCGGTGTGCGTGGCCTACGACGTCGACGGCACCCGCTTCGACGAGGTGCCCGTCAACCAGACCGACTTCCACCACGCCAAGCCGATCTACGAATCGTTCCCCGGCTGGAGCGAAGACATCTCGAAGGCGCGCACGTTCGACGAGCTGCCGCAGAACGCGCGAGACTACGTGCTGACGCTGGAGAAGATGAGCAACACCCGCATCTCGGTGATCGGCGTGGGTCCGGCCCGTGACCAGGTCATCGTGCGCCACGACCTGATCGACTGAGCGGGCTCGGTTCGCGGAATGCACCACTTGCCGTCGAGCGCACCACCTGCCGATGTCGGGAAGTGGTGCATCCGACGCGAAGTGGTGAGCTCGGCGAGCGGAGAGGACGACGCATGACGCGCTTCTGGGTCGGCGGGTACGGTGCCGACATGGACGGGGATGCCGAGGGCATCGGCCTCCTGTCGGTCGATGACGGCCGCGGACCGTCGACGCTCAGGTACCGCGGGGTCGCGGCAGGCGTGGCATCCGCCTCGTGGCTCGCAGCGCACCCCACGCTCGACGTCGTCTACGCCGCACTCGAGGGCGAGGGCACTGTGCAGGCGTTCGCGCGCTCGGGCGAAAGCGAGCTGCGCCCACTCGGCCGGCCTCTGCGTGCCGGCGACGGGGTCTGTCACCTCTCGGTCTCGCCCGGAGGACGGATGCTCGTCGCCAGCTGCTACGGCGACGGGCGAGTCGTGCGCTTCGGCATCGCCGACGACGGCGCGCTGGTTCCCGCCGGGGTCGACAAGGCGGCGGCTCTGCGCGCCGCGCTCTTCGGGGAGACGGATGCGGCGGACGGTGCGGATGCCGATCCGCAGCGCGCCCGCGACCCGCACCCCACGCCCACGGGCGATGAACCGCGCCAGTCGCACGCGCACGCCGCCGTGTTCCTGCGCGACGGGCGCATCGCCACAACCGACCTCGGGTTCGATCTGGTGCGCATCTGGCGCGCGTCGGGGCAGGCGCTCGCACTCGACCACGAGGTCGTGCTGCCACGGGGAACGGGCCCCAGGCACATGGTGCTGCACCCCAGTGGCCACCTGCACGTGGTGACCGAGTACTCGTGCGAGGTGTTCACCCTGGCATCCGCCCGAGACGGCAGCTGGGGGCTCGTCTCGGCTACCCCCGCATCGCCGATCGCGCAGGTCGGCGTCGACTTCCCGGCCGAGCTCGCCGTGTCGCGCGACGGCGACACCCTGTACACCGCGCTGCGCGGCAGCAACACCCTCGCGGCTCTGCGCGTGCGCGGCGGAGGAGAGGTGCTCGAGCCGCTCGCGCTCGCCGATGCGGGCGTCGACTGGCCGCGCCATCACCTCGTCTACGACGGCACCCTGCTGGTGTCGGGGCAGCGGTCGGGCACGGTCAGCGTGGTCGACCTCGACGAGCGCACCGGCGCTCCGCGCGATGTGCGCCACGTCACCCAGGCGCCCACGCCGACCGTGATCATCCCGGCGCGCTGAGGCGCGGGTGACTGGCTGAGGTGCGCGCGGCCTGTCGGTCACAACTCAGGAGATCTGCGGCCCGAAGGGCTGATTCCGACCGGAAGCGGCGCCGACCGCCGTGTTCTTCCTGAGTTGCGAACCCGCGAATCGCGTGTCAAGCCCCGGCGGAGATCCGCTCCGTCGGCGAGACTGGCGGAATGAGCGACGAATACGACCTCATCGTCCTGGGCGCAGGCCCCGTCGGCGAGAACGTGGCAGATCGAGCAGTGCAGGGCGGGCTGACCGTCGTGATCGTCGAGAGCGAGCTCGTCGGCGGCGAGTGCTCGTACTGGGCCTGCACCCCGTCGAAGGCGCTGCTGCGGCCGATGCAGGCGCTGCGTGCTGCGCAGCACGTGCGCGGCGTCGACGGCGGTACCATCACGCCCGCCGAGGTGCTGGCACGACGCGATGACTTCGTCTCGAACTGGTCTGACGACGGCCAGGTGACCTGGCTGCGAGACGCGGGCATCGACCTCGTACGGGGCCACGGGCGGCTCACCGCCGAACGCGAGGTCACCGTGACGACGGCGGACGGCGAGCGGGTGCTGCGGGCCAGGCACGCTGTGGCCATCGCGACGGGGTCGGATGCGGTGATCCCGGGCATCCCGGGTCTTGCCGAGGCCTCTCCGTGGACGAGCCGCGAGGCGACAGGCGCGGACCACGTGCCCGAATCGCTCGCGGTCATCGGCGGCGGAGTGGTCGGCGTCGAGATGGCTACGGTCTACGCGGGGCTCGGTTCGGCGGTGACGCTGATCGCCAGGCACGGACTGCTCGAGCGCATGGAGCCGTTCGCCGGAGAGCGGGTCGTCGAGGGGCTTCGCGGCCTGGGCGTCGACGTGCGGCTGAACAGCAGCACGTCCTCCGTGCGGCGCGAAGGCGACCGGGTCACGCTGACTCTCGACGGCGGCGACGAGATCACGGCGGCGGAGGTGCTGGTGGCGACGGGGCGCCGTCCGCGCAGCGCCGACATCGGGCTCGAGGTCGCGGGGCTCGAGCCTGGCCGGTCGATCGAGGTCGACGACACGATGCGCGTGCCGGGCAGCGACTGGCTGTACGCGGTCGGCGACGTCAACGGCCGGGCACTGCTCACGCACCAGGGCAAGTACCAGGCGCGTGCCGCCGGCGATGTGATCGCGGCCCGCTCGCGCGGCGAGGTCGTCGCAGACGGCCCGTGGGGCCGTCATGTCGCGACGGCCGATCACGCCGCAGTGCCGCAGGTCGTGTTCAGCGAGCCCGAGGTCGCCTCGGTCGGGCTGACGGCGGATGCCGCGCGCGAGTCCGGCCGTGAGGTCGAGGTGGTCGACTACGACCTCGGCTGGGTCTCGGGCGCCGGGCTGCATGCCGACGGCTACCAGGGGCAGGCGCGGATGGTGGTCGACACCGAGCGCGAGGTGGTCGTCGGCGCGACCTTCGTAGGTGCCGACGTCGCCGAGATGCTGCAGGCGGCGACGATCGCCGTCGCGGGCGAGGTGCCGATCAGCCGGCTCTGGCACGCCGTGCCGGCGTATCCGACGATGAGCGAGATCTGGCTGCGGCTGCTCGAGGAGTTCGGCAGGCAGTCGGCGTGATCGCGAACCAGGCTGCGCGCCGCGCAGCCAATCCGCTGCGCGGGCGGCTCCGAACCGGAGTCGTGGACCGGGAATCTCTGTGCGAGCCAGCCGGAATGTCCGACCCGTCGCCTACGCTCGAAGGGATGCCAGGAGGTACGTGCATGAGAGCTGTCCCCGCAGGAGTCGCGAGCCGATGATCGAGTTCCGATCGGTCACCAAGACGTTCCCCGATGGCACGCGCGCCGTCGACGACTTCAGTCTTGTCATCCCGTCGCACAAGACGACCGTGTTCGTCGGGTCGTCCGGATGCGGCAAGACCACGCTGCTGCGCATGATCAACCGCATGGTCGAGCCGACCTCGGGCGAGGTCGAGATCGACGGGGAGAGCGTGCTCGGCGGCGATCCGGTCGCGCTGCGCCGGCGCATCGGCTACGTCATGCAGAACTCCGGTCTCATGCCGCACTTCACCGTGCTCGACAACGTCGCCACGGTGCTGCGGCTCACGGGCGTCTCGCGGCGCGACGCCCACGCGCGTGCGCGCGAGATGCTCGACACGGTCGGCCTCGATCGGTCGCTCGCCGATCGCTATCCGAGCCAGCTCTCGGGCGGTCAGCAGCAGCGCGTCGGCGTCGCCAGAGGGCTCGCCGCCGATCCGAACATCCTGCTGATGGATGAGCCGTTCGGCGCGGTCGACCCCATCGTCCGGGCCGATCTGCAGCAGGAGCTGGTCCGCCTGCAGGTCGAAATCGACAAGACCGTCGTCTTCGTCACCCACGACATCGACGAGGCCTTCCTGCTCGGCGATCAGGTCGTGATCCTCGACCGCGGGGCGCGGATCGTGCAGGTGGGCAGCCCCAGCGAGATCATCGAGAACCCGGCGGATGCCTTCGTCGAGGCGTTCATCGGCGCCGAACGAGGCCGCCGTGCACTGACGGTCAAGCAGACGCCGAACGGCGCGGTCGTCGTCGACTCGGAGGGGCGCACGCAGGGGCGCCTGGTGGAGGACCCGGAATGAGCTGGGTGGTGGACAACCTGGGGCTCATCGTCGAGCTCACGGTGATCCACCTGCGCCAGAGCCTGATCCCCATCCTGCTGGGCCTGCTGCTGTCAGTCCCGCTCGGCTGGGTCGCGTGGCGCTACCGTCTGGTGCGTGGCCCGGTCATCGTGCTGACCGGGCTGCTGTACACGATCCCCTCGCTCGCCCTGCTGATCCTCATGCCGGCGGCGCTCGGGTACTCGGTGATCAGCGAGAAGAACCTCATCGCCGCACTGACCATCTACGCCGTGGCGATCCTCGTGCGCGCGGTCGCCGACGGTCTCGAGTCGGTCGATGCCGACGTGCTGCAGGCGTCGACGGCGATGGGCTACGCCGCGCCGCGGCGCTTCTTCGCCGTCGAGCTGCCGCTCGCGGGCCCCGTGATCCTCGCCGGGCTGCGGGTGACGGCCGTGTCGACGATCTCGCTCGCGACCGTCGGCATCCTCATCGGCGTCACGAATCTCGGCTACCTGTTCACCAACGGGCAGCAGCGAAGGCTCATCCCCGAGGTGCTCGCCGGTGTCGTCGCGGTGGTCGTCATCGCCCTGGTCGTCGATCTCGTCCTCGTGCTCGCGGGGCGCATGCTCATGCCGTGGACGCGCGCGGCGACCATCCGGACCCGCGGAGCCCGGCTGAAGGCGGTGGGCGCATGAACCTCTTCGCCGACGCGTTCGCCTGGCTGTTCTCGCCCGACCGGCTCGAGGGCACGTACGCGCTGCCGACCCTGCTCGGCCAGCACCTTCTGTACACGATCGTCTCGGTGGTGGTCGCCGCCGCAATCGCCCTGCCTGCCGGGTGGCTCATCGGGCACACCGGCCGAGGCCGCGAGATCGCCGTCGCCATCTCGGGTGCCGCGCGCGCCATCCCGTCGTTCGGTCTGCTGGTGCTGCTGGTGCTCGTGCTCGGCATCCTGCAGACACCGCTCGCCGCTGTCATCACCTTCGTGCTGCTCGCCATCCCGTCCCTGCTCGCCGGCGCGTACACCGGGCTCGAGGCGATCGACCGCCGAGTGATCGACGCCGCGCGGGCGATGGGCATGACCGAGTGGCAGATCTTCACCAAGGTCGAACTGCGCCTCGGCCTCCCGCTGCTGATCGGGGGCCTGCGCTCTGCGCTGCTGCAGGTGATCGCCACCGTCACCATCGCCGCGTACGTCAACCTCGGCGGACTCGGGTGGCCCATCATCCAGGGCATCCCCCTCAGCCGATTCGACCAGGTGCTCGGCGGGGCGATCCTCGTGGCCGCTCTCGCCCTCATCGTCGACCTTCTCATGGCGCTCGCGCAGCGAGCTGCCGTGCCCAGGGGTCTGCGCGCCCCGGCATCCCGAACCCCTTCCTCCAGGTCACGCGCTCGCCGCGTGGCATCCGCTCCCGCCTGATCCCCACCGAAAGGCACGTCATGTCCACCCACAGCAAGACCCGCACCGCTCTCACCGCCGGTGTCGCCGTCATCGCCGCTCTCGCGCTCGCCGGGTGCGGATCGAACGCCAACCCGCTCGACAAGCCGACCGGCGACACGGGCGGCGACAAGGGCGGCGACACGATCGTCGTCGGCTCGCAGGCGTACTACTCGAACGAGATCATCGCCGAGATCTACGCCCAGGGGCTCGAAGACGCCGGCTTCACGGTCGAGCGCAAGTTCAACATCGGCCAGCGCGACGCGTACATGCCCGAGGTCGAGTCGGGCAACATCGACGTCTTCCCCGAGTACACCGGCAACCTGCTCGAGTTCCTCGACAAGGAGGCGACGGCCACCAGCCCCGACGACGTCTTCGCCGCCCTCAAGGACGCACTGCCCGACGAGCTCACCGCGCTGCAGTTCGCCGACGCCAGCGATCAGGACACCTACACGGTGCTGAAGTCGTTCGCCGACGAGAACGAGCTCACCACGATCGCCGACCTGTCGAAGCTCAAGGAGCCGGCCACGATCGGCGCCGCCCCCGAGTTCGAGCAGCGGCCCTACGGTCCGGCCGGCGCGAAAGACGCGTACGGCATCGACCTGAAGTTCTCGGCGACCGGTCAGGGCACGCTCGACGCGCTGCTCGCCGGCACCGTGCAGGTCGCCGACATCTACACCGCAGACCCGGCCTTCAAGACCCAGGACATCGTCGCTCTCGAAGACCCCGAGAACATGATCCTCGCGTCGAACGTCGTGCCGATCGTCTCGAGCGACATCGCAGACAAGGTTGGCGATGTGCTCGACGGCATCAGCGCCGAGCTGAGCGCCGAAGACCTCGTCGACATGAACGTGCAGAGCACGGTCGACGAGAAGTCGGCGCCGGAGATCGCCAAGGCCTGGCTGAAGGACAAGGGCCTCATCTGATCTTCAGCTGAGACCGGAAGAGGCCGGGTGGGTTCGCCCACCCGGCCTCTTCCGTGCTTTCAGACCCGCTCGTCCTGTCGGGGGATGAAGATCTGGTTCAGGACGATGAGGATGGATGCCGTGGCCGGCACCGCGACGAGGGCTCCGAGCAGGCCCAGTAGGGTGCCGCCGACCAGCGCGCCGATCACGACGAGCAGGCCCGGCACCGAGACCGTGCGGTTCATCACCTTCGGGGTCAGCACGTATGCCTCGATCTGGATGTAGATCAGGTACACGACGCCGAAGATGAGCGCGTTGACGGGGTTGGCGAGCACCGCGACGACGGTGCCGATGGCGAGGAAGAGAAGCGGACCGACCAGGGGGATCAGCGTCACGAGGAATGCGACGACCGCCATCAGCGGCGGGAACGGAAGCCCCAGGATCAGGTACAGCACCAGGGCCATCATCGAGTTCGCGAACGCCAGGATGACCATGCCCTGCACGTACCCGCCCACCGACTCGGTGATCTGATCGACGATGTCGCGAGCCTGCTGGCGCTTGCGTGCCGGGGCCAGTCGCAGCGTCGCGGTGATGATGCCGGGAAGGCCGGCGACGAAGTACAGCGTCAGCACGAAGACGATCACGAAGGCCGAGATGCCTTCCGCGATCGATGTGCCGACCTTCAGGGCGCCGCCGCCCAGAGCCGTCAGCGTCTTGCCGTCGGTGAGCAGCTTCTCGCCATCGGAGAGCAGCTTGCCGATCTGGTCTCCGAACTGCTTCTCGAGCAGCAGGTACAGGTCGGTGTGCATGAACTGGTCGACGACCTCTGGCACCGACTTCACGAACGACGCGACCTGTTCGACGACGATCGGCACGATCATGACGAGCACGAGACCCACGGCCACGACCAGCGCGACGATCACAGTCGCGACGCTGAGGCCGCGGGAGAGGCCGCGTCGCTCGAGCAGGCGCACGGCCGGGTTCAGACCCAGAGCGGCGAACAGGGCGAACGCGACGTACACGAGCACCGTCGAGAGGTTGGTGAGCGCGATCGCCAGCAGGAAGGCCGACAGCCCGCCGAGCGTCAGCAGGAAGCCGAGGCGGAACGGCCTGTCCATGCGTGTCCAGGTCGAACGGCGCGGGGTGGGCGCATCGGCAGGAGACGGATGCGCAGCGGCTTCCGCCGCCTCCGCCGCCTTGATGGCGCCGGTCGTCGCCCCGGTCTCGGCAGCCGCCGCCGCGTCAGCCGAGGTCGCCGCGGCGTCGGCCTGCGCGGCCGCCCCGACCTCGGCGGCCTGAGCGGCGTCGGCCGCCCGAGCTGCTCGGGAGGAGGCGCGCGACTCGGCGCTGTCGCCGCGGCCGGTGGGCGACGACGGATCTTCGATGCTCATGGCGAATACTCTAGGGCGGCCGCCCATCGCGCCCTGTCATACCCACGCGGGGTTGACTATCGTGAGAAGTGCGACCGAGTATCTGGAGGATCTCATGTCCGACGAACACGCACACGACGCATCCGAACCCGTCGAGGGCTCGTACACCGACGCCGATCACGCCGACGGAACGGCGGTCGCGCATCACGCCGACACGCGCCCCGGTCAGGTCGACGGCGAGTACACCGATGGCGTCTACTCGGCCGATGGTCGCGAGGTGCACCACCCCCACCACGGCGAGGGACAGTACACCGACGCCGACCTGACTGAGAGCGGCAGGCCGGATGCCTCGGCAGAGCACCGCGCCAGCCGCCTGGTCGAAGAGGACGAAGGCGAGTACACCGACGGCACGTACCCCGGTGACGACACCCACACCGGTCGCACCGACGCCGGGCACAGCTGACGCTGTGGGAACGGACGACGCGCAGGCGGCGCGCGCAGAACTGCTGCGCCTGCGAGCCAGCATCGACAACATCGACGCCGCACTGATCTTCATGCTCGCCGAGCGGTTCCGCTGCACGCAGCAGGTCGGCAGGCTCAAGGCCGAGCACGAGATGCCCGCATCCGACCCCGGCCGCGAAGAGCAGCAGACCGCTCGGCTGCGCGCGCTCGCCGAAGAGGCGCACCTCGATCCGGAGTTCGCCGAGAAGTGGTTCAACTTCGTGGTGGCCGAGGTCATCCGGCACCACACTGAGGCGGCCGAGAACCGCTGATTCGCGGCGTCCTGCAGAGGCTGGGCGTTCACAACTCAGGAAACCCGGGCCACCTCTGCCCGTCGCGGCGTGCCCGCCGCCAGTTCCGGCCGGATTCTCCTGAGTTGTGATTGCTTGATCGCCGTGATCCGAGAGCCGGTGACCCGGGGCGGCAGGGAGGCCCATACCCGCGGCGCTTCAGTGGACGCACTTTCCATGGCACAATATGATCGTTAGAACGAATAAGCGTCACAATCTTGCATCCAGGAGTTGCCATGACCACCACCGCCGGCGCGCACATGCGCGCGGAGCTCACCTCGCAGCCTGAGACCTGGGCGCGCGCCGCCGCGATGCGCGACGAGCAGGCTCTGCTTCCGGCATCCGGCGCCCGCATCGCCGTCGTCGGCTGCGGCACCTCGTGGTTCATGGCCCAGTCCTACGCCGCGCTGCGCGAGACCGCCGGTCACGGCGAGACCGACGCTTTCACGGCCTCCGAGTTCCCGTTCGGGCGCAGCTACGACGCGATCGTCGCGCTCACCCGCTCCGGTACGACGACCGAGGTGCTCGAGCTGACCGAGCGCGTCACGGGCGCCACTCCTGTCATCGCCGTCGTCGGCGACACCACCTCGCCGCTGGTCGACCTGGCCGACACCGTGATCGGGCTGCCCTTCGCCGACGAGCAGTCAGTCGTGCAGACCCGCTTCGCCACCACCGCGCTCGCGCTGTTCCGCGCCTCGCTCGGTGAGGACCTCGACGGCGCGATCGCCGACGCACAGGCCGTGCTCGAGGGCACGGACGATGCGGCGCTCGCCGAGGCCGAGCAGTACAGCTTCCTCGGCATGGGCTGGGCCATGGGGCTCGCACATGAGGCCGCCCTGAAGATGCGCGAGTCGTCGCAGTCGTGGACCGAGTCGTACAGCTCGATGGAGTACCGCCACGGCCCGATCGCGATCGCCGCCCCCGGCCGCATCACCTGGCAGCTGGGTGCCGCGCCCGACGGCCTGCAGGCGCAGGTCGAGGCGACGGGAGCACGTTTCGTGCAGCACGCGATCGACCCGATGGCCGACCTCGTCCGGCTGCACCGCGTCGCTCTCGACCGGGCCGTCGCGAAGGGCCTCGACCCCGATCAGCCGCGCAACCTCACCCGCTCGGTGATCCTCGACGACTGACCCCGGCCCGAACCGACGACGGAGCACGCGCATGTCCGATGAGAGCGGCATCCCCGAGGTGATCAGCGACGAATCAGGCGAGCGGCTCGCGCGCGCCGTGACGATCGGCGCTGGCGTGCCCGTGCTCGCCTTCGACGTCGGCGGCACCGACATCAAGTCGGCGCTGTTCGACGCCGACGGCACGGCTCTCGGGCTGCGCCGCACGCCCACTCCGGCCGGCGGCGACGACAGCCCCGCGCGCCTGATCGACCGGCTCGCTGAACTGTCGGATGAGCTGCGTGCACAGCATCCGGACGTCGTGCCAGAGGCGATCGGCCTCGTCGTACCGGGCATCGTCGACCCCGAGCGCGGGATCGGCGTGTTCAGCAGCAACCTCGGCTGGCGCGACGCGCCGATGCGCGACCTGATGGCCGCCCGATTCGGGATGCCCGTGGCCTTCGACCACGACGTGCGGATGGCGAGCTGGGCCGAGCACGTGCTCGGCGGCGCTCGCGACTACGCGAACGCGGTCGTGCTGATCATCGGCACCGGCATCGCCGGGGCGCTGCTCATCGACGGACGCCCGTACACCGCCGGCGGCTACGCGGGCGAGATCGGTCACTCGCCCATCGGGGAATGGCCCTGCCCGTGCGGCGCACGCGGATGCCTCGAAGCCGTCGCCTCGGCCGGTGCGATCTCGCGCCGCTATACCGATGCCACCGGCGAGGTCGTCGACGGGGCGCGCGAGGTCATCGCCCGTGCCGCCGCCGGAGACGAGACGGCAGCGGGCATCTGGAACGACGCACTCGACGCGCTCACCATGTCGATCGCGCAGCTGACTGCGGTGATCGCGCCGCAGGCCGTGGTGATCGGCGGCGGGCTGTCGCGCGCCGGCGGCGCGCTGTTCGACGAGCTGCGCGCCCGTCTCTCCGATCGCCTGAGCTTCCACCGCATCCCCGAGCTGGTGCCGGCCGAGCTGTCGGGCAACGCAGGGATCCTCGGATCGGCGCTGCGCGCCAGGCAGGCGGCTCGCGCATGATCATCACCGTCACGCCGAATCCGGCGCTCGATCTCACCTGGCACGTCGCGTCGCTCGCCGTCGGCGGCACGCACCGGGCCGATGCCGGGCAGGTGCGTGCCGGAGGCAAGGGCCTCAACGTCGCACGGGTCGCGCACGCGCAGGGTGCGCCGGTGGTCGCGGTGACGACCGCAGGCGGAGCGACCGGCGCGGAGTTCGCGTCTGAGCTCGGGTCGTCGGGCGTGCCGCGCGTGCTCGTTCCGGTCGAGGCGGCGACGCGCCGCAGCGTCGCCCTGGTCGATGAGTCCCTCGGCGACACGACGGTCGTCAACGAGCGGGGCGTCGCTCCTTCCGCGTCCGAGTGGCAGGCGCTTCGGGATGCCGTCGCCGCTGCCCTCGCCGGCCCGCATCCCGCCGGCCCCGCGCGGGTGCTGGTGATCTCGGGGAGCCTGCCTCCCGGCATCCCGGACGACGCGCTGCCCGGCCTGATCCGCCTCGGCCGCGCCGCCGGCGTGACGGTGATCGCCGACACGTCGGGACCTGCGCTGCTCGCGGCGGCGGATGCCGGGGCATCCGTTCTCAAGCCCAACGAGCACGAGCTGCGCGACGCGACCGGTCTCGACGACCCGATCGACGGCGCACGCGAGCTGATCCGCCGCGGCGCCGAGCTCGTGCTTCTCTCGCTCGGGGCTGAGGGGATGCTGGCCGTCTCGCCCACGGCATCCGGCGGCCTCTCGGTGCTGCACGCCCGCCTCGGCGAGCCGCTTGCCGGCAACCCGACGGGGGCGGGGGATGCCGGCGTCGCGGCGTGCGCCGTGCTGATGGACGCCGGCGTTCAAGACCCGGCGCAGATCCTGCGCCGCGCGACCGCCTGGTCGGCCGCGGCGGTGCTCATGCCGCTCGCCGGCTCGATCCACCCGTCCTGGCCCGACCTCGAGGCCGCCCTCACGCTCACCGACCGCAACAACCCGAAGGAGATCCGATGACCCTCGCATCCGCACGCGAACTGATGCGGTCGGCCGCATCAGCCGGCACCGGCATCGGCGCGTTCAACGTGATCCACCTCGAGACGGCAGAGGCGCTCGTCTCGGCGTCCGAGCGCGCCGGCCTGCCGGTCATCCTGCAGATCTCGCAGAACTGCGCCGACTACCACGGCGGCCTCGAGCCGATCGGCTGGGCCACGCTCGCCATCGCCCGCCGCGCCAAGACACCCGTCGCCGTGCACCTCGATCACGCCGAGCGCCCCGAGCTCGTCGATGAGGCCATCGAGCTCGGCTTCGGGTCGGTCATGTTCGACGGCGGCAAGCTCGAGTACGAGCAGAACGTCGAGATCACCGCAGCCGTGGCATCGCGCGCCCGCGCCGCCGGCGTCTACATCGAGGCCGAGCTGGGCGAGGTGGGCGGCAAGGACGGCGCTCACGCCCCTGGAGTGCGCACCGACCCCGACGAGGCCCGCGCGTTCGTCGAGGCCACCGGCGTCGACTCGCTCGCGGTCGCGGTGGGCTCGTCGCACGCCATGCTCGATCGCTCGGCATCGCTCGACATCGACCTGATCGCACGCCTCAAGAGCGCCCTCCACGGCATCGGCCGCACCGGCTGCGACATCCCGCTCGTGCTGCACGGCTCGTCCGGTGTCTCAGACGACGTGATCGTGCAGGCCGTGCGCGCCGGAATGACGAAGATCAACGTCTCGACCCACCTGAACGGCTTCTTCACGCGGGCGATCCGCGAGACGCTCGCCGCCGATGAGAAGCTCGTCGACTCGCGCAAGTACCTGACGCCGGCGCGTGAGGCGGTCGCCGAGGAAGCGGCCCGCATGCTGCGCCTGTTCGCCCTCGTGGCGGACTGAGTGTCAGACTGAGCCCGACATGAAGCGCGCCGCCCGACTCACCGCCATCCTCGATCTGCTCGCCGCCCAAGGTGAGGTGAGCGTCGACGAGCTCGTCGAGCGCTTCGGCGCGTCGGCAGCCACCACCCGCCGCGACCTCGACAGCCTCGCCGAGCGCCGGCTGCTGACGCGCACGCACGGCGGGGCGGTGGCCCAGTCGGTCGCGTACGAGCTGCCCATCCGGTACCGCAGCCACCACGGCACGGGAGCGAAGGAGCAGATCGCGGCGGTCGCCGCTGCACTCGTCGAGCCCGGCCAGGTCGTCGGGCTCTCGGGCGGCACGACCACCAACGCGATCGCCACCGCGCTCGCCGCCCGCGACGACCTCGCAGACCACGGCCTCACGGTCGTCACGAACGCCGTCAACATCGCCGCCCAGTTGGCGATGCGCCCCGAGTTCAAGGTCGTCGTCACCGGCGGCGTGATCCACCGCCGCAGCTTCGAGCTCGTCGGCCCCTTCGTCGAGCAGCTGCTCGGGGGCATCCGGCTCGACATCGCCTTCATCGGCGTCAATGGCCTGTCGGCAGAAGCCGGCGGCAGCACGCACGACGAGGCCGAGGCCGCCGTCAACCGCCTGATGGCCGCGCGCGCCGCCCGCGCCGTGATCGTCGCCGACGCCTCGAAGATCGGACGCACGGCTTTCGCGCACGTCGGCGGCGCCGAGCTGTTCCCGCTCGTGATCACCGACCCCGCCGCGACCGGCGATCAGCGCGCGACGCTCGAAGGTGCCGGCTTCGAGGTGCGGACCGGCTGACCCGGCCGGTCGCGCATCGTCACGACGGTCGGCGCCCGGTCCGCGCGTTCACAACTCAGGAGAACCTGGCCGGATCCTGCCTTCCAGCGACCGATGAGGGCCAGATCCGCACATGCGACCTGAACTGCGAACGTGCCGCCATCCGCACGCTCACCCCGCCCACCGCCTGAGCTGAGCGGTGAGCCGCTCGAAGTACTCCGGCGGGCCCGCCTGCCGGAACCACAGCCACAGCTCGGCGGCGTGGATCGGCGCCCACGCGCGGGCCTCGGCGGGGTCGGCGCCGTACCCCTCGACCAGTGCGTCGAACGAACGAGGGTCCTTCTGCGCGGCGCCCCACGCCGCACGAGAAAGCTCGCGCATCGGGTCGCCCGCATGCGCGGCCTCCCAATCGACGATCGCCGTGATCTCTCCGTCGACCGCGAGCACGTTCGCATCGGTCCAGTCACCGTGGCAGAAGACCTCCGGATGCCGCTCCGGAATCGCCAGAGGCAGAGGCGGACCGCCGGCGTCGCGATAGCGCCGGACGATCAGCGCATCGTCCGGCGCACCAGGCAGCCCCGGCGGAACAGGAAGCGCGTGCAGGCGGCGCAGGAGTGAAGCCGAGGTGCGAAGCGCCGCGACCCGTGCATCCGGTGTGCCGGCGTCGAGACGCTCGCCTGGCAGCAGAGTCATCAGGATCGCCCCCGGCTCGACCGAGACGATCTCGGGCACCGGAAGGCCGCTGCCCTGCAGCGCGCGAAGCGCCGTCACCTCGGTGTCGTGACGCGTGCGGTCGCGCATCCGCTTCTCGACGAGCAGCCGCCCGTCGCGTCGAAGCACCCGCACGCTGCCGACCGCGCCCTGCAGCACGAGGTGAGTCGACACGGGCCCGCCTTCACGGTCAGGAGATCGGCACCCGTCGGCGGTCGTCGTGCGGTAATCCCGTCTGACCAGCCCCGAGAACAACCCCTGCGGGCGCCATTCCGCTAATGATGCACGTCTGTGAGCCGCCTGGCAAGGGCCGTCCTGAAAGCGCAACGCGACAGTAGCGTCTGGTCATGCACACGTGCCAGTCGTCCCCCGTCGCGCTCTGTCGTGCGCGCGCCGGCGCAGCGGATGCCCT
The DNA here is from genome assembly GCF_016907315.1 of Microbacterium esteraromaticum. Lineage (NCBI taxonomy): Bacteria > Bacillati > Actinomycetota > Actinomycetes > Micrococcales > Microbacteriaceae > Microbacterium > Microbacterium esteraromaticum. Next base: position 1,859,191 of record NZ_JAFBBS010000001.1, read on the forward strand.
CGTCGTGGCGCGTGGGTGCGAATACGGCGGGAGCGGCAGATGAGCATAACGACGACGCCGGAGGCACTCGTCCCGGCAGAGCAGCAGGCCCAGAAGAAGCGGCGATGGTTCCGGCGCGGTCCGAAACCGGCGCGCGACCGCTACAACAAGCGCGAGGCGATCGCCGGGTACCTCTTCATCACGCCGTGGATCATCGGGTTCCTGGTGTTCACCGCAGGCGCGATGATCTACAGCCTGTACATCTCGTTCAGCAACTACAACCTCGCCACCAACACCGCCCGCCCGGTCGGCATCGACAACTACGCCGAGCTGTTCGACGACCCGCGCGTGATGGTGTCGCTCGGCAACACCCTGTTCTACGTTGTGATGGCGGTGCCTCTGGAAATCATCTTCGCGCTCGTGCTGGCCATGCTGCTCAATCGGGTTGGTCGCGGTGCCGGTGTCTTCCGCACCCTGTACTACCTGCCCAAGATGACCCCCGCGGTCGCGACGGCCGCGGTGTTCTTCCTGCTGCTGAACGGCAACACCGGCGTGATCAACGAGTTCCTGCGCCTCTTCGGCATCGAAGGGCCCCAGTGGCTGGTCGACCCGGCATGGGTCAAGCCCAGCATCGTGATCATGACGCTGTGGACGGTCGCCGGGACCATGGTGATCTTCCTCGCGGCGCTGAAGAACGTGCCGACCGAGCTGTACGAGGTGGCGTCGCTCGACGGCGCCGGCAGTGTGCGCAAGTTCTTCTCGATCACCCTGCCGATGATCTCGGGCGCCATGTTCTTCAACGTCATCGTGCTGTCGATCGCGGCGTTCCAGATCTTCGACCAGGCGTACCTGCTGTTCTGGCGTGACCAGAGCAACTCATCGCCCGAGGCGTCGCTGTTCTACGCGATCTACCTGTTCCAGCAGGCTTTCCGGCAGTTCAACTTCGGGTTCGCCGCGGCCATGGCCTGGCTGCTTTTCGTGATCATCATGGTCATCACGGTCATCCAGGTGAAGTTCGGCAACCGCTTCGTCTACTACGAGGGAGACCGCTGATGGCGACGCCGCTTCAGAATCTGCCCCGCCGGAGCGACGGCGAGAGGCCAGACCCGTCGACGGTCGTGAACACGGTGCCGAAGCGCTCGAAGTGGCGCCGCAGCATGAGCCAGCCGCGCAGCTTCGCCGCGCGGATCGTGCTGACGATCATCCTCGTCGGCTTCGGGCTGCTGTTCCTCTACCCGTTCGCGTGGCTGCTCGCGGCGAGCTTCAAGCCCCGCGGCGAGGTGTTCGACAACTCGCTGATCCCGAAGACGTTCGTTCCCGAGAACTACATCGAGGTGTGGAACCAGCTGCCGCTGATGAGCTGGCTCTGGAACAGCGTCGCGATCGCCCTGCTCGCCGCCACCGCGGTGGCCGTGTCGAGCTCGATCGTCGCCTTCGGCTTCGCGTACTTCAAGTTCCCCGGGCGGGGGCTGCTGTTCGGCCTGGTGCTCGCGACCATGATGCTGCCCGGCGCCGTGACCATGATCCCGATCTACCTGATCTGGAAGGAGACTGGGCTGCTGGGCACCTGGGTGCCGCTGTGGGGCATGAACCTGTTCGGCTCGGCCTTCTACATCTTCCTGCAGCGCCAGTTCTATCTCGGGCTGCCTCGCGAGCTGTTCGAGGCCGCGCGCCTCGACGGCGCGAGCTACTGGGGCCTGTTCTGGCGCATCGCGATGCCGCTGTCGGTGCCGTCGTTCGTGATCGTGTTCCTGTTCGAGTTCCAGGCGAGCTGGAACAACCTGTACTCGGCGCTGATCTACCTGAACGCCGGCTCTGTCGACGAGTTCACCGCGCCGCTCGGCATCGCCTACGCCATGACCAAGTACAGCCCGACGGCCGGCGGCCACGGCGACTACCAGTACGTGATGGTCGCTTCACTCATCGTCACGGTGCCGATGCTCATCCTGTTCGCGTTCGGGCAGCGGTACTTCATCGAAGGCGTCGCGACGCAGGGGCGCAAGGGCTGAACAGGGCCGGCGTATCACAGCATCCGGATGGGGAATCCGGGACGGGAGAGAACCGCGGCGGAGCACAGCGACCGCCGCCAGACCGAGAGGGAAGAAGATGCACAAGCGCATTCTGGGAATCGCGGCGATCGTCGCGGCATCCGCTGTCGTGCTCACCGGCTGCGGAGGGGGTGGGGATGCCTCTGACATGGCCGACGAGGTCGACTGGGGCGCCAAGGCCACCGGCGACCTGAAGGCCTGGGGATTCGAGAACGCCGACGATGTCGGACAGTCGCGTCTCGACTACGCTGCAGAGCAGCTGAAGGACGTCAAGGTCGACCTCGACGCGACGGCCTTCGACGCGCAGAAGTTCACCACGCGCCTCGCGGGCGGCAACGTGCCCGACGTCGTGCAGATGGACCGCCGGTACGTCACCACCTATGCGGCGCAGGGCCTCATCATGCCGCTCGACGAATGCCTCGACGAGCAGGACGTGAAGCCGCGCGAGCACTGGTACCCGTTCGTCGTCGACGACGTGACCTACGACGACGAGATCTGGGCGGTGCCGCAGTTCTACCAGCCGCCGGCGATCATGCTGAACAAGAAGGTGCTCGACGAGGCGGGGGTGAAGGCCGAGGACTTCGACACCTCCAAGCCCGACGTGCTGCTCGAGGCGATCGGCAAGATCTATCAGGAAGAGGGCGGGGTGCCCAAGCGGCTCGGCTTCGATCCGCAGGCCACCGGCCAGAGCGGACTGTGGATCCTCGGGATGGGCGGGCAGCTCAACGACGAGAAGGGCGCCCCGACGCTCGACGACGAGAGCAACATCGCGGGCATCGAGATGCTGAAGAAGATCACGGATGCCCAGGGCGGCTTCGCCGCGGTGAAGAGCTTCACCGACTCCTTCGACACGTTCGGCGACAACAACCAGTTCGTGGCCGAGCAGGTCGGCGGCCAGGTGAACGCGCAGTGGTATCCGAACGTGCTCTCGCCGTACATGGACAAGCTGCAGCTCGAGGCGGTGCCGTTCCGCGGAGCGGACGGTGAGCCCTTCTCGGTGGCATCCGGAACCGCGTTCGTCGTGCCGGCCGGGGCGAAGAACCCCGCCGCCGCGTGCGCGTGGATGGTCGACCTCACGTCGGACGACGCCTGGGCGGCAGCCGGCGAGGCGCGCGGCGAGACCCGCAAGAAGGACGGCGGAGTGAACACCGGCCTCTTCACCGGCTCTCCCGCCGCCGACAAGGCGATCCGCGACGAGTGGGTGGTCGAGAGCGGCAACGCCGGCTTCGACCAGGTGATCTCGACGTACTACGACGTGGTCGACTACGGCCAGTCGTTCGGGTCGTCGCCCGCTGGTCAGGAGATCCAGAACGAGCTCAACAATGCCATCACGGCGGCGCTGCTCGGCGACAAGTCGCCGGAAGATGCGCTGAAGGATGCCCAGAAGGCGGCGATGCGGGCATACGAGAACATCGAGAAGTGACGCCGGTCGCCGCGAGCTGAGGTCGCGGCGGCCGTAACGGGATCCGGATGCCTGTGTCTCGGGCATCCGGATTCTGCGTGCTTCACGGGGCTGCGCTGCGGGACGGAGCGACGGTCGAAGATTCGGCGATCGGATCGGGCTTTCGGCGGGCCATGTCGAGGATCCCGCGCATCCGCGGCCCTACTCATGCAGAATCTGCGTGCTTGCATCCGGAGCCGCTCGGAATCTGCATAATCACACGTGTGGGTGCTTTCTCGCGCCCACGAACAGCTGTCTCAGGAGGACGCAATGTCGCGGACGATCGTCGTCGGTGCCGGAATGGTCGGGCTCGCCACCGCCTGGCACCTGCAGGAGCGCGGGGTCGAGGTCACGGTTATCGATCGGGTCGGCGTTGGTGCCGGCTCGTCGTGGGGCAACGCCGGCTGGCTGACGCCCGGCAAGACCATCCCCCTCGCCGACACGGGACTGTGGACCTACGGGCCGAAGGCCCTGCTCGACCCCGATGCCGCACTGCACGTGCCCTTCCGGGTGGATCCGGGGCTCTGGATGTTCCTCGGCCAGTTCGCCGCGCACGGCACGAACCGTGCGTGGGACAAGACGATGGCCGACCTCACGCCGATCGACAAGATCGCACTGGAATGCTTCGACGAGCTCATCGACGGCGGCGTGAAGTCATGGACCCGCGAGGGTCCGTTCGTGATCGGCTTCAAGCAGGAGGCCGATTCGAAGGGATTCCTGCACGAGATCGAGGGCGTCGTGCGCCACGGCCAGGACGTGCCCTTCGAACGGCTCGAGAACCCGCGCGAGCTCGCGCCCGTGCTGTCGGATGCCGTGACGCACGCCTACCGCCTCGATGGTCAGCGCTTCTTCGAGCCGGCGCCCTTCCTCGAGGCGCTCGGCGCCGCGGTGGTCGAGCGCGGTGCCGAGCTGATCACCGGCTACGAGGTCACCGACGTCTCGTCGACCCGCCGCCCCGTGGTGACCATGTCGAACGGGCAGCGGCTCGAGGCCGACTCGGTCGTGATCGCCACCGGCGCCTGGATGCCCGCACTGGCCCGCAAGCTCGGTGTGCGCACACGCGTGCAGGCCGGGCGCGGGTACTCGTTCACCGTCTCGACCGAGGTTCCGCAGGAGCATCCGGTGTACTTCCCGTCTCAGCGCATCGCGTGCACCCCGTACCAGGGCCGCTTCCGCATCGCCGGCACCATGGAGTTCCGCGGGCCCGACGAGCCGTTCCAGCCGCGGCGCGTGCAGGCGATCATCGCGCAGGCGCGCGAGATGTTCGTCGGGCTCGACCTCGACGATCGCCAGGACGAGTGGGTCGGCTCGCGCCCCGTCACGCCGGACGGACTCCCGCTCGTCGGCGCGACCCAGGCCCCGAACGTGTACGTCGCCGGTGGTCACGGCATGTGGGGCATCGTGCTCGGACCGGCGACCGGCAAGCTGCTCGCCGAGCAGATCACTACGGGCCGCATCGCCGAGGAGATCCGCCCCTTCAACCCGCTGCGCTAGCCCCGCGCGCCGCGCGCCGCGTGCTGCGGCGGGGCCGAGGTCGAAAAGGCACCGGTGCGGGGCGCTTCCGGTGCCTTTCTGACTTCTCGGCCCGGCGGCGGTGCCGTGGCGCGGGCTTCGCGTCGGGCGCGGGTGCCGAGGGGTCGAAAAGGCACCGGTACGGGGCGTTTCCGGTGCCTTTCTGACCTTTCGATCTGTGGCCGTGCCGTGGCGTGGGCTTCGCGTCGGGGGCGGGGGTGCTGAGGGGTCGAAAAGGCACCGGTGCGGGGCGTTTCCGGTGCCTTTGTGACTTCTCGATCTGTGGCCGCGGCGCGTGCCGCCCGGCGCGGCGCGCCCGCCTAGCCGAGCACGATCCGCTTCGAGTGGCCGTGCCCGTCGAGGTCGAACTCGAGCGTGAGGGGTGAGGTCGAGACGACGCGCGCCCCGGAGTCCGCCTCGATCACCGAGGTTCCGGCCGACGAGGGCAGCGTCACCCGCGCGACGGTCTGCGTGCGGCTCGGGTCCGAGAGCGCGACCGTCGTGCGACCGTCGGCCGTCCGCACGGCCAGCGAGCACGGCCCGGTCACCGAGAACCCGCCCGCCGAACCCGCCGCGAAGAAGTTCGCCAGGGTCAGCCCTGAGTCCGCCACAGCGATCATCTGAGCCGTCGAGTTGTTCGCGACCACTGACACCGTCGGCGTCTCGGACTCATCGAACGTCGCCGAGTGGTGCACGTTCGGCAGCACGACGTACGCGTACCCGCCACCAGACGGGTCGGTCCCGTGGTGGTGCGTGATCGTGACGTAGTCGCGGGTCTTGACCTCGTCGGATCCGCCGGTGTCGGAGCCCGAGTTGATCGTCATCCAGTCGCCGCTGCGCCGCACGACCCGCACATCGATGTCGCCGCTGACGCCCTCGCCCTTCAGGAAGACGTATCCGCCGTGACCGTCGATGTGCACGTTGCGACGCACCTTCACGGCAGCGGCATCCGCAGCCAGCGACCGGTAGCGGTTGTCGGGCCGCAGCATCGGCACAGCTCCCGCGGGGAACGACCGGTTCTCGATCGTCGTGAAGACGTCGAATCCGGATGCCGACGTCACACCGGCTCCGAGGCAGACCATCTTGTCGTCGAGGAAGAACCACGACTTGCGGGCGCTGAGCGTCTTGTTGTGGTTGAGGTGGTCCATGCCCTGGATGCCCCAGCGGTCGTCGAGGGCGAGTCCGCCGGCGAAGCGCTGGAATGCACGGGGGATGCCGGTGCCGTCTGCTGCTCCGTTCTTGCGCGGCTCGGCGGTGACGGTCGTGCCCGGAAGACGGTACGGGTCGACCGTGGGCCAGAAATCGGCGCTGAACTGGGCCTGGTCTGCCGTGCTGTAGACGTAGGTGAGGCCGTCCCCCTGGTACCAGCCGAGGTTGTTCTCGCGGTTGCCCCATTCGTAGCGTCCGATGCGGTTCGACGAGATGTTGACGACGGCGCTGAAGGTCGGGCGGTGGTGCACCAGGCGGTCCTGGTCGCCGAAGGCCTTGGTGTACACAGGGGCCGGCGCCGCCTGCACCGTGTCGTCGCCCAGGATCGAGGTGACCAGCAGCGACTTCGCGACGGTCTGCGAGGGCAGGCCGTACTGCTTCTCGCTGCTGCGCTGCAGCCAGCCCTTCACGAGCGACAGGTAGCGCTCGCGGTACGGCTCGCCCGCGCCCTGCGCGAGCAGCAGGATCGCGGTCATCGCGCCGGCTCCGTCGATGTAGTCCGGCGCCTTCTGGCGCGACACGGCGCGCCCGCGCACGGCATCCATCATCCGGCCGTTCCAGATGAACGGCGCGAAGGCGCCCTCGACGGCGTCCAGGATCACCGACTTGTTCGGGTCGACGACGTCCCACTCGCTGCCGCCGAGCAGGCCGAGGATCTCGGCCAGGCCGCCCAGCGTCACGACGCCGTAGGTGCCGACGTAGGGCAGGTAGCTGTGCTGCACGAACGAGCCGTCGCGATAGAAGCCGTCGCCGCTCGTCACGTAGCCGAACACGCTGTTGCGTCCCCCGCGGACGGTGTCGCTCAGAGCGTCGCGGGCGAGCGCGATCTCGTCGGGGCGGTTGTCGAGGATGCCGCGAAGCGCGCACGACAGTGACTTGTCGGTGCGGTTCGCGCCGGTCTCGGCGAAGCTCGTGCCGCGTCCGCGCCAGTTGGGGTTCGGGGTGAAGTAGCGGGCCGCCGCCATCAGCGCGGTGCGCACCTCGGCGGGCACGACGGCGTGCAGCAGGATGAGGGTGTCGGCGGCCTTGCGGGGCACGCCGATCTCCCAGAACCACCAGTTGCCGACGGCGGCGCGTCCTGCGATGTAGACGTCGGTGCTGAGGTAGGTGAGCGCTGCGACGAGGTCGGATGCCAGGGCCTGGTCCTGATGCTGGCGGGTGCCGGCCGTGGAGTAGGCGAGGGCCAGGCTGAACAGCCGGTCGAAGGTGACGCCCATGTTGCCCGACAGGGTGGTTCCGGTGACCCCGGCGACGGGCAGGTCGGCCCAGATGCCCGGTGCGCCGATCGGGCGGACCATGGCCTTCCAGCTGGCGTCGGCGGCGTCGCTCATGCCGCTGAGCACGCTCGCGAGCTCTGGTACGGATGCTGCGCTGCCGTCGCCCGCGAGCATGACGCGGCGCTTCTCGATGAGAGCGGCGAGGGGGTCTGCAGTGGCTCCGAACGCGCTGGTGGCGGTGCCTGCGGTCATCGTGACCAGGGCTCCGGCGCCGAGCAGCGCGAGGAAGGAACGGCGGTCTACTTCGAGGGGGGACATCATCGGCCTCCTGAGGGGTGGGAAGTGCTACCACGGTAAACGCTTGCCTGCACTATGTAAAGAGGGTGAACGAATTCCGTCCGCCGAGCAGGCGCGGGTGTCAGGTCATCGAGAAGTCGTATCGTGCGGGCACGGGGCGGTCGGGGAACGCCTGTCGCCACAGCTCCGACATGCTCAGCTCGCCCTCGCGGATGTCGGGCACGTCGAACTCATCTTCCAGCATCCGTCCTGCCTCGGCCCGGTCTCCGGATGCCAGTGCCGAACGCACCGCGAGCACGCGGAACCGGCCCCGTTCGCGTAGCTCCGCGGGCAGCGAGGCGACCAGGCGGGACGCCTCCTCAGCCCGCCCCGCGGCCAGCAGCGCGTCACCGAGCTCGAGTGCGATGGGGGCGAGGTCCGCGGCCAGCGTGAGGGCGTCGGAGAGGTGGGCGACACCGGCATCCGGATCCCCGCTCGCCATCTCGACCAGACCCAGCCCGCGCAGCGCCCAGGCCGAGCGGTGGGACCGCAGCGATGCCTCGTAGTGCGCGGTCGCTCCCGTCAGGTCGCCGCGAGCGTGCGCCATCACCGCGCGGTGATAGTGCGTGAGCCAGCTCGCCGGGGCCTCGGCGAGCAGCCGCTCCCACCGCGCGCCGGCGACGTAGCTCGCGGGCGGGGTGGCGACGTCGGCATCGCCGGCACGGTCAGCACCGTCAGCACTCGCGTCGGCACCGTCGGCATCGGCGTCGGCGCGGTCGGCACCATCGGCGCGGTCGGCACCATCGGCGAACCGCGAGTCGCTGTGCAGCAGATCCCGCCAGTACGCGGCGTCGTCTCCCGCCGACGGGTCGAAGCGCACCCCCGGGAGGCTCTCGAACGCCGCGCCGTACCGCTCGGCGAGCGTCGCCTCGAGCGCGCCCCATGGCGATCCGACGTTCAGCACCTCGCCTGGTTCGAGGTCCGCCACGGCCTCCAGGCGCGAGGCATCCGTGGCATCCGCCGCCCGGCCGATCTCAGCGCCGACCGCCTCGACGGCCGACGGCCAGTCGGCAGACGAGACGCCAGCTACCTGCAGCGGCAGGAACGTCTCGGTCCACTCCCACGTCGCCCGTCCGGGCATCCGCAGATGCTCGTACTGCGTCGTCGCGAGCCCGCCCTGGATCTCGAAGTACGAGCCTGTCGCGCCGCCCAGCCAGTGCTGCCAGTGCCTGCCGCCCGTCGTGTCACCCCACACGAACAGCTTGCGGCCGGCCAGACGCGGCGATGAGACGTGACCGAGTCCGGAGCCGTCGGGCTCGAGCGCCGCGATCCATGGGGTCTGCGAGTCGTCGAGCGCGTAGAACCAGTCGGCAGCCGCCTGCGCCTCGGCAGGGCGACTGACGTCGGGCGACGCGACGTCGACCTGCGCGAGCGTGCCGTCGTACTGCGTCTGATACGCGTGCGTCGCCGGGGCGAAGACCCGAGACCCGTCGGTCTGCGCGACAGCGATGTTCGTCCACCAGTACATGCCCGTCTCGTCGGCGTGAGGATTGCGCACCCTCACGTGCACGTGCAGGGCCGCCACGGTCGAATCGAGCGTCGCGTCCATCTGCACGATGAGTCCTCGTACGCGCTCGTACTCCCACATGCGCAGCACCGGCTCGCCGTCGGGCGCGGTGATCGCCGCAGCGTACAGCGGCGCGCAGGTCAGTGGCCAGTGCCCTCGCATGCCGATGTTCCACTCGACTCCGCCCGAGAACCACGCGTTGCGCAGCCCGAGGTTGGCCGGCTGGAAGACCTCGTTGCGGTACACGAGGTCCCGCCCTGTCGCCTTGTCGAGCAGACGAACGAGCCGGCCGCCGAGGTCGAGTGCGAACTCGGCCCTCATCAGGTCGTTCTCGAGCACGGCGAGCCGCATCGGCGCATCCGTCCGCTCGCGGGTGTACTGATCCTGCAGCAGATAGGGAAGGATGCTGGTGACCTGGCCGTACCGGATGTTCTCGGCGATGGCATCCGGAAGCCCGACGGTCGACGCCTCGTACGGAGCCTGCGGCATCGCCGCGACGGCCGGCAGGGGGTTGGGCGCGCCGACCGGCGCCGACGGGAGGGTGACCGAGGTGAGCGTCAGCGTGGCAGTCATGATGTCGCTCACGCTAGGGCATCCGGGGTCGGTCGTGCACGGTTTCGCGACCGACCGACCCCGCACCCTCACCGGGGGCCGCGGCGCGTCAGAGCGTGTGGGTGTCGATGACGAAGCGGTAGCGGACGTCGGCCGAGAGCACGCGCTCCCACGCCTCGTTGATGCCCTCGGCCGCTACCGTCTCCGTCTCGGGCATGATGCCGTGCTCGGCGCAGAACGCGAGCATCTCCTCGATCTCCGAGATGCTGCCCGTGGTCGACCCGGCCAGCGAACGGCGACGCGGGATCAGCGAGAACGCCGGCACGCGGAACGGCTCGGTCGGCGCGCCGACGTTCACCAGGGTTCCATCGACGTCGAGAAGCCGCAGGTAGGCGGCGATGTCGAGCTCGGCCGACACCGTGTTGAGGATCAGATCGAAGCTGTCGCGCAGCTCGCGCATCGCCGCCGCGTCGGTCGTGTCGACGTAGCGCGCCGCACCGAAGCCGAGCGCGTCATCGCGCTTCTTGGTCCCGCGCGAGAGCACGGTGACCTCGGCGCCCAGAGCCACCGCGATCTTCACGCCCATGTGCCCGAGGCCGCCCATGCCGACGACCGCGACACGCGTGCCGGGGCCAGCCTTCCAGTGCTGCAGCGGCGAGTAGAGCGTGATGCCTGCGCACAGCAGCGGGGCGGTGCGCTCGGGGTCGAGCCCCTCGGGGATCGCGACGACGTAGTTCTCGTCGGTCACCACGGCCTGCGAGTAGCCGCCCTGGGTGATGGTGCCGTCGGCCGGGTCGACCGAGGCGTACGTCTGGGTGTTGCCGTTCAGGCAGTACTGGTCGTTGCCCTGCTCGCACTGCGCGCACGTGCGGCACGAGTTCGACTGGCATCCGACGCCGACGAGGTCTCCGACGCGGTGCCTGGTGACGGCTGAGCCCACCTCGGCGACACGTCCGACGATCTCGTGGCCGACCACCTGCGGGTACTGGATCGGGCCCCAGTCGCCGCGGATGGTGTGGATGTCGGAGTGGCAGATGCCGGCGTAGTCGATGTCGATGCGCACGTCGTGCGGGCCGACGTCGCGACGCTCGATGGTCAGCGGCTCCAGGGGTGCGGTGGCGCTGGTGGCGCCGTACGCCTTCACGGTGGTGGTCATTCGCTCTCCTCGTTCATGTCGCCGAGACCTGCATTTCTCGCCGAGACCTGCAGTAGCAACTGTAGGTCTCGGCGGGAGGTGCAGGTCTCGGCGCGGGGGAGATCGCGGGGGAGATCGCGGGGGAGATGGCGGGGGGATCGCGGGGGGAGAGATGGCGGGGTGGGTCAGCCGCGCAGGTCTCGGCGCGACAGCGCGAGGGCGGATGCCAGTGCCAGCACGATCGCGATGCCCCACATCAGCAGCAGGCCGCCCACCTCGACGCCGTCCTTCAACGGCGGCTGCTGATAGACCCACGCGTACGGCGACAGCGCGTTCAGCCACTCGAGATCGTCGGACTGCTTCGCCACCGCCTGGAACACGTAGCCGAGTACGGCGACCGCCGCCGCGACCCCGGTCGCCCAGGCCTTGCGACCGGTCAGGGCGCCCGCGAGGAGTCCTGCCATCGCGCTGAGGAAGGCGAGTCCGGTGAGTGCGAGCGAGGCTCCGGCGATGTGGGGAGGATGGATGCCCAGCTCCGCAGGACCGTTCAGAGCGAGCACGACAGCACCCGAGAAGGCGCCGAGCCAGAGCAGTCGCACGAGCACCGCGAGCGCCGACTCGGCCGCGTACTGCGCGCGCCCGATGCCGTGGGCGAGGTCGAGCTCGAGCCGGCCCGACTCCTCGGCCCCGGCGATCGCGGCCGACCCCCACAGCACTGCGGCGATCGTGAACAGCAGAAAGCCCATCAGACCGAAGAACGTGCTCTGCGCGTAGCCCGCCCCGGTGGCGATCTGGTCGTAGCCGATCGTGTCGACGAGCTGCTTCGGCAGCGCCTTGATGACGCTGTCGAGCTGCCCGTTCGCCCCGAAGCTCGGGTACAGCGGCAGGTACAGGAAGAGCACGGCAGCGATGCCGAGGCTCCAGCCGATCAGACCGCGCCACGACTCGCGGATGCTGCGCCGGAACACCGGCAGCACGGCGCTCATCGTGCACCTCCCTCGTGGTCAGCGGCCGGGCCGTACAGGCGCAGCACGCTCTCCTCCAGATCGGGCTCCTCGATCGTCAGGTCGCGCACGGTCTGCTGCGCGAGCGCCTTCACGAACGGGTCGATCCCGCCCTCGACGGTCGCGGCCAGCTGCAGCGCCTCACCCTGCGCGGTCACCTCGAGCTCTGTCACGCCCGGGATGCCCGTGAAGCGGCGACGCAGGGCATCCGGATCCTGCGCGTCGAGCGCGACCCGCACGCGCCGCACCGATCCGAGACGCAGCGACGCGACGTCGCCCTGGGCGACGATGCGCCCGGCGGCGAGCACGGCCACCTCGTCGGCGGTCTGCTGGATCTCGCTGAGCACGTGCGAGCTGAGCAGCACGGTCTGCCCGGCATCGCGCGCCTCGCGCACCATGGCGAGGAACTCGCGCTGCACGAGCGGGTCGAGTCCGCTGGTCGGCTCGTCGAGGATCAGCAGCTCGGGGCGGTGCATGAACGCCTGGATCAGTCCGACCTTCTGCTTGTTGCCCTTCGACAGGCTGCGCACCGGCCGCGAGAGATCGACGCCGAGGCGCTCGGCCAGCTCGGCCGTGTATCCCCTGGAGACCGGGCCGGAGGTCTCGGAGTAGAAGGACAGCATCCGGTGCCCCGTCACCCGCCCCTCGAGACGCAGCTCGCCCGGCACGAAGCCGATGCGCCGGCGCAGGCGGGCACCGCCGTGCCGTGGGTCCTCTCCGAGCACGCGCACCTGGCCCGAGGTGGGCCGGATGATGTCGACGAGGGTACGCAGGGTGGTGGTCTTGCCGGCGCCGTTCGGCCCGATCAGGCCGTAGATCGTGCCGGGCCGCACGTGCAGGTCGAGGTCGTGCACGGCCGTGCGAGGGCCGAAGCGCTTGTGCAGCCCGGTGATGTCGATGGCGGAACTCATGATGCCCCTCCTTCGGTGGGGTGGTCGGCTCGCGGCGCGGCTTCTGGCGCCGTCTCGGATGCCACAGCCTGGCGCGCTCCGTCGAGGAACGCGGTGCTCGAGTAGATGCCGTGGGTGAGAAGTTCGAGGGTGGGAAGGGTGGTGCGCAGCATGCCGGCAGGGCTCAGCTGGTCTTGCCCGAGCACGCGCCCGACCTGTGCGCGCATCATCAGGGGCGCGAGGCCCATCATCGCGACCAGCACCGTGGTCATCTCGGGATCGCTCATCTCGACGAGCAGCCCGGCCGCGCGCTGCTCGTCGAGCACATCGCGGGTGACGCGGATGATCTCGTCGAACAGCCGGTCGGCGGCCGGTGAGCTGTCGCCGAGCATGCGGCCGAGGTAGTCGACGTAGGGTCCGTAGCGCTCGACGTCATTCAGTGCCGCGCGGATGCGATCGGCTGTGGGCGCCTCGATCAGCTCGTGCTTGTCGTCGATGAACGCTGCCACGACGTAGTCATCGCATGCCGTGCGCAACGCGTTCTTGTCGCCGAAGTGGTGCACGATCAGGGCGGCGCTGACGCCCGCATCCTTGGCGATGGCGCGCATGCTGACGGCGTCGAATCCGTCGCGGGCGAAGGCGCGGATCGCGGCTTCGCGGATGCGGGCGCGGGCCGTGAGGTCGTCGGAGGCTGAACGCATGTACAGCAGACTAAACGCATGTTCAGTCGGCGTCAAGGGGCGGCGCGACGGGGCGCCTCGCCCGGCGGATAGTGTGAGCAGATGGCCTTCGACTTCAGCGCCCTGCGGCGATTTCCCGACGTCGAAGCGCCGAATCTGCAGGCATGGGACGCCACCGACGAGCTGCTCGTGCAGCGGGCGCTCGACGCGGATGTCGCAGGTGACGCGATCGCCGTCATCGGTGATGAGTACGGTGCGATCTCGCTCGCTCTGACGGATGCCGGCATGCAGGGCATCCGTGTGCACCAGGACCTGATCACGGGTCGGCGCGCGCTCGCCGCCAACGCCCGCGCGCTCGCCCTCGCCCTGCCCGCGGCCCACGAGCTCGACAGCTCCCTGCTCACGGGCGCGCGCCTCGTGCTGCTGCAGCTGCCGAAGGGCCTCGCCGAGCTCGAAGAGGTCGCCGATGCCGTCGCCCGCTGGGCGGCACCAGACGTCACGCTCATCGCCGGCGGTCGGGTCAAGCACATGGCGCTCACCCAGAACCAGGTGCTCGCGAGCTACTTCGCACACGTGCAGCCGCAGCGCGCGGAGCGCAAGTCGCGGCTGATCGTGGCATCCGGAGCGCTGCCAGTGCCTGATCAGCCACGCTTTCCGGTCAGCCGCCAGCATGACGGCTTCACCCTCAGCGCATACGGCGGGGCCTTCGCCGGCGCCCGGCTCGACATCGGAACTCGCGTGCTCATCGATGTCATGGGGACGCTTGACCCGCCGGCGCGTTCACAACTCAGGAGATCCGAGCCGTTTCAGCCGTCGGAAGCCCCGATCGGCGGCAATCAGGGGGAGTTCTCCGGAGTTGTGAACGCCCGTCCGCTGAGAGTCGTCGACCTCGGCTGCGGAACGGGTGCGCTCGCCGTGGCCTTCGCGCAGCGGCATCCGGATGCGGTGATCACTGCCACAGACCGATCGGCGTCCGCGGCGCGCTCCGCGCAGGCCACGGTCGTCGCGAACGGCCTCGCGGGGCGCATCACGGTCACACTCGACGACGCCGGATCGGAGCTGCCGGACGGCTCGGCCGATCTCGTGCTGCTGAACCCGCCGTTCCACCTCGGCGCGACCGTGCACGAGGGAGCGGGCCAGAGGCTGATCCAGGCCGCGGCGCGGCTGCTGAGACCCGGCGGCGAGGTGTGGACCGTGTTCAACTCGCACCTCGATCATCGCGGTGTGCTGACCCGCGATGTCGGGCCGACCGAGCAGGTCGCGCGCACCCCGAAATTCACTGTCACCCGCAGCATCCGCCGGGGCTGATCCGCCGCGTTCGAATCGGTCGATTCGCGGGTTCTCGTGCCCGAGAACCGCAAGATGAGCGATCCGAACGGAGGGGAAGAACCCCCGGTGGGACCGCGAATCCACGACCCAGATTTGCCACCGGATCAGCCATTCGTTAGCGTGGACAGGTGGCCGTGAGGTCACCATGACCAGTCCGCGGTCGCGTCCTTCTTTCGACTTGAGCTGTACACGAAGAGGCGTGAGCGTACGGTCGATGTTCTATAGCGGGGATCCGAAATCCCCGTCTGTGCCGCCAGTACAGCAGTGTCGAAACGGCCTTGAGAACGTCACCCGGGCGTAACCGAAGCGGCCCGCCGAGACCCGAACAAATCGGTGGGCAACGGGGGAAACGTGTCCGAAACCGCTCTTGAAGCGCGCAATATCTACAAGGTCTTCGGTCGGAATCCGCAGCAGGCCGTGAAGCGTCTGAAGGCCGGTGAGACCCGCACCGAGGTGCAGGATGTCGGCACCGCCGCCGTGATCGACGCGAGCTTCACCGTGAACCGCGGTGAGATCTTCGTCATCATGGGCCTGTCTGGTTCTGGCAAGTCGACCATCATCCGCATGCTCAACGGTCTGCACGACGCGACCGCGGGCAGCATCACCATCGGCGGGGACGCGATCACCGGCATCCCGGCCTCGCGTCTGCGCGACATCCGTCGCGACCGCGTCTCGATGGTGTTCCAGCACTTCGCGCTGCTGCCGCACCGCACGGTCGCCGCGAACGTCGCCTACCCGCTCGAGCTGAAGGGCGTGAGCAGGACAGAGCGCCTGCGCAAGGCTGACGAGATCCTCGCCCTGGTGGGCCTCGAAGGCTGGGGCGACAAGCTGCCCAGTGAGCTCTCGGGCGGAATGCAGCAGCGCGTCGGCATCGCCCGCGCCCTCGCGGCCGATACCGACATCCTGCTGATGGACGAGGCGTTCAGCGCTCTCGATCCGCTGATCCGCCGAGAGATGCAGGAGCAGCTGGTCGAGCTGCAGGCGAAGCTGCAGAAGACCATCGTGTTCATCACGCACGATCTCAACGAGGCGATGTTCCTCGGCGACCGCATCGCGGTGATGCGCGACGGGCGCATCGTGCAGATCGGCACGCCGGAAGACATCCTGACCGACCCCGCCAACGACTACGTCGAGCAGTTCGTGCAGGACGTCGACCGCGCCCGCGTGCTCACCGCATCGAACGTCATGGAGCGCCCGCGCCCTGTCGTGGCCGAGTCGGCAGGACCGCGCACGGCGCTGCGCCAGATGCGCGATTCGTACATGTCGGCCACCTATGTGGTGGGCCGCGACCGCAAGCTGGTCGGCATCGTGACCGACCGCGACGCCGTGAAGCTCGTGCGCAGGGGCGAGTCGTCTCTGGCATCCATCCTGAAGCCGGCACCGCAGGTGGTCGACGAGAACGAGGTGCTGATGAACCTGTTCATCCCGTCGGTCGAGTCGCCGCTGCCGCTCGCTGTGACGGATGCCGAGGGGCGCCTCACCGGCGTGATCCCGCGCGTCACCCTGCTCGCGGCGCTCGGCCCCGGGCCCGGCGCGACGGGTGAGCTGACCCTGCCGCTCAATCCGATGCCGCAGGCCGTGATCGACGAGGTGCTCGCCGAGGCGAGCTCGTTCACCGAGGCGGCCGCCGATGACGCGGCCGGTGCTGCCGACACCGAGGAGGTGCGCTGATGGATTTCCGCATTCCGATCGGAAGCTGGGTCGCCGCCTTCGTCGACTGGGTCAAGGACAACCTCGATGGTCTGCTCGACGGCATCGCCTTCGTCTTCGGCTGGCTGGTCAACGGGCTGACGATGGGCCTGCTGTCGGTGCACTTCGTCGCGATCATCGCGATCGCGGCGCTGATCGCGTGGCTGGTGCGCTCGTGGCAGCTCGCGATCGGCACGGCGGTGTCGCTGCTGCTGATCGTCGGCATGGACCTGTGGGTTCCTGCGATGCAGACCATGTCGCTCGTGCTCGTCGCGACCGTCGTGGCCGTGCTGATCGCGGTGCCGCTGGGCATCTGGTCGGCGCGCAACAGCACCGTGCGCGCTCTGCTGAAGCCCGTGCTCGACTTCATGCAGACGATGCCCGCGTTCGTGTACCTGATCCCCGCGATCGTGTTCTTCGGCATCGGCGTGGTGCCGGGCATGGTCGCCACGATCATCTTCGCGCTGCCTCCTGGCGTGCGGCTCACCGAGCTGGGCATCCGCGGCGTCGACAGCGAGACGGTCGAGGCCGGCCAGGCGTTCGGCGCGAAGCCGGGGCAGATCCTGCGCGGCATCCAGCTGCCGCTCGCGATGCCGACCATCATGGCGGGCATCAACCAGGTCATCATGCTGGCCCTGTCGATGGCGGTCATCGCCGGCATGGCCGGCGCCGACGGCCTCGGCAAGATGGTGGTCGAGGCGATCTCGACGATCAACATCGCCAAGGGCGTCGAGGCCGGACTCGGCGTCGTGCTGATCGCGGTCTTCCTCGACCGCGTCACCGCAGCCCTCGGCACCCCTGCCGAGAACCACGCCTCGCTGCTCGGCATCATGGCGCGTCGTCGCGACGCGCAGCGCCGCGCCGCAGCATCCGTCCCGGTTCCGGATGCCGCGCTGCAGCCCGCGTGACCCGCACCCCGCATCACCCGCAATCACACATACGCAACAGGAAGAGAACATCGTGAAGAAGAAGATCACAGCACTTCTGGCCATCGGCGCCATCGGCTCGCTCGCGCTCAGCGGCTGCGCCTCGGGCGGCGCCGGAGGCACGGGCGGAACCGGCGGCGCCGCCGACAGCGGCTCCACGGGCGACAAGGGCACGATCACGCTCGGCTTCCTGCCGTCGTGGACCGATGGCCTCAGCACCGCCTACCTGCTCGAGAACAAGCTCGAGGAGCTCGGCTACGACGTCGAGATGAAGACCCTCACCGACGCAGGTCCTCTCTACACCGGCCTCGCGCAGGGCGATGTCGACATCTACCCGTCGGCCTGGCCCGAACTCACCCACAAGAAGTACATGGACGAGTACGGCGACGACATCGAAGACCTCGGCACCTACTACGAGAACGCGAAGCTGACCATCGCGGTGCCCGAGTACTCCGAGTTGACGTCGATCGAAGACCTGAAGGGCAAGGGCGCCGACTACGACGGCAAGATCATCGGCATCGAGCCCGGGGCGGGCCTGACCGAGCAGACCACCAAGATGCTCGAGGAGACCGGGCTGAACAGCGAGTACGAGCTGGTCACCTCGTCGACCGCCGCCATGCTCACCGAGCTGAAGAAGGCGACGGATGCGAAGGAAGACGTCGTCGTGACCCTGTGGCGTCCGTTCTGGGCCAACGACGCGTTCCCCGTGAAGGACCTCGAAGACCCGAACGGCCTGATGGGCGAGGCCGAGGGTCTGCACTTCCTCGGCACGAAGGGCTTCGCCGACGAGTTCCCCGAGGCTGCCGAGCTCATCGAGAGCATCCAGCTCGACGACGAGCAGTACGGTGCGCTCGAAGACCTGGTCGTCAACGAGTACGGCGAGGGCAAGGAGCGCGAGGCTGTCGAGGCCTGGCTGAAGGAGTACCCCGACGTGATCAAGTGATCTGATCGCCTGCTGAGGCCCCTGCTCCGGATGCTCGGTGCAGGGGCCTCAGTGCATCCGCGGTCAGTGCGTGTCGGCAGTGACGAGGGGGTCCGTGTCGTGGCGGGACGTGACGCCGTCCTTCTCGATGGGGAAGCCATTGCGCACCCAGTACTCGTACCCGCCCAGCAGTTCGCGGGTGTCGAGCCCGGCCGCGAGCAGCTCGCGCGCGGTGGCGGTGGCGCCGTTGCAGCCGGGCCCCCATCCGTACACGATGAGCGTGCGGTGGCGCGGCAGCTCGGCGATCAGAGCATCCATCGTCGCCTTCGGCAGGTGCAGGGCGCCGGCGATGTGGCCGTGATCCCATGACTCCTGCCGCCGGGTGTCGACGAGCACCGCCTCGCCGGCGTCGACGGCCGCGGCTGCTGCGACGACGTCGATCTCGAAGGCCAGACGCGTGTCGACGTGCGCGAGGCGGGCGGCGATCGATGCAGGCTCCGCGTTCTCAGCCACGGGTGCGGGTCTCGTCGAGGTACGAGTAGGCCGTGACGCGCGAGATGTTCAGCCGCTTGGCGATCGTCTGGATCGACTTGCGCATCTGGGTGACGCCGCGCTGGTCGAGCTTCTCGAGCACGGCGATCTTGTCGTCTCGCGTCATCTGCGCGACGGGGCGGCCGATCTCGCCGATCGCTTCGGCGATCATCTGGTCCATCACCGAGCCCATGTCGGTGCCGAAGTGCTCCTGGGGTGCGTCGGGAGCGGTGTTCGCCACCGGCAGCAGTGCCTCGAGCATGTTGCGTGCCTGCTGCAGCGGGCTGAGGTCGACGTTGATGCAGAACGAGGCGATGATGTCGCCGGCTGCGTTGTGGAAGTACACCGACGAGCAGCGCAGCTCGCGTCCGTCGCTGGTGACCGCGCGGTAGCCGAAAGCGTCGTGGTTCTTCTGGCGGTCTTTCATGACGTCGATGCCCAGCGAGGTCGACGGCCCGCCCACGGCGCGACCCGTGACGTGGCCGTTCTCGATCGCCATGATGGTGTGCCCGAGGTCGACGTCCGCACCGTCGAGGTTGTGCAGCACCACCTCGACCGAAGGCCCGGCGGCGGTCGCCAGGGCGCGCATCACGGGGCGGTACAGCCGCAGCACCTCTTCGGCGCTCTC
This sequence comes from Microbacterium esteraromaticum, assembly GCF_016907315.1. NCBI lineage: Bacteria > Bacillati > Actinomycetota > Actinomycetes > Micrococcales > Microbacteriaceae > Microbacterium > Microbacterium esteraromaticum. The sequence goes on from NZ_JAFBBS010000001.1 coordinate 1,878,726, forward strand.
GTACGTCTGTCGCGCGGCGTCTTCTGCCAGAGCCGTCGCTGCTTCACTTATCGCCGTCTGTGTCGTCATCGTCCACCTACAAACTGTTCAGCTTTACAAAAAATATTCAATCTAGACATTCTGTCTCTACTTCGGTTATCTTAGCGTCCACAGCACTTCCCGTCGAGGGTGACGAACCCGGACGGATCTCCACCCCCCACTGAGCAAGGAGGCTCCCATGGCCACAGTCGCATCGAGCGGCTTGACGCCGAAGCAGCGGAAGACCGTCGCCGGCGGCGCGATCGGCACGCTGATCGAGTACTACGACTACTACCTGTACGGTCTGGCCTCGGCCGCCGTCTTCCCGGCCGTCTTCTTCTCGACCGAAGACCCCGTGATCGCGCAGCTGTCGTCGTTCGCGACGTTCGCCGTCGGGTTCTTCCTGCGTCCGGTCGGCGGCATCGTCTGGGGCATCATCGGCGACCGCGTCGGCCGCAAGGTCGTGCTGATGAGCACCGTGGTCGGCATGGGGCTCGCCACGACGGGCATCGGCCTCATCCCCTCCGATCAGGCCATCGGCATCGCCGCTCCGCTGCTGCTGCTCTTCTTCCGCCTCTGCCAAGGCTTCTTCGTCGGCGGCGAGATGGGCGGTGCCGCGACGATGGTCGTCGAGGCCGCGCCGATCGGCAAGAAGGGCCTGTACGGCGCCTTCCTGATCAGCGGTGCCGGCGTCGCCAACGTCGTCTCGGGTGGTCTGATGGCAGGCCTCGGCCTGACCCCCGGCTCGTGGTTCATCGAGTGGGGATGGCGCATCCCGTTCGTGTTCTCGATGGTGCTCGCGATCGCCGCGGTGATCCTGCGTCGCCACCTCGAGGAGTCAGAGGAGTTCACGACCACCACCACGCTGCTCATCTCGGCGACCGGCAAGAAGCACAACCCCCTCGTCGAGGCGTTCCGTCACCCGAAGAACACGATCCTCGGCATCCTGATCGGCCTCCCCCAGTCGATCGCCGGCTACGTGATCCTCACCTACGGCCTCAGCTTCATGGTCTCGAACAAGAACCTGCCGGCCTGGATGGGCTTCGCGGGCACGATGATCGTCGGCCTGCTGCAGATCGTCGTCGCCCCGCTGTGGGGCCACATCTCCGACCGGATCGGTCGTCGCACGGTCTACGTCATCGGATGCCTCGGCTTCGCCGCCATGGTCTACCCGGCGTTCGCGCTGTTCAGCACCGGCAACATGTGGCTGATCTGGCTCGGTCAGATCGTCGGCTTCGTGGTCTTCGGCGTCGCCATGCAGGCCACACTTGCGACCATGCTCGCCGAGATGTTCGACCCCGAGGCGCGCACCACGGGCGTCAACATCGGGTACCAGATCTCGAACACCCTCGGCGGCGGCCTCGCGCCGATCATCTGCGTCGCCCTCGTGGCGGCAGCGGGCGGGGCGTTCTGGCCCGTCGTGGTCTACGCCGCGGTGATCGCGGTCGTGGGCGTGATCGCCACGATGATGGCATCCATCCGTCCCGACGTCGAGGGCGCCGGTCGCCTGCACGAGCTCGCCGTGGCGCCCCGGGTGTCGGCCGACTGACCTGCTGGTGCGCCGAGTGCACGTTGAAACGCCGAGTGCACCGCCTGTTCACGCGAACAGGCGGTGCACTCGGCGGCATGCGGTGCTCTCGGCGCCGCGTCCGTCTGACGCGGCGCCGCACGGGCCTCAGGCGAGCAGCTGGGCGAGCGCGGGCAGCTGGCTCTCGTCTTCGAGCGCCGAGCCGACGGCCACCACGCGCACGCCGGCGTCGAGGTACGACCGGGCGTTGCCCGAGTCCATTCCGCCCGTGGCGACGAAGTGCGCCTGCGGGAACGGCCCGCGCATGGCGGGGAACCATCCGGTGCCGAGCAGTGACGCGGGGAACGCCTTCAGCCAGGTCAGGCCCTCGCCGAGTGCGTGCTGCACCTCGGTCGCCGTCGAGACGCCGGGCAGCGGCGGAAGTCCGGCCTCGTGCGAGGCCCGCACGACGTCGACGTCGAAACCGGGGCTGACGGTGAACGCCGCACCGGCGTCAGCAGCCTGTCGCACGTGCTCGAGCGAGACGACGGTGCCGGCGCCGACGGTCAGCCCGCGTTCGCGCGCAGCCTGGGCGACAACGCGCAGCGCCTCGACATCGGTCGGCGTCTGCACGGGGACCTCGACGGCGGTGATGCCGAGATCCCAGGCGCGGGTCGCGGTGGCGAGCGTGCGCTCTACCCCCATGCCGCGCAGGATCGCCATCAGGGGCACGTCGCGGAAGATGTCTTCGAAGACGGAGTTCTCGGTCATGTTCGATCGCCTTTCAGGCTCGGTCGGGGGTTTCGTCGTGGGGAGGATCGGGCAGCAGGTCGCCGGTGGACTGCAGCACGAGGTGCGCGCGCCGGTGGCCGGCATGAAGTCGGTCGTCGGCCTCGGCGCCGTTCAGGTGCGCCGCGAGGTAGCCGGCCGCGAAGGCGTCGCCGGCTCCGACCGCCTCGACGACCTCGGTCGTGATCGCGGGGGCGAAGGTGCGCATGTCGGTGTCGCCTCGTCGCTCGTACTCGATGGCTCCCACGTCGCCGTCCTTGACGATGAGCAGCGCGGGCTCGGGCAGCAGAGCGCGCACCGCGTCGGCATCTGCGGTGCCCCACAGCCCATCGGCCTCGTCGAGGCCCACGAAGACGAGATCGGCCCGGCGGGCGAGGTCGAGCAGAGCGGGCGCGGCGGCACCCGGCTGCCACAGCGCCGCTCGGTGGTTGACGTCGAAGCTCAGGATGCCGTCGCCCGCCGCCACGCGGTCTATGACCGAGTCGATGAGCGCGGCGCAGCTGCGCGAGAGCGCCGGCGTGATGCCCGAGATGTGCACGAGGTCGGCCCGCTCGAGCGGAACGTCGGCGATCGACTCGGGAGTCATCGCCGAGGCCGCGGAACCGCGGCGGTAGTACAGCACGCCCTTGCCGGGGTCTTTGAAGTAGACGCCAGTGGGGGCCTTCGGATCGCTCGTCACCCAGCCGACGTCGACGCCGTGCGAGGCGACCTCGCCGCGCACGCGCACGCCCAGCGCATCGTCGCCGACGGCGCTGACCCAGGCGGTCGGGATGCCGAGCTGCGCCGCGTGGATCGCGACGTTCGACTCGGCGCCGCCGATCAGCAGCCGCACCTCCTGCGTGGTGGCGAGGGGCTCGGGGCGAGCGGGAGCGATGAGAGCCATCGTCTCGCCGATCGCGATCAGGCGTGGTGCGGAGGTGTCGGGCATGGTTACCATGATGAGGCGGCGTGTGCACACACTGCAATGCACGTTGCAATATACGCACAACGAGGAGAAGACCCACATGAGCGATGAGCTGCTGACGGCGCGCGACAAGGGCATCCCGGATCGGGCGATCGGCATGACGGCATCCGCCTTCCTCGCCACCGAGCCTCGACTCGACGAGTTCTGGACCCCGCTGATCGTGCTCGACGATGCCGCGATGCGCGCCAACGTCGCCACGATGGCCGACTGGTGCACCGCGAACGGCCTCGAGATCATGCCGCACGGCAAGACCACCATGGCGCCCGAGCTGTGGCAGCGTCAGCTCGATGCCGGCGCCCTCGGCATCACCCTCGCGACAATGGGGCAGGTGCGCACCGGCCGCGACCTCGGGCTCGACTCGATCATGCTCGCCAACGCGGCCGTCGATGCACGTTCGCTCGCATGGCTCGCCGGCGAGCTCGCCGACCCCGGCTTCCGCTTCGTGTGCTGGGCCGACTCGCTCGCCACCGTCGACGCGATGGAGCGGGGCCTGCGAGCCGCGGGCGTGCCCAGGCCGGTCGACGTGTGCGTCGAGCTCGGCGCCGCGGGCGGACGCACCGGTGCTCGCTCGATCGCCGAGGCCGTGCAGATCGCCGAGCGCCTCGCCGCGTCGGACGTGCTGCGGCTGGCAGGCGTCTCGGGGTACGAGGGCAGCCTCGCGCACGACCGCTCCGCCGCCGGACTCGACGGGGTCCGCGCCTACCTCGAGGCGCAGCTCGAGCTGCACCGCGCGATCACCCCGCTGTACGACGACGGCGAGCTCTACGTGACCGCAGGCGGCAGCGCCTACTTCGAGATCGTCGCCGACGTGTGGTCGGGTGCCGAGCGCGACGGCCGCACCCGCTTCACCCTGCGCTCGGGCGCGTACATCGTGCACGACGACGGGTTCTACCGCAGCATCTCGCCGTTCGACGAGGGTGGCACCGGTGCCGGTCCGCACTTCGTCAACGCGATGCACGGCGTCGCCAGGGTCGTCTCCCGGCCCGAGGCCGGTCTGGCGCTGGTTGATGCCGGAAAGCGCGACCTGCCGTATGACGAGGGCCTGCCGATCCCGCGCGCCGCGGCCCCCGATCTGGCCGGACCATGGCATCCGGTCGACGCGACCGTGTCGGCGATGAACGACCAGCACTCCTACGTGCGGCCCGCAGATCCCCTCGCGGTGGGCGAGGTCGTGCGCTTCGGTCTGTCGCACCCGTGCACCGCCTTCGACAAGTGGCGCGTGATGCCTGTGGTCGACTCGATCGAGTCGGGCGTGGTCATCGACCTGATCCGCACCTGGTTCTGAGGGGAAGCAGCATGTCCGGTCGCACAGTCCTGCGCGGTGGCTCCGTGGTGGCATCCGGCGACGTCGTCGCAGCGGATGTCGCTATAGAAGGCGACCTCATCGTCGCCGTCGGCGACGTCGACAGCCGGCCGGACGATCGCGTCATCGACGCGACCGGCCGCCTCGTTCTGCCCGGATTCATCGACGCGCACTCGCACGCCGACGGCATGCTGCGCGACCCCGACGTCACCAGGGCGCTGCTGCGGCAGGGCGTCACGACGATCATCGGCGGGCAGGACGGCGTCTCGTACGCACCAGGCGACGGCGCCTACGCCAGCGGGTACTTCGCGGCGATCAACGGGCCCCACCCGACCTACTCCGGCGGCGGCATCGCCGAGCTGCTGGATGCCGTCGACGGCGCCTCGGCGCTGAACGCGGGCTACCTGGTGCCCGCAGGCACCGTGCGCTTCGAGGTGTGCGGGCGCAGCAGCGCGGTCGCGACCGACGCCGAACGGCGGCGCATGGTCGCCCTCGTCGAGCAGGGGATGGCCGACGGCGCGCTGGGCCTGTCGACCGGGCTCGATTACGTGCCCGGCATCTTCCAGGACGCTGAGGAGATCGCCGCGCTCTGCACCCCGGTCGCACGCGCCGGCGGCGTGTACGTCAGCCACATGCGCGGCGGGTACGAGGCGAACACCGCGGCCGGCATCGCCGAGATGGTCGACATCTCGCGACGCGCCGCAGCGGATGCCGGTGCCGCCCTGCCCGTGCACGTCTCGCACCTGCACGCCGACGCCGACATCGTGCTCGAGCAGCTCGACGCGTTCGCGGCAGCCGGAGTCGAAGCCACCTTCGACGCGTACCCGTACATCCGCGGCTGCACCCTGCTGGGCATGCCGCTGCTGCCGCCCGAGATCTCGGCGCTGCCGGTCGACGAGGTCGTCGCCCTGCTCGGCGACCCGCTCGGACGCGAGGCCCTGCGCGACACGTGCGTGCAGCGCGCCTCGAACAGCCCGAGCCTCGGCCCTGACTGGCCCGACATGATCACGCTCGCCCACATCGCGGCATCCGACTTCGCCTGGGCGCACGGCCTCACCCTGCGCGAGGCCGCCGCGCGCGCAGGTGCCGACCCGATGCACTTCGCGCTCGATCTGCTCGCGGCCTCGCGCATGGAGAGCAGCGCCGTCATGGCCGTGCGGAACCCCCGACCCGCCACCGAGCTCGCCCGCATCTTCGCGCACCCGGGTCACATCGGCGGCTCCGACGGCATCTGGGTCGGCGCGCACCCGCATCCGCGGGCGGCCGGCTCGTTCGCGCGGTACCTGCGCGAGTTCGTGCGCGAGCTCGGCACGTGGACGTGGGCGGATGCCGTGCATCACCTCTCTGCTCAGCCGGCGCGTCGCTTCGGTCTCGGTCGCCGTGGAGTGATCGAGGAGGGCGCGATCGCCGACGTGCTGCTCGTCGACCCCGAGACCGTCGCCGACGGCGCCACCTACGAGCAGCCCCGCACCCTCGCCACCGGCATCGACGACGTCTTCGTCGCCGGGGTGCAGGTGCTCGCCGGCGGAGAGCCGACCGGGGCGCTTCCCGGCCGCGGCCTGCGTCACGAGCCACGCCGCGACGTGAGTCGAGGGGATGCCTGATGTCGCAGAGCGTCACCCGGGCCGCCGGCATCCTCAGCGCCCTCGCCGCCGAGACCGCGACGGTGAACGAGCTGGCCGAGAAGTTCGGCATACACCGCTCGACCATGTTCCGCGAGCTGCAGAGCCTCGAGCAGGTCGGCTTCGTGCGCAGGCAGAGCGACGGGCGCTACGCGGTCGGCATGCAGCTCGCCGTTCTGGGCGGCGCGGCCCTCGAGCAGCTCGACCTGCGCGGCGCGGCCTTCGCGCACGTGCGCCGGCTGCACCGGATCGTCGGCAACACCCTGCACGTCGGCGCGCTGATCGGCGATGAGATCGTCTACGTCGACAAGGTCGAAGACGCCGCGGGCGTGCGCATGTACTCCCGTGTCGGTGCATCCGTGCTGCCCTACTGCAGCGGCATCGGCAAGGCGATCCTGGCCGAGCTGCCCGTGGATCGCCGTGATGCCGTGCTGGCCGGCAGCGACTGGCATCCGCACACAGCTAATACGCTGACCACCCGCGCCGCCCTCGACGCCGACCTCGCCCTCACCGCCCGCCGCGGATGGGCGTTCGACGACGCCGAGTTCGAGGACTTCGTCGGCTGCGTCGCCGTGCCGATCGTCACGTCCGCCGGCGTCGTGGGGGCCCTGTCGCTCACGGCGCTGCGCGTCGCCCAGAACCGCGCGCAGCTCGAGCAGCGCGTGCCCATGCTGCGCGAGACCGCAGCCGAGATCTCCCACCAGCTGGGATGAACAGAACCGAGAAAGAAGGAGAAGAGAAGATGCCCAAGATCGGTTTCTACGCCGAAGGCGCCCCCACCCCCGCAGGCCCGTACAGCCACGGAGTGGTCGCGAACGGCTTCCTGTACACCGCCGGCTTCGGCCCGCAGGACGCGGCGAACGACCACGCGATCGCCGACAACGTGGGCGACCAGACCCGCCAGGTGCTGCGCAACATCCAGCTGGTGCTCGCCGAGCACGGCCTGACCATGGACGACGTGGTCAAGTCGACCGTGCACCTGCAGGACCTCGCCGACTTCGCCGAGTTCAACGCGGCGTACGAGGAGTTCTTCACGGCTCCGTTCCCCGTGCGCACCACCGTGGGCTCACAGCTCGCGAACATCCTCGTCGAGATCGACGTGGTCGCCGCGCTGCCGCAGGGCTGACCCGCCCCCCGGCGTTCGAATCGCTCATCTGGCAGCTCTGCCCGCAGGTACGCGGCCGGATGAGCGATTCGAACGCTGTCAATACCCCTCCATCGGGCTGGGCGCCGTCGTAGCCTGTGGAGCATGGACGGATTCGCCGCCGTCGAGTTCGGCTTCGCCCGCGAGGTTCTGCAGAGGGGCATCGCGGCGCTCTACCTGGTCGCGTTCCTGTCGACGCTGAACCAGTTCCGTCCCCTGCTCGGCGAACGAGGGCTGCTGCCAGCGCCTGAGCTGCTGGACTGGGTCGCCGGATCGAAGAGCAGGCGACGGATGCTGCGCCCCACCGTCTTCGCGAGAATCCGCTACACGGACCGCCGACTCGTCGTCCTCTGCTGGGCTGGCATGGTTATCGCAGGGCTGCTGGCGATCGGCATCCCTCAGCTGGCGCCGCCCTGGGTGCCGATGATCTGCTTCCTGCTGCTGTGGGGCGGCTACATGTCGATCACGAGCATCGGGCAGACGTTCTACTCGTTCGGCTGGGAGATGCTGCTGCTCGAGGCGGGGTTCCTTGCGGCGTTCCTCGGCTCGGCGGATCAGCCGCCGCCCACCGTCGTGATCGTGCTGTTCTGGTGGCTGGTGTTCCGCCTCGAATTCGGTGCGGGCATGATCAAGCTCCGCGGCGGGCGTGAATGGCGCGACCTCACCGCACTCATGTACCACCATGAGACGCAGCCGATGCCGGGGCCGCTGAGCCGGCAGGCCCACCTGCTGCCGAAGTGGTTCCACCGCGGTGAGGTGATCGGCAGTCACTTCGCGCAGCTGGCGGTGCCGTTCTTCCTGTTCGCGCCCCTCGGCGCGCTCTGGCTGCCCGACGGGCCGTGGCTGCTGATCGGCGCGATCGCTGGGGCGATCATCATCCTCACTCAGCTGTGGCTGGTGCTGACCGGCAACTTCGCGTGGCTGAACTGGGCGACGATCGTCATCGCGTTCTCGGCGATCGGGCTCCCTGCGGGCGCGGAGGGCAGGCAGGAGCCGGGCATCCCGCTCTCCTGGATCGTCGTGACCTCGGCCATCGGCATCCTGTATCTGGTGCTCAGCTGGCCCGCCCTGCGCAACCTCTTCGCGAGCCGGCAGCTGATGAACGCCAGCTTCAACCGCTGGCAGCTCGCGAACGCGTACGGCGCCTTCGGCACCGTGACGAAGCAGCGCATCGAGTACGTCGTCGAGGGCACGACCGACGCCGATCCCGATGCCGCTGACTGGCGCGAGTACGAGTTCAAGGGCAAGCCCACCGATGTGCGGCGGATCCCGCGGCAGTTCGCGCCGTACCAGCTGCGCCTCGACTGGCTGATGTGGTTCCTGCCGCTGGGGCGGTCGCTCGACGACTGGTTCACGATGCTCCTCGTCCGCCTGCTCGAGGCCGACGCCCCGACGCTCCGGATGCTGCACCGCGACCCCTTCGACGGCGAGCAGCCCGCATGGGTGCGCGTCATCTCGTACCGCTACCGCTTCGCGACCCGCGCCGAGCACCGCGAGTCGGGCGTCGTCTGGGTGCGTGACCGACGGCACGTGCTCGTGCGCCCGCTGGGCCTTTCTGGTTCCTGAACGAGCCGAGCCGCGTGGTGGTGCGCCTGCTCGGTCGTTCCCGCCCCTGCTGAGCGCCCCCGCCCCTGCTCAGTGACGTGAATGAGCAGGGGCGGCGGCGATGAGCGGGGGCGAGGAGCAGTCAGAACGTGACGGGGCGCTTTCCCGCGAGGGATGCATAGGCGGCATCCACCAGAGCCACCGCGGCGAGCCCGTCGTCGGCGGTGACCCGCGCCTCGCCGTCGGTGCGGATCGCCTCGGCGAAGTCGGCGAGCTGGGCACGGTATGGCTCGGCGCCGATGGGGTCGACGTCGGTGTCGTAGCGGAGGATGCCATCGGCGCCGGCCACCTCGACCGTCGACCGGAACGGCGTGCCTGGCTCGAGCCAGTCGGCGCGCAGGTGACTGATCGCGCCGTTCGCGTGCGTGAGCGTCGCGTGCGCCGACACCGGGGGCGCGACCCGGCCCCCGACCGCGGGCGGATCCTGCGTGGCCGACACCTCGACGACCGAACCAGCCAGCCACAGCGCCTGGTCGATGTCGTGGATCATCAGGTCGCGGATGAGTCCGCCGCCGGCGTCTTCGGCGTAGAACCAGGCAGAGTCGGGGGCCGCGACCGTACGCCGGAACGTCAGCTCGGTGAGCGTGCCGACCGTGCCGATGCTCTCTTTCAGCGTGCGGTAGCCCTCGAAGTACCGCACGACGTGCGCGGGGAAGAGCCTGACCCCCGCCTCGTCGGCGGCGTCGATGAGCGCCCGCGCGTCGGCGGTGCTGACCGCGAGCGGCTTCTCGCACACGACGTGCCGGCCGCGGGCGAAGGCCGCCCGCGCGATGTCGAGGTGGGTCGAGGTCGGGCTGATGATGTCGACGACGTCGACCGCGTCGATCAGCTCGTCGAGTTCGCCAATGATCCGGATGCCGAACCGGTCGGCCAGCACATCGGCATCCGTCCTCCGCAGGATCGCGACCTCGGCGCCCAGGGCCAGCCAGCCCTCGATGTGCGGCGGCGCGATGCCTCCGGCTCCGACGATCCCGACGCGCAGCGTGTGCGAGTTCTCCATGTGCCCGAGCCTACGGCGCCCCTCTCTCCGCCGAAACCTGCACGTTCCGCCGTCGCGGGAAACGCGGCCGGGCGCTGCGTGCACGTATCGGGGGAACGCGAGGGCGCGAACCGCGAAGGCACAGGGCGCGGCGCGGGGCCCAGGGCCCAGGGCGCAGGCCCCGGCGCCAGGGTCAGCCGGCGAAGGGCAGGGTGGGCAGGCCGCGCACACCGAGGTCGACCGCGAAGAGCGAGCCGGCCTCAGTGCCGTGGTCGGGGTCGAGGCCCTGCGCCGACGTGGTGATGAACAGGGTGCCCAACCCGGTGCCGCCGAATGTGCAGGCGCTCACCTGGGGCACGGGCAGCTCGATCCGCTCGATCAGCGCCCCCGATGCGTCGTATGCCTGCACGGCCGACCCGCCCCACAGCGCCACCCACACGTTGCCGTCGTGGTCGATGCAGAGCCCGTCGGGCGCGCCGATCTCGGAGGGGATCGTGACGAGGGGGCGCCGGCCGACGAGCTCGCCGTCGGATACGTCGAACACGTCGACCCGGCCGGTCGCGGTGTCGGCGTAGTAGGCCTGCGATCCCTCAGACGTGAAGCCGATGCCGTTCGAGACCGTCACCTCTGGCAGCACGGTGCTGATCGACAGGTCGGCATCGATCCGTCGCAGCGAGCCGCGACCGGCGGCGGAGTCGTATGCCATCGAGCCCGCGAGCAGCCGGCCGTCGGGGTCGCAGCATCCGTCGTTCATCCGCACACCGGGGTCGTCGCCCAGCCGTGCCACGGCACGGGTCTCGCCGTCTGCCTCGTCGGCGAGGTAGAGCGTGCGGGCGCCGGCGGCGACGAAACCGCCCGTGCGGCGCGGGCGCACGAAGGCGACGAACTCGTCGTCGACGTGCTGCCTGACGACACCGTCGTCGCGCAGCGTGAGCAGGTCGCCGGCAGCGGCATCCACCCACCGCAGCCCGCCCCACGCCGCCGCCCAGACCGGGCCCTCGGCATGACCGGCGATCGGGCCGGTGACGTTGTGCACCCTCATTGCTCTTCCCGGGGAAGGCGCATCGGCTCCGGCTCAGGCCCGACTTCGGATGCCGGTGCCGAGCCGATCTGTCCAGCGACCTTCTTCTCGAGCACGTCGACGGCCTCGTCGGAGATGAGGATGAGCCCGTCGAGCTCTTCGCGTACGCGCTTATAGGCGAGGTTGCGCTCGGCCTGGGTGGCGGCGTCGTCGAGGGCGACGGTGAGCAGGTGTCGCGCGCGGTCGAGGCGCTTGCGCTCGACTTCGCTGAAGTTCGCGTCGCGCAGCCGGCGCGCATCGCGCTCGGCGACGTCGAACGCCACCGAGTAGCTGCCAACGGCGTCGAGGTATTCGGCGATCTCGGCTTCGGTCAGCTGCGCATCTGCCGATGCGGGGCGCAGGGTGTCTGCGATCTTCTTGGCGCGCAGGAAGGCGGCGGTCAGCGGCTGGCGTCCGTCGCTCATGGCGGGGAAGGCGATGAGCTTGGCCACATCGAGCTCGTACTCGAGCCAGCGTGCGGTGATCTCGTCGTGCTCGGCGAACAGCTTCTCGAGCAGCTGGCGGGTCGAGGCGCGCTCGTCGGCCGCGACCTGTCGCGCGGTCTGCCTGGCCGGCAGAGGGGTGCCGCCGCGGGCGGCGAGCTGAGCGGCCTTGATCTCGCCCTTCAGGCGCAGCGTCTCGAGCCGGCGCTCGTGGCGCCGCTTCGATGCGCGCTCCCACGACTTGCCGATGCCGCCGGCGACGCCCATGAGCGGGAAGACCAGCCACCAGTAGCTGCCCGCGAAGACCCAGAAGCCGTGCATGAACTGTTCCATGATGCCCTCAGCCTACTTCTGCGTCTCGTCCGCCACGGGGCGGATCCAGGCGGTTCACAGATACCCCCGGGGGTATCGCATAGGCTGGGCGGGTACCCAAGACGACGAGGAGAACATCGTGTGCCGAGCAGTGACCTGCCGCCAGTGCGGAAAGACGACGTGGAGCGGCTGCGGTCAGCACGTCGACAGCGTGATGGCCGGCGTGCCCTCGAGCGACCGGTGCCGCGGTCACGAGAGCACCCCCGGCTTCTTCGCCCGGCTGTTCGGCAAGGGCTGACCCGTGCGCGTCATCATCATCGGCGGTGTCGCCGGTGGCATGTCGGCGGCGACCAGGCTGCGGCGGCTCGACGAGCACGCCGAGATCATCGTCGTCGAGCAGGGCGACCATGTCAGCTTCGCGAACTGCGGACTGCCGTACTACGTCGGCGGCGTGATCACCGACCGAGAATCGCTGCTGCTGCAGACGCCCGCCTCGCTGCGGGCGCGGTTCGCCCTCGACGTGCGCACGGGCGCCGAGGCGGTGGCGATCGACCGCGATGCCCGAATCGTCAGCATCCGCGACGTGACCACCGGCGCGATCGTCGACGAGCCCTATGACCACGTCGTTCTCGCGACGGGCGCCGCGCCGCGCGAGGCGTTCGAGCAGACCGCCGGGGCGCCCGTCGTCTCGACCCTGCGCACGATCGACGACGTCGATCGCATCACCCTCGCGCTCGCCGACCTGCCGTCCGCAGGCCGCGCGGTCGTCGTGGGCGGCGGCTTCATCGGCCTCGAGGCGGTCGAGAATCTCGTGCGCCGTGGACTCGAGGTCACTCTCGTGCAGCACGGCATGCACCCGCTCAGCCCCCTCGACGTCGAGATGGCCGCCCTCGTCGTCGACGAGCTGCGCGAGCACGGCGTCGACCTGCGGCTGCGCACCTCGGTCGAGTCGATGGATGCCGACGGCGTGCACCTCGATGACGGCAGCACCGTCGCGGCCGACATCGTCATCGATGCGCGGGGCGTTCGTCCTGCGGCATCCATCGCCGTCGCCGCAGGACTCGCCATCGGCCCGACCGGCGGCACCGCGGTCGATGCCCTGCAGCGCACGAGCGACCCGCGCATCTTCGCCGTCGGCGACGGTGTTGAGAAGATTGACGCCGTGTCTGCTGGGCCGGCGCTCGTCACCATGGCCGGTCTCGCGAACCGTCACGGCCGCACGGCCGCAGACGCGATCGCCGCCGACGCCGGCCTGCTCGACGGCCATCCGGCCGACGCACTGCCCGCGCTCGGCACGGCGATCGTCGGGGTCTTCGATCTCGCCGTCGCGATGACGGGGTGGAGCGAGAAGCGGCTTCGGGATGCCGGTCGCGCCCATCGCGTGATCCACGCCCATCCCGCCGATCACGCGGACTATTACCCGGGTGCCGAGCGGCTGAGGATGAAGCTGCTCGTCGACCCCGAGACCGACCTCGTCCTCGGCGCGCAGGTGATCGGGCGCCGCGGGGTCGACAAGCGCATCGACGTGATCGCCACCGCGATGCAGGCGGGGCTCACCGCCTCGCAGCTGAGCCGGCTCGAGCTCGCCTATGCGCCGCAGTTCGGGTCGGCGAAAGACCCGGTGAACATGCTCGGCTACATCGCCGACAACGCGGCGACGGGCCTCACCGACGGCATCCAGTGGCACGAGCTCTCTGCCGCGGTGGCCGACGGGGCGACCCTCGTCGACGTGCGCAGTGCGGGCGAGTATGAGGCAGGGGCCATCCCCGGCAGCGTGAACATCTCGGTCGACGAACTGCGCGACAATCTCGACCGGCTGCCCGCAGGCGAGCTGATCGTGCACTGCCAGGTCGGGCAGCGAGGGCACACCGCCGTGCGCCTGCTGCGCCAGCACGGACGCGAGGCCCGCAACCTCGACGGCGGGTATCTGACGTGGGCTGCAGGCATCCGGATGCTCGCCGCCGACCGCTCTTTCGAGAAGGAGTCCGCATGAGCGCCGCACCCGATGACGAGATCCGCAAGGTCGTGAACCGGCTCAAGCGCGCCCGCGGTCAGCTGAGCGCGGTGATCGACGCGATGGAGACCGATGCCGACTGCCGTGACGTCGTGATCCAGCTCGCGGCCGTCGGCAAGGCCATCGATCGCGCGGGCTTCGCGGTGATCAGCACGGCGCTGAAGCACTGCATCGCCGACGACGCCGACGAGGGCGCGCCGAGTCTCGATGAGCTCGAGAAGCTGTTCCTCACGCTCGCGTGATCGCCGGGGCGGGGTTCACGCCAGCAGCGTGAACCCCGACTCGTATCGCGTCTTGCCGAGCGCGGCCATGATGATCTGCAGGAACCCCATGGCCTCGAGCTCGCGGGCGCGGGTCAGCGGTCCGGCATCCACCGCCCGCATCCCGGCCCCCTCGATCAGCTGGGCGACGGCGATCTTCGCCTCTGCGTAGTCTCCGGCGTACAGCACGGTCGTGGTGGTGGTGCCGTTCGTGCCGGTGGTGAGCGTCTCGCCGAGGTTGACGTTGAACGCCTTCACCACGGCCGATCCCTCGGGCAGCATCTTCGCGAGCTCGGCCGCTGTCGACGAGTCGGCGGGTGAGCGCAGCCGGTCATAGGTCGAGAAGTCGATCGGGTTGCTGATGTCGATCACCACCTTGCGGCTGAGCTGGTCGCGGTAGTGCTGCAGGATGCCGGGGTACGCGCCGTACGGAACCGCGAGCACGACGAGGTCGCCGGTGAGCTCGTCGCCCATGACGCCGTAGTCGTAGCCGTCGCGTGCGGCCGACGGGCTCGTCGCGCTGCGCTTGATGATCTGAACCGCGGCTCCCGCCCTGGTGGCCACTTCGGCGATGGCCGCGCCCATCTTGCCGCTGCCGATGATGCTGATCGAGGTCATGCGACCTTGTCCTTCCTGAATCGGGTGAGCGCCTCTTCGGCGACCTTCTGCGCGTCGTAGTCGAACACCGCGCTGCGGCGGAAATCGCGGCCGACGCGGATGTCGGCGTCGCGCTTGTCGAGGTTCTCGAACTCGTACTGCGCGTCGAACATCGCCCCCGCGCGGCGAGATCCGTGCTGCAGGATGGCGGTGCGCTGCATGCGCACTGCCGTGTAGCGACGGAACGCCTCGGGGATGTCGGCCACCGTCTGCGCTGCGGCGAGGAACGTGGCCAGCGCCATGCTGTCTTCTATGGCCTGGTTCACGCCCTGTCCCTGGTGCGGCAGCATCGTGTGCGCGGCGTCGCCCAGCAGCGCGATCGGGCCGCGCGACCAGTTGGTGAGCGGCTCGTGGTCGAACAGGCCCCACCAGAACGTCTTCTCGATCGAGCTGATGAACCGCTGCAGTCGCGGGTCCCACCCGTCGCCGGCGAACTCGGCAGCGAGCTCGCCGACCTCGGCCGAGCCTGACCACGGGCCGTTCAGCGGCCGGTCGCTTGGTACGCCGGCGACGAAGTTGAACAGCCTGCGCTGCTGCAGGGGATAGCACATGAAGTGCCTGCTGTCGCCCATCCATACCTGGCTGATCATCGGCCAGTCCTCGGGCAGCCGCGACGCATCGACCACACCTCGGTACACGATGTACCCCGAGTAGACCGGCTCGGGATGCTGCCCTACGGCCCTTCTGACGACGGAGTGGATGCCGTCGGCGCCGATGATCGCGTCGAACTCCTCGCTCGCGCCGTTCTCGAACTCGACGCGCACAGCATCCGGTCCGTCGGTCGAGGGCACCGTCTCGACCGCCGTCAGGCGGTGGCCGAGACGGATGCTCTCGGGGTCGATCTCGCGCGCGAGGATGTCGATGAGGTCGGGGCGGTACATGCCGATGTTGCGGTACTGCTTCGCGGAGTCCTCCCACGCGGCATCCGTGACCATCTCGCCCATCGCGTTCAGATACACGCCATGGCCGTCGGGTACGGCACCCGCGTCGCGCACGCTCTCATAGACGCCGAGGCGGTCGAGAACGCGGGCGGCGTTCGGCGCGACGGTGACGCCCGCGCCGACCTCGCCGAGGCGGCCGGCCTGCTCGAACACCGTGACCTGAATTCCGGCGATGCGCGTGAGGGCGATGGCGGCCGTGAGGCCGCCCATCCCTCCGCCGATGATCGCGATCCTGGTGCTGTGGGGTGCCATGCGGGTCTCTCCTTGTGCTCAGTCGGTCTGCGTGGGGCGCTGTCAGCGCACTCCGGCCAGGTCGGCGGTGTTCTTCGGCTCGAAGACGGTCGCTCCGGTCGCCTGCTCGGCCGCGTTGCCTGAGCCGAGGTCGATGCCGCTGCGGTCGCGCAGGCACAGGGTCGCGCCGGCGCCAAGCAGAGTGGCGAAGAGCAGATACGACGACACGGCGACGGTGGTGCCGGTGGCATCGAGCAGCATCTGCGCGATCATCGGGGCGAACGCGCCGCCCAGCACCGCGCCGAGAGCGTAGGTGATCGAGACGCCGGAGAAGCGGATGGATGCGGGGAAGATCTCGGCGTACCAGGCCGCCAGCGGGCCGTAGGTGAGGCCCAGACCGGTCGAGATCAGCAGCAGGGCGGTGTAGAGGCCCACCAGACCGCCGGCGTCGACGAGCCAGAAGACGGGGAACACCACGGCGGCCTGCAGCGCGAAGCCGATGAGGAAGGTGCTGCGGCGGCCGATCACGTCGGACAGGTAGCCGGCGAACAGCGTCGAGAAGAACCAGACGGCGGCGGCGAAGACCGCGGCGACGAGCACGTCGGTGCGAGCGAGATCCTGCACGCTGATCGCATAGTTGTTGAGGAAGCCGCCGGTGGTCATGTAGCCGAGGGTGCCGTTGCCGACGAAGACGAAGGCGGCGAGCAGTACCAGCTGCCAGTGGCGGCGGAACAGGGTGATGATCGGCAGGCTGGCCTGCTTGCCCCGTTCGGCGATCTCGGCGAAGACCGGGCTCTCGTCGACCGACCGGCGCATCACGAAGCCGACGACGATCAGCACGATGCTGAGCAGGAACGGCACGCGCCAGCCCCACTCGAGGTAGGCGGCGCCGGGCGAGACGACACCGGTCATCAGCGCGGTCACGCCCGAGGCGAGCATGAAGCCGAGAGGGACACCGAGCTGCGGCCACGATCCCGCGCGGCCGCGGTGGTTCGCGGGCGCGTGCTCGACGGCCATCAGCACCGCGCCGCCCCATTCGCCGCCGGCCGAGAGGCCCTGCAGGATGCGCAGGATCAGCAGCATGATCGGGGCGGCGATGCCGACCTGCGCGTAGGTCGGCAGCACGCCGATCAGCGTGGTGGCGCCGCCCATGAGCACCAGAGTCGCGACGAGCATCGCGCGACGGCCGATGACGTCACCGTAGTGGCCGGCGAGGAAGGCGCCGAGCGGACGGAAGAGGAACGAGATGCCCACGGTCGCGAACGAGAACAGCAGGCCGAGGCCCTTGCCGGCGGGTTCGAAGAAGAGCTGGGCGAAGACGAGCGCTGCGCTCGTCGCGTAGATGAAGAAGTCGTACCACTCGATCGTGGTGCCGACGATGGTGGCGAAGGCGATCCGGCGCTGTGATGCCGGAGTGCCCGTGGCGGGTGAGGAGGTCATCGAATTTCCTGACGTCGTTGTCTGCCCTCGATGACGAGGGTCGGGAAGGGTTTTGCCCATGCTCCCGCGGTTGCCACTGCGTGTAAATCACAGTTATTCAAGGAACTAATTCGGCTAGACTGAAGATATGGTCGACGTCAGCCTGCGGCAGCTCGAACTCTTCGCCGCTCTGCCCAACTTCCCGACTCTCAGCGCGGCGGCCGCCGACCTGCACATCTCCGAGTCGGCGCTGTCGCAGGCGATCACGGGCCTCGAGAAGGCCGTCGGCGAGCAGCTCTGCGTGCGGCGCAAGGCCCGGGGGCTGACACTGACACCGGCCGGTGTGCAGTTCGCCAAGCGAGCGAGGCAGATCGTCGCAGACACGAATGAGCTCGTGCTGGCCGCCGGCGACGGCGACGAGCTGCGGGGGCCGGTGAAACTCGGATGCTATGACAGCTTCGCCACGAGTGTCGTGCCCGAGCTGCTCGAGGGGTTCCCCAAGCGGCACCCGGGTGTGCACATCGAGATCATGGTCGGCACCAACGAGGAGCTGCTGTCGGCGCTCGAGGCGGGCAGGCTCGACGTCGCGCTGGTCTACAACGTGTCGCTGCCGCTCGGCTACAGCCGCCGCAAGATCTACGCGACCGAGCTCGAGGCGTACCTGCACCCCGATCACCCGCTGGCCTCTGCCGAGTCGGTCGACCTCGCCGACCTCGCGGATGAGCCGTTCATCCAGTACGACGCGACTCCCGGTGTCCGCAACGTGACCGACGCGTTCACGGCCCGCGGTCTCTCGCCGCGGGTCGAGGCCCGAGTGGCGCAGATCGGCCTCGTCGAGGCCCTCGTCGGTCGTGGGCTCGGCTACGGGCTTCTGATGTCGCGGCCGAACACCCTGCCGGTGAGCGTCGAGGGGCTGCCTGTGGTCATCCGGCCGTTCGACCCGCCGGTCACCGTCTCGCACGTCGTGGGGATCTGGCCGGAGGACATGCAGCTCACGCCTCGCGCGTCAGCCCTTCTCGACTTCGCCATCGAGAGGCTGGGCGGCTACGGCCGGGCCGACGTGAGCGCGCCGTAGCGGCGGCGTCCGCCCCGCACTCACTTCTTCTCGGCGCACGGCACACAGAGCCGGGCGAAGGGGCGCACCTCCAGCCGGCCTTCCGGGATCGGCCTTCCGCAGCTCGCGCAGATGCCGTAGTCACCGGCATCCCACCGTGACAGCGCATCGTCATACTGCCGCACCTCGTCTGCCGCCGCGTCGGCCAGGGCCGACAGACGCGACCACTCCGACGACAGCGTGACGCCCTCTGGGTCGTGCTCGTCGTCATCGTTCGACCCCTGGCGGTCGTGCACGAGATCGGCGAGGGCGGATGCCGCATGCTCGGCGCGCGCGACGGCATCGGCTCTCTGCTCGGCGAGCACGTCACGACTGATCATCCCGACACCCTAGTGCTCGACGGGTGAGGGGGCACGGGGGTTGCCAGGCCCTCCGAGGGTGCGTGACGATGGAGACGCCGAATCGACGGGAGACATGATGCAGCTGGGAATGATCGGACTCGGACGAATGGGCGCCAACATCGTGCGCCGTCTGATGCGCGACGGGCACGAATGCGTCGGCTACGACGTGAATCAGGAGGCGGTCGAGGCGATCGCCGCCGACGGGGCGGTCGGCGCGACCGACCTGCAGGACTTCGTCTCGAAGCTGCAGACTCCCCGCGTGATCTGGCTGATGGTGCCCGCGGGCCTCACCGGCAGGATCGTCGACCAGGTCGCCGATCTGCTCGACGAGGGCGACATCATCATCGACGGCGGAAACTCGAACTATCGCGACGACGTGCGCCGCGCGGCGGCGATGCGCGAGCGGGGCATCGAGTACGTCGATGCCGGAACGAGCGGCGGCGTGTTCGGACTCGAGCGCGGGTACTGCCTCATGGTCGGCGGATCGGATGCCGCCGTGCAGCACATCGAGCCTCTGCTGAAGACCATCGCTCCGGGCGTCGGCGAGATCGAGCGCACCCCCGGTCGCACCGGCGAACTGGCTCCGGAGGAGCAGGGGTACCTGCACTGCGGCCCTGCCGGTGCCGGCCATTTCGTGAAGATGGTGCACAACGGCATCGAGTACGGCATCATGGCCGCGATCGCCGAGGGGCTCAACCTGCTCGAGAACGCCGATGCCGGCGTGCGCGAGGCCGAGCATTCGGCCGAGGTCGCGCCTCTCGAAGAGCCGGAGTTCTACCAGTTCCCGATCGACACCTCGAAGGTCACCGAGCTGTGGCGCCGCGGATCGGTGATCTCGTCGTGGCTGCTCGACCTGACCGCGACGGCGCTCAATGAGAACCCGACCCTCGACGGCCTCGCCGGCCGCGTCTCGGATTCGGGCGAGGGCCGCTGGACGGTCAAGGCCGCGGTCGATGTGGGCGTGCCCGTTCCCGTGCTCGCCGCGTCGCTGTTCGAGCGGTTCGCGTCGCGCGATGAAGACAAGTTCGCCAATCAGGTGCTGTCGGCGATGCGCCTGCAGTTCGGCGGGCACAAGGAGCTGCCGGCCGGTGACGTTCTCGAGGCCGGCGGTCGCAAGTCCGAGTCGAGCGACCGGGGCCAGTCCGACACCGCCTGACGGATCTCACCTGCCGGTGAGGTCTTCGGCGAGCATGACGAGGATGCCGCTCGGCCCGCGCAGGTAGGTGAGCCGGTAGATGCCCTGGTAGTCGGCGACGCCGCGCAGCGGATGGCATCCATGCTGCGCGGCGATCGCCAGCGCCTGGTCGAGATCGTCGACCTGGAACGCGACCCGGTGCATCCCGATCTCGTTCGGCAGCGTCGGAGCCGTCTCGATCGCGTCTGGATGCACGTACTCGAACAGCTCGATCCGGCCGCCGCCATCGGGCGTCTGCAGCATGGCGATCTTCGCGTGATTGCCGTCGAGCCCGACGGCCGTGTCGGCCCAGTCGCCGCTGACCTCGTCTCGGCCGACGACCGCGAGGCCGAGCGCGGTGAAGAACGACACGGCCGCGTCGAGGTCGCGCACGGCGATGCCGACGTTCTCGAAGCGGATGGTCATGCCCGGGATGCTACTCCCCGGCGCCGCGACGGGTCAGTGGATGCTCATCATCGGCGATGACCGCTCAGAGGTCGTCGCCGTCGCCTTCCTCTTCGGCGAGGTGCTCGCGCACGGCCTCGTCGTCGACCTGCGCCGGCGGCGTGCTCTGAAGGTAGGCGCGGTCGTCGTTGGGGTCGCCGGTGCCGTCGTCCAGGCCGTTCACGAGCAGCTCCTGCTCGTCGTTCTGGTTCTGGTCGTCGCTCTGGGGTGTGCTGTCGCTCATCGCTGACTCCTTCGGTCGGTGTGCATCCACCCTCGACGAGTCCGAGCAGGGTGAGGAGAGGGTTGACAGCCACGCACGCGCGTCGAGAGCACCCCCGGCGTCACCCGTGCGTGAGCGCTCCGTCGATCAGGGTCAGCAGCACCTGAGCTCCCATGAGCTCTTCCGGCGTCACGTCGAGCGGATCGCGGTCGACCACGACGAGGTCTGCCGGCGCTCCGACCGTCAGCGCTCCGCCGGGCGACCCGATCGCCCGATGCGCGTGGGTGGTGTATCCCTCGAGAGCCTCGCGGGCGGTGAGCGCCTGGTCGAGTCGCACGGGGGCCGAACCCGGATGCGCGACCGAGGTGCGCGCCTGGGCATCGGCCATGATCTCCCACGGGTCGAACGCCGCGACCGGCCAGTCCGACCCCAGCGCCAGCACAGCTCCGCTGCGGCGCACGTCGCCGGTGCGCCATGCCCGCTCGGCGCGGGTGCGTCCGAGACGCCGCGACCAGTCGTCGCCGCCGTCGGGGCGCACGTGATGGGTGCAGTGGGTGGGCTGCATGCTGGCGGCGATGCCGCTGCGGCCGATGAGGTCGATCACGTCGTCCTCGACCGACTCGAGGTGCTCGATCCGATGCTGAGGACCGTCCGCCGGCAGGGCCGCGAGCGTCTCGGCGACGAATCGGATGCCGCGCTCGCCGATCGCATGCGTCGCCGTCGGCACGCCGCGCTCGTGGAAGAGCCGGATCCGTGAGGCGTACTCTTCGGCATCCGGCCACACCGATGCCAGACCCTCGCCGGCGGTGTCCGGCGTCGCCAGCCAGGCCGTGCCGCCCTCGACCGTCCCGTCGATGAACAGCTTCACGCCCTCCACGCGAAAGCGGCGGCCGCCGCGGCCCTGCATCGCGATGAGCGCGTCGATCTCGTCATCGGTCATGCCCGGTTCGCACCACGGCGATATCCGCAGCCGCACGGGAAGGTCGCCGTCGCGCTCGAGGGCGTCGAGCAGATCGAGCGCGTCGGGGTCCTTCAGGTCCATCACGTGCGTCGCGGTGATGCCGTGGGCGGCCATTCCGCTCAGCAGCGCATGCAGTCTCTGCAGCCGGTCCTCGCGGGTGTCGGCCGGCAGCACGCTCTCGACCAGCTCCATGGCGGGGAACTCGATCAGGTGACCCGTGAGCCTGCCCTGATCGTCGCCGGCCACGGCGGAGCCGTCGGGATTCGCCTGCGGCTGCGTGACGCCTGCGCGTGCGAGCGCGGCCGACGAGGCGATGCCGGAGTGCGCGTCGAACATCTTGATGTAGGCCGGCCTGTCGGCGCCGAGCACGGCGTGCAGAGCGTCGTTGCTGATCGGCCGCCCCTCGAACGCGGTGGGGTCGAGCCCCCAGGCCAGAAACCACTCGGCGTCCGCCTGCTCGTCGCGGCCGCGTTCCAGGGCAGCGACGAGCTCGTGGTGATCGTGAACGCCGACCAGGGAGAGTCCGCGGACGATCCCCAGGCTGTAGATCGGATGCGTGTGCGCGTCGACCAGGCCGGGGATGATCGTGGCATCCGGATGCTCGCGCACCTCGGTCCCCTCGCCGGCGAGCTGCATGATCGCCTCTCGCGAGCCGATCGCGGCGATGCGGCCGTCGGCGATTGCGACGGCCTCAGCGGCTGTGCGAGCGCTGCCGGTTTCGGAGGCTGAGGCGCCGGCGAGCGCGTGCACGCGACCGGCGATGACGATGGTGTCCGGGGCCGTCATGCTCACTCCGTCAGGTCGAGGGTCGGGGTCGGTCGGCGGAAGAACCGCGTGACGATCATCAGGACGACGACGCCGACGGCCAGCCACGACAGTCCGATCGCGAAGCTCGCGCCGGTGAGGTTCGTCCAGAGCCAGACCGTCAGCGCGAAGCCGATGCCGGGAAGGATGAGATTGTTCACGAGGTCCCAGCCGCTGCGCTCGCCGCGGTCGAAGAAGTGATGCTTGATGACCGACAGGTTGACGCACGAGAACGCGATGAGCGCGCCGAAGCTGATCATGTTCGAGACCGTCAGCAGATCGGCGACCAGCGACAGCAGGGAGACGGCCGACACCAGCAGGATCGGGATCGTCGGGGTGCCGAAGCGCGTGCTCAGGCGGCCGAAGATCCGGCGGGGCAGCACGCCGTCGCGGCCCATGGCGAACAGGATGCGGGATACGGATGCTTGAGACGTGAGCGCCGATCCGACGCTTCCGGCGATGAAGCCCGCGATGAACAGGGCGGAGAGCCACTGCTGACCGAGGGAGGCGACGACTTCGATGCTCGCGGTGTCTGCCGACGAGAACTCGTTGGAGGGGAAGGCGACCTGCGACAGGTAGGTGAGCAGGATGAAGAGCAGGCCGGCGCCGATGGTGACGATCATGATCGCGCGGGGCACCGAGCGGCGGGAGTCCTTCGCCTCTTCCGCCAGCGTCGACACCGAGTCGAACCCGAGGAACGACAGGCAGAGGATCGCGGCACCCTGGAACAGAGGAAGGATGCCGTCGACCGTGCCGTCGCCGGTGAAGGGGACGAGCGGGTCGACGCCCTGCCCGGCCGCTGCGCCGATGGCCAGTGCCGCGAAGGCGACGATGAACACGGTCTGCACCGCGATGACGACGAAGTTGGCGCGCGCGACCGAGACGATGCCGACGATGTTCAGCACCGTGACGAGGGCGATCGCGATGAGGATCCACACGGAGCCGGGCACGGCGGGGAATGTGTCGCTCAGGTAGAGCCCGATGATGAGGTAGTTGATCATCGGCAGGAACAGGTAATCGAGCAGCAGCGCCCACCCGGCGAGGAAGCCGACCGCGCCGCCGAAGCTCTGCTGGGTGTAGATGTACGCCGAGCCAGCGTACGGGTAGGCGATCGACATGCGGGCGTACGAGCGCGCGGTGAAGATCATCGCGACGAGGGTGACGACGTATGCAGCCGGCACCCGGCCGCCGGTGAGCTGGGTCACGATGCCGTAGGTGGTGAACGCGGTGAGCGGCACCATGTAGACGAGTCCGAACAGCACGAGCGACGGAACACCGAGGACGCGCTTGAAGCGGCCCTTGGTGACCTGCGCGGTCAGTTCAGTGGGTGGGATCTGGTTCTCGGGGGCGTGAGACACGGGTGCTCCTGCTTCGCGGGTCGACGTCATCGTCGCCGTCGGAGCGTCGGCCGAGGGGCGTCCGACGCTCCGACGAACGGAGACAGCGTAGCAATATCGATAAAGCAGAACAAGCACGAGTCGTCACTATGACGGTGAGGTGCTTTCAGCTGTCGCGAGTCCCGAGCGTCGATGCGCGCCGCCGGACCGCGACCGGCACGATCTCGCGAAGCGGCGCACGTGGTGCGTCGCCGGCCTGGCGGGCGTCGCCCGCCTCGATGGCGGCGATCGCCACGCGCACGCACTGCCTGCCGAACTCGCGAGGATGCAGGTCGATAGCGGTGATCGACGGCTGGGTCAGCGGAAGCACGTCGGTGTCGACCAGGGCAGCGACGAGCAGATCCTCACCGACCCGGCGCCCCAGCTGCTGCGCGCTCGTGACGATGCTGAGCACGGTGCCGTCGGACACCGCGAGGATCGCGTCGGCCGGGTCATGCTCGGACAGCACATCGGCCACGGCGGCGTGGATCTGCGACGGGTTCGCCGGGTGCGGCACCTCGGCCACGCGGGGGCGGATGCCGCGCTCGGCGCACCATGACTCGAAGACCGCGCGCACCGTGAAGGCCCAGTGATTCTTGAGATCGGGGAAGACCATCGCCGGGCGCTGGGCGCCGCGCTCGACGAGGTGATCGAGCAGCTCTCGCACGGCGGAGTCGTGGTCGCTGATCACCTCACCGCTGCCGGCGGGCAGCCCTTCGGGGACGGGTTCTCCGGTGACGACCGGAACACGTCCGTTCAGCATCGCGTGGGTCACCGGGTCGTCGATGGCAGGGTCGAGGATGATCACCGCGTCGGCGGGCAGGTGGCGCAGCCGCTCGGGGTCGGGATCGGTCGTGAGCAGGAAGACGATCAGCCCCGCGCGCTCGGCCTCTTCGACCACGCCGAATGCCGCCTCGGTGTAGTACGACATGGTGGTGCTGTGCGGCGGGATGCGCAGCGCCAGCATGCCGGTGCGGGCGCCGCGGAGGTTGCGCGCGACGGTGTTCGGCCGGTAGCCGAGTTCGTCGGCGACGTCGAGCACGCGGCGGCGCATCTCATCCGAGACGCGGCCGCGCCCGGTGATCGCGAAAGACGCGGTCGAGCGGGACACGCCCAGACGGTCGGCGATGTCCTGAAGGGTGGCCCGGCGGCCGTCGGATCGCATGCCTCCGAACCTACCGCGCGGCAGCAGGAGCGGCCGCCGGGGCGTTCGGCCGGGTCAGCCGAACAGCAGGGTGAGCGCAGTCACCCCGCCGCCGCCGATGATCAGTGCGCCGATCGTGATCCACGCGACGATCCGGATGCGGCGGCTGCGGCGCTCGCCGAGATCGCCGTAGTCCTCGTCGGTCGGCACGTTCGTCACGCGACCGGCTCGGTGACGGTCGGGCCGAACACCGCGGGCAGCGTGCCCCGCGAGGTCTCGCGCAGCTCGTCGACCGAGATGGTGAAGACGTCCTGCACCTCGAGGGCGGGCTCGGTGTCGGTGACGCCGATGCGCAGCACCGGGTAGTCGCGACCCTCGCACAGCCCGCGGAACTTCACGTCCTCTTCGCGCGGCACGGTCACGATCACGCGGCCGGTCGACTCCGAGAAGAGCGCGGTCGCCGCATCCACGCCATCCCGCTCCATGAGCTCGGTCAGCCAGACGCGTGCGCCGACGCCGAAGCGCATGACGGCCTCGGCGAGGGCCTGGCCGAGGCCGCCCTCAGAGATGTCGTGCGCCGACGAGATCAGCCACTCCTCGCGGGCGGCACCGAGCAGGCCGGCGAGACGACGCTCGGCGGCGAGGTCGACCTTCGGCGGCAGACCGCCGAGGTGGTCGTGCACGACGTCGGCCCAGGCCGAGCCCGACAGCTCGGTCGAGGTGACGCCGAGAAGGTAGATGTTGTCGCCGGCGTCCTGCCAGCCGGACGGGATGCGACGCGAGACGTCGTCGATGATGCCGAGCACGCCGACCAGCGGGGTCGGGTGGATCGGCACGTCGCCCGTCTGGTTGTAGAACGAGACGTTTCCGCCGGTCACCGGGGTGCCCAGCTCGTAGCATCCGTCGGCCAGACCGTCGACGGTCTGCCCGAACTGCCACATGACCTCGGGGTTCTCGGGGGAGCCGAAGTTGAGGCAGTCGGTGATAGCGGTGGGGGTGGCGCCCGTCACGGCGACGTTGCGGTACGCCTCGGCGAGGGCCAGCTGGGCACCCGCGTACGGGTCGAGCTGGCAGTAGCGGCCGTTGGCGTCGGTCGAGACGGCGAAGCCGAGGCCCGACTCCTCGTCGACGCGCACCATGCCGGCGTCGTCGGGGAAGGCGAGGGCCGTATTGCCGCCGACGTAGTAGTCGTACTGGTTGGTGATCCAGCTGGTGTCGGCGAGGTTCGGCGAGCCGAGCAGCTGCAGGAACTGCGTGCGCAGCACGTCGGCGTCGTTCGAACGGGGAAGGTCTTCTGCGGCATCCGCCTGCAGCGCGTCGATCCACGTCGGGTACGCGACGGGGCGGTCGTAGACCGGGCCGTCGACGGCGACGGTCGACGGGTCGACGTCGACGATGCGCTCGCCCTGCCAGTCGATGACGAGGCGGCCGTCGCCGGTGACCTCGCCGAGCACGCTGGTCTCGACCTCCCACTTGCCGACGATCTCGAGGAACGCGTCGAGCTTCTCCGGCGAGACGATCGCCATCATGCGCTCCTGCGACTCGCTCATCAGGATCTCTTCGGCGGTGAGCGACGGGTCGCGCAGCAGCACGTTGTCGAGCGAGACGTGCATGCCGCTGTTGCCGTTCGCGGCGAGCTCGCTGGTCGCGCACGAGATGCCTGCCGCGCCCAGGTCCTGGATGGCCTCCACCAGCTCGAGCTTGTACAGCTCGAGGCAGCACTCGATCAGCACCTTCTCGGCGAACGGGTCGCCGACCTGCACGGCGGGACGCTTGGTCGGGCCGGTGGAGTCGAAGGAGTCGGATGCCAGGATGCTGGCGCCGCCGATGCCGTCGCCGCCCGTGCGGGCGCCGAACAGCACGACCTTGTTGCCGACGCCGGTGGCGTTGGCGAGCTTGAGGTCTTCATGGCGCAGCACGCCTACCGCGAGGGCGTTGACGAGCGGGTTGGCCTGGTAGACGGCGTCGAAGACCGTCTCGCCGCCGATGTTCGGAAGGCCCAGGCAGTTGCCGTAGAAACTGATGCCGCTGGTGACGCCGTGCACGACGCGCGGCGTGTCGGGGTGGTCGATGGCGCCGAAGCGCAGGGCATCCATCACCGCGACCGGGCGCGCACCCATCGAGATGATGTCGCGGACGATGCCGCCGACGCCGGTTGCGGCGCCCTGGAAAGGCTCGATGAAGCTGGGGTGGTTGTGCGACTCGGCCTTGAAGGTGACGGCCCAGCCCTCGCCCACGTCGACGACGCCGGCATTCTGGCCCATGCCGACCATGAGCCGTTCCTTCATCTCGTCCGAGACCTTCTGGCCGAAGCGGCGCAGGTAGTTCTTCGACGACTTGTACGAGCAGTGCTCAGACCACATCACCGAGTACATGGCGAGCTCGCCGGAGGTGGGGCGTCGGCCCAGGATCTCCTTGATGCGGGCGTACTCGTCGTCTTTGAGTCCGAGGGCGCCGTACGGCTGCTCCTTCTCAGGAGTCGCGATGGCGTTCTCGACCGAGTCGGGAACGTGGGTGGTGGGGGTGTTCGGGGTGGTCACGCGCACTCCAAGAGAAAGGGGCCGGCGGGCAACGCCAGTCTACCGGCGAGACGCGAGGTCTCGTGCTCGGCGTCTAGCATCGAGGCATGCTGCAGGTCTGCGTGAACGGAGCTCGCGAATCGTCCGCGCATCCGGAGCTGAGCACCGAACCAGCCCGGATGGCAGCGCATGCGGCGTATGCCCTCAGCGCCGGCGCCCGCGAGATCCATCTGCATCCCAAAGACGAGCGGGGTCGTGACAGCATCGCGCCGGCAGACGTCGATCGGTGGGTGCTGGCCTTCCGCCGCGCCTGCCCCGGTGTCCCGCTCGGGGTGACGACCGGCGAGTGGGCTCGCGTCTCGCCGCAGGGGCCGGGCGATCCGGCATCCCGGCTGTCTGCCATCGGGGGATGGACGCAGCTGCCCGACTACGCTTCGGTCAACTGGCACGAAGAGGGCGCGGATGACCTCGCGGATCTGCTGCTGAGTCGGGGCGTGGCGATCGAGGCCGGCATCTGGCACGAAGCCGGCGCGGACGCCTGGCGCGCATCGCCGGTGCGCGGCCGGTGCCTGCGCGTGCTCATCGAGCTGCCCGACCTGCCTGCGGTGGACGTCGGCAGCAGGGCGGATGCCCTGGCCGCGGCCGTACGGGCGGCGGAGCCGACGATGCCGATCCTTCTGCACGGCGAGGAGCGCTCGACGTGGCCCGCGATCGATCTCGCCCGCGCGCACGGGTTCGATTCGCGGATCGGCCTCGAAGACACGCTCGCCCTGCCCGACGGCACTCCTGCCGCGGGCAACGCCGACCTTGTGCGCGCGGCGCTGCGCCGCTGAGCCGGTCGCGTGGCGGCCGCACGGTCATAACTCAGGAGAACTGCGCCCGAAACCGCCCGAAACGCCCGCAAGCCGGCCGGACAGGGCTGGATCTCCTGAGTTATGACGCCGCCCCGCGGCAGCGACGAGGGTGCTAGAGCTCCACGGTCGCGTTGTCGCCGCCGTCGTAGCGCTCGCCGGTGATCTTCGACTTCACGAAGCTGAAGGCCGTGGCGATCTTGCCGCCGGGGCTGTCCCAGTACTCGGCCGACTCGGCGTCGAACTTCAGCACGCCGACCGCAGGGTCGTCCGGTCCTTCGGGGAACCACGCCTCGACCATCGGGTTCCACAGCTCGCGGATCTTCTGCCGGTCCTCGATGAGCCGAGCGGTGCCCGACAGCGACACCCACGACGAGTCGCCGCTGAACGAGACGTTCACCGGGGCATCCGGCACCAGGTCAGCGATGGGGCCGGCGACCTTCGACACGAGGAACCACAGGTCGCCGTCGAATTCGGCCTCCTGCACGGTGAGCGGGTGCGCGACCAGCTTGCCGTTGTCGGGATCCTGCGTGACGAACATCGCGAACCGGAAGTCCTTGATCAGCTCTGCGACCTTCTTGTGCTCGTCGGTATGAGTCATGGCATCGCACCCTTCGCGTCGAATCTGCGTCGAAGCCTCCACAATGGCGCGGATTCAGGCATCGGCACAGGGGGTTGAGAGGCGGGCGCACGTCGCCTAGGCGTTGTGAGGGGTTGACACGAAGCGAGACTCGTGGGAGATTAACCAAATCGATTTGGATGCTTCAAGGAGGAGGCGCGATGGCAGAGAGTTCCCCGGCGGAGACCGAGCAGGCCGCAGAGGGTGCCGTGCACCCCGTCGACGAGTTCCGGCCGGTCGGCCGGCTCATCCCCTTCGCCATCCAGCACATCCTGGTCATGATCGCGACGCCGATCTCATCGGTCTTCCTGATCGGCAAATCGCTGAATCTGTCGGATGAGGTCACCGCGGCGATCCTCACCGCGGTCTTCGTCTTCAGCGGCCTCGGATCGCTGCTGCAGTCGCTGGGGCTCTGGGCTATCGGCGTGCGGCTTCCGTTCGTCATGCTTCCCGGCGGCGCCGCGACGATCCTGTTCATCTCCACCGCGCAGGGAACGAATCTGCAGACCGCGGTCGGAGCGGTCATCCTCACAGGCGTGTTCTATATCCTCGCCGTGACCGTGTTCGTCAAGGTGCTCAAGTACTTCCCGCCGCTCGTCATAGGCAGCATGGTCGTCGTCATCGGCATCAACCTGATCGGCGTCACCGGCACTCTCATCACCGGACGCCCCGGTCAGGAGGACTTCGGTGACCCGATGAACCTGTTGCTCGCGCTGGTCACCATCGTGCTGACCGTGCTCGGATACCGCTTCCTGCCTGGCATCCTTCGCCAGCTCTCGGTCGCCATCGGCCTGATCGGCGGCACGATCTTCGCCGCCTTCTTCGGCATGACCACGTTCGCCGAACACGTCGAGGGTCCGGCGTTCTCGGTGCCGACGCTGATGCCGTTCGGTCCACCGGAGTTCAACCTGGTCGCCGCCATCCCGATGCTGGTCTGGAGCCTCGCCTCGATGGCGGAGGCAACAGGGCAGACGGTCATCAACTCCGAGATCGTCGGACGAGAGGTGCGTCCGGTGCGCGACGTGCCGCGTGTCATCCGCGCCGACGGCGTGGTCACGATGATCGGCGGCCTCTTCGGCACCCCCGCCATGGTGACCAGCGGAGAGAACGTCGGCATCGTGCGCGCCAGCGGTGTGCGCAGCCGTTACGTCACGGCATTCGCCGGCGTGTTCCTCATCGTCATCGGCTTCAGCCCTCTGGCGCGCCTGCTCGGCGGCATCCCGGCTCCGGTCGTCGGCGGAACCGCTGTCGTGGTCTTCGCGATCATCGCCGTGCTCGGCATCCAGATGCTCGCACGAGTCGACTTCCACCAGAACGGCAACCTGATCACCGCCACCCTCGCGATCGGCATCGGGATGCTGCCGGTGCTGATCCCGGGGATGTACGCGCAGCTGCCCGGCCCCGTGGCGTCGCTTCTCGGCAGCGGTGTCGCCATGAGCGCTGCGGTCGGTGTCGCGCTGAACCTGCTGTTCACCCACACGGGCCGTCGCGACAGGGCGGATGACGAGAAGGCCGACTCCGCGGGGGAGGCCAAGCCCGGCGTCAACACCAGCATCATCAAGACGGTGAAGCGTCGCCCCGGCGACTACCGGATCTGAGCCGGATTCAGCCCGCGGTGGAGGCCCGCGGGCGCAGCGTGGGCAGCGGAGGCGCTGCGGGCTCGGCGTGGGGAACCGCGCCGAGCCTCTGCAGCAGCAGTGAGACCGCGGCGGACGAGACCTGGCTCAGGTGCAGATCGAAGGCGGTCAGCGCCGGCGTGCTCGTCTGTGCGCGCACGCCGTCGTAGCGGGTTGCGATCAGCAGGTCGTCGCCGACGACGCGGCCGGACGCCTGTGCGGCGCGCACCGCTCCGGTCGCGAAGGCGTCGACGGGAACGCCGATGGCGTCGATCTCGGGGTGCTCCGCCAGCATCCGCTCTGTTGCGGCTGCCCCCGCACTCTCGCCCTTCCGCTCGTCAACGATCGCGACGACAGGGGGGAAGCCCTCTCGGGCGGCGAGGGCGAGGTAGTGCTCATGGAAGATGCGCTGGGACTCCCGTCCGCTGGAGCCGATCAGGATGCCGGGGGCGCGGGCGCCCCTCTCGGCGAAGTGCTCGAACAGCAGTCGCGCCGTCTCGTCGTGATGCAGGTCGACGTTGTCGGGTCCGAGAGCGGCGCCGATCGTGACGAACGGGATCCCCCGCGTGGTGAGCTCGGACGCCAGCTGATCCGATTCGACCGGCTCGAGCAGGATGGCTCCGTCGATATCGAGACGATCGAGCACATTCTGCTGGTCGGGCGGCGTCAGCACCAGCGTGTACCCGTTCACGAGCGCGGTCTCGGCGCAGCCGACGGCGAGCTCGGTGAAGAACCCGAGGCGCGATACGCCTGCCGAGACGGCGGACGGCATCGACGAGAGGATGGCGATCGCCTGCGACCTGCCGGAGCGCAGGCGCTGAGCACGGACACTGGGGCGGTAGCCGAGCCGCTTGGCGGTTTCGAGCACCCGTGAACGGGTCTCGTCGTTGACGTGACCGAGGCGGCTGAACGAATGCGAGACAGTGGTTCGCGACACGCCCGCTTCGCGAGCGACATCAGCGATGGTGATGCGCGCTGACGCGGTCGGGTGGGGCGGGATGTCGGGCACCGCTCCAGTCTGCCGCCTACCACGCCTGGATGATGACCACGACGCCCGAGACCACGGCGAAGCCGAGCACGATGTAGCGCAGCAGCGGGCCGTCGAGGCGGTGGTGCACGAACCGGCTCGCCCACGAGCCGACGGCGAGGAACGGCAGCAGAGCGGCGGTTGCGAGCAGCGTGCCGAGCGTGAACCTGCCGCTCACCGCCAGCACCACGACCGAGATGACCTCGCCCACGAGAAAGCAGAGGGCGACCGTCGACCGCAGCACGGGGGCCGCCTTGTGCTGGAATGCGAGGGCCAGCGGCGGGCCGCCGACACCCGTTGAGGTCTCGGTGATGCCGGTGATCAGCCCGACGACGACCAGACCGGTGCGGTTCGGGTCGAACGCGGGTGCCACCAGCGCGACGGCCGCGGCGAGCACGGTCGACCACCCGATCAGCAATGACAGCTGCTGCAGGTTCACGATGAAGAGGATCCACAGGCCGAGGAAGGTGCCAGCGAACCTGCCCAGGCTGACCCATCTCACGCCGCGCCAGTCGATGGCGGTGCGCTCCCGGAAGCCGATGTAGCCGTTGAGCGGGATCATGAGAAGCAGGATCGCGACGGGGATCAGGGTCGGGTCGAGCAGCGTCACGACCGGGGCCGCGATCATCGCGAATCCCATTCCGGTCGCGCCCTGAACGAAGGCGCACACCAGGACGGTGAGGCCGATGATGATGAATGCGGTGAGCGTCATGCCGTGGCTTCCGTCCGAGCGATCCGGTGCTCGGAGGCGCGGGGGTCGACGGTGACGATCGGGGACGAGTGCACCACCCGCTCGGCGGTCTCGCGGGCGAGGTCGAGCAGGGCGTCGCCGTCGGCGTCGACGAGCTGACCCTTCTGCACGCGAAGCCGGCCGTGAACGATGACCGACTCGATGAGGTCGCGGTTTCCGAGACGCACGAGCTCCCACAGCGGATCCCACGAGGGGACGAGCTCGGGTACGCGCAGATCGAGCACGAGCAGGTCGGCATAGGCACCGGGCGCAATCGCGCCCACCCGACCCTCGAGGCCGACGGCGTCGGCGCCACCCTGCAGGCCGGTCTCGAGCCAGGTCCAGCCGCCGCCGGCGGAGGAGTCGCCGGTCGCGAGGGCGTGGGTGAGACGCTGAGCAGACTCGGCCGCGTCGAGCAGGCGGAAGGCGTCGCTGCGGGTGCCGTCGGTTCCGAGCCCCATGCGCACACCCAGTTCGTGCATCAGCAGCGCGGGGGCGACCGCGTTGCCCTTCCATGCGCTCGCGACGGGGTTGTAGCTGATGGCTCCTCCGGCGTCGAGCAGCAGGTGGATCTCACGCGGGGTCAGCATGGTGGCATGGGCGGCGAGCAGCTCGGGGCCGAGTGCGCCGATGTCCGCCAGGCGCTCCATCGGACGCTTGCCGGTGGCGACGAGCGAGCGCTCGATCGCGGCGAGGTGCTCGTTGACGTGCATCTGGAAGGGCACACCGGCTTCACGCGAGAGCCGGGCGACAGCGACGAGCGCCTCGTCGGTTGCAGCCTCGGGGATCGAGATCGCAAGGGATGGGTGGATCAGGTCGTCGCCGTCCCATCGGGCGAGATGCTCGCGCGCGCCGGTCTCGACCTGATCGAGGGGGATGCGGGTCTCACCCTGCAGGTCGTTGCAGATGGCGCCGAGCACGCAGCGCAGACCCATGTCCGAGACGGCGGTCGCCACAACGGAGAGGTCGGCGGTGGCACGGGTGCCGGCATCGGCGACGGTGGTGAAGCCGCCGCGCATCGACTCCCACGCGGCGAGGCGGGTTGCCACGTCGATGGCCTCGGCGTCCATGTTGCGCTCCATGGGAACCCACACTCGACGGAAGATCTCAGACGGCTCACCGAACACGAGCGACTTGCCGAACGTCTGAGTGACGTGGTGGTGCGCATCGATGAAGCCCGGCATGAGCATCCGGCCGGGCAGATCGATGGTCTGTCCCTCCCAGGCAGCGAACTTCTCGACCCGGCCGACGTCGGTGATGATGCCGTTCTCGACCAGTACCGCGTGATCGCAGACGGGGCCGGACGGCAGCAGGATGCGCTCGGGACGGACGAGTGTCGTGTGCCGGTGCAGCGACGTCAGATCAGGCATGAAGCTCCTCGGAGAAGTGATGCACTCCAGGGTACCAAATCGATTTGGATTCGGGAACCAGGCGACTGAGCGATGTCGCCTCTGCGGTGGTCAGACGCGGTTGTACGCGGCGCCGTCGAACTGGGCATCCGCGATTGCGACGGCGGCCGACGCCGTCGTCACAACGCCCGGCTGCAGTGAGTCCACCGGGATGCCGCGGCCGCGCAGCCCGCCCTCGCAGATCTCGATCGAGGCGAACCCCGGCACCTCGAGCGGATCCGCATCGCGGGTCGCGCCGCGGACTGCTGGTCCGTTGACGATGATCCGGATGCTGTACTCCGGCCGCGCGTCGTGCAGGGTGTGCGCGATGCCGATCGCGCGCGCGATGTCGTCCGGGCGGTCGGAGACGTGCAGGAGGACGGTGCGCTGATCGCTCATGGCTCGGAGCCTAGACGACCGCACCCGCACCCCGTCGGATCATTCCGGTTCGGGCGCCTCGCCGGGGATGAAGTACCGTACGGGAGACAGCCCGGTGCGCACGATGGCGTCTCCGCCGGCGTCGAGGAACTGGTCGAACGTGGCGACGCTGAGTGTGCCCGACCTGTCGGCGATGATGACGTTGTCGACGACGGGGAGCAGCGACGCGACCCCCTTCGGCCAGGCCGCGAACGTGGTGGTGACGCCGGTCTCGAGCATCCGGGTCTTCGGAATGAGGAAGCGCACGTCAGGACGCTGCAGCGCCTCGCCCTGTCGTTCGTAAGCGCGCACGCTGAAGAAGCGCAGCACGCGCTCGATGCGCATCTCGAGCGCGGGATACCGCTGGATCCAGTCGAAGCGCTCCCACCCCGCCGGGGTCAGAGCCACAGGATGAGCGCTGACCAGCGGACCGCCCTGGTCGTAGAGCCGCTCGGCGAGGTCGAGCACACGCGCCACCGCGGCCTCGTCGTCGGCGCCCACGATCGCGACCTGATCGCGGGCGAGAGCGAACAGCACGGGTGCGCCCGCCAGGGCATCCGCCGGGATGCGGCCGGGCGAGACCAGCACGGATGCCGAGACCACCTCGTCTTCGATGAGGATCATCCCGTCGTCGCCGGCGGGGACGGGTCCGGCGGATGCCACGGCATCCGCCATCACGTCGGCGAACGCGCGGGTCCAGGTCTCGACCTGCCCCTGTGTGACCGCCGATCCCGCCGGTTCGTCGAGGCCGACGAACAGCTCGCCGCCGATGTACTCGACGCGCGGGTGGGCATCGCCGGGTGCGGTGACGGCGAGCACCCCCAGTTCGCTGGCTGCGTAGATGCGCGCCACAGCATTCATTCCGGTGTCTCCCCACACATTCGTCACGACGTCTCGTCCTGCCTTGCAACACTATCGGCCGGGTCCGACGCCCCCGGCGCGAGCGGTGCCGCCGACCGACTCGGACGGCGCGCCATCGTGAGCGCGGTGATAGACGAGTACGATCGCGTGCTCACCGACCGCCCACCACGCGCCCGCAAGGGGTACGAGCGCCGCTCATCGTTACGATGTCTGGGGCGCTGTTCCCCGGAACGCGCCAGGTCGGGATCGTCTCGGCCGGCCGTTTATGAAGGATGCCGATGAAGCTCTTCCGTCTTCCGCTGCTGGCCTGGATCGTCATCGCGATCGTGCTGGGCGTGCTCGTCGGGCCGGTCATGCCGGTGTGGCTCGGCAACGTCTTCCTGACGTACAACTCGATCTTCTCGGGCCTGCTCGGCTTCGCGGTGCCGCTGATCATCTTCGGCCTCGTCACGCCGGCGATCGCCGAGCTGGGGCGGGGCGCGGGCAAGTGGCTCGGCCTGACCGCCGGCATCGCCTACGCATCGACGGTGCTCGCCGGCCTGCTCGCCTATTTCGTGAGCCGGTGGCTGTTCACCGAGTCACTCAGCGCAACCGACTCGGTCATCTTCGATGAGAAGTCGTCGGCGTTCACTCCGTACTTCTCGGTCGTGGGCGAGGCGAGCGGCGGGGCGACCGAGATCGTGCTCGCGCCGGTGATCGACGTCATGTCGGCGCTCGTGCTCGCATTCGTCGTCGGCATCGGGCTCACCGCGATGCGCGGCGGCGTGGTGCTGCAGGGTGCGATCGAGTTCCGCACGATCGTCGAGGGGCTCATCCGCCGCATCATCGTGCCCGCGCTGCCGATCTACATCTTCGGCATCTTCATGGAGCTGTCGAACAGCGGCTCGGCCGTCGACGTGATCGGCAAGTTCCTGCTCGTGGTGGTCGTGTCGTTCGCGCTCACGCTCGTCGTGCTTCTGCTGCAGTACTCGGCCGCGGGCGCGATCGCGGGCGTCAACCCGTTCAAGGCCCTGTGGGGCATGCGCGACGCGTACGTCACAGCCCTGGGAACGTCGTCGTCGGCGGCGACGATCCCCGTCACGCTCGAGTCCGCGAAGCGCAACGGGGTGACCGATGCCGTGGCCGGATTCGTCATTCCGCTGTGCGCGACCATCCACCTGTCGGGCTCGATGGTGAAGATCACGTGCTTCTCGATCGCGGTGCTGCTCCTCTCGGACGGAGACGTGAGCCTCGGCTCGTACCTGCCGTTCATCCTCATGCTCGCGGTCATGATGATCGCCGCCCCCGGCGTTCCTGGTGGGGCCATCGCGGCGGCTGCCGGGCTGCTGGTGCAGATGCTCGGCTTCGGCGAGGCCGAGGTGGGTCTCATGTTCGCGGCCTACATCGCTCTCGACAGCTTCGGCACCGCGACCAACGTCACGGGCGATGGCGCGATCGCGCTGATCGTGAACAAGCTCTCGCGCGGGCGGCTCGGTGCGGATGCCTCGGATCCGGCCTCCCTGGTCGCCGAGCGCGCGCAGGCGGGCGAGACCCCGCGAACCTCCCTCTGAACCCGGCACCCTTTGACCCGGCCACCCGCGATGTTCCGCCGCCAGATCCGCATCCACGTCGACCGCGACAGCGTCGCCGCCGGCGACGACATGCGCTCGCACGCCGCCGATGTGACGGCTCGGCGCGGCTCGCGCCTGAGCGAGATCATCGACGGCGTCACGCCCGACGTGCGGGTTCCCGGCTGGTCGTGGGTGGTGATCGTCGACCGCGAGACGGCCGCGGTGTGGTCGGTCGACGGCGGCATCCGGATGCTCGTGCCCGACCGCACGGTGACTGCCGAGTCGCTGGACGTGTTCTTCCGCTACTTCATGCAGATCGACGCCGACTGGCTGCTCGCTCGTCTCGCCGAGGGCGCCCGCCCGAACCGCGACGCGCTGACCGCGGAGTGGCAGCGCTCGAGGAGTTGACGGCGTCGGACGGCGCGGGCTGAGTCCCGAGCCCCGGCGAGAGGTCGAAAAGGCACCTCCCGGGCATCCGGCAGGTGCCTTTCTGACTTCTCGGCGCCCTGCAACCTCATCGGCCGGCTCAGACGGCTCCCGCGCCTGCCAGGGCGATCACGTCGGCCCACGACCAGCCGACATCGACGTCATCGACGGGGTCGCCCGCCAGCCGGCTGAGCACCCATCCGGCGGGCACGAGGTGTAGCCCGAGCGACCGGGTTCCCTCAGCTTCGCTGCCCGCCCACACCAGGGCCACACCCAGCGAATCCGAGTACGCCCAGCAGTCGGCGCGGGTGGCACCGGCATCGCGAAGCGCGGCTCGGTACGAGCCGATGCTGTCGTCGCTGTCGGCCGACAGGTCCATCTCGCTCCACGGCCCGGCACGGTGCAGAGCGGCGCCCTGGACGTGCGAGGCGAAAGAGGTGATCTGGGCCGGCTCGGCGTAGGGGTTGTAGCCGTGGTCTGCAGCACCCCACCACGCCAGAGGGATGATCCTGGCCTGCCCGCGAACCAGCACGGGAACGTTCGTCGCCAGCCACCCGTCGCCTGCTGCGTCTGTCGCACCGGGCGGAACGGCCTGGGAGCGTACGATCAGGTCGCGTGCATCCGCAGGCAGAAGGGCGCCCTGCTCAAGAGCGCTGGTGCCGAATGCCCTGGCATCGCGGGCGTTCACAGGTCGAGACTCCGCCAGCTACCGGGCCAACGCGATTGGTCGAGCACACCGTCGCCGTTGTTCCAGCCGGTCGCGTCATGCGGGATGTCGATCACGGCTTCGGGGATGCCGCTGGGCAGGTACCCGCCGGGAATCCACTTGTCGGCGTCGGTCCCGCCCTCATTGCCGCTGGGCATGCTCAGACCCGAGAGCTCATCGGGGCCGAAGTCGCGCAACTGCACGTCGCCGCCGTCGAAGAAGTTGCTCGGCAGGCCGAGCGCGTGGGCCAGATCCTGCGGGCTGTTCACCTGGTCCATCAGCTCATTGAGCTTGTCGGTGGGGAAGACGTAGGCGGTGTTGGTGGCGTTGCCCGGCACCTGGTTGTTGCCGGGGCCCCAGTCGAGCAGGCTGTCGGTCTTGTAGATGCGGGTCGCGCCGCCCGTGAACTGGTCGAGATGCGTGGCGATGTAGTCCTCGTCGAGGTACTCCGACGGATCGGGCCGGTTGCCCTTCCCGGCGCCGACGATCTCGTTGGGCGTCGGCCCGTCCTTCTTCCACCCGTTCTGCAGCCCGTCGGGCACGACGTCCTTGTCGTCGAGGTCGGTGATCTCGACGCCGTTGCGCTTGGAGTTCGCGCCGTGCTTGCGGAACATCTCGGCGAGCTGCTTGACATGGATGGGAGTGTCGTCGAGTGCCCTCAGCAGAGGCTCGACGGCGTTCTTCAGCGGGTGTCCCATGGTCAGCCTCCCGTGATGTTCAGGCTCGACAGGTCGGCCATGAGCTGTGCTGTCAGTGTCTCGACGTCGGACGCGTGCTGCTCCATCTCGCCCTCGGCCTGCTCGAGCGCCTGCAGGTCGGCGTAGAACTCGTCGGGGTCGCCGGCGACGGCTTCGACGATGGGCGACTCGAGGGCGGCGGCGATGACCTGAGGCAGCTGCTCGGCGAGCGGTTCGATCGCCATGGGCAGGAGCTGGTTCATCAGCTGCTCGACGGCGATGTCGACCGCCGCGTTGAGCAGCTTCTTCTTGATCAGCAGCATCGGACCCGCACCCAGAGCGGTGACGGGGTTGGTGAGCATTCCGACCAGGGTGATCATCGTGGTGGTCACGTCGGCGATCACCTTGATCTTGAGGCCGAAGACCACGTCGGCGGCGATGTCGATGCCGCCGGGCACCGGGTGCAGCAGGTCGAGCAGCTTCTCGAGGTTCTGCGAGCGGTTGGTGTTCCAGGCGCTCACGTAGGCGGGGCCGGCCTGCCCGCGCATGGCCGCGACCATGTCGCCGTTGACCTTGCGATCCATCTGCTGGATCTTGCTCTCGAGGTCACCGCGGAAGTTCGAGATCATCACCCCGGCACGACGAAGTTCGTCTTCATCGATGTCGGGCCAGTCGAAGCCCAGTTTCTCCATCACCCAGATCAGTTCATCCGGCAGCATCATCCCCACGGCACAACCTCCACGCTCCAGGCTATTGGGTCGGGCGACATCCTCTCGATGGGGAGAACAACCCATGCCGTCGAAATGGCCCGAGTGCCGCTTGCTGGGCCCGGGGCCCCGCAGGCTGAGCCCCGAGCGCCGGCGAGAGGTCAAAAAGGCACCTCCCGCGCATCCGGCAGGTGCCTTTCCGACCTCTCGGCGGGCT
Source organism: Microbacterium esteraromaticum (assembly GCF_016907315.1). NCBI lineage: Bacteria > Bacillati > Actinomycetota > Actinomycetes > Micrococcales > Microbacteriaceae > Microbacterium > Microbacterium esteraromaticum. The sequence continues at coordinate 1,917,886 of NZ_JAFBBS010000001.1, forward strand.
TACTGCACCGACCACCCGCCGTCGGAGGCGAGGACGGCGCCGTTGATGTTGACGGCGTCGTCGCTCAGCAGGAAGGTGATCGATGCGGCGAGGTGCTCTGCCGTTGCGACGGTGGGGATCGCCTGCTGGAAGGGCCCGAGGCGACCCGAGCCGTACTCCGACATGTTCGGCGGCATCGGGATGCCGGTGGCGACGCCGCCCGGGGCGACGGAGTTGACCCGGATGCCCTTGGGGCCGTAGATGAACGCGGCCGACTTCGTGACGCCGATGACGCCGTGCTTGCTGGCGGTGTAGGCGTTGCCGGATGCGTTGCCGCGCAGGCCCGCCTCGCTCGAGACGTTGAGGATGGCGCCGCGCCCTGCGGCCTCCATGATCGGCAGCACCGCTCGCATGAGCTTGAACGGCGCGGTGAGGTTGATGGCGATGACGCGATCCCAGACGGCGTCGGTGGTCTCGCCTGCGGGCGAGAAGTCGTCGTTGATGCCGGCGACGTTGGCGAGGGCGTCGATGCAGTCACCGGCGGCGGCGATGACGGCGTCGATGGATGCCTGCTGGGTCAGGTCTCCGGCGACGGTGACGACATCGTGGCCGGCGAGGTCGGTCGTGAGGGCGTCGAGCTTGTCGGCCGAGATGTCGGCGGCGACGACGCGGCCGCCCTCGCGGGCGATGCGGGATGCCGTGGCGCGACCGATTCCGGATGCTGCGCCCGTGACGATCACGGTCTTGCCTGCGAAGCGGCCGGGGGTGATGCTCTCTGTCCAGCCGGCGCTCTCGTCGTCAGCGGGAATCTCGCCGCCGTTCACTGCGCGGACGAGGTCGTCGACGACGGACTGCGGCATCGCGCCCTGGCTCATGACGATGAGCTGCTGCAGCGGCAGGCCGAGCACGGGGGTGAGCTGCGCGGCGTCGGCACCCGATTGCGCGAGCAGGCCCCGGATGAGGTCGCCGCCGATCGGATCGTTCAGCCACTCGCCAATGGTGGAGTGTGCGGTCAGGGCCATGGTCTCTCCTTGCTCGTGCGTGCTGTTCGAGTTTCGCAACGCTGCGTCTACTAATGGTATCCCTTCGGTACGCTTCTCGGGTGGCCAGACCCCGAAGTGAACATGCCCGCCAGGCGGTGCTGGCGTCTATGCGTGCTGCTCTGTCGGGTTCCGGGTACGCCGCGGTGACGATCGAGGGGCTCGCTCTCGAGGCGGGCGTCGCCAAGCAGACGATCTACCGGTGGTGGCCGTCGAAGGCGGCGATCCTCGGCGAGGCGCTGCTCGAAGGATCGCTGCCCGCCGTCGAACTTCCCGTGACCGACGACCTCCGTGCCGACCTGCGCTCGGTGCTCTCATCGCACGGAGACGAGGCCGTCGCACTGGCGCGCGCCCTCATCGCCGTCACGGCGACCGACCCCGAGCTGGGCCAGAAGCTGAACGCGCGCCTGGCGGCCCCGCTGCGGGAGTGGACTGCGGCGAGGTTGGCCGCGGCCGTGCAGGCGGGCGAGGTGCGAGCCGACGTCGATGCCGCCGTCGTGGCGGATCAGCTGATCGCCCTTGGGTCGTACGCGGCTCTCGTCGGTGGACCGATGGAGGCCCAGCGGGTGGATGCCGTGGTCGACGTCATCGTCCGGGGGATCGGACGCGGCGACTCGACGCTCTGAGCATTCAGCCCGACCGGCTGAGCACGACGTCGGCTGGCGTCTGCAGCATCCGCCACCCCTCATCGCGCGCGGCGGGAGTCGAGAGCACGTCTGCGTCGGACAGGACGTCGAGGTCGACGCCGGTCATCGCGGCGATGTCGGCGACCGGCACCTGGAACGTGCGGAACGCGCCGAGCGGCGGCGCGGCGAGCAGCCCGTCGCGGGTGTCGACGAGCTCACGCTGGTCGAGCACGAAACCGGCCGTGTCCAGGCCGCTCCGGCCGACCCAGGCGGCGATCTTCCAGAACCGCAGCGGGATCCGGATGCCGCGGTACGGCGGGTCATCGTCACCGAGCACCGGCGCCGTGAAGACCGAGATGCGCTGATCGGTCGTCTCGGCATAGCCGAGCACGTGGTCCTCAAGGCCCAGCCACAGCTCCTTCGACTGATTGAACCCGGCCGCCTGCGGGGCGGAGTTGGGGTAGAAGAAGGTGGCCGTCATCGCATCCGCCGCGTTCTCGCCCCAGCCGGGATCGCGGCGCCGCACGAGGTGCCCACGGTCGAGGTCGTTGCGGGCGTACACCTCAGGGCCGGTCTGGGCGCTCTCCGGTACGCGCGGATCCAGCCGCCAGTCACCCGATCGCGGCAGGTCGCGCAGCAGCGCGCCGTCGATGTTCACGGCGGTCACGGTGGCGAGCCGGCGCTCGGCAGCGAGCAGCACCGAGAAGTGCGGGTAGGTCAGCTCGTGCGCCTCGAGGGCGGATGCCGGAAGCGGCACCCTCACCGTGAGGAAGTCGGGATCGTATCCGTCGGCCATGGGGCCATGATGACGCATGCGTCGGACACCGTGCAGGTGCCGGCGGACGCATCCGTCGCCGGGTCTCGCGACGGGCGGGAAGACCTGGTTGTCGCACCACGCAACCGCTCTGAAGTGGCTCTGTTGCGGGCCCCCGAGCGGGAGTACGATCCGGCGGTGTGAGGAGTGTTCGTCTGGGGCTCCTCACATCATCTCGATCGTCAGCGTGCGCCCCGCGGGACGCGGATCGGAGACAGCCATGTCTGTCCACTTTGCAGACCTCGTCCGCGAGTCGAGCCGCGAACTCAGCCTTCGCGAGCTGCTCGAGCAGCCGGTCACCGAGCTGATAGGCGTGAGCTCCGCGGCAGCATCCGCCCTGTCATCTCTGACGATCGAGTCGATCTTCGATCTCGGCACCTCGTCGGTGTTCGCCCGCGCCTCGGCCGCGCTCGCGGCGGCCGACTCCGACGTGCAGCTCGTGCCGCAGGACATCCTCGGCACGTCGGGAGCCGGCGTGCCGCCCGAGGATGTGCCTGGCCTGCCTATCGGACGGATGCACGGGGTGTCGCAGGCCGTCGCGTCGGCCCTCACCGCCGCGCTGTCGGTCAGCAGCATCCGCGAACTCGCGCTGTGGCCGCCGCGCCGTGTCGCGCACGAAATGGTCGGGGTCGCGCTCGGCACCGACCTCGGCGACACCGAAGAGCGAGCCGCCGAAGACCTTCGGCCGGCCTTCGGGGAGTACCCGACCGAGCGCGTCTACTACGACACGCTCTTCATGCTCGGAACGGATGCCGGGCAGGCGCAGCAGCCGCTCTCCGCGCCGCTCTCGCTCGCGAAGCTCGCCGGCGGCGCGCTCGCCTTCGGGGCGCCGGCGATCGGGGCGATCGCGACGTACGCGCAGTCGTGGTTCGCGCAGGGGCTCACTCTCGGGCACATGGTGCACTCGCTCGCGCTCGCTCCAGGAGAGGCGACCAGGCTCGCGGTCATCGACTGGACGCGCAAGACCACGACGACGGCGAGCGAGTCGGTCGACGAGGGCGAGCGCCTCACGAACGCGACCAACCATGTGCGGGCGATCAGCGAAGTGCAGAACGCGGTGGCCGAAGAGATGCAGGAGGGCGGCTCGATCGCCACCGGATGGTCGACGTCATCGAGCAAATCGAAAGGCTTCGCGGCCAGCTACGGCGGAGGCATCGCGGGCATGGCCGGCTCGATCGGCGGCGCGCTCGGCTTCGGAGGCGGCGGCTCGTACACGAGCCAGTCATCCGAGACGCAGTCTGAGGCGACGAGCGCATCGTGGTCGGTGGGGTCGCGCTCGGTCCTCGCCGAGATGAACCAGCGGGTGAACGACCGCACCGAGCAATTCGCGACCTCGGTGCGCAACCGCAGGGCGACCGCCGTGCGAGAGGTCTCGCAGTCGGAGCACGAGCAGGTCAGCACCCGGATCGTCGCGAACTACAACCACATGCATGCGCTCACCGTGCAGTACTACGAGGTCGTGCAGATCTACCGCGTCACCGTGCAGCTGAACAGGTTCGACCGCGCGCTGTTCCTGCCGTTCGAGCTGCTCGACTTCAGCACGGCATCCGGTGCTGATCTCGTCGCGCGCTTCCGGGGAGAACTGCTCTCGGGCGCGCTCACACCGCGCGCGGCCGATCTGCTGATCGACGACCGCGGACGCATCGAGGTGCACAGCGCCGTGCGGGTGCCGAGGCCGATCACGGTGGCCGACGTCGCGGTGGCTCCGGTGTCTGTGGGAGCCAGGGTGGCGATGCGCAGACCGGGCGGCGAGACTCCGCTTCCCGAGGAACCACCGGAAGATCCGCCCGAGGTGCCGCCGGTCGGTGACCCGGTCCGGCCGCCGCGCACGGTGACCCGGTTCACGGTCGTGCGCCCAGGGCCGATCGCGGAGGTCGTCCCCGGTGACGCGCGCATCACCTCGATCGCGTTCGACGATGTCGTCGTCGATCGCGTTCGGCTCGACCAGCCGGGGGTGGCGGCCGAGGCGAGCACCTTCCTGGTGGCCGCGGGCACCGGGCAGGTGGACTTCCCGCAGGGCATCGCCGCGCGAGGCATCGACGCGATCCACGTGGCCCGCGATTCGGCCGCTGCGGCTGAGGGGTCGATGGTCATCCGGTACGAGTCCGAGGGCCAGCAGTCGTTCGCCGTCGTGCCGATCGCCGTGCTCGCGACCAGCGCCATGCAGAAGGTCTGCTTCCTGCACGGGGATGCTGTGGGGCGCCGCGCCGAGCTGCTCGCCCATCTGCAGGCGAACCGCAGCCACTACACCCGCGTTGTGCTGGGGCGTCTGGATGCAGCATCCCTCGCCCTGCTGCTCGCCGATGTGTCGTGGCAGGGGAAGCCGCTCGCCGATCAGGTCGAGCCGAATCCGATCGCGGTGTCGGGCAACTACCTGGTGCTGCGCGCACCGGCCGAAGACGGCGACGCCAGCGGACTCGCGCAGTTCGCGACGTGGGGTGAGCTGCTGCGCGACCGCAGGATCGACTTCGGCACCCAGTCGACCCGGCTCGTGCCCATCCCCACCGCGGGCGTCTTCGCCGAGGCGGTGCTGGGCCGTTCGAACTCTGCCGAGAAGCTGGACATCACCCGGTTCTGGAACTGGCAGGATTCGCCGATTCCGCTGCAGCCGCCCGAGATCTCCCCGGTCGCGACCGGGTCGCGCGGAACGACCGACGACCTGAAGCCCGGGCAGCTGGGCGCACCGGTGCTGGGCATCTCGGCACCGACGGTGCTGCCCGAGCCGGCCGGGCTCTCGGCGGCGCTGAGCGCACTGGCGAACGGAAGTATGTTCCGCGACATGGCCGGCCTCGTCGGCACGCAGGACGTCGCGAAGGATGCATCCGCCGGCACCCTCAACGCCGCCACCGAGGCGGGGCGCATCGCGAGCACGAACTTCCAGACCGCCACCACTCAGGCCACCGAGATGGGCAAGGCCGCCGCGAACATGTTCACGGCGATCAAGTCGGGTGAGGCCGCCAAGGGACGCGAGGCGGGCATCTCGGGCGACGGCGCCCGGATCAACCACGGCCGCGACATGGACGAGCGCGGGGTGACGGCGGGTGGCTCTGGTGTCTCGCCGGGCGCAGGTGGTTCGCTGCTCGACGCGGTCGGCGGGTCCTCCGCCGACCCCTCCGCTGAGACAGGGACGTTCGACACGGCATCCGGCGGCTCGGGCGGAACCGATTTCATGCCGGGGCCGACGGGCTTCCCCCGCGAGCTCGGATTCGCCGATGACGCCTCGTCGGTCTCGCCCGACCGGCTGGGCGCTGCCGCCCGCCAATTGGGTGTGCCGATGATACTGGCCGACTTCACGACTCGCGGATCGAGCACGTCGATCCGCTCGTCGAAGACCCTGCTGCTGAAGACCCTGCGGACAGACGCTCTGAACGCCGGGATCGCGCTGCGTGGCGTGACTCTGCGTGACCTGGCGACGCATCCGAACGGCAAGGCCTATGCGGCCGTGGAGTTCGGCGCGTGGACCGACGACGCGAAGAACATCTACGTGAATCTTTCGGCTCTGCAGAAGATGATCGCCGATGCGGTGGCGAACGGCGTGCTGCTCGCCGATGCCGAGGACTTCGTGCGAGGCGTGGGAGTGCTCACGCTGCGGCACGAGGTGCAGCACACCGTGCAGTTCACGACGCTCGCGTCGCGGGCGCCGACGTTCGCCGAGATGATCACGGCCGAGGCGTCCGCGTACAAGGGCGATGTCACCTGGCTGGGCACGCCGGCCAGCAAGAATCTGCTGACGAACACGTATGGCTGGGATGCCGCGACGCTCGCCGACGCGACCACCTCGAGCGCCACGCGTCAGGCCGTATTCGATGCGTTTGCGGCCGACGCCTCGTTGAACGACGAAGCGAAGCGTCGCGATGCGCTCAAGGCCGGTGCGAACGGAGAGGCCTTCCTGCCCGACGAGATCCTGGTGGGAGGCAAGAAGAAGAAGGACTACGTGGCGCGGCAGATGTACCGCTGAGCCGCGGGCTTCGTCCCTCGGGTGGCGCGGCCGGCGTCAGTAGACACGCGTAGATCCGTGTCGGTCGTCGTGCGCGTGGATGATTGACTGCCCTCATGCATTCCGACACCGAAGTCGATACCGCTGCGGCGCCGAGACCAGCCTGGATCTCTCTGGTCGTCGGCGTCGTGGCATCCGTCGTTCTGCTCTTCCCGTCGTGGGTGGGAGGCGGCCGGCTGCCGCTGCAGAACCTGTGGCACGAGCAGACGATGCCGGAGGACATGCCGTTCTCGCTGCTGCCGCTGAGTCAGTATTACGCGCTGAGCATCTTCGTGATGCTGCTGCTCGGCGGTGTGGTCGCCGGTCTTGTGGTGCGGACGCTGAGGGCGCGCGCCTGGCCGGCGGCGCTCGGCGTGCTGCTCGTGCACCTGATCGTGACCGTGCAGAGCTTCGCGGTGCTGGCGAACGGTCTGGGCATCGCCGACGGCTCGGCCGGTCCGCGCGAGATGCTCTATTTCGGAGGGATGCTCGGGGGCGTGCTGATCGGGACGCTGCTGGCGCAGGTCGGATGCTGGATGGCATCGCGCCCTGCCGTGCCGCTGCCCGCGCTCGCCGTCGCGCTCGCCGCGGTGCCGGTGCGCAGCTGGATCGGCTTTGTGATCGCGTCGTTCAACCCCATCACCGGTTACCCGCAGGAGGTCGGCATGGTGCTGCGGTGGGTGCCCGCGGTGATCGTCGCGGCTGCGTTGATCTGGTGCGGTGTGCGTCCGCTGTCGCGGCTGGTCGTGTGGGTAATGGGGCTGCTGACGCTGTGGGTGCTGCCCGCGGTGTTCACGGCTCTGAGCTACGCGCTCGGGATGCGGGTGCTCGACGGTGACGTGGGGGAGATGGCGCAGGCAGCGGCGCAGGTGTTCCCGATGGCGCTCGGGGTGGAGGTGCTGCCGGTGGTGGTCGCGGCGGTGGGTGCGGGGGTCGGGACCGTGGTCAGAGCCGCGAGTGCGCGCCGAGTAGCTGCGTTCTCAGCTGAAGACCGGGCAGACGCCGTTCGTTAGCACGCGCACCCCGTCGGCTGGGCTTGGGCGACTTCGTATTGCTGCGCACCGGAGCTCACCGTGAATGCCGATGATGTCGACGACCTCAGGGCCCTGGCGTCACCGGCGTGAGAGGAGAGACGTGACCTTCAGACGGCCGCTATGAATCCACACATCTGAGTATTCGATCGGTCGACCATCGACGAGATACGTGACCTGCTGCATGTACTGAACAGGTTGACCGGGAGAGATCCGGAGTGCAGCGGCGATCTCGTCATCTGCTGCTTCCGCGCTGAACGTCCGTCGAGCAGTCCCGATCTTGAGTCCGTATCGGCCTTCGAGGGTGCCGAATAAGCTCTCCTCCGCAAAATCCGTGTCGATGATGCCGGGCGTGAGATCCAACCGAACGTAGTTCGTGAGCATCGTGACCGGCTCGCCGGCAGTTGACCGCAACCGTGACAGTCGGAGCACCTCGCCCCCGACTGGCACATCTAGAAGCGCGGCGACCGGACGCGGCGGGCCGATCGCCTCTTTGGCTCGGACTTCGGTGTCAAAGACCACACCCTGATTCGCGAAGTCCTCCGACAGCGTGCTGAGTCGCTGCGCGATAGACGGTTCGAAGGTCATGGAGGTGACGAATGTCCCGCGTCCGCGGACCTGACGCAGAAGGCCTTCCTCGATCAGCGTGGTGAGTGCACGCCTGAGCGTGCCGCGGCTGACGCCCAGTTCGGCGGCGAGGTCCGGCTCGCTCTTGAGACGGTAATGGGCGGGCCAGTCTCCGGTCGCGATGCGGTTGCGGATGTGCTCGGAGATCTGAGCGTGTATAGCTATGGGCGCGTCGCGGTCGATCGCGTGCTGGTCACTCATATGTCTTGTCCCCCCTCCTATCGTCCCTCACCGACACGGGTTGATGTGCGACCTGACGCCACACACCAACTCGTGTCGACCGGTCAGTAGCTGACCGTGGAATCGTCTCCTGTGTCGTTGATGATCTCGATACCGGCGCTGGTTCCCAAGAGCACCGCTCCGGCTTTCAGCAGCGAGACCGCCTGAGGGTAGGTCTTGATCGAACCCGATGCTTTGACCTGAACGCCAGCGTGGGCGCGGTCGACGAGGTATCGGATGCTATCCGGGTTGGCGGTTTCGATGGCGCCGCTGGACGCGTTCTTCAGATACGCCGCGCCCGCCTCCTGCGCGAGGTCCACGGCCGCTTCCTTCTCTGCGTCGGTCAGCCGTGGCAGCTCGAGCATGACCTTCACAGGGAGGCCGCTCGCGCGGACCACTCCGGCGATGTCTTCCCGGAACTCGTCGTACATGCCGCTCTTCAGCCATCCGACCTGCACGCCGATGTCGAGTTGCGTGGCGCCCAGGCGCGCGATCTCCGCGGCCTCCGCTGCCTTGCCTGCACTGGTCATCACGCCCACGGTGGGGAAGTCCAGCGCGGATGCGATTCCGATGCCGGTGCCCTTCAGCTCGCCGGCGACCAGCGGCACCCACGATGCGGGCACCATGGCGGCGTTGAATCCGTATTCGACGGTTTCACGGATGTGGGCGAGCATCTCATCACGGGTGGTGCCGAGCTCGATCAGCGTGTGCTGGATGAAGGGGGCCAGCTCGGCCGGCTTCAGTGTGGTCGGATCAATGGTGATATCGGTCACTGGGGTTCTCTTTCTATGAGGTGGTCGGTGAGCGTCGCGCTCAGAGCTTGTCGGCGTAGTAGTCGGGAGCAACGACGCCGTCCCCGCCGAACCACTTGGGGACGTCGACGCCGCAGAACAAGCCGATGTTGCCCCAAGGCTCAAAAGCGCCGGTGCGGACGATGACTTTCGCCTGCTTCGCGAGGGCTCCGAGCACGTCGGCGTGAGTGCGAGTGCTGAACTCGGCGTCCGGGAACCGCTGGATCAGCCACTCGTCCAAGCGCGGGTTGTTGCTCGTGACGTCTTCCGCGCGCACCACTCCTTCAATAACGACCTCGTCTGCGATGAGCCCGATGACGGTGCGCAGATCGGGAAGGTTCTCGGCGACCGCGAGGTCCACGCGCTGAGCGTCTCGCGGGATCGGGAACCCCGCGTCCACGACGAGTATCAGGTCAGTGTGACCGAGGGTGGCAAGCGCTCCGCTGAGCTGAGCGTTCAGGATGCCGTGGCGCTTCATAGTCTTTTCTCCTTCGGGTGGCGGATCTGGTCAGGCTGCGGAGCCGGCGCCCGTCGCAGCGGTCATGATGGACTCCTCCGTGGCGTCGACGGACTGCACGACGTCGACGACGCGCCCTTCGGCCATCACGACGATGCGGTCGGTGACGGTGAGCAATTCGGGGAGATCGGAGGAGGAGCAGAGGATCGCGACACCGCGGTCAGCTAGCGCGAACAGCTGCTCGTAGATCTCGGCTTTCGCGCCCACGTCGACTCCGCGGGTCGGCTCGTCGAGAATCAGCACACCCGGATCGATGGCGATCCACCGAGCGAGCATCGCCTTCTGCTGGTTGCCGCCGGAGAGGTTCGTGATGGGCTGACTCATGGTCGCGGTCTTCACGCGAAGAGCATCCGCGAGCGAGCGGGCGTTCTTCTCGAACGCCCGCCGACGTACCAGGCCAATTCTCGTGAGTGCTTTGACTCCGAGCACGCCGATGTTCTCCGCGACGCTCATGGTGGTCAGCAGCCCTTGCGCGCGTCGCTCGCCGGGCACGAAGCCCAGTCGGCGGTCAACGCTGGCGATCGGATTTCGCTGCTCGTACGATTCGCCGAGCAGTTCGACGGCACCGCCGCCGCTCTTGTCGCCGCCGAAGATGTTGTGCAGCATCTCGACGCGGCCGCTGTCGGGAAGTCCTGCCACCCCGACGATCTCGCCTGGGTGGACTTCGAGGTCCACTCCCGAATGGCGCTTTCCAGAGAGGCCGCGGACCACGAGCGCAGGGCTTGTGGAGAGCGGCTCTGCACTCGCCGTTCCCCGCTGCTCGGCGCGAGAAGCGAACTGCCCGAGCTCACGACCGACCATCGCCGCGACTGCCTGGTCAGGCGTGACATCGTCGCGGCGCCAGGACGCTACGTGACGCCCATCGCGCAGAACTTCGATGCGGTCTGCGAGGTGGAATACTTCCGGCATCCGGTGCGAGACGTAGACCATCGTCGTCCCGCCCTCCCTGAGGGTGTTCATCAGCGTGAACAGCCGATCTGATTCCGCGGGTGTGAGCATGGCGGTGGGTTCGTCGAGGATGAGAACACGGCAGTCCCGCGCGATGGACCGTGCGACGACAACAAGCTGCTGGGTGGCGAGATCGAGCTCGCGCACCGCCATGTTCGGGTCGATGTGCAAGTCGAGCTCGGCCAGCAGATCCACCGCGCGTGACAGCATGTGACGCCGTGACGGGAACATCCTGTTGCCGGGCTCAATGCCCGCGAGGATGTTCTCGGCGACAGAGCGGTCGGGCAGAAGTGAGAGTTCCTGCGGCACGATTGCGATCCCGTGCTGGGAGAGCATGGCGGTGGGTTCGAAGGAGGTGACGGCCTCTCCGAAGACAGTGACGCTTCCTCCACTCGGCGGCTGCAGGCCGGCGAGAATCTTCAGGAGCGTGGATTTGCCCGCACCGTTCTCTCCGAGCAGCGCAGTCACCTCGCCCGCGGTGATGTCGAAGCTCACGTCCTGTAGAGCACTGACCGGACCGAAGTTGCGGCTGAGGTGCTCGATGCGGACGGCGAGCGGAGGAAGCGTGCTCATCAGCCTTCCACCGTTGCTTCGTCGAGGTTGTCCGAGGTGATGAACTGCGCGCCGGTGTCGACGCCGGCGATCTCAGTGCCCTCAGCGAGGAAGTCGTGGAGCACCTTCACAGCCTGGTAGCCCTGCTCCTCGGGGTTCTGACTGATGGTGAAGGAAACCACGCCGTTGCGAACGAAATCGGCGGTCTGCGGGAGTAGGTCGAATCCGACCATCGCGATCTTTCCGGTGTTGCCGGTCTGCTGAACCCACGTTGCGGCGGCCGTCGTGCTGCAGCAGTCGAGCCCGGCGATGGCGACTACGTCGGACTGGCCGGACATCGTCGACTCGACGGTGTTGTATGCGGCGTTCGGCTCGTTGCCGACGTTCACGGGGCCGACGATCTCGAGACCGGAGCCTTCGAGGCCCTTCTCGAAACCACCGAACCGGTCGTTCGACCATCCCGCGCCGGTGTCAAGGGAGAAGACGACCACCTTGCCCGTCGCGCCTTCCCCGAGCACGGAGCGCAGTTCTGTCGCCTCGGCCTCCCCTGAACCCGCGAGATCCTGCCCGACGAAGCCCATCTGCTTCGAATCCGGGTTGTCGGTGTTGAAGGAGATGATAGGAATACCCGCGTCATAGGCCTGGGCGATGACGGGCTTGAGCGCGTCACTGGACGAGCTCGACACGGCCAGTGCGTCGACGGATTGCTGTTGGATGAGCGTCTGCAGCTCAGAAACCTGCCGAGCCGCGTCGCCTCCGGTCGGGCCGATGAGCTGCACGTCGGCACCGAACTCCTCGCCGGCACGCTCCATACCTGCCGAGATGGGTGTCGCAAACGCCAGCGAGGGGTCGTGGTAGCTGAGCTTGATGCGCAGCGGCTCGCCCTCGTCGACGCGCTTCTGGATGTAGTCGGCGAGCTGGAACCCGCCGCCCTTGGCCGGTTCGGAGTCGCCGGTGGTGATGGCGCCGCAGCCGCTGAGAGCGAGCGCGGCGGAAGCAACGAGCGCGCCAGTGGCGATGAGTCGCTTCGCGATGAGTGAGATGGACATCGATACTCCTTCGTGTGTGTCCGTGAGTGCATGTGTCGAGTGGCGCTGAGGGGCGCCAAGGTCCGCGTGGTCCACGCGAAGATTCAGGCCTTGGTCTTGCGACGTCTCTGCCAGGTGTCGGCGGCGACGGCGGCGACGATGACAAGACCGGTGACGACGGTCTGCCAGAACGAAGAGATCCCGTTGATGTTGAGGATGTTCTGCAGCAGACCGATGAAGGTCACGCCGATGACGGTGCCCCACATCGTGCCTGAGCCGCCGAACAGTGCCGCACCGCCGATGATCACGGCGGAGATCACGGTCAGCTCCAGCCCGGTGCCGGTGACACCCTGCACATAGGACAGGAATGACAGTCCGAGGACACCGGAGATCCCTGCGGTCAGTCCCGACAGAACGAACGCCGTGAGTTTGACGCTCTTCACGTTGATGCCGACCAGTCGTGCCGCCTCCTGATTGCCGCCGACCGCATAGGTGTTGAAGCCGAGGCGCGAACGCGACAGCAGGATGATGCCGATGGCGGCGATGACCGCGAAGATGATCAGCTGCATCGGCACGACGCCGAAAAGCCGTCCCTGCCCGATGAGCGTGAACTCCGCTACGCCGGGCTGATTGCTGGAGAGCGAGATGGGGGCGCCATCTGAGATCAGCAGGGTGAGACCGCGGAAGACACTGAGGCTTCCGAGCGTGACGATGAAACTCGGAACTCCGAGAAGAACGACGGCGAGTCCGTTGAGCAGGCCAGCGACCACCGCCACGGCGAGCCCGATGAAGATGGCGAGGGGCCAGGCGATCCCGGCGGTGATAGCCATTCCCGTCGTGATCGCGGACAACGCATAGATGGACCCCACCGAGAGATCGATCTCGCCGTTGATGATCACGAAGGTGGCGCCGATGGCCATGATGCCGATCTGCGAGATCTGCTGACCGACTGACAGCAGGTTTCCACTCTGAGCGAAGTTCGGCTGCAGTACAGCGCCGAGGATGAAGAGCAGCACGAGTGCGGCGAAGACCCCAGCTTCGCGGGCGTGAAGAAGCTTGCGCGGATTGAACTGGGCGGACCTCGTTGCGACGACGGTGGCACTCATGAACGGGTTCCAATCGTGATGCTCGGGAGCTGGGCGCGGGTAGGAAGGGCCGGAATCACGCCGGCGATGGAGACGGCGTGCGCCCCGGCGTGCGCCGCGAAGCGGGCCGCCGAAGACAGGTCAGATCCTTCCGAGAGCGCAACGGCAAGCGCCGCTGTGAACGAATCGCCGGCTCCGGTGGTGTCCACGACGTGCTCGACGGGAAGGGGCTCGATCTCTTCGATGCCGTCCGCGCTGCACAGCAGCGCGCCTTGACCGCCGCGGGTGAGGATCACTGCGCCGCCGGTGCGATGGCGCAGCAGTGTGGCGAGCTCAGCATCACTCAGGGCGTGATCCGGGCTGAGGCCGAGCAAGATAGGTGCCTCACTCTGGTTGGGTGTGATGACGTCGATCTGCGACCAGACCTCATCAGGCAGCGCCCTGGCCGGTGCGGGGTTGAGGAGGGTGCGGGTTCCGTGGGTGCGGCCCAACCGGAGCGCTTCAACGACCGCCTCTTCCGGGATCTCCATCGACACCACCAGCACGTCTGCCGCTGCGATGTTCTCGGCGAACGCTTGTACGTCCTGGGCCCCGAGCTCGTCCGACGCACCCGGCGCGATGCTGATGCGATTCTCGCCATCGGGCTCGACGAGAATGAAGCCGACCATGGTTGGCCGCTCCCCGATGATCACGTGTGATGCGTCGACCCGTTCCTGCATCCACAGTCTGCGGGCAGCTGCCCCGAACGCGTCGTCGCCGACCGCTGTGAGCAGAGAAACGTCGGCGCCGAGCCGGGCGGCGCCGATCGCTTGGTTCGAGCCCTTGCCACCGGGGCCTTCGGCGTACTCCCCGCCAGTAAGTGTTTCGCCGGGGCCGGGGGCCTTCGGTACGCGCATTGTGAGGCCGGCGCCGTAGCTGCCGACGACTGCGATCTTCATCGCTGTCGACTCCCTTGTCTATGAACAACCCTGTACATGACGACACTACGACGATGGCTTGGGGTTTGTCAACGCTGCCGGGTCAGGGGCTGACGAGACAGGCCCGGGACTCTCGAGCGCTGGGTCGCTGGAAACATGCCTGCGCCCCGACCTCGCGGATAGGCCGGGGCGCAGCGTGTACGTGTGGATCAGAGAACGGGGCGCGCTCCTCGGAGCAAGCGGCACAGATCCTCGTCGCACACATACACGTACGTCCCGAGCATTCCCCGCGTGAGCAGCACGCCGTAGATGTTCCGGATGAACACGAGCAGGTCGTCATCGCCGAACGCATCCTTCAGATGCCCGGTGTTCTCCTTGCCCTTCTTGTCGCGGTACGCCTCGCGATCAGCGACGATCACCCCAGACGGAGAGAGACGCAGGTCGGGCCCGATGATCACGCCGGCGTAGTTCAGGTCGTACCCCTGCACGGTATGGATCGAGCCGACTTCGTCCAGCGACCCGGGTGCGTTGATCCAGTCCCTATCGGTGCTGTTCCAGCGCATCCGCTCGCCGTCGATCTCGATGTCGAACGCCGACGGATCGCGGCGCGACACCCAGTCCCATGCGTACCCGGCGACGAGGCGTGACAGCCCGACTTCGCGGTCGCGAGCTCGTATCTCGCGACGCATCTCACCGAGATCGTCGAAGAAGCGCAGGTCGTAGTCGCCAAGATCGGGGCGCTCGGGATGCTCGCCACGAAGAAGCGCACGGATGTATTCGACGTAGTCCGCACCGGCGCGCACCCGCATCTGAGTGGTCAGCCGGAAGTGGCGGTGCGAGTCCTTGGCATTGCGAAGCTCCTGCTCAAGAGTCGCCGGTGCGAGGTCGTGCGGACGAACGCTCTGCGCCCCATCGACGAGCAGCAACTGGTGGCGGCTGCGCTCCTTGATCCAGTCGAGCTGGGTGCGCGTCGGATCGTCCCAGCCGAACAGCTGCTTGTTGATCTCGCGGAACTTCTTGTTCTGCATACCCGACGCCTGATTCGCACGCTGATTCAGCCGGTGGGTTTCATCGACCAGGATCAGGTCGAACATGGCATCCGACTCTCCGATCTGAAACGGCGTGAGAACCATCGCCGAATCGAGCTTCGGCGTCTTCTTGAACACCTGCCGTACCGACTGGCGCAGCGACTGCTGCGGAATCACGAGCGCCATCTTCAGATCGCGCAGCAGCTCTCGATTCTCGGGAGTGAAGAACTCCGCGAACATCGAGTCGGGTTGGATGTCATCGTGGTCCTGGTAGTCGCGGATATCGGCGAGCAGCTTCATGAGGAAGATCGCGATGATCGTCTTGCCGGTGCCGGGGTCGCCTTGCACGACGAGTGTTGACCGGACACCCTGATGCTGCAGATCGGCCAGCAGGCCTTCGACGATGTCTTCGATCGCAATGGCCTGGTCGTCGGTGAGCGCCTTGAACGGCGAGAGCTTGAACAGGTCGCTGTTCTCGATTTGCGGAATGCTGCGGCTGAACAGCCCTTCGGCGCGCAGGGCCTCGAAGACGTCGCGGAACGACTCGCGGTAGATCTCGCGGTCGTAGTAGCGCGCATCGCTGAGTCCGTCGTTGCCGTTCAGGATGCTGTACTGACCGTCACCATGGAACCAGCGGATCAGATGCGATTCGAGGTCGAGGCAAACGGACTTGTTGAAGCGCTCGCCTATGACGACGCGGATCGAATCGAGGCCTTCGTCCTTCTTGGAGCTGGCGAGGTGCTGCCGCATCCGAGATGCCGCATTCACCGTTTCGCCGACGTACAGCTTCTTGCTTCGCCCGGAGCTGTCGAGCACGTACACCACAGGCCAGTCGGTGTGCTGCGTATCGCTGCGTCCCCACGCGTCGACGTGCTGCCGATCGAAGAGCAGACGCTCGATGCTGAACTCGGTCACGGATGCAGATCCGTGTACTTGGTGATGCGGCCCTTCGACAGTTCGACCGGGTACTTCGCGCGCGTCTTCTCCAGCTTGCTCATCACGATCTCATCGATGTCGACCCCGAGCCGCGCCGCCATCTGGAAGCAGTAGGTGAGCACGTCAGCGAGCTCTTCTTCTACGCGCGCCTGATCGGGCGTCTGGCCCCACTGGAATAGCTCGAGCAGCTCAGCCGCTTCGATCGAGATCGACTTCGCAAGATTCTCGGGGGAGTGGAACTGATCCCAATCGCGCTCGATGGCGAAGTCGCGGAGGGCCTGCAGCGTTGCGGGGGACGGCATGGGGAGAACGTAGCAGGCGAGTGCTCACGCAGAGGCGAACTGCTCGGACACGGCGGTGGTGTAGGTAGATTGAGCCGCATGACCCGTCCGGCAGTTGAGCAGCAGGCGATCCGAGAAGATGTTTTCCGATGGCTCGATGAGCGACGTGCAGCCGGCGCGTACGAATTCAGCCGCGCGGAGCTGATTGGCTACACGTACCAGGGAGAGCGCATCCCACTGCTTGATACGGGCCGTGGTATCCGAAATCCAGCGGACTTCGACTCAACCCTGACCATCATGACGAGCTCGAAAAGGACCGAGTACTCCGACGGGATCAGCGCCGAGGGGCTCGTGCGCTACTCGTATCAATCGCGCGACGGCGGCGACAATCGAAAGCTCCGCAACGCGTACGAGAACGCAGACCCGCTGGTCTACTTCCTCGGCGTCCGCGCCGGGTTCTTCGTTGCCTTCTACCCGGCTTACGTCGTGCACGATGATCCGGTTCGGCGCGAGGTTCATGTCGCGCTTGACGAGTCACTGAGGTTCTTCGATGACCCAATGCACTTGAACGAGATGGAGCGTCGATATGCGCAGCGTCTGGTGAAGGCGCGCCTACACCAGCCCATGTTTCGTGCGCGAGTGCTGCGCGCGTATGCAACCGCCTGCGCGATCTGCGAGTTGAGGCATGCTGAGCTACTCGACGCGGCACACATCGTCCCCGACGCGAGTAGCCACGGCGTCGCGGAAGTCACGAACGGTCTCGCCCTGTGCAAGCTTCACCACGCTTCGTACGATCGAAATCTCCTCGGCATCACACCGGAGTATGAGGTCCGAATCGATCGAGCATTGCTCGAAGAAATAGACGGCCCGATGCTCCGGCACGGCCTGCAAGACATGCATGGTAGAGCGCTGACGCTCCCGCAGAAGAAGGCGGACTGGCCTTCGCGTGACCGACTCGCTGAGAAATACGCCCAGTTCGCCGCATAGTCAGCGCGACGCTTGGGACTGTGAAATCACCTTGCGCACAGCAGGAACGTCTGCTGGCGCCCAGTTGAGCTCCATAAGCCTGCTAATCTCCACCCACTGCAGTGCGGCGTGTTCTGACGGCCTTGGGCGGCCCTGCTCGACGACCGCGTAGTAGGTTGAAAGGCGAACAGCCCCGAACGGGTAAGCATGAGTCGTCGTGACGATGTGATCACCGATCGTGATGCCGCAGCCGAGCTCTTCGAGAATCTCACGTTCGAGCGCCGAGCGGTGGGTTTCATTGGTTTCGACCTTGCCGCCGGGGAACTCCCACATTCCCTCGAGTGCCCTACCGTGCCCGCGCCGTGCGGCCAGCACAGTTGAGTCTCGCGCGATGACGGCGCCGACGACGTCGATGAGCCCGCTCGCGTGGTGCGGTGACCGTGCGTTCACGACACCTCCCTCAGGTTGCGCCTTAGGAAGACAGGCTATCCACCCGGCCACTCAGCTCTCTACGGTGCGAAGTCATCTACCCGGGTTGGCTCCGATAGGACCGCCTCCGCTATGGTCAAAATCAGACTCTCTGAGGGGAGGGTCGCCATCACTCAGTCAATGGAGATCGGAGCGACTGATGGAGTTCGCGGAGCGCCTGGAATTACTCGCCGTCAAAATTCGAAATCAGGCCACAGCAATCGGCACCGAGGAAGCGACGAAAAACGCGTTCGTGATGCCGTTCATCTCAACGATTCTGGGTTACGACGTCTTCGATCCGCTGGAGGTGGTGCCCGAGTTCACCGCTGACGTCGGAACAAAAAAGGGCGAAAAGATCGACTACGCCATCATGCGAGAAGGCGAGGTTCAGATTCTCATCGAATGCAAGCCGTCGATGGGCTCCTTGAAGATTGAACACGCTTCGCAACTGTTCCGATACTTCTCGGTCACTAACGCACGGATCGCTGTGCTCACGAACGGCGTCGTGTGGCACTTTTATACCGACCTCGACGCCCCCAACCGGATGGATGCTAAGCCCTTTCTTGTGTTGGACCTGCTTGACATCGACGAGACGTTGATCGCGGAGATTCAGAAGCTCAGCAAGGACAGCTTCGACCTCGACTCGATCATTAGCGCCGCCGAGGAGCTGAAGTACATCGGGGCGCTGAAGCGTGAGATCGCTGCGCAGTTCCGAGAGCCCACAGACGAGTGGATCAAGTTCTTCACTTCTCGCGTGTACGACGGTGCGTTTACCCAGCGTGTGCGCCAGCAGTTCACGGGGCTCGTGGGTAAGGCTGCGCAACAATTCCTCACTGAGCGTGTGAACGACCGGCTCAAGGCCGCACTTGGAGTAGGCGGGGGCAGCCAGGTGATAACTGCTCCGTCGCCGTCGAGTGCGGAGGTGGCCGAAGCGGACCTCGATCGTGACACCGAAATTGAGACCACGCTGGAGGAACTGGAGGGGTACCAGATTGTGAAGGCGATCGCATGCGGTGAGGTCAAGCCACAGCGGGTGACGCAGCGGGATGCCAAGAGTTACTTCGCCGTGCTGTTGGACGACAACAACCGCAAGCCGATCGCGCGCCTCCACTTCAACGGTAAGCAGAAATACCTCGGGTTGCTCGACGAAGACAAGACCGAGACGAGGCACCCGATTGGGGATCTCGATGAGATCTACGTCCATGCGGAGTCAATTCGACAAGCGGTGCGTCGCTACGCATGAGTGGCTGTCTGGGAGTCGCAAGCTGAGAGCTGCATCAGCGTCGGGCGAGCGCCGCATGGCTCAGTTAGCAGGCGCGACCGGCTCATCACATTCTGTCCGAGTGATGTGAATCCACCTGACTTGGTCCTGCCTGTGGGTAATCGCCCCTCGGCTCGAAGCCACTCGTCGAAAGTAGGCGCCCAGGTCCCGTAGGCGTTCCGATCTCGCGCTTCGCGCCAACGCCGGAGTGCCTTGATCGCTACGTCGAGGTAGTCTCTGGCGTTCTCGGACCAGATCGGGTCAAACTCGGCGGGCTCCATCTCTTCCCGGATACGCACAAGGACCGGGACGGCAACTCCACCGAGGGCTTCGCCGCAGGCCTCCTGAATGCTTCGCCTGAGGTGCAGCATCCGGGGAGGAAGGACGGGTGTCGCGGCGTTGAGTGAGTCGTACATGGCGTTGAGGACGTTATGCCACTCGCGGCCGGTCCATCTCGGATCGCTGGTGTGTAACGCACCGCGTAGTGATTGCGCGGCAATGATCGCCGCGTCCGCCAGCGCATGTCGCCTGGCGCGCCGAGCCTCGGCCTCGGCGTAACGGTGCCCGATACGACCGCTGACATAAGCGCCCGACGCGGCAGCGATCACGGTTGCGATTGCGGTAACCAGCACTGGCATATCGACCATCAGAGAACCCTGCCTCAGTCGCAGGCGATGCCGTTGCCGTCTCGATCAAGGTCGTAGATGTCAGACCCCACAACGCGTGCGCTGCCCGAGAGGTACTTGGGCCCGTCGCCGCTGCCGCCCGCACAGTCGACGTCACTGGCGACGGGAACGCAGGCGCCGGAGTAGTTCGGATCGCAGCCGTTTCCGCCTGTCTGCACGAGGGGCACCGGCTTGGCGACCGGCTGCGGCTTGAGGGTTCCGCGCGTGGTGACCTCGGTCACCGGTGCCACCGCCACAGATTCGCGGACCACTTCACGAGAGATTTCTGTGCCTCCGACGTAGGTGACGCTGTACGTCGTCCGCAAGGTGCCCTCAACACCCGGCGTCGTGACTGTGGTCGTGCCCTCGGCGATCGCCGGGTCGTCGGCGACAGCCCGCTCGAACGGGATCGGTGTGTCGACGTTGACCTCTTCGAAGGTCGTCGGGGTCGGTGTCGGAGACGGCGTGCGCTTCTCGGCCTGAGGCGCGGTGCTCGGTGCGGCGCTATCCGCCTGCAGCAGCGCGGAAGGGGCGTCGTTCGTGGTCGCGGGAGTAGCGCCTGCGGCACCGCCCACTAGAAGAAGCAGTGCGGCGCCGAGTGCACCGAGGCCCGACTTTCGTGAACGCATGCCCGCTATAGGCGTCGCTCCCTTGATCAGAGTGAAGATGCCGAGCGCGACCGCCACCAATACGGCGATGGCAAGCACAGGTGTCCCTGCGCGGCCGAGAAGGCCACCAACAATGAGAAATCCAACGATGATCGCAAGAACCAGCCACACGCGGTTCCGCTTTCTCGTTCTTGCTACAGCGTTTCGAGTGCGAGCCATGGGTCACCTCAGACCATGAGTTGCGGCACGTAGACCAGTAAAGGGCACCGCAAGAGTGAGCAGAAACCGGGGGAATGCTTACGCAGCCGAGCGGATCGGATGAACCAAGCCATAGCGGTGAACTCGCGATTCGCCCAGCGGAATACAAAATCCCGCTGTCGCCGCATCGACGTTCTTCCGCCGCCCCCACATCGGGCGGCTCACTGAGAGACCCTGAGTCTCGGCTCCCCAAATGGTGCCGCCGACAGGAGACCCCGATCCCTGACCGGAGTCCCCTGCCGCGAGCATCCGCCTGCCAGCGAATGCGTCAGCACTTACGGCTTGACGAACACCTCGTCGGCGAACATGCCGGGCGTCACGCGCAGCAGCACGGTCTCACCGTCGGGCACGAGGAAGGCCTCGGAGCCGGTGGCGGAGGCGCCCTTGTACATCTCGTCGAGGCCGAAGCCGTCGTCGAGGATGACGAGGTTGTCGTACGAGTTCATGACGTTCCCGGCGCTGGTGACGGCGGCGATCTGCGCCTCAGCTGCCATGCCCTTCTCAGCGCCGTTGTAGGTGACGGTGTAGTTCACGACCTCGTAGTGCGACCCGGCGGGGGCGGCGTCGTTGAAGCCGTTCTTCGCCACGATCGGGTTGCCGTCGACGGTGTACGAGTTGACAACGACGGTCCAGTCCTCGTTGCTGACGGCCGACTTCAGCGGGTACGGGTTCTCGCGGGTGCCCTCGGTGGCAGCATCCGCCGGCTCGTCGGCGTCAGCGGCCGGCTCGGCGTCTTCCTCGACAGGCTGCGAGACGGTGGTGTCGCCGCCGCCGACAGCCTCGTCGACCGCCCCAGCGATGAGGGCGAAGAACACGACGAAGCCGACGATGGTGCCGATGATCGACACGATGAGGCCGACGACGCCCATCCACTTGCGCTCACCCTTGAGGAAGAGCGACACGATGCTGAGCACGAAGGCGATCGGCAGGAGGATCCAGCCGACGATCAGTGCGCCGGGGATGCACGCGAAGATGAAGCCGACGATGGCGACGATCATCGCGATCAGGGCAACGACGTTCTTCTTGCCGGGTACGGCGGCGGGCTGACCGACAGCCTCCGTGTAGGCCGGAGGAGGAGTGGTCGCATACGGCGCAGGCGTGACAGGAGCTGCGCCATCGGGCGCGGTGGGCGGCATCGGAGGCTGGTCAGGTGCGGGGGGAGGAGGAATCGACATGGATGTCTCTTTTCGGGGAGGGTGCGCAGCACCGGATTGCCCAACGGCGACTTGCCGTCGGAGCGCTCTGCATGCACGCCGAGTAACGCCCAGAAAAGACGGGCGTGAGACTCGGAACCCGGGGGAGTTCCTGTCGTCCGTGCGGAGCAACTGATCCAGATACTAGCGCTCGGGTGCGACATCAGAAGTCGCGGAATGGCAACGATCTACCCGGGTGGGGCTGACTTACGCGAACCCCCCGCTCAACCGCCCATGGAACGCCCCGCTCGCCGCGTTCATCCCGACGATCTCGACCGACTTCCCGTACGCGGCGTACTTCGTCTCGATGGCATCCAGCGCAGCGACGGTCGACGCATCCCACACGTGCGACTTCGACAGGTCGATCACGACCCGAGCGGGGTCCGCCGAGTAGGAGAACAGCGTGGTCAGGTCGTTGCTCGACGCGAAGAACAGCTCGCCCTCCACGACGTACCGGGCGACACCGTCCGACTCCGACCGCGTGACGCGCACGACGTGTGCGACCCGCCGCACGAACAGCACCGACGCGACCAGAACGCCGCCGACCACGCCGACGGCGAGGTTGTGGGTGAGCAGCACGAGCACGACGGTCGAGACCATCACGAAGGTCTCGCTCTTCGGCATCCGCTTCAGGGTCGACGGACGAACGCTGTGCCAGTCGAAGGCTCCGATCGCGACCATGACCATCACCGCGACGAGCGCCGCCATCGGGATCGTCGCGACGAAGTCCCCGAACACGACGACGAGCAGAAAGAGGAAGATACCGGCGCAGAAGGTCGAGATGCGGGTGCGCGCGCCCGACTCCTTCACGTTGATCATGGTCTGCCCGATGACCGCGCATCCGCCCATGCCGCCGAACGCTCCTGACAGGATGTTCGCCACGCCCTGCGCCCACGCCTCGCGGGTCTTCCGCGAATGTGTGTCGGTGATCTCGTCGACGAGCTTGGCGGTCAGCAGCGATTCGAGCAGGCCCACCACGGCCACGGCGAGCGCGAACGGCGCGATGATCGTGAACGTCTCCCACGTGAGCGGCACGTCGGGCACGAACAGCGACGGCAGGCTGCGCGGCAGCTCACCCTGATCGCCCACGGTCGGCACGCCGATCGTGAACGCCAGCACGACACCGGTCACGATCACGACCGACACGAGCGGCGCCGGCACGACCTTCGTCAGCCTCGGCATCACGATCATGACGACGATTCCCAGCGCGACCAGCGGATACACCATCCACGGCACGCCGATCAGCTGCGGAAACTGCGAGCTGAACACGAAGATCGCCAGCGCGTTCACGAACCCGACCATCACGCTGCGGGGGATGAAGCGCATCAGCTTCGCCACCCCCAGCACTCCGAGGACCACCTGGAACACGCCGGCGAGGATCACCGTCGCGATGAAGTAGTCGATGCCGTACGTCGGCGCGACGGGCGCGATCACCAGCGCTACTGCACCGGTGGCCGCGGTGACCATCGCCGGCCGGCCGCCGAGGAAGGCGATCGACACCGCCATGATGAACGACGAGAACAGCCCCACCTTCGGGTCGACTCCGGCGATCACCGAGAACGCGATCGCCTCGGGGATCAGCGCGAGTCCGACCACGAGACCGGCGAGCACCTCGCGGGTCAGCATCCGGGGGCTCTTCAGCGCCGTCAGCACAGAGGGGTTGGCCCGATAGCGGGCACGGTCGTCGCCGGTCATGACAGACATGGATGCTCCAGGGGAAGGTTCCTCAGAAATGAGGCAGACGTTCCAGGGTAGAGCGGTGGAGCGGATGCCGCACCCCGCGGCGACGTTCAGGCCAGGCTCATTACAAATCCCGACGAACTAGGCTTGTCCCAAGGTCGAAGCTGACCCAGAACGACCGCCGAAGGGGACGATCAGTCATGGCGCACACCGTCGAATCCGCTGAACTCCGGGACATCATCGAGACACTCGACCCCGAGGTGAGGCCAGCCGTCGAGAGCCTCGTCTCCCGGCTTGATGCGGTCGATCTCGCCGAGCGCGAGCCGCGCGATGTCGTCGGCGCGGCCGTGGCGATGCGATCCCTGGCATCCCGGAAGCAGCGGGGCGAGACGCACGTCTCGGTCTTCACTCCCACGCTGAGCGAGCACGGCTGGACCTCCCGCCGCACGATCGTCGACATCTGCACCGACGACGCACCCTTCCTCGTCGACTCGATCACCGCCGCGATCGCAAGCCAGGGCCTCGCCGTGCACCTTCTTCTCCACCCGCTGGTCGCGGTGCGCCGCGGCGACGACGGAGAGCTTCTCGAGACGGATGCCCACGGCGGAGACCTCGAGTCCTGGATGCACCTCGAGGTCGACCGCGTCCCGACCGACGAGGGCCGCGACGCGCTCAGGCAGAGGCTCGAAGGGGTGCTCGGCGACGTGCACGCCGCGGTCAACGACTGGACGGCCATGCGCCGCGCCTGCCTCGACCTCGTCACCGACCTGCGCACCGAGCCGCCCGCCACGGCCGACCCTGCCCACATCGGCCCCGCGATCGACTTCTTCAGCTGGCTCGCCGACGACAACTTCACCTTCCTCGGCTACCGCGAATACCTGCTCGAGACCCAGAACGGTGAAGACGTGCTGGTGCCCGTGGCAGGGTCGGGTCTGGGCATCCTGCGCAAACCCACCACGGCTGTCGCCCACCTGCGCCCCGAGGCGCAGCGCACCGCCCGCGAACCGCGTCTGCTCACGATCACCAAGGCCAACTCGCGCGCCACCGTGCACCGCGACGTCTACCTCGACTACGTCGGCGCGCGCATGTTCGACGACGCCGGCAACGTGATCGGCGAGCGCCGCTTCCTCGGCCTGTTCACCTCCGGCGCCTACGCGGCCTCGGTCACGACCCTGCCGATCGCCGCCGACAAGGTGCGCGCCGTGCTCAAGGCATCCGGATTCTCGCCGATGTCGCATTCGGGCAAAGACCTGCTGCAGATCCTCGAGCAGTACCCCCGCGACGAGCTCTTCCAGGACTCGGTCGAGCACCTGCTGAAGATCGTCACCGAGGTCACCCGCCTGAACGAGCGCCGTCGCGCCCGCACCTTCCTGCGGCGCGACGAGTTCGGCCGCTTCGTCTCGGCCCTCGTCTACCTGCCGAAAGACCGGTACAACACTCCCGTTCGGCTGCGGATCGAGGCCGTGCTGCGCGAGGTCTTCGGCGCCGAGCACGTCGACCACGCCACGCGCGTCGTCGACTCGCCGCTCGCCCAGCTGCATTTCATCGTGCGCGTGCCCCGCGGCACATCGCTGCCCGACGTCGACGAAGACGAGGTGCAGGCCAAGCTCGCCGATGCCGTTCGGGGGTGGGACGAAGGGCTGGTGGATGCCCTGCACCACGCCCACGGCGATGACGAAGCCGCGCGCCTGCTGGCCGACTACGGCCAGTCGTTCCCCGCCGTCTACAAAGAGACGGTCACGCCCGAAGAGGCTGTCGACGACGTCGAGCTGCTCGAGAAGCTGCGCGACCAGGAGTTCGCGGTGCGGCTCAACGTGCCCGAGAAGGACATCCCCGGCAAGCGCGTGCTCACCCTCGTCTCGCACCGCGAGTACCCGCTGACCCGCGTGCTTCCGGTGCTCACCGACCTCGGCGTCGACGTCGTCGATGAGCGCCCGTACAGCGTCACGATGCCCGACGGCACCACCTGCCACGTCAGCGACTTCGGCCTCACCGCCGAGGGCATCGACCGCTGGACCGACCCCGCCTGGGGCGCCCTTTTCGAAGACGCCTTCACCGCCGCGTGGACCGGCGCCGCCGAGAGCGACCGGCTCAACACCCTCGTGCTGCAGGGTGACCTCGACTGGCGCCGCATCGTCATCCTTCGTGCCATCGCCATGTACCTGCGCCAGAGTGGGTCGGCGTTCTCGGTCGAGTACATCGAGAACGCGCTCGTCGCGAACCCCGCGATCGCCACCTCCCTCGTGCGCCTGTTCGAGCTGCGCTTCGACCCCGCTGTCGAGGGCGATCGCGACGCGCAGGCCGAGACGGTCGAGGCCGAGCTGCTCGAGGCGCTCGACCAGGTCGCGAGCCTCGACGACGACCGCATCCTGCGCTCGATCGCCGGCGTCATCACCGCGACGTGGCGCACGAACTTCTACCAGACGGCATCCGACGGCTCTCCCAAGCCGTGGGTGTCGATGAAGCTCGACTGCGCCCGCGTTCCCGGCCTTCCCAAGCCCCTGCCGATGGCCGAGATCTGGGTGTACTCGCCCGAGGTCGAGGGTGTGCACCTGCGCTTCGGCAAGGTCGCCCGAGGCGGCCTGCGCTGGAGCGACCGCCGCGAGGACTTCCGCACCGAGGTGCTGGGTCTGGTCAAGGCGCAGATGGTGAAGAACGCCGTGATCGTGCCGACCGGATCGAAGGGCGGGTTCTACGCCAAGCGCCTGCCGTCGCCGGCCGACCGCGGCGCGTGGCTCGAAGCGGGCAAGGCGGCGTACCGCACCTTCATCCGTGGCCTGCTCGACATCACCGACAACCGCGTCGGCGCCGACATCGTGCCTCCGGCCGACGTCGTCCGGCACGACGGCGACGACCCCTACCTCGTCGTCGCCGCCGACAAGGGCACCGCCTCGTTCTCAGACATCGCCAACGGCATCTCAGAGGAGTACGGATTCTGGCTGGCGGATGCCTTCGCCTCGGGCGGCTCGGCAGGTTACGACCACAAGGGCATGGGCATCACCGCCCGCGGCGCGTGGGAGTCGGTCAAGCGGCACTTCCGCGAGATGGGCGTCGACACCCAGAACGAGGACTTCACGGTCGTCGGCATCGGCGACATGTCCGGTGACGTGTTCGGCAACGGGATGCTGCGGTCGCGGCACATCCGTCTCGTCGCGGCGTTCGATCACCGTCACGTCTTCATCGACCCGAACCCGGATGCCGAGGCGACGTTCGTCGAGCGCGAGCGCCTCTTCGCCCTGCCCGGCTCGTCGTGGGACGACTTCGACCGCAGCATCATGTCGCCCGGCGGCGGCGTGTTCCCGCTGTCGATGAAGTCGATCCCGATCACGCCCGAGATCGCCCAGGCCTTCGGCCTTGACCCCTCGGTGCAGAAGCTCACCCCTCTCGAGCTGAAGAAGGCCATGCTGCTCGCGCCCGTCGACCTGCTCTGGAACGGCGCCATCGGCACCTACATCAAGGCGAGCGATGAGACGGATGCCGAGGTCGGCGACCGCGGCAACGACGCCGTCCGCGTCAACGGCCGCGACCTGCGCCTGAAGGTCGTCGGCGAGGGCGGCAACCTCGGCGTGACGCAACGAGGACGCATCGAGGCGGCGCAGTCGGGCATCCGGATCAACACCGACGCGATCGACAACTCCGCCGGCGTCGGCACCAGCGACCGCGAGGTCAACATCAAGATCCTGCTGGGCATCCTCGAGCGCGACGGGCGGCTCGACCGCGAGGCGCGCAATGAGCTGCTGCAGTCGATGACCGACGAGGTCGCGGTGCAGGTGCTGCGCGACAACTACGAGCAGAACGTGCTGCTCGGCAACTCGCGGGCGAACGCGGTGGTCATGCTGCCGGTGCACGAGCGGCTGATGGAGTGGCTCGAAGAGCGCGACGAGCTCGACCGCGAACTCGAGTTCCTGCCCAGCCGCGCCGAGGTGGCCGAGCGCATCGCCGACCAGCAGGGCCTCACCCGCCCCGAGTTCTCGGTGCTGGTCGCCTACGCGAAGCTGGCGCTGAAGACCGACCTCGCGGCGACAGGACTGGCCGCCGACCCGTGGTTCGAGCGCACTCTCGCCGAGTACTTCCCCGAGCCGATCCGTCGCGCCTACGCCGGTGATCTGGATGCTCACCCGCTGCGCACCGAGATCATCGTCAACTCGGTGGTGAACTCGATGGTCAACCGCGGCGGCATCACCTTCGCCTACCGGGCCGCCGACGAGACCGGAGCGTCGAGCGAAGACATCGCCCGCGCCTACGTCGCGGTGCGTGAGATCTTCGACCTTCGCGGGTTCGTCGTCGCCGTCGAGGCGACCGACAACGTCGTCTCGACCGAGGTGCAGACCAGCCTCTATCTGACGTTCCGCCGGCTGCTCGACCGCGCCACCCGCTGGTTCGTGCAGCACAGGCCCGACGGCGTCGACATCGGCGCCGAGATCGAGCTGTTCACCGAGCCCGTCACGCACCTGTCGGCCAACATCGACCGGTGGATGCAGGGCGTCGACCTCGAGCGCTTCGAATCGCGCACCCGCGAGCTGCAGGAGGCCGGCGTCTCGCTCGAGCTCGCCCGCCGCGGCGCCGGCCTGCTCGACGTGCTCTCGCTGCTCGACATCGCGGAGTGCGCCCGCACCCACGGCTGGACGCTCGAAGGAGTCGCCGGACTCTACTTCGCCCTCTCTGCCCGCCTGTCGTTCGAGCAGACGCTGACGAAGATCACCGCGCTGCCGCAGACCGACCGGTGGGGATCGATGGCGCGGGCGAGCATGCGCGACGACCTCTACGCCGTGATGATCGAGCTGACCGCGACGGTCGCAGCGGCGACCGATGACGGCACGGCCGATGAGAGGGTCGAAGCCTGGCTCGAGCAGGGCGGAGCATCGACCCGGCGCACGGTCGACGAGGCGATCGCCGCGGCGACCGCGCAAGACGGCGAGGGTCTCGCGACCCTCTCGGTCGCGGTGCGGAGGCTGCGCTCGCTCGTGCGGTGAGGGATGGTTCCGGATGCCCGGCCTCCGACTGCGTGAAATCAAGGTGCACTGATGCACGTGGCTTTCGTGAGCAATTCGCTATATCGGAGCGCTCTTGACGTGTGCTGATTGCTCCGAGATTTGTCTGCGGATGCCCGGCGGGCGGATACTCATGCCAGCATGAGCGCCCGTCCCGAACCCCCCACGACCATCGCCGTCATCGGCGCCGGCCGTCTCGGTGGCGTGCTCGCGCGGGCGCTGATCGAGGCCGGATTCACGGTGCACGGCCCCCTTCGGCGGGGTGACGCGATTCCGGCATCCGATGTCGCACTGCTGGCCGTGCCGGATGCCGCCATCGCCGCCGCAGCCGACGCCGCCCGATCCCACGCACGCCTCATCGGTCATCTCTCGGGTGCGACAGGGCTCGATGACGTCGACCTCAGCGTCCACCCCCTGCAGACCTTCACCGGGGCGGAGGCACCCGACGTGCTCCACAGCATCGGCGCCGCGGTCGCCGGACGGACTCCCGAGGCTCTCGCCGTCGCGCAGCAGATCGCCGGAGCCATCGGCGCCAGCCCGTTCGAAGTCGACGACGCGCACCGTGCGGGGTACCACGCCGCGGCATCCATCGCCTCGAACCTGCTGCTCGCGGTGCTCGACGCCGCCGAACGGGTCGCCACGGCCCAGGGTATCCCTGACCCGCGCCGCCTGCTCGAGCCACTCGTCGCCCGCTCGGTGCAGAACTGGGTCGAGCAGGGCGCGGCCGCCGCGCTCACCGGACCGATCGCCCGCGGCGACGAGCACACCGTCACCCGGCAGCGCGACGCGCTCGCCGCCTCGACTCCCGAGCTTCTTCCCCTGTTCGACCAGCTGTGCGACAGCGCCCGAGATCTCGCCCGAAAGTGACCCGATGAAGATCCTCCGCACCATCACCGAGATGCGCGCCGCCGTGCGCGAGGCGCGTGCCGCGGGCCGCACGGTCGGACTCGTGCCGACCATGGGCGCCTTCCACGAGGGGCACCTCTCGCTCATGCGCGCGGCCCGTGCCCAGAACGACCTCGTCGTCGTCTCGCTGTTCGTGAACCCCACCCAGTTCGGCCCGAATGAAGACCTCGCCGCCTACCCGCGCGACGAAGCCCGCGACGCGGCGCTCGCAGAGGCCGAAGGCGTCGACATCCTCTTCGCCCCCACAGCGAGCGAGATCTACCCCGACGGCTTCGCCACGAGCATCCACGTCTCGGGCATCACCGAGGTTCTCGACGGCGCCGCACGTGGAGCCTTCCACTTCGACGGCGTCGCGACCGTCGTCACGAAGCTGTTCGGCATCGTCCGCCCCGATGACGCCTACTTCGGCCAGAAGGATGCCCAGCAGATCATGGTCGTGCGTCGCGTCGTGCGCGACCTCGACCTCGACGTGCGCATCGTCGCCTGCCCCATCGTGCGCGAACCCGACGGGCTCGCGATGAGCTCGCGCAACGTGTATCTCGACGAGCGCGCGCGCCGACGCGCCGTGGCGCTGAGCAGGGGACTCGACCAGGCATCCGCCCTGGCCGCCGACGGCTTCCGCGACGCCCTCACCCTCACCGGCGCCGTGCGACGGATGCTCGCGCACGCCGACATCGAACCCGAGTACGTCGAGCTGCGCTCTCTCGACGACCTCAGCCCCGTCAGCGAACTCGACGGCGAGGCGCTGCTGGCGGTCGCCGCCCGCGTCGGCGGTGCCAGGCTGATCGACAACCACATCGTCCGATTCGAGGGCGAGCCGCCCGCAGGGGAGCAGTCATGACCGAACGTCCGCTGACCATCGGCGACCTCGCCGCGAAGAAGCAGGCCGGCGACGCGATCGTCATGATCACCGCCTACGACTACCCGAGTGCGCAGATCGTCGAAGAGGCGGGTGTCGACATGGTGCTCGTCGGCGACTCCGCCGCCATGACCGTGCTCGGCTACCCGTCGACCGTGCCCGTGAGCGTGGATGAGATGCTCATGCTCACCCGTGCCGTCCGGCGCGGACTCACCCGGCCGCTGCTCGTCGGCGATCTGCCGTTCGGCTCGTACGAGGCATCCGATGCGCTCGCCGTCGCGACCGCGCAGCGCTTCGTGAAAGAGGCCGGCTGCGACCTGGTGAAGATCGAACGCGGCGGCACCACGGTCGACAGGGCACGTGCGATCGTCGCCGCGGGCATCCCCGTCATCGGCCACATCGGCCTCACCCCGCAGACCGCCACCGCCCTCGGCGGCTATCGCGCGCAGGGGCGAAGCGCCGAAGCAGCTCTCGCGCTGATCGACGACGCCCTCGCACTGCAGGACGCCGGATGCTCGCTGCTCGTCATCGAGGCCGTGCCCGCAGAGGTGACGGCACACCTCATGCCACTGATGCGCATCCCCGTGATCGGGATCGGCGCCGGGCCGGATGCCGACGGTCAGGTGCTCGTGCTGCACGACCTGCTCGGCATCTACGACGGCCCCGCTGCGAAATTCGTCAAGCGCTACGCCGACCTGCGTTCGGCCGCTGTCGCCGGCGTGGGCGAGTACGCCCGCGAGGTGCGTTCGGGGGCGTACCCCGCCGCTGAGCACGGCTACCGGATGCCCGAGGGCGAAGCCGACCGGCTGCAGGACCTTCTCGCGAAGGGGCGCTGACGCTGCGGCTCAGCTTCTCCTTCTCGCGGTGCTCAGGCTCGCTGCGAGTCGCGACAGTGCTGTCTTGATCACCTCGGCCTCTTCGGCGTCGAGCTTCGAGTACCAGACGCTCTCTCGCGCGTTGTAGTCACGGTAGACCTCGGCCATCAGGGCGGCGCCCTGCGGGGTGGCTTCGATGAGAATGCTGCGCCCGTCGTTCTCGGCCCGGGTGCGGGTGACCGTGCCGTCGGCCTCGAGTCTCTTCAGCAGGGCCGACACTGCCGCGCGGCTCATCCCCGTCAGCTCCGCGACGCGCAGCAGGGTCATCTTGCCGGCTGATACGAGCACGATGAGTACTCGGAGCCCGGCAGGGGTGAGGCGCTGCTCGAGCTCGCCGCGGATGTCGTAGACGATCAGCTCGAACGCACGGTGCAGCGTCATGAAGAAGGTCGCCGCTTCAAGGTCGAGCCAGGGCAGTCGCTCGCGGGCCGTTCTGTCGAAATGCTCGACGAACGACCAGTACGACACGTCGTCGACCGTCGCGTGGTGCGCGCCCGACGGGCTGCCTTCCGGTTCTTCTTCAGCCAAAACGGATTCCTCCAACGCGCCGGTGAGTCAGATCGTGCATGAAGTCTAGCGAGATCCGATCACCAAATAGTTAATGTATTGACTATCTCATGAAACCGGGTTAGCGTGCTGGGCAACCCCTCCACCGAAAGGAGAAGCAATGAGGCTTCGCACCACCCGAGCAGTCGTGATCACCGCCGCCCTCGCCCTGGCGGCCTCCCTCGCCGCATGCTCTTCGTCCCCTGAGACCGAGTCGGCCCCCGCCCCCGGCGCGGAAGGCAAAGCCGACCTCAGCAGCGCCCTCGGCGCTGCCGGCGTGCTCGTCGCGGCCGACAGCGGCAGCGTCAAGCCGCTCAAATACACCGAGGCCGGCAGCCCCGAGATGCAAGGTCTCATCGTCGACCTCACCAAGGAGTACGCCAAGCGCCTCGGGCTCGACGTGAAGTTCGAGAAGGTCTCGTCAGATGCGGTCATCCCCGGCGTGCTGGCCAAGCGCTACGACGTGGCCCTCGCGGCGGGAGACTTCGCCGAACGCCGCAAGACGCTCGACTTCGTCGACCTGGTCGAGGGTGGAGTCGTGCTCATCGTCCAGAAGGGCAATCCGGCCGGCATCTCGGGTCGCGACGATCTCTGCGGGGCGCGCCTGGCGATCGTCAAGGGCAGCATCCAGCAGGGTTACGCCGACGAAGAGCAGAAGAAGTGCGCGGATGCGGGCAAGCCGCCCATCGATATCCAGGGCTACGCAGACGGCCCGACCGCGACCCTCGCCCTGCAGAGCGCACGAGTCGATGTCGAGTGGTCTGATCTCGCCGTCGCCAACCAGCTCGTGGCCGACGAGCCCGAGGAGTTCGAGCTCGCCGGCGAACCCGAGCATCTCGCGCCCTACGGCGTCGGCATCCCGAAGGACAACACCGCGCTTCGCGATGCCATCTTCGAGGCGCTCACCGAGATGAAGGAAGACGGCACCTACGACCGCATCCTCGAGGACTGGAACCAGTCCAGCCTCGGCCTGAAGAAGATTGAGATCAATGGCTCGAAGTTCTGAAGTCGCTCTGCGCGCGCCGCAGGACGCCGAGGAAGTGAGCGTGGCGAGGCCCGTCTATAAGTTCGCCAAGCCACGGCGAACCTCCTGGTGGGTCGCCGGGATCATCGCGGCGGTCGTCGTGGTCGCAATCGCCGACTTCTTCGTCCGAGGCAAGAACTGGCAGTGGGATGTCGTGTGGGAGTACCTCTTCCATCCCGACATCCTCGGAGGTCTGCGCAACACCATCGTCCTGACGGTGGTGTGCGCCATCAGCGGACTGCTGATGGGGGCGCTGGTCGCATATCTGCGGATGTCAGCCAACCCTGTCTTCCAGGCGATCGGGGCGGTGTACATCTGGTTCATCCGTGCCATCCCTGCACTGGTGCTGCTGCTGTTCATCTTCTTCCTCTCGGCCCTGCTTCCGCAGATCCCGATCGGTCTTCCGTTCCTCCCGCCGCTGGCGTCGGTTCCGACCAACCAGCTGATCTCGCAGTCGACGGCGGCGATCCTGGGGCTCACGCTCATCCAGGGCGCATACATCGGAGAGATCTACCGAGGCGGCATCCTGTCGGTTCCCCGCGGCCAGCTCGAGGCCGCTCGCTCCATGGGCATGACCAACTGGCAGGCCATGCGACGCGTCATCGCACCGCAGTCGATCCGCGTGATCATCCCGTCGCTCGGAAACGAGATGATCACGCTGTTCAAGAACACCTCGCTCGTGTTCGTCATCGGATACACCGAGCTGCTCACCACGGTTCAGCTGATCTACGGGGTGACCTACCAGACGATCCCCCTGCTCGTCGTGGCGTGCATCTGGTATCTCGTGCTGACGAGCCTCGCGATGCTCGGGCAGCGACAGCTCGAGCGCAAGTTCGGAAAGGGGTTCCGCGGTGTCACCGACTGAACCGACCCAGGCGCCGCTGATCAGCGCCCGTGACGTCGAGAAGCGATTCGGCGAGAACCATGTGCTCCGCGGCATCGACCTCGAGCTGCACGCCGGCGAGGTGATCTCGCTGCTCGGGCCCTCGGGCTCGGGCAAGAGCACGTTCCTGCGCTGTGTGAACATGCTCGAGACGCTCGACTCGGGGACTGTGCACTACCAGGACGAGCTGCTCGGATTCGATCTGAGGGGCGACGTCTACCATCCGCTCTCCGAGAAGAGACGAGCGCGACAGCGCGAGCACTTCGGCATGGTCTTCCAGCAGTTCAATCTGTTCCCGCACATGACAGCGCTCGAGAACGTCTGCGAGGGTCTGCGTGTCGTGCACAGGAAGTCCAAGGCCGAGGCGCTCGAGCGAGCGCGGTATCTGCTCGATCGCGTGGGGCTGTCGGAGAAGGCCGACCAGTATCCCGCGATGCTCTCGGGCGGTCAGCAGCAGCGCGTGGCGATCGCACGCGCCCTCGCTCCGCATCCGAGCGTCATGCTCTTCGACGAGCCGACCTCGGCGCTCGACCCCGAGCTCGTCGGCGAAGTCCTCGACGTGATCCGCGAGCTCGCGGCGGCCGGGATGACGATGCTCATCGTCACCCATGAGCTGAACTTCGCCCGCGAAGTCAGCAACCACGTGGCACTGCTCGATGAGGGGCGGATCGTCGAATTCGGCTCCCCTGCGGAAGTGCTTGTGAACCCCCAGTCGACGCGCGCACAAGCGTTCGTCAATGCAATGAAAAGGAAGTAGAAGATGCGCAACATCGGAAAGAGCGACATCGCAGTCAGCGAGCTTTCCCTCGGATCATGGCACACGTACTCGCGTCTGTCGTTCGAAGCCAACGTCAGCCTGATCAATCACGCGTACTCGCGGGGCATCCGGTTCTTCGACGTGGCGTACTACCGCGACAAGCCGCACACCGAGGTGCTGTTCGGGCGCATGCTGCAGGAGGCCGACTTCTCGCGTGACGACATCGTCATCGCTGAGAAGGTCTGGTACTTCGACTACCCCGAACGGTCGCTGACCGCTCAGCTCGACGCATCCATGCGCCGCCTCGCGGTCGACGACGTCGACGTCATCATCGTCGAGCATCCGCGCGCCGAGATGGACGTCGAGCAGCTGACTCGGGATGCTGCGGAGCTGGTGACCTCGGGTCGAGCTCGCGTCTGGGGTGGCCTGAACTGGCGCCCCGAGCTCATCCGCCGCGCCCACGACTACTGCGTCGCGGAGGGGCTGCCGACGCCGGAGATGGTGCAGCTGAAGTACTCGGTCGTGCGGCAGAACGTGGTCGACGGTGCCGACTACCAGTCGGTGCTCGCCGACACGGGGATCACGGTGCACGCCTCCGACTCCCTGGAAGGAGGCATCCTGACCGGCAACCTGTCGCCGTCGCGCCATATCGGTCTCGACATCGGCGGTATCCGTGAAGACATCAAGGCGCGTGTGCCGGCGATCGAAGAAGCCGCCGCATCGCTCGGCGTGACTGCGGCCGAATTCAGCATCGCATTCGCCGTCGGCAGCCCGAACGTCTGCTCGCTGCTGTTCGGGGCGACCCGGCCCGAGCAGATCGACTCCAACGTGCGCGGTCTCGAGCTCGCGCAGACGCGCGGCGACGAGGTGCGTGCGCTCGCGCGCGAACTGGGCGTCGACAAGCACGAGATCGACCCGCCCTACGGGCACGACGTGCCGCTCACGGCGGACTTCATCGCCTGAACGAAGCGCGAGCATCGAGGGGCGTCACCGGTTCGGTGGCGTCCCTCGTCTTCGACGCCCGTCTGCGCTCAGGGGATGCGCGGGAACTCCTCGTGCGGGTTCTGCTCGTCGGCGGCGAGCTGATCGTGCTGCTGCTCTTCGAAGGTCGGCTCGCGGTCGTCAGGAGCGTCTTCATCGGTGTCCGGGGTCTGCGCGTCGGTGCTCAGGTCGGGGTCCGTGCCTTCGGCCTTGGTCGGGTCGGTCGGGAAGGGCGTGGGGTCAGACATGGTGGCTCCGATCGTCGGTGGACGTTCAGAATCGCATCCGGATTCCGGCGAGGGATGCCCGTTGACAAACCTCGTCCCGGGCATCCGTCCCGACGCACGGAGACAGGAGAGAACAGGAGAACAGGACGGATGCCGGGAAATCGTCCTGTTCTCGGGTGTTCTCCTGTTCTCGAATGGTCAGGCAGTCGGCTCGTCCGGCTCCCACCGCAGCAGGTCGCCCGGCTGGCACTCGAGGGCCTCGCACAGGGCATCCAGAGTCGTGAATCGCACCGCCTTCGCCCGACCGTTCTTCAGCACCGCGAGGTTCGTCGGGGTTATGCCGATGCGCTCGGCCAGCTCGCCGACGCCCATCTTGCGCCGCGCGAGCATGACGTCGATGTCGACGATGACGGGCACTCAGATCACCTCGCCCAGCTCGTCGCGCAGCGTGCGGGCCTCGTCTTCGCGCTCGATCGCCTGCCGAAGCAGCGCCTTCATCACGACGACGAGCAGGGCGAAGCCGCCGAGCACGAGCCCGGCGCCTGCGATGAGGGCGACCACGCCCGGAGCCATCTCACCAGGAGCGAGCAGCCCCGCGAGCAGGAAAGCCAGCACTGCCGCCGCGACGATCGTGCCGATGATGACGTTCACGAACCGGAACGACGAGACCTGGAAGATCGATCCGTGGCGCACGCGGGTGAGCAGCATCCACACGCAGACGGCGAAGACCTGCATGCTCAGCACGCCAAGCGCAGCGATGCTCACGAGGGCGATGCGGCCCCACAGCGTCTCGCCTTCGAGATCACGCCAGACCGCAGGCAGGATCATGACCTGCACGACCAGCGAGCCCGCCAGTGCGAGTGCGATCACGACCTTCAGAACGACGATGGTTCCCGTTCTCATGCTGCACCTCTCATTGACCAACGATAAGAATCTATCGTTAATCGTTCGGTAGCGCGAGGGGGTGAGTGCGGCGGAGCGCAGCCACCGCACCCGAGAACAGGCTCGTTCGCGAATCCAGGACGGATGCCCGCGAACCGCCCTGTTCTCGCGAACGGGCCTGTTCTGGCGAAGTCGCTACCTGGGCGAGCCGGCTCCGCCAAGGGCGAAGTCGCTACCTGGGCGAGCCGGCTCCGCCCAGGGCGAAGTCGCTACCTGGGCGAGCCGGCTCCGCCCAGGACGGAGTCGCCCCGCGCTGCCTCGGCCTCGGCCGTGATGCGGGCCGCCATGCCCGCGAAGATGAACCCGTGGAAGGGCAGCACCGCCAGCCAGTACAGCCGGCCGGTCAGACCCCGAGGGAAGAAGACGGCGCGCTGCTCGTAGCGGGTTCCCGTGGCATCCGGAATCGCGCGCAGCTCGAGCCAGGCCGAGCCGGGAACGATCATCTCTGCCCGCAGCCGTAGCAGCCCGCCCCGCGAACCCTCACCCGACTCGAGCACAAGCGGCTCTTCGACCGCCTCGACGCGCCAGAAGTCCACGGCATCGCCGGGGCGCACCTTCGAGCGGCTGCGCCGGCCGCGACGCAGTCCGACCCCGCCGATCACGCGATCCATCACGCCGCGCACGGCCCACAGGAACCGCGATGAGTACCAGCCGTTCTCGCCGCCGATCCCCGTGATCACCCGCCACACGTCCCACACCGTCGCGTGGGTGTGCACCGAGCGCTCGTCGGTGAACGCGGTGCGGCCGGCCCAGTCGGGGTCGCTCGGCAGCGGTGCACTCGGAGCGCCCGACACCTCGGCATCCTGCCAGCTGGTCTCGACGCCGTCGGCATCCACTCGCCCGAGCGCGAGCGCGACCGCCCGCCGGTACGGCGTCAGGCCGCCCTCGGGCTGCGGGATCAGATCATCGATCGCATGATTCTTCATCACGCACTCGTTCTGCAGCGACTCGACCAGCGGCCGGGCGATCGCCCGCGGAACCGGCGTCACGAGGTTCACCCAGTGTGAGGCGAGCCGCGGGGTCAGCACCGGAAGCGCGGCGATCGCCCGCTGTGGCAGGCCCGCTTCGACCGCGTAGCCGTTCATCATCTGCCCGTAGCGCAGCACGTCTGGGCCGCCGACGTCGACCGCGGTGTTCACCGACTCGTCGACCCGTGCGGAGCCGAGCAGATAGTGCAGCACGTCGCGGATCGCGATCGGCTGGATGCGATTGCGCACCCACTTCGGTGCCGGCATGTACGGCAGCACGTCGGTCAGGTGCCGGATCATCTCGAACGACGCCGACCCCGACCCGATCACGACACCGGCCTGCAGCACGAGCGTCGGCACGCCCGATTCGAGGAAGATCTCGCCCACGCGCACCCGCGACCGCAGGTGCGGCGACAGGTCGGCATCATCCGGATGCAGCCCGCCGAGGTACACGATCCGGCTCACGCTGGCTGCAGCGGCAGCATCCGCCACGGCATGCGCTGCTGCCGTGTCCTGCTCTTCGAAGTCCTTGCCGCCGGTCATCGAGTGCACCAGGTAGTAGACGACGTCGATATCGCGCATGGCCTCGGCCACGGCATCCCGGTCCTGCGCCTCGCCTTCGACGATCTCGACCTCACGGCCCCAGCCGAATGACTCCGCGCGGGCGGCATCGCGCGCGAGCACCCGCACCCGGTATCCGGCGTTCAGCAGCCGAGGAGTGAGCCTGCCGCCGATGTATCCGGTCGCGCCGAACACCAGCGCGCGAGGCGCCGTGCCGTCGTCGTGGGGGATGGCGCGCAGCGCCGGTTCGCGCCCGGTCGGGGCGGTCAGCTCGCTCATGTGTCGAGAGTACGGGCGGATGCTCTGGCGGTCCGAACGGGTTGACGTGAGGGGCGCCGTCTGCCATCCGGCGCCGTTCAGGCATCCCGGGAACAGGACGGATGCCGGGAACAGGACGGATGCCGGGGAATCGGCCTGCCTGGCGAACCAGCCTGTTCTCGGACCGGGAGGAAGCACGCGGGAGACGGGGAAGGGGCGGATGCCGCAGCATCCGCCCCTCTGGAACCGCACTCAGGCCGAGGCCTGCTCGGCCTTCTTCTCGCGGCGCAGGCCGTGCAGCAGCGGCTCGGTGTAACCGCTCGGCTGGGCTGTGCCCTCGACGATCAGGCGGCGGGCCGCGGTGAACGCGATGCCCGGCTGCTCGCCCTCGGCGAAGGCGAGCTTCTCGTAGTTCGGGTCGCCGGCATTCTGCTGGTCGACCACCGGCGCGTAGCGGCGCAGGCTGTCGTCGATCTGCTCTTCGGTGATCACGCCGTGCTGCAGCCAGTTGGCGAGCAGCTGGCTCGAGATGCGCAGGGTGGCGCGGTCTTCCATCAGGCCCACGTCGTGGATGTCGGGCACCTTCGAGACGCCGATGCCCTGGTCGATCCAGCGCACGACGTAGCCGAGGATCGACTGCACGTTGTTGTCGATCTCCTGCGCGACGACCTCGGGCGTGAGGTCTCCTTCGCCCGCGAGCGGCGGAACCAGCAGCGCGTCGAGGGCCTCGTCGCCGGTCGGAGTGAGGGTCGCGCGCACCGCCATCGGGTCGACCTGGTGGTAGTGCAGGGCGTGCAGGGTTCCGGCGGTCGGCGAGGGCACCCACGCCGTCGACGCACCCGACTGCGGGTGCGCGATCTTCTTCTCGAGCATGTCGTGCATGAGGTCGGGCTCGGCCCACATGCCCTTGCCGATCTGCGCGTGACCGTCGAGGCCGCACTCCAGACCGATCGAGACGTTGCGGTCTTCATACGCCTTCATGAAGGGCTGCTGCTTGATGAGCGCCTTCGGCAGGAAGGGACCGGCGTGCATCGAGGTGTGGATCTCGTCGCCCGTGCGGTCGAGGAATCCGGTGTTGATGAAGACGACGCGGTCGGATGCCGCGGCGATGGCCGCCTTGAGGTTCGCCGAGGTGCGGCGCTCCTCGTCCATGATGCCGACCTTCATCGTTCGGGCGGGAAGGCCCAGGAGCTGCTCGGCGCGGCTGAACAGCTCGGCGGCGAACGCGACCTCTTCGGGGCCGTGCATCTTCGGCTTCACGATGTACATCGATCCGGTGCGCGAGTTGCCGCCCCGGTTCGGGCCCTCGAGCTCAGGCAGCGATCCGAGCGAGGTCATGATGGCGTCGAGGATGCCCTCGAACACCTCCTCGCCGTTGCGGTCGAGAACCGCGGGGGTGCGCATCAGGTGACCGACATTGCGGATGAACAGCACGGCCCGGCCAGGAAGGGTGATCTCGCCGCCGTCGGCCGTCTTGTACGTGCGGTCCTCAGCGAGCGTGCGGGTGAAGGTGCGCCCGTTCTTGGTCACCGACTCGCTGATCGAGCCGTCCATGAATCCGCGCCAGTTGCGGTAGCCGAGCGCCTTGTCGTCGCCGTCGACGGCGGCGACCGAGTCCTCGAGGTCGAGGATCGTGGTGATCGCCGACTCGAGGATGATGTCCTGCACGCCCGCGGCATCCGTCGCGCCGATGCGGCCGGAGCGGTCGATGACGATCTCGGCGTGCAGGCCGTGGTGCACGAGCAGCACAGCGGTGGGGCCATCCGCCTCGCCGGCGTAGCCGACGAACCCGGCGGCGTCTGCCAGGCGGCGGTCGCCGCTCTCGGTGCGCACGATGAGGCCGTCGGCGTCGACGGCGTAGCCGGTGGCGTCGCGGTGCGAGCCCTCAGTGAGGGGAGCGATCTGGTCGAGCAGCTCGCGTCCGCGCTCGACGACGGCGGCGGCCCGCGTGAAGTTGAACTCCTTGCCCGGCGCGAGCTCGCCGGTCTGATCGATCGCGTCGGTGCCGTACAGTGCGTCGTACAGCGAGCCCCAGCGGGCGTTGGCGGCGTTGATCGCGAAGCGGGCGTTGAGCAGAGGCACGACCAGCTGAGGGCCGGCCATCGTCGCGATCTCGGGGTCGACGTTCTCGGTGGTGACGGCGACGTTCTCGGGAGCCTCGACCAGGTAGCCGATCTCGGTCAGCAGCGCACGGTAGGCGTTCTTCTCGGGCACACCCGGGTTCTGGCGGTGGAACTCGTCGATCTTCTGCTGCAGCTCATCGCGCTTCGCAAGCAGTTCTGCATTGCGGGGCCCGAGTTCGTGGATGATCGCACTGGCGCCGGCCCAGAACTCGTCGACGTCACGCCCGCTCTCGGCGAGCGCCGCCTCGGCGAACTCGACGATGGGGGCGGCGACCGAGAGATCGGCGCGACTGAGGTGCGAGGTCATAGTTCCATTCCTTCTGTTCGAGCGCCGATCCGGCGCAGGGTCTCCATGGCGATCTCCGCGTCTTGAGCGGGTGTGCCGCCGGCGACACCGAGTCCGCCGGCATGCTGATCGCCGAAGTAGATGGGGAAGCCGCCGTCGATCGTCGTGAGCAGGCCGCCCGTGCCGAGCGGCAGCGCGACGGCGACCGCTTCGGGGATGAGTGCGGTGCGACGGCGGGTGGATGCTGCGGTCGCGGCCTTGCGACGACTCGTCTCGACACTGTGGGGCGTCGCGCCGTCGGCCATGCCGAACGCGATGACGGTCATCGAGGGGTCGGCCACCGACACCACGGGGCGCACGCCGTGCTCGGCGCCGATCTGCATGGCGAGGTCGACTGCCTGTGCCGCCGTGGCATAGGTGATGGCGACGATCTGACGTGTGCTCGACATGTCTCTCCCCTCTAAAAGTGCAGTACCAGATTAGGCAGGCGTGCACCTTTTGGAGCGGCGATTTCATATGATGGAACTCATGGAGGGAACAGCCGCAAACCCAGGTTCAGCCGCCGCAGCGACCGGTTCGACACCGGCAGGGACGGTGCAGTCCGTGACGCGTGCCTTCTCGCTGCTGGAGGCGCTCGCGGCATCCGGAGGAGAGGCGTCACTGGCATCCATCGCCGGCCGCACCGGCCTCGCCGTGCCGACCGCGCACCGCCTGCTCGGCACGCTCAACCATCTCGGCTACGTGCGACAGCTCGAAGACCGGCGCTACGCTCTCGGCGCGAGCCTGATCTCGCTGGGCCGGCACGCCGTGCCGCCGCTCGCCGACGCCGCGCTGCCGCTGCTGCGCCGGCTCGAAGACCAGTTCCACGAGACCGCGAACTTCGCCGTGCTCGACGGCGACCTCGTGCTGTACGCCGGTCAGGTCGCGTCGCGTCAGCGTATGCGCATGTTCACCGAGATCGGACGGCGTGTTCTGCCGCATTCGACCGGCGTGGGCAAGGCGATGCTGTCGACCATGCCCGAGCGGCAGGTGCGCGCGCTGATCACCCGCACCGGTCTGCCGCGGTTCACGCCGCAGACCATCACCGACGAAGAGGCGTTCATCGCCGACCTGCGCCGTGCGCGCGGGCGCGGCTTCGCCGCCGACGACAGCGAGCAGGAGGTCGGCGTGCGCTGCATCGCCGTCTCGGTGAAGGGCATCGGACAGCCGGCCGCCGTCTCGGTCTCCGGCCCTGCCGCTCGCATCACCGACGCGACGGTCGTCGAGGTCGTGCGGGCGCTGCGCGAGGCGGCCGAAGAACTCGCCGTGCTCGCTGCCGAGCGCGGCGTGGGAGATCCGGGGTTCTGAGAACCAGCCCTGAGCCGGGCGCGACCTCTTGTCTAACGACTGTCAGCGACATATCGTTAAGCATCGTTCAGCAACAGGAGGTCATCATGAACGGATCGTTCCCCTCCAGTGGGTTCACCTTCGGATCGAGCAACGGCGCGGGCAATCCGCTCGCCGGCGTGTGGGAGGCGGTCGAGCAGCTGCGCAACGGCTTCGAGCAGCGCACGGGCGGCTCGCGCATGGCCCGCGGCGATGTGCGCGCGGCGGTCATCTCGCTGCTCGCCGAGCGCCCGATGCACGGCTACCAGATCATCAGCGAGATCAGCGAGCGCTCGGGCGGCGCATGGAAGCCCAGCGCCGGCTCGGTCTATCCGACCCTGCAGCTGCTCGCCGACGAGGGCATGATCACCGCCACCGAGCAGGGCGGTCGCAAGACCTACTCGCTGACGGATGCAGGCATCGCCGAGTCCGAGGAGCTCGCGGCGAAGCCCGCGCCGTGGGAGGGTGCAGGTCAGCGCAGCAGCACCGGCTCGGGTCATCTCGGCGGCCTGCCGAAGGCCGGGATGGAGCTCGCCAGCGCTGCCGCGCAGCTCGGTCGCACCGGCACTCCCGAGCAGGTGAAGGAGGGCGTCGAGATCCTCGAAGACGCCCGGCGTAGGCTGTACGCGATCCTCGCCGAGGGGTGATCCCGCACTCAGGGGGTTCTGTGCACCAGGCTCGCTATCGCCGCATCCTGCGCTTCGCCGCGCGTGCGTTCGCGCAGATCTGGTGGTTCGAGCTGGTGCTGCCGCGCCTCGGCCTCGGCCGGGTCGCGGATCGCACCCGGGATGCCAGGATGCTGCGCCTCGCGCGCCGCTTCCGCGGCCTCGCCGTCGAGCTCGGCGGCCTCATGATCAAGGTCGGGCAGTTCATGTCCTCGCGTCTTGACGTGCTCCCACCGGAGATCACCGCCGAGCTCGCGGGGCTGCAGGATGAGGTGCCCGCCGAGCGGTTCGACGACATCAGGGCGGCCGCAGAGGCCGAACTGGGGATGCCGCTCTCGCACGCGTTCGCCTCGTTCGATCCGGCGCCTGTCGCTGCGGCATCCCTCGGTCAGGCGCACCGCGCCACCCTCTCGCCCACCGACGCCGCCGACACCGGACTCGACCGGGTGATCGTGAAGGTGCAGCGGCCGGGGATCGACGAGATCGTCGCCGTCGACCTCGCAGCCCTGCGGCGGGTGGCCAGGTGGGCGCAGCGCGTGCGCGCCGTCTCGTCGCGGGTCGACGCACCCGCCTTGGTCGAGGAGTTCGCCGAGACCTGTCACGAGGAGATCGACTACCTGCACGAAGCTGCGAGCGCCGAGCGCTTCGCCTCGGATTTCGCCGATGACGCCCGGGTCTCGGCGCCGGCGGTCGTCTGGGAGCGCTCCACGCGCCGCGTGCTCACGCTCGAAGACGTCACCGCGATCAAGATCAGCGACACGGTCGCGCTGCGCGCCGCAGGCATCGACCCCGCTGAGGTCGCGCAGGTCTTCGCGCAGGTCATGCTCGACCAGGTGTTCACGCACTCGTTCGTGCACGCCGACCCGCATCCGGGCAACATCTTCGTGACGCCCTCCGCGGATGGCGGATGGCGACTGACGTTCATCGACTTCGGGATGATGGCCGAGGTTCCTGACACGATCCGCGCCGGACTGCGCACTCTGGTGATCGCCGTCGCCTCGCGCGACAGTCACGGCCTGATCGTCGCTGCGCAGCAGATCGGCGTGCTGCTGCCGTCGGCGCAGACGGCAGAGCTCGAACGTGCGCTGACCATGCTGTTCGCGCGGTTCGGCGGCATGGGGTTCAACGAGCTGCGCGATGTCGATCCGCGGGAGTTCCAGGATTTCGCGCGGGAGTTCGGCGACACGGTGCGGGCGCTGCCCGTGCAGTTCCCCGAGAAGATGCTGCTGCTCATGCGCGCCGTGTCGCTGACCTCAGGCATGTGCAGCGCCCTCGATCCGACGTTCAACATCTGGGAGCCTGTCGAGCCGTACGCGACCAAGCTGCTGCGCGACGAGAGCGGCGGGATGCTGCGCGACCTCGGCGCGCAGAGCATGACGAACATGTCGACGCTCTGGCGCCTTCCGGCCCGCGTCGATGCGGCTCTCAACCGCCTCGACTCGGGGTCGCTCACCTTCGACATCTCGAGCCTCGAGCTGCGGCTCGACCGCATCATCCGCGTCGCCTACCGTGCGGTGTCGGCCGTGCTCTTCGGGGGGATGCTGATCGGCGGCGTTCTGCTGCTCGAACCTGCATCAGGGTGGGGCGTCGGTCTGATGTGCGCCTCGGTCGTGCCGCTGCTGCACGCCGTGTTCGGGCGGCGCTGAAGCGCCGGCGGGCAGGGGGTCGAAGCGAGGGCGGCGGACACGACCCGCCGCCCTCGCCGTCTTCTCGGCTAGCGCACCATTCGCTCGGCGTCTCAACCGGCAGAGCGCCCGCGGAAGAAGATCATCGTGAGCAGCGCGCCGATCAGAGCCAGCGCGCCCGCGGCGATGAAGGCAGCCGAATAGCCCTGCGTGAGCGCTACCGGGTCGCCCAGTCGGCTGGCGCCGAACGCGGCGGCGATCGCCGACACGACGGCGAGTCCGACGGCCGAGCCGACCTGATAGCTCGTGTTCACGATTCCCGAGGCCAGTCCACCCTCTTCCGGCGGGGCCGCGGCGATCGCGGTCTGCAGCGACGGGATGAATGCCAGTGCCTGACCGAAGGCGACGACCAGCGACGGCAGGAACGCGTCCACCCAGTAGCCCCCATCGGGGCTGACGAACGCCATCCACCCGAGACCAGCCGCGAGGACGAGCAGACCGACGACGATCGGCACCTTGGGGCCGAAGGCTGCGATCACCCGCGGCGCGAGCAGGATCATCCCGACCATGATGAGGGTCGTCATCGGCAGCAGAGCCGCGCCGGCGGGGAAGGCGGTGAAGCCCAGCACCTGCTGCAGATAGAGATTCAGGAAGAACC
Source organism: Microbacterium esteraromaticum (assembly GCF_016907315.1). NCBI lineage: Bacteria > Bacillati > Actinomycetota > Actinomycetes > Micrococcales > Microbacteriaceae > Microbacterium > Microbacterium esteraromaticum. The sequence goes on from NZ_JAFBBS010000001.1 coordinate 1,962,880, forward strand.
ACATCGGAATCCACGCGGCTCCGAGCATGACCTGGGCGACGTTGGCGGCGCCGAGGTTCGGTGAACGGAAGATCGACAGGCGCACCAGCGGCTCGCGCTTCACGCGCTGGATGATCACGAAGAGCATCAGCAGCAGCACGCCCAGGCCCAGTGCGATCCACGGCTCGGCGGATGCCCAGCCGGCGGCCTCCGAGCGGATGATGCCGTACACGAGAGCCGCGAGACCCACCGTGACGGTGAGCGCGCCCATGGTGTCGACCGATCCGCGCGCCCCCACCTTGCCGCCGGGCAGCGCCTTCCACATGAAGATGAGGATGACGGCCGCGATCGGGATGTTGATGTAGAAGACCCACGGCCACGAGGCGAACTCGGTGATGACGCCGCCGAGGAACACGCCGGCGGTGCCTCCGGCGGGGGCGGCCGCACCGTAGAACGCCATGGCCCTGGTGAGCTCTCGGGGATCGGAGCCGAACAGCATCATCAGCATGGTGAGCGCCGCAGGGGCGATGAGCGCCGACCCTGCGCCCTGCAGCACGCGCCCGATCAGCTCGACGGGCACGTCGCCGGCGACCCCGGCCACGAGCGAGCCTATGCCGAGAATGACCCAGCCGAGGGCGAACATCCGTCGAGGGCCGAACAGGTCGGACAGGCGACCGCCGAGCAGCAGCAGGCCTGCCAGTGCGATCACATAGGCGTTGAACACCCATGAGAGCGTGTGGGGGGAGAAGCCGAGGGCGGCCTGCATCTCGGGCAGGGCGACACCGATGATCGACGCGTCCATGATGACCATGAACTGCGCCAGGGCGATGATGGCGAGGCCCCACCACCGCGCGTTGCCACGCGGTGCGGCGGTGCTCGCCGTGGGGATGTCTCTGGTTGAGGTTGACACGATGAATCCGTTCTGGGGGAGATGCGGGGGATGGGGGAGGTCACGCCACGTGGGCGGCGTACCTGGCGGGGTCGGCGTCGAATGCGGGCGCGCAGCCGGCGCAGCAGAAGTGGTACCGACGGCCGTCGTGGTCGCGGAACAGTCCAGCCGCCTCGGCGGCCTTCCTGTCGACGGGCGTGCCGACCATGACCGGACAGGTGGTCGGTTCGTCGGTCGCGTGCAGCAAGCTCGGTCGGCCCTCGGCGGATGCTGCGGGATGGGGGGCTCCGGTGCTGCAGCAGGTGCCGGTGGCGTTCGTGTCTTCGGTCATTGTTCGTCGCGTGCCTTTCGCCTCGGGGTCGGATGCCGATGGCATCCTTGATACCCCCGGGGGGTACTAAGAATATACCCCCCGGGGGTATTCCCGAAGGCTCGGGATACGGCGCCGACGCTCGCGTCCCCGAGCGGGCTCAGCGCACGGTCAGCGGCGTGAGCAGTCCTGCAAGAACCTCGGCGTGCGTCAGCTGCGGGTGGTGTCCGGCCCCGGGCAGCGTGAGAAGCTCGACGTTCCCGGCCGACGCAAGCATCTCGATCGCATCGGGAGCGAGGGGGTCTCGGCTGCCGGTGATGATGCGGACGGGCCCGTCGAAGCGCATCAGAGCGGCGGTGAGCTCTGCCCGCCACCGCGCTGATCGCGTGCGTGCGAGGTGATCGGCCGCAGCGCCGCCCGTGCGCCTGCGCAGGTCGTCGGCACTCGAGGCGAGTTCTGGAGCGCTGTGCGCGGACCCGGTCAGCCGCCGCGAGAGGCGCCTCGCGTCGGTGTGGCGCAGCGCGGTGCGCACGAGTGGTCGCAGAGCGGTCCAGCTGCCCGCGGGGCTCTGCAGGAAGAAGGGCGCGATCAGCGTGAGCGAGCCCACCCGGGCGGGGAACCGGTCGGCGGCGATCACCGCCGCCGCCGCGCCGAGCGAATGCCCGACGAGGTCGACGGGCTCGTCTCCCAGTACCGCCGGAAGCCACCGCCCCCAGTCCGAGATGCCCGCTCCGCCGCTGAGGCCGAGGCCCGGAAGGTCGACGATCCGCGCGCCCGTGGACGATGCGACCCCGCCCCAGGTGTCGGCGTTCACGGGCAGACCCGGGAGGATCAGGCTGCTCGCGCCCGGCGTGCCGAGCTCGAACGTCCTCACACCGGCGACGTCGACGAACCGGCGGGCATGACCCGCGGCTGCGCCGAAGCGGTGGGCGGCCATGTGGTCGGCCCATCTTTCGAGGGACGTCCCCACATCGGGCATCCCGATCCCGTGCCGAGCGGCGAGGTCAGCCGCCGGCCCGGTGGGATAGCGGTCGTCCGACATGAACGTGAGCGTCTCGGGGTCGGCCTTGGTGACCCACGCCGGCAGGCGGCGGATGACGCCGACCGGCATCCTCACGCGTGGCACGCGTGCGCCCAGGTGGCGACCGAGGTGAGCCAGCATCCGCGCCAGCGGTGGGGTGCTGTCGTCGAGGATCCAGTACGCCTGGCCGACGGCCGCTGGATCGACGGCTGCAGCGACCATGAAAGCCGCAAGGTGGTCGACCGTGACCACGGGAAGGAACGTCGAGTCGTCTCCCGGCAGCGCGGTCATCGCGCCGTTCCAGAGCTGCTCGATGGTGGCGGCCAGACCCACCTGCTGGTCGGACTCACCGGTCGCGCTGTCGCCGATCACGGTCGACGGGTTGACGATGGTCCACGCGAGCCCGCGTTCGGTGGCGACCGCCTGGAAGATCGCGTCTGACTCCATCTTCGAAGCCTCATAGGCGCCGAGCTCTGCATAGAGGACATCACGATGCGCATCCGACCACGGAACTGCCGCAGGATCCTGACCGCCCACCCGATATCCCGACACGTGGACTATTCGCTGCAGGTGGGGCAGCCCTGTCGCGAAGTCGATCAGCTTCTCGACGATGCCGACGTTCGCGCCGCGCGCCTCCTCTGCTGTCATCCCGAAGCGATACGAGCCGGCGCAGTTGTGGATCTCGGTGACCGAGCCGAATGAGGACGGGCCGCCGGGGACGATCTCGGGGGCATCGAAGTCCACGATCACGATGCTCAGGTCGTGTGTCAGGCCCTGTCTGCGGAGCCACCGCTGCACGCGGGCTCCGGATTCTGCTGTCCGGACCGCGGCCGTCACGCTCGCGCCCTGCTGCGCGAGTGCCAGGATCACATGCCGGCCGATCAGCCCCGATGCTCCGAAGACCAGCGCGTGGCGGGGCGCGTCGTTCCCGCTCATCGATTCTGCTCCGCCGACTGGCAGCGCTGATCGATAAGGGTGGCGACGACGTCACCCGCCGCGATCAGCGGCTGCGTGCTGCGCATCGCGCGAGACACGATGACCGCGCCTTCGATCGTCGACACGACCACGGTGGCGAGCGACCGGGCGTCCTCCGGCTCCAGGCCCTCCCTCATCAGGAGGGCAGCCGTCGGGGTGATCCACGACTCGAATGCCGACGCGCAGGCCGCGCGCAGACGCTCGCTCTCGGCGCCCATCTCGAGAGTGACGACCGAGACCGGGCATCCCAGCCGGTAGTCGCTGTCGGCGACGATCGCCGCGAGCGTCTCGATGACGGCGCGGGCGCCGCCCGCCGCGCCGCCCGCCGCGGCTGCGGACTCCGAGATCAGCGACTCGAAGCGATCCGCGGCGAGCTCGACCGCCGCGACGCCGAGCCCCTCCTTGCCGTCGCGGAAGTGGAAGTACAGCGAGCCCTTCGGTGCTCCGGCATGGTCGATCACTGCATTCAGGCCGGTGCCGCTGTAGCCGCTGGTCTGGATGAGCTCGAGCATCGACTCCGCGAGTCGGCTTCTGGTGAGGGCGCCTTTTGAGGTCATGGTCCAAGAATAGACCAGTCTATATATTCGACGTGAATCGGCGCCGTTGCGAGCCGTCAGTCTGCGGGGGTCGAGAAGCCCGGACGGGTGCCGTAACGGGCGAGAGTTTCGTGGTCGAGCGTCACGCCGAGGCCGGGGGTGGACGGGATGTCGAGGAAACCCTCGTCATCCAATGTCCATCCGCCGAGGATCAGGTCGTCGACGTACACCGAGCCCGTCTTGTACTCCACGAGGTCGGTCGATGACAGTGCTGACGCCAACTGCAGGTCTGCGGCGAGCCCGATGCCCGTGTTCCAGCCATGTGGAATGAGGCGGATGCCCCGGTCCTGAGCCATCCAGCCGATCCGGCGCGACTCGCTGAGGCCGCCGCCTTTCGTGGTGTCCGGCTGCACGATGTCGAAAGCGTGCCGGTCTAGGTACGGCTGAAAGCTCTGCCGCCGGGTGAGCACCTCGCCGCCGGAGATCCGCACGGGAGAGGTGGCCCGCAGTTCGGCGAAACCGTCAAGATCATCGGGGGCGAGGGCTTCCTCGAACCAGGCGACGTCGTAGTCGGCGAGCATTCGCGCGGTCCGCTTCGCCCAGGCGAGGTCGCCGGGGAAGAACGCCTCGGACCCGCCGGCATCGACCGCGAGCAGGCGATCGCCGACCGCTGCCCTCGCCGCAGCGACGGTTGCTTCGTCGGTCGCCGCGTCCACACGGCCGAACTTCCACCAGCCGATCTTGAAGGCAGTGAATCCCGTGGTGACGAGTTCTTGGAGGTTGGCCGTCATCGGGTCGGCCTCGTCCATCAGCACAGAGGCGTACGGGCGAACCCGGTCGCGGTGCCGGCCGCCGAGGAGGCGGCCGACCGGCTGGGACCCGACCTGTCCAGCGATGTCCCAGAGGGCGATGTCGATCGCGCTCGTCGCGTGAGTGAGCGAGCCCCCACGACCCATCCAGAAGGCCGTCTGGTGAAGGGTCTCGGTCAGGCGCTCCACCTCGCGGGGGTCTTCGCCGATGAGGTGAGGGGAGAGGAGATCGATTGCGCCGCGCACCAGATTCTCGGTGGTGAAGGCGCTGCCGACTCCCACTGTCCCCTCGTCCGTGTGGACCGCGACAAGTGTGTGAACGATGTCGTCCGGCTGGAGTTCGTGCGACCACCCGCCCTCGGGCGTGGCGCCTCGCAGGCCGCAGGTGTCGATTCGAGTGATGCGCATGAAGACCTTCCAGGGGTGATGGGGAAAGGCGGTCCATCCCCGGAAAGGACGATAGTCGATTGTCGACAAAGTGGCAAAGTGTGGGTAGTGTCTGTTCCGGCACCCAGCAGCGGTGCGACAAGCGATCCACGGCGTTGTGCTCGATAGCAGCGCCGGTGGCCCGAACCCGAAAGGCACGAACAATGAAGTTGACGCGCATCCTGGCCGGCGTGGCGATGGCCACGACAGCCGCCATCGCCCTGACCGCGTGCACCTCGAGCGGCACCTCGGCAGCAGGGACGCAGAAGAGCACGCTCACGACGGTCCTCGAGAAGAAGACGCTCGTGGTCGGTGTGTTCGCCGACGCCCCGCCCTACGGAGTCCTGAAGAGCTCGGGCGAGTATGAGGGCTTCGACATCGACGCTGCCCAAGCGCTCGCCGACTCCCTCGGCGCCAAGATCGAGTACGTCTCCACGACCAACGCCAACCGCATCCCGCTGCTCGAGACGGGCAAGGTCGATATCGTGATCGCCGCGCTCACCAACTTGAATGAGCGCGCCCAGAAGGTGGCGATGTCTCGTCCGTACGCGGCCGAGGGGCAGGTCGTGCTCGTGCCGTCGGACAGCACCATCGCTTCCTACGACGACCTCGCGGGACGCGCCGTCGCAGCGACTCGCGGCAGCGTGCCTGCGACCATCCTCGAGAACCGCTTCCCGGATGCGAAGGCCAGTCTGTTCGAAGCAGTCGCCGATTCGATTCAGGCGTTGCGCAGCGGCAAGGTCGACGCGCTCATGGAGAGCAACTCCGTCGCGCAGGGCATCCTCGCCGACTCCGGGGACGAGTTCGTGATCGTGGATGCCCCGCAGCTGAGCCCCTCTGTGGTCTCCATGGGGATGAGGCAGGGGGATCAGCTGTGGCTGAACTACGTCAACAACTTCATCCTCAACTACAACATCAGCGACGCCGCGAACGACTCATATAACGAGTGGCTCGGCACCGACGTCCCCGAGCTCATCAAGTAGCGACCTCCTCGGGTGCCCCGCCCGCGGGGCAGGGCACCCGGATCGGACAACTCATGCAACTCTTCTTCGGGGATCTGGTCCCCCACGCGCCCGCGTTGCTCGCCGGTCTCGGCGTCAGCGCGCTGATCACCCTCGCGGCCGTGCTCATCGGTTCGCCGCTCGGCGTCGTCGTCTACCTTCTGCGGGATTCGCACAACGCGATCCTCCGAGCCGTCGGCGCCACATACGTCGAGGCGATCCGGAACACCCCCCTGCTGCTGCAGCTCTACCTCATCTACTTCGCGCTCCCCTCGGTCGGGGTCAACCTCGATCCGGTGACGGCGGGTGTCATCGCCCTGAGCGTCAACAACTCGGCATATCTCGCAGAGATCTACCGCGCCGGTTTCGAGGCGATCCCCCGGGGGCAGATCGAGGCGGCGGACGCGCTCGGGTTGTCGCGTCGCACGACGTTCCTCCACGTGCGACTGGTGCCCGCGCTGCGCAACGTGCTTCCGTCGCTGACCAACCAGGTGATCCTGCTCTTCCTCGCCTCGTCGATCGCGTCCATCGTTGCCGTGCCTGAGCTCATGCACGTGATGATGGGCATCACGACGACCACCTTCCGCACCATCGAGACGTTCGTCGTGGGCGGTCTCCTCTACTTCGTCGTCGCGTTCCTGATCGCGGGAGCGTCCCGTCTCATCGAGACGCGCGGCATCCGTTGGAAGGTGGCCTGATGTTCACGTCCTTCGACCTCCCCGACCTCCTGCTGATCCTGCAGGGCGCCTCTGTGACGCTGCAGATCTGCGTCCTGTCCGTGCTGCTCGGCGGCGCCGTGGGCATCGTGTCCGGCATCCTCGCTGCGAGCCCTTACGCCCCGCTGCGCTGGATCAGCGCGATCTGGGTGGGCGCTATTCGCGGGGTTCCCGTGCTGCTCATCATCTTCTTCGTCTACTTTGCTCTGCCGCTGATGTCGGCCGGAAGCAACGTCCCCGACTACTGGGCCGCGGTGCTCGCCCTCACCATCTTCGCGTCGGCGTACATCAGCGAGATCGTCCGCGGAAGCATCCAGGCGATCCCGCGCGGGCAGTTCGAGGCGGCACAGGCGCTCGGACTCTCATGGCCGCAGCAGCTCAGCTACGTCGTGATGCCGCAAGCCGCGCGCATCATGGTGCCACCAGGGATCGGCTTCCTGGTCGTGCTGATCAAAGACAGCTCGCTCGTGGCCGTGATCGGCCTGATCGAGCTGACCAGGGCCGGCAACATCGTCGCCTCGCAGACCGGGCAGCCGATCCTCGCCTACCTGGTCGTGGGTGCGTTCTACTTCGTCATCTGCTTCGCCCTCTCCATCGCCGGTCGGCGATACGAACGTCGACTCACCGTCCATGCGCGAGCCCCCCGGGTGGAAGACGCGCTCACCCCTTCACGAGGAGACTCGAAATGATCACCGTCACCGATCTGCGGCTCAGCTTCGGGCCCACCGAAGTGCTTCACGGCATCACCTGCGACGTTGCGGAGGGCGAGGTCGTCTGCATCATCGGTGCCTCCGGATCAGGCAAGAGCACACTGCTGCGGTGCATGAACGGCCTCGAGACCCCCAGCTCGGGGAGCGTGGAGGTGAACGGTCACGTGCTCACCTCGAAGGAGCGGCGGTCAGACCTCGCGGCCGTCCGACGGGATGTGGGCATGGTGTTCCAGCAGTTCAACCTGTTCCCGCACCTGACGGCCAGGGAGAATGTCACGCTCGCCCCGCGCAAGGTGCTCGGGCTGAGCGCTCAAGAAGCCGGCGCCCGCGCGGACGCCCTCCTCGCGAAGGTGGGTCTTGCCGCGAGAGCGGATGCCTTCCCAGGGAACCTCTCCGGCGGACAGGCGCAGCGCGTGGCGATCGCGCGGGCTCTCGCGATGCAGCCAGACGTGATGCTCTTCGACGAGCCGACCTCGGCGCTCGATCCGGAGATCGTCGGCGAGGTTCTGTCGGTGATGAAGGGACTCGCCGCGGAGGGCATGACGATGGTCGTCGTCACTCACGAGATCGGGTTCGCGCGCGAGGTGGCCGACCGGGTGATCTACATGGATGACGGGCGGATCGTCGAGAGCGGGACTCCGAACGAGCTGCTGTCGAACGCGCAGACCGAGCGTGCCCGCGCGTTCCTCGGAAAGGTGCTCTGAGCTCGTGATCGACGTCGTCATCCGCGGTGCGCGCGTCATCGACGGCTCTGGCGCCCCGGCCTTCACGGCGGACATCGGCGTCGCCGGTTCCCGCGTCGCTTTCGTCGGGCGCGCTCCGGGCGCCGCGCCCGCAACGGAGATCGAAGGGGATGGCCTGCTGCTCACGCCCGGCCTGATCGACCCGCACAGTCACAGCGATTGGTCGATCCTCTCCAATCGGGATGCGCTGAGCACGGTGCACCAGGGGGTCACAACCGAGATCGTGGGGAACTGCGGCGTCACGTACGCGCCGATCGCGAAGGGCGACGAAGAGACCGCTCGCCGTGCGCTGGCCGCATTCGGGTACCAGGGCGACGTGCGGTGGCGGTCGTTCGCGGACTTCCTCAGCGTCGTCCACGACGGGGGGACGGCGCAGAACCTGGCGTGGTTCGTCGGCCACACGGCTCTGCGGCGGGCGGCCGAACGCGAACAAGGCGACCTCATCGCAGGGATGGAGAAGCACCTGCATGGGGCCTTGGAAGCCGGGGCGCTCGGCTTCACCTCCGGACTGGAGTACGGAGCGGGGCGCACCGCCACGACGGGGGAGCTGGAGGCGCTCGCCCGTGTGGCGGGACGCTACGGCGCGATGTACGCCAGTCACATCCGCAACCGCGACGCGGCGCTGGCAGAGGCCGTGGACGAGTTCTTCCGCGTGGTGCACGCGGGAGAGGTGCGCGCACAGCTCTCGCATCTCAACGTCCGCCACGGCACCGGTGCTGCCGAAGGCGCCTGGCTGGACGCGGTGGCGCGGCTGGAGAGCGAACTGCGCTCCGGGGTCGATGTGCTGGCCGACATGACGCCCTATCCGCACGGGATCGGTCTCGCTGCCGGGTTGTTGCCCGACTGGCTGCTCTCCGCAGGCGAGGGAGCCGCAGCGGAGGCCCTCAGAGATCCCGCCGTGCGCAGGCGGGTGCGCGAGGACTTCGACCGGTACTGGCGGTTCGTGCACCGCGGCCAATGGGATCGGGTGCGCCTGGCTGTCAGCCCCGCCACTCCCGAGTGGGAGGGGATGGTCTTCCCCGACATCGCCGCCGCCAACGGCACAGACGAGTGGGATGCCTACTTCGACGTCATGGCCGCGGCAGGAGGCGATCTGGGAACCGTCCAGCTCATGGGCTCGCTGTTCGAGCCCGAGCACGTGGCGGAGGCCGTGCACCATGACCGCTTCCTGCTCGGCGTGGACGGGTTCACATCGCGGCGTGACGGCGTTCTCGGCGCGCGCACACCGCACCCACTGTTCTTCCACGGCTCGCAGCACTTCCTGAGCCATCACGCGCTGCGTGTCGGAACGCTGACTCTGGAGGCCGCCGTGCACAAGATGACGGGAGCGGTCGCGGCGCACTTCGGCCTCCGTGACCGGGGGCTCGTCGTCGAGGGCGCCTTCGCCGATCTGGTCCTCTGGGATGAGGCGCTGCTGAGGGATACCGACACCTTCGTCATGCCCGAGAGTTACGCCACCGCAGCCCGTCACGTCTGGGTGAACGGCGTGCCGGTCGTCTCGCACGGAAGTCGCACCGTGCACCGCCCAGGAACCCGATTGGAAAGATCAGATGTCCACTGAATCGTCGATCGCCAAGGATGATGGCCCGTCTCGCAGGACGCGTCGCGGCGCTCTCTGCAGCACACCATCCGGCCCCGCTGAGCACGGCCGGCTGACCCCGGCGGTGACGTGGTTCGCCGTCGCTGCTGCCGTCGGCGGGTTCCTCTTCGGCTTCGACACAGCGGTGATCAACGGCGCGGTCACGGCGCTCGAAAGCAACCTCGGCCTCGACGCGGTCGGCCTCGGCGTGGTCGTCGCGGTGACGCTGCTCGGTGCAGCGCTCGGGGCGCTCGGCGCCGGGTGGCTCGCCGACCGGATCGGGCGACCCCGCACGATGCTGGCTGCAGGCGTGGTGTTCTTCGTGGCGGCGATCGGCTGCGGACTCGCGCAGGGCGTGATCGATCTGGCCGCCTGGCGTCTCGTGACAGGCATCGCGGTCGGTTTCGCCACCGTGCTCGGCCCGTTGTACATCTCGGAGATCACCCCCGCGCACGCCCGCGGACGGCTGGCGTCGATGCAGCAGATGGCGATCGTGCTCGGGATTTTCGCAGCGCTCCTCTCCGACAGCGGCATCGCCCTGTCGCTGGGCGGTGCGGATGCAGAGGTGTTCCTCGGGCTCCCGGCGTGGCGCTGGATGTTCATCGCCGGGGTCGTCCCCGCCCTGATCTACCTGATGCTGGCCCTCGTCGTCCCGGAGTCCCCGAGGTACCTGGTCGCTCGTGGGCAGGTGAGCGCGGCCCGGCGGGTGCTCATCCGCCTGCAGCGCGTCGACGAGACGGAGGCGCGCGTCCTCACGGATCGGATCGCGGAGACGCTGCAGCACAGGGAGTCCGGACGCTTCCGCGACCTGCTGCACAAGCGGCACGGGCTTCTCCCCGTGGTGTGGGTCGGCATCGGCGTCGCGGCCCTGCAGGCTCTCGTCGGCATCGATGTGATCTTCTACTACTCGACCTCGCTCTGGGAGTCGGTCGGATTCGAGGAGTCCGCCGCATTCGGGCTGTCGGTGTTCAGTTCCTTCATCAACGTGGCGGCGACGGTGGCTGCGATAGTGCTGATCGACCGGGTCGGTCGACGCGTGCTGCTGCTCACAGGGTCGGTCGGGATGTTCGTCAGCCTCGTGCTCGTCAGTATCGGGTTCTCGACCGCGCGCATCGTGGATGGTGCACCCCAGCTGGGAGGGGTGTGGGGGCCGATCACCCTGATCGGTGCGAACTTGTTCGTCGTCGCGTTCGCCGTGTCCTGGGGGCCGGTGGTGTGGGTGCTGCTGGGCGAGATGTTCCCGAACCGCATCCGCGCGGTCGCGCTCTCGGTGTGCGCCTCGGCGAACTGGCTCGCTGGCGTGGCGCTGAACTTCTCCTTCCCCAGCCTGCGGGATGTTTCCCTTCCCGGTAGCTACGCGCTGTACGCGGTGACGGCGGCGCTGTCGTTCGTGCTCGTCTACTTCGGCGTCGAGGAGACCAATGGGCGCTCCCTCGAGGAGATGCCCGCGAGCGCCGGCAGCGCCGAGGCGGAGGGGACGGCGTGACGCTGCCCCGGCATGTGCTCCGCGTCGGCGGTGCCCGGGCGACGGTGGCGCCTGCGCACGGTTGCCTGATCGCCGAGATCGATCCCGGGCCGGGGAGTCTGCTGTGGGCGGACGGCCGGCAGCCCCGCCTGCTGGAGGCGTCGAGGACTGTCGGCGAGGCATCGGCGCGCGAGTTCGACGATGAGGTGCTTGTGGGCGGCTGGTTTCCCATGTTCCCCAGCGCGGGGATCCCGACTGCGACCACGCAGCAGCACGGCTGGGCGCCCCGGGTGGCCTGGACGGTGCTCGATAGCTCGGAAGCGCACGTGGTGTGCACTGTCACCGGGCGCTTCTTGGATGGGGGTGTCGCGGAGCTGACGCGGATCGTGACGCTAGAGACGGACGCCCTCACAGTCGCCACCACCGTCCGGAACGCGGGGAGCGGTCTGCGGTCGTTCACGTGGGGTGAGCATCCGTGCTTCTCGCGTGACATGTTCGCGGACGGGCACGTTGTCTTCGCGGGAGAGCGGGTGGCCGCAGTGCCGCGTCGCGCGGACGAGAGCGAGGGGCATCTGTGCCGCCAGGGGCACGGGGCGTCGGCATCGGTGATCGGCGCGAAGCTGACCGTCTCGCTCATCGACGAGGCGGGGACCCTGCCGCACTGGCTGCTCTGGCACAACTACACCGCGGACGAGCTGCCGCGCGCCGACACGCTCGCGTGGGAGCCATCGACGGCGCCTGGCCTCGGCTTGGGAGACGCACTCGCCACCGACACACTGCAGCGTTTGGGCCCGGGAGAGACCTTCCACGCGACTCTCCGATGCGAATGGACTTTGTCGACAATCTCTCGATCGTCGGTACGATGACATGATGACCGGACTCTCCTCGCTCCCCTCCGTGCCTGCCGCTTCGCGCCGCGAGCGTGTCGCCGAGATACTCCGAGAGGCGATCACCACCGCCGATCTCGAGCCGGGGCAGAAGCTCACCGAGCTCGAGCTCGCCGCACAGCTGGGCACGAGCCGCGCGCCCGTGCGCGAAGCGCTTCGTCAGCTCGAGCAGGAGGGGCTGGTCGTGTCGTATCCCTACCGGGGAACCGAGGTCCTCGGCGTCTCGCAGGAGGAGATCGAGAATGTGCTGGTGCCCATCCGCATCGCGCTGGAGCGCTTCGCCTTCGACAAGGCGATGTCGGCGGTGGCCGACGAGGACGTCGCCGGGCTGAACGCGATCATCGAGAGCATGGACGAGGCGGCGTCGGCGGGAGACCTCGCCCGTCTCGCCGACGACGACATCCGCTTCCACGAGGCCATCGTCGTGCTGTCGGGCCAGCAGCACTGCCTGCAGATCTGGCGCACGATCCAGCCGCGCGTCCGGGCGTACTTCCGGCGGGATGCGAAGTACCACGGCGATTCCCACGCGGTGGCGGAACAGCATCGGGACCTCCTCCGCGCGCTGCAGAGCGGGGACAGCGAGCTCGGACGCCAGGCGATCACCGAGCACATCCGCACCCACTTCTCGTCGACCGCGGCCCGGGGGTCCGACCGGTGACCACGGTCGTCGTCACCGGAGCCGCCTCTGGGATCGGCCGTGGCATCGCGCTCGGCGCGGCGAAGCGCGGCCGGCACGTCGCCCTGCTCGACATCGATGAGCGGGCGCTCATGGAGACCGCGGCGGCCGTCGCCACCGCGGGCGCAGAGATGGCGCTTCCGCTGGTGTGCGATGTGAGCGATGAGCAAGCGATAGGCGCCGCGTTCGCATCGATCGCTGCGCAGCTTCCCCCGATATCGGGGGTCGCGGCGAACGCCGGGATCGAAGTGAGCGAACCTCTTGTGTCCGCGAGCGTCGAGTCGTGGGATCGCGTGATGGCCGTGAACCTCCGCGGAACCTTCCTGACATCGCGGGCGGCGGTGAACTACTGGCGCGCCCGAGGAGAGGGCGGGTCGCTCGTATGCGTCTCGTCGCCGTCGGCATTCGTCGGCTTCGCCGGTGGCGCCAATACCGCGTACGGAGCGTCGAAGGGCGGGGTCTCGGCGTTCGTGCGGGCGGCCGCGCTGGATGCCGCACCGGATGGCGTGCGCGTGAACGCCGTCGTTCCCGGAGCCACGGACACCGACATCCTCTACTTCGGTCTGGAGGGGGCGGCGTTGCTCGATCGGCGTGTGGAGCTCGAGGAAGCCGCGAAGGCGCAGATTCCTCTGGGGCGGATGGCGCGGCCGGAAGAGATAGCGGATGCGGTGCTGTGGCTGCTCTCCGCAGAGAGCGCCTACGTCACAGGCAGCCACCTGATCTGCGATGGCGGCCTGCTGGCGAAAAGCGCGAACACCTTCTAGGCGCGTTGGGGACCCGGGTCCTCGCCGCGTCCCGCCATCTGCCTGTCCTTCGTCCTCGCAGACGACGCGAATGGTCGCGGCTGCTGCGGCGCGTACCGCTATGCGTCGATCAGCGGGAGAGCGATCCCGCGGCTGGTCCGCAGCGGGGAATCCGCTTACGCCGAGAGAAGCGCGACCGTCTCGGATTCCTGCCGCCGACTCGGGGCGCCGGTCGCCGAGCCCTTTTCGGCGTACATCGCTCTGTCGGCACGGTCGAGCGCGCCCTCGATCGTGTCGCCGGGGTGCACCTGCGTGACGCCCCACGACCAGGAGTGGCTCGCGTACTCACGCAGCCGCGCCATCACGACGCGCGCCTCATCCTCATCGGTCTCGGGAAGCAGCATGGCGAACTCGTCACCACCGAGACGGCCGACGATGTCCGTCTGGCGCGACAGCGACATCCACTGCGCGGTGAGCGAGCGCAGCACGTAGTCGCCGGCGGCGTGACCTCCGCCGTCATTGATCGACTTGAACTTGTCGAGGTCGAGCACGGCGATGGCGAGCGGCCGCTGATGGCGGGTCGCGCGACGCATCTCGAGCTCGGCCTTGGCGATGAATCCTCGACGGTTCAGCGCACCGGTCAGAGGGTCGGAGTGCGATTCCAGCCGGATGCGGTGACGCACGAAGAGCCCCGCTTCGAGGCACAGCCAGGTGAAGAGTGCGGCGCCGATGATGTTCGCGGGGCCGAACACACCACCCGCCGCCGCGGCGAACGGGCCGACGGCCGTCGCGACGCCGAGGACGACGAGGAGGGCGAACTCACCGGCGCGGGCGATTCTGGCGCCGTAGAACCAGGAGAAGAACATGGCCATGAGCGGCAGCTCCTGCAGCGCTGCGATCGCGTTCTGCTGCTCGTCGGAGAAGCCGAGGTAGTACACCGAGACGAGGGCGTGCGCGACGACGAGCGCCATCCCGACCCAGTGCGGCAGTTCGATGCCGATGAGCGCGACGAGCGCGAAGACCCCCAGGCCGATCAGCGCCGTCCCGCCCGAGAGCACTTGCTCCCACAGCGTGATGTCGGTCTCGAAGAGCTCGATGATGCCGAGCACGCCGAACAGCAGGAAGAGGCTGGCGGTGACGACGGAGTATGTCGACGTGCGCTCGCGGACGTGCTTCAGCCAGCCGGCACGCAGCCAGCGCAGCTCTTCTGCGTCCTCGACATGGATCGCTTGAGTGACCATGGTTCCCTCCCGTTGGTCCCGCCTTCAGTCGCGGCGCGCTCGGCGCTTCGGATTCCGACGAAGGTGGCTGTGCTTGACGGCGCCGCCAGGGCGGCGCGCTTCGTTTCCGTTCACAACGACCGCCCCCGAGGACGCGGTTTCCCCATGCCGCATCCCCGAGGCGGTGACATCACTGGGGGGAGTGATGTCCTGTCCTCAGCTCGTGGCGGTCCCCCATGTCCCGTCGAGCCGAGTTCCCCAGGTACCCAAGCAATATATCAGGATTTCATCTCTCTTGTCCCCCTTTTGGGGGACAAGATTGTGGACAGGATTCCGGTGTCGCTCAGCGCGTGCGCCCGGCCGACAGGAACCTCTTGACACAGGCATCCGCCTCGCATAACGTACAACCAAATGGTTGTACAAACAGAACTCAGCGAAGCGGAGATCGATCGTGTGTTCCATGCACTCGCGATCTCGACCCGGCGCGACATCCTGCGCCGGACGATCGAGCGCGAGCAATCCGTCTCCACCCTCGCGAGCGACTACGAGATGTCGTTCGCGGCGGTGCAGAAGCATGTCGCCGTCCTCGAAGAGGCCGGCCTCATCGTCAAGCGCGCCGAGGGACGCGAGCGGCTCGTCCGCGCGAACCCCGAGATGATCGCCCGTGCGCGGGCGCTTCTCGCCCGATACGAAGAGCTCTGGCGAGCACGCATCGCCCGGCTCGACGACCTGCTGGCCGAATCAGCATCCGACACCTCCAACGAAGGAATGTGAAATGCCTGTCACCGACATCATCACCGACCACGAGAACCTGACGATGACCGTCGTCGCCGACCTCGCGGCCCCCATCGAGCGGGTCTGGGGCGTCTACAGCGACCCCGAGCAGCTCGGCCGGTTCTGGGGCCCTCCCGGCTGGCCCGCGACCTTCACCTCGTGGAACCACGAGGTCGGCGGCCGCGCCACCTACACGATGCACGGTCCGCGCGGCGAGATCTCCTCGGGCTACTGGGAGTTCCTCGCCATCGAGAAGCCGCACCGCTTCGAGGTGCTCGACGGATTCAGCGATGAGCAGGGCAACCCCAACGAGGACTTCCCTGCGATGCGCATGGAGTTCACCTTCGAGTCGACCGCGACCGGCACCCGGATGCTGAACACCAGCCACTTCGTCTCGCTCGAGGCGCTCGAGCAGATCGTCGCCATGGGCGCGGTCGAGGGCACCCGCATGGCGATGGCACAGCTCGATGCTGTGCTGCAGGACCTGCGCGACTACGCCCAGGGCAAGGGCACCGAGGTCGAGATGCTCGACGACACCCACGTGCGCATCACGCGCCTGGTCGAGGGATCGCGGGACCTGGTCTGGCGCGCCTACACCGAGCCCGAGCTGATCAAGCGGTGGATGCTCGGACCCGACGGCTGGGAGATGACGGAGTGCGAGGTCGGCCTGAACGCGGGCGACCGCTACCGCAACTCCTGGGCTACGGTCGGCGACACCGAGGGCGAGCCGTTCGGCTTCGAGGGCGAGATGCTGCTCGTCGACGCACCGCGTCGCGCCGTGCAGCTCGAGCGGATGCAGGGAACCGATGGACCCGACATCCTCAACGACGTCAGCTTCTACGAAGAGGACGGCGCGACGCTCATCACCGTGCTGATGGAGTTCCCCGACAAGGAGACCCGAGACATGGTCCTCGCCACCGGCATGGCCGACGGCATGGAGGCCTCGTACCAGCGGCTCGAGTCGGCGGTGCTCACGGTCTGACCGTCACAACTCCGGAGAAACCGGCCGATCCGTGTGCGGATCGGCCGGTTTCTGCCGTTCTATGGCCGGATCTTCGGAGTTGTGAACCGCTGGAGGGCCGGACTCAGCCGCGCCGGGTGCTCCAGAGCGCCAGCAGCACGAGCACCGGCTGGAAGAACAGCCGAGCGAAGCGCTTCATGTCGGTGTCGAGCCCGAACCCGTCGCGGCGGTGTGTCCACTGCGACACGTTGCCCGGGAAGATCGCGATGAAGAACAGCGCGGTCAGCACGCCGACGAGGCGCCGCTGCCGCCAGGCGAACAGCAGCGCCGTGCCGAGGCCGACCTCGGCCACCCCGGATGCCACGACCGTGGCGTCAGGGTCGAGCGGAACCCAGTCGGGAACCTGTGCCTGGAACTCACGGCGTGCGACCGTGAGGTGGCTGACTCCCGCGAAGGCGAGGAAGCCGCCGAGGGCGATGCGGGTGAGCGTGCGAGCGGTGCTGGCCATGCCCCGATGCTACGTGTGCTGCGGGCCGCAGGGGCCGCGAACCCCGGATCACGTACGAGAGCGGAGGGGTCAGCGCCGCGTCGACCACAGGGCGAGCAGCATCAGCACCGGCTGCAGGAACAGTCGCCCGAACCGCTTCATCTCGGTGTCGAGGCCCGGGGCGCTGCGGTGGTGCGTCCACTGCGAGACGTTGCCGGGGAACACGGCCGCGAGGAAGATCGCGACGAGCCGGCCGACCGCGCGCCGACGCCGACGGGCGAACAGCATCGCCCCGCCGAGGGCGATCTCGACCACTCCGGATGCCACCACGGTCGTGTCGGGGTCGCCAGGCACCCAGTCCGGCACGGCGACCTGGAATCCGCGCCGGGCGAAGGTGAGATGCGCGACACCGGTGAACACCAGAGCCCCGCCGAGGACGGCACGCGTGAGCGATCGAGAGGTGGATGCCATTCGGCGAGTGTACGCACGGCGGGCGCTCACAATTCAGGACCGAGCCGGCCGGCCTTGCGCAGCGGCGCCGATTCTCGCGCGTGCGCGGGACTTCTCCTGAGTTGCGCGGGACTTCTCCTGAGTTGTGAACGGGCGCCGGCGCAGCCCGTCAGGAATCGAGAAGCGCCCGCCGGGTGGCGCTGGATATCGTGACGGTGACCGAACGGACGAAGGGCATCACCATGTCAGACAGCAGCGGGTCGGGATTCTCGGCACGGGAGCGGGCGGCCATGAAAGCCCGCAACGCCGAGCTCAAGGCAGAGGCGAAGCGGGCGAAGACGGCCGAGAAGGCGGCGGCGGAGGCGGCTGATGTCGTCGCGAAGATCGAGACCATGCCCGACGGCGATCGCGAGATGGCCGAGCGCCTTCACGCGCTGGTCGCCGAGGTCGCTCCCGGTCTGTCGCCCAAGCTGTACTACGGCCAGCCCGGCTACGCCCGCGGCGGCAAGGTCGTCGTCTTCTTCCGCAGCGGGCAGCAGGACAAGCTGCGCTACTCGACGTTCGGGCTCAGCCCCGAGGCGGCGCTCGACGTCTCCGACGGCCTCTGGCCCACCTCGTACGCGCTGATCGACCCGACTGAGGCGGCCTGGACGCAGATCGAGGACATCGTGCGGCGCGCCGCCGCAGACTGAACCGGGATGGCCGACCCCGGGGCTACCAGGCCAGCTTGACCTGGTTCGCGTAGGCCACGTACCCGCTCGCGTTCGGGTGGAACCCGGCCGAGACGTTCAGCCAGCTCCAGTCGTTGATCCACGGGCTCGAGCTGCCGATGCTGTGCCCGGCGAAGGCCGTCTCGACGTCGACGAACCTCGCTCCTGCCGCTACCGCCCCGGCGCGGATCGCGGCGTTCAGCGCCGTCGTGCCTGCGTTGACGTCCTGCGCATGAGCCCGCGTCACGCTCGGTTCGAACAGCCGCGGATACCCGGTGACGATGACGACCGCCTGTGGAGCGCGCGCCCTGATCGCGGCGACGGTCGCCGTGATGCGCGGGGCGAGCTCGCCACTGGCGACCAGCGCGTTGCCGGCATCGATCGCCGCCTGGCAGTCGGTCTCGCTGACGAACACGAAGCAGTCCTCGACGACCGTGCCGAAGCCGACGTCGTTGCCGCCGGCGGTCAGGGTGACCCGCGTGGTGGTCGTCGCGATCTGCCCGACCTGCGACCCGATGACCTCGGAGGTCGACGCGCCCGAGCATGCCGGCCGGGCGGTCAGCGTGATCTTGCGATCGGCGTCGATGAGCGCGGGATAGCCCTTCGAACTCACGTAGCAGGTGGTGTTCAGGTAGCTGCCGGCACCCTGCCCCGCGGCGTAGGAGTCGCCGAGTGCGGCATACGAGGTAGAGGCGCTCGGCTTGCCGCCGCCCCCGCCGCCCTTGCCGTTTCCGGCGGCGGATGCGGGCGCCGCGACGCCCGCGGCCAGGAGGACCGCTGCGAGCATCGCGGACAGGAGCAGGAGCACCCGACGGGCGGGTGGGAGGGCGGGGTCGGTCGCGTGGCTCAGCGCGCGGTCGTTTCGGGTGGAGATGGCGCTCATGGCCAGACGCTAGACCCGTCGGTGCCGGCCCACAATACGGGAGAACACCGAGATTCCTCGAGGAGTCCGCCCTCGTCGATCAGATCAGACGGCGCAGCGCGTCTTCGAGCGAGATGCCCTGCGCGTCGGCGCGGTCGCGCAGTCGTGCATGCTCTGCTGCGCTGAGTGAGACGGTGAGCTCGATCGGGGTGGATGCCGTGGAGCCGTCGAGTCCGTCGAGGAGATCGGCGGGCTCGGCCCAGAGGAGGGCGGCGTCGTGCTGGCGCTCCGCCGACGTAGGCCCCGCAGCCGCCGCAGCCGGCGCATCCCCGGACGACGCCGCCGAGGACGCCGCGGACGCCGTGACGGCCATGGCTCCGGCGAGAGCCGCCCCTGCATGCGCCGCCGAGGCGAAGCCGGGCCCGCGACGCGGTTCCTGCTTCTGCTGGTACGCCTTCGCAGCCGCGTTCGCCCGCTCGTCGGCAGCTTCGTTGAGCGGATGCCCTGCATGCCCCTTCACCCATGAGAACTCGACGTCGCGCCCGCGGATCGCCTCGTCGATGGCCTCGAGCAGGTCGCGGTTGAGTACCGGGCCGCCGTCGGACTTGCGCCAGCCGCGGCGCTTCCAGCCGGGCATCCACTTGGTCACGGAGTCGATCACGTACCGCGAGTCGCACTCGATCACGAGCTTCTCGTCGACCCCCGCTGTGGCGCGCAGCAGCTCGAGCACCGCCTGCAGCTCGCCCTGGTTGTTCGTGCCGTGCGGTGAGCCGCCGGCGGCCCAGCGGTCGTCGTCGATGTACCAGGCCCAGCCGTTCGGACCCGGATTGCCGAGGGCGGAGCCGTCGGCTGCGGCGGTGATCGTCATGCTTCAACCGTAGGGCGTCGGTACGACACCGCCCGCAGTCGGTACGCTCGACGAGTGACCGGACTCGCCCTGAAGACCGTGATCATCGTGGTCGTCATCGCGGTGGTCGTGGTCGTCATCGCGCGCATGTTCCACCGACCGGCCCCCGGCAAGAGCCCGGCGCAGAGCGGCCCTGCTCAGCGCATCCCGCTGCTTGCCTGGCTGGGAGCCGCCGTGCTGCTCGCCGCCGGCTTCTTCCTCGCGCTGGTCTCGTTCACCTCGCGCTACACCGAAGACCTGCTGCCCATGCGCATCGCGGCCGTCGTGGCTCTGCTCGCCGGTGGGGCGGTGCTGTTCATCGCATCCCGCCGGGCCCGCAAGCGCTGACCGGCCGGCTACTCGCCCGAGTCCTCGACCTCGGCGGCTTCCGGGGCCGGCGCCTTCACCGGGAAGACGATCGTCGAGTACTGCGCGCTGAGCCCGACGTCCATCAGATCGAGCGACGGCGCCTCGTCGAGTCGCTCGGTCGGACTCGTCTCGTCGAGCGGCTCGCCCGGCAGCGCGGCCCATGCGCTGGGCTCCTGCGGCTTCTGCGTGAAAAGTCCCATGATCTCGTTCCTTCGATCTGAGGGGTCGGCGACTCAGAAGTCGGCGATGACCAGCTTCTTCATGCCCAGCATCCGCTGATACGCGCCGGGCTTCGCCAGCAGCTCGCCCATGTTCTCGGGCACGACCTGCCAGCTCACGCCGTAGCGGTCGACCAGCCAGCCGCACTGCTCGGCCTCGGGAACCGCCGACAGGGCATCCCAGAAGTGATCGACCTCGGCCTGGCCCTTGCAGCGGATCTCGAGCGAGACGCCGGGGGTGAAGCCGAACTCATGCGTGACGTTCGAGTCCATGAACGTGAACCACTGCTCGCCCACCCGGAACTCGCCGAACATGACGCTGCTGGCCGCCGCTGTTCCCGACGCCTCGGGATACCTCATCACCGTGCCGAAGGCGGCGTCGTCGAAGAGCGAGGTGTAGAACTCGGTCGCCTCGCTCGCCTTGTCCTGAGCGTCGCCCGAGAAGAGCAGTTGCGTGATCACGAACGGACGCGGGTCGCCGGCCGGATCCGTGAGCATCAGCTGCCAACTGACGCCGTACCTGTCCTGCACCCACCCGTAGTAAGGGCTGAACGGGTACTCGCCGAGCGGCATGAGCACCTCGCCGCCGTCGCCCAGCGCCGACCAGCTCGCATCGAGTGCGGCGCGGGCGGCCTCCGCGTCGCCGTCGAACAGCAGCGGATCGAAGTTGAGCATGAACGAGATCGCCGGCGTGGGTCTATAGGTGTCATCGGAGTTGATCATCGTGATGCGGAAGCCGGCGACATCGAGGTCGACGACGACGGGCTCGCCCTCGAGGCCCTTCTGGAAGTCGGGCAGCTCGTCGGGATACCTCATGGCCACGCGCGCGCTCGTGAACGGCAGCGCGGCACTGTAGAACTCGCCTGCCTCGCCGGCGTTGCGGGCGAACCAGAGGTTGGGAACGATCTTCTGCGTCATGCTCTCTCCTGTCCTTCAGGCGCCGGACTCGGCGTCGGATCCGGTGTCGGCCTCGCGCACGGCGTCGACGAGCTCCCGCCATGCGCCCTCGAGGCGCGTGTCGGGAACGACCTGCTCCAGCTGCTCATCGCGCACGCGGACGTGGATGCTCCACACGAAGCGGTCGGCGCCGCGAGCATCCGGATCGAGCTGCTCGTCCCAGGGGCACCGCTCGACCAGCTCGAGCCACGTGGGCGCCTGATCCGGGGCCGGTTCGGCCCGCCAGCGACGGCGGAGTCCGGCGATGCCGCCGGTGCGCACGACGGCGATGACGATGCGATCCTGCGCATCGCCCGACCCCGCGTCGTCAGCGGGGTTCTCGATCTCGTGCACCATCGATGACTCCGACCGCGATCCACGCGTCGCGGACCGCTGACTCAACGGTAGCCCCGATCCCGGCTGCAGCGGAGATCGTCTTCTGAGCGAACTCCATGAAGTCGGCCGTCGACGAGAGATCGCCCGTCAGAGCGCGATACCAGGCGAGCCCCGCTCCCTCCCACGCCGGGCCACCGATGCTCTTCGCCGCCAGCGCGAACGCGCGATTCGGGATGCCCGAATTGATGTGCACGCCGCCGTTGTCTTCCACCGTCTGCACGTAGTCGCGCATGTGGGCGGGCTGCGGATCCTTGCCCAGCTCGTCGTCGTCGTACGCGGTTCCCGGTTCGATCACCGAGCGCAGTGCGCGCCCCTGCACCGCATCGGTGAAGATGCCCTCGCCCACCAGCCACGACGCGTCTTCTGCCGACTGGCCGAGCAGATGCTGCTCGGTGAGCGCGCCGAGCACGTCGGCGATCGACTCGTTGAGAGCACCGGACTGGTCGCGGTAGACCAGACCCGCCGTGCTCTGGATCACCCCGTGGCCGAGTTCGTGCCCGATCACCGACACCGAGCGCGTGAAGCCCACGAACACCTCTCCGTCGCCGTCGCCGAACACCATGCGAGAGCCATCCCAGAAGGCGTTGTCGTAGTCTTCGCCGTAGTGCACGGTGGCGTTCAACGGCGCTCCCGCACCGTCGAGCGAATCGCGCTCGAACGCCTCGAGCAGCATGCGGAACGTGGCACCGAGCCCGTCGAAGGCCTCGTTGACGGTCGCGTCGGCGACCGGCTCATCGTCTTCGGCGCGCACGATCAGGCCGGGCAGAGTCTCGGTGTTCTGCGCGTCGAAGATCGTGCGGGTGGGGGCCGAGGTGACCTCGGCGACCAGCGCCCCGCTCTCATCGATCGACAACTCAAGCGCCGAATGGAACGCCGGGCGGCCGGCGATCAGCGTCTGCCGCGCCGCCTCAGCGGCCTTCGGATAGCGCTCGGATCTCGCCAGGCGCGCCAGCAGATAACCCGGCACGATGCCCTGGTGGATGGACGTGTACGCAGCTTCTCCGGTGCTCATGTGCCGACCCTACGCCGGGGCGCGGACAACGCCCAGGGGGTCACAGGTGGGCCGCGTAGAATCGGCCCAATGACCGATGCCCCTTCGCTGCCCGCCTCCGGCATCGACCCCGACGACCTCGCGACCACCCTGCGCGTGCTCGCCTCGCTCGATGAGGTCGACCAGCAGCATCCGGACTATCTCGCCGTCCGCCGCGCCACCGCGAACATGTTCAAGGCGGTCAAGCGCGCACGTCGCAAGGAGATCCGCGACGCCATCGCCGAGGCGGACAAGGCCGTCGTCGCACGAACGGCCACCGGCGCTCCCGACCGCATCGATGACGAGACCCGAGGGCTCGACCTCGCATCCAGCGTCGTCGACGCACCCATCGCCGGCGAGCTGCTCAAGCCGCGCAACTGCTACATCTGCAAGCAGCCCTACACGCTCGTCGACGCGTTCTACCACCAGCTGTGCCCCGAATGCGCGCGGTTCAGTCACGGCAAGCGCAACGCGCGCACCGACCTGACCGGCAAGCGCGCCCTGCTCACCGGCGGTCGCGCGAAGATCGGCATGCACATCGCGCTGCGCCTGCTGCGCGACGGTGCGCACCTGACCATCACGACCCGCTTTCCGCGCGACGCCGTCCGCCGGTTCTCGTCGCTGCCCGACGCCTCCGACTGGCTGCACAGGCTTCGCGTCGTCGGCATCGACCTGCGCGACCCCGCGCAGGTGATCGGACTCGCCGATTCGGTCGCGGCCCAGGGGCCGCTCGACATCCTCATCAACAACGCGGCCCAGACCGTGCGGCGCTCGCCCGGTGCGTATTCGCTGCTGGCGGATGCCGAGCTGCAGCCCCTTCCCGACGGCCCGCTGCCCGAGATGGAGACCTTCGGGCACACCGCCGACCCGCACCCTCAGGCGCTGCAGGCCTCGGTCGACGCGCACCCTCTGCTGTCGGTCGCGGCCCTCGGCGGAACGGTCGCCGAGCAGGGCGGTCAGGCGCTCACGGCAGAGGACCTCGCTCGTCTCGCCATGGCGCCAGGATCGTCGTCGCTGGTGAAGCACGCCGACGGCACGGCGATCGACGCCGGCGGACTGGTGCCGGACGTGAACCGCGTGAACAGCTGGGTGCAGTCGATCGATCAGGTCGACCCGCTCGAGATGCTCGAGGTGCAGCTGTGCAACACCACGGCCCCCTTCCTGCTGATCAGCCGGCTGCGGGCGTCGATGGCGGCGTCGACCGCGCGCCGCAAGTACATCGTCAACGTGTCGGCGATGGAGGGACAGTTCTCCCGCCGGTACAAGGGGCCTGGGCACCCGCACACCAACATGGCCAAGGCCGCACTGAACATGCTCACCCGCACGAGCGCCGGCGAGATGCTCGAGACCGACGGCATCCTCATGACCGCGGTCGACACCGGGTGGATCACCGACGAGCGCCCGCACTTCACCAAGGTGCGACTGGCCGAAGAGGGCTTCCACGCCCCGCTCGACCTCGTCGACGGCGCCGCCCGCGTGTACGACCCGATCGTGCAGGGCGAGGCGGGCGTCGACCTGCAGGGCGTGTTCCTGAAGGACTACCAGCCGAGCCCCTGGTGAGCTGGGCTGCGGCCGGGGCCGCGCTGCGCTCCGACGAGTCAGGCTGAAGGCCGCGGCAGCCACACGGTCACGTTGAGCCCGCCCGCGTCGCGAGGCGTGAGCACCAGTGTGCCGCCGTGCGCCTGCGCGATGCGCTGAGCGATCGCGAGACCCAGCCCCACGCCCACGTGATCCTGGTCGCGCTCGCGCTCGGCGCCGCGCTGGAACGGCTCGGCGAGCGTCGGTACGAGATCGGGGGCGAGCACCTCGCCGGTGTTCTCGACGACGAGCGCGACTCCCTGCGGCCGCACATGCGTGCGCACTCCGACGACCCCGCCGGATGCCAGATTGTGCACGATCGCGTTGTGCACGAGATTCATGATCAGCTGCTGCAGCAGCGCGGCCGATCCGAGGGCGTGCGCGGCCTGGCCCCCGACCTCCAGAGAGACCGCGCGGCGATCGGCGAGCGGCGCCAGCGTCTCGACCGCCTCCTCAGCCAGCAGCGACAGGTCGACCGGCTCGCTGGCGAACGCCCGCCGGTCGGCGCGGCTGAGGAGGAGGAGCGCCTCGGTGAGATCGATCGCCCTGGCGTTCACCTCGGTCAGACGGTCGATCAGGGCATCCGGATCCCGATGCGGATCGGCGCGGGCGACCTCGAGCAGCGCCTGCGAGATCGCGAGCGGGGTGCGCAGCTCGTGCGAGGCGTTCGCCGCGAACCGCTTCTGCTCGGCCATGTTGGCCTCGAGCCTCTCGAGCATGCCGTCGAACACGTCGGCCAGATCGCGGAACTCGTCACCGCGACCCTCCATCGCGATCCGGTGCGACAGCGACCCCTCGGCGGCGAGGCGCGCGGCTCTGCCGATGCGGTCGAGCGGCGCGAGCATTCGCCCCGCCAGCAGCCATCCGCCACCCACGCCGATCAGAAGCAGCACGACCAGCGCGACCACCACCGCGGGAGTGAACGCGCGCACCAGATCCGACCGGTTCGGCACGAACCGGTCGGCGATGATCGCGCCGTCTGGCACGTATCGCAGCAGCCAGGCCGCCACCACCGTCAGCAGCACCGCGCCGGACACCACGACGATCGCGGCGTAGCTCAGCGTCAGCTTCCACCGGGCACTGAGGCCCCTCGGCCTAGGCATCCGCGTCGATCCGGTAGCCGACGCCGGGCACGGTCAGGATCAGCCACGGCTCGCCCAGGCGCTTGCGCAGCGACGAGACCGTGATGCGCACCGCGTTCGTGAACGGGTCGGCGTTCTCGTCCCACGCCCGTTCGAGCAGCTCCTCGGCGCTGACCACGCCGCCGCCCGCGTCGACGAGCACCTCGAGAACCGCGAACTGCTTGCGGGTGAGTGCGACGTAGCGGTCGTCGCGGAACACCTCGCGCCGGAACGGATCGAGCCGCAGCCCCGCCAGCTCGCGCACCGGCGGCCGTGCATGCTGCCGCCTCCGGTCGAGCGCGCGCAGCCGCAGCACCAGCTCACGCAGCTCGAACGGCTTGGTGAGGTAGTCGTCGGCACCGATCTCGAAACCCGACGCCTTATCGTCGAGTCGGTCGGCAGCGGTGAGCATGATGATCGGGATGCCGCTTCCCCCCGCCACGATCGAGCGGGCGACGTCATCGCCCGAGGGACCGGGGATGTCGCGGTCGAGCACGGCGATGTCGTAGGCGTTGATGCTGAGCAGCTCGAGCGCCGTGTCGCCGTCGCCGGCGATGTCGGAGGCGATCGCCTCTAGCCGCAGAGCGTCTCGGACGGCTTCGGCGAGGTAGGGCTCGTCCTCGACGATCAGCACGCGCATGAGAAGGATCCTACGCAGGCGGGCATATCGGGAACATATCGAGAACCGCATACGGCGTGGCAACGCGCGCACGAGTCGACTGGATGCCATGACCACAGCTCAGGCATCCGGATCCGGCCGCAGTGCGGCACTCATCGCGACGCTCGTCGTCGCCGCTGCGGCGCTGGTGTTCGTTCTGCTGCAGGCGCCGAACGCCATCTCGGCGAGCACGTTCACGACTCCGATCGGGCCCGTGTCGACCGTGCAGGAGCGGGGCGAGGCCGCGGCGGACGGCCGGATCACCGCCGCCGACGGCCAGATCGAAGCGGGTTCGGCGCTGAGTCTCTACGACGGATCGCCGGCGGTGGCCGGCCTCGATGGCGCACTGCTCGACGCCGTGCGCACCGCGGCCGCCGCAGCCGCGGAAGACGGGGTCGACCTGCGCGTGAACAGCGGCTGGCGCTCGCCCGAGCTGCAGCAGCTTCTGCTCGATGAGGCGGTGGGCACGTACGGCTCGGCGCAGGAGGCGGCCCGGTGGGTGGCGACACCGGAGACCTCGGAGCACGTGTCGGGGGATGCCATCGACATCGGTCCGTGGCAGAGCGCCGAGTGGCTGGGGCGCAACGGTGCGGCATTCGGGCTGTGCCAGGTGTACGAGAACGAGCCGTGGCACTTCGAGCTGCGACCGGACGCTGCGGTCGACGGGTGCCCGCGGATGTACCGGGACCCGACGGAGCGGGTGAGGTGAGCCGCGGCGGGCATCAGGCCGGCAGACCGGTCACAGGCGCGCGACGCCGGTCACCGTGACGACCGCCTCGCCCGCCTCGTCGGATGCCGCGAGGTCGACGACGGCGGAGATGCCCCAGTCGTGGTCACCCGCGGGGTCTGCGATGATCTGGCGGACCTTCCACTCGCTCGCGCCCTGATCGATGAGCAGCAGCTGGGGGCTGCGGGCGTCGGCGCCGGTGAGGATCTCGTCGTGCTCGGCGAAGTACGCGTCGAGGGCTGCGTCCCAGCCCGAGACGCCGAAGTCGGGGTCGAGGGATGCCAGCGACTCGACGTCTTCACGCGCGGCGAGCTGCACGCGGCGGAACATCTCGTTGCGAACCAGCACACGGAACGCGCGTGTGTTGGAGCTGAGGCGCTGGGGGGCAGGCGGGACGACCGGCTCATCCGGACGGTCGAACCGGCCGTTGTCGACACCGGCGATGAGCTCGGACCACTCATCGAGCAGGCTCGAGTCGACCTGGCGCACGAGCTCGCCGAGCCACTCGATCAGGTCGTGCAGGTCTTCGGTCTTGAGGTGCTCGGGGATGGTCTGCGACGCCGCGCGATAGGCATCCGACAGATAGCGGAGCACCACCCCCTCAGAGCGCGCGACCTTGTAATAGGCGACGTATTCCCCGAACGACATGGCCCGCTCGTACATGTCGCGAACGACCGACTTCGGACGCAGCTCGAAGTCACGGATCCACGGCTGCGACGAGCTGAACGTCTCGAAGGCGGCGCCGAGCAGCTCGTCGAGCGGCTTCGGGTAGGTGATCTGCTCGAGCAGCTCCATGCGCTCGTCGTACTCGATGCCCTCGGCCTTCATCGCGCCGACCGCCTCGCCGCGCGCCTGGAACTCCTGCTGGCTGAGGATCGCGCGCGGGTCGTCGAGCGTCGACTCCACGATCGAGATCATGTCGAGCGCGAAGACCGGCGA
Source organism: Microbacterium esteraromaticum (assembly GCF_016907315.1). NCBI lineage: Bacteria > Bacillati > Actinomycetota > Actinomycetes > Micrococcales > Microbacteriaceae > Microbacterium > Microbacterium esteraromaticum. The sequence continues at coordinate 1,990,667 of NZ_JAFBBS010000001.1, forward strand.
CTCGGGATCGAGAAGCTCGAAGGCCGCGAGAGCGAAGGGGGAGAGGGGCTGGTTGAGAGCGAAGTTGGGCTGCAGGTCGACAGTCAGTCGCACGGTCCCATCGACGCGCTCCACGACGCCCGACTGCAGCAGCGTGCGGTAGATGCCGAGCGCGCGCAGCGCCAGCAGACGCTGGTTCGCCCTCGACTCGTGATTGTCATATATCAGCGAGCGCATATTGCCGAACACGTCGCCGCCCCTGGCGATCACGTTCAGCACCATGGCGCTCGTGATCTGCATGTGCGAGGTGAGGGTCTCGGGCTGCGAGGTGATCAGCTTCTGGAACGACGGTTCTCCCCACGACACGAAACCGTCGGGAGCCTTCTTGCGGATGATCTTGCGCTTCTTCTTCGGATCGTCGCCGGCCTTCTTCACCGCCGCGAGGTTCTCGCTCTCGTGCTCGGGCGCCTGCGCGACCACGGTTCCGGCGGTGTCGTACCCGGCGCGACCCGCGCGACCAGCGACCTGATGGAACTCGCGAGCGTTCAGCTGCCGCATCCGCTTGCCGTCGAACTTCGTCAGCGCCGTCAGCAGCACCGTGCGGATCGGCACGTTGATGCCCACGCCGAGGGTGTCGGTGCCGCAGATCACCCGCAGCATGCCGCGCTGGGCCAGCTGCTCGACCAGGCGACGGTACTTCGGCAGCATGCCGGCATGGTGCACGCCGATGCCGAGCCGCAGCAGCCGCGAGAGGGTCTTGCCGAACGCCGTCGTGAACCGGAAGTCGCCGATCAGCTCGGCGATCTCGTCACGCTGCTCGCGGGTGGCGACCTTGGCGCTCGCCAGCGCCTGCGCCCGCTCCATCGCGGCGGCCTGCGAGAAGTGCACGATGTAGACAGGCGCCTGGCCGGTCGACAGAAGCTCGTCGATCGTCTCGTGGATGGGCGTCGTCTCGTAATAGAAGTGCAGCGGCACCGGGCGCTCGACACCCGTGACGTCGGCGGTCTCGCGGCCCGTGCGGCGGGTGAGGTCTTCGGCGAGACCCGTGACGTCGCCGAGGGTCGCCGACATGAGCACGAACTGCGTCTGCGGCAGCTCGAGCAGCGGCACCTGCCAGGCCCAGCCGCGGTCGGGGTCGCCGTAGAAGTGGAACTCGTCCATCACGACCTGCCCCACATCGGCGTCGGGCCCCTCGCGCAGGGCGAGATTCGCGAGGATCTCGGCCGTGCAGCACACGATCGGGGCATCGGCGTTCACCGACGAGTCGCCGGTGACCATGCCGACGCTCTCGGCGCCGAACACATCGACCAGTGCGAAGAACTTCTCGCTGACCAGGGCCTTGATGGGGGCGGTGTAGTACGTGCGGCGCCCGTCGGCGAGGGCCGCGAAGTGCGCCGCCGTCGCGACCAGAGACTTCCCGGTGCCGGTGGGTGTCGAGAGGATGAGGTTCTTCCCCGAGACGATCTCGATCACCGCCTCGTCCTGAGCGGGGTAGAGGCTGATGCCGGTCGACTCCGCCCATTCCACGAAGGCCAGGTAGACGGCATCCGGATCGGCGCCGCGGATGAGGGAGGGATCGAGAGGCATGATGCTTCGATCCTTTCACGCGGCTCGACGTCCACAATTCAGGATCAGCGGGTGCTTCCGGGCCCTGTGCGGGCCGGTGCCAACGAACGGCGGCAGCTCTCCTGAGTTGTGAACGCCACGAGGCGCAGTCTGGTTCGGTCAGGCCTTCTTCACGAGGCTCGACTTGAGCCGGATGGCACCGATGCCGTCGATCCGGCAGTCGATGTCGTGACCGTTGACCGGAGCGATCAGCCGGATGCCACGCACCTTCGTGCCGGCCTTGATGCCCTGCGGCGATCCCTTGACCTTGATGGTCGTGGTCACGACGACGGAGTCTCCGTCGGTGAGGACATTGCCCACCGCATCCGTCACGACGTCAGCTGGCGACTCGGATGCCGCGGATGCGTCGGACGGCGACCACTCGTGGCCGCACATCGGGCACACGAGCAGGTCTCCCATCTCATACGCGTGCTCGCTCGAGCACTCGGGGCACAGGGGAAGAGAATCGTCCATCTCCCGATGGTATCGCGATATGATGAATTCGTCATTCCAAGGTGCTGAAGGGAGCACTGCCGTGCTCAGCGACCCGAACCGCCCCCTGTACGAGGTGAAGGCCGGCCTGTTCAAGGGTCTCGCGCACCCCATCCGCATTCGCATCCTCGAGGTGCTGTCGTCCTCGCAGGAGGTCTCGGTCTCCGAGCTGCTGGCCGTCTTCGATCTCGAGGCATCCCATGTGTCGCAGCACCTCGCTGTGCTGCGACGCAACAGACTCGTCGTCTCAGACCGCCGCGGCAGCCTGGTGTTCTATCGGCTGGCGTACCCCGAGGTCGCCGACCTGTTGCGCGTTGCTCGCGTGCTGCTGGGGGAGATCCTGCACACCACCCAGCAGCATCTCGTCGAACACGACGGCCTCCCCGACATACCGGTCAGGTCATGAGCGTGACCGCCCTGCGGGCGCTGCTGCCGTCGCGTGCCGACTACCGCGCGGTGCCGCGCACCTGGCGGGGCGATCTGCTGGCCGGGATCACCGTGGGCATCCTCGCGCTGCCGCTCGCCCTGGCGTTCGGGGTCAGTTCTGGGGCGGGAGCCGAGAGCGGCCTCATCACCGCCATCATCGCGGGGATCGTCGCGGCCGTGTTCGGCGGTTCGAACGTGCAGGTCTCGGGGCCGACCGGCGCGATGGTGGTGGTGCTCGCCCCGATCATGGCAGCCCAGGGCACCGGCGCACTCGCGGTGATCTGCCTGCTGGCGGGAGTCATGGTGCTGCTTGCGGGCATCCTTCGCCTCGGGCGCACGATCAGCTACATCCCCTGGCCTGTCATCGAGGGCTTCACGTTCGGCATCGCCGTCATCATCTTCTTGCAGCAGGTGCCGACGGCCACCGCTACCCGACCGGGCGAGAGCAACAACGCAGCGATCTCGGCCGCACAGGCGCTCGTGACCGCGAGCTGGCCAACACTCGGATGGTCGCTGCTGCTCGTCTCCGTTGTGGTCGTGATCATGCTGGTCACCCCGCGGGTGGCCCCGCGCCTGCCCGGTTCGCTTCTAGCTATCGCGGTCACGGGCGTGCTCGCCTGGTCAACTGGCATGCCGGTCGGCGTCATCGGCGAACTGCCGAGCGGACTGCCCGCACCGGCCCTTCCCCGCCTCGACCTGCCGAGCGGCGCCTCTCTCCTCGCGCCCGCGCTCGCAGTCGCCGCGCTCGCGGCCATCGAGTCACTTCTCGCCGCGCGCGTGGCCGCGAGCATCTCCGACACCGGCCCTTACGACGCCGATCGCGAGCTGGTCGGGCAGGGCCTGGCGTCGCTCGCCTCCGGTCTCTTCGGTGGCCTGCCCGCCACAGGCGCCATCGCGCGAACCGCGGTCAGCATCCGCGCCGGCGCACGCACCCGCGTCGCCGCGATCGTGCACGGCCTGCTTTTGCTGGCGATCGTGCTGGTGGGAGCCACCGTCGTCTCGCACATCCCGCTCGCCGCGCTCGCCGGGGTGCTGATGGTCACCTCGTGCCGCATGATCGACCCGTCGACGGTGCGAGCCGTGCTCGGCTCGACCAGGTCGGATGCCGTCGTGTTCGTGATCACCGCACTCGTCACGGTCAGCGTCGACCTCATCTACGCCGTGCTGATCGGGCTGCTCGCGGCCGGCTTCTTCGCCCTGCGCCAGCTCGCCGCGGCCAGTGGGGTGCACCGCGAGGAGCTCCCCGGCCCCGCCCAAGCCGGCGACGAGCGTATCGCCGTCTTCCGCCTCGAGGGTGCGCTCTTCTTCGGCGCGGCGGAGCGGATGCTCGAGCGAGTGTCCGCTCTGCGAGACATCGAGGTCGTCGTGATTCGCATGTCGCAGCTGCAGATCCTCGATGCGACAGGGGCCCAGGTGATCAGCGAGCTCATCATCTCGCTCGAGCGCCGGGGCATCACGGTGCTCGTCAAGGGCATCCAGCCTCAGCACTTCGGGGTCGCCGAGCGCGTCGGCGTGATGGCATCCCTCCGCCACCAGAACCACCTCTTCGACGACCTGGTTGCGGCCGCCGCTCACGCACGCAGTCATGTGGCGCGGGCTGCGGCGTGACATCTGGGGCGATTCTGCTTGCGCGCCTCGCTGATGTGGGACTACTCTCACCCTAACTAATGATCGTTAGGAAGATATGACCAAGGCACGCATCCTCGCCGAAGCCCGCAGGGTCTTCGCGCGCCGGGGCTACGCCGAGGCCAGTCTTCGCGAGATCGCCGAGGCCGTCGGAATCAAGACGCCTTCCCTGTACGCGCACTTCCCCAGCAAGGAAGCGCTGTACCAGGCGGTCTACGCCGAGGTCATCGTGGATCACACCGCATTCTTCGATGAGCTCGTGCGCACCAGCACCGAACTGGAGCCGCTGCCCCGGCTGCGACATCTTCTCGGCGGCATCGAGGCGTACTACCGCGACCGCTCCGAGTTCGCGGAGTTCAGCCTTAGGGCAGCCGTCGCCGAGTACGGGCCGAACGGCGAGACCCTTCGCGAGATCTTCCTGACCTCCGAGACGAACCTCGCCGCCGCCGTGCGCCGCGCCTACGACGACGGCGTCTCGGCCGGGGCTTTCGCACCCGGCGACCCCGAGGGCTTCACCGCGCTGGTGTTCGTGATCATGGAGGGCCTCTTCCTCCAGCTCACGCACTACTCACCCGACGTCTACCGCGCGCGTTTCGAAGACGCGTGGCGGCACCTGTCGGCCATCCTCTCCGCCTGACCCCGCCGTTCTGCGGCCCGGCAGGCGCCACGAAGGTATGCGCCATGCCCCACCCCGACCACTCCGCACCCGTGCGCGTCACGATCATCGCGCCGGTCGTGCTCGGCGAGCAGCAGCTCGCCCCTGCTCCCGCCGTGCCTGGCCTGATCGCCGAGTTCCGAAGCCTCGCCTCCGGCACCGCCTCGATCGAGAGCCGGTGGGACGACGCCTTCGCCGTACCGGGCATCCTCGACGCCGCCATCCGCGCCGAAGAGGCAGGCGCACAGGCCGTGGTCATCGACTGCATGGACGACCCGGGTCTCGACGCCGCGCGCGAGGTCGTGCGAATTCCCGTCATCGGTCCGGCGCAGGCGAGCATGCACCTCGCGCTCACTCTCGCCGACCGCTTCTCGATCATCACCACGCTCACCGCCGACATCCCCGTGGTGCGAGAACTCGTCGAGCACAACCGTCTCGCGCACCGCTGCGCATCGGTGCGCGGCCTCGGCCTCAGCCCGCTCGATCTGCACGACGACGCGGCAGCCACCCTCGACGCATTCGTCGACGCCGCGCGGGCGGCCGTCGAAATCGACGGCGCCGCCGCGATCATCGCCGGGTGCACGCAGCTCTCCGGCCGCACCGAAGAGGTCGCCGCACGTCTCGCAGACGAGGGAATCGAGGTTCCCGTGATCGATCCGCTCGCCGCCGCCCTGCACCACGCGCTGACACTCGTGCGTCTCGGCATCTCCCACAGCGGGGTCGGCTACCCGGCGCCGGCGGCGAAGCAGATCACGTGGCCGACGGCAGGCATGCGGTTCGAGAGGAGCGCCGGCTGATGCACCTGCGCGTGATCAACCCCACCACCACGACGTCGTGGGTGCCAGACACTCTCGCGATGTTCGAGGCCGCCGCCTCACCGGGCACGCAGGTCAGCGTCGCGACGATCCCCGCCGGCACGGGCTCGATCGAGAGCCGACGAGACGAGGCGCTCGTCACCCCGTGGGTGCTGCTGGCCGCCCGCGAGGCCGAGGCCGAGGGATGCGATGCGATCGCCGTGGACTGCATGCTCGACCCCGGCGTGCACGCCGCACGCGAGGTCGTGGGCATCCCCGTGCTCGGCCCGTGCGAGGCCTCCATCCACCTGGCCGCCACCCTCGGCAACGCCTTCTCGGTGATCTCCGTCGCCGAGCACCACCGCACGCTGAAGATCGAGCAGGCCCGCCGCTACGGCGTCGCCCCGCGTCTGGCATCCGTCCGGTCGCTCGACATTCCCGTGCTGGATCTCGACGACGACCCCGCCCGCACCTTCGCCGCGATGGCGCTGCGCGCCCGTGAAGCGGTCGAGATCGATCGCGCCGAGGCGATCGTGCTCGGCTGCACCGGCCTCGCAGGCCAGGCAGCCGAGGTGCAGCGCGCGCTCGCCGACGAGGGGATCGACGTGCCCGTCATCGATCCGTCGGCAGCCACCACCCGGCTGCTCGAGACCACCGTCTCGATGGCGTTGCGCAGCAGTCGCGTCACCTACTCGCGTCGCACCGGTGCCACGAGCGCCTGGCCGGCGGCATCCGCCCGCATCTGACCACCACCCGCCCCTCACCCCCTCACCCCCTCACCCGCAAGGAACACTCATGGAAACCACTGACTACGAGCACGGCATCGTGCCGATCGACCAGCGCAAGAGCTGGCTCTCGATCGCCGCCGTCTGGATCGCCATCGGCATCGACCTCTCTGGTGCCTTCCTCGGCGTGGCCCTCGCCTCGGGCATGGCCTTCTGGCCGGCCATCGGCGCGACGATGCTCGGCTCGCTGCTGCTCGGGCTGCTCGCGATGGGCTGCGCGTACGTCGGCGCGTCGACCGGACTGTCGACGGCGATGATCTCGCGCGCCGTGTTCGGCAAGATCGGCGGCGCCGTGCTGGCCCTCGCCATCTCGATCAGCCTCGTCGGCTGGTTCGCCGTGCAGGCGGGCTTCTTCGGCACGAACGCGCAGATCGCGTTCACCGAGTTCACCGGTCTCGACGTTCCGGTGCAGGTCTTCAGCGGCATCGGCGGCGTGCTCATGGCGATCACGGCCTTCTGGGGCTACCGCTCGATCAACCGCCTGAGCTCGCTGGCCGTGCCCTTGCTGCTTCTGCTGCTGGTCATCGGAGTCGTGGTGGCGTTCGTCACCAAGGGCGCCGGCGGACTGGATGCCGCGGTCGAGGCCACGTTCACCTTCGGCGGCGCGGTGTCGCTCGTGATGGGCATCTTCATCCTGGGCGTCGTGCTCGCCCCCGACATGGCGCGCTGGGCGAAGACGCCGAAGCAGGCCATGGCCGCCGGGTTCGTGGGCTTCTTCTTCGGCAACTCGATCATCCTCGTGGTGGCGATCCTGCTCGCGCGCATCATGAACGAGGCCGAGCTCATGACGATCTACTTCGCTCTCAGCCTCGGCGGCGTCGCGGTGGTCGTGCTGATCCTGGCGCAGTGGACCACCAACACCACCAACCTCTACTCGGCAGGCCTCGCCTTCTCGTCGATCCATCCGAAGCTCACCCGCCGCACGGTCACGCTGGTGCTCGGCGTCGTCGGCATCATCGTCGGGATCGTCGGCGCCGCCGACTTCTTCATCCAGTTCATCCTCGTCATCGGCACGATCATCGCGCCGTACGGAGGCGTGTACCTGGCGGCGTTCTTCACCGGTCGCCGCACTGCGCGCTGGGCGCACGGCGCCAGCACCCCGACCGTCGACGTGTGGTCTATCGTCGCCTGGGTCGCCGGCGTGCTCGTCGCCTTCGCGACCACCGATCCGGCCGCAGGTCCCGGCTTCGGCTGGTTCACGTTCACGACAATCTCGTCTCTCGACGGACTGATCGTCGGCTTCGCGGTGTACCTCGTGCTGTGGATCGCACGCACGGGACTGCGGCCGGGCGGCGTCGCAGCCGAGACGCACGCGCCGAACGACGAGGTGCGCGCGTGAAGGTCATCACCGAGGCGGACATCGACGAGATCGCCCTGGGCGCGGCCGTGCTCGGCACCGGCGGCGGGGGAGACCCGCACGTCGGGTCGCTCATCGCGAAGCGGCTGATCCGGCTGCACGGACCGGTGCGGATGCTCGGCGTCGACGAGCTCACCGATGACGACTTCGTCGTGCCCGTCGGCGGCATCGGCGCCCCCTCGGTCAGCGTCGAGCGCATCATGGCCGAATCCGAGCTGCTGGCCGTGCTCGACGGGATCGAGCGCGGAACGGGCCGCAAGCCCACCGCCGTCATGCCGATCGAGGTCGGCGGAGGCAACTCGATGATCCCCATCGCGGCCGCCGCGATCGCAGGACTCCCCGTGGTCGACGGCGACGCGATGGGCCGTGCCTTTCCCGAAGCGCAGATGGTCACCTACCACCTCGCGGGGTACGGACCAGGCACGACCGTGCTCGTCGACCACCACGGCAACGAGGTGATCAGCCGGCCGGTCGACGGCGCCTGGTCGGAGCGGCTCGCTCGCGCCGTCACCATCGAGATGGGCGGAGGCGCGACCATGGTCGACTACGCCTACCCCGGCGATGTGGCGCGAGAATGCGCGATCCCTGAGACGCTGACTCTCGCGAAGCGCATCGGCGGCATCCTGCGGGGTCGGGATGCCCAGGGCCGCGAGCTGCGCGACGACGAGCGCATCGACGCCCTGTGCGCCGACCTCGGCGCCATCCGGCTGTTCGACGGCAAGGTGCGCGACCTGCAGCGCGCGGTCGACGGCGGCTTCACGCGCGGGGCTGCCGAGCTCGACGGCGTCGGGGCCGACCGGGGCAGCGCGTTCCGTCTCGACTTCCAGAACGAGATGCTGCTCGCCCGCCGCGACGGAGAGCTCGCGGCGGTCACGCCCGACCTGATCGCCGTGCTCGATCTCGCGACGGGCATGCCGATCACGACCGATGCCGTGCGCTACGGCGCGCGGGTCGCCGTCATCGCCATCCCGTGCCACGAGAAGTGGCGCACACCAGAGGGGCTGCACACGGCCGGCCCTCAGCACTTCGGCTACGACGTCGAGTGGACACCGGTCGAAGAGCTCGCCGCGCACAAGAAGGAGGTCCTGTGATGGCCGCGTACCGTATCGGCATCGACGTCGGCGGAACCAACACCGACGCCGTCGTGCTCGACGAGAACCTCGCCGTCGTGGCATCCGTGAAGCGTCCCACCACCGCCGACACCGGCGACGGCGTCGCCGATGCGATCGACGCGGTGATCGGCGCCTCGGGAATCGACCCGGCCCTCGTGTCGCACGCCATGCTCGGCACGACGCACTGCACCAACGCGATCGTCGAGCGCCGCGGGCTCGGACGGGTCGGCGTGCTGCGCCTTGGCGCGCCGGCCACCACCGCGGTGCCGCCGCTGGAGGGCTGGCCCGACGACCTGCGCCGTGCGATCGGAGAGCGCGTGCACGTGCTCTCCGGCGGGTTCGAGGTCGACGGCAGGCGGCTGGCGGAGATCGACGACGACGCGGTGCGGGCGGCCTGCGACAGCATGCGCGACCGCGTCGACGCGGTGGCCGTCGTCGGCGTGTTCTCGCCGGTCGACGAGAGCCAGGAGCAGCGCGTGGCGGCGATCGTCGAGCACGAGCTCGGCGTGCCCGTCTCGCGCTCGTCGCGCATCGGATCTCTCGGCCTGCTCGAGCGCGAGAACGCCACCGTGCTGAACGCCGCCCTCATGCAGACGCTGAAGCAGATGGCGACGGGTTTCGTGGCGGCGCTGCGCGCCCGGGGCATCCCCGCGACGCCGTACTTCGGGCAGAACGACGGCACCCTCATGCAGCTCGAGTACGCGCTCGAGTTCCCCGTGCTGACGATCGGCTGCGGTCCCACCAACTCGATCCGCGGCGCCGCGCACCTCTCCGGCGCCTCCGACGCGCTGGTCGTCGACATCGGAGGCACCACCACCGACGTGGGCGTGCTCGTAGGGGGGTTCCCGCGCCAGTCGGCGCATGCTGTCGAGATCGGCGGCATCCGCACGAACTTCCGCATGCCAGACGTGCTGTCGGTCGGACTCGGCGGCGGCACGATCGTGCGCGACGGCGGCTCTGCCCTGGGCCCCGACAGCGTGGGCTACCGCCTGCCGCAGGAGGGCCTCGCCTTCGGCGGCGGCACGCTCACCGCCACCGACATCGCGCTCAGCGTGGGCGCCGCCCGCATCGACGGGCTCGCCTCGCCCGCCGTCGACGGTGAGGTCGCGCAGACGGCGTGGCAGGGCATCCGGTCGCTGCTGGAAGACACGATCGACCGCATGAAGCCGAGCGCCGCCGCCGTGCCGGTGATCCTGGTGGGTGGTGGTGGCATCATCGCGCCCGACGAGCTCGACGGGGTCAGCGATCTCATCCGGCCCGACCACTTCGGCGCGGCGAACGCGGTCGGTGCGGCGCTCGGCGACGTCGCGGGACAGGTCGAGAAGATCTACCGTGTCGAGGCGACCGAGTCAGGTCGCCGTGCTGCGCGAGACGACGCCGCCCGGGATGCCGTCGAGCGCGCGCGTCTCGCGGGAGCCGCGCCGTCGACCATCGAGGTCGTCGCGATAGAAGAGCTGCCTGCGGCGTACTCCGACGGTCAGCAGGTGCTCATCAGGGCGCGGGCGGTCGGCCGGTTGAGCTGACGCGCAGGGCTGCGAGCGCCGGCGGCGGTCCGGCGCCGTGTTCACAACTCAGGAGATCCGGGCGGATCTGAGCTGATCCGGGGCGGTTCGCCCCGGACCGTCCCCGGATCTCCTGAGTTACGCGCGACTCCCGGAGCGGCATCGCCACCCCGTACGCGGCGCCGCGCCCGTCAGGTCTCGTCGCGGAGCTCGCCGTGGATCCGCCGCAGGTCTTCCATCAGCGACCCCACGAGGATCCAGTGGTCGGATTCGGGTGGCCGCACCACCAGGGGAGTCGTGAGCGCCGGGACGGCAGAGGTCAGGGCATCCGGTTCTGCGGCGTCGGACGACTGCACAGCCAGCCGCACGTCGTGACCGGCGCGGTGCAGCTGCTCGGCGATCGCCCGCACGGTCGGGTCGGTCGCCAGCGCGTCGTCGTAGTGGTCGATGTACGCCCGCGTCATGCCGATCACCTGCGTCACCACCGGCGACAGCCGGTCGAAGACCGCGCGCAGCTCGTCGACGTCGTCGCGGTGACGGCCCCGGCGCGGATTGAGCGAGAGCGACTCCTCGGCGGTGGTGAGGGATGCCTCGGCCGCGTCCTTCATGGGCCGGAGCAGACGCGCCTCGAGCATCAGCTCCTGCAGCTGTGCGGCGGTGCGGGTCGTGGGGAGTGCCGAGGCGAGGCGGTCGAGCGATGCGGCGAGCTCGCGACCCAGCATTCCGATGTCGCGCCTGGCCGGGGCAGACAGCACCGGCGGGACGACGGCGACGTTCACGACGAATCCGATGGCCGCGCCGATAAGCGTCTCGAGGATGCGGTCGAGCGCGTAGTCGGGGTTCGACGAACCGAGGGCGAGCACCAGCACGGCCGAGATCGCCACCTGGTTGCCGGTGCCGGTCGAGGCCCGCAGCGACCAGGCGATGAGCATCGCCACCACGACGGCCGCCAGCACCACCCAGCTCTGCGCGCCCAGCAGCAGGCTGAGCAGCACGGCGATCACGACGCCGAGGATCACGCCGGCGCTGCGTTCGAGCGCCTTCGACAGCGACTGGTTGACGCTCGGCTGAACGACCAGCAGCGCGGCGATCGCGGCGAACACCGGCAGCGGCCCCGGGATCAGCCACCCGGCGATCAGCCAGGCCGCGATCGTCGCCGCGGCCGACTTGAGCACCTGCAGCAGAGGTGCCCGGCGGGCTGAGCGGATCGCGGCGGGGAAGCGCATGGGTCAGGCGGTCGCCGCGCGCAGGGCGATCTCGATCATGTCGCCGAAGCTCTGCTCGCGCTCGGTCGCGGTGGTCGCCTCGTGGGTGATCAGGTGGTCGGAGACCGTGCAGATGCTCAGCGCGCGACGCTGGTGGTATGCCGCGAGCGTGTACAGCCCGGCGGTCTCCATCTCGACGGCCAGTGCGCCGTGCGCGACGAACGGCTCGGTCAGCTCGCGCCGGGTCGAGTAGAACTGGTCGCTCGAGAAGAGCAGCCCCACGTGCACGGCGGCCTCCATGGTCATGCCCTCCGCGGCCTCGACCGCCGCCCGCAGCAGCGAGAAGTCGGCGACTGGTGCGTAGTCGAGCCCGTGGAAGCGCAGCCGGTTGATGCCGGAGTCGGTGCACGCTCCGTTCGCGATGATGACGTCGCGCATGCCGACCCGCTCTGTGAGCCCCCCGCACGAGCCGACGCGCACGATGGTCTGCACGTCGTACTCGGCGAACAGCTCGGTGGCGTAGATCGCCATCGACGGCTGGCCCATGCCCGAGCCCTGCACCGACACGCGCTCGCCGTTCCAGGAGCCGGTGAATCCGAGCATCCCGCGCACGTCGCTGTAGAGCCGGGCTCCGTCGAGGAAGTTCTCGGCGATCCACTTCGCTCGCAGCGGGTCGCCGGGGAACAGGACGATCGGTGCGATGTCGCCGGACGCGGCGGCGATGTGGGTGCTCATGTCGTCCAGCGTATGTCGGCCGCGGATGGTTCGATGAGTGCATGGAAGCAGGAGGGGCGCTGCGCGAGCAGGAGCGGATGCTGTCGGCCACCGCCCTGTGCTTCGCGGCCGGCGCTCTGGTGGGCACCGTGGTGCTGTGGGGTGCCGCGCGTCCGTTCAGCGGCGACGGGTCGGTGGTCATCCCGATCGCACTCGTGGCGGCGGCGATCGCCGCTGCCGCGTTCACCGTCAGCACCCGGATGCACAGGGCGGGCGAGACCGCGCCCATGCCGCCGTGGCAGGCGTGGGTATCGCACATCAGCGCGGCGGCGGTGACGGTCGCGATCGCGGGAGTCGCGGCGCTCGGTGTGCTGCTGGCCGGTGAGGTGCTCGCCACCGGGCTCGAGGGTCTGACCCTTCCCGCGCCGGCCGGCGGAGTGTTCACCGGCGTCGCCTCGGCGCTCGGCGGGCGGCTCGCGTTCCGCATGGGCGTGCGGCTGAGAACGCAGGACCTCGCGGGGCTCCTGTCGTCGTTCCTCGTGATCGGCACGCTGTTCGCGATGCTCACCGCGGCCGACCCCGCGTGGTGGGAGCGCAGCTTCTCGGAACTCGGGATCGGAGCCGGCGGCTGGGCGTTCAACGGCACGGTGGTCATCGCGGGGCTGCTGGTCGCGACGACCGGCTCGTACCTCGGGCGAGACCTGCACCGGATGCTCGGCGACGGCGCCCTCGCGCGGATCGCCCCGATCGTGCTGACCTGGTCCGGCGCGGGCCTCGCGCTCGCCGCGGTCGGCCTGCTGCCCCTCGACCGGGTGCGCGTCGCGCATGCGATCGCCGCGTTCTCGACGCTGGGGCTGCTGCTCGCCGCGGCCGTGCTCACGACCTTGCTGCTGCGGCAGGTCGAGATGCTGCGGGTGCTGACGATCGTGCTGGTCGGCCTGGTCGTGCTGGCCACGGTGATCGCGTTCGGCTTCCGGATGCTGTCGGTCGCGGCTCTCGAAGGCATCGTCGTCGCACTCGTGCTGCTGTGGCTGACGACGCTCGTGCAGCTGCTGTGCGTGCTCGCGCCTGACTCGTCGCGTCCCTCGGCGCGCCGGTCGCCGCTGCGCGGCTGACAGGCCGGTTCGGCTCACGCGAGAATGGATGCGTGCAGTCGGATCTCGTGGCGATCCTCCGTGACATCGGAGACGGCTCCGATGTCGACCCCGAGCGCATCCGCTCCGCGACGGGGAACGACGCCGCCACCGCCGATGCGCTCGTCGAGCTCGCCCGGCGCATGGACGGTCTCAGGCAGCGCAGCGCCGAGCTGCGGGTGATGATGTCGTCGACCCGTGAGCTGCTCGAGCAGCCCGATGCCGACCTCATGCTGCAGCGCATCGTCGATCGCGCACACGAGCTGATCGACGGCGACGTGGCCTACCTCTCGGTGTACGACCCCGAGCACGACCAGCTGCGCGTGCGCGCGGCCAGCGGCACGATCTCGTCGCGGTTCCTCGACATGGTCGTGCCCGCGGGGATCGGCCTGGCGAGCAGGGCCGTGCGCACCCGGCATCCGCAGTGGGTGGAGGACTACGCGTCGTTCACCTCGGTGCCCCACGATCCGATCATCGACGCGATCGTGCGTGAGGAGCAGCTGCGCTCGATGCTCGGCGCTCCCCTGGTCGTGAAGGGCGAGGTGCTCGGCGTGCTGTTCACTGCCAGCCGCGACGCCCGGGGGTTCCGCCCAGACGAGATCTCGCTGCTGTCGGCGTTCGCGGGGCACGCCGCGCTGGTGCTGCATCTCGCGCGCCTTCTGGCGCAGGCGTCGGACGCGACCGCGGAGGCCGCGTTCCGGCAGCAGCAGGCGGAGTGGGCGGCGGGGCTGCACGCCGAGCTGACCCAGCTCGCGGTGACCGGACACGACGCCGACGCCATCGCCGCCGTGCTCTCGGATGCGCTCGGCAGGCGGGTGAGGTTCGTCGAGGGGCAGGACGCGGCGGACGCCACAGGGGCCGCGTTCCCCGACACCCGCACTCCGGATGCCGAGCGTGGCCGCAGCATCGTGATCGGCAGCGGGCGTGTCGAGCTCGTCGCGCCGGTGATCGACGCGACCGAGATGCCAGGCGCGCTGCTCGTCGAGCGGGGCGCGACGGCCCTCACCGAGGTCGAGAGGCGCACGGTCGAGCGCTCGGCTCTCACTGCGGCTCTCGTGCTGCTGCGCCGGGACGCGCTGAGAGACGCGGAAGAGCAGGTGCGCGGTGAGCTGGCCCTCGAGCTGCTGGCGGACGCGGCCAGGCGAGAGCCCGCACTGCTGCGCGCGGCTGCGCGGGGGCTTCCGACCGAGAGCTCATGGACCACCCTCGCGGTGGGCTGTGCGCCCGAGCTGCGTCCTCGGCTGCTGTCACGACTGCGGATGCAGCGGGACTGGCTCGTCGCGGCCGACGGCGACGGACTCGCCGTGCTCGCGCCGGACTCCGCGCAGGAGACGCTGCAGAGGCTGCGCGACGCGGCGTCGGGAGAGCTCGGTCTCATCGTCGTCTCGGGCGGGTCGACGCTGGCCGCGGCGGCTGATGCCGCCTCGGGCGCGTGGCAGGCATCTCGGCTCGCGCGCGGTCTCGGGATGGTCGGCGGCGAGATGGATGCTGCGGTGCTGGCACCCTATGCGCTGCTGTTCGGCGACGACGGCGCGAGGCTCGCGCGGTTCGCCGAGAGCATGCTCGAACCTGTCTTCCGCTGGGATGCAGGCAAGGGCACCGCACTGTTCGACACCCTCGTGGCGCTGTGCGATGCGCACTGGTCGTCGGCCTCGGCGGCACGTGCGCTGCACGTGCACGTGAACACGCTCAAGCAGCGCACGGCTCGGCTGAACGCGCTTCTCGGACCGGCCCTCGCTCCCGGCGAGGCGAGGTTCCGGCTCGAGATGGCGGTTCGCATCGAGAAGGCCCGTCGAGAACTCGATCAGACATAGTCGATGCGGCAACAGTGTGCAGATCGGACCTGTGCCGTTCGCTCCGCACCTGGTTGGCTGTCGATCTGGCGGAGGCTGACCCGATGGCCGCCGCCAGACCCGGCAGCGGCGCCCACCGGCGGCTGCGCCGGCCACAACGGAAGGACGACGACGTGGCCACGACATCCCGCCTCAGCGGACTGCGCAATCTCAGCATCGCCGAACGGCGCTCGGCTGTCGCCGACGCTCTCGGAGCACACGCGGACGCGCTGGCCGCGCTCGACCCGGCCTCCGGCACTGGCCTGACGATGGATCAGGCCGACCGCATGGTCGAGAACGTGATCGGTCAGATCGGCATCCCGGTCGGGGTCGCCACCAACCTCATCGTCAACGGACGCGAGGTGCTCGTGCCGATGGCCACCGAGGAGCCGTCCGTCGTCGCCGCGGCGTCGAACATCGCCCGCATGGCGCGCGAGCTCGGCGGCATCCGCACCACGTCTTCCGACCCGATCATGCAGGCCCAGGTGCAGCTCCTCGAGGTCGCCGACCCGCACGGCGCCCGCGCACGCATCCTCGAGCGCAAGGCAGAGGTGCTGGCGCTCGCCGACGCCCAGGACCCGAAGCTCGTCGAGATCGGCGGAGGGGCGCGCGACCTCATCGTGCGCACCGTGCACGGCCTGCTCGACGACCACCTCATCGTGCACCTTGTGGTCGATGTGGGCGACGCGATGGGCGCGAACGCCGTCAACACCATGGCAGAGGCCGTGGCGCCTCTGCTCGCCGAGATCGCCGGCGGCCGCCCGCTGCTGCGCATCCTCACCAACCTCGCCGATCTGCGACTCACTCGCGCGCGCCTGGTCATCCGCCCCGAAGAGCTCGGGGGCGCCGAGATCGTCGCCAACATGATCGCCGGAGCCGCACTGGCGTACGACGACCCGTACCGCGCTGCCACGCACAACAAGGGCATCATGAACGGCATCTCCGCTGTCGTGCTCGCCACTGGCAACGACACCCGTGCCGTCGAGGCGGGCGCGCACTCCTACGCGGCGCGCGACGGACAGTACCGGGCACTCTCGCGCTTCGAGCAGGACGCCGACGGCAACCTCGTCGCCACGCTCGAGCTCCCCATGGCCGTCGGCCTCGTCGGCGGGGCGACGAAGTCGCACCCCACCGCGCGTGCTGCAGTCGCCATGACCGAGGTCGGCACCGCCGCCGAGCTCGGCGAGATCGTGTGCGCCGTCGGCCTCGCGCAGAACGTCGCGGCCGTGCGTGCGCTCGCCGCCGAGGGCATCCAGCGGGGCCACATGGGTCTGCACGCCCGCAACGTCGCGGTCGCGGCGGGAGCGAGCGCCGACGAGATCGATGCGGTCGCGGCCGCGCTCGTGCAGCGGGGTGCCGTCCGGGCCGATGTGGCCGAGACGGTGCTCGCCGAGCTGCGGGCATCACGATGACCAGCACGCGCGAGCTCGGGCTGCCCACCGCAGTGCCGGCGGCCTCGATCGCCGCCGACAGCGTGGAGATCTGGGAGGTCGGCCCCCGTGACGGCCTGCAGGCCGAGCAGACGCTGCTGGACGTCGACACCAAGGTCGAGCTGATCCAGCGCCTCGCGAAGGCAGGAGCCCGCGTCATCGAGACCGGCAGCTTCGTGCGCGCCGACCGGGTGCCGCAGATGGCGGACTCGGCCGAGGTGCTCGCGCGGGTCGGCGACCTCGCGGCATCCGGCATCCGCACCCCCGTGCTCGTGCCCAACGTGCGCGGGTACGAACTCGCCCGCGCGGCCGGCGCCGACGACATCGCGGTGTTCCTCAGCGTGACCGAGTCGTTCTCGCAGCAGAACCTGGGCGCGTCGCGTGAGCGCATGGAGCAGGCGGTCGCCGAGGTCGTCGCTCGCGCGCAGGCCGACGGCGTGCGCGTGCGCGGGTACCTGTCGATGGTCTTCGGCGACCCGTGGGAGGGCGCGGTCGAGACCGCCGACGTCGTGCGACTGGCGACCGCGATGCGCGAATGGGGCATCGAGCAGCTCTCGCTGGGCGACACGATCGGCGTCGCCACCCCCGGTCAGGTCCGAGGCGTCGTGCGCGCGCTGACCGCAGAGGGCATCGCCCTCGAGTCGATCGCCCTGCACATGCACGACACGTACGGCATGGCCGTCGCCAACGTCTACGCGGGGCTGGAAGAAGGCGTGCGCGTCTTCGACGCCGCAGCGGGCGGCGTCGGCGGATGCCCGTTCGCCCGCTCGGCGACCGGCAACCTGGCCACCGACGATCTCGTCTGGATGCTCGAGGGCCTCGGCATCCGCACCGGCATCGACCTCGATGCACTCACCGACACGAGCATCTGGCTCACCAGCGCGCTGGGAAAGACCCCGGCATCCCGAGTCGCAACGGCGCTGACCCGATAGAGAGGAACCTTCCGTGCAAGAGCAGAAGCTGCTGGAGGTGTGGGGCGATACGGTCGACGGCCGTCATCTGCTCGGCGCCATCGGCCTGGGCGTCGGCATCGCCGTGCCCGTGTACCTGATCGCCGAATGGGGCTTCGGCCAGCTGACCGGAGGCGACGCGCTCGGTCGCTCGTACGCCCTGGTCACGGGCCTCGCCGCGTGCGTGATCGCCGCTGTCGTGGCGGCCAACATCTTCAAGCCGAAGCGCATCGTCACGATCGGCGAGGCGCCCAGCGGTTCGCGCGAAGAGGCGATGGATGCCATCGAGGCCGAACTCGGCCCGCTCGGCGACCCCGACGAGCTGCCCGCCGCGGCGCTCGCCGAGGTCAAGGAGCTGGGGCTCTACGACGACCTCGTGGCTCAGCACCGCAAGAACGAGCGCATCGCGGCGGAAGGCGGTGAGCGCTGATGGAGGCATTCCTCGAACCCACGATGTGGGCGCTCGGCATGGCGCTGATCGGCACCGTCGTGTTCGCCCTCATCGGTCTGGTCTCGGGCACAGACGAGACGGCGACGATCGCACCGCTGACGCTGCTGGTCATCCTGCTCGGCGTTCCGCCCGCAGGCGTGTTCGCGTTCTTCATGGCTGCCATTGCGGCCAAGCACATCACGCACGCGATCCCGACGACGCTGCTCGGCATACCCGGCGACACCATGGCGGCGCCGCTGCTGCGCGACGCGCAGATGCTGAGAGAACTGGGCGTTCCGCACATCGCGCTGCGCAAGGCGATCTCGGGTGGCGCCGTCGCCGCCCTGATCGCCGTGCCGATGGCGGTGTTCTTCGCCTGGCTGCTCACGCCGTTCTCCGCCGCGATCAGCGCCGTCGCCCCCTGGCTGTTCCTCGCGGCCGCGCTGCTCATCGCCGTGCTGTCGAAGGGTCGCTGGGCCGCGCTGTTGGCGCTGGTGCCGTTCGTGCTCATCGTCGTCGGACTGCAGAACTTCGCTGTGGGTGCGCTGGGCAAGGGCCTGTCGATCAGCTTCTTCCTCGGCATCGCGATCGGCCCGCTCATCGCCGATCTGTTCCTCGCCGCCAGCCCGGCCGGGCGGGCGACTCTCGTGCGCGATGCGCCGCGCTCGTTCGAACTCGCCGCCGATGTGCGCACCTGGAAGGGTCGCATGCCCAATCCGGTCGGCGTTCTGGATCGCACGCAGCTGGCCGGCACCGCCGGTGCGGCAGTGGTCTCGAGCGCGACGTTCGTGTTCTCGCCGGTGGCGATGACCGTGCTGATGGGCGAGCTGTTCGGCGGTCGCATCAAGAACGGCTACCGCCGGCTCACGACGATGATGGCGGTCAAGAACGGCACCACCGAGTCGACCTACATCGCCGAGACGCTGATCCCGCTCATCGCGATCGGCCTCCCGCTGTCGCCGATGGCCGCGGGTCCCGCGAACCCGCTGTTCAATGCGCCGCCGGTCTACACGATCGATGCCGAGGCGGGCACGAGCAACAACCTGCACGATCTGCTCGACCCGTGGCAGTTCCTCGTGTTCGGCCTGGCGGCGGTGATCATCGCGCTGCTCATCACGTACCCGTTCGCGATGACGCAGGCGCACCGCGCGGCGTCGTGGATCATGAAGAAGGTCTCGCACGAGGCCATCATCGGCGCCTTCGCCGGCCTGATCGCCGTCATCTGCCTGTACGAGGGCGGCGTCGTCGCACTGCTGGTCGCGATCACGATCGGCCTCGTCGGCGGCCTGCTGAACAAGCTGTTCCACATGCACACGGGCGTGCAGTTCATGGGCTACTACGTGGCAGCCCTGACCGTGCCCGCGGTCACCGCGCTCTTCGCCTGAGCGAAGCCACCGAGCCCCGCGTCGTCTCACACGGCGCGGGGCTCGGTGCATGCACTGAGCCGCGTCGTCGGGTTCCGGGTCAGCCCTGGCGACGCACCATCTCGGCGATCCACGCCGGGGCGAACGGCGAGGTGCAGTTCGGCGGCACCGGGTAGTCGGCGAGCACCTGCAGGCGCTCGCCGATCTCGACCGCGCGGTCGCGCAGCGCCGGATGGTGGATGCCGATGTGCGCGAGCGTCTCGTTCATCGCCCACTGCTCGCGTGACGGTGCATCGCGCAGCTCGCGCTCGATGCGGTCGAGCAGGGCATCCAGATCCAGCCCCTCGGGCTTCTTCTGCACCCGCACCGAGGTCATTGACCATCCGGCGGCGCGGGCATCGGCATCCCGATCCTCCATCCAGCGCAGCCGCAGCTCTTCTGCCAGAGGCGACTTCTTCGCGATGTAGTTCACCAGCCAGTCGTGCGCCTTCGCGCTTCTCGTCGAGCGCAGCATCGCGTCGATCTCGTCGGCCGGCAGCTCGCGGGGCTTCGCGACGAGCAGCGCGACCAGCTGAGCGGTCACCTCGCCGGTCGCCCAGAGCGAGCGCGCCAGTTCTGTCGACATCCCCGCGCTCTTGGCGACCGCACGCAGCTTCGACAGGTTCACGCCATGCGCGTCGCCGTGCCGTTCGTTCACGGCCCTCGCCTTCGGGTCCTCCAGCGCTCTCAGCGCGGAGCGGATCTCGTCGACGGTCGAGTTCGGCATCCCCAGATCGTACTTGGCCCCCGCGAGTCCGTCTGGAGTCTGGGAAAACCCTGTGACATCCTCGGAAGGCACCGATGCGGCGAGATCCGCCGCGGAAAGGACGAGTGATGACCGATCAGATCTTCACCTACGTCGCACTCGGGCTGTACTTCGCGGGCATGCTGCTCATCGGCTACCTCGCGTTCCGCCGCACCGACGACCACGAGGACTACATGCTCGGCGGGCGGAACCTGCCGCCGTGGGTCGCAGCCATCAGCGCGGGAGCGGCAGACATGTCGGGCTGGCTCGTGATGGGTCTGCCCGGCGCCATCTACCTGACCGGGCTCATCGAGGCCTGGATCGCGATCGGTCTGACCATCGGCGCCTACCTCAACTGGCTGCTCGTCGCGCCGCGCCTACGTGCGTACACCGAGGTCTCGCGCAACTCGATCACCATCCCCAGCTTCTTCGAGAACCGCCTGCGCGACACCAGCCGCATGCTGCGGATCGTCTCGGGCCTGATCATCCTGATCTTCTTCACCCTCTACATCTCGTCGGGAATGGTCGCCGCCGGCGTGTTCTTCGAGAGTGCGTTCAAGGGCGACTATCTGTTCGGGATGCTTCTCGTCGGCGGGATCACGCTGCTGTACACCCTCTTCGGCGGGTTCCTCGGTGCCTCGCTGACCGACGTCGTGCAGGGGCTGATGATGGTCATCGCGCTGATCGTCGTGCCCGTCTCCGCGGTGATCGCCATCGGCGGCTTCGGCGAGACCGGCACCCTGATCGCCGAGAACGCGGGCGAGGGGCACCTGTCGCTGCTGGGCGGCGGCGCGGTCACCGGCGGCACGTTCCTCGCGATCGTCTCGGCCCTCGCGTGGGGTCTCGGCTACTTCGGCCAGCCGCACATCATCGTGCGCTTCATGGCGCTGCGCTCGCCGCAGCAGGCGAAGAGCGCCCGCCGCATCGGCATCTCGTGGATGGTGCTGTCGATGTTCGGAGCGGTGATCTCGGGCCTCGTCGGCATCGCCTATATGGCCAAGCAGGGCATCGAGCTCGACAACCCCGAGACCGTGGTGCTGCTGATGTCGCAGACGCTGATGCACCCGTTCGTCGCCGGCCTGATCCTCGCGGCCGTGCTCGCCGCGATCATGAGCACGGTCTCGAGCCAGCTCGTCGTGTGCTCGTCTGCGCTCGTCGAAGACCTCTACAAGGTCGCTCAGCGCACCCCGCCGTCGCAGAAGCGGCTCGTGCTGATGGGCCGCATGGCGGTGCTCGTGGTGGCGATCATCGCGATCGTGCTGGCGATCACGCCCAACGACTCGATCCTCGGGCTCGTCTCGTTCGCGTGGGCCGGCTTCGGCGCGGCGTTCGGGCCGATCATCATCCTCAGCCTGTTCTGGCGCAAACTCACCAACTGGGGTGCGCTGGCCGGCATGTTCGTGGGCGCCGCCACCGTGTTCATCTGGAAGGCCATGGACACCGGGCTCTACGAGCTGCTGCCCGCGTTCGTGCTCGCGGGCGTCGCGGCGATCGTCGTGAGCCTGCTCACCTACCGTCACAACGAGGAGATCCAGCAGGAGTTCACCGAGACCGGGACGATGCTGACGCTGCCGCGTCCGCACGCCGTCGGCGACACTCCCTGACGCACGGCGTCAGTATTGCGAAGAGGGCTCCGGTCGATGACCGGGGCCCTCTTCGGCTGTCCGGGTGGCGTAGCCGCCTGCTGTTTGCGTTCTCACTCGGAACACAGGCAGACCGCAACATCTTCCGAAATGCAGTTGTTTTCGCAAACATTATCTGGAATCATCGTGACCGTCGCCAGCCGATTCGAAGGAGAACGAGCGAATGAGAAACCAACGACGGTGGACGGGGGTGGGCCTCACCTGCGCAGTCGTGGCGGCCGGCCTCTCGGCTTTCACCGCAGCCCCAGCCATGGGCGCCGATTCCGACATCGTGCTGCGCACCGGCGCGCTCGAGGTGCGGGCGTCGAGCGCCTTCCCCCAGGTCGTGCAGTACGTCGATCGCGCCAGCGGCGCCGTCATGCGCGGTAACGACACCGCCCTCACGAGCATCGAGATCAACGGTGCCGCGCAGCCCGTGACCGTCGCGCACACGCAGGTCGACAAGAGCACCGTCGAGTACGTGATCACTCCCACCGCGCTCGAGGGCGTGACTCTCACCGCCCGGCTCAGCGTCGCCAAGAACGTCGTCACGCTGAAGTTCACCGAGATCGACGATCCGGACGAGAAGATCACGACCCTCCGCATCCCGGGTCAGAACCTCGTCACCGTCTCATCGGCAGATGCAGGATCAGCGGTCGCCGCCGCCAACCTGTCGGTCGACCGCGCCGTGTCGGGCGACACCTTCATTCCCGTCACCGCCGCGACCCCGCTCGACGCCAAGCCGGTCTCGTCGAACACCATCATCGCGAACACCGGTCAGCTCGCCGCCGCATTCACCACCAATGCGCTCTACGACTCGTCGAGCGGCGCCGCGAACAAGGACGGCGGCAACTTCTGGCGTCAGGCCGTGAAAGACGGCGAGAACGTGGAGGTCGGCATCTCGAGCGGACAGTGGCTGTACCGCCCGGCCGCCTCGCCGAAGACCGACCGCACGCAGACCGAGGACCTGCCCTGGGTGAAGGTCGCGATCACCCCGGATGCCAACTCCGACGGCTCCGTCGACTGGCAGGACGGCGCGATCGCCCTGCGCGACCTGCGGGTGGGTCCGTACAAGGGCGAGCAGACGCCAGACAACGTCATCACGCACATTCCGTTCAACTTCGCCTCGCAGGCCACCCACCCCTTCCTCCGCACGCTCGACGACGTCAAGCGCATCTCGCTCAACACCGACGGCCTCGGTCAGGTCGCCATGCTCAAGGGCTACACGAGTGAGGGTCACGACTCGGCGAACACCGACTACGGCGACAACTTCAACGACCGCGCCGGCGGGCTCGACGAGCTCAACACCGCCCTCGAGGCGGGCGAGAAGTGGAACGCCTCGTTCGGCGTGCACATCAACGCCACCGAGATCTACCCCGAGGCGAACTCCTTCAGCGACAAGATCATGGACCCGAAGGCGCCTGGCTGGAACTGGCTCGATCAGTCGTACTACATCGACCAGCGCTACGACATCCTCTCCGGCCAGCTCGATGAGCGCATCGGAGAGCTCGCCGACGCGACGCACGACAACCTCGACTTCGTCTACGTCGACGTCTACTACCAGTACGGCTGGCTGGCGAAGTCGATCCAGGACTCGCTCGTCGACCACGGCTTCCGGGTCGGCTCGGAGTGGGCAGACAAGCTCTCGGCCAACAACACCTGGTCGCACTGGGCGAACGACGAGAAGTACGGTGGCTCGACCAACAAGGGCATCAACTCCCAGATCCTGCGGTTCGTGAACAACACCGAGGCAGACGTCTGGAACCCCGACCCGCGCCTCGGAACCAGCCACATCATCGAGTTCGAGGGCTGGACTGGCCAGAACGACTTCAACGGCTTCCTGAAGAACGTGTGGACGGCCAACGTGCCGGCCAAGTTCCTGCAGCACCACGAGATCACCCGCTGGACAGATGAGGCGATCGACCTCGAAGGCGGCGTGCGTGTCACCGGCACCACCGCCGCCGACCGCTCGATCACCGTCGGCGGCGACGAGGTGCTGCGCGGCGGCAGCTACCTGCTGCCGTGGTCGTCGAAGGACGGCGGCAAGATCGACAAGCTGTACCACTACAACCCGGCCGGCGGTGCGACCACCTGGAACCTCACCGACGAGTTCGCGGGCAGCGCGTCGCTGCAGCTGTTCTCGCTGGGAGACGGCGGCCGCACGAAGGTCGCCGACGTCCCCGTCGTGAACGGCGCCGTGACCATCGACGCGAAGGCCGGACAGCCGTACGTGCTGGTCGCGGGCAAGAAGGCAGACGCCGGCAGTCGCCTGCCAGGCAAGACCCGATTCGGTCAGGGAACCCCGGTCGTCGACCCCGGCTTCAACGAGACCACGCTCGGTGCCTGGAACCCGAAGGGCGCCGTGACGATCGAGCGGGACTCGCTCGGACGCCGGTCGGCCCTGTTCGGCGCCGGCCGGGCATCCGTCCAGCAGCGCCTCGGCGAGCTCGCCGCGGGCGAGTACACCGCGAGCGCGTGGGTCGGCATCGACAAGGGCAAGACGCGGCCGACCACGCTGAGCGTCGCGGTGCCCGGTGGCAAGAGCGCGAGCGTCGCCATCGACTCGTCGAACGCGGTGAACTACATGGCGTCCGACGAGTGGAACGGCAGCACCCTGCAGCGCCTCAAGGTGCACTTCTCGGTGCCGGCCGACGACACCCGCCCGACCCTCTCGATCGCGACCGGTGACGGCGACGCCGCCGTGCGCATCGACGACGTGCGCATCATCGAGTCGGCGGCTCCGAAGCTCGGCGGCGACGTGATCGCCCTGGAGGACTTCGAAGACGTGGATGCCGGATGGGGGCCCTTCTACAAGGGCAACGCCGGTGGCACCACCGACCCGCGCACGCACATCGCCAAGCGCAACGACTTCACCCAGAAGGGCTGGAACGGTCGGAAGATCGACAACATCCTGAACGGCGACTGGTCGCTGATGGCGCACGACGAGAACTCCGGTCTCGTCTACCGCACCACCGAGTACTCGGTGCCGTTCGAAGCCGGACACCGCTACCGCGTGTCGTTCGACCACCAGTCCACCCAGGCCGGTGAGTACGCCTGGGTGACGGGCTACGACTCCACGACCGGGCCGCGCGTCACACAGCGCACGAGCCTCGGCGAGGTGCACGAGACGACGCGCTTCGAGCAGATCATCGACGCGAGCCCGTGCGGCGACACGTTCGTCGGACTGGAGCGCACCGGCGACGGGGCGTCCGACCTCATCCTCGACGACTTCCTCGTCGAGGACCTGGGGGCGTCCGAGGCGATCCCCGCCTGCGCCCAGATCGCCGGTGAACTCGACGTCGACGTGATCGAGCAGGGCAAGGCCGTGCCGTTCACCACGACGTTCACGTCAGACGAGAGCGCGCCGATCTCCGGCGTGGCCGTCTCGCTCGATCTGCCCGACGGCTGGACCGCCGAGGCGGTGACGCCGGCGACCGCCGAGAGCATCGCCGCCAAGGGCAGGCTCGTCACCGAGTGGAGCATCACGGCACCCGCTGACGCCGACGGCTCGTACGACATCGGCGTGACGGCGACCTACACCACGACGGTCGACCCGATCGGCCCGCGCACCGTCAGCAGCACGACCACGGTCAAGACGCTGCCGGCGCCGCCGACCACCACGGTGTTCGCGAGCGACCACGACTGGGTCAGCGCCACCAACGGCTGGGGCCCCGTCGAACGCGACATGTCGAACGGCGAACAGGGGCTGGGCGACGGCAAGCCGCTGACCCTGAACGGAGTGACGTACGCGAAGGGCCTCGGTGCCCACGCACCGAGCAGCATCAGGTACTTCCTCGGCGGCTACTGCACGGCGTTCACCGCGAAGGTCGGCATCGACGACGCGCAGCCCACCCGCGGTTCGGTCGTGTTCTCGGTGAAGGTCGACGGCCGTACGGTGGTCACCTCGCCCGTCATGAAGGCGACCACCGCGACGTTCGACCTGTCGGCCGACATCACCGGCGGGCAGTACGTCGAGCTGGTGGCCGGCGATGCGGGCGACGGCAACGGCAATGACCACGCCGACTGGGCAGACGCCACCTTCGAGTGCGGCGACGTCACGAACCCGGGCGGCGGGACAGGCGGCGGCACGGGCACGGCCCCCAAGGGAACCGTGTACGTCAGCGACCTGCCCTTCGTCAGCGAGGCGAACGGCTGGGGCCCGGTCGAGCGCGACATGTCGAACGGCGAGGACGCCTCGGGCGACGGCTCGCCGCTCACCATCGGCGGGGTGACGTTCGCGAAGGGCCTCGGCACGCATGCCGACTCGTCGGTGAAGGTCTACCTCGGCGGTCAGTGCAGCACCTTCACCGCCAGCGTCGGGCTCGACGACTCGAAGGACGAGAAGGGCGAGGGAGACGTGATCTTCCGCGTGCTGGGTGACGGCGACGTGCTGAAGGACACCGGCTCGATCACCTGGGCCGACCCCGCGAAGGCGATCTCGGTCGACGTCACCGGCGTCGAGGTGCTCGAGCTGGCGGTCGACACCAACGGCCCGAACTACCGCGACCACGCGGACTGGGCTGACGCGAAGCTGGTCTGCGCGTCATAGGCGCCTGAAAGGACACGAGGGGGCGGATGCCTGGCATCCGCCCCCTCGTTATGCATCGTCACCCGCGCGGCGGGGCGGTGGATGCCCGGATCACCAGCTCGGGGTGCAGGTCGGAGACCTCGTCGGCGTCGGTGCCCTCGATGTGCGCGATGAGCCGCAGGGCCGCTGCCCGCCCCATCTCCTCGAAGGGCTGCCGCACGGTGGTGAGAGCGGGGGAGGCGTAGGCGGCGAGGGCGATGTCGTCGACGCTGACGACCGACACG
The DNA here is from genome assembly GCF_016907315.1 of Microbacterium esteraromaticum. Classification (NCBI taxonomy): domain Bacteria; kingdom Bacillati; phylum Actinomycetota; class Actinomycetes; order Micrococcales; family Microbacteriaceae; genus Microbacterium; species Microbacterium esteraromaticum. Next base: position 2,017,276 of record NZ_JAFBBS010000001.1, read on the forward strand.
TCCTCGGGAACGCGGCGACCGGCCTCATGCAGGGCGCGGATCAGCCCGAAGGCCATCTCATCGCTCGAGACGAACACCGCCGTGGCGTCGGGGATCGCGGCGATCGTGCGGCCAGCGCGATAGCCCGACTCGGGCGTCCACTCCCCGGGGATCACCGGCGGAGGCACGATGTCGCGCTCGCGCAGAGCCTGCTCCCACGCCTCGCGGCGGTGCCGCCCCTCGATCCAGTACTCGTCGCCGCCGACGTGCCATACCGTGCGGTGGCCGAGGTCGAGCAGGTGCTCGACCGCGAGGCGCCCGATCGCGTGCTGGTCGACGAGCAGCGGAGCATCGGGCTGCAGTGAGGCGACCTCGCTGCGCGTCGACGGGGTGCGCTCGGTGCGAGCGCGCATCGCGGGGCTGTCGAGCTCGATCGGCACGCCGAGCACGATGCCCTCGGCGCCCTGCCGTTCGAGGCGGTCGAACGCGTCGAGGAACGCGGAGCTCGACGAGTGGTCGGCCACCGAGGCGGTGGTCACCGTGTAGCCGTTCGCCGCCGCCGCCTTCTCGACGCCGGCTCCGAGCGCTGCAGACGAGTAGCGATCGGTCGACACGACGATCATGCCGAGGATGCGGGTGCGTCCTGATGCCAGCGAGGCGGCCGCCGCGTGGATGCGATACCCGAGGGTCTCGATCGCGGCGTGCACCCGCTGGGCCGTGTCCGGCCGCACGTTCGGGTGGCCGGAGAGCACCCGTGAGACGGTCTGAGCGCTGACCCCGGCGACCCGCGCGACATCGATCTGATTCGGGGCGCGATCGGCGCCCTGGCGACGGGGTGACATGCGGCAATGGTAACGGTATCCCCGCGGAATCACGGCAATCTGAGCCTGGTGCTGTGCGGTAATGTGATCGCAAACATCCCTGGTCGTCGGCAGTGATCGGAACACCCATGTCCTCAGCATCCCCCTCTCTCACCTGGCGCGAGGGTGAGATCCTCCGCGACGGCGAGCCGCACCGCATCCTGTCCGGAGCGGTGCACTACTTCCGTATCCACCCCGACCAGTGGGAAGACCGGCTGCGGCGCCTCGCGGCGATGGGCGCGAACACCGTCGACACGTACATCCCGTGGAACTTCCACGAGCGGGTCGAGGGCGACATCGACTTCACCGGCTGGCGCGACGTCGCGCGTTTCATCCGCCTCGCCGGCGAGGTGGGGCTCGACGTGTACGTACGGCCCAGCCCGTACATCTGCGCCGAGTGGTCGAACGGCGGCATCCCGTTCTGGCTCTCCGCCCGCACGTCGGCCCTGCGCACCAGCGATCCCGTCTTCACTGAAGCCGTCGATCGCTGGTTCGACGCGCTGATCCCGCAGCTCGCGCCGCTGCAGGCGGCGCACGGCGGGCCCATCCGTCTCATCCAGGTCGAGAACGAGTACGGCTCGTTCGGGTCGGACGCCGCCTATCTCGCGCATCAGCGGGACGCCCTCGTCTCGCGTGGCATGGTCGAGCTGCTCACGACCGCCGACGGCACCATGGCCGACATGGTGCGCAACGGCAGCATCCCCGGCGTGATGGGCACGTTCACCTTCGGCACCGGCGTGCAGGAGGCCGTCGCCCTGCGCCGCGACGACCACCACCTGATGTGCAGCGAGCTGTGGGGCGGCTGGTTCGACCACTGGGGCGAGAGGCACCATGTGCGATCGGCTGACAGCATGATCTCGACAGTGCGCGAGCTGCTCGACGCCGGCGGATCGGTGAGCATCTACATGGCGCACGGCGGCACGAATTTCGGGCTCTGGGCCGGCGCCAACCATGACGGAAGGCATATCCAGCCGACGATCACCTCGTACGACTCCGACGCCCCCATCGGCGAGGACGGCTCCCTGAACGACAAGTTCGCCGCCCTCCGCGAGGCGTTCGCTCCGTTCCATGCGGCAGAGCTGCCGCCGGTTCCGGATGCCCCTGAGCACCAGTCCGCGGCATCCGCCCCTCTCGTGCCGGTCTCCTCGCTGCTCGATGTCGTGCGTGCGCAGCGGGTCGCCGCGACCTCGGCGCAGCCGCTCACCTTCGAGCGCCTCGGCGCCGAGGACGGCCTCGTCGCCTACGAGGCGGAGCTGTCGTTCCCGCCGGCATCGACGCTGTCGATCCTGGGGCTGCGCGACCGCGCAGTGCTGTACATCGGCGACGAGCGCGTGGGGGTCATGGAGCATGACGGCGAGCACACGGTCTCGCTGCCCGCCCAGGGCGGCGTCGGCCGGCTGACGATCGTGGTCGAGAGCCTCGGTCGCATCAATTACGGCCCGCTGACCGGGGAGCACAAGGGCATCCTGCGGGGCGTCGTGCTCAACGGCCGCCGCTATGTGCACGGCTGGCAGCACCGCGTGCTGCCGCTCGACGCCCCTCTCGACGGCGCAGGCGGCGCGGGCGCCGCGGCGGGCCAGGAGGGCCTCGCGGTGGCATCCCTCACCGTCTCGCGCCCCGCCGACGCCTGGCTCGCGCTGCCGGGTTCTGCCAAGAGCCTGGTCTGGCTCAACGGCTTCCTGCTCGGACGCCTGTGGGAGAGAGGCCCGCAGGTCACGCTCTACGCGCCCGGTCCGCTGTGGCGCGAGGGCGAGAACGAGATCGTCGTGCTCGACACCGACCGCCTCGGCGCCACGATCGAGATCCGCGAGGCAGCCGAGTACGGCCAGGTCGAGGAGTTCATCGGGTCGTGATCTGAGGTGCCGGCCCGCCGCATATAGGGATTTGTCCCGATGCAGCTCCACCCCCTCAGCGAGGAGTGTAGGGCTGCACGGAAAGAGGAGATCCCATGTACGAGCACCCCTATCTCACATACCAGGCCAGCATTGTCGAGACCGAGCGTCTCGCGCAGGCGGCGGAGCGCCGTCGGATCATCGCCGACAACCCCTCGCGCGTCGTCGCCCGCGACGGCTTCGTGACGCGGATGCTGCGCCGGGCACTGTCTGCACGGATGAGCCGCGCCGAGGCGTCGTGCCCCGCGGGCGCCCGCTGCGTCGCCGCTGAGGCGTGACGCTCAACGCAGCAGCCCCTCCTGTCGGCGGCCGGTGGCACGATGAGAGCATGTCCCTCATCGTGCCGACCGCCGACATGGTGGGCCGTGACGCCGAACTGGCCGCGCTCGGCGCTGCCCTTCAGCGGGCCGTGGGCGGCGAGGCGGCAGCCGTGCTCGTCGCGGGCGAGGCCGGCATCGGCAAATCGCGCCTGCTGCGCGAGTTCCGCGAGCAGACGGCCGATGCCGCGCTCGTCCTGACCGGGTGGTGCCTCGACTACGGATCGACCCCGGCGCCCTACGCCCCGCTGCCCGCCATCCTCCGCGGGGCGCTCGCCGCGCTCGGCGATTCCGCGGCCGAAGCCGCCGGTCCCGCGCGCGCAGCGCTCCGCATCCTCCTGCCCGAGCTGGGCGATGTCGCGCTCGACCGCGCCGCCGGGCCGGAGGTGCTGCGCGAAGCGCTGGCCAACGTGCTCGAGGCGGCTGCGGCCAGGCATCCGCTCGTCATCGTCGTCGAAGACCTGCACTGGGCCGATGACGCGACGCTGTCGACCATGTCGTTCCTGCTGCGCGCCCTCGCCGGCAGCCGCATCCTGTTCGTGCTCACCTGCCGAGTCGACGAGGTCCGGCGCGGCGGTGCAGTGCGCACCTTCCTCGTCGAGGCCGATCGCGCCCGGCTGCTCGAGCGCATCACCCTCGCACGGCTCGATGCGGTGCAGGTGCGGGCCATGCTCGAAGGGCTGAAGGGCCCCGCCGACGACGCCGCGTTCGCCAGGCTGATGGAGAGATCCGAGGGCGTGCCGTTCTTCGTCGAAGAGCTCTCATGCAGCGCTGCGGGTCCGCTGCCGGAATCGCTGCGCGACGTGCTGCTCGTGCGCTTCGACGCGCTCGGCGATGACGCGCGCCGCGTCGTGCGCACCGTCTCGGCCGCCGACGACACCGTCGACCACGACCTTCTCAGCACTCTCGTCGGGCTCGGTGACGAGAGCCTCGACGCGGCCATCCGCGAGGCCGTCAGCGGCGCGGTGCTGTCGGTGGGCGACGAGGGCTACGGCTTCCGGCACGCGCTGCTCCGCGAGGCCGTGCACGACGACCTTCTGCCGGGTGAGCGCGCTCGCCTGCATCGCGCCTACGCCGAGGCTCTCGATGCGCGGGGTGAACGCTGCAACGAGGCGGCGCTGGCGTTCCACTGGCATCAGGCGCACGACGCGCGACGCGCGCTGATCGCCGCCATCGCCGCTATGGATCGCGCCAAGCGCAGCTACGCCTTCTCGACCGCCGCGCAGTACGGCGAGCTGGCGTCCGAGCTGTGGGAGCAGGTGCCAGACGCCGCCGATGCGACCGGGATGACCCGGCTCGCGCTGCTGTCGCGCCTTGCATCGATCCTGCGCAACGCGGGGTTCGACGAGCGGGCGCTCACCGTCATCGACCTCGCTATGGCCGAGATCGGCGACGGCACCCCGACCGAGGTGCGCGTGCGGCTGCTGCGCGACCGCGCGCTCTACCTGCAGAACCTCGCCCGGCCGGGTGCGGTCGCCCTGCTGCGTGAGGCGCTGGCGCTGATGGAGGGCGTCGACGACGCCCCGCTGCGCGCGACGCTGCTGACTGTGCTGGCCGGGCGGCTGATGGTCGAAGGGGCGCTGAGCGAGGCGATCGACGCGGCCGATCAGGCGCTGCGCCTGGGGAGAGAGACTGGGCTCGATGCAGTGATCTCGGTCGCCGCCAACGTTCTCGGCGCGTCTCACCTGCACCTCAGCGGCGAGGAGGAGTCGATGCGGTTCTACGCGATCTCCCGCGAGCACGCGCGCGAGCACAACGCTGTGCTGCGCTACTCGGTGAACTACTCCGATTCGCTGGCGACGCTCGGCCGGTTCCACGACGCCGTCGAGGCGGCCGAGGCCGGTATCGAGCAGGCGCGGCAGGTGGGAGTGCAGCGCACGACCGGGTCGATCCTCACTCAGAACCTCGTCGAGCCTCTGCTCGAGCTCGGCCGCATCGGGCGCGTCGAAGAGCTGCTCGCGAAGGATTCCGTGGTGCGCACGTATCGCATCTTCCGCGTGTACACGACGGCGTCGCGCCTACGGGCGCTGGTCTGGCGCGGCCGCATCGATGAGGCGGCGTCGCTCTTCGAGGAGTGGCGGCCGGTCATGCAGACCGCCGCGATCACCGAGCGCCAGGTCTGGTACGCGCTGGTCGACATCGAGATGACTCTTGCGATCGGGTCAGGGCGGATGCCGGACGCCGCCACCACGCTGCTGCGAATGATCGACGACGACGGGCCGCATCTCGCGCACGAGGCCCGTCGGCTGCTCGACGGCGGGCTGATCGTCGCCGGGCTGCGCATCGCCGGTGCGCGAGAGCGGGCGGCCGAGGTCTCCGCGCGCGTGCGGGAGGCGTGGCAGTCGCATCGTGCGCGCTGCCCCGAGTGGTCGGTGATGCTCGACGCGCTGCTCGACGGCTCGTCGAATGCGCTGCGCTCGGCCCTCGCGAGCGCAGACCGTCCCGATGGCCCGGCGGTGTTCGCGGCCGCGCTGCGGTTGGAGCGCGCGAGGGCGCTGGTCGCCGAGCGCGGCGATCGTGCGGAGGCGGCTTCGTCTCTCGCCGATGCTGCGGCGATCGCCGACCGCATCGGCCACGCGCGCCTGCAGGCCGAGACCGCCGCGTTCGCCGAGGCGAGCAGGCTGGGCGCGGCACCGGCGCGCGGCGACGGCACCGAGCTGACCGAACGCGAGCGCCAGGTGCTCGAGCTGCTCGCCGAGGGGCTGAGCAACCGCCAGATAGCCGACCGGCTGTTCATCAGCATCAAGACGGTCAGCGTTCATGTGTCGGCGGTGCTGCGCAAGCTCGGCGTCTCATCGCGCACCGAGGCCGCTGCACAGCATCGCGTCGACCCTGCCGATATATTGCATAGGTAGAGTAGGGGCACGCTGGGGAGCGAAAGGGATGCTGTGAACCGCTTTTTTCAGCGGACGGTCGGACTCGTCGTCATCGTCGTCGTGCTCGCTGCGGCTGCGCTGCTCTGGTGGGGCATCGCGGTCACCGATCCGCCTCAGCTCTGGCATCCGGTAGAGGTCTCGCTCGCCGGAGTCTGGCAGCTGTTCTACAGCGCCGACCTGCCCAACGTGGGCGTGATGGCTGTCGCCCTGGCGCTCGCCCTGCTGTTCGTCGCGTTCGTCGTGATCAGCGAGCGCGTCGTCGCGTCGCGGTACCGGCGGGCGGGCGCCGAGGTCACCGAGCTGCCGCTCGCCCCGCGAGTCGTCATGGCTCGCACCCGGGGCGTCTTCGCGGGCGAGGTGACCGTCACCGTGCTCATCCCCGCACACAACGAAGAGGCGTCGCTGCCGCACACGCTCACCTCGCTGCAGCAGCAGACCAGACCGCCGCAGCGTGTGATCGTCGTCGCCGACAACTGCACCGACGGCACGGTCGAGGTCGCCAGACAGCACGGTGCCGACGTGTTCGAGACCGTGGGCAACACGCACAAGAAGGGCGGTGCGCTCAACCAGGCGCTCGCCGACCTGCTGCCCACCCTGGGTGACAACGACACCGTCATGGTGATGGACGCCGACAGCCAGATCGGCGATGGCTTCCTCGCCGCGGCCGCTCATCGCTTCGCCGCCGACCGCGCGCTCATGGCCGTCGGCGGGCTCTTCGAGGGCGAAGAGGGCCACGGGCTGATCGGGCAGTTCCAGCGCAACGAGTACATCCGCTATCAGCGCGAGATCCGCCGTCGGCGCGGTCGGGTGTTCGTGCTCACCGGCACGGCGTCGGTGTTCCGCGCGGTGGCGCTGCGCGAGGTCGCGGCCGCTCGCGGAGAGCATCTTCCCGGCATCCCCGGCGAGGTGTACGACACTCTCGCCCTCACCGAGGACAACGAGCTGACGATCGCGATCAAGTCGCTGGGCGGCCTCACGATCTCCCCGTCCGAGTGCAGCGTGATCACCGAGCTGATGCCCTCCTGGCGGATGCTGTGGGCGCAGCGTCTGCGCTGGCAGCGCGGTGCTCTTGAGAATCTCGGCGCCTACGGCGTCACCCCGCAGACCATGCGCTACTGGGCACAGCAGATCGGCATCGGCTACGGCGTGCTCGCCCTGTTCGCCTACTTCAGCCTTCTGCTGATCATGATCCTCGCGATGGACACCTGGGTGTGGTTCCCGTTCTGGGTCATCATCGGACTGCTGTTCGCCGTCGAACGGGTGGTGACCGCGTGGAAGGGCGGCTGGCGGGCCCGGCTCGTCGCGGTGCTCGTCTTCCCCGAGCTCGTGTACGACTGCTTCCTCAACCTCGCCTTCCTGCGCGGGGTGTTCGAGATCGCCTTCGGGCGCAGCGCGACGTGGAAGCACGTCGACCACACGACCAAGACGGGGGCACGTTCGTGATCCGCACCGGCATCCTGCTGCCTGAATCGATCCTCTACGGCGACTGGTTCGGCGTGCTCGCCACCTTCGTGGCGATCAACACGCTCATCTACGTGGTGCTCGGCCTCATCAAGGTGCTGCCGCAGTGGCAGCGCCGCGGTCACACGGGTGCGAGCCGGCGGTCAGAGACCCGAAGCATCTACCCCGACGCGCCGCTGTAGATCGGCGAGCATCTCGGCGACGCGGTCCACCGCCGTCGGTCTGCCCAGGTGGTACCCCTGGGCCAGGTCGGCGCCGAGCTCGCGCACGGCATCGAGCTGAGTGGCATCCTCCACACCCTCGACGAGGGTTCGGGCCTCGACATCCCGGGCTGCCTCGAGGATGCGATCGAGCTGGTGCCTTCCGTCGGCCTCGGTCAGGGACCGCCAGAAGAGCGCGCGGTCGATCTTCACGATGTCGGGGCGAAGATCGCGGATGCGCTTCTCATCGGCGAAGCCGGCTCCGGCGTCATCGATGAGAAGGAAGCCCCCGAGCTGGTCGACCTGGTCGCGCACAGCCAGGCATTCGCCTGGTTCAGCGCCCTCGAACAGCTCCAGGCCCCACGAGCGGTCGACGCGGCGCAGCACGTCGGCGAGTTCGGGGAACGACATGGTGCGTCCGGAGGCGTTGAGGGTCACGAAACCCTCGGCCGGGAGAGAGGCGGCGGCATCGACCGCCGCCTCGATCAGCTGCAGCTCGAGGTGCTCGCGGCGCCCCTTCTCCTCAGCCACGCGCAGGTGCTCGAGCGGCGAGACGCCGTCGTCGAATCGCGCGAGCGCCTCGAAGCCGACCACGTGCATCCGCCGCACATCGATGATCGGCTGGAAGTGGGCTTGCGCATTGGCAGTGAAAGACATCAGACTCCGGTCTAAGCGGTATACCAGTGTATTGGTCAGGGTAGCCTGACAGCGGGGGGACTTCGTGCTGTCGGTGAAAGGGGATAGACAGTCGTGGTCGATCAGGGAATTCGTAGAGAAGCAGAAGAGCTCCGCTGGCTCGACGCGTCGTGGCTTCGGCGCGCAAGGTCGCGCACCTCTGTCTACTCCATCGTCACGGCGATCCTCTGTGTGTTCTTCGGGGTGCTGCTGCTGGTCGAGCTCTTCGAGGACGATATCTCGCTCTTCGAGATTCTGCTGAACGCAGGCCTCCTGCTGATCGCGCTGCTCGGGGCGGCCGCGGTGCTGCTGCTCGGTATGCGCGTGCCGCGCTGGGCCGGATTCGTGCTCGTGCTCGCGCATGCCGCCGTGTCGGTCTACTACATCGGCCTATCGGATGAGCGGCAGAACGCGGTGGCGAACATCCAGGAGCTGCCGGTGATGGCGATCTACCTGGCCTGGTTCTACGGGGGTCGCGTCGGTCGGATCACCGAGCTCGGCATCCTGGTCGCGGTGGGAACGGCGATGGTGCTGGGCCCTTTCGGCGGCGAGGCGGTGCCCGGAGATCCTCGAGCCGGCCTGTTCGGCCCGGCGAACGTCTTCGGGCTTCTCGTGATGAGCTGGATCTGTCTCGAGATGGGGTTCTTCGTGCGCGATCGCATGCGCCGGGAGTCGCGCACCGATCCGCTCACGGGCGCGCTCAACCGGCGCGGTCTCACCTACCACCTGAGGGAGGAGATGCGTCGCTCCGCACGCTCGGGGCGTCCGCTGTCGATCGCGGTGCTCGACCTCGACGACTTCAAGGCGGTCAACGACATCGAAGGCCATCAGGCGGGCGACGCCGTGCTGATGACACTGGTCGCACAGTGGACGACCATGTCGCGAGCAGGCGATCTGGTGGCGCGCCTCGGCGGTGACGAGTTCGTGATGCTGCTGCCGGACACTCCTCAGGCAGGCGCCGCCGACATGATGCGACGCATGCGCGGACTGGCCGCCCATCCGTGGTCGTGGGGTGTCGTCGAGGTGCAGCGGGACGAGACGCTCGAGTCCGCTCTGCGGCGCGCGGATGCGGAGATGTACCGCGACAAGCGAGGGCGCTGAACACTTCGGGGAAGATTCTTCTGACGACGGGAATACCCCCTGGGGGTATCTGGTAGTACTCTGGTGAGAGTACCCCAAGGGGATACCCAAAACCAGAGGAGAGAGCATGAGCACCACCGAGTTCCAGGTGACAGGGATGACCTGCGGCCACTGCGAGATGTCCGTTCGCGAAGAGGTCGAGAAGGTCGCCGGAGTCGAGGGCATCGACGTGAGCGCGCAGACCGGCCGCCTCGTCGTCACCTCGGCCGCCCCGATCGACGCCGACGCCGTCATCGCGGCCGTCGACGAGGCCGGATATCGGGCGGTGTCGGCCTGATCGGCTGACCCCCGCGGCATCCCTTTCTCTCCCGACCTCAGAAGGAGCACTCCGTGAGCACCGACACGGCGCCGACCGGCGCCGAGCAGAACCGCATAGATCTCGAGATCGGCGGAATGACGTGCGCGTCCTGTGCGATGCGCATCGAGAAGAAGCTCAACAGGCTCGACGGCGTGAGGGCCACGGTCAACTACGCGACCGAGAAGGCGCAGGTCGTCGTCGACGGCCCTGTCGACACCGCGGCGCTCATCGCCGAGGTCGAGAACGCGGGGTATTCGGCCGCCCTTCCCGCACCTCCCGCCGAGGCTGGTGCCGAGCGGCCGGATGCCGAGACCGCGGCCGACCATGAGCTCCGCACGCTGCGGCAGCGGCTCATCGGCTCGGTCGTGCTCTCGGTTCCGGTGATCCTGCTGGCCATGATCCCGGCGCTGCAGTTCACCTACTGGCAGTGGGCGTCGCTGGCGCTCGCCGCCCCCGTGATCGTCTGGGCGGCCTGGCCGTTCCACCGTGCCGCCTGGGTCAACCTGCGCCACGGCGCCGCCACCATGGACACGCTGATCAGCCTCGGCACGTCGGCCGCGTTCCTGTGGTCGCTGTACGCGCTGTTCCTCGGCACAGCTGGTCACCCCGGGATGTCGCACGGATTCTCGTTCGCCATCACGCGCAGCGACGGTGCGGGCAACATCTACCTCGAGGTCGCCGCCGGAGTGACCATGTTCGTGCTCGCCGGGCGCTACTTCGAGAAGCGCGCGAAGCGGCAGGCGGGCGCGGCGCTGCGCGCCCTGATGCAGCTCGGCGCGAAGGATGTCGCTGTGCTGCGTGAGGGCGCCGAGGCGCGCATCCCGATCGGCGAGCTGCGGGTGGGCGACGAGTTCGTGCTGCGCCCTGGCGAGAAGATCGCCACCGACGGCGTGGTCGTCTCGGGAACCTCGGCCGTCGACCAGTCGATGATCACCGGAGAATCGGTGCCCGTCGAGGTCGGGCCGGGGGATGCCGTGACCGGAGCCACGGTGAACGCCGGCGGCCGGCTGATCGTCCGCGCCACGCGCGTCGGCGCCGACACGCAGCTCGCGCAGATGGCGCGCATGGTCGAAGACGCGCAGACGGGGAAGGCCGAGGTGCAGCGGCTCGCCGACCGCATCTCGGGCGTCTTCGTCCCGATCGTCATCGGCATCGCCCTCGTCACGCTCGCGGTCTGGCTGGTGCTCGGCTTCCCGGCATCCGTCGCATTCACGGCGGCCGTCGCCGTGCTGATCATCGCCTGCCCGTGCGCGCTCGGACTGGCGACGCCAACGGCCCTGCTCGTGGGCACGGGGCGCGGTGCGCAGCTGGGCATCCTGATCAAGGGGCCCGAGGTGCTCGAATCGACCCGTCGCGTCGACACCGTCGTGCTCGACAAGACGGGAACCGTGACCGAAGGGCGGATGTCGGTCGCCGCGGTCGTGCCCGAGTCGGGCGTCGACGCGCACGAGCTGCTGCTGCTCGCCGGAGCCATCGAGCACGCCAGCGAGCACCCGATCGCCAGGGCCATCGCATCCGCCGCGTCGGAAACCGCAGACGGTTCGTCCGCCGGGCGGGGTGTCGCGGCGCGACGCGCCGACGGCGGTGCGGATGAGCCGACGGTGCAGGCAGGGCGCACCGAGCTGCGGCTGGCAGGGCGCCCGGATGCCCTGTCGCGCCCGCCACAGCAGAGCGCGCTGCCCGTGGTCGAGGGGTTCCAGAACCACGACGGACGCGGGGTCACGGGCGTCGTCGAGGGGCACGCGATGGTGGTCGGGCGGCTCACGCTGCTCGAGGACTGGGCCATCCACCCCTCGGCAGAGCTGCTGGCCGCGAAGACGGATGCCGAGAACGCCGGGCAGACGGCGATCCTCGTCGCCTGGGACGGCGCCGCCAAGGGCATGATCGTGGTGGCCGACGAGGTCAAAGCCACCAGTGCAGAGGCCGTGGCCTCGCTCAAGGCCCTCGGCCTGCGGCCTGTGCTGCTCACGGGAGACAACGAGGCAGCCGCCCGCCACATCGCCGCGCAGGTGGGCATCGACGAGGTCATCGCCGAGGTGCTGCCCGCCGACAAGGTCGCCGTGGTCTCACGCCTGCAGGGCGAGGGGCGGGTCGTGGCGATGGTGGGCGACGGGGTGAACGATTCTCCGGCGCTGGCTCAGGCCGACCTCGGCATGGCCATGGGCACGGGAACGGACGCCGCGATCGAGGCATCCGACATCACCCTCGTGCGCGGCGACCTGCGCGCGGCCGCCGACGCGATCCGCCTTTCACGGCGCACCCTCGGCACCATCAAGGGCAACCTGTTCTGGGCGTTCGCATACAACGTCGCGGCCATCCCGCTCGCGGCCCTCGGGCTGCTGAACCCCATGCTGGCGGGTGCCGCGATGGCGTTCTCGAGCGTGTTCGTGGTGGGCAACAGCCTGCGCCTGCGCACCTTCCGCTGAGTGCCCGTCGGAACTGCCAGGTCATCCGGCCCGGCGCCGGCGCGTCCCCGCACGACACGCCGCGAGGCGACCGTGTCGTCTGAGACTTCCGGCACGACACGACATGGCACGGCACGGCACGGCATGACACGGCACGGCATGGCACGGCAGATGCAGGACGGGGCGGGTCGCTGACCCGCCCCGTCTGGTGCGTCAGAGAGCGTCGAGCATCGAGCGCATCTCGGCGATCTCGGCCGTCTGGTCGTCGATCACCCGCTGAGCGAGCTCGAGCGCGCGGGCATCCTTCCCGTCTGCCAGCTCCTGCTCGGCCATCTCGATCGCACCCTCGTGGTGCACGATCATCTGCACGAGGAACAGTCGTGATGCCGCAGGGCCGTCGGCGTCTTCCAGCGCGGCCATGTCGTCGGGCGACATCATGCCGTCGCCGTGGTCCATGCCGCCCATGGACGGATCCTCGCCCCACGCGGTAAGCCACTGCGTCATGGTGTCGATCTCCGGCTGCTGAGCGGCCTTGATCCGTTCGGCCAGCTCTGCGACCTCGGGGGCGGCGCCCTGCGTGCCGAGCAGCACGTCGGACATCTCGATCGCCTGCTGGTGGTGGGCGATCATGTTCATCGCGAAGGCGACGTCGGCCTGAGCCGCGGCGTCAGCGCTGTGCGGCGCGCTCGATGATCCGTGATCCATTCCGCCCATCTCGCCGCCAGGGGCCGAGCATCCGGTCAGCGTGAGGACGGTGGTGACGGCGAGGGCGCCGATGGTGAGTGTGCGGATTCGCATGAGGTTTCTCCTTGTTGATCAGTCGTTGAGGGTCGTCAGTGAGCGCCGTCGGTTCGACGGCGAGCGAGTCCGGCGCAGGCCGGCGACGGCCGCTCAGGTCCGGCTGATGCAGAGGACGATGTGCGACGGCGGGCGGGGTGCGGCGGCGCGCGACAGGCATGCCATGCCTCCCGGCATCCGCTGAAGGCGGGGCCGCAGGCCGAGGGATGCCGAGGGTGGAACGATCAGCGGGAGAGCGGCCAGCAGGACGAGCACGCAGGCGCTCAGCATGCCCGGATGCACGGGCGACTCGCTCGCAGCTGTCGCGGATGCCTCGGACGACCCGTCGGGCGCGGTGGCGGCCGAGTCGTGCGGTGAGGTGCCGGATGCATGGGCGGCGCTCACCGGTGTGCCGGGGCCGTGGCCCATCGCGTCGCCGCTGAGGGTGTGCATGCCGAGGAGGCCGAGCAGGATTCCGAGCACGACGGCGAGCGTCCAGACGTGGCCGCGGTGCTGCATCCTGTTCCTCCGTCCAGCCGGGTTGTCGTGGGAATACCCCCTAGGGGTATGGTAGTTGATGCATGCAGAAGCCGGCCAGTCCGGCCCGATGCTGAGGAGACCTGATGGACCGGCACTCGAACCACGAACACGCACCCGGCCGCGCGGCGACCCATGAGGGCCACGGCGGCGAGCACCGCATGGGGCGCGAGGGACATGAGACCCACGGCGGCCACGGCGATCACGGCGGCCACGAGGCCCACGGCGGCCACGGCGGCCACGGCGGCCATGAGGCCCACGGTGGCCACGAGGCTCACGGTGGCCACGAGAACCACGGCGGCCACAAGGGCCACGGCGGCCACGGCGATCACGTCGGCCAGTTCCGCCGGCTGTTCTGGATCAACCTGCTGATCGCGGTTCCCGTGGTCGCGACCAGCGGCATGTTCGCGATGATCCTCGGATACCAGGTGCCTGACTGGGCGCGCTGGGTGGCCCCGCTGCTCGGCACCGTCATGTACGTCTGGGGCGGACGCCCGTTCCTCACCGGCGCAGTCGCAGAGCTGAAGGCCCGCAGGCCGGGCATGATGCTGCTGATCGGGCTCGCCATCACGGTCGCGTTCCTCGCGTCGTGGGGTGCGAGCCTGGGCATCCTGCACCACGAGCTCGAGTTCTGGTGGGAGCTCGCGCTGCTCATCGTGATCATGCTGCTCGGTCACTGGCTCGAGATGCGATCGCTCGCCCAGACCACCTCCGCTCTCGACTCCCTCGCCGCGCTGCTGCCCGACGAGGCCGAGCGTGTCGACGGCGACGAGATCACCAAGGTCAGCCCGGCCGACCTGCAGAAGGGCGACGTCGTCATCGTGCGGCCAGGGGGCAGCATCCCGGCCGACGGCATCGTCGTCGACGGTCGCGCCGATCTCGACGAGTCGATGCTCACCGGCGAATCGCGCACGGTCAGCCGCGGCACCGGCGACCACGTCACGGCAGGCACGGTCGCCACCGACTCGGGCCTGCGCGTCGAGGTCACCGCGACCGGCGACGACACCGCGCTCGCCGGCATCCGCAGACTGGTCGCCGACGCGCAGGCGTCGAGCTCGCGCGCGCAGCGGCTGGCCGATCGCGCGGCTGCCTGGCTGTTCTGGTTCGCCCTCGGCGCCGCAGTGATCACCGCGCTCGTCTGGACGCTGGTCGGGATGCCCGATGAGGCCGTCATCCGCACCATCACGGTGCTCGTGATCGCCTGCCCGCACGCGCTGGGTCTTGCCATCCCGCTCGTCGTCTCGATCGCGACCGAGCGCGCGGCGCGAGCCGGAGTGCTCGTGAAAGACCGCCTCGCGCTCGAGAGCATGCGCGACGTCGACGCCGTGCTCTTCGACAAGACCGGCACCCTCACCAAGGGCGAGCCGACCGTCACCGCTGTCGCGCCCGTCGAGGGGTGGAGCGACGACGAGCTGCTCGCGCTCGCCGCGTCGGCCGAGGCCGACAGCGAGCACCCGCTCGCGAAGGCCATCGTGCGGGCGGCGTCGCAGCTGACGCTCGCGAAGGCGACGGGGTTCACCTCGTCTCCCGCGGTCGGGGTCACGGCCACCGTCGATGGGCACGAGATCCGCGTCGGCGGGCCGCGGCTGCTCGACGAGGTCGGCGGGGCGGAGATCCCGGATGCTGCAGGCTGGCGCTCAGAGGGAGCCATCATCCTGCATGTGGTGCGCGACGGTCAGGTGATCGGCGGGCTGGCGCTCGCCGACGAGATCCGCGCGGAATCGCGGAAGGCGGTCGCCGCGCTGCAGGGCCGGAGTGTCGAGGTAGTGATGATCACGGGCGACGCCGAGGCCGTGGCGCATGCGGTGGCCGCCGAGCTCGGCATCGACCGCGTCTTCGCCGGAGTGCGCCCCGAAGACAAATCGGCGAAGGTCGCCGAACTGCAGAGCGAGGACAAGAAGGTCGCGATGGTCGGCGATGGGGTCAACGACGCCCCGGCGCTCGCGCAGGCTGACGTCGGCATCGCGATCGGCGCGGGCACCGACGTCGCGATCGCCTCGGCAGGGGTCATCCTGGCATCCGACGATCCCCGCTCGGTCGTCTCGGTGATCGAGCTGTCGCAGGCGAGCTACCGCAAGATGACGCAGAACCTGTGGTGGGCCGCCGGCTACAACCTGATGTCGGTTCCGCTGGCCGCTGGCGTGCTCGCACCGTTCGGATTCGTGCTGCCGATGTCGGTGGGCGCTGTGCTGATGAGCCTCTCGACGATCGTCGTCGCGCTCAACGCCCAGTCGCTGCGCCGGCTCGACCTGCGCCCCGACCGCATGTCCTGACCCGCCGGCCGACCCGCCGGCTCGCGGCAGGGCGCAGGCGTCGGCGTCAGGAGTCGCGGTCGCCCATGTGGCCGGGCAGCGTGCTCGAGAGCACGCGCTCGACGAGCGCGGCGTACTCGTCCATGTAGTGCCGCAGGAACTTCGCGGTGTCGTCGTCCTTCACCTCGCCGCCGGGGCCGTAGACCTCGGGTTTGAAAGTGATGTACGCCTCCGGGGCGTTCAGCTGCGGGGCGTTGAGAAAGCTCAGCACGCCGCGCATCGACGACTGCATGACGGCCGTGCCGATCGCGCCGGTCGAGGCGCCGATGATGCCCGTGGGCTTGCGGGCGAACGAGTTGTGACCCCAGGGGCGCGAGCCCCAGTCGATCGCGTTCTTCAGGGCGCCGGGGATCGAGCGGTTGTACTCGGGCGATACGAACAGCAGGCCGTCCGAGGCCTCGATCGCCTGCTTGAACTCGGTGACGGCGGCCACCGGCGAGTTCTCGTCGTCACGGTTGTACAGCGGCAGGTCGCGAATGGGGATCTCGGTGAGTTCGAGACTCTCGGGCGCCAGGCGCACGAGGGCGCCGGCGAGCACGCGGTTGATCGAGTCGCTGGCGAGACTGCCGATGATGTAGCCGATGCGGTAAACCATGTCGTTCTCCGATCTCCTGGGATGGGGTGCCTCAGGTCTACCCGGTCGAGCACGACACGACAACAGGGGTTGCGCGATCGGATGCCGGTGCCGCGGCGCTCAGCGACGACCAGGCCACTCCTCGGACAGCAGCCCGTAGTTCATCCCGTCCATCCACTCGCCGGATCGGTGCAGCGCGGTCTTGCGGCTGAACTCCTCCCGGCGCATGCCCAGGCGCTCCATGAGGCGCCATGACGGCTCGTTCGCGGCGAAGCATCCGGCGTGCACACGGCGCAGGCCGAGCGATCCGAAGCACAGGTCGATCACGGCGCTGACCGCTTCGGTCGCGATGCCCTGGCCGGCTGCCGACGGCGCGAGGACCCACCCCAGCTCCGCCTCGGTACCCGCGGCCTGCTCGGCGGCCTCGGCCTGCGCCCAGCCGTCGCCGGTCTTGACCATGAGGTCGCCGATGATTCCTGAGTCCGCGCCCTCGCCTTCCCGCCGCACGATGACCAGCGTCATCGCGAGCCGCGCCGGATCGGAGTACGTGTCGCGGAAGGCCTCGAGCGTGGCCGGTGCCCGACCGAGCCAGCGGTTCACCTCCGGCAGCCGGCGGAATGCCCAGACGGCGTCGAGGTCGTCGACGGTGCAGGGGCGGATCTCGAGCCGCTCGGTGCGAACCGGCCAGGCCACGTCTTCGAGGGAGGGCATTCCGTCAGCGTAGCGGCGCCGCCGCGGTCACGTCTGCCTCCTCATGGGGGCTCTCCACGAGGCCCGGACCGCCGGCGGAAGCGGGTGGTCGCGGGCTCCGCCGTAGACTCGCTGACCATGGGGGAACAGGTGCTGCTCGGAGTGCTCGCGATCGTCGTCGGCATGCTCGCAGGGGTCGCGCTCTTCGTGCCGTTCGTATCGATCAGCTACCGGCGTCAGGGTCGGCTGAGTGTTACGCGGCTGCTGATGTGGTTCGCGGCTCTGGTGTACTTCTGGGCGGTCTGGGCGTACACCCTGCTGCCGATGCCCGACCCCGACGCGATCCACTGCGTGGGCATGATCACCGATCCGATGGAGATGGTGCGCGATGTGCAGAAGGCGATCGCCGCACCAGGCAGCACCCTGACTCATCCTGCGCTGCTGCAGCTGGCCTTCAATGTGCTGCTGTTCGTTCCGCTCGGATTCTTCGTCCGCGTGCTCTTCGGCCGCGGCATCGTCACCGCGCTGCTCGTCGGTCTCGGGTTGTCGCTCTTCATCGAGACGACGCAGCTGACCGGCGTGTGGGGCATCTACCCGTGCGCCTACCGCTTCTTCGACGTCGGCGACCTGATCACGAACACGAGCGGTGCGCTGCTCGGCGCCGTGTTCGGGCTCGTCGTGCCGCGGGCGCGACGCGGTCTGACGAAAGCGGCGGATGCCATGCAGCCGCGGCCCGTCACGCGCGGACGCCGCGCTCTGGCCATGCTGTGCGACGGCCTCGGGTTCCTCTTCGCGTCGGCGACGGTGTCGATCGCCGCGCAGCTCTTCATCGACCTGGTGCTGCACGACAGGGCGACCATGCGGGAGGGCTCTGTCGCAGAACTCGCCGGTACCGGAGGAGCCGCCGTGGTGTGGCTGGCCGTCACGCTGATCACCGGCCAGTCGGTCGGCGATGCCGCGGTGCAGCTTCGCTATGCGGGATCGCCGAGGCCGCTCATAGCCGCTCGCCTGCTGCGGTGGCTCGGCGGCGTGGCCGGGCTCTCGACCATCGGGCTGTTCGGCGGCGTCTTCGACACGCTGTCGGGTCTGCTGCTGCTCGTCGCCTGCGTGCTGTTCTTCGTCACCCCGCTCGGGCGGGGGCTTCCGGGCATCCTCTCGGGTCAGCAGCTCGTCGACGCGCGCGAGGCGCGCTCGATTCAGGATGCCTCGGCGCGGCCCTCTCGCCAGTAGCCCATGAACGCGACCGAGCGACGGTCGATGCCGAGGTCGCGGACGAGGTGACGGCGCAGCGCCGTGATGGTGCCGGCCTCGCCGGCCAGCCAGGCGTACTCGCCCCCGTCGACGGCCTCTGGGACCTCCCAGAGCACCTCGTCTGCGTCCGGCTCGGCGAGCGTCTCGGTCGCCGACCTGGCACCGCGATCGCCGCGGCGCACGCCCCACTCGTGCACGGCTGCGCTGAGCCGCACACCGTGCGCGCCGCTGCCGCGTGCGAGCCACCGCACGTTCACGCCATCGGGCGCCGTCAGCTCGAGCGCATCGGCCTCGGTCGGCACCTCGATGCAGACCTCGCCGACGGCGTGGGCGGGCAGCGCTTCGACGATCGAGCAGATCGCCGGGGTCGCGGTCTCGTCGCCGGCGATGAGCACCGAAGTCGCGGCACCCGGCCGCCACTCGATGCCGCCGCCCTGCTGGTCCGAGCGTGAGTCGGGGCCGACCACCGCGAGCGCGTCGCCGACGCGGGCCCCGGTCGCCCAGGCGGATGCGGGGCCCTCTGTGCCGTGCAGCACGAAGTCGATGTCGATCTCCCGCGCCTCGGGGCGCGGTGAGCGGATCGTGTAGGTGCGGATCGGATTGCGCTTGTCGTCGGGCAGCTCGCGCCAGCGGCGGTACCACTCGGTCATGCTCTGCGTCTCGTCGAACTGACCGACGTCGGTGACCGAGCCGTCGGCGAACGGGATGATCAGCTTGATGCGCTGGTCGAGTCCGTCTGTGCCGAAGTGCGCGAGGTCGTCGCCCTGCAGCGTGATGCGCGTGAAATGGGGCGAGAGGGCGGTGACGCGCGCGACGGTTGTGCGAAATGTCCGGTACGGGTGGTGGCTCACGATTCCAGCATAGGTTAGGCTCTCCTAACGTGACCAATCCGATCGAGGAAACCGGCCTTCCGACGGTCTCGCCGGCAGAGCACGCCGACGGCAGAAGCGCCGGCGAGCTGCACGGCGATGCGCTGGCGCTGAGCTACGGGCGCACCCGTGTGGTGCACGAGGTCTCGCTGCACCTGCGCCCCGGCGTCGTCACCGCGCTCATCGGCCCCAACGGCAGCGGCAAGTCCACGGCGCTGCGCGCCCTCGCCCGCCTGCACAAGGTCGACGCAGGCGCCGTGCGCGTCAGCGGCGCCGCCGGCGAGCGCGATGCGTCGTCGCTCTCGGCGAAGGAGTTCGCGCGCACTGTCGCCATGCTCTCGCAGTCGCGCCCGCACCCCTCCGGTCTCGAGGTGCGCGACGTCGTCGCCTACGGCCGGCACCCGCACCGAGGACGCTTCGCAGGCATGTCCGACGCCGATCGCGCAGCGATCGCGCACGCCCTCGAGCTGACCGGACTCGACGGCATGGCGCACCGCCCGGTCGACGAGCTGTCGGGCGGAGAGCTGCAGCGCGTGTGGCTCGCGACCGCGCTCGCCCAGGACACGGGAATCCTGCTGCTCGACGAGCCCACCAACCATCTCGACCTGCGCTACCAGGTCGAGACCCTCGACCTGGTCTGCGACCTCGCCGACCGCGGCACCGCCGTCGGCGTCGTGCTGCACGACCTCGGCCATGCGGCATCGGTGGCCGATGAAGTCGTGCTGATGCATCGCGGCCGTGTGCATGCCGCCGGAAGCCCGGCATCCGTCCTCACCTCCGATAACCTCACCGCGGTCTACGGCCTGCCGATCGACGCCCACGTCGATGCGCGCACAGGCCGCGTGCTGGTCACCCCGCGCGGCCGCCACCACGACCGCGCCCGCCGCGCGCTCACGGCGCTGTCCGCCTGAACCCCCCTCCCGCACCCTCACTCCCCGGAGCCCACCCTGATGAACAAGCCCCTTGCCGCCCTCGCGACCCTCGGCGCCCTCACGCTCGCCCTCACCGCCTGCGGCACCACGCAGACCGCTGAGAAGCCCGCCGCCGACAAGAGCACCACTTCCGCGAGCGGCGCCGGCTGCGCCGACGACAGCACCAGCACCTCGACCGGCCCGGTCGAGCTGACCGACGCCTTCGGCCGCACGGTGAAGCTCGACAAGCCGGCAGCCAAGGTCGCGGTGCTCGAGTGGCAGCAGATCGAAGACGTGCTCTCGCTCTGCCTCACTCCCGTGGCCGTCGCCGACGCCGAGGGCTACAGCACGTGGGACACCGCCGAGAAGCTGCCCGAGGGCGTGAAAGATGTCGGCACCCGCCAGGAGCCCAACCTCGACGCCCTGTTCGCCGCCGAGCCCGACCTCGTGATCGTCGAGGCGTACACGCGTGACGACGCCATCATCGGCCAGCTCGAGAAGTACGGCGTGCCCGTGCTCGCCACCCTCGGCGCGAACGCCGAGGACCCCATCGCGCAGATGCTCTCGACCTTCGACCTCATCGCCGAGGCGACCGGCCGCACCGAGCGCGCCGACGTCGTGAAGGACGAGTTCGACGCCCACCTCGCCGACGCCAAGAAGCAGGTCTCCGACGCCTCGCTCGAGGGTGCGCCGTTCGTGTTCTTCGACGGCTGGGTCGACGGCGGCAACGTGTCGCTGCGTCCCTTCGGCCAGGGCTCGCTCATCGGCGAGATCGGCGAGGAGCTCGGTCTGAAGAACGCGTGGACCGGCGAGGTCGACCCGGCGTACGGCCTCGGCCAGACCGACATCGAGGGCATGACCACGATCGGCGACGCGATGCTGCTGCACACCGGCACCGCCGACCCCGACTCCGAGAGCTTCGTCGACGCCGCCGAGAAGAACCCGGCCTGGGCATCCATCCCCGCGGTGAAGAACGACGACGTGCACGCCTTCCCGGCCGGCATCTGGACCTTCGGCGGCCCGCGCTCGGCCGAGCAGATCATCGACGCGTACGTCGACGTCATCACCAAGTGACCGTGGGGGCGCCCCGCGTCGATGGCCGGAATGAAGGACGAATGCAAGAAGCAAGGACGGATGCGCCCGGCGGATCCTTCAGAAGCGCAGATGTCCTGAATCCGGATGCCTCCCGCGGGCGCCTCTCGGCAACGGCGGCGCTGCTGGCCCTCGTGGCGGTGCTGGTGGCATCCGCCCTCTGGCACCTCACGCAGGGCACCAGCGGGCAGATCCTCGCCGACCCCGAGATCCTGTTCGGCTCACGCCTGCCGCGGCTCGCGGCGGGCGTGGCCGTCGGCCTCGCTCTCGGCGTCGCGGGTCTGCTCATGCAGTCGCTCTCGCGCAACCCGCTCGCCTCTCCCGACACCCTGGGCGTCACGGGTGGCGCGTACTTCGCGGTCACCGCGGTCACGGCGTTCGGACTCAGCATCCCGTTCTGGGCGTCGGGGCTCGTCGCCTTCGCCGGCGGTCTTGCGGCCGCGACCCTCGTGCTGGGGCTCGCCGGGGGAGCGGCCTCATCGACCACGCGTCTCGTGCTCGCAGGATCCGCCCTCGCGCTCGCCCTGCAGGCCGGCACATCGACCCTGCTCGTGCTGTTCGACGAAGAGACGAAGGGGCTGTTCGCGTGGGGCAGTGGCAGTCTGTCTCAGCTGGGTCTCGAGTCGTTCCTACGCGCGGCTCCGGTGGTCGTGGTGGGCATCGCCCTCGCGCTCGCCCTCACCAGACGGCTGGATGTGCTCGCGCTGGGGGACGACACCGCATCGTCGCTGGGTGTTCCGATCCGCTCGACGCGCGTCATCGGCATCCTGCTCGCTGTGGTGCTGACCGCCGCCGCCGTCACCCTCGCGGGGCCCATCGGCTTCGTCGGCCTGTGCGCCCCCGTGCTGGCGCGGCTGCTCTCGCGGCTGGTGCCTGCGCTCGGCCGCCATCTGCTGCTCATCCCGACATCCGCGCTCATCGGCGCGATCGTCGTGGTGCTCGCCGATGCCGTCCTGCGCGCGATCATCGGCGCCGAGGGCGCCATCGCCGTGCCCACGGGCGTCGCCACGACGCTGCTCGGCGCGGTCGTGCTCGTCACGATGGCTCGTCGCCTGCGCGACGCGGGCCCCACCCGTCGCCCGCCGAGCATCCGCTTCGGCGTGCGCAGCACCCGCCGCTTCGCGGTGGTGCTTTCGGTCGGCGTCGCCGCGCTGATCGCCGTCGTGCTGATCGGGATGCTGGTCGGCGCGACTCCGCTGCTCACCGGCGACATCGTGCTCTGGCTGCAGAAGCAGGCTCCGCCGCTCGTATCGTTCGCGCTCGACGAGCGGGTGCCCCGCGTCATCGCCGCGGTCGTCGCGGGCGCCGCTCTGGCCCTGGCCGGAACCGTGACCCAGGCGGTCAGCCGCAACCCGCTCGCCGAGCCGGGACTGCTCGGCATCACGGGAGGGGCCGGACTCGGCGCCGTGCTGATCGTCACGAGCGCCGCGGCCTCGACGTTCGGGATGCTGGTCGCCGCGGTCATCGGCGCCCTGCTGGCCTTCGGGCTCGTCTACTCGCTCGCATGGCGCGGGGGCCTCAGCGCCGATCGGCTCGTGCTCATCGGCATCGGGGTCTGGTACGGGACGACCGCGCTGACCACCTTCGTGCTGCTCCGCTCGAACCCGTGGGACACCCCGAAGATCTACACCTGGCTCTCCGGCACGACGTACGGCCGCATCTGGGAGCAAGTGGTGCCGCTCGCGATCGTGCTGGTGGTGGCGCTGCCGTTCGTGATCTCGCAGCGCCGCGACCTCGACATCCTCGCGATGGACGAGGACACGCCTCGCCTGGTGGGCATCAGGCTCGAGCGCACGCGTCTCGCGCTGCTGCTGGCGGCGGCGCTGCTCGCGGCCTTCAGCGTGTCGGCGGTCGGAGTGGTCGGGTTCGTGGGCCTTGTCGCTCCGCATGCGGCGCGCGCCCTCGTCGGCGCCAGGCATTCGCGGGTGATCCCCGTCGCGGTCGTGCTGGGTGCGGTGCTCGTCGGGGTGGCGGATGCCATCGGCCGCACGGTGCTCGCGCCCGCGCAGCTGCCCGCCGGCCTGGTCGTCGCGATGCTCGGCGCGCCGTACTTCGTCTGGCTGCTCTGGCGCTCGCGCGACGCCTGAGCCTCCGCCCCTCCGCCCCCGCGCCCCGCGGCGTCGCCGAAACCTGCACCTGTTGCCGAGACCTGCCGTTGCAACCGCAGGTCTCGGCGGGGAGTGCAGGTCTCGGCGAGCGGACGGCACGCGGAGGGCGCGCCGACGGCGAGCGGAGGGCGAGCGGACGGCGAGCACAGGGCGGGATGCCCAGGGGATTCCGAACGGACGCGCGTAGCCTCGGGGGCATGACCATCCCCGTCGACGACGCCGCGATCGTCCAGGCGAAGCAGCTGAGAGATGCGTTCCAGCGGTTCCTCCGCGAGTACGAGTTCGGCATGCGGGAGGTCGAGACGAAGATCTCGATCCTGCGCGACGAGTTCACGCACATGCACGCGTACAACCCGATCGAGCACGTCAAGAGCCGTGTGAAGACGCCGGACAGCATCGTCGAGAAGGTGGCGCGCAAGGGCATCGAGGCCGACTTCGAGGTGATCCGCGGCGAGATCACCGACATCGCCGGGGTGCGCGTGACGTGCAGCTTCGTCAGCGACGTCTACCGGCTGTTCGACCTGCTCACCCAGCAGGACGACGTGACCGTGCGCATTGTGAAGGACTACATCGCCGACCCCAAGCCGAACGGCTACCGCAGCCTGCACGCGATCGTCGAGGTTCCGGTGTTCCTGTCGACCGGGCCGGTGTCGATCCCCGTCGAGGTGCAGTTCCGCACCATCGCGATGGACTTCTGGGCGAGCCTCGAGCACAAGATCCACTACAAGTTCTCGGGCCGCGTGCCGGCTCACCTCGTGCAGAGCCTCACCGACGCGGCGGATGCCGCCTGCGAGCTCGATCAGCGCATGGAGCGCCTGCACCGCGAGGCCCACGAGAGCAACCAGCGCGTCATCGAGGCCTGACGAATTCAGGAGCAATGCGATTCTGAAGGACGCCGCGGCGCCGAGCATCCTTCAGAATCGCATTCCTCCTTCAGAGGTGACCGCCTCAGGCGAGGAACTGCCGCGCGGCCGTCGCCATCGCCGTCACGCCCGTCTCAATGGTGGGGTGGATCACCGGGGCGTAGAACGGGGAGTGATTCGTGGGGATGTCCTTGTCGACGGTGTCGTTCGCGACGGCATCCGCGTACACCTTCGGGTCGACGCCGCCCCAGAACCAGAACACGAGCGGCACACCCGCATCGCGGGCGAACCACGACACGTCCTCGCTGCCGGTGAACAGGCCGGGGTCGATCACCGACTGCTCGCCGAAGACGCCTCGGAACGCCGAGACCACGCGGGCGGTCGCGTCTGCGTCGTTGATCGTCGCTGGCAGCTTGTGCAGGGTCGAGATCTCGGGCTCGCGCTCGGCGCCGGATGCCATGGCCTCGGCGCGGATGATGCGCTCGACCTTTTCGAGGACCTTCTCGCGCAGCTGCTCGTCCGGGTAGCGCAGGCTGAGCTGCAGAGTGGCATCGGCCGGGATGATGTTGTTCTTGGTGCCGGCGTGGATCGCGCCGACGGTGACGACCGCGAGGTCGTGCGGGTCGACCTCGCGAGAGACGACGGTCTGCAGTCGCATGATGGTCGACGCCGCCATGACGATCGGGTCGATCGTCGAGTGCGGGCGCGACCCGTGCCCGCCGCGGCCGTGCAGCACGACCTGGATGCCGTCGGATGCCGACATCTGCGGGCCAGGGCGCACGCCGATCGTGCCGGCGGGCAGCGGGGTGACGTGCTGGCCGAGCACCACGTCGGGGCGGGGGAAGCGATCGAGTGCACCGTCGTCGAGCATCGCGCGGGCACCCGCACCGTACTCCTCGGCAGGCTGGATGACCACGACGACCGTGCCGCTCCACTGCGCGCGCTCGGCGACGAGCCGTTCGACGGCGCCGATCATGGCGGTCACGTGCATGTCGTGTCCGCAGGCGTGCATCACCCCGACGGTGTTGCCGTCGGGGTCGATCCCTGTCGCCGTCGACGCGTAGGCGAGCCCTGTCTCTTCCACGACGGGCAATGCATCCATGTCGGCACGCAGCCAGACCACGGGGCCCTCGCCGTTGGCCAGCACCCCGACGACACCGGTGACGCCGACCCCCTCGGTGACCTCGAGCCCCAGGTCGCGCAGGTGCGTGGCGGCGATGCCGGCGGTGCGCGTCTCCTGGAACGACAGCTCGGGATGCTTGTGCAGGTCGATGTAGAGGGCTTCGAGGTCGACGGTCATGGCACCGAGCCTAGCCACTGGTGCCCGTCTGACAGGCACTCAGGGCCGACTCCCGGCTGCGACGTGATACCGTTACGTGTCCCTCCGCCGGAGGGCCCACTCTCAAAAGGCTCGCGAATCTCGCTGCAGCCCATCACCCCGATCCCGTCCCGCGTGTGAGTTCCGCGGACTCGGATCCCCGATCCCGTCGGATCGCGCATCGCGCCAGCCGATCGGCATCATCATGACGTGCCCGCCGGACAGTTCAGCGGGGCATAACGATCGCGACAGCGATCAGATCAACAGAAAGCAGAAGCACATGGCCACTGGCACTGTGAAATGGTTCAACTCGGAGAAGGGCTTCGGCTTCATCGCTCCCGACGACGGCTCGGACGACCTGTTCGCGCACTTCTCGGCGATCGAGGGCAACGGCTACAAGGAGCTCACCGAGAACCAGAAGGTGGAGTTCGACGCTGAGCGTGGCCCCAAGGGCATGCAGGCGGCGAACATCCGCGCGCTCTGATCTGAGCATCATGAACCGGCCGGGGCCTTCGGGCTCCGGCCGGTTCTGCGTATGCGGTCAGTTCGACTCGTGCCTGCGGTAGCGGCGGTTGCGCAGGCCGAGCAGGACGGATGCCAGCAGCGCCGCCCCCACGGAGGCGGTGAGGATCGCGACCTTCGCCTGGTCGTGGTGCGGGTCGTCGATGCTGAAGCTCAGCTCGGCGACCAGCAGCGAGACGGTGAAGCCGATGCCGGCGAGCAGCCCTACCCCGATGATGTCGACCCACTGCAGCGCGGGGTCGAGGTTGATCCGGCGCACTCTGGTCACGATCCAGGTCGCCGCGACGATGCCCAGTGGCTTTCCGAGAACGAGGCCGAGGATGATGCCCAGCACGACCGGGTCGCCGAGCGCCGAGATGAAGCCCTCAGGTCCGCCGATCGCCACACCGGCCGAGAAGAAGGCGAAGACGGGCACCGCGATTCCGCTCGAGATCGGGCGGAATCTGTGCTCGAACACCTCGGCGAGGCCGGGGCCGGCATCGCCTCGGCGGTCCTTCCGGCGGTGCAGCACCGGGATCGTGAAGCCCAGCAGCACGCCGGCGATCGTCGCGTGGATGCCTGAAGCGTGAACCAGTGCCCATGCGAGGAAGCCGAGCGGAAGCAGGATGAGCCACGCCGCCGCCGGGCGCAGGTGGAAGAACTGCCGATATCGCTGGGCGATCGCGCCGTACGCGGCGATGGCCGCCATGGCCAGCAGCAGCGGCACGATCTCGATCGTGTCGGTGTAGAAGATCGCGATGATCGCGATCGCGACCAGATCGTCGACGACGGCGAGGGTCAGCAGGAAGATGCGCAGTGCGCTGGGCAGGTGCGAGCCGATGATCGCCAGCACCGCGACGGCGAATGCGATGTCGGTGGCGGTCGGGATGGCCCAGCCGTCGGCCGCGCCAGGCGTGCCCGAGGTGAGAGCCACGTAGATCAGGGCGGGCACCGCGACGCCGCCGAGGGCCGCGACCACAGGGACGACCGCGGTGCTGAACTGGCGAAGATCACCCGCGACGAATTCGCGCTTGAGCTCAAGGCCGACCAGGAAGAAGAAGATGGCGAGCAGGCCGTCTGCGGCCCATTGCCCCAGCGTCAGCCGCAGGTGCCAGGGCTCGTAGCCGAGCTCCACGTCGCGGAGGGCGAAGTAGCCCTCCGCCCACGGCGAGTTCGCCCACAGCAGTGCCGCCGCAGCCGCGACGACCAGGAGGAGGCCGCCGACGGTCTCTTTGCGGAGGATCCGGCCGATGCGGACGGACTCCGCCTTCGATGAGGAGGGGAAGAAGGAGCGGCGCAGCCGCGAGGATGAGCGGATCATTGAGATCTTTCCGGTCGACCGACGATGTCGTCGACCAGGCTTCCCGACACTCCTCGTCCAGCATATCGGAGGCGTCGTCAGCGCAGCTGAGCGAACCTCTCCACGCGATGGATCGGACCCACCACCAGCATGGTGTCATCGGGACCCAGCACCGTCTCGGGGGTGGCATTGGTCCACTCGCCGTCTTCGTGCCTGTACGCGGCGACCGTGATCCCGTAGGTGCTGCGTACCCCGGCCTCGGCCAGCGAGCGCCCCTGCACCACCTGCGGGGCGACGGTCTTGACCACGGCGAAGCCGTTGTCGATCTCGAGGTAGTCGGCGGCGGCGCCGCGCACGAGGTGCGCGACCCGGCGCCCCATGTCCTTCTCGGGGTAGATCACCCGGTGCACGCCGAGCTGCTCGAGTACGGCTCCGTGCCGCTCGTCGACGGCCTTCGCCCAGATCACGGGCACCTGCAGCTGCAACAGCAGCGAAGCGGTGAGGATGGAGGCGGTGATGTCGCTGCCGATCGAGACGACCACGCGGTCGAAGTCGCCGATGCCGAGCTGCTCGAGCACCTCCAGCTGTGTCGAGTCGGCGCGCACCACCTGGGTCAGCTCGCCGTTCAGAGACTGGACGATGCCCTCGTCGGCATCGACGCCCAGCACGTCGGTGCCGGAGGCCATGAGCTCGAGCGCCAGCGAGATGCCGAAGCGACCGAGACCGATGACCGCGACGGAGTCGGCCTCGGCGATCCGGCGAGGGGTGCGTCCGAAGGAGAGGAAGGACGACATCGCGTTCCTTTCAGGTGATGAGCGTCCGGCGATCAGCCGATCGCCGGACGCTCCTTGGGCAGTTCGTAGGCGATCCGGCGCTCGCGCAGGGCGAGGGCCGAACCGAAGGTCAGCGGGCCGATGCGGCCCAGGAACATGAGCAGCACGAGGATCATCTGCGCGGCCGGCGGCAGCGACGCCGTGATGCCGGTCGACAGCCCGACGGTGCCGAAGGCCGATACGGCCTCGAACAGCACGCGGTCGAGGTCGAGTTCGGTCATGGCGAGGATCGCGATCACGCCCGCCATGACCGCACCGATCGCCATGAGCACCACAGCGATCGCCTCGCGGTGCACGGCGCGGGAGAGCCGTTTGCCGAACACGTTCACGGCGGCGCCGCCGCGCAGTTCGGTCCACAGGATGAAGAACAGCACCGCGAAGGTCGTCACCTTGATGCCGCCCGCAGTACCGGCTGGGCCGCCGCCGATGAACATCAGCACGTCGGTGATCAGCCAGGTCTCGTCGTGCATCGCGCCGACGTCGACGCTGTTGAACCCTGCGGTGCGGGCCTGGGTGGAGTAGACGAAGCCGGCGAGCACACGCGACCACGGGTCGAGGGCGCCGAAGGTGCGCGGGTTGCTCCACTCGATGACCGTGACGCTCAACGCGCCCAGCGTCAGCAGGGTGACGGTGGCGGCGAGGACGATGCGCGTGTTCATGGTCCAGTGCAGAGGACGGCGCAGCTCGCGCCTGAGCTGGCGCAGCACGGGGAAGCCCAGACCGCCGAGGATGATCGCCGCGCAGATCGGCAGGTTGATCCACGGGTCGGACACGAAGCCCATCAGGCTGTCGGAGTAGAGCGCGAATCCGGCGTTGTTGAACGATGAGACGGCATGGAACACTGCGTGCCACGCAGCCCTGCCGAGGTCGTAGTCATAGCCGATCAAGAACCGCACGAACAGCATCGCGGCCACAACCGCCTCGATCGTGAGGGTGGTGAACAGGATGCCCGTGGCCAGCCGGCGCACGTCGCCCGCTCCAGGAGTCTTCGTCTCGGTGGTCGCGAGCATGCGTGATCGCACGGACAGGCGCCGCGCGAGCGCCAGTCCGATCAGGGAGGCGAACAGCATGATCCCCAGCCCGCCGAGCTGGATGAGCAGCATGACCACGACCTTGCCGAACGGGCTCCAGTACACGGCGGTGTCGACGACGATCAGCCCGGTCACGCACACGGCCGAGGTCGAGGTGAACAGGGCCTCGAGCGGTCCGGTCCACCGGCCGTCGGCCGACGCGACGGGCAGCATCAGCACGAGCGCGCCGATCAGGATGGTCGCTCCGAAGCCCGTCACGATGACCTGCGCCGGAGCGAGATGACGCGTTCGGGTGCGAGGGGCCGCTGGCCTGGGCAGGCGCGGACTCATCCGAGAACCAGCCGGTAGCCCATGCCCGACTCGGTGAGCAGATGCTCGGGTCGTCCCGGCTCGCGTTCGAGCTTCTTGCGCAGCTGGGACATGTAGAGGCGCAGGTAGCCGGAGTCGGTCACCTGGTCACTGCCCCAGATCTCGCGCAGCAGTTCGAGACGGGTGACGAGGGCGCCGGGATGCCGGCAGAGGTGCTCGAGCATGCGCCACTCCGTGGGCGTGAGGTGCACGGGTGCTCCCGCACGCGTCACGAGAGTCGCGGCGAGATCGACGACGACATCGCCGAAGCGCACCACCGACTCGGTCGCCTCCCCCGCCGGCGCGGAACGGCGGGCGAGGGCTCGCAGCCGGGCCAGCAGCTCGTCGACCTGGAACGGCTTGGTCACGAAGTCATCGGCGCCGGCATCCAGCGCGTCGATCTTGTCCGCCGACCCGGTACGGCCGGACACGACGATGATCGGGGCGCGGGTCCAGCCGCGCAGTGCATGGATCACCTCCATGCCGTCGAGCCGGGGCATGCCGAGGTCGAGCAGGATGATGTCCGGATGCGACTGCGCGGCGAGCGTGACGGCCTCAGCGCCGTCGGACGCGGCGATCACGTCGTACCCGTGTGCGGCCAGCGTGATACGCAGGGCGCGCACGAGCTGCGGATCGTCGTCGGCGATGAGCAGCTTCACTCGATCCCCTCCCCGCGAGAGACCGCCGTCGCTGCGGGTCGCGATCCGGATGCCGTGTCGAGAGGCAGCGAGATGACCATGGTCAGTCCTCCTCCGGGGGTGTCCTCGGGGATGAGCGTTCCGCCCATGCCCTCAGTGAACCCCTTCGACAGAGCGAGGCCGAGCCCCAGCCCCGTGGTGTTGTCGGTGTCGCCCAGACGCTGGAAGGGAGCGAACATGCGCTCCTGCCGTGCAGCCTCGACCCCCGCGCCGCGATCGATGACGCGGATCTCGCCGTAGCCGCCTCGACGCGCCGTCGAGACCACGACGGGGTCGCCTTCGGGCGCGTGACGATGCGCGTTCGCGAGCAGATTGACGACCACCCGCTGCAGCAGCACGGGATCGGCCTGCAGAGGAGCGAGTGAGGAGTCGAGCTGCAGCTCCACCTCAGACGGCGGCAGGCCGAGCTCGTCGAGCGCCGCGAGCACGGTGTTCTCGGCATCGGTCGCGGTGAGCGACACGGCCAGCACACCGGCCTCGACCCGGCTCACGTCGAGCAGATCTGTGATGAGGGTCGACAGCGTCGTGAGGCTCTCGTCGGCGGTGGCGAGCAGCTCGTCTCGGTCGGCGGCGGAGAGCTCGTGCGCTCCGCGCAGGCCGCCGACGGCGGCCATGGCCGAGGCGAGCGGGCGTCGGAGGTCGTGGCTCAGCGCCGAGAGCAGAGCGCTGCGCACCTGGTCGGTCTCGGCCAGCGCCTCGGCCCGCTGCGCGGTGGCGCTGAGGTCGGTGTGCTCGATCGCCGCTCCGAGCTGCGCGACGATCACTTCGAGCAGGCGTCGTGCGGGGGCATCGAGCGGGCCGCCGTGCAGTTCGAGCACGGCCGCGGCGGCTCCGTCGCCGTCGCGGCCCACATCGACGGTGGTGAAGCGGCCGTCGCGCACCGGCTCGCCGTCGACGGCGAGCACCTCGCCGCTGCTCGCGACGAGCCGGACGCCACTGAGCCCGAACGCCTCGCGTGCACGCGAGATCAGCGCCTGCACGGCGTGCTCGCCGCGCAGCACGTTCCCCGCTACCGACACGAGCAGCTCGGCCTCGGCCGTCGCTCTCACCGCTGCGCGCCCCCGGCGGGCGGCGACGCTCACGATCAGCCCGACCAGCACCGCGATCAGCACGTAGAGGGCGAGCGCCACCGCGTGCAGCGGATGCGCGACCGTGATCGAGAACTGCGGGGCGACGAACAGCAGGTCGAGCGTGAGCCCGGAGAGCACGGCCGCGAAGACGGCGGGGAACAGGCCCCCGATCAGAGCGACCACGACGACGAGCAGCTGATACCAGAGCACCTCTGCGGTGATCGACTCGGGGCTGCGCAGCAGGAACAGCATCCAGGTCAGCAGCGGCCCGCAGATCAGCGCGACCGCGAAGCCGGCGACCTGACGTCGCCAGCCGAGAGCGACCCCGGTGACACGAGGCAGGATGCCCCGCGCGCCGACCGTGCTCCCGCTGCTCATGACTGCCCTCCCGTTCGCATCCTAGACGCGAGCTCCTCGCGGACGGGGCCGCCCGCGTCACGAGCATCGGGATGCCAGGCATCCGGACCCTCACCGGCACTCCGCTCCGCATCCGGAGGGCCGGCGGGGCGCTGTGCGCGGCGGCCCGCCGCCACCATCGGGCGGCCAGCCCGCTCCTGCCCTGGCACCGGGCGGGAGCGCCGGCCGTAGATCAGCTCCGACGAGTCGAGCAGCCAGGGCACGAGCGTGATCGAGACGCCGTGCACGAGCATCAGCTGGTTCGCGATGCGCCGAGCGCGGCGGTTGTGCAGCAGCGCCTCCCACCAGTGGCCGACGATGTACTGCGGCAGGTACACGGTCACGACGCTCGAGCCGTGCTTCTCGCGGTAGCGTTCGATGAACTCCGCGACCGGCTGCGCGTACGAGCGGTACGGCGAGTCGAGGATGACCAGCGGCACCGGCATCCGCCGTGTGCTCCACTCGCGCTGCAGCTGCCTGCCGTCTTCGGCGCTGAGAGCGACGTGCACCGCCAGCGTCTTCGAGTGCTCGGCCGCGATCGCGTAGTCGATCGCCTTCAGCACCGGCTTCTGCAGCCGGTTGACCAGGATCAGCGCGACGTCGCCGCTCGAACCGAAATGGTCGGAGTCGTCGATCGCGATCTCATGCTCGACGTCGCGGTAATACCGCTTCACGCCCATCATCAGCAGAGCCAGCAGCGGGATGGCGAAGAACACGAGATACGCGCCGTGGGTGAACTTGGTGATCGTGACGATCACGAGCACGAGCACCGTCAGCGTCGCACCAGCCGAGTTGATCACCAGGCCCGTGCGCGCCGAGCGCCGGGTCGACGCGATGTCGGCACCCGAGCCCTGCGCCGTCTCGCGCAGCAGTCGCCGCCAGTGCCGCACCATGCCGATCTGCCCCAGCGAGAACGACACGAACACGCCGATGATGTACAGCTGGATGAGCGTGGTCAGCTGCGCGCGGAACACGATGAGCACGGCCATCGCACCGATGCCCAGCAGGATCATGCCGTTCGAGAAGACCAGGCGGTCGCCGCGGGTGTTCAGGGCCTTGGGCGCGTAGCCGTCGCGGGCGAGCACCGCCCCGAGCAGCGGGAAGCCGTTGAACGCGGTGTTCGCGGCCAGCAGCAGCACGCAGGCGGTCGCCGCCTGGATCAGGTAGAACGCGATGCTGCCCCCGCCGAACGTCGCCGACGCGACCTGCGCCATGAGGCTCGGCTGGGGAGAGGTGCAGTCGAAGCCGATCAGCTCGCACGGGTTCTCGGCGTAGTGCACGCCCGAGATCAGAGCCAGCGCCGTGAGCCCCGCGAACAGGCAGATCGCGATCGTGCCCATGAGCGTGAGGGTCATCTGGGCGTTGCGCACCTTCGGCGCGCGGAACGCCGGCACGCCGTTCGACACGGCCTCGACCCCGGTGAGGGCCGAGCAGCCGCTCGAGAACGCCCGCAGCACGAGCAGGATCACCGCGGCCTGACTGAGATCCTCGGCGTGCACGCCGAACCCGGCGCTCGAGGCCACAGGCGGGTCGCCGAGGAAGGTGCGGATCAGGCCGGTCACGATCATGACGCCGACCGAGCCGATGAAGACGTAGGTGGGGATGGCGAAGACGAGGGATGCCTCTCGCACGCCGCGCAGGTTGATCACCACGATCAGCACGACGAACCCCACGGCCAGTTCGACGCGCGCAGGATCGAGCTCGGGGATCGCGGAGATGATGTTGTCGACCCCGGATGCCACCGACACCGCCACCGTGAGCACGTAGTCGACGAGCAGAGCGGCGGCGACGGTCACGCCGGGGATCTCGCCGAGGTTCTTCGACGCCACCTCGTAGTCGCCGCCGCCCGACGGGTAGGCCTTGATGAGCTGTCGATAGCTGAGCACGACGACGGTCAGCAGCACCACGACGGCACCAGCCACCCAGGGGGTGAAGCTGAGGAACGCGAGGCCGCCGAGCGCGAGGATCATGAGCAGCTCCTGCGGGGCGTACGCCACCGAGCTCAGCGCATCTGACGCGAAGATCGGCAGGGCCATGCGCTTGGGCAGCAGCTGCTCGTCGACCTGCTCGCTGGTGAGCGGGTCGCCGATGATCAGGCGCTTGGCGATCTGCGGCGCCTCCGAGAGGTCTTTTCCATCCACGCCACGAGACGCTACGCGCGCCGCGACGGCCGCATGCGGATCCTCACGGTTTCCCTACGGGTGCGACCGGCGTCCTCACACGATCCATACGGCCGGGCCGGCCCGGCGAGGGCCGCCCCGGCGGGCTCAGCGCTTGCGGCTGCCCTGCAGCGGCACGGGGCCGGTGACGCTCAGCTCGTCCTCCCAGCACTGGATGCCCGTGACCTCGGGCATCCGCTCCCGGGTGAAGACGGGGTCGAGCCCCGCCCGGCGCTGGTCGAGGTAGTCGCGCAGCAGCTTGAACGCGACTCCCGACAGGAGGGCGATGGCGATCAGGTTCACGATCGCCATGATGCCCATGATGCTGTCGGCCGTGTTCCAGATCACGTCGGCCGAGGCGATCGAGCCGAGGAACACGACAAGCACGACCAGGGCGCGGTAGCCCTGCAGCACACCGCGGTGCGCGCGGATGAACTCGATGTTCGACTCGCCGTAGTAGTAGTTGCCCAGGATCGAGCTGAACGCCAGCAGGAAGATGATGACACTCAGGGCGATGTTCGACCACGACCCGAGCGAGCTGACCAGCGCGTTCTGCGTGAGCACGATCCCCTGCTCGGCGTTCTGCAGATCGGGGGTGGCGACGAGCACGATGAACGCGGTGATCGAGCACACCAGGAACGTGTCGAAGTACACGCCGAGGGTCTGCACGAGGCCCTGCTTGACCGGGTGCGTGACGGCCGCGGTCGCGCCGGCGTTCGGAGCCGAGCCGAGACCCGCTTCGTTCGAGAACATGCCGCGCTTCGCGCCGATCATGATGATGGTGCCCAGCGCGCCGCCGGCGACCTCCTTGGTGCCCCACGCCTGCGTGTAGATCGACGCGAACACCTCGGGCAGGCGCTCGATGTGGATCGCGACGATCACGAGACCGAGGATCAGGTACAGCAGCGCCATCAGCGGCACGACCGCCTGCGACACCGAGGCGATGCGGCGCACGCCGCCGAAGATCACCAGCGCGGTGAGGGTCGCGAGCACAGCCCCGACGACCCACGGGATCCAGGTGACGTCGCCGCCGAAGCTGCCGGAGACCGTCGCGCTGATCGTGTTGGCCTGCAGCGAGTTGAACGAGAACGGGAAGCACAGGATGAGGATCACCGCGAAGACGATGCCCATCCAGCGGGCCTTCAGCCCGTGCTGCATGTAGTACGCGGGCCCGCCGCGGAAGCCGTCGCTGTCGCGCACCTTGTAGGTCTGCCCGAGGGTCGACTCGATGAAGCTCGAGGCGCCGCCGATGAACGCCATCGTCCACATCCAGAACACCGCGCCGGGGCCGCCGATCGCGATGGCGGTGCCGACGCCGGCGATGTTGCCCACTCCGACCCGGGACGCCGCCGAGATCGTGAACGCCTGGAACGCCGAGACCGACTGCGGGCGCCCGTCGGCGTCCGTCGGAGTGCGGTCGGTGAGCGTGCGGAACATCTCGGGGATCAGCCGGAACTGCACGACGCCGGAGCGGAACGTGAAGTAGAGGCCGAGCAGCAGCAGGATGGGCAGCACCGCCCAGGTCCAGAGCTTGTCGCCGAAGAAGAGCACGAAGTCGTTGAGTGCGTCCATGCCGACCAGTATCCAGGGCGCTGACGCCACAGGGCACAGCGCCGGGCGGAATCCGGCAACCCGGATTCTGGTTGGATGTGTTTGTGAAGACGACTGACGAAACGCGCCCCGTCGGTTTCGGGGCGCTGCTGTGGCTCGCCCTCGCGACGTTCTCGATGGGGATCGACGGCTACGTGCTGGCGGGTCTGCTACCGCAGATCGCCGATGATCTCGCCGTCAGCGAGGCTGCCGCCGGCCAGCTCGTCGCCGTGTTCGCGCTCACTGCGGCTCTCGCCGGTCCTGTGCTGTCGTCGTTCACCGGGCGGTGGGAGCGCAAGCTCGTGATCTCGCTGTCGCTCGGCGTCTTCGTGCTCGGCAACCTGCTGATCGCGGTGTCGGCGAACTACGCCATGGCCATGGCCGGACGCGTCGTATCCGCTCTCGGCGGCTCGCTGCTCAGCGCCGTCGTCAGTGCATACGTGCTCGCGAAGACCGCGCCCGAACGACGAGGACGTGCGCTGTCGTTCGTGCTCGGCGGCTTTCTCGCGGCCACCGCGCTGGGCGTCCCCGTCGGTCTCGTGATCGGCCAGGACGACTGGCGTCTGCCCCTGTTCCTCGTCACCGGCGTCGGCGCGGTCGCGCTGATCGGCATCCTGATCAAGGTGCCGCGGCTCCACCTGCCCTCGCTCACCCTTCGTCAGACGCTCAGCCCGCTCGCGCGCCCCGCGGTGATCGGGGCGATCTTCGTCGCGACCGGCATCATGTGCGCGAGCTACCTGTGCTTCACCTACGCGACGCTGATCTTCGAGCCGCGGGTGGGGGCGGGCGGGCCCATCATCGCGGCGATGTTCGGCTACGGCATCGTGAGTCTCGGCGGCAACATCCTCTCGGGCCGCATCACCGATCGCATCGACCCCAAGCACGTGATCGCGCTGATCATCGGCATCCTGATCGTGGTCGCCCTGCTGGGCACCGCTGGCCTTCTGCTGCCCGGTGTCGCCGGCGCGGTCGCCGCGTTCGCATGGTTCTTCGGCTGCGCGTTCTTCAACGGCGGCTCCGGCGTCGCCCTGCAGTCGCGCCTCGGCGACATCGCACCGGACTCGATGTCGCTCGTGCTCGCGCTGAACGGCAGCGGCATGCAGCT
Organism: Microbacterium esteraromaticum; assembly: GCF_016907315.1. Lineage (NCBI taxonomy): Bacteria > Bacillati > Actinomycetota > Actinomycetes > Micrococcales > Microbacteriaceae > Microbacterium > Microbacterium esteraromaticum. The sequence continues at coordinate 2,053,712 of NZ_JAFBBS010000001.1, forward strand.
CGGCTCGGCCCTCGGCGGGATGCTGGGCGGTGCGCTGCTGGCATCCGGTGCCCCCGCAGACGGTCTGCTGCCCGCCTCGGCCGTCGTCCTCGCCGTGACGATGGGCCTGCACCTGCTCGTCTCGCGCGCCGCCCCTCGCGCCACCGCCTGACTCAGCGGCGGAGATCCGCACCGAACGGAAGCGGGGCGGATGCTACGCGCGGGCGGTGGTGCCGCGCACGATGAGCTCGTAGGGCAGGTCGGTCGACGCGGCGGCATCGGGTTCGCCCTCCAGCTGCGCGAGGATCGCGCCCGCCGCACGCTCGCCCTGCGCGAGCGGGAACTGGTCGACGGTCGTGAGCTGGAAGAACTCACCGAGCTCGTGCCCGTCGATGCCGACGATCGAGAGGTCCTGCGGAACGCGGAAGCCGAGGTCGCGAGCGGCGAGCAGGGCTCCGACGGCCATCTCGTCTGAGGCGGCGAAGATCGCCGTCGGGCGCGGGCCCGGCCGGCCGAGCAGCTGCTTGGCCGCACGGAAGCCGCCGTCGACGGTGAAGTCCGCCGGCTCGAGGAACGTGTGCTTCGCCGTGATCCCCGCATCGGCCAGCGCCTGCTCGAAGCCGAGGCGACGGCGGGTGGGCACGTGGAAGTCGATGTCGAACTCGGGGTTCGCGCCGATGTGGGCGATGTCGCGGTGGCCGAGCCCGATGAGGTGCTCGGTCGCCAGGCGCGCGACCGCGGTGTCGTCGACCGTCAGCGTGCGAAGACCAGGGTTCGGGCCGCCGATGCCGATCACGGGTAGACCCAGGTCGAGCAGCTGTGCCGTCTCGTCGTCGTCGAGCTCGATGGAGACCGCGATCACGGCGTCCACCCGCTGCCGGCGCAGGAACGTCGAGAAGACCTCCCGCCGCACGGCCGCGTCGGCCGTGATGTTGTACAGCGTGACGTCATAGCCGGCGCGCATCAGCGCGCTGGTCGCGCCCGACAGCACGGTGCTGAAGAACCAGCGGTCGAGGAACGGCACGATCACGCCGATGTTCTGCGTGCGGCCGGATGCCAGGCTCGATGCGCGCGACGAGACCACGTATCCGAGTGACTCGGCCGCCGAGCGCACGCGCTCGCGCGCGCCCTCGGAGACATGCCCGCGACCGCTCAGCGCGCGCGACACGGTCGCCGTCGAGACGCCCGCAAGCTTCGCCACCTCGTCGATGCTCACCATGTCGTCAGCTTCTCACGGTCAGGCCGGCCGCCCGCGCTCAGGCGCGGGTGAACCAGGCGGCGGTGTTCGGCGGCAGCGCGGTGCCGGCGAACGGCTCGCTCTGCACGACGAAGGTCACGTCCTCGCCGAGTTCGATCGCCTGCTCGCCCAGGTTCGCGACCACGTGCAGCTCGCCGCGGTGGAACGCGACAGCCGAGGCATCCACGTCGTCCCACACCAGCGAGCCCGAGCCGAGCCCGCGCTCGCGGCGCTCGGCGAGCAGGCGCTTGTAGAGGTTGAGCGTCGATTCGGCGTCGCCCTCTTCGGCATCGCGCGCGAACGTCGCCCACTCCGCGGGCTGCGGCAGCCACGAGGCACCGGTGTCGTTGAAGCCGAACGCCGGCCCCGACGCCGTCCACGGCAGCGGCACGCGGCAGCCATCGCGGCCGTAGCGCTCGCCGTTCGTGCGGAACCAGGTCGGATCCTGACGGAACTCGTCGGGGATCTCCATGGCCTCGGGAAGACCCAGCTCCTCGCCCTGGTAGACGTAGGCCGAGCCGGGCAGCGAGAGCATGACGGTGGTCGCCGCGCGGCCGCGCGACAGGCCGATCGCCGGGTCGGGCTTGCCCTTCGAGTTCGGGCCGATGCCGTCGCCCTGCGGGCTGTCGGCGGTGAGCGCGAGACGCGAGGCGTGACGGATCACGTCATGGTTCGAGAGCACCCAGGTGCTGGGAGCGCCGACGCTGCCGAACTCCTCGAGCGATTCGCGGATGACGAGGCGCAGCTCCTGGGCATCCCACGGGGTCATCAGGTACGGGAAGTTGAAGGTCTGGTGCATCTCGTCGGGGCGCACCCAGAGCGCGGTCTTCTTCAGCGTCGGCAGCCAGGCCTCACCGCACAGGGCGCGGTCGCCGTCGTACTCGGCCAGCACCTTGTGCCAGTCGCGGTAGATGTCGTGAACCTCGTTCTGACCCCAGTACGGCACGTTCTCCTCGCCGCCGCCCATGGAGTCGGCGTCGGCGACGGGGGCGTAGTCGGGCAGGCCGGCCTCTTTCATCATCCCGTGCGCGACATCGACGCGGAATCCATCGACGCCGCGGTCGAGCCAGAAGCGCAGGATGCTGCGGAACTCCTCGCGCACCTCTTCGTTGGTCCAGTCGAAGTCGGGCTGGGTGGCGTCGAAGATGTGCAGGTACCACTGGCCGGGGGTGCCATCGGCCTCGGTCACGCGCTCCCACATGCCGCCGCCGAAGACGCTCTGCCAGTTGTTCGGGGGCAGCTCGCCGTTCTCGCCGCGGCCGTCGCGGAACACGTAGCGGGCGCGCTCGGGGCTGCCGGGGGCGGCCTTCAGTGCCTCCTGGAACCAGGCGTGCTGGTCGGACGAGTGGTTGGGCACGAGATCGACGATGACCCGGATGCCGCGCGCGTGCGCCTCGTTCAGCATGACGTCGAAGTCGGCGAGGGTGCCGAACAGCGGGTCGACGTCGCGGTAGTCGGCGACGTCGTAGCCGGCATCGCGCTGCGGGCTGGTCATGAACGGGCTCAGCCAGATGGCGTCGATGCCGAGGCTCTTCAGGTCGTCGAGGCGGCTGGTGATGCCGGGGAGGTCGCCGATGCCGTCGCCCGAGGCGTCGGCGAAGGACCGGGGGTAGATCTGGTAGATGACGGCGGTGCGCCACCACTCGGAACCGGGGGCTGCCATCTGCTCACGCTGCTGCTCACGCTGTGCCATGTGCTCAGGCTAGTGCAAGCGCTTACAGTTCTGCACGCATCGGGGTACGGTTACACGTCTGAAGGATGATCGCAATTCTGAAGGATGCCTGTCGGCGCAAAGTCCTTCAATGTTGAGAACGTCCTTCAGAGTGTGGGTCAGGAGCCGGGCAGCACGACGTTCACGGGAGGCTCACCCGCCAGCATCCGGTCGATCTGTCGGCGGATGAGCCGAGCGATGCGCGGGTTCATCGCGGTGGACGCGCCTCCGCCGTGCGGCGTGATCAGCAGGTTCGGTGCGGTCCACAGTGGGTGGCCGGCCGGCAGGGGCTCTTCTTCGAAGACATCGGATGCCGCGCGGATCGCATTCGAGCGCAGCGCGGCGACCAGGGCATCCGTCTCTACCAGCGGCCCGCGCCCGACGTTCACCAGCAGTGCGCCTGGTGCCATACGGGCGATCCGCTCTGCGTCGAAGAGGTGGTGGGTGTGGTCGTTCGCTGGGAGGCTCAGCACGACGATCTCGGCCTGGGGCAGCAGCGCGTCGAGTTCGTCTATGCCGTGCACCGCCATCTCGCCGACGCCGTCGACCAGCTCGGTGCGGGCCGTGCTCGCCACTGCCGTCAGCGCGACCTCGAACGGCGCGAGCCGTCGCGCGATCGCCGTGCCGACGCCGCCGAAGCCGACCAGCAGCACGCGCCGGTCGGCGAGGCTCTCAGCGAAGACGGGTGACCACTCGCCACGCTCCTGGGCAAGAGCGAAGCGCGGCAGCCGACGCTGCGCGGCGATCATCATGCCGACCGCGAGCTCGGCGGTCGAGGCCTCGTGCACGCTGGCGGCGTTCGCGAACGGGATGCCAGATGGCAGCGCCGCGGCGACGCCGTCGTAGCCGATCGACTGGCCCTGCACGAGCCCGATGTCGATCCCGTCGAGCGCTGCCAGCACGCCGGGCCCGCCCATATAGGGAGGCACGACGATGTCGATGCGGTCGGCAGGGGCCGGCGAGCGCAGATCCCAGAGGCGCAGCTCGACGCCGTCGGGCAGATCGCCGAGACCCTTGGCGAGGCGGTCGGTGGGCACGGTGACGAGAAGGCTCACGGCTCGACCCTAGCCCGTGGAGACCGGCGAAGTTGCGCAGAATATTGAATGCGGTATTCTGCATACAGAGCGACGATGCTTCTGACTCGTCGACCCCGTCCTAGAGAGAGCCGAATGTCGACGACGATCTTCGAGAACGCCACCGTGCACACCCGGCTCGGCCGATCTTCGACCGCTGGCACGCGCCCACCCGACGCGCAGGCCATGCTCGTCGTCGGTCAGCGGATCGCTCTCATCGGATCCGTCGACGAGTGTCGCGACGCCGCACCCGCAGCAGCCGCCCGCGTCGATCTGCAGGGCGCACACATCGCGGCGGCGTTCATCGACGCCCATGTGCACACCGTGCAGCTCGCCACCCGGTCGCTCGAGGTCGACCTCTCGGCAGCCGACGGCTTCGAACAGCTTGCACAGCAGGCGGGGGCAGCGCTGCGCGCAGGGGCCGGGCGCACCGACACCGGCTGGCTGCTCGGCGCCGGATGGAACGCCGGCACGTGGTCCGACCGCCGGCCTGCCGACCTCTCCGCACTCGACCACGCCACCGGCGACCTGCCCGTCGCGCTGCACTCCGCAGACCTGCACGCCTACTGGCTCAACACCGCGGCACTCACCCGTCTCGGAGTCGACCCGCGCCTCGCGCCGGACGGGGTCGTCGCCGAGGCGCCGGCTTTCGCTGTGCAGCACGAGATCGAGCGCAGCATCCGCGGCACGATCGAGGCCCGCATCCTCGGGGTGCTGCACGACCTCGCGCGAGCGGGAGTCGCCGGCATCCACGACATCGACGACCGCATCGCCCGCGAGACGTTTCAGCGCCTCGCCGCCGACCGCGCCCTGCCGCTGCGGGTGCACAAGCTCACCATCGAGGCCGAGCTCGACGAGGCCGCCGCGGCCGGCATCCGCACGGGAAGCGGCGACGAGTGGCTCGACTTCGGCGGCGTCAAGCTCTTCTCCGACGGGGCCCTCGGCTCGCACACCTGCTTCCTCACCGAGCCGTTCGCCGACCGCCCGGACAGTCACGGCGTCGAGGCCATCGACGCCGTCGAACTGCGCCGCGCGATCGCACGCTGCGCAGACCTCGGATTCTCGACCGCGATCCACGCGATCGGCGACGGCGCCGTGCGCAACGCGGCCGGCGCGCTCGCCGCGTCACGGGGCGTCGCGATCGGCGCGGCCGTGCCGCACAGGATCGAGCACGCACAGCACGTGCGCCATGACGATCTCGCGCTGGTCGCCCGCAGCGGTGCGGTCGCCGTCATGCAGCCCGAGTCGTGCACGTCCGACATCGACATGGTCGAGCGGCGGCTCGGCTCGCGCGACCTCGTCTCGTACGGCTGGCGCACGCTGCTCGACCATGACGTGCCTGTCGCGTTCAGCTCTGACGCCCCGGTCGAGGGCATCCGCCCGCTGCACGGCATCCATGCCGCCACCACCCGCCAGCGACCAGACGCGACGCCAGCCGGGGGCTGGCAGCCGCACGAGCGGCTGACGCGCTCCGAAGCCTGGCGCGCCTACACCTCGGCGGCCGCCCGCACGGCGGGGCACGGCGACCGAGGCCGGCTCGCGACGGGCATGCTGGCCGACTTCATCGTGCTCGACCGCGACCCCGCGGTCGTCGACGCGACCGCCCTGCGCGACGCCGAGGTGCTGCGCACCGTCGTCGGCGGCACGACCCGATGGAACGCCCAGGAACCGCACACCCCACCTGTCATCGCCGAACCCATCACCCGGTGATGACCACTCACACAGAGAGATGAACATCATGAAGATCACGCAGGCCAGAGTCGTCCTGACCGCAGCCGCCGTCGCAGGCGCACTCATGCTCGTCGGCTGCGGCGGCAAGCCGGTCGGTTCCACCGACGACGACACCGGCGCGGCTGCGGCCTCCGCCGTCGAGATCCCCACCGGCGACCTCGCCGCCGATGTGCTGAAGACGCTCGACGTCGACGACGACCTCGCGGCGCGCGTGCCGGCCGACATCAGGAAGAACGGTCTCGCGGTCGCGACCGCCGACGGCTACCCGCCCATGGAGATGTTCGACGGCGACGGCGAGACCATGATCGGCGTCGACATGTCCTTCGCCCGCGCGCTCGCCACGCTCTGGGGCGTCGAGCTCAAGATCGAGAACTCCGATCAGAACGCGATGGTGCCCGGTGTCGCATCCGGTCGCTATGACATGGTCATCTCGGGGCTCAACGACACCGAGGTGCGTCGCGAGAAGGTGTCGTTCGTCGACTATGCCACGTCGGCCGGAGCGTTCGTGGTCGCGAAGGGCAATCCGAAGGGCATCAAGACTCCCGAGGACATGTGCGGCAAGACTCTCGCCGTGCTCGACAACGGCTACTACATGCAGCTCGCCCAGACCTACAGCGAGGAGTGCGTCGCGGCCGGTGCCGACAAGATCGAGATCCTCGGCTTCGCCAACGACCCCGAGGCGCTGCTCCAGCTGCAGAACGGCCGCGCGGACGCCGGCATGAACGACTTCCCTGTCGCGCAGTACCGCGTGAGTCTGTCGGGCGACAAGCTCGAAGCGGTCGAGATCCCCGGCGACGCGCTCTTCGGCATCGGCATCGCGCCAGAGGCGACCGACCTGATCAGCCTGACGCAGGACACCATGAACCAGCTCATGCAGGATGGCTCCTACCGAGACATCCTCGATGCCTGGGACCTGGGCGGCATGGGAATCGACGAGGCGACCGTCAACAAGGGCAATTGAGATGACGTCGTCGACTGACGTGACGACCCGTGCGGATGCCTGGCCGCACGCGGGCAACATCGTTCGCCTGAGGCACCCGGGCCGGCTGATCGTCGCGCTGATCTGCATCGCCGCCGTCGCCGGCTTCGGCTATGCGCTCGCCGTGAACCCGCATCTGTCGTGGGCGGACGTGGGCTACTACGTCTTTTTCCCGAAGATCCTCTCGGGCGTCGGCGTGACGATCGCGCTGTCGATCATCTCGACCGTGATCGGTCTCGCGATCGGCGTGCTGCTCGCCGTGATGAAGCTCTCGTCGAATCCCGTCGCGCAGCTGCTCAGCACGCTGTACATCTGGTTCTTCCGCGGTACACCCGTGCTCGTGCAGCTGATCTTCTGGTTCAACCTCGCCTTCCTGTTCCCCACGCTGGTGATCGCGATCCCCGGCACCAGCGTCGGATACGAGTGGGACACGAACACGGTGATGACAGGGTTCAACGCCGCGGTGCTCGGTCTGGCACTGAATCTCGGCGCGTACGCGGCCGAGATCGTGCGAGCGGGCATCCAGGCGGTCGACCTCGGGCAGTCCGAGGCGGCGAGCTCGCTGGGCATGACCTCATCTCAGCGGCTACGCATCGTCGTGCTGCCTCAGGCGCTGCGCATCATCATTCCGCCGTTCGGCAACGAGTTCATCGGCATGCTGAAGACCACCTCCCTGGTGTACGTGGTGGCGGGCAACGACCTGATGACCAACGCGAGCCAGATCTACAAGGAGAACAGCAAGATCATGGAGCTGCTCATCGTGGTGAGCCTCTGGTACATGCTGCTCACCGCGATCGCGACCTATCTCCAGAGCAAGCTCGAGAAGAAGTTCGGCAACAGCACCGTCGTGCCCTTGTCGCGGCGGCGCCCGTCGCCGGCGGCGGGCGAGGGCGGACTGTTCAAGACCGGCGTGATCCGGGTGCCGACGGAGGACCTGAAATGACCGAGAAGATCATCGTCGCCGAAGGGGTGCGCAAGTCGTTCGGGCACGCCGAGGTGCTGCGGGGCATCGACTTCACGGTCGAGCGGGGAGAGGTCGCGTGCATCATCGGCCCGTCCGGCTCGGGCAAGTCGACCTTCCTGCGATGCCTGAATGCCCTGGAGCGCATCGACGACGGCGTCATCCGGGTGAACGGCGAAGCAGTCGGGTACACCCCCCGCGAGGGTCGGTTCCACGAGTGGCGCCCGCAGGACTTCGCGCGCTTCCGCCGCGACATCGGCATGGTGTTCCAGCGCTTCAACCTGTTCAACAACATGAACGCCCTCGAGAACGTCATTTGCGCTCAGGTGAAGGTGAAGGGGATGACCAGGGCGGATGCCGTCGAGAACGCTCATTATCAGCTCGAGCGCGTGGGCATGCGCGACCATGCGCACAAGTATCCGAGTCAGCTGTCGGGTGGTCAGCAGCAGCGTGTGGCGATCGCGCGCTCGCTCGCCATGCAGCCCGCCGTGATGCTGTTCGACGAGCCGACGTCCGGACTCGACCCCGAGCTGGTCGACGAGGTGCTCGAGGTGATGAAGTCTCTGGCTGAGGCGGGGATGACGATGGTCCTCGTCACCCACGAGATCGGGTTCGCGCGCGAGGTGGCCGATTCGCTCACGTTCGTCGACGGGGGAGTGGTGGTCGAGTCGGGCGACCCGGCGCAGGTGCTCTCGCGCCCGTCGAGCGATCGCACCCAGCGCTTCCTGTCGCGCGTGCTCTGATCGTGCGCCTCGAGTGCCTGCCCGGAGCAGGCGCTCGAGGCGCTGGCGGTCTCGGTATGGTCACGGAGATTGACAGATGGTGTGTTCTGTATACAAAATACTTAGGTTCGACTCGTGGCCGGTGCTCCGGCTCTTCCAATGATGAAAGAGGTGGCGGAATGTCCCGCTCCAAGTATCGGAAGTATCTCGCCGGCGTGGCCGTCGGCGCGCTCACCCTCGGCTTGGCCGCCTGCAGCGGAGGCGGCGGAAACGGCGGCGGCGTCGCCGCAGACGGCACGGCGACCGTCGTGTGGTCGACCTGGGGCACCGCAGACGAGCTCACCCGCTACAAGGAGTTCAACGAGGACTTCATGGACCGTCACCCCGACATCAAGGTGAAGTTCCAGCCGGTCGCCGGCTACGGCGACTACCACTCGAAGCTGCTCGCCCAGCTGACCAGCAACACCGCCCCCGACGTCTTCTACGTCGGCGACGACATGATCGGCCAGTTCGTCGACTCGAACCGCCTGATGCCCCTCAAGGAGCTGATGGATTCGAAGGAGAGCAAGACGAAGCACGACGACTTCTACCCCGGTCTCTTCGGCGCCGCCGAGAAGGACGACGAGGTCTACGCCGCGCCCAACGACTCCAACCCCGACGTGCTCTGGTACGACAAGGAGGCGCTGAAGGCCGCCGGCATCACGGAGGACCCGGCTGCACTCGCCGAGAGCGGCGAGTGGACGACCGACAAGTACCTCGAGATGAACGAGAAGCTGCACGACGCGAAGCTGACCGGCTCGATGTTCTGGAACTACTGGGCGACCCACTGGAGCTGGCTGTCGTCGCAGGGCGTCGACGCGCCGTACGACGACAGCGGCGCGTTCGTCGGCAACGAGGACGAGGCCACGGTCGACGCGATGCAGCAGCTCGGCGACCTCTTCCAGGACGGCACCTTCGTCGTGGCAGACACCCTGCCCGACGGTGCGGGGGCCGACAGCGTCTTCGTCACCCACAAGGCCGGGTTCTTCGTGCAGGGCCGCTACACGATCGGCACCGTGAAGTCCGCCGGCGTCGAAGACGCGTACGACATCGTGCGCTGGCCCACGCCCGACGGCGAACCCGCACCCACCGGTGTGGCCACCAGCTTCCTGGCGATCAACGGCAAGACCAAGGTCAAGGACGCCGCCTTCACCTTCTGGACCGAGTTCCTGAGCGCCGAGGGACAGATCTTCCGCCTCAAGGGCGGCGGAAACGCCGTGCCGTCGATCAAGGGCGCCGATGAGGTCGTGCTCGAAGACGACTACCCCGCCCACGCCCAGACCTTCCTCGACATGCGCGACATCGGCTTCGAGGACTATGCCGCAGAGGCCCGAGTGCCCGGCCTGCCCGTGGCGATCGCGGAGGAGTTCCAGAGGCTCTATGAGGGCAAGACCGACGCGCAGCAGAGCCTCGACACCGTCGCGAAGCTGGTCGAGGAACGGTCGAAGAAGTAACCATGGCTCAGCTCACCGAGGCAGAGCGGATGCCGCAGGTCACCCCTGCGGCATCCGCCCAGCCCATGCGCAAGGAGGCGGCGTGGCGCCGCCGCGACCGACTCTGGGGGTACGTCTTCGTCGGCCCCCAGCTGATCGGCATGGGACTGTTCGTCGTCCTGCCGTTCGTGGCGAGCCTCGTGCTCGCCTTCGCGGACTGGGACGGCCTCGGTGAGCTGACATGGGTCGGCCTCGACAACTTCGTCGATCAGCTGCAGGACCCGCTTCTCGGCCGCTCGATCCTCAACACCCTGCTCATCGCGATCATCACCGTCCCCATCGGCCTCGCCCTTGCAGTGATCGTCGCGGTGGCGCTCGAGAAGCTGAAGACCCGCGCGCTGTACCTGGTGCTCTTCTTCTCGCCCGTGGTCACCGCGACCGTCGCGATCGCCATGATCTGGCAGCAGATGTTCCGGGTCGACGGCGTGCTCTCGACCACCATCGCCCGCGTGTTCGGCATCGACCCGCCGAACTGGCTGCAGGACCCGCGCCTGGCGCTGCTGGCGGTGTGCATCGTGACGATCTGGTCGTCGCTCGGCCTCAACGTCGTGATCTTCCTCGCCGGTCTGCAGAACATCTCGCCGTCCGTTATCGAGGCCGCCCGCATCGACGGCGCAGGTGCCGTGCGGCTGCTGCTCAGCATCCGCCTGCCCCTGCTCTCGCCCATCGTGTTCTTCTCGTCGGTGATCGCCTTCATCTCGTCTCTGCAGACCTTCGACATCGTCTACGTGCTCGTCTCGGGCGGCGGACCCGACAACGCGACCAGGACGATCGTCTACCACATCTACGATCTCGGCTTCGGGCGCTTCGAGTTCGGCCTGTCGAGCGCAGCGAGCATCATCCTGCTGCTGCTCACGCTCATCATCACGGCTGTGCAGTTCGGCGCCCAGAAGAAGTTCGTGCACTACGAGGACGACCCGGAATGAGCGGCACCATGACATCTCCGCTGACCGAGGGCCGCCAGGGCCCGCCCACCGGCTCGACGATCGCGATCGTCGCACCCGGTTCGACGCGCGGCCGCCCCGGCGGCGCGGCGAGGCGCCGCCGCGGACCCGTGCTGCTGCACATCGTCCTGATCATCGCCGGCATCTCGATGGTCTTCCCGTTCATCTGGATGGTGCTGACCTCGTTCAAGACGCTGCCGCAGCTGCTGCAGAACCCGCTCGAGTTCCTGCCGAACCCGTGGACGGTCGACAACTACAGCGAGGCCTGGAACGCTGTGCCCTTCGGGCAGGCGTACCTGAACAGCGCGTACATCACCGTGCTGGTCGTCGTCGGCACCCTCATCACCGCGTCGATGGCGGGGTACGCGTTCGCGCGCATCCGCTTCAAGGGCAGCAAGGTGCTCTTCATCGTCTTCCTCGCGACGCAGATGATCCCCGCGCAGGTCACGCTGATCCCCTTCTACCTGCTGATGTCGAACCTCGGCTGGGTCGACTCGCACCTCGCGCTGATCGTCCCAGGCATGATCGCCAACCCGTTCGCCGTGTTCCTCATGCGCCAGTTCGTGCTCTCGCTGCCGAAGGAGCTCGAGGAGGCGGCCCTCGTCGACGGTGCAGGGCGACTGCGCACCTTCTTCAGCATCGTGCTGCCGAACCTGCGTCCTGGCCTCGCTGCGCTCGCGATCATCACCGCGCTCGGCGTGTGGAACGCCTTCCTGTTCCCGCTCGTGCTGCTGAACTCCCCCGACCTGTTCACGGTGCCGCTGCTGCTCACCTCGTTCCAGGGCCAGCATGGCTCGATCAACTACGGTCTCGTGATGGCGGCCTCGGCGATCGCCACCGTGCCGATGCTCATCGTGTTCGTGATCGGTCAGCGCAAGATCCTCAACAGCATGGCCGCGTCGGGGCTGGGCGGTCGATGATGGCTGATGCCCTCACGCCGGATGCCGTGCTGCCGGATGCCATGACGCTCGCCGCGCTCGCCGGCCGACACCTCGACCTGGTCACCGCACCGTTCACGCTGCCGCGCTCGCGCGTGCTCGTGTTCCGCGCCGAAGACGGCGAGGGCGTGCGCGTGCACACCTCGGAGTACGAGAAGCGGCTGAGCGCCTGCCGGGTGCTGGATGCCGTACGTGTGACGGATGCCGAGGGCCGTGCGCTCCCCGTGTCCGACGTGCAGCCGCACCGCATCGCCTTCGGCGACGGCGCTGTCGAGACCGTCACCCTCACCTTCGACGGTGCGGGCGCACTGAGCATCGGCGGCGTAGACGATGCGCACGTGACCCTCGCCCACCCGAACGGCCGCCTGGAGGAGCATGCGCTCTCGGACGCCGGCATCCGGATCCGCGTCGGGGCCGATCGCTCGGTCGCCGTCGAGCGGGGCGACCACCCTGCCGCGCTCGCCGCGTGCGAGCGGCAGTGGCTCGAGTGGTTCGCGAAGTGCCCCCTCGTGCGCGACGACCTGCAGCAGATGGCCGCGTTCTGCTGGTGGGTGCTCGGTGCGAACATCGTCGAGCTGCCGTCGCTCGGCGATGCCCGCGCGGTCGTGCCGTCGAAGATCGGCTACGTGGGGCTGTGGCAGTGGGACGCCTACTTCATCGCCGTGGGCCTTCGGCACGGAGATCCCGAGCTCGCCCGCGAGCAGCTCGAGATCGCCTTCCGCTTCCCGAGCGACGACGGGCAGCTTCCCGATGTCGTGCATGAGGAGGGCATCCTGGCGACCAGCGATGACCTTCCCGACAGCGACCGGGCGAACCTGCGCCGTGCCGGCTCGCAGATCGCCGACCCGTCGAGGCCCGTGCCGCTCACCAAGCCGCCTCTGGCCGCCTGGGCGCTGGGCAAGGTGCTCGAGGTCGAGGATGCGCCCGAGTGGGCGCGCGAGCAGCTGGGGCGGGTGATCCGGTCGCAGGACTGGTGGTTCGCCGGCTCCGATCTCGACGGCGACGGGATGCCCGAGTACGGCCACCCCTATTCATCGGGTCTCGACGACAGTCCCATCTTCGACGGGCCGATCCCGACCGCGGCGCCCGACCTCGGCGCGTATCTCGTGTGTCAGGACCGTGAGATCGCGGCTCTGCTCCGCCGGTATGAGCCGGATGCCGAGACGGCCCGCTTCCTCTCCCGCGCCGAGCGCACGCAGTCGCTGCTCGACGAGATGTGGGATGCCGATGCCGGTCGCTTCCTCGCCCGCGGGGCGGGTGAGGAGATCCGCTCGGACACCGTCGTGGGGCTCATGCCGCTGCTCACGGGCACGCTGCCCGAGGGCATCCGGGACTCGCTGCGCACAGCCGTCGACGACCCGGCCCGCTTCGCGCTCGAGTGGGGCCTGCCGACCGTCGCCGCCTCCGATCCCGACTTCTCGCCTGAGCGCATGTGGCGCGGGCCGGTCTGGGTCAACACGAGTGCCCTGGTCGCCGATGGGCTCGAGGCCTCTGGTTTCCCGCAGCGCGCTCGCGAGCTGCGCGAGCAGACCGTGCGCCTCGTGGTGCACGGCGGGGGCCCGCACGAGTACTACAACCCGCGCACGGGGCTGAAGGCCGAGCGCGCCACGACGGCCTTCGGCTGGTCGGCGGCGCTGTTCATCGACCTCGCCGTCGCGCTCAGCTGACCCCTTTCGCGCGCGCTCCGCGCCCGCGGATGCGCGTCGAGCCCGCACCCCGGATGCCGGGCGGATCCCTCCGATCCGCCCGGCATCTGCCGTTCCCGGGCCCTTCTCCTCCCGCAGCGGGCCGGTCTCTACCAGCGACACCGCTCGCTGGTGTTATCGTCACCACGCGTGTACTGTATGCAATATCCAATTACGTGACGAGGAGGTCATGATGAAGCGACGCGGGATGCTGGCAGCCGCACTCACTGCGACGGCGGCGGTCGCCCTGACGGGATGCGCGTTCGGAGGCGGAGCCCCCACATCCGGCGGTGCGGACCTCGAGAAGGACGCCGCAGCCTCCGGAGAGATCACCATCTGGTCGTGGGATGTCGCCGCGACCGCGCTCGAGCGGCTCGGCGCGGAGTACGAGAAGCAGCACGACGGGGTCACGATCACCGTGGTCGACATCGGCTACGACAACGCGTACGACAAGATCTCGGTCGGACTGCAGGCCGGAACCGGCCTCCCCGACATCATCACGCTGGAGACCGACAAGAACCAGAGCTACCTGAGCCAGTTCCCGAAGGCGTTCACCGACCTGTCTCCGGTGTTCGGCGATGCGAAGGACGACTTCGACCCGTTCAAGTGGGACACCGGCACCGACGAAGACGGCAAGCTGCGCATGGTGCCGTGGGACTCCGGCACCGTCGGCCTCTTCTACCGCACCGACTACTTCGAGGCGGCCGGCGTCGACCCGGCATCGGTCACCACGTGGGACGACCTGGTCGCGGCGGGCGAGAAGATCAAGGCCGAGACCGGCAAGACGCTGCTCACCGCCGACCTCTCGGCAGGCGGCCCGTTCTCGATGATGCTGCAGCAGCAGGGTCAGGGCCTCTTCGACGAGAACGGCGACATCGCCGTCAACAGCCCCGAAGCGGTGCAGACGCTGACTCTGCTGCAGAGCATGCAGCAGAAGGGCCTGATCAAGAACGCCAAGGGATGGGACGCGAGCGTCACGAGCGCGAAGGACGGCGACTCGGCCGTCACCCCCGAGGCGGTCTGGTGGATCGGCACGCTCGAGGGTGAGGCGCCCGAGCTCTCGGGCACGTACGCCGTGCGCGAGCTGCCCGTCTTCGCCGCGGGCGATGCCGCGACGTCGAACAACGGCGGATCCGGGCTCGCCATCCCCACGCAGGCGAAGAACCCGCAGCTGGCGGCGGACTTCATGGAGTTCGTGCTGGCGGATGCCGAGAACCAGGCCGGCATGATGAAGGCCGAGGGCCTGTTCCCCTCGTACCTGCCGGCCTTCGAGTCCGACTACTTCCAGCAGCCGAGCGAGTACTTCAGCGGCCAGCAGGTCTTCCAGACTTTCGGCGTGCTGACGAAGCAGATCCCGACGATCACCTTCACCTCCGACCAGTCGGTGGCGGCCGACGCCGTCTCGAACGCGGTCGCAGCGGCCGTGCTCAACGGCGAGGACCCGAAGAAGGCGCTCGACGACGCGGCGGCGCAGATCGCGAACTCGACAGGTCGGAAGATCGCGGACTGATGGCCGTCGTCAGTCCCACCCGGGGTGACGCCGTCACGCGGCGCGCCCCGGGGCCCGCCCGAGGGGCAGGATCAGGGCGCCGGTTCGGTGCCCGCATGCAGCGACCGGGCATGTGGTTCGTCCTGCCCGCCGCCGCTCTGCTCGTCATCTTCTTCGCCTATCCGCTCGCGGTCTCGCTCATGCAGAGCTTCTTCCGCACCGAGGGGGGCGTCTCGACCTTCGTCGGTCTCGACCAGTACGCCCGGATGCTGCGCGACCCGCTCGTCGCGAAGAGCCTCGGCAACGCGCTGCTGATCCTCGTCGTGCAGGTGCCGCTGATGATCGCGCTCGCCGTCGGACTGGCCTACCTGCTGAACCAGTCGTGGCTGAGGTTCCGCTCGGGCTTCCGGCTCATCACCTTCCTGCCCGCCATCACGACTCTCGTCGCGTACTCGGTGGTGTTCCGCGTGATCATGACGACCGACGGCGGCCTGCTGAACCAGGCGCTCGGGCTGTTCGGCGCTGGTCCGATTGACTGGCTGAACAACGACTTCTGGGCGCGCGTCGCCGTGATCGCCTCGATCACGTGGCGCTGGACCGGCTACAACATGGTGATCATCCTCGCCGGTCTGCAGGCCATCCCGCCCGAGCTGTACGAGGCGGCTCGCATCGACGGCGCTGGGCGCTGGCAGACGTTCTGGCACGTCGTCGTGCCGCAGCTGCGCCCGGTGCTGATCTTCACCAGCGTCACCTCGACCATCGGGGCGCTGCAGCTGTTCGACGAGAACTTCATCCTGACGGGCGGCGGACCCAACAACGCCACGCTCACGCCGGTGCTGTACCTGTACAAGATCGGCTTCCAGCAGTTCGACTTCGGCTACGCGAGCGCCATCGCCTGGATGCTCGTCCTGCTCACCGCGATCATCGCGCTCGTCCAGTTCCGCATCATGAGGGAGAAGCCGTGACCACTCAGCTGATCACGACCGGAAGAGCGCGCCGCACGGGCGTTCCCGAGCGCCGCGGCGAACCGCTCGCGCGCCGGATCGTGCTGCGCGCGCCTGTCTACGCGCTGCTCGTCTTCGCCGGCATCCTGGCCCTCGTGCCGTTCCTGTGGATGGTCATCGCCTCGACGCACAAGACCTCGGATCTGTTCGTCACCCCGCTGCCGCTGCTGCCAGGCGGGGAGTTCTGGCAGAACCTCGGCCGTCTGCAGGAGAGCATCGGGTTCGGGCAGGTGATGCTCAACAGCGTGCTCGTCGCGGTGATCTACACCGTGTTCAGCGCGATCGTCAGCGTGATGTGCGGCTACGGCCTCGCGACCTACCGCTTCCGCGGGCGGGGGGTGCTGCTCGGGGTCATCCTCGTGACCATGATGATCCCCATGCAGGTGCTGCTCGTTCCGCTGTTCCAGATGATGGCGAGCGTCGGCTGGATCGACAGCTATCAGGCGCTCATCGTGCCGTTCCTGGCGAACGCCTTCGGCATCTTCCTCATGCGCCAGGGCTTCCTCGACTTCCCGGTCACGCTCATCGAGGCGGCGCGCATCGACGGGGCCTCCGAGCTGCGCACGTTCTACCGGATCGTGCTTCCGGTGGCGCGGCCGCAGATCGCGGCGCTGATCATCTACACCTTCATCAGCCAGTGGAACTCGTTCATCTGGCCGCTGCTCATGCTGAACACCGAGTCGAACTACACGATCCCGGTGGCGCTGAACACGATGATCGGCCTCAGCCGGGTCGACTACTCCGGGCTCATGCTCGGCTCGCTGCTGGCCACCCTGCCGCTGTTCATCCTGTTCCTGGTCTTCCAGAAGCAGTTCGTCGCCGGCCTGCTCGGCGGCGCGGTGAAGGGCTGACGCCGGCAGACGGATGCCGGTCGGCGGACACGCCGGATGCCGGACGGATCCCCGCGATCGGTCCGGCATCCTGCATGTCGGCGCCGCGTCTCGTCACGGGCGGCCGTGCCGCCGAAACCGCGGCTCAGGCGGTGAAGTACGCCGAGGACGCGTTGTCGAGGATGCGGCGCATGCCCTGCATCCAGTTGACCTTCAGCGCCTCCACGGCGGCGGGCACATCGCCCTCGGCGAGGGCGCGGGCGATCGCCGCGTGCTCTGCCGCGACGCGCTCGACCTTGACGTCCTCGGCGACGAGAAGCGACTCGTAACGGTGGAACGAGCCGCGCACGCTCTCGATCACGTCGAGCAGGCGCTTGTTGGGGCACACCGAGAGCATGACCGCGTGCCACTCATCGTCACGGCTGATCACGAGGCTGTGCTCGACGAGCTCGTCCTTGAAGGCATCCGCCAGGGCGACCAGGCGCTCGCCGACCTTCTTCAGCTCATCGATCGGCGACAGCTCGAGGGCCAGGCTCTCGAGAGCGGCCATGACGGGGGCGAGGTCCTCGAACTCCCCGGCGCTGAGCGGAACGAACCGGAATCCCTTGCCGTTCTCGCTGGTGATCTGGCCTTCTGACTCGAGGGCGATCAGCGCCTCACGCAGGGGAGTGCGGCTCACGCCGAGCTCCGCGGCGAGCTGAACCTCGTTGATGCTCTCGCCGGGCTTCGCCAGCCCCGTGCGCATGCGCGCGAGCAGCTCGTCGCGCACCTGAGACCTGAGGTTCTTCCGTTCGATCGCCATGTCGTTCCCTCCCGAGCGTCAGCCTACGGCTTGACCGGTCCCCGGATTCGCCCTAGTGTTGTGTATACAGAATACATTGGACAATGCATCTCGTCCACACATCTCAGTGAGGAGCCCCCGTGACCCAGCACCGCGACGACGAGCGCATCCGGGAGGTCCGGATCGACGCCCTCGCCTACGGCGGCGACTACAACCCCGACCAGTGGTCGGAGGAGACCTGGCACGAGGACATCCGCCTCATGAAAGAGGCCGGCGTCACGATGGTGAGTCTGCCGATCTTCAGCTGGCCGCAGCTCGAGCCCGAGCCCGGCGTCTACGACTGGGGCTGGCTCGACCGCATCATCGACCTGCTGCACGAGGCCGGCATCCGCATCGACCTCGCCACCGCGACGGCCACCCCGCCCTCCTGGCTGCTGCGCGAGCACCCCGAGATGGGGCCGTGGGACTCCGAGGGGCACCGGCTCGAGTTCGGCTCACGCCAGACCTACTGCCCGTCGTCGCCGATCTGGCGCGAGAACGTCGCCCGCATGACCCGCGCGATGGCCGAGCGCTACGGCGAGCACCCCGGCCTCGCGATGTGGCACATCTCGAACGAGTACGGCGACCACGTCTCGCGCTGCTGGTGCCCCGAATCCGCCCGGCACTTCCGCCGCTGGCTGCAGCACCGCTACGGCGACCTCGACGGACTGAACGAGGCCTGGGGCGTCAACGTGTGGGGCCAGCGCTACACGTCGTGGGACCACATCGAGACGCCGAAGAAGGCTCCAGGACCCATCAACCCCACGAAGCTGCTCGACTTCGAGCGCTTCTCGTCGGATGCCATGCTCGAGCTCTTCCAGATCGAGATCGACGTGCTGCGCGAGGTCACGCCCGACATCGCGGTCACCACGAACTTCATGAGCATGTTCCGCGACCTCGACTACTGGGACTTCGCCGCAGTCGAAGACATCGTCACCGATGACGCGTACCCCGAGCCGGCCGACCCGACCTCGCACGTCGGCGCCGCGCTGAACTACGGGCTCATGCGCTCGCTCAAGGGCGGGCGTCCGTGGCTGCTGCTCGAGTCGTCGGCGAGCGCGACCAGCTGGCGCGACATCAACGTGCCCAAGGCGCCGGGAAAGATCCGCGTCGAGAGCCTGCAGGCCGTCGCGCACGGCTCGGACGCGGTCATGTTCTTCCAGTGGCGCCAGGCCAAGTACGGGCAGGAGAAGTTCCACTCGTCGATGCTCGGCCACCGTGGCGAGCGCTCGCGCAGCTACCAGGAGACGAAGGCGCTCGGACTCGAGCTCCGCAAGCTCGAGCCGGTGCGCGGCACACGGGTGCGCTCGCGCGTCGCCCTGGTCGTCGACTGGGATTCCTGGTGGGGGTCGAGCGCGGTCGAGTCGCTTCCCTCGCAGCGTCTGCAGTGGGCCCAGCAGGCCCGTGCCTGGCACCGCGCGCTGCACACGCTCGGCCACCCGGTCGACACCGTGCGCGCCACCGGGCCGTTCGATAAGTACGACGTCGTCGTGGTGCCCAACCTCTACATCGCCGAGCACCCGCAGGCCGAGGCGGTGCGGACCTTCGTCGAGCGCGGCGGTCACCTGATCGTCGGCCCGTTCTCGGGAGTGGTGGATGCCACCGAGAAGGTGCACGACGGCGGCGCCCCCGGCCCGCTGCGCGACCTCCTCGGCATCGAGGTCGACGAGCAGTGGCCGATCGCCGACGGACTCGTCGAGCGGATCGCGTACGGCTCGGCCGACGCGGGGCACGGCACGATCGACGTGCCCAGCTGGGCGGAGTGGATCGAGGCGGATGCCGATGTCGACGTCCGCGGTCGCTACGCCTCCGGGGTGCTCGAGGGGCTGCCCGCCGTCACCCGACGCCGCAGCGGCGCGGGCTCGGCGAGCTACGTGAGCGCCATGCTCACGCCCGATGGCATGATCACCGTGTTCGCCGATCTGCTGCGCGCCGCCGGGCTTCCCGTCCGCGACCAGATCGACGTGAACGCCGAGGCGGTCACCCGCTCCGACGACCAGACCGACTACACGTTCCTGCTCAACCACGGCGCACAGCCCGTGGCGCTCCGGCTTCCGGCATCCGGCATCGACCTCCTCACCGGGGCCGAGGCCGCCGACGTCGTCGAGCTCGACGGCTACGGCGCCGCGGTCGTCGCCTCTCCTCGCGCGGCCGAGATCCCCTTCATCACCCTGACCACACCCACTGCGAAGGAGCAGGCATGACGCAGCCGTTCGTGCATCCGTACATCCCCAATACCGCGCCCGAGTCGCGCGCGGCGATGCTCGCCGCCGTCGGCGCCACCTCGGTCGACGAGTTCTACGCAGACGTGCCGGAGTCACTGCGCCTCGGCCGTCCGCTCGACCTGCCGGCGCCGTTCGTCGCCGAGCAGGACCTCGCCCGCCACGTGCGCGGCCTGCTCGCGAAGAACCGCTCAACGCAGGAGCGGCTGAGCTTCCTCGGCGCGGGCACCTACAACCACTACGTGCCCGCCGTCGTCGACGAGGTCATCGGACGCAGCGAGTTCCTCACCGCATACGCCGGCGAGCCCTACGAAGACCACGGGCGCTTCCAGGCGCTGTTCCAGTACCAGTCGCTGATGGCCGAGCTGCTCGAGATGGACGTCGTGAACGTGCCCACCTACGACGGCTACCAGGCCACCGCCACCGGGCTCACGATGTCGGGCCGGATCACCGGCCGCAGCCGCGTGCTCGTCGCGAGCGACGTGCTGCCGGCCAAGCTCGCCAAGGTGCACGACTACGTGCGCGCCCACGTGGCCCTCGAGCACATCCCGACGGCCGACGGCACCGCCGACGTCGCCGCGATCACCGCGGCGCTCGGCGACGACGTCGCCGCCGTGTGGATCGAGACCCCCAGCGCGACGGGAGCCGTCGAGGCGGCCCTGCAGCAGATCGCGGATGCCGCGCACGCGGCCGGTGCGATCGTCGTGGTCGGCACCGACCCGATCGGCTACGGCGTGCTCACCCCGCCGGCGCTGCACGGGGCCGACATCGTCACCGGCGACATCCAGTCGCTCGGCCTGCACCAGTGGTTCGGCGGCGCCCACGGCGGCTTCATCGCCGTGCACGACGACACCCGCTTCGTCATGGAGATGCCCTCGCGCCTGTTCGGGCTCGAGTCCACCGACGTGCCAGGCGAGTACGGCTTCGGCGACGTCGCCTACGACCGCACCTCGTTCGCACACCGCGAAGAGGGCAAGGAGTGGGTCGGAACGGCCGCAGCCCTCTGGGGCATCGCCGCCGGCGTCTACCTCGCGCTCATGGGCCCCGACGGCATGGCCGAGCTCGGCGAGACGCTGCTCGCCCGCACCCGCTACGCCCAGCAGGCCCTCGCCGCGATCCCTGGCGTCACCCTCGACGACCACGCCGTGCACCTGCGTGAGTTCACCGTCACGCTGCCGATCCCGGCATCCGACGTCATCCGCGGCCTGCGCGAGAAGGGCATCGAGCCCGGTGTCGCTCTCGGCGAGCACCGCCTGCTCGTGTGCGTCACCGAGATGACCACGCAGTCCGACATCGACACCCTGGCCTCGGCGCTCGCCGCGGTCACCGCCCCCGCCTTCGCAGAGGAGCAGAACTGATGGCCCTCCCCGTCGCACCCAAGCCCGCCCTGCGCCGCTTCCAGCAGGCCCGCTGGGACGAGCCGATCATCTTCGAGCTCTCCACCTCCGGCGAGCGCGGCGTGCTCGTCTCGCGGGTCGAGTCAGGCATCCGGGATGCCGTCGGCGACGTCGTCGCCGACCTGCCGGCCTCGTTGCGCCGCCCCTCGAAGGCGAAGCTGCCCGAGATGGGCCAGATGCGCGTGCTCAAGCACTACCTGCGCCTGTCGCAGGAGAACCTGGGCGCCGACTTCAACGTCGACATCGGCCAGGGCACGTGCACCATGAAGTACGCGCCGAAGATCAACGACCAGCTCGCGGGCGCCCCGCAGGTCACCGCCATGCACCCGCATCAGGATCCCGCCGACGCGCAGGGCGTGCTCGAGATCCTGTGGCAGCTCGAGCGCATGCTCGCCGAGATCTCGGGCATGGATGAAGTGTCTCTGCACACGCAGGGCGGCTCGGCCGCGATCTGGTCGAACATCGCCATGATCCGCAAATACCACGAGGCCAACGGCGAGGGCGAGCAGCGCCGTGAGGTCATCACGACGATCTTCAGCCACCCGTCGAACGCCGCCGCCGCGAAGGCCGCCGGCTACGAGGTCATCACCGTGTATCCCGATGCCGAGGGCTACCCCTCGCTCGACGCGCTGAAGGCCGCGCTGTCGCCCCGCACCGCGGCGATCATGGTCACCAACCCCGAGGACACCGGCATCTACAACCCGGCGATCAAGGAGTGGGTCGACGCGGCGCACGCGGTCGGCGCCCTCGCCTCGTATGACCAGGCCAACGCCAACGGCATCCTGGGCATCACCCGCGCCCGCGACGCCGGCTTCGACGTGTGCCACTTCAACCTGCACAAGACCTTCGGCACCCCGCACGGCTGCGGCGGCCCCGGCTCGGGCGCCAACGCGGTGAGCTCGGCGCTCGCGCCGTTCCTGCCGGGTCCGCGCGTCGTGCGCGAAGACGACGGCACCTTCGCCGTCGCCGAGGCCGGTGCCCAGTCGATCGGCGCGGTCGGCCCGTTCTTCGGAGTGATCCCCGCGCTCGTCAAGGCCTACTCGTGGATCATGGCGCTGGGCGCGGATGGGCTGCTCGCCGCGGCCGAGACCGCGGTGCTCAACAACAACTACCTGATGGCGAAGGTGCTCGAGATCCCCGGAGCATCGGCGCCGTACGCGACCGGCCGCCGCCGCATCGAGCAGGTGCGCTACTCGTGGGAGGGGCTGTACCAGGAGACCGGCATCTCGTCAGAGGAGATCGGCATCCGCATGTCGGACTTCGGCATGCACTACTGGACCAGCCACCACCCGTACGTCGTTCCGCAGCCGTTCACGCTCGAGCCCACCGAGTCGTACTCCATGGCCGAGCTCGACGAGTACGCCGCGACCCTGGCCGAGGTGGCGCGCGAGGCCCGCGAGACCCCGGAGGTCGTGCGCACCGCTCCGCACAACCAGACCGTGCACCACACCCATCACGACGACCTCGACGACCCCGAGCGCTGGGCCGTCACGTGGCGCGCCTACCGGCGCAAGCACTTCGCCGAGGCGTGATCGCGTGATCGGACTGGTCGTCAACCCTGTCGCCGGTGTCGGCGGGCCCGCGGGCCTTGCCGGCTCCGACGGCGCGGAGGTGCAGCGTCTCGCGGTCTCGCGCGGCGCGCACTCCCGCGCGCAGGAGCGGGCGACCGTCGCACTGCAGACGCTGGCCGCCAGGCATCCGTCTCTCGTCATCGCCACCGCAGCGGGAGCGATGGGCGCAGACGCCGTGCACGCCGCGGACCTGGAGGCCCGGGTCGTGTACGTCCCCCGTGGCGGGGCGACCCCATCTGAGTCACCGAGCACAGGAGAATCCGCGAGCACAGGAGAATCCGCCGCGGATCGTCCTGCGTCGGCGAGATCTCCTGTTCTCGTGCGGTTCGCGACCTCGGCATCCGACACCTCGGCATCCGACACCTCAGCCGCCGTCGCCGCGCTCGCCGAGGCCGGCGCGACGCTGATCCTCGTCGCGGGAGGCGACGGCACGCTGCGCGATGCGGCGGCGGGGCTCGCCGGGTTGGCGTACATAACTCAGGAGAATCCTGGCCGGTCGGTCGCAGGGGACGCCCCGCAGACCGGTTCCCCCGCGGGTCTCCTGAGTTGTGAACAGCAGCCGGCCGTGCTCGGCATCCCGTCCGGCGTGAAGATGTACTCGCCGGTGTTCGCGGTCAGCCCTCGGGCAGCCGGCTCGCTCGCAGCCGACTGGGTCGACGGCGGCCTGCCTGTCTCCGAGCGCGAGGTGCTCGACATCGACGAGGCGGCGATGCGCCGCGCGCGCGTCGAGCCGCAGCTGTTCGGAATGCTGCGTGTGCCGTTCCGCATGGGCCGCACGCAGGCGCGCAAGGCCGCGACCCCTGCCTCCGAGGCCGCAGCCGTCGCCGCAGCCGCTCGTGGCGCGGTCGCGCGCATGCAGCCGGGCGTCCGGTACCTGCTCGGACCTGGCGGCACCACCGCCGAGATCGCCAGGCAGCTCGGCATCGAGAAATCGCCGCTGGGCGTCGACGTCATCCGCGACGGCCGTCGGCTGCTGTCCGCCGCGAGTGAGGAGCAGCTGCTCGCCGAGATCGCCAAGGGCCCCGCCCAGGCGGTCATCACGGTGATCGGCGGCCAGGGGTTCCTGCTCGGCCGGGGCAACCAGCAGCTGTCGGCAGCCGTCATCCGTGCGCTCGGCGACGATCCGCTCCTGGTCGTGGCGCCAGAGCAGAAGGTCATCGACCTGCACGGCCGCCCGCTCATCGTCGAGACCGGCGACCCCGCCGTCGACGCGCGACTGGCCGGCCACATCCGCATCATCACCGGGGCGTCGACCACCAGCCTGTACGCTGTCGCCGCCCCCGAGCTCGTTCCCTGACCCCTCGACACCGACCCGCAACGAAGTAAGGAATCCCCATGCGTCTCGAGAACAAGAAGGCCATCGTCACCGGCGGCGCCGGAGGCATCGGCCGTGCCACCTCGCTCGCCTTCGCCGCCGAGGGGGCGTCGGTCGCCGTCGTCGACCTCAACGCCGACGCCGCCGAAGCCGTCGCCGAAGAGATCCGTGCCGCGGGCGGCACCGCAGTGGCGATCGCCGCTGACGTCTCGAGTGAAGACGACATCGTCCGCGTGGTCGAGACGGCGAACGAGGCGCTCGGCGGCATCGACGTGGTGTTCAACAACGCCGGCATCATCCGCCGCACCACCGCGGTCGAGACGACGGTCGAGGAGTGGGACCGCGTGTTCGGCGTGAACGTGCGCGCGATCTTCCTGATGTGCAAGCACGTCGTGCCGATCATGAAGGCGAACGGTGGCGGCTCCATCGTCAACACCGGCTCCGGCTGGGGTCTCAAGGGCGGCGGCCAGGCGATCTCGTACTGCGCGTCGAAGGGTGCCGTCGTGAACATGACGCGTGCACTCGCTATCGATCACGGCCCCGACGGCATCCGGGTCAACTCCGTCAATCCGGGCGATGTCGACACCGGGATGCTGCGCGACGAGGCACGCCAGCTGGGACAGGACCAGACCGGGTTCCTGGCCGAGGCGGCCGAGCGCCCGCTCAACCGCATGGGCCAGCCGAGCGAGATCGCGGCGGCCGTCGTGTGGCTCGCCAGCGACGAGGCGTCGTACGTCACCGGATCGGCGCTCGTCGTCGACGGCGGCGGCATCGCCTGACGCGCCCCGCCGGAGGCGTCCCTGCACGGATGACGGATGCCAGGGCGCGCGCTGCCCGCCGGGAGTATCCTGACCGCAACCGAGCGAGGAGACGTCATGGTTCCCGAGATCAACTACTGGGCTGTGCTGGTCGCTACGGCGTCGAGCATGGTGGTCGGCGCGATCTGGTACGCGAGGGGAGTGATGGGCGAGCGATGGGCGCGCCTCGCTGGCGTCGATCTCGAGCATCCCGCCCGCGGGCCGCTGTGGCCGATGGTCACCACGGTGCTGGTCAGCTTCGTGACCGCCTGGGTGCTCGCGGGAGCCGCGACCATCGCCTGGCACTTCTACGAGGGCTCGTACTTCTGGGCATCCGTGGTCACGTCGGTCACGCTGTGGGCCGGTTTCACGGCTGCCCGCTTCATCACGCACGATGCCTTCGAGGGGCGCTCGACCCGGCTGACCACGCTGAACATCGGGCACGAGCTCGTCACGGTCGTCGTGATGGCCCTCATCATCGGCGCGTGGCCGCCGGCCGGTCTCTGACCGCCCGCCGGGTCTCTGGCCCGGCATCCGGATGCAGTTCGGGCCCGACCCCGGGAAGGGGACGGGCCCGAACCGCGTCAGCGCACCGTCACTTGTTGGTGACAGCCACCGTCATGGTTCCTCCGGTGACCTGCGAGAGCACCTCGATGCTCACGCCGTGACCGGCGACGATCACGCCCGCGAGGGGGTTCGACTCGTCGTAGTAGGCGTGGGTGTCGGCGTCGCTGAACGTCGACTTCTGCATGCCAGGCGCCGAGCTCGCGGCCAGCGTCTCGACAGTGGCCTTCTTGCCCTTGCCGACCATGACCTCCTTGTGAAGGCTGACCTGGTCGAGCGGGTTCAGGCCGAACGCGGCGTCGAAGGGCTGGCGCCGGTTGCTCGGCATCGTCCCGTCGGGGTACGTGATCGGCACCGGGTTGGCGTCGACCGGCAGTGCGAGACCATGACCGAGGTGGTCGATCGTGTTGTTGTCGCTGTACGACTCATCGACCGCCCACACCACGAGGCCGTCCTGGAACGGGAAGTGCTCGACCCAGTCCGGCGCGGTGATGCCCTTGCTGAACTGGTAGGGGCCCACCTCGAGGGTGCTGTCGTAGCCGACGTAGGTGCGGTTCTCGGCCAGGTAGTAGCGGTCGCCGGATGA
The DNA here is from genome assembly GCF_016907315.1 of Microbacterium esteraromaticum. NCBI lineage: Bacteria > Bacillati > Actinomycetota > Actinomycetes > Micrococcales > Microbacteriaceae > Microbacterium > Microbacterium esteraromaticum. Next base: position 2,079,799 of record NZ_JAFBBS010000001.1, read on the forward strand.
GGTCATCGTGCCGTCGCTCCAGACGAAGCCGCCCTCGGCGGGGTCGGCTGTCCAGCCCTCCTGATCGGTGTACAGCGTCGTGCCGCCGCTCTTGACGACGATGTCGCGGATGAACGCGCCGGCCAGGTGCACGCCGCCGTCGGTCTGGTAGCGGAAGCGGAACTGGGTGTCTGCGCCGCCGCCTGGCACCGAGTAGCGCACGCCCTTCCAGCGGTCGCTCGAGCTGTCGCTGATCGGGGATCCTGCCGTGGTCCACGTCTTGCCGCCGTCGGTCGAGTACTCCGCGTGCAGGTAGTCGTAGCCCGCCTCGATGTCGTACCAGGCGCTCGCGGTGACGGTCGCCGACTTCACTGCGCTCAGGTCGAGCGTGCGGGTCAGCGACACGTTGAGATCGTCGGCGCTCGACGTCCACCATGCGTGTCCGCCGGCGAGGTCGACGACCGTGCTCGTGCGCTCGTCATCGGGGATGTCGACCACGAGAGCCTGCTCCTGGCCGTCGGTCTGCAGCGCGGCCGGGCTGAGCGTGAACTCGCCGTTCTCACCGGGGTTCACGATGCTGTAGTCGAGCCAGCCGAGCTGCAGCTTCTCCCACGGGCCCATGAAGTTCGGCGTGGTGCCGATGTCCTCCTTGCCGTCGCCGAGCCACGAGCCGCTCGACATGAGCGTCCAGAACGAGGTCGAGTTCTCGCCGCCGGCGGTGTCGTAGAAGTCGGGAAGACCGAGGTCATGCGCGTACTCGTGCGCGAACACTCCGAGCCCGCCGTTCTCGGCCTCTACGGTGTAATCGCCGATCCAGATGCCGCTGTCGCCGATCTGGGTGCCTCCGAACTCGGCGCCGTCGGGTCCCGTCGCGCCGAAGTCGGTCTGGTTCACGTACCAGCGGTGCGACCAGATGGCGTCTTCGCCCTGCAGTCCGCCGCCGGCGTCTTCGCCCTCACCGGCGTGCACCGCCTGGAAGTGATCGATGTAGCCGTCGGGCTCGTCGAAGTCACCGTCGTTGTCGTGGTCGTAGCGGTCCCACACGTCGAAGGTCTTGAGCTCTGCCAGCACATCGGCCGCGGAACGGCCCGCGTCGATCTGCGCCTGGTACCAGGCGTTCGCCGAGTCGGCGATGAACTTCCAGGCTCCGCCGTAGTCCTCGACCGTGTTGTCGCCGTAGGTCGAGGCGTTGCCAGGCACCTTCACCCAGTCGCTCACCTCTCCGTCGACCGTGTAGTTGCCTGCAGACTGCTTCGAGTAGAAGTCCGCCATCGAGTCGGTCTCGCCGAAGAAGAGCGTCTCGTAGTAGTCGGTGTCGAAGTCGGCGCGCCAGTGCGTGCTGTTGTTCACGGTGCGGTCGGGCTCGGGGATCTGGTTGTGCAGCGGGCCCGGCGTGGTGCCGAGCTTGCCGCTGCCCTGATCGCCGAACTCGGCGAGGATCGTGAACAGACGGCCGGTGCCGGTGACCGCTGCTTCGTAGTACTTGTCGTTCTCTGCGTTCAGCGAGACGACGCCGTCTTCGTTCGGCGAGGCCTGGCCCGAGAGGATCAGCCGCTGAGCCGCCTTGCGGCGCTCGTTCTGCCGATCGGTCAGTGGGCCGGGACGGTTGTCGGCCCGCTGCACGGCTGCGCCGTCAGCGGGATCGACGGGGCTGGGTGCTGCTGTTGCGGCGGGCATCATCATCACACCGGTGATGACGGTGGCTCCGGCCGCTGCTGCGGCGACGATGCCGCGCGTGCGTCGTTTCACGTTCACTCCTTCGTGCGCTGGTCCGGGGTCTCCGGACACGACTCGCAAAAAGTATCACGCGTGAAACGCCGTCAGGGCGGCGTCTGCGAACGCTACGCGGCGATGCGGGCGACGGCGGCGATCGCGCTCTCGAAGAAGCCCAGTCCGTCGACCCCCGAACGCATCGCGGCGCTCGTGTCGGGGCCGAATCCGGCCTCGGTCGCGTGCTCGGGGTGCGGCATCAGGCCGACCACGTTGCCGCTCTCGTTCGTGAGGCCCGCGATGTCGCGCAGCGAGCCGTTCGGGTTGACGCCCGCGTAGCGGAACGCGACGAGGCCTTCGCCCTCGAGCCGGTCGAGGGTCTCGTCGGCGGCGATGTAGCCGCCCTCGCCGTTCTTCAGGGGGATGACGATCTCCTGCGCCTTCGAGAACGTGTTCGTCCACGCCGTGTCGTTGTTCTCGACGGTCAGTCGCTGGTCGCGACGCACGAAGTGCTGGTGGTCGTTGCGGATCAGGCCGCCTGGCAGCAGGTGCGCCTCGACGAGCATCTGGAATCCGTTGCAGATGCCGAGCACGGGCATGCCCTTGGCGGCGGCGTCCTTGACCTCGGCCATGATCGGCGAGAGCGCCGCGATGGCGCCGGAGCGCAGGTAGTCGCCGTAGCTGAAGCCGCCGGGCAGCACCAGCGCGTCGACGCCCTCGAGATCGTGCGAGCCGTGCCAGAGGGCGACGGGCTCGGCGCCGGCGATGCGCACCGCGCGCTGCGCGTCACGGTCGTCGAGCGAACCGGGGAAGGTGATGACGCCGATGCGCACGCTCACTGCGCGACCTCGACTCCCACGACATCCTCGATGACGGAGTTCGACAGCACGTCCTCGGCGAGGCGGCGGGCCTCGGCCAGCACCTCGTCGGTGACCTCACCGTCGACGGTGAGCTCGAAGCGCTTCCCGATGCGGACCTGACTGAAGTTGTCGACACCCATGCGGGCGAAGGCGCCGGAGACGGCCTTCCCCTGCGGGTCGAGCAGTTCGGCCTTGGGCATGACGTCGACGACGATGGTGGGCATACCCCCGATTCTAGGCGATGGGAGGGCATCCGTCCGCCGCCGGGACGACCGACTCTGGCCGACCCCGACAGCCGTTGTCAAGGGGTGCCGTCGGGCGTGCGGGGGTGCGTGGCGCGTGGCTATGGTCGCCTCATGAAGACGTCTCGCCTCGCCCTGGCTTCGCTGGTCTGCGCCGCAGCCGTCGGGCTCTGCGGCTGCGGCATGCGGATTCCGGCCGACCCGCACGGCACCATCGAGCGCGTTGAGGGCGGCACCCTGCGGGTCGGCGCGACCGAGCTCTCGCCGTGGGTGGAGCTGGATGCCGATGGCGAGCCGTCCGGACTCGAGCCCGAGCTCGTGACGGAGTTCGCCGAGACCCTCGACGCCGAGGTGCAGTGGGCGACCGGCAGCGAGGCGCACCTGCTCGACGCCCTGGAGCGCGGGGAGATCGACATGGTGATCGGCGGGTTCCGCGACGACACCCCGTGGACCGAGGGCGGGGCCGTCACACGGCCCTACACCGAGCGGCGCACCGAGCACGGCGTCGAGAAGCACGTGATGATCGTGCGCATGGGCGAGAACGCCCTGCTCACCGAGCTCGAGACGTTCCTGCACGAGGAGGGCGCATCATGACGACGCGATTCGGGCACACCGAGCTTCCGGAGCAGCAGGAGAAGGCGCTGCGCGCGGCCGTCAGGATCGAGTGGGGCTCTCTGGCCTTTCTCGCCGTGGCGATCACGGGCATCTATCTGGTGATGGGCAGCTCGCAGGCGATGAAGGCAGCCTGGGTCGAGGATCTGCTCTCGCTTGCCCCGCCGATCGCATTCCTGGTGGCTGTGCGCATCGTCAACAGGGCGCCCAACGCCCGCTACCCCTACGGGTACCACCGTGCGGTCGGGGTCGCGCATCTGGTGGCGGGCGTCGCGCTGTTCGCGATGGGTGCCTTTCTCATCATTGACTCGGCCACAGGGCTGATCGGCGGCGAGCATCCGCCCATCGGCACGGTCGTGCTGTTCGGTCATCCCGTCTGGCTGGGGTGGCTGATGGTCGGCGCCCTCGCGCTGACGATCCCCCTGCCCATCTGGTTCGGCCGGGTCAAGATGCGGCTGGCCAAGCAGCTGCACGACAAGGTGCTCTACGCCGACGCCGACATGAACAAGGCCGACTGGATGACGGCGGCCGGGTCGATCGTCGGTGTTCTGGGCATCGGGATCGGATGGTGGTGGACGGATGCCGCTGCCGCGATCTTCATCGCCGGCAGCATCCTCTGGGATGGCGTGAAGAACCTGCGCGCAGCGATCACCGACCTCATCGACACAGCGGCGACCACCTTCGACGATGGGAAGAGGCATCCCCTCACCGGCCGGATCGACGAGCTGCTGCGAGGGCTTCCCTGGGTGGCGGAGGCGGGGTCGCGCGTGCGCGACCAGGGCCACGTGCTGCACGTCGAGTCGTTCGTCGTGCCCCGTGACGGCCGGATGCCGTCGCTCGAGCAGATCACGGATGCCAGGGACGCGTGCATCGACCTGGACTGGAAGGTGCAGGACATCGTGCTCGTGCCGATCGACCGTCTGCCGGAAGAGGTCGGGGGCGGACGCACCAGGCAGTCGGAGCGGAACATCTGAGGCACCTGCTCGAGCGGTGCGATCAGGGCCGAGTCCGGACAGCCCGGCCGAAGCGACGCACCCCCCGGCGGTGCTTCGACCGGGCCAGCCGATGAGTCCCCACTCGTCGGCGCCTGCGCGCAGAGCCCTCAGGCGCAGATGAGTCCGGCGCGTACCAGGCTAGAGTCGTCGCAGCAGATGCGCATCGTGGAGAGCGTCGTCGTCGATTGCTCTCCAATGCGCCGGGCGACCGCAGCGACCTCGGGGGAGAAGAGAGCATGAAGCTCAGCGCGCTCGCAGTGCAGAGCGGCGTCAGCACGACGACGCTGAAGCACTGGATCAGGGTGGGCATGATGCCCGCCGGATCGTTGAAGAACCGCACCACGGCGGTGTACGAGCAGCGGCACGTCGAGCGCGCGAGGCTCATCCTCGTGCTGCGCGACATGTACGGCGCATCGACCGCCGCGATCCTGTCGCTGACCGGGTTGATCGACACCCCCGGTGTCACCACGCTCGAGGTCATGAACGCGTGTCAGGAGTTCGCGCTGGGGGTTCCCCACGACATCGCTGCAGACCCTGCGGTCGCCGAGTTCCGCGAACGGACGCACGAGCTCATGCGCCGGCGAGACTGGCGCGGGTATCCGGGTGCGGCGGAGCGCGGGCTCACCCACGCCCTCGCGCAGGCGTCGGAGGTCGGTCTCGACTACGACGTCGAGACGCTCATGCAGTACGCCGACGCTCTCGAGCCGCTGGCCGGCGGCAACGTCGCAGCCCTCGGGCCCGACGGATCGCCCGACGAGGTGGCGAGGCGGATGCTGCTCGCGGTGAACGCCCGCGCTCGGCAGCTCGTCGCGATCAGCAGCCTCGCCCACGCTGCGGCATCCGTCCGTTCGGCGATCGAGCGAGGCGTCGCCCCTGCCGACATCGCCCGTCCGCCGGCCCGCTGACGGGCGGTTGTCCGGCGGCCGGTTGTCGGCGGGGCGGTTGTCGGCGGCTGGTTGTCGGCGGGGCGGTTGTCGGCGGGGCGGGCGTCGGATCCCTCGGACGATTCGAGCCCTGGCCGGCGTGGCGGCGTGCGCCACGCCGGTGCGGGACCGGATGCTCTGGCGTTTCCGACCTGGTCAGGCCGAGCGGAAGACGGTGTGCAGGTCGCCGATGACGTCGCGTCCGCCGAGGCCGTCGATCTCGAACAGCACGCTGATGCCGGCGACCGCGTACCCGAGGTTCTCGACGATCTCGCGTCCGGCGGCGAGGGTGCCGCCCGTGGCGAGCACGTCGTCGATCAGCAGGATGCGGGTTCCCGAGGGCAGGTCGTCGTGCATCTCGACCGTCGCCGAGCCGTACTCGAGCGCGTAGTCGACGGATGCCGCGGGGCGGGGCAGCTTGCCGGCCTTGCGGATCGGCACGAAGCCGACGCCGGCGGCGATCGCGGCTGCGCCGGCGAGGATGAATCCGCGCGCCTCGATGCCCGCGACCACGTCGAACGATCCGGCGAAGGGCTCGATGAGCGCCTCGGTGGTCACGCGCAGCGCCTCGGCATCGGCCAGAAGCGGGGTGATGTCGCGGAACAGGATGCCCGGCTGCGGGTAGTCGGGGATCGAGGCGATCAGGGACTCGGCGCGTGCCAGTTCGGAGTTCACCGATCAAGGGTACCGAACCGGACTGCGCCGAGATCTGTGGGAGCGCTCCCAAGCCAGTCGTGGCATCATGTTCTCATGACGCGAACCTTTCCCGAGGGCTTCCTCTTCGGCGCCGCCACCGCCGCCTACCAGATCGAGGGCGCGGCCTTCGAGGACGGCCGCACGGCATCCATCTGGGACGCCTTCGCGCGGGTTCCCGGTGCCGTCGTGGGCGGCGAGAACGGCGATGTCGCGTGCGATCACTACCACCGCTACGCCGACGACGTCGCGCTCATGAAGCGGCTCGGCCTGCAGACCTACCGCTTCTCGACCTCGTGGTCCCGCGTGCGCCCCGATGGCGGGCCCGTGAACGCCGCCGGGCTCGACTTCTACAGCCGGCTCGTCGACGAGCTGCTCGAGGCGGAGATCGTGCCATGGCTCACGCTGCACCACTGGGACATGCCGCAGGCGCTCGAAGAGCAGGGCGGCTGGACGAACCGCGACATCGTCGCCCGCTTCACCGACTACGCGCTCAGCGTGCACGACGTGCTCGGCGACCGTGTGCAGCACTGGACCACCATGAACGAGCCGTGGTGCTCGTCGTTCCTCTCGTACACCGCGGGGGTGCACGCGCCGGGGCGCACGAGCATCCGCGACGGGCTGCTCGCCTCGCACCACCTGCTCCTCGCGCACGGCAGCGCCGTGCAGGCGCTGCGCGAACGCGACGCCTCTCTCGACCTCGGCATCACCCTCAACCTCACGGTCGCCGACCCCGCCGACGTCGACGACCCGGTCGACATCGACGCCGCACGCCGCATCGACGGGCAGTTCAACGGCTGGTTCCTCAGCCCCCTCTTCCACGGCGAGTACCCGGCCGACATCGTCCGCGACTTCCGCGAGGTCGACCCGGCCGCCGTCGCCGAATGGCAGGATGCCGTGAAGCCGGGCGACCTCGACATCATCTCCGCCCCGCTCGACGCGCTCGGCGTGAACTACTACCACGGAGAGCTGCTGTCGGGGCATCCGCAGCCGGGCGGAGGAGACCCGCACCAGACCGAGGGTCAGCAGCGCGAGACGCGCTCGCCGTTCCCCTCGAACGAGGGCATCCACTGGGTCGAACGCGGCCTGCCGCGCACCGGCATGGACTGGGAGGTGCAGCCCGATGGGCTCACCCGGCTGCTCGTGCGCGTCGCGAAGGACTACTCGGGCGACGTGCCGCTCTACGTCACCGAGAACGGCGCCGCCTACGACGACGAGGTGGGGCCGGACGGCGAGGTGGCCGACGTCGAGCGCACCGACTTCCTGCGCGCGCATGTCGAGGCGACGCTCGACGCGATCGAGCAGGGCGTCGACGTGCGCGGCTACTTCTACTGGTCGCTCATGGACAATTACGAGTGGGCGTGGGGCTACGCCAAGCGCTTCGGCATCGTGCGCGTCGATTATGAGACGCAGCAGCGGACGATCAAGCAGAGCGGCCAGGAGTACGCTCGGATCATCGCCGCACACACCGGTCGCTGAGCGACGGAGCTCAGTCCGGCGGCGACACGCACGGCCCGAAAGCAGATCCATGCCCCGACCCACGATCGAAGAGGTCGCCGCACTCGCCGGCGTCTCGCGCTCGACCGTCTCCCGCGTCGTCAACGGCTCGAGCGCGGTCAGCCCCGAAGCGCTCTCGGCCGTGCAGGACGCGATCGCCAGGCTCGGCTATGCCCCCAACCGTGCCGCCCGCTCGCTCGCCAGCCGGCAGACGCATGCGATCGGACTGGTCGTGCCAGAAGACACCACGCGGTTTTTCGGCGACCCGTTCCTGGCATCCGTCGTCGCGGGGATCAGCTCTCGCCTGGCCGAGTCGGAGTACATCCTCAATCTGCTCATCGCGAGCGACGACCCTGACGGCAAGATGACGCGGTTCGTGCGCAACGGCGGGGTGGATGCGGCGATCATCGTCTCGCACCACGCGAGCGACTCGTTCGTCGAGCGGATCGCCGAGGCGATCCCTGTGGTCTTCGGCGGCAGGCCCGTGACCGTGCGCACGAGCGACATCATCGTCGACGTCGACAACATGACCGCCGCGCGCGACGCGGTCGCGCACCTGATCGCCCTGGGGCGCACGCGCATCGCGACGATCACGGGCACCATGACCATGTCGGTGAGCGTCGATCGCCGAGACGGGTACCGGGCAGCCCTGGAGGATGCCGGACTGCAGCCCGCCGGTGAGATCGACGGCGACTTCAGCGAGCAGGGCGGTGCCGAGGCCGCGCGTCGGCTGCTCGAGCGAGACGAGCACCCCGACGCGATCTTCGTGGCCAGCGACCTCATGGCCCGCGGCGCCATCGGCGTGCTGCGCTCTGCCGGACTGCGGGTGCCGCAGGACGTGGCGGTCATCGGATTCGACGACTCGCCCCTCGCCGAGGCATCCGACCTCACGAGCGTGCGCCAGCCGATGTTCACGCAGGGCGAGATGCTCGCCGGCATGGTGATCGACCTGCTCGCGGGAAGGCGGCCCGAACCGCTCACGATCCTGCCGACCGAGCTCGTCGTGCGCGGATCCGCTCCCGCGGTCTGACCCGCCTGGGCCGCCGGGCTGTTGGGGTGTCGGCTTCCGTCGGGGTGCCGGCTGCCGTCGGGGTGCCGGCTGCCGTTGGGGTGCCTCCTTCGCGTCGGAATCCTCGGACGGTTCGTCCCGCAGGCGGCGGGTCGCTGACAGACACGCCGCGTGGCAGGCATCCGGTCCGTGACGTCCGGCACGGGCTGCTCGGATGGACAGCCGTCGATCCGTTGGGTAGACAGGCGGCATGGCATCCATCGACCTGAACTCGGATCTCGGCGAGAACTCCGCCGAGCGGGTCGTCAGCGATGACGCCGCGATGCTCGAGATCGTGACCAGCGCCAATGTGTCGTGCGGGTTCCATGCGGGCAGCGCCGAGGGCATCCGCGACACCCTCGCCGCGGCGACGGCGAACGGGGTCGTGATCGGAGCCCACCCGTCGTACCCCGATCGCGAGAACTTCGGCCGCACCCCGCAGAACCCGGATGCCCGTACCCTGCAGGCCCAGATCGAGTATCAGCTCGGTGCGCTCATCGCGCTCGCGGGTGCCGTCGGCGCGCGGGTCGCCTACGTCAAGCCGCATGGCGCGCTGTACAACACGATCGCGCGCGACGAGAGGCAGGCGCAGGCGGTGGCCGCGGGCATCCGCTCGGTCGATCCCGGGCTGGTCATGCTGGGTCTCGCGGGCGGCGTGGCACTCGAGGTCGCCGCCGGTGCGGGTCTGCAGGTCGCAGCCGAGGCGTTCGCCGACCGCGGCTATCTCGCAGACGGGACGCTTGTGCCGCGTTCGCAACCCGGGGCCGTGCTGCACGACGCCGCAGCGGTGGCGCGGCGGATGGTGCGGCTCGCCGAGACGGGTTTGATCGAGGCCGTCGACGGCACCCCCGTACGCGTCGAGGCCCAGTCGATCTGCGTGCACGGCGACAGTCCCGGTGCGGTCGCGATGGCGGCGGAGACGAGGCGGATGCTGGTGGATGCCGGCGTCGAGATCGCCCCGTTCATCGCGGGCTGAGCGAGGTGACCGCATGCGTGTGCTGACCGCCTCCGACCGCGCCGTGCTCGTCGAGTGCGCCGACCTCGACGAGGCCATGCGCATGCACCGCGCCTGGGCGGACGTGCTCGGTGTGATCGAGCGCGTGCCAGGTGCTCGCACGGTTCTCGTGCGCTTCGACCCGCTCGTGACGACGGCTGACGAGCTGGCGAGGGCGCTGCTCGCGACCCATGCGGATGGGGCCCCGCCGGGAGCGGGGGCCGACCTGCTCGTGCCCGTGCGGTACGACGGCGATGACCTCGCCGAGGTCGCGGAGCTGCTCGGGGTCTCGGCCGAGGAACTCATCCGCCGGCACGGCGCCGCCCGCTGGACGGTCGCCTTCTCGGGCTTCGCGCCGGGGTTCGGGTATCTCGTCGGTGATGATCCACTGTTCGACGTGCCTCGTCGGGCCTCGCCGCGCACGCGCGTGCCCGCCGGCTCGGTGGCGCTCGCCGGCCCGTTCAGCGGCGTGTATCCGCGCGAGAGCCCGGGCGGATGGCAGCTGATCGGCACGACGGATGCCGTGATGTGGGACGTGCAGCGCGATCCGCCGGCACTGCTGGTGCCCGGTGCGGTCGTGCGTTTCGTGGATGCGGATGCGGATGCGGATGCGGATGCGGGTGCGGATGCGGGTGCGCGTGCTGCGGCGGTGTCGGGGGTCTCGGATGTGTTGGCCGCGAAGCGGCGTGTCGAGCCGCGACACGCGGGTGGGGGGCCGGATGGTCGGGTGGTTCCGGCGGATGCGCGTGCGGGTGTGGATGCGGGTGCGCGTGCTGCGGTGTCGGGGGTCTCGGATGCTCTGGCCGCGGAGCGGCGTGTCGAGCCGCGACGCGCGGGTGGTGGGCCGGATGGTCTGGTGGTTCCTGCGGCCACCGTCGAGGTCATCGACCCTGGGCTGCAGCTGCTCGTGCAGGATGGCGGCCGTCCCGGCCTCGCCGAACTCGGGGTTCCGGCATCCGGAGCAGCCGACCGCGTCGCTCTCCGCGACGCGAATCGTGCCGTCGGCAACGACTCCACCGCGGCAGCTCTCGAGGGCATAGGGGCGATCGCGCTGCGATTCCACGCCGCGGGTGTCGCGGCCGTCGCCGGCGCCGATGCCGAACTGGCCGTGGTCACTGCGGCCGGCCGGCTCCGCAGCATCCGGCTCGGAGCGCCGTTCGCCGTCGCTCGCGGCGACCTGCTCGAGATCGGCCTTCCGGCGCGCGGGCTGCGGGTCTCGGTCGCCGTGCGCGGCGGCATCCGGATGCCCGATCAGCTGGGCAGCCGGTCGACCGACACCCTCTCGGGGATCGGTCCTTCGCCCCTGCGGGTGGGTGACGTGATCGCGATCGGCGGCATCCCGTCGGTCGCCGTCGAGCCGGCGCCACTGCCACGCGAGCTGCCCGCACCCGGTGATCTCACCGTGCTCGACATCACGCTCGGCCCGCGCGACGACTGGTTCACTCCCGACGCCGTGCGGCTGTTGAGCACGCAGGAATGGCTGGTCACACCACGTTCTGACAGAGTAGGCATCCGCCTGCGCGGTGAGCGCGCTCTCGAACGCGCGATTCGCGACGAGCTGCCCAGCGAGGGCGCGGTCGACGGTGCCATCCAAGTGCCGGCCGACGGCCAGCCCGTGCTGTTCGGGCCCGACCATCCGACCACCGGCGGCTACCCGATCATCGGCGCGCTGACTGATGGGGCGCGGGATCTGGCGGGGCAGCTGCCGCCTGGTGCGCGCATCCGGTTCCGTGACGTGACGGAGATCTCAGACCGTCCGTGACGGGTGCGGCGTGTCAGCCGCCGCCACGCCGGGCGCAGCCGTCCGGTCACTGATTCCCCGCGCCGTCCACAAGGCCGGCATGGAACGTCAGCAGCTGCACGGCCGCCTCGATCGTCGCCTCGAGCACCTCCTCCGGACCGCCGTCGAGCGTCAGACGGCGATGCCCGGCCTCGTCGCGAGTGGCCCATCCGAGGAACACCTCTCCCGCGGGGTGCCCGTCTTCGGCATCCGGACCCCCGACGCCGGTCGTCGAGACGCACAGATCCGCGTCGAGCAGCTCGCGCGCGCCTCTGGCCAACTGCTCGGCGCACTCCGCCGACGTCGGATCCTGATCGGCGGGGAAGCCGAGCACGCGCTCCTTGACCTCGGGCAGGTATGCGACCACCCCGCCGCCGAACCATGCGCTCGCCTCCTCCCCGGCGCCGACCGTGCTGGCCAGCGCGCCGGAGGTGAGCGATTCGGCGACCGCCACGCGCAGGTGTCGGCTTCGGGCGAGATCGGACAGAGCGGTGACATCGGACATGCGCCGACGGTACCGTCCCATCCGGATGCTGCGGCGGGGCCTTGACAGCCGTTCCGGCTCCGGTCGTGTCGGGAATCTCGGACGGTCCGGGGCGTGGGCGGCGGGTCGCACGACGACACGCCGCGCCGCGGACGTCTGGTCCGAGATTTCCGACGTCCGGACGCCCGCACAGCCAAGGCCCCTCGTGCCGCACACACACGTGGGGCCCGGTCTCTCGACCGGGCCCCACGCGAGGAGAGGGTGATCAGCTGCCGTACAGCGCGACGACGCCTGCGCGGTCGGAGCTGGTCATCGACAGGTCGTCGGAGCTGCCGTTGCACTGCGGGTAGTGCATGATCGACGACGAGTCGTACGGGGTCAGCGGACGCCAGTTGTTGTCTTCGAAGCAGGTGCCCGACTCGGGGCGGGTGTGCTCGTGGCGGAAGCCCAGGGTGTGGCCGAGCTCGTGGCCGAGGATGTTCGTGGGGGTCCACGAACCCGACGACCAGATCGAGTCGTCGATGAGCACGTTCATCTGACGGTCGGGGCTGCTCGGGAAGAACGCCCGCGCGATGTACTGCGAGGTCTGCACCGGCTCGACCGAGAACAGCACCGCGTTGTTGCGGGTGGTGCAGTTGCTGTCGGCGCTGCTGACGTACACGAAGTTGACCTTCGACGAGGCGGCCTCCCAGAGGGCGGCGCCGCTCGCCATCGCCGCGACCACGTCGTCGTGGCGCGTGCCGAACTTGGTGCTGACGCAGTAGGTGAGGTTTCCGACCTTCGAGGCCGACCACTTGTCGTCGACGCCGTTGACAGTGTTGACGATCAGGCCGTCCGTCATCGAGTCGGGTCCGAGAAGGTTGTCGTAGAAGCTCTTCAGGTCGCCCTTGGTCGACACGAGCTCGTCGCCGTTGACCACGTATCCGCCGTCGATGTCGCGATAGGTCGACGCCGCGAACTCCTGGTAGGTCGGGGTGTCTCCGCTGCCCGCCGAGGGGGCGGCGCTGGCTGCCGGCGCGATGGCGCCGAAACCGAGCGCGACGACCGCGGTCGCTGCGAGGGCGAAGGTTCTGGTGATGCGCATTCAGTGCTCCTTTTGAACTGAACGATGTCCGCCCACCTGGTCGGCGGGCGCACCTCGGAGTGGAGTGCCGGGCATCTTCGCACCGTCTCTCACGCCGAAGCCCGCTCACCGTAACCAGCCGATTTCAGCCCTGTCAACCCTTGCGATTCGCCCGATATTCTGCTGCCGGTCGATGGGATCGCTCCCAGGATTCGCGCCGATCGGATGATTCCCGAGACCTGCTCCGCTCCGTAGGCTGTGCCCATGACAACCGCGCCCGATGCCGCCGAGACCGGCGTTCGGGGCATCCTCGCGCCGGTGCGGTTCGCCCGGATGCTGCAGGTCGTGCTGCTGGTTCTGCTGGCCGTCTGCGCGGCTCGCTATGTGATCAGGCATGAGTGGGACGCGACGGCTGCGATGATCCTCAGCGGCGTGGTGGTGCTCGCTGTGATCGCCGTCATGCAGGGTCTGGTTCCGCGTCACGGGGCATGGCCGGCGGTGTGGACGCTGATCGTGTGCGCGCTGTGGGTCGCGCTCACGCTGACCGCGCCGTCGTTCGCGTGGTGTGCGGTGCCGCTCGCCTTCCAGGTGCTGCAGATCCTGCCGTTCTGGCCGGCGTCGGGGGTCGTGTCGGTCATGACCGCGGTCGTGGTCGCCGCCGAGCTGCGCCTGAACCCCGAGCTCGACCCGACGATCTTCGCGGGACCCATCGGCATCGCCGTCGCCGCGGTCGTCGCCTACCGCGCTCTCGACCGCGAGGCCACTGCTCGGCAGCGCCTGGTCGACGAGCTGACCGAAGCGCAGGCCGAGCTCGCCGCCGCCGAGCATCGCGCAGGCGGACTCGCCGAGAGGGCAAGGCTGTCGCGCGAGATCCACGACTCGGTCGGGCAGAACCTCACCAGCATCAATCTGCTGCTGCAGGCGGCGGAGCAGGGCTGGGACCGCCGGCCCGATGCAGCCCGTGCGCAGGTGCGCACTGCGGCAGACTCCGCGCGCGCCGGGCTCGACGAGGTGCGGCGGGTCGTCCGCGACCTGGCGCCGGCCGAACTCGACGGCGCCGCCTCCTCGCTTCCCGCCGCCGTGCAGCGCGCGGTGCAGCGGGCGGTGGCGGATGCCGCATCGTCGATCCTCACGGTCGACCTCCGCGTGCACGGCGAGGTCGATCGAGTGCCGCTGCCCGTGGCATCCGCCGTCATCCGCACGGTGCGTGGAGCGCTCGCCAACGTCGCCGAGCATGCCCGCGCGACCAGAGCCGTGGTGAGCCTCACCGCCCAGCCCGGCGAACTGCGCCTCGACATCCGCGACGACGGGATCGGGTTCGACGCCCGGCCGGCCGCGCGGCGCCAGGCGGCCGTGCAGCGCCGAGCGCAGGGCCGTGGCTACGGACTCGACGGCATCGCCGAGCGCATCGCCGTCGTGGGCGGGCATCTCGACATCGAGAGCGCGCCAGGCGAAGGCACGACGCTGTCGGCCGTGTTCCCCCTCACCGAGAGGACGCTCCGATGACCCTGCGACTCGTACTGGTCGACGACCACCCGGTGGTGCGTGCGGGGGTGCGCGCCCTGATCGAATCGAGCGACGGTCTGATCGTGGTCGGTGAGGCGTCGAACGCCGCCGAGGCGGTGACGGCGGTCGAGCGCGAGCATCCCGATGTCGTGCTGATGGACCTCAGCCTCGGCGACGGCGTCGGCGGCATCGAGGCGACCGCACGGCTGCGTGGCCTCGAGCACCCGCCGGCGGTTCTGGTGCTGACGACCTACGACAGCGAGTCCGACATCCTGCGGGCGCTGGATGCCGGTGCGGGCGGCTATCTGCTGAAGGATGCCCCGCCCGAGCAGCTCTTCGCGGGCATCCGGTCGGTGGCCGTCGGGGCGCCCGCGCTCGCTCCTTCTGTCGCGGCGATGCTGATGCGGCGTGCGTCGTCGCCCGACCCGCGCGTGACCGAGCGCGAGGTCGAGGTGCTCGAGCTGCTCGCCGACGGTCTCGGCAACCGCGAGCTCGCCCGCGCGCTGTTCGTGTCCGAGGCGACCGTGAAGTCGCACCTGTCGCACATCTACGCCAAGCTCGGCGTCGATACCAGGGCGGGCGCTGTCGCGGCTGCGATCGAGCAGCGGATCATCCGGCGCTGACGCCGCCGGACTGGCATCCGGATGCCCGAGAACAGGCGAACACGCGAGAACAGGACGGATTCCGGGGAATCGACCTGCGCTCGCGTGTCCTCCTGTCGTGGACGGCGGGCCCGAGGCCCGCGTCAGGCGTCCGCGTCAGGCGGGGTCGCCGCCGGGCGCACCCACACCGGCGAGCGGCTTGGGGTCGTCGGCACCGGAGCCGCGCAGCCGCGCGACGAGGTTGCCGAGGTGGTAGATGAGGATGGCGCCGACGGTGGCGAGCACGATGCCGCCGAGCTCGAAGCCCGATTCCGGGTCCTTGATCATGAAGCCGCCGACCGCGACGATCAGGCCCACCGCAGCGGTGTACTGGTTGACCGGCCGTGAGAAGTCGACGCGGTTGTCGACCCAGATCTTGATGCCGATCACGCCGATCAGACCGTACAGGGCGGTCGTGACGCCGCCGAGCACGCCGGCGGGGACCGAGTTGATCACGGCCCCGAACTTCGGCGACATGCTCAGCAGGATGGCGGTGATGCCGGCCACCCAGTACGCCGCCGTCGAGTACACGCGGGTGGATGCCATGACGCCGATGTTCTCGCCGTAGGTCGTGGTTCCCGAGCCGCCGAAGAAGCCGGCGAGCGAGGTCGAGATGCCGTCGGCGATGAGCGCCTTGCCGGTCTGCTGGTTGATCGCGGGATCTTCGACCATGGTCGCGACGCCGCGCACGTGGCCGACGTTCTCGGCGATCAGCACGAGCACGACGGGCAGGAACATCGCCATCGCCGACCAGGTGCCCGGTGAGGCGAAGTCGGGCGTGTGGAAGGTCGGGAAGCCCACCCAGTCGGCCGCCTCGACGGTGCTGAAGTCGAGCTCGCCCCGGATGCCCGCGAAGATGTACCCCGCGATCACGCCCAGGAAGATCGAGATGCGGCCGAGGAATCCGCGGAACACGACCGCGAACAGGATGGTCACGGCGAGGGTGAACGTGGCCGTGATGGGCGCCTGCTCGTAGTTGCCGCGCGCAGCGCCCGCGAGGTTGAACCCGATGAGCGCGACGATCGTGCCCGCGAGCACGGGCGGCAGGAAGCGGTCGACCCAGTGCACGCCGACGGTGTGCACGACGACGCCGATCAGCGCCAGCAGCACGCCGACCGCGACGATGCCGGCCAGCGCCGAGCCGATCTCATTCGTGGCCGTCGCGGCGGTGACCGGGGCGATGAACGCGAACGACGACCCCAGGTAACTGGGCAGCTTGTTGCGCGTGATGAGCAGGAACAGGATCGTGCCGACACCGCTGAACAGCAGCGTCGTCGGCACGGGGAAGCCGGTGAGGATCGGCACGAGGAACGTCGCGCCGAACATGGCGATGACGTGCTGCACGCCGATCGCGATGGTCGCCGGCCAGTTCAGGCGCTCTTCGGGGCGGACGACGGCGCCGGGCGCGACAGTGCGACCGTTGCCGTGGATCTTCCACAGCGGCATGGGGGCTCCTCGGGGATCAGGGGTTCAGGGCCGAGGAAACCCTATCGCCCCCGGCATCCGCGTCCTGTCGTGCCGACGCGCGGGGAGCATCGGGGCATCAGCCCTTCAGCCGCCCGATGAGCTCGCGGTAGCGATCGGCCGTCTGCTCGACGATCTCGTCTGGAAGCGCGGGCGGCTCGCCCTGCTTGTCCCAGTTCGCTGCCAGCCAGTCGCGCACGATCTGCTTGTCGAAACTCGCCATGCGGGCCTCGGGAGTCGTGCCGCTCTTCCAGGCCTCCGCGTCCCAGTAGCGCGACGAATCGCTGGTGAGCACCTCGTCGGCCAGACGCAGGGTGCCGTCGGCGTCCACTCCGAACTCGAACTTGGTGTCCGCCAGGATCAGGCCCTTCGCCTCGGCTATAGCCGAGGCGCGGCGGTAGAGCGACAGCGATGCGTCCCGCAGCTGAGCGGCGCGCTCGGCGCCGACCAGCTCGACGACCCGCTCGTAGGTGATGTTCTCGTCGTGCTCGCCGAGCGGTGCCTTGTAGGCCGGCGTGAAGAG
This sequence comes from Microbacterium esteraromaticum, assembly GCF_016907315.1. Lineage (NCBI taxonomy): Bacteria > Bacillati > Actinomycetota > Actinomycetes > Micrococcales > Microbacteriaceae > Microbacterium > Microbacterium esteraromaticum. Next base: position 2,096,813 of record NZ_JAFBBS010000001.1, read on the forward strand.
CGGTTCGGGCAGGCGGTCGCCGTTCGAGAGCCCGGCCGGGAGCGGGATGCCGCAGACCGTGCCGTGCTCGACGTACTCCGCCCAGCCGGTGCCGGTGATGTAGCCGCGCACGACGCACTCGATCGGAAGGATCTCGAGTGCCATGGCGAGCATGGCACGGCCGGCCACAGCATCAGGGATCTCGCCCTCGGCCAGGTGGTTCGGCACGTCGGAGAGCTGATCGAACCACCAGTCGCTGAGCTGGGTGAGCAGCTCGCCCTTCTGCGGGATGCCAGGCGAGAGCACGAAGTCGAAGGCGCTCACCCTGTCGCTCGCGACGAGGAGGATGCGGGTGTCAGCCGGATCCTCAGAGGCGTAGAGGTCGCGGACCTTGCCCGAGTACAGGTGCCGCCAGCCGGGGATGCTCTGTGCTTCGCTCACGCACCCATCTTCCCATCCGGCGCGACCCGATGTCGGCGGTGCGTCGTACGCTCGTCGCGATGGATGAAGAGACCCTCACCGACCGCCTCAGCCTGCGCCGGCCGACGGATGCCGATTTCGCCGCCGTGCACGCGATCCACGCCGACCCGCGGGTCTGGCTCCACTACCCCACTCTGCGGCACGCCGAGACGGCGCCCACCGAGCGGATGTTCGCGCGGTGGGACGCCGCGTGGAACGAAATCGGGCTCGGGTCGTGGATCGTACGCCTCCGCACGACCGGCGAGATCATCGGCGCGGGCGGCTGCACCCTGCTGCCCGCTGAACCGGGCGCGCGGGTGTGGAACCTCGGCTACCGCATCTCGGCCGATCATCACGGCCACGGCTACGCGACCGAGCTGGCGCTCGCCGCAGTCGCCGCGGCCCGCCTGCGCTCACCGAAGCCGCCGGTCATCGCCTATCTCGTCGAGCACAATCGCGCGTCGGCGGCGGTGGCCGAGAAAGCAGGGCTGCAGCTGGTGCACCGTGCTCCGGATGCCGGAAATCCCGACCCCGAGGTGATCAGACTGGTCTACGCCGACCGGGAGCTGACCGGCGCGCAGCTCGCGACGACGCTGCGCTGATCGGCATCCCGGCGCCGGTGTCGGAGGGGAGGAGTAGCGTTGCCGGGTGACTTCGACTGAGACGACTCGTACCGAGACCCGCAGCCCCTGGCCCGCCCTGTGGGCGCTGGTCATCGGCTTCTTCATGCTGCTGGTCGACACGACGATCGTCTCGGTCGCCAATCCGGCCATCAAGGCCGCCCTCGACCCCGACACCAACAATCTCGACAATGTCGTCTGGGTCACGAGCGCGTACCTGCTGGCCTACGCGGTTCCGCTGCTGATCACCGGGCGCCTGGGCGATCGGTTCGGTCCCAAGAACATCTACCTGATCGGCCTCGCGGTCTTCACCCTGGCATCCCTGTGGTGCGGCCTGTCGACCACGCTGGAGGGGCTGATCGCGGCCCGGGCCGCGCAGGGGCTGGGCGCCGCGTTCATGACACCGCAGACGATGGCCGTGATCACCCGCACCTTCCCGCCGCAGCGGCGAGGCGCGGCGATGGGGCTGTGGGGTGCCACCGCGGGCGTCGCCACCCTCGTCGGCCCGCTGCTCGGCGGTGTGCTCGTCGACGCCTTCGGATGGGAGGCCATCTTCTTCGTCAACATCCCCGTCGGCATCGTGGGCTTCGTGCTCGCCTGGATCCTGGTGCCCAAGCTCGAGACCCATCCGCACCGCTTCGACCTCGCTGGCGTCGTGCTCAGCGCCGTCGCCCTGTTCCTGATCGTGTTCGGTCTGCAGGAGGGTGAGGCGTACGACTGGGGCACCATCGCCGGACCCATCACGGTGTGGGGCCTGATCATCGCTGGCATCACCGTGCTGGCGCTGTTCATCGTGCAGCAGGCGATGACCAAGAGCGAGCCGCTGGTGCCTCTGGCGCTGTTCAGGGATCGCAACTTCTCTGGCGCGAACGCGGCGATCGCGGTGGTCGGGTTCGCGGTGACCGGTATGTCGCTGCCATTCATGTTCTTCCTGCAGCTCGCCCGCGGGCTGACGCCCACCGAGGCCGCGCTGCTGATGATCCCGATGGCCGTGCTCTCGGGCGTTCTCGCCCCGGCCGCCGGAAAGCTGCTCGACCGGATCGACCCGCGGTGGATCCTCATCCCCGGCCTGCTCTGCGTCGCGGGAGGGCAGTTGTGGAACGCCGCGCTGATGAACATGGACACCCCGACCTGGATGTTCCTGCTGCCGTCGGCCGTGCTCGGGATCGGCAACGCAGGCATGTGGGGTCCGCTCGCCACCACGGCGACCCGCAATCTGCCCCCGCGCCAGGCCGGAGCCGGTGCCGGCATCTACAACACCACGCGCACGATCGGCTCTGTCGTCGGGTCTGCCGCGATCGCCGCCTTCATGCAGTCGCGTCTCGAGGCGAACCTGCCCGGGCTGTCCGAGGCTCCTGCAGGGCTCTCGGGCGGAGGCGAGATGCCCCGGCGGATCGCCGAGGGATTCTCGGCCGGCATGGCGCAGGCCATGCTTCTTCCTGCCTGCGTGCTGGGCATCGCGCTGATCGCGGCGCTGTTCCTCGGCCGGCACCGTGCCGATGAGGCGCCGTCGCGCTGACCGTGCCGACGAGGCGCCGGCGCGCTGACCGCGACGGCGCCTCCGTGTCCGCTCAGCGGAAGAGGGCGATGCCGGCCTGGCCGATGAGCGCGAAGATGATCGCCCAGACGATGATCGAGATGACCTGCCAGAAGATCACGGCGTTGCGGCTGGCACCGAACGACACCATCATCCCCGAGGTGATCTGGCTGGGCAGCACGGTCTGGCCGAGCAGGCTCACGCCGGGAACCCCGAAGCGGTCGAACATGCGCTTCACCTTCTCGCGACGCGGGGAGGGGACATCCTGAGCAGCATCCGCACCCCGCCGCGCCATCACCTTCTGCCGGGCGGCGGACGCGATGAAGACGAAGATGAGCATCGAGATGACGTTGCCGACCACGGCCGCGAGCACGGCGATCGGCAGCGGAACGCCGGCGATCGCGCCGATGAGCGTGCCGAAGTACGACTCTATGAACGGGATCGCGGCGGCGAGCATGACCCCGGCCCACTGCAGCCACAGGGGAAGGGACTGGGTGAAGTCGACGAGTGCGTCCTGCATGATGGCCTCCGAAAGTGTAAAGCGTGTTTGACATGACAAGCATGCTTGACACCTCGGGAGCGTGTCAAGTCGGCTTTACATGAGATCGCCGGTCGCCTACGTTTGAAGCGTGCAGAGCAGGGTCAAAGAGCTGAGAACCGAACGCGGTCTCTCGCAGCAGGCGCTCGCGACCGCCGTCGGCGTCTCGCGCCAGACCATCAACGCGATCGAGACCGGCCGCTACGACCCTTCCCTCGCGCTCGCCGTGCACCTGGCGCGGCACTTCGGCTCGACCGTTGAGGAGGTCTTCGATGTCGATGCATGATGATGCGGCCGCCGAACCCACGTCTCGCCGCTGGCCCATGTCACGCACCAACACGGTGCTCGTCGGCGTGTGCGCCGCGGGCGCGCTGGTGTGCTTCGTGCTCGGGCAGACCGTAGCGGCCGTCGCTCTGCTCGTCGGCGCGATCGGCGGCGGACTCGGCGCGGTCTTCGCCCGCAGGGGCAGCTCAGGCGACCTCGAACGGGTGAACGCCCTGGAGTACGCCGACGAGCGCGACCGCGTCGCAGCGACCAAGGGCCTTGCCGCCGTCGGAGTCGTCGCGCTCGTGCTCGGCACCGTGCAGCTCGTCGTGCACGCCGTCGTCGACACCGATCCGGTCTCGCGCTGGACTGCCATCGCGTTCTACTTCGCCCTGGTGATCAGCTGGCTCGTCGCGAACTGGTACTTCGTGCGCCGAGGCTGATACCGAATACCGCCCACCGGCGTGATCTGATGGAGCGATGACCATCGCGCTGGCCCGTCCCTCCCTGTCCCTGTTCGACTCATGGTCCGAGACCGTGGCTGAATTCGGAGATGCGCACATCGACGGCGCTGGTCTCGAGCGCGGGCAGTCGCATGATCGGGATGCCTGCGCCGCTCTCGTCGAGAAGGCCGAGCTGTACGCCGATGCGGAGGCGACGCTGCCCGACGGCCACGTCGGCTGCGACTACTTCTGGATCACCGACGACGGCGACGTCGTGGGGTTCATCGCCTTCCGTCGCGAGCTGAACGACTGGCTGCGCATGTACGGCGGGCACATCGGGTACTCGGTGCGTCCTTCGCGGCGCCGGCAGGGCATCGCCGGCGCGGCCCTGCGGCTCGTGCTCGACCGGGCCAGCGAGCAGGGCTACGACCGCGTCATGCTCACCTGCGACGACGGCAACGCCGGCTCGTACCGCACGATCGAGAGCGCGGGCGGCGAGCTCGAGGCGGTCATCGCCGGGCCTGACGCTCCGGACGAGCGGATGCGGCAGTACTGGATCGCCCTCTGATCTGACGCCGTCCCCGGTCCGCGCCGGTGACGCGCCGGTCGCGCTACTCGGCGACGCGCGCCGCGATGTCGTGACGATAGTGGGCGCCGTCGAGCGAGATGCGGCCGATCGCCTCATAGGCCCTGGCACGGGCATCCGCGAAGTCCGACCCCGTGGCGACGACGTTCATCACCCGACCGCCGGTCGCGATGAGTGATCCGCCAGGGGCGTCGGGAGCACCGGTCGCGGCGTGAACGATCGAGACGCCGTCGACGGATGCCGCATCGGCCAGTCCCTCGATCATGCGGCCGGTCTGCGGGGCCTCGGGGTAGCCCTCGCTGGCGAGCACGACGGTGATCGCGACATCGGATGAGAAATCGGGCTGCGGCTCATCTTCGAGCGTGCCGGATGCGGCGGCCAGCAGCAGGCGCGACAGGGGAGTGCGCAGTCGCGGCAGCACGACCTGGGTCTCGGGGTCGCCGAAGCGCGCGTTGAACTCGATCACCCGCACGCCCGCAGGAGTCAGGATGAGCCCCGCGTACAGCAGGCCGATGAAGGGAGTGCCCTCGGAGTCGAGCTGATGCACCACGGGCACGGCGACCGACTCCGTCACCTCGGCGACGAACGCCTCGACGCTGCCGAATTCGTCGGCGAGCCACGGCAGCGGCGAGTACGCGCCCATGCCGCCGGTGTTCGGTCCGCCGTCGCCGTCGAGCGCGCGCTTGAAGTCCTGCGCGGGGCTCAGCGCGCGCACGGTGTCGCCGTCGCTGAGGAAGAAGAGCGACACCTCGGGCCCCGTGAGGAACTCCTCGACGAGCACAGGACCGGAGGGCAGGTAGTGCTCGGCGTGCGCCAGCGCCTCGGCGCGATCGGCGGTGACGATGACGCCCTTGCCCGCGGCCAGGCCGTCGGCCTTCACGACGTGCGGAGCACCGAGCTCATCGAATGCGGCCTCGACCTCGGCGGTCGTCGCCGCGCGCACCGCGCGCCCGGTCGGCACACCCGCGGCATCCATGATCCGCTTCGCGAAGGCCTTCGAGCCCTCGAGCTGAGCGGCGGCCCGGCCAGGGCCGAACACCGGGATGCCTCGTTCGCGCAGCACGTCGGCGACACCGGCGACCAGAGGCGCTTCGGGGCCGACGACGACGAGGTCGATGGCGTGCTCGTTCGCGAAACCCGCGACCGCGGCGCCGTCGAGCTGATCGAGGTCGACGAGGGTGGCATCCTGCGCGATGCCGGCATTGCCGGGTGCGGCGAAGATCTCGTGATCGGCCTCTTCGGACCGCAGGGAGAGGATGATCGCGTGCTCGCGCGCGCCCGAGCCGAGGACGAGGATCTTCATGCCGCCAGCCTACCGGCGCGCCACGGCCGAGCTCAGACGATGACAGGCCGCTCGACCGCCGGGTCCCACGACTGCGACCAGCCTGTCGCGTCGAACAGCGCGTCGAGTACGCCGGCGGTGAAGCCCCACACGATCGTGCCGTCGATGTCGAACGCCGGGCCCTTGTAGGTGTACCCGTCGCGGCGCAGCACCGACGTGAACCGGTTGGCGGGGTCGACCAGCTGCGCGACCGGCACCCGGAAGACCTCGACCGTCTCGGCATGATCCACGGCCGCGACCCGCGAGGGTTCGCGCCACCAGCCGAGCACCGGGGTGACCAGGAAGTTGCTCACGGCGAGCGGGATCTCGGGCAGCGCCGCGAGCACTTCCACGCCATCCGGATCGAGCCCGGTCTCCTCCTGCGCTTCGCGCAGCGCGGTCGCGACGGTGTCGGCATCCTGCTCTTCGTAGCCGCCGCCGGGGAACGACACCTGACCCGGGTGCGACGACAGCGTGGCCGCTCGACGCTGCAGCAGCACGTCGAGGTCGGCCGACACGGTCTCGTCGTCGGATCGGGCCGGGATGCTGTCGAGCCGGCCGAACAGGATGAGCACCGATGCGGGCCACGGATCGTCGACCGACATCGGAAAGCGCGGCGTCCATTCGCCCGCGCGCTCTGCGGCGGCCAGCAACTCGGCGCGCGCGCCGCGCATCTCTTCAGCAGAACCAGTCATCGAATCAGAGCCTAGGCGCGCCGCCGTCACAACTCCGGAGAAATGTGGCGGATGTGCCGCGGAACAGGGGTTCTGGGCTCCTGCGCATCCGGACCTCCGGGCTTGTGACGCGTAACCTGGGGGCATGCCCGCCCGGAAGATCGACGTCGCCGATGGACGTGCCGCGCTCGCGAGCGTCGCCGCCAGTGAGGCAGCGCGTCCGGTGCTCGCCACCGCGGTGCGCTACCTGCTTCAGCTGCTCGACGAGAAGGCGCCGGGCAACAGCGTCGAGGTGCGTGTGCCGCCGTTCGGGGCAGTTCAGGTCGTGCAGGGCCCGCGGCACACCCGCGGCACCCCGCCCAACGTCGTCGAGATGGACGCCGCCACCTGGGTCGCGCTGGCCACGGGGGCGGAGCAGTGGGCGGATGCCCTGGCCGCCGGCCGCGTGATGGCATCGGGCACCCGTGCAGACCTCAGCGACCTGCTGCCACTGCGGCCATGACTGCGCACCTAGGGTGTGGATCATGAAGAAGACCTCGGCGGCAGTCGTCGTGGCGATCGCCGCACTCGCGCTGACCGGATGCAGTGCATCGCAGTCGACCGATGACGGTGCGGTGCAGCGGTGGCTGGAAGAACGTGCAGAGTCCACGGCTGGGGCCGCTCAGCTGTCGGGTCTGGCCGTGAAGCCGGACGATCAGCGCACTCTCGATGGGGCGATCGCCGCGGGCCAGGCCGTTCGCATCGACTTCGAGTCGCCGCAGGACGTCACCTCGGTGCAGTTCGAATGCTTCGGCGCCGAGACGATGGACGCCGGGGTCTACTACGAGAGCGGATCGGGCCAGGTCGGCACCGGCGCCACCGATGTCCGCTGCGCCGACGGTCCGATCACGATCGACGTCGGCAGGGAGCCGCTGAGCGCCATCGCCGCCGACGGAACCAACGCCGAGGGACTCGGCGCCTGGTCGGTGACCGTCCGCTGATCCCCGCGATCGCATAGGCGGAGCGTGGGACAATAGGAGCATGTCCCGCACACCCCGCCACTCCACGGTCGAAGCGACGATCCGTCCCGTGCCGCGCTACGGCGTGTTCATGGTGACAGGGGCCGTGCTGGGGATCATCGTCGCCGGCATCGTGACGCTGCTCGGATCGTACGAGCCGTCTCGCGTGCTCGGCGTCGTCTACCCTCCTGGCCAGGTCTTCGGGTTCGCGCTGCTGTGGACCGTGCCGATCGGCATCGCCCTCGGCGGCATGATCGCCGTGATGCTGGACCGTGCGGCGCGCAAGCACGCCCGCGTCGTTCGCGTCGAGCGCGAGCACGTCGTCGAGACCGACGACGAGCAGGGCTAGGCCAGCTCGGCGATCACCGGCCGCATCGCCGCGTCGAACGCGACCACGTCACGTCGCAAGCCGTCTGTGACGGCGACGCTCAGGGCGCCGATCCACCAGATGCCCCGCTGGGCGAACGGCAGCACCTGCACGTTCAGCTCGAACGAGTGCGCTCGGCGCCCGACCTCGCGCTCGAACTCCGCGATGGCGCTCGCGTAGGCGCGATAGGCGCCGCCCGATGAGCTGACCGAGTCGACGTAGCGGTTGTGCGCGCGCTGCGCGTAATGCAGCACGGTCTGCGCGTGCGGGATGATCGCGTCGCGCAGCTCTTCGGCGCCGGTGGTCGGCAGCGCGACGAGGGTGTCATAGCCGTCGACGAGGTCGAGCGGCACGTCCGAGCGGTGCGCGCGCGGCTCGACGGTCATGTCCCAGTACTCGCGCCACTGCTTCTCGAGTGCGTCGTCGACGTCTTCGGCGTCGGGCCGGCGCACCTCGAGGCCGCGCAGCGCGGGCAGGTCCTCAGGCGCCCGGATGCCCAGCAGCTGCCTGAGCGCAAGGGCGACCAGCACCGAGGTGCCGGCGTCTTCGCGGATCAGCCACTGCGGCTTGTCGACCATTGCCCCATCGTATGGTCAATATGCGACGGAGGCGCAGGTCTCACCGCAGTCTCGTCTGGTCGAGGAGAGAGCGGCAGCGGAGGTCTCAGCGGCGACGGGAGAGGATGCGGCGGCGCAGCCGCTCTCGGCTGCGTGACGGCGGGCGCGTGGCGTCGACCAGCGCCTGCCGGGCTGCGGCGAGGTTCGGGTAGCTGCCGATGCGGCGGCTGTGGCTGTCGTGCACCACGTGGGCGGCGTCGTCGACGGTCACGAAGCCGGCGAACTCGCCCCGGCTCGTCGCGACGAAGACGTCGTGGCCCGCCTGGCGCCAGGCCAGCTCTGCGGGTGCTTCAGCGGACGCGACGGCGGTCGCGGTGGGGTCGGTGTCGTGGTCGTGGATGGGCGCGCGGGAGCGCGCGGAACTGGCGGTACTGCTCATGATCTCTTGGTCTGTCTGCGGGCGGCATGCTGCCGCCTGTGGTTCGGCCGGGGCGCCGTGAACCGCATCGGTGCGGATCGGCCACTCATGCCCGGCCTGGATGTGTGCGCTGCGCCGGTGAGATACGGCGGAACTTCGCGCAACTATCCATAGTAGCAGATCGGGCGGAAGTGGCCCCGGACGGTCAGGAAACGGCGGGGTCGGCGGCTCCTGCGGGCCGGTAGGCTGTAGGCGTGGCAGACACCCCCACCAATCCCTATGCTCAGGCCGGCGTCGACACCGCTGCAGGCGATCTCGCTGTCGAACTCATGAAGGCATCGGTGCGCGCGACGCACGGGCCCGAGGTGCTCGGGGGTGTCGGCGGATTCGCGGGCATGTTCGACGCCAGCGCGCTGCTCGGCTACACGCGCCCGCTGCTCGCCAGCAGCACCGACGGAGTCGGCACGAAGGTGGCGATCGCACAGGCCATCGACAAGCACGACACGATCGGTCAGGATCTGGTCGGCATGGTCGTCGACGACATCGTGGTGGTCGGCGCGAAGCCGCTGTTCATGACCGACTACATCGCGTGCGGCAAGGTCGTGCCGGAGCGCATCGCCGACATCGTGCGCGGCATCGCCGAGGCCTGCGCGGCGACTGGCACCGCGCTCGTCGGCGGCGAGACGGCCGAGCATCCAGGGCTGCTCGGCCCGCGTGACTACGACGTCGCGGGTGCCGCGACGGGAGTGGTCGAGGCGGATGCCCTGCTCGGAGCGCATCTGGTGCAGGACGGCGACGCGGTGATCGCGCTCGGATCGAGTGGCCTGCACTCCAACGGCTACTCGCTCGTGCGCCACATCGTCGCGAACGCGGGCATCGGCTACGGCGACAACGCGGCCGACTTCGGCGCGACGTGGGGCGAGGCTCTGCTCGAGCCGACTCGCCTGTACACGACGCCGCTGCTCAAGCTGCTCGAGGCCGTGCCCAACGGCATCCACTCGCTGAGTCACGTGACCGGCGGAGGCATCGCCGCCAACCTCGCCCGGGTGCTGCCGCAGGGCAGCTGGGCCGAGGTCGACCGCTCGACATGGACTCCCAGCCCGGTCTTCCGGGTGCTGGCCGACATCGCCGGCACGCCGATCGTCGACACCGAGGGCACGTGGAACCTGGGCATCGGATTCCTCGCGGTGGTCGCCGCGGGGCAGAAGGATGCCGCGATCGCCGCCATCGGCGCGCAGGGCATCGCCGCCTGGCAGGTCGCGACGGTGCGCACCGGGGCTCGACCCGACGGCGAGTTCGAAGAGGGCGCCAAGGGCGTCGACGGCGGAGCAGTGCGCCTGGTCGGCGCATACGCGGACGGAGCGAAGTAAACACCCATGTGCGGCATCGTCGGAATGGTCGGCAACGGACCGGTCAACCAGGACATCTACGACGCGCTCCTGCTGCTGCAGCATCGCGGGCAGGACGCCACGGGCATCGCGACCGCGGAGCCGAACGGCGTCATGCACATGGCCAAGGCCGAGGGCATGGTGCGCGAGGCGTTCCGCACCCGCGACATGCGCGCACTGCTCGGCAAGATCGGCCTCGGTCATGTGCGCTACGCGACCAAGGGCACGGCATCCAGCGAAGAAGAGATGCAGCCCTTCTACGTGAACGCCCCGTACGGCATCGTGCTGATCCACAACGGCAACCTCACGAACACGCGAGAGCTCACGGCAGACATGGCCGAGCGCTATCGCCGGCACCTGAACTCGTCGAGCGACACCGAGCTGCTGCTCAACGTGCTCGCGGGCGAGCTGCAGGCGACGACGTCTGCGGTCGATCTGGATCCCGACCGCATCTTCGACGCCGTCGCGCGCACCCACAACCGCATCGAGGGCGCCTACGCCGTGATCTCGATCATCGCCGGGCATGGTCTTCTCGCATTCCGCGACCCGTTCGGCATCCGCCCCCTCATCCTCGGTCGCCGTGCGGCGGCCCTGGAGGGCGGCCACGACGAGTGGGTCGTGACCAGCGAATCGCTCGTGCTCGAGAACGCCGACTACGAGATCGTGCGCGAGGTCGAACCGGGCGAGGCCGTGTTCATCTCTAACGAGGGCGAGCTGTTCACGCGTCAGTGCGCCGAGAATCCTCAGCTCGTGCCGTGCGCGTTCGAGTACGTGTACCTGGCCCGCCCCGACTCGATCATGAACGGCGTCTCGGTGTACGAATCGCGCCTGCGGATGGGCGACCGCCTCGCCGACACGATCGCGAAGCACGTGCCGCTCGACGAGATCGACGTCGTCATGCCGATCCCCGACTCGTCCCGGCCCTCGGCCATGCAGGTCGCCCGCAAGCTCGGCAAGGAGTATCGCGAGGGCTTCTACAAGAATCGCTACGTCGGTCGCACGTTCATCATGCCCGGACAGGCGGTGCGCAAGAAGAGCGTGCGTCAGAAGCTCAACGCGATGTCCGCGGAGTTCCGTGGCAAGAACGTGCTGCTCATCGACGACTCGATCGTGCGCGGCACGACGAGCAAGCAGATCATCCAGATGGCGCGCGACGCGGGCGCCACGTCGGTCATCTTCGCCTCGGCAGCACCTCCGGTGCGTCACCCGCACGTGTACGGCATCAACATGCCGTCGCGCCAGGAGCTCATCGCCCACGACCGCACGATCCCCGAGATCTCCGAGGTGCTGGGGGCCGACCGCATCGTCTACCAGGAGGTCGAAGACCTCAAGGCGGCGATCATCGAGGGCTCGGAGCTGACCGACCTCGACATGAGCTGCTTCGACGGGCGGTACGTCACCGGCACCGTGACCGACGAGTACCTCACCTGGGTCGAGCAGTCCCAGTCGTCGTGAGCGCGCCGCTGCCGCTGTGGCGCGGCCGGGTGCTGGCGGTTCTCGGCATCCTGCTCTGCGCGTTCTCGCTGCGTTCGGCGGTCGCCTCGCTCTCACCCGTCGTCGATCTGATCGGCGAGGACTTCGCGGTCTCTTCGGCGGTGCTCGGCGTGATCGGCACGCTTCCGCCCGCCTGTTTCGCGGTGTTCGGCATCCTCACCCCCATGCTCGAGCGGATGCTGGGGATCGAACGGCTGACGGTGATCGCCCTCACGGCGATCACCGCGGGCCTCGTCGGTCGCGGCTTCGCCGCCGACTCGATCGGGCTGCTGATCGGCACCGCGGTGATCTTCGCCGGTGTGGGCATGGCGAACATCCTGCTGCCGCCGCTGGTGAAGAAGTACTTCGCCGACCGCATCGGCGTGATGATGACCGTCTACACGGCGACGATGGCGTTCTCGACCTTCGTTCCGCCGCTGGTCGCGGTGCCGGTGGCCGATGCCCTCGGCTGGCGCTTCTCGCTGGGGATGTGGGCCGCCTTCGCGCTCGCCGGCGTCGTCCCGTGGCTGGTGATGCTGTTCCGTCCGGGGCCGCCGACGCGTCCCGACGCGTCTGAGTCGTCGAGCCGCGTGCGGGAGACCGCATCCGACGCCCCCGTCTTCACCGCGACCGGTCCGATCGCCACCGCGCCCACGAACCGCCGGCTCTTCGCCCGCCTCGCGCGCATCCCGCTGGTCTGGGCGCTCGCCCTCACCTTCGCCACATCGTCGACCATGGCCTACGTCTCGTTCGCCTGGCTTCCGTCGATCATGATCGACACGGCGGGGGTCGATGCGGCGACGGCCGGATTCATGCTCTCGCTGTGGGCGTTCATCGGCTTCCCGGCCGGTCTGATCGTGCCGGTGCTGGTCGTGCGGTTCCAGGCGACGCGCCCGCTGTTCATCGTCGGCGTCGTGGGTGCGCTCGTGGGCCTGCTGGGACTGCTGCTCTTCCCCAGGCCCGAGCTTCTCTGGCTGTGGATGACGCTGTTCGGACTGATCGGCCTGGCGTTCCCACTCGCCCTGGTGCTCATCAGCATCCGCACCCGCACCCCTGAGAGCGCTGTGCTGCTGTCGAGCTTCGTGCAGAGCGCGGGGTATGTGCTCGCGGCGATCTTCCCGCTGCTCGTCGGTGTGCTCCACGACGCGACGGGTGGCTGGACGATCCCGATCATCGCGGTGGCCGCCGTGCTCGTGCTCACGTTCCCCGCTGGCATCATGGCAGGGCGCCGCGTCACCGTCGAAGACGAGTGGGAGCGACGGCACGGCCGCTGGTGAACGTCTCCGCGGCCGACGGGCGGGTCGCGGGACCGCAGCTCTTCTCAGGCGGCCGGGATCGTGCGCAGACAACGACGAAACCCTGGCCGACGCGGCGGATGCCGGTCGCCAGGGTTCGTGCGGAAGCGCAGATCAGGCTCGCTCGAGCTCGTCTTCGTCTTCGTCCTCGTACATGTCAGCCCACTTGTCGACGTACTGGTCTTCCGACGTCGGGTGACCGAGCTCACTCTCCAGTGCGGAGAAGTTCACGTCGGGACTGTACGACTTGAGTTCGCGGGCGATCTTGGTGTGCTTCGCCTTCTGACGGCCACGGCCCATGCGCGAGACCCCCTTTTACGAGTTCAGCAGCGGGCTTGTGCAGGGCCCGATGATATTCACGGCACCGGCCTGAAGCCGGTAAGAGTAGCATTCAGGATAGCACGCACGCCAGAGCATCCGGCCGTCCTGCGGCCGCCCTGCGGAAGGATCGACATGACGGATTCCACGCCCCGAGCAGCTGAAGAAGCGGCACAGAACGCGGCACTGCAGAAAGCGGTCATCGTCGGCTTGCAGCCAGGCCAGCCTCCGCACGTTCTCGACGAGGCCCTGCGTTACGCACGGCTGCTGAAAGCACCCCTCGTCGTCGTGCACGTCGACGTCACCCGCTTCGTCACCTACGAAGACCCTGACGGGTATGTGCACTCCGCGCCGATCGATCTCAACCTCGACGCGGGCGCCGCGGAGTTCGAAGACGTGCAGCGCGCGGCCGAGCAGGCCCTCGCCGACGTCGACGTGCCGTGGACGGCCAGACAGCTGGTCGGCGACCCGGCCCTCGCGATCAAGCAGCTGGCCGAGAAGCTCGACGCGCAGCTGATCGTCGTCGGCACCCGCAAGCGCGGTCTGGGCGAGTCGATCCGCGAGTTCTTCACCGGATCTGTGGCCGCGCGTCTCGCGCACCGTCAGCACCGCTCGGTGCTCGTCGTGCCTCAGGGCGAGTCGGTCCCCGACGACCAGAAGGACATCTGGACCGAATAGGTCGCGGCCTCGCTCCGGTGACTGAAACGGATTCGCGGGGGCAGACCTGAACGACTTCAATGGATGGGTGACACCGCCCTCTCGTCGCGCCTTCGCGCTCATGCTGGCCGCGCTGCTGCTGCTGGCCGTCAATCTGCGCCTCGCCGTGACGACCGCGTCGGTGCTGCTGCCGTTGCTGATCGACGAGGGGGCGCTGACACCGCAGGCGGCGATCGTCATCCCCGCACTGCCGACGGCCATGTTCGCCGTCGGCGGGGTGTTCACGCCGTGGCTGAGCCGGCGCATCGGCGCTGTGGCCGCGGTCACCTGGGCGATGGGTGCCGTCACGGTCGGGATGCTGGTGCGCTTCGTGCCCGATTCGATCGCGATCGTCGGCGGAACGGCGCTCGCGACGGCGGGCATAGCCGTCGTCAACGTGATGCTCCCCGCCCTCGTGAGGGCGACGAGCGGCAGCCGCATGCGATCGGTGACCACCGCGTACACGACGATGCTCTCCGGCTCGGCCGCGATCGGCGCCGCCGCCGGAGTGCCGGTCGCGCACCTGCTCGGGTCGGCCGCGCTGGGTCTGGGCGCGTGGTCGCTGTTCGCCGTGCTCGCTCTCGTGATGTGGGTGGTCGCAGCGCGGGGTCACGACGTCGACGGTGCGCTCGCACCACCGGTCTCACAGGCGCGCACGGCGCTGCCGCGGGGCACCTGGGCGCTCACCGGCTTCTTCGCCCTGCAGGCGCTGCTGGCGTTCGTCGTCATGGGATGGCTGCCGACCATCGCCGTCGAGACGGGTATCAGCCCGGCTCGCGCTGGTGTGCTGCTGGGCATCGTCATCATGGTCAGCATCCCCGCCGGTATCGCCGCGGTGAGCATGGCGCACACGCTGCGCGGCGTGCGCATCGGCGTCGTCGCCGTGTCGCTCGGCACGGCGGTCGGCGTGAGCGGGCTGTGGCTGGCGCCGACCCTCGCTCCCGAGCTGTGGAGCGTGCTGATGGGCGTCGGCATGGCGGCGTTCCCGTTGACCCTGGCGCTCATCGCGCGCGCAGGCAGCGGCGCGGCCGAGGCGACCAGGGTGTCTGGCGTCGCGCAGGGCGTCGGGTACGCGATCTCTACCGTCGGGCCGCTCGGCGCCGGCGCCTGGTACAGCTCGGGCGGCGAGTGGGGTCCGGTGCTGGTGGCGATGATCATCGGCGCGGTGCTGCAGGGCGTGGTCGGTCTGGTGCTGGCGTCCGCTCCCGCCGAACCGGCAGCGAACCGCTGACGTGACGATGCCCCTCCCGCCGTCGGCGGAAGGGGCATCGTCGGCGGTAGATCTACTGCTCGGTCGAGAGCGTGCTCAGCGCACGGGTGACGGCGCGGGCCGCGTCGTCCATCGCGTTCTCGAGCTCGGTGACGACCGAGGCAGGCAGCGACCCGCCCCGCGCGACATGGGTGCGCAGGTCGGTGCGCACCTGCGCACGGAAGGCGTTGATCGAGGCATCCGCCCGCTGCAGGTGCTCGCGGCTCGTGACCCGGTCATCGCTCATCCCGTCGAAGCGAGGACGCGACTTCGACGCGCGCTTCTCTTCGTCGGCAGCGGTGGCGAGGTCGGCGCGAAGGCTGCGCATGGCATCCTGAACGCTCTGCCGGACCTCGTTCGCGATCAGCCGCACCGAGTCGGCGAGGCCCTGCTCGATGCCGGCCAGGTCGCCCTCGCGGGAGGCGAGCTCGGCGCGTCCGGCGTCGGTTATGGCGTAGATGGTGGTGCGGCCGTCGACGGTCTTGGTGACCAGGCCCTCCTCCTCGAGCTTCGCCAGCCGCGGGTAGATGGTGCCCGCGCTGGGCGTGTACGTGCCGCCGGTGCGGTCGGTGAGCGCCTGGATGATGCCGTAGCCGTGCTGCGGCGCCTCGGCGAGCAGCGACAGCAGGTACAGGCGAAGGTCGCCGTGCGAGAAGACCGCGGGGCTCATGATTCCCACTCCGCGTCATCGGCGACCGACACCTGCGGACGACGCAGCACGGTGACGCCGCCGGAGACCGAGTTCGCGCGCACGTCGACGAAGCTGCCGGCGAGCTCGCCCACCTGACCGGTATAGCTGCTCGGACCGCCGCTCGAGCGCTCGATGCCGTCGACCGTCAGCCTGCCGCTCATGCTGCGCAGCACGTAGTTGGCGGGAAGCGTCTCGTCGAGGCGAATCGTCGTGCCGCCGGAGACGGTGTTGAGGTTCACGGTGTTGATGTCGCCGACAGCGTCGACGAGGATCGACCCCGAGACGGTGTCGACGGTCGCCTTGCGCATGCTGCCGGTCACGGCCACATCGCCCGAGACGCTGTTGGCGTTGAGCGAGCCGGTCAGACCGCGCACCTGCACGTCGCCCGAGACGGAGTTCGTCGTGAGGTCGCCGGTGATGCCGTCGGCGATCAGGTCGCCCGAGACGGTGTTGAGTTTGGCGTCGTTGCGGATGCCGGAGACGAGCGCGCCTGCGCTGACCACGCCCAGCGTGAGGGCGATGTCGCGGGGGACGGCGATGCTGATCTCGGCCTTGGGGCCGCCGGCGCCGAAGTTGCGGAACACGTCGAGGAAGTTGTCCCACCCGATCTGCGGGTGGTCGATTTCGACCTGTGCTCCGTCGGATTCGATGCGCAGGTCCTTGACGGTGACGCCGTGCACTTCGATGCGGATGCCGGGTTCGTCGTGAGCGATCACGTCGACCTGCCCGCCCACGAGCCCGACCTTGAGGCGGGCGGCGGATGCGATGTCGATGACGCGTTCCTCGCCCGGGGCGATGAGCCACTTCTCGGTCATGTCGTTCTCTCCTTGTCCGCGATATCGAGATATATCGCGTTGGACCGAGAATAACACGATATATCTCGAAGTGCACCCGAGAGATCGCTGAACGCCGCTTGACCTTGACGCAGCGTCAACTTCTACGGTGGAGACATCGACACAGATCCCCGTGAGAGGAGGAATGCATGGACTGGTCCATCCAGGAGATCGCCCGGCTCGCCGGAACGACGAGCCGAACACTGCGCCACTACGACGACATCGGGCTGCTCGCCCCGTCGCGCATCGCGCACAACGGCTATCGGCACTACGACCAGGCCGCGCTCGTGCGCCTGCAGCGCATCCTGCTGCTGCGCGAGCTCGGGCTCGGCCTTCCGCAGATCGCCGAGGTGCTCGAGCACACCCGATCAGAGGCATCCGCTCTCGAGACGCACCTCGCGTGGCTGCGGCAGGAGCAGCAGCGGATGCTGCGGCAGATCGCGTCGGTCGAGAGCACCATCACCGCATTGAGAGAAGGAGAAGAGATGATGGCCGAGAACATGTTCGACGGCTTCGACCACACCAGGTACAAGGAGGAGGTCGAGGAACGCTGGGGCAAGAAGGCATACGCCGACAGCGACCGCTGGTGGCGCGGCATGAGCGACGACGATCGCGCCGCCTGGCAGCAGCGCGTCGCCGAGCTCGGTGCCGACTGGGTCGCCGCCGCCGAGCGGGGCATCGACCCCGCATCCGACGAGGCGCAGGACATCGCCCGCCGTCACGTCGAATGGCTCACGGGCATTCCGGGCACCCCGGCATCCGCACCGGGTGGCGACGCGAAGGCGTACGTGATCGGGCTCGGCGAGATGTACGTCGCCGACCCGCGCTTCGGCGCCAACTACGCCACCGCCGAGGGTGGCACGGCGGGCGCCGAGTTCGTGCGCGACGCCCTGCGCGTCTACGCCGAAGCCCGCCTGTAAGACGCACAGCGGGGGCGGGAGATCTTCCCGCCCCCGCCGGCTCGTGTCAGGACGCCTCGTCGAACACCCGTCGGCCGACCTCGGTGTCGCTGAGCCGCCAGTCGGTCTCCTTCACGGTGTGGAAGAAGTTCACGAACGACGCTCCCGAGTCCCTGGCCCGGCGGATGAGCATCCGCGACCAGCCCTCCTGGGTGATCCAGTCGTCGGCGGTCGCCTCGTACGGCGGGTTCTCGGGCCACTCGAAGACCCACGAGCCCCACGCCGCGTACTGCGAGCCGCCCGCGCGGAACGATGCCGGGTCGTCCGGTGCGGATGCTGCCTCGGCGATGCCCCACGGCTTGCCTGCGGCCAGCTTCTTCAGGCGCACGACGGGGCCGTCCGCCCTGGTGAAGCCGAACACGTCCTCGGTGCTCTGCCATCCGGGCGACTGCGGGCGGGCTGTGCCCCAGTTGAAGCCGTCCAGCGCCAGTGCGTCGACATAGGCCGCGCCCGGGTAGTACGACTCGAACGGGTACGGGCCGGCGCCGTAGTTGAGCGGGTTCCACAGGAACACGAGGTTCGGGGCGATGGCCTGCTTGAGTGCGTACACGTGACGCCACATGTTGATGTAGTCGGTCGGCGTGGTCGTCGCCTTCTTGCCCGCCTTGCTCGACCACGGCCTGGTCGAGTCGTCCATCTCGGGCGCGAAGCGCACGATGATCTCGGCGTCCGCCGAGCGCGTCGCCGCATCCCGCAGCCACGCCTTCAGGTGCGCGTCATATGCGCCGGCGGCGATGCGGCGCGGCGCGAACTCGGGCTGCTGGTCGGCAGGACGGTTCCAATCCCACGGCTCCCACGCGATGAGCAGAGCGGATCCCCGGGCCGCTGCTGCATCCGCGTACGCGTGCGGGAAAGCGGGCGACTGGACGAAGTCGACATAGGTCGACAGCATCCCGTTCGGGCGGCCGAACGCCGCCTCCTCTGCCGCCATCGTTGTGAGATCATGCGATGCCCAGCCGAGCAGCATCTGCTGGTCGGCATCGCGGATGCTGGCTGGTGATGTCGCCTGCGCTGTCGCGGCACTCGCCGTCGACAGCGCCAGCGCGGCCGCGGTGATGAGCACCGCCGCCATTCGGGTACGACTGTATAGGCCTGTTCTGGCCATGATTTCCTCCGGTGTCCTCCACTCGCGCAGTGCGAGCGGAACATTTCATTGTCCGTGATGACGGGGCGAAGAGGGAAGCGTCGGTCCGGAGGCGAGTCGAATGGTGAGGATGCCGATGGCCGCGGGGGCTCGCGGGTCAGGACTGCGGCGGCCCGGCGACCGAGTCGCGATGCACGAGATGGGTTCCGAGGGTGACCACGTCGTCGGGCGTGCGCGTGAACGCGTCGTGATCTGCCAGCGCTGCGCGCAGCGCCTCACGGCCCAGCTGCTCGAGCGGCACGTGCACGGTCGTGAGCTTGGGGGAGAGGTCTGTTGCCAGAGGCGTGTCGTCGTAGGCCGCCACCGAGATGTCGGCCGGGATGCGGAGCCCCGCGTCGGCTATGGCCTCGTACACACCGGCAGCGACCGTGTCGTTCACCGCGAGGATCGCCGTCGTGCCTGTCGCCTCGTCGATGAGCGCCTTGGTGATCGCGCTGCCGGCGCGGCGGCCGAATCCTTCCGTGCGGATCAGTGTCTCGTCGGGTTCGATGCCGCGCGAGGTGAGGGCGCGCAGGTACCCGTCGAGGCGACGGGCGATAGTGGGGATACCGGCGACTCCTCCGACGAAGGCGATGCGCCGGTGGCCGCGCGAGATGAGATGCTCAGTCATCGCGAAGGCACCGCCCTCGTTGTCGTACGTGACGGTGCGACTGGCAGTGGGTGGATCGAGTGGAGGGTGCGCGCACAGCACCAGCCGGCTGCCCATCCGGTCCAGCGATTCGGCGCACTGCGCGAGTCGCCGCCTGTAGGAAGGATCGTCGAGAGCGCCGCTGATCACGATCACCGCGTCGACCCGGTGCTCTCGCATGCGGTCGATGAGCGCCATCTCGCGATCGGGATCGGAACCGGTCGTGCTCACGATGAGCAGGCGGCCGGCGTCGGCGGCGGCCTGCTCGAGTCCGCGGATCAGGTAGCCGAAGAACGGATCGACGATCTCGGGCACCACGACGCCGATCATGCCGGTTCCCGTCTGGGTCAGCGATCGGGCGTTGGCGTTGGCTGCATACCCCAGCTTGGTCACGGCGCGTACGACGCGCTCCCGGGTGGCCGCGGCGACCGGATAGTTGCTGTTGAGCACTCGCGAGACGGTCGCAGTCGAGACGCCGGCCATGGTGGCGACGTCGCTGATGGTGGCCGGGCGGCGAGTCCCTGGGCGGTGCGCGTGGTCAGTCTGGGAGGACACTGTCCCTCATCTTCGAGCGGCTATGCCAGGATCGCAAAATCCGCGGGGCGGACTTCATGGTCGAATGTACCATCGGCTGCGAAGCGTGCTGTCTCCGCGACCGCCATCTCGCCGAGGCGGGCGATCTCGTTGCCGAGAGCGCCCGCGATGTGCGGAGTCAGCGTCACGTTCGGCAGCGTGTAGAGCGGGGAGTCAGCGGGAAGCGGCTCGGGATCGACGACGTCGAGGTAGGCATCCAGGCGGCCGGCGACGAGTTCGGCCGTGAGGGCCTCCGTGTCGACGAGAGCCCCTCGGGCGGTGTTGATGAGGATCGTTCCATCGCGCATCAGCGACAGCTCGCGCTCGCCGATCATCCTGACCGTCTCGTCGGTGAGCGGAGCATGGATCGACACGACGTCGCTGCGCCGGCACAGCTCGTCGAGCCCCACCAGTGCGGCACCGAGCCCGGCCGCCTCCTCGGCCGTGACATAGGGGTCGCTGAGCAGGATCGTCGCATCCAGCGCCTGCAGCATGCGCAGCATCTCTCTGCCGACCCGTGAGGCGCCGATCACTCCGACCGTCACGCCGTAGGCGCCTATCGGGGGCATGGAGCTGGGGTTCCGGATGCCGTGGGTCTCGCGGAGCTGGGCGACGAAGCGATTCGCGCGTTTGAGTCCGAGCACGGTGGTGGCGAAGGCGTACTCCGCGACGGGGACGGCATTCGCGCCGGCGCAGCTGGTGACGCGGATGCCCAGGTCGAACACCTCGGGATCGAGGAAGAGGCGCACAGTGCCGGCGGAGTGGACGATGGCCCGCAGAGCGGAGGCCGCAGCAACGGTAGAGGGTGTTATGCGCGGCGTGCCCCAGCCGGTGATGAGGATGTCCGTCGAGGCGAGGATCTGCTGCGCGTGCGCTGACCCCAGGTCGCCGAGTGGCCGCTCGTGCACGATGTCAGCGAAAGAGCGCAGCTCGGCGAGCACCGCAGGAGGGAACGCGGCGGCATGGGCGTCCGCATCCATGGCGAACGCGACGCGGGGGCGTCTACTCATGAGCAGTCTCCATGTGATGTCGATGTGTAGTAAACGATTTCTATCACGACCCGCCTCCACGAAGCAACGTGCATACCGGTCATTGACCGCTGGCCGAGACATATCCCGTTATGTTGGTTGACAGTTCCCAATCGTCTGCATTACCTTCCATAGTAATCGCTTACTAGCGAAAGCCCCTCGCCAACGATGTTCGGAGGATCGCGGTGACGTCAGCACCCGCTCAGAGCAGCCCGCCCGCGGCAGAGCCGCCAGCGCCCGCGGACCCTCCGCGCAGTGCCGTCCCGGTGTCCCGCCGCGTCAGCCGCAGAGGCACGACCAAGCTGTCGTTCGCCGCCCGGTTCCGCCGTGACCGGGTGATGCTGCTCATGGTGCTCCCCGGGTTCCTGTACTTCGTGGTCTTCCACTGGCTGCCGATCCCGGGCAACATCATCGCGTTCGAGGACTACCAGCCGTACCTCGGCTTCATCGACAGCGTCTGGGTCGGGCTCGACAACTTCGCGGCCGCATTCGCCGAACCGGCGTTCTGGCTGGCGCTGCGCAACACCCTCGTGATCACCCTCATGCAGCTGCTGCTGTTCTTCCCCGTGCCGATCGCGCTCGCACTGCTGCTGAACAGCATCATGTCGCCCGGCATCAAGAAGTTCGTGCAGAGCGTGATCTACCTGCCGCACTTCCTCGGCTGGGTCATCATCATCTCGATCTTCACGCAGATCCTCGGCCCCACGGGCGTCATCCCGAACCTCCTCGAGTCGATGGGCCTGCCCCGCGTCAGCCCGATGACCAACCCCGACACCTTCCCGCTGCTGGTCACCCTTCAGGTGATCTGGAAGGACGCGGGGTGGGGGACGATCATGTTCCTCGCCGCACTGGCCAGCATCGACGACGAGCTCTACGAGGCCGCCGCAGTCGATGGCGCCGGTCCCTGGCGCCGCACCTGGGCGATCACGATCCCCGGCATCATGCCCATCGTCATCCTGCTGCTGATCCTCAACCTCGGCAGCGCACTCTCGGTCGGTTTCGAGCAGATCATCCTGCAGCGCAACAACGTCGGCGCCGAGGCGGGAGAGGTGCTCGACACGTACGTCTACTACCACGGCATCGTCGACGGCCAATGGGGCACGGCCGCCGCCGTCGGCCTCGTGAAGGGCGTCGTCGGGCTGTTCCTCGTGCTCGGCGCCAACAAGGTCGCCCACATGTTCGGACAGGATGGGGTGTACTCCCGTGACCGCTGACGCATCCACCACTGTCGTCCGTCTCGGAGCCGAGGGCGCTCGCCGGTACCGGTCGAGCCGTCGCCCGGTGTGGATGGAGAAGCCGAGCATCCCGATGCAGGCGCTCAAGGGCCTCGTGCTGCTGATGGTCTGCGTGGCCGTGATCTACCCGTTCCTCGCCGTGGTCGGCACCAGCCTGTCCACCCAGCAGGAGATCGCGGCCAACAACGGCTTCGTGCTCTTTCCGAGCGAGCCCACCTTCGCGGCGTACAGCACGATCTTCGCGGGCGGCATCGTCACCGACGCGCTCGTGCGCAGCATCGGCATCACGCTCGTCGGCACCGCCCTCTCGGTGACCCTCACGGTGATGATGGCGTACGGGCTCTCGCGGCGCGGCCTGCTCGGCGGCGGGTTCTTCCTGATGACCGCGCTGCTGACCATGCTGTTCACCCCCGGAATCATCCCGACCTTCCTCGTCGTCAAGGAGCTGGGGCTGCTCGGCACGTACGCCGCGCTGATCCTTCCCACCGCGCTCTCGGCGTTCAACCTCGTCATCGTGCGCTCGTTCATGATGGGCATCCCCTCCGAGCTCGTCGAGGCCGCGCGCCTCGACGGCGCAGGCGACCTGCGTGTGCTGTGGCACGTCGTGCTGCCGCTGTCGAAGGCCGTGATCGCCGTGGTCGGACTGTTCTACGCGGTCGGCTACTGGAACGCGTTCTTCAACGCGATGCTCTACGTCGACAGCGACAAGTGGCCGCTGGCGATGGTGCTTCGCCAGTACGTGCTGCTCGGCTCTTCGATCGACGCCGGCAGCGGGGCCGAGATCGCCGCACCGAGCCAGGCGATCCAGATGGCCGTGGTCGTCATCAGCCTGGTGCCCATCCTGTGCGTCTATCCGTTCCTGCAGAAGTACTTCACCAAGGGCGTGCTCACCGGCGCCATCAAGGGCTGACCCCCGCTCACCATCACCCGGCAGGCGACGCTGCCTGCAATCCCTCAGAGAGGACCGGAAATGTCAATCAACGAGATCGCCGCCGACCGGCGGACCTTCCTCAAAGCCGCCGGACTCGGCCTGCTGAGCGTCGCCGCGGCCGGCACGCTCGCCGGCTGCGGCACCCGCGAAGAGCTCGTGGCCTCCGCCGCCGACTCCGTCAAGATGCCCGCGTTCGTGCCTGCCAAGGGGCTCTCGCCCGACCTCGCGGGCAGCGCCGAGGGCGTGCCAGCCGCCTTCTTCAACTACCCGGCGAACCCGGTGCGCTCCGTCGCCACGCCTCCGCTCAAGGGCGAGACCTTCAGCGCGATCACGAACATCTTCGGTCCTCCGCCGAACGGCCGAGACAAGAACCCGGCCTGGCAGGAGATCGAGAAGCGCCTGGGTGGCAAGGTTGACATGACGGCCGTGTCGTCGGACGACTTCACCGCCAAGATCAACACCACGATCGCCGGCAATGACATCCCCGACATGATCCTCGACGACGGCGCCTCGATCCCCGACATCATCGGCTTCCTGAAGTCGAAGATCCAGGATCTCACCCCGTTCCTCTCCGGCGACGCGATCAAGGAGTACCCGAACCTCGCCGCGATCCCAGAGCTGTACTGGAAGCAGACCGTGCGCGACGGCAAGATCTACTCGCTGCCGATCCCGCGCGGCGGCGCGGGCGGCCTCGGCTTCTACAACGCCAAGCGGTACGCCGAGGTCGGCATCACCGACACCACCCAGCTCACGGACGCCGACGAGTACATGTCGGTCATGAAGGAGCTCACCGACGCCAAGGCCAACCGCTGGGCGTTCGGCTCCAGCGGCTTCGGGCTCAGCACGTTCCTGCAGCTCTTCGGCTCGCCCAACCAGTGGCGCGAGGAGAAGGGCAAGCTCACCTTCTACATCGAGACCGACGAGTACCTCGAGGCGATCTCGTTCGTGCAGAAGGCGGTCGCGGCGGGCTACGTCGCCCCCGGCAGCGATGCGTGGACGAAGTCGCAGATGGTCAATGCATTCACCAACGGGCAGGCCGCCCAGGTGTACGACGGCCTGCCGGCGTTCTTCAAGGCCGATGGCTACGGGGTGACCGTGCCCGACTCGGCGCCGTTCCTGCCCTTCGCGGCAGGGGGCGGCAAGCCCACCGCGCATCTCGACAACATCCTCTTCGCGAGCACCATGCTCAAGAAGAACGACGAGAAGTCGATCAAGAAGCTGCTCGGCATCGCCAACCTGCTTGCCGCGCCGTTCGGCACCGAGGAGTACCTGCTGATCAACTACGGCGTCGAGGGCACCGACTACACGCTCGACGCGGACGGCAACCCGCTGCCGACGCCGAACGCCCTGGCCGATGTCACCGTGCCGTGGAAGTACCTCACCGCGCCCAGCCCCGTGCTCTACCTCCCCGGCCACGAGGACCTCATCAAGCGCACTCACGCGGCGTACTCGACGCTCATCCCCTACGGCGTGACCGATCCCACTGCGACGCTGTTCAGCCCCACGAATGCGCAGAAGGGCGGCACCATCCGACAGCCGGTCAGCGACGCGGCGCAGGACTTCATCGCGGGCCGCAAGAGCATCGACGACGTCAAGGCGGCGATCAAGGGCTGGCGCAGCGCGGGCGGCGACAAGATCCGCAAGGAGTTCGAGAAGGCGCTGAAGGCGTGACCGCTGAGCGCGACCCGGCAGGTGGCGCGAACGCGCGGCGTCTCTGGACGTCTACGGCCGACCTGTGGCTCCGCGCCGTGCGTGAGCACGGAGCGAGCGACCCTGCCGGAGTCGTGCTGCCCGGTCGGGTGACTGGCGACGGCGAGCGGCGGGAGTCGATGGAGGCCATCGGGCGGAGCTTCCTGCTCGCGTCGGCCCGCATCGCCGGAGCGGATGCGGCGGATGCCGAGGCCGACGCCCTCGTCGAGTTCTACGCGCAGGCGATCGTCGACGGCACCGATCCCCGGCATCCCTCGCGCTGGCCGCTCGGGGTGACGTGCCGCACGCCGCTCACCGGCATCACCAACTCGATCGTCGAGGCGGCGAATCTGGCATTCGGCCTGTACACCGCCGGCGACCGCTTCTGGTCGCGTCTCGATGCGCGCGAGCAGGACCAGGTGCACGGCTGGCTGCGCCATCATGCGCTGCGTGAGGTGTGGCAGAACAACTGGCAGCTGTTCCCCGCGATGGCCGAGGCGTTCATCCGGCACTCCGGCGGCGACGCATCGGGGCTGCACGGCGAACGCAACGTCGCCCGCGTCGAGGGATGGTATCTCGGCGACGGCTGGTACACCGACGGGCCGGCGCACGCCGTGGACTACTACAACGCGTGGGCGATCCACCCCTACCTGTGGGCGTGGTACCGCATGACCGACCGCACGCAGACCGCCGACGGTCAGCGGCACCTCGAGCGGCTCGCGCAGTTCGTCGACGGCATGCCATCGTTCATCGCCGCCGACGGCGCGATGGTGCACTTCGGCCGCTCCCTCACCTATCGCACTGCCGCCCTCGCGCCGCTGTGGTGCGCGGAGATCTCGGGAATCAGCCCGTTCGCCCCGGCCCGCACCCGGGAGCTGGCCACCTCGGTGCTCGACGGCTTCGTGCGCCATGGCGTCGGGGCCGACGGGCAGCTGCGTCTGGGCTGGTACGACGAGTACCTGCCCGCCATGCAGGACTACAGCGGCTTCGGATCGCCCTATCTCGCCGGCATCGGCTTCCTCGGGCTCTCCCTGCCGTCGGGGCACCGGGTCTGGACGGAACCGGATGCCCCGGCGGCGCGTCAGGCCGCCACCCGGTCCTTCGACGGCACAGGGCTCACTCTCAGCACGGCGGGCGGAGACGCCCCGGTGGTCCTCGTGAACCACGGCTCGGATCACGCCGAGCTGCCGGTGCAGGATCACGGCATCCGTGACGTCGACGACCCCCACTACGCCTCGTTCGCGTACTCCACCCACACTGCGCCCGAGGTGGGCGACGGCTGGCTCGAGGCGGTCGACGGGCACATCACGCTGTTCGACGCCGAGGGGCGGCCCAGTCGAAGGGTGAAACTGCGCGGCCGGACACAGCAGGGCCCGCTCAGCGCCTCGGTGCATTATCCGCAGGTCGACGGGAGACTGCTGCCCGGGACCTGCATCGTCACCGCCTCGGTGGTCAATCGAGGCACCGAGGTGCGCGCACATCTCGTCATCGCTCCGCAGGAGCACGACCGCATCCGTGAGGGCTCCTTCGCGCTCGCCGGGCCGGAACCGCTCGCGCAGGACGTCACCGCCCGCCGCGCTCAGGCCGCGGTCGCCAACGGCGTGCACCGGGTGGCGCTCACCGGACTGCACGGATGGGACGACGGCGACGTCGTCGCGCACCACGGCACGAACGCCATGGGCGAGCACTCGGCGATCCCGATCCTCACGGCTCGGCGCGACCGGGGTGAGACCGTCCACGTCGCGGTTCACCAGATTCTGTCCGCCGACGAGGATCCGAGCGCCGCGCTCGCCGGCCTCGACGTCACCGTCGACGGCACGGCTGTGCGCGTCGAGTGGCCGGCCGACGGCATGAGCTCCGAGTTCGACCTTCGCTCGGTCGTGGAGTGGGATGGACAGCCGGGGCGGCCCGGCGGTCGTCGCACCTGACGCCGGCATCCATCTCGAGTCCGTGCGCTTCGCGCGGAGAAGTGCGCTTCGCGCGGACGGAACTCGGGTTCCGCTCCGCGGCAAGCGCACATCTCCGCGGCAAGCGCACGCCGGCGACACGGTCGGATGCGATGCATCCAGGGCGCGTCCGACCGGCGGGGTGCGCTACATCCAGGCGTCGATGCGATCGAGGACGGTCGGCGACGCCTCGCCGAGAACGAGCTCGATGACGAAGGCTCGGTCGGTCGTGAGATCGGACGGGATGATGATGTCGCAGTACAGGGCGGCATCCAGGTCGAAGCCGAGGTCCGTCAGGCGGACCTCGAGTGCGCGGCCGGACTCCAGCAGCCGCGCGGCCACGGGCATCCGTTCGGCATCCGAGGGGAATCGCAGCCTCGCGACGCCGTTCACCGGACGGTTGATGACGGTGAGGAACAGCCGTTCGCCGGTGCCGGTCAGCCAGCCCATGCCGGTGCGATCGAGGTCGACGTGCCCGGCGTCGTACACCGCCTCTCCGTTTGCCGAGACCCACGCGCCCAGCTGCTCGGCGACGTCGGACTCGTGCTCGGTCATCCGGCCGGTGCCGTCCGGGCCGAAGTTGACCACGAGGTTGCCGTTCATCGAGCGGCACCGCATGAGCAGGTCGATCAGGTCGTCAGCGGTCTTCTGGTACTGGCCGCGGGTGTCGCGCATGTATCCCCAGGCGTTCGGGCCGATGGTCATGGCGCAGTCCCAGTCGTTGCCCGCGAGCATCTCGAAGCTCTCCGGCAGCTTGCGCTCCCAGCCCTGCTCGTAGTCCCCGAGCAGGGCGCCGTCGGAGTCGAAATGCCGAGCTCCGTGCTCGTCGTTGCGGAACCGCGAGCCGATGATGAGTCCCGGTCGCCGCTCGCGCAGCTCCCGCTCGAGCCGGTGCGTGAACTCGTACGATGCGATCCACGACTCGTCCCACGTGCCGTCGAACCACAGCCCACGGGCAGCCGGATAGCGGTCGAGCAGCTCGAGCAGCTGCGCGCGGGTGTAGTCGAGGAACTCCTGCCAGCCCTGCTTCTCGGCGGCGTCTGACGGAACGCTTCCGATGTAGCCGGGGTGGTGCCAGTCGAGCACCGAGAAGTACAGAAAGACGTCGATGCCCTCGGCGGTGTAGGCATCGACGACCTCGCCGACGAGGTCGCGCTCGCAGGGTGAATGGGCAACGGTGTAGTCCGAATGCTCAGAGGGCCAGAGCGCGAAGCCGTCGTGGTGCTTGGTCGTGAAGATCACATACCGGGCGCCCATGCGCTTGGCCTGTCGTGCCCAGGCCTCGGCGTCGAGCTCTGCCGGATCGAAGCTCTCGTTCAGCCGGTCGTAGGTGTCGGGCCACCCCTCTGGCGCGGAAGGGCCGCGCCACGCGCGGATCCACTCCGGCGCGGCCGCACCCTCGGCGGCGCTCACCCCCTGGTACTCGTTGCCCAGAATCGAGTACAGGCCGAAGTGGATGAACTGCCCCAGACCGTACCGGCGGAACCGGCGCATGGCCTCGTCATCGCGACGGCTCACAAGCGGCCCGTAGGCCACCTGCTGCGCAGGGCCGTCGAGGCGTCGACGACTGGTCCAGGGGGAGGCGACAGGAGTCACGGTCTGTCCGATCGGATGGAAAACGCTTACCATGCAGCTTACCCGGAGTGGGCGCTGCGTGCACCCCCGACTTCGGTGCGCGGGTAGTCTGGCAAGCACGATGAGCATCACGCGCCGAACCCTGCTCGTCGGTGCCGGAGCGGGCGCCGTCGGGCTGCTGCTCGCCGCCTGCACCCCCGAGCCGGCGCCCGCGCCCACCCGCACGAAGACGCCGATGCCGCGGCCAACCGCGCCCGAGTCCGTGCCGGCTCCGGCCGGCTGGCTGCGCAGCACGTGGGCCACCGATCCGTACTCGCTCGGGTCGGTCAGCTACCTGCCGGCCGGAGTCGATCCCAGCGAGCGCGAACGTCTCGCCGAACCCGTGCTCGACCGGGTGTTCTTCGCCGGAGAGGCCACCGACTCGGCCAATCCCGGCACGGTCGTCGGCGCCGTCGACGCCGCACGTCGCGCCGCCCTCGCGCTCATCGCCGCAGCAGGTGACACCGAGCGGATCGCCGTGGTCGGCGCGGGTGCCGCCGGCGTGATCGCCGCCCGGATGCTGACGGATGCCGGACACGACGTCACCGTGTTCGAGGCGCGGGAGCGCCTCGGCGGGCGCATCCGCAGCGAGGTGGACGACGAGCAGTGGCCGGTGCCCCCGCAGCTCGGAGCCTGGCTGCTCAGCGACGACGAGCTCGCCGCGCTCTCAGACCGCCTCGTCGACATCAGCGACGAGACCATGACGTTCGACACCGCGACCGGCTGGACGGCAGAGGGAGAGGCGGCGACGGTCGACGGCGCCGCGATCGCCGACGCACTTCAGAAGGCCGAGTCCGCGGCATCCGACCCGTCGATCGCCGACGCGCTCGCCGCGAGCGGCGCGAACACAGACGACCCCGCGCTCGCCGCATCGCTCGCCTGGCTCGCGGCGATGACCGGCGCCGACCCGGCGCGCGCCTCGAGCTGGTATCCGCCCGACTTCCCCGCCGACACCGTGCACGGCGTGACCGGCGACCTCATCACGTTCCTGAAGGAGCACCTCGACGGACTCGACGTCACCACCGCATCGCCGGTGGTGCGCATCGCGTACGACGACCGCGGAGTCAGCCTGCGGCTCGGCACCGGCGAGGCGCTCTCATACGACCGGGTGGTCGTCACCGCGCCGCTCGGGGTGCTGCAGAAGCAGGGGATCGAGTTCGCCCCCGCGCTGCCTTTCGCGCATCGCGGGGCGATCTCGGCCCTGGCATCCGGATTCGTCGAGACCGTCTGGATGCGATTCGACGAGCCGTTCTGGACCACCGAGGCGGCGATCTGGCACGTCGTCGGGGGAGGCGGGCTGATCCGCACCTGGCTCAACCTGCAGCCGGCCACGGGAGAGCCTGTGCTCGTCGGGCTGGTCGGCGGTGCCGACGCCGAGCAGTTCGCCGAGCTCAGCGAGCGCGACGCGGCGGTAGCGGCACGCGCCTCGCTGGCGTTCTTCGCAGAGCCGGCAGCGGACGAGGGCTGAGCTCGCCCCACGGCGGGACCGTCGGGCGCACCCGGCTGAGCAGCACCAGGCACGATGCCACCCCGGCGAAGATCGACAGAGCGAGAGCGCAGCTGAGCACCATCTCGCCGATGCCGGACACCTGCCTCAGATCGAGGAAGTAGTACGGGTACCAGCCGATGAGGCTGCCCCGCCAGATCGTGAAGATGCCCCACAGCAGGGGATAGACCAGCACGAACGGCACCACCCGCCACGATGCGGCGCGGCGTCCTGGCCCGATCACCCACGCGACGATCGTCCACGCAGGCAGCACGAAGTGCAGCAGGACGTCGGACCAGGGGACGGTGATGGGGATGCCCCTCTCACCCGCCTGCCAGACGATGAGCCCGAACGCGAGACCTGCCGTGATCGTCCAGCTCAGCACCAGCGCGCGTGCGGTCGTGAGCCAGGCCGGGTCCTCCTCGTGACGCAGCGCGATGACACCCGCGATTATCGCGAGAACGGCGAACGCGGTGTTCGACTGGATCGTCAGGTATGCGAAGAAGTTGGCGCCGGCGAGGGTCTGAGAGCCCATGCCCCACAGCATCCGGTGCACGAGCGCCGCGATGCACACGGCCGCGGTCAGCAGACGCGACCAGCCGAAGATCCTTCGCGTGAGCACTCGAGTGTCGTCCTCCCGGCGGTCCGGCGGCATCGGGAGGGCCGCACCACCGCTTCGAGTCTATGCATGCCCGTCAGGTGCCTCCCGAGCGCGCGACTAGAGTGGCGCCGTGACCTCGCCGCCCACCGCACGCACCGTGCTGCGCCGCGCCGCGCTCGCCGCGGCGGGCGGCGCCGTCGGCACGGCCGCCCGTCTCGGGCTCGGGATGCTGATCGCCGACGCCCCCGCCTCCGTGCTCGTCGCCAACATCGTCGGGGCGATGCTGCTGGGCATCCTCACCGCGCGGCTGCCGGCCTCCGACCTGCGGATCCTGCTCGGAACGGGCGTGCTCGGCGGCTTCACCACCTACAGCGCGTTCGCGGTCGACAGCATCGGCCTGTGGTCGGCGTCGCCCGCGCTCGCCGCCGGATACGTCGCCGCGAGTCTCATCGGCGGGCTGCTCGCCGCCTGGATCGGCCTGCGCGTCGGAGGATCGCTCGGACGAAGGAGCGCGTCGTGAGCCCTCTGGTGTTCCTGCTCGCCGCCGCCTGCGGCGGCCTGGGGGCGGCGACCCGCTACCTGGTCGACATCGGCATCGCGCGCGCGACGGGCTCACGGTTCCCGTGGGGTGTGATGGTGATCAACGTCACGGGATCGCTGCTGCTGGGGCTGGTGGTCGGGATGCTGCCGGGCGCCGCCTTCGTGCTGGGTGCCGGCTTCCTCGGCGGCTACACGACCTTCAGCACGGCGATGATCGACGCCATCTCGCTCTGGCGGGACGGCGAGCAGAGAGCTGCCGTCTTCGACCTGCTGGGGATGCTCGTGCTCTCGCTCGCCGCGGCCGGCCTCGGGCTCGCACAGGGCGGCGCCCTCAGCTGACCTGCGCTGCCAGTCGGGGCACAGCTTCGCCGACGCATAATGTACAGACGTACACTTCGACCCCGGGGGAGGGATCTTGAGCGAGCCGCAGCGCCGTCGCCGTGATCCCGAGGCGCGCAGGCGCGAGATCGTCGCCGCCGCCGCCGAGCTGATCGTCGAGGTGGGGGTGAGCGCCGTGACGCACCGCATGATCGCGTCACGTGCGGGCGTGCCCCTCGGCGCGACGACCCAGTACTTCGCCACCCTCGACGACCTGCGCTCCGAGGCGCTGCACCACCTGGTCACCGAGGTCGACGCCGGCATCGACGACATCCGCGCCGCTCTCGAGCAGCGCGGTGCGACCCCCGCCGTGCTCGCCGACCTCCTCGTGAAGGGCCTGGCCGACGCGCGCGCTCTCGAAGCCGACCGCGCCGTCGTCACCGCGGCCATCGACGATCCGCAGCTGCGCGCACTCGCGCGCCGCTGGTCCGAGCGCATGATCGGGTTCCTCGTACCCGACTACGGCGTCGAGCGCGCCACCGCGGCATCCGTCTTCATCGATGGCGTGCTCTGGCACGCCCGCATCCACGACGAACCCCTCGACATCACCCTCATCGAGGACGCCCTCACCGGCATCCTCGGCACCGAAACCACGACGACGAGCGACTGAAAGAGCACCCGTGTCGAACCTCTCCGTTCTCAGCCTGCGCAACCGCGCACTCATCGCGCTGATCACCATCGTGTCCGCCGTCTTCGGCGGCCTGGCCCTCACGAACCTCAAGCAGGAGCTGATCCCCTCGCTCGAGCTGCCCGCACTGGTGGTCATGACCACCTACCCCGGCGCCTCGCCCGAGGTCGTCGAGAACGACGTGTCGACGCCCATCGAGAACGCCATCCAGGGCGTACCCGGCCTCGAGTCGAGCAGCGCCACAAGCACGACCGACGCCTCGATCGTGCAGGCGATGTTCGCCTACGGCACCGACCTCGCCACGGCAGAGCAGAAGATGCAGCAGGCGATCAACCGCATCTCGCGGCAGCTGCCGGACGACGTGAGCCCGCAGGTGCTCAGCGTCTCGATCGACGACTTCCCCGTCATCCAGATCGCGGTCACCGGGTTCGGCGACTCAGAGACCGCGCAGCAGGATCTCGAGACCACCGTGGTCCCCGAGCTGGAGGACGTCGACGGCGTCAACGCCGCGCAGATCGTCGGCGGCGTCGGTCAGCGCATCACGATCACGCCCGACGAGCAGAAGCTGTTCCGCGCTGGGCAGAGCACGCAGGCGATCCGCCAGGCGCTGCAGCAGAACGGGGCACTGCTGCCCGGTGGTGACATCACCGAGGGTGACGAGACGCTCACGGTGCAGTCCGGTGCGAAGCTCACCTCGGCCGACGACGTGGCGGTTCTGCCTCTCGCGGGCACCGACCTCACGATCGGCGAGGTCGCGACGGTCGCGCAGGTCAGCGACCCCGTGACCTCGATCTCGCGGGTCGACGGCGAAGACGCCCTGTCGATCGCGGTGACCAAGCTGCCCGCCGCGAACACCGTCGAGGTCTCGCAGGGCGTGCTCGCCGCACTCGACGAGCTCGGCGACGCCTTCCCCGACGCCGAGTTCACCGTCATCTTCGACCAGGCGCCCTACATCCAGCAGTCGATCGAGACGCTCGCGACCGAGGGCATGCTGGGGCTCGCGTTCGCGGTGATCGTGATCCTCGTCTTCCTGCTCTCGATCCGCTCGACGCTCGTCACCGCGATCTCTATCCCCACCAGCGTGCTGATCACCTTCATCGGGCTGCAGGCGTTCGGGTACTCGCTGAACGTGCTGACCCTCGGTGCGCTCACCATTGCCATCGGGCGCGTCGTCGACGACTCGATCGTCGTGATCGAGAACATCAAGAGGCACTACGTCGAGGGCGCCGACAAGGGCGACGCCATCCGGCTGGCCGTGCGCGAGGTGGCATCCGCCATCACCGCGTCGACCATCACCACCGTCGCCGTGTTCCTGCCGATCGTGTTCGTCGGCGACATGGTCGGCGAGCTGTTCCGGCCGTTCGCGATGACCGTCACGATCGCCATGGTCGCCTCGCTGCTCGTCTCACTGACGATCGTGCCCGTGCTCGCGTACTGGTTCCTGCGGCCGGGCAGGCCGCTGCTCGCCGAGGACGGCTCGCGGATCGACCCCGAGCATCCGGATGCCCCTCCCACTCCCCTCCAGCGTCTCTACCGGCCCATCCTCGGGTGGACGCTCAAGCACTCCGCGATCACGGTGGTGCTGGCCGTGGTCGTGCTCGCCGGAACGCTGGCCGCCGCCCCGCTGATGAAGATCAACTTCCTCAGCGACTCGGGTCAGAACACGATGACCGTCACGCAGGACATCGGCGAAACCGCGAGTCTCGAGGCGAAGTCCGAGGCCGCGAAGAAGGTCGAGGAGGCGCTCGACGGCGTCGACGGCATCACCCACGTGCAGGCGTCGATCGGCTCGAGCGGCTCGGCCCTGCGCGACGCCTTCTCGGGCGGCGCCGGCATCACCTACTCGATCCAGACCAGCGACCACGCCGACCAGGAGACGCTGCGCGCCGACGTGCAGAAGAAGCTCGACGCGATCGACGACGTCGGCGAGGTCTCGGTCGGCGCATCGTCCGGCGGCTTCGGCTCGAGCGACATCGAGATCACCGTCACTGCGCCGAACGCCGACGACCTGCAGGCCGGCACCGATGCCCTCATGAAGGAGCTCGAGGGGCGCGACGGCATCGGCCAGGTCACGAACAACCTGGCGGCGTCGCTGCCGTACATCGCCGTGGTCGTCGACCGCGAGGCCGCCGCCGCGCGCGGCCTGTCGGAGGTCGCCGTCGGGTCGATCGTGTCGAACACGATGCGCCCGCAGCAGATCGGCTCGGTCGAGGTCGACGACTCGGCGCTCACCGTCTACCTCGTCGACCCCGAGCCGCCGGCATCCGTCGATGCGCTGAAGAAGCTCACCATCCCGACGGCGACAGGACCGGCGCAGCTGCAGGATCTCGCGACGGTCGAGCAGCGCAACGGACCGACGTCGATCTCGACAGAGCAGGGTCGCCGCACCGCCACGATCACCGTGCCGCCGGCGTCCGACGATCTGGCCGTCGCCACGGCATCGGTCAGCGCAGCCCTCGACAAGGTCGACCTGCCCGACGGCGCGCGCGCCGAAGTCGGGGGCGTCGCCGAGCAGCAGACCGAGTCGTTCTCGCAGCTCGGACTCGCGATGCTCGCGGCGATCCTCATCGTGTACGTGGTGATGGTCGCGACGTTCAAGTCGCTGCGTCAGCCGCTGCTGCTGCTCGTGTCGGTGCCGTTCGCCGCGACGGGGGCGATCCTGCTGCAGATCGTCACCGGGGTGCCGCTGGGCGTCGCGTCGCTGATCGGCGTGCTGATGCTGATCGGCATCGTGGTGACCAACGCGATCGTGCTCGTCGACCTCGTCAACCAGTACCGCGAGAAGGGGCTGTCGACGCCGGAGGCGGTGATGGCGGGTGGCGAGAAGCGCCTGCGTCCGATCCTCATGACGGCGCTGGCGACGATCTTCGCGCTCACGCCCATGGCCCTCGGCATCACCGGACACGGCGGGTTCATCTCGCAGCCGCTCGCTATCGTCGTGATCGGCGGTCTCGTTTCGTCGACGGTGCTGACGCTCATCGTGCTGCCGACGCTCTACAACCTCGTCGAGGGTGCCAAGGAGCGGCGTCGGGCGAAGCGCGGCGAGCTGCCCTCCACGCCCGACCACGCCGACCCGGTCGACCACGCCGACCCGGTCGACCACGCCGACCCGGCCGACGCGGCCGGTCATCCCGACGTCGCCCTCACCCGCCGGCAGCTCCGCGCAGGCGGCGCCCACGACTGAGAGGTCCCGAGAGGTCGGAAACGCACCGGAACGGGCATCCGGAGGTGCGTTTCTGATCTCTCACCCGACGCGGCGGGTGTGCGAGCGCGTCAGGCGAAGCGGATGCCCCACCGCAGCGTCCACGACTCGCCCTCGGCGAGCCGGCGCAGCCCGCGACCGGAGTTGAACGCATCGGCCGGAGCGGTCATGGGCTCGATGGCGACGGCGAGAGGCTGGCCAGGGTACTTCGCGCTCGTGAAGGCCTGCACGAAGTCGAACCCCTCGCCCTGCTGCAGCGTGACCGCGTGTCCGTCGGGAGCCGTCAGGGTGGTGCGAGCGAACCCGTCGGCGTCGCGGTGCAGGTTCGCATATCCGGTGTCGAGCTGCACGTCGCCGAGGCGGCGCCCCTCGCGCAGATCGGTGCCGACGGACACGGGGCTCTCCCCGACCGGCAGCATCCGGTCATCGGTCTCGAAGTACGTCTCGGCGGGCAGCCGCAGCACGAGATCGCGCGCGTCGACACCGCCGATCACGAAGAACGGATGCGTGCCGAGCGCCACAGGCGCGGGTTCGGCGGAGTGATTGGTCAGGGAGTGGGTGACGTCGATTCCGCCATCCGTCAGCGCGTACGTGACCGACGTCGCGACGACGTACGGATACCCGGTCTGCGGCACGACGGTGGCGGCGAGTGTCACCGACTCGTCGGTGTGCTCGGCGATCTCGTAGGCGCTGAAGCGCAGCAGTCCGTGGCTCGCGTTGCGGAACTTGGGCTCGCTGATCGAGAGGGCGCGTTCGGTGTCGCCGTCCTGCCAGACACCGTCGCGGATGCGGTTCGGCCACGGCACGAGCACCACCCCTGAGCACGACGGCGTCGGCTGGTCGGCCGGATAGGGCGGCACGATCTCGACGCCGCCGACGGTCAGGTGCCGGAGCGAAGCGCCGACCTGCGCGATCTGGGCGGTGACATCACCGCGGCGAAGGTGGATCTGGATGCCGGTGGGGGAGCCGATCACGTCGTCAAGAGGCATGCCGCCATCGTACGGCGGGCACTCTCCCAGCAAACCCCGGTATCCTGGAACGAGTCGGCTTCGGGCACCCGCTTCCCAGCGGTTTCTTCCGAGCAGCGCAAGCGCTCATTGTGAGCCCAGGGGCCGATGGTTCATAACCATCACATGAATGGCCCCGGCCGACGGATGCCCGGGTATGTCCCACGCGCGCTGATCTCTGTGCCCGCGGAAGGGACGCTGTTCTCGTGTCAGAGACAGTCAGGAAACACCATGCCCAAGAATGGCAAGCCCAAGGGCGGACGCCCCTCGCGCAACTTCGAGCCGCGGTACGCGAAGAGCGGACCCTCGTTCCACGAGCGTCACGCCGGCGGACGCCCCTCGCGTGACAGCGATCGTCGGGATGCCGGCGACCGCCGCTCGTTCTCGTCGGATGCCCGTGCCGACCGCCGCCCCGGCAGCGTGAGCCCGAAGCACCGCGGCTACCGCGCGGCGGACGCCGAAGGCTCGGCACCCAAGGGTCGCTGGTCGGATGCGCAGCGCGCAGGCCGCGACGAGGCCCGTTCGATCCGCAACCGCGCCGAGTCGGGTCGTCGCGAGGCGCCGCACCACCGCAACGACCGCGACGACCGCCAGGGCGGCCGCGGCTTCGACCGCAACGACCGGTTCGACCGGGACTCGCGTCCGGCGCGGGACGACCGGTTCGGCCGGGACTCGCGTCCGGCGCGGGACGACCGCTTCGGGCGCGATGGGCGCCCCGCACGGGATGACCGTGGTGGCTACGGCCGCAATGACCGGTTCGATCGCGATGCCCGTCCGGCCCGCAACGACCGGTTCGACCGCACCGAGCGCCCCGCCCGTGACGATCGCCGAGGCGGCTTCGACCGCACCGAGCGCCCTGCCCGTGACGATCGCCGAGGCGGCTTTGACCGCAACGAGCGCCCGGCTCGTGACGACCGTGGTGGTTACGGCCGCAGCGACCGGTTCGATCGCGATGCCCGTCCGGCTCGCGATGCCCGTCCGGCCCGCAACGACCGGTTCGATCGCGATGCCCGTCCGGCTCGCGACGACCGTGGTGGTTACGGCCGCAACGACCGCTTCGATCGTGACGCTCGTCCGGCTCGCGACGACCGCGGTGGCTACACGCGCAACGACCGCTTCGATCGTGACGCTCGTCCGGCGCGCGGCGACCGTTTCGATCGTGACTCGCGTCCTGCTCGCGACGACCGCCGCAGTGGCACCGAGCGCCCGCGCTTCGACCGCGCGGAGCGCCCGCGCTTCGACCGCGATGCGCGTCCCGCGCGTCAGAACCGCGACGACCGTCCGAACCGCAGCGACTGGAACGCCACGTCGACCGCCAAGGCGCGCGACGAGCAGGCCGACGTCGTGCACGAGCGGCTCGAGGCAGAGGCCGTGCAGGCCACTGAGGTCGCGGATGTGACCTTCGGCGACCTCGGCATCGGATCGAACATCGTCGAGATCCTGAAGAACATGGGCGCTGAGACGCCCTTCCCGATCCAGGCAGCGACGATCCCCAGCATCCTGCAGGGACGCGACGTGCTCGGCCGGGGCCGCACCGGCTCGGGCAAGACGATCGCGTTCGGCGCGCCCCTGGTCGAGAGCATCCTGCTGTCGCAGAAGGGCAAGCGCCGCGAGTTCGGCCGCAAGCCACGCGCGATCATCCTCGCCCCCACCCGCGAGCTGGCCCTGCAGATCGACCGCACTGTTCAGCCGATCGCGCGCAGCGTCGGACTGTTCACCACGCAGATCTACGGCGGCGTGCCCCAGGCGCGTCAGGTGGGCGCGCTGAACAAGGGCGTCGACATCATCATCGGCACGCCCGGTCGCATCGAAGACCTCATCGAGCAGCGCAAGCTCGATCTCTCCGAGGTGCGCATCGCCGTGCTCGACGAGGCCGACCACATGGCAGAGCTCGGCTTCGCCGAGCCGGTGCAGCGCATCCTGCGCAAGACCGGCACGGCCCTCGAAGACGGAGCGACCAGCCAGAAGCTGCTGTTCTCGGCGACCCTCGACCGCGAGGTCGCCGCGATCGTCGACGAGTTCCTGATCGACCCGGCCGTCTACGAGGTCGCGGGCGAAGACCAGGACTCGAGCACCATCGACCACCGGGTGCTCGTGATCGAGCACCGTGACAAGGCCGATGTGCTCACCTCGCTCGTCGACCGCGATGGTCAGACGCTGGTCTTCGCGCGCACCCGCGCCTACGCCGAGATGCTCGCCGAGCAGTTCGAAGACGCCGGCATCGCCGCGGTCTCGCTGCACGGTGACCTCAACCAGGCCAAGCGCACGCGCAACCTGCAGAAGCTGACCGCAGGCAAGGTGCAGGTGCTCGTCGCCACCGATGTCGCCGCCCGTGGCATCCACGTCGACGACATCGACCTGGTCGTGCAGGCCGACGCTCCCGACGAGTACAAGACGTACCTGCACCGCGCCGGCCGCACCGGCCGTGCCGGCCGCTCGGGCCGAGTCGTCACGCTGATCACCCGTCAGCGTCGCCGCCGCATGGAGGACCTGCTGGGTCGCGCCGAGATCGACGCGCCGTTCGAGCAGGCGGCTCCCGGCGACGACGTGATCGAGGAGATCACGGGCCGCATGCCGAGTGAGGCCGAACTCACCGCCTGAGCCGGTTCACAACTCAGGAGAGACCGTCGGGATCCGCGCCCTCAGGGCCGGATCCCGGCGGTCTCTGCGTATTCGTCCTGAGTTGCGAGCGCCACATAGTGTGGACCCATGGGTTGGAACGAGTGGGCGACGGCCGGGGGCACGGTATGGTTCAGCATCGCTCTGGTGATCAGTGCGCTCGCCGGCATGCAGGGGCGCACGAAACTCGGGTGGTTCGTGCTCGGGATGATCTTCGGCCCCCTTGCGCTGCTCTTGCTGGTGTTCCTCATCCAGCCGCCTGCCGCGCGTGAGGAGCTGCCCGCAGGCAGCGCCGGACGAGCTCAGAAGAGCATGTCGGACTGAGTCGTCGTGCGGACGGATGCCGGAGCGGGGCGCTGTCGCATCCGCCGGCCGCGCATGCTGTCGTTCTCTTCCTCGGATCGGGCATCGAGCCCGTGCACGCGCATGAGCGGCCGGATGCGTCGCGCGAGCCACTGACGGTAGGCCTTCGGTGCCTCGACCGAGACGCCCGGATACAGGCCGCGGTATGACGACAGCAGCTCGGGATGCTCGCGCTCGAGCCACTGGAAGAACCACGGCTTCACGCCAGGGCGCAGATGCAGCGACCCGTAGACGACGTGGTCGGCGCCCGACTGCCTGATGCGGCGCAGCCCTTCGTCGATGGCGGCGAGCGAGTCGGTCAGGTGCGGCAGCACCGGCATGAGGAAGACGCCCACGCGGAAGCCCGCATCGCTGAGTGCACGGACCGTGTCGAGCCGCGCCTGCGTGCTCGGCGTGCCCGGCTCTATGGCGTGCTGCAGCGCCTCGTCGTACATCGCGATCGACATCTGTATGTCGATCGGCACCCGCTTGGCCGCCTCGACGAGCAGGGGTATGTCGCGGCGGATCAGCGTTCCCTTGGTGAGGATCGACATCGGCGTGCCCGAATCGGCGAGCGCCTGCACGATGCCCGGCATGAGCCTGTACCGTCCCTCTGCGCGCTGGTACGGGTCGGTGTTCGTGCCGAGCGCCACCGTCTCGTGCTTCCACGATCCTCGCCGCAGCTCGCGCTGCAGGACCTCGACGATGTTCGTCTTCACGACGATCTGCGAGTCGAAGTCGGCGCCGCCGTCGAGGTCGAGGTACTCGTGCGTCCCGCGGGCGAAGCAGTACACGCATGCATGGCTGCATCCGCGGTAGGGATTCACGGTCCACGCGAACGGCATGCGCGAGGCGCCTGGCACGGCGTTCAGCGCCGACTTCGCGAGCACCTCGTGAAAGGTCATCCCGGCGAACTCGGGTGTGGTCACCGAGCGGACGATGCCGGTGCGGCTCTCGAGGCCGGGCAGCGCGTCGACGTCCCGATCGTCGACCGCTTGTCCTTGCCATCTCATGCAACGATTAGAACATAAGAGCGAACGCCGGGCAATGGCACGAGATCGATGTTCGCACATCAGGGGAACACTCGCGGAAGCTCTTGACTCGCCAGATCGTTCATGAGAACGTTTACAGCGACGGTGGGAACGTTTACAGCACTCAAGGGAGAGTCCATGCCCCGAGCAACGATCACACAGGTCGCCGCACGAGCAGGCGTGTCGGTGGCCTCGGCCTCGCGCGCGCTCAACGGGCAGATCGCCAGCGCCGAGACCATCGCCAAGGTCGAGAAGGCCGCCGCCGAGCTCGGCTATGTCGCCGACGCGACGGCCCAGTCGCTGAAACGAGGGCGAACCTTCCAGCTCGCGTACGCGGTCGCCGACATCGGCAACCCCGTCTACGTCGAGATGATGACCGCCATCCAGAAGGTCATCTCGGCATCCGGATACCGCCTGATCGTCTCTTCGACCGGCGACGCGTCGTCGTCGGTCGACGTCGTGCGCGACCTCAGCCGCGGCTACGTCGACGGCCTCATCATCTCGCCGCTGCGCGTCACGAAGCAGCTGCTCGACGCCCTGGCCGCCGTGCCTGTGCCGGTCGTCGTACTCGGTCGGGTGCCGGGGGATGCCGGGTTCGACACCGTGCGTGCAGACTCGCTCACCGCCATGCGGCAGGTCGTCGACCACCTCGCCGAGAACGCGCATCGCGACCTGGCGTTCATCAACGGTCCCGTCGACACGACGCCCGGTGCCTTCCGCCGCGACGGCTTCACCGCCGCGATCGCCGCGCACCCCGAGCTGCGCGCGCAGAGCGTCGTAGCTGCCGACTTCACGATCGCCGCCGGCTACGAGGCGGCGCTGCCGCTGCTCGGCGGCGACGACCGACCGCAGGCCGTGATCGCCGCGAACGACCTCATCGGCGTCGGGGTGCTGCGCGCCGCCGAAGACCTCGGGCTGTCGGTTCCCCGCGACCTCGCCGTCACCGGCATCGACGACACCGAGCTCGCCACCGTCATGCGCCCGGGGCTGACCAGCGTCGACATGGGCGCAGCTGAGCGCGGTCGCGTCGCCGCCGAGCTGCTTCTCGCCCGCATCGCCGACGGCGAGCGGCCCACTCAGACCGTCGCTGTCGCCCCTCGTCTCGTCGTGCGCGGATCGACCGTCGAGAACACGGCCCGCGCGGGCATCCCGCTCGCCCCCGTCGATCTCGGGAGGGCAGCCGGATGAGCATCACCGCAGAGAAGCGCGCGAAGGCTCCGCACAAGGTGCGCCAGATCGGCGCGCGCACTCGCGCGCAGCGCAAGGAGGCGATCGCGCTCGTCATCCCCGCACTGCTGCCGATCATCATCTTCTCGGTGATCCCGCTGGTGAGCGGCGTCGCGATCGGCTTCACCGACGCCACGCTCAAGCGCAACGCCGAGATCAGCTTCAACGGGGTCGAGAACTACATCGACCTCGCCGGCAATCAGCGGTTCTGGGGCTCGTTCGGCATCGGACTCGTCTGGTCGGCATCGGTCGCGCTGCTGACGCTCGT
The DNA here is from genome assembly GCF_016907315.1 of Microbacterium esteraromaticum. Classification (NCBI taxonomy): domain Bacteria; kingdom Bacillati; phylum Actinomycetota; class Actinomycetes; order Micrococcales; family Microbacteriaceae; genus Microbacterium; species Microbacterium esteraromaticum. The sequence goes on from NZ_JAFBBS010000001.1 coordinate 2,138,593, forward strand.
CTGCGCCATGTGCCTCGCTCTGCTGCTCAACAGCAACCTGCGCCTGAAGGGGCTCACCCGCGTGCTCGCTCTCATCCCGTGGGCGATGCCGCCCGTCGTGATCGCGATCGTGTGGCGCATGATCTACAACCCGAACTCGGGTCCGCTCAACGGAATGCTCAGCTGGTTCGGCATCCCGGGCGTCAACTGGCTCGGCGACTTCTCGACCGCGCTGCCCGCGGTCATCGTCGTGGGCGTCTGGTCGGGCATCCCGCAGACGACGGTGCTGCTGCTCGCCGGAATGCAGGCGATCTCGGCCGAGCAGCACGAGGCGGCGGCCGTCGACGGCGCCGGCGTGTTCCGCCGCTTCTGGCACGTCACGCTCCCGGCGCTGCGTCCCGTGATCTTCGCCGTCACCTCGCTCGACTTCATCTGGCAGTTCAACTCGTTCGGCCTCATCTACGTGCTCACCGAGGGCGGACCAGGCGGGCAGACCATGATCCCGCCCCTGTTCACCTACCTCGAGGCGTTCCGCAACCGCGAGATCGGTGCGGCGTCGGCGATGGGCAACGTCCTCGTGGTCGCGATCCTGATCATCCTCTCGCTGTACCTGATCAACCAGTTCCGCCAGAACAAGGGGGTGCGCGCATGACCGCCAGACGCCCCTGGTACGCGACCGTCCTGATGTACGCGGCGCTGGCGTTCTTCCTCGCCTTCCTCGGCTTCCCGCTGGTGTGGCTCGTGTCGGCATCGTTCAAGTCGTCGCAGGAGCTCAACTCGCTCGCGGTGAACCTCATCCCCGCGCAGTGGGACTTCTCGAACTACGCCAGCGCGCTCGAGCGTCAGAACCTCATCCCCGCGGCGATGAACTCGCTGCTCGTGGCAGTGGCGACCATGATCATCACCGTCCTGCTGTCGATGCCGATGGCCTACGCCCTCGCCCGCCTGCAGGGACGGCTGCGCGCCGCCGGCACCATCTGGATCCTCACGAGCCAGGTCTTCCCGAGCATCCTGATCATCATCCCGCTGTTCCTGCTGCTGCGATCGATCAGCCTCAACGACACCCTCCTCGGGCTCATCCTCGTGTACGTCACCTTCACCATGCCGTTCACCCTGTGGATGCTGCAGGGGTACGTCGCCGCCATCCCCGTCGAGCTCGAAGAGGCTGCCGAGATGGACGGTGCGAACAGGATCACCATCCTGCGCCGGGTCGTGCTGCCACTGCTCGCGCCGGGACTCGTCGCGACAGCGATGTTCACCTTCGTATCAGCGTGGAACGAGTTCTTCCTCGCCCTCGTGCTGCTGCAGAGCCCGGAGCTGTACACCCTGCCCATCGCCCTGCGCTCCTTCCTGGGCGCCGAGGGGCAGACGCAGCTCGGCCCGCTCGCCGCAGGCGCGGTGCTCGCGACGATCCCGTCGCTCATCATCTTCGGCATCCTCCAGAAGAAGCTCACCGGCGGCATGCTCGCCGGTGCCGTCAAGGGCTGAACCCCTCCACCACCAGAACCACCGCATCACTGAAAGGCGATCACCATGAAGAGAATCCGAGGCATCGGCGCCATCGCACTCGCCGGCGTCGCAGCGCTGGCGCTCACGTCATGCACCCAGGGAAGCGCGACGCGCGGCTCGGGAGACGGGGAGGACGGCGCCGTCACCCTGCAGTTCCAGTCGCTGTCGGACCAGCCCACCACCCAGGCGGCGATCAAGAAGATCGTCGACGGCTGGAACAGCGAGAATCCCGACGTGCAGGTCGAGATCATCCAGGCCGGGTGGGACGGCACCTACGACAAGCTGATCACGCAGTTCACCGGCGGAACTGCTCCCGACATCATCCACTTCGAGGCGAGCTCGATCGTCTCGTTCGCGGCGGACGGGTACCTCGCCGACCTGAGCGAGTACATCGACCCCGACCTGAAGTCGGACATCTCGGAGGGCATTTGGGACTCGGTGACGGTGGGCGACGAGATCATCGCCTATCCGTCGACGCTGCAGTCGTACATGGCATTCGCGAACGCCGATCTGCTCGAGCAGGCCGGCGTGGAGATCCCCACAGGGGACACCATGACGTGGGATGAGCTCGCCGAGATCGCGCGCGCGACCACCACGCCCGAGCACAAGGGCCTCGGATGGGGCCTCGCTTCGCCGACCGCGACGATGATGAGCCTCGCGCTCGGCTTCGACGGTGGCTACTTCTCGGGCGAGGGCGATGACGCGAAGATCGAGGTCGGCGACGATGAGCTGGCCGTGCCCGAGCGCATCCATGAGATGGCCTACGGCGACAAGTCACTCGACCTGACGTCGCTCACGCAGTCGGGCTCGGACGTCCTCGCATCGTTCTACGGCGGCAAGGTCGCGATGACCGTGCAGGGATCGTTCCAGGTGACCAACATCGCCAAGGACGCCCCCGAGGGCTTCAACTGGGTGGCGCTGCCCCCGATCGAGGGCTCGGCGGGCGCGCTGCAGGCCGCCAACCCGCAGACCTACTCGGTGAACGTCGACTCCGAGCACGTCGAGGAGTCTGCGGAGTTCCTGAACTACTTCATGGGCGCCGACAACCTCGCCGAGATCGCCTACGCCGACGCGCTGATCCCGTCGTCGGGCGAGGCCCGCTCGGCGCTCGAGAAGAAGGCCGCCGACAACCCGGCATGGACGCAGGTGCTCGCATCCGGCGAGGGTCTCGAGGGTCCGCCGTTCCTCAAGGCCGACAAGTACACGGAGTGGAAGGACACCATCGCGACGCCGGCCTTCCAGCAGTACCTGGCCGACAAGATCAGCAAGGAGCAGCTGGCGACCCAGCTCTCCGACGGCTGGGCCGACATCGCAGGCTGAGCGCCGGCAGGCTGAGCGCCGGCGGGCTGAGCGCCGGCGCGCTGAACGCCGCCGGCTGCATGCCGGCGGCGGGAGGCAGAACGGGGTGAGACGGGCATGGCGCCCGTCTCACCCCGGGCAGAAGACACACACGAGACGAGGAGTGGGATGGACGTGCTGCAGGGCCGAGTGGCCGGAGTGCTTGCAGGAGCCGCCGTGGGCGATGCGCTCGGCGGAGCGACCGAGGGGTGGACCCCCGAGCAGATCGAGGAGCGGCACGGAGGTCGGGTCGAGGGCATCGTCGGACCGTTCCTCGACGACTGGCGCACGGCTCGCCCGATCGCGCCGTACCACAAGGGCGACGGGCACGTCACGGACGACACCCTGATGACCCACGCCCTCATCGAGGTCTACGCCAAGCGGCGTCGTCACCTCGACGCGTTCGACGTCGCAGCCGACCTCGTGCCGCTGATGATCGGCGAGCGCCGGTGGATCCCCGAGCTCGAAGACCAGGCGCTCATCCTGCAGCGGGTGTTCCTGGCCGAGAAGTGGATCGTCGCCAAGCTGCACTACGGCCACGCCGATCCCCGCGAGGCTGGCGTCGGCAACATCGTCAACTGCGGCGCCACCATGTACATGGCGCCGGTCGGGCTCGTGCACATCGGCGATCCCCACGGTGCCTACGCCGAGGCCATCGATCTCGCCGGCGCCCACCAGTCGTCGTACGGGCGTGAGGCGGCCGGCGTGTTCGCCGCGGCCGTGGCGGCGTCTGCCGCGCCCGGCGCGTCGGTGGCGGATGTGCGTGCGGCGGTGACCGAGGTCGCGCACGACGGCACGGCCGCGGCGATCGCCGCCGTTCTGGACGCCGTCGACGGGTTCGTCGCCGGCGGCGGGTCGGAGGATCCGCGTGAGCTGGGTCGCGTCATCCGCGCCGCCGTCAGGCCGTACGACACGGTCGGCGACCAGTACCGTGCACCGGCGATGGACGCCAGGCTGCCCTCGCGGACGAAGTCGATCGAGGAGCTGCCCGTCGCCCTCGGCTTCGTGGTCGCGCACGACGGCGACGCTCGCGCCGCCGTTCTCGATGCGGTGAACTACGGGCGCGACTCGGACTCCATCGCGACGATGGCCGGGGCCATCTGCGGCGGTCTGGGCGGGATCGATGCGATCCCCGCCGAATGGGTGCACGACGTGACCACCGCGAGCCGCCTCGACCTCGAGGGCGTGACGGCGGCGATGACCGAGGTCGTGCGCGACGTCGCCGCGGCGGATGCGGAGCGGGCGGCGCGACGCGCAGCGAGCCTGCGCGAGATGCTCGGCGCGGAGGCGACCGCGTGAGACTGACCTGGGCCCAGCCAGAAGACCTCGTTCCGGCGGAGTTCGCCGCCCTGCGCGAGCAGGGCGTCGCGGAGTCGGAGCTGACGCCGATCGAGCAGCGATGGGCGTCAGCGGGCGGCTCGACGGTGCTCGCGCCGTCGGGCGCCAGCACGACGCCGGCCAGCGCTGAGCTGCGCGCACTCGCCCGCGCCGTGCTCGACGAGCTGCATGACCTGCAGCGGCCGAGCGACGACGAGCCCGACGAATGGGACGCCATCGCGGCGCTGCTGCCCGACGCCCCCGCACTGCCCACGACGACCGCGCTCGACCGGATGCGCGGGGCGTGGGCCGGGCGAGCGGCCGGATGCCTGCTCGGCAAGCCCGTCGAGAAGATCCCCCGCGAGGGGATCGAGCAGATCGCGCGGGCCACGGGCAACTGGCCGATCCGCACCTACTTCACCGCCCAGGGCCTGCCGGCGGAGATCGCCGAGCGGTGGCCGTGGAACCGCCGCTCGGCGCCCACATCGCTCGTCGAGAACATCGACGGGATGCCCGAAGACGACGACCTCAACTTCCCGATCCTCGCCCTCGACCTGCTCGAGCGGCACGGCGGGCGGCTGACGACCGACGACATCGCTCAGGCGTGGCTCGCCTCCCTCCCCGCCGGACGCGTGTTCACGGCCGAGCGGGCCGCATACCGGAACATCCTCGATGCGAGGCCCGTGCCCGAGACCGCAACCCACTTGAACCCGTTCCGCGAGTGGATCGGCGCTCTGATCCGCGCCGACGTGCATGGCTGGGCCCACCCCGGCGACGTCAGGGCGGCGGCGCGCTCGGCATGGCTCGACGCGCGCCTGAGTCACACCCGCAACGGCATCTACGGCGAGATCTGGGTCGCCGCGCTGTGTGCGGCCTCGATCGTCGTCGAGACGGCCGACGATGCGCTGGACGCAGCAGATGCGGCAGTGCCACCGGCATCCCGGCTCGCCGCGGCGGTGCGTCTCGGGCGCGAGACCGGGCGGGCGCTCTCATCGGGAGCTCTGACCCTCGATGCGGCTCTGGACGCCCTGCACGACGAGTTCGCCGGCATGCACTGGGTGCACACGCTCAACAACGCCGCGCTCATCGCCTGCGCGGTGCAGGCGCACGGTGCCGACTTCGGCCAGGCGATCGCCCTGGCGGTGGCCGGCGGGTGGGACACCGACTCCGCCGGTGCGACCGTCGGCTCGGTGGTCGGCGGGCTGATCGGCGCCGACGCGATCGACGCGGCCTGGACGGCCCCGCTGCGCGACAGCATCGCGACATCGATGCCGGGCGGTGCCGAGCGGTCGATCCGCGAGCTCGCCGAGCGCACCCTGCGCCTGTCGGAGGCGGGGTCGTGAGCGTCGTCATCGTCGGTAGCGTCAATCAGGACGTGGTGGCCCGCGTCCAGCGCGTACCCATGCCTGGCGAGACCGTTCTGGCAAGCTCGCTCACCCGCTCCGGAGGCGGCAAGGGCGCCAACCAGGCGGTCGCCGCGCGACGTGCGGGCGGTGCGGAGGTCGCGTTCGTGGGAGCTGTCGGAACGGATTCCGACGGCGCCTCGCTGCGTGCCGCTCTCGAGCGCGACGGCATTGACGTGTCGGGACTCGCCGAGATGGAGGGCCCGAGCGGCACCGCGCTGATCGCGGTCGACGAGCACGCCGAGAACATCATCGTCGTCGTGCCGGGGGCCAACGCCGCCCTCGAGCGTCTGACAGATGGTCAGCGCGCGGTCGTCGCGCGCTCGCGGGTGCTGCTGACCCAGCTCGAGGTGCCCGTGTCGCTCGTGCAGGATGCCGCGGGCGCTCGCCCCGTCGGCGCCTGGCATGTGCTCAACGCCGCTCCGTCGGCGCCGTTCGCCGGCGCGGCGGATGCCCTGTTCGCCGAGATCGACGTGCTCGTCGTCAACGAGCACGAGGCGCTCGAGATCGCGGGCGCGGCCGACCTCGATGGCGCCGTGCTCTCGCTGTCGGCGCGCGTGCGCGCGCTCGTCGTCACTCTGGGCGCGAAGGGGTCTCTGATCGTCCACGACGGCGATCGCGCCGAAGTCGCCGCAGTACCCGCAGATGCCGTCGACACCACCGGTGCCGGCGACACGTTCTGCGGCGTGCTGGCGGCACGCCTGGAGGCATCGGGCCGCACCCCCGACGACGCCGACGTGGCGCTGCTGGCCGATGCGGCCAGGTGGGGGGCGGCAGCGTCCGCCATCTCCGTCACCCGACCAGGGGCACAGGACGCCGTGCCGACCGCCACCGAGGTGGCGCAGCTGCGCCGAGAGAGCGAGTGAGACCGTGAGCAGTGGATTCGACCCCCTCCAGCCCCGGGAGCTGGACCGCCCGACGAGCGTGCCTCTGCGCGACATCGACGGCGTCCTGCCCGACGTGGCTGCGGGCGCCGATGCGCTGACCTTGGACGACGGCAAGATCTTCGCCGCCCCTTCCGATCCCGCGCAGCTCGACGACTGGCGGGCGCAGCTCACCGCCTGGCGGGACGGCGCCCGCCGCAGGCACGGTGCTCCCAGCCGGTACGACGACCCGCAGTCGCGCTGGGCGTCCCGCTGCTTCACCGTGGCCCAGGTGTGGCTGTGGGACGAGCTGTTCTTCGACTTCGACGCGCAGAGGTTCACGCCCGAGCGGTTCGCGGCCGACGCCCGCGAGCGCTTCGGCGGCCTCGACGGGGTCGTGCTCTGGCACGCGTACCCCGTGATCGGCATCGACGACCGCAACCAGTGGGACTTCTATGACGTGCCTGGCCTCGCCGACGCGGCGGACGCCCTGCACGCGCTGGGGATCGCGGTCTTCGTCGACTACAACCCGTGGGACACGGGCACGCGGCGCGGGCGCGACGACGCCACCGAGCTCGCCGCCACGGTGCGGCGCCTGGGCGCCGACGGCATCTTCCTCGACACGCTCAAGAAGGCCGACCCCGAGATGGTCGCGGCTCTCGATGCCGCGCGCCCCGGCATCGGACTCGAGGGCGAGTCGAAGCTCGCGACCGAGCGCATCGCAGACCACACGCTCTCGTGGGCGCAGTGGTTCGCCGACTCGGAGGTGCCAGGCGTGCTGCGCGCGCACTGGTTCGAGCGCCGGCACATGCAGCATCACATCCGCCGCTGGCACCGCGACCACTCCGAAGAGCTGCGCTCCGCCTGGCTCAACGGCGTGGGGGTGATGGTGTGGGAGGTCGTCTTCGGCGTCTGGGTCGGCTGGAACGACCGCGACGCGGCGACGCTGCGGCGCATGCTGCCGGTGCAGCGACGACTGCATCGCTGGCTGGTCGATGGCGAATGGACGCCCCTCGCCGTGCATCGCGCCCCTGTGTTCGGGTCGACGTTCGAGCTCGACGGGTCGACCCTGCTGCTGCTCGCCAACACCTCCGATGCAGACGTGTCGTACCGCCCGGAGGGCACGGGCTGGCAGCCGCTGCACGCCGGCGACTCAGCCGACGCGATCGTCGTGCCCGCGCACGGCGTCGCCGCGGCGATGCGGGTCGCAGGAGACGAGCCGGCCGAGCTGGCCGAGGTGCGTGCGGCGCTGGCCGACGAGGTGGCGGTGGCACAGGCATCCTTCCCCCACCGTCGCGCACGCCGGCTGTCGCCCCCGCGTGCCGCCTCCGCCGCCGCAGCCACCGGCGTCGTGGAGCGCGCGGCGGCATGCACCGTCATCGTGCCCCCGGGCGAGCACGTGCTGACCGTCCGCTATCGCGCGCGAGAGACCGGCATGTACGAGGGCGCTCCCTATGTCGACGAGTGGAAGCCCCTTCCGCCGCGCCTGCACGATCAGCGCACGCTCGAGCGCGTGGCGAAGCTGGCTGAGGCGGTACGGGTCGCATCCGCAGAGGTCAGCGAGGCCGAGTACGCGCTCTACCTCGACGCGATCGGCGAACGCGCCGGATCGCGTGACCCTGAGCGCCCTGCGACGGGCGTCACGTTCGCTCGGGCCCGCGACTACGCGGCGTGGGTGGGTGGGCGGCTGCCGACGGAGGACGAGTGGCAGCTTGCCGCCCGGATGCCCGGGTTCGAGCGCCGCACCCCCGAGGTCTGGAACTGGACCGAGTCGGAGCACTCTGACGGGCGCACCCGCTTCGTGATGCTCAAGGGCGGAAGTGCGCACGAGAGCGTCGGATCGGACTGGTACGTCGACGGCGGCGTGCGCGAGCCGGAGTTCGCGCTGAAGCTGCTGCTGCCCGGGCTGGGGCAGGACGCCTCGCCATCGATCGGATTCCGCGTGTGCTGGGAGGATGAGGCATGACGACGCCGCTGACCGGACTGCGGGTGATCGACGCGTCCACCCTCTTCGCCGGCCCCATGGCCGCCATGCATCTGGGAGACATGGGCGCCGAGGTGATCAAGGTCGAGCATCCGACCCGACCCGATCCCGCCCGAGGCCATGGCCCCAGCAAGGACGGACAGAACCTGTGGTGGAAGACCCTCGGTCGCAACAAGCGCACGGTCGCGATCGACCTGCACACCGCCGGCGGGCGTGAGGCGTTCCTCAGACTCGCCAGCACGGCGGATGTCGTGATCGAGAACTTCCGGCCGGGCACCCTCGAGCGCTGGGGTCTCGACTACGAGACCCTGTCGGCGCAGAACCCGGGCCTGGTGCTGGCACGCGTGACCGGGTTCGGCCAGATCGGACCGTATCGCTCGCGCCCCGGTTTCGGAACCCTGGCTGAGGCGATGAGCGGCTTCGCAGCGGCGACCGGAGAACCGGACGGCCCGCCCACGCTGCCCCCGTTCGGACTGGCCGACGGCATCGCATCGCTGGCGACCGCGTACGCGGTGATGGTGGCCCTTCACTCGCGGGCGGCGTCGGGCGTCGGGCAGGTCGTCGACGTCGCGATCATCGAGCCGATCCTCGCGATGCTCGGTCCGCAGATCACCCGGTGGGACCAGCTGCAGACGGCGCAGCCGCGCACGGGCAATCGCTCCATGAACAACTCCCCGCGCAACGCGTACCGCACCGCTGAGGGGTCATGGGTCGCGGTCTCGGCGAGCGCGCTCTCGATCGCACAGCGCGTCGTGACGCTCGTCGGCCGGCCGGACCTCGCAGATGAGCCGTGGTTCGCGACGGGAGCGTCGCGCGCCGAGCACGCCGACGAGATCGACGAGGCCGTCGGGTCGTGGATCGCCAGGCACACGCGCGACGAGGTGATCTCGGCCTTCGAGGAGGCGCAGGCGGCCGTCGCCCCGGTATACGAACCGGCCGACATCGTCGCCGACCCCCAGTTCACCGCGCTCGGCACGATCCACCGCATCCATGACGCGGACCTGGGAGAGATGGCGATGCAGGGCCCGCTCTTCCGCCTCTCGCGAGATGAAGCCGACATCGCGTTCACCGGGCGCGCCCACGGTGCCGACACCGACGAGGTGCTCAGCGAGCTCGGCTTCGCCGACGAGGACATCGCCCGGCTGCGCGAGGACGGATCGGTCGCATGAGCCGGTTCGTCATGGTCGCGCTGTATGCGCCGGCCGATCGTCCCGAGCGGTTCGGCAAGGCGCTGGATGCCGGAGCGGACGCCGTCATCGTCGACCTCGAGGATGCCGTGTCGGCGTCGCGCAAGGGGGAAGCGCGCGGCGCGCTCGGCGCCTTCGCCGACGAGTGGAGCGCGCGCGGCGATTCTCGGCCGGCCGTGCAGGTGCGGGTGAACGCGATCGGCTCTCGCTGGCACGACGACGACCTGGACGCGCTCCGCATGCTGCCCGCGGAGTTCGACGTGCGCCTGCCCAAGACGCAGTCGGCGGCAGACGTGCGGGCCGTGCGCGCAGCGCTTCCTGGCCGGCGCGTGCACGCGCTGCTCGAGACGCCGCTCGCCGTCGAGCGGGCGTACGAGATCGCGTCGTCCGGTGCGGCATCCATCGGCGCAGGAGAGGCCGACCTGCGGTCAGCCCTCGGCATCCCGGCGGGAACCGCAGGAGAGCCGGGGCTGGCCTACTCGCGCTCGCGGCTGGTGAACGCGGCGGCGGCAGCTGAGCTGCCGTCGCCGCTCATGGCGGTGTGGGCCGACGTCGTCGACCTCGACGGGCTGGAGCAGAGCTGCCGCACGGGGAAGAACCTCGGATACGCGGGACGCACCGTCGTGCATCCGCGCCAGATCGCCGTGGTACGGCAGGTGTTCACCCCGACCACCGCCGAGGTCGAGCACGCGCAGCGGATCATCGACCGGGTCGCGTCCGCTGCCGCAGACGGCACCGGCGCGTTCGTTCTCGATGACGGCACGTTCATCGATGTCGCGATGGTGCGCGGGGCCGAGCGGATCATCGCAGCCGCCTCGAGACCCTGAGCGGTGTGATCCGCCCGTTTGGGGGACAATGGATCGGTGAGCGCAGCGCAGACCCGGCACGCCGCGCGTGAATCGCTCGCCGTGCGGGTGGCCACACCCCTCGGCGTGATGTTCACGGCGATGGCTGCGCTGTCGACCCTGTGCGGCGTGCTCGCCGCCGAGCCGCCTGCGCTTCCGCATCTGCCTGAACCGGCCGCGGCGATGGCGCTGCCGGATGTCGAGGTCGACTCGCGGGTCGCTGCGAACCCCTGCGCCGACGGCGAGGTCCGCGCGCATCTCGCGGCGGGCGACGACGATGCCGCCGTGGCGTCGTTCGGTGGAGGGGCCGAGTTCCGCGAGGCCGTGATCAGCGGAAACGCGCCGTGCGTCTCGCTCTCCGATCCCGCTCGCTCGTGGGTCGTGGTCAACAAGCAGCGTCCGCTGCAGCCGGAGAGCTTCGCCCCGGCATCCCTCTCGGGGATCGGCCTGCGCACGACCACCCTCTCGAACGAGCTGCGCCCCGAACCCAATCGCGCTCTCGAGAAGATGGCAGCCGACGCCCGTGCCGCGGGTGCCGGTGTCATCGGGGTCAACAACGGCTATCGATCGTACGGCCTGCAGCAGCGCACCTATGGTGAGCACGTCCGCGACCGCGGGCAGAGCGGAGCGGATGCCGTATCGGCCCGGCCAGGCTTCAGCGAGCACCAGAGCGGGCTGGCCTTCGACCTGGTCGCGTGCAGCCCCGGCTGTGGCAGCATCGAGGCGTTCGGCCCCACGCGGCAGGGCCGCTGGGTGGCCGAGAACGGCTGGCGCTACGGGTTCATCGTGCGCTACGAGCACGGCCACACGGGCACCACGGGCTATGCGCCCGAGCCGTGGCACATCCGGTACATCGGACCCCAGCTCGCGAAGGCGTATCACGAGGGCGGCTTCCACACCCTCGAGGAGTTCTTCGGTCTTCCTGCGGCACCCGACTATCACCACTGAACGCGCGATGGGCGTATCCCACAAACGCGGAACGCAGTGTCATCGTGTGTGAGACTTGTTCCCACAAATCACTGTTCGGCGCGGTCTCACCGACCTAGACTCGCCGTGCGAGGGCGCACACGACTTTCAGGAGGACGCCATGGAACGCGACATCTACGAAGAAGACCACGAGGCCTTCCGCGACCTGGTCAAGGACTTCGTCAAGCGGCACGTCTCGAACGAGTCGATCGAGCGGTGGGATGCCGCGGGCGAGATCGACCGCGAGACCATGCGCGCTGCGGGTGAGGCCGGCATCATCGGACTCTCGGTGCCCGAGGAGTTCGGCGGCGCGGGCATGCTGCAGGACTACCGCTTCCGCGCGATCGTGAACGAAGAGGTCATCGGCGCCGGCGCCGGCTCTCTGGCAGGCGCCCTCGGCATCCAGGACGACCTGGCCGTGCCGTACCTCGTGCACATGGGCACTCAGGAGCAGAAGGAGAAGTGGCTGCCGCGCATGGCCACCGGCGAGATCCTCGGTGCTCTCGCGATGACCGACCCCGGCGCGGGCAGCGACCTGCGCGGCATCAAGACCAACGCGAAGAAGGTCGACGGCGGCTACATCCTCAACGGCGCCAAGACGTTCATCTCGTCCGGCACCACCGCCGACATCGTCGTCACCTTCGTCAAGACCGGCGAGGGCAACCGCCCCGACGCATTCAGCCTGCTGATCGTCGAGAAGGGCATGGAGGGCTTCGACCAGGGCAAGAAGCTCAGCAAGATGGGCTTCCACGGGTGGGACACCGCCGAGCTCAGCTTCACCGACGTCTTCGTGCCAGACGAGAACCTCATCAGCGGCAAGGAGGGGCAGGGGTTCATCCAGCTGATGATGAACCTGCCGCTCGAGCGCCTGTCGATCGCCGTGTCCGCCGCGGCCGTTATCCAGGCTGCGGTGAAGTGGACCGTCGACTACACGAAGGACCGCGATGCGTTCGGCGAGCGGGTCATCGACTTCCAGAACACCCGGTTCCGCGTCGCCGACATGGCCACCACGGCCGACGCCGTGTGGGCGTACGTCGACCGCGGGCTCAAGGCCTACGCCGCATCGAAGCTCACCGCAGAAGAGGCCGCCCAGCTGAAGTTCTGGGTGACCGAGCGCGAGTGGGAGGTGCTCGACACCGGTGTGCAGCTGCACGGCGGCTACGGCTACATCATGGAGTACCCCATCGCCCGCGCCTTCACCGACGCCCGCGTGCACCGCATCTACGGCGGAACCAACGAGATCATGCGCGAGATCGTCGGACGTCAGATCGCCGGCAAGCGCTGACCGCCGTCGAGAGCACCACATGCCGACGCCGGCAGACGCCGTGCTCGACGGCACGTGGTGCTCTCGGCGTCAGCCGGCAGGACGCGCCGCCGCCTCGCGGGCGGCGTTCGACGCCGGCGAGGCCGCACCGATCTTCCAGTAGCCGGTGAAGCTGACGCGGTGCTTGTCGACTCCGCGCTCGCCGACGAGCAGCTTCCGGCCTCCTGAGGCCAGCGACTGCTCGCCGGCGATGTACGCGTGCAGCCCGGCGTCCGGCATCCGCTCGCCGCGCAGCATCTCCAGCGCGCCGGTACCGGGAGCGGCGTCGGCCGAACGCACCACCCAGTGCACCGACACGCCCTCCGGGTGAGGGGACGCCAGGGCATCCGCCTCGGACGCGACCTCGATGATCGCGCTCCCGGATGCCGTCGCCGGAAGCGACGCGCAGATGCCTGCGATCGCAGGCAGGGCCGTCTCGTCGCCGACGAGCACGACGCGCTCCTCGCCGCGCGCCGGATTGAACGCGAGGCCCTCGTCGATGATCAGCACGTGCTCGCCTGGAGTGCAGGTCTCGGCCCACCGCGACGCGGGACCCGCCGTGCCGTCGGCGGCCGAGCCGTGCAGCACGAAGTCGATGTCGATCTCGGCACCGTGGCCGTCGGCGGCCGGGCGGTGCGCACGGATCGTGTAGTTGCGCATCACGGGGCGCTCGCCGTCGGGGATGCGCAGGAACCTCAGGTATCCGAACATCCTGTTCGCCTTCGCGGGCACGCGCTCGAGGCCGGACTCGCCGCTGATCGGCAGGAACAGCCGTACCCACTGGTCGTAGCCCATCGGCCGGAAGCGGTCGATCTCGCCTCCGCCCAACGTGACGCGCATCCATCCAGGAGAGAGCTGCTCGGTGCGCAGCACGGTCAGCTGCAGAAGCTCCGCCGAGGCCGGCTTGACGATCTTGCTGATGGACATGGGGTGCCTCTCAGGACGGCTGCCAGGGGAAGGTGAGGAAGAAGATGAGAGCGGATGCCAGCAGCACCGCCGCCGTGAAGACCGTGTCGCGTGCGCGCCACGGCACGAGGTGCCGTTCGGTGCGGGTGGGGTGGGCGCCGAAGGCGCGGGCATCCATCGACAGGGCGACCCGCTCGGCGTGCCGGATACCAGACGCGAGCAGCGGCACGATGTATCCCCAGCCGCGCACGAGACGAGCGACCGGTCCGCGGCCCGAGCCGTGCCCGCGCACGCGGTGCGCGGCGCGGATGACCGACAGCTCGTAGCCGAACCGCGGCACGAAGCGGTATGCGGCGAGGGCCGTGTATCCGATGCGGTACGGCACGTGCAGCTGCTGCACGGTCGCCCGCACGAGGTCGGGGCCGCGGGTCGTGAGCCCGCCGACGAGAGCGAGCGCGAGGATCGCGCCGAGGCGCAGAGCAGTCGCGAGTCCGATGAGCAGGGCGCCCGAGCGCAGCGTCCAGCCGCCGATCGTGAGCACTCCGGCGCTGCCGGAGACCTGGCCGGGGTCGACCCACACGCCGAACCCGACCGTCAGCACGGCCATGCCGACCGGCACGCCGAGCAGCATCACCGCGCAGGCGCGGCGGGTGAGCCGCGCACCGCTGAGCACCATCGCGTACGCGAGCGCGAGGAAGATCGCCGGGGTGACCAGGTCGCGCGTGAACGCCAGCAGCGCCATCGCGGGAACCACGGCGCCGAGCTTCGCGAGCGGGTTGATCCCGTGCAGCCAGTACCGCGGAGGCGCCGGCGCGTCGTCGTACGGGTCGGTGGGCGTGGGCTCCGTCGCGGGTGAGGCTGCGGATGCCGTGGCGGCGGGTGCCAGGGCATCCGCGGCATCCTGGGCGAGCACCGTCTCGGCGGCACCCCACGCGACCACTTCGCCGTCGCGCAGCAGCACGACGTGACTCGCGTACTCGGCGACCAGCCGCCGGTCGTGCGTGACGATGACCACCGTGGTGCCCGTGCGCTGCAGCTCCTGGAGCAGACCGAGCAGCTCCGCGGCGCGGGCTCGGTCCTGTCCGAACGTCGGCTCGTCGAGGGCCACCACGGAGGGCCGGGAGATCAGCGCCGTGCCGACCGAGAGACGCCGCTTCTCGCCACCGGAGAGCAGGAACGGGTGCACGTCCGCCTTGGCGCCCAGGCCGAACCGGTCGAGCATCTCGTCGACCCGCGCGTCGATCTCCGCGGGGTCGATGCGCTGCAGCCGCAGGCCGTGGGCGAGTTCGTCTCGCACGGTGCCGGCGATGAACTGGTGCTCGGGGTTCTGGAAGACGAACCCGACATGGGCTGCGATCATGCGAGCAGGCGCGCGCACGGCATCCAATCCGTCGATCAGCACCGTCCCGGCGGTGGGCGGAACGACACCTCCCAGCGTCTGCAGCAGGGTCGTCTTGCCCGCGCCGTTCGGGCCGATGATCGCGGTGAACGACCCGCGGGGGATGTCGAGGCTCTCGACGTCGAGGGTGCGGGTGCCGCGCTTCTCGACGACGAGATCGCGCGCGGTGATCGCCGGGACGCTCGGGTCGGCGGCTGGCGGCCGGACCGCCGCGCTCACCCGCTCGTCGGACGACCAGACGCCCAGCTCGTGCAGGGTCGCGGCGTGGTCGCGCATCACCTGCTGCGGCAGGCCGTCGAGTGCGAGACGCCCCTCGCGGTCGAGCACGATCACGCGGGTCGCGAGATCGATCGCCGCGTCGACGTCGTGCTCGACCAGCACGATCGCCCGCTCCTCGGCGTCCTGAATCAGCTCGCCGAGGGCGGCGTACACGTCGTGCACGCCCTGCGGGTCGAGGTTGGCCGTGGGCTCGTCGAGCACGATCACTCGGGAGCGCATCGCCAGGGCGCACGCGATCGCGAGGCGCTGGCGACCGCCACCCGAGAGCAGATCGGGGTTCCAGCGGCGCCTGCTCCACAGTCCGACGCGGCGGAGTGCCTGCTCGGCGCGGGCGAGGACCTCGGAGGCGGGCAGCCCCAGGTTCTCGAGGGCGAAGGCGACCTCGTCGAGCACGGTCCCGGTCACGAGCTGGGAATCGGGATCCTGGAAGACCATCGACACCTCGGTGCTCAGCTCGGCGACGGCGGCGCTGCGTGTGTTGCGCCCCGAGACGAGCACGGTGCCGTCGAGCGCGGCCTCGACGGCCTGGGGGACCAGCCCGTTCAGCGCGAGGGTCAGAGTCGACTTGCCCGATCCACTCGGGCCGAGCAGCAGCACGACCTCGCCGGCGTGCACGTCGAACGAGATGCCGTGCGGTGAGGGGTGCGCGGCGCCCGCGTGCGTGACGCTGAGGTCGCGCACGCTGAGCAGGGGCGCGGAAGAGCGCACGGGCGGGTCCTCTGTGAGCGGTCGGTTCCCTACAAACTTAGCCTGACCTAACCTGCGGTGTCGCGAGGCCCCTGCGGTGTCGCAGGACCGTCGCGGCGGCTCAGCGCGGTGCGACGCCCGCTGTGCGCAGCGCGTTGCCGATCGCGATGCCGACGGCTGTCCACGCGACCGGCCCGAGCACCGAGATGATCAGGTAGCTCAGCTGCACCCACGGCTCGAACTGCGTCAGGTCGACGACGACACCGACCACGGCCGCCACGATCGCGCCGATGATGGCGGCCGAGACGAAGAAGCGCCAGCGGCCCCAGGCCCGATAGCGGGTCAGCGCGGCGACGCCCTCTTGGATGGCGCCGAAGAGCAGCGCGGTGCCGATGAAGCGCATCGCCCACATCGGGGTGAATGCGCTCGAGATCAGCGCGGCGATCACATGCGTGATCAGCGCGACCATCGGCTTGCGGAGCACCTCCTGCGCGATGATTCCCGGCAGCACGTGAACACCCAGCACAAGGCCGTAGAGGTAGGGCACGACGGCGATGACGCCGACGGTGGCGAGCCCGGCGATGCCGCCCAGGATGCCTGTGGCGACGCCGATCGCCGCGCAGACGAGAAGGGTGCGCGTGCTCAGCGCCGGTCGGGATGCCACTCCGCAAGGCTATCGGGCACCGCCGACCCCGGCCGCGGACGGCTGACCGCGACGTCGGCGGCGATGGCTACGCTGGAGGGATGCCGCAGCCTCCCCGTGATCCCTACGAGGATGTGCCGTACCCCGAAGACCCGTACGACGACCTCCCGCCCGAGGAGCTCGACTGGGTTCCGCCGGAGTACGGCTGGGAGCCGCCGCTCGACTGGGGGCCGGGCCCGATGACGCCCGCTCCGGATGCCGGCGGCGGGGCGGCATCCGGGATCGCGCCTGCGCGCTACCCCACGGCCATCGAGGCGCTGCGCACCGTGTTCGGGTACGACGCGTTCCGCGGCGACCAGGCCGCGATCGTCGAGCAGGTGATCGGCGGGGGAGACGCGGTCGTGCTCATGCCGACCGGCGGTGGCAAGTCGATCACGTACCAGGTGCCTGCCCTGGTGCGCGAGGGCACCGGGCTCGTGATCAGCCCGCTGATCGCCCTGATGCACGACCAGGTCGACGCTCTGCGGGCGAACGGCGTGCGAGCCGCGTACCTCAACTCCACCCAGGCGCCGGACGAGCGGCGCGAGGTCGAACGGGCATACGTCGCCGGCGAGCTCGATCTCATCTACGTCGCGCCCGAGCGGCTGTCTTCTGCGCAGACCACGCAGCTGCTGCAGCGTGGCACGCTCAGCGTGATCGCGATCGACGAGGCGCACTGCGTCTCTCAGTGGGGCCACGATTTCCGCCCCGACTACCTCGCGCTCGGCGATCTCGCGGAGCGCTTCCCCGGGGTGCCGCGCATGGCGCTCACCGCCACGGCGACCAGGGCGACGCATCAGGAACTCACCGAGCGCCTGCACCTGCCCGCCGCGAAGCACTTCGTCGCGAGCTTCGACCGGCCGAACATCCAGTACCGCATCGTGCCGAAGGTCGAGGTGCGCCGGCAGCTCGTCGAGTTCATCTCGTCTCAGCCGGCCGGTGCCGCGGGCATCGTCTACGCCCTCAGCCGCAAGTCGGTCGAGCAGACGGCCGAGTACCTGGCATCCAAGGGTTTCGACGCTCTGCCGTACCACGCGGGGCTTCCTGCCGAGGTGCGCGCGCAGAACCAGTCGCGCTTCCTGCGAGACGACGGCGTCGTCATGGTCGCGACGATCGCCTTCGGCATGGGCATCGACAAGCCCGACGTGCGCTTCGTCGCGCACATCGACCTGCCGAAGTCCGTCGAGGGGTACTACCAGGAGACCGGTCGCGCCGGTCGCGATGGCGAGCCGTCGGTCGCGTGGATGGCGTATGGGCTCGGCGACGTCGTGCAGCAGCGCCGGCTCATCGACCAGAGTCCTGGAGACCGCACCTTCAAGATGCGCATGGGGCAGCACCTCGACGCCATGCTCGCCCTGTGCGAGACGGTCGCATGTCGGCGGCAGAACCTGCTTCACTACTTCGGGCAGGACAGCGATGCGTGCGGCAACTGCGACACCTGCCTCGAGAAGCCCGACACCTTCGACGGGCTCGTTCCCGCGCAGAAGCTCCTGTCGACGATCGTGCGCCTGAAGCGCGAGCGCAACCAGGCGTTCGGCGCCGGCCACCTGATCGACATCCTGCGCGGCGCGTCGAACGACCGCATCCGGAAGATGCGCCACGAGCAGATCGCCACCTACGGCATCGGCGCCGACCTGTCGGATCAGGACTGGCGCAGCGTGGTTCGGCAGCTGCTGGCTCGCGGCATCCTGGTCGCGCAGGGCGAGTACGGCACGCTCGCCCCCGGCGACGCCGCGGCAGGGGTGCTGCGCGGCGAGACCGAGGTGCCGCTGCGCAAAGACACGATGGGGCGGTCGGGTGGCTCGTCTCGCGTCCGCAAGACGAGCGCCGCAGATGCGCTGGATGCTGCAGACCGCGACCTCTTCGAGGCGCTGCGCACGTGGCGCGCGGCGACAGCCCGTGATCAGGGCGTGCCGGCGTACATCGTGTTCGGCGATGCGACGCTGCGCGCGCTCGCCGAGCATCGGCCGACGACGGTGGCCGGCCTGGGCGGCATCAGCGGCATCGGCGAGAAGAAGCGCGATGCGTATGGCGCCGCCGTGCTCGAGGTGATCGCGGCGCACTGATCAGCAGCCCGCGAAACGCAGGATGCTCGGAAAGGGCGCGTCAGCCCGCGTACTCCTCCGCATGCACCCGCACCGTGGTCGCGCCGTGCAGCAGCTTCGACACGGGGCAGCGAGCGTGCGCGCGCTGCAGCAGATCCTCGGTCTCCTCCATCGAGAGCCCTTCAGCCGAGAGATACGTGTCGACGTGGAACTCGTACCCGGGTCCGTCCGCCGCGTCGTGCAGCTCGACCTCGATGCGCACGGCGGTGCGGCGTTCGCGCTTCACCAGGGCCTGCGCAGTCGCGTTGAGGCAGGTCGACCAGGCCAGGGCCAGCAGCTGCTCCGGGTTCGAGGCATCCGGGTCGGGATTCGGCGCCAGGGGAGAGGCGACCGGCACCTCCATCCCGCCCGTCACACGGGCCGTGCCCGTCCCGCCGTCGCCGTTGATCGCTTCCGTCCGGTACCTCAGGGTCATGACTCAACTATAATTTGGATCACGTCCAGAAAGGCGGCTCGGTCCGCCGGGGCCCGCAGTCGGCCCGCCCCCACCCCACCCGAAAGACGCGATGGCCACCGACCTGCCCGCGATCGTCGAGTTCCGCCATGTCACGAAGCGGTTCCGCCCCGATGCCGATGAGAGCCCTGCCCTCGACGACGTCACCCTCAGCATCCGCTCCGGCGAGGTCTTCGGCATCATCGGCGAGAGCGGCGCCGGCAAGTCGACCCTGCTCGAGCTGATCAACGGTCTCACACGACCGACCGAGGGCCACGTCACCGTGCGCGGTGCCGCCGTCGCCGAGCTCGATCGAGCGGGCCTGCGCGAGCTCCGTCGCGACGTCGGCGTCGTCTTCCAGGGCGTGCACCTGCTCAGCAACAGCACCGTGCGCGACAACGTGCGTCTGCCGCTGCGTCTCGCCCGCGGCGAGACGGCGAAGAAGAGCAGGCAGCAGCAGGATGCCGTCGACGAGATCCTCTCGTTCGTCGGCCTCTCGCATCGCGCCGACCACTTCCCCGCCCAGCTCTCCGGCGGCGAGCGTCAGCGCGTGGGTCTCGCCCGCGCCCTCGTGTCGCGCCCGCCGCTGCTGCTCTGCGACGAGCCGACCTCGTCGCTCGACGCGTCGACCACCGCCGACGTGCTGCGCGTGCTCGCCGACGCGCGCGCGAAGCTCGGCACGACCGTGATCGTCATCACGCACGACCTCGACGTCGTCAAGGCGATCTGCGACCGCGCCGCGCTGCTCGAGAAGGGGCGGCTGCGCGAGGTCTTCGAGATCGACGCCGCCGGCCCCCGGTCGCTGCCCAGCTACTACGAGCAGGTCAAGCGGGAGCTGAGCGCATGACCTGGCTCACCGACCTGCTCGCCGAGTACGGCGAAGACATCGCGCAGTCGATGGCAGAGACCGGGTACATGATGCTCGTGTCGCTTCTCGCCGCGGTGCTGATCGGTCTGCCGCTCGGCACCGTCGTGTACCTCACCGAGCGCGGCGGCATCGCCGAGAACCGCGCGATCAACACGGTCGCGAACCTCTACATCAATGTGGTGCGGTCGTTCCCGTTCCTGCTGCTGGTCGTGTTCCTCATCCCGTTCACGCGCGCCGTGATCGGCACGAGCTTCGGCACGCAGGCGGCGACCCTGCCGCTCTGCTTCGTCGCCGTCGCGATCTACGCCCGCCTGACCGAGCAGATCCTGCGCGAGATCCCCGCCGGCATCTCGAAGGTGGCCGTCGCGTCGGGCGCCACGGTGCCGCAGGCGGTGTTCCGGATGCTCCTTCCCGAGGCGCGCTCCGGGCTCGTCTACGCGCTGACCTCCGCTGCGATCAGCCTGCTGTCGTACTCGACCGTGCTGGGCGTGGTCGGCGGCGGAGGCCTCGGCGACTTCGCGATGCGCTACGGGTACCAGGTCTACAACGACGACCTCATGTACCTCACGATCGTGATCATCATCGTGTGCGTCCTCGCCATCCAGGCGGTCGGACACCGCACGTCCGTGCGGCTCGACCACCGCTGAGGTCGCCCCCCCGAACCACCGCACCCGCATCGAAACGGAAGAAACATATGAAGAAGACACGCGTCGCCCTCGCCGCCATCGCCCTCGGCACTGCGCTGCTCGCCACCGCCTGCGCCCCAGCCGCCGAAGAGAAGAACGCGGATGCCCAGGCCGCCGAGCCCACCGTGCTCAAGGTCGCCGCCGTGCAGGCCCCGATGACGGATGTCGTGAAGGCCGCAGGCGACGCGATCGAAGACGGCTACGAGATCCAGCTCGTCGAGGTCGCCGACTACATCACCTCGAACACGATCCTCAACAGCGGTGACGTGTACGCGAACTTCTCACAGCACGTGCCGTACATGCAGACGTTCAACGAGGGCAACGACGGCACGCTGGTGGGCGTTCAGCCGGTCTACAACTTCGTCATCGCCTTCTACTCGAAGACGCTCGACGACATCGCCGACCTGCCCGACGGCGCGAAGGTCGCCATTCCCGACGACCCGTCGAACACCGGCCGCGCGCTGAAGCTGCTCGCCGCGAACGAGATCATCGCGCTGGACCCCGACGTCGACCCGTACGAGGCGACCGTCAAGGACATCACCGGCAACCCGAAGAACCTGGAGTTCGTGCAGGTGCCGATCGCGTCGCTGAACGCGGCGTACGAAGAGGCCGACCTGGTCTTCCAGTGGCCGTCGCACATCGCGGCGCTCGGTCTCAGCCCCGAGAAGGACGGCCTCATCACCGAGCTCGACGACCGGTTCGCGCTGAACCTCGTCGTGCAGCAGAAGGATGCCGACTCCGAGGCGACCGAGGCGCTCAAGAAGGCGTTCACGAGCGACGAGGTGCGCGGGGTCATCGAGGGCAACGGCACCATCGAGACCGCCTGGTGACGACAGCCGCCACGCACTGACTGTCGCGAGGTGACAACGGGAGGCGGGGCCGACGCCGGATGCCCTTGTGCATACCGCACAGTCGGCTTCGCCTCGCGTTGTCGGACTTCTACGGTTGAGGGTATCCCTGCTCCTTTCTGAGAGGAACCGCCATGGTCGACGCAGCCATCCGCCCCACCACCGCCGACGCACCGGCCGGTGCCGAGCACGAGGCCACGTCGATCGACGTCGAGCGCGTGAACGAGCTGCTCATGGGCACCTGGGCGCAGACCCGCCGCGAGGCTCGCGAGATGATCAAGGATCCGGCGTTCTGGCGCGACGACAGCCTCGCGAAGGACGAGCACCGTGAGCGCGTGCTCTCGCAGCTGCACCTGCTGGTCGAGAACGGCGCCGTGCACCGCGCGTTCCCGAAGCGATTCGGCGGTGAGGAGAACAACGGCGCCAACATCGCCGGCTTCGAAGAGCTCGTCGCCGCAGACCCGAGCCTGCAGATCAAGTCGGGCGTGCAGTGGGGCCTGTTCGGGTCGGCGATCCTGCAGCTCGGCACCGAGCAGCACCACGAGAAGTGGCTGCCGGGGGTCATGGACCTGTCCATCCCCGGTGCGTTCGCGATGACCGAGATCGGACACGGCTCCGATGTCGCCGCCGTCGGCACGACCGCCACGTACGACCCCGCGACCGAGGAGTTCGTGATCAACACGCCGTTCCGCGCGGCGACCAAGGAGTACCTCGGCAACGCCGCCCTGCACGGCATCGCGGCAACGGTCTTCGCCCAGCTGATCACCAACGGGGTCAACCACGGCGTGCACTGCTTCTACGTACCGCTGCGCGACGAGAACGGGCAGGACCTGCCGGGAATCGGCCGTGAGGACGACGGCCTCAAGGGCGGGCTGAACGGCATCGACAACGGCCGTCTCAGCTTCGACCACGTGCGCGTCCCCCGCACCAACCTGCTCAACCGCTACGGCGACGTCGCAGCCGACGGCACGTACACGAGCGAGATCGAGAGCCCCGGCCGCCGCTTCTTCACCATGCTCGGCACGCTCGTGCAGGGGCGCGTCTCGCTCGACGGAGCGTCTTCGTGGGCATCCGCCCTCGGCCTGCACATCGCGATCACCTACGCGACGCAGCGTCGTCAGTTCGACGGCGCGAACGGCGAGGAGACCGTGCTGCTCGACTACGGCAAGCACCAGCGCCGCCTGCTGCCTCGTCTGGCGACCACCTACGCCCAGATCTTCGCGCACGACGAGTTCCTGCAGAAGTTCGACGGCGTCTTCTCGGGCCGCACCGACACCGCAGAGGATCGTGAAGACCTCGAGACCCTCGCCGCAGCGCTCAAGCCGCTGTCGACGTGGCACGCGCTCGACACCCTTCAGGAGGCGCGGGAGGCGTGCGGCGGAGCGGGCTTCATGTACGAGAACCGCCTCGTGGGCCTCCGCGCCGACCTCGACATCTACGTCACGTTCGAGGGCGACAACAACATCCTTCTGCAGCTGGTCGGCAAGCGTCTGCTCACCGACTTCGCCGGACAGTTCAAGGGTGCAGACGCCAGGACCCTCGCCAGGTACGCGGTCGGTCAGACCGCGGGCAAGGTGTTCCACGGCGCTGGGCTCCGCGCCCTCGGGCAGGCGGTCGCCGACTTCGGCTCGACTGCTCGCTCGGTCGAGCTCGGCCTGCGCGAGGAGCAGCAGCACGAGCTGCTCACCGAGCGGGTGCAGCAGATGATCGCCGACATCGCCGGACGCCTTCGCGCCGCAGGCAAGGACAAGGTGCTCGGCGAGAAGCTGTTCAACGAGAACCAGGCCGAGCTGATCGAAGCAGCCCGCGCGCACGGCGAGCTGCTGCAGTGGGAGGCGTTCACCGACGCGATCCGCCGCATCGACGATCCCGGCACGCTGCAGGTGCTGACGTGGCTGCGCGACCTGTTCGGCCTCTCGCTGATCGAGAAGCACCTCGCCTGGCACATGATCAACGGACGACTGTCGATGCAGCGCGCCGCCGCCGTGTCGAGCTACATCGACCGCCTCTGCGCTCGCCTGCGTCCGCACGCCCTCGAGCTCGTGCAGGCCTTCGGCTACGAGCCCGAGCACGTGCGCGCTCCCATCGCGAGCGGCATCGAGCAGCAGCGTCAGGATGAGGCGCGCGCGTACTACGCCGCCCTCGAAGCCTCGGGCGAGGCGCCGATCTCGGAGAAGACGCTCAAGCAGAAGAAGCGCTGAGCACGGCGCGCGGAATCGGACGCCTGCCGCGGAGGGGATCTCGCATCCCGTCAGCGGCAGGCGTCTTCCTCCGCTCGGGGCGCACGGGCGTCGGAGCCCGGCGGTAGCGTGGCGCCATGGCATCCCTGATCACCGCCTCCGACGGGCGCGCCCGCTGCGCCTGGGTCGGAGACGACGCCGAATACCGTCGCTACCACGACGAGGAGTGGGGTCACCCGCTGCACGGCGACCGCGCCCTGTTCGAGAAGATGGCGCTCGAGGGGTTCCAGGCCGGCCTGAGCTGGATCACCATCCTGCGCAAGCGCCCGCGGTTCCGCGAGGCGTTCGCCGATTTCGACCCGGCGCTGGTCGCCGCCTTCGGGTCCGACGACGTCGATCGCCTGATGGCGGATGCCGGAATCATCCGCAACCGCGCGAAGATCGCCGCCACGATCTCGAACGCCGCACTCGTGCGCGACATGGCGGAGGGAGAGCTGGATGCCCTGATGTGGTCATTCGCGCCGCAGGCATCCCGCCCCCGCCCTCGCGACTTCGGCGAGGTGCCGGCGGTGACGGCTGAGTCGACGGCTCTGAGCAAAGCGCTGCGAAAGCGCGGATTCCGGTTCGTCGGGCCGACGACCATGTACGCGCTGATGCAGTCTGCGGGCATGGTCGACGACCACGTCGAGGGGTGCTGGCGGGCCTGACCGCCGGTGCCTCCGCCGAGACGGTCGGGTCCGTGAAGCTGCACGGCGCCCGTCTCGGAGTGAGCCGCGCCGACGAGCGGACACGGCTGACGGCGCCTACCCGGGGTGCGCGAGGGTCTCTGACAGGATCGGATGAGCGGTGCGAGAACCGCCCGCAGATGACACAAAGGAGTGCATATGATCACCCGCATGAGATCGCGAACAGCGCGGATCGCAGTGGCCGCCGCCATTCTCGGAGTCGGCGTCGTCGGCGTCCAGCCGGCTTTCGCGGCCCCGGCCGATGAGGCCGCATCGACCCCGGTGCCCATCTCCACCCCCGACGGCCAGGTGTCGAGCTACGTCGTCAACACCAAGATCGTGAACCCCGGTCAGGTGCGCAAGGCCGAGGCGGCGGTCGTCGCCGCCGGCGGCGTCGTGGTGCAGTCGTGGCCGCAGATCGGCGTGATCGTCGCGCACTCGACGAAGGCGGATTTCCGCACCGCGGTCGTCGCCGCGGGCGGCAACTCCATCGCATCCGCCGGTCCGACCCGCTCGGTGGCGGTCAGCGAGGGAACACCCGAGGGCGTCGCGACCCCGTGGGGTCCTGGCAAGGGTCAGCTGAAGAAGGCTGAGACCAAGAAGTCCGACATCTCCGACGGCACCGCGGCGACCTCGACCGACCCCCGCGAGGGCGAGCAGTGGGACATGAAGATGATCAACGTGCCGCAGGCGCACGAGATCACCACGGGCTCCCCGGACGTGCTCATCGGCGTGCTCGACTCTGGCATCGACCCGGATCACCCCGACCTCGCCAGCCAGATCGATCGACTCAACTCGGTCGGCTGCACCGACGCCGGTCGTCCGGCGACGGGTGAGGCGGCGTGGGCGCCCACGACGAGCGACCACGGCACCCACGTGGCCGGCACCATCGGCGCCGCACGCAACGGCGTCGGGATCGTCGGCATCGCACCCGGATCGAAGATGGCCTCGGTCAAGGTCGTCAACGACGACGGGTTCATCTACCCCGAGTACGCGGTGTGCGGCTTCATGGAAGCCGGCCTCAAGGGCATGGACGTCACCAACAACAGCTACTACGTCGACCCGTTCGAGTTCTGGTGCGGCGATCAGCCCGAGCAGGCTCCGGCGATGGAGGCCGTGCGCCGCGCGGTCGACTGGTCGACCTCGAAGGGTGCCGTGCACGTCGCAGCCGCGGGCAACAGCTCGTACGACCTGTCGGCGAAGACGACCGACGACAGCAGCCCCAACGACGCTGCCGAGCCGACCCTGCGCGAGATCAACAGCTCGTGCAAGGACATCCCGACCGAGCTCGACGGCGTCGTGACGGTTTCGTCGGTCGACAGCCGTGGGGCCCTGTCGTCGTTCTCGAACCGGGGACTCGGCGTGATCGATGTCGCGGCTCCCGGCAGCCGGGTGCTCTCGACCATCGTGCGCGACAACGGCTACGGCCTGAAGAGCGGCACCTCGATGGCGTCGCCGCACGTCGCCGGCGTCGCGGCGCTCATGAAGTCGGCCCACCCGACGTGGGGACCCGACCGCATCGCGGACGAGCTGCGCGCGCAGGCGATCGACACCGCGTGCACCGTGACGACGGTGGCGGCGCCCTGCGTGGGCACCGACGACGAGAACTCCTTCTACGGTGAGGGACTCGTCGACGCGTACGCCGCCGTCCGCTGACACGACCACGCAGCGCTGAGCGGGTGCACGGCCTCGGGGTCGTGCACCCGTTCTGTGTGTCCGCTGCGGCGCCGGGAGCATGGGCAGAGGTACCCATGCGCTCGGCACGACGGCATTCGTGACCCCCGGTTAGGATGTTGACGGCGTTTCGCGACGCCCGAGGGGGGTTGACTGAGTATGAAGGCACTGTCATGGGTCCGATCGCGACCGAAGACGGCGGCATCGATCGCGGGGGTTGCGATCGGAGCGGTGGCACTGACCACGATGGCTGTGGCCTACGACGGCCTGCCGACCACGAAGGTCGACCTGAACGACGCCGGCGTCTGGCTGACGAAGTCCTCGAGCTTCCTCGTGGGGCACTTCAACCATGAGTCGACGGTGCTCGATGGCGGCATGCGCGCGGCGAGCGAGAACTATGACGTGCTGCAGGACGGCGAGACGGTGCTGGTGGCCGACAGCGGCGAGAGCACGCTGACGGCGGTGGACCCCGCCCGCATGGTGCTGGGTGACAGCGCCTCTGTACCGGGCAGTGCCAAGGTCGCTCTCGGGGCGAAGACCGTCGCGATCCTCGACGACAAGTCCGGCGATCTCTGGATCACGTCGGCGAAGGGACTCTCGGGCTTCGACATCAAGGCCGCCGACCCGACTGTCGAGCTCGGCAAGGGCGCCGATGTGACGGTGGGGCGTGACGGCACGGTGTACGCGCTCTCGGGTGAGAAGGGCGAGGTCGTCACGGTTCCGTCCGATCCCGAGGGCATGCCGCTCGAGCCCGCGACCGCGTCGGTCGGCGAGCTCGATCTGAGCGAGCAGCCGAGCATCACCGCGGTCGGCTCGACGCCTGTGGTGCTCGACGCCGCGGCCGGCGTCGTGACGACTCCCGGCGGGTTCCGCACCGAGATCGATCAGGCGGCGGATGCCGTGCTGCAGCAGGCATCCGCTGATTCGGCAGCGGTGGCGATCGCGACGCCGACCGCTCTCCTGCAGGTGCCGCTCGACGGCGGCGAACCGGTCGATGAGAAGGCCGATGGCACGGGCACCCCGGCAGCTCCGGTGCAGCTGCGCGGCTGCACCTACGGCGCGTGGGCCGTGTCGGCGACGTTCATCCGCGACTGCACGGGCGACTCGCTCGACGTGAAAGAGAGCATCCCCGGCGCCGAGAACTCCGCGTCGCTGGCCTTCCGCGTGAACCGCGACGTGATCGTGCTCAACGACATCATCGGCGGGGCGGCGTGGCTGGCGAACGAGAGCCTGCAGCGCGTGGACGACTGGAGCGTGCTCGTTCCGCCGGAGGGCGAGAGTGAGGACGACGAGAACACGACCCAGGAGACCGTCGAAACCTCCCTGCCGGAGCGCAAGGAGAAGAACACCGTCCCCACGGCTGAGGACGACCCCGATCTCGGCGTCCGTCCCGGCGGCACGACCCTGCTGTCGGTTCTCGACAACGACAACGATCCCGACGGCGACGTGCTCGTGGCATCGCTGAAGGGAAAGCAGCCGTCGGTGGGCGAGGTGCGTCCGATCCTCAACGGCGCCGCCCTGCAGATCGCCGTGCCAGAAGACGCGACGGGGACGTCGACCTTCACCTACGAGATCGACGACGGACGCGGCGGGCGTGACACAGCCCAGGTCACCGTCTCGGTGCACGACGACAAGACGAACGGCGCCCCGCGCCCCAAGCGCACGAGCAAGGTGGCGGTCGAGGCTGGCGGCACCGTCTCGTACAACGTGCTGCCCGACTGGCGCGATCCCGACGGCGACGACCTGTACCTGCGCGGTGTCGAGCCGGCACCGGGTGACGAGGTCGAGTTCACCACCGACGGCAAGATCACGTACCGGGCTGTCGCGAGCCTGCAGGGCCGCAAAGAGATCGAGATCAGCATCTCGGATGCCATGGGCAAGGTCGCGACGGGCAAGGTCGTGCTCGATGTCAAGCCCGAGGGCTCGACGAACCCGCTCACCAACGCCGATCACGTCGTGACGCGCGCAGGGGAGTCCGTCACCGTCTCGCCGCTCGCGAACGACACGAGCTCGGGCCGGGAGCAGCTGCGGCTGGCGCGCGTCGAGGACACCGCTGGTGTCGAGCTCGACCGCGACTACCCGAACCGCAAGTTCGCATTCAAGGCGAACGCGCCGGGCACCTATTACGTGCAGTACCTCGCGACAGCGGGGCCGAAGCCCGCGAAGGGCATCGTGCGCGTCGACGTGCTCGACAAGCAGCAGAGCGATCTCGCGCCGGTCGCGGTGCGCGACGTCGCCATGCTCACCTCGGGCAGTGAAGCGCTCGTCGGCGTGCTCGGCAATGACAGCGACCCCGCAGGCGGCGTGCTGGTTGTGCAGTCGGTCTCTGTGCCGCCGAGCAGTGGCGTGAACGTGTCGGTGCTCAACCACGAGACGCTGCGCGTCAGCGACCAGGGCTCGCTCTCCGAGCCTGTGCGCATCACCTACCGCATCTCGAACGGCAAGAAGTCGGCCGAGGGCGACGTCGTGGTCATCCCGATCCCGGCGCCGACGAAGCTTCTCGCGCCTGTCACGAACGACGACGAGGCGGTCGTGCGCGTCGGCGACGTGGTGACCATCCCCGTGCTCGACAACGACGTGCATCCCAACGGCGACAAGCTGACGGTCGCTCCGGACCTGGTCGAGCCGCTGGTCGATCCGGAGGACGGCGAGGCGTTCGTCTCGCAGGATGCCGTGCGCTTCCGCGCGGGGAAGAACCCGGGCACCGTGTACATCACGTACGAGGCCGTCGACACCCGTGGCCAGAAAGCCGGCGGTCACATCTCGGTGCAGGTGCTGCCCATCGACGACGACGGCACGAACGCCGCGCCCCGTCCGCGTGACCTGACCGCGCGCGCTCTCGCCGGTTCGCGGATCAACATCCCCGTGCCGCTCGACGGCCTCGACGCCGACGGCGACTCGGTCGAGCTGATCGGCGTCGACAGCGCGCCGGTCAAGGGGCGCATCGTCGAGCAGGGCAACAACTACCTCACCTACGAGGCCTACGAGGATGCGTCCGGCGTCGACGCCTTCAGCTACCGGGTGCGCGACCGCCTCGGAGCCGAGTCGCGGGCATCCATCCGGGTGGGGATCGCCCCGCCCGAGGCGGTGAACCAGGCGCCCTACGCCGTGAACGACTCGGTTGTCGTTCGTCCAGGCCGATCGGTGGCGGTGCCTGCTCTGGCGAACGACTCCGACCCCGAAGGCGACCGCATCGGCTACCTGAAGTCGGGCCTGACGCTTCCTCCGGATGTGACGGGCATGAAGGCCAGGATCTCGGGCGACCGCATCGTCATCGACGTGCCGGACGAGGAGCTCGAGACCTCGCTGCAGTACACGATCAGCGACGCGAAGGGCGCGCGAGGCACCGCGGCCATCTTCGTGAAGGTCGACAAGGACGTCCCGCTGATGAACCCCATCGCCCGCGACGACCGCGTGCAGGTGGAGGACGTGAAGGACGACCTGTCGGTCGACCTCGACATCCTGCGCAACGATGAAGACCCCGACGGCACGATCGAGGGCGTCGACGTCACGCTCGAAGACGGCGCGCGTCTGCTCGGCGACGGCAAGGTGCGGGTGAAGGTCGGCGAGGAGCGTCAGCTGATCCGCTACGTGATCACCGACCAGGACGAGCTCGCGTCATCGGCGTTCATCTTCGTGCCCGCGATCGACGAGCTGCGGCCGCGCCTCAAGTCGACCAAGCCGCTCGAGGTCAAGAGCGGTGAGACCAAGGAGATCCCGCTCGAGAAGTACGTCGTGGTGGCCGGCGGCGGCGACGTCCGCCTCACCGAGGCGGCGAAGGTGAGCGCGTCGTACGCGAACGGCGACGACCTGATCAAGGACACCACCACCCTCGTGTACACGTCGAAGGACCGCTATTTCGGTGAGGACGCGCTGACGTTCGAGGTCACCGACGGAGACGGCCCTGACGACCCCGAGGGTCGCAAGTCCACGCTGACGATCCCGATCACGGTGCTGCCGCCCGACAACCAGCCGCCGACGCTCACGAGCGCGCAGATGCAGATCGCGCCAGGCGAGAAGCCGACCGCGCTGGACCTCGCGGGCCTCGCGACCGACCCCGACCCGAAGGACAAGGGCAAGCTCCGCTTCTCGGTCACGTCGCAGCCGGGTGAGGGCATCGACGCGCGCGTCGACGGCACGACGCTGTATGCCGAGACGGGACCGGACACCCCGAAGGGCACGGCCGTCACGATACCGATCACGGTGACGGACGGAACCACCGAGCCCGTCGAGGGCACCGTGCAGGTGACCGTGACGGCATCCACCCGCTCGCTGGCTGTCGCGAGCCCCGATTCGGTCGACGAGGCCGACCAGGGCGAGACCATCACGGTTCCCGCGCTCGCGAACGACATCAACCCGTTCGTCGCCGACGGCGTGCCGCTGAAGCTGCTCACCGCGGAGGTCGAGAGCGGCCAGGGGTCGGCGAAGGTCGCCGGTGATGCCGTGAGCATCACACCGGACAAGACGTTCGTCGGCGTGATGGTGGTGCGCTACCGCGTGCAGGACGCGACGAAGGATCCCGATCGCGAGGTCGAGGGCCGCATCACGGTGACGGTGCAGGGCATTCCGGATGCCCCCGGCCGGCCGACCGTGACTGCGGTCGAGGACCGCACCGTTGTGCTCAACTGGTCGGCGCCGTCGAACAACGGCGCGGAGATCACCGAGTACACGGTCACGTCGGTGTCAGGCAATCCGTACACGAAGGCCTGCACGTCGACCACGTGCACGCTCGACGGGCTGACGAACAACGTCGAGTACACGTTCGCGGTCACGGCGACCAACCGCGTGGGCGATGGTCCGGCCTCTGCCGCGTCGGAGGTCGCACGCCCCGACACCCGCCCCGACACCCCGCTGCCGCCGAAGCTCGCCTTCGGCGACAAGGCCCTCGACGTGTCGTGGACGACGCCGACCTCGAGCGGTTCTCCGGTCGAGTCGTACACGCTCGAGATCTCGCCCACCCCGCCGTCGGGCATCGGGCAGAAGACGGGCGTCACCGGCAACTCGCTGCGCTGGGAGGGCCTCGAGAACGGCACGAGCTACAGCGTGCGGATCCAGGCGCACAACCGCGCGCCCGACCCGTCGAGCTGGAGCATGTACTCGGCGGCCGAGATCCCGGCGGGGCCGCCAGCCGCCGTCGCCGCGCCCACGGTCAGCAGCGCGCCGTCGGTCGGCAGCGAGGCGCAGATGACGGTCAGCTGGTCGCAGCCGAACACCAACGGCGCGCCCATCGAGGAGTACGAGCTCATCACGTACCGCGGCGGCGGCGAGGTCTCCCGGACTGGCGTGGGGACGAGGACCTCGCAGACCGTGGTCGTACCCACCAGCACCGCTGACTACACGTACGCCGTGCGCGCGAAGAACAAGGCCGACTGGGGCCCGGTCGGCGCACAATCCGCTCCGCAGCGCGCGTTCGGTCAGCCGGGCGCCCCCTCGAACGTGAAGGCGACACCGCTGGACAGCGCGATCCGCGTCGAGTTCACGATGACCGAGGCCGCGCGCAACGGCGCATCCCCCAGCGAGATGCGCTACCAGTTCCAGCGCAACGCCGAGCAGTGGCAGCCGTGGGACGGCCAGTCGCTCATTCCCGCGAACAACGGCACGCCGTACACCGTGCGGGTGCGGGCGTACTCGGTCGTGGGCGGTCAGCAGTCGCAGACCGGTCCGTCTACGGCGTCGAACTCGGTCACGCCGTTCGGCCCACCGCACGCCCCGTCGGGTAGCGCGACGAAGAGCGGTGATCGAGCGATCAGGCTGACGTGGGACTCGAGAGGCTCGGAGAACGGCCGGCCGATCACGACGTACATCAGCATCGACAACGGCGGCTGGCAGCGGGTCGACTCGAAGACCGGCGAGCGCATCGTGGGCAACGGGTACGACCAGACGCACAACATCAAGGTGCGCGTCGAGGCCGAGGGAGGCGCGGCGGAGTCGCCGAGGTATTCCGCGACCACCGATTCGCCCCCGAAGCCGACCGCTGAGACGGTCAAGGGCACGTCGGGCAGCTGGTCGAACTGCAACACGTACTCCTGCGCCTACATGAAGGTGAAGGTGAGCAACTTCCCCGCGGGCAACTACCGCCTCTACTGCAACGACAGCGGTGGTCAGTGGGGCGGAGCCACGCACTACGTGCCGGCGAACGGCACGGCTCAGGCGACGTGCTACTACGGCATGCCGAACACCAAGGTGTGGGTGACCATCGGCGGCTGGGGCGACGCGCAACCCATGACCTGGTACTGACGACAGACGAATTCGAGAACGGACAGCACAGCAATGACCATGACCCCCGAACAGGCCGCCTGGTTCCAGGGCACCTTCCACCGTCTCGTCGAGAACGTCGACAAGGCGCTGCAGGGCAAGAGCGAGATCGTCAGCCTCGTCGTCGCCGCCATGCTCGCCGAGGGCCACGTGCTGCTCGAAGACGCACCTGGCACCGGCAAGACCAGCCTCGCGAAGGCGCTCGCGGCGACCGTGCAGGGCACCAGTTCGCGCATCCAGTTCACTCCCGACCTGCTGCCCTCCGACGTGACCGGCGTCACCATCTACGATCAGCAGGCGCACCGCTTCGAGTTCCACAAGGGCCCGATCTTCGCGTCGATCGTGCTGGCGGACGAGATCAACCGCGCCTCGCCGAAGACCCAGTCGGCGCTGCTCGAGGTCATGGAGGAGTCGCGGGTCACCGTCGACGGCGTGACGCACGAGGCGGGTCGTCCGTTCCTCGTCATCGCCACGCAGAACCCGGTCGAGCAGGCGGGCACCTACAAGCTGCCCGAGGCGCAGCTCGACCGCTTCCTGATCAAGACATCGATCGGATACCCCGACCTCGACGTCGCAGAGCGCATCCTCGCCGGTGCCTCGGACCGCAACCCGTCGGCCGGCCTCACCGCGGTGATCACCACGGGCGCCGTGGCCGACATGGCCGATCTGGCCGCCACGGTGCACGTCGAGCCCGCGGTGCTGCGCTACACCGCCGAGCTGTCCGAGGCGACGCGCGGCGACTCCGCCATCCGCCTCGGTGTCTCGGTGCGCGGTGCGATCGCCATGATCCGCATCGCGAAGGTGTGGGCAGCCGCACACGGCCGCCACTACGTGCTGCCCGACGACATCAAGGCCCTGGCCCGCCCGGTCTGGCAGCACCGTCTGCTGCTCGACGCCGAGGCGGAGTTCGCCGGCACCTCGGCAGAGAGCGTGATCGGGCGCGTGCTCGAGAACGTGGCTGCGCCGCAGGCGCGCGCGGCGGTCTGATGTCGCAGGCGACCGTGGTCGAGGGGGGCGCGTCCGGGCAGGAGGCGGGCTGGCGCGACGTCGTCGCCGTGCTCGGCGGGCGCGCGCTCGAGCGTCTGCGCATCGTCGCCGGGGTGGTGCGTCCGCTCGGGTGGATGCTGATGGCGCTGACCGCGCTGTTCTGGATCGTCGGCGCTGTGCAGGGGTGGCGCGAACTGGTCATCGCCGCATGGGTGCTGGGGTTCGTGCTCGTGATCTGCGCGCTGTTCCTGATCGGACGCACGCAGTACGACGTGTCTCTCGACCTGGCCAGGACGCGTGTCGTGGTGGGGGAGCGGGCGATCGGCGCGCTGAAGCTCGAGAACCGCAGCAGCAGGGCGATCCTGCCCTCGCGTGTCGTGCTGCCCGTCGGCGCCGGGCGCGGCGAGTTCTCGATCCAGCGTCTCGCCGCAGGCCAGAGCGCCGAAGAGCTCTTCGCGATCCCCACGCAGCGCCGCGGCGTCGTCGAGGTCGGCCCAGTCAGCGTCGTGCGCGGCGACCCGCTCGGCGTCTTCGAGCGCGCTCACCGTCGTGACGATCCGGTCGACCTGTTCGTGCATCCGAAGACCGTGCTGTTCGGCGGTCAGTCGCTCGGGTTCCTGCGCGACCTCGAGGGTCTGCCTGCAGCAGACCTGTCGCGCGATGATGTCTCGTTCCACGCCCTGCTCGAGTACCAGCCGGGCGACGACCTGCGTCACGTGCACTGGCGCTCGACCGCCCGCACGGGAACCATGATGGTGCGCCAGTTCGAGGAGACCCGTCGTTCGCACTTCGTGATCGGCCTCTCGCGCTCGCGCGCCGACTACCGCTCCGAGGACGAGTTCGAGCTCGGCGTCTCGATCGCCGGATCCATCGGGCTTCGCGCGCTGCAGGACTCCCAGCGCGTGGATGTGCGCGTGCAGGGCCGCGAACTGGCATCCGGCACCGGAAAGCAGCTGCTGGACTCGCTCTCGGCGGTCGAGCAGTCGAAGCCGCGAGAGGGCGGCATCGCCGAGCTCGCCGGCGTCGTGTCGGCGGCCATGCCCACGGCCAGCGTCGTGGTGCTCGTCTGCGGGGCGAGCGTCGACGTCGAAGACCTGCGCCGCGCCTGCGCGCGTCTGCCGTTCGGGGCGCGTGCGCTCGCCGTCGTCGCCCAGCACGGGCTCGACAGCCCCGAGCTGCGCCGCATCGCCGATGCCGACGTGGTGACCGTCGGCGCGCTCGACCAGCTTCCCGTCGCACTGCAGAGGGTGCTCGCATGACCGCTCCGAAGACCGTCACCCCGTCGCGTCTGCGGCCCGGCTGGGTCATCGACATCGTCGCCGTCGGGATGCTGCTGCTCGCCGCGCTCGTCGGATTCTGGACCACGTTCGGCGGACCGAGCTTCCTGCTCGCGGCCGTGGGCGGTGTCGTGCTCGGGCTCGGGGTCGCGACCCTGTGCGCGTGGCGCGGGTGGGGCATCCTCATCGTCACCGGCGCGACGGTCGCCGTGTACTTCCTGCTGGGCGGTGCGCTCGCACTGCCGCACACGACGATGCTCGGCGTCATCCCCACGATCGACACCCTGGTCGCGCTGGCCGCAGGGGTGGTCACGTCGTGGAAGCAGCTGCTGACCACCGTCGCCCCGGTATCTGCCGCCGACGGACACCTGCTCGTTCCTTTCCTGATCGGCCTGGTCGCCGCCGTCGTCTCGGCCTCGCTCGCCCTGCGCCTGCGCCGGCTGGCGTGGTCGCTGCTGCCCGTCGTCGCAGCGCTGTTCCTGTCGATCGCGCTCGGCGTGCCGACCGCCGCCTTCCCGCTCGCCCAGGGCATCATCATCGCCGGGGTGGCCGCTGTGTGGATGTCTCTGCGCGCATGGTGGGCGCCGCAGTCGTCGGCCGTGAACGTGTCCGAGGCCGACCCGGCTCGCGCGCGGTACATGCGCATGCGCCGGCTCGTGGGCGGAGCGCTGGTCATCGCGCTGGCGGCCGGTGCGGGCGCGGCCGTGAACGCGGTGACGGCGCAGGCGGGCCCGCGCAGCGTGTTCCGCGATGCGATCATCCCGCCCTTCAACATCCGCGACTACGCGAGCCCCATGCAGGGGTTCCGCAAGACGGTGCGCGATCAGAAGACGAAGACCCTGTTCACGGTGACGGGCCTGCCCGATGGTGCGCGCGTGCGCCTCGCCGCCATGGACGGCTGGGACGGCATGGTCTACAACGTGACCGACGGCGGACCTGGGTCGTCGAGCGCCTTCCTGCCCCTGCGCAGCGACATGGCGACAGGCGCCGAGGGCGTGCCGGCTTCTCTGCGCTTCGAGATCGACGACTACTCGGGTGTCTGGCTGCCCGGCGCCTCGGTGGTCGACGACGTTCGCTTCGACGGTGACCGCGCCGATGAGCTGCGCCGCACCGCGTACACCAACTCGACGACCGACACCACCGTGGTCACCGCCGGTGTGAAGAAGGGCGACGCGTACACGGTCGACGCCGTCTTCGCGCCGAAGATCAGCGACGATGTGCTCAAAGAGGCGGAGTTCGCCAACATCAGGCAGAAGGTGTCGCCGTACTCGCCCGACGACCTCTCGGCGATGGCCGCCGACATCGTCACCGATGCCGAGACGCCCATCGAGCAGGCCAGGGCGCTCGAGACGTTCTTCGCCGAGGGCGGGTTCTTCAGCCACGGCCTCGAGGGCGAGGTGCTCTCACGCGCGGGTCACACCGCCGAGCGCATCAGCACCCTGCTCGGCGGCGACCAGATGATCGGCGACGACGAGCAGTACGCCGTCGCGATGGCCCTCGCCGCGCAGGAGGTCGGGATGCCCGTGCGGGTCGTCATGGGCTACTACCCCGACGGCGATCGCAAGGGCGAGCCCGTCTTCACCGCGACCGGCGACGACGTGCACGCCTGGGTCGAGATCGCCTTCGAGGGCTTCGGCTGGCTGCCGTTCGACCCGACCCCGCCAGAGGACAAGGTGCCTCAGGACCAGAACACCAAGCCGCGCGTCGACCCCAAGCCGCAGGTGCTGCAGCCGCCGCCCCCTCCGCAGGAGCCGGTCGATCTGCCGCCGACCGTGCCGGACGACCGCAAGGCCGAGGATGACAGCCTGAACGTGCTCGGCATCATCGGCATGATCCTCGCGATCGTCGGGGTCTCGCTCGGGGTGCTGCTGCTGCTCGCGTCGCCGTTCATCGTGATCGGCGCGTGGAAGGCGGCCAAGCGGCGCTCGCGCCGCAACGCGGAGCGTCACTCCGATCGCATCAGCGGCGGATGGGACGAGCTGACTGACCGCGCGATCGACCACGGCGCGCGCATCGCCCCCGGGGGCACGCGTGTCGAAGAGGCCGGTGTCATGGCATCCACCCTGACGCTGCCCGCCGCCACCGCGCTCGCCGTGCGCGCCGACGGCCAGGTCTTCGGACCTGGTGAGCCGACGGCCGAGGAGGTCGACGCGTTCTGGCGCGAGGTCGACGCGGCGGTGGGAGACCTGCGCGGCGCCACCACCTTCTGGGGCCGGACGAAGGCCAGGCTGAGCCTGCGCTCTCTGACCGGCAACGGCAGGATGGCAGAGCGCATGCAGGAGCTGAAGGATGCCGCGGCCGCCCGCGTGCGGCGCGAACCTGGCAACATCGACAAGAAGAACACGACGTCCGAGAGCGAGACCCCATGACGACGATTCCCCCCGGAGACATCGCGCCGATCCAGCGACGGGTGATCGCCTACGTCATCGACGCTCTCATCGCCGGCGTGCTGCCGGTCGTCGCCACCGTGGTCATCGCGAGCCTGATGGTCGGAGCCCTGCAGAGCCCCGAGTCGGCGGCGGGTGCGCTCGCCTCGGTGGCGGTGGCTGCGGGCGTCTCCGGCCTGCTGATCCTGGGCTGGTTCGTGGTCTACACGATCATGCAGACCGGCAAGGGATCGATCGGCATGCGGGCCCAGCGCATCCGGCTCGTCGGCGCGGTCGACCTGGCCCCGCTGTCGTTCTGGCGTGCGCTGCTGCGCAACGTCGTCTTCGCGGTCACCGGCTCGTTCGTCGTGGGCCTGTTCTCGCCGCTGTTCGACGGCACCGGCCGCTACCAGGGCTGGCATGACAAGGTCGCGGGCGCGATCATGCTGGACGCCGCGGCCGTGCCCGCCGCCGCATCCGCAGCCGCTCCGGCGGCGCCTTCGGTGACGCCTCCGGCACCTCCCGCACTGCCGAACCCGCTCGCGACGGGCGGCTACACCGGGCAGCCGACGCCGCCGGCCCCGCCGGCGCCGTTCGCCTTCCCGCAGCCGACGCGCGACGCGCCGCCGCTGCCCGACGGCTTCCCCGACGAGACGATCGTCGCGCCGCGACACGCGTCGCCTGCCGCTCCGGTGCTGCCCGCCGCGCCCGCGTATCCCGCGGCGCCGGTCCCGGATGCCTCTGCCGCAGCCTCCGATGAGACGATCGCCGCGCCGCCGGCGCGCCAGGAGCTTCCCGGCGATCCGCTCATCTCGTTCGTACCCGGCGTGACGCAGCCGGGTGCAGCCCCCGCGCCGCCCGCGCCCGCTCCGGCCGCGCCCGCGCCCGCTCCGGCTGCTCCGGCTCCGGTGGTTCCGGCTCCCGAGATCGCAGCTCCTGCGTCGCCTGCCGAGCAGGCTCCGGCTGCGCAGCACGGCTCCGCGCAGGCATCCGCTCACGACGTCGACGACGACCTCGAGGCGACCCGCATCAGCGTGCCCGGGCACCGTCTCGTCTTCACCTGGGACGACGGGCAGCGTGTGTCGGTCTCGACCCGCACGGTGTTCGGCCGCAACCCCGAGCAGGAGCCGGGCACCGTCGTCGTCTCCGTGCGCGACGAGACCCTCTCGCTCTCGAAGACGCACTTCGAGGCGGGTTCCGAGCCGACCGGCGGCTGGGTCATGGACCGCCATTCGACGAACGGCCTGACGATCGTGCGCGACGGCACGCGCATCGCGTGCCCGCCCGGCCAGCGCGTGCCTGTGCGTCTGGGCGATGCCCTCGAGATCGGCGATCGCATCGTCACGATCGGGGGCTTCGCATGACGGCTCCGGTGATGGTCCGCGTGGGCTCATCGACCCATACGGGCACTCGCCGTGCCCTGAACGAAGACGCCCAGCTCTCGACGGCGCCGGTGTTCATCGTCGCCGACGGCATGGGCGGACACGAAGCAGGCGAGGTCGCCAGCGGCGCCGTGGTGGCCGAGTTCTCGCAGCTCGTGGGTCGCGATGCGCTCGAGCTCGACGATGTGCGACGGGCCGTCGCCCGCGCCCGCGCGTCGGTGGATCAGCTCGCGACGACGGGTGCCCGCGCGGGCACGACGCTCAGCGGCGTCGTCATCTCGTCGGTCGACGGGCTCGGATACTGGCTGGCCGTGAACATCGGCGATTCGCGCACCTATCGATTCGCATCCGGTGAGCTCGAGCAGATCAGCGAGGACCATTCGGTCATCCAGGAGCTGCTGGATGCCGGTGAGCTGACGCCAGAACAGGCGCTGACCGACTCGCGCCGCAACATCATCACCCGCGCGATCGGCGCAGGCAGCACCGGCGACGCCGATTTCTGGCTCTTCCCCGCCGAGCGCGGCGACCGCATGCTGGTCTGCTCGGACGGCCTCACCTCGGAGGTGTCCGAGGCGCGCATCACCGAGGTGCTCTCGAGCGAGGCCGACCCGCAGCGCGCGGCGGACCTGCTCACGGCCGACGCGGTGAACGCGGGCGGGCGCGACAACATCACGGTCGTGGTGGTCGACGCGGTCGCCGTCACCACGCGACCCGGAACGATCGTGCTCTCGGACGAGATGGACGATGTGGACGCCGACACCCGTCCGCGGGAGACACTGACTGGAGGGGTTCGATGAACCAGTTCGCTTACCGGCCCGGCACCTGGCAGCTCGTCGTCGAATCCGGCGGCTTCGTCGCCGTGCCGGCCGACGTCGAGGCCGCTCGTCTCGAGACGCTGCACCGCATGCTGCGAGACGGCACCCCGGCCCTGACCGATGTGATCGACGTGCTTGCGGCCGGTTCCATCGCCGCCCTCGGATCGTTCGCGGTGGCCCTCACCTCGGGCGACTCGATCCGCTTCGCCGTTCGCGGACCCGTGCAGGCGCGCATCGTCTCCTCCGGCGACGACGAGGTCGTGTCCGGTGCCGAGGTCAGC
Source organism: Microbacterium esteraromaticum (assembly GCF_016907315.1). Lineage (NCBI taxonomy): Bacteria > Bacillati > Actinomycetota > Actinomycetes > Micrococcales > Microbacteriaceae > Microbacterium > Microbacterium esteraromaticum. Next base: position 2,178,122 of record NZ_JAFBBS010000001.1, read on the forward strand.
ACGTGGACAGAGCGCTTCATCGCCGACGCGCAGGGCTTCGAGCTCACCATCGACGACGCGCAGAGCGACGCCTGGTACCCGATCGTGTCGGGTGTCGTGCTCGCGGCGGCTCTGCGCCAGGGGGAGACGGCGGCGACCCCGGCGCAGGCTGCGGATCCGGATGCCGATGGCGCGTCGGCTACGGCGACGGACGCCTCCGCGCCGGTCGCGCTCGATCCCGCCGCTGAGGCCGTTCCGGCAGCTGTCGAGGATGCCGAAGACGACGAGCCGGCCGTCTCCGAGCCGGTCGTCTCGGAGCCCGAGCCCGAGGCAGAGTTCGAGCCCGAGGCAGCGTCCGAGTCGGAGGGGGATCCCGAACCCGGACAGCAGCAGGAGGCCGAGCCCGAGCCGCAGCCGGATTCCGGGGTCGCGTCGTCGTCGCAGCCGGAGCCCGAGGCGGGCGCCGCATCCTTTCACGGGGACGACTCGGCGATCGCGCAGACTCTCATCCCGGCCGATCTGACCCTGGCGCCGATGAGCGAGGGCGACGTGACCCCCTCCTCCGACCTCCCCGGTCTCGGAGACCACGACGGTGCGACCATCTCGGCCGCCGAGCTGCGCCGCCTGCGGTCGCAGCAGGGCCTCACCACCGAGCCGCCGACCGCCGGCCCCGACGCGCCCACTGCGGTGCTCCCCGTCGTCGACTCCTCCGTCGCCTCCGTCGTGCACGGCGTCGCACGTCTGTCGACCGGGCAGGTCATCGAGCTCGACCGCACGGTGATCATCGGCCGCCGGCCGCGCTCGACCCGCGTCAGCGGCGACAGCATGCCGCACCTCGTCGCCGTCGACAGCCCGCAGCAGGACATCTCGCGCAGCCACCTCGAGATCCGCCCGGAGGGCGACTCCGTGGTCGTGATCGATCTGCGCACCACCAACGGGTCGACCCTGCTGCGCCCTGGCGCCGACCCCGTGCGCCTGCACCCCGGCGAGCACACCCTCGTGCTCAGCGGAGACGTCGTCGACCTCGGCGACGGCGTGACGGTCGCGTTCGAAGGACTCGTGTGAGCAGGCCCCCCTCCGAGCCGCCCGTCCTGCCCGGGTTCTCATACCTGCAGCCGCTCGGAGCCGGCGGCTTCGCCGACGTCTTCCTCTACGAGCAGCAGATGCCGCGACGCAAGGTGGCGGTCAAGGTGCTGCTCGCCGACCGTCTGAGCACTGGTGCCGCGCAGGAGTTCACCGACGAGGCGAACGTGATGGCCATGCTGTCGACGCATCCCGCCATCGTCACGATCTACCAGGCAGGCGTCGCCGGCGACGGCCGGCCGTACCTGGTGATGGAGTACTGCTCCAGGCCCAACCTGCAGGTGCGCTCGCGTCGTGAGCCGTTCTCGGTGGCCGAGGCGCTGCGCGTCGGCATCCAGGTGGCCGGCGCGGTCGAGACCGCCCACCGTGCGGGTGTGCTGCACCGCGACATCAAGCCGGCGAACATCCTCGTCACCGAGTACAACAGGCCGGCGCTGACCGACTTCGGCATCGCCACGACCGCGGGCGCGGTGAACGAGGCCGCAGGCATGTCGATCCCGTGGTCGCCGCCCGAGTCGTTCGCCGAGCCGCCGGCGAGCGGACCGCGCACCGATGTCTATGCGCTCGGTGCCACCATCTTCACCCTGCTCGCGTCGCGGTCGCCGTTCGAGCGGCCGGGCGAGCGCAACACCAGCGCCGACCTCATCGAGCGGATCGAGCGTATGGCGGTGCCCAAGCTCGACCGCGCCGATTCGCCGTCGAGCCTGCAGGCCGTGCTCGAGCGCGCCATGGCGAAGAACCCCGACGACCGCTACCCGAGCGCCGTGGCCTTCGCCAGGGCTCTGCAGAAGGTGCAGATCGAGCTCGCGCACTCGGTGACCCCGATCGACATCGTCGACGAGCATCCGTCGGCCGACGAGCTCGAAGACGACGATGACGGCCTGACGCGCGTGCGCGAGGTGCGCTCGATCAGCCCGCAGGGCGAGGCCGAGAACGCGACCCGCCCGTCAGCGCGCACCGAGCGCAAGGCCGCGCCGGTGATCGGCGACATCCCGCGCTTCGACCCCGCGAGCGCTCCCGCCGCAGCGGTCGAGCAGACGCAGCTGCGCGCCTCGTCGAGCGCGCCTCAGGCGACGCCGACGGCCGCTCCCGACCACGACGAGCAGACGCTGCTGCGGCCTCCGCGGGTCGTCGCGCCCGTGGCATCCGCTCCCGCCCCTGCGCCGCAGGCGCCCGCATCCGCATCGCCCCACGAGACGACCGCCGCAGCCGATGCTCCCCGCGTTCGCAAGGGCGTGCCGTGGTGGGGATGGGTGCTCATGCTGGTCGGCGCCGTGCTCGTCGTCGGCGGTGTGATCTGGGCCAGCAGCCTGGCCGCAGACGGCATCGGCAGTCAGACGACGAAGACGCCCCCGCCGTCCGAACCGGAGGCGAAGGACCCCATGGCCGGTCTCGTGCCGCCGGTCGAAGACCTGGTCGGCACCCGTTCGGGCGATGTCGTCACCTTCACCTGGAAGAACGCCGACCCGCAGGAGGGCGACACGTTCCTCTGGAACCAGGTGACGCTCGACGGCCCGTCGAAGTCGGCGCAGGTGACCGAGCCGAAGGTCGTGCTGCCGGGGCCGAATCCCGACCGCACCTGCATCGAGGTCATCGTCAAGCGCGACAACGGCACCTCTTCGCCCGAGGTCAGGGAGTGCGTCGACTGATGATCTGGGAGATCGACGACAAGAGCGAGACGATCGAAGGACTCGACGAGTCCGGTCGCCCCGACCCCGCCTATGCGGCCGCGCTCGGACTGCTTCCGGCGCCGCTCGGTCGCCGCGCGCTCGCCGCGGTGTACGACGGCGCGGCGTGGATGCTGGTGCAGCTGCCGTTCCTGATCGGGTCGGTGCCTCTTCTGATGAAGCTGGCGGGCGGGTCCATCTCGGCCTACGGTCTCGTCAACCACCCCGGCTTCACTCTCGCTGTCGTGATGGCGTCGATAACGGCGCTGCTGAGCCTGGCGCTCGCCATCGTGCAGTGGTCGCTGCACGCCGTGAAGGGCATGACCATCGGCAAGGCGCTCACCCGCATCCGCACGGTCAACGTGCGCACCCTCGGGAAAGCCGGATTCCTGCGGCTGCTGCTGCGCTACCTCATCGTCGGTGCGGCGGGTCTGCTGCCGGCCATCGGCTCCGCGCTCTTCCTGCTCTCGCCGGTGTTCGATCCTGAGCGCCGCGGGCGGGGCTGGCACGACAAGGCGAGCGGCGTCTGGCTCGTCGACGTGCGCGCCGGTCTGAACCCGTTCGACGAGAAGCGCATGCGCGTGGCCCGCAAGATGGTGAAGGCCGAGCCGACCCGCGAGCGCGTCGTGCTGCCCTCCCTCGCGACTCCCGTCGACCCGTCTCAGCAGCCCGCCTACCGACCCGGCAGCCGCGTGAGCGCCGGTGTGCTCGGGGTGGCCCGCCCGCATGACGCCAACGAGCGCCCCGTCATCGGGCTCCCGGTGGCCGCAGGACCCGAACCCGAACCGCAGGGCGAGGCGGGCAAGCCCGTGCTCGGGGGCTACCGAGCACCGGCGAAGCCCGAAGAACCGGCATCCGGTTCCTCGGCGCCCCCGCCCGCAGCCACGCCACCCGCAGTCGGTGCGGCCGGACCGGGCGCACCGGTCGTCGACGCTGTGCCGAGACAGCGTCGCGAGGCGCGCACCGTGGCAGTCGAGCGGCAGCGCGAGACCCCCGCCGCAGCTGCCCCGGTCGCTCCTGCCGCCGCTCCTGAAACTGCAGCTCCTGCCGCCGCTCCTGAAGCCGCCGCTCCTGCCGCGGCCGCTCCTGCCCCGGCACCGGAAGCGGCAGCGCCGGTGCGCTTCGGCCTGCGTTTCGACACTGGAGAGGGCATCGGGGTCACTGCGCCCGTGCTCCTGGGCCGCAACCCCGACGCGAGCGGGCACCCTGGTGCCACTCCGATGCCGCTCGCAGACAGCACGCGGTCGCTGTCGAAGACGCACCTTCTCGCCCGACCCGTCGACGGCGGCATCGAGGTCGTCGACCTCGGCTCGACCAACGGGTCCGGTCTGATCCGCGGAGGAGCCGAGTACGCGCTCAGCGCAGGAGCGGCGACTCTGGTGACCGAGGGCGACACCATCCGGCTCGGCGACCGCATCGCGGCCGTGGTCAGGGTATGACTCCCCGCTCGACGCGCGCCGCCACCGGCGAGACACATCGAAACTGAGGACGACGCATGAGGCTCAAGCTCACCCTGCACCGACAGACCGGCGATCCCGTCGACATCGTCGTCACGACCGACTCCACCGCGACCGCGGGCGACGTCGCCAGGCACATCGCCGAGGCCGACCCCGCGCGGTCGGTGCCGGTCGGCGAGGGCGACGTGCTCACGCTCGCGGTCGCGCCGCCGACCGGTGAGCGACTCGTCGCGCTGCAGCCCGACGTGCCGATCGGCGAAGCGGCGATCGGCTCCGGCTTCGCGGCGTCGATCCTGAACTACGGCTCCGGCCACATCACGACGGCCCAGCGCGCCGTCGTGGGTGTGCTGCGCGCGACCGGCGGCACGCTGGCAGGGCAGGAGTTCCCGATCACCGCGGGGCAGGTCTCGATCGGCCGCGATGCAGGCAACGACGTCGTGCTTCCGGATGCCATGGTCTCGAAGCGCCATGCCCGTCTCGAGGTCGGCACGCAGATCGAGGTCATCGACCTGAACTCCGCCAACGGCGTGCTCGTCGACGGGGTCGCCGCGCAGCGCGTGCGCATCGAAGAAGGTCAGCCGTTCGTGATCGGCGGCACGACGCTCGAGGCGCGGCTCGCGCACAGCTACGACGGCAGCTCGTCCGAGGAGCCGGTCATCGAGCGCGGCGGCGGTCTGCTGTTCAACCGCAGCCCTCGTATCGAGGTGCGCTACCCCGGCACGAAGTTCAAGATGCCGCGACTGCCCACCGAGAAGATCGGCAAGATGTTCCCGTGGGCGATCATGGTCGCCCCCATCCTCATGGGTGCCGCGCTCTACGCGATGAACGGCAACCCCCGCTCGCTGCTGATGATCGTGCTCACGCCGCTCATGGCGCTGATGAACGTGGTCAACCAGTCGGCGCAGTCGAAGAAGAGCACCAACCACGAGTTCGCTCTGTTCGAGCGCCAGTTCGAGCAGCTCGAAGAGGACTTCTTCCACGGCAAGCCCGAGGAGGAGGCCGCGCGCAACGCCGAGGCGCCGCCGGTCGCCGAGGTGTTCGACCACGCGATGCGGCTGGGCCCCATGCTGTGGACCCGACGGCCCGAGCACTGGAACTTCCTCGCCCTCCGCCTGGGCAGCTGCCGGCTGCCGGCCCGCAACTCGATCGACGATGCGGAGACGCCCGACGGGCTGCCGGAGTTCATCGACCGCATCGACAGGCTGCGCGAGCGCTACGAGTACGTCGACGACGTGCCGGTGTTCGACATGCTGGCCGACTCCGGATCGGTCGGCATCGCGGGTCCGCAGGCACCCGTAGCCGATGCGATGCGCGGTGTGGCGGTGCAGCTGTTCGGCCTGCACGCGCCTAACGACGTGGTCGCCGTCGCCTTCTCGGACTCGACCTGGACGGCCGAGCTCGACTGGCTCAAGTGGCTGCCGCACACCTCGAGCGAGAAGAGCCCGTTCCGCGACCTGGCGCTGGCCGACTCCGCGCCCACCGGAGCCGCGCTGCTCAACATGCTCGAGGACTACGTGCAGCGCTCGGCCGACGCCGCAGGAGAGCCGCGCGGTCCGTTCAAGGAGGACTGGAACCCGCTGCTGTACGGCACCGACGTCGCGCGTGCCGCCACCGACCACCAGAAGACGCCGGCGCTGTCGGTGATCGTCTTCGTCACCAGCGATGCGCCGGTCGATCGCGGCCGGCTCACCGACGTGCTCGAGCGGGGCGCAGATCATGGCGTGCACGCGGTGTTCGTCGCCCCGACGGTCGAATCCCTGCCGGCCGTGTGCCGCAGCTTCATCGACGTGACGACCGGGCTCACCGACGCGCACGTCGGCCTCGTGCGCAACGGCGAGAACTTCGAGCACGTGCAGGTGGAGGGCGTCTCGAACGCCTACATGCACATGCTCGCGCGTCGCCTGGCGCCCGTCGTCGACGCCAGCACGGTCACGCACGACTCGTCCGACATCCCCGGCTCGGTGATGTTCCTGCAGCTCGTCGACCCGGCGATCGCCGAGGATCCGAACGTCGTGATCGAGCGCTGGCGGCAGAACAACACCATCGTGGATCGCTCACCCACACCCCGGCCCCGGCTGAAGAAGTCCGGCACGCTGCGCGCCATCATCGGCCAGGGAGCCAGCTCGGCGATGGCGCTCGATCTGCGCACCCAGGGCCCGCACGCCCTCGTCGGCGGCACGACCGGTGCCGGAAAGTCGGAGTTCCTGCAGGCGTGGGTGCTCGGCATGGCCGCAGCCCACAGCCCCGACCGGGTGACCTTCCTGTTCGTCGACTACAAGGGCGGATCAGCGTTCGCCGACTGCGTCGAGCTGCCGCACTGCGTGGGACTCGTCACCGACCTCAGCCCGCACCTGGTGCGCCGTGCGCTCACGAGTCTCCGCGCCGAGCTGCACCACCGCGAGCACCTGCTCAACCGCAAGAAGGCGAAGGATCTGCTCGAGCTCGAGAAGCGACAGGACCCCGAGTGCCCGCCCGCGCTCGTGCTCGTGATCGACGAGTTCGCGGCTCTGGCATCCGAGATGCCCGAGTTCGTCGACGGGGTGGTCGACATCGCCCAGCGCGGTCGCTCGCTCGGCATCCACCTGATCATGGCCACGCAGCGCCCCGCCGGCGTCATCAAAGACAACCTGCGAGCCAACACGAACCTGCGCATCGCGCTCCGGATGGCCGACGAGGCCGACTCGCGTGACGTCGTCGACGACGCGATCGCCGCGTCGTTCCCGCCGTCGATCCCCGGTCGCGCGATCGCGAAGACCGGCCCCGGTCGCCTCGTGCCCTTCCAGTCGGCGTATGCGGGCGGCTGGACCACCGACGACGAGTCGGGGGTCGCCGAGGTGCGGGTGTCCGAGCTGCGCTTCGGCGCCACCGCCGAGTGGGAGCCCGACCGTCCGCCCGAGTCCGACTCGCACGAAGAGGACCTCGGCCCGAACGATCAGAAGCGCATCGTGTCGACGCTGATCCGCGCCGCCGACGCCGCTCGCCTGCACCGCCCGCGGCGCCCGTGGCTCGACGACCTCGCGCCGCTGGTCGACCTCAAGCACCTGCCGAACGACGGTGACATGCGCATTCCGATGGCGCTGCTCGACGTGCCGGAGAAGCAGCTGCAGGAAGCGGCGGTGTTCGTGCCCGACCGCGACGGATCGCTGGTCATCTACGGCACCTCCGGGTCGGGAAAGTCGACGCTGCTGAAGACCATCGCGACGGCGGCAGGCATGCGGCCCGAGCGCGGTCGTGTGCAGGTGTACTGCCTGGACTTCGCCTCGGGCGCACTCAGCGCGCTGAACGCCCTGCCGCACGTCGGCTCGGTCGTCGACAGCGCTGACGCCGAGCGCATCCAGCGTCTGCTGCGCACCCTCGACCGCGAGATGGACCGCCGTGCGGCCGCATTCTCGGCGGCCAGCGCCGCCTCGGTGCAGGAGTACCGCGAGCTGGCCGACCCGAACATGCCGCGCATCCTGCTGCTCATCGACAACTATCCCGAGTTCAAGAAGGACTGGGAGATGGCGCCGGGTCGCGGTCCGTTCTATCGCATCTTCATGCGCATCCTCGGCGAGGGTCGAACGCTCGGCGTGCACACGGTGCTCACCGCCGACCGCGGCAACGCGGTGCCCAGTGCCGTCGCCTCGAACATCCCCCGCAAGGTTCTTCTGCGCATGGGCGATCCCAGCCAGTACATGCTGCTGAACGTGCCCCGCGACATCCTCGACGAGCAGTCGGCGCCTGGCCGCGGCATCATCGACGGGCACGAGGCGCAGATCGCGGTGCTCGGCGGCACCGCCAACGTGGTCGAGCAGACGAAGGCGCTGCGCGCCCTCGGAGACAGGCTGCGCGAGAAGGGGGTGCGCGACCTTCCCGAGATCGGCGCTCTGCCGACGATGGTGCCGGTCGCCGATATGCCCGCGACGGTCGACGGGATGCCCGTGTTCGGCGTCGCCGACGATTCGCTCGCTCCGCACGGGTTCGAGCCGATCGGGTCGTTCGTCATCTCGGGCCCGCCCCAGTCGGGAAAGACCAACGCGCTCAGGTCGCTCATCACCGCGGTCGAGCGGTTCGATCCGAACGTGCAGATGTATCACTTCGGCAGCCGCCGGGCCGAGCTCAAGGACTTCCGTCCCTGGGTACGGTCGGCCACGAAGGCGGAGGACGAGAAGGAGCTCGCGACCGAGCTCGCAGAGCTGGTCGTCAGCGACGCGCAGAAGCAGCGCATCCTCATCGTGATCGAAGACATCCCGCATCTCGCCGACGGTGCCGCGGATCGGCCGATGCGCGCTCTGCTGCAGGCGATGAACAACAGCGACCACATGCTCATCGGCGAGGCCGAGATCACGCGCGCCAGCGGCAGCATCGGCGTGCTGGGCGAGTGGAAGTCGGGACGCCAGGGCATCGTGCTCAAGCCCGAGACCTACGACGGCGAATCGCTGTTCAAGGTGCCGTTCAGCCGGATGAAGCGCTCGGACTTCCCCGTCGGCCGCGGAATCATGGTGCAGGCCGGACGCGCGATCACGATGCAGATGCCGTACGTGCCCGAGCAGTCCTGACCCGTCTGATGCGCGGATGGGGAGTTCTCCCCATTCGCGTATCGGGCCCGTGTGGGTAGCGTCGTGTGTGGGCGGTCCGGTGGGGCTGTCGTAGATGAGAGCTGGAGGGTTGTTATGGCCGGACATGACTTTGGGGCGACGTACTCCGAGATGGAGAGCGCGGCATCGCGTCTGCGTGATGGTCGCAGCGCCGTGACCGACACGCTGAAGGAGCTGCAGGGCGTCATCGACGACCTGGTGCAGGACGGTTTCAAGACCGAGAATGCGTCTGAGGCGTATTCGACGGCGTACTCCGAGCTGACCACGTCGCTGGATGACGCTGCGGAGGCTGTGAACGACATGGCGCAGGCGCTGGACCGCATGGCGGACTCGATCCGCGACAAGGACTCCGAGCTCGCCGGCGGCTGAACTGCATGACGGGGTCGCGCCATCGCCCGGGGGGATGATGGCGCGACCCGGGTCGACTGATCTGAATCGAACGGAGGAGGGTGCGCGATGGGCATGATGCTGCCGGATGAGCTCATCTGGGTGATGGAGAAGCTCGGCTTCGAATGGCCCGACATCGATGAGGACGAGCTTCGGCGCGGAGCGGAGATCGTGCGCACCTTCAGCGGCGATCTGGAGCAGGCGCTGACCGCTATGGATCGCAAGGTGAACGGCGACATGGCCGCCGCGATGCGAGGCCAGGCAGGGCCGGCCTACGTGGCCGCCTGGAACACCAACCGCTCGCAGAACCTCGACAAGCTGCTGGGGCTGCTCGGTCCGGTGCCCACGGGCATGGAGATCGCCGCCGACGTCGTCTTCGGCCTGAAGATCAAGGTCATCGCCGACGTGACGACGACGATGATCACGCTGGTCGGCATGCTGACCAACCCCATCACCGCGCTCGGCGCGGGCCCGATGCTGCTGCTCAAGAAGAAGCTTCTGAACGCGGCTGTCGACATCGCGATCGAGCAGGCGCTCGAGCAGATCCTGCCGACGGTCATCGCGCCGCTCACCGAAGAGCTGCCCGGCGTGATCATGGCGGCGCTGGACGCGCCGATCGTCGAGGCCACGGTCGGCGACACCGACGAGTTCTACGCAGACCTGCAGGCGCTCGAGCAGGCCCAGGGCGACATGGAGACGTACGCCGGTGACGTCGAGAGCATGACCGAGCGGCTGATGGCCGATCTCGCCGGCCTGAACCTGACGGGAGACTGACGATGGCGAAGATCATGGACTCGCTGGGTCGTCCGATCATGCACTCGCTGGACGGCTTGCCCATCCACGTGCGCCAGCTCGCCGACATGTTCCGCGGTCACGGCCAGCGTCAGGTGCGCAACAAGAACGGCGTCAACGACGTCGACCGGTTCGACGACGGCGTCATCACCACGCGTGGGGGCAACACGAAGGCCACGCACTTCGATCCCGAGACAGGTCGGCCCATCACTGAGCGCGGCACGATCACCGAGGACTTCGGAAGCAGCACGCGCGGTGACAATGCGACGGACGTCGGCAACCTCGGCGAATCGACCGACGACGGTGGTCACCTCGGCGGTCATCGCTTCTACGGCGACACCCCCGATGAGGGCATCGCGCCTCAGGCCGCGAATCTGAACCGCGGTGCGTGGAAGAAGATGGAGAACGAGTGGGCCGACTGGGTCGGCAAGGGCTATCAGGTCGACTACACGGTCGAGGTCATGCCTCCCGGCGCGGTGCGCCCTGATAGCTTTGTGGTCAACTACACGGTCACCGATCCCGCCACGGGGAACGCCGCGTACCGAAACTTCCCGATGTTCGACAACGTCGCCGGTGAGGCCTTCGACAGGGTCTCCCGTGCCGACATGCCGGACCGCTGAGCAGCTCAAGGAGTGCAATGACCGACGACGTCACCACCGGCCTCATCCGTGCGCTGGTAGAGAACCTCTCCGGCGCCGACAAGGAATGGCAGGCGCTGTCGATGGTCCTCGACTTCGCCGGGGGCAAGTTCAGCGGAACGCACGGCTACGCATACTCCGACGACGGATCGGTCGCCGCCGTGGCCTCGCACCCCTACTACGCCAAGACGGCGGTGAACGCCTACCTCGAGAGCTACTACAAGCCCGGTGATCCGCTCCCGGCCGCGATCCTCGTGCAGTTCGACCGCACCAGCGGGCAGTACGAGGTGACGTTCGAGGACACTGACGCGACGCGCTGGCAGGTCACACCGGCCAACATCGGCTCGATGGGCGAGCAGCTGCGCCCGTCGTTCGAGTGAGCATCGCCGGGCCTTCACTCCTACCGTTGAAATCGAGCCAGCTGACCGGAGCGGGGAACTGATGCGCGAATCGCAGACCTATTGGTACAACCTGTCGACCCAGAGCGTGCTGCGCGCCGATGAACGGCCGTCTGAAGACACGATCGGGCCGTTCGCGACCTACGAAGAGGCCGAGGAGTCGCCGGCGACGCTGCTCGAGTACGCCAAGGCATGGCTCGAGAGCGAAGAGAGCGAGCCGTTCCGCGCGATGGCGGCGGAAGACGACGACGCCGACCTCGCGTGATCCGTCTGTGAGGGGCACGCGTCACCTCGCGGCTGCCACGGTGGTCGCGCTCGCCTTGGGCCTGGCGGCGTGTGCGCCGGCGCTGCCCGAGACCGTCGTGCCCGGCACCGAGGTCACGGTCGCGTGGAGCGGTGAGCTCACCTCGCTGAACGCGGCCGCCGTGCCGACCGCCGCGAACCGCGACGTCGCCGAGCTCGTCCGCGCCGACTTCGGCGATCTCGTCGACGGAGAGTTCGTGCCCGACGAGGGCTTCGGCACGGTGAAGATCGTCTCGAAGAAGCCTTTCACCGCGAGGTACGACCTCGCCGAGCCGGTCTGGTCAGACGGCATCCCGCTCGACGCGGCCGACCTTCTGCTCGGGTGGGCCTGGCGCGCCGGCCTGCTTGCCGACGATGAGAGCGGAGCGGCGTCGCCAGAGAGCTTCCTCGATGCGAAGCCGCCGAAGATCGACGAGTTCGCGCGGGCGATCGAGGTGACCTTCACCCGGCCCGACATCGACTGGCAGCGAGCCGTCTCGGCGCCCGTTCCGGCTCATGTCGTCGCGCAGAGGGCTCTCGGTCTCGACGATCCGATGGAGGCGAAGCAGGCGGTCATCACCGCGATCCGCTCGGGGGATGACGAGACGCTGGCGAAGCTCGCCGCCGAATGGCGGGACGGCGCGTCGGTGAAGCCGGGCGAGCCACCCGCGCCTGAGATGCTCGTGTCGAGCGGACCGTACCTCGTGGAGAAGATCGACGAGTCCGCGACGAGCGTCTCTTTCACGCCGAACCCGGACTACCGCGGCATCGTGGGCGCGAAGGTCGCGAAGATCGCGCTGGTGCCCCGTGGCGACGATGTGCTCGAGCGCATCGGTGACACGGTGGACGTCGCGCAGGTCTCGCCGAACAGCGGCAATCGCGACCCGATCCGGATGCTGCAGCGCAAGGACTTCACCGTGCAGTCAGCCCACGACGGCACCATGTGGTCGCTTCAGCTGCAGCCCTACGGCGTGTTCTCGCGGGCCCAGGCCCGCATCGCGTTCCTCAGGGCGGTGCCGGCGTCGACCCTTGCTCAGCGGGGCGGCGGAGAATGGGCATCCGACTTCGCCGGCACGACGTCGATGATCACCGCTCCTGGTTCGCGCGCGTACGACATCGTCGCCGAGGACTCGGGGTTCACGCAGAAGCTCGGTGAACCCGCCGACGACGCGGCCCTCGAGCGTCAGAACGCCGGTCTTCCCGACCGCGTCGGCGTCTGCGTGCTGTACGACCGGCGCAGCGAGTTCGCCCGCGGCGCCTTCGCGGCGCTGCGCGAGGTCACGGCCGAGGCCGGCTGGGCCGTGCGCGACTGCGGCAGCGACGACTACGCGAAAGCCGTGGAGGGCGGCGGGTGGGATGCCGTGATCGCGCGCACCTCGATCCCCGAGACACCCGCGCAGATCGCGGATCAGTGGGGCAGCAGCGGCTCGACATCTCTCGTGCCCGCTCCGGACGGCAACCGCGACACCCTCATCGAGAAGCTGTCGCAGACCACCGACGTGTACGAGGCCCGTGAGGTGCTCGCGCAGATCGAGGCGACGATCGTGCAATCGGCCGTTGCTCTGCCGATCGCCGTCAATCCCCGGCTGACGATCGTCGACCCGCGCGTCGAGGGCGTGTCCATCCGCAGCGGAGGCGTGGCATCCCTCACCTCCGGCGTCACCCAGTGGGCCGTGAAGAAGAAGTGATGGGGAGTTCTCCCCATTCGCGTCCCGCGGGAGTTTCGGTAACGTCGTGTGTGGGCGGTCCGGTGGGGCTGTCGTAGATGAGAGCTGGAGGGTTGTTATGGCCGGACATGACTTTGGGGCGACGTACTCCGAGATGGAGAGCGCGGCATCGCGTCTGCGTGATGGTCGCAGCGCCGTGACCGACACGCTGAAGGAGCTGCAGGGCGTCATCGACGACCTGGTGCAGGACGGTTTCAAGACCGAGAATGCGTCTGAGGCGTATTCGACGGCGTACTCCGAGCTGACCACGTCGCTGGATGACGCTGCGGAGGCTGTGAACGACATGGCGCAGGCGCTGGACCGCATGGCGGACTCGATCCGCGACAAGGACTCCGAGCTCGCCGGCGGCTGACCGGCAGCTGCACGAGAGGGCCGTGGCAGATCCCAGGATCTGCCATGGCCCTCTCTGCTGCCCGAGCGGTGGGGCAGGCGCACGCCGCATGGGTAGTGATGCCCATCGACCTCGCCCCAGGGCATCCCTAACCTGGCGGTGAGCCGGATCGTCCGGCGCCGGAGGGATGCTCATCGTGAGCGACGTCGAGATCTTCTACGCCGAGCTGCAGCTCGCCTCGAGCACCGTCGACACCGCGATCACGGGAGTCCTGCTCGAGTCGGCCGACCTCGGCGCCGAAGACACCGGCATCGGCAACCCTGCCTCGCGGCCCGCCCTGCGCCTGGCCCTGCACCGCCACCTCACCGGTCTCGGCGATGCTGTGCGCGCCCGCGTCGACAGCGGGTCTCAGGTCTCGGCATCCGCCCGCCGCATCGCCGACCGGTACACCGAGCTCGATGTCGAGTTGACGGGAGAGCGGTCATGACGCTCGTCTCGCCGAATCGCGGATACCTGCTCGAGCGGATCGAGGGCGACACCGGCACGATGTCGTGGTGGTCTGGCCAGCTCACCCGCGTGCACGACGGCCTCGACGACCTGCGTGACGCGGCCACCAGCGCGACCGGCCTCCCGGGCGTCGGTCAGGCCGTCACCTCGGTGCGCGCCGATGCCGCCGACCTGCTGGCGGCCCTCGCCCCCGACATGGCCGAGGCCGAGCATCTCTCGCGAGTGATCGCGACCTACGCCGATGCGTACGACCGCTACGCGGCTCCCGCGAACGCCATGATCGAGGAGATCGAGCTGGCGCACGCGAACTGGGCCCAGGCCGACGCCGCGGCCGACGACGCAGGCCGGGCCGCCCTCGCCGCGGCCTACGGCACGAGCGCCCTCGCGATCGAGGCGACGCACGCTCTCGCCACCGAAGCGATCGAGGCGCGCGACACCGCGGCGCAGACGCTCGACGCACTGTGGGCCGAGTACGAACGGCACCACTCCGGGTGGGATGCCGCGTACGGTGCGGCGCTGGCCGCCCTCGCCGCCGGTGCGAACTCGACGCTGACACCGCAGGAGCGCAGCTTCCTCGAGAGCCTGCTGGCCAGCGGCGACCCGGCGGAGGTGCTGCAGGTCTGGCGCGCTCACCCCGAGCTTCATGACGAGCTGATCGAGGCGCACCCCGAGGTGATCGGCAATCTCGACGGCATCCCGTACGACGTGCGCGGCGATGCCAACCGTTCGCATCTCGAGGCTCTTCTCGCCGGTGACCTGCCGCCCGACCGACGAGACGACCTCGAGGCCATCATGCGTGCGCTCAACGCCGAGGGCCTGCCAAGGCCGAGTCTGATCAGCTTCGATCCCGACGGCTCCGAGCAGGTCACCGCCGCAATCGCCCACGGCGATCTGGCCACGGCATCCGAGATCAACTCGCTCGTGCCCGGGATGAACAGCACCGTGCACGACCTCGCAGGCTGGGGCGAGTCGGCGCGCGAGCTCAACGCCTCGGTCGGACCGGGGTCAGCCACGGTGGTCTGGTTCGGATACGACTCGCCCGACCTCCTCGAAGAGCCGCAGATGGGGCGGGCCGTCGACGGCGCGGCCGCGTTCGGCTCTTATCTCGACGGCGTGCGCGCCCTCTCACCCGACGCCGACATCAACGTCATCGCGCATTCCTACGGCAGCACGACAGCCGCACTGGCGATCGGATCGCAGCCGGACGGGCACGGCGTCACCGCCTTCATCGCCGTGGGCTCGGCGGGTTTCCCCGACGACGAGACCGTGATGCACAACCTCTCCGAGAGCCGCGCGACGCAGGTGTACGCGACCATCTCGGAAGACGACGCGACCGCCCGGATCGGGCGTGCCACCGCCCCCGGGCATCCGGTGCCGCCCGAGCACCTGCCCGGCGTCACCGTCTTCGACAGTGACGGCGGAGTCTCGCACACCGGTGAGGAGCTGCCGGCGGCGACCGGCCACGGCGCCCTCGGCCCTGGCGCGTACCTCGAACCCGGATCCGAGTCGTTCTACAACGTCGCCGAGATCATCCGCACGGGTGAGCCCGGTACCGAGCGTCAGGGCGAGGGCAGCACGAAGGGGTTCTGGGACGCCACGAACTGGTGGATCAGCGATGAGTTCGAGCTGATCGACTTCTGAGGGCAGGATGGATGCGATGCGACGCGAGACTCGACGAGGACTGAAGACGGCGATGGCCGTCGGGATGGTGGCGATGATGACTGGTTGCAGCCCCGCGGACCCAGGCCTCACTGGCGACTCGCTGTATCGAGACGGCGAGAAGCGCTACATCGCCTACTCGACCGTGATGCACGACGTGATCATGGCGGTGCACGAAGGAGACTGGAGCGTCGACACCTGGGGTGCCGCGCCGATCTCCTGCAAGCTCGACGACGGCCAGCGCGGCTACACGTTCTCGTGGGTGCGGGAGCACAGGGCGGACGACATCGACGTGGATGCCGTGGTGCAGGCCGCCAGCTCGGCGTTCACCGCCTCGGGCGTCGACGTGAGCGTCGCCGAGTACGGCGAGGGCGACAGCGCCGAGATCAACGTGATCGGCTCCGGCGACCCGCTCGGCCGCGGCGTGGTGACCATCCGCCCGGGGCGAGGCGTGATCCGTGCGACCGCGAACCCCGGATGCTTCCCGGGGGATGCCGGCGACCTGTCCGACATGGTCTTCGACGGTCTCGTCTACGACAGCGCATGGCAGCGGTTCCCCGCTTTCGAGGGGCCCGACTGGCAGCCGCGCTTCTACTTCCCTGAAGACGGAAGCCCCGTCTACCGCGATGCCGACGGCACGCCCGTGCAGCCGCAGCCGTCGCCGGACGACCTGCCCGTCGCACCCTACGGGGAGGGCGACGCCGACTGAGCCTCGAAGACGCGCCATCGCGTGACAAGATATTGCCCAGAGGGGGACTTCCTGTGACCGATGTGAAAGCCGATGCTCAGACCGAGCCCGCCGCAGAGCGGGCGACACCGCCGCTGCGTCTGGAGTTCGCCGGTGAGTGGCGTGACGTTCCCCCAGACCGTGCATTCGTGATCGGACGAGAGGGCGACCTCGCGATCGACGACAACCCCTATCTGCACCGCCAGTTCCTGGATGTGCAGTTCCGCGATGGCCTGTGGTGGCTCGCCAATGTCGGGGTGCGGCTCGCTGCGACCGTGTCGAGCGCCGGCGGCGCTGTGCAGTCGTGGCTGTCGCCCGGCGCCCGCATGCCTCTGGTCTTCGAGCGCAACGTCATCGTGTTCACCGCCGGCCCCGTCACCTACGAGCTCAGCCTGCACACCGAAGAGGCGCCCTACGAGATCTCGCGTCAGGTCGAGGAATCCATGAGCGGCGAGACGACCGTCATGCCCGCCCGCTTCACGGCCATGCAGAAGCAGTTGATCGTCGCGCTCGCCGAGCCCATGCTGCGGCGCGAGGGCGTCAGCATGAACGAGCTGCCCTCGTCGACCGCCGCCGCGAGGCGGCTCGGGTGGAGCATGACGAAGTTCAACCGCAAGCTCGACAACGTCTGCGACAAGCTCGACCGCATGGGAGTGCAGGGGCTGCGCGGCGGGCCGGGCAAGGTCGCCACGAATCGCCGAGCGCGCCTGGTCGAGTACGCGGTGACCTCGCAGATCGTCACGCGCGCCGATCTGCCGCTGCTCGACGACGAGTCGCTGCGCGAGGCGGCAGCAGAAGAGGACTGAGCCGGGTCGCGCCGTCGCGCGTCGGTCAGACCCCCTAGCGCGGTCAGACCGTCGCGTCGGTCAGGTGGCGGGCGTGGTGCCCGAGGACCTTCACCATGATCCCGCGGCGACGAAGCTCAGCGATCGTACGCGACTCCTCGTCGCGGTCGCGGCCCAGCGCATGCGCGTTCGCGACGACGAGCACGTCTCCGCTGCGCAGCGTCTCGATGAGGCGCGCCAGCCGATCGCCCCAGCTCTCGAGGATCTCGGGCGCAGGGTGGCGGAAGCCCTCGATCGGCACGCCGAACCTGGTGAGATCCTCACGCTGCTGGGTCACCGACGGCATCCCCTCGCGGGCCACCACCAGCCCCACCAGCCTGGTGCCTTCGGGGCGGGCCGACCACCAGCCGTGATCCGTGTTCGCCAGGCACTTCTCGCAGGTCGCCGCAGCGTGCGGCAGGTGCAGGGGGCTCGTGAGGGCCGCTTCCATCCCGGCATCCGTCGGGTTCATCGCGTCGCTCATCGTCGTACCTCCTTCACCCATTCTGCCCGAGCGCGAAGGCTGGTCAGAGCAGACCGAGGGATCGCACCGTGTCGCGCTCAGAGACCAGCTCCGCCACTGACGCATCGACGCGGGCCCGAGCCCAGGCATCCCGTTCCAGGCCCTCGACGACCTGCCACTCGCCGCCGACCGCCTGCACCGGGAACGACGAGATCAGCCCCTCCGGCACGCCGTACTCGCCGTGCGAGACGACACCTGCGCTCGTCCAGTCGTCGCTGCCGTGCACCCAGTCACGCACGTGGTCGATCGCCGCGCTCGCCGCGGACGCCACCGACGACGAGCCGCGCACCTCGATGATCTCGGCACCCCGCTTCGCGACCCGGGGGATGAAGGTCTGCTCCTGCCAGGTGCGGACATCTCCCACGGCGGACGCGAGACGCTCGGCGACCGGTTCGCCGTCGACCGTCGCGTGGGTGATGTCGGGGAACTGGGTGGCCGAGTGGTTGCCCCAGATCGGCACACGTCGCACACTCGCCACCGGCGCGCCGAGGGTCTGGGCCAGCTGAGCCCGCGCGCGGTTCTCGTCGAGCCGCGTGAGCGCGCTGAATCGCTCGGCGGGCACTCCGGCGGCGGCCGATGCTGCGATCAGCGCGTTCGTGTTGGCCGGGTTGCCGACGACGGTGACGCGGATGTCGGATGCCGCCGATGCGGCGATCGCGCGGCCCTGCGGGCCGAAGATGCCCCCGTTCGCGGCGATCAGGTCGCCCCGCTCCATGCCCGGTCCGCGCGGGCGGGCACCGACCAGGAGGGCATGGTTCGCACCGTCGAAGCCGACCGTCGCGTCATCCGTCACCTCGACGCCGTCGAGCAGCGGGAACGCGCCGTCCTGCAGCTCGAGCGCGGCGCCCTCGGCCGCGCGCAGACCCTGCGGGATCTCGAGCAGCCGAAGCCGCACATGCTCGTCGGGGCCGAGCATGTCGCCCGCCGCGATGCGGAACAGCAGCGCGTAGCCGATCTGTCCGCCGGCACCTGTGATCGTGATCGTCGTCACCATGATCCGAGCCTATTCCTCGTCGTGCCGGCCTGCGCGGCGTTCGCGCATCCGTCAAGCCCTCGTCGTTGGATGCCGCACCGGGGTACCTTTTCTGCATGACGTTCAATCCAGATGCCGACATCTCGGGAAACACCACCCGCCGACGTGGACGAGGCGCCGTGGTCGCCGGTGGCGGCGTGGGTGTGCTCGGTCTTGTCGCCCTCGTGGTTGCCATGCTCGGCGGACCCGATCTGACGGGCCTCGTCGGCGGGGCTCCCGGCGGCCAGAATCCGCCCGCCTCGAGCGGCGAGAACACCCTCGCCGAGTGCGACACCGGGCAGGACGCGAACACGAACGACGACTGCCGCATGGCGGGTGCGCAGGTGCTGCTCGACGAGTACTGGAGTCAGCACGTCGACGGTTACACCGCCCCCACGATGACGGTGGTCGACGGCTCGACCTCGACCCAGTGCGGCACGGCGTCGAACGCGGTCGGCCCGTTCTACTGCCCTCCCGAGCAGGGCGTGTACATCGACCCCGACTTCTTCCAGCTCATGCGGCAGCAGTTCGGCGCCTCGGCAGGCGAGCTCGCTCAGCTCTACATCGTGGGCCACGAGTGGGGCCATCACATCCAGAACATCACCGGCACGATGGAGAAGTACCCGAACAACGGCACCGGGCCCGACAGCAACGGCGTGCGCACCGAGCTGCAGGCCGACTGCTATGCCGGCGCCTGGCTCGGCGACGTCACGAAGCTGAAGGACGACAACGGGGTGGAGTACCTGAAGAAGCCGACCGAGGAGCAGATCACGGATGCCCTGAACGCCGCGTTCACCGTCGGCGACGACAACATCCAGGAGCAGCAGGCGGGCCGGGTGAACCCGGAGAGCTTCACGCACGGCACCAGCGAGCAGCGCCAGGCGTGGTTCGCGAACGGCTACAGGAACGGTCTCGGCGTCTGCGACACCTTCGCCGTCTCCGGCGACGACCTCTGACCCTCCCCCCTCCCCGCCTCGCCCCGCCCCCTGCGCTCGCCTACCCGCTCCTTGGCGTCGTGCGCGGGGGGTGCGGGTGTGGGGCGCGGGGTGCGCGGGGGCGTGCGGGTGTGGGGCGCGGGGTGCGGGTGTGGCGCGGGGTGCGGGCGGGTGGGGGCCGTCAGGCGCGCAGCGCCCGGAGCAGGGTGCGCACGAGCGTCACCATGCCCCCTTGCGCCCGGAATCGCGTGAGGCCCTCGCTCACCCCGGCAGCGGTCCGTGACGAGACGAACCACGGCGGCTTCGGCAGGATCGTCAGGCGACCGCCGCCGTTGAGCACGGGCAGCGACCGCGGGAACGGACGGAACGGGCCGCGCACCACGGAGCGCTCGACCCCGTCGAGCAGCAGGGCGTTGTGCACCACGCCTATCCCGCTGCCCACGTCGTCGAGCGTGTTGCCGGGGAATGCGCCCCAGGTCAGGGTGGGGGTGATGAACCCGAAGGCGGTCCAGGAGTTGATCGCGACCGTTCCGTAACGCAGGTCGGCGATCGCGCGCTCGAATCCGGTGCCGAGTGACTTCTCGGTCGCCGGGTCGATGATCAGGTTCGCGCCCAGGGTGCCCTGCAGCTCATCGTTCGCGTGTGCGACCGCGGCATCGAGGAACTCCTGTCCCGTGCCGGGCAGCTCGACGACGCCGAGCACGGGGGCGAAGTACTCGGTGGTCTGCAGAGCCGCTGCGTCCTCGCCCTCGCCGATCTCGATCAGCAGACGATCCGCCAGCACCAGGGCATCCGGATAGTCCTCCGCCGCCTGCTGCATGCGCGACGGCGAGCCCGGATACCAGACGGGGCGCTCGGGGGCGGCCGCGTACGCGCGCCGCAGCGCGGCGCGGAACTGCTCTGCCTGCGCCCACTCCGACGACATGATCACGACCTGACCGGCAATGCAGTTGTGGCCGCAGTTCTGCAGACGCATGGTCGCGATGTGCTCTGCCTGGAAGGCGAGGTCGGCGGCGCTCCAGTCGCCCGGCACGACGATGATCGGGGACACTCCGCCCAGCTCGGCCGTGATGGGCTTCTTCAGCAGCGGACGGTTCTCGCGTCGGCGGCGGGTCGTCGCGCCGGCCTTGGGCCCGGACGACGGACCCCAGACGATCGCGTCGAACGTCGCGGCCGACCCCGTGATGTGCACGTGCACGAGGTCGCGGTGCGCGGTGAGGTATGCGCCGACAGCCGGGCCGCCGCGCACGATCCGCAGGAACCCCGGAGCGATCAGCGGAGCCAGCGCCCGCTCGTAGACGGGCACCAGGGCGTCCTGCGTCGGGTTGACCTTCAGCAGCGCCACGCGATTGTGCGCGAGCAGCTCGTACAGCACGTCGAGCACCGGGATCGAGGTGATGTTCCCCGCGCCGAGCACGAGCCCGACGCCGCCCTCGCCGCCGCGCGTTCGCTGCGCGAGACCCGCATCGGCGCGCGCCGCATCAGGGGTGATGCCTGGTTGCAGCCACACCTCGCCTGAGAAGCCGGACAGCAGGAAGCGGTCGAGTCCGGTCAGCGGGAACGCGCTGACCCTGGTGCGCCCGCCCGGGGCGCGGCCGATGGTCACACCGTCGAGTGGACTGCGCCCCTCAGCCAGCTTCGCGAGGGTGTCGATGTACGCGTCGAGGGCGCCCAGAACCGAGTACGGCCCGCTCAGCCACTCCTCGCCGCGGAGAGGATGCCGCGCATCCAGCCCCTTCGAGCCGGCGGCCGTTCCCGCCCAGTCGGCCGCGGTGGCGGCGACGCTCGCGCGCACCGCGCGCAGCAGCGTCGCGCGCTGGCCGACGGTCAGGTGCGACCACGTGCGCGCACCCTGCTGCAGCGCGTCGATGTCGGCATCGAGCGCGGCACGCTGCGCCTCGTCGAGGTCGGTGTCGGCAGCCGTCTGCTGAGTCATCGTCGTCTCCTGTGGCGGTGGCAGAGGGAGCGGGTCGAGCGGGTCAGATCAGCGAGAGCTCGCGAAGCTTCGCCTCGACGTCGGCGTTGCTCGGCTCGACGTGGTGGCTCGCGTCGGGGTAGACGACCACAGGGATGTTCATGCGGCCCGAGATCTCCTTGGCGACGTCGGCTGCGGCGGGGTCTGCGACCAGGTCGACGTACGTGTACTCGATGCCGAGCTCGTCGAGCTGCTTCTTGGTGCGGCGGCAGTCGCCGCACCACTCGGCGCCGAACATGGTGATGGTGTCGGATGCAGGGGTGCTCATGATTCCACCCTACGGCCGCCTGGCTGCACGGGCGCCGGGTGCACAGGCGCCGGGTGCAGCCCCCGCATGAGATCCCGTGAAACGATGGATGCTGCATCGCGACCACGCTGCATTCGGGTGACACAGGGGAGGAGCACAGGTGAGTGCGACCGCCGTCCCTCCGGTGACCGTCATCATCCCCACCTTCAACGAGCGCGACAACGTCGCCGAGCTCGTCGCACGCACCTCGGCGGCGCTCGCCGGCGTCGCCGCCGAGATCCTCTTCATCGATGACAGCAGCGACGGCACGATCGACGAGATCGCGCGCATCGGGGCCTCCGCGAGCATCCCCGTCCGCGGGATCCACCGCGATCGGAACACCGGCGGTCTCGGTGGTGCCGTCGTGCTGGGCCTCGCAGAGGCGTCACACGACGTCTGCATCGTCATGGACGGTGATCTGCAGCATCCGCCCGAGCTGCTGCCGGCCCTGCTCGGCCGCTACGGCGAGGGTGGGGCCGATGTCGTCGCCGCCTCCCGCTACATCGGCGGAGGCGACTCGGCCGGACTCGGCACCGCCGCGCGGTACGGGGTGTCGAAAGCCGCGACGGCGGTCACCAAGGCGATGTTCCTGCGGCGGCTGTGGCGCAGCACCGATCCCATGACGGGGTTCTTCCTCGTCGACCGCACGCGCATCGACATCGACGAGCTGCGCCCGCAGGGATTCAAGATCCTGCTCGAGATCCTCGTGCGCGCGGGCGAACGCCGCGAGCTGCGCATCGCCGAGGTCCCCATGGAGTTCGGCGCGCGCCGGCACGGGGATTCGAAGGCGAGCCTGCGCCAGGGCGCCACCTTCCTCGCCCACCTGGCACGCCTGCGCTTCGGCAGGATGGGCCGATTCGCGCTGATCGGCGGCGTCGGCGCCATCGCCAACATCGGCATCATGTGGGCGCTGACGCACCTCGGGGTGGACTACGTGCTCGCCGCGATCGTGGGGGCCGCCGTCACGATCATCGGCAACTTCGTGCTGCAGGAGCTCTTCGTGTTCCGCGACGACCGCGCGGATGCTCAGAGACTGTGGGTGCGCTTCGCGGCATCCGTATCGTTCAATTCGGCTGAGGCGGCGCTGCGCATCCCCCTCATGGCCCTCATGGTCGAGACCTGGCACATCTCCAGCGTGATCGCGACGGCGATCTCGCTGGTGGTCGCCTTCTTCGCCCGATTCCTGTTCCACGCCCTGGTCGTGTACGCGCCGCGGCGACGGCGGGCGGATGCCGGCGGCGAGCCGCCCACAGACACCGCGACGCTGCGTGTCATGCGGGCGATCGACGCCGAGGCGATGCGTCCGGGCGAGCTCTGAGGCTCAGACCTCTTCGAGCACCTCATCGCTCGGCAGCTCGTCATGACCCTTGCTGCGGGCCTCGAGGTACGAGCACAGCTCGGCGGCCACGGCGAGTTCGCTGGCGAGGGCGTGCAGCTGGTGGCTGTCGAGCACCGTGTTCTCGTCGTTGGGCTCGAGCGTGACGGTCCACCGCTCGTCGCCGATGCGGATCGGCTGCATGAAGATGCTCACCGACGAGTTCTTCACGGGCACGATCACGAGCCCGGTGTCAGAGCCGTCAGAGCCGTCCTGGATGATCACACGGACGAGATCGCCCGCCTCACGGGCACCACGAAAGTCCTTGACCCAATTCTCCAGGGTTGCCTTGCTTCGAAAATTCACCTGTGTCCTCCGTCACTGCGATTCCGCGACTCCTTCGGCCGCGCGAATCCCCTTCCCCTCTCCTATCATGACTGATGCGGGCCTGTGAGGCCCCGCTGAAGGAGTGAGTGTGGCGAAGGTTCAGGCGGACGGGTACTGGTACGAGCGCAGCGAGGGGGAGCGGGCGCGCGAAGTGCTCGAGGCCCTGCGCGTCTACCGTGCCGCGGAGCGGGCGATGCGGCGACGCACCCAGGACGAGATGTCGATGGGCGAGAACGAGCTGCTCGCCCTGCGCTTCCTCTTCCGCCAGCCGCAGCACGGTGCTCAGCCGGCTGCTCTCACCACTTACCTCGGCATCTCGCCAGCCGCGACCTCGGTGCTCCTCGATCGACTCGAGCGCTCGGGTCATGTTCACCGTGACACCGAGGAGGGGGCGTCGGTCGTACGCGCCACCCAGCACGCAGACGATGACGTCCGCCATACCCTCGGCCGCATGCACGAGCTGATGTACGCCGTGGCAACGGGGATGGATGCCCAGGCACAGGCGAACGTCATGGAGTTCCTCCGCGCGATGGCGGATGCGGTCGACGGCGTCGCGCCGGCTGACGGCCCCGCAGACTGATCGGACGGGCGCCGTCTCAGGCTGCGCGGTCGCGGACCGAGTCCCGCCGTGCACGCCGGTGCTGTCGTGCTCTACCCTGAGCCGGTGAACGTCAACGCAACGGGGGCGCGTTTCGCGCTCGAACGCATGGTGCCCCGCGATCCACGTGAGCCGCACCGGGTCGCCAGCTCTCTCGAGCTGTTCTTCGACCTCGTGTTCGTCATCTCGGTGAGCACGGCGTCGAGCGAGCTGCACCACGCCGTCTCGGCAGGGCATGCGGGTTCGGGCATCGTCTCGTATCTGATGGTGTTCTTCGCCATCTGGTGGGCGTGGATGAACTTCACGTGGTTCGCGTCGTCGTTCGACGTCGACGACTGGTTCTACCGCGTCACGACCATCGTGCAGATGGCCGGTGTGCTCGTGCTGGCGGCGGGCATCGGCCCCGTGTTCGACGATGAGCACCGCGACTTCACTGTCGTCGTCATCGCGTACGTGGTCATGCGGCTGGCGATGATCGTGCAGTGGCTGCGCGCAGCGCGACAGGATCCGTCGCTGCGTCGCACTGCCATCGCCTACGCGATTGGAATCGCGGTCGTTCAGGTGCTGTGGGTTGCGTTCCTGCTGCTGCCCTCGGCGGCCACGCTGCCCGTGTTCGTCGTGCTGATGCTCGCCGAGCTCGCGGTGCCGGTCGTCGCGGAGCGGCGAGGGGCGACGCCATGGCATCCGCATCACATCACCGAGAGATACAGCCTGTTCACGCTCATCGTGCTCGGTGAGAGCCTGCTCGCCTCCGCGACGGCGATCATCGGAGCGAGGGAGAAGGTCGATGCGATCGGCCCGCTGATCTGGGTCGCGGCGGTGACCCTGGTCTCGGCCGCCGCGATGTGGTGGATCTACTTCTGGCCGCCCCACCACCGCGCGATCTCCGAGCGATCGTCGTTCGCGTACGGATATGCGCACTATTTCGTCTTCGCGGCCGCCGGCGCCTTCTCGGCGGGCATCGAGGTGTGGATCGACGACCTCACGGGAGACACGGCGCTGCCCGCTGTCGCGGTGTCGTTCACGACGAGCGTGCCCATCGCCGTGTTCCTGATGGGCGTGTGGCTGGTAGCGATCCGTTCGAACGCCGACCGGGTGGTGAACACCGCGGTGCCCGCGGGGGTGCTGCTCGTGCTGCTCGACCCGGTGCTGCCCGTACCCGTCACGCTCACCGCGGCGATCCTCGTCGCGATCGTGACAGTGCTCGTGCTGCGGCCGCCTGTGCGCGGCGGCGAGCGCTGACCTGGGCCGGGGGTGACTTGTCAACCCCATTCTCCGCCGGCGCCAGGATGGGGATCCTGGAGGTCAGGCGGGCCGTACGGCCACGCCGCCAACCCGAAGGGAGCCAGAGATGACCATCGGCACCGGAGTCGTTCTGTTCGTCATCGGAGCGATCCTCACGTTCGCACTCAACATCGACGTCGGCTGGGCCGACCTCGACATGGTCGGCTACATCCTGATGGGCGCGGGTGTCGTCGCGTTCATCGTCGGCCTCGTGCTCATGGCTCGTCGCCGTCGCACCGATGTGGTCACTCGCACCGAACCCGCTGTGGGGGGCTACGAGACCCGTCGTTCCACACGCGCGGCGGGAGACGAAGAAGTCTTCTGACCGGAGGAACGTTCGCGCCCGGGTCCCGAGTGAGGCCCGGGCGCGAACTCTGTCTCAGGGGACGATGACGAGCTTGCCGCGCGTGTGACCGTCCTGGCTGACGCGGAAGGCGTCGGCGACGCCGTCGAGCGGGAATGTCTTCGCGATCTCGATCTGCAGCTCTCCCGCCTCGGCGAGGTCGGCGAGGCGAGCGGTCTGCGACCCGTCGGGACGCACCCAGATGTGCCGGCCGTCGTGCTTCGTGACCGAGCCATCGGCGATCGAGACGTGCATGCCGCCCTCGGCGAGCACGTCGAGGGTCGTGTCGAGCACCTCTCCGACGAAGTCGGCGACGGCGTCGACCGGTCCGCCGGCGATCTCACGGACGCGCTCGGCGAGCCCGTCGCCGTAGGTCGTCGGCTCGCCGCCCAGCGCGCGGATGTAGTCGTGATTGCGCTCGGATGCTGTGGCGATGACCTTCGCGCCACGGCGCGCGGCGATCTGCACCGCGAAGCTGCCGACTCCGCCCGAGCCGCCGTGGATCAGCACGGTGCGGCCGCTCAGGTCGCCGAGCGCGTCGATCGCCCGGAGTGCCGTACCGCCGGCGAGGGGGAGGGCGCCCGCCTGCTCCCACGAGAGCGTTGCGGGCTTGCGTGCGACCGCCGATACAGGAACGGCGACGCGCTCGGCGAACGTGCCGGCGCTCACGGTGTCCTTCCGGGCGTAGGCCATGACCTCGTCGCCGACCTCGAACTCGGGGGTGTCCATGCCGACCGCGACGACCACGCCGGCGACGTCCCAGCCGGGGATGACGGGGAACTGCGTGGGCATGATGGGGTCGAGGCCGCCGGCCATCACCTTCCAGTCGACGGGGTTCACTCCCGCGGCCCGCACCTCGATCAGCACCGACGCCGGGGCGAGTTTCGGCTCGGGCAGATCGCGCACCTCGAGGGCGTCGAGATCCTGGGTGAACTGGTCGTAGACGACGGCGCGCATGTGGCCTCCTGGGGGTGTGACGGGGATGGCGTATCCACTCTTCCACTCTCTGCGGCATCGAGGGCCGCTGTCGGGCCGGGGTGAGCGGGTCCGGTCAGAGGCCCTGACCGGCGTCCCAGAGGCGCTCGGTGCGGCCCGCGAGCAGGGCGTCGAGCGAGATGGCCTGAGCGTCTGTGAGAGACGCGACGTAGTCGATGATGCCGCGGCCGCGGCCGAGAGTGTCGACGACGGCGGCCGGAGTGCTCAGCCGGCGGTGGTCGTCGGTGGCGAGCTCGACGAGGTCGATGAGGCGGCGTGGCGCCCGTCGTGCGTCGCGCGGATCGTCGAGCCATGCGGTGAAGCCGTCGACGAGGCGCTCGAGCACACTGGCCTGGCCTCGCTGGTAGACGGCGAGATCGGGCCGTTCGAGGATGAACCGCTCGTGCAGGAACTTCAGCACCGCCACCTCGTGCCAGGCCTGCCGGTTGAGGCTGACGTGGCCGGCGCGGATGTCGGGATGCCTGTGCACCTCGATCGACGATTGCAGCCGGGCGATCCAGGCGGTGGTGAATCTCGCCAGGCCGCGCTCGCTGGCCAGTGAGCCATCGAACGGCTCGGCGACGAGGCCGTCGATCACCTCCGACGACACCTTCGCGACGGCCTCGCTGAAGGCATCGGGGTCGGCGATCCAGCTGTCCTTGCTCTGCATGCGGCGCCAGAGCAGCTCGAGCGAGTGGCCGGGGGTGCGGGTGTCGGCGGCGAGGGCGACGGCGTCGGCGGCGCGCAGCTGCGCAAGGTCGCGACGCCACGACCGGAACTCCGCCGAGAGGGTCGCCGGGTTCAGAAGCCCCGCGCGGTAGAAGTCATCGAGGTCGTGCAGCGAGTACGCGATGTCGTCGGAGATGTCCATGATCGAGCACTCGACCGTCTGCTGACCGTCGGCGATACGCGGATACGCGGAGAGCGCGCTGCGGGTATCCGGTTCGTCGATCGCGTAGAAGCTGAACTTGCTCGCGCCGCCGCGCCGCGGCCCGCCCTCGCCTCTGCGCCAGGGGTACTTCAGCACGGCCGCCCGCACCGCGGCGGTGAGGTTGAGTCCGACGCCGGGCCGGTCGTGCTCATCGAGCCGGGTGAGGATGCGGTACGTCTGGGCGTTGCCCTCGAAGCCTTCGGCGAGGCCGAAGCGGGTGCGGGCGAGTCGGTCGAGCGTCTGCTCGCCGAGGTGGCCGAACGGCGGATGCCCGAGATCGTGCGCCGCGGCAGCCGCCTGCACCACGACGGGATGCGCCCCGCCGAGCTCGACCGCGACACGGCCCGCGTCATCGTCGCGCGTCTGCAGGTGGGTGGCGATCGCCCGCGCGACAGCCGCGACCTTGATCGAATGCGTGAGGCGGTTGTGCACGGCGAGACCCGCACCGGCCTGCGAGATGACCTGCGTCACCGCAGACAGGCGCGAGTAGTAAGGAGAGAACCGGATGCGCTCGACGTCGACCCGGAACTGCGGGTGCCCTTCGGCCTGCTGGAACTCGTCGAGCGCTTCGGGCAGTCGTCGCATCTGGCGGGGATCATCCGGCTGCTGGGGCATGGTGTCAGTGTGGCACGGCGGGTGAGTGCCGTCAGTCGAGATCGGCGGATATCCGCCGGATCAGCTGCGCTACCTCCTGGCGGGCCTCGTCGAGTCGTCTCACGTCGGTCTCGAGGCTCGCCAGGGTCGCCGCGTCGGCGCCGTGCGTGCGGCCGATCTGCAGGTTCGCCCGCAGGCTCAGCGCGGCACCCGACAGCCCCGCGGCGAGCGCCTCCATCGCGACCGCCAGATCGACCGCGATGTGAGGGTTGCCGTTCGAGGCGAGAACGCGGGCGTCGGAGACGAGCAGGATGCCGATCGCTCCGAGGCGCGCGACGGATCCTGCGGCGTCGACGGCGGCGGCGCTCACGCGCTGGTCGCGTTCCGGATGCTCTGGTGCCAGCGCCAGTGCCGACCCGAACTGCACGGACAGCACGCCGTCGGCTTCGATCGCCTGAAGCACGTCGGCGCGATGCCGTGCCAGTCGCTCGGCGCTCGTCGTCGCGGCCGGGCTGTCGGGTGTGTACGCCGCGACCATGCCCATCAGCGCGGCGGCGACGCCGAGCAGCACGCCCGTGGCTGCGCCTCCGCCGGGAGACCCGTTGGGCTCGCTGAGGGCGTCGAGCCAGGCATCCATCGGGCGCGATGTGGGGACGTGTGCGGGGTCGGCCATGCCCGTCAGAGTATCGGGGGCGGGAGCCGTTGCGCCGCGCGCACGGCGGGAGGACCATGAAGCATGGGCGTCATCGAGTTCGACCTGGTGCGGGTGGTCGCCGGCCCGATCGAGGAGGTCTTCGATCGGCTGGTCGGCATCGACGGCTATGGGGAGTGGATGCCGAAGCGCGGCAGCCTGCTGCGTCGCACGCGCCAGACTTCACCGGGCCCCGTCGGCCTCGGGACGACCTACTTCGACGAGACCTCCGCGGGGGACGTCCCCGGCGAGGTCGTCGAGTTCGAGCGCCCGACGGCGATCACGTTCCACTGGTGGGACGCGAGCTCTCACGGAGATCTGAAGGTCGAGGGGTGGCCGGGATACCGACTGCAGGCACTCGGTCCGCGGTCCACCCGTGTGCACCATCACGCACGGCTGCAGGTGTATGGCCTCTCCCGCCTGGCTGCGCCGATCTACCGTCTGATGGCCCGTCGCGAGCGCACCCTCGTCGTCGAGGCTCTGCAGGTGTCGTTCAATCGCCGCGCGGCGGGGCTCTGATCCGACGCATCCGGGCTGTGACCCGACGTCAGAAGAGGATCACCTGACGGATCGCATCGCCGGTGTCGAGCACGTCGAGCGCCCTGTTGATGTCGTCGAGGGCGATCGTCGAGGTGATGAGCTTCTCGGCGGGCAGTGTGCCGTCGCGCCAGAGCGCCTCATACGCAGGGATGTCCTGCGCGGGTATCGACGAGCCGAGATAGGAGCCGACGACCGTGCGCGCCTCTGCCGTGAGGGTGAGCGGCTCGATCTGCGACAGGGCACCGGGCGCGGGGAGCCCGGCGGTGACGGTCGTGCCGCCGGGAGCGGTGACGCGGAACGCGGTCTCGAAGGCTCGGGGATGCCCTGCGGCCTCCACCACGACGGGCGCGGTGATCCCGGCATCCACCGCCGATTCCGGTGTGTAGACCGCGTCGGCACCCATCTCGAGGGCGGCTGCGTGCTTGTCGCTGTTGGCGTCGATGCCGATGACCCGGCCGCCGGCCGCCTGCGTGATCGCCCGCCCCACGAGGATCGCCGACATGCCGACGCCGCCCAGGCCGACGACGATGAGGCCCTGACCCGCACGCAGGCCGCCGGCGTTGCGCACGGCGCCGCCCCCGGTCAGCACAGCGCAGCCGAGCACGGCGGCGATGGCCGGCGGGACGTCATGGCCGACCCGAACCACCGAGCGCCGATCGACGACCGCATGCGTCGCGAAACCCGAGACGCCCAGATGATGGTTGACCGCTGAGCCGCCCTCGTCGTGCAGTCGCACCTCGCCGGAGGGGAGAGTGCCCGCGCCGTTCGTCGCACTGCCGGTCGAGCACGGCAGCTTGCCTCCGGTGCGGCAGTTGTCGCAGCTCTCGCAGCGCGGCAGGAACACCGTGACGACGCGATCGCCGACCTCAAGGTCGTCGATGCCGCTGCCCAGGGCATCCACGATCCCCGCCGCCTCGTGCCCGAGCAGCATAGGAACCGGCCGAGGACGCGTGCCGTTGACCACAGACAGATCGGAGTGGCAGAGTCCGGCGGCCTCGATGCGGATGCGCAGCTCGCCCGGTCCTGGCGCATCGAGCTCGAGCGTGCGGATGCCGAGAGGGCGGCTCGCGGCGTACGGGCGCTCCGCGCCGATGCTCGTCAGGACTGCTCCGGTGATCTTCATGCATCGATTCTCGCCGGAGATGTCCGGGGGAGGCGCAGACGCTCGCCGCGCGATGTCGAGACCGGCCCCCGGACGTCGCCGCGGTGGGATCACTGGGATCCTCGGCATCGGGGTGGCATTCTTGAACATCTGCGCTGCGCCCACCGAGGACAAGAGGTCCTACTGATGCCCACCGACAGCCGCTTCACCACAGCCGCCATCGTCGTCGGCGTCCTCGGCATCGGGGTCGGCGTCGGTCTCGTGATTGCCAGCTTCCTGGTCGGACTGGGCACGTCGCAGGGGTCGGCCCTGTCATCTGCGGGGACGATCACCACCATCGCGTTCGTCGTGCTGACTGTCGTTCTCAGCGCCGCCGCTCGCCGCCAGAAGCAGGCCGCGGGACCTGCCTGATCTCCGATTGCCCGTGGCCGCTCATAGAGCGGGCGCCTGTCGACCAGGGGTCGTCGTCGCCTGGCGCTTGGTTACGGACGAGGCAGACGAGCGCTTGGGAAACCTGAGGCGCATCGTTGGCTTCTCGACGAGGTGCCAGGAAGCCAGCGCAAACGGGGCGGTGCATGCCGCCGTGGCGATCATGAACAGCCACGGTGGCACTTCCGTGCCGAGCAGGATCACGAGCATCTGCTGGATCGGAAACGCGTAGACGTACATTCCATAGGAGATGTCGTTGACGGATCCGAGGCGCATCGGGAGCGAAGCGCCGAGCCACAGAAGGAACACGCTGAGTGGCAGCGGACTCAGCCATCCTTCAAAGCCAGCAAGATACGTGACGACGAGGACTATGAACGAGATGGCGCCGACTGCCGGCGACACCCGCACGTGGTCGCGCAGCGCGTAGACGAGGGCACCGGCAGCGAAGAATGACCAGAGCCGGAACCCTCCGAGCGCGAGGTCGAACGGGGCGGGCCATTCCGCCCCCACCTCCATGCCCGCACCGATGCTCAGCAGGACGGTGGCCCCGAGCGCGAAGGAGGCCAGGTGCCGCCGCACCAAGGGGATGCTCAACGCGAAGCCGATCAGCAGGTACGCGGTGAACTCGTAGAAGAGGGTCCACAGCGATGCGTTCCACACCTGGGCGTGGGGAACGGTGGTCAGCGTTTGACCGATGGTCTGCTCCCCGATCCACAACGTGACGTTCTGTGCGACGTAGTTGACTCCAGTGCCGAGCGAATACGCCGTGCCGGTCAGCGCACCTGCGATCGGCGCCAGCACGAACGCCGTGATCAGAAGGGCCACCCAGAAGCCCGGATAGATGCGGATGAATCTCTTCCAGAGGTATCTGCCGAAAGGGAGACGGAGTCTCGACCCTGCTATGAGATAGCCGCTGATCGCGAAGAAGCCGTTGACCGCGCCGGAGCCGATGAGTGACGCGGGCCACCCTGGCTCGACGGCGAGCACAGGGTACGTGTGCCAGACGATGACCGACGTCGCGAGCAGCAAGCGAACGAGATTCAGAGCGTTATCCCGCCTGGCCAGCGAAGTGCCGAGTGTCCCCATGCAGCCGAGGGTAGTGAGCGTGCTCCGTCACTACTGTTCTGAGGGCACCCGTCGTGGTCGTGGACGTCAATTTGGGCGTCCGCAACCCGCACGGCGAGGGCGATGCTGGCGACGCCGAGCTCGCCGTCGTCGGGGGTCATGCCTGTTCTGTGCGTTCCGCCGCTCGCGCGTTGGCGATCACTGAGGTGACTACCGTCGCCAGCCGCGCACTCGCACCAGGGCAAAGCAAAACCCTCGCGATGTAGAAGCTACGCGAGGGTTTCTGGGCTGATTGTAATGATCAGCCTTGTGGCTCCGACCGGCATCGATCCGGTGACCTTTCGATTTTCAGTCGAACGCTCTACCAACTGAGCTACAGAGCCGTACGGCACATCATGATCTGCCGCATCCTAGACGAAGAGCCTCCTCGAAAGAAGGCTCATCGCTCAGAGCGACCCTGACGGGACTTGAACCCGCGACCTCCGCCGTGACAGGGCGGCACGCTAACCAACTGCGCTACAGGGCCATAACTTTTCAATTGTATCGGAAGAGTGACCCCAACGGGATTCGAACCCGTGCTACCGCCGTGAAAGGGCGGCGTCCTAGGCCGCTAAACGATGGGGCCGAAGAGATTCCCGGAGGTTTCCCTTGCCGACGCTCAAGCATAAGGGGCAGAGCGGGCAAAAACGAAATCCAGGGCGGTTCTACTTCCATCCCGGGCGTTTCGGGGGGACTATGGATGGGTCTCGCCTGTGCGTCCGAGTGCCACCCGAGTGCTCGTGCGAGGCACGCCACCTGTTGCAGCTGTGACGAATGTTGTTACTGTTACAGCTGTGAAACCGGCGGAAGGAGCCGAGTGAACGAGGCAAGACTTGCGGATGCCCGATCCGCAGGCGACGAAGACTGCGGCTGCACGCCGCCCTCTGTCGACCGCCCCTCCGTGCTGGCGAACTCGAAGATCACTCGCCGTGGCGCGATCACCGTCGGCGCCCTGAGCGCCATCGCGCTCACCGCGTTCGGTGTCTCGTCAGCAGGTCAGACGGCCCAGGCCGCCGACTACCCCAGCTGGGACGACGTGCAGCGCGCCAAGGCGAACGAGGCCGCGAAGGCCTCGGAGATCACGCGTATCGAGGCGCTGATCCGCACGCTCACAGACCAGGCCGCCGCAGCCGAAGCCGCGTCGCGCAAGGCCGGCGACGAGTTCTACGCCGCCCAGCAGGCCTACTTCGACCAGGCCGCCAAGGCGGAAGACCTGCAGTCGCAGGCCGACGAGCAGGCGAAGATCGCCGACGAGAGCGCCCGCAAGGCGGGCCAGGCGGCCAACCAGCTGTACCGCAGCGGCGGAGACGAGGCGGCTCTCGAGCTGTTCCTGTCCGAGTCCTCCGATGGCGCCGACGACCTGCTCGCCCGCCTCGGCAGCATGGACAAGCTCGTCGAGTACAACCGCACGGTCGCAGAGCGTGCGGCCTCGGCTCGAGACACCGCACAGGCGCTCAGCAACCAGGCATCCGCAGCTCGCGACGAGCGCGACCGCCTGCAGCAGGTCGCCGAGCAGAAGATGATCGCCGCGCAGCAGGCGGCCGAGGCCGCGCAGAGGGCCCTCGAAGAGCGCCAGGCGAACCTCGTCACCCTCGAGGCGCAGCTCGCCGCACTCAAAGACAACACGACCGCGACCGTCGCCGCCTACCAGGAGGGCGAGCGCAAGCGGAAGGCCGCCGAAGAGGCGCGACGCAAGGCCGAGGCCGAGCGTCTGCGGCGCCTCGCCGAGGAAGCCGCCAAGAACAACCAGGGCGGCGGCGGTGGCGGCAGCCCCGCCAGCGGCGGTGGTGGCGGTGGAGGAACCGGTAGCGGCGCCTGGCGTCGGCCGCACGGCGGTCGCATCTCGTCGGGCTACGGCCCCCGGCCCCCACGTTGCGTGAACGGCACATGCCGGTCGACCTTCCACCGCGGACTCGACTTCGCGAACGGCTGCGGTGCCGCGATCTACGCCGCATCGTCGGGTCGTGTCGACGTCGCCTGGTACAACGGCGGTTACGGCAACTACGTGCGCATCCAGCACGGTGACGGGATCGCGACCGGCTACGCGCACCTCAGCCACTTCGCCGTCCACAGCGGGCAGCACGTCAGCGCCGGCCAGATCATCGGCTACTCGGGCAACACCGGTGCCTCGCAGGGCTGCCACCTGCACTTCGAGGTCTACACAGGCGGCGGCACGACCGACCCCTACAGTTTCCTGTCGCGGCGCGGCGCTCTCTGAGTCCGCGATCCCACCGCTTACGAGAGAACCCCCGGCCGCTCGGCCGGGGGTTCTCTCGTGAAAGCGAAGGTCTCAGTGACCGTCGTTCGCGAAACGCTCGATCGCCTCGTCGAGAATGCGCTGCGCCTCGGCGGCGTCGCCCCACGCGTCGACCTTGACCCACTTGTTGGGCTCGAGGTCCTTGTAGTGCTCGAAGAAGTGCGCGATCTCCTTCTTCGTGTACTCCGGCAGGTCGCCGATGTCCTGGATGTGGGCCCAACGCGGGTCCTTCGAGAGCACGGCCACGAGCTTGTCGTCGCCACCGGCCTCGTCGCTCATCTTGAGCACGGCGACGGGACGCACGTTCACGACGACGCCGGGGAAGATCGCGTGGTCGAGCAGCACGAGCACGTCGAGCGGGTCGCCGTCCTCGCCGAGGGTGTTGTCGAAGTAGCCGTAGTCCGCCGGGTAGCCGAAGGTGGTGTACAGGACGCGGTCGAGGTGGACGCGACCGGTCTCGTGGTCGACTTCGTACTTCACGCGGCTGCCGCGCGGGATCTCGATGACGGCGTCGTGTGCGCCCATGTGCTGTTCTCCTTGAAAGACGGGTGGATGCCGGAGACCAGCCTACTCGCGCCCGCCTGAGCGGCCGAGCAGCTGAGCCTGCACCTCGACGGTGCGCCGGCGCAGGGCATCCGCCACCGCTGCCACCGCCGGCTGACGAAGCGAATCGGCCCGCACGACCAGCCAGTAGGGGAGTCGCTCGTCGAAGTCGTCCGGCAGGAGCCGGACGAGATCCGGATGCTGGTCCGCGAGGAAGCACGGCAGGAAGCCGATGCCCGCGCCGGCGCGCGTCGCCTCGACGTGCACGAAGACGTTGGTCGAGCTCAGCGAATCCTGCATGCCAGGCACGAGCCGGCGGGGTGCGTCGAGGTCGTCGACCTGCAGCATCGAGTCGACGAAGTAGACCAGCGGATGATCGGCGAGGGCGTCGATCCCCGAAGGGGTTCCGTACTCGGCGAGGTATTCGTGAGACGCGTACATGCCGAGCGCGTACTCGCCCAGGCGGATGGCCTCGGCGCGGTGCACCTGCGGCTCGCCCACCACGACCTCCATGTCGAGGCCGGAGCGATGCTGCAGAGCGCGCCGGGTCACGTTCATGACCTCGACGCTGAGCCGCGGATGCCTGCGGCGCAGCTGCGCGACGGCCGGGGCGATCACGAAGCCGCTGAACCCGTCGGTCGACGAGATGCGCACCACGCCGGCGATCGGGTCGAGCGGGCCGTCGCTCTGCAGGATGCCCGACATGGCGGATTCGACGTCCTCCGCGGCGCGCACGGCGCGCCGGCCGAGGTCGGTGAGCTCCCAGCCGCCCGCGCCGCGTGAGAGCACGCGGCCGCCCAGCGCGCCCTCGAGCGCGGTGATCCGGCGGGACACGGTGGTGTGGTTGAGTCCGAGGGTCTCGCCCGCCGTGACGAACCGCCCTGCGCGCGACACCTCGAGCAGGATGAGCAGGTCGTGCGGGTCGGGTGAGGACGGCGAGACGGCGGTGGTGCTCATATCTGCAATTCTGCACACCAGGTCTGCTGGAATGGTCATTGATGCACACCGGGTCGACTGCCGATACTTGCTGAGACCACCGCGAGCTCACACACGAAGGAGTGCACATGAGCGTCCCCCACGCCGCCGCAGGCGCGACATCCACCGCCGGACCCGAGACCGGGAAGACCTCGGGCCTGAAGAAGATCGTCGCCGCCTCCATGGTCGGCACCGTCGTCGAGTGGTACGAGTTCTTCCTCTACGCCACCGCCGCATCGCTGATCTTCGGCAGCTACTTCTTCCCGAACGCCGGCACCGAGCTCGACGGCATCATCGCCGCGTTCCTCACCTACGCGGTCGGCTTCATCGCGCGTCCGCTCGGCGGCATCGTGTTCGGCCAGATCGGCGACCGCCTCGGCCGCAAGCACACGCTGCAGGTCACGATCATCCTCGTCGGCGTCGCGACCTTCCTCATGGGCTGCCTGCCGGGCTTCAA
The DNA here is from genome assembly GCF_016907315.1 of Microbacterium esteraromaticum. Taxonomy (NCBI): domain Bacteria; kingdom Bacillati; phylum Actinomycetota; class Actinomycetes; order Micrococcales; family Microbacteriaceae; genus Microbacterium; species Microbacterium esteraromaticum. The sequence continues at coordinate 2,214,413 of NZ_JAFBBS010000001.1, forward strand.
CGCCATCGGCTACTGGGCGCCGGCGCTGCTGGTGCTGCTGCGCTTCATCCAGGGCTTCGCCGTGGGCGGCGAATGGGGTGGCGCCGTGCTGCTCGTCGCCGAGCACAGCCCCGACCGCTCGCGCGGCTTCTGGTCCAGCTGGCCGCAGGCCGCAGTGCCGGTCGGCAACCTGCTCGCCACGCTCGTGCTGCTCGGCATGTCGTGGATCCTGCCCGCCGACCAGTTCCTCGGCTGGGGCTGGCGCGTGGCGTTCTGGGTCTCGGCGATCGTCGTGATCATCGGCTACTACATCCGCACCCACGTCAGCGAGGCGCCCATCTTCCTCGAGGCGCGCGCCCAGGTCGAGGCCGACAAGGCCGCCGGGTACGGCGTGCTCGAGGTCGTCAAGAAGTACCCGCGCGGGATCTTCGGCGCGATGGGCCTGCGCTTCGCCGAGAACATCCTGTACTACATCATCGTGTCGTTCACGATCGTGTACCTGAAGACCGTGCACGAGTACGACACCAGCCAGCTGCTGCTCGCGCTGCTCGTGGCCCACGCGATCCACTTCGTCGTGATCCCGCAGGCAGGGCGTCTCTCCGACCGCTTCGGACGCCGCCCGGTCTACCTCGCCGGTGCCGTGCTCGGCGCGCTGTGGGCGTTCTTCGCCTTCCCGATGTTCGACACCCTGAACCCGCTGATCATCATCGCGGCCGTCTCCATCGGACTCTGCTTCCACGCCCTGATGTACGCCGGTCAGCCGGCCATCATGGCCGAGATGTTCCCGACCCGCATGCGGTACTCGGGCGTCTCCCTCGGCTACCAGGTGACCTCGATCATCGCCGGGTCGCTGGCGCCCATCATCGCCACCGCGCTGCTGCAGGAGTTCAGCTCGTGGGTGCCGGTCGCCGTGTACGTCGCGATCGCCTGCGCGATCACCGCCGTCGCCGTGATCACGCTGCGGGAGACCAAGGGCATCTCGCTGCTCGCGGTCGACCAGGCCGACGCCGAGAAGCACGGCCTCACCGCCGTGAAGGCCGGCGCCTGAGCATCCGCCGCTCGATCGAGATCCCGCCACCGGAGGAATGACATGACTCAGCCCGACGCCCCCGCGCCCGTCACCGCGACACCGCTCGCGGGGCGTCGGGCCCTCGTCACCGGCGGCGCGAGCGGCATCGGCCTGGCCGTGGTCGAAGCGCTCGCCGCGCGAGGCGCCCACGTCGTAGTCGCGGATCGCGATGCGGACGGCTGTCGCCGAGCGGCGGCGGCGGTCGGCGGCACGCCATGGACCGTCGACCTCCTCGACCGCGACGCCGTCGCCGACGACCGGCTCGCCGAGGCGCTCGACGGCGTCGACATCCTGGTGAACAACGCGGGCATCCAGCACGTCAGCCCCATAGAGGACTTCGACCCCGATGACTTCCGGCGCATGCTCGCCCTCATGCTCGAGGTGCCGTTCCTGCTCGTGCGCGCGGCGCTGCCCGGCATGTACGAACGCGGGTTCGGGCGCGTGATCAACATCTCCTCCGTGCACGGCCTGCGTGCCTCTCCGTACAAGTCGGCGTACGTCACGGCGAAGCACGGGCTCGAGGGGCTGTCGAAGGTCACCGCGCTCGAGGGCGGCGCACACCGAGTGACGAGCAACTGCGTCAATCCCGGGTACGTGCGCACCCCTCTCGTCGAGAAGCAGATCGCCGATCAGGCGAGGGTGCACGGCATCGCAGAGGCCGAGGTCCTGGATCGCATCATGCTCACCGAGAGCGCGATCAAGCGGCTCGTCGAGCCGGCCGAGGTCGCCTCGCTCGTCGCGTGGCTGGCGAGCGACGACGCCGCGATGGTGACCGGCGCGAGCTACACGATGGACGGCGGCTGGTCGGCCCGCTGAGGTTTCTTCCGAGCCCTGGCTGTTCACAACTCCGGAGATCCGTGGCCGATCGCGGCCGTTCCGGGCCGGATCGGCACCTCACGGCCGCATTCTCCTGAGTTGTGACCGCGCTAGCGTGGAGACGTGCCCTCGCTCGATCCCGCCATCGCCGAAGTCCGCCGCGCCGTGCGCACCGCGCTGAGCCCGCTGCCCGCCGGCTCCACCGTCGTGGTCGCACTGTCGGGCGGAGCTGATTCGCTGGCGCTCACGGCCGCGACGGTGTTCGAGGCGCGTGCCCTCGACATCGCGGTGCTGAGCGTGACCGTCGACCATCAGCTGCAGGACGGCTCGGACGCGGTGGCTGCATCGGCCGCGGTCGCCGCCGAGCAGCTCGGCGTGCACGACGCCCTGCAGACCAAGGTCTCCGTCGCATCCGACGGAGCGGGGATCGAGGCCGCTGCCCGCGACGCGCGCTACGCAGCGATCCACGGCATCGCCCGAGCCGAAGGCGCGGCCGCGGTGCTGCTCGGGCACACTCTCGACGATCAGGCCGAGACGGTGCTTCTCGGCCTCGCCCGCGGTTCGGGCGCCGCGAGTCTGCAGGGCATGGCGCCGGTTCGCGAGAGCGACGACGGGATGCTCTGGCTGCGCCCGCTGCTCGCCGTGCGCCGCGCCACCACGCGGGCGTGCTGCGCAGCATCCGGAATCGAGTTCTGGGACGACCCCCACAACCTCGACCCGCGCTATGCCAGGGTGCGCACGCGCGAGCGGGTGCTGCCGCTGCTCGAAGCAGAGCTCGGCCCCGGCATCGCCGAGGCACTCGCCCGCACCGCCGAACAGCTGCGCGAAGACGCCGAGGCGTTCGACGAGATGATCCACGAGACCATCGAAGACATCGTCGAGCACGCCGAAGCGGGCATCTCGGTGAGCGTCGCCGCGCTCGCCGCGAATCCTGCGGCACTGCGCAACCGCGTCATCCGTCTCGTCGTCGACAGCGAGTTCGGGGTGAGCCTGACCAGGGCGCAGACTCTCGAGGTGGCTCGCCTGGTGACCGACTGGTCGGGCCAGGGGCCGATCGATCTGCCCGCGTGCACCGCGCGGCGGGCAGGCGGGCAGATCGTCTTCACTGCGCGAGGCTGATGCCACCGCTTCCCGCACGGCGGGGTCGGGGCGAGAGCCGTCAGCCCGCGGCGGCCACCACGACCGCGCTAGCCACGTATGCCACCTGCAGCGCGGTGCGAAGGCCCAGCGGCGTGCTCGGAGCGGCGGGATGCCGGCGTGCGCCCGCCGCACGGATGTTCGCCGGGAACATCGCCACAAGAAGCGTCGCGAGGCCGAGTGCTGCGGCGAAGCGGATGCCAGGAATCACCGTCGGCGGAACCAGCAGGCCGATTGCACCAAGCACCTCCAGGACGCCGGTGACGGTGACCAGCAGCGCGGGGCGGGGTAGCTGCGGCGGAACGATCGCGATCAACCCATCCCTCCGTGGCTGCAGGAAGTGAGCGCTCGCAGTGAGCAGGAACATCGCAGCGAGGCCGACCGCGAGACAGGCGCCCCAGCCGTCGAAGTACCCGATCCCGGCGGTGCCGATCGCAACACACGTCAGCGTCACGATGATCAGAACGATGAACGGCATCATGATGATCTCCCATCTAGTCAGTGACAAGTTTGCGAGGCGTCTGCTAACTTGTCAATGACTAGTTCGGGAAGGGCTCGCGCACATGACGAACCGCTACCACCACGGGAACCTTCGTTCGCAGGTGCTGGAGGCCGCTGCGAAGATCATCGCCGCCGAGGGCGCGGACGCCCTCTCGATGCGGGACCTCGCCCGGCAGGCGGGGGTGTCTCACGCCGCCCCCGCGCATCACTTCGGGGACAGGCGAGGGCTTTTCACCGCGCTCGCCGCGGACGGGTTCACCGGACTGGCCGACGCCCTGCTCCCATCCGTGCAGAGCGGCGACTTCTCGCAGACCGCCGTCGCCTATGTGGCGTACGCCGTCTCGCACCCCGGGCACTACTCCGTGATGTTCCGCACATCGCTTCTGGATGCCGACGACCCCGCGCTGGGAGACGCTCGGCAGCGGGCCGGGGCGTTGCTGCAACAGGGGCTGGGCACTGTTCCCGACGAGCGGATACTGATCGAGCGGTCGGATGCCAGGCGCACGGCGTGGGCGGTCGTCCACGGCATCGCCGGGCTGACGCTCTCCGGCGCTCTGCCAGGCGTCGATGCCGAGGCGCTCACGCTCGCCGCCGCTCGGCAGCTGTTCGGCACCTCGGACTGAGACGGAGTCCGGCGAGGACGCGCTCGCCTCGCGAGGCTCGCAGTCGAATCAGCCTGGCGAGGCGACCCGGCGAGCCCCGCGAGGGCGGCTGTCGCTACCGCTTGCCGCCGAGCAGGCCACCCAGGATGTCGCCGAGTCCGCCGCCTGCACTGCCGGATGAGCTCTGGCCGCCGCCGAGCAGGCCGCCCAGGATGTCGCCGAGTCCGCCGCCTGCACTGCCGGATGAGCTCTGGCCGCCGCCGAGCAGGCCGCCCAGGATGTCGCCGAGCCCGCCGCCCGCTCCACCGGACTTGCCCTTGTTCATGTTGGCGATGATGCCCATGATGATCGGCGCGAGGATCGGGAGCAGCTTGCCGAAGTCGATGCCGCCCGCCGTCTTCTCGCTCTTGTTCAGCGTCTCGGTGACCTCGCCCTTGCGCTCGCCGAAGACGTGCTTCACGATCTTCTCGCCGTCGGCCTGGTCGACGTCATCGACCTTCGAGGCCCCGGTGAAGCCGCCGTGGCGGTTCAGGGCCTTCTCGATCGCCGCGGAGCCCTCATCGGTCTGGGCGTTCTTGGCCAGTCCGCCGAGCAGCGTCGCCCCGCCTTCCTGCACGGCCTGGCGGGCGACATCCGTGCTGACGCCGAAGCGCTCAGCGATGTCGTCGACCGGCACCTGCTTCAGGATCTCGTCGAAGTTCATGTGTTCCTTCCCCGCAGGGCGGGAGCCCTGCTCCACAGCACACAGTAGTGCGGAAGGTCATGCCGATCGACCTAAGATCGATCCATGCGCGCTGCCGACATCCAGGAAGACCTGACCGACATCCTCGTCACCGAGGAGCAGATCCACGCCAAGCTCGAAGAGCTGGCTGCGCAGGTGGCGACCGACTACTCCGGCAAGGACCTTCTGCTGATCGGCGTGCTCAAGGGCGCGGTGATGGTCATGGCCGACTTCTCGCGCCGGCTGCCGATGAACGCCCCGATGGACTGGATGGCGGTCTCGAGCTACGGCGCCAGCACCAAGTCCAGCGGCGTGGTGCAGATCCGCAAGGACCTCGACACCGACCTGCACGGCAAGCACGTGCTGATCGTCGAGGACATCATCGACTCGGGTCTCACCCTCAGCTGGCTGCTCGAGAACTTCGAGTCCCGCGGGGCCGAGTCGATCGAGGTGCTCGCGCTGCTGCGCAAGCCCGAGGCCGCGAAGGTGCAGATCGACTGCAAGTACGTCGGGTTCGACATCCCGAACGAGTTCGTCGTCGGCTACGGCCTCGACTACGCCGAGAGCTACCGCAACCTTCGCGACGTCGCCGTGCTGGCGCCGCACGTCTACAGCTGAGGCCATCGCCGTTCCGCCGAGGGTGAACGCACAGCGGACGCCTGAACACCGGGCGGTACGCTGAACGCATCATGGATGTCAAGAAGGTCTCCCGCAATCCGCTGATCTACGTCGCGTTGATCGGCGCACTGCTCTTCGCCGGTTTCCTGCTGATCTCGAACCTCTCGGCGCCCAAGCAGGTCACCGTGCAGCAGGGCCTCGAGCTGCTCGACGGCGACACTGTGACGAAGGTCGTGAACACCGACGGCGACCAGCGGGTCGACCTCACGCTCTCGAAGGAGTTCGAGGGCGCCAAGAACGTCCAGTTCTACTACGTCGAGGCGCGGGCCGACCAGGTCGTCGAGGCCATCGACGGCGCCGAGATCAAGGCCAAGGACGCGAACGACGTCGTGCCGCGCGCCACCTGGTTCGACGGCTTCCTCTCGCTGCTCCTGCCGCTCGTGCTGCTGGGTCTGCTGTTCTGGTGGCTGCTCTCGTCGATGCAGGGCGGCGGTAGCAAGGTCATGCAGTTCGGCAAGTCGAAGGCCAAGCTCGTCAGCAAGGAGACCCCGACGGTCACCTTCGCCGACGTCGCCGGTGCCGACGAGGCCATCGAGGAGCTGCACGAGATCAAGGAGTTCCTGCAGGATCCGGGCAAGTTCCAGGCGATCGGCGCCCGCATCCCGAAGGGCGTGCTGCTGTACGGCCCTCCCGGCACGGGAAAGACGCTGCTCGCGCGTGCGGTCGCCGGTGAGGCCGGCGCCCCCTTCTACTCCATCTCCGGTTCCGACTTCGTCGAGATGTTCGTCGGCGTCGGCGCGTCCCGCGTTCGCGACCTGTTCACGCAGGCGAAGGAGAACGCCCCCGCGATCATCTTCATCGACGAGATCGACGCGGTCGGGCGCCACCGCGGCGCAGGCCTCGGCGGCGGCAACGACGAGCGCGAGCAGACGCTCAACCAGATGCTCGTCGAGATGGACGGCTTCGACCCGAACGCGAACGTCATCGTGATCGCCGCGACGAACCGTCCCGACATCCTCGACCCCGCGCTGCTCCGCCCCGGTCGCTTCGACCGCCAGATCGGGGTCGACGCTCCTGACCTGAAGGGCCGTCAGCACATCCTCCAGGTGCACGCGAAGGGCAAGCCGCTCTCGCAGTCGGTCGACCTCGAGGTCGTGGCCCGCAAGACGCCCGGCTTCACCGGTGCCGATCTCGCGAACGTGCTCAACGAGGCGGCCCTGCTGACCGCCCGCTCGAACGCGCAGCTGATCGACAACCGCGCTCTCGACGAGGCCATCGATCGCGTGATCGCCGGCCCGCAGCGCCGCACCCGCGTGATGAAGGACAAGGAGAAGCTGATCACCGCGTACCACGAGGGCGGTCACGCCCTCGCCGCGGCGGCGATGAACTACACCGACCCGGTCACCAAGATCACGATCCTTCCGCGCGGCAAGGCCCTCGGCTACACGATGGTGCTGCCCATCGACGACAAGTACTCGGTCACCCGCAACGAGCTGCAGGACCAGCTGACCTATGCGATGGGCGGCCGCGTCGCGGAGGAGATCGTCTTCCACGATCCCACCACGGGCGCCTCGAACGACATCGAGAAGGCGACCAGCATCGCCCGCAAGATGGTCACCGAGTACGGCATGACCGCGCAGGTCGGCCCCGTCAAGCTGGGCTCCGAGGGCGGCGAGATGTTCGTCGCGCGCGACATGAACCGCGGTCGCGACTACTCCGACAAGGTCGCCGAGGCCGTCGACGAGCAGGTGCGCGCGCTGATCGAGCAGGCGCATAACGAGGCCTACAAGGTGATCAGCGAGAACCGCGACATCCTCGACCGGCTGGCGCTCGCGCTGCTCGAAGAGGAGACCCTCGACCACAACCAGATCGCCGAGATCTTCACCGAGGTGCGCAAGCTTCCCGAGCGTCCTCAGTGGCTCTCGAGCGAGGAGCGTCCTGTTTCGAGCCTTCCCCCGATCGCGGTGCCCCGTCGTGTCGAAGAGGGCGTCGCCGCGCAGACCGCGCAGCCGGGCGACCGGGCTCGTACCTCCGGCTCGCCCGCGACCGGCGGGCAGGCCCGGCCGGCGACGGCGTGACGTGAGCGTCGACAGGGCGCGCGTCGAGCGGCTCACCCGCGAACTGCTCGAGGCGATCGGCGAGGATCCGGACCGGCCGGGGCTGACGCAGACTCCGGCGCGGATGGCCGAGCTGTATGCGGAGTTCTTCGCCGGCGTCGGCGAAGACCCCGCGAGTCATCTCGCGCGAACCATCAGCGTCTCGCGGGGCCCTGCCCCCGACACCCTGCCATCGGGGGCGGTGCTGCTGCGCGACATCCGCTTCCGCTCGGTGTGCGAGCACCATCTGCTGCCTTTCGCCGGTGTCGCGCACATCGCGTACCTGCCCGGCGAGCAGGTCGTCGGCCTGGGCGCGCTGGTGAAGGTCGTCGAGACCCTGGCGACCCGCCCGCAGGTGCAGGAGCGTCTGGGCGAGCAGGTCGCGGATGCCATCGCCGAGAACCTCGACACCAGGGGCGTGCTCGTCGTGCTCGATGCGTCGCACGGGTGCGTGACGATGCGCGGCGGCCGGCAGCCGCTCGCGACGACGGTGACCATCGCCGCTCGTGGCGAGTTCACCGAGCCCGCGGCCCGCGCCGAGCTCATCGCGCTGATCGGCGGCGGGCAGCCGTGACCGGCATCTGGGGCATCCTGAACATCACGCCCGACTCGTTCAGCGACGGCGGGCGCTACCTCGATCTCGACATCGCCCTCGCCCGCGCCCGTGCGATGCGCGCGCAGGGAGCGGGCATCATCGACGTGGGCGGCGAGTCCACGCGCCCCGGCGCCGAGCGCATCGGCAGCGCAGAGGAGCAGCGTCGTGTCCTTCCGGTGATCGAGGCGCTTTCGGCCGAGGGCATCCCGACCTCTATCGACACCCTCAACGCCGACACCGCCGCAGCCGCGGTGAAGGCGGGGACGCGCATCGTGAACGACGTCTCAGGCGGATTGGCCGACGAGCGGATGCTCGCGATCGTCGCCGACCTGGATGCCGATATCGCGATCGGTCATTGGCGCGGCCCGTCGGACGACATGTACGCGCGGGCACAATACGCGCGGATCGCGCGCGAGGTGGCATCCGAGTTGCGCGACCGGGTCACTGCGGCCGCGATCGCGGGCATCGCGCCGTCGCGCGTGATCCTCGACCCCGGTATCGGCTTCGCGAAGTCGGGGGCGCAGAACTGGGAGGTGCTGCGCGGTCTCGACGAGATCATCGGCCTCGGCCATCGGGTGCTCGTCGGCACGTCTCGCAAGCGGTTCCTCTCCGAGACCCTCGGGGGAGAGGCCGATCAGGAGCGCCGCGACCTCGCGACCGCCGTGACCAGCGCCCTCGCGGCGCGGGCCGGCGCCTGGGCGGTGCGGGTGCACGATGTCGCGTCGACCCGCGATGCGCTGGCCGTCAGCGCCGCATGGGATGGAGCCTGAGATGAGCGCTGTCGACGAGATCACCCTCACAGGGCTGACCGTGTTCGGGTATCACGGGGTCTTCGACTTCGAGCGGCGGCAGGGTCAGGAGTTCACGATCGACCTCGCTCTGCAGCTGTCGCTCTCGGCGGCCGCGGCGTCAGACGACGTCGTCGACACCGTGCACTACGGCGAGCTGGCGGACAGGGTGGCCGGCATCGTGTCCGGCGAACCGGTGAATCTGATCGAGACGCTGGCACAGCGCATCGCCGACGCGGCGCTCGAAGACGCCCGTGTGCAGAACGTGACCGTCACCGTGCACAAGCCGCATGCGCCGATCGAGCAGACCTTCGCCGACGTGTCGGTGACGATCCGCAGAGGACACGCGTGATGGACCGGCGGCTCACCCACCTCTCCGACCTTCCCGACCCGCGGCCGGGACGCGAACCGCAGGTCGCCGTGATCGCACTCGGATCGAACGAGGGCGACCGCGGCGAGATGCTGCGTGCGGCGGCCGAGCGGCTGCGCCGCCTGCCGCTCGTCGACGACCTCGTCATGTCGGACCCGATCGAGACCGTCGCCGTGAAGCCCGACGGCCCCGATCACGACGCCCCGCCGTACCTCAACGCGGTGGCTCTGATGACCACTCGCCTCGCTCCGCAGGTGCTGCTCGGCATGCTGCACGCGGTGGAGGAGGAGCAGGGCCGGGTGCGCCTCGAGCGCTGGGGTGACCGCACCCTCGACCTCGACCTGATCGCCTACGGCGACTTCGCCAGCGACGCCGAGCACCTGCAGGTGCCGCATCCCAGGGCAGCCGAGCGGCTGTTCGTGCTCGAACCTTGGCTGAGCGTCGATCCCGACGCCGTGCTGCCGGGCGCCGGACGCGTCGACGAGCTCGTGCGGCGGTTGCGCGCGTCGGAGGACCGATGAAGCGCACATCAGGAGCACTGCTCTTCGTGCTCGCGCTGCTGTCGACGGGCGCCGGCTTCGCCTTCGATCATCTGCTCACCGTGACCGGGCGGGCCACGTTCACCCCCTCGGGCTTCCTGCCGGTTCTTCTCGTGCTCATCGCGATCGCCGTGCTGCTGCTGGCGTGGCCGGTGCGCCGCAGCACCCGCGGCGGGCAGCGCATCGATCCGTTCCGGGCCCTGCGGGCAGCCACGCTCGCAAGGGCGTCGAGCCTGCTCGGCGCGATCATGGCCGGCTTCGGCGCGGGGCTGCTGCTGTTTCTGGCCACGCGGCCCGTGCCTGCGCCGGTAGGGTCGGTGGTGGCGATGATCGCCCTCATCATCGGCGCGGCGCTGCTGGTCGGGGTGGCGCTCATCGCGGAACAGTTCTGCACACTGCCGAAGGATCCTGATGAGCGACAGCCAGACGAACCCGCCCCGTGAGCCGAACCCGTTCGCCCCGCCTGCGGAGAACCCTGCGCCTCCGGTGACGTCCGCGGCTCCGGCATCCGCTCCTCCGGCCCCGCCGATGCCACCTGCTCCTGGCGCGCAGCCCGCTGCTCCGGCAGCACCGCCTCTGCCTGCCGCCCAGCCTGCGCCTCCCGCTCCGTCTGCCGCGCAACCGGCGCCGCCTCCCGCGCCCGCCGCTCCGCAGCCCGCGCCTGCCGCTCCGCAGGCCGCGCCTGCGTCCCCGCTGATCGCCCCCGCCGTGCTCGACGAGGGCACCTACACGGGCATCCGCACGCCGCGCAGCGCCGCTGCGCTCGCGCTCGACGGCGCGTGGCATCAGATCTCACCGCGGTACGTCGTCTCGCAGTTCGTGCAGTACGCGATCGTCATCGTCCTCGTCGCGATTGCGGCCGTCGTCGCCGCCACGATGTTCGAGCAGACCTGGGTCTGGATCCCCGCCGGGGCGTTCATCGCGATCAACCTGATCACCCTCGCCATCCTGCCCCGCCAGGCGAAGGCGCTCGGCTACATGCTGCGCGCCGATGACGTGGTCTTCCGCCGCGGCATCCTCTGGCAGCGGATGGTCGCCGTGCCGTACGGCCGCATGCAGCTCGTCGACATCACGCAGGGTCCGCTCGACCGCATCTTCGGTCTCGCGCAGCTGAAGATGGTCACCGCTGCGGCGGCGACCGGCGTGCAGATCCCCGGGCTCACGCAGGGCGCCGCCGAGGCGCTGCGCGACACCCTCATCGAGGTGGCCGAGACCAGGCGGACCGGCCTGTGAGCACGCCCGGAGCTTTCGACGCCGTGTCGGCACCCGAGACGCTGCCCGACGGCGGCTCGTCGTCGCTTGCCGACGGCGAGTGGCACCGGATGCATCCGCTGACGCCACTGTTCAAGGGTGGCCTCGCTCTGCTGGTGGTGGCCGGAATCGTCATCTCGAACATGCGCGACAAGGTCATCGGATGGGTGGTGAAGCTCTTCGCGCCCGCCGAGGCCGGGTACGTCACGCAGAGCGGCGACCCCGTCGACTGGGTGCTCGAGAACAACCTCGTGCTGCTGGCGCTGGCCGCCGTGCTCGGTCTGGTCGTGCTGCTCGTCGCCATCTTCTGGTTCCTCTGGCGCTTCCAGCAGTTCCGCATCACCGGCCACCACGTCGAGGTCCGCAAGGGCCTGCTGTTCCGCTCGCACCGCCGAGCCCCGCTCGATCGCGTCCAGGGCGTCAACCTGACCCGCCCGTTCCCCGCCCGGCTGATCGGACTCGCCAAGCTCGAGGTGGTCGGGGCGGGCAACGACGCGAACGTGCCGCTCGAGTACCTGTCGACCCCGAAGGCCGAGGCGGTGCGCGCCGACATCCTCCGGCTCGCAGCTGGGGCCAGGAGCGCGCGCCTGGTGGCATCCGGGTCCGCGCCGCAGCAGACGACCCGTGAGCAGATCGTCGGATCGATGAACGCGGGAGTCTCCGGGCTGATCGAAGGCGTCGATCTCGCCGACGTCGCGCCCGAGAGCGTCGTGAAGATCCCGACCGGCCGCCTGATCGGCTCGCAGCTGGTCATCGGCGTGCTCTGGTTCCTGTTCTTCGGCGCGATCTTCGTCATCTCGATCAGTGCGATGTACCTCGGCATGACCGCAGACGGTGAGAACCCGGCCGACATCGCGCTGGGCCTGGTCGGCTTGGGCCTCGGCATGGGCATCCCGCTCGTCATCGCCGTGGTCGGCATCACCTGGGCGCAGATCTCGAAGTCGCTGCGCTATTCGATCGCGTCGACCCCCGACGGTGTGCGCATCACCTTCGGCCTGCTGACGACGGTGACCGAGACGCTGCCTCCAGGCCGCATCTTCGCGGTCGAGGTGTCGCAGTCGCTGCTGTGGCGGCCGTTCGGCTGGTGGACGGTGAAGATCAACCGGATGACGGGAAAGAGCGCCGCTCAGCAGAGCTCGGGCAATGCGCAGCAGTTCAGCATCGTGCTGCCGGTGGGGCGCCGCGCCGACGTAGAGCGCGTGCTCGGCCTGGTGATGCCTGGCATCCCGCCGCACGAGATCGCGGCGATGTGGGAGAGCGGTGTCACAGGACCCGTCGCCGATGACCCGTACAAGACCATCCCGGCACGTGCCGCCTGGCGTCGCCCCCTGTCGTGGAAGCGTCACGGCTACCGCCTCACCGAGCACGCGCTGCTGGTGCGGCGCGGCTTCCTCTGGCGCCGTCTCGCCGTCTTCCCGCTCGCGCGCCTGCAGAGCGTCTCGATCTCGCAGAGCCCCCTCGAGCGACTGCAGCGGGTCTCGCGCGGACAGGTCCACTCGGTGACCGGCCCGGTCACCGGACACCTGTCTGGCCTGGAGCGCGACGACGCGATCGCGCTGCTCGACGGCGTCAGCCGCGCGGCGGCGCACGCCGCGTCGAACGATCGGACCCACCGCTGGGCGGAGTGGCAGCAGGCCACCGAAGCCTGACCCGCCGGCGGATGCCGCGCCGAGGCGGCACCCGCGGGTTCACTGAACCGCGCCTGGCTCCATCGCGGCGACCCGGTGGTGATCGGTGACGAGGTCTGCTTCGTCGCGGGGCTTGCCGCGCTCACCGGCCACGCGCACCTCGAGCGTCTGCACGATCGGCTCGGTGAGCCCGACCATCCGCAGATCGCAGACCAGTGCGCCTGTCGCGCACGGCACCGTCCAGCGCAGCGCCGAGGCATCGGGCGCACAGACGATGCGCGATGCGAGGGGCGGCGCGTCCGCGTCGGGTACGCCGACCTCGTCTGTCGCGGTTCGCAGGCGCCGCGTGCGCACCTCGGCCGGCACGTCGCGCAGCACGTTGCGCGCGAGTTCGCCCGCGTCTGCCCAGGACTGCGGATGCTGCAGTGCGCGACCCGAGCGCAGCAGCTCGTCGACGCGTGCCGCCGCGGCCAGTGTCTGCGGCCATGGCCTGACGACAGCCGCAGGCGCATCGACAGCTCGCAGCACGTCGTGCAGCATCAGGCCGGCGATGCGCCCCGCCCCGAACGAGTCGGAGTTGCCGAAGGCGACCACCCCGATCCCGGATGCCGGATGCCAGCGCATGTGCGATGAGAAGCCGGGAAGGCCGCCGGAGTGCTGCACGATGCGCCCGAACCTGCGGTCGTGCTCGACGACCAGGCCGTACCCGTAGCCCGCGCCGTCGAGTTCGCGGTCGCCGAACTGACCGACCGCGGGGGAGATCAGCGTGCGTGCGACCTGCATCTCTCGTCGGGAGGCGGCGCTGAGCGGTCCCGGCGAGTTCGGCCCAGAGAGGCCATCGTCGAAAGCGGAGCTGAGGAAGTGCATCCAGCTGCCGATGTCGTCCACGGTGCTGAACATGCTGCCGATGCACCCCAGCGCCCCCGTGCCCACATAGGGCTCGGCAGCGAAGGAGTCGCCGTCGTCGAAGGTGCGGAATCCGTGTGCGAGGTCGGCATCCGGCGGGTAGAGATCGGCCGATGCCCTGGTGGCCGAGAGGCCGAGCGGGGCCAGCAGGCGGTCGCGGATGACGTCTTCGACCGGGCGGCCGGTGACCGACTCGATCGCCCTGCCGATGAGCGACTGGCCAAGGTTGGAGTACTGATACTGGGAGCCGGGCTGCGCCGAGAGGCTGAGACCCGCGCTGACCACGTCTCTCATGAACGCGCGCGACTCGCCCAGATGGTCGTCCCCCCACGGGTTGTCCTCGACGAGACCAGCGCTGTTCGACATGAGCATCGACAGGGTGATCCGGTCTCCGACGGCGTGCCCGTCGATGCGCGCACCGGCGACCTCGGGCACCCACTGCGTGACGGGCGCGTGCAGGTCGAGCAGTCCCTCATCTCGCAGGCTCAGCGCCGCCGCGGAGAGGAAGCTCTTCGACATCGATGCGATGCGGAACACGGTGCCGCGCGTGGTCGGGGCGCCGTCGCGGCGCGGCTCGCCGTGTGCGGCGAAGGCCACGACCCGTCCATGACGGGTGATCGCCACGAGGGATGCCGGCGCACGCCGAAGCGTCGCCTCGTCGAGCCGGTCCGCCAGTGCGGGCTCGGCGGCGCGCAGCAGATCGGTCATCGGGATGCCCTGGCCGCGGCCGCGGCGCGGATCTCGGCCGCGAATCCGGCGATGAGCGCGCGGCTGGCGCGCGTGTTCTCGTCGTCGACCGCTCGGGCCTCGGCGAGCAGCTCGGCGACGGGCCGGTCGCCTTCCGCCGGGGTGGTCGGCTCCTGCCAGCGCGCCAGGTCGTCTGCGCCGACCTCGGGGTGGAACTGCAGTCCGCGAACGTGTGCGCCGAGGCGGAAGGCCTGATTCTTCACAGCCGCGCTCGAAGCGAGCAGCACAGCCTCGGGCGGCAGCGCGGTGATCATGTCCTGGTGGTTCTCGATCATGTGCGACGATTGCGCCAGGCCACTGAGCAGAGGGTCTGCGGCGCCGGCCGCAGAGGGCGTGATCAGTGTGGCTCCGCGCTCCTTCGGCCCGAAGTCGGCGCGCACCTCGCCCCCGGCGACGTGCGCGAGCAGCTGCCCTCCCAGGCAGATGCCGAGCGTCGGCAGATCTGCCGCGATCGCCTCGACGGCGAGCGCCCGTTCCTGGGCGAGCCATGGTGCGCGGTCGTCGTCGTCGGGCATGAGCCCGCCGCCGAGCATCACCAGGGCGTCGTAGCCCGAGAGGTCGGCGGGCAGACCGTGCGAGCCGAGAACGGCGTCGACTGCGATGCCCTCCTCTTCGAGCCAGGCGCCCAGCCGGCGGGGCCCCGAGGTCTCGGCGTTGACGACCACCAGTGCGCGTGGCACCGTGGTGCTGTCGGATGCGGATGCGGATGCGGATGCGGATGCAGCGGTGCGCAGGGTCACATCGACCCGCGGCACGAACGACACGGGCTCGCCCGCAGAGCCGGCAAGGAAGGCCGCGTGATCGGCATCCGACGCCTCGAGCACGCGCAGCACGTTGCCGTGCGCGACGGCCTCGAGGTCATGCTGCGACCACCCGCGGCGGCGCAGCTCGTCGAGCAGATCCTGGTAGCGCGAGACGTCTTCGAGCCCGCCGGGCATGGCATCCGTGCCGTCGTAGTCGGCGCCGATCCCGACGGCATGCACGCCGGCGACGGCCCGGATGTGCTCGAGGTGGTCGGCGACGTCGGCGATCCCCACCGGCGGCGCTTCGCCGATCTCGCCCGCCTCGACCCATTCGCGCCGCGCCTGCGAGAGGAACGACGGGACGAACGCGACCATGACCACGCCGTCGCGCTCGCCGATCGCGGCGAGCACATCGTCGGGCACGTTGCGCGGGTGATCGCACAGGGCGAGTGCGCACGAGTGGCTGACCATCACCGGCCGCGTGCTGACCGCGAGCGCATCGCGCATGGTCGCGGGTGAGACGTGGGCGAGGTCCACGAGCATCCCGATGCGATTCATCTCGCGCACGACGTCGCGGCCGAACTCGGTGAGTCCGCCATGCCTGGCCTCGTCGGTGGCGGAGTCGGCCCAGTCGATCGTGCGCGACCACGTGAGGGTCATGTATCGCGCGCCGAGCCGAGCGTACTGGCGCAGCACGGCCAGCGACCCGTCGATCTGCGCACCGCCCTCGATGCCGATGAGCGATGCGAGCCGGCCGGAGCCGAAGGCGCCTCGCACCTCGCGGGCATTCCGTGCGGCCACGAGCCGGTCGGGATGGGCATCGATCAGACGCTGCACGAAGTCGATCTGCTCGAGCGTGGCCGTCACCTGCTCGGCCCCGCTCAGGGCCGGATCGACCCACACCGACCAGAACTGACCGGCAACGCCACCCTCGTCGAGCCGCGGAAGGTCGGTGTGCAGCGCCGGGACGCGGGCATCCAGTCCCTGCACGGCATACCCGAAGCCCTCACGGCGGGCCCATGCCAGGTCGTTGTGTCCGTCGATGACGGGGATCATGCTCTCTCCCTCTCTCTGCATGCCTCAGTCTGCCTGCATGCGCCGGGCTCCCTCCGCAGGGCTCAGGCCGCTGCGGTGTCGAACGTCCGCGACGTGTTGTGCCGCACCCACTCCTCGTCGACCTCGTGGCCGATGCCCGGCGCGGTCGGGACGCTCACCCGGCCGGCGTGCGCCACGATCGCCGGGACGACGACGTCGCGCGCGAAGTACTTGTCCGATCCCGAGACGTCAGACGGCAGGACGAAGTTCGGCATGGCCGAGAGCGCGACGTTGGCGGCCCGGCCGACGCCGAATTCGTGCATCCCTCCGCACCAGACCGGGATGCCCGCGTCGGCGGCGAGGTCGTGCGCCTCTCGCGCAACGGTGAGCCCGCCCATGCGCGACACCTTGATGTTGAGCACCCGCCCGGCGTCCAGCGCGAGCATCGTGCGCAGATCCCCCAGATCGACGACCGACTCGTCGAGGCAGATCGGCGTGCTCAGAGCCTGCTGCAGGCGTGCGTGCGCGACGAAGTCGCGGGGCGCGAACGGCTGCTCGATCATCGTCAGCCGCTCGTCGTCGAGCGCACGGAAGACCGCGGCCGCAGCGTCGTCGTCAGGGTAGGCGCCGTTCGCGTCGACATGCAGATCGAGATCAGGATGCGCCGAGCGCACCGCCCGCACGGGCTCGAGATCCCACCCGGGGGCGATCTTCAGCTTGACGCGCCCGTAGCCCGCGTCCGTCTGGCGCTGCACCTGCGCGAGCAGGGCATCGATGCCCGGTTCGATGCCGAGCGACACACCGGCGACGACCTCGGTGCGGGTGCCGCCGAGTGCCGTCGCCAGCGAGACGCCGAGATCGCGGGCATGCAGATCCCACGCGGCCGCCGAGAACCCGGCCTTCGCGAACTCGTGGCCTCGCACGCGCTGCCACTGCGACTCGAGCTGAGCCGGGGTGTCCCACTCGGCCCCGAGCGCCGCGGGCACGAGGTACCGCAGGGCGATCGACCACGCCGTCGCCGTCGTCTCCGAGCCGTAGTACGGGTCGGCAGGAGACGCGATCTCGCCCCAGCCCGTGCGGCCGTCGGCGTCGGTCGCCGCGACGAGGATGTGGTCGAGGTGCGTCTTGCGGTGCGAGCTCGTCTCGAAGCCGTGCACCAGGGGAAGCGAGACCTCGAAGAGGCGAAGGCGGTCGATTCTCATTCGATCTCCGGTTCGTTCAGGGCTTCCCCCGCCGCGCTCGGCCGGTACAGCCCGAGGTCGGAGCCGAATCGGTCGCGGACGGCGAGGCGGCGACGCGCGCCCTTCGCACTCGCCGTCGTGAGAGTCGAGAGCAGATGGCAGACGGCAGCGACGGACGTGGGTGAGTCTGCGTACGACGCCGACCCGGTGTGCACGCGGATCAGCGACGACGCGACCCCGGCGAGCGGGGCGTCCTCGCTGTCGGTGATCACCAGCAGCTCGCCTCCCGCCTCACGGAACAGCTCGCCGAACCGCACCGTCTCCTCGCGGTAGCGGCGCATCGAGAAGACCACGAGCACGTCGCTCGCGCGCACATCCGTCAGCACGGTCAGGGGCGTGAGCGCGCGACCGTCGACGAGGAACACATTCGAAAGGGTCGCCGAGAGGTCGGCGCCGAGCAGCTCGGCGTACGCGGCCGCCTTGCCCAGACCCCCGATGTACCGACGGCGAGCCCCGAGGATCAGCGCGGCGGCGCGAGGCACGTCGCCCGTGCGCGACAACTCGTCGAAGGTGCGGGCGAGCGATCGCGTCTCGGCCTCGATCACCCGGGCCTGCAGCGCCTCTGCCGACACGTTGGTGCGGATGCGCTGACCGAAGCGCTCTCCGGGCGAGACCAGCTCGCGGTCATGGTCGTTCTCGTCTTCGTGAACATCGGTGCCGGTCCGCGTCGTCATCACGCGCTCTCCCCATCGTGACGGTGCACCGCGAGGTGCACGGCTGTGGTCTCGTCGACGAGCCGGCTGGCGACCAGGACGCGTCCGTCGGCGAGCAGACGGTGCAGTGCGCTGCGCACGACCGCATCCGCATCCGGCTGCTCGTCGTCGGCCGCGCAGGCGCGCGCAGGCGCAGCGAGCCAGATCGCGCCGCACCCGGCGTCGGGTGCCGGCAGGGGGCGGCCCCAGTCCTGCTCCCCGAGCGCGGGCGGAGTGACGGAACGGGCGCCGGCGTACGGGTCGGCGGAGCGCTCGAGAGCCCAGTCGACGACCACCCTGTCGGTACCAGGCCGCGCATAGTAGTCGGCGACGTAGCCGATGCCCTCTGCGCCCAGTGTCGAGAAGTTGAAGTGCGCGTTGCGCGTGAGCGACGGATCGAACGTCCATCGCATGTGCCCGTGCCCCCAGCCGAGGGCCACTTCGCGCTGCGCCTGCTTGAGCATGCGTCCGACGCCGGTGCCCTGGTGAGCAGGGTCGACCACGGCGGCCTGAGAGTAATGGAACTCGGCTCCCTGCTCGTCGCGGCCCGCGAAGCCGTAGGCGAACCCGACCAGCGATCCGTCGGCGGTGTGCACGCCCACCGCCGAGCCGCCGTTGCGCACGAGCGCGCTCAGCAGGTTGGTGTTCAGCTGCAGATCGGGACTGTCGTACCCGAAGACGCGGGCGTACAGCACACCGGCCGCGTGCAGGTCGGCATGCGTGCGCAGCGTGCTGCTGTGGTACCGCGGCTCCGATGCCTCGTGCATGATACGAATCCTATATTTCGATTGTGGACGCTTCGATGCTAGAAGATATCTGACTTGAATGGCAGGATCAATCCACAGATATGTTTCGTAACTGCACTCATTGAAGGAGCGGACATGACCAAGCCCTGGGCGAGCGACGCCGATCTCGTCCTCGAGCGCATCGCGCACCTGGTCTCCATCGAGTCGCCGTCGTTCGACGTGCCCGCGAGCCGCGACATCGCCGGCGACCTCGCCGGCTGGTGGACGGACGCCGGCGCCGAAGTGCGCCTCGTGACGACCGAGAGCGGAGTGCACCTCGTCGCAGAGCTCGCCGGCGAGGGTGAACCGCTGCTGCTCGTGGGCCACACCGACACCGTCTGGCCGCGCGGCGCGCTCAGGGGAGATGTGCCGTGGGCCATCGACGGTGACACTCTGCGCGGCCCTGGCGTGTACGACATGAAGAGCGGGCTCGTCGTGATGCTCGCCGCCGCCGAGCGGCTGCGCGATCGTCCGCGACGAGCGGTTCGCGCTGTGCTGGTGTGCGACGAGGAGGTCGGCTCCCCCTCGGCGCAGGACCTGCTGCGCGACTGCGCCACGGGGGTCTCCGGGGTGATCGGGTTCGAGTCCCCGCATCCCGACGGCGCGCTGAAGGTCGGCCGCCGCGGCAGCACTCGGATCAGGCTGTCGATCGCGGGGCGCGCCGCGCACGCCGCTCTCGACCCCGGCGCGGGCGTCTCGGCGATCGACGAGCTCGTCGATCAGCTCGTCGCGATCCGCGCGATCGTCGGCGACCCCTCCCTGCCGTCGGAGGTGCTCTGCAACGTCGGTGCCATCGACGGAGGCGGACGAGCGAATGTGGTGCCCGCCGCCGCATCTGCCGAGATCGGCCTCCGCTTCATCGACGGCGAAACCGAGACGCGGGTGCTCGAGGACATGCGTGCCCTCGCCCCGGTGCGAGCGGGAGCGCAGGTGCAGGTAGAAGTGCTGAGCCACCGCCCCGCCTGGGCCGCCTCGAGTGCCGACGCCCGGCTGCTCGCGCGCATCGAGGCCGCTGCGCAGCGCGTGGGGCAGACGGCAGAGGGTCGCCCAGCGGCCGGCGCCGGCGACACCAACCTGCTCGGCAGCCTCGGCCTGCCGACGGTCGACGGCTTCGGCCCCCGCGGTGGCGGTGCCCACGCGGTCACCGAGCACGCGTCGCTGGCATCCACGATGCAGCGTATCGACCTGCTCGAAGCGCTGCTCGCCGACGTGACCGGCTGAGCTGGTCGGAGTCACACGCTCACCACGGCGCCTCGCCCGACGCGGTCGGAAGCGGGTACCCACGCGGCGTGACGAGGTATGCGGTGCGACGGCTGCGTGCCCAGACGGCGTCGAACTCCGCCCGCGAGTAGGTGCGCAGGCCCGCCTCGCCACCCGGGCTCGCCGGATCGGCCACGAGCACGTCGCCCTCCGGCGTGAGGCCCCGCACCACGACGAGGTGGCCGGTCGGAGCGTCGTAGTCGGCGCCTGCGAGTTCTGCCCGGTCGGCGAACCGGATCGAGGCGATGAGCGGGATGCCCGCTGCTGTCAGTGTCCGCGCGTCGTCCAGTGACCTCAGTCGCGTGACGACCGCTGCGAGACCAAGGCCGCCCGCCACCGCCGCATTGAACGACCAGTTCCCTGTGCCGTCGTAGGGCGCGTCGTACGCTTCGCGGGCTACCCATGGCACGCGCGGGTCGGCGCCGTCCGGCGCATCGCGGGTCGACTCGGGGATCGCCACCTGCCAGGCATCCATCACCATCGTGAGCGATGTCGGCGAGCACCAGACCGGGCCGCCTCCGCCGAGGTCGTCGCGGGCGGGGTACGCCCGCTGGGAGAGGGGCCGAAGGCGCGCTGCGGCTCCCGACAGCGGCGCGGCAGGGCCGGACAGGTGCGACGCGCGCTGATTCCCCGGGCCGTGGTCGGGTGCGGAAAAGCTCACGGCGGCGAGGTGAAGCGGATGCCCTTCCGTCGCCTCATCGAGGGTGATGCGCAGACGCACCGCCTCGAACGGCGCGCCGTCGGCTGCCATCAGCACGTCGGTGTCGACGGCCGGCGCCGAACCGGCGCCCGACGGGGGAGTGGAGACGCTGCGCCTGGACCCGACCGACCGCCATTCCGCGAGGGGAAGCCACGGATGCCACCCGCCGCTGACAGCACGGGCGCTGATCTCGATCATGGCGGGATGACCGGGGTCCAGGTTCCAGGAGGCGATCGTCTGGTCTGCGGCGAAACCGGCCTCGAGCGGCTCGGAGGTCCAGCGCCGGCCGTCCCAGCCGGCGACGGGGTCGGCTCTGACCAGGCGGGTGCGCCAGCTCAGCGTCGAGGGCGAAGTGACGGCTGCGGGTGACATACGCGGTGGGCTCCGATTGTTAGGACGGTTGATCTGTAACGGATCATCGATCACGGGCGCGATGCCGTCAAGAGGTCGTGCGCGGATGGCGAGGCCACGCGAAGACGGGTTGACCCGCGGTATGACAAGTGACGTAGGCTGGTCGCGCGTCAAGGAAGCCGCCGATGAGCAGGTCGAACGATGTCGACGACGACAGCGCCGACCCGTGTCGCTGGCAAGTATCTGGTACGAATGTGTTGACCAGAGCTCCTGACGTGCGGTTCTATTGCTGAATCCCCAACGGGCCCCGTCGCAGGGCCTCGGCACCGAAAGAAGGACGCTCATGCGAACACGTCACAGCAAACATCTGGTCCGTGCCCTGTCGGTCGCGGCTGCCGCCGCGATGGTGCTCGCACCCGCGACGGCCTCGTACGCAGCACCCACCGGCGTGCATGCGGCGGACTCGTCGACTCCCCCGTCCGACAAGTCGGACGCCAAGACGCTGCGCATCGCGACCTCGGGCTTCGTCGACTCGTTCAACCCGTTCACCTCGATCTACCTGCTGCCCACGAACACGCTGCGCTATACGTACGAGTTCCTCGTGCAGAACTCCCAGGAAGACGGCTCGCCCACCAAGGGCCTCGCCGACAAGTGGGAGACCTCCGACGGCGGCAAGGTGTGGACGTTCACCCTGCAGGACGGGCTGAAGTGGTCTGACGGCGAGCCGATCACCTCGGACGACGTGGCCTTCACGTACCAGTCGATGATCGACGACCCGGCGCTGGGCGTCGCGAACGGCGGCCTCGTCGCCAACGTCGACACGATCGAGACGCCCGACGAGAAGACCGTGGTGCTCAACATGAAGGCGCCGCAGGCGCCGAACCCCGGGGTCGAGATCCCGATCGTCCCGAAGCACGTGTGGGAGAAGATCGACAGCCCCGCCGAGCACCCGAACGACAAGGATGTCGTCGGCTCGGGTCCGTTCCTGCTCGAGAGCTACAAGGCGAACCAGTTCATCACGCTGAAGGCCAACAAGGACTTCTGGCGCGGTGCGCCGAAGATCGACCGCATCCAGTACATCTACTACACCAACTCGGATGCCCAGGTGCAGGCGCTGCGCTCTGGCGATGTCGACATGGTCACCGGCCTCACCGCAACGCAGTTCGACGCCCTGAAAGACGTCGAGGGTATCGAGACGCACTCGGGTCAGGGGCGCCGCTACGCGGCGATCAGCATCAACGTCGGTCTGAAGACCCGTGACGGGCAGGCGTACGGAAACGGCAACCCGGCCCTGCAGGACGCCGCCGTGCGTCAGGCGATCCGCCTGGGAACCGACACCGACACTCTCCTCGACAAGGTCCTGGGTGGATACGGCGTCCCCGCGACGAGCTTCGTGCCCGCGTCGTACCCGAAGTGGACCCTGCCCGCCGAGGACGAGGTCATCATGGACTTCGATCCCGAGGCGGCCAAGAAGAAGCTCGACGAGGCCGGCTGGGTGGCCGGGGCCGACGGCATCCGCGCCAAGGACGGCAAGCCGCTCTCGCTGCGCCTCTTCGTCGATTCGACGAGCATCACCGAGCAGTCCCAGGCCGAGTACTTCGTGCCGTGGATGAAGGAGATCGGCATCGACGTGAAGGTCGAGGCGACCGACACCGACACGATCACGGCCGAGACCACCAAGGGCAACTACGACATGTACTTCAGCGGCTGGAGCCAGGGGGCCGACCCCGACTACCAGCTCGGCATCAACACGTGCATGAACCTGCCCACCGGCACGGACGGCAGCGGCGGCACCTCGCAGGACGGCTGGTGCGACCCCGAGTTCGACAAGCTCTACGAAGAGCAGCACACCGAGCTCGACCAGGACAAGCGCGAGAAGATCGTGCGCGAGATGCTGCGGATGAACTACGAGGCCACGCCGCAGATCGCGACCTGGTACGCCAACAGCCTCGAGGCCTACCGCTCCGACCGCTTCGAGGGCTTCTCTCTGCAGCCCAAGAACGAGGGCATCATCGCCAACCAGTCCGGCTACTGGGGCTATCTGACCGTCGCCCCGGTGAGCGACGAGGCCGCGGCGGCCGCCGACGGTCCCAACGTCGGCCTGATCGTCACGGGCGTCGTGATCGGCGTGCTCGTGATCGGAGGCATCGTCTTCGTGATGATGCGCCGCCGCAACAGCGCCGACGTGGAATGATCCGGTGATCATCGTGGCGGGTCTGCGGGCCCGCCACGATGATCGTCAGCGCACACCGGCCGCCGTCTCACGGGGCGTCAGAAGAAGGAGACAGAGATGTCGGATGCGATGCCGGCCACCGAAGCCGTCATCATCGAGGAGCAGGGCGAGGCGCGACCGCGTGGAGTTCCTGCGCTGACCTACGCGCTCACCAAGATCGGCGGAGCGCTGATCAGCCTCGCGATGGTGATCATCCTCGGGTTCTTCGCGTTCAAGATCCTGCCGGGCGATCCTGCCGCGGCCATGGCGCGCGACCGCCCCATGACGCCGGAGCAGATCCAGCAGCTGCGCGAGCAGATGGGCCTCGACAAGCCACTGTGGCAGCAGTTCGGCGACTACCTCGTGAACGTGTTCACTCTGAACTTCGGCGAGAGCTACGTCTACAAGGAGTCCGTGGCGTCTCTCATCGGTCAGTACTTCTGGAACACGATCCTGCTGACCGGGACGGTCGCGATCATCGCGATCGCGCTCGGACTGTGGCTCGGGCAGAAGGCCGGATGGATGCACGGCTCGCTCTTCGACAAGGTCACCACCGGAACATCCCTCGTGCTGTGGTCGGTGCCGACCTTCTGGCTCGGTCTGATCCTCCTCATGGTGTTCGGCGGCACGCTGCGGTGGTTCCCGACCGGCGGGATGGTGTCGCCCAACCCGCCGGACGACGTGATCGGGCAGATCCTCGATGTCGTCTCGCACATGGTGCTGCCGGTGATCACGATGGTGGCCGTCGTCTACGCCCAGTACGTCATGGTGATGCGCGCCTCGGTGATGGAGGAGAAGAGCGCCGACTACCTCGTCACCGCCCGCGCGAAGGGCCTGCGCGACGACCTCGTGCGCAGCCGGCACGCGGTGCCGAACGCTCTGCTCCCCGCGGTCACGCTCGTCTTCATGCACATCGGCGGACTGATCGCCGGAGCGGTCACGGTCGAGACCGTCTTCTCATGGCCCGGGCTGGGCAAGCTCACCTTCGAGGCGATCCAGGGCCCCGACCTGCCCCTGCTGCAGGGCACCTTCGTGGTGTTCTCGGCGATCATCATCGTGATGAATCTCGCCGCCGACTTCATCTACCGCTGGCTCGACCCGAGAGTGAGGCGCGCATGAGCGCTGAGAAGCTGACCGTCGCGCGCTCGCCGCGTGCCATGGCCTGGGAGCGTCGGCGCGGCGCGTTCAGTGCATTCTGTGCCGAGTTCGCGCGCAGTCGCTCGGGCATGATCGGCCTGATCTTCCTGCTGGTCGTGATCGTGATCGCCGCACTGGCGCCGGTCATCGCCCCCGCCTGGATGCTCGACGTGACGAGACTGCTGGACTCCCCGCGCTTCGCGCCGCCCTCGGCAGAGCACCTGCTGGGCACCGACCATCAGGGGCGCGAGATCTGGGTGCGCATGGTGTGGGGCGCCCAGGTGTCGCTCGTCGTCGGCTTCGCGGCGACCGCCGTCTCGATGATCATCGGCACGATCGTCGGCATCGCCGCCGGGCACTTCACCGGATGGGCCGGCGGCCTGCTCATGCGCCTGATCGACTTCTTCCTCGTGCTGCCCTCGCTGATCCTCGCGATCGTCCTGTCGTCGGTGCTGCAGCGCGGGGTGTGGACCATCGTGATCGCCATCGGCCTGACCTCATGGGCCGGGACGGCACGCGTCGTGCGCTCGCAGACGCTGTCGGTCGAGTCGAGGGACTACATCGAGCGGTCGCGGGTACTCGGTGCCGGCCACTGGCACATCATCGTCAAGCATCTGCTGCCAGGGGTGCTGCCGCTGGTGCTCGCCAACACGACCCTGACGGTCGGGTCGGCGATCATCGCCGAGTCGACGCTGTCGTTCCTCGGCCTGGGCGACACCACCACGCAGTCGTGGGGAGCCGTGCTGAAGAACTCGATGGACGTCTCGGCCGCGACGAGCGGCTACTGGTGGTACGTGCTCGTGCCTGGTATCGCGATCGTGCTCGTCGTGCTCGCCTTCACCCTCGTCGGCCGTGCCGTGGAGAACATCATCAACCCGACCCTGAGGAGCCGTTGAGCGATGCCCGATCTGACTTTCGAAGACGTCTCGATCACGTACCGGACGTCGGGCCGATCCGGGCGGGGCGAGGTGGCGGCCGTGAAGAACATCTCCCTGCGTCTGCCTGCCGGCGGCACTCTCGGCGTGGCAGGCGAGTCCGGCTCGGGCAAGTCCACCCTCGCGATGAGCGTGCTGCGGCTGCTGCCGGCGAACGCCACCCTCACGGGCCGGGTCATGGTGGGCGACACCGACGTCACCGAGCTGAACTTCGGAGCGCTGCGCGCGCTGCGCTGGGCCGACGCGTCAATCATCTTCCAGGGGGCGATGCACTCGCTGAACCCCGTGCGCACGGTCGGTCAGCAGATCACCGAGGCCCTCGAGCTGCACGTCACCGATGCCTGGCGCACCGAGAAGGACCGCCGGGCGCGGGTCGCGGAGCTGCTGCGCATCGTCGACCTGGCCCCGCGCAAGGTCGACGCGTACCCGCATGAGATGTCGGGCGGGCAGAAGCAGCGCGTGATGATCGCGATGGCGCTGGCCTGCGAGCCGGACATCATCATCGCCGACGAGCCGACGACGGCTCTCGACGTGATCGTGCAGAAGCAGATCCTCGAGATGATCAGCTCGCTGGTCACCGAGCGCGGCATCTCGATGCTGATGATCAGCCATGACCTGTCGGTGCTCGCGACCGCGTGCGATCGCATCGCCGTCATGCGCGACGGCGAGCTGCTCGAGGTCGGCGAGTCGCTGCAGGTGTGCCTCGAACCCGAGCATCCGTACACCAGGCAGCTCGCCGACGCCTTCCCGACCATCGGTGACCCGTCGTCGCGGATGAACCCCGCCAGCCGTCGCGACCGCGACCCCGGAGCGTCGATGAAGCCGGCGCAGGGGATGAGCGACGAGGTGCTGCTCGAGGCCAAGGGGCTCAATGTGACCTATCACGGTCGCGGCGAGGCTCTGCGGGCGGTGAAGAACGTCGACCTGCAGGTGCGGCGTGGTGAGATCCTCGCGCTGGTCGGGCAGTCGGGGTCGGGGAAGAGCACGCTCGCCCGAACGCTCGTCGGGCTGCAGCATCCGGATGAGGGGTCCGTCGTCCGCTTCCGCGGACAGGACCTGCCGCGCGGCGGACGCGCGCTGCGCGAGTTCCGCAGCGAGGTGCAGATGGTGCTGCAGGATCCGACGGCGGCCCTCAACCCGAAGCTCAGCATCTACGAGTCGGTCGCCGAGGGCCTGCGCGTGCAGCGCTACCAGGGCGACGAGGCCCAGCGCGTCGCGCAGAGCCTCGCCGATGCCGAGCTCACTCCGCCCGAGCGCTTCATGACCGCCATCCCTCAGGAGCTGTCGGGCGGGCAGCGCCAGCGTGCGGTGATCGCCGGAGCGCTCGCCCTGGGCCCGCAGATGCTCGTCGCCGACGAGCCCGTCGCGTCCCTGGACGCCTCGGTTCGCGGCGAGATCCTCTCGCTGCTGCTCTCTCTGCGCGAGCGCCTGGGGCTCAGCGCGCTCGTGATCACTCACGACCTCGGGCTCGCGTGGAACATCGCAGACACGGTGGCCGTGATGTACGAGGGCGAGATCGTCGAGTACGGCACCACAGAGCAGGTGCTGCTCGACCCGCAGCACACCTACACGAGGCGGCTCCTGGCGGCGGCGCCCACCATCGAGCGGACCATGTCATGACGAGCGTCGTCGCGCATCCGGTGGTCGACCGGCACGCGTATCTGACCGACGCGCCGCTGCGCCCCGGCGATCGGGTGCGCCTGGTGTCGCCGTCGGGCCTCGGCAGTGCCGAGAGCCTGGAGCGCGCGGTCGGCTACTACCGCGACTGGGGGCTGGACGTCGTCGTGGGCGAGCACGTGCTCGACCCGCATCCGCGCGCGAAGTACCTGGCGGGTTCCGATGAGACCCGCCGGCAGGACCTGGTCGACGCGTGGCTCGATCCGGATGCCGATGCCGTGGTGTGCCTGCGCGGCGGCTACGGCGCCATGCGCCTGCTCGACGGGATCGACTGGTCGGCGATGCGCGCGGCGGCGACTCGTCGCGATGGCCGGCCGAAGCTGCTGACCGGCTCGTCCGATATCACGGCACTGCACGAGGCGTTCCGTGTGCACCTCGACGTGCCGACGCTGTTCTGCCCGATGCCGGCCAATGACGTGTTCCGCGACTCCGAGACCATACGCGCCGATGTGCACCGCTGGCTCTTCGAGCCGTGGGGCGGGCGCGAGATCGTGGGGCCGAAGACCGAGGTGCTCGTACCGGGCCGCGCGAGCGGACGCTTCACCGGTGGCAACCTCAGCCTGCTCGCAGGGGCGCTCGGCGCGCCGGAGTCTCGTGCGGTGCCCGACGGCATCCTCTTCCTCGAGGACATCGACGAGGAGGCCTACCGGCTCGACGGGTTCCTTCTCGCGCTGCTGCGTTCGGGGCGTCTCGCCGCAGCATCCGGGGTCGTCCTCGGCTCGTGGCACCGGTGCGATCAGCCGGACGCCGTGCGTGCGCTGATGACCGAGTACTTCGCCGACCTCGGCGTGCCGGTGCTGTGGGAGCAGGGCTTCGGCCACGATCCGGATGCGCTGAGCGTGCCGCTCAACGTCGACGGCGTGCTGGATGCCGCGGAAGACGGCATCAAGCTGACCGTGGGGGAGGAGTCGTGATGGTCATCGCCCTGCCCGCACTGGATGAGCGGGTGACCTGGTCGATCCGGATCGTCGACGCCGGATCGGGTGAGGTCCTGGCCGAGCACGCACCTGATGTGATGTGCGAGACCGCGAGCATCGGCAAGATCTTCCTGCTGATCGAGGTCGCCCGACGGCTTGTCGACGGCTCGCTGGCGCCCGATGATGTCGTCGCGATCCCCGACGAGCACCGCGTGGCCGACTCGGGGCTTCTCTACCGCATGCGCTCTCAGACGCTCTCGGTGCACGACGCCGCGCTGCTCGTGGGCGCGTTCAGCGACAACCTCGCCACCAACGCCCTGATCTCGCTGTGCGGTCTCGACCGGGTGCGCGCGGTCGCGCCTGGCCTCGGGTATCGCGACACCGCGCTGCACGACTACATCCGCTCGGAGCGCACACCCGATCTGCCGTGGACGCCGTCGTACGGCACGGGCGCCGAGCTGGCAGACGTGCTGCGCAGGCTCGGTGCAGGCCAGGTGATCTCGCCCGAGGTCAGCGGGATGGTGATGGACTGGCTCGCGGCAGACGCCGACACGTCGATGGTCGCTGACGCGCTGCTGCTCGATCCGCTCGCACACGTCGAGGCCGAGTACCAGGGCATGATCCTGCGTCACAAGACCGGCAGCACGTCGTTCGCCCGCATCGACGCCGGTCACCTGACGGGGCCGGCCGCGAGCGTCGCGTACGCGGTGGCCGCGAACTGGAAGGACAGCGAGATCGACCTGCGTGCTCCGGTGCTCGACGCCATGCACGCGATAGGCGAGCAGCTGCGTCGGCACGTCACCGGTCGCGAACGCGATGACGCGGGCATGGGGCAGGAGCCGCACTGAGCCCGCGCGCGGGTAGCATCGTCGGGTGACTCGTGACGGACGCCTGGGCATCGGCATCATCGGCGCAGGGCGGGTGGGGCCCGTTGTCGGAGCGGCTCTGGCCGGAGCCGGCCATGCGGTGACGGGTATCACCTCGGGCTCGGATGATGACCGAGCAGCCGCCGTGCTGCCAGGAGTTCCCGTGCTCGACGCCCTCGAGGTCGTGCGGCGCAGTGAGCTGGTCATCGTCGCGGTGCCGCACGATGAGCTGCCAGGGCTCGTCAGCGGCATAGCCGAGCTCGACGGCTGGCAGATGGGGCAGCTCGTGCTGCACACCGATCCGGCATACGGCATCGAGGTGCTGCGCCCGGCGGCCGCTCGTGGTGCGATCCCCCTCGCGGTGCACCCGGCGATCGCGTTCACCGGCACCACGATCGACCTTCGGCAGCTGCAGGCCGCGTTCGCCGCGGTCACCGCGCCGGCCGCTGTGCTGCCGATCGCGCAGGCGCTCGCCGTCGAGATGGGCTGCGAGCCTGTGGTCGTCGCCGAGGACGACCGGGAGGCGTACGCCGAGGCGATCCAGACGGCGTCCGAGTTCTCCCGCGCGATCGTGCAGCAGGCCACGGGACTGCTGCGCGGAATCGGCATCGAGAACCCCGGCGGATACCTGTCGGCTCTTGTCGGGTCGACGGTCGAGCAGGCTCTGCGGGCGGCATCCGACCCGGCCGATCCGCCGCTGCTCTGACGGGCCTGGGACCCGTTTGCCCCGACGGCTCGCGGTCGCGTCAGACGCTGCGGGCCGACCCGGGTGGAGTCGGCCCGCAGCGAGCGGCTGATCTCGTTCGAGATCAGTGGATGCTCATGCCCCCGGTCTGCGGAGGATCAGGGCCTCGCCTGTGCAGTTCTCGCATGAGGTGAGGTCCGAGCGCGGGGCCGTTCCCTCCACCGACAGCTGCAGCCGACCGTTCCAGGAGGGGTTGCCCGGGGTGGCCTTGAACGGCCCGGTGACGCGGGCTGTCACGGTGATCGTCACCTTCCCGTCCGCGGCCAGGTCGCCCGACCAGGTGAGCAGCGATCCGGCTCTGGCGAGCTTCCCCGTCGAGACCGTCGCCTTCTCCGCCGAGACGTTGTCGAGCACATCGGCGAGATCGACCTCGACGGACGCGTCGTCGACGGCGAGATCACCCGCCGAGATGTCGATTCGCCACGTCGCTGCCGTTCCCGGGCGCACGGTCGTGCCGAAGCCGGGGTCGGCTGACACCTCGATCGACCAGTCGGGGGTGCGCGGGATCTTCGTCACGGGATCCTCACCGAAGAACGGCGAGTGCCCGAGGAAACGCAGGAAGGGGTCGAACTCGGCGAACGATCCCACCTGCTGGGGCGAGTTCCAGACGGTCTGGGCGAACAGGCGCAGACGCGGCATCAGAGTCTGGGTGAGCACGTGCTCGGGAGCCCAGCCGTGTGCGTCGTCCCAGATGGGGAAGAACTGTCCTCCCACGTTGCCGCGCAGCTCGGGGCGCGCCGAGTACGGTGCGCCCCACCCACCCGAGAACACGTAGGGCGTGGCGTAGTGCTCCCAGGCGTACTCCGGCAGTGGTCGGTTGATCACGGATCCGTTTCTGCTGCTGCCAGAGGTCTGGTCTGCTGTGCCCATGGTCGGCCAGAGGTCGTGGTACAGGTCTGACGACGACCCGATGACCTGGCGCCCCTCGGCGAGCAGGTCGTTCGCATCGAGCGACCCGTAGATCTGCGCCCAGAAGATGACGGTGATGTCCTTGTCGAGCGGCACCACCTTGTTGCGGCCGTTGAGCTGATCGTTCCACACCATCGCCTTGTGGCCGGCGTCCTTCAGTGCGGTGTTGACGTAGTTCAGGAACCACGCGTACGAGTCTCGCGTCGTCGCCGCATCGTCGCCTGTCTCTTTGCGGATCCAGTCGCGCAGAGAGGTCTGCTGGTCGAGGGCCATGAACTCGTCGGCGCCGATGTGCACGTACGGCGAATCGAACAGGTCGCCCATCTCGACGGCGACGTCTGCGAGCCGCTTTCGCACGTCGGCTCGTGCATAGTTGTACGCCTCGCCGGCGAGCATGTATCCCGGCTCGGTGAAGACCTGGGCGTCGAGGGTCGCGTGGGCTGGCATGTCGAACTCGGGGATGACGGTCACGTGGTACTGACGCGCGAACGCGACGAGATCACGCACCTCGGCCTTGGTCCAGGACCCGCCGTCGGGCAGGTGATCGACGAGCTCGGGGAACACCTCGCTCTCGACCCGCAGGCCCTGACCGTCCTTCACCCTGACGACCATCGTGTTCATGTTGGTCCAGGCGAGGTCCTTGATCTGGTTCTTGAGCCAGGCCATCGAGTAGTGACGTCTGCCTGAGTCGACCTGCAGTGCGCGGAAGCGCATGTCAGTCCAGTTGACGGCGGTTCCGATCGGCAGGGATGCCTTTCCCGTCGCGGCCTTGGTGCTCTGCAGCGCCTGGCCGAGGGTGTTCAGCGCGTAGAGCACGCCCGCCTCGCCGCCGGCGGTGATGGTTATCCCCTTCTTCGTGGTGTCGATGCGGTAGGCCTCGCTCGACAGCTCGCGCGCGGTGGCCGGCGCGCTCGCCGGCAGCTCGACGTCGCCGAGGCGGACGAACACGCTGTTGGCGTCGGCCGACTCGGTGGCGATCGAGAGGGTCGCATCGTCGGTGACACCCAGCTCGCGCAGGCTCGCGGCACCGAGGTCGACCTCGTCGGTGATGCGGTCGGCAGATGCCGTGTCGACGACGAACTTCTGCAGCGGAGCGCTCCACGTTCCCGACCCCGCAGCGAAGCTCTGCACGGCGGGGATGGTCACGGGGAAGCCGTTCTCGCCGAGAGGCGGGGCGTCCCACGACGGCGGAGCGGACTTCGGCGTCGTGGCCGCAGCCACTTCCTTGACCTGGAAGTCGTCGCAGTAAGCAGGGGCGACATTGCCGCCGACGAAGCAGAACGCGTTGAGCTCCGTGGTGCGCGGGCCGGTCGTGATCGTGGTCGTGTACGTCTTCCAGTCCGCACCCGCGTTCGGGGTCGTGATTCCGGCGGCGTACTCGCCGCCCCCGTCGCCGCGGGCGAGCCCACGGTAGTAGGGGGAGTTCTCGGTGTCGAAGATGCCCCAGCGGATGCCGCTGCCCTTCAGGGCGATCGAGAACTCGTACTGGGTGTTCGGCTTGATGCCGGTGACCGTCTTGTTGACCATGCCGCGGTCGACACCCGTGCCGCGTACGGGAAGGTTGCCTCCGATGGGAGTCTTTGCGGTGGCATCCGCGTAGGTCAGGCCGATGCGGGCGGCGCTGCCGGTGCCGTCGGCCCCTGGGCTGACGATCGCCGCGTGATTGTGCTGAGTCTGAGGTCCCCACCCGCCCGACTCGAACCCGCCGTCGACGAGAGCGGGCCCTTCGCTCGCCGTGGCTGGGGTCGTGACCGCGCCGGGGGCCAGCAGGAGTGCCCCCGTGACCGCCAGACACGACGCGAAGGCCGTCAATGTCCTTTTTCGCATTTCGTGCTCCTTCCGAACTGCCGTAGGTCGGCGCGGTCACCTTACCCGGTTAAGTTCCTGTAAGTAAAGCGATTTACCATCGGCCCCAGGCGGGATGCGCGCGGGTAGTGTCGCAGCATGGCCACCGCTGAGAGCCCGCTGCCGCGCTTCACGATCCGCGACCTCGCGGCCGAGCTGGGGGTCTCGCACGCCGCAGTGTCGTATGCGCTGAACGGGCGGGCCGGGGTCAGCGACGACACCAGGGAGCGGATCGTGAGCGCTGCGCGCCGACTCGGCTGGCAGCCGAACACCGCAGCCCGCGCTCTCGCCGGTCGTGGCACCGACTCCATCGGTCTGGTCCTGGCGCGGGGTGCCGACGAGCTGGCCAGTGACTCGTTCTACCTGCGCTTCATCGCGGGCGTGCAGTCCGAGCTGTCGCCGCGCGGGATCACGCTGACCTTCCAGATCGCGGACTCATTGGCATCCGAGATGGAGGTATACCGTCGCTGGGCGGCTCAGAAGCGCGTCGACGGCGTGATCATGGTCGACCCGCGCGTCGGGGACCCGCGTCCGCAGATCCTGCTCGACCTTGGCCTTCCGTCGGTCGTCGTCGGCGGCCAGCACACGGGCGAGCACGTGCTGGCCGTGGTCGGCGCCGACGACACTTCGCCGATGGTCGGGCTGATCGACGCGCTCCGCGAGCGGGGGCATCAGCGGATCGCCTATATCGCGGGCCCTGCAGACTTCGCGCATGCGGTGGACAGGGCGAACAGCTATCGGTCGACGATGTCGGCGGCCGGTCTGCCGCCGCTCGAGGTCGTCAACACGCGGTACAGCGATCGTGAGGCCGCGCTGGCCTGGGATCGCCTGCGTGGCGATCGTCCGACCGCCATCGTCGCAGACAACGACCAGCTCGCCGTCGCCGTGCTGCGCGCCGCGCGCGCCGAGGGCGTACGAGTGCCGGAGGAGCTGAGCATCGTCTCGTGGGAGGACTCTCCGCTCTGCGAGGCCACGACACCCCAGCTGTCGGCGCTGTGGCGCGACCCCTTCGGGCTCGGGCGGCGGTCTGCCGTGTCGATCCTCGCCGAGTTGTCGGAGCATTCGACTGATCTCATTCCGATCGAGGCGGCCGTGCTGCGCGAGCGCGGCTCGATCGGCACGGCACCCGATGCACCGCGGCATCGGCCCTGACTCGCGCTCCGTGAGCGTCAGCGTCCGCCTGAGAAGCCTCCGCCTCCGCCGCCGCCGGAGAACCCGCCGCCGGTCGACCCGCCCGACGACGACGCCGATGGAGGCGTGTAGGTCGCGGCCGTGTTCAGCGAGGAGGAGTAGCTCGACAGGCGCGACGCGAGCGAGACGCCGACGTAGGTGCTGACCCAGTCGGGGCCTCGCCCGGAGTCGGCATAGGCGGTCTCGAGCACGGCCGACCAGCTGCGCTCTTCACCGAAGAGCATCGCGTACGGCAGCAGCTTCTCGTACAGGTGCACCACGTCGGACGAGCCCTCTCTGCGCCGTTCGGCACCGTCGACCGACTGCAGCATGCGCAGCCGGTCGGTCTCGGCGACGCGGATGAACTCCCGCACGCCCAGCAGGTACTCGGCACGCTCGGCGCCTTCTGCAGTGAGCACCGTATGCCTGCTGAACGCCACGATCGCCGAGACGCCCACACCGACGGCAGCCAGGGCGAAGGCGATGATCGACAGCGGCAGCAGATCGCGGTCCTTGGTGGCCGTCCAGATCAGCAGAGCAAGGGTCAGGCCGAGCATCCCGAGCGATGCCCAGCCGAATGCGATCGCCGCGCGACTGCGCTCGGAGGTGACCCAGCCGCGGCTCTTCGCCTCGTCGGCGCCCTTCTTGGCGAGACCCTGCATGCGCTTGGCGAACTTCGTGCTCGTGCGCGGTATGCGGCGGGTGGTCGTGTCTCCGGGGAACAGGGCGTCGAGCATGGCGCGGTCGAGTGGATGCCCGGTGCGTGCCCGGTCGAGCAGACGCACCGCCGGACGGTCGTCACCCTCGTCCTCCAGGCGCAGGGCGCCCTGAACCGCAAGGTGCACGATCTGCGCCGGCACCGGGTTCGGTGCGCCCTTGATGAGCGAGGCTGCGACGAGCGGCGGCTGATCTGCTGGCACATCGAACTGCGCGATCACGACCCCGCTCGCGACACGGCGTCGCCGTTGCAGGAGTGCGACCGCGATCCAGGAGCCGGCTGCGGTGACGAGCGAGAGCGCGGCGGCGACTGCCGGCCCGAAGTCGGCTACGGGATCGGCGCCGCGGGCGCTCGGCTGCGTGACGGTGCCGGCGGCGAACCCGATCGCGACCGTCACGCCGTCGCCCGCCGCTCGTTCGCCGGAGCGCACCCGATAGGTGGAGCCATCGCCCGACTGGTCGATGTCGCATGCCCGTCGCTGACCCTGATGGCCGGCGTAGCAGGCCGCGTCGCCGGTGGCGGCGCTCGCGAGAGCGGGGGAGAAGCGGAGCTCGGCGTCGAAGCGCCCGATGTCCTGTGAGCTGTTCAGCGGGAGCAGGTTCCAGTAGAACTCGTCGTTGCCGGACTCGGTGCCCCGCAGCATGAAGTCGCGCATGGTCGACTCGATCACGTACGTCGTCGAGCCGTGCACGTAGTCGTCGGTGCCGGTGAGCACGAGCACCATGTCGTCTTCGGTCTCGACCTCGAACGGCACGTCACGGCCCTTCTGGTCCTTGACCGAGACGATGTCGATGTCGAGACCTGCTCCGAGGTATCTCTGCGGATAGCCGCGGATGACGCCCTTGTTCTGATCGTGCTCGGGGAACTCTGCGACGAGCGTCTCGGTCACCTTCGCGATCGCCCTGCCGTCGGCGTCGAGCGAGATGTCGTACTCGGCCGACCAGGAGGAGTACGAGAAGTCGTCGACGTCTGCCGAGGCTGCGGGCATGAGCATGAGGAGGACCGCGACGATGATCGTGAGTGCAGCGGATGCGCTCACGGCGTGGAGCAGGGCGGGGGTTCGCTGAGCACGCATGTCGAGAGGCTATCCCGGGTGCCGGCCGGCCGCTCGGGGGCACGGGGCGCGCCGGTAGACTTGCAGGGACTTTCAAGGAGCCCCACCTATGACTGACGCGCCCGCGCAGACCCCCGCATCCGCTGAGCTGGAAGAGGACGTCTTCGAGCAGAAGGCGGTTCGCCTCGCGAAGCGAGAGCGGCTGATCGAGAAGCGTGCGGATGCCGGTGGCGGCGCCTTCCCGGTCTCGGTGCCGGTCACGCACAGCATCCCCGCGCTGCGCGCCGAGTACGGCGAGCTCGAGCCCGACACCGCGACCGGCATGGTCGCTGGTGTCGCCGGACGCGTCGTGTTCAGCCGCAACACTGGCAAGCTCTGCTTCGCGACGCTGCAGGCCGGCGACGGCTCGCGCATCCAGGCGATGGTGTCGCTGGCGAACGTCGGTGAGGAGTCGCTCGCCGATTGGAAGGCGCTCGTCGACCTCGGCGACCACGTCTTCGTGCAGGGCGAGGTCATCTCCAGCCGCCGCGGCGAGCTGTCGATCATGGCGGACGCCTGGCAGATCGCGTCGAAGGCGATCCTTCCGCTGCCCAATGCGTACTCCGAGCTGAGCGAGGAGGGACGGGTGCGCAGCCGGTTCCTCGATCTGATCGTGCGCGACCAGGCCCGCACCACGGTGCGCGCCCGCGCGGCCGTGAACGCGAGCCTTCGCGCGACCTTCACCTCTCACGAGTTCCTTGAGGTCGAGACCCCGATGCTGCAGGTGCAGCACGGCGGTGCGTCGGCTCGACCGTTCATCACGCACTCGAACGCGTTCGACACCGAGCTCTACCTGCGCATCGCGCCCGAGCTGTACCTGAAGCGCGCCGTGGTGGGTGGCATCGAGCGGGTGTACGAGATCAACCGCAACTTCCGCAACGAGGGCGCCGACTCGACGCACAGCCCCGAATTCGCGATGCTCGAGGCGTACCAGGCCTACAGCGACTACAACGGCATCGCCGACCTGACCCAGGAGCTGATCCAGAACGCGGCGGTCGCCGTCGCCGGCTCCACCACCGTCACCTGGGCCGATGGCACCGAGTACGACCTCGGCGGCGAGTGGGACCGCATCTCGATGTACGGCTCTCTCTCGCAGGCGGCGGGGCGCGAGTTCACACCGCAGGACGACGTCGCGGGCCTGATCGCCTTCGCCGAGGAGCACGGCGTCGACATCCCGCCGCACCCCACGCACGGCAAGCTGATCGAAGAGCTCTGGGAGCACTTCGTGAAGGTCGACCTCGTGCGCCCGACCTTCGTGATGGACTTCCCCGTCGACACATCGCCCCTGGTGCGCGAGCACCGGTCGATCTCCGGCGTCGTCGAGAAGTGGGATCTGTACGTGCGCGGCTTCGAGCTGGCCACCGGGTACTCCGAGCTGGTCGACCCGGTGATCCAGCGCGAGCGCTTCGTCGAGCAGGCGAAGCTCGCCGCGGGCGGCGACCTCGAGGCGATGCGCGTCGATGAGGAGTTCCTGCGCGCGCTCGAGCACGGCATGCCGCCGTGCGGTGGCATGGGCATGGGCATCGACCGCCTGCTGATGGCGATCACCGGTCTCGGCATCCGGGAGACCATCCTGTTCCCGCTCGTCAAGTGACGGGCCGCCGGCCATGACGCCGAACCTCGTCGATCTGCTGATCGCGGTGCTGCTCATCGCGTCGGTGGTGACGGGACTGAGTGCCGGGCTGTTCGCGGTGCTGGGCTCTGTGAGCGGCGTGGTGCTGGGCGCTCTGGCGGCACCATGGGTGCTGCCGCTCGTCGCGCGCGCCGTGCCGGACAGCGAGTGGCGCGGCCTGCTGCTGGTGCTGACCGCGCTCGCGCTGCTCGCGATCGGCGCGACGATCGGCTCGGCGATCGGGCGTCTGGTGCGCAAGGGCGCCGACAAGCTCAAGCTCCGCGTGGTCGAGCGTCTTCTGGGCGGTGTGGCAGCGGTGGCGGCCGCTGCGCTGGCGATCACGATGGTGGGGTCGTCTATCGCATCCGCCGGTGTGCCTGGGCTGTCTGCGACCGTCGCGTCGTCGACCGTGCTGCGCTCGATCGAGCGTTACATCCCTGCGCCCGTCGCCGAGGCGGCCGCCCGACTCAACGCGCTGGTGTTCGGCGAGTCCGGGCTGCCCAGCCTGCAGGGCCTGCTGCAGCCGGGGGATCTCGATGCCGCCCCGGATGCGGCGCCGATCGAGCTGTCGACTCCCGAGCTCGAACGCGCTGCAGGTTCGGTCGTGAAGATCTCGGGTTCGGCCGACGGATGCGGTGTCATCTCCAGCGGCACCGGATTCGTGGTCGCCGACGATCGCATCCTGACCAACGCGCACGTCGTGGCCGGTGTCGGCTCTCCGATCGTCGAGGTTCCGGGCGAGCCGGCGCGCGACGCCACCGTGGTGTACTTCGACCCGGTCGACGACATCGCGGTGGTCGCAGCCGATGTGGCGGCGGCGCCCCTCGCGCTGTCTGACGACCTGGGCGCGGGCGACGGGGCGGCGATCATGGGATACCCGTTCGGCGGACCGTTCCGTGTCGTGTCGGCCGGCGTCATCTCGGCTTCGAGCGCGCCGGTGGAGGACATCTACGGCGACCGCAGGGCCGCGCGCAGCGTGTACGCCCTGCGTGCTCAGGTCGAGCCAGGCAACTCCGGAGGCCCGCTGCTCACTGACCGAGGCCAGGTCGCCGGGATGGTGTTCGCAAAGGACGCCGCTACCGAGAACGTGGGATATGCGATGACCAACGCCGAGCTGAAGCCGGTGATCGCGCAGGTCGCCGACGCGTCGGACCGCGTGTCGGTCGGCGCCTGCATCCGCTGACGTCGGCGCCGAGGGCGATTCCCGCGTCATCGCTCGCGAAGAGCCCACTCGGGCAGCATCGACGCCGACAGGATGCTCGAGATGAGCGAGGCCATGCTGTGCCCGGGCTCGATGCGCAGGGCCTCGCCGACGTACACGTCTGCGTGCGATGAGCGACCCATGGCCCATGACAGCCAGGCCGCGGCGGTGAGGGCGCCCACCTTCGCGTGCCGAGGCGCACGTGCCGCTGCCCAGCGAACGACCTGCAGCGCACAGCCGAGGCGATCGAGATCGGGCTTCGGCCCCCGCCCCAGGAACACCTCGCCGATGGCATCCGGAATCGTCGTGCGCGCGGCCGAGAAGGCGAGTTGCGCATCGAACGCGAGGCAGCCGAATTCGACGTCGGTGGCCCACTGGACGAGGATCGCATCGCGTAGCGGAGGCCGTGCGAGACACCACAGCAGAGCGGCGCACGCATACGGGTCGTCGTCGGCCGGGGCCTCGAGCAGGCGCTCCGCGAAACGGGGGAGATCGGCGAGCATGGTCTCGGCGGCCAGAAGCGCGATCGGGTTGTCGGCGCTTCGCACGCCGCCGTGCATGTGGTGCTCTATGGCCTCGCCGAGATCTCGCAGCGCACGCCCGACCTGCTCGCGCTCGCTGAGGTCGCTCGAGGGCAGCTCGGATCCGGCCAGCTGATCGCCGCTCACATCGCCGATCCCCGGTACCTCGGGCGCCGCCGGTATGCCGTCGAGGGGATGGACGCGCGACCGGTCGCCCAGGTAGTCGCCCCAGCCCTCGCCGGTGAGGCACAGCGCCTCGACGACGCGAAGCCCGGCGCTCGCGCACTCGTCGACGACCGCCTCGACGAGTGAGAGGTGCGGCAGCCGCACGCCGCCGGGCACCTGCGTCGTCGTCTGGTCGGTGTACACGACGATCGCGACCGCGTCGACGTCGGGTACCTGCCGCAGGGCGCGCAGCGCCACCTCGGCGAAATCGTCGGGCGAGATCCCGGGATCGGGCAGGTCGAGGCGCATCGCGCCCTGGGTCCGCGAGCCGTGGAACGGCAGCATGACGATGCTGTGCCGTGGGGTGAAGCCGGCCAGGGCGGGCACGAGCCCGAGGAGCTCGGCGGGATCTGCGGCGCGGATGATCGTGGTCATGAAGGGGAGTGTGGTCGAGAGCATCGACCTCGTGATCGGCGTCAGGAGCGTGCTCCCCGGCGACAGTGGACAGCTTCGGAGAATCACTTTCCTGTGCAGGAGGATTGCGGCACCAGCCGGCACCAGCCGGCACCAGCCGCCACCAGCCGGCCGCATCGGCCGCACTCACAGACGCGGGCGGTAGCATGGGGGTGTGGAGAACTTCTGGGTCGCAGCGGCATGGTCACTTCTGCCGACCGTCGCGGTGAGCGTGGTCTTCGTGATCGTGCTCCGCGGCATCCTGCGCTTCGACCGCACCGAGCGCAAGGTGCACGCCCAGATCGAGGCCGAAGAGCGGGCAGCTCGCGGCCTGCCGCCCCGCGTCTGACGCACCGGCTACGCTGAACCGAGGCCATCGAGGGGAGGCGCTGTGCTCGACGTCAACACCTGGCCCTGGTGGGCCGTGGTCGGCTACATCATCATCGATCTCAGCGTCCGGGCGTTCGCGGTCATCGTCGTGCCGCGTAACCGTAGGCCCACGTCGGCGATGGCATGGCTGCTGGCGATCTTCTTCATCCCCGTCCTCGGCATCCTGCTCTTCCTGCTCATCGGCAATCCGAAGCTGCCGCGCGTCCGCAGGCGCAAGCAGGAGCAGATCAACCACTACATCGCCGACACGGCCAGCAACCTGCGCCTCGGCTCGCTGCGCCCCGACCCGCCGGAGTGGTTCCCCCCGCTGGTCGCGATGAACCAGTCGATGGGAGCGCTGCCCCTGTCGGGCGATAACGGGGCGCACCTGATCAGCGACTACCAGACGTCTCTCGACGTGATGGCCGACGCGATCCGGGATGCCCAGGACTACGTCCACGTGGAGTTCTACATCCTGCAGGCGGACGACTCGACCGACAACTTCTTCCGGGCGATGGAGGAGACGGCGGCCCGCGGCGTGCCTGTGCGGGTGCTGCTCGACTACTGGGCGAACCGGTGGAAGCCGAAGTACCGCGAGACGATCAGGCGGCTCGAGAAGATGGGCGCCGACTGGCACCTCATGCTTCCCGTGCAGCCGCTGCGCGGCCGCATCCAACGGCCCGATCTGCGCAATCACCGCAAGCTCCTGGTCATCGATGGCACGGTGGGGTTCCTCGGATCGCAGAACATCACCGACTCGTCGTACAACCTGCCCAAGAACATCCGGCAAGGGCTGCACTGGGTCGACCTCATGGTGCGCGTCGACGGTCCTGTCGTCGCGAGCCTGAACGCCGTCTTCCTCAGTGACTACTACGCCGAGACCGATACCGTGCCCGAGGGCATCGACATCACCCGCATCGAGACCGGCGCAGGCGACCTCGACTGCCAGATCGTGCCGTCGGGACCCGGGTTCGAGCTCGAGAACAACCTGCGTCTGTTCCTCGGGCTGCTCTACGCCGCCCAGCAGCGGATCATGATCGTCAGCCCGTACTTCGTGCCGGACGAGGCGCTGCTCGCGGCCGTCACCTCAGCCGTCGACCGGGGCGTGCAGGTCGAGCTGTTCGTGTCGGAACAGGGCGACCAGGCGATGGTCTATCACGCGCAGCGCAGCTACTACGAGGCACTGCTGCGCGCGGGCATTCGCATCTGGATGTATCCGAAGCCCTACATCCTGCACACGAAGAGCCTCACGATCGACGATCAGGTGGCCGTGATCGGCTCGAGCAACATGGACATGCGCTCTTTCGGTCTCAACATGGAGGTCTCGATGCTCGTGCGCGGCGAGGAGTTCGTCGACGAGATGCGCGTCGTGGAAGACGAGTACCGCTCGCTCAGCCGCGAGCTGACGCTCGAGGAATGGCAGCAGCAGCCGCTGCGCTCGACGGTGCTCGACAACCTCGCGCGCCTGACCTCGGCCCTGCAGTAGACGCGGCTCGCGCCGCACTGCCGTGCGCGGCGGTTCGAGACGCTCGTCGCCGCCGTGACACTATCGGGGTATGACCCTCATGCGAGCCCTCTCCTCTGCCGCGACGCTCGCCGCCGTGGCCCTGCTCGCCACTGCGTGCGCGACGGCACCCGGTGCGAGCGCGCCGACGAGCTCGGTTGCGCCGAGCGGCCCGTCGACACTGCCGACCGCCGACGGCGTCGACGAGGTCGAGGCGGCCTGGCTCGACGGCGGGCGTTCGTTCGCGCTGGTGACCTGGGGCTCGTCGTCTTGCGCCCCGGTGCTCGGCGATGTCGCCGCGTCGGGTCAGAGCATCCGTGTGACGTTCGCCGCCAGCGCCGAGAAGGCCTGCACCGACGACCTCGCGCCGCGGGCGCTGATGGTTCCGGTGCCCGAGGGCGTCGACGTCACGTCTGAGGTGGAGATCGAGGTCGTTCACGGTGAGCGCACCGACACGGTCGAT
Organism: Microbacterium esteraromaticum; assembly: GCF_016907315.1. Taxonomy (NCBI): domain Bacteria; kingdom Bacillati; phylum Actinomycetota; class Actinomycetes; order Micrococcales; family Microbacteriaceae; genus Microbacterium; species Microbacterium esteraromaticum. The sequence continues at coordinate 2,256,095 of NZ_JAFBBS010000001.1, forward strand.
CTGGACGCGCGTGCTGAGGCGCCGCAGGGACCGACCGAGTACCAGCCGTCGGCAGGCTGGTTCGACGACGGCATCGTGCTGCTGACATGGGGGTCCGGCTCGTGCGTGCCCGTCGTGAACGACGTGCAGCAGACGGATGCCGGGGCGACCGTCACGTTCGCTGAGATCGACGGAGTCTGCACCATGGACATGGCCCCGCGCCTCACGCCGATCATGCTCTCGCAGCCCGACGACGACGAGGCTTTCGAGCTGACTCTGGTCGGTGCGGGACTCGACGGCGAGATCGTCGTCGAGGGCTGAGCATCAGCGCTCAGAACCGCGAGGTGTCGTGCCCTTCCGGCAGGGCGATGGTGAGTCCGCCGCGCTGCACACGGCACGCCATGCGCACGGCGAGACCCAGCTCGTCGCCGTCGAGCTCGATCGATGTCGGCCCGATCATCGCCGCCTCCGCCGAGGCTCCGCGCAGGTAGCGGATCGACGCGTCCCTGCCGCGCCGCTCGAGTACGAGACGGCCGGCTCGCGTGCGGCGCAGCACCGAGTTGTCCCACCAGACCTTCCGCCAGATCCCGAGCCACCCGAGGGGGCCCGTCGCCTGGATCAGCGCGATGTCCATCGCTCCGTCGTCGAGTGAGGCGTCCGGCAGCAGCGCGATGCCGGCGGGCAGGGCGCCGCAGTTGGCGAACAGCATGCTGTGCACCTTCGCCGAGTGCAGGCGGCCGTCGTCGAGCTGATAGACGACGCGGAAGGGCTTCGCTCCCGGGAGAGAGCGAGCGGCGCCGTCGAGATAGGCCACCCAGCCGACCGACCGTTTGAGATCGGGTCTCGTGTTGGCAATCATGTCGGCGTCCAGGCCCATGCCGGCGAGCACGACGAAGCCGTGCTCGCTGACGGTGCCGTCGGGCCGGCTGAGCCGCGCCCAGCCCATGTCGACGGGGTACGTGAACCCGGTGAACACGGCTTCCATCACCTTCTCGATGTCGAGCAGGGGAAGACCGAGGTTGCGGGCGAAGAGGTTGCCCGTGCCTCCTGGCAGGACGGCGAACGGGGTGCCCGTGCCGGCCATTGTCTCGGCGACGGCGCGGATCGTGCCGTCGCCGCCGGCGGCGAGCACGGCCGCCGCTCCCTCATCGAGGGCGATGCGCGTGATCGTCTGACCGGGGTCTTCGATCGTCGTCTCGTAGAACCGTGGCGGAGCCCAGCCGTGCGTGCGCGAAAGCGACAGGAGAGCTGCGCGCAGCCGCACGGCATCCACCTTCACCGGATTGAGAATGAGAGCCGCGTGCGCGTTCTCGTTCCCGGATGCCGACATGACGCCACTCTACGACCTGCGCGCTCGCCGCTTCTCCGCCCGCCCGAGCAGCATCGACGCCCTCGATAGACTTGGCGCATGATCGATCTCGCCCTTCTCCGCGACGAGCCCGAGCTCGTCCGACGCTCACAGATCGCGCGCGGGAACGCGCCGGAAACCGTCGACGCGGCGATCGAGGCCGACCGATCGCGCCGCGATGCGCTGAACGCCTTCGAGACACTGCGCGCAGAGCAGAACGCCTTCGGCAAGAGCGTCGCCAAAGCGCCGAAGGAAGAGAAGGCCGCTCTGGTCGCACAGGCCAAGGACCTGGCCGATCGGGTCAAGGCCGCCCAGCAGGCGGCGAACGAGGCGGCGGATGCTGCAGCATCCGCCCTCGACCGCATCGAGAACGTCATCATCGACGGCGTCCCCGCCGGCGGCGAGGAGGACTTCATCGAGCTGCGCCGCGTGGGCGACGTGCCTACCTATGACTTCGAGCCGCGCGATCACCTCGAGCTCGGCGAGATGCTCGGGGCCATCGACATGGAGCGCGGTGTGAAGGTCTCCGGCTCGCGCTTCTACTTCCTGAAGGGCGTCGGCGCACGTCTCGAGATCGCTCTGATGAACCTCGCGCTCGACAAGGCGCTGGCTAACGGCTTCACGCCGATGATCGTGCCTACCCTGGTGCGGCCCGAGATCATGCAGGGCACTGGATTCCTCGGAGAGCACGCCGACGAGGTCTACCACCTCGACAAGGAAGACCTCTTCCTCGTGGGAACGAGCGAGGTGCCCCTCGCGGGGTATCACAAAGACGAGATCCTCGACCTGAGCGCGGGTCCTCACCGCTACGCCGGCTGGTCGACGTGCTACCGCAGCGAGGCCGGTTCGTACGGTAAGGACACCCGCGGCATCATCCGGGTGCACCAGTTCAACAAGCTCGAGATGTTCGTCTACACGACCCCTGAAGACGCCGAGGCCGAGCACGACCGTCTCGTCGCCCTGCAGGAAGAGATGCTCACCGCGCTCGGTCTCGCCTACCGCGTGATCGATGTGGCCGCGGGTGATCTCGGCTCGAGCGCGGCGCGCAAGTTCGACATCGAGGCGTGGGTGCCCACTCAGGGCGCGTTCCGTGAGCTCACGTCGACGTCGAACTGCACGACCTACCAGGCGCGTCGACTCGACATCCGGTACCGGCCCGAGACCGACGACGCGGCTGCGGCGAAGACACGCAGCGTCGCCACGCTCAACGGAACACTGGCCACCACCCGATGGATCGTCGCGATCCTCGAGACGCACCAGCAGGCAGACGGGTCGGTGACCGTGCCCGAGGTGCTTCGCCCGTACCTTGGCGGCATCGAGGTGCTGCGGCCGATCGGCTGGTCGGAAGAGCCCGCAGCCGCGCAGGGCACCGAGTGACTTCGCTTGGCCTCGTCGGGCTCGACATCGACGGCACCATCCTGCTTCAGGACGAGACGCTCAGCCCCGGCGTGACAGAAGCGGTCGGCGCCGTTCGCGACGCCGGATACGAGGTCATGCTCGCAACAGGGCGCAGCTGGGGTGGCACCAAGAGGTACATCGACGAGCTCGGCATCACCGCCGAGTACGCGGTGTGCTCGAACGGTGCCGTCGTGATGCGCCGTGTCGGCGATGACTGGGAGCGCTGGCGCGTCGAGGTCTTCAACCCGGCGCCCGTGCTCGCGCTGCTGCGCGAGAGCCTGCCCGAGGCGCGGTACATGGTCGAGCTCGGCTCTGGTGAGCGCCTCTATACCGACGTGCTTGACGACTGGACGCTCGATGCCGGCCGCGAGGTCGAGTTCGAGGAGCTGATGCAGCAGCCCGTCTCGCGCATCGTCGTCGTCTCACCGCAGCACGACGAGGAGGACTTCCAGCGCATCGTCGCCGAGGCAGGTCTCAATGAGGTGTCGTACGCCGTCGGCTGGACGGCCTGGCTCGACATCGCCCCGAAGGGCGTCGACAAGGGCACCGCTCTCGAGCGGGTGCGTTCGCAGCTCGGCACGCCCCGTGAGAACGTGCTCGTGGCCGGTGACGGCCGCAACGACCTCGGCATGTTCGCCTGGGCTCTCGAAGGCGGAGGACGCGCCGTGGCGATGGGCCAGGCGGTCGACGAGGTGCAGAACGCGGCGGGTGAGCTGACCGGAGCCGTGGAAGAAGGCGGACTGGCATCCGCTCTTCGCACTCTCATCTGAACCCGCCGATGCGCCGCGCATCCGCCCAGAAGATCCCCAGGAGTTCGCGCAAGAATGAGTCGTCCGCATTCGACTTCCCCCGGAGCCGATAGACTCGACGACTGACCGTCCGGTGAGAGCCGGAGTCGGGAGGGTTGTCCGAGCGGCCGATGGACCTGGTCTTGAAAACCAGTGGGCAGCAATGTCCCGTGGGTTCGAATCCCACACCCTCCGCTTCTTGTCGAAAGGCCCCGAGTGAGCACGTCCGTCAAACGGCGCCAGCCCGTGGCGCGCCATGGTCAGCTGCGTTCGCCCGGTGCAGCCGGGCAGCTCCTGAAGCTGATCGGCGTCGCGCTGGCAGTGATCCTCGTGAGCGGCGTGGGCGTCGCGGGTTACGTGCTCGGCGGCTTCACGTCGACCGTCAACGCGAACGCCGTCGAGATCGAGGGAACCAAAGAGCTGCCGCCTGACATCGGGGCGTACCCCGGCGGGTTCGACATCCTGCTGACCGGCGTCGACACGTGCGAAGAGAAGTACAAGCACCTGTTCGGCAAGCGCTGCACCGGCAAGGACGCAGGCGGCACCCTGAACGACGTGAACCTGCTGGTGCATGTCTCGGCGGAGCCGCGTCGAGTGACCGCGGTGAGCTTCCCGCGAGACCTCATGCTGCCCATCCCCGAGTGCACCGACATCAACGGCCAGACCAATGGGGCGCTGCGCAAGCAGCCCCTGAACGTCGCCTACGAGCACGGGGGTGAGAAGGGCGGCCTGAACTGCGTCGCCAAGACCATCTCGCAGCTCACGGGAGAAGACATCGAGTTCGCCGCGAAGGTCACCTTCGGCGGGGTGATCGAGATCACGGATGCCATCGGCGGCGTCGACGTGTGCCTCGCGAACCCCATCAAGGACCGGTACACCGGTCTCGACATGGCCGCGGGCGACCACACGATCCAGGGCGTGCAGGCACTGCAGTTCCTGCGCACGCGTCACGGCGTGGGAGACGGGTCCGACCTCGGTCGCATCGGCAACCAGCAGCAGTACATGTCGAGCCTGGCGCGCAAGATGATCAGCGGCGAGGTGCTCGGCAACGTGCCCGTCATGCTCCGTCTCGCCGACACCGGCCTCAACAACCTCGAGGCGTCGAAGTCGCTGGCCGACCCGATGAAGATCGTGCAGATCGCGCTCGCCGTGAAGAGCGTGCCCTTCGAAGACATCGTTTTCGTGCAGTACCCGACGCTGGAAGACCCGTACGACGCGAACAAGGTCGTGCCGAACGAGGAAGCCGCGACCGTGCTGTGGGACGCGATCAAGGCGAACAAGCAGCTGCAGATCACGCATGAGGCGACCAACAACGATGGTGTCGTCGTGAAGGACCCCGCGACGCCCGCGCCCACGCCCTCGGACGCCCCGACGCCCGTGCCCGACGACGTCGTGGCGCTGCCCGACACGATCAAGGGCAACTCGGCCGCCGTGCAGACCTGCTCGAACGGCAACGTCCGGCGCTGATTCGTGAGTGCCCGTCGGAACGGGTATGCTTGCAAGGCGCGTCCGAGCGGAAGCCGGGCGCCTGGAGACGTCGCATAGTCAGGCCTAGTGCACCACCCTGCTAAGGTGGAGTCCCCTCACGGGGACCGAGGGTTCAAATCCCTCCGTCTCCGCCAGATCGAGGCCCCCGAACTCCCTACGAAACACTGGGAAGGCGGGGGTTTCGTCATTCCGCTGACGCGGCTGGTGGCAACAGATTGGCAACACCCCGAGCAGCGATCGCGTGATCGAGGCGGCTCACCAGGGCCTCGAGGTCCTCATCGAACAGGTCGCTGTAGGTATCCAGAGTCATTGCTGCGGATGCGTGTCCGAGCATCCGCTGCCCGGCCTTGACGTTGCCTCCGCCGAGACCGCGAGGGATGCTGCCGTGAGCCGCAGGTCGGGTGCAGCCAAGGCGGGGGAGGGCGCTGCAGCCTGATCAGAGGACACCCACCATCCAGGTGGCGCGGCAGGACGAGCCCACGTATGAGTATCAGAAGCGCAGTGCTGCGCGTTCAGACGAGGAAGGTCCTGATCCATACGTTGACGTGGCTCGTGGGCAACCGATGCCACTGCGGTGCCCCCGGACGTCCGACATCACTGCACAGTTCGCGCCAGTATGCCTGCACTTCCGGTCATGATCGCCTTTCTCGCGCGAGGTCCCCTCGCGGACCGCCGATCCTATTACAAGGAGTGCGCCGAGCGGGGGCTCGGGGATCGCACTGTAATTTTGGGGAGAACAATGAGCGACGTCACCGAGCCGAACGCAAGCGCCAGCGCAAGCGAGGGCAACCAACGCTTGCCGCGCCGGCGAACGGTCATCAAGGGCGCGGCGTGGAGCGTGCCGATCCTTGCGGCCGCCGTTGCCGCACCCGCGCACGCTTCGTCCTGCGCACCGGGTGAAAGGCAGATCACCGCCACTTCTGACAGCTATGCGTGGACCACGATCGAGATCCCGGCGTGCGCTCGGGAGATCAGGTACGTGGTTCGCGGCGGTGGGGGAGGCGCATCTGGCGCGTATGGAGGTTTCGGTGCTGTGGCCACCGGCACCATCACACCCACGGGAAGCAGCATGACGCTCTACCTCATCGCCGGTCAAGGCGGATGGCGCCGCGGCAGCACGAAACTCGATGTACGACCGCGCGGGTATGGCGACGGCGGACTCGGCGGTGACCGGTACGATTTCAACGGCAGCGGCGTCTGGGCTGTTGACGCGGGCTACGGCGGAGCCGGTTCAGCAATCCTGCTGGGAAGCACTGAAGCCTCGCCGGCGCTAGTCGTTGCAGGTGGTGGTGGAGGTGGCGCCAACTCCATGAACTCAGGCGGCGATGGAGGAGTCCTCATCAAGGCGTTCCCGGGCGGTGGGGGCCACGCTGGGGCAACCGCTGAAGCTGGTGCCGCTGGAACCGTCGAGGGCGGCGGTTTTGCAGGCGGCGGAGGCGGCGCGACTCTGTCTAACGTCGGGGCCGGCGGAGTCCCGAGTGGTCCCTATATGAACATCGTGGGGTACAGCGGTAGCGGACGCAACGGTGGAAGCGGCGACGAAATGCGCTATGGCGCGTCCGGCGGCAAGACCGGGGCAACTTCTGGTGGCGGTGGCGGCGGGTACTTCGGTGGCGGCGGTGGTTCTGCGGTGTGGTACGAAGATCTGCACGCTGGCGCCGGAGCAGGTGGCGGCGCTGGTTCGTCGTTCATCAACCAGACGGCGGCACCCGGCACCATCGACTCCTCTTGGTTGGACAACTCCGGTGACGGCGTTCCTGGGATGGTCTCCGTCAGCTGGCGGTGATCCCGGACACGTCAGGCTGAGCTGGGCGGGTTACCTTTCGGATCGCCCCACGCAACAAAATCATTGAGCGGTAACGCCTCTCCGCTGACACCACCGTCCATATGCCGGTCTCCAGAACGGCGTCGGTCCAGTTCACGCAGGAAGGCCGATGGCGAGTCCATCAGCCCTAAGGCCCTCTCGTGATCCGTAGCTCCTTCCACGACAATCCCAGTCATCGCGGAAGGAGCTACGGTCACGCTTTGGTGTCTATTGTGCGCTCACCGGCAGCCTTGCCGGCGGTGCGGCGCTCTGTCATGGACGCGGAGGACTTCGACCTCATCATGGGGGCATGGAGCGGGTGCTCGAGTTGATCTGGGCGGGCGGCTTTTTCCGCCTGGGGCGAGATTCCCTATCCCCGTCCGGCACCGTCGGGCAAGGCCCTCGCGCCGTGGCACAGCATCCGGGCATCCTGCCGTCATGTCCGACAACACCGACGCAACCGGCGACATGACCCACGAGCAGAAGCTGCGCGATCAGTTCCTGCGTGCCGAGCACTCCACCGAGGCCGATGCCGCACCTCGCATCGAGGTGTCTGAGCGCAACGGCAACACCCGCATCGACATCGCCGATACGGCCGCAGTGCGACCGGGGCCCGGCCCAGGAGTCGAGGGAGCCGAGGAGCCCGAGAGCGAGAGCTGACCCCGTGCCCTGACCGGGGGACAGTAGCGGGGCGAGCACCGGCGGGGCCAGCCGGCGGGACCACGTGCCTCCGGTACCCTCGGACCATGGCGAACGCAACGACGCAGACCACCAAGCGCGAGGGCTTCGGCTCGCGCAATGTCTTCATCATGTCGGCGATCGGATCGGCTGTCGGGCTCGGCAACATCTGGCGCTTTCCATATGTGGCGTACGAGGGCGGCGGTGGCGCCTTCCTGATCCCGTACCTGTGCGCGCTGCTGACCGCGGGCATCCCTCTGCTGTTCTTCGACTACGCGATCGGCCACCGCTTCCGCAGCTCGGCGCCGCTGGCTTTTCGCCGGATGAACCGCGCCGCCGAGCCGCTGGGCTGGTGGCAGGTGCTCATCTGCGTCGTGATCGCGACCTACTACGCGGTGATCATCGCGTGGGCTGCGATGTACACCTGGTTCTCGGCGAACATCACGTGGGGCAAGGGCAACGAGCAGGACTACTTCTTCGGTGACTTCCTGCAGATGGGCGACGTAAGCGCGGGGCTGTCGACCGAGTTCGTGCCGCAGGTCGGCCTTCCGCTCATCGGGGTCTGGCTCGTCGTGATCATCATCATGACGCTGGGCGTGAAGCGCGGCATCGGCGCGGCCAACATGATCCTCATGCCGCTGCTCACGCTGATGTTCGCCACGCTCGTCGTGCAGTCGCTGTTCCTGCCCGGCGCGATGGACGGCCTCACCGCGTTCTTCACCCCGAACTGGGAGGCGCTCGCTGACCCCGGCGTCTGGGCATCCGCCTACGGACACATCTTCTTCTCGCTGTCGGTCGCCTTCGGCATCATGGTGACGTACTCGTCGTATCTGAAGCGCAAGACCGATCTCACGGGCTCCGGCCTGGTCGTGGCCTTCGCGAACTCGAGCTTCGAGATCCTCGCCGGCATCGGCGTGTTCGCGGCCCTCGGCTTCATGGCGGCAGCGCAGGGCACCGAGGTCTCGGGGGTGGCGACGTCGGGCATCGGCCTCGCGTTCATCGCGTTCCCCACCATCGTGTCGAACGCGACCGGCGGCTCGATCATCGGGGTGCTGTTCTTCGGAGCGCTGGTCTTCGCCGGCATCACCTCGCTCGTCTCGGTTCTCGAGGTGGTCGTGGCAGCCCTGCAGGACAAGCTCGGCTGGGGCCGAGTGCGCACCACTCTCGTCGTCGCGATCCCGGTGGCTCTCCTGTCGATCGCCTTCTTCTCGACGACCACCGCTCTCGCGGTCCTCGACACGACGGATGCCTTCGTCAACGCGTTCGGCATCATGGCCGTCGCCCTGGTCGCGGTCGTGCTCGTCGCCTGGATCCTGCACAAGCTGCCGGTGCTGCGCGACCACCTGAACAAGCGCTCCAGCTTCAGGTTGGGCTGGACATGGATGCTGCTGACCGGCGCTCTCGCACCTGTGGTGCTGGGCTACCTGCTCTACAACGAGATCGTCGCGAAGCTCGAGGCTCCCTATGGCGAGTATCCGGCGTGGTTCCTCGGGATCTTCGGGTGGGGGATGGCGATCGCCCTGATCGTGCTGGCGGTGCTGCTCACCCTGCTGCCGTGGAGTCGCCGCTCGCACGCCAAGCTCGATCCCGACTACGACGAGTTCCTGATCGAGGAGAACTACGAACCGGACTCCGAGACCGGCAGCATCCGACTGCCCGACGAGACAGCGAAGGTAGCACGCTCATGACCACGACCGCCATCATCATGATGATCATCGCGATGGTCACGGTGTGGGGAGGCCTCGCCCTCGCCATCGTGAATCTCGCCCGGCACCCCGAGGTCGCAGACGACGAGCCCGCGCCGCCGGTCGAGCTCTAGCCGTCGATGCCCGAGAGGGTCGCCACTCGCGTGGCGGCCCTCTCGTTCGGTTCTGCGGGACGGCGTACGCAAGGTGCTGGCTGAACGCGCGGCGGGGTGGTATGAATCCGATCATGGCGATCGATCGCGTGCCGGAGCTCGAGTCCGAGCGGGTCACCGACGTGCTGCGCGACGACATCATGTCGGGAAGACGCGCCCCCGGTTCCCGCCTGGTCGAGCGCGACATCGCGGCCGAACTGCAGGTGTCCCGCCTGCCGGTCCGGGAGGCGATCAAGGCGCTCGTCGCCGACGGGATCGTGGTCGCACGGCCCCGCAGCTGGGCGACCGTTCGCGAGTTCTCGCCTCAGGACCTGCAGGACTTCGCCGAGGTGCGCGAGGCGATAGAGACGCTTGCGTTCGCTCTCGCCACCGAGCGCCTCGACGATGTCGGCCTGGCACTTCTGGAGTCCCTCGTGGCGCAGGAGACGAATGCGGCGGCGATGGGAGACGGTGAGGCGGCGCGTGAGGCATCCGCGAACTTCCACATGGCCGCGGTGCGGCTGTCGAACAACACCATGCTCATCGAGCTCGCCGCCTCGCTGGTCACCCGCCTTCGCTGGCTGTTCGGGCAGCACGATGACGTCGTCGGGATGGCCGCGACGCACCGCCGCATCCTCGACGCGGTCCGGGCGCGCGATGTCGAGCTCGTGCGGCGGCTGATTCCCGAGCATCTGGCCGAGGGGCGGGCTGTGGCGCACGAGCGGATGTTCGGGAGCTCCGTGAGGCGGGACTGAATCCACCCCACCGGTGTCGGTGGGGTGCCGGTACGCTCGATTCGGGAGGTACTTGTGGGACGAACATCGGAGGCCATCGCCGAGGGCGTCGCGATCGCCACGGCGGCCGTTCGGCTGACCGTGAAGAACCAGATCCTGGTCGGCACGATCGCGCGGGGCGGCACCTTCGAGATCGATCACTACATGGACGAAGCCCGCGCCGCGCTGCGCGCGATGGCAGACGAGTCCGAACAGGCGGCTGAGCACCTCACGGCGCTGCGCAAGCGCGCACGCGGCCGCCACTCAGACCCGCACGGCACCCACGACTACCGCGACCGCGATGTGCGCAATCTGCGCCGACGAGCCAAACAGTCCACCGGGGTGGCGAATCACCTGCGCGAGATGACCGAGGATCCCGAAGCGCTCAAGGCACTCGTGGAAGAGGCCAGGGCAGCGGCGTGGGCCGACGTGCGCAGCAACCTCGACCGCCGACTGCGGGTGGAGGGCATGCGCGCCGACCAGGATCCCGAATACGAGCAGATGCGCGAGGCACGGATGCAGGCGCTGAAGCTGGTCGATCTGCAGGCGCTGTCGTCAGAGCAGCGCGCCCGCCGCAAGCGCGAGAAGGCGGTCGAGAAGGCTGCGGAGAAAGACGCCGCGCGCGCCGAGAAAGAGGGCAAGCGGGTGCCCTGGACGCGCCGGGCGTGAGCCCGATCCTGCTCGATTTCACTTCTCGGCAGAACGTGTTGTAGGCTGTTCTTCGGCCCGCTGAGCGGGCCGTGCGCCCCTAGCTCAATGGATAGAGCATCTGACTACGGATCAGAAGGTTGGGGGTTCGAGTCCCTCGGGGCGCGCACTGTGTTGAGACAGTAGTGAAACCCCCGTCGCGAAAGCGGCGGGGGTTTCGCCTTTCTTGCGGGGCCTTCGACCGGCCCTCGCGCAGCCCCCGCGGCCGTAGGCTGGAGAGGTGACTGCGTACGTCTCGGCTTTCGATCTGTTCTCCATCGGTGTAGGACCGTCGAGCTCGCATACCGTCGGCCCGATGCGCGCCGGTGTCGATTTCGCGGATCGCCTGCGCGCCGAGGGGCGGATCGGCCACATCGCGCGCGTGCGCTGCGAGCTCTTCGGCTCGCTGGGGGCGACTGGTCTGGGCCACGGAACCCCGGATGCTGTCGTCGCGGGCCTGCAGGGGCTGCACCCCGAGACCTGCGATCCGGCCGCCGTCCGCGAGCTGTGGAGCCGCTGGCCCGCGGGCCGCGATCTGCTGCTGGCGGGGGAGCACAGCATCCGGTTCGAGAAGGACGACATCGCCTTCGTGCCCCGCACCCGTCTGCCGGGCCACCCCAATGCGATGACGCTGCACGCCCTCGACGCCGATGGGGCGCCGGTGCTCGAGCAGACCTACTACTCCGTCGGCGGCGGCTTCATCCGCCGTGACGGCGAAGAGGCGCGCGTCGCCGCGGCTCCCCAGCCCTACCCCTACGACACGGCCGAAGAGCTGCTTGTCCTGTGCGATGAGACCGGCATGTCGATCGCCGAGATCGCCCGCGCCAACGAGATGGCGGTCCGCACCGAAGAGGAGGTCGCGGCCGGACTCGACGCGATCTGGGACGCCATGGCCTCGTGCGTCGACGCCGGCCTGCACTCCGAGGGCACGCTGCCGGGCATCCTCAAGGTGAAGCGGCGCGCGGGCGACATCCGTCAGCAGCTCGAGGCCTCGGAGGCCGAGGGGCATGCGGCCCTGCCTGGGGAGTGGCTCGGTGCCTTCGCCCTCGCCGTCAACGAGGAGAACGCGGCCGGCGGCCGCGTGGTCACCGCTCCCACGAACGGTGCCGCCGGCATCCTCCCCGCCGTGGCGATGTACTGGTGGCGCTTCCTCGCCGATTCGGGCCTCGGCGTCGGCAACGCTGTGACCCCGCACGGTGAGCTGGTCGGCAGCGCCCTGCTGGGCTTCCGCAACGAGCAGGCGGCTCTCCCCGCGGGTGAGCCGCTCGACGAGGCGGCGGTGGCCGAGGCGAACCGCCGCCGCGGCATCCGGCGATTCCTGCTCACGGCGACCGCGCTCGGATCGCTGTTCAAGGCCAACGCGTCGATCTCCGGTGCCGAGGGCGGCTGCCAGGCCGAGGTCGGCTCGGCGTGCGCGATGGCCGCCGGCGGCCTCACCGCCGTGATGGGCGGCACGGTGCGCCAGATCGAGAACGCCGCCGAGATCGCCATGGAACACCACCTGGGTCTCACCTGCGACCCCATCGGCGGGCTGGTGCAGATCCCGTGCATCGAGCGCAACGCGATCGCCGCCTCGACCGCCGTCACGGCCGCACGTCTCGCGCTGCGCGGAGATGGTCACCACTATGTGTCGCTGGACGCCGTCGTCGAGACCATGCGTCAGACCGGCCTCGATATGTCGACGAAGTACAAGGAGACCAGCGAGGGCGGCCTCGCGGTGAACGTCATCGAGTGCTGACCGTTTGCTCCCCCGAGATGGCGTTCTCGGGCGGATAATCGACGCATGACGAACCCCGATGCCGTCGTCGTCGACGGGTTGCGCGTGCGGCGCGGGCACCACGCGGTGCTCGACGGGCTGTCGCTGCGCATCCCCCGCGGACAGGTGATCGGGCTGCTCGGTCCGTCGGGCTGCGGCAAGACGACGCTGATGCGCTCGATCGTCGGGGTGCAGCGCATCCACGGCGGCACCGTGACCGTGCTCGGAGCACCGGCCGGATCGCGTGCGCTGCGGCACCGGGTCTCGTACGGCACGCAGGGCTCGGCGGTCTACGACGACCTCAGCGTGCGCGAGAACCTGCGCTACTTCGCATCGGTCCTCGGGGCGCCCCGGACCGACGTCGCCGAGGTGATCGAAAGGGTCGGGCTGAGCGCGCAGGCGCAGCAGCGGGTCGCCGACCTCAGCGGCGGTCAGCAGAATCGCGTCTCGCTCGCCGCGGCGCTGCTCGGCGATCCCGAGCTGGTCGTGCTCGACGAGCCGACCGTCGGGCTCGATCCGGTGCTGCGGGCGGAGCTGTGGGCACTGTTCAGGGACATCGCCGACGGCGGCACGACCATGCTCGTGTCGAGTCACGTCATGGACGAGGCTCTGCGCTGCGACCGGCTGCTGCTCATGCGCGACGGCCGAATCATCGCCGACACCACGCCACGAGAGCTGCTCGTCGACACGGGTCAGACCGACGCCGAGAGCGCCTTCCTCGTCGTCATCGAACGCGACGCGGGCCATGAGACGAGACGGTCGCGACGGGAGGTCGGGCGATGACCTTCCGCCGCACTCTCGCGACCGCAGGGCGCGTGCTCAGCCAGCTGCGTCACGACCCGCGGTCGATCGCCCTCATGCTCGTCGCGCCGAGCCTGCTCGTCGGTCTGTTCGCCTGGCTGTTCTCGGATCAGGACGGTGTCTTCGACCGTTTCGGCGGGGCGATCCTCGCGCTGTTCCCCTTCATCGTGATGTTTCTGATCACGTCGATCACGACCCTTCGCGAGCGGCGCTCGGGCACGCTCGAGCGACTGATGACGACACCGCTCGGCAAAGCCGACTTCATCATCGGCTATGCGCTGGCGTTCGGGGCGATGGCTGTTCTGCAGGCGATCGTCACGGTCGCCTTCGCCGTGTACGTATGCGGCCTTGAGGTCGACGGTCCGCTCTGGCAGCTCGGTCTCGTCGCCGTGGTGGATGCCGTGCTCGGAACGGCCCTCGGTCTGCTGGCGAGCGCGTTCGCGCAGACGGAGTTCCAGGCCGTGCAGTTCATGCCGGTGCTGGTCTTTCCGCAGATCATTCTCGGCGGGCTCTTCATGCCGCGCGACCAGATGCCCGACGTGCTCTACGCCATCTCGCAGTGGCTGCCGCTGAGCCACGCGATCGATGCGATCCAGGCTGTCACCGCCGGTGACGAGGGGTGGGATGTCGGCGCACCGCTGCTGATCGTCGCGGCATTCGCCGTCGGATGCCTGGTGCTGGCGCCCCTGACGCTGCGCCGTCGCACCGCATGACGGATCCGGATGCCCGTGCGCCTGGCATCCGGATCCGGGTGGTGCAGATCAGCCGAACTCGACGCCGCACGCCATGTAGGCGCCCATGATCTCGTCGCCGTAGGCGGAGAACACCAGGTCGATGCCCTTGCCGTCGCTGTCGAGGTGGTCGTTCGGGTTGTGCGCGAGCAGGGTGCCGTCCTGCCCGTTCGCGCCCTTCACCTTGACCGTGAACGATGCCGGGCCGTCGTACTCGTCCAGGATGCACTCGGCCTGCTCCTGCGTGTAGCCCATGCCGACGCCCTCCATGACGACGTCTTCGACGACGAGAGTCCACCAGCTCTGCGAGTTCTTGCCGGCCGCCGCGTTGCCCTGGTCGGAGCGGTTCGGGTTGAAGCAGTCGTGTGCCGAGGCGGCCATGCCCCCTCCGAGCACGAGCGCGGCCGTGAGGCCGAGGGTCGTGCCGGCGTACGTGAGGAACTTCTTCATTGATGCTTCCTTTCGCCCGACGCAGTCGGTCCGTCCGCCGCGTCATCGAACGATCTTCCAGGGGCGACACGCGTAGAGCATCGGTGAGAGCACGGAGAAGCACACGGAGAAAACGCGCCCGGTACGCAGATGCGGTCAGTCGCGGGCGGCGCGTCGAGTGGTGTGCCTGGTGGGCGCGGCCGCCCATGGATCCTCGGGCCAGCGATGCTTCGGGTAGCGCCCCCGCATCTCTGCGCGCACCTGGGCGTAGGGTCCCGACCAGAACGACGCGAGATCGCCGGTGACGGCGAGCGGGCGCCCGGCTGGTGAGAGCAGGTGGAACAGCACGGGTACGCGACCGGCGGCGATCCGCGGTGTCTCGGCCCAGCCGAAGCACTCCTGCAGCTTGACCGCGACGACGGGGCGTGCCTCGGGATCATCGAGCGGCGGGTAGGAGACCCGGATGTGCGAGCCGCTGGGCACCTCGAGCCGGTCGGGCGCGAGGGAGTCGAACTCGGTGGCTGCCGGCCAGGGCAGCAGCCGGCGCAGGGGTGCGGCGAGATCGATGCGTCCTGCGGGTGTGCCGTTCGCGAGAGCCGCGAGCTCGGGGTCGAGCCACTCCTCGAGCCGCGACAGCAGCCCGTCGTCGGACACGTCGGGCCAGGGCGAGCCGAGCTCACGGTGCAGCAGTGCCAGTCGGCGGCGCAGCTCGTCGGCGCCATCTGACCAGGTGAACACGTCGAGGCCGCGTGCGCGCACGGCCCGCTGCACGGCATCCCGTCCCTCCGCGGCCGAGGCGCGCACGGGCACTGATGAGCGAATGATGGCTCCGACCCGTCGTTCGCGACGCGCGCTGACCCGCCCGTCCTGCAGCTGGGCCTCGATCTGATCGGTGATCAGATGATCGGCGGCACGCTCGACCTGCTGCTCGGTGATCGGCGCTGCAGCGCGGATGACCGCACCGGTGCCGGCGGCGATGCGCGCGCTCGCCCGCGCCACGTCGGCCACGGCGAGCCACTCGGCGTCGGCCAGCGGGCCGCCGACGCCCGCCCGGGTTCCGGATGCCAGCAGGAACGTCGCGCCGTCGGCCGAGCGCTCGACGCGTTTCGCGATGCGCTCAGGGAAGGCGAGCGCGACGACGAGGCCGACGCCGTCTCGGCCGCCGTGTTCCAGGCTGGGCGGGGCGAGGCGCAGGAGGCGCTCGACCTCACGCGACCAGCGCTGCGCCTCGGGGCCGCGTCCGGATCGCAGCGCCGAGAGCGCCGCGACGATGTCGCCATCGCGCACCCGGATGTCGCCGCCCACCAGCGCGACGACCTCGGCAGCGGTTCGGGGCCCGGCGAGCGCCGAGCCGTCGCGCAGCGCGCGTGCCAGGCGCGGGTCTGTCGGGATCCGCGCGAGAGCTCGCCCCTCATCGGTCGCGCGGCCGTCGTCGTCGACCGCGCCCAGCGCATGCAGCACGGCGACGGCGTCGCGCAGACTGTCGGAGGGCAGCGCGTCGACGAGACGCAGGCCGGCTCCGCCCGGCGCGCCCCAGCAGGCGAGCAGCAGGGCCGCGTCGGTGAGGTCGGCGGTGGTGATCTCGGGCGCCGGTCGTGCCGGAGCTGCAGCATAGGTGCGTTCGTCGACGCATCGAACGACCGTGCCCGGCGCCTGACGGGTCGCTCGACCGGCGCGCTGGACGCAGGACGACCGGGATGCCGCTGTCGTCACCAGCCCGGTCATGCCCCGCGCCGCATCGCGCTGCGGCTGGCGGGCCAGGCAGCTGTCCACCACGAGCCGCGCCCCCGGTACCGTCAGCGACGACTCGGCGAGAGACGTCGTGACGATGATGCGGGGCTGGTCGTGCGGCCGGCGCCCTCGGATGACGGAATCCTGCGCGGCCGGTGGCAGCTGACCGTGCAGCTCTCGCACGTCGAACCCAGGCGCCAGATCGGCGATGCGACGGGCGACCTCAGCCACCTCGCGCGCGCCTGGCGCGAAGACGAGAGCATCGGCGCCGGCATCGTCACGGACGAGGGCCAGCGCAGCGGATGCCGCCGTGCGGGCGACGTGATCGAGGAACCCCCGGGTGACTCCTCGCTCGTCGAGCCTCGGCACCGGGCAGGGGGCCCACCGCTCCGCTAGCGGGTGAGCGGTCACGGTGTGCTCGACGACCGGAGCCGGTGCGTCGTCGGCGCCGATCACGGCGGCGATGCGCTGGGCGTCGAGAGTAGCCGACATCGCCACGAGCGTGAGGTCGTCGCGCAGCTCACGCACTTCGCCGAGCAGGCCGATGAGCAGATCGGTCTCGAGCGCCCGCTCGTGCACCTCGTCGAGGATGACGGCGTCGACGCCGTCGAGGCCGGGGTCATCGAGCATCCGCCGCAGCAGAACCCCCGCCGTGACGAACTCGATCCGCGTCTCGCGACCCACCGAGCGCTCGCCGCGGACGGTGAAGCCGACGCGGCCGCCGAGCGGAGAGCCGTCGAGCTGGGCGAGGCGACGGGCCGCAGCACGGGCGGCGACCCGGCGCGGCTGCGTGACGATCACGCGACCTGCACCACGCGATGCCAGTACGGGAGGAACGAGCGTCGTCTTGCCCGTGCCCGGTGGCGCGCTGATGACGACCGCGGTGCTGGTGTCGAGGGCGGCGTCGACCTGGTCGAGCGCTGCCGCGAACGACAGGCCGGCACCGATACGGCCGAGGTCGAACGCAGCTGAGGTCACCCGTCCAGTCTGCCTCTTCGCTCCCGGCGGCACGCACCGGCGCCACGACGCACGGGAGCCGCCTCGCGGCGGCGAGGCGGCTCCCGTGATGCGGACGCTTACGCGCCGGCGAACGGCTCCGCAGCGTCGTCGACCCGGCGCTCGACCACGGTCGATGTGGGCGCTGCGGTCGAGGCGGATGCCGCAGGCGGGGCATCCGTCGCCTGCGCGACCCCCGCACCGAAGCTGCGGCCGACGGCCTGGCCCTGGATGATCGCGGCGAGGTCGAGACCGGTCGCCGCGCTCACGCTGTCGAACACCGAGCGCATCGCCTTGGCGCTGTCTCCGCCGACCACGCTCGACGCCCCGTCTTCACCGGCTCCGCCGATGATCGACACGTTGCCGATGGCGGAGTAGCCCTTGGCGAACTCGGCCATGATCGACGGCAGCACCTCGAGCACGCGCTGCGAGAGGAATGCCTCCTGGTTCGAGGCGATGGCCTTGGCCTCCGCCTCGACCGCGGCGGCTCGGGCCTCACCCTCGGCGCGGATCGCCTCTGCCTCTGCGCTGGCGCGCAGGCGGCGTGCTTCGGCTTCGGCCTCGGCCTGTGCGCGAAGCGCGTTCGCGTCACCCGTGGCCTTCGCCTCGGCGGCGGCCGCCTCACCGGCAGCACGGGCCTTGTCGGCCTGCGCCTGCTGCTCGGCGATGCGGGTGCGCGCCTCTGCCTGCTTGACCTGCTCGATCGCGGCGGCCTCTGCCGCCTTCTCACGGGTGAACAGATCCGCCTGTGCACGGGTCTCGGCCTCGTACCGCTGAGCGTCGGCGACGCGCTTGACGTCGGCGTCGAGCTGAGCCTGCTTGTTCTCGGCCTGCTGCTGCAGAACGGCCTGCTCGGCCTGCGCGCGAGCGAGCTGCTCGGCCTGCTCGGCTTCCGCGCGAGCGCGGCCGATGCCGGCGTTGGCGTTGGCCGTGTTCGTGTCGAGCGCGGTCTGCTCGATCAGGTTGGCTTCCTGGTTGGCGATGTTCTTCTGGTTGATCGCACGGTCGGCGTTGGTCTGCGAGATCTCTGCCGCCTGGCGCTTCGCCTGGATCTCGGGCGCGCCGAGCGACTGGATGTAGCCGACCTTGTCGGTGATGCCCTTGATCTGGAACGAGTCGAGGATCAGACCCTGCTCGGCCAGCTCCTGAGAGACGTCGGCGGCGATCTGGTCGGAGAACTTCTTGCGCTCGCGCATCAGCTCGACGACCGACAGCGTCGCGACGATGCCGCGCAGGGCGCCCTCGAGCTGCTCGGTGGTGAACTGCTCGATCGCCTTGTCCTGCGAGGCGAAGCGCTCGGCGGCGCGACGCACGTAGAGGGGGTCGGAGCCGATCTTGACGATCGCCACTCCGTCGACGTTGAGCGTGACGCTGTCGAGCGACTGGGCCTCGGCGTTCAGCGACACCTGCCGCGAGCGCAGCGAGATGATCTCGTGGCGCTGCGTGATCGGGTTGACCAGCGACTTGCCGTTGACGATGACGGTGACCGGTGACTCTTCGGTCTCACCGCGGGTCGTGCCGTCGGCGGCGACGACCGTGCGCTGCACCTTCTGCTTGCGGCCCGAGATGACGAGCGCCTCGTCGGCGCGTGCGACCTTGATCCAGCTGCGTGCGAACAGCAGCAGGATCAATGTGATGACGATCGCGGCGGCGACCGCGATTCCGATGATGACCAGGATGCCGATTGCTCCGGCGAGCTCCATGGTGACCTTCCTTTCCCCCTCGTAGGTTTCAGGTCCACCCTGCCAGAGTCGAGGTCAGCGCATGCGGCGGAGCTTCTGCGTCAGTTCGAGCAGGGTCGCGAGCTCGGCGTCGTCGAGTGGCGACATCTTCTCGGCGATGGTGCGGCCGTGCACGGTCGCCAGCTGGCGGAACGCCTTCGCTCCGGCATCGGTCGCGGTGATCACCGCGCCGCGACCGTCGTCTGGATCGATCGTCTTCGTGATCAGCCCTCTGGCCACCATGCGGTCGATGAGCCTCGAGACGCTCGGCTGGCTGATGAGCGACTTCGCGGTGATGTCGCGCAGCCGCGAGGTCATGTCGGGAGCTCGCACGACCGTGAGCAGCACGTCGTACTCGCCCTGCGCGAGATCGGAACCATCGAAGTCGACGGCCATCTCGGCCAGCAGCTGATGCTGCGCGCGGAACAGGCTCTCCCACGCCTGAAGGGCGAGCTCACGGTCGGTCATGATCTCAGCGTACTGTCGGCCGGCGACGTCGGAGCGGCAGCAGTAAGGGCCGGTCGGAGAGGCTTCCGGCCGGCCCTTGTCCCTTGCACCAAAGAGAGTCCTGCAATCACATGCGGTGGATGCCACAGCAAAACATTCACCGTGCGACGAGTGTATAACGGCGAGATAACGAATGCAACGGTTTGATCACGAAGATGTTCGGGGAGCGCTGGTGAAGGTCGGGTCGTGCGTGTGAGAGCCCTGGCGTCTCCGCTCCCGGTCGTCACCTGGGGTGGCGTCCCGGTTCGCGAGACGCCACCCGGCAGGCTCAGAACACCGGCACTCCGTCGCGCACGAGCTTCCAGTTCACGACGTGGAAGTCGGCCGGGTCGATGGCGCCGGCCTCCGTCGCGTACTGCACGATCGCCTCGCGGATCGCCACCTGCGCGTTGTAGACGACGGGCGCGGTCGAGATGTGCGGAAAGCCCCCGCCGCCCGACTGGCGGTAGTTGTTCACCGCGACGACGAACCTCGCATCCGCCGCGATGGGGGAGCCGTCCCATGACAGATTCGCGATGCGCGAGCCGACCGGCTTCGAGATGTCGACGTCGTAGGTGACGCCCGAGAACTGGTCGTAGTTATAGTCGGGCGTCCCGCTCGCGTTGGTCCAGCTGGCCGGATCGACCGGGGCTCCGGGGGCGACCGTGGCGAAGTACTTCGCCGAGTACTCCAGGTAGTCCTTGATCTGCGCCCCGGTGAGGACGGATGCCATCAGCGTGTTGTCGTAGATGTACAGACCTGCGACATCGCGGATCGTCACCTCGCCCGCGGGGAACTTCGCCGCACGGCTGAAGGGAGCTGCGATCGAGATCACCGGCAGCGCGGCCTCGGCGGTGCCGGCGATCGCCGCGGTGACGGTGTCGACCTGCACCTTGTTGACGTAGTCGAGGATCGCGGTGTCCTTCCAGCACGACTCCGCTGCCGACAGCTCTTCCGTCGAGGTGGCGACGGTCTTGTTCACGTACGTCACGACCGCGTCGTGCTGCGTCTGCACGACGGCGACGAGCGCCGGGTCGTCTTCGACGGTGTTCGTGTTGAGGTTGGTGGCCCGCTTCGACACCACCCGCCACTGGCCCTTGACCTGCTGCAGCTCGATGTCGAAAACGCTCAGGCGCTGGCCCCAGCACATCGGCTCGCTCATCACGACCTGATTGCCGTCGGGGCCGGTGACGAAGCGCTCGGGAATGTCTTTGTGCGCGTGGCCGAACAGGATCGCGTCGATGCCTGCGACCTGCTGCGCGAGCAGCCCGGCGGCGTTCTCGACGGGCAGCTCGCTGCCGTACGACGACGTGCCACTGTCGCCGGAGTGCACGCTGACGACCACGACGTCGACGCCCTGCTGCCGGATGATCGGCACCCAGTACTTGGCCGTGGCGACGATGTCGAGCACGTCGAGCTTGCCGCTCACGTTCGCCTTGTCCCAGATCACGGTGCCGGGGTTCGTGAGCCCCAGCACGCCGACGCGGATGGGCTTGGCGCCCTTCACCTTCATCGTCTTGATCACGTAGGGCGTGTAGGCGGGCACCTTCGTGCCGATGCGCACCGCGTTCGCTGCGAGCGCCGGCGCCTTCAGCTGCGAGATGAACGTGTCGAGGAACTCGAGCCCGTAGTTGAACTCGTGGTTGCCCAGGGCGACGGCGTCGTAGCCGATGGCGTTCATCTGGGCGGCGATCGGATGCACGGCACCGGTCTTCGTGATCGGCTCGACTGTCGCGTAGTAGAAGCCGAGGGGCGTGCCCTGGATGGTGTCGCCGGCGTCGAACAGCAGTGTGTGGTCGCGGCCGCGATCGGCGCGCACCTGGTTCACGACGCTGGAGAGCCGCGCGAGGCCGACCACGTTCCCCTTGCCGTCGGTGAACTCGGCATCTTTGTAGTAGTCCCAGTTCAGGGCGTTGGAGTGGATGTCGGACGAGCCCAAGATCGTGATCGTCACCGACTTGCCCTCACCGCCCTGAGCGGCGGAGGCCGACGCCGGCTGGGCGACCCAGCCGGCGGCCGCGAGCGCGCTCGCGGCCGTCACTCCGGTGAGGAATCCGCGACGGCTCAGCCCCTCGGGTGAGTCGGCGGGGACGTGGGTGTGCTGTTCGTCTGTCATAAGCACCGATGCAACCACCGGCATCCGACGCAGACAAGAGTCGGGCGATGAACAGCCCGAGAATGGGGTCATTACAGTGAGGGGGATGCCTGAGATCGTCGCCCCCGCCCCCGGCCAACTCGCCTGGCAGCGCGCCGGATTCGGGCTCTTCGTCCACTTCGGGCTCAACACCGTCCACGGCAGGGAGTGGAGTGACGGGACCCTGCCCGCGGACAGCTTCGACCCCGTCGATCTCGAGGCTGCGGCATGGGCGAGGACCGCTGTCGATGTCGGCGCCCGCTACCTCATCCTCACAGCCAAGCACCATGACGGATTCTGCCTGTGGCAGACCGCGACGACCGACTACTCGGTCGCCTCATCTCCGTGGAAGAAGGGCAGGGGAGACGTGGTCGCCGAGGTCGCCCGGGCCTGCCGCGAGGCGGGCATCGGCTTCGGCATCTACCTCTCGCCGTGGGATCGCAACGCCGACTGCTACGACGATCCGCAGGCGTACAGCGAGTTCTATGCGCGCCAGCTGACCGAGCTGTGCACCCGGTACGGTCCGCTGGTCGAGATCTGGTTCGACGGCGCAGGATCCGACGGCTACGTGTACGACTGGGAGCGCATCATCTCCGTCATCGACGAGCACCAGCCCGACGCGATGGTGTTCAACATGGGCCGACCGACTATCCGCTGGGTGGGCAACGAGAACGGCCTCGCCGCCGACCCCGTCGAGTACGTCGTCGACCGCACCCATCTGAGCAACTACACCGCGGAATCCATCGACATGGGCGGGGCGGCGTACCTCCCGCCCGAGTGCGACGTGTCGATCCGGCGCGGATGGTTCTGGCATCCGGACGACGAGCCCAAGACCGTCGACCACCTCATGGCGATCATGTACGGCTCGATCGGCATGGGGGCGAACCTGCTGCTGAACGTGCCGCCTACGCCGCGGGGGGTCTTCGACCCGGGGGATGTGCAGCGCCTCGCCGAGTGGCGGGCGGAGTGGGATCGCCGCTTCGACTCCCCGATCGAGGCGCAGGTCGAGCGCGACGGCGCGGAGTGGCGGGCGCGCTTCGCTCAGCCCACTCGCATCGATCATCTCCGTCTGCGGGAAGACCTGGCCGCGGGACAGCGCATCAGTGCGCATGAGGTGGTGGCGGGAGGGGATGCCGACGCCGACGTCATCACCGAGGGCCTGACCGTCGGGCAGGGCCGCATCCACGCGTTCCCCGCGCGTGAGGTGACCGAACTGCGCATCCGCGTGCACGGAGAAGGCGCGACGCTCAGCGAGGTCACCGGCTTTCTCGCGGGTCACGAGACCATCCCGCAGCCGCCGGAGGGATACGAGGCCCCGACGGACGCTCCTCTCGCTTGACCTCAGGAGTACATTCGATGGATGCGAACGGCTCGTCATCCCGCCTGTGCCCGCGCCGAGAGGTGCCGATGAAGACCATCGGCGTGCTCGGCGGCATGAGCTGGGAATCCTCTCTCGAGTGGTACCGGCTCGCCAATGAGCGGGTGCGCGACGCTCTCGGAGGGCACCATTCGGCGCGCGTCATCCTCGATTCACTCGACTTCGCCGAGATCGAGCAGCTTCAGGCGCGCGGTGATTGGAGCGCGGCCGGCTCGCTGCTCGCCGAGCGCGCCCGAGGCCTGGAGCGTGCGGGTGCCGACCTCATCGTGCTCTGCACCAACACGATGCACCTCGTCGCAGATCGCATCGAAGACGCCATAGGCATCCCGTTCCTGCACATCGCCGACACCACAGCCGCCGCGGTGCGCCAGGCGGGTATCCGGAGGGTCGGCCTTCTCGGCACGGCCTTCACGATGGAGCAGCCCTTCTACCGCGAGCGTCTCGAGACCCACGCGATCGAAGTGCTCGTTCCGAGCTCCGAGCAGCGTGCGCGCGTGCACGCGGTCATCTACGACGAGCTCGTGCACGGGGTCATCCGTCAGGAGTCCCGCGCGTACTACCGCGAGGTGATCGACGAGCTCGCAGCGCGAGGCGCCGAGGGAGTGATTCTGGGCTGCACCGAGATCGAGCTGCTCATCTCGGCGGACGACTCGCCGGTGCCCGTCTTCCCGACCACGGCGCTGCACGTCGATGCGGCGCTCGCCGCGGCGGGCGCGACGCCGGGCCCTCGCTCACGCTGATACGACCCGCCGATCAGAGCCTCGCGGCGGCGGTCACAACTCCGGAGAACCGGGCCTGGTCTGCCCCGATCCGGGCCGGATGGGGCCGATTCGCGGCGGATCTCCTGAGTTGTGCGCGGCTCCACGGCAGCGGCGGGCGATCACCCGACGAGGGCGATCCGCCCGCCCAGGTCGCCGTCGTCCGCCAGGCGTGCGACGACGTCGAACACCGTGCGCTCGATCGCCGCGACGGCAGGTGCCTGCCGCACGGCCGCGCGCCGCGAGAGGTTGACCGTGCGGGTCATCGCGGGATCGGTCAGCTCCGAGCCGCGCAGCTCGGGCCTGTGCAGCAGCACGGTGGCCGGCACGACGGCGACGCCGATGCCCCGCGCGACGAAGCGCAGCACGGCATCCATCTCGGCGCCCTCCACCGCGATGGTGGGCCTGAGGCCCGCCGCTTCGAAGGCCGCGTCGGTGGCGAGGCGCAGGTCGTAGCTGCGGTTGAACGCGATCTGCGGCAGCTCGGCGAGCTCTGCGACCGTCAGGCGAGCCGGCAGATCGGCGTGCGCCCGGAGCGAGGGTTCGGCTGCGGATGCCACCATCAGCTCCTCACGGAACAGTGCGACGCGCTCGACCGCGCTGTCGTCGCGCACGTTCGGGCGCGTGATCGTGAGGGCGAGGTCGAGGGCGCCCTCGCCGAGGGCATCGACCAGAGCGTGCGAACCTGCCTCAGAGATGTGCAGGTCGACGCCCGGATGCTCGCGGTGGAACTGCGCGACCACCTCGGCGACCACTGAGACGCACAGCGTCGGCGTCGCGCCCAGTCGCACACGGCCCCGGCGCAGACCCGCGAGCTCGTCCATCGCCTGGCGCGCGGAGTCGGCGTCCGCCAGCATCCGCCGCGCGATCGGCAGCAGCGCCTCGCCGGCGGCGGTGATGGCGACGCCCGTTCGGTCGCGCTGGAACAGCGTCGTTCCGAGGTCTGCCTCGAGGGCCTGGATCTGCCGCGACAGCGAGGGCTGGGTCAGGAACAGCTCCTCGGCAGCGCGCGTGAAATGCTCGAGGCGGGCTACGCTCTCGAAGGCTTTCAGCTGTTCGAGTTTCATGCCCCAAGCGTATCCAAGTGACAGAAAAGATGCATTGGCGCGATCAGAGGCTGCTTTCTAGCGTGGGTGCATGAGCAATCAGCACCGCACCGAACGCCGCCTGTCCACATCCGTCCTCGTCATCGGCACGGGCGGCGCGGGGCTTCGCGCCTCGATCGAGCTCGCCGAACGCGGCATCGAGGTGCTCGCCGTCGGCAAGCGTCGCAAGCACGACGCGCACACCACGCTCGCCGCAGGCGGCATCAACGCCGCTCTCGGCACCATGGATCCCGAGGACTCATGGCAGCAGCATGCCGCCGACACCCTCCGCGAGTCGTACTTCCTCGCCGATCCCGCGATCGTCGAGGTCGTCGCCCGCGGAGCCGCTCGCGGCATCGAAGACCTCGAGCGCTGGGGCATGCCGTTCGCCCGCGAAGGCGACGGCCGCATCAGCCAGCGATTCTTCGGCGCGCACCGGTATCGCCGCACGGCATACGCCGGCGACTACACCGGGCTCGAGATCCAGCGCACCCTCATGCGTCGGGCGGCAGAGCTCTCGGTGCCGATCATCGACACCGTCTACATCACGCGCATCCTCGTCGCCGACGGCACGGTCTTCGGCGCCTACGGCTTCGATGTCGTCGACGGCACCCCGGTCGTGATCCACGCCGACGCTGTGATCCTCGCCGCGGGCGGACACACCCGCATCTGGCGCTACACGTCGTCGCGCCGTGACGAGAACACGGGCGACTCGTTCCGCCTGGCCGCGCTGGCGGGCGCCCGCATCCGCGACGCCGAGCTCGTGCAGTTCCACCCCTCGGGGCTGATCGAACCCGACGACGCCGCCGGCACGCTGGTCTCAGAGGCAGCACGTGGCGAAGGCGGGATTCTCACCAACGCTCTCGGCGAGCGGTTCATGGAGCGCTATGACCCTGAGCGCATGGAGCTGTCGACCCGAGACCGCGTCGCACTGGCGAACTACACCGAGATCGCCGAAGGCCGCGGCACCGACAAGGGCGGCGTCTGGCTCGACGTGTCGCACCTGCCCCGCGAGCAGATCCTCGAGAAGCTGCCCCGGCTGTACCGGACGATGATCGACCTGCAGATGCTCGACATCACCGAGAGCCCCATGCAGGTCGCTCCCACGGCGCACTACTCGATGGGCGGGGTGTGGGTGCGGCCAGACGACCACGGCACGGGCGTCGAAGGCCTGTACGCGATCGGCGAGGCATCCAGCGGCCAGCACGGAGCCAACCGCCTCGGCGGAAACTCCCTGATCGAACTGATGGTCTACGGCCGCATCACAGGCGAGACCGCGGCCGAGTTCGTCAGCGCGCGCACCGAGGTGCGTCGCGACCCGGCCGCGGTGGCCGAGGCGCGGGCGGAGATGGACAGGTTCCTCAGCAGCACGGGCACCGAGACGCCGCGACGGCTGCAGCGCGCCGTGCGCGACCTGATGACCGAGCACGCCGGTGTCATCCGCACCGAGGATTCACTGCGCGAGGGCCTGGCGAAGCTCGCCGTGCTCGAGGAGCGCGCAGCGCACGTCGGCGCTCACCCCGACATCGCCGGGTTCGACGATCTCGCGCACGCCTTCGATCTGCTCGGCTCGCTGCTCGCCGCCCGGGCCACCCTCGAATCGGCGATCGAGCGTCGTGAGACTCGTGGATGCCATAACCGCGCCGACTACCCCGAGACCGACCCGACGCTGCGGGGGAACATGATCTGGAGCGCTGACGGCGGCGTGAGCTTCGAGCCGCTACCAGACGCCCCCGACTCGTTCCGCGCTCTCGCCGAGAAGTCGGCGTCGGACTCGGTGGTCGGCAAGCTCGTCGAGTGAGGTCGGCGGCCGGGTACTGAAGTCCCTCTGCACGACTCCGGAGAAGCGCGCCCTCCTGTCCGGGTTCCGGCGGGAGACCGGCGGATTCGGCGCGGATCTCCGGAGTTGTGCCGGCGCGGAAGCGGTGAATGCCCCGCGCTGCCGCCCCGGTCAGCGCCGGACGATCGCGGCCGCCTCGGGCGGCACGGTCGTCCGGCCGCCTGCCGTCACCGGCTCTTCTGTGGCGAGCAGCACCTCGCCGTCGAGGTCGAACGCGACCGCGTCAGCGGTCAGATTGATCAGGACGCTGATCGCGCCGCGATCGATGCGCCATGCCCGCCGCTGCGGCTCCTCGTTCGCGACGATCAGTTCGACCGACGCCCGGTGCAGGCGCGGATCGGTCAGCTCCGGATGCTCTCGCCGCAGACGCACGAGCCGGCGGTACAGCCCGAGAAGCCGTGCGTGACGGGGTTCCTCCAGCTCATCCCAGTCGAGGCGCGAGCGCTCGAAGGTGCCGGGATCCTGCGGATCGGGCACGAGACGGGCATCCCACCCCATCCGCGCGAACTCGGCCGTGCGGCCCTCGGCCGTCGCGCGCCCGAGCTCGGGCTCGGGATGCGAGGTGAAGAACTGCCAGGGCGTCGAGGCGCCCCACTCCTCGCCCATGAACAGCATGGGCGTTCCCGGCGCGGTGAGCGTGAGCACGGCGGCGACTGCCAGCCGGCCCTCCGACAGGGTCGCGCTGAGCCGATCGCCCGCTGCCCGGTTGCCGATCTGGTCGTGATCCTGAGCGAACGTGACCAGCCGCCAGGCGGGCACCTCGTGAGGGATGGGCGAGCCGTGCACGTGATCGCGGAACGACGAGAACGTGCCGTCGTGGAAGAAGCCGCCGCTGGTGACCTTCTCGAGGGCCTCGGCGTCGGCGAAGTCGGCGTAGTACCCAGACACCTCACCCGTCAGGGCGACGTGCACGGCATGATGCCAGTCGTCCGACCACTGGCCGGACAGGCCGTAGCCACCTGCCTCGCGAGGCAGGATCAGGGTCGGATCGTTCAGATCGGACTCGGCGATCAGCGTCAGAGGCCTGCCCTCGTGGGCCGACAGGGCGTCGACCCGCTCGGCCAGCTCCTTGAGGATGTGCGTGCGGCTCTCGTCGTGCAGCGCATGCACGGCATCCAGCCGCAGACCGTCGACGTGCCTGTCCCGCAGCCACATCAGCGCATTCTCGATGATGTACTCGCGCACCTCGTGCTCTTCGAGGTCGATCGCATCGCCCCACGCGTTGCTGCTGCCTGAGCGCAGGTACGGGCCGAACTCGGGCAGATAGTTGCCGCTGGGACCGAGGTGGTTGTAGACGACGTCCTGGATGACCGCGAGGCCGTGCGCGTGGGCGGCGTCGACGAAGCGCTGGTAGGCGCGGGGCCCGCCGTAGCCCTCGTGCACCGCGTACCAGAGCACGCCGTCGTAGCCCCAGTTGCGCGGGCCGTTGAAGGCGTTCACCGGCAGCAGCTCGACGTGCGTGACGCCGAGATCGACCAGGTGCTCCAGCCGCTCGACCGCCGAGTCGAGCGTGCCGCCCGGGGTGAAGGTTCCCAGGTGCAGCTCGTAGATGAGTCCACCCGCCAGCTGCCGGCCCGTCCACCCCTCGTCGGTCCAGGCGAAGTCGGCCTCGTCGAACGCCGCCGATGCCGCGTGCACGCCGTCGGGCTGACGTCGGGAGCGCGGGTCAGGTCGGAGCCGATCGTCGTCGCCGATCAGGAAGCCGTAGCGCTCGCCGTCTCTCAGCGCGAGGTCGAGCCGCCAGTGCCCGCTGCCCGCGGCAGTCAGCTCGTGCTCGTCGAGCGTCGTCCCGTCATCGCGCACGCGGCGCAGTCGCATCCGCTGCGCGCGCGGCGCCCAGACGTCGATCACCGCAGCTCCTGCAGCAGGGCGACGGGGTAGTGCTCGAGCAGCTCCGCGAGGCGCACCGGCCCGCCGCCGAAGCGGCGCCCTGTGAGCACGTCGACCGATGGCAGCTCCGACCGCATCAGCATCGTCTCGCCCCACCCGCCGCGGCGCTCGAGAGCCACCGGCAGCCGCGTGGCGACCGCCGTCACCCCACCGCGACCGGCGGCTATGGCGTGCGTGGCCGCAGACCCCGCCACGGTCTCGGGGCGATAGACGGTGAACAGCTCAGGATGGTCGCGACGCAGCCGCAGCGCCCGCGAGGTCACGAGCAGCTTCGCGGCACCCGTATCGTCGATCGCCGGCAGATCGCCCACGGCGACGGCGGCGTCGAGGTCGGTCAGCATGCGCTCGCGCTGCGCGAAGTCGACGGGACGGCGATTGTCGGGATCGACCAGCGACAGATCCCACAGCTCGCTGCCCTGGTACACATCGGGCACGCCGGGCGCGGTCAGCTGCAGCAGCTTCGCCGACAGCGAGTTCGATCGCCCGTGACCGACGACCTCGGCCACGAAGTCCTCGACGACCTCCTTCGCCGCGCCGTTCGCGGCTTCGGCGATCTTCTCGAGGCCCTTCTCGAACCGGGTATCCGGATGCTGCCAGCCGGTCGACTCACCCGCCTCGCGCGCTGCCTTGCGGGCGTAGTCGAGCAGCCGCTCCGACGGGATCGGCCAGGCGCCGACGGCGGCCTGCCACAGCAGGTTGTCGAGCGGCCCGTGGCCCGTGGATGCGATTCCGCGCAGCTCGTCGAGCACCTCGCCCCACCGCTCGGGCAGCTCGGCGAGCACCGCGAGCCGGGCGCGCACGTCTTCGGACCGCTTGGTGTCGTGCGTCGACAGGGTCGTCATCGAGCACGGCCACGCCGCGAGCCGGCTCTGCTGCGACGCGTGGAACTGCTGGATCGACAGCGATCCGACCGAGGGGTCGCCTCCCACCTCGGTCAGAGTGCCGAGCCGCGTGTACCGGTAGAAGGCGGTGTCTTCCACGCCCTTCGCCATGATCGCGCCCGATGTCTGCTGAAACCGCCGGGCGACGGGCAGGGCCGGGTCGGCGAGCAGCGGCTCGAGCTCGGCGATGGCGGATGCCAGGTCGGGGCGCCGGCGCCTCGCCTCCTCGACGGCATGCCGCAGGTGCTCGCACCCGGCGGGCAGGTACGAACGGTAGACGGGGAAGCAGGCGAGCAGCTCGGCGAAGGCGTCGGCCGCCCCGACCACACCGAACGGCAGATCGCGGACGAGCCTGCGCACCTCGGACTGCAGCAGCCCGTCGGCCATGGCGCGCTTGGTGTCGTGGATGAGGTCGGCCCAGTCCTGCGCGACCGGCAGCCCCGTCTCGGCGCGCAGCCGTGCGTCGAGCGCCGTGAGTTCGTCGACGCCCGAGGGGTCGATGAGCACCCTGTCGATCTCGCCGAGCGCGTCGTACCCCGTCGTGCCGTCGGTGCGCCACCAGGACGGCAGCTGTTCGCCGTGCTCGAGGATCTTCTCGATCAGCGTGTATGCGCCGCCCGTGGCATCCGCGAGCCGCTCGAGGTAGCCCTCCGGATCGTCGAGACCGTCGGGGTGGTCGACCCGGATGCCGTCGGCGAGACCATCACGGATCCACCGCACGATCTCCTGGTGCGACTGCGCGAAGACATCGGGCAGCTCGACGCGGATGGCCGCGAGGTCGGAGACGGCGAAGAAGCGCCGGTAGTTCAGCCCGTCGTTCTGGTCTTCCCAGTGGCACAGGTCGTAGTGCTGGGCGTCGAGCAGGGCGGACAGGTCGTCGCTCAGCGCGCCCGTGCCGGGGGCGAGGGGAAGCACATGCTCGAAGTACGACAGAGTGCCGTCGGGGGCGTCGGGTGCCGGGGTGGGATCGACCGAGATCTCCCCGCGCTCGACGACCTCGGCGGGGGCGCCGCCCAGCATCGGCAGCCGCACCTTGCCGTGACCTCGTTCCCAGTCGATGTCGAACGCGACCGCGTGGGCTGAGCCTCGGCCCAGACGCAGCACGTCCCACCACCACGGGTTCTGCCGCGGCGCGGCGACGCCCACATGGTTAGGCACGATGTCGACCAGGATGCCGAGGCCGTGCGCGCGCGCCGCGGCCGCGAAGGCGGTGAGACCGGACGCCCCGCCGCGCGACTCGTCGATGCGGGAGTGGTCGACGACGTCGTACCCATGGCCCGATCCCTCTGTCGCCGCCAGCAGCGGCGACAGGTACGCCCAGTCGGCCCCGAGCCGATGCAGGTACCCCGTCACTCCGGCAGCATCGTCGAGGGTGAAGCTCGACGTGATCTGCAGGCGGTACGTCGAATCGGGACGACTGGTCATGGTCACACCTCGGGCTTCGGGGCGGGGGAGCGGGTCGCGGCGTTCTCGATCTGGATCCGCAGCGACGCCTCGACGGAGTCGTCGGCCGGCTCCTCATCGTCTCCTGCCTCACGCAGTACCAGCAGCGACCCTGCCTCCAGGTGCACGCCTCCGGCGGCGGGTAGCGCGCCGGCGTGGGTGAGTTCGCCCGCCGTGTCGACCACGGCCTCCCAGCTGGCGCCGTGCCTGGCATCCGGAAGCAGGATCTCGACCGCCTCGTCGCCGCTGTTGAAGTAGACGATGAAGTTCAGGTCGGTGACCGGCTGCCCGCGGCGGTCTTTCTCGCGGATGCCGCGGCCGTTGAGGAACATGCCGATCGACAGCCCGAAACCCGACTCCCAGTCCTCTGGCTGCATCGTGCGCCCGTCCGGGCGCAGCCACTCGACGTCGGGCACGCGCGCGCCGTCGTCGCTGCGCACGGGCTTGCCGTCGAAGAACCGGCTGCGCCGGAACGTCGGATGCAGGGCGCGCAGCCGCGTGAGCGCTGCAGTGAACTCGATGAGAGGGACGTCGGCGGAGTCCCAGTCGATCCACGTGATCTCGTTGTCCTGCGCGTAGCCGTTGTTGTTGCCGTTCTGCGTGCGGCCGAGCTCGTCGCCGTGCGAGATCATCGGCACGCCCTGTGAGAGCAGCAGTGTCGCGAGCAGGTTGCGCTGTCGCATCGCCCGCCGGCGGTTCACGTCGGGGTCGTCGGTGGGGCCCTCGACCCCGAGGTTGTCGGAGCGGTTGTGCGATTCGCCGTCGTTGTTGTCTTCGCCGTTCGCCTCGTTGTGCTTCTCGGCGTAACTGACCAGGTCGCGCAGCGTGAAGCCGTCGTGGGCGGTGATGAAGTTGACGGAGGCCACGGGGCGCCGCCCCGAGTGCTCGTAGAGGTCGGCCGAACCGGTCAGGCGCGAGGCGAACTCGCCGAGCGCCTGCGGCTCACCGCGCCAGAAATCCCGCACGGTGTCGCGGTATTTGCCGTTCCATTCCGACCACTGAGGAGGGAAGTTGCCCACCTGGTAGCCGCCGGGGCCGATGTCCCACGGCTCGGCGATGAGCTTGACCTGCGAGACCACCGGATCCTGCTGCACGAGTTCGAAGAACGTCGCCAGCCGGTCGACGTCGTAGAACTCGCGGGCAAGGGTGGAGGCGAGATCGAACCGGAAGCCGTCGACGTGCATCTCGGTGACCCAGTAGCGCAGCGAGTCCATGATCAGCTGCAGGGCGTGGGGGTTGCCGACGTTGAGGCTGTTGCCCGTGCCGGTGTAGTCGGTGTAGTACCGGCGGTCGTCTTCGAGCCGGTAGTACGCCTCGTTGTCGATGCCGCGCATCGACAGGGTGGGGCCCAGGTGATTGCCCTCGGCGGTGTGGTTGTAGACCACGTCGAGGATCACTTCGATGCCGGCGGCGTGCAGGGTGCGCACCATCGCCTTGAACTCCTGCACCTGCTGGCCGTGCTCGCCGCTCGACGAGTACGTGTTCTGCGGCGCGAAGAACGACAGCGTGTTGTAGCCCCAGTAGTTCGACAGGCCCTTGTCCTGCAGGGTGCTGTCGTTGACGAACTGGTGCACCGGCATGAGCTCGATCGCGGTCACCCCGAGGCGGGTGAGGTGATCGACGATGGCCGGGTGGGCGACGCCCGCATAGGTGCCGCGCATCTCTTCGGGCACCTCCGGGTGCCGGATGCTGAGGCCCTTCACGTGCGCCTCGTAGATCACGGTCTGCGCGTATGGCGTCTTCGGCAGGCGGTCGCCCGCCCATTCGAAGAACGGGTTGATCACGACGCTCTTCGGCGTGCTCGCGGCCGAGTCCTGCTCGTTGTGCGAGTCGGGGTCGCCGAAGTCGTACGAGAAGGGCGCCTGGCCCCACTCGACCTGTCCGGCGACCGCCTTGGCGTAGGGATCGAGAAGCAGCTTGCTGGCGTTGAAGCGCTTGCCGTTCGCCGGATCGTACGGTCCGTGCACGCGGTAGCCGTACAGCTGGCCGGGCTGCACGGTGGGAACGTATCCGTGCCAGACATAGGCGTCGACCTCGACGAGGTCGACCCGGGTCTCTTCGCCCGCGTCGTCGAACAGGCACAGCTCGACGCGCTCGGCGCATTCGCTGAACAGCGCGAAGTTGGTGCCCTGACCGTCGAAGGTCGCGCCGAGGGGGTGGGCTGACCCCGGCCACACGTCGACGCTCATGCGGCGGATCGGCCGTGGTGGTGCGGGCCGCGCGAGTGCGGCGCGGCGTCGCGGACGCGGCGCACGGCCTGCGAGAAGTCGTACACCTGCGCCACCTCGATCGCCTTCGGGTAGGGGTGACCCGAGTAGCAGATGAACAGCGGCGGGATCACCTCGACGTAGCCGACGGGGCCGTCGTCGAACACCTCGTAGCGGTCGATGTCGACGAGCTCGTAGGGCGGCTCGTCGGGTGCCGGGGCGATCTCGTCGTGCTCGGTCGGCGTCAGCTGAGCGCCTGGCTGGGCGACTGCGTGTCCGGTGGTTCTGACTGTGGCAGACATGAGGACTCCTGTCTCGGCTGCCTTCCGGCGATGCGCCTCGAGGTTGTTGCTGTCGAGGAGACGCTACGGGGGATAGGGGCGGGGGGCTACGGGGTTGTCATTGGACGAAGCAGGGGGTAACGCAGGGAATCTCCCTTCTAAAAGAAGTGATGCTTGCTTTTAGAAGGGGGCGGGTGTCTCATGGAAGAAGCAGCCGCAGCACTCGGGAGGTCGACATGACGATGACAGCCATCCACGACGAGGACGAGCTTGCACTGCAGCCACGAGCGCCGCAGCGGGTGCGGATCGAGGCCGCTCCCCAGCCGGTCGATCTCATAGCTGCCGAGCATGCCGCCCGCCTGTTCCTCGAGGCGCTCGGCATCGAACCGGATGCCCTCGATACCCCCGACCTCTCCCGTACGCCCCGGCGATTCGCCGAAGCGTACGCCGAGCTGCTCTCGCCGCAGCCGTTCGACTTCACCACCTTCGCCAACGCCGAGGGCTACGACGAGCTCGTCCTGATCCGCGACATCCCCGTTCGCTCGATCTGCGAGCATCACCTGCTGCCCTTCACCGGCACCGCGCACGTGGCGTATCTGCCCCGCGAAAACGTCGTCGGCCTGTCGAAGATCCCCCGCATGGTCGACCACTACTCCCGGCGTCCGCAGACGCAGGAGCGGCTGACCGTGCAGATCGCGGATGCTCTTACCGCGCGGCTGCAGCCGCGCGGCATAGGGGTCGTCATCGAGGCCACGCACACCTGCATGACCCTGCGAGGCGCGCGCGCCGTGGGCGCGATGACGACCACAGCGGCACTGAGGGGCACCCTGCGCGAAGACGCGAGCGCGCGTGCCGAGTTCTTCGCGCTGACCGCCGACCGCGCGCGCTGATCCGCCGTACCCACCGCTGTCACCGATCGGAAGGAAGACCATGAACATCTCCATCGTCGGCGGAGGGCTCGCCGCCGCCACCGCCGCCACCGAGCTGCGCGAGCACGGGTTCGACGGCGATGTCGTCATCTACGCGCGAGAAGACCACCTGCCCTATGAGCGCCCGCCCCTGTCGAAGGAGGTGCTGCTCGGCAGGAAGGACGTCGACTCCGCGCTCGTGCACGACGAGGCGTGGTACACCGCCAACCGCGTACGGCTCGAACGCGGCGTGGCGGTCACCGACATCGATCCCGCGACGCACACGCTGCGGACCGAACCGGTCGGCGGGGGCGGGGCCGCCGAGCACCGTTACGACCGGCTGCTGCTCGCCACCGGCGCCGCCGCACGTCACTTCGACCTCGCCGACCGCGTCGCCGAGCCGATCTACCTGCGCACCATCGAGGACAACACCCGGCTGCGCGCCGCGCTGCGGCCCGGCGCGAAGGTCGTGATCGTCGGAGCCGGCTGGATCGGACTCGAGGTGGCATCCGCCGCCAGGCAGAAGGATGCCGAGGTGATCGTCTACGAGATCGCCGACCTGCCCCTCGTCGCGGTGCTCGGCCCCGAGGTCGCGCAGCTGTTCGCAGACCTGCACCGCGCGCACGGCGTCGACCTTCGCCTCGGCACCGCCGTCGAGGAGGGCGCGCTGGCAGCCGCCGACGTGGTCGTCGTCGGAATCGGGGCGATCCCGCAGACCGAGCTCGCCGAACACGCCGGCCTCGATGTCGATCGCGGCGTGCTCGTCGACGAGCGACTGCGCACCTCCGACCCCGACATCTACGCGATCGGCGATGTCGCGAATCAGCACCATCCGGTACTCGGCAGGCGCATCCGCGTCGAGCACTGGGACACGGCGATAGAGCAGGCGAAGGTCGCCGCGCACAACCTGATGGGCGAAGAAAAGCCGTACACGCATCTGCCGTACTTCTTCACCGATCAATACGATCTCGGCATGGAGTACTTCGGCAGCGTGGGCCCCGACGGATACGACCGCGTCGACATCGAGGGCGACACCGACGTCGCGAACGGCGGGGCGTTCCGGGCCTACTGGGTCAAGGACGGCGTTGTGCGCGCGGCGATGCACGCCAACGACTGGGATGCATCCGACGCCGTACACGACAGCGTCGGCACCGAACGGTGATCGGTCAAGGCCAGCCGCCGGTGACGCGGTCGCGCCGCACCGGCAGCCGGCAGTTCGACTTCTCGCGGCGCGTCGCGGTGATGGCGGTGATCAACCGCACGCCCGACTCGTTCTACGACAAAGGCGCGACGTTCGCGCTCGATAGGGCGGTCGAGAGAGCTCTGCGCGCCGCCGACCTCGGCGCCGACTGGGTCGACATCGGCGGTGTGCCCTTCGGGCGGGGGTCGGCCGTGAGCACAGCCCAGGAGATCGACCGCGTGGTGCCGTTGGTCGAGGCGATCACGGCGGCTCGACCGGAGCTCGTCATCTCGGTCGACACGAACCGCGCCGACGTGGCCGAGCGCGCCATCGCCGCGGGCGCCGCCGTCGTCAATGACACCAGCGGCCTGGGCGATGAGCGCATGGCCGAGGTTGTGGCCGCGAGCGGGGCGCATATCGTGATCACGCACAGCGTGGGCCCGCCGCGGGTCGAGAAGCCGCCCGCACGCTACGGCGACCTGGTCGCCGAGGTGCGCGCCTTCCTCGCAGAGCGGATGGCCCGCGCCCAGGCTGCCGGCATCCCCGCAGAGCGGCTCATCGTCGATCCGGGCCACGACCTCGACAAGAACACGCTGCATTCGCTCGAGCTCACCCGCCGGATCGGCGAGATCGCCGACCTGGGTGCGCCGCTGCTTGTCGCCGTGTCGAACAAGGACTTCATCGGAGAGACGCTCGACCGCCCTCAGGGCGAGCGGCTGCCGGGTTCGCTCGCCGCGATGATCGCGTGCGTGCTGGCGGGGGCGCGCATCGTGCGCATGCACGACGTGGCCGAGACCGTCGACGCCGTCCGTATGATCGAAGCCATTCTCGGCTGGCGCCCCCCGGTGCGGCTCGAACACAACACACATCCGACCGGCAACGTCTGAGGAGGGCACCGTGACCGTGCACACCCCCATAGACCGCATCTGGCCAGACCCTGCCGACGACCTCGACGACGATGCGCTGCTCGAGGCGACCCGCTTCCCCGATGACGGCACCTGGCTGCGGGTCAACTTCATCTCGAGCCTCGACGGTGCCGCGACGCGCGACGGGGTCTCCGGCGGCCTGGGCGACGACGCCGACCGCCGTCTCTTCGCGCTGCTGCGCCGGCCGGCCGATGCCGTGCTGGTGGGAGCCGGCACGCTGCGCGACGAGCAGTACGAGGGGCTGCGCGTCGACGACGCCTCTGTCGCCTGGCGGCTGGCGCACGGGATGCCCGCCCATCCGGTGCTCGCGATGGTCAGCCGCAGCCTGTCGATAGACCCCGGCTCGCCCCTGTTCGCCGATGCACCCGTGCGCCCGATCGTCTACACCGTGGCATCCGCCCCCGCCGCCCGCCGGGAGGCGCTCGAAGCCGTCGCCGACGTCGCGACGGTGGGCGAGACGGATGCCGATCCGAGGCGCATCCGTGACGATCTGACCGAACGCGGCCTGCGGCGCATCCACGCCGAGGGAGGACCGCACGTGTTCGGCGCCCTGCTCGCCGCCGGCGTCGCCGATGCGCTGCACCTCACCCTCTCGCCCACGCTCGAAGCAGGCGCCGCCGGGCGGATCGTGCGCGGAGACGTCACGGGCGCACTGCCGGTGGCAGCGCGTCTGGCGACGGTGCTGCGCTCGGGCGACGAGCTGCTGCTGAGCTACTCGCTGCGCTGACCGCCGGCCCCGGGCGGGTCCGCGCCCTGATCCGCGGGCTCGTCTTCTTCGGCGGCCAACTCGGGGTCGAGCATGCTGAGGATGCGCTGCAGATGCATCGCACTCAGCACGCCGGGCCCGGCGACGGCATCCATCTCGAGCGACCGCGCATGCACGGCGCGATACAGCCGGTCGACGGCCTCTGAGGCGCGGGCGTGCAGCTCGCCGGCCTCCTCGGGATCGCCGCCGAGAAGATCGGCGACCGCGCTGCAGGCATCGGACAGGGGTTCGACGAGCTCAGGATCGAGAGGAAAGGACGAGGGCCGCTTGTTGATGGTGTCGCTGAGGCAGCCCGAGACGTCGCGGATCTGATGCGCGACCTCGACAAGGACCTCGAGCTTGGCGTGCTCATCGCTCGTGTCGGCGCGTCCGCGCCACGCCCGCGGGTTGCCCCGGCGGCTCTCGTCAGCCTCCGCGAGGGCATCGCTCAGCGAACGGCTCGTCTCGGCGAGGGCTCCGGCATCCTGCATCCACCCGTCGCGCTCCGGCGGCCACTTCTCGGTCAGCGCGGCGGCGATGTCGTCGAGGTGGGCGGCGAGCCGCTGCTGGAAGGCGTCGATCCGCGCCGCCGCCTCGGAGACGAGCGGTGCGGGAGGGATGATGAGGTTCACCGCGAGACCGACGATCACGCCCACTGCCGTCTGCGTGACGTACCCGAGGGAGTAGTCCTCGGCATCCGCTCCGCCGATGATCAGCACGAAGAGCGCCGCCATGGGGATGTACTCGCGGCCGATGCCGAACCATCCGGTGCCCGACACGATGACGCCAAGCCCGACCACCGCCGCGATCGACCAGAGGCTCGGGCCGACCGTCACCAGCACCAGCGTCGCGAGGCCGATCCCGACTCCCAACCCGAGCAGGGTCTGCAGACCCGAGCGGAACGACGACATCAGCGTCGGGTACATGCTGATCAGCGCGCCGAATGGAGCGTAGTAGGGATACTCGTCGGTGACGCCGGGCATGTGGGGCGCGATCAGCCATGCGGTTCCGACGGCCAGCGCGGTCTTCACGGCGAACAGCAGGCGCGCACGCGTCACCGCGCCGCGGACGGACGGCCGGATGCTGCTCAGCGACGATCGCACCCGCCGCTCGATCCTCTGTGCGCGCACGCCGACCACCTCCTCGCTCGGTTCCACAACACACGCGCCCGGGGTGTTGCGAAAGGGGCTTCCCCCAGCGCGGCACGTTTGCGACAATCTCCGCGATCGACGGCTTCTGGAGGGCATCATGGCGACGAATCGACGACTCATGCGATGTGCGCCCGAGGCGGTGTTCCGTGCGCTCAGCGATGGGTGGCTGTATCCCTCGTGGGTGGTGGGCGCGGCGCGGATGCGTGAGGTGGACGCCACGTGGCCGGCGCCGCGTTCGACGCTGCACCACTCGGTGGGCACCTGGCCGTTTCTGCTCAACGGCACGACGACCATGCTCGAATGGCACCCGAACAGGCAGGCGGTCATGCAGGCACGCGGATGGCCCATCGGCGAGGCTCGGGTCGTCGTCGAGGTCGAGGCCGGGCACTCCGGCTGCCTGGTCTCGATCCATGAGACTCCCGTGCGCGGCCCCGGGGCCGCGCTGCCGTCGTTCCTCAGCGCACCGCTGCTGCGCTGGCGCAACAGCGAGACGCTGCGTCGGCTGTCGTATCTCGCGGAGAGCGACTCGCTGGGCACGCGGAACATGAGTCCGGGAATCTATGGCGAGAGCACTGGAGGGGTCAAGCCCCCTGCCCCGTCGGAGTGACGAGCTCACACTGCGGGCATGGACCCCATTCGCGAGCATCTGCATCGGCACCTCGACGAGCTGACGGACAGACTGGCCGAGTGGGTGGCGATCCCCTCGATCGCGGGCGACGCCGAGCATCAGGGCGATCTGAGACGTTCGGCCCACTGGCTCGCCGGAGAGATGCGTGCGGCAGGGCTCGAGGCATCCGTGCTCGAATCGGGGGATTCATGGGCCGTGCTCGGCGAGTACAGCGCCGGCCCCGAGGCGCCCACCGCGCTGGTCTACAGCCATCACGACGTCCGCACGGTCAAGCCCG
This sequence comes from Microbacterium esteraromaticum, assembly GCF_016907315.1. Taxonomy (NCBI): domain Bacteria; kingdom Bacillati; phylum Actinomycetota; class Actinomycetes; order Micrococcales; family Microbacteriaceae; genus Microbacterium; species Microbacterium esteraromaticum. The sequence goes on from NZ_JAFBBS010000001.1 coordinate 2,295,238, forward strand.
AGGAATGGGCTGAGACCGAGCCGTTCATACCTGTGCGGCGCGACGGGCGGCTCTACGGCAGGGGCGCGTCGGACGCCAAGGGGCAGGCCCTCGCGCACGTATGGGCGCTGCGGGCGCTGCGCGATCTAGACGGCGGCGCGCCCATGAACGTGAAGCTGCTCATCGAGGGTGAGGAGGAGACCGGTTCGCCCACCCTCGCCGCCCTGCTCGAGAAGCACGCCGAGCGCCTCGCCTGCGACGTGATCGTCTTCTCCGACACCGTGCAGTGGAAGGCGGACGCACCTGCACCGGTGACCTCGATGCGCGGCACCGTCAACGCCACGCTCACGGTGCGAGGGCCCGACCGCGACGTGCACAGCGGGGTCGTCGCGGGAACGACGGTGAACCCGGCCATCACGCTCGCGCATGCGCTCGCCGCGCTGCACGACGAGCAAGGCCGGGTGCGCGTACCCGGCTTCTACGACGGCGTGGCAGAGCTGACCGACGAGCGTCGTTCGGAGTTCGCGGCGCTTCCCTTCGACGAGCACGACTGGGTGGTGCGCACCGAGACCCGCGTCGTCAATGGCGAAGAGGGCTTCACGGTGCTGGAGCGCCTGTGGGCCCGCCCGACCGTCGAGGTGATGTCGCTGATCGCCGGCGACCCCCTCGGCCTGCCCCGTTCGGTCATCCCGCGGGATGCGACCGCGAACCTGAGCATCCGCACGGTCGCCGACCAGCGCATCCCCGCGGTCGCCGAGCAGCTGCGGGGCTTCTTCGCATCGGTGCTGCCCGCCGAAGCCGAGTACTCGCTCGTGATCGACGAGGCAGTGGGGCAGGAGCCGTACGAGTCGCCGAGCGGACCTCTTCTCGGCGCGCTGGAGCGCGCGCTCGAACGCGGCTACGACCTGCCCGTGCGCGGACGGATGGGCAACGCCGGTGGCGGGCCAGCCGACCTGCTGACTCGTACGTTCGACGCTCCGATCCTGTTCCTCGGCACGGGGCTGCCCGAAGACCACTGGCATTCCAGCGACGAGAGCATCGATCTGCGGATGCTGCACAGCGGCGCCGCGTCGATCGCGCACCTGTGGCGTGAGCTGGCGGAGGTGCTCTCCGCGAGGCCGTGAGCGCCATCCGTGGCCTGTCGGTGCACGCGGATAGGGTCGGGAGCATGAAGTCGGGTGATCCGGGGTGGCTGCGGCGCAGGCATCCTGTTGTCGCGGTGACCGCGACCGACGACGCACCCGAACCGGGTGGCGAATGGCCGACCGGCATCCCGGCGGTCGCTCAGCTGCTGCGCGATGGCATGCGGCTCTCGCCGGGGGTCACGTTCCTCGTCGGTGAGAACGGCAGCGGCAAATCGACGATCGTCGAGGGGATCGCGCTGGCGTACGGGCTGTCGCCCGAGGGCGGGTCGCGCAACGCCCGGCACAGCACGAGGCCGACCGAATCGCCGCTGTCGGACTGGCTGCGGCTGGAACGCGGCATCGGCGCGAGCTCGTGGGGGTTCTTCCTGCGTGCCGAGACGATGCACTCCTTCTACACGTACCTCGAGCAGAATCCCTCGTCGAGCGGAGACGCGCGCTTCCACGAGATGAGCCACGGGGAGTCCTTCCTCGAGATACTGAGCACCCGCTTCGATTCGCCGGGCTTCTACTGCCTCGACGAGCCGGAGGCGGCGCTGTCGTTCGCGTCGACGCTGACCCTCATCTCGGTCCTGCGCCGCATCGCCGACGAGGGCGGGCAGGTGCTCTGCGCCACCCACTCGCCGGTGCTCGCCTCATTGCCAGGCGCGACCATCCTCGAGGTCGGCGACTGGGGGCTGCGCGAGACGACCTGGGACGACCTCGAGCTGGTGCGGCACTGGCGCTCTTTCCTCGGCGATCCCGACCGCTACCTGCGGCACCTGCTCGACTGACCGGCTATGCGGCAGCCTGCGGGAAGGCGCGGGTCAGCTTGTGCGGGTTGCACACCTGCCGGATGCCGCGGATCCGGCCGACCTGGTCGAACTCGAGGGTCAGCACGTCGGTGCGTCCGCTGTGGTCGAGCGCGAAGGCGAGCTCGCCGTTGACCTCGATCGGCGTGAACGAGAAGGGAAGCGCGGGATCGAAGGCCCTCGCCTTCTCGCGCACGCCAACGTAGAAGCGATGCACCTTCTGGGCGCCGAAGATCGGATTGCGGGTCGCGGCGACCACACCGCCGCCGTCGGTCCACAGGATGGTCTCGTCGGTGAGCAGCGTCAGCAGGGTGTCGAGGTCGCCGTTCTGCACGGCGGCGAGCAGGCTGCTGAGCGCCTCGGGATCGGCAGCGCGCGGGGCGGGCGAATGCTCGTCGATCTGCAACCGGCGCTCGGCACGCGAGATCAGCTGGCGCACCGCGGCGGGCGACTTCTCGAGGATCTCGCCGATCTCGACGGCGGTTATCGCGTAGGCGCGGTGCAGCACCACGGCGGCGCGCGCCTCTGGCGAGAGCTGCTCGGCGAGGTGCAGCAGGGCGAGTGAGAGCAGTTCGCGGTCGGCGACCGCGTCGTCGGGAAGCCGGTCGGTCGCGACGGGCTCCGGCAGCCAGTGCCCGGTGTACTCCTCGCGCACGGCGACCAGCGCACGCACGCGGTCGATCGAGCGGCGCACGCATGTCGTGGTGAGCCAGGCGGGCCAGGAGCGCACGGCCGCGGCATCCGCCCGCTCAGCCTTCAGTGCCTCGATCGCGACCTCCGAGACGACGTCTTCGGCATGGCCGAAGTCACCGAGCATCCGGTATGCGATCCCGATCAGCCTGCCGCGTTCGGCCTCCCAGGCCAGCGCGGCGGAGGTGGCGACGGTCATGCCGCTCACGCTACCGCGCTGGGCATTCGCTCACACGATGGGGTGCTTGTCATCGACCGGCGGAGCCATCTCTGTCGCGATCGCGATGCGGTTCCAGACGTTTATGGTGCAGATCGCCATGACAATGGCACCCAGCTCGCTCTCGCTGAAGTGCTCTGCCGCAGCGTTCCAGATCTCGTCGGTCACGGTGTCGGGGCCGAGCTTCGTGATCGCGTCGGTCAGTGCGAGCGCGGCGAGTTCCTTCGGCTCGAAGAGGTTGCGGGCGTGCTGCCAGGCACCCACCGCGTGCAGTGTGCGCTGGGGAATGCCGTGCTTCGCACCGTCGGTCGCGTGCATGTCGACGCAGAATCCGCAGCCGTTGAGGATCGACGCGCGAAGCTTGATCAGCTCGTACAGGCGCTTCTCGACCGCCCTGCTCGAGTACGCCTCCATCCCGATGACGGCGGCGTAGCCGAGCTTGTTGGTGCGGCCCATGTCGATCCTGGTCATGGTGGTCCTCTCATCCGGGCATCCGGTCGATGCCTCTGACCGTCTGTCGGAGCCGAGCTGCGAAGTGTGACAGGCGTCGGCGCCGGCCTGGCGTCATCCGGCCTCGGCGCCGAGACGACCCTGCGAGAATGGGAGATCCGACGACCCGAGGAGTTCTCGTGCTGTACATCTCGACCCGCGGCGGCATGCAGCCGCAGCCGTTCAGTGAGACGCTGCTCGAGGGCCTCGCGCCAGACGGCGGGCTCGCGGTGCCGCAGCAGCTGCCGCAGGTCGACGCCGAGACGCTCGAGCGGTGGCGCGCGCTCACCTACCCGCAGCTCGCGACCGAGGTGCTCTCGCTGTTCGCCACAGACATCCCTCGTGACGACCTCGCGCGCATGACCGCGGCGGCGTACGCCGACTTCCCGGATGCCGTGGTGCCGCTGCGCTCGATCGGCGGCGGGCTGACGCTCGTCGGCCTCTCGGAGGGCCCGACTCTGGCGTTCAAGGACATGGCGATGCAGTTCCTCGGCCAGGTGCTCGAGTACGTGCTCGAGAAGAAGGGGCGCGTGCTGAACATCGTCGGTGCGACCTCGGGCGACACCGGATCGGCGGCTGAGCACGCGCTGCGCGGCAAAGACCGCGTCTCGGTGTTCATGCTCTCGCCGCAGGGCCGGATGAGCTCCTTCCAGCGGGCTCAGATGTTCTCGCTGCAGGACGCCAACGTGCACAACATCGCCGTCGACGGCGTCTTCGACGACTGCCAGAACCTGGTGAAGAGGCTCGCGGGCGACCTCGAGTTCAAGCGCGAGCAGAACCTCGGCGCGGTCAACTCGATCAACCTGGGGCGCATCGCTGCTCAGGTCGTCTACTACTTCTGGGCATGGATGCGGGTGACGGACGCCGTCGAGCCGGAGTTCCGCCCGGGCTTCGAGGTGTCGTTCACGGTTCCCTCCGGCAACTTCGGAAACATCCTGTCCGGCTTCTTCGCCAAGGGCATGGGCGTTCCGATCCGCCGTCTCGTTCTCGCCGCCAACGAGAACAACGTTCTCGACGAGTTCTTCCGCACGGGCATCTACCGCCCGCGTTCGGCGGCAGACACCCACGCCACCTCGAGCCCCTCGATGGACATCTCGAAGGCATCGAACCTCGAGCGCTTCATCTTCGATCTCGTCGGCCGCGACCCGGGACGCGTCGTGCAGGCCTGGGATGCCCTCGATGCTGTGGGCCAGGTGGACTTCTCTGCAGAGCAGGGCCGCTTCGAGAGCGAGTTCGGCATCGTCAGCGGCACGTCGACACACGCCGACCGGCTTGCGACGATCCGCTCGGTGTACGAAGAGACCGGCGAGATCATCGACCCGCACACGGCTGACGGGGTGAAGGTGGCCCGCGAGTTCGTCGAGCACGAGGTGCCGATGCTCGTGCTCGAGACGGCGAAGCCGCAGAAGTTCGCCGAGACCATCGCCGAGGCGATCGGCGTCGAGCTCGAGTTCTCGCCCGCTCTGCGCGAGATGATGGATGCTCCGCAGCGCGTCACCGAGATGGCAGACGACGAGCAGGCGCTGCGCGCCTTCGTCGCGGAGCACGCGCTGCGCTGACAGATCGCCCCTCCGGTGGGTCCGCGCGGTGGCAGCCGCAGCGGCCCCTCGCGCTACTCTGAGCGCATGTGCACGGCGTGGGGACCGGCTGCACGGCAAGGGGGAGGGGATGACCGCAGCGATTCGCGGGCTTGCGCTGGGCTCGCTCGCAGGCATCGTCGGATTTCTCGCGTTCGTCGAGTTCACCAGCGGCGTGCTGCAGGGCTACTACACGCCCATGCTCACCGATATCGCGCGTCATCTGGGCATTCATGACGCCGACGTGAACTGGCTCGAGGGCGCGCAGCTGATGCTGTCGGCGCTGGTCGTACCGGCCTTCGCGAAGCTCGGCGACATGGTCGGGCACAGGCGCATGCTGCTGATCGCGACGGCCCTCACGGCGGGGGCTGCGCTGGTTCTGCCCTTCACCGACTCGTTCCTCGTGTTCCTCGTCGGGTGGGCACTGATGGGCTTCTACGTGGTGTGGCTGCCGCTCGAGATCGCGTTGATCTGGTCTCGCACGAGGCCCCGGAATGAGCGTGCGATCGTCGTGGCCCGCGCCGCCGGGCTGCTGGTGGCGGCGCTCGAGGGCGGAGCGATCATCGGAGCGCTTGCCGGCGGTGCGCTGGTCGACCGGCTGCCGCTGCAGGTCGTGCTCCTGATCCCCGCAGTGATGATCATCGCCTGCTTCTTCGTGATCCTGTTCGGGGTCGAGGAGTCGCCGGAGCTCACCGGCGGGCGCCTCGACGTCGTCGGGCTGTCTCTGATCGCGATCGCGCTGCTCGCATTCACCGGCGGACTCGGACTGCTGCGTCTGCCCGGCGGGGTGACGAGCTGGTGGTCATGGGCGGTGCTGGTGCTCGGCATCGCGCTGATCGTCCCCTTCGTCCGCTGGGAGCTGCGCCATGACGACCCCGTGATCGAGGTGCGGATGTTCCGTTCACCGGCGCTTCGACCGGTCTTCGTCACCGCCGCTCTGTTCGGGGTCAGCATGCTCGGGGCGCAGGCGCCGCTCGCCACCTTCGCCCGCACCGATCCCGTCGCGAACGGCTACGGACTGGGGACGACCGGATTCACGACGTCGGTGATCATCGGCATCTATCTCGTGGGCATGATCACCGGCGCGCTCACGTACCCGGTGGTGGCCCGCCGCCTGTCGCCGCGGGTGGCGCTGATCGCCGCGTGCGTCTTCATCGGCATCGGCTTCCTGCTGTTCCTGCCGCTGCACTCCGCGTACCTGCAGGTCGTCGTCAACATGACTGTCGTGGGCATCGGATCGGGCGCGCTCATCGCGGCGCTGCCTGTGGCCGCGGCATCCGCTGCACGCTCGACGCAGACCGGGGTCGCGACGGGACTGAACAACACGTCGAAGACTCTCGGGGGCGCGATTGCGTCGTGCATCTTCGGCATTGCGCTGCTGAACGGTGTGACGGTAGGCGGTTCGGGCTCGACGGCCGGATCGCTGACGGGGTACATGACCGTGTGGATCGTGTGCGGCGTGACCGCACTGGCCGCAGCGCTGGTGCTGTTCTTCGTACCGAAGCACACCTTCACCGACCCGGCGGCTGTTCGGGAGCCCGCGGGCTGACCGGTCATCAACGGCCGATCAGCGGATGCCGTTCGCGCTGAGCTGTGCATCGAGCGCGGCGAGGGCCTCGGGCGCGGTCAGACCCGCACTCAGCACGGTGAGGCCGAGCCCCTCGGCGGTCGCGAGCAGGCCGACCGCGCGGATCGATGCTGTCGCCTCATCGACCTCTGTCGCCTTCGCGATCAGGTCTGCGAGCCAGGTCCGCAACTGCGCATCGCCCTGCTGCAGCGAGCGCGAGAGGTCGTCGCGGGTGGCCGCGTACGCCTGGAACTGCAGGCCGATCCTGCCGTCGTGCAGTTCGTCCTGGCTCTGCGAAATGAAGTTGGCGAGCACCGCGCGCACGACGGCGCCCGGTGAGGGCGAGTCTCCGAGTGCGGCGACTGATGTCCCTATCCGCTGCTCGTAGCGGGCGCTGGCTGATGTCATGGCGAACGCCATGAGGTCGTCCTTCGAGGTGAAGTAGTGCTGCACCATCCCGGCGGTGACCTGCGCTTCGGCGGCGACCTGCCGCAGACTCACGCCGCCGACGCCGTCGCGGACGATCACGCGGAACAGGGCATCGATGATGAGCGCGCGTCGCTCGGCATGGTCGACGATCTTCGGCATGCCGCCATGGTTTCACATTGCAGTCGTATTGACAACGCGACGGCGCCCTGGTTGCATTGCAGGTGTAATGCAACCGCGGGAGGAGCGTCATGACCCAGGGATCCGCCGTCCGGACCGCCGAACCGCGTCGTATCGGTCCAGAACTGCACGGCGCAGATCGGCTGCGGTACAGCGTTCGTCGCGCTACTGCCATGGAGGCTGCCGGCTGGCGCAGCATCGGCCGGGCCCTCGCCGGCCGCCCTCGCGTGCCGCGGGGTGCGTCGGCATTCACCTATGATCGTCCGGTCCGCACGATCCTCGTCGTCTTCCTCGTGCTGTCCGCCATCGAGATCCCGATCATCGACCTGGTCGTGCACGGCATCCCGTGGCTGCGATGGCCGCTCATGGCGCTGGGGGTGTGGGGCGTGCTGACGATGCTCGGGATGCTGCTGGGGTACCTGACCCGACCGCACGCGGTCGGACCGGATGGCATCCGCGTGCGGCACGGGGGCGAGGTCGACATCGACCTGGCGTGGAACGACGTCGCCTCGGTCGAGCACCGACGGCACGCGCTCAGCGGCGCGCCCGCGCTGAGCCTCACCGGACACGGCGACGATCAGGTGCTCAATCAGGTCGTGCAGGATGGAGCCGACATCCTGGTCACCCTCGAGCGACCCACCCGGCTGCGCCTGCCGCAGGGCGACGTCACCGTCTCAGCCGTGCGGATGTCGGTCGACGAGCCCGCGGCGTTCCTCGACTCCGTGCGCACTCACATCCCGTGAGAGTCGGTGCGGTCGATCAGGCCTGACGCGGCGGGTTGTGCATGATCTCGAGCCGGATGCCGTTGGCGTCCTCGACGAAGCTCGCGTAGTACCTGTCGCTGAAGCGCGGGTAGTCCTTCGGCGCGCGCACCTCGTTCCAACCCGCGCTCATCGCGATCGCGTGGATGCGGTCGACCTCTTCACGCGAGTCGACCGCGAAGGCGAGGTGCTGCAAGCCGACGCGGCCGTGCACGTGAGGTCCCGTGCCCTTCTCCCGTGCCGTGTACAGCAGGATCTCTGGCTCGCCCTCGAGCACCCAGTACGCGTGATCGTCGGCATTGTGGGCCCTGGTGTAGCCCAGCGCCTCGAGGACCGGATGGAACTGCGCGGATGCCGAGGACACGTCGTCGACGGTGATGCCGAGGTGATCGAAAGTCGCCATGCCCCCAGTCTGGCCGATCCGTCAACGAGCAGTCACGGCAGACTGGGGCGATGACCGCCGTCTCGCCGCGGTCGTCGACTGACCCTGCTTCAGGACGAGGCGTCGATCGACACCATCCAGGCCACGCCGAAGCGGTCGACGAGCATTCCGAAGTCTCCGCCCCACGGAGCCGGAGCCAGCGGAATGGTGGCCGTACCGCCGTCGAGCAGTCCGTCCCAGATCGCGCGCAGCCGCTCGGCCTCGCTGCCGCCGACCGAGATCGAGAGGCCGCGAGGCGCCTGGAACTCCATGCTCGACGGCGTGTCCGATGCCATCAGCACCATTCCGTCTTCGGTGGTGAGCTGGCCGTGCATGACGAGCTCGCTCTCGTTCGGCTCGTAGCCCATCTCGGGCATCGACCCGAAGGTCATGATCTGCAGGTCGCCGCCGAGCACCTCGTGATAGTGCTCCAGCGCCTCGCGGGCGTTGTCCCGAAAGGAGATGTACGGGTTCAGAAGGGGCATGGTCTCACCTCTCGATGGTTTCTGCCGGGGGCCCGGCGACGCCAAGTATTCGCCGCCCCACCGACATTCGCAATGCCTCTTCCCAGGCGCCTCGCGCTCGCGCCTGCCCGAGTCAGTTCGAGCCGACGACCCGCAGGATCTCAGGCCACGCCCGTCTGCCCAGCTCGGCATCAGCAGCCGCCGATCCGCCGCGCGCCATGCGCACGCCGCCGCTCGCCGCCTCCTCACCGGGCAGCAGCAGGCGATGCCCGGCATCCGGATGCCCGATCACCGTCGTGACCAGTCCTGCTGACCGCCGCGCCGCGACGATCGCCTTCGCGAAGGCGTCCGACGGCCAGACCTGATCGTCGCCGCCGACGATCAGCAGCACCTCGCCCTCGATGCGCTCGACAGCGATGCGGGCCACGGTCGCGCGTTCCGCGAAGCGGGTGAGGCTCGAGGCGTAGAGCCCGCGATACGCGGGCGGATCGGCATCCGGAAGCCAGTCCGGGTCGAACGGCGTGAACGGCACCGGCTCGCCCGCGAGCGTCCAGTGCGACGACCATGCGCCCTCGTGCGCGCCGGCCCACACGACGGATGTCGGAGCGACCGCGATCACCCCGTCGACAGGACTGACAGTCGCCGTCAGCAGCGCCGCCTCGGCGCCGAACGACGTGCCGAACACGACCACCCGATCGCACTCCTGGCGCAATTCTTCGAGATGCTCGACGAACAACTCGACAGGAACCTCATGCGGTACCGGCCGCTGACCCTCGCCGCCGAACCAGCGCATCGCCAGCACGCGTGCGCCGTGCGCCGCGAGCAGCCCGGCCCGCTCGGTCTCGATCCGTCCGCTGGAGCCCGCCAGCAGCAGAACCCCTGTGCCGCTCGGCGTCGTCGGGTGCGCATCGAACCGGTCGGCCTCGGCGAGCACCATCACGCCTCACGCGGCGGGTTGTGCACGAACTCGAGCCGGATGCCGCTCTCATCCTCGACGAAAGACGCGTAGTACCGGTCGCTGAATCGCGTGTAGATCTTGGGCTCGCGCACGGCCGTCCACCCGGCATCCATCGCCACGCGGTGCAGCTCATCGACCTCGTCACGCGAGCCGACAGCGAACGCGAGATGCTGCCAGCCGGCCTCGCCGTGTCGGTGCGGCACGGCGTCGGCGTCGTCGCGGATCTGAAAGACGATGAACTCGGTCTCGTCGCCGTTGTGCCACGAGATGCCGTGCTCGGCCTCGACGCCGACCGAGTATCCGAGCGCGGTCAGCACCGGATGGAACTGCTGTCGTGCTCGCTCGATGTCGAGAACGGATATGCCGAGGTGGTCGAGAAGCGCCATGCTGTTCAGTCTGTCGCACCCTGGCGCGGATGCCCCACGGTCCGGGCGCGCCGGTGCCTCAGTGCGGTGCGTGGTACTCCGCGGTCCCGCGCTTCCAGTAGCCCTTCACGACGGCGTTCGCCACGTCGACTCCCCAGCGGGTGAGCAGCGCACGACCTGGTCTGACGATCGACTGCTCGGCGGCGATGAACACGAAGGGGTCTTCGCTCACGGCATCCGCCTCGCCCAGCTCCTCGATGAACGCGATCAGCGCAGATCCGGCCGGGGCGTCGCCACGGTGCAGCCACTCGACGGCGACAGGAGCGTCCACAGCCACCTGATCGGACTCGGACGCGACCTCGATCACGATCCTCGCGGGCGTCCCCGAAGGGATCATCGCCGCGAAGCGGCGAATCGCCGGGATCGCGGTCTCGTCACCCACGAGCAGCCACGATCCCGGCTCACCCGTCAGCACCGCCGACCCGCGCGGGCCGCCCACGCCGACGAACGAGCCGAGGGGAGCGGACGCCGCCCACGGAGCGCCCACGCCCTCATCGCCGTGCACGGCGAACTCGACATCGAGCCAGTTCTCTCCCCACGCGAGCGGGGTGTACTCGCGGCTGGGCGAGGCGCGAAGCTCGTCGACCGACGAGGTGGGGCCGGCCGCGAAGAACAGGCGCATGTGGTCGTCTGCGCCGAGAGATGCGAACCCCGCGAGCTCGGCGCCGGCAAGGCGCACACGCACGTAATTCGGCGCGAGCCACTCACGCGATTCCAGGGTCGCCGCGCGGAAGCGCAGATCGAGGCCCTGTCGTTCGATCGAGAAACCGGATTTCACATCGCTCATAAAGTAAGGCTAACCTAAGTCGCGGCGAGGACGGACTCGCTTCCGCGCAGCTCGCGCACCACCCCGCAGAACAGGAGACTCTCCATGTCCATGCCCCGAATCATCGGCGGAACCGCTCTCGGTCTCGTCAGCATCCTCGCACTCGCAGGCTGCTCCACCGGCCCCGCTGCCGAAGCCGAAGAGGCCGCGCCCAAGACCGCGAGCACCGTCACCGTCGAAGACAACAACGGCACGCACAAGATCTCCACCCCGCCGAAGTCGGTCGTCGCGACAGACAACCGCACCTTCCAGACGCTGAGCGACTGGGGCATCGAGCTGTCGGCCGGCGCGGTCGCCCTCATGCCGGTGACCGTCGACTACAAGACCGACAAGAGCATCATCGACCTCGGCAACCACAACGAGCCCGACCTCGAGTCGGTCGTCGCGGTCGAGCCCGATCTGATCATCAACGGCCAGCGCTTCACTCAGCATCACGACAAGCTCGCGAGCCTCGTGCCCGACGCGACGATCCTCGAGCTCGACCCCCGCGAGGGCGAGCCCTTCGACGACGAGCTCAAGCGCCAGGTCACCGTGCTCGGCGAGGTCTTCGGCAAGCAGGCCGAGGCCAAGAAGCTGGTCGACGACTTCGACGCCGCCATCGCCCGCGCCAAGGACGCCTACGACGACGCAGACAAAGTGATGGCCGTCACCACCTCGGGCGGCGAGATCGGCTACATCGCACCGAAGGTCGGCCGCACGCTCGGCCCGATCTTCGACATCCTCGGCCTGACCCCTGCGCTCGAGGTCGAGGGCGCCACCGACGACCACCAGGGCGACGACATCTCGGTCGAGGCCATCGCGAAGTCGAACCCCGACTGGATCCTCGTGATGGACCGCGACGCGGTCTTCGCCGACGAGGAGCCGAACTACGTGCAGGCCGCCGAGATCCTCGAGAACTCCGAGGCGCTCGCATCCGTCACCGCCGTCAAGGACGCGCAGATCGTCTACATGCCCACCGACACGTATCTCAACGAGAGCATCCAGACGTACACGACCTTCCTCAACGACTTCGCCGACGCGCTCGAGAAGTCCGAGAAGTGACACTCCGCGGTGGCATCCGGTCGATTCCGGATGCCACCGCGCACCCCCACCATGACACGCACCCTCACTCTGACTGAGCCCGGGCCCGCCCCCGCCGGGCGCGGCGGCGTCGCGACCCGCGGACGCCTGTTCGACGCGAAGCTGCTGATCGGCATCCTGGTCGTCGCAGCCCTCCTCGTCGCCTCGCTCTTCACCGGCGTCTACGACATCGCGGGCGCCGCAGACGGCGCCGAGATGTTCCAGATCACCCGCATTCCGCGCACGATCGCGCTCGTGCTCGCGGGAGCCTCGATGGCCATGGCCGGTCTCGTCATGCAGCTGCTCACGCAGAACCGCTTCGTCGAGCCGACGACGACGGGCACCACCGAATGGGCGGGCCTCGGCCTGCTCGCGGTCATGGTGCTCGTGCCGCACCCGTCGCTGCCTCTGCGTATGGCTGGCGCTGTCGTCGCCGCGTTCATCGGCACCATGATCTTCTTCCTCTTCCTCAAGAGGGTCTCGCTCCGCTCGTCGCTCATCGTCCCGATCGTCGGCATCATGCTCGGCGCTGTCGTCGGCGCGGTCTCGACATACCTCGCCCTCGCGACGAACACGCTGCAGAGCCTCGGCGTCTGGTTCGCCGGCAGCTTCACCTCGGTTCTGCGCGGCCAGTACGAGATGCTCTGGATCGTCGCCGCGGTCGGCGTGATCGTCTTCATCGTCGCCGACAGGCTCACCGTCGCCGGCCTCGGCGAAGAGATCGCCACGAACGTCGGACTCGACTACGACCGCATCATGCTGCTCGGCACCGCCCTCATCGCCGTGGCCACCGGAGTTGTCACCGTCGTCGTCGGCAACCTGCCCTTCCTCGGATTGATCGTGCCCAACATCGTCTCGATGCTGCGTGGCGACGACCTGCGCAGCAACCTGCCGTGGGTCTGCCTGCTGGGGGTGGGCATCGTCACCCTCTGCGACCTGATCGGCCGCATCGTGGTGATGCCGTTCGAGGTGCCGGTCTCGCTGATCCTCGGCATCGTCGGCGCCGTCGTCTTCGTCCTCCTCCTGCTCAGGCAGCGTCGCCGTGCTTAGGCGGGCCAGTGCGCTGTCGCCGGTGCCGACGCGCACCTCGTCGGGTCTGTTCCCGGATGCCAGGGCGCGGCGCCGCTATGCGATCGCACTTCTGATCCTCGTCGTGCTCTCGGCCGGCTTCGGGCTGGGCCTGCTCGCATGGGACAACCCGATGCCGTTCGGAACCGAGGGGTTCTGGCGCATCGCCCAGCTGCGATTCACCAACGTGCTCGTCATGATCCTCGTCGCCGTCTGCCAGGCCGTCGCCACCGTCAGCTTCCAGACGATCGCGACGAACCGCATCGTCACGCCGTCGATCCTCGGATTCGAGTCGCTGTACCGCGCTGTGCAGACCTCGTCGGTGTACCTGTTCGGCATCACCGGCCTGATCGCGATGCAGGGACTGCTGCAGTTCGGCATCCAGATCGCCATCATGGTCGCACTCGCGATGCTGCTCTACGGATGGCTTCTGACCGGACGGTACGCCAACCTGCAGATCATGCTGCTGATCGGCATCGTGATCGGCGGCGGTCTCGGGGCCATCGCGACGTTCATGCAGCGGCTGCTGACCCCGAGCGAGTTCGACGTGCTCGCGGCGCGTCTCTTCGGCAACATCTCGAACGCCGACCCGTCGTACCTTCCCGTGGCGGTGCCGCTGTGCGTCACGGCATCCGCTCTGCTCTGGATGCGCGCCCGCCGCCTCAACGTGATGGCGCTGGGGGCAGACACGGCGAACGCGCTCGGCCTGAACCACCGTCGCGAGCTCATGATCACGCTCTTCCTGGTCGCGGTGCTGATGGCGACGTCGACCGCGCTGGTCGGACCGATGACGTTCCTCGGGTTCCTCGTGGCAACGCTCGCGTATCAGTTCGCGGGATCCGACGATCATCGGCTCGTGTTGCCGGTCGCCGTGCTCACCGCGTTCACGATCCTCTCGGGCGCCTACTTCGTGATGCGCAACATCTTCTACGCGCAGGGCGTCGTGTCGATCATCATCGAGCTGATCGGCGGCGTCGTGTTCCTCATCGTCATCCTCAAGAAGGGCCGCCTGTGATCACCATCTCTGATGTGCGCCGCCAGTACTCGGACGAGGTCGCGATCGGACCCGTCGACCTCGTGATCCCCGAGGGGGGCATCGCCGCCCTCATCGGGCCGAACGGCGCCGGCAAGTCGACGCTGCTCACGATGGTCGGCCGGCTGATGGGCATGGATGCCGGAACCATCGAGATCGCGGGACTCGACGTCGCATCGACGAAGTCGGCCGACCTCGCCAAGGTCGTCTCGATCCTGCGGCAGGAGAACCACTTCGTCACCCGCCTCACCGTGCGCCAGCTCGTCGGATTCGGTCGCTTCCCGCATTCGAAGGGGCGGCTGACCAGGGCGGATGAGGAGATGATCAGCCGCTCGATCGACTTCCTCGATCTCGGGATGCTCGAGCACCGCTACCTCGACGAGCTCTCGGGCGGTCAGCGTCAGCGGGCGTACGTCGCGATGGTGCTCGCTCAGGACACCGACGTCGTGCTGCTCGACGAGCCCCTGAACAACCTCGACATGAAGCATGCGGTGACCATGATGGCCCAGCTGCGCCGTGCTGCCGACGAGCTCGGCCGCACGATCGTCATCGTGCTGCACGACATCAACTTCGCCGGGCACTACGCCGACCGCATCTGCGCCATGAAGGACGGCCAGGTCGTCGAGTTCGGAGCGCCGGCCGAGATCATGACGGACGAGGTGCTGACCCGCGTGTTCGAGACCCCCGTGCAGGTGATCGACGGGCCTCACGGCCCGCTCGCCGTGTACTACTGAGCGGTGCCGGTCGGTCCGCACGGTGTCGGTGTGAACCCGGTCAGCGGTTGCGGTGGTCTTCGGGGGCGAGGCGCGCACCGCGACGCGGCTCGCGGGACCCGGATGCCCAGATCAGGCGGATGATGCGCTGACGGTGCCCTGCCCAGGGCGCGAGCAGCTCGAGCATCCCGTCGTCATCGGTGCGGTGACCCGTCAGGGCGAACCCGACCTCGTGGGCCAGATGGTAGTCGCCGACGCTCACGGCATCGGGGTCGCCGAGGGAGCGGATGCGCGTCTCGGCGGATGTCCACACGCCTACTCCGTGCAGGCTGGTCAGCACGCGGTCGCGATCACGGCCGTCGGCGGCGGCGAGGGCCGCGCGTTCGATGCTCGCGCCGCGACGCGCGGCCGAGACGATGGTGCGCGACTGCGGCGGCTCGACCGCCGCGCGGTGCCACTGCCACGAGGGAATGCGCTGCCAGACCTCATGCGAGGGGGAGGCGAACATGGGCCGCGGCACAGGACCCGGTGCGCGTTCGCCGAACCGGCTGACGAGATACCGCCAGGCGCCGAACGCCTGCATGCCGGTCACCTTCTGCTCGATGATGGCGCACGCGAGGGCATCGAAGACGCGATCGGTGCGCGCCATCCGGATGCCGGGATGCCTGCGCGCGACCTCCTCGAGCCGAGGATGCATCGAGACGTCGAATCCGGCGTCGTCATCGTCGGAGCCGCACAGACGCGGCACGGCGTCGAGCGCCTCGGCGGCGCCGGGCCCCCACGCCGAGGCGCGCACGCCCTCGGAGCCCTGCCGGAGGCACAGCGTCGCGACACCGGCGTCCGTCCGGAACGCCATCCAGATGCGGTGGCCCTCTATGACCATCGTCGGATCCGTGCCGCCTCGGCGCAGCATGCCGACCGTCCGGCCGAGGTCCAGCGGATGCCGCGGGCGGTAGACGGACTCGCGCGCAGTCGCAGGAGCATCCGTCATCAGGGTCATGCAAGAACCCTACGCGTCGTCTCTGACATCGACTCGCGGGAGCCCAGCCTGATCGTCGAGCTCCGGGTGCCGCCTGGATGGCCTCGCCCGCAGACGGCGAAACCCCGGGTCTCGGTGAGAACCCGGGGTATCGGCGAAGAGAGGGATCAGAAGCGGTCGGGCGAGGGGGTGCCGTGTCCGTAGCGGATCGAGACGTCGGCGTGACGGTCGAAGCGGTAGCCGACGCCGCGCACCGTGCGCACGATGTCTTCGTGGCGGCCGAGCTTGGCGCGCAGGCGACGCACGTGCACGTCGATGGTGCGCTCGCCGGGGGCCTCTTCGTCAGACGATGCCTGCCACAGGGCCGAGACCAGCTCGCTGCGCTCGATCGTGCGACCCTCGCGCAGCACCAGGTACTGCAGCAGCTCGAACTCCTTGTAGGTGAACGAGGCCGACTCGCCGTCGAGCAGCACGCGCTTGCGGGAGATGTCGACGACGACGCCCGACTCCTCGTCCTTCTCCTCCTCGACCGCGGCGTTGGCGCGGGCGATGGCGCCGGGCTCGTGCAGGGCGAGCCGCACGACGTCGAGGTCGCGGCCGCCTGCCGACTGCGGCGCGAGGGCGACGGTGGCGTGCGTCTCGGCGCCGGGGGCAAGTTCCGCCAGCGTGCGACGCAGGGCGTCGACGAGCACCGGGAGGCTGACACCGGCTGAGGCGGCCTTGATCTCGTCGATGCCGACGTAGAGGGCGAAACCGCGCGGGGAGCGGACCGAGGGGAGGTCTGCGGCGGCGTCGGCGGGGGAGATGACGCGAACGGGGGCGGTGACAGGACGCTCGAGGAGGGCGGTGTTCGACATGATGATGGATCCTTCACGGATACGTGAGCCGAGGCTCTGGATGCGTTGCACGAATGACCGGACGGAGCCGGTGGAGAATGAGCGCGAAGGGTGGGCGCTCAGAGACTCGTCCTCAGATCGAGGAGAATTCAGCGAGTCAGGCTGGGTGGTTGCGCCTTAGCAACACATTCGGCAACACGTGCCAACGCGACCGGGCATCATCATCCCGGCAGTCCCGTTCGCCTCCTGGGCGGACAGAGGGCTTGCGTTGGTGGTCATGGGGGTGATTATTTCCCACCATGACCCGCCATGTCAAAACGTGACAATCCAGCGGATGAAACACGACGTAACGTTGTGGGGTGAGTTCAACCGCCGATGCCTCCGATTTCGTGTTCCAGGATGAGAAGGATGCCTCGCGCTACACCCTCACGCGCGGGGGAGAGCTGCTCAGCGTGCTCGACTACCGCGACGACGGCAGTGCCGTAGCGATGACCAGGGCGTACACGATCCCCATCCATCGAGGCCGGGGATACGCGGCGCTCGTCACCGAGCATGCCGTCTCCGACGTCGAAGCGCGCGGTGACCGCCGGATCGTCCCGGTGTGCTGGTATGTCGCCGACTGGTTCGACGCGCATTCCGACAAGCGCCACCTGCTGCGTCGCGGTGCCGATTCCTGAGCCGGAGGCGGCTGAGCGCGGCACGCCTCGGACACGATGTCGGTGGTCGTCCTTACCGTTGAGGCATGCGCATCCTGCACACCTCCGACTGGCATATCGGCCGCACCTTCCACGGGCACTCCACGCTCGCGGCGCTGGCCGACGTGCTCGACGCGCTGGTCGCGCAGGTCCGCGAGAACGCGGTCGACGTGGTGATCGTCGCGGGCGACGTGTTCGACTCCGCCACCCCAGCGGCCTCCGCATACACGCTGCTCGACGATGCGCTGCTGGCGCTGCACGAGACCGGCGCCACGGTCGTCATGACCAGCGGCAACCACGACTCCGCCGCGCGGCTCGGCTTCCACTCGCGGCTGCTGCGCGACGGCATCCACGTGCTGACCGACCCGCTCGCGATCGCCACGCCGATCACCTTGCACGACGAGCACGGGCCGGTGCACTTCTTCGGCATCCCCTACCTCGAGCCGGCCATCGTCCGCCATCACTGGGCAGATGCCGAGTCCGCGCTGCGCTCGCAGGCGCAGGTGATGACTCATGCGATGGGTCTCGTGCGCGAGGGCGTAGCGGCGCACGGGGGGCGCTCGGTCGCGGTCGCGCACTGCTTCGCGGCCGGCGTCGACGTGACCGCAGGTCTCGAGCGCGAGGTGCGTCAGGGTGGCCTCGACATGGTGCCGCTGGCATCGTTCGACGGTCCCGACTACGTCGCCCTCGGACACATCCACGGCCGTCAGCAGCTCAGCGAGCGGGTGCGCTACTCGGGCGCTCCGCTGCACTACAGCTTCGGCGAGCAGCACAAGCAGCGGGGCTCGTGGCTGGTCGACCTCGACGCCGGCGGGCTCGCAGGGGTCGAGTGGCTCGAGCTGCCTGTGCCCCGCGCACTCGTCACTCTCACCGGAACGCTCGACGAGATCCTCGCCGATGAGAACGCGGCCCATGCCGACGCGTGGGTGTGCGCGATCTACACCGACGCCGTGCCTCAGCACGAGCCGATGCGGCGGCTGCGCGAGCGGTTCCCGTTCTGCGCTCTGGTGCAGCATCAGCCCGCTGGGGCGGATGCTGCAGACGAGCGCTCCTATGCGCAGCGGCTGCGCACCGCGGTCAGCGACGTCGACCGCATCGAGGCGTTCCTCGAGCATGTACGCGGCGGGCACGGGGCGACCGATCGCGAAGCGCAGCTGATCCGCGAGGTGCTCGACGATCGCGTACGGGCCGAGGCGCTCGTCTGATGCAGCTGCATCGCCTCGAGATCGAGGGGTTCGGTCCTTTCCGCACCCGACAGACGGTCGATTTCGATGCGTTCGCCGATGACGGCATCTTCCTGATCGCGGGGCGCACCGGCGCCGGAAAGTCGTCGATCCTCGACGCTGTGTGCTTCGGGCTCTACGGTGGCGTGCCGCGCTACGACAGCGGAGACAAGCGACTGCGCAGCGATCACTCCGAGCCCGACGAACCCACCGAAGTCGTGGTCGAGTTCAGCACGGCCGGCGGGCGATACCGCGTGACACGGGCACCCGCGTACGAACGCCCGGCCAAGCGCGGCGGCGGCTTGACCACTCAGGCGGCGTCCGCGCTGCTGCAGCAGCTCGTCGACGGCGAGTGGATCGGGCTGGCGGCTCGCGCCGTCGATGTCGCCAACGAGCTGAACGACATCCTGCAGCTCACGCAAGAGCAGTTCCTGCAGGTGATCCTGCTCGCGCAGAACCGATTCGCCGACTTCCTGCTCGCCGACAGCCGCGAACGCCAGGCCCTGCTGCGGCGCCTCTTCGGCACCGAGCGCTTCTCCGACTACCAGGCGCGATTCGACGAGCGTCGGCGCGCGGCCGAGCAGGCGCTCGGCGGCAGTCGTGCGACGGTGGCCGCCCGGCTAGACGAGGCCGAGCGTATCGTCACGGAGGCAGAGCTGTGGGGCGACGACGCCGATTCCGCGCCCGCGACGACGGACGCCCGGATCGATGTGCTCCGCCGCGCCATCGCTCGCGCCGACTACCGCGTCGAGCGCTTCGGTACCGAACGCGATGTGGCAGAGAAGACGCTCACGCTCGCGGATTCGGCGCTCGCCGATCTCAGAGAGCAGCGGCACGCGCAGTCCGATCGCGATCGGGCACGCGTCGCCCTGGCAGCACTGGAGGCGCAGACGGCCGAGATCGCGGATGCCACAGCGCGGCGGGACCGCGCGCGTGTGGCCGAATCGCTGCGCACGCTCATCGCCGCCGCCTCCCGAGCATCCGCAGCGCGGGTCATCGCCGCCGAGGCCGAGGAATCCGCCCTCGCCGCGTTCTCGATCGCAGAGGCGACCGGCGACGGCCGTGCGGCTGCGTACCGCGAGTTCGCGTCCGAGCGCACGCGCGAGAGCGGAGCATGGCAGCAGGCCGCCGAGCTGGAAGCCAGCGCCGCGACGCGCGCCGCCGAGCTGGCCACCGCGCAGGCGGCAGTGGCGCAGGCATCCGGGACCCTCGCCGCGCTCGATGCAGAGCGAGAGGCGCTGCCCGCCACCATCGCCGAGCTCACCGCTGAGCGCGACGTGGCGCGGCGGGAGGGTGACCGGGCCGACACCGCCGCAGATGTCGTCGCGCTCGCCGAGCGACAGCACGCCGCCTCTCGAGAGGTCGAACGGCTCACCGCCGCGGTGGCCTCAGCGGCATCCGCCGAGTCCCACGCGTCCGACGCGCACGCACGAGCGCAGACCGTGCTGTCGCAGCTGCGCCGGCGCCGCCTCGACGGCTACGCCGGTGAGCTCGCGACCTCCCTCGTCGACGGTCAGCCGTGCGCGGTGTGCGGCGCGACCGAGCACCCGGCGCCGGCCGAGCACGCCGACCCCGTTTCCGCTGACGACATCGAGTCTGCCGAGGCTGCGCGGGACGCGGCCGCCGTCGCCGAGCGGAAGGCGTCGCGCGCCCTTGCAGAGCTCACCGCCGAGCACGCTGCCGCACTCGAGCGATCGGCCGGGCTCAGCGTCGAGGAGGCCGGCGAGAATCTCTCTCAGGCCGTGGTCGCTCGCGACGCCGCTCGGCAGGCGGCGCTCCGAGCCGAGCAGCTCGGAGCCCGACTCGACGATCTGCAGCGCGACCTCGGCGATCTCGAGCAGCGCCGCGCCACAGCGTCCGAAATCCTCGGCGGGGCGCGCACCGCGCTCTCGCTGATCGAGCAGCGCATCGCCGATTCCGACGCAGCCGTGGCGGCAGCCCGCGGCGAGCACGACAGCGTCGCCGACCGCCTTGCCGAAGCGCAGCGCGACATCGCTCTCGCGACGGCGGCAGCCGACGCGATCGACGCGCACGCGGCTGCGATCGAGCGCGAAGGGAACGCGAACGACGAGCTCGCGGCGGCCGTCGCCGGGTCGGTCTTCGACGAGGTCGCCGAGGTCGAGCAGGCGCTGCTCAGCGCCGCCGAGGTCGCTGCGCTCGACGATCGCATCACCGCGCACGCGGTCGAGATCAAGAAAGAGCGCGCCCTGCTGCTCGACCTCGAGATGCGCATGCTGCCAGATGAGCCGCTCGACCTCGAGCCGGCCGAGCATGCCGCGCAGCAGGCGCGGGCCGCGTGGCAGACCGCCGTCGACGCCGACAGCCAGGCCCGCAGCGTGCAGAAGAGCCTCACCGCGACCGTCGACTCGGCTGCTCGCGAGCACGCCGCATCCGCCGAAGCGGCGCGCGAGTTCGAGGTGCTGCGCTCGCTCGCCGACACGCTCGCCGGTCGCTCGGAGAATACGCACCGGATGACCCTCGAGACCTTCGTGCTCGCCGCCGAGCTCGAAGAGATCGTCGCGGCGGCCAACGTGCGCCTGCACGACATGTCTGACGGCCGCTATCAGCTGCGCCACTCCGACGCGCTCGCGGCTCGAGGCGCGGCATCGGGCCTCGGCATCGTCGTCTTCGACGCCTTCACCGGCCAGACCCGGCCGGCGAAGTCGCTCTCGGGCGGCGAGACGTTCCTGTCGTCGCTCGCGCTCGCCCTCGGCCTCGCCGAGGTGGTCACGGCGCGCGCCGGGGGCATCCGGCTCGACACGCTCTTCATCGACGAGGGATTCGGATCACTCGACGCCGACACGCTCGATACCGCGATGCGCACCCTCGACGAGCTGCGTCAGGGGGGTCGCACGGTCGGCGTGATCAGCCACGTCGAGGCGATGCAGGAGCAGATCCCCGCTCAGCTGACGGTGCGCACGCTGCCAGACGGTCACAGCGTCATCGACGCTCCACCCGGCGCGAGCTGACTCAGACCGCGTACTCCCGCTGCATGTGCTCCCACAGCTGGGCGCTGCACGCGGCGACGACGTCGTCCCACACCTGGGTCGCCCCGTCCTGCGCGCGGTCCGAGACCACACGCATCACGCGGATCGGCACCTCGAACTTCTGCGCGACCCAGATGAACGAGAAGGTCTCCATGTCGACCAGCACTCCGCCGAGATCGCGGATGCGCGCCACCGCGTCGGCATCGTCGACGAAGATGTCGCCGGTCGCGATGGTCACGCCGTCGCGCCCCGTCTCGACGCGCGACGGCAGCGACACGTGCTGTCCGATCACGCCGTCGAGGTCCTGCACGTCATGCTGGATCGCTGCGCTCACGTCGTAGATGCCCGACTCGACCGAGTCGTCGACGGCGCCGGCCGTGCCCACCACGACGATCTCGTCGTAGCGCTTCGCGTCGAGCGCCCGGGTCAGGCCGTAGGCGGCCATCAGCTTGCCGGGGCCGGTGACCAGCCGGTCGAAGCCGGGGAGCTCTGCGGGAAAGGCCTGAAGTTCGGATGCCAGGGCGGCGACGAGAAGTCTCACGTGCTCCATCCTCTCAGGTGGGGGAGACTGGTACCCGACGAAGGAGGCGCCATGAGCATGCAGCAGCAGATCATCCACGACCTCGGCGTGAAGCCCGAGATCGACCCCGCGGCCGAGAACGAGAAGAGGATCGGATTTCTCGTCGACTACCTGCGCGCGACTGGCGCGAGGGGTCTGGTGCTCGGCATCTCGGGCGGGCAGGACTCGACCCTCGCCGGCCGTCTCGCGCAGCTCGCCGTCGAGCGCGTGCGAGCCGAGGGCGGCGAGGCCACGTTCCTGGCGGTGCGGCTGCCGTTCCGCGTACAGGCGGATGCCGCTGACGCCGAGTCGGCGATCGACTTCGTCGCGGCCGACCGCTCGGTGACGATCAACATCCAGAACGGCGTCGACGGTATCGAGCGCGACCTCGAGGAGGGGCTCGGCGAGAGCATCACCGACTTCAACCGCGGCAACATCAAGGCGCGACTGCGGATGGTCGTGCAGTACGCGCTCGGCGGCCACGACGGTCTGCTCGTGATCGGCACGGATCACGCGGCAGAGGCAGTGACCGGCTTCTACACGAAGTTCGGCGACGGCGCTGCCGATCTGCTGCCGCTCTCAGGGCTCAACAAGCGGCAGGGACGCGCGATGCTCAAGCAGCTCGGGGCCCCGGAGCATCTGTACATGAAGGTGCCCACAGCCGACCTGCTCGACGGCGTACCAGGCCGGCCGGACGAGGACGAGCTGGGACTGACCTACGAGCAGATCGACGACTACCTCGAGGGCAAGGAGATCGCGGCCGAGGCCGCGGCGATCATCGAGCAGAAGTATCAGGCATCCCGTCACAAGAGGCACCTGCCGGTCACCCCCGCCGACGACTGGTGGCGCTGACACCCGCGCGACCGGTGATGTCCGAGCCTGCGGATAGTGTCGAAGCAGGCCGAGGAGAGGGGCATCGTGCGGGTCATCGCAGCGGAGAACCGGGTCGTCTGGAGTGCCAGCGATCTGAAGCTGGCGGCTGAGTGCGAGTTCGCGTGGGCTCGTGCCCTCGACGCCAAGCTCGGCCGGGTTCCCGCCGTCGAAGAGCCTGAGGATGCGACTCTCGAGCGCGCCGCCCGGCTCGGCGACCGGCACGAAGAGAAGGTGCTCGAGCGGTACGTCCGCGAACTGGGCGAATCGGTCGACGGCGGACCGGGCGTCGTCGTGCTTCCCAAGGTGTCGTCGGCGGATGCTGCTGAGCTGGCCGCCACGGTCGACGCCACCGAACGGGCGCTGCGCTCGGGGGCGTCGCTCGTGTTCCAGGCGGCGTTCTCGACTCCGGAGTTCGTGGGCTTCGCCGACTTCATCGCGCGCGACGAGCCCCTGCCGGGCGAGAGCAGCGGGCGCTGGCGGGTGCAGGACTCGAAGCTCGCCCGCACGGCCCGGGCGACTGCGCTCATGCAGCTCGGGGCATACGTCGACCAGCTCGATCGTCTGGGCATTCCGCGCTCAGACGAGGTCGATCTGATCCTCGGCGACGGCACGATCAGCACGCACCGTGTCGACGACCTGCTTCCCCTGTTCCATGTTCGTCGCTCCCGGCTGCGCGCGCTCATCGCCGATCGTCGGCTGGGGGACGGAGCGGCGGGTGAGCCGCTCGCCTGGGGCGACGATCGCGGCGACCTGCAGGTCACGGCGTGCGGGCGCTGCGCGACCTGCGAAGAGCAGGTGCTGGCGCACCGCGATCTGCTGATGGTCGCCCGCATGCGGCCGGTGCAGCGACAGCGACTGCGCGCCGCCGGCATCCATTCGATCGATGATCTCGCGGTCGCCGCTGCGGCTCCTGAGGGGATGAACGCCGACACCTTCACGGCGCTGCGCGCGCAGGCCCGGCTGCAAGCAGGGGTGGCGACCGATCCAGCCGCCGTGCCGCCGTACGAGCTGGTCTCGGCCAATGCGATCGGCCTGATGCCGCGCCCCAGCCGGGGCGACCTGTTCTTCGACTTCGAGGGCGACCCGCTGTACACCGAGGCCGTGGCTCCGGGCGAGAGCCCGCGATGGGGCATCGACTACCTGTTCGGATGGATCGACAACGCCGAGCAGTACTCGGCGCTGTGGGCGCACACCTTCGCAGATGAGAAGCAGGCGCTGCTCGACTTCCTCGCGTTCGTGAAGCTGCGCCGGCAGACCCACCCCGACATGCACATCTACCACTACGCGCCCTACGAGACCTCGCACCTGTCGGCCATGGCCGCCAGGCACGGGGTGGGCGAGGCAGAGGTCGACCGCCTGCTGCGCGAGGGAGTGTTCGTCGACCTGTACCCGATCGTGCTGCGGTCGGTGCGCATCGGGTCGCGTTCGTACTCGATCAAGAAGCTCGAGCCGCTCTACATGGGTGCGGAAGTGCGCACCAGCGATGTGCAGAAGGGCGACGACTCGATCGTGCAGTACGTGCAGGCGCGCGAGCTGCAGGCATCGGGAAACGATGCCGAGGCGCAGAGCATCCTCGACGACCTCGCCGACTACAACCGGTACGACTGCGTGTCGACGCGTCGGCTGCGCGACTGGCTGATCGGTCTCGCGCGAGAGGCCGGCGTGGTTCCGGCGCCGCCGGACGACCCTGAGACCCGGGCGTACGAGCCCTCGCCGCTCTCCCTCGCCCTGCAGGCCGAGGCGCAGAGCGCCGGCGACGAGTCGAGCGCCGCGTCGTACAGGGTGGCCGCTGCAGCGATCGACTATCACCCGCGTGAGGCGAAGAGCTTCTGGCAGGGGCACTTCCAGCGACTGCGCGAGCCGGTCTCGATCTGGGAGTCGACTCGCGACGTGCTGCGAGTCGACGCCGGTGCCAGCCGGGTCGATGCCGATTGGGCGGTCGATGAGGGCCGCCGGGCGCAGACGCGTCTCGTGCGATTGCGCGGCGAGGTCGCGCCGGGCAGCACGCTCGGGGTGGGCAGTAGGCCGTTCGCGCTGTACGGGGTGCCGACGCCGTTCGACATCCCGGCTCCCTCCCGGGTGATCCACGTGCCGCACGAGGTCGAGATCGTCGAGGTGCTCGATGACGGGTACATCGTGCGCGAGCGTACCGTGCAGGGGCAGGTCTGGGACGAGATGCCTGTCGCCCTCGCCCCGGCGGCTCCGCCGAATGTGCTCTCGCAGCAGGGGGCGATCGAAGAATGGGCGGCGTCGCTTCACCACGCGGCGCCGGTCTTTCCCGACGATGCGGCCACCGACATCCTGCGTCGCATCCCGCCGCGCACCGTATCGGGCCGCCCGCTGCCCGAGGCCGGCGACAGAGGCGACACGATCGATGCGATCGTGCATGCCGTGCTCGACCTCGACGACAGCTACCTGGCCGTGCAGGGTCCTCCGGGCACGGGCAAGACATACACGGGCTCGCAGGTGATCGCCCGGCTGGTGCGCGACCATGGCTACCGCATCGGCGTCGTCGCGCAGTCGCACGCGATCGTCGAGAATCTGCTCGAGCGCGTCGTGGCGGACGGCGTGCCGGCGGCGCAGGTCGCGAAGGCCCCCAAGGATCCGGATGCCCCCGAACCGGCGTTCACAGTGATGCGCAAAGACGGCATGGCCTCCTTCCTCGCCGAGCACGCGCACCACGGCGCCGTCGTCGGCGGCACCGCGTGGGACTACAGCAACACCCGCCGCGTCGACCGGAAGGGCCTCGACCTGCTCGTGATCGACGAGGCGGGTCAGTTCTCGCTCGCGTCCACGATCGCGGTGGCGGCGGGAGCGAAGCGCCTGCTGCTGCTCGGCGATCCCCAGCAGCTGCCGCAGGTGAGCCAGGGCACGCACCCCGAGCCCGTGAACACCTCGGCGCTCGGCTGGGTGATGGACGGCTCGTCGGTCATCGATGCGCGATACGGCTACTTCCTCGCGGAGTCGTGGCGCATGCATCCTGCCGTCGCCGCCCCCGTCTCACGGTTGTCGTACGCGAGCCGTCTCGCATCTGCCGACGGCACCGAGGGGCGTCTGGTCGACGGCGTCGACCCGGGGCTGCACATCGTGCCCATCCGGCACCGGGGCAACGCCACCCAGTCGGCGGAGGAGGCCGCGGAAGTCGTGCGCATCGTCCGTGACCTGATCGGACGCACGTACGTCGACGGCATGTGCGACGATCCGCGGCGTCCACTCGAGCAGCGCGACATCATCATCGTCGCGCCCTACAACGCGCAGAAGCAGCTCATCCACGATCAGCTGTCTGCAGCGGGGTACGGCGATGTCGCCGTCGGCACGGTCGACAACTTCCAGGGCAGGGAAGCGGTGGTGTCGATCACGTCCTTGGCGGCGTCGAGCGGACGAGACGCCCCGCGCGGACCCGAGTTCCTGCTGCTGCAGAACCGCCTCAACGTGGCGATCTCGCGCGCGAAGAGCGTCGCGTACCTCGTGCACTCGCCCGCGCTGCTCGACGACCTGCCATGGACGCCCGAGGGCGTCGCCCGCCTGAGCGCGTTCGCGCACCTCGTCGGAGCAGACCGTGACTGACCGCGTGCACACGGCCGACGACATCCTGCGCGCCTCCGCGGCGTGGGTGTGGTTCCCGAGGGGGAGCGAGCAGGAGAAGACGGATCTGCAGCTGGTGCGGCACCCGGCGCGCTTCGGCGGCGGCGTCAAGGCATCTCAGGTCGATTCGACGAGAAGCGCAGACGAGGTGCTCGAGCATGCGATCGAGCGCACCCGCGCGTGGGGCGAGACCGAGCTGACCTTCTGGACCAACGCGTCCGACAGCCCCGACCTCGAAGACGCGCTGCAGCGACGAGGAGCACAGCACATCGACACGGTTGCGGTGCTGGCTCGTCCGATCGACGGCATCCCGATCGAGGTGCCCGGCGACGTGACCCATGAGGTCGTCCGCACCGAGGAGCAGTTCCGCGAGCTAGACCGGATCAACGTCGCCGTGTGGGACCATCAGTCCGCGCTCACCGACGACGGGCTTCGCGATGAGCTCGACGAGATCGCCGAGTCACTGGCATCAGGAACGGGCGGCCGGGTGCTCTCGCGGCTCGACGGCGTCGCCGTCAGCACGGGCGGATGCACGGTGGCTGACGGCTTCGTGCGCCTCTGGGGCGCTGCCACCCTTCCCGAGGCACGCGGACGCGGGGCGTACCGCGCCGTGCTCGCGGGCCGGCTGCGTCTCGGCGCCGAGATGGGCGCGACGACCGCGCTGGTCAAGGGCCGGATCTCGACGTCCGCGCCGATCCTCGCGCGCGCGGGGTTCGAGCACTTCGGCGACGAACGCGGCTACGTGCTCACCGTCTGAGCGGCGAGCGGTCAGACGGTGCCGTACAGGCGGTCTCCGGCGTCGCCGAGCCCGGGCACGATGTAGCCCTTCTCGTTCAGACGCTCGTCGAGCGCGCCGAGCACCAGGGTGACGTCGGCGTCGCCGACCATGTTCTCGATCGCAGCGACGCCCTCGGGGGTGCCGAGCAGGCAGATCGCGGTGACGTTCTTCGCGCCGCGGTCGAAGAGGAACTGGATAGCGGCCGCCAGCGAGCCGCCGGTCGCAAGCATCGGGTCGATCGCGAAGCACTGCCGGTCGCTGAGGTCGTCGGGCAGACGCTCTGCGTACGTGGTCGGCTCGAAGGTCTCCTCATCGCGCACCATGCCGAGGAAACCGACCTCCGCGGTGGGGATGAGCTTGACCAGGCCCTCGAGCATCCCGAGACCGGCGCGCAGGATCGGCACCACGATCGGGCGCGGCTCGGCGATCTTCACACCCATCGTCGTCGTCACAGGCGTCTTCACCTCGACCGGCTCGACCTTGACCTCCCGCGTCGCCTCATAGGCGAGCAGGGTCACGAGCTCCTCGGTCAGCTGGCGGAAGACCGGAGACGAGGTCCTCTCATCCCGCAGCACCGTGAGCTTGTGAGTGATGAGCGGGTGATCGGCCACATGAACGCGCATGGGTACAGATTACTTGCCGAGCCTCCACTCACCAGCACTGGCCGCACGGAGGGCGGCTAGGCTCGACCGTCGGGAGGGCCGATGACCGCTGCAGACGACGACGCGATGCGTCGCGCACTCGCGCTCGCCGCCGAGGCCGGCGCCGAGGGCGATGTGCCGGTCGGAGCCGTGGTGACGGATGCGCGCGGTGCGATCATCAGCGAGGGACGCAATCTGCGGGAGCAGACGCACGATCCCACCGCGCACGCCGAGATCGTGGCGCTGCGCGCCGCCGCCGAGGCGCAACGTGGGTGGAACCTCGAGCAGCACACGCTTGTCGTCACGCTCGAGCCGTGCATCATGTGCGCGGGGGCGATCCTGCAGGCCCGCATCGGGCGGGTGGTCTTCGGCGCCTGGGACGACAAGGCCGGCGCCGCGGGGTCGATGTACGACGTGCTGCGCGACCGGCGCCTCCCGTATCGCGCTGAGGTGGTCGGTGGCATCCGGGCCGATGACGCGACCGCGTTGCTGCGGGATTTCTTCGAGTCGCGTCGCTGACCGCACTCGCGGGTGAGCGGGTCGCGCGGAGATGTACGTCTGGCGCGGACGGATGCCCGGAATCTCTCCGCGCGAAGCGCACATCTCCGCGCGAAGCGCACAGCTCAGATCGCGGCCGCACAGCTCAGGCCGACGGTCCGGGTCGGTCAGTCCGACGAGGGGAAGACGAACGCGTCGGTCGACGGCTGAGGATCGAGCGCGGGCCGGTACACGTCGGGCTCGAGGTAGATCACGCGCGCCGCGGGTACGGCATCCCGGATGCGGCGCTCGATCTCGTCGATGTCGGCGGCAGCCTCGCGCACGGTCTTGTCGGCCGTGAGAGCGATCTTCGCCGCGACCATCAGCTCGTCAGGGCCGAGGTAGAGCGTCTTGATGTGGATGAGCTTCTCGACGTCGGGGCCGTCGACGATGGCGTCGACGATGCGGTCGTGATCCGCACGGCTGGCGCCCTCGCCGATCAGCAGGCTCTTGGTCTCGATCGCCAGCACGATCGCGATCACGATGAGCAGCAGACCGATCATCAGCGTGCCCAGGGCGTCGAACAGCGGGTCGCCCGTGATCAGGGTCAGGCCGACGCCGAACAGGGCGAAGGTCAGGCCGACGAGCGCGCCGGTGTCTTCGAGCAGCACGACGGGCAGCTCGGGGGCCTTCGAGCGGCGGATGAACGACAGCCACGACTGGCCCTCTTCTCGCACCGCGTTGCTCTCGCGCACGGCGGTGCGCAGCGAGAACGACTCGAGCACGATAGCGATCACGAGCACGGCCAGCGGCAGCCACCACCAGGTGTGGTCGATCTCGTGCGGGTCGACGATCTTCTGCACGCCCTCGTAGACCGCGAAGAGGCCACCGAGCGAGAACAGGATGATCGACACGACGAACGCCGACACGTACCGCTCACGGCCGTAGCCGAACGGGTGCGCCCGGTCGGCTTCACGCGTGGCGCGCCGATTGCCGAGCATCAGCAGCAGCTGGTTGCCCGAGTCGGCGATCGAGTGGATCGCCTCGGCGAGCATCGACGCCGAACCAGACAGTGCCCACGCGATGAACTTGGCCAGGGCGATGCCCATGTTCGCCAGGAATGCCGCGATGATCGCCTTGCTGCCGCCGGATGCGCTCATGACCCCGAGTCTACGACGGGCCGGCACCCAGTTCACGGGGGCACGGCGGGGGTCGATGGCCGGTCGGTCGCCGACATCATGTCAGAGTCAGCGGACGAGGCCGCTCTGCTCGGCGTCGTCCGCGAATCTCCCGAGCTCGGGGCTCTGCAGGTAGAAGCGCTCGGGTCGCATGCCCCTGAGCTCCACGACGTCCTCCCCGTCGAGAACCTCGCGAGCCACGACGTCTGCCCAGATCGGCCCCCAGCCGATGCCTCCGTGCGAGAGCACGTGGTACAGGCCCTGCACCCAGGAGAGCCCTCCGACGACAGGTCCGCCCGGTGGGATGGGGCGGAGTCCGACCCGCGTAGCCGAGACGCCCACGCCCTGAAGCGCGGGGATGGTCTTCGCCACGTCGGCGACGATGCGCTCGGCCGACCAGCCGTTCGCTCCGTGTCGGCTCGTCATCGACTCCCCGCGCCAGTGGATCGCCATCCCACCGCCAGGATGCGGACGGGAGAGCCACATGGGCGCATTGAGCACCGCAGGCGGCGCCAGTGCGGGATCGACAGGGTCCGTGTAGATCATCCGCCCTGGAACGACGTCCAGCGGAAGGGCAACGTCAGCGAGAGCCGCGATGTGGCTTCCCCAGCTGCCCGCGGCGTTTATCACGAGGTCGGCTTCGATGCGCTCGCCGGATGCCGTGATGACGCCGGTGATCCGGTCGCCCGCACGCAGGAGGCCGGCGACCGCAGTCTGTTCGCGGACTGTTCCGCCCAGAGCCTCGAGTCGGTCGATGAGCCGGTCTATCAGCGCTGGGGCATCCACCCAGCCGCTATCGGGTTCGAAGACGAACTCGGTGCCGTCGGCAACGCGTAGACCGCCCATCCGCTCGCGCGCGCTGGCGGCATCCCACACCTCGAGCTCGACGCCGCGGCGGATGCATGTCGCGGCGAGCTCGCGAAAGGAGGTCTGCTCCTCGGGAGTTCCCCACGCGAGCGTCCCGCACCAGTGGACCCAGTCGCCGCCGACCTCTTCGACGAGCTCCTTGAATCGAGGGTGGACGGTCGGGCGGAGGGCGGCTCGCCCGGCATCCTCCGACCATGCCCGCTGTGGAAAGGAGGAGAGCCAGGCGAACGAAGAGCGGCTCGTCCCGTGCGCCCGTACGCCGGCTTCGAGCAGCTCGACCGACGCGCCACGCTCCTGGAGTCGGTACGCGATATGAGCACCGACGGAGCCGGCTCCGATGACGACGATCTTCACGGTCAGGACCGCTGCTCGGCGATGAATGACGCGACGACCTCGGCGACGCTGCGCACACGGCCGATGTAAGGCAGCACGTTCTTCAGCGATCCCTCGTGACCTGCCAGGTTGGCGGCGCCCATGGCATCCTCGACCGCGATGACGTCGTAGCCCATGTTGTATGCGCTGCGCGCCGTTCCCTCGACGCCGAAGTGCGTCGAGATGCCGGCGATGACAATCGTGTCGATCCCGTGGCGGCGCAGCTCCAGGTCCAGCTCGGATCCGTAGAACGCGTCGAAGCTGCGCTTGACGATGACCGGCTCCGTTGCGAGCGGCTGCAGCTGGGGGACGATCTGATCCCATCCCTGGGGGCGCGTCGGCCGAGCGGGACGGGCGACATCCATCTTCGGGTGCAGGGCATCGGACTCGTCGGGCAGGAAGCTGGTGCGGACGTAGACGACCAGGCCACCTCCGGCGCGTGCAGCGTCGACGATGGTCGAGACGCGGGAGATCACCTCGTCGGCGGAGTTCGGAAAGGAGTCGTGACTGGCGACGCCGTTCTGCATGTCGATCGAGATGAATGCGGTGCGGCGGGGGTCGAAGAGCGGCTCGGTCATGGGGTGTTCCTTCGGCAGTGGGTGGCAGGTGCAGTCAGACGAGGAGGGGTGGCCAGTGGTACATGGTGAGCGCCACCGACCACCCCTCCTTGCAGGGTCAGTTCAGGGTGATGTCGTCGAAGTAGGTACGGTCGTCGAGGCGCGGCTCGAAGGTCACGCGCTTCGACACGCCGTATGCAGCCGGGAGCTGGTACAGGAACACGTGCGCCCGGTCGTCAGCGATGATCTGCAGCGCCTCCTGGTAGTTCTTCTCGCGCTGGTCCTGGTCCAGGCTCGTGTTCGCTTCGCGCAGCAGCTCGTTGACCTTCGGATTGTCGTAGTCCGCGCGACCGACGTTCGCCGGATCACCGGCGAGGTAGTGGCCGACGGAGTACTTGGCATCCAGCAGGGCATCGGCCAGGCCGATGATCATGCCCTCGCCGAAGGTGTTGTTCCCGAACGCGTCGCTCATGGCGGCACCCTCGAGCACTTCGAGCTTGACCGTGAAGCCGGCCTCCTCGAGCATCTGCGCGATCATCTGCGTGGCATCCGCGTCGAGCGGGTAG
This sequence comes from Microbacterium esteraromaticum, assembly GCF_016907315.1. NCBI lineage: Bacteria > Bacillati > Actinomycetota > Actinomycetes > Micrococcales > Microbacteriaceae > Microbacterium > Microbacterium esteraromaticum. The sequence goes on from NZ_JAFBBS010000001.1 coordinate 2,327,197, forward strand.
CGGTTGTTGGGGGCGGTGATATTCAGCACGATCGGCTCGCCGGTCTCGGCCTCCACCTCGGAGACGAGCTCCTTCGCGCGGTCGAGGTCGTAGACGAACGTGTCCTGGAGATCAGGGTTCGCGCCGAAGATGCCGACAGGCACCCTCGAGCGGATCGGCTTCGCCGCACCCTTATAGAGGCCCTCGGTGATCTCCTCGTTGTCGATGGCGAGGTCGATGGCCTCGCGAACGCGCTTGTCGGCGGTGATCCACCCCTCCTTGTTGCGCAGGAGCATGAGCATGGTCCGGGTGGTGTCTCCGAAGACGACGTCCGCGCTGTCCTCGGACTCGAGGCGGTCCCAGTCGACCGGAGGGATGTCGGTGATGATGTCCACGCCACCGGTGAGCAGTTCGCCGATGCGGGTCGACGCCTCGGGGATCACGCGGAACTCCACCTCGTCCCATTTGGGTTCGCCGCCGAAGTAGTCATCGTAGGCGTCGAGAACGATCCGGTCATCTGGGGTCCACTTGCGGATCTGGTATGGGCCCGACCCGATCGGGGCCTTGAAGAACTCCTCGAGCCCGACTTCGTCGATCAGCTTCGAGGGCATGATGTCTCCACCGCTCTTCGCCAGAAGGCGGATCAGAGTGGGCATCGGCTCCTTCGTCTTGATCTGCACGGTGTGTTCGTCGACGGCGGTGACGTCGTCGATGCCGTTCCAGTAGAGGTACTCGAGCAGGCCGTCATCGTCGGAGGGACGGTTCAGCGAGAAGGCCACGTCCTCCGCGGTGAGGGCGTCGCCGTTCTGGAACGTCACGTCCTCGCGGAGGTGGAAGATCCAGGTGAGGTCATCGGGCTGCTCGTACTCGGTCACGAGGTCGGGCTGCGGCTGCATGTCGTCGTCGATGGTGAACAGGCGGCTGTACACGTTGCGCATGATCCGCTCGCCGGGAGTCTCGACCAGGTTCTGAGGGTCGAGCGACTTGAAGTCCGAACTCTGCGCCAGGACGAGGCGCTTGACTTCGCTGTCGTCGCCCCCGTTGCTTGCTTCTTCGAGGTCGCTTCCCAGCGCGCACGAGGTGAGCGCGAGAGCGGCGACAGCCAGTGAGGACACTGCTGCGATCCGCCTCTTCTTGGATGACTGCATCATTTCTCCTCCTGTGGAGATTCTTGGTGAGGGGTCGGGAATTTCAGACGATGGTGTCGTCGGACATGAGCTTGAAGGGGACGATGTCGCGGCTGACGGCCACGAGCCGCTGGGTGTACGGGTCGATCGGCGCCTGCAGCACCTGCGAGCTCGGCCCTTCTTCGACCACCCGGCCGCCGTTCATCACCATCACGTCGTCGCAGATGCGCTCGACCGCACTCAGCCCGTGGGCGATGAAGATGATCGAGAGTCCGAGGCGTTCGCGCAGATCGGCGAGGAGCTCGAGAACCTGAGCCTGGATCGAGACGTCGAGGGCCGAGACCGCCTCGTCGCAGACGAGCACCTTGGGCTCGAGAGCGATGGCCCGTGCGATCGCGATGCGCTGACGCTGGCCGCCTGAGAACTGGTGTGGGTGCCGGTCGAGTGCGTTCGCATCGAGCCCGACCAGATCGAGCAGCTCGGCGCAGTGATTCACGAGCGAGGCGCGGGAATCGAAAGGGACATGACGCAGCGGTTCCCGCAGGAGCTGGAACACAGTCATCCTGGGATTCAACGAAGAGTACGGGTCCTGGAACACGACCTGGATGTCTCGGGCGATTGAGGCGCGCACCCGGCGGGAGTGCATGTCGATATCTGCTCCGTCGAAGATCATCTGTCCGGCGTCGGGAGCCTCGAGACCCATGACGATGTTCGCGAGAGTCGACTTGCCGGAACCGGATTCTCCGATGACGCCGAGCACCTTCGAGCGGCGAAGGGTCAGATCGACGCCGTCGAGCGCCTGGATGTCGAGCCTCTTGAGTCCCTTGCGAACATGGAAGACCTTGCGGATCCCGCGCATGGTGAGGATTGCGTCGGACGCGTCGATGCTGTTCTCAGGCATCAGTTCTCCTCCTCCAGGACGAGCGTGCGTGCGGTCGCGAGCGATGACGCCGCCAGCAGCCGCTTCGTGTAGGGATGTGCCGGAGAGCTGAGTACCTCGGCGGTCTCGCCTTCCTCGACCACTTCGCCGAGGTACATGACGATGACGCGGTCAGCGAGACGGGCGACGACGCCGAGATCGTGCGTGACGAAGAGCAACGCGGTCCTCATGCGCTCCGTCATCTCGTACATGAGCCGCAGCACCTGATACTCGATGGTCACGTCGAGGGCAGTGGTCGGCTCGTCTGCGATCAGCAGACGAGGCTGACGGATCATCGCCATGGCGATCATCGCCCGCTGGCGCATGCCGCCGGAGAGTTCGTGCGGCATGGCTCTGGCGACACGGCGCGGGTCTCGCATCCCCACCTCGTCAAGGATGCGGATGACGTCGTCATCCCGGATGCCGGGTACGCCCTCGCGGATCTGCCGGCCAAGCGGCATCAGCGGATTGAGCGCGGTCAGCGGCTCCTGGTACACCATCGACAGCTGTGTGCGCAGCAGCTTGCGGTGTTCGGCCGGTGACATCGAGAGCGTGCTGCGCCCCTCCCAGCGGATGTCACCGGAGGTGACCTGCAGAGCTGAGTCGAGCAGCCCCATGATCGAGAAGCACGTCAGGCTCTTGCCTGATCCCGACTCGCCCACGATCGCCACACGTTCGCCGGGATGGATGTCGAATGACACGTTGTTGACGAGCGCGAGCGAGGGGTCGTTCTTCGGCGTCACGACGAGGTCCTCGACGCGGAGAAGGGGGGTCTGCGGCATTGTCATTCCTCACACCGTGGTCTTGAGCCGGGGGTCAAGCTGCGAGCGCAGCCAATCGCCGATGAACAGGATGCAGAGCACCGTGAGCGTGATGGCCAGGCCCGGGAACGTGCTCACCCACCATGCCGTGGCGAGGTAGTCGCGTCCGCCGGTCAGCATCAGTCCCCACGAGACGTCAGGAGGCTGGATGCCCAGACCGAGGAAGCTCAGCGATGACTCGGTCACGATCAGAGCCGCGACGCTGAGGGTCGACAGGACGACGAACGTCGGGACGACGTTGACCAGGATGTGTCTGGTCATGATGAACAGATTTCCCGAGCCGAAAGTGCGAGCCGCCTTGACGAAGAGACGCTCCCTGATCTCGAGCACCTCATTGCGCACCTGGCGTGCGTAGATGACCCAGGTCGTCAGGCCCAGCACGATGATGAGGGTCGTCACGCCGGGATTGAGGATCGCGAGCACGGCGAGGATCAGAAGGATCGTGGGGATGGAGAGAAACGCGTCGACGATGCGCATGAGCACCGCATCGACCCATCCGCCGAAGTAGCCGGCCACGATGCCGATGGTGACCCCGAGAGCCCCGGCCACGGCGACCCCCAGGACGCCGACGAGGATCGAGATCCGGGATCCGACGATCAGCCTCGAGAGGATGTCGCGTCCGAGATTGTCTGTGCCGAGGATGTGGACCGCCGGGTCGGTCGTGAACGGTGGCAGCAGGGCCCGGGTGACGTCGATCTGCGCCGGATCGTGCGGCGTGACCCAGGGGCCGACCACCGCCAGGAGGCAGATCACGGCGAGGATCGCCATGGAGACGCGGGCGGGCCAGGTGGCGGAGCGCAGCAGGGATGTGCGCTTCTGCGGCTGACGGATCGCATGGGTCGACTGCGGTGCCTCGGTGCCGGTCACAGCTGAATCCTCCGGTCTGAGAGTCGGAAGATGACGTCGCCGCAGAGGTTCACGACGATGATCATCAAGGCGACGACGAATACGCCGGCTTGGACCACCGGCAGATCTTTGTTGGTGACCGCCTGGATGAGCAGCATGCCCAGCCCCGGCCACGCGAAGACGGTCTCGACGATGATCGCGCCGCCGATGAGTCCGGCGAATTGCAGGAGCACGATGCTCGTCACCGGAACGAACGCGTTGCGCAGCGCATGCACGCGCAGCACACGGGACTCCGCGATCCCCTTCCCCCGCGCTGTGCGCACGTAGTCGTTACCGAGTTCTTCGATCACGCTGGATCTGACGAGCATCATGATCTCGGCAGCGACTCCGGTGGCCAGGGCGACCGCCGGAAGGACCAGGTGGGCGATCGAGCCCGAGCCCGAGACGGGAAGCAGCCGAAGTCCGACGGAGAAGACCAGGATCAGCATGATGCCGAGCCAGAAGTTCGGCATGGCCTTCGCCAGCACGGAGATTCCGAGCAGCGAGTTGTCGAGTGCGCCGCCCTTTCGCACCGCGGCGATGACGCCGGCCGGGATGGCGAAGGCGACGGCGAGCGCGATGCCGCTGATCGCGAGCGTGAGGGTGACAGGCAGACGCTGCAGCACGAGCACCAGGGCCGGCTGCCCGAATCGGTACGAATCGCCGAAGTCGCCCTGCACGACATGCCAGAGATAGTCGGCGTACTGAACGAGGATCGGTCGGTCGAGGCCGAGAGCGTGGCGGGTCGCGGCGACCTGGTCGGGGGTGGCTTCCTCCCCGAGCATGCTCGCGACCGGATCGCCCGCGACGTTCACCAGGATGAAGACGAAGGTGAGGATGATCAGCAGCACGGGAATCGCTTCGAGCACCCGTCGCAGCAGATAGTTCAGCACTCGGCCTCCTGGCATTGGGGTGGGGATGGCGAGGGCGGTGAGACGCCGCATCGCGAGATTGGTCACGAACATAGCGACGATGTCAGCGTGCGTCAATACTGGACAAGAAAATGGAAGACGCGACCCTTTTTCCCTGATTTTCGGTACTCTGGCGCAGGCATGTGCAGAATATGCATACGCTTTCAAGTCGGCATATGCTGTGCACGCACATCTTGGGATAGACCCGTCGGGGGGAAACATGGATAACGACGCTGATGCAACGCTCGTGGCTGTAGGCAGCCGCCTGCGCGCCATCCGCAAGGAAGCGGGGCTCAGCCTGCGCGATCTCGCTACCCGTTCGGGGATGTCTGCCAGCTTCCTGTCGCTCGTCGAACGAGGGGAATGCTCTTTGTCGCTGACCTCGCTGTTCGGCATAGCTCGGGCTCTGGAGATCGACCCTGCAGAAGTTGTCGGGGCGGCATCCAACTCGGCTCCAGTGCAGGCCGAGTTCGCGCTCTGGCGCGACGGCGGCCGCCCTGCTCCGAAGAGCGTCGTCGGCGAGCGAGAGTACTACGGCTTCTCAGCCGCCGTCGCGCAGTCCGGCCTGAGGCCGATGTTCGTGCGGATTCGCCCCACGAGGGTGCCTCTGCCGCGCCAGAGTCACGACGGCGAGGAGGCCGCCGTCGTCCTCTCCGGCACGTTGGCGTTCGAGTTGCGCGACGAGGTCATCGAGCTCAGCGCCGGAGACGCCATACATCTCAACTCCCAGACGCCGCACACCGTCCTGAACCGCACAGACAGCATCGTCGAGGCGATCTGGCTGACGGCCGACAGCGCCACCGCCGCCCATCACGCGCCGCACTGATCGCTTCACAGACACCTGAACGCAAGGAGAACTGCTATGTCCCTGAGCCCCACTGCCATCGTGATCGGAACCGGCGTCGCCGGCGCTTCCACGGGTTTCGCTCTCGCGCGGCGCGGCGTCGACGTCACCCTGATCGAGTCCGGTTTCGAGGCGCCTGCGACAGCCGCCGGGGCGGGGATCATCCAGCCCTGGAGCTCGGCGGTCGATGGGGAGTACTACCGCTACTACGCGGAGGGGGCCGACTTCTACGATGAGCTGATCCCTCGTCTCGCCGAAGTGGGTGTCGATGACATCGGATATCGCCAGTCAGGGGCCCTGGTCGTGAACCGCGATTCGAGTCTTCTCGACGAGGTCGAGGACCGCGTGCACAGCCGCATCGGTGATGCGCGCCTGGCAGGCGAGGTGTCGCGGGTATCCGAATCCCGAGCGAAGGAGCTCTTCCCTCCACTCGGAGCCGGCTTCAAGGGCCTCCATATCTCCGGGGGCGCCCGGGTCGACGGTCGGGTGCTGCGCCAGGGTCTGCTGAACGCCGTCGAACGGCTCGGAGGGCGGATCATCGCGGGGGAGGCGACGCTCGAACCCACGCCTGAGGGTAACTGGGTCGCAATGCTGGGCGGTCGACGTTTCGAGGCGGACAGCATCGTCATCGCCGCCGGCGCGTGGACCAATCGGCTGCTCGAGCGGCTCGGCAAGCGGGTCTCGATCGAGCCGCAGCGTGGGCAGATCACTCATCTTCGGGTCGAAACCGCAGACACCCGGTTGTGGCCTTCGGTGCATCCGATGTCGGGTCACTACATGCTCGCGTTCGATGACTCTCGAGTCGTGGTCGGCGCGACTCGAGAGCCAGGCACCGGGTTCGACCCGAGGGTGACGGCCGCCGGACAACGGGAAGTGCTCGAGAACGCACTCGCCGTCGCGCCCGGCCTCGCGGATGCGACGCTCATCGAGACCCGAGTGGGCCTTCGTCCGATGCCCGAGGGCACGCTGCCGGTCGTGGGCGCGATCGACGGGATGGCGGGGGTCTACATCAATGCCGGCTTCGGTGCGGGTGGGCTGACGATGGGCCCGATCGTCGGGGATCGACTCGCGGCGATCATCCTCGGAGAGACCGATGCCCCGTCAGAGGGGATTCTCTCGCCCGTGCGCCTCTGATCCCGAGAGGTCGTCCGAGTCCGCCCCTTGCCTGGGCACCCCTCGTAGGATGGGCGGCATGGTCGTTTCCCTCCCCTCACTCGCATTTCTCGGAGCAGGTTCGATGGGAGGCGCGATCCTGCAGGGGGTCGTCGCCTCTGGTGTCGAGATCGACGGCGGCATCGTCGCGACGAACCGCACGCGTGAGAAGGCGGATGCCCTGGCATCCCTCCCCGGCGTCACCAGCGTCGCCCTGGAGGAGAACCCCGCGGGCAACACCGAGGCGGCAGCTGCCGCGCGCATCGTCCTCGTTGGCGTGAAGCCGGCCATGGTGCCCGACCTGCTCCGCGAGATCGCCCCGTCGCTGCGCGATGACGCGATCGTCGTGAGCCTGGCGGCCGGCGTCACCCTGGCCACCTTCACCGAGGCCCTGGGCGAGGGCGTGCATACGGTGCGCTCCATGCCGAACACTCCCGCGACGGTCGGCAAGGCAGTCACCGGGATCGCGGCCGGCCCCGCGGCGACCGACGACGACATGGCGCTGGTGCGGGCGCTCTTCGAGACGGTCGGTGCGGTGATCGAGCTGCCCGAGTCGCAGATCGACCCGCTGTCGACGGTCTCGGGGTCGGGCCCCGCCTACGTCTTCCTGCTGATCGAGAAGCTGACCGAGGCGGCTCGCGGGATGGGATTCTCCGACGCCGATGCGCGGCTCATGTCCGAGCAGACGTTCATCGGCGCGGCGGCGCTGCTGGCGGCATCCGGAGAAGAACCCGCTGAGCTGCGCCGGCGCGTGACCAGCCCCAAGGGCACGACCGAGCGCGCTGTCGCCGTGCTGCAGGATGCCCGTCTCGATGACGTCTTCGCGGAGGCGACGGCCGCGGCTCTCGCCCGCGCGAAGGAGCTCGCGGCCGGCTCCTGATCACGGGCAGGCTGCCGAGAACAGGTCGGTCGTCGAGAACAGGCCGGATTCCCGGCATCCGACCTGTTCTGGCGAACGAGCCTGTTCTCAGAACTGACTCGCGGGCCGGACACAGCGGTTAGCGGTCGAGACCGGCGAAGCGCTCGATGTCGACGTTCGTGCCCGAGACGATGATGAGGTCGTGGTTGGTGACGACCGTGTTCGCCTCGGCGTAGCGGAACGGCTTGCCCGGGCTCTTCACGCCCACGACGGTCACCTTGTACTTCGTTCGCACACCCGACTCGTTCAGCCGCACGCCGCGGATGAACTTCGGCGGGTACATCTTGGCGAGCACGAAGTCGTCGTCGAAGCGGATGAAGTCGAGCATCCGGCCGCTGACCAGGTGCGCGACGCGCTCGCCTGCCTCTCGCTCCGGGTAGATGACGTGATTCGCGCCGACACGGGCGAGGATCTTGCCGTGCGACTGCGAGACGGCCTTGGCCCAGATCTGAGGCACCTTGAGGTCGACGAGGTTGGCGGTGATCAGCACGGATGCCTCGATCAGCGAACCGACGGCGACGACGGCGACCTGGAAGTCCTGCGCGCCGATCTGACGCAGCGCGTCGATGTTCCTGGCATCCGCCTGAACGGTGTGCGTGACCCGCTCCGACCACTTCTGCACGAGACCCAGATCTTCGTCGATCGCGAGCACCTCGCGGTCGAGGCGGTCGAGCTCCCCGGCACAGGCGGCGCCGAAGCGTCCGAGTCCGATCACGAGCACCGGGGCGTCGCCCCGCACCATCTCAACCAACGATCGGCCTTTCGACGGGCAGCGAGTAGAGCTGCGATCGGGATGTCGCGGCGACCGCCGCGGCGAGTGTCACTGTACCAACGCGCCCCATGAAGATCGTCGCGGCGAGCACGTAGCTGGCGGAGTCGGGAAGCTCGGCCGTGAGGCCAGAGCTGAGACCCACGGTCGCGAATGCGGAGATCACGTCGAAGAGCACGTCGATGATGTCGGCCTTGGTGATCTGGGCGATGATCACCGTCGACACCGCGACGATCGTGGCGCCCCAGGCGACGACGCTGAGCGCGACGCGCTGCACGTCGGAGGGGATGCGGCGGCCGAACGCCTCGACCGACTGTCGCCCCTTCGCCTCGGACCAGACGGCGATGGCGAGGACGGCGAGGGTCGTCACCTTGATGCCGCCGGCCGTGGATGCCGAGCCGCCGCCGACGAACATGAGCATGCAGCCCACGAGCATCGACGATCCGTGCAGGTCGGACATCTCGATCACGTTGAACCCGCCCGAGCGGGTCATGGCCGAGAGGAACAGTGCGTTCATCGTGGTCTCGCCGGCGTCCATCGACCCGAAGGTGCCGGGGTTGTCGAACTCGAGGACGAGGAACACGGCCGCGCCGACCACGAAGAGCAGCACGGTGGTGATCAGCGTCAGCTTCGAGTGCAGCGACCAGCGCTTGACGTGCCAGGTGTGCTTGATCAGCGTGTAGATGACCGGAAAGCCGATGCTGCCCAGGAACACTCCGGTCATGAGCAGCGTGAGCACGAGGTAGTCGTCGGCGAAGACCGTCACGCCGCCGGCGTTGGGCGTGAAGCCGGTGTTCGTGAATGCCATCGCGGCGTAGTACGGGGCCTCCCACAGGGCGGCGATGGGAGGGATCCCAGCCCAGAGAAGCGCGGGGTAGAGGAGGATCGCCAGGGTGCCCTCGATCACCAGGGTCGACAGGGCGACGGTGGTGAGCAGCTGTCCGACCTCGCCCAGACGAACGGTCTGGCTCTCGTTGACCGGGCCGCCGTGCGCGCGCATGGGGTTGGTGTCTCCCGCGGCGAGCAGCTTGGCTCGCAGGCCGAGCCGCTTCGAGATCACCAGGCCCATCACAGAGGCGAGCGTGAGCACGCCCATGCCCCCGATGTTGACTCCGACGAAGATGACCGCGTTGCCGAAGGGAGACCAGTGGGCGGCCATGTCGACCGTGGAGAGCCCGGTGACGCAGATCGTCGACACCGCCGTGAACAGGGCATCGCTGAGCGGTGTGACCGTGCGGTCGGCTGATGCGATCGGCAGCGAGAGCAGGCCGGTGAAGAGCAGGATCAGGGAGGCGAAGATGATGATCGCGAATCGCGACGGCGAGGAGGTGACGAGGTGCTTGGCCTGTCGTCCGAAGCCGCGCAGGGTGACCTGCGGAGAGGATGCCGACACGATGCCCGACATCGATCCCCTTTCCCTCCGGTCGCCGGCGCCGTTCGCCGAGCCTTCGTCATGGTACTCCGGTGCGGCGCCGACTACCCTGAGGGGATGACCGACATCTTCGACGTGATCGCAGACGGCACGAGGCGCGACATCCTCCGGCTGCTGCTGAGCGAGTCGGCCGAGGGCGACGGTGGCACGAGCGTCACGCAGATCGTGAGCCGGCTGGGCATAAGTCAGCCGACCGTGTCGAAGCACCTGAAGGTGCTGCGCGACGCGCAGCTGGTGACCGTGCGCGAAGACGGCCAGCGCCGCTTCTACAGCCTCTCCGTCGGGCCGCTCGAAGAGGTGGACGACTGGCTGGTTCCCTTCCTGGTCGACGCGTACGGCGATCAGGCCCCCCTGATCGACATCCCGTTCGCGCCGCTGCCCGCAGCGACCGCGCATGCGGCCGAGGTCGTCGGCCGCGCCGCGGCGTCGGCGAAGCACGTGGTCACCACGGCGCTCAAGAAGCTCGGCCCCTGATCTCGAGTCACAGCAGTCTCATCTGTTTACAGCTGTCGCACGCACCCCATATGCTGTGCTTCAGCAGAAAGGGGTATTGGGGATGCCCGACGTCCAAGACGTTCGTTTCCTTACGGTGGCCGAGGTCGCCGAGATCATGCGCGTGTCCAAGATGACCGTGTATCGGCTCGTGCATGCCGGCGAGCTGCCCGCGATCCGCTTCGGTCGCAGCTACCGAGTGCCCGAGTCTGCGGTGGCAGACGCCGTGCGCGCCCCCATCGCCGACGTGGGCTGATCGCTCGATTCGGGCCCGGTGCGACGGTTTGCTAGAATCGTCCGAGGCATTTTTTCCGTGCCCGTACCCGGGTGCCGCATCCCGGCATCCAACCCCTGACTTAGTGAGGTTTCCGTGGGTTCAGTCATCAAGAAGCGCCGCAAGCGCATGGCGAAGAAGAAGCACCGCAAGCTGCTTCGCAAGACTCGCCACCAGCGCCGCAACAAGAAGTAAGCGGCACGACACCGAGCGCCTGTCTTCGGACGGGCGCTTCGTGTCTGCGGCCGCAGAAGGAGACGTCATGAAGTCGATCACCGTCGAGCAGCTCGCGCAGCGCGAGGGCGTGCCTCTCATCGATGTGCGCGAACGGCACGAGTTCGAGGCCGGGCATGTACCCGGTGCGATCAACCTGCCGATGTCCGAGCTCGGCGGTCGTCTCGACGAGCTGCCAGGTGAGGCTTTCGACGTCATCTGCGAGCTGGGCGGTCGCTCGGGTCGCGTCGTCGAGGCGCTCTCCGAGCGCGGTCACGACGCCACCAACGTCGAGGGCGGCACCGCCGCGTGGGTCGCCCAGGGGCGGCCGGTCGCCCAGTGACCACGCTCACGATCATCGGCAAGCCCGACTGTCACCTCTGCGAGGTCGCGAGCGAGGTCGTCGACGCCGTCGTCGCCGAGATGCCGGATGCCGCCGCTGAGCGCCTCGAGATCATCGAGCAGTCCATCGCCGATGACCCGGCGCTCTACGAGCGCTGGTGGGAGAAGATCCCGGTCGTTCTCATCGACGGTGAGCTGCACGCGCACTGGCGCGTCTCACCCGACCGACTGCGTCAGGCTCTCGAGGAGGCCATGAAGTGATCCGCCATGTCGTCAGCTGGAAGCTCGCCGCGGCAGACGCCGCAGCGCGCGCGGAGCAGGCCGCAGAAGTCGCCCGTCGCCTGAACGCGCTGATGGGCGTCGTGCCCGAGCTGCGTGCGGTGTCTGCGGGCGCGAACGTCGCGCACCCCGACATCAACTGGGACGTGACGCTCGTCGCCGACGTCGACTCGCTGGAGGCTCTCGAGGCCTACCAGGTGCACCCCGCGCACAAAGAGGCCGGCGCGTACATCAAGTCGGTCGTCGCCTCTCGCGTCGCCGTCGACTTCGAAGTCTGACGAGCCTCGTGGGATCTGCCGTGACCTTCACCTTGCAATGCAAATGTGACCGGGCAGCGGCCCTGCGGTTGTCACATTGCTTCGCACCCCATGTCAAAATGAGTTCATCCCGCCGGGCGCAAGCCCCTGTCACAAAGGAGTGGCCATGAAGCGCCGTCCCCTCATCTTCGGCACCGCAGTCGCTGCAGCCGCCGTCCTCGCACTCGCCGGCTGCGCGAGCAACCCCGGCTCGGACGGTGACGCCGACAAGCCGGCAGCCGGAGCCGACGCCGCCGACTACGGCCTCGTCGCCGACGGCACGCTGACCGTCTGCTCCGATATCCCCTACCCGCCCTTCGAGTTCGAGGGCGGCGACAACGGCACCGGCTACACCGGTTTCGACATCGAGCTGCTCGACGCGATCTCGAAGAAGCTCGACCTCAAGCTCTCGGTGCAGGACACCGGCTTCGAGGCGCTGCAGTCGGGCGCGACGCTGCTCGCCGGCACCTGCGACCTGGGTGCGTCTGCCATGACGATCACCGAAGAGCGCAAGGCGAACATCGACTTCTCCGAGCCGTACTACGACTCGCTGCAGTCGCTGCTCGTTCGCACCGACTCGGGCATCGAGAGCATCGACGACCTCGACGGCAAGAACGTCGGCATCCAGCAGGGCACGACGGGCGAGATCTACGCCAAGGAGAACGCCAAGGGCGCCGAGCTCGTGCAGTACCCGTCCGACGGCGAGCTGTGGCCGGCCATGCAGTCGGGTCAGATCGACGCGATCCTGCAGGACCAGCCGGTGAACCTCGTGCACGAGAAGGCCGACTCGGACTACAAGATCGTCGAGACCTACGAGACCGACGAGTCGTACGGCTTCGCCTTCGCCAAGGGCGAGAAGGAAGAGCTGCGCAAGGCCATCGACGCTGCGCTGCAGGACCTGCGCGACAGCGGCGAGTACGACAAGATCTACGACGAGTTCTTCTCGGCCGAGTGACCACTGATCTGATCACCGAGAGGCACGAGACATGGCGCTGAAGCGCAGAACGAGAACGCTGCTGTACCGCGTGACGATGTACGTCGTCTTCTTCGCGGTCGTCGCGGCAGTGGCGCTCTCGATCAACTGGCAGCGGGCGATCCCGCAGTTCTTCAACCTCGAGGTCGCGGCGAAGCTCTTCCCCGACATCATCCTGATCGGACTGCGCAACACGATCCTGTTCACGCTGATCGCGTTCACGGGAGGTGTGCTGCTCGGCATCATCCTCGCTCTGATGAAGCTGTCGAGCATCGGACTGTTCCGCTGGGTGGCGACGGGCTGGATCGAGCTGTTCCGCGGGCTCCCCGCCCTGCTGACGATCTTCTCGGTGGCGTTCATCGTGCCGATCGTCTTCGGCTGGAAGGTGCCAGGCGGTCCCGTCGGCGCCGGTCTGCTCGGTCTCATCCTGGTGGCCTCGGCGTACATCGCCGAGGTCATCAGGTCGGGCATCCAGGCTGTGCCGAAGGGGCAGACCGAGGCCGCCCGCTCGCTCGGCATGTCACCGATGAAGACGATGTTCTGGATCATCCTCCCGCAGGGTTTCCGGATCATCATCCCGCCGATGACCAACGAGCTGGTGCTGCTTCTCAAAGACACCTCGCTCGTCTTCATCGCGGGAAGCTTCATCTGGTCGAAGGAGCTCACCACCTTCGCCCGTGACGCGAACTCGGCGAATGCCAACGCGACGCCGCTCATCGTGGCGGCGCTGCTGTACCTGGTTGTGACCATTCCTCTCACGCGGTTCACCGCGTGGCTGGAGCGACGGATGGCGAAGGAACGATGAGCACCGATCTGATCGACGTGCATGCCCCTGCGATCCAGGTGCAGGGCCTGGTCAAGGCCTACGGCGACAATGTCGTGCTCAAGGGCATCGACCTCACCGTGCTGAAGGGTGAGGTGGTGTGCATCATCGGCCCGTCGGGTTCGGGCAAGTCGACGATGCTGCGCTCGGTGAACCTGCTCGAGACGCCGACCGACGGTCGCATCCTCGTCGAGGGCATCGACATCACCGATCCCGAGACCGACATCGACCGCGTGCGCCAGCGCATCGGCATGGTGTTCCAGAGCTTCAACCTGTTCCCGCACCTGTCGGTGCTCGACAACCTCACCGTCGCGCAGCGCCGGGTGAAGAAGCGCAGCAAGGGCGAGTCGGAGCGCGTCGGCCGCGAGATGCTGGAGCGGGTGGGCCTGGCCGAGAAGGCGGATGCCTTCCCCAGCCACCTCTCGGGCGGTCAGCAGCAGCGCGTCGCGATCGCCCGCGCGCTGTGCATGAACCCCGACATGATGCTCTTCGACGAGCCGACCTCGGCTCTCGACCCCGAGCTGGTCGGCGAGGTGCTGCAGGTCATGCGCACTCTGGCCGATGAGGGCATGACGATGCTCGTCGTCACTCACGAGATGGGCTTCGCCCGTGAGGTCGGCTCGCGCCTGATCTTCATGGACGGCGGCTACATCCTCGAGCAGGGCGACCCGCGAGAGGTGCTTGCGAACCCGCAGCACGCCCGCACGCAGGATTTCCTGGCGCGCGTGCTCTGAACCAGGACGACTCCTACGATCGAGACCCCCTGACGCTCCGGCGTCAGGGGGTCTCCGTTCATGCGGGGCCAGATGGCGCTCGCATGAACGGAGACCTGGGAAGTGGGTCACACCGCTCGGTGGCATCGACAACTCGGCGTTTCCATCATCCTTCACCTCTGCTCCGCGCTATCAGTGGGAGGCCGCGCCGTTCGAGCATCGCCGGCGTCGGTTTCGAGGTTGCTCGAGAGCGTGACCGAGACCGAAGCCCGGGTCGGAAGGGGAGGTGAACGCGGGGTGGCAGATTCTCACATCTATGCTGGATTGCAGGGCATAAGTACCCGGGTGGATATACCGACGACGAAGGGAAATGCATGATGACCGATACTGACGACGTGCCGGAGGTCTCTCGGCGCACTGTGGTGAGGGGATTCGCCTGGTCTGTGCCGATCTTGGCTGCGGCAGCGGCAGCCCCGGCGTGGGCCGTGTCCGGATGCAGGACATTCACGACGTCGTTCACGACAAGCTCCACCGTTCAGAACCCGACGCGGCTCCCCGCGACGGACGGCACCCGGAACCTGACTGTTGAGCTCACGGCCGTTTCGGGAGCGAACACTACGGTCACGCAGAATGGCCAGACGTTCAATATGACCCGCAGTGCGTCCGGTTGGAACGGGGGTTGGAGTGATGACAGTGCTGGCGATTGGGTATTCACCGACTTCGGCCCCGCGGGATCCATCGTGCTGAACCAGCGCTCCACCACCGATGCGTCGAATCAGCCCATCGGCAGTCCCACGCAGACCGTCACCTTAACATTCCTCGACGGATCTACGCCCGTCTCCGTCTCCAATCTGCGGATAGATGTCTACGACATCACCTCCGCGAACACGCCCCGTTGGCGCGACTCCTACTGGGACGCCGTCGGATTCAACATCGCACCGTCATCGATCCTTCCCGCTCCTGGTAAGGATCAAGGGTTGGGAGCGGGCACGATTGCAGACCCATTCCGACGTTCAACAGCAGGCCTCTCCACGGGGACTGGACCCTATCAAGACAGGTTCACGTTCACCACTGTGCCGTCCTCTGGCCTGCAACTTCGTTACACGAGCCATCAGCAGAAGTCCGGGTGGCAGTTCATCTCGATTGCCGGCATCACCTTCGACGCCTGCTGAGTCGAATCTCGGCTGAACCCGAATCAGCCGAGGAGGACGCGCCGATCTGGCATCCTGAACAGTGATGGAGATCGGCGCGTTCCTCGGCCTCGAGCAGCTCACCTGGGGCATGCTCATCCTCGTCGTCATCGCGGCATTCGGCGCCGGATGGATCGACGCGGTCGTCGGCGGTGGCGGACTGCTGCAGCTGCCGGCCGTGCTGCTGATTCCCGGCATCACGCCCGTGCAGGCGCTGGCGACCAACAAGCTCGGCTCGATCTTCGGCACCGCGACGAGCAGCATCACGTACTACCGGCGTGCGAGACCCGACATCCGCACGGCCTTGCCGATGGCGGTGATCGCGCTCGCCGGGTCGTTCGGCGGAGCCGCCGTGGCGACCGTGCTTCCGGCATCGGCCTTCAAGCCGATCATCGTCGTGGCTTTGCTGGCGGTCGCGATCTTCACCGCGCTCAGGCCGCAGCTGGGCGCGGCGACCGCGCTGCGGTTCTCGGGGCACCGTCACCACGTCGCGGCGGGGGCAGCAGGACTGGTGATCGGCTTCTACGACGGACTCATCGGCCCCGGCACGGGCACCTTCCTCGTGATCACGCTCGTCGGTCTGCTGGGTTACGACTTCCTCCAGTCGAGCGCGAAGGCGAAGATCGTCAACTTCGCCACGAACGCCGGGGCGCTCATCCTCTTCATCCCACACGGCGCCGTGCTGTGGATGCTCGGTCTCATCCTCGGAGCAGCGAACATCGCCGGCAGCTATCTCGGCTCGCGCATGGCGATCTCGCGAGGGTCGGGATTCATCCGCGTGGTGTTCCTGTGCATCGTCATCGTGCTGATCGCGAAGCTCGGATTCGACGTCTGGAACGAGAACGTCGAGCCTCTTCTCGCAGCGCGCTGAACACCATCCGGGATCCGACGTCCGAACCGGGTAACCCGGCATATCACGCGGCCGAGATCGTTGCCATGGCACGGGTCTTCCCGCGTAGACTCCGAATTGTGCCCGCCCGGGCGCAGCAACGCTCCCACGGAGGAGGGACGATGAAGTCAGGAAGCAGGAAGAGAGCGCTGGCCGGTGTCGCCGGGCTCGCTGCCGCAGCGGTCGCGCTCAGCGGATGCTCTGGATCGGGAGACCCGGGCGACGGTGAGAAGATCACGCTCGAAGTGCAATCTGCGATGGCAGAGGGGACGCCGCGCTACGAGGCGCTCACCGCACTCGCGAAGGCCTATGAAGAGGAGAACCGCGATGTCAAGGTCGACGTCGTGGCCATGGGCAACGACTACGAGGGCGACATGAAGGTGCGGATGGGCTCGGGCGATCTGCCGGATCTCTGGGCCACGCACGGCTGGTCGCTGCTGCGCTACAGCGAGTTCCTCGAGCCCCTGAACGAGCAGGCCTGGGCAGACAAGCTCAATCCCGTGCTCGACGCGACCATGAAGAACGACGACGGCGAGTTCTTCGCGCTGCCGCTGACGACAGATGTCGCCGGCATCCTCTACAACAAGACCGTGCTCGAGGACGCTGGGGTCGATCCCGCGTCGCTCGGTGACATCGACGCATTCGATGAGGCGCTGGCGAAGGTCAAGGACGCCGGTGTCGTGCCGATCTCGAGCTCCGGCAAAGACGACTGGTTCGCCGGCAACGTGGCCGACTGGCTCGGTTCGGGTTCGTACGACGACGCCCAGTCGAAGAAACTCGCGGATGGTGAGTTCGTCGACAGCGGCTTCGAGGCCCTGTTCGGCAAGCTCGACGAGTGGGCGAAGGCCGGCTACTTCAACCCCGACTTCTCCTCGGCGACGAGCGACGACATCGCCACGGCCCTCGGGCAGGGCAAGACCGCGTTCGTGATGATCCAGAACAGCCTGGCGCTCAGCGCCAAGCAGTTCGTGCCGGACGCGCAGCTCGGCTTCATCCCCGTGCCGGCGATCAACGGCGATCCCGAGTACCTCATCGGCGGCGAGGGGGTCGCACTCGGTGCCTGGCGGGACGGCGAGAACAAGGAAGAGGCCCTCGATTTCCTCGCGTTCCTCGCAGAGCCCGAGAACATCGAAGAGTTCGCCAGCGAAGACGGCAACCCCGCCGGCCTGACCGACATCGACGTCGACCTCGGCGATCTGTCCGACAGCTACGAGCAGTTCTTCACGCCGGGTGAGGTGCGCATGGTGCCCTACTTCGACCGCGCCTATCTGCCGAACGGCATGTGGAACACGCTGATCTCCACGACGGGCGGCATCATCACCGGGCAGACCACTGTCGACTCGGCGGTGAAGCAGACCGAGGCCGAGTTCGGAACGCTGTACGGTCAGCAGTAGCACCGCGCGCGTCCGGGGTGGCCCTCGGCCATCCCGGACGCACTGGAGGATCGATGACCGTCACCCGCACACCGCGTCCTACGGATACGGTCTCCGTCGTCACGCCCTGGTCACGCAGGAGGCCGCGAACGAGCAGCATCTTCCCGCGTAGGCTCAACTGGTTCTACGTGCCAGCGCTCGTGCTGTTCGCCGTCTTCTCGATCTACCCGCTCATCAGCGGCGTGAGTCTGTCGCTCACCAACTGGAACGGGTACAGCCGGGGCAAGGCGTTCGTCGGTGTCGACAACTACCTGCGCCTGCTCGACGATGACGTGTTCCGCACAGCTCTGGTGAACACCCTGATCTACGGTGTCGGCAGCACGATCATCCAGCAGGTGCTGGGGCTCGGCCTCGCGGTCGTGCTCGACCGCGTCGTTAGAGGGGCATCCCTTCTGCGCGCCGTGATCTACCTGCCGGTGATGGTGTCGCCCGTCGTGCTCGGCACCATGTACTACCTGATCTTCCGGTACAACAACGGCGCCCTGAACGACCTGCGTGCGCTGTTCGGTGCCCAGCAGGTCGCATGGCTGTCGGATGCCACGGTCGGCATCACCGTGATCGTGGTCGTCAACTCGCTGCAGTTCGTCGGCATCTCGATGGTGATCTACCTGGCAGGGCTGCAGGGCGTGCCCACCGAGTACTACGAAGCGGCGCAGCTCGACGGCGCGACATGGTGGCAGAGCTTCCGCAGCATCGCGCTCCCGCTGCTGCAGCCGGCCTTCGCCACGAGCATCGTGCTCAACCTCATCGGCGGCCTCAAGCTTTTCGACGTGGTGCAGGTGCTCACCGGCGGAGGGCCGGGCCACTCGACCCACTCGGTGTCGACTCTCATAGGCGAGACGTACTTCTCGAACCAGGCCGCCGGCTACTCGGCGGCGATCGGCGTCGTGCTTTTCGTGCTCATCGTGGCGGTCACCTTCGTGCTGAACGCGCTGCTGAACCGAAAGCGGGTCGAGCTGTGAAGAACGTCTCGACGCCGTCGAAGGCTCTCATCTACGCAGGTCTCGGCTTCATTGCCCTGCTGCAGCTGCTGCCCTTCTATTTCGGCCTCACCACGGCCTCCAAGCCCAAGACCGACCTGACCTCGCCCTGGGTGTTCCCCGGTCAGATCCACTGGGCCAATTTCCAGACGGCGATGCAGCAGGGCAACATCCTGCAGGCGATCGGCAACAGCGCTCTGGTGACGCTCGTCTCGACCGTGCTGGTGTGCGTGCTCGGCGCATTCACCGCCTACCCGCTCGCGCGGCGCATCACCCGCGGCAATCAACTGGTCTATGCGTGCATCATCAGCCTGATCATGATCCCGCCGCTGTCGGTGCTCGTGCCCCTGTACACCCTCATGAAAGACCTGGGCGGGCTGAACACCCACTGGGGCATCATCGTCCTGATGGTCACCGGCAACCTGCCACTGGCGGTCTTCCTCTACACGGCGTTCATGCGCAGCCTGCCGGTGTCGATCGAAGAGGCCGCGACCGTCGACGGGGCGGGCCCACTGCAGGTGCTGTTCCGCATCGTGTTCCCGATGCTGCGGCCGGTCACCGCCACGGTCGCGATCCTTGCTGGCGTCGGCATCTGGAACGAGTTCGCGCTGAGCACCTATTTCCTGCGCACCGACGAGACGCGCACGATCGCGCCAGCGGTCGCCGGCTTCTTCGCCTCGCAGGGCAGCAACCCCGGCGCTGCGGCCGCGGCCTCGCTGCTGTCGGTCGTGCCCGTACTGCTCGCGTACCTGTTCCTTCAGCGCAGCTTCATCAAGGGCATGGTCGCCGGCTCGCTCAAGTGAAGGGCGGTCAGCTCTGCGGCACGCGGTACTTGAAGCCGACGTGGGATCCGACGTAGCCGAGGCGCTCGTAGAAGCGGTGCGCGTCGGTGCGAGCGGCGTCGGAGGTGAGTTGCACCATCGCGGCGCCGAGCGCGGGAGCCGCGTCGTCCGACACCCAGCGCATCACCGCCGATCCGATCCCGCTCGAGCGCAGATCGCCGCGCACCCGCACCGCCTCGACGAGCAGTCGGCGCCCGCCCTGCCTGGCCATCCCGGGGATCGAAGTGAGCTGCAGGGTGCCCACGATCTCGCCGTCGAGCTCGACGACGAGCAGGTCGTTCTCGACGCTGGCGAGGATGTCCTCCAGCGCGCTCAGGTACGCCGGGCGATCGGCATCCGACGCCTGATCCCCGCGGGATGCGCTGATCGGGTCGTCGGCGAGCAGCGCGATGATCCCATCGGCGTCGGCCGGCGTCGCTCGCCGCAGCAGCGCGCGCCCTGCGCGCGACTCGATCAAGTGGGGAAGCGGGATGGATGCCAGCATGCACCCAGTCTTGCAGCATCGCCGAGACCCGCGCAGACGCAGGCACCCCGTGCTGCAGCTGCCTGCAGCACGGGGTGCCTGTGATGCCTCGCGATGAGGGGGATCAGGCCGAAGCGGCCTCGTCGTCTTCGAGCTGTGCGTCGACGCCGGCCTCTGCGCGCTGCTCCGGCGTGATCACCGCCGGCGCCTCGGTCAGCGGGTCGAAGCCGCCGCCCGACTTCGGGAAGGCGATGACCTCGCGGATCGACTCCGTCTTCGTCAGGTGCTGCATGACGCGGTCCATGCCGAGCGCGATTCCGCCGTGCGGAGGAGCCCCGAACTTGAACGCCTCGAGCAGGAAGCCGAACTTCTCATCGGCCTGCTCCTCGGTGATGCCCATCACGTTGAAGACGCGCTTCTGCACCTCTTCGCGGTGGATGCGGATCGAGCCGCCACCCAGTTCAGAGCCGTTGCACACGATGTCGTACGCGTAGGCGAGGGCAGAGCCAGGGTCGGTGTCGAAGGTGTCGGCGAACTCGGGCTTGGGGCCGGTGAACGCGTGGTGCACCGCCGTCCAGGCGCCCGACCCCACCGCGACGTCACCCGAGGCGACAGCGTCGCCGGCGGGCTCGAACATCGGGGCGTCGACGACCCAGGTGAAGGCGAACACATTCGGGTCGAGCAGTTCGAGGCGGCGGCCGATCTCGACGCGGGCGGCACCGAGCAGTGCGCGGCTCGCCTTCGTCTCACCTGCGGCGAAGAACGCGCAGTCGCCCGGCTTCGCACCGACGAGGTCGGCGAGGCCGGCCTGCTCTGCCTCCGACAGGTTCTTGGCGACCGGGCCGCCGAGCGTTCCGTCCTCGTTGAAGAGCACGTAGGCGAGCCCGCGGGCGCCGCGCTGCTTGGCCCAGTCCTGCCAGGCATCCAGCGTCTTGCGCGGCTGCGAGGCTCCGCCGGGCATCAGCACGGCACCGACGTACTCCGACTGGAACACCCGGAACGGCGTGTTCACGAAGTACTCGGTCGCTTCGACGAGCTCGAGACCGAAACGAAGATCGGGCTTGTCGGAGCCGTACTTCGCCATGGCATCGGCGTAGGTCATGCGCGGCAGCGGGGTCTGCACGTCGACGTCGATGGTCTTCCACATCGCGACGATGAGCGACTCCATCATCTCGATGACGTCCTCCTGCTCGACGAACGACATCTCGATGTCGAGCTGGGTGAACTCGGGCTGACGGTCGGCGCGGAAGTCCTCGTCGCGGTAGCAGCGGGCGATCTGGAAGTACTTCTCGACACCGCCCACCATCAGCAGCTGCTTGAACAGCTGCGGCGACTGCGGAAGCGCGTACCAGCTGCCAGGGTGCAGGCGCGCCGGCACGAGGAAGTCGCGGGCGCCCTCGGGCGTCGAACGGGTCAGCGTCGGCGTCTCGACCTCGACGAAGTCGCGCTTGTGCAGCTCGTCGCGGATCGCCTTGTACACGTCGGAGCGCAGGCGCATCGCGGCAG
This sequence comes from Microbacterium esteraromaticum, assembly GCF_016907315.1. NCBI lineage: Bacteria > Bacillati > Actinomycetota > Actinomycetes > Micrococcales > Microbacteriaceae > Microbacterium > Microbacterium esteraromaticum. Next base: position 2,348,663 of record NZ_JAFBBS010000001.1, read on the forward strand.
CCGGGTTCGGACGACGCAGGTCGAGGTAGCGGTGCTTCAGACGCACCTCCTCGCTGATCGGGTCGGACTCGGCCAGGCCGCTCGAGACCTGAAAGGGGAGAGGTGCCGACTCGTTGAGCACGACGACGTCGGCCGCGATGAGCTCGATCTCGCCGGTGGGCAGGTTGGGGTTCTCGTTGCCCTCGGGGCGGCGCGAGACCTCACCGGTCACCTGCAGCACGAACTCCGAGCGCAGCGGGTGAGCCACGTCTTCATCGCGGATGACGACCTGCGCGATGCCCGACGCATCGCGAAGATCGATGAACGCGACGCCTCCGTGATCGCGGCGACGATCGACCCAGCCCGAGAGGGTGACGGTCTGACCGATGTGCTCGGCTCGCAGTGAGCCTGCCGTGTGTGTGCGAAGCACGGAGATTCCTTCTGATCGGGGAAAGGCGAACCCGCCCAGTCTACGTGGCGCCCCTGATCGCGAATCCGCGTGACCTCGGCCCGCGATACGGTGGGCGGGTGACGGCACGACGACTCCATCTGGTGCGCCATGGCGAGGTGCACAACCCCGCGCGCGTGCTCTACGGGCGCCTCCCCGACTATCACCTGAGCGAGGCCGGGCGCCGGATGGCGCACGACGCGGCCGAGCACCTGGCATCCGCCGGCCGGCAGGTGAGCGAGCTGCGATGCTCGCCGCTCGAGCGCACGCAGGAATCGGCCGCGCCGTTCACCGAGCTGTTCGGACTCGACGCCACCCACGATGTGCGCATCATCGAACCCGCGAACGTGTTCGAAGGCCAGCGGATGTCGCGCGCTCTGCGCAACCCCTTCAACTGGCGCCACCTGCGCCGGCCGTCGGTGCCCAGCTGGGGCGAGCCGTACACGTCGATCGCGACGCGCATGCGCGCCGCGATGGACGAGGCCTGGGATGCCGCGCTGCGCGGCCCGTCGGTGCACGACGGAGACATCGTGTTCGTCTCGCACCAGGCGCCGATCTGGATCACGCACCTCTCGATCGCGGGAATCACCCTGCAGCACGATCCGCGCACCCGGCGCTGCGCGCTGTCGAGCATCACCTCGTTCGAGCGCGTCGGCGACGTGTGGCGAGAGGTGGACTACGTCGAGCCGGCGGACAAGGGCGTCGACCTCGGCGCGGTCTGACCGCTCCGACTGATCTCGAATCGCTCATCTGGCGGTTGCCGGCCCTGAGGTCGCCATTCGCGCGATTCGAACGCGGACGCCGGCTCAGCCCATCGCGAGCTCCTGCACGATTCCGATGGCGGCGAGCTGACCGGCTGCAGCAGCGAGTGTGACGGCCGCCATGACGCCGGGGACGCTCGCCCGATGCGCGAGGTCGCCCGCCGCCGAGACTCCGGCGAGCGAGGTGCGCCCCATCTCGTCGATCTCGATCGCGCCGCTGGGCAGCATCCGCAGGCCCAGCTGATCGGCGAAGGGAGCACGCTGGCGCATCGCGGCGTTGGTCACGAAGAGCCCGTCGACGCCGACGGCCGTCCCCGCGGCGACCCTCACGCCCTCCCCGTCCGGTGCGACCGACGTCACCGGCGCCCGGTGCACGACGGCGCCCAGCGATTCCAGCTCCGCACGACGGTCGTCGTCCAGCGCGCCGTCATCGAAGACGACGATCGAGACGCCGATGGGGCGCAGCATGCGCACGATGTGCTCTGCGCGCTCCGCTCCCAATACGCCGACCGTGCGTCCGGCGAACTCGTGCCCGTCGCAGAAGGGGCAGTTGAAGGCGCGCACGCCCCACAGCTCAGCCAGGCCGGCGACATCCGGCAGATCGTCTCTCATCCCCGTCGTCAGCATCACCCGCGGCGCATGCTCGACCGTGCCGTCTTCGAACCGCACGGTGAAGCCGCCGTCCGCGGGCGAGACCGCGCTGACTCTTCCCTGGCGGAGCTCGATCGTGTCGTACTGCTGCAGCTGAGCTCTCGCGGTCGCTCGGAACTCGGCAGGCGCCGTGCCGTCATTGGTCACCACGTTGTGCATGTGCAGCACGGTTCCGTTGCGGTACTCGCCCGAGTCGACGACAAGGGCCGAGCGGTGCATCCGCCCCAGCGTCAGGGCCGCCTGCAGTCCGGCCGGTCCTGCGCCGATGATGATGACATCGCTCATGTGCGTCCTCCTGAAGGGTCCCGATCTTGCGGTCGCAGCCAGTCTGTGACTTCATGTCAACATGAAGTCAAATGTCGAGCGCCCCTTCTCGGTGGGCGAAGTCGCCGAGCGCTTCTCGCTGCCCACGAACGTGCTGCGCCACTGGGAATCGGTCGGCCTGCTCTCCCCGGCGCGAGACAGCTCTGACCGACGCCGCTACAGCCGCGACGACGCCGTGCGAGTGGCCGTCATCCTGCGCAGCAAGGCGGCGGGCATGAGTCTCGACCAGATCGCTCACCTGCTCGAACGCGACATGGCAGGCAGACATCGTGTGCTGCAGACGCACATCGACGACCTCGACCGCCGCATGGAGGAGATGCGACGCTCCAAGGCGATGGCCGAGCATGCGCTGAGATGCTCGGCACACGACATCTCCACCTGTCCGCGATTCCGCGCCGAGCTGTCGGATCTGCTCGCCGAGTTCCCGGAGGGTCACGACGGCTCAGAGCGCGCATAGGATCCGCGCGTACGATTCCCAGCGTGTCCGTGCCTGCTCGTTCCCTTCGCGGCGCCTGGCGCATCGGCGCCGCAGCGCTCGCCGCGACTCTCGCCATCGGCTTGAGCGCGTGCGCTCCCGACCCCATGGTCGAGGCCTACAAGAACGGCGATCAGAAGGCGTACACGGCTGCTGACTTCCGCGTCGACTCGATCCCTGCCGGCGACCGTGCAGAGCCGGTCGACTTCGGCGGCATGACCGAAGACGGCGAGAAGTTCTCGAGCGACGACATCCGCGGCGAGGTCGCGGTCGTCAACTTCTGGTACGCGGGCTGCGGACCCTGCCGCGCCGAGGCGAAAGACCTCGAGGCGACGTGGCAGAAGCACCAGGCAGACGGTGTGCAGTTCATCGGCGTGAACATCTACGACCAGGCCGACACCGCCAAGTCGTTCGCGAAGACCTACGGCGTCACCTACCCGAGCCTCATGGACGCCACCTCCGGTGACGCCAAGCTCGCCTTCGCCCGGGTGACGCCGATCCAGGCGCCGCCGACCACCCTCGTCATCGACCGGAAGGGCCGGGTCGCGGCCCGCATCATCGGCCCGATCGACGGCACCTCGATCCTGTCGACCCTCATCAAGGACGCGCTCAAGGAGAAGGCGTGAGCCCGGATGCCGTGATCGGGGCCGGCGCGCTCTGGATCGCCATCCCGCTCGCCCTGCTCGCCGGTCTCGTGTCGTTCCTGTCTCCGTGCATCCTGCCGCTCGTGCCCGGCTACCTCGGGTTCATCGGGGGAGCGGCCGGAGCCACCGCCTCACCCGAGCGTGCACGACGCAGCCGGATGCTGCTCGGCGTGCTCCTGTTCATCGCCGGCTTCACGGTGGTGTTCGTCGCCTACACGGTGATCGGCGGCGCAGCATCCACCTTCTTCCTCGAGTGGGGCGACCTGATCACCCGCGTCCTCGGTGCCGTCGTCGTGCTGATGGGTCTGATCTTCCTCGGCCTGTTCGGCTTCGCGCAGCGTCAGTACAAGATGCAGGTCAACTCGGCCACCGGCCTCATCGGCGCACCGCTGCTCGGTTTCACGCTCGCCATCGGCTGGGCGCCCTGCACGGGACCAACGCTCGGCGCCATCATCAGCGTGGGCTGGACCCTCGGCGATCCGTGGCGCGCCGGGCTGCTCGGCGTCGCCTACTCGCTCGGCCTTGGCATCCCGTTCCTGCTCGTCGCCCTCGGCTTCGGCTGGGCGACGAGCGCAACCGCTTTCCTGCGCCGCCACATCCGCACCGTCAACATCATCGGCGGCGCGCTGCTGATCGTGCTCGGCCTGCTGATGATCACCGGCGTGTGGACCCAGATCATGTCTCGACTCACGGCGGTGATGAGCAGTGTCATCCTCCCCCTCTGACCCCTCCGACGGCGCGGCAGCGGCATCCGATCCGCTCCGCCCGGCCGACCACATCGACTCGGCACCCGCCGACGATAGCGAGATCAACCAGCCGAAGCTCGGGTTCGTCGGATGGCTGCGCTGGGGCTGGCGTCAGCTGACCTCGATGCGCGTGGCGCTGGTGCTGCTGCTGATCCTCGCCATCGCCGCGATCCCCGGATCGGTCTTCCCGCAGCGCACCGCCGACCCCAACGGCGTCGTGCAGTACAAGCAGAACAACCCCGACATCTTCCCCGCGCTCGACGCGATGCGCATGTTCGACGTGTACTCGTCGCCGTGGTTCTCGGCCATCTACCTGCTGCTGTTCATCTCGCTGATCGGCTGCATCATCCCGCGCATCAAGCACCACGCCAAGGCGCTGCGGGCCCAGCCCCCACGCACCCCTGCACGGCTCGGCCGGCTCGAGAACCACCGCTCGGTCGTTCGGGATGCCGGTGCCGCCGGCACGACAGACGCCGCCGTCTCGATCGACATCGCCGAGAAGCAGCTGAAGTCCCTCGGCTATCGCGTCGCCCGCTACGACCGCGGCAGGACGTGGTCGGTGTCGGCGGAGCGCGGCTACTGGCGTGAGACCGGCAACCTGCTCTTCCACGTCGCGCTCGTCGGCGTGCTGGTCACGGTCGGCATCGGCGGCGGTTTCGCCTACACAGGCCAGCGCGTGGTGATCGAGGGCGCCAGTTACGTCAACACCCTCATCGACTACAACTCGATCAACCGCGGGCGCTTCGTCGCCGACGACTCTTTCCAGCCCTACGCGCTGACACTCGACTCGTTCGACGTCACCTACGAGGACTTCGGCACGCCCGGTGCCGGCCAGGCCGGCAACTTCGCCGCCAACCTCACGGTGCGAAACGTCGACGGCTCGAAGAGCAAGGGCACCGTGCGCGTGAATCACCCTCTGCACGTCGGCGGCGACAGCATCTACCTGCTCGGCAACGGGTACGCGCCCACCATCACCGTGCGCAACGCGGAGGGCGAGAAGGTCTTCAGCGGTCCCGTCGAGTTCCTCCCGCAGGACAGCGCGATGACCTCGCTCGGCGTCGTGAAGGTCACCGACGGCATGCCAGAGCAGCTCGGCATGATCGGGTTCCTCTACCCGACCCCGCTGAAGATGAAGAGCGGCGCGTACACCTCGGTGCACGGCGCGCTCAACCTCCCCCTGCTCACCCTCGACGTGTACCAGGGCGACCTCGGCGTCGACGGCGGCAAGCCCGTGTCGGTGTTCGAGCTCAACACCGACGGTCTCGAGAAGCTCAACGGCCGCACGACCGACGAGAAGTCGATCGAGCTGCAGCCCGGCGAGACCGCCGACCTGCCCAACGGCCTCGGCACGGTCACGTTCGAGAACGTGTCGCCGAAGGGTGCGAAAGACACGCTGCAGTCGGTCAAGCGCTACGTGTCGCTGCAGATCCACCACGACGCCTCGGCGCCATGGGTGCTGGCGTTCGCACTGCTCGCCCTGGGCGGGCTCGGCCTCGCCCTGTTCGTTCCGCGTCGGCGCATGTGGGTGAAGGCCACGGCATCCGACGACGGAATCCACCTCGAGTACGCCGGCCTCGCGCGCGGCGACGATCCGACCCTCGCCGCCGCCGTGGACGATCTCGTCCGCGGACACGGGCGGCTTCTCGACGCGGCCGCGCCCGACAGCGCGACCTCCGCACAGGGAGACTGACACATGCCCGACCTCGATTCCATCTCGATCCTGACGCTGTGGACGGCCATCGCCGTCTACGCCGGCTCGTTCATCGCCTACGCCTTCGACCTGGCACGGCGCTCCTCGGCGACGGCCGCCGCCGTCGAGACCCCGGCTCTGGTCACCGCAGGAGGTTCGGATGCCCGTGGCGCCGCGTCAGCGGCATCCGGAACCGGCGCAGCCGCAGCAGACGCGGGGAAGGGCGGGAAGCCGAAGTACATCTTCGCCCGCATCGGAACCGCACTGGCGATCCTCGGCTGGCTCTTCCACCTCACCGCGACACTCACGCGCGGTTTCGCCGCCGGGCGCGTGCCGTGGGCGAACCTGTACGAGTTCGCGATGATCGGCACGCTGCTGATCATGGCCGTGTACCTGGTCATGCTCACCCGCATCGACCTGCGCTACCTGGGCACGTTCATCTCGGGTCTCGTCGTCGTGCTGCTGGGTGCCGCTGCGGCCAACTTCTACGTCGAGGTCACGCCGCTCGTCGACCCGCTGAAGTCGGTGTGGCTGGTGATCCACGTGTTCGTCGCCTCGCTGTCGACCGCGCTGCTGGCCCTCGCGTTCGCGCTGTCGGTGATGCAGCTGATGCAGTCGCGCCGTGAGCGTCGCGTCGCCGAGGGAGACGAGAACGCCGGCCCCGGGTTCCTGCGCACCCTGCCGAACACCGTGCGCCTCGAGAACATGGCGTACCACTTCTCGGTCGTCGGCTTCATCTTCTGGACCTTCACGCTGATCGCCGGTGCGATCTGGGCGCAGGACGCCTGGGGCCGCTACTGGGGCTTCGACGTGAAGGAGACCTGGACCTTCATCATCTGGGTGCTCTACGCCGGATACATCCACGCCCGTGCCACCCGCGGCTGGCGAGGCAACCCGTCGGCCTGGCTGTCTATCGTCGGCTTCACCGCGGTGATCTTCAACTTCGCCATCGTCAACGTCTTCTTCAAGGGTCTGCACGCCTACTCCGGCCTGAGCTGAGGTCGCGTCTCGCCGCCGAGGTCCGGGTTCGCCGGTACAGGCTGATTCGCGAGGACAGGATGGATGCCCGTGAAGGGGCCTGTTCTCGCGAATCGTCCTGTTCTCGGGCGCGCGTGCCTTGCCGGATGAGTCGCGTCCGGGCATCCGGGAGCAGTCCCGGATGCCCGATCCGGATGCTAGGCCGCGGCCAGCACGGCCTTGGCAGAGGTCGTGCGGCGGGTGGCCACGGCCAGGGTGGCGGCTCCCAGTGAGAGCACCGCCCAGACGACCAGGCCGGCGAAGGCCGCGCCGCTGGGGGCGATGAGTCCGCTGAGCGCGGGCGCGGTGGGCATCGCCGCGCCGAGTGCCGCGAGCCACGACGGCACGGTCGAGATCAGGCTCGTCGCCAGGGCCACGACGCCCACCAGCGCACTCACCCAGCGTCCGATGCCTCCGAGCACCGCGACGAGGGCCTGGTTGATCGCAGCGAAGGCGGTGCCGGCCACGACCGCGAATCCGGCGAAGCCCCACCACTGGGCTGCGTCGTACTGGGCCACGATCTGCACGACCAGCGCGACCAGCAATCCCTGCGCGGCCCCGAGGCCGGCAGCCGGCCAGAATCCGCGCAGCACCATCCCGATCGACGAGCGACGCGAGGTGAGCGTGCTGCCCGGCACGGCGCGCAGCACGATGAACGATGCCAGCGCTCCGAACCAGAGGACGACGGCCGAGAGCAGCGGGATCGTGGTCGGGCCGAACATGTCGTCGGAGTCCGAAGACGACGCGACCGGGTCGGCGATCACCGATGCGAGCGAGGTCGACTGCTCGTCGTCGAACGACGGCAGCGAGGTCGACGCGGTGTGCAGACCGTCGGCGAGCTCACCGGTTCCGGATGCCAGTTCGTCGAGCCCGTCCGAGAGCTCGCCCGCCCCGTCACCGAGAGCGGTGATGCCGTCGCCGAGCTTCGAAGCGCCGTCGGCGATCCCCGAGGCGCCATCGGCCAGGCCCGTGGCGCCGTCGCCGAGTTTCGAGGCGCCGGTGCCGACATCCACCATCCCGCCCGAGAGCTGGCGCGCCCCGTCGGCTGACTTGTCGATGCCGTCGGCGATCTGCCCCACACCGCCGCCGAGTGCGAGGGCCGCGTCGCCGGCGCTCTTGAGGGGTGCGGCGAGCTGCTGGGGAAGTCCCTTCACGTTCTCGGCGACGGGCGTCATGTAGCCCGAGACCGTGCCCGCATCGGTGGCGGTCTGCTTCGCGGAGTCGACGGCGGCGCCCGCATCCTCTGCCGCTGCGGCCAGGCGCCCGCAGAAGTCCGCGCCCGATGCAGCAGGATCGCACTCGGCAGCCAGAGCACCGAGGCTCTGAGCGACGCCGCCGATCCTGGTCACCGCGTCGACCGACGAAGATGCTGCCCCCGCCGCCTTGCTCGCGACGAGCTGCAGTGTCTGCGCCAGCGTGTTCACCTCGCTGTCGGGAGCGGTGATGGCCGCCGCACCGCCGACGAGACCCTTGCCGAGCTGGGTCGCACCGGCTCCGGCCTCCCTGGTCTTGGTGGCGATCGTGTCGAGACCCGTGCCGAGTGAGACCGCCCCGCTGGCTATCTCGTTCGCTCCGCTGGCCAGCTGATCCGCGCCTGCTCCCAGCTGTGCGGCGCCGTCCGAGAGCTGGCCTGAGCCGTCGGCGAGCTTTCGGGCACCGTCGGCGAGCTGAACGGCCCCGTCGGGGATCTCGGCCGCGCCGTCGGCAGCCGATCGGGCGCCATCGGCGAGCTTGTCGGCTCCGTCAGCGGCGTCGCCGATCTGGTCGCCGATCGTCGTGAAGCCGACCAGCACGTTGCCGACCGTCGCCTCGCTGATCATGGTCCCCATGGTCGATGCGGCGACCGACGCGATCTGCTGGCTGATCAGCCCATCGGCGACCCGGCCGTCGGGTGCGGTGGTCACGCTGATCTCGGCCTGCTCGGCGGTGGACTCGCCGTCCTGCAGTGCCGTACCGGCAGAGGTGGCGTCTGCCGAGAACGACCGGGGGATCGTCACGATGGCCTGATACCGGCCCTCGGCCAGACCCTCGGAGGCGTCGTCCTCATTCGAGATCACCCACGTGAGGTTCGAGTCGAGCTCATCCGATCCTTCGACCAGCCCGGCTGCGAGCTGGCGTCCGAGAGGCGTGTACTGCCCGTCGATCGTGACGGGCTTGTCGAGGTTGACGACCGCGGCCGTCATCTGCTCGAGCCGTTCGGTCGGGTCCTGAAGCGCTGCGACGAGGATGCCGCCGATCATCGCAGGAAGCAGCAGCACCCCGATGAGCGTCAGCCAGGTGATGGGCCGGCGGGAACGGGCGCGTTCGATGGGGAGCGTCATGCGGTCACCTCGGTCGAGTCGGAGGTCGGGAGTTCGGCGCTCTCGCGCAGGTCGGTGACGGATGCCAGCGCGCGGCCGGCATCGAGCAGCAGGTGCTGCGCGGCATCCGGGTGGGGAGTTGTGAGCAGTACCGCGAGACCGTCGCCGGCGTCTCGCAGGCGCGCGGCGAGCTGATCCCGGTCGGAGGCGGAGAGGCGGTCGACACCGTCGAGGATCACGAGTGCGGGCTGACCGCGCAGGGCCTCGGCGAGCTGAGCGGAAGCATCCGGCTGATCGAACAGCACCACCCCGACGTGGGCGCGCACCCACGCCGCACGGCCGGGCAGCAGATGGCCGCTGACTCGCAGCCTCCCGGCATCCGGTTTCACCCGCCCGGCCAGAACGAGCGCCAGCGTGCGCAGCGCGCTGGTGCCTGCGCCGGCCACGATCAGCGACGCACCGGGGGCGAGCCGCAGGTGCGCACCGTCGATTCCGGCCGCGTCGACGACGAGGTCGTCGGCGGCGACGACGCTGCCATCACCCGGCCACCCGTCCAGCGCCCGCTCGCGCTCGACCGCCTCGCCTTCGATGTCGACGTGGGGGAGGACGCGCTGCATCCAGCGCGGGATCCGCCAGGCGCGCTCGCCGAGGATTGCCATGACCGCGGGAATCAGCGTCATGCGCACGAGGAAGGCGTCGATCGCGATGCCCGCGGCGAGTCCGAGCGCGATGGGCTTCAGTGACGAGTCGCCCTCGGGCACGAATGCGACGAACACGGCGAACATGATGAGCGCCGCGGCCGTGACGACGCGCGCGGTGCCGGAGAAACCAGAGCGCACGGCCTCGACGGCCTCAGCGCGGCCGGATCCACGGGCATGCACGAAGTCCTCGCGCATGCGAGAGACGAGGAAGACCTGATAGTCCATCGCGAGTCCGAACAGCACGCCCATGAGCACGATCGGCATGAAGCTGATGATCGGTCCGGTGCGCGCCACGTGCAGGGCATCCGCGAACCAGCCCCACTCGAACACCGCGGCGACGACGCCGAACGCGGCGACGATCGACAGCAGGTATCCGATCGCCGCAGTGACCGGCACCCAGATCGAGCGGAACACGATCGCGAGCAGGATCAGCGAGAGGCCGATCACGAAGATGCCGAACGGCAGAAGCGCGGCGCCCAGCTGGTCGGAGATGTCGATCGCGACGGCGGTGAAGCCTGTGACCTTCAGGTCGATGCCGTACTCGTCGAGCCACTCGTCGTGGTGTGAGCGCAGTTCGCGCACGAGGTCGCTGGTCGCCGGGTCGTCGGGCGCCGTCTCGGGGATGATCTGCACGATGCCCGTATCGGCGGTCTCGTTCGGAGTGGCGAGGGCCACCTCGCGCACGCCGGGCAGTTTCTCGACCTCGTCGCCGAGGTCCTGCATGAGGTTCAGCGGGTCGGTGGAGGTGACGATCGTGCCGGTGAGGATCAGCGGGCCGTTGAAGCCGGGGCCGAACTCGTCGGCGGTGAGGTCGTAGCTGACGCGCGCCTCGGACCCCTTCGGGAGCACGCCGGCGTTGGGCAGTGCGAGGTTGAGGCTGAGCGCGGGGATCGCGACGATGCCGAGTCCGACGATGACCGCAGTGGCGATGATGACGGGGCGCTTCGTGATCGCGTCGACCCAGCGGCGCGAGAACGTGGGGCGCGGAGCGGCATCCCGGGCGGCGCCATCTCGCCTCTGCTGGTCGTCGTCGGCAGCGGCCGAAGCGGAACGCCGGCGCCGAGGCCGGCCGGCGACGCGGCCCTTCAGGAACCCGAGCAGCGCCGGAGTGAGGGTCACCGAGATGGCCACGGCGATCGCGACGGCGACCGAGGCGGCGATACCCATCGTGGTCAGGAACGGGATGCCCGCGAACCCGAGTCCGATCAGGGCGATCAGCACGGTGATGCCGGCGAAGACCACCGCCGAGCCGGCCGTGCCGACCGCGCGCGCAGCGGATTCCTCGGGATCGATGCCGTCGCGCACCTGGTCCTGGTGCCTGGCGACGATGAATAGCGCGTAGTCGATGCCGACCGCGAGTCCGAGCATGAGCGCGAGCAGGGGAGTGGTCGACGAGACGGTGGCGAAGGCGGTGGCGGCGAAGATGCCGGCCATCGAGATGCCGACGCCGAGCACTGCGGTCAGCAGGGGGAGGCCGGCGACGACGAACGAGCGGAACGTGACGATCAGCACGAGAAGCGCGATCAGCAGGCCGATCGCCTCGGTGATCGTGACCGTCGGGATCGAGGTCGCGAAGAGGTCGCCGCCGAGAGCGGCCTGCGAGCTGTCGGGCAGCGAGGCCGCGAGCTCGTCGACCTGGTTCTGCAGGTCTTCTTTCACGCTCGCCGGCACATCGGTCGACTGGCCTTCGAACTGCAGGCGCACGATGGCTGCAGTCTTCTCGGCGTTGACCATGCCGGTGATGTTCTCGTCGTACGGCGAGGTGACCGCGAGCACGCCGTCGAAGCGCTCGAGGCTGTCGACGGTGTCTTCGATGTCGTCGCGGTAGGCGGCATCGGTGATGTCATCGCCATCTGCCGCGACCACGATGAACTGCGCATTCGTGCCGCTGACCTGCGGGAAGGTTCGCGAGAGCTGCTCGAGACCCGCCTGTGATTCTGTGCCGGGGATGGAGAAGGTGTTGTCGGTTCCCGCGCCGAGCGCGACAGCGCCGCCGCCGGCGACGCCCAGCACGATCAGCCAGGCGACGAGTACGCGCCACGGATGCCGGAACGACCAGCGCCCGAGCGTGGAGAGAAGGGTGGACACGCGGCCTCCGCAGAATCTCGATACACAGATGTATTGAATACGTACATGTATCGTAAGGGCATCGGGAAGCCGGATGCTGTGCACCCGATGTGAAGGAGGAGCGATGACCGCGACACGCAGCCGCGAGAACACCCGCGCCCGCCTGCTCGAGGCGGCGCAGCAGGTGTTCGCCGAGGTCGGCCTCGAGGGCGCGACCGTCGAAGCAGTGTGCGAGCGCGCCGGATTCACGCGCGGTGCCTTCTACTCCAACTTCGAGTCGAAGGACGAACTGTTCCTCATGCTCGCGGCTTCGGTCGGCGAGACCCGGCTGCAGGCCGTGCGCGAGCGCGTCTCGACGCTGGTCGGCGAGAACACGCTCGACGAGTGCGATCCGGCAGACCTCGTGCAGCAGATCATGGACTCGGGCGCAGACGACCGCGTCGGGGTCATGATGATGAGCGAGATCCGCATCCGCGCCCTGCGAGACCCCGCGTTCGGCGCCGCCTACCTCGCACAGGAGGACGAGATGGTGCGCAGCATCGCCGCCATCATCCAGGAGATCATCGATGCCGGTCAGATCACGCTGCGCATCAGCGCCGACGAGGCGGCCCGCCTGCTCATGATCGTGTGGGAGGGCATGACCGTGCGCGGGGCGATCGGGGGCCGGGACTCGGTCAGCCTGCGCCGCGCGGGCAGCGATGCGCTCGGCCGCATGGTCGAGCTGATGCGCAGCTAGCCCGCATCTCTGGCGCTGAGCAGCGCGTGGCAGCGCTCGAGGCGCTCGAACCACCATGCCCGCCGGTCGGCAGGGGCCTCGAGGCGCGCGAGCGCGGCGGCATCCGGAACCACGCGCGCAGCCGACACCGACCCGCCGACCGGACGGGCGTCGGCGACATCGTGGGCGAACAGCGAGGCGGTGCCCAGCCCGCAGTCGTACTCGAGCGCGGGAAGGGATGCCGCGAGCGCGGCGCCCTGAGACAGGCCGACCGCCGTGTCGAGCGCGCTCGAGACCACGGCGGGCAGGCCGGCCTCGGCGACGATGCCGAGCGCTCGCCGGATGCCGCCGAGCGGCTGCGCCTTGATGACGATGAGATCCGCGGCGCCGGCCCGGGCGACGGCCAGAGGATCCTCGGCCTTGCGCACGCTCTCGTCGGCCGCGATCGGGATGCCCATGTGCTTCACCCGCGTGCGAAGCTCAGCGAGTTCGGCGACGGTCGCGCAGGGCTGCTCGGCGTATTCGAGGTCGAACTCGGCGAGGGCGTGGATCGCGTGCTCGGCCTCATCGACGTTCCAGCCGGCGTTCGCGTCGATGCGGATCCGGCCCTCCGGCCCCATGTGCTCGCGCACCGCGCGCACGCGCGCGACGTCGTCGGCCAGCACCTGGCCCCGCTCGGCGACCTTGACCTTGGCCGTGCGGCATCCGTCGAAGCGGGTGAGCACCCCCGCCACGGCTTCGGCCGCGACGGCCGGCACCGTGGCGTTCACGGGGATGCGGTCGCGCAACGGCGCGGGCTGCTCGTGCCAGGCGAAGTCGATGGCGGCTGCGAGCCAGGTCGCCGCCTCGGCGTCTTCGTACTCGACGAACGGCGAGAACTCCGCCCACCCCTGCGGGCCTTCGAACAGCAGCGCTTCGCGCGTGTCGACCCCGCGGAAGCGGGTGTTCATCGGCAGGGCGACCACGCGAGCCGTGGCGAGCAGGTCGGAGAGGGGCGGCGTCATGCGTCCATCATGCCCGCGGCGTGGTCATAACTCCGGAGATCTGCGACGCGAACGGCGGTTCTGGCCACTTCGCGCGCCGACCGGCGCGATTTCTCCGGAGTTATGAACGCGGCGACCGCGTCAGCCGAGCCGCTTCTGCAGTTCGCCGAGTCGGCCGGTGGCCTCGAACCCGAGCCGGGCGTTGACGGCCAGCATGTGCTCGTTCGACTCGGCGTTGTAGGTGTAGATGCGCGGGGTCTCGGGCGAGTGTCGCTGCAGCATCCGCAGGTTCTCCAGCTTGATGCGCATGCCGAGCCGGTGCCCGCGGTCTTCTCGCCGTACCAGGGTGCCCCACTGGTAGGCGTTGCCGTCGTCGCTCGAGACCACGATCTGCGTGTATGCCGCGATGCGGCCGTTGGCGGCGAGCGCCACGGTGCCGAACGACGTGCGCCCCTGGGCCGCCTGCATCGCCTCGTCGGCGCGGTAGTCCTCGACGTCGGCCGATGCGGCCTCGATATCGAGCTCGCCGGTCGGCGCCTCGGTGTCGAGAATGGCGTCGAGTGCCGCCCACTCGGCGACGAGCTCGTCGGGCACTGGGCCGATCCAGCTGCGGATGTCGTATCCGGGCGCGGGGGCCTGGGCCGACAGTGCGTCTATCGCGGCCGGGTCGACGGGCAGGGTGAGACGGTTCTGCACGTCGCCGAGCGCGAGTGCGTAACCGTGGGTGCGAGCGAACTCGATTCCGGGCTCGCCTGCGCCGGCGTCCGGTGCGGATGCGGGCCATGCCGTCTCAGCACGCAGCGTCGTGCGTCCGGATGCCGCGGCCTCGGCCTCGATGTGGGCGAGCAGTGCCGTGCCGACGCCCTGCCGGCGGTGCGCGGGCGGGACAGTGACGCCGACGGCTGCCGAATGCTGGTTGTCTTTGAGTGGGAGTGCGAGGGATCCGCCGCCGACCACCGAGCCGCCGTGCACGGCGACGTAGGTGCGGCGCTCGGTGGTGGCCGAGCGCTGCTGCATCTCGGCGCGGCTCTCCTCCAGGGTCCAGATGAGCGCGTTCTCGCCCATGTCCGTACGCTTCGCCTCGGCGTACGCCCACCACCACAGGTCGTGCTCAGCGATGTCGAAAGGGTCGACGCGGCGGATCTGCACGGCGTAACTCATCGCCCCAGACTAAGCGCGACCTGACGCACGGCAATGTGTCATTGACAATGCTGTGCATCGCACAATATAGTGATGCGCATGGACGAGACAGAGTTCGACGGACACCTGCAGGAGCTGCGGCGCGGCACCATCGTGCTCGCCAGCCTGCAGCTGCTGCGCACGCCCGGCTACGGGTACGGGCTGCTGGAGCAGTTGGCATCCGCCGGATTTCCGACCGACGCGAACACGCTCTACCCGCTGCTGCGTCGCCTCGAGAAGCAGGGCTATCTCGAGAGCGAGTGGAACACCGACGAGGCGAGACCCCGCAAGTTCTACCGCACCTCCGAGGCGGGCATCCGCCTCGCCACCACGTTGACTCAGGAGGTCGCAGCCATCGCCGCCGCGACCGCCGCGCTCCGCGAAGAGGAGAACTGACATGACCGCCACATTGACCGATCGCTACATCACGGCGACCGTTCGGAGCCTGCCCGAGGCGCTGCAGACCGAGGTGCGAGACGAGCTCCGAGCCTCGATCGCGGATGCCGTCGACGCGCGCACCGAGAACGGCGAACCGCTCGAGCATGCCGAGCGCGCGGTGCTGACCGAGCTGGGTGACCCCGGCGTGCTCGCCGCGGGCTACGCTGACCGACCGCTGCACCTGATCGGGCCGAAGTACTACCTCACCTGGTGGCGGCTGCTGAAGATCCTGCTCGCCGTCGTACCGGCGTGCGCGATCGGCGGCGTCGCGATCGCCCAGGCGCTGAGCGGCGCGAACATCGGAGTGGTCATCGGCGAGTCGATCGCCATCGGGCTGTCGGTGATCGTGCACGTGTCGTTCTGGACGACCCTGGTCTTCTTCGTCCTGGAGCGCACCGGTGCTGACACCGGCGCACGATGGAGCGTCGACCAGCTGCCTGAGGAGTCGCACTCGGGCACCGCCCGCGCCGACCTCATCGCCTCTCTGGTGATGCTCGCGCTGTTCGCGGGTCTGCTGCTGTGGGATCAGCTGCGCGGCTGGCTGCCCTCCGACGATGCGCCCATGTCGATCCTCAATCCCGCCCTGTGGCCGTGGGGAATCGGAGCGCTGATCGCCCTGCTGGTCGTCGAGGCTGGCCTCGCCCTCGCCGTGTTCGCCCGTGGTCGATGGACGATGACGCTCGCGTGGATCAACGCCGCCATCGCGGTGTGCGTGATGAGCCTCGGGCTCACAGCGCTCGGGCGCGGCGTGCTGTTCAACCCGCGCTTCGTCGACGAGGTGTTCGTCGCCAACGGCGTCGGCGGCGACGCGGTCACCGTGCTGGCTGTGCTGAGCAGCATCGCGATCGTCGGCATCACTGTCGGCGACATGGTCGACGGCTGGCGCAAGGCCGCGCGCTCCCGGCTCGCCGTCTGACCCCGCGCCCCCTGCCCGCGGGCTCCTGCCCGGCACCCGCCGCGACCGCCCTCCGCGGCCGCCCCGCCGCGGCCGCCCCGCCGCGACCGCCGAAACCTGCACATACCGCCGAGACCTGCAGTAGCAACCGCAGGTCTCGGCGGAAAGTGCAGGTTTCGGCGTTGGGGCCGGCGGCGAACGCAGAGCCGGAGGCGAGAAGCGTGCACAGCGGCGAAGGCCCGGCGGGCGAGCGTCAGCCCTTCGTGACGCTCTCGATCATGACCGGGGTCTTCGGTGCGCCGTCGGGCCCGCCGCTCTCGGTGCCGGCTGCCGCGACGTCGGCGACGATCGCGGTGGACTTCTCATCGAGGTGCCCGAACACGGTGTAGTTCGGCGGCAGCTGGCTGTCGGCGTAGACGACGAAGAACTGCGAGCCGTTCGTGTCGGGTCCGGCGTTCGCCATCGCGAGCGTGCCGGCCTCGTAGGTCTCGGAGCCGTCGAGCTCGTCGGCGAACGAGTATCCGGGGCCTCCCGATCCGGTGGCGCTCGGGTCGCCGCACTGCAGCACGAAGATGCCGTCTGTGGTGAGCCGGTGGCAGGTGGTGCCGTCGAAGTAGCCCTGCTCGGCGAGCGAGAGGAAGCTGTTCACGGTGCACGGCGTCTTCGCCGCATCGAGCGTGACCTTCAGAGCCCCGACACCCGTGGTGACGGTGACGGGAACCTCGGCGGTCTCGACCGGCTCCTCAGCGGGAACCTCGACCTTCTTCTCCGAAGGACGACCGTCGGCCGGGTACGAGCAGGTTCCGGATGCCTCGGTCGCCGTCGACGACGGCGCAGGCGCCGATGAGCCCGGCTCTGCGGCATCCGGAGCCGAGGCGCAGCCCGTCAGGGCGAGCGCGGCAGCGGCGGTGAGGGCGAGCAGGGAGCGGCGGAGGCGGGGTGAGAGAAGCACGCCACGATCGTACGCGAGCGCGGTCGCGGAATAGGCTGAGAGCCGTGACCGCTGATTTCGTCTCCGACATCTTCGACCCGTCCGAGTGGACCCTCGCGCCCGGCGCCGAGGACTACACCGACATCACCGCGCACGTGTCGCGAGACGGCGGCGTCGCGCGCATCGCGTTCGACCGTCCCGAGGTGCGCAACGCGTTCCGTCCGCACACGGTCGACGAGCTGTACAGGGCGCTCGACATCGCCCGCCAGGATCCGCGCATCGGCGCCGTCCTGCTCACCGGCAACGGGCCGAGCCCGAAGGACGGCGGCTGGGCGTTCTGCTCGGGCGGCGACCAGCGCATCCGCGGCCGTGACGGCTACAAGTACAGCGAGTCGACGACCGAGGTGCACGACACGGCCCGCGCGGGACGGCTGCACATCCTCGAGGTGCAGCGCCTGATCCGGTTCATGCCCAAGGTCGTCATCGCGGTCGTCCCCGGAGGGGCGGCCGGCGGCGGGCACTCGCTGCACGTGGTGTGCGATCTGACGATCGCGAGTGCCGAGCACGGCCGCTTCAAGCAGACGGATGCCGACGTCGGCAGCTTCGACGCCGGTTACGGCTCTGCGTACATGGCCCGCCAGACGGGGCAGAAGATCGCCCGCGAGGTGTTCTTCCTCGCCGAGGAGTACTCGGCTCAGCGCGCATACGAGATGGGCGCCGTCAATCGCGTCGTGCCGCACGCCGAGCTCGAGCGCGAGGCGCTGGCGATGGCGCGGACCGTGCTGACGAAGTCGCCCACCGCCATCCGCATGCTGAAGTTCGCCTTCAACGCCGTCGATGACGGCATGGTCGGCCAGCAGGTGTTCGCCGGCGAGGCCACGCGGCTCGCCTACGGCACAGACGAGGCCGTCGAGGGACGCGACTCGTTCCTGCAGAAGCGCGACCCCGACTGGTCGCCGTTCCCGTACCACTTCTGACCGATGTGCTCCGCTGAGTCCGTGCCGCGGTCGCCTCGCCGTGCCGTTCGAACCCCGACCCGGAGCGTCGGGGAGGCGGGGTCGTGAGGCTGCATCCGATCGACGGCGGCGATGCCGCCGCGGTTCGGGATGCCCTTCCCGCCGCCCTCGACGGAGAGCATCCGCTCGCGCTCGGCTTCGACCCCGCGCCCGCCGAGGTCGTGCCCGACGGCACAGCCGTGGTCATCGCGACCTCCGGGTCGAGCGGCATCCCGAAGCGCGTCGTGCTCAGTGCCGCGGCCCTGCGGTCGAGCGCCGAGGCGACAGCCGCGCGGATCGGCTTCGGGCAGTGGATGCTGGCACTGCCCGCCGCGTACATCGCCGGCGTCCAAGTGCTCGGGCGCTCGCTTCTCGCCGGTGCCGAGCCGGTGCTTCTCGATGGGCGGTTCACGGCGGATGCCTTCGTGCGGGCGACCGCAGCGCTGCGCGCCGACGCCGACCGGTTCACCTCGTTCGTTCCGGCGCAGCTCGCCACGATGCTCGATGCAGCGGAGTCGCGAGCGGATGTGCGCGACGCCCTGACCTCGTACCGGGCGATCCTCATCGGCGGTCAGGCGCTGCCCGCGCGGTTACGCGACCGCGCGGCGGAGGTGGGGGTGCGGATCGTGCGCACCTACGGATCGAGCGAGACCGCCGGCGGGTGCGTGTACGACGGCATCCCGCTCGACGGGGTGCACCTGGCCGAGGTCGACGGCGAGGTGCGCATCAGCGGGCCGATGCTCGCCGACGGCTACCTCGGCGACTCCGCGCTCACCGCCCAGGTCTTCCAGACTCGTGACGACGGCACTCGCTGGTACCGCACCGGCGACGCGGGCACGGTGGCCCCCGACGGGCGCCTCGACATCACCGGCCGCATCGACAATGTGATCATCTCGGGTGGCATCAACGTGTCGCTCGATCGGGTCGAGAGGGTGGTGCGCAGCATCCCCGGTCTGGAGCGGGCCGTGGTCGTCGGCATGCGCGACGATCGCTGGGGCGAGACATCCGTGATCGTGCTCGAGGCCGGCGCAGGCGACGTCGAGGCGATGTTCGAAGAGGCCCGAGCGCTGGTCGCCGCCGAGATCGGTCCCCACGCGCGTCCTTCGCAGCTCGATGTCGTTCCCGAGCTGCCCACCCTGGCATCCGGCAAACCGGATCGAGAGACCCTGCGGCGGATGGCCCGCGACTGACGGCCCGTTCCCGGCCTGCTCACAACTCAGGAGAATCAGCCCGCGACGGCCCTCCGCTCCCGGTAGGTTGCCGCTCCTGCCCCGGACGTCCTGAGTTGTGAACGTCTCAGTGATGCAAGACTGACCACATGGCCGTCTACACGCATGGGCACCACGATTCGGTGCTGCGATCGCACAACACCCGCACCGTCGACAATTCGGCCGCCTACCTCGCACCGCACCTGTCGGCCGGCGCGCACCTGCTCGACATCGGGGCGGGGCCAGGCACGATCACGGTCGACTTCGCGAGCCGGGTGGGTCGCGTCACGGCGACCGAGATCTCCGACGGCGCCCTCGGCCTCTCGCGCGCGCTGGCCTCTGAGCGCGGCATCGCGAACATCGACTTCTCGGTCGAAGACGTGCACGCGCTGGGCTTCGCCGACGACACCTTCGACATCGTGCACGCGCACCAGGTGCTGCAGCACGTGGGCGACCCGGTGCAGGCGCTGCGCGAGATGCGCCGTGTCGCGAAGCCGGGCGGTATCGTCGCCGCCCGCGATGCCGACTACGCCGGATTCATCTGGTTTCCGCTGCTGCCCGAACTCGATGAATGGCTGAGACTGTATCGCGAGGCCGCGCGACTGAACGGCGGAGAGCCCGACGCGGGGCGCCGCCTGCTGCAGTGGGCGCGAGCCGCAGGCTTCAGCGACATCACCGCCACCGCCTCGACCTGGTGCTACGCCACCCCGGCCGAGCGCGAGTGGTGGGGCGGGATGTGGGCAGACCGCATCCTGCAGTCCGCGCTCGCGGTGCAGCTCGAGCGCGAGGGGCTCGCGACCCGGTCGCAGCTGCAGCAGATCAGCGATGCGTGGCGCGCCTGGGCGTCCGACGGCGACGGCTGGTACCTCGTGCCCCACGGCGAGATCCTCTGCCGCGCGTGAGTCCGGCCTGATCCGCCGGATACATCTCCAGACGGACGCGGGGGTGCCGTCGGCTCCCGTAGCGTGAAGGGGTGATCCGCCGCATCCCCGCACCCTGGCTCGTGCTCGACATCATCGGTGCCGTCTTCGGGCTGCTGATCACCGTTCCGCTCTCGATGACCTTCAGCTCCGGCCAGCTGAGCTTCTGGCTGCCCGATATCTCGGCGACCACCGTGCTCGTCGTGGCCTCTCTGCTGGTCTGGGGGGCCGCGGCGATCAGCCGGCTCTCGCCCCCGATCGCCCTGATCCTCGCCTGGACCGGTGCGCTTCTGCAGATGGGCGGCGGTCTGCCGCCGCTTCCGATCGATGTCGCGATCTTCGGCGTGCTGTTCGCGACATCGGCGTGGGGCACGAAGCGGATGCTGTGGCTGGGCGGCGCCTCGGCGGTGGGCGGCGGCGTACTCGGCGGCCTGTACATCGGTCTGCTGCAGTACGACGTCAACGCGGTGGCGGCTCCCGCCCCGATCGAGATGCGGCTCGTGCTGCTCAGCGTCACGATGGGGCTCACCATCGTGCTGTCGCTCGCCATGGCGTGGGGTGCGGGTCTGCTCTGGCGGGTGGTGCGGCAGAGCCGGGTCACCCGAGAGGCGCAGCTGCGCGCCGAGACGATGGCGGCCGAAGAGCAGGAGCGCGTGCGCATCGCCCGCGACATGCACGACATCGTCGCGCATTCCCTCGCCGTCGTCATCGCGCAGTCGGACGGCGCCCGTTACGCTGCGGCGGCGAGACCCGAGCTCGCGCAGGAGGCGCTGGTGACGATCGCGCAGACCGCCCGCTCTGCGCTGTCGGATGTGCGGATGCTGCTGACCCAGTTGCGTCATCGCCAGGGCGACGGCCCGCAGCCCACGCTCGCCGACCTCGAGGCGCTGTTCTCGCAGGTGCGCCAGGCGGGAGTCGAGCCACGGGTGACCGTCGACCCGATGCCGCAGGCCGACCCGCCCGGCGCCATTCAGCTCGCCGTCTACCGGATCCTGCAGGAGGCGCTGACCAACGCCATCCGTCACGGCGAGGGCGACGTCGACGTGCACCTGTCGTGGTGGGCAGAGCGCGTCGACATCACGGTGCGCAACCGCGTCCCGGCGCCGGCCGCCCCGTCCGCTCCGGGGGCGCCGCAAGCGGCTCACGGTGGGCACGGGCTCATCGGAATGCGCGAGCGTGCGCAGCTGGTCGGTGGAGCGCTCACAGTGCAACATGAGCCGAACTGGTTCACGGTGCGCGCTACGCTTCCGATCGGCCCCTCGGCGAACTGAGCGGGCCGAAGACGACCAGGAGGTCAGGATGATCAGGGTCGTGCTCGTCGACGACCAGTCGCTGTTCCGTGCGGGTGTGCGCATGCTCGTCTCGTCGCAGCCGGACATGGATGTCGTCGGCGAAGCCGGCGACGGCAGAGAGGCGCTGGAAGTCATCGGCCGCACGCGTCCCGACGTCGTGCTGATGGACATCCGGATGCCCGTCATGGACGGCCTGACGGCGACCGCCGAGGTGCTCGCGCAGCCCGACCCGCCGCGCGTCGTCATGCTCACGACCTTCGATCTCGACGAGGCTGCAGCGCGGGCGATCCAGCAGGGCGCCAGCGGCTTCCTGCTGAAGGACGCCGATCCCGAGTTCCTGCTCGCCGCGATCCGGACGGTCGATTCGGGGTCGAGCGTGATCGCCGCATCCGCCACCCGCGAGCTGTTCGCGCACTTCACCGCCGAGACCAAGCCGGTGCCCGCCGAGTACGCCGACCTCACCGATCGCGAGCGCGAGATCTTCGCGCTGGCCGCGCGGGGACTGTCGAACAGCGAGATCGCGGCGCGCGAGTTCCTCAGCGAGGCGACCGTGAAGACGCATATCAGCCGCATCCTCACGAAGCTGCGCCTGCGTGACCGCGTGCAACTGGTCGTCTTCGCCTTCGAGCACGGCCTGGCCTGACCTGCCGTACCCGGTCCGCCTCCGCTATGACGCCGCACGGATGCCGCCGCGAACGGCCGAAACCACCCACAGAGGTGATCTGAGCCGGCATCCGTGCCGGACGTCACACTGACCGAGTCCAGGGGTCATCCTCGCGATGTACGCGGATGCCATCCCCAGGCCGATGTGCGGGTCTCAGGGCCGCACATAGCGTCGAAGTCATGGAGATCACGACCTCGGACCTCGGCCTCGCCGCACGCGTCCAGCACCTCACCAAGACCTACGGAGCCGGTGCCGCCGGCGTCCGCGCCCTCGACGATGTCAGCGTGGGCATCCGCCGCGGCCAGTTCACCGCGATCATGGGACCGTCCGGTTCGGGCAAGTCGACCCTCATGCACATCATGGCGGGTCTCGACGCACCCACGGAGGGGCGCGCGTGGATCGGCGACACCGAGATCACCGGCCTCGACGACCTCGAGATGACGATCCTGCGCCGCCGCCGCGTCGGCTTCATCTTCCAGGCGTTCAACCTCGTGCCGACTCTCGACGCGATCGGCAACATCCTGCTGCCGTTCGAGCTCGACGGACGCCAGCCGACGGCCATCGAACGTGCACGCATCGACTCGCTCGTCGAGCGACTGGGTCTGGCATCCCGGCTCACGCACCGCCCGCACGAGCTCTCGGGCGGGCAGCAGCAGCGCGTCGCCATCGCCCGCGCACTCGCCACGGCGCCCGATCTCGTGTTCGCCGACGAGCCGACCGGCAACCTCGACTCCCGCAGCGGACGCGAGGTGCTCGAGCTGCTCGCGACCGCGAGCCGCGAGCACGGGCAGTCGATCGCGATGGTCACCCATGATGCGATCGCCGCGAGCCATGCCGACCGCGTGCTGTTCCTCGGCGACGGCCGCATCACCGCAGACCACCCCAAGCAGAGTGCAGAGCAGATCGCCGCGCACATGCTCGCCGCCGAGGTGGCGGCATGAGCGCGCCGGCTGCGACCGTCTCGCGCCTCGAGCTGAGCCGTCCGCGGGGGCCGCGGCTCGGCTGGCTGCGCGAGCGGGGGATGGGGGCGAGTGTGCTCGTCTCGGCCCTCGCCGCCGCGTTCGGCGTGATCCTCGTCGAGGTGACCGCGTACATCGGAGGCATGCTGCAGTCCGACCCCTTCATCGGCGACAGCGAGATGCTCGCGCTCGTCGTGATGATCCTGTCGGTGCTGCTCGTCGCCGTCGCGATGTACGTGGCCGCCATCGTCACTGCGAACACGTTCTCGACGATCATCGCGGGGCGCACGAGGCGCATCGCGCTGATGCGGCTGATCGGGGCATCCGCTCGCTCCCAGCGCGCGGAGGTGACAGGCCAGGGCTTCGTCGTCGGGGTGATCGGCGCGGGCATCGGCCTGTTCGCGGGGCTCGGCTTCGCCGCGGTCGGGATGCTGGTGGGCGACTCGCTGCTGGGGCGGACGCCCGAGACGTTCACGCTCGTGCAGCCGGGGGTGCTGTTCCCGGTGGTCGGCGTCGCGCTGACAACCTGGCTCGCGGCGTGGATCGGCTCGCGCCGGGTGCTGGCGGTCACGCCGCTGCAGGCGCTCGGCGGATCGGTCGAGCGCACGCACGACGACGAGGCCGGTCGGCGCGGCAAGCACATCGGCGCGCTGGTGCTCATCGTCGTCGGCGTCGCGCTGCTCGTCGCGGGCGTGATGCTCGGCCTGATCAGCCCGCTCGGCGTGGTCGTCGCCTTCTTCGGCGGACTGTTCTCGTTCACCGGTCTCGCCACCGCGTCGCCGCTGTTCATGCCGCCGGTGCTGCGTCTGGTCGGGCGGCTCTTCGGCAGCGGAGCGACCGCGCGTCTCGCCGCCGAGAACGCGCTGCGCTACCCCGAGCGCTCGAGTCGCATGGCGATCGGCGTCGTGATGGGCGTCGCCCTCGTGACGATGTTCGCGGTCGCGATGGAGTCGGCGAAGGCCCTGATGATGAGGCAGAGCGAGGGCGAGTTCGTCGACGACTTCTTCGCCCCGATGGACGCCTTCGCGAGCATCATGATGGTGCTGGTGGCGGTGTCCGCCGTGATCGCGGCGGTGGGCCTGGTCAACCTGCTGACCATCGGCGTCGTGCAGCGTCGCCGGGAACTCGGCCTGCTGCGCGCGATCGGGCTGACCTCGGCGCAGGTGCGCCGCATGGTGCTGCTCGAGGCGGTTCACATCACGGTCGCCGCGACCCTGACGGGCCTCGTGCTCGGCGTCGCCTACGGGTGGATCGCGGCGCAGTCGCTGCTCGGATCGGTGCCTGTGCTTCCCGACTTCGAGCCCGCAGGCCTCGTCTACCCGGCGGTGCCGTGGATGCCGGTGGTCGCGATCGTCGCGGCGACGGCGCTCCTCACCGTGGTCGCCGCGGTCACGCCCACACGTCTCGCGACGCGGGTCGCCCCGGTCGAGGCACTCGCCGCCGACTGAGGCGGCGCTGCTGCTCGGTTCTGCCGGGAGGGTGTCGCATCGCCCAGGCCCCGCGCTGTCTGCACCCGGCAGCACGGGGCCTCGGCGATGCGCGCGGGGGCTCGGCGGGGCGTGCGCGACGGGGCAATATGCTGTTCGGATGCCTTCGCCGTTCGACCAGTCCTCGTACCAGGTGCGCTTCGAATGGGGGACGGACGGCCTGGCCCGTCTCGCGCCCGCCGACATCGTCGTCGCCGTCGACGTGCTGCGCTTCTCTTCGACGCTGGCCGACGCGGTCGCCGCAGGTCGGCGCATCCCGCTCGAGGAGGCGGTGCTGTGGTCGACGAACGGCGCCGCGGTCGCCGCCGCCGCTTCGGCGCCAGGTGTCGGGCGCGCTCCCTCGACCGTGCTGATCGGCGGCATCCGCAATGCCGCGGCCGTCGCGCGCGCGGTGATGACTCTGCAGGAACGGCAGGGCACGCGCGCCTCGGTCTCGATCATCGCCGCGGGCGAGCTCGGACCCACCGGCGAGCTGCGCTTCGCTGTCGAGGATCAGCTGGGCGCCGGCGCCATCATCGACGCGCTGTGCGACCTCGGCATCGATCACTCCTCGCCAGAGGCGGCTGCGGCCGCAGAGGCCTTCCGTGCTCTGCGCCCAGGACTCCGCCACATGCTCATCGGCAGCGGCTCGGGTCGCGAGCTCGTCGAGGGCGTGGCATCGACCGCCCGCATGGAAGCCGCCGGCGTGCGGCCCTCGACGACCGCCGAAGCAGCAGAGCTGGATGCCGTCGACGCCGTGCCCGAGTTGCTCCTGGGCGTCTTCGAGCGCTTCAACTGACCTCCGCGCGTCGGAAGCCTCGAACGGTTCGGTGCGGGCGCGGCGTGTCTGCCCGCCGGCGCGCCGTGGGCGTTCGGTTTGGTCTGGTGGTTCCGGCGGGGCATCCGGATGCGGGGGATGCCGGACGGTTCGGTGCGGGTGCGGGTGCGGGTGCGGGTGCGGCGTGTCGTGGGCCGGCGCGCCGTGGCCGTTCGGTTTCGTCTGGCGTTTCCGGCGCGGTGCGGCTTGGAAGCAGACATAGGGTCGGAGCATGAGGTACCTGCCCGCGGTCATCGTCGACGCCGTGTTCGTGCTGATCTTCGCGGTCATCGGCCGCACATCGCATGACGAGGATCCCCTCGGCTTCCTGCTGACGGCATGGCCGTTCCTCGTCGCTCTGGTCGTCGGCCACGCCCTTGCCGCGCTGGTGCCCGCCCGCCCTCGACGGCCGTGGTCGCTCGGCTGGGGGCTGGTCGTGTGGATCGTGGCGGTCGGCGGCGGGATGCTGCTGCGCATCGCCTCGGGTGACACCGCCGAGACCCCGTTCATCATCGTCGCCTCGCTGGTGCTGGCGGCGATGCTGCTGGGCTGGCGTCTGATCGCCCTGCTCGTGCGCCGCTATCGGGCTCCGCGCGACGCCGACTGAGTCGCAGCCACGCCGCTGCGCCGCGCAGTGCGCTCAGCGAGGAAGCTGAGCCGCGAGACGGTCGGCCGCGGTGATCTCGCGTCGGTGCCACTCGAAGAGGAACCGGCGGTCGAAGCGCCGCGAGCACTTCGCGCACGACGTCTCGCGTGCGGGGCGGCGGTGACGGTAGGCGACATGCCCCGATGGGCACCGCCCGATCCACGGGGCGAGTTCTACCGCCGTCTCGCCGTCATGCGTGGTGCCGCCCACGTAGCCGAGCGAGCGGGCGATGCGCTTCCACCCCGGCCCGTGGCCGGCCTCGTGACCGGCGAGGGCGTGCGCGACCTCGTGCAGCAGAGTCTGATGGATCTCGTCGTCGTCGAAGCGCGCGGCGAGATAGCGCGAGACCGAGATGCGCTTGCGCTGATAGTCGCAGAGCCCCGCACGGCGCTTCGCGTTGTCGAACTCGAATGACCACGACTCGTCGAGGTGCATGCGAATCAGCGCTTCACCCCAGACGCGGACGCGAACCAGATCGGCCATGTGATCAGAGTAAGACCCCTCGCGGACACCGGCGCCTGATTGCGGCGCCATGACGCGCTCAGACGAGCATGTCGGCCGTGGCGACGCTGCGACGTTCGGCCGCCTCGATGGCGCGCAGCGCCTTCTCGAGATCCGAGTCGTCGGCACCTGCTGCACGACGCAGGAACAGCGAGCGCTTGAAGCTCTCGCGCGCCTGCTCGAAGTCACGTGCCTCGTAGGCGTTCTTGCCGTGGTGCTGGTGTGCGAATGCGGCGATCCCCGCCCAGCCCTGACCCTCGGCCTCGTTCGCGCAGGTGGCGAGCTCCTGCGCCGCGGCGGCGTGCGCACCGCGGTTCTGCAGCACGGTCGCGTGCAGAACGCGGGCGCGCAGCAGGTCTTTGCGGGTGCCGGCCATGCGGGCCTGACGCACCGTCTCATCGGCCAGGTCGAGCGCCTCATCGAGCCGGTCGAGCACCTTCAGCAGCCACACGCGCTCCAGCAGCACCGGCAGGCTGCGCTGGTTCTCGATCTCAGCGAGACGTGTCAGGCACTCCCGCGGATCCACCAGTTCACGAAGGGTGTCGGGGTCGTAACCCTGGATCAAATTCACGACTGCTGACTCCTCTCCGCGACCGTCGTCCCAGTCTGCCTCGCTCACCTGAGAACCGGTCGAGGCACGCCCTGCAACCCGGCAACCGAGGTGCTGAGATGACGTCGCGTCAGCGCAGGAAGATGCTCGCGTCAGGGCGGGGGGACGCAACGGCGTCCGCGTCCGTGACGACCGCCGCGCCCTTCGCGAACGCGGCGACCTCGGCATCCTGCGCGATCTTGGCCGGATGCGGGCCTGCGGCCAGCAGCCGCGGAAGCCATTCCGTCGGCAGGGCCGTGCGCGAGGCGGCGAGCACCAGGTTGCCGAAGCGGCGCCCCTTCAGCACCTGGGTGTCGGCGAGAAGCGCCACCTCGTCGAACACGCTCATCGCTGTCGCGACCTGCCGCCTTGCGAAGGCGAGGCCGGGGCCGTCGGCGACATTCACCAGCAGCACGCCGGTGGGGGCCAGCAGCTCGGCGATCTCCCGGTAGAACTCGAGGCTCGTGAGGTGCGCGGGCGTCTGCGCACCCGAGAACACGTCGGAGACGATGAGGTCGCACTGCCCGCGGAGCGCCGGCGGCAGGCGCCGAAGACCTTCCCGCGCGTCGCCGATGCGGACGCGGATCGAGGCCGACCGCGGAAGGGGAAGATGCTCGCGCACGAGCGCGACCAGCGGACCCTCCAGCTCGATCACCTGCTGACGCGAGCCGGGCCGGGTCTTCTCGATGTACCGGGGGATCGTCATCGCGCCTGCGCCGAGATGCACGACGCTGAGCGGGGCGGATGCCGATGATCCGAGCTGGTCGATCACCGCACCCATCCGCACGATGTACTCGAAGTGCAGGTGGGTGGGGTCGTCGAGGTCGACGTGCGACTGCGGTGTGCCGTCGACGATGAGCTCGAAGCCGTGGGTGAACTCACTGGGCGCGACCTCGGCGATGCCGCCGTGATCGAGCCGCGCCTGCGGATTCGCGGCATCCCGCGCGCGTGCTCGTCCCATCCCTCGAGGTTATCCGCGCGGGCTCAGCGCCGCTTGCCGCCCGAGCAGGTCTGCTGGTTCAGATCGATCCCGCTGATCTGGTCCGACAGCACGACGCCCTGAGACGCGGACGGCGCAGGCGAGGGTGCGTCGGAGGGCGGTGCAGACGGCGTCGGGGTCTCTTCCGCCACCACGCCGCCGTGATTGCTGGCCTTGCCCGTGATCTGCATCGACTCGCCGGTGCGGATCGCCTCCCACATCGGCGCCGCGGCCTCTTCGTTGACGATCACGCGATCGTCGTCGTCCGGATCTTCCAGCGTCGGCAGCTGCAGGAACTTGAACTCGTCGAAGGGCACGTCCTTCAGCGCGAGGGCGAGCTGCGCGAGCCGCACGGGGTTCGCGAGCTCTTTGCTGGGGTCGACGTTGTCGGCCACGACGTTCGCGAGGCGCAGCACCTTTCCGGGGTCGGTGAGCGTCTCGCTGCTGAGGATGGTCTTGGCTAGACGAGACATGTACTGCTGCTGGTTCGAGATGCGGGCGAGGTCGCTGCCGTCGCCGATGCCCTTGCGCACGCGGATGAACTGCAGCGCCTCGTAGCCCGACACGGTGCGGGGTCCTGGGTCCCAGTTGATGCCGGTGTGCCTGTCGCGGATGCCGGTGCCGCCGATGCAGATCTCGACTCCGCCGATCGCGTCGGTGATCTTCATCACGCCGTCGAAGCTGAGCTTGGCGGCGAATCCGATGTCGATGCCGCTCAGCTCGCCGACCGACTTCGCCACGCACGAGAGCCCCGCGCGTTCGAAGACGGAGTTGATGGGCGCCTTCGACGATCCGGATGCCACGGAGCCGTCTTCACGTGTGCAGTCGGGGACCTCGAGCATGAGGTCGCGCGGCAGGGAGACGACGCTCACCTTGCGGGGTTCCTCCGACACGTGCACGAGCAGATTGACGTCGTTGCGGATGCCCTCTTCGCGGACGCAGCGCTCGCCGAGCTTCTGCTTCGACACCGCGCCGCATTCGTCGGTGCCCACCAGCAGGATCGCGAACTCGCCGGGGTAGGCGCCCAGAGAGGGGGGAGCCACCTCGGGGGCGCCCTCAAGATCGACCGCGCCGTCGCTGACGCGCAGCGCGAGGTCGGCGGCGATGAACCCTCCGATCCCGAGGGCGGAGACCGCGATCACGGCGGCGCCGATGCCGAGCATCCGCAGGGCGGAACCCCAGGCAGATGGGGTGCGATGCGGGGCGTGCTGAGCGACAGGGGAGCGCCTCATGGCATCCGACCCTACAGCCGCCACCGGTGAGGCGACCCGATACCGGATCGCAACACGGCAAGTTTGGATTTCTGCGCAGCCGCTGAGTAGCGTCGACTCATCATGTGCGGATGCGACGGTGCATCCGGTCCATGCGATGAAGCATTCCACAGAGAGGCACACCATGCTCCACAGCACCCGTAGGCGAGGGCTCGCTCTCGCCGCCGGCACCGCGGTCGCAGCGATGCTGCTGACCGGCTGCGTCGCCAGCCAGCGCGAAGAAGGCAACGGCTCCGAGACGTCTGACGACGTCGACAGCACCTTCGTCTTCGCCGCTTCGTCCGACCCGCAGGGTCTTGACCCTGCGCTCGCACAGGACGGCGAGACCTTCCGCGTGTCGCGCCAGATCTTCGAGGGCCTCGTCGGCACCAAGGCCGGCACCGCCGACCCCGCACCGCTGCTCGCCGAGTCGTGGGAGTCGTCGGAAGACGGCATGAGCCACACCTTCAACCTGAAGACCGGTGTGAAGTTCCACGACGGCACCCCGTTCAACGCCGAGGCTGTCTGCTTCAACTTCGAGCGCTGGTTCAACTGGGAGGGACTGCTCGCCTCCGAAGCGCTCGGCTACTACTACAACAAGCTGTTCCACGGCTACAAGAGCAACGCGGCCGACGCCGTGTACAAGTCGTGCACGCCCGATGGCGACGACAAGGTCACGATCGAGCTGAACAAGCCGTTCGCCGGCTTCGTCGCCTCGCTCTCGCTGCCCGCGTTCAGCATGCAGAGCCCCTCGGCGCTCGAGGAGTTCAAGGCCGACGAGGTCGGCGGCACCGCTGAGGCTCCCGTGCTCTCGGAGTACGCCAAGGGACACCCGGTCGGCACCGGCCCGTTCCAGTTCGAGGACTGGGCCCCGGGTGAGGACGTCACTCTGAAGTCGTACGACGGGTACTGGGGTGAGAAGGGCCAGATCGAGGAGATCGTCTTCCGCGTCATCGGCGACCCGACCGCTCGCCGCCAGGCCCTCGAGGCCGGCGACATCGACGGCTACGACCTGGTCGGCCCCGCCGACACCAAGGCCCTCGAGGAGAAGGGGTTCAACATGGTGTCGCGTCCGCCGTTCACCATCCTGTACCTCGCCTTCAACCAGGCCGTCGCCGAGCTGAAGGACGTCAAGGTCCGTCAGGCTCTCTCGTACGCCGTCGACAAGGACGCGCTGATCAAGCAGGTCCTGCCCGAGGGCACCGAGAAGGCCACGCAGTTCGTGCCGCCGGTGGTCAACGGCTACAACAAGGACGTCACGACCTACGACTACGACCCCGCCAAGGCGAAGTCGCTGCTCGAAGAGGCCGGCTACACGGCCGACAAGCCGCTGACGCTGACCTTCAACTACCCGGTCAACGTCTCGCGTCCGTACATGCCGGACCCCGAGCAGATCTTCACCGTGCTGGCGAAGCAGCTCGAAGAGGTCGGCGTGAAGGTCAACCCGCAGACCGATGCCTGGAGCCCGGACTACCTCGAGAAGATCACCTCGGGCTCCGACCACGGCATCCACCTGCTGGGCTGGACCGGCGACTACAACGACACCGACAACTTCGTCGGCGTGTTCTTCGGCACCAAGAGCGCTGAGTGGGGCTTCGACAACCCCGAGCTCTTCAAGGCGCTCACCGACGCCCGCGGCATCTCGAACATCGAGGAGCAGACTGCGGCGTACGAGAAGATCAACGAGGAAGTCGCCGAGTTCATCCCCGGTGTCCCGCTCGCCCACCCGGCTCCCACGCTCGCGTTCGACGAGCGCGTGAAGAGCTACCCGGCGAGCCCGGTGAACGACGAGGTCTTCTCGGAGATCGTCCTCACCAAGTAAGGCACCGCTGCGGCGCCCGGCCACCGGCCGGGCGCCGCAGCCCTGACGGAGAACTTCGTGCTGCGAACAATCGGCAAGCGGCTTCTGCTGCTCATCCCCACACTCTTCGGCCTCAGCATCCTGCTGTTCGCCTGGGTCCGCGCGCTACCAGGCGGACCAGCGGTCGCCCTGCTCGGCGAGAAGGCCACGCCGGCCGCCGTGGAGCAGGTCAACAAGCTCTACGGGTTCGACCGCCCGCTCATCGAGCAGTACGTGACCTGGATCGGCCGTCTGCTGCAGGGCGACTTCGGCTCTTCGATCGTCACCTCGCGCCCCGTCGTCGAGGAGTTCTTCCGCCGCTTCCCGGCGACGATCGAGCTGAGCATCGCGGCGCTCATCTTCGCCGTCGGCGTCGGCATCCCGCTCGGCTACTGGGCCGCGCGCCGCCACGGCAGATGGACCGACCACAGCGCCGTGATCTTCAGCCTCATCGGCATCACGATCCCCGTGTTCTTCCTGGCGTTCATCCTGAAGTACGTGTTCGCCGTGCAGCTGGGCTGGCTTCCTTCCGACGGCCGCCAGAGCCCGCGCATCGACGCGACGCACGTGACCGGGTTCTACGTCTGGGACGGCATCATCACCGGCGAGTTCGACGCCGCGTGGGATGCCGCTCTGCACCTGGCGCTTCCCGCACTGGCCCTCGGCACCATCCCGCTCGCGATCATCGTGCGCATCACGCGCGCCAGCGTGCTCGAGGTGCAGAACGCCGATTACGTCCGCACGGGCAAGGCGAAGGGCGTCGCCTCGTCGACCCTGCGAAACCGGTTCATCCTGCGCAATGCGATGCTTCCGGTGATCACCACCATCGGCCTGCAGACCGGTCTGCTGATCTCGGGCGCGGTGCTCACCGAGACCGTGTTCGCCTACCCCGGCGTCGGATCGTTCCTCGCGCAGTCGATCTTCTCGCGCGACTTCCCGGTGCTGCAGGGCTTCATCATCTTCATCGCGATCGCGTACGCGCTGATCAACCTGGCCGTCGACGTGTCGTACAGCCTGATCGATCCGAGAGTGAGGGTCCAGTGATGAGCGCAGTGCTCCCACCCGCACAGGGCGGCGAGGTGCTCGACACCGTCGCCGTCGCCCAGGCCGATCTCAAGTCCGGCGGCGGTTTCTGGCAGGACGTGCTCCGGCGTCTGCGTCGCAATCCCGCCGCATGGGTCGGTCTCGTCATCGTGCTGCTCTTCCTGCTCGTCGCGGCCCTCGCGCCGCTGCTGGCGCCGTATCCCGAGCGGGCCCTTCCGGGCACCGAGCACATCACCCCGACGACGATCCCCGGCATCGGCGAAGTCGACGGGTTCCCGCTCGGTCTCGACCGGTTCGGCGGCGACGTGCTGTCGAAGCTCATCTGGGGCGCCCAGGCGTCGCTGCTCGTGGGAGTCGTGTCGACGGCGCTCGGCCTCGTCGGCGGCATGCTGCTGGGGCTCATCGCCGGCACGTTCGGCGGGTGGGTCGACACCCTCATCATGCGCATCGTCGACATCATCCTGTCGGTGCCGAACCTGCTGCTGGCGGTGTCGATCGCCGCGATCCTCGGGCAGACGCCCTCCGCGGTCATGATCGCCATCGGCGCATCGCAGGTGCCGATCTTCGCGCGCCTGCTGCGCGCGTCGATGCTTCAGCAGCGCTCGGCCGAGTACGTCCTCTCGGCGCAGAGCCTCGGCCTCGGTCGCGGACGCATCACCATGTCGCACGTGCTGCCGAACGCCATCGGCCCTGTCATCGTGCAGGGCACGCTGACTCTCGCCACCGCGGTGATCGATGCGGCTGCGCTGTCGTTCCTCGGTCTCGGCGGCGGGCGCCCCGAGACCGCGGAGTGGGGCCGGATGCTGACCTACGCCCAGGCCGAGCTGGCGATCGCCCCGCAGCTGGCCTTCCTCCCCGGCATCTGCATCGCAGTGACCGCGCTGGGCTTCACGCTGTTCGGTGAGGCGCTGCGAGAGGCGATGGACCCGAGGACGCGCGCACGATGAGGAACGAGACGATGAACCAGAATCCGGATGCCGTGCGCCAGCCGCTGCTGCAGGTGTCGAACCTCGCGGTCGACTTCGGCACCATGGACGGCGTCGTGCACGCCGTCGAGGGGGTCGACCTCGAGATCGCGCCAGGCGAGACCGTCGCGATCGTCGGCGAGTCGGGCTCGGGCAAGTCGACCACCGCGATGGCCGTCATCGGACTGCTCGCTTCGGGCGGACGGGTCGCCGGCGGCAGCATCGCCCTCGACGGGCGTGAGCTGGTCGGCATCTCCGAGGGCGAGATGCGCAAGATCCGCGGACGCGACATCGGGATGGTCCCGCAGGATCCGATGTCGAACCTCAACCCGGTCGCGAAGATCGGCACGCAGGTTGCCGAGACGCTGCTCGCACACGGGCTCGCGAACCGCGGCAACGTGCACCAGAAGGTGGTCGAGGCGCTCTCGGCCGCCGGCCTTCCCGACCCCGAGCGTCGCGCCAAGCAGTATCCGCATGAGCTCTCGGGCGGCCTGCGCCAGCGTGCGCTGATCGCCATCGGGCTCGCCTGCCGCCCGCGTCTGCTCATCGCCGACGAGCCCACCAGTGCTCTCGACGTGACGGTGCAGCAGACGATCCTCGATCAGCTCGAGGAGATGACCCGCGAGCTCGGCACCGCCGTGCTGCTCATCACGCACGACCTCGGCCTCGCCGCCGAGCGCGCGCAGCGCGTCGTGGTGATGCATCGCGGACGGGTGGTCGAGCAGGGGCCGGCGCGGCAGATCCTCGAGGACCCGCAACACCCCTATACGCAGAGTCTCGTCAAGGCGGCGCCGTCGATCGCCGCAGCGCGCCTGCAGCCCGAGGTGTTCACCGCAGACGAGGGCGCGGCCGAGTCGGCGGCGACCGACAACATCGTCGAGATCGAGGGGCTGCGAAAGGTCTA
Source organism: Microbacterium esteraromaticum (assembly GCF_016907315.1). Lineage (NCBI taxonomy): Bacteria > Bacillati > Actinomycetota > Actinomycetes > Micrococcales > Microbacteriaceae > Microbacterium > Microbacterium esteraromaticum. Next base: position 2,382,646 of record NZ_JAFBBS010000001.1, read on the forward strand.
TCCCATCCGCGGTCAGGCCGAGGACTTCGTCGCGGTCGACGACGTGTCGCTCGTCGTGCCCCGGGGCAAGACCGTCGCGATCGTGGGCGAGTCGGGCTCGGGGAAGACCACCACCGCCCGCATGCTGCTCAAGCTCATCGAGCCGACCGCCGGCACGATCCGCTTCGAGGGCAACGACATCGCGAAGCTGAGTCGTGCGCAGGCCAAGGAGTTCCGTCAGCGCGTGCAGCCGGTCTTCCAGGACCCGTACTCGAGCCTGAACCCGATGTTCACGATCGAGCGGCTCATCGCCGAGCCCCTGGAGTTCTACAAGCGCGGCAGCCGGGCAGAGCGCAAGGCTCGAGTGCGCACGCTGCTCGACGATGTCGCCCTGCCGCAGTCCATGCTGCAGCGCTACCCGTCGGAGCTGTCGGGAGGCCAGCGTCAGCGCGTCGCCATCGCCCGTGCACTCGCGCTCTCTCCCGATCTCATCGTGTGCGACGAGCCGGTCTCGGCGCTCGACGTGCTCGTGCAGGATCAGATCCTCAGGCTGCTCGGCGATCTCCAGAAGGAGTACGGACTCAGCTACCTGTTCATCTCGCATGATCTCGCCGTCGTTCGTCTGATCAGCGACTACGTGTGCGTCATGAAGGATGGCGCGCTGGTCGAGGCGGCGACCTCCGAGGAGATCTTCACGAATCCCCGCGATCCGTACACGCGCCGGCTGCTGGCATCCATCCCCGGCAACGAGCTCGGCATCGCTTCCTGATCGGACGGCCGGCGCAGATCGGTCTTGTGCGTCGCGTCGGTCGGGTCTAGAACGGTGCTGTGCGGCGACGATGCCGCATCGAGCCGTAAGGGGGAGGCGACTCGTTCTTCTGGGGATTGGGAACGAAGATGAAGAAGGCTGTGATCGGCTGCGCCCTGGCGCTGATGCTCGTGGCGGGCAGCAGCGGAGCGGCGATGGCGGGGGAGTACACGGGCAACGGAGGTGACGTTCCTGGTGGCTCGAAGGCGCACTCGGCGTGTCACTTCTCGGGGCGGGATCTGCCCGACGACGTCGAGATGAACCCGATGCCGTGGATGAACGACGATGCCGTCACCGGCGGGCATGTTCAGAGCTACGGGATGCTGGTGCGCGCCGGCATGAAGGGCGCCGAGGGCGGGCCCGGTGTGGCGTGCCGCGGCAACGCGATGCACGAGGAGTGACCCCCTCGCCTCGCTGACGGGTTCCGGATGCCATGGGCTCGCCGCCCGTGGCATCCGGGCTCAGCTCAGCTCGGGGTCGCGCGCCCAGCGCGGCGCGAGTGCGCGCACCCTCAGCGCGCGGGCCTGCCACGTCGCCCAGAGCGCTGGCCACAGCAGGCTGGCGGTCGGTCCGTCGAAGGTGAGCCGGTCGCGCCACAGCGTGCGGTCGGGCCGGCCGGGCTGGGGCGAGACCGCCATCTGGTGGTCCCAGACGTCGAGTCCGCTGAGCGGGCCGGTGAGGGGGATGCCGCTGTCGCGGAGGATCCGCACGGCGCCGGCGGGTTCCTCGACCTCGCGTTCACCGATCCGGATGAGCTGAGTTCCGACGGGCATCCGCCCGAACGCGGACAGGCGAACGGCCGCCTCGTCGCCTGACTCCCATCGCTCGGGCAGCACGACGGGCTGCAGCGGCTGCATCTGCAGAAGAGGGGCGTAGAGATCGCCGACGACGCGAGGGGAGTGCAACGCTCGCCAGGCGGTGTCTGGGTCGCAGGCGATGGTGAACTTCAGCACGATGCGCATACTGCAGTGTCGCTCATACCGCAGCATCCGGCGTTGGTCAAGGACTCTGCTTGCCATGTCGTGAAATCGTGCGTATAGTTGGTAGTTGCGCTCGCTTCTCCCTGCCCTCATATGGTGGTCGGCATCCGTTGAGCTCTCGAGCGCGTTCTCCACCGACGTCTAGGAATCGACCAGCCCCTGCACGGGCTCACGGAGGTTACTCCCTTGGCTGCTGCTCACAACGCATCCACATCCACCACCAACAAGAACGGCCGCGGAGTCTCCCGCCTCTCGTTCGCCAAGATCTCCGACACGCTGACGGTCCCCGACCTTCTTGCGCTGCAGACCGAGTCCTTCGGCTGGCTCGTCGGCAACGACGACTGGAAGGCGCGCGTCGCCGAGGCCAAGAAGTCCGGCCGCAACGACGTCTCCGAGGTCTCGGGTCTCGGCGAGATCTTCGAGGAGATCTCCCCGATCGAGGACCTGGGCGAGACCATGCAGCTCTCGTTCACCAACCCGTACCTCGAGCCCGAGAAGTACTCGATCGACGAGTGCAAGGAGCGCGGCAAGACCTACGCCGCGCCGCTGTACGTCGAGGCCGAGTTCATGAACCACCTCACCGGTGAGATCAAGACCCAGACGGTCTTCATGGGCGACTTCCCGCTGCAGACCGACAAGGGCACGTTCATCATCAACGGCTCCGAGCGCGTCGTCGTCTCGCAGCTCGTGCGCTCGCCCGGTGTCTACTTCGACAAGACCCCCGACAAGACCAGTGACAAGGACATCGTCACCGCTCGCGTCATCCCCAGCCGCGGCGCATGGCTCGAGTTCGAGATCGACAAGCGCGACCAGGTCGGGGTGCGCATCGACCGCAAGCGCAAGCAGTCCGTCACCGTCTTCCTGAAGGCGCTCGGCATGTCGAGCGAGCAGATCCTCGCCGAGTTCGCCGGCTACCCCTCGATCGAGGAGACCCTCGCGAAGGACACGATCCTCACGCAGGAAGACGCCCTGCGCGACATCTACCGCAAGCTGCGTCCGGGCGAGCAGGTGGCCGCCGAGGCCGCGCGCTCGCTGCTCGACAACTTCTACTTCAACCCGAAGCGCTACGACCTCGCGAAGGTGGGTCGTTACAAGATCAACCAGAAGCTCGGTCTCGCGGCTCCGCTCACCGACTCGGTGCTGACCGTCGACGACATCGTCGCGACCATCAAGTATCTGGTGCGCGTGCACCGCGGCGACGAGACCTTCGAGGGCATCCGCGGCGGCAAGAAGACCGAGATCCGCATCGCCACCGACGACATCGACAACTTCGGCAACCGCCGCATCCGCGCCGTCGGCGAGCTGATCCAGAACCAGGTCCGCACCGGTCTGTCGCGCATGGAGCGCGTCGTCCGCGAGCGCATGACCACGCAGGACATCGAGGCGATCACCCCGCAGACCCTGATCAACGTGCGCCCCGTCGTGGCCGCGATCAAGGAGTTCTTCGGCACCTCGCAGCTGTCGCAGTTCATGGATCAGAACAACCCGCTCGCGGGTCTGACCAACAAGCGCCGTCTGTCGGCCCTCGGACCCGGTGGTCTCTCGCGTGACCGCGCCGGCGTCGAGGTGCGAGACGTGCACCCCTCGCACTACGGCCGCATGTGCCCGATCGAGACTCCTGAAGGCCCGAACATCGGTCTGATCGGTGCGCTCGCGACCTTCGCGCGCATCAACTCGTTCGGCTTCATCGAGACCCCGTACCGTCGCGTCGTCGACGGTGCCGTCACCGACCAGATCGACTACCTCACGGCAGCCGAGGAGGTCGACTTCAACATCGCTCAGGCGAACGCACCGCTCGACAAGAAGGGCCGCTTCACCGAGAGCCACGTCCTGGCCCGCCCCCGCGGCGGATCGGGCGAGGTCGACCTGTTCCTGCCCGAGGAGATCGGCTACATCGACGTCTCGCCGCGCCAGATGGTGTCGGTCGCGACCTCGCTCGTGCCCTTCCTCGAGCACGACGACGCACAGCGCGCGCTCATGGGCGCCAACATGCAGCGTCAGGCCGTGCCGCTTCTCCGCTCGGACTCGCCGCTCGTCGGCACCGGTATGGAGGGCTACACCGCCATCGACGCCGGTGACGTCGTCACCGCGCTCAAGGCCGGTGTCGTCAGCGAGGTCTCCGCAGACCGCGTCGTGGTCATGCTCGACGAGGGCGGCACGCAGGAGTACCACCTGCGCAAGTTCGACCGCTCGAACCAGGGCACGTCGTACAACCAGCGCGTGATCGTCAACGCCGGTGAGCGCGTCGAGGTCGGCGAGGTCATCGCCGACGGTCCCGCCACCGAGAACGGCGAGCTCGCGCTCGGCAAGAACCTGCTCGTGGCGTTCATGCCGTGGGAGGGTCACAACTTCGAGGACGCCATCATCCTGAGCCAGGAGCTGGTGAAGGACGACACCCTCTCGTCGATCCACATCGAGGAGTACGAGGTCGACGCCCGCGACACCAAGCTGGGCAAGGAGGAGATCACGCGTGACCTCCCCAACGTCAGCCCCGAGCTGCTGAAGGACCTCGACGAGCGCGGCATCATCCGCATCGGAGCCGAGGTCCGCCCCGGCGACATCCTCGTCGGCAAGGTCACGCCCAAGGGCGAGACCGAGCTGTCGGCGGAAGAGCGCCTGCTGCGCGCGATCTTCAACGAGAAGAGCCGTGAGGTTCGCGACACCTCGCTGAAGGTCCCCCACGGCGAGCAGGGCACGATCATCGCCGTCAAGGAGTTCGACGCAGAAGAGGGCGACGACGAGCTCGGCTCGGGCGTCAACCGCCGCGTCGTGGTCTACATCGCCCAGAAGCGCAAGATCACCGAGGGCGACAAGCTCGCCGGCCGCCACGGCAACAAGGGTGTCATCGCGAAGATCCTGCCCGTCGAGGACATGCCCTTCATGTCCGACGGAACGCCGGTCGACGTCGTGCTGAACCCGCTCGGCATCCCGGGTCGAATGAACTTCGGCCAGGTGCTCGAGACCCACCTCGGCTGGATCGCCAAGACCGGATGGAAGGTCGAGGGCAACCCCGAGTGGGCCGCGAAGCTGCCTGAGAACGGCCGCGACGTCGCTCCGAACACCAAGGTCGCGACCCCGGTGTTCGACGGTGCCAGCGAGTCCGAGATCTCGGGCCTGCTCGACTCGACCCTGCCGACCCGTGACGGCGTGCGCCTGATCGACTCGTCCGGCAAGACCCAGCTGTTCGACGGCCGCTCCGGTGAGCCGTTCCCGGCTCCCATCTCGGTCGGCTACATGTACATCCTGAAGCTGCACCACCTCGTCGACGACAAGATCCACGCTCGCTCGACGGGCCCCTACTCGATGATCACCCAGCAGCCGCTCGGCGGTAAGGCGCAGTTCGGTGGACAGCGCTTCGGTGAGATGGAGGTGTGGGCTCTCGAGGCCTACGGTGCCGCATACGCGCTGCAGGAGCTTCTGACGATCAAGTCCGACGACATCCTCGGCCGCGTGAAGGTGTACGAGGCCATCGTCAAGGGCGAGAACATCCAGGAGCCCGGCATCCCCGAGTCCTTCAAGGTGCTCATGAAGGAGATGCAGTCGCTCTGCCTGAACGTCGAGGTGCTCTCGGCCGACGGCACCGCCGTCAACCTGCGGGACACCGACGACGAGGCCTTCCGCGCAGCGGAGGAGCTCGGCATCAACATCTCCAGCCGTTTCGAAGCCGCGTCGATCGACGAGATCTGATCTCGGCCCTCGACAAGCGACAGATTTTTTCTACACAGGAGAACTAGTGCTCGAATCAACCACTTTCGATGAGCTTCGAATCGGCCTGGCCACCGCTGACGACATCCGCGGATGGTCCTTCGGCGAGGTCAAGAAGCCCGAGACGATCAACTACCGCACGCTGAAGCCCGAGAAGGACGGCCTCTTCGGCGAGCAGATCTTCGGACCCTCCCGCGACTGGGAGTGCGCCTGCGGCAAGTACAAGCGTGTCCGCTTCAAGGGCATCGTCTGCGAGCGCTGCGGCGTGGAGGTCACCAAGAGCTCCGTCCGTCGTGAGCGCATGGGCCACATCGAGCTCGCCGCCCCCGTGACGCACATCTGGTACTTCAAGGGTGTTCCGTCGCGTCTCGGCTACCTGCTCGACATGGCGCCGAAGGACCTTGAGAAGGTCATCTACTTCGCCGCCTACATGGTGATCTCGGTCGACGAGGATGCTCGTCACCGCGACCTCGCCACGCAGGAGAACAACATCCGCCTCGAGCTCAAGACGCTCGGCGACCGTCGTGACGCGAAGATCGCCGAGCGCATGCGCCGCCTGGAGGAGGAGCTCGCTGCTCTCGAGGCAGAGGGTGCCAAGGCCGACGCCAAGAAGAAGGTCAAGGACGCCGCCGAGAAGGAGATGACCCTCACCCGCAAGGGTGCAGACGAGGCCATCGCCAAGCTCGAGCGCGTGTGGGAGGACTTCCGCACGCTCGAGGTGGGCGCCCTGCGCCCCGAGGACGACGTGTTCCACGAGCTGCAGGACCGCTTCGGTCAGTACTTCGAGGCGCATATGGGTGCCGAGGCGATCAAGCGCCGCCTCGAGACCTTCGACCTGAAGGCCGAGTCCGAGAGCCTGCACCTGCAGATCTCGGAGGGCAAGGGCCAGCGCAAGATCCGTGCGATCAAGCGCCTGACCGTCGTCAACTCCTTCCTCGAGACCGGCATGAGCCCGGCCGCGATGGTTCTCGACGTCGTCCCGGTGATTCCGCCGGAGCTGCGTCCGATGGTGCAGCTCGACGGTGGCCGCTTCGCGACCTCCGACCTGAACGACCTGTACCGCCGCGTGATCAACCGCAACAACCGTCTTCGTCGTCTGATCGATCTCGGCGCCCCCGAGATCATCGTCAACAACGAGAAGCGGATGCTGCAGGAGGCCGTCGACGCACTGTTCGACAACGGCCGCCGCGGTCGTCCGGTCACCGGCACCGGCAACCGCGCCCTGAAGTCCCTCAGCGACATGCTGAAGGGAAAGCAGGGTCGCTTCCGCCAGAACCTGCTCGGAAAGCGTGTCGACTACTCGGGCCGTTCGGTCATCGTCGTCGGCCCGCAGCTGAAGCTGCACCAGTGCGGTCTGCCCAAGCAGATGGCTCTCGAGCTCTTCAAGCCGTTCGTGATCAAGCGCCTGATCGACCTCGGTCACTCGCAGAACATCAAGGCCGCCAAGCGCGCGGTCGAGCGCACCCGTCCCGAGGTCTGGGACGTGCTCGAGGAGATCATCCGCGAGCGCCCCGTGCTGCTGAACCGTGCACCCACGCTGCACCGTCTCGGCATCCAGGCGTTCGAGCCGCAGCTCGTCGAGGGCAAGGCCATCCAGCTGCACCCGCTCGTCTGCGCGGCGTTCAACGCCGACTTCGACGGTGACCAGATGGCTGTGCACCTGCCGCTGTCGGTCGAGGCTCAGGCCGAGGCCCGCGTGCTGATGCTCGCCTCGAACAACATCCTCAAGCCGTCGGACGGCCGTCCGGTCACCCTGCCCTCGCAGGACATGATCATCGGTCTGCACCACCTGACCACGGTCAAGGAGGGCGCTGCCGGTGAGGGCCGTGCATTCGGCTCGGTCTCCGAGGCGATCCTGGCCAAGGACGAGGGCACCCTCGACCTGCAGGCGAAGGTCCGCATCCGCATCCCGGGTCTGACCTTCCTCGAGGGCGAGGCCCCCGAGGGCTACGAGCGTCACGGTCTCGTCGACGCGTCGCTCGGTCAGGCGATCTTCAACGGCGCTCTGCCGAAGGGCTACCCCTTCGTGCGCGGCCAGGCCGACAAGGGCAAGCTGTCGCAGATCGTGAACAAGCTGGCCGAGGAGTACCCCAAGGTCGAGACGGCCGCCACGCTGGACCGCATCAAGGATGCCGGTTTCCACTGGGCGACCCGCTCGGGCGTCACCGTCGCGCTCAGCGACATCCTCACCCCGCCGAACAAGGCCGAGATCGTCGCCGGCTACGAGAAGCAGGCCGCGAAGGTCCAGTCGCAGTACGACAAGGGTCTGACCACGGATGTCGAGCGCCGTCAGGAGCTCATCAAGATCTGGACCGAGGCGACCGACGAGGTCCAGGCCGCGATGAAGGCCCACTTCCCCGAGGACAACACCATCAACCGCATGGTGACCTCTGGTGCTCGTGGTAACTGGCTGCAGATCCGCAACATCGCGGGTATGCGTGGTCTGGTGAACAACCCCAAGGGTGAGATCATCCCCCGTCCGATCATCTCCTCGTACCGCGAGGGCCTGTCGGTGGCGGAGTACTTCATCGCGACGCACGGTACCCGTAAGGGTCTGGCAGACACCGCTCTGCGTACCGCCGACTCGGGTTACCTGACCCGTCGTCTGGTGGACGTCTCGCAGGACGTCATCATCCGCGAGCAGGACTGCGGTACGTCGAAGGGCCTCGAGCTCCCGATCGCCGCTCCGAACTCGCAGGGTGTGCTGGTGCGCGACGCGAACGTCGAGAACTCGGTGTTCGCCCGCACCCTGGCATCCGATGTGGTCACCGAGGCCGGCGAGGTCGTCGCGACCGCGGGTGACGACGTGGGCGACGTGCTCATCGACAAGCTCGTCGAGGCCGGCATCGAGACCATCAAGGTCCGCTCGGTGCTGACCTGCGACTCGGCCGTCGGTGTCTGCGCGCAGTGCTACGGCCGTTCGCTCGCAACCGGAAAGACCGTCGACATCGGCGAGGCCGTCGGCATCATCGCGGCCCAGTCGATCGGTGAGCCCGGTACCCAGCTGACGATGCGTACCTTCCACACGGGTGGTTCGGCTTCGGCCGACGACATCACCCAGGGTCTGCCGCGTGTGCAGGAGCTCTTCGAGGCCCGTACCCCGAAGGGTGCTTCTCCGATCGCCGAGGCCGATGGCCGCATCACGATCGAAGAGAACGAGAAGGCCAAGAAGGTCATCCTCACGCCCGACAACGGCGACGAAGAGGTGGTCTACCCGGTGCTGAAGCGTGCGACGCTTCTCGTCGAGGACGGCCAGCACGTCACCGTCGGTCAGCCCCTGCAGGTCGGCACGCTCGACCCCAAGGAGGTCATGCGAGTCATGGGTGCCCGCGAGGTGCAGAAGTACCTCGTCGGTGGCGTGCAGGGCGTGTACCGCTCGCAGGGTGTGCCGATCCACGACAAGCACATCGAGGTCATCGTCCGCCAGATGCTGCGCAAGGTCACCGTGGTCGACCACGCTGACACGACGCTGCTCCCGGGTGAGATGGTCGACCTGAAGCGCTACCAGCAGATCAACCGCGAGGCCGTGGCAGAGGGCAAGCGCCCCGCGTCGGGTCGCCCGGAGCTGATGGGTATCACCAAGGCGTCGCTCGCCACCGAGTCGTGGCTGTCGGCCGCTTCGTTCCAGGAGACGACCCGCGTGCTCACGCAGGCCGCCATGGAGGGCAAGCGCGACCCGCTGGTCGGTCTCAAGGAGAACGTCATCATCGGTAAGCTCATCCCGGCCGGAACCGGTCTGTCGAAGTACCGCAACATCACGGTCGAGGCGACGGAAGAGGCCAAGAGCGAGCGCTACCCGAACCGGATCTTCGCATCCGACGGTGCGTACGCCGACGGCGACTTCGGATACGTCGACTTCGACGCGTTCTCGACGGACGACATCACCCCCGGCACCTACAACTGATCGAGCCGAGCACCGGCGAGCTTGCTCGTCCGGCCGAGGCGATTGAGGTTGTCGAGCGACGAAGTCGCGAACACAACTGATCCGGGCGTGATTCGAAAGGCCCCGGCCCCTCTTCGGAGGGCCGGGGCCTTTCCCGTCTCTTCGGGGCGACTGGCGCGCCAGGCGGTCATGGCCAGAGTGCGTCGACGATGCTGGTCGTGTAGCCCTTCGGGGCGAGGTTGGAGTAGCGGGTGTCGATCAGCAGACCGTCGCGCCAGAAGACGGTGCGCCCGTCGGTGACCGGGTACTGCTCGTTCTGCCAGCTCTTCTCGCAGCGGGTGCCCCCGTCCGGTGTGTAGCAGGCGTACGCCTCGTCGTCGGCGAGGGCATTGAGCATGTCCAGGGCAGGCCCGCGATCCATCCTCGAGATCTTCGTCGTCAAGCCTGTCGTATCGGCTTGGGGTGAGCCCCAGTTGCAGACGAGGGAGCCGTCGTCGAGCAGGCCGCTGTCGCCGAAGGCGGGGTCGTTGAGCGGCACGTCCTTCAGTTGCGTGAGCACGGCGTCCGACAGGATCTCGCGGCAGTCTCCCGGCAGCGGCATGAGCGTTCTCTCCGCGGTCGGCGATGGCGTCGGCGACGGAGACGCCGGTCCGGATGCCGTGGGCTTGTCGCTTCGAGGCGGCGTCGCCGCCTCGTCAGGTGCGGCTGAGGCGCAGCTGGCAAGCAGGGTCACGGAGAGGAGCGCGACTGCCGCGCCGACGCGGAGCTTCATGACCACAGAGTAGGGCTGACCGCCGCGATGGAGCGGAGCCGCGCCGTCCCTCGTCGCCGGCCCCGGGCAGCCGCTTGCCCGCGATAGTCTCTCGAGATGAGTGCTGTGGTGATCGGGGATGCGCTGATCGATGAGATCCGGGATGCCTCGGGCGTGCGCGAACTGGTCGGTGGCGCTGCACTGAACGTCGCCGTGGGCCTGCGCCGGCTGGGGGTCGACACGACGCTGATCGCCATGGTCGGCGACGACGAGGCGGGCGGGCACATCCGCGAGTACCTGAGCGATCACGGCGTGCGGCTCATCGCCGGCCCTTCGCCGCTCGGCTCGTCTCGCGCTCTCGTCACTCGGTCGCCTGAGGGCGAGCCGCAGTACGTCTTCAACGACGCGGCTCGCGGCCGCAGCATCCGGTACGACGACGAGATGCGGCAGGCGATCGCCGCTGCCGATGTCGTCGCAGTCAGCTGCTTCCCCTTCGACGTGCCGGCCGAGGTCGATGCGCTGGCCGACGCGCTTCAGGATGCACGAATCGCCGTCGATCCGAACCCCCGTAGCGGCATGATGAGCGATATCGAGGAGTTCGTGCGCGGGTTCGAGCGCCTTGCGGCACGCGCGGAGCTTGTGAAGGTCGGAGCAGACGACGCCGCGCTTCTGTGCGACGGGGATCTCGACACGCTGCGCACGCGTCTTCGCGAACTCGGAGCGGATGCCGTGCTGGCGACCGCAGGGTCAGAAGGTGCTGTGATCGAGTCGAATGCGGGCGAGTTCCGCGCCCCGATCGCGTCCCTGCCTGGTCCCGTGATCGACACCGTCGGTGCGGGGGATGCGACGCTGGCGGCGGTCGCCGCAGGGCTCGCGCTGGGCGAGCCGAAGACGGATGCCGAATGGCAGCAGCTGCTCGACCGAGCCATGCTCGTCGCCGCGGCGACGTGCCGGACCGAGGGCGGGCTGCTGCGCACTCCCGAGTTGCTGGCCGAGGCTCAGCGCGGCGTGCACGGCAGCTGATCGCTCGATTTCTCGCGACCGGTTCTGACCGGTATGCTTGGTAGTCGCGCCCCCGGTTGGCTGAAGAAGCCGGACGGGTGTGCACTGGCAAGTTGCCCGAGCGGCCAAAGGGAGCTGACTGTAAATCAGCCGCGTAAGCTTCGGGGGTTCGAATCCCTCACTTGCCACCGCCACCGCGGAATCGCGTGGAGATCGAAGGGCCCCGACCGGTCAGGTCGCGGGCCCTTCGGTCTGCCTGCACCGTGTTCCGGATCCGCGATTCGGGCTGCGCAGCCTCAGGGCTCCAGGTCGTCGAGAATCAGCTCCCCGCGAGCGTTCAGGCGCTCCATCATCTCCTCGACGCGCCGGCGGTCGATCTTCGGCGGTGGTTCGTGATCGAACTCCAGAACCAAAGGGATGCTCGGGTGCATCCACGCCGAAAGCCGCCCTGGGCGCTTCTTCCCCGACGGCCAGGTCATCATGAAGCTCTCCTGCCGACGCAGCTTCGTCGCGATCACGATCTTCACGTGAGCGAGCAGGGCGTCGTCGACATCTATCGGCGGCCGCGAGCTGTTGTACTCGAGCTTTCCCATGAACTGAACATACGCCCTCCGGCAGCTGGGGACGAGAGGGATCCGGAGGCAGAAGATTGACGCGGAATGCAGCCACTATTGGCGAGAACAGGCCAAATGGGTGAAAAGTGACGGCTCCGACGACAGAATGTGAACGTGCGAGGCGCTCCCGGGCCTCTTCTCTCGGCCCCGGTTCCGCTTGCAGACCCGGCAGAAGTATGGAGCAGAGCGGATGAAGAACAACCCCGTCACAGAGCTTCTGCCCGCGGTGGAGCGCGAGGGCTGGCACTGGCTCGTCGGGCATCGACGCTATCGCCATTGGCCGACGGCGAACAGCGGCCCGTGGATCATGACCTTCCTCACGGGTGCAGGCCTGAGGGTGATGCGGGGTGATCCCCGATCGCTCGAGATGAAGGCGATCCGGTTCAACAACTTCCTGATCGCGCACCTGCGCACACCGCCCCTGCACGTCCGATGGACGCGCGACCGGACGCCCGCGCAGTCGCGATACATGCTGCTCTTCGTGAACCACGGTTCGATCACCGTCGAGGGAGCGGAGCACTGGGCATCTTCCGGCGGCGGCCTCTGCCTGATCTTTCCCGGCACGACGCCGGCTGACATCCAGAGCACCGAGAAGAGCGAGGTGATCATCTTCACTTTTGAGCAGAGCGAGGTTGCGCCCTACATGCTCACGCCGTCGAATATCGCCGACATCCGACCAGGAACGACAGTGTTCCGCGCGTCATACGCGTATCTTCAGGCGACCGTCGAGGAGCCGCAGATGGCCGAGCAGCCGGAGGAGACGCCCGAGGTGCTTCGCACGCTCACGCGCGAGGTGGCCCGCGCACTTGCCAAGTCGTTCCTCGTCGAGGACGAATCCGAGGCGACCTTCCTCCACGCGCAGCGAATGGTCGACCAGCATTCCACTGAGCCGGATTTCGACGTCGATGCGCTCGCTTCACGGTGCCAGGTCTCACGACGCACGCTCGACAGGCTCTACGCGCGGCACGGCCTGAGCCCGGCGCAGGAGATCCGCCGTTCGCGCGCCCAGCGCGCGATCCCGCTGCTCGCCGAGAGCACGGCGCTGACTCTTGAAGAGGTGGCCGCAGCGAGCGGATTCCGCTCGATCACGACGATGAACAGGGCGCTCAAGTGGGCTTACGGGCTCAGCGCCGGCGCAATGCGTCAGACCGCAGCCCACACAGACGATCGGGCCGAGACGTCCGCGCTGGCGCAGTAGCCCCCATCGCGGGCGGATCAGTTGCGCTCCCGCAGGCTCCCCGGGTTTTGGTATACCATCCTCCTGACAGAGGAGGTCCCGATGGCTGTGATCCGCTCCATTCTGGTGGCAGTCGCCGCCGCTGCGGCGCTGGGTGGTCTGGTGGGGTGCGCGCCAGCATCCGGAACCGCTGCTCCCGACGCATCGAAAGGCGCCACTGACGACCTGTGGGCAGCGATCGCGGCGGAGGATGCCGACGCCGCGATCCGCGCGATCGAAGACGGCGCCAAGCTGGAAGACCGCGGCGGCGAGAATGACGCGACGCCGCTGATCCAGGCGACGAAGCAGAATCAGGCGCTGATCGCCAGGGTGCTCATCGACGCCGGCGCCGACGTCAACGCGAAGGACAGCATGCAGGACTCGGCCTTCCTCTACGCCGGGGCGGAGGGGCTCGACGAGATCCTGAAGCTCACGATCGAAGCGGGCGCCGATGTGACGAGCACCAACCGCTACGGTGGCACGGCGCTGATCCCCGCCAGCGAGCACGGGCACGTGAGCACGGTGAAGATGCTCATCGCCGCAGGGGTGCCGGTCGACCACGTCAACAACCTCGGGTGGACGGCGATGCATGAGGCGATCATCCTGAACGACGGCGGGCCCGACCAGGTCGAGACGGTTCGGCTCCTGCTCGAGGCCGGTGCCGACCCCGACATCACCGAGAACGGCGGACTCACCTCGCGTGAGCTGGCAGTCGAGAAGGGGTACGACGAGATCGTCGCCGTGATCGATGCGGCGGCGGGCAAGTAGGGAGAGACGATGGATGCCACCGACCTGACCCACCTGCGCCGCTGCGTCGACCTCGCGCGCGAGGCCCTCGACGACGGTGACGAGCCTTTCGGGTCGCTCATCGTCTCGGCAGCCGGTGACGTGCTCTTCGAAGACCGCAATCGTGTCGCCGGGGGAGACCAGACCCGGCATCCGGAGTTCGAGATCGCACGCTGGGCGGCCGCGAAGATGTCGCCCGAGGAGCGAGCGGATGCCGTCGTCTACACCTCAGGCGAGCACTGCCCGATGTGCTCGGCGGCGCACGCGTGGGTGGGGCTCGGCCGCATCGTGTACGCGACCTCCTCGGCGCAGCGGCGGGCGGAGTGGGGCCTCGAGCCCGGACCGGTCGCGGCACCGCCGATACAGGCGGTCGCGCCCGGTGTCGAAGTCGACGGGCCCGCCGACGAGCTCGTCGACGAGGTGAAGCAGCTGCAGCAGCGCCTCGTCGAGCGCCGGCCTTCTTAGACTGGATCGATGCGACCACTGACCGAGGCCCAGGTCCGCGAGGCGATCAGCAACGCCGATGCGGATGAGATCGCCCAGATCGCGATGCCGCACGACTTCATTCTCACCGACTGGGACTACATCGACTTCCTCGCCTGGCGCGACCCCGAGTCGAGCCGGCGCGCGGTGGTCGTGGTCGAGCACGAGGGGCGCCCGTTGGGGATCGTGCTGCGGTCGACCGATCCGGCGCGCGTGCGCTCGGGCATGTGCAACATCTGCCGCACCATGCAGCCGGGCAACCAGGTCGCGCTGCTCACCGCGCGGCGCGGGGGAGCGAAGGGGCGACGCGGCGACAGCGCGGGCACCTACATCTGCGCCGATCTGTCATGCCACGACAACGTGCGGCTCGCGCATCCGCTCGCCCCGAGTGAGGTGCGCGCGCCTGGACAGGCCGACCAGCGGCTCGACGGCACGAAGCGCCGCATGGAGGACTTCGTCGTTCGGGTGCTCTCAGAAGCCTGATCGTGCGGCAACCAGGTGATGAACCTGAGTGCCAGCTAAACTGAAACCCCGTCCTGTGCATCGAAGGAGAGCCATGACCGATCCGCTTCTGCTCACGGTCGACGAGGGCCTCGCTCGGCTCACGCTCAACCGCCCCGCGAGCCTCAACGCCTTCGACGCCGATCTGGCGCACGCATGGCGCGACGTCACCGCCGAGGTCGTCTCACGCGACGACGTGAGGGCCATCCTCATCGACGCCAACGGCCGCGCCTTCTGCGCCGGCGGCGACGTGGTGGCGATGTCGACGAGCATGGGGAGCGGGCGGGAGATCACCTCGCTCGCGCGGGTCATCAACGAGGGAATCCTGTCACTCACGACCTCGGCTGTCCCAGTCGTCGCAGCGGCACACGGCACGACGGCCGGCGGCGGCCTGGGCATCCTGATGTGCAGCGACTACGCGGTCGTCGGCGCGAGCTCGAAGATCGGCAGCCTGTACGCGAATATCGGGCTCACGCCCGACCTCTCGGTGTCGGCCCAGCTCGCGCGCGCGGTCGGCGAACGGCGGGCACTGCAGCTGGTGCTGCAGGATCGGATGCTGTCCGCCGATGAAGCAGTCGACTGGGGCCTCGTCGCCGAGGCGGTCACCGCCGACGCCGACGGCGGTGCGGATGCCGAGGCGGATGCTGTGCGCGAGCGCGCAGAGCAGATCGCTCGCTTCTGGCTCGCCGGCGCCGCGGGCGCCTACGGTCAGGCGAAGCGTCTGGTTCGCTCGCAGCCTTCTCGATCTTTCGAGGAGCAGCTGAGCACTGAGGCGGAGTCGATCGGAGCCTCTTTCGACACCCCCGACGCGCAGGCGCGTATCGCTGGTTTCGCGGCGGCATCGCGCAAGCGCTGAGTCGCCGCACCGCTGCCTTCCGCCGAGGATCAGCGCGTTATCCACAGCATCCGGTGCCCGGCGTCGGTGCGTGCGAGGATGAGAGCACCGACCGCGGGAGGATCTCATCATGTCCGACGTCACTGCGTCAGCTGAACAGCCGACGACCGCCGACGACCAGAAGCCGATGTCATCGAAGCTGCTGCGCGGCGCGATCTGGATCGCGATCGGCGCGCTGATCGCCGCCGCCCTCGTGTGCGTGGTGTGGGTGCTGATCGGCGATCAGGACGGCATCATCGGCCGGGCGTTCCTGACGATCCTGCTGCTCGCTCTGTTCGCCGGGGTCGCTATCGCCGAGGCGCATCTCGCTGAGCGACGGCCCGACTGGCTGGCGTTGGCGAGCATGATCAGCTGGATCATCGTGCTGCTCGTCGGCGCGGTGAAGATCTGGCTGCCGCACCACATCGCCGAGTCGTACGGCTGGGTGGGCGCGAGGTTCTTCCAGTTCCTGCTGGTCATCGGCATCCTGCAGCTCGCGCTCGTGCACCTGCGCCTGTTCGTGCGGGCCTCGCGTCGCTATGTCACGACGTTCACCCGTGTGATCGTGATGGTCACGTTCGCGATGCTCGCGGGGCTGATTGCGATGCTCGTGTTCCACCTGAGCTTCCCTGACCAGTTCGTCTACGACGACCTGTACTGGCGGATCGTCATCGCACTGGCGATCCTCGCCGCCGTGGGCACCACGCTCATTCCGCTGCTCAACGCCCTGTTCGCCCCGCGAGCGACCCGCCCGCGCCCGGCGCCGGCAGCCATGGCTCCGCAGCAGATGTGGCCGACGTACGCCGACGGTCGTACCCCTCTGCCGGCTCTGCCCGACGGCAGCCCTGACTTCAACGCGTACTACACCGGCCGCCCGACCTACCCGCCGCAGCCGCAGTCGGCGAGCTTCCCGACCCTCGAGGCGGTGCAGCACCCTTACGGCGAGAGCGCAGGGGCTGGCATCACCTATCCGTACGGAGAGGCGCACGCAGGCCACGAGGGGCAAGCCGGATTCCCGCCGCCTCCGTCGGTCGCGCCGCGCGACGAACGGACTCCGGATGCCAGTGCCCCGGTCGCACAGGTGGCTGATCTGCACCGACAGGGCGATGCGCCGAATGCCCAGGCGGCTCCGCCGGCGCCTCCTGCTCCGTCGGCACCCCCTGCTCCGGCTGCCCCGCCCGCTCCGCCGGCACCCCCTGCTCCGCCGGCACCTCCTGCTCCGTCGGCTGTGCCTGCCCCGCCCGCTCCACCCGCCCCGCCCGTCCCGTCGGCTCGTGAGGACCAGCAGTGACAGCAGCGGAACTCGGCGCGCTCGCGGCAGACATCGCGCGGGAAGCGGGTGAACTGGCCCGCAGACGGAGAGCGGAAGGCGTCGCGCTCGCCGCGACCAAGTCCACCGTCGCCGACATCGTCACTGAGGCTGACCGCGAGGTCGAGCAGCTCATCCGCGAAAGGCTGCGGGCTGAGCGCCCCGCCGACGGCTTCCTCGGTGAGGAGACCGGCGCCGAACGAGGCACCAGCGGCTATACCTGGGTCGTCGACCCGATCGATGGCACGGTGAACTACGCCTACGGAATCCCCGGCTACTCAGTGAGCATCGCCGTCGTCGAGGACGAGCCCGAACCAGAGCGATGGGAGAGCGTCGCGGCTGCTGTGTGCGCGCCCGCGCTCGGCGAGCTGTTCACAGCCGTTCGCGGCGAGGGTGCGTGGCACGACGGGACACGCCTCGCGGTCACCACCGAGACCCCGGCCGGCGCGTTGCTCGGAACCGGG